>NZ_WIQM01000016.1:0-462500 GCF_015732185.1 Pectinatus haikarae
TGTTTATTTTTCAAAAATTTATTTTCTTCTTCCAAAAATCATTTTACCTATAATTTATAAGGATTTTGTTGGTATTCATAAATTGACAGAGTTTATCTTGAAATCTATTATTAATAATGAGCAAAGAAGCCTATCGCATATTATAGGTTTCTTTTTTTATTATTTACAGCGGGGGAGAGCAGAATGAATTTTTTCAGGTACAAGATTTTACTGCAATTAACGCTGATATCTTTATCTATCGGGGGTACAGCATATGCAGACAGTCCGGACTCTGTTTCACAGGTGGAGCTTCCTGCACAGACAATTATCGGTGCAAAAGAAAAGAAGGACAATGCGGCATACCATGATGGGAATGATTATAAGGAACCTGCCTATAGCCGCCTTTCCATTCCCGAAAGTTCCAAGGCATCTACGGAAATGATAACACATAAACAGATAGAACGAATGCATCCTCATTCTGTTTTAGAAATCCTGCAGAGAGCCATGGGAATAAACTATACATATCAAGGTGTAAAGGTACGTGAAACACTTCAGGACAGAGGAGGAGACAATTTAGGGCTTATTATCGACGGTTCGTATATAGTCTATTCTCAGCAAGCCAGAGGCATGCTGAGCAATCTTCCCGTATCGATGATCGACTCAATAACGATTGTCAGAGACTCGACGATTCTTACACTGGGGCCGATAGAAGCTTTCAAAAGTCCTACCGGTGCACCTAATCAAGGTTTTGTTGTTATAAAAACATTACAATCTGCTCAAAAGACAAGGCAGCTTTCTCTCAGTACAGGCAATTTTTCCACAAATGGCCAAAGTATACATATCGGCGATAAAACTGATAATGGTCTTTCATATGATTTTGCATTTGCTCATAAAAATTTTGGAGGCAAAAGTAATTGGAATAACGGTTATGATTACAATGCTGTTTTAGCAAAAATAGGCAAAACCACCAAAACAACAAGCAATGAATTATCACTATATTACAATGATGGCTCTTCTGAATCGCAAATGGGCTTTGTCCGCAGCAGTACAAGTATAATTGCCGATCCAAATTATGTAGCAGAATATGATCCGGTAAAAGCAGCCATACTCGGCTATAATTTTTATAAACATTGGAGCAACGGCTCCACCACAGGCTTTTCCCTAAACTACAATAAATTGGACGGCCGTTTTACAGCAAAACATAATGGCATTATGAATAATACCACCGGAAAAATTTTTGCAGACGAATATAACCAGGAAGATGAGAGCGTCTACGAAGGAAGTTTATGGCACACCTGGCAGACAAAAAATTCCGTTACCAAAATTGGTATGCAGGCATTAAAATGGAAGTCACCAAAAGGTGCTATTTATTTTTACGGTTACGGTCCTTTTGATGAACAAATATACAGCGCATATGCCTCATATCAGCAAAAGGCGGGCAGAAAACTAACGTGGGACAGTGCCGTGCGCATAGACAGACATCATGTGACCGACAGTACAGAAAAATACAGCGGCGCCGGTGACAATCCCAAACGCATTCATGATGAATGGCTTGGTTCTGCCAAAAGCATAGCATTGGGTGCCGCTTACCAAGCTGATAATACATATAAATTATTTGCACGCACTTCTTATACAGAAACACCGCCAAACAGCTATATCGTCGGCGATAAGGTGGTTGGCGGAAAGCACAAACCGGATTTCAGCGCAGAATTTGATGATGACAAACGCCTGAAATATGAAATAGGTGTGACCGCAAACTATACACTGGCTTTCAATACTTCACTCACAGGTTTTTATTATGATATCCAAAACGATAAAAGTGCCGTGAAACAGGGCATCGACGTCAACGGCAATTCAGCAGCATCCGCCGTAGATTCATATACCACATATACACAAAGCAATGTAACACGCAAGGGATTAGAATTATCATTTCACGGTATGCTGAATCAATATTTAAGCTACAATACCGCATACACTTATTTCACTGCCGGCAGCGACGCAAGCTCTGCGCTGGTCCCGCATTCGCAATATACTATGTCTCTTATGTACGACAAGGATACATACTCGGGTGCATTGTCCGTGCTGCATGTAGGCACATTCAAAAACGCTCTTACCGATACTACAAATGTAGGAAATTTCACTACAGTGAATGCCAGCATCAGTAAAAGAATAAACTCTAACCTGACAGTTTCTATATTTGGTGATAATATAACCAATCAGCATTACGCTACCAACCATCGTGACGTCGACAGACCGGATTTTACGGGAGCTGTAAAGGGTTACTGGTACGATGTAGGTGCTTTATATGGTGTTCAGCTGGATTACAGCTTCTAAAAAAGTTCAGGAGGTTTTCTATTGTTCAAACACAGACAGCAATCACTGGCTTTTCTAATATTTTTCTCCATACTGCTTTGTTCTTTTCTTGGCTCCTTTCTTATCGGCAGCTACGATTTATCGTTAAAGGATCTTCTGCATATACTATGGAGAAAAATAAGCGGTCTGCCCAATAACTGGAATGAAGCAGCTGAGACTGTTATCTTCGAAGTGCGCATGCCCCGTATTTTTGCGGCAATGGGAATAGGTGCTGCCTTATCAATAGCAGGAACATCCTATCAGAGCATGTTCCGTAATCCAATGGTTTCTCCCGATCTGCTTGGTGCCTCGGCAGGAGCCGGTTTTGGTGCAGCACTGGGTTTTTTATTCAATTTCGATATGCCGGAAATACAGATAATGGCATTTATCATGGGAATGGCTGCCGTCTTAACCACCTATTTGATTTGTTCATTTATCAATCCGCACAGAGAATCCACTGTAGCTTTGATTCTTACGGGCATCATAGTTTCTACGCTGTTTCAGGCTTTTATTTCCATAATTAAATATACTGCCGATCCTGATTCCAGACTGCCGGACATTATTTTTTGGCTGATGGGCGGCCTGGCAAATGTTACTTACAGTGACCTGCACTTTTTCCTCATCATGTTTTGTCTTGGTTCCGTTCCGTTATTCATGATGCGCTGGCGTCTCAATGCATTGATGTTCGGCACCGAAGAAGCATTATCGCTCGGAGTCAATGCCGCTTCTCTTCAAATGATTGTCATAATATGTGCGACTATCCTGACAGCAAGTTCAGTGGCAATAGCTGGCATAATAGGCTGGATCGGCTTGATAATTCCCCACTTGACAAGACTCATCGTCGGTGCCGACAACAAAACGGTGCTTATCAGTTCCTGCCTTCTCGGTGCTTCTTTTTTATTGCTGGCAGATGATGCGGCGCGCTCTCTCATTTCCTCAGAGATCCCTATAAGCATTATAACATCAATTATAGGTGCACCATTTTTCATTTTGATGCTGTACAATTTTAAGGGGCGATTATTATAGAACTGGCAGTAAAAAATCTTTCCTGCGGATACAATCACCATAAATTAGCAGAAGGTATCAACTTCAATGTCACCGATGGAGACATAATAACAGTGCTGGGACCCAATGGCGTAGGTAAAACAACTTTACTCAAAACGATTATGGGTTTTATAAAACCATGCAGCGGATCAGTATTGCTTGACAACAAGGATTTATCCGGCTTACCGCGAAAATACACGGCCCGGCATATTGGTTACGTTCCGCAGGTGACCTGTCATTCTTTCTCTTTTTCTATTGAGGAAGTGGTCATTATGGGACGTTTGCCACACTTGAATGCTTTTTCCCAGCCGGGCAATAAAGATATGCTTATTGTTGAAGATGTACTGAAAAAATTAAATATAGAGCATATGCGAAAAAGATTTTTCAGTAATTTAAGCGGCGGTGAACAGCAGATAGTAATGATCGCCAGAGCATTAGTGCAGGAACCCCGGCTCCTGATAATGGATGAGCCTACATCAAATCTTGATTTCGGCAATCAAATACGCATATTGAAAATAATAAAACAACTGTCCCAAAATGGCATCAGTATACTTTTTACCACCCATTTTCCCGATCAGGCATTTTTATGCGACGCAAAAGTAATACTTTTCTATAAAAATACCAGACCCGATATAGGTGATGCTGCCAATATATTATCTCCAGTCAATCTGAAAAGGGCATATGGTATTGATATTGACATAATAACAAAGAAAAATGCCGACGGAAGCATTACCAAAACGTGTGTACCGCTGTTTGGAGTGTAATTTATGTATAATAAAACCCTTATAAAATTTATATTCTCTGTTTTTGCTCTTTTGTTTCTGACAATAAACATCATCGGCTGCCGAGAAAGCTCTCCTGCCGCTTCAAAAGACATATCACCTCCGATGCGTACCGTAACCGATATGTCAGGACAATCGGTTCAAATACCAATCCACGTGCAAAAATACGCAGCCGGATGGTATGCCCACAATGAAATTCTGGTAATGCTCGATCATGCTGACGGAATGGCTGCCACACATATGCGTCAGCATGATTTTCCATGGCTTTATAAAATAGCTCCTAAAATGACAGATGCATTGTCGACCTTTGGTGATAATTTTAATTTGGAAAAACTGCTGTCCCGTAAACCGGATGTTGTTTTTGATTCTACAGACAAGAACAGAGCAAAATTGGCCTCTGTAAATATTCCTCTTGTAAATTGTTATTTTGATAATTATGACGATATGAAAAGAGCCGTGACTTTGACTGCCGATATTCTCGGCGGCCCTGCTGTCGAACGGGCAAACGACTATAATTCTTACCTCACTGAAAAAATGTCTGAGATAAAAAATATCACCGAAAAAATTGCCGATAGAGACAAACCAAAAGTTTTGCATCTGCAATCAACAGCTCCACTGAAAGCAGACGGCCGCCATACCATCATTGACACATGGATATCTGTTGCCGGCGGCATTAATGCAGCTGCCGAAATTGAAGGTAACATGCAGTCGGTTTCAAATGAACAGATCATAAAATGGGATCCGGATATAATCATTCTTGATGCCAGCTGTAATCCCGACGATATTTTAAATCGTGCTGCTCTGAAGAATATCAAAGCTGTCAAAAACAACAGCGTATATATAAACCCGCGCGGCGGATTCGCTTGGGACAGATACGGTATTGAGGGCGCTCTGCAGATCCAATGGGCAGCCAAACTATTTCACCCGGGCAGATATCAGAATCTGGATCTGCAGCGGGAAGTCAAAGTTTTCTACGAAAAATTTTTATGGACAAAACTTACAAACGATGATGCAGATAAAATCATGCATGGTAAAAATCCTTAATCGAATGTATTTTTACAGAGGTGATATTATAACAATGCATAACTATCGTAAATCAGGCTGGTTAGCCTCCCTGGGAATACATTTTCTCTTTTTTTTCATCATATCGTACAGCGGTTTTTTTGCCATTGCAAAAAATTTCAGTAAAACTCCGGATACAGAAATTTATATGGCAGATGACAAATCATCCGCAGAAAATGAATCTAACAGCGCAGAAAGTTCCGGCTCACAAGCCAGTGCTGCTTCATCAAGCGATATTATAATTGACCGGGACAGTCTGCAAAATACTTATAATGAAAATTCAGACAGTACAACAGAAGTTAAAAAGCTGAAAATCACAAACAGCACAAAAAAATCGCCTGCAGGCAGCAATGCAGAAAAAGGACAATTGTCCTCAGGTAAACAGGGAAACGCTATCGGTACGGGCAGTGAAGGGAATAGTTCCGATACAGGAACTGACTCAACGGCGGGAACCGGCGAAAGCAAGGGCACAAATGGCGGAAACTCAGCTGAAAATAATGAGTCTGCTCTTAAAGCAGCTATTAATCCGATACCGTTAAACGCACCGATTCCGTCTTATCCTTACTCTATGCGTTCGTCGGGCATAGAGGGAATGGTAACTGTCAGTTTTTCAGTCGATGCGCTCGGAAATGTTGAAACAGTTTCTGTACTTTCTTCTTATGGCGGAGCAGCCTTCATTGAAGCTGCTCTGACAGCAGCACGCCAATGGACCTTTTCACCTGCGCAAAATTCATCCGGACAGCCAGTACGCTGCATCATCAGCCAAACATTTAACTTTAAAATGGAAACTGTAAAATGACAGCGCAGCACAAAAATGACCTTGATGAAATTCAAAAATTTCATCAAGGTCATTTTGTATATTCAGGCTGATCTTCACCGCCTATATTATTCGGAGTCGGAGGATCAAATCAAAAATGTTGAATTGATCCTCCTTAGTGGAGTAATTTGGAGTTTTATGCTGATAACAAAAACTGCAGCCGCTTCAGCAATATAGATTGCTGCAGTCAGATAAATTACATTCCCAGAATACCGGACCAATAGCCTAAAATACCAACCGCAAATAAACCAAAAATGATCCATATCGGATTGACTTTATTTTTCATAAGCTTAATACACATGAAAGTAAGCAGCAAAGGTATAAGTCCCGGCATCAACTGATCAAAAATAGTCTGCACAGTTGTCACCGCGGTCGTGCCATCCTGTTTCTGAATAGTGGAAATCACAATAGGCACATGGACGGAAGTCCATTTGTTTACCAAAGCCCCCATAACAAACAACCCCAGAATAGAAGCACCTTCAGTAATTTTCTGCAGGGTGTTGCCCGCTACATCGGCAATGACATCTGTTCCCTTTTCATAACCATATTTAATTCCATACCAACGAACAAGAAGACGAATCAAGTTAAACAAAACAAAGAATAATATTGGTCCGAACAAACTGCCCCCCAGTGCGAAAGAAGCCCCCAGGGATGCTGTTATCGGCCGCACAGTTCCCCAAAAGATAGGGTCACCAACACCTGCTAACGGTCCCATCATTCCTACCTTAAGCCCGTTTATAACACCATCCGGAATGTCCTTGCCATTGGCTTTTTGTTCTTCCATTGCCGATACCACACCAATAATCGGTGCTGTCACAAATGGCTGCGTATTATAAAATTCAAGATGCCTTTTCAAGGCTTGTTTACGTTCATCACCGCTGTACAATCTTTTGATTATGGGAATAACACCGAAACAAAATCCCAGGGCCTGCATACGTTCCATATTCCACGAACCCTGCGCAAAATTTGAACGAACAAACGTCCAGAAAAAGTCACTCTTAGTTAATTTTTTCATTATATTTTCCCCCTTTTCAATCATCTAAATCATCATCAAGATCGTTGTTGCCGCTTCCGGACGGTGCAGCAGCCGCTACCGTTTTATTATATTTGGGATTGAGCTGTATATACACTATCGCCAAGACTAAACCTATGACACCGAAAGCAACAAGATTGAACTGAGTGAAAGCCGCTATAACAAAACCAAGGAAGAAAAAGGGCATCAGATACCCCGCCTGCATCATATTTATAACCATTGCATAACCAACAACAACTATAAATCCGCCTGCTACCTGCAAACCGCCTGTGATGACCGGCGGAATAGCATCAAGCATTGACTGTACTGCTCCCGTGCCTATATACATGGCAACAAGGATAGATGGAATAGCCACACGCAGAGCCTGAATTCCCAGCGCGCCAAGATGGCAGATATCTATTCCCCGCAGACTGCCTTCTCTTGCGAAGCTGTCGGCCTTATGCTGGAAAAAGACTGTCAGCGTACGGCAGAGGATTGTCAGCACTTGTCCGGCAGCCGCAAGCGGCATGGCTATTGCAATCCCTGCTCCTATGCTTTGATGTCCGGCAATAACCAAGATTGTTGAAATAACGGATGCCAGTGCCGCATCAGGCGCCATTGCAGCCCCTATGTTCATCCAGCCCAGAGCTATCATTTCCAATGTGCCGCCGATAATAATACCAGTTGTCATATCACCTAGAATAAACCCGATAAGTGTGCAGGCAATGAGAGGTCTGTGCGTTTGAAATTCATCGAGCACACTGCCCATTCCTGCTATAGCCGAAACAATAAAAATTGCAATAAGTTGAGCACCATTAAGTTCCATTATAAATCCCTCCTATATCATTCTACAAAAACCTTTATTTCAATTGATTTTCATCAACAGAAATTCAAGTATATGATCTATATCAAAATTTTACTTTTTCAACAGATCCATCATATCAGTCTTTTTATCAGTATCCACCTTTCTGCATTCAAGCTCTATTCCCTTTTCATGAAGTTTCTTAAATGCCTCTTCATCTTTTTCATCGACCGATATAGCTCCGCTGATCTGACGTTTCCCTTCTTTGAAACTCATACCGCCGATATTGACACTCTTAATATCTACGCCGGCTTCAACCATATTCAGCACGCTGGTCGGATTAGTAAACAGCAGAAGGCATTTATCGTTTTCGTATTTAGGATTATTATAGACACGAATAGCTTTATCAACATTCACAACACTTGATTTTATACCGGGAGGCGCTACCTGTTTCAACAGCGTCGCCCTGATATTATCCGCGGCCACATCATCATCACAAACAATTATGCGTTCACATTTTGTTACTTTAGCCCAGACTGTAGCTACTTGTCCGTGAATAAGTCTGTCGTCAATACGAGCCAATACTATCTTCATTATAAATCGTCCCCTTCTTCTTCAACATCTACTGTTACCATGCTTTTATGAAATTTCTGGACACCTGCACCGGCTGCTTCCTTCGCCTTTTCCAATATATCTATGATAGAAAATTTCTCATCAACACCAAAACGATAATTTATGATTTCCACCAGCATAGGCAGATTGACACCGGTTACAATGCCGCATCTTTCATCATCGGCAGCAATACGGCAGGCAGCATTATACGGACTTCCACCAAACAGATCATTTAATATTATGATACCATTTTCCATACCGAGTTCTTTTATGGCCTGTCTGTATTTACTGATCAAATCATCGGGCCCTTCTCCGGGAACCAAAGTAACGGTTCGCAAATTATCCGGCTGGCCGCAGATCATTGTACAGGTTTTTACCAGCTCTTCTGCCAGATGTCCATGCGTTCCAACAATAATACCAAGCATTTTTTCAACCTCCCCTGCTTTTTATATTTAAATATACGCAAGAATCATGCCAACTATTGTGTGTCACTTTCAAAGGACTGCTGCTGTTCTATTATTTTCGATGTATTTTATTTTTGACACACTTATTTTTGACACACATATGAGAAATATCATAATATTTGATACACTCATAAATTTATTATGACACACTATTCCATATTGCCTACCGATGTGATCATTCTATTTTTACATATAAAATGACCCGTATAAGTTAGATTTTTGGGTCTGCCTTATGCGGGTCAGTTCAATTTTCAAGCAGGTTATTGCCTGCAATAATATACAAATGCCGGTGGAAAATTGCGTAATTCAAAACTAACTTTGACTTCTGAAAATCGGCGGTGAAACATCGGATACATTTGCAGTGAATACTGAAAAGCAATGAATCGTCCATCCTTTTTAAGCTGTGTCGTGGCAGCATCTAAAATGCTTTCGCGTAAATCGGGAGTGAACATTGCAAATGGCAATCCTGAAATAATGCAATCCGCTTTTGCTAAATTCAATTCATTAAATATGTATGACAGCTTTTCCGCCCGCCTGCCAAAAAGCATATCCGGGAAACGTACTCTCAGCTCCGCCAGCATGACCGGATCTTGCTCAATGATAACGGCCTTGCATGTTTCTTTTTTATACTGCGCAATATATTCCGTAAAAACACCTGTTCCTGCTCCCAATTCAACAATATTGCCCATTTCAGACCAAGGAAGATCTGCCAGCATTTTTCTGGTCAGGAACTTTGAGCTCGGGATAATGCTGCCAATTTTAGCCGGCTCATCAAAAAATTTTTTCAAAAAAACTATACGTGTCGCCAGCATACAAGTCATATTCCTCTCACTAAATTTTTACTTTCTATTTTATAACGGTTGTATTTTTCATACATAATATTAATTTTCCCGACAAGCACCACGCAGCCGCTCCGGCTATGATACCCAAAATACTTCCGGCAAATACATCACTTGGATAATGCAAAAAAAGATATATACGGGAAAAACCTATCGCAGCTGCCAATGAAAGCGCCGCAATTCCCCAGTATCGTTTCATTGCACTGAACATCACTGTCGCTGCTGCAAAGGAACCGAATGTATGCCCTGACGGGAAGGAAAAATTATTTACATTAGGAACATGCACCAGCATAGGCATCCATGGATAATCAATACAGGGCCGCACTCGCATCACAGCGTGTTTCAAAATTCCGTTCCCCATAATAAGACTGAACAGCAATGCCATAAAAACCCCCACACCAGCACGTCGATATTTTTTTATGCCAAGCATAACGATACCGGTTAAAATCCATACTGCACCGAAATTGCCCAATTCAGACAGTCCTATCATAACAGGCGACAATAGTCCTGTCACTAGATGATTCTGCACCCAAAAGATGGTTGCCTGATCCAATGAAACGATCCATTCCATTTCTATTCTTCCCCTTTCATGTACTATTTTAAGTATAAATCGCAGATTTAAACAAAATTTAAATAGACCGAAAAGTTTTTATAAAAAGTTCCGGACCGATCAGCGATCTTTTTTGACTGCATTTTATTTGCGGAATCGATATCCCGCCCCCCACACTGTTTCAATATAAATAGGCTTGGACGGATTTTGTTCGATTTTATCCCGTATGCGATTTACATGTACCATAACCGTTGCCGTATCTCCTGCTGCATCCAGCCCCCAAACACGTTCGAATAATTTTTCTTTACTGAATACTATTCCCGGATTTTCCGCCAAAAATGACAAAAGTTCAAATTCACGGTGAGGAAGTGTGATTTCTTGCTCCGCTAAAAATACACGATGCGTTTCTAATTGAATTTCCAGATCTCCCGACTGCAGGATTTTTTTCTGCTCTTTTCCATCCATGCCTGTCAGTCTTTCATAGCGGGCAATATGGGCCTTCACTCGAGCTACAAGCTCACTCGGACTGAATGGCTTAATCACATAATCGTCAGCCCCCAATCCTAATCCGCGTATTTTATCGATATCTTCGTGTTTTGCTGATACCATGAGAATCGGCGTATTCTTCACCTTGCGCACCTCGCGGCAGATTTGAAACCCATCGATTCCCGGAAGCATAATGTCTAAGAGCAATAAATCATACGTATCTTCTACTGCTCTCTTTAGACCGCATTTTCCGTCATAAGCAATGACGACTGTAAAATTACTTGCTTCCAGATAATCGCGTTCCAATTCAGCTATAGCTCTATCATCTTCCACAATCAATATTTTCTTCATGTTTGTCCCCTCTCACAATTGGCAGGAGCATGCAAATAGTCAGTCCACCGCCGGGTGTCTGCTCCGCCCATATTGTCCCCTTCAATCCCGCAACGATTTGCTTTACAATAGCCAGCCCCAGTCCGCTGCCGTTTGCCACATTGGCTCTGGCCGGATCTGTTCGATAAAAGCTGTCAAATAATCGGGACAGATCCTTACCGGTCACACCAATTCCGTCATCTACAAATGATATCTTTAAATTTTCCGCCTGTCTACTCAAAATGATCTGCACGCTGACAGTATCATTTTTTTTGTATTTCAGGCTATTTTCCAACAGATTCTCCACTACACGCTGAAACTGCAATCGGTCGATCCCAACGATCGTCTGCTCCTCTATTCCCCGAAACTCCAGCTTCAAACCCCGTTCATACATTTGGTCATAACTTTCGGCAATAAAGTCTTTAAAATAAAGACATATATCTACTTTTTCCAACCGGAAAGGTACCCGTCCCAAATCGAGCTTTGAAAAAAGGAACAGGCTTTCCACTAATTTTTCCATGCTGCATGCTGTATGATATATCATTTCTGTATAGTGCTTCTGCTTCTCCGGTGTACGTGCAATACCATCAAGAATACCGCTTGCATAACCCTTTAGAGAAGTCAGCGGCGTAGAAAGATCATGCGAAATTCCGGCGATAAGTTCTTTGCGATTCACTTCATATTTTTCCTTTGTCTCTCTTGCTCTCTTGAGTTCATGCCGCATACGGTCAAAGGCCTGACAAGTCTCTCCCAGCTCATCCTGCGTACTGACATTAAGTTGTACCTCCAAGTTTCCCTCTCTGATTTCTGCCGCCGCATAACGCAGTGTTTCTAGCGGTTCAAGAATCTGCCGGGACAGTATCCTTGACAGATAGCCGCCAAAAAAAATAATGATCGCCATAGATACACCTAATATGGTAAACAACAGCAGCTCCATCATTTCTTTCGCGTTATTTTCTGGAATGCTGCCTTTTGCCAGAAATGGTGCATTTCCAGCTGCCATGATGGTCATACCACTGCGCGGTGAAGTATAAGAAAAGGTAAAACTTTCATCATCCCATAACATTGTTGACTGACTGCTGCCGCATTTCTGCCTGACTGTAGCCTGCAGCCATTCACTGTCTACCTTATCTGTGACATATATTACTTTGCCGTCTTTCATTACCAAGGTATTAATACCTTGTGCCTCCAATATATGGCAGTCCTCCAGCATCTCTTTCAATTTTTGGGCATTTCTTTTTTCGGCCTTAACACGAAGAGAGCTCACCGCAAATTGTATAGAAAGTGCCGGCCCTTTTTCCGGCCACAACATTGCCAGTTCACTTTTTTGCTCCGTTCCGGTAAAACGAAGTCCTACAAAAATTACTGCACCGATAATCCCCAGCAGACACACAGGAACGAAGACCATCATAAAATTTACAATGAGCAGCCTTTTTTTTATAGAAATATCTCGTACTTGCATACCAATTATCCTCTTTTCTGTCATCCTGTTTATCCGTTATACTGGATTATACTGGATAATTCTAAACAATTCCTAACATCCTAAAAATTTCTCATATTTTTATATGGCAAAACAAAAAAGACGCCCAATAATAATTGAGCGGCCATCTTACAAACTCTGCCATAGAAAAATTTTACTACAACATAATTATCAGTATTTATCATTCCTTGATCAATTCTTCAAAATCACTTTATACCTGATCTATTTTTAAAAGTTTTTTTATTGAATCTATAAAGTTTACTAAACTCTGTCCCGAAGACGCAAAAGATTTTATACATAAATATTTATTTTCTGTACAGCTCACACCACCGTCAAGTTCCTTATGCATATCAAGAAGCTGCCGTATTTTTTCTGTCAAACTGCTGTCAGCAGCAGTAAAATTGAAAAGAAGAATTGTGGCCAGATGCGTATATCCCTCATAGCTGCCAAATCCGTTTAAATTCTGTTGTGCCGGCAGATAACGGGAATTTTCAAAATAACATATATCATTACCCTCATAAATTTTTACTGAGGCACTGTATTTTTTATAAAGAAACCGCTCATCATATGCCGTTCTGCCGCTGCTCAATATTTCGCTGAAAAAAAGCTTTGATGTATTATCTGTGAGATGTATTACCGTATCACTGGTAAATGCCGAATCGGCGAAGGGAATAACAGGCTGCGGCACATAAAAAAGAAGTGTATCCTTTTCCAAAGTAATCGTGGTGCTGCGCCTGCCTTCACCATCAATCATTTTGTGAATTTTTTCATAAGACTGTGCTGTCAACTCCACAGTCGTGCCTTTTTTTAGATATATATCTATATCCTGACGATCGCCTGCCATAATTCCTGCCGAAGCGCTGAGGATCATGAAACGTGCAGCTGTATTAGAAAGAAAAGGCTGCATTACTTTAAACGGTGCTGTAAAATAAACATCCTCCAGGATAGTTTTTTTCTGTTGGCGGCAGAATTTCAAATTCAGATGTGATATTTTACCATAAGCACTGCCACTTGGTTTCTGTTCAGGCATCTTCAAGCAGCGCCTCGTGCCTAATCCATGCTATGACTTTATCTATACCCTGGTTTTCGCGTATATTTGTGAAAAAAAAGGGTTTGCTGCCGCGCATTTTTTCTGAGTCACTCTTCATTGTCTCAAGATCGGCTCCAACATATGGCGCCAAATCTACCTTATTGATAATCAGAAGATCTGATCGCATAATACCGGGCCCACCTTTACGGGGAATTTTGTCACCTTCGGCCACATCAATGACAAAGATGGTTTTATCGGCAAGTTCCGGACTAAAGGTAGCAGATAAATTATCACCGCCGCTTTCAATGAAAAAAATTTCAACATCGGGGAATTTCTTTTCCATTTCTTCGATCGCTTCAAGATTCATAGATGCATCCTCACGAATAGCTGTATGCGGACAGCCACCTGTCTCCACACCTATTACCCGTTCTTTTTCCATGACGGAATTTTTAATGAGAAATTCCGCATCTTCCTGTGTATAAATATCATTAGTAATAACACAAATGCTGTATTTATCTGCCAGCTTGCGTGTCAATGCCTCTATCAGTGCTGTTTTACCCGAACCGACAGGACCTGCTACCCCGATTTTCACATAACTCATAAAATCATCTCCCTGCTTCATGACATATACAGACGAGAATATAATGCCTCGTGCTGCATTGATCGAATATCGAATCCCGGCGTTGACAAACAAAAATCATCTATTGACAGCAGTTGAAGCATGCCTAGCAGCCGCGGCCAATGCAGACTGCAGCTCCGCAAGAGCTGCTGACCGGCAGTCTGGCTGAGAGGTACGCTTTTCACACATGTATTTACAAGCCCCGCAGCCTGTGCATACATATAATGAAAAAGACAGTCAGACAAAACTATTCCTGCTGCTGCGCAGAATACGCCGTAAGCTGCCGGATGTATATGCCGGCAGGAACCAGCAGCATATTGCTCAAAAACTTCATTAATTGATGACAACGGCAGTGCGTGTATCGTTTTTATAAACCTCGATCCCAGTTTGACGGCGGCCTGCCGAAGCTCAGAAGGTGCCCTGGCTGCCAAAAAAAGTTTTTCCAGTAAAAAAACCCCTTCCAAATCATGCGCCAATGCCCGTTCATAAGCCAGCCTGACAGCCAGCATGTCACTGTATAGAAAAGACGAAGACATATACTGCATCAGCCATTCCTTCACACTTTTATCATCACATATCAAGCCCCGCTGTATATATGTTTCCAATCCGTAAGAATGAACATAAGCACCGATGGGAAAAAGTGCATCATTTATCTGCAGCAGTAAAAATTGACGATCTGTTTCATTCATGTTCGCTCTCCGTTGCATGTGCATGAGACACCGGCACATGCACATGATTGTGTCCTGCAGCTGCGCAAATACGCTGACGATCATCAAGACGTCTGTTTTCAACAGCAAAATGAATATTCAATTTGTGCAGTAATTCTTCAAACGGATGATCGTAGGGGATAAGAAAATTTTCACTGTCCGGTACATAATAAAACGGAGAGTGGCGGTTTCCCGTTTCATAGCATAATGTGATCATTTCCATTTTCGTGACACGCGATACAATGATGCATTTGCTGGGAATAATATCAACAGTAACAGCCTCACCATCAAATACAGCCAAAACATCTCCCTGGCACAGCCCCCGGCTTTGTTCTTCGGCGGATAGACGCACAGCGATATCGCGTCCTTTATCACTAAGCAAGCGATGAATTTTCTTTTTGCTGTCATACCATTCAATACTGACTTTATCAACAGTCATGTTCTTAAAATATCCATCTCTGATATTTCCCTTTATATGCTCAATAAGCACCTGACATCCTTCTTTCCTCGCTAAAATAGGTTGTACAGCTGTGCCAATGCCAGTTTTTCAGCCGGTTTGCTGACTAAATGAATTCCGTCAACATGCACCGCATAGGTTTCGGGATCAACATCTATATGCGGCGTAGCATTATTAAGCACCATATCTTTTTTACTGATGGTTCTGCAGCCATGCACAGGCAGTATCTTTTTTTCCAAATGCAATTTCTCCTGAATGCCATTTTCCCATGCCGCTTTGGATACAAACGTTATGCAGCCGGTGTATCTTGCTTTTCCGTCCGCACCAAACATGTGGCGATAGAAAACCGGCTGGGGTGTGGGGATAGATGCATTCGGGTCCCCCATTTTAGCTGCTGTGATCATACCGCCCTTTATGATCATTTCCGGCCGTACACCAAAAAAAGCCGGATTCCATATAACCAGATCAGCAAGCTTTCCTTTTGTGACTGAACCCACATATTCAGAAATTCCCTGCATTATCGCAGGATTTATCGTATATTTTGCTATATACCGGCGAATACGAAAATTATCATTTTCACCGGTTTCTTCCGGCAGAGGTCCTCGTTCTTTTTTCATTTTATCAGCTGTCTGCCATGTGCGTGTGATTACCTCTCCGACACGCCCCATTGCCTGCGAATCTGAACTCATCATACTGAAAATACCCATATCATGCAGAACGTCTTCAGCCGCAATTGTTTCCGGACGTATTCTTGAGTCGGCAAAGGCAACATCTTCCGGTATACGGCTGTCAAGATGGTGACATACCATGAGCATATCCAGATGTTCATCAATAGTATTTACAGTAAAAGGCATCGTCGGATTAGTGGAAGAAGGCAGAACATTGCCGGCTCCGGCAGCCTTTATAATATCAGGTGCATGACCGCCGCCAGCCCCTTCCGTGTGATAGGTATGGATTGTTCTGCCCGCTATGGCCTTAAGCGTATCTTCAACGCAGCCTGCTTCATTCAAAGTATCGGTATGTATGGCGGTTTGCACATCATACTTATCCGATACCCGCAGGCAAGCATCGATTACAGCCGGCGTTGCTCCCCAATCTTCATGGATCTTCAATCCCATCGCTCCCGCGAGTATCTGCTCCTCTAAAGGACGAATACCGGAACAGTTTCCTTTTGCCAAAAAACCCAAATTCATAGGATATTCCTCAGCAGCCCGCAGCATCTGCGCGATATTCCAAGGTCCGGGTGTACATGTAGTGGCATTAGTTCCGTCGGCGGGACCGGTGCCTCCTCCTATCATCGTAGTAATGCCACTGTAAAGAGCTGTATCTATCTGCTGGGGACTGATGAAATGAATATGCGAATCTATTCCTCCGGCAGTGACGATCATCCCTTCGGCGGCAATGGCTTCAGTTGAAGCTCCAATTGTCATTCCTGAAGTGACATTGTCCATGATATCGGGATTGCCTGCTTTGCCTATCCCGGCAATTTTCCCGTCCTTAATGCCTATATCGGCTTTAAATATACCATATGCATCAACGATCACTGCATTTGTGAGAACAAGATCCAGATCACCGTCACAGCTGAGAGTATTTACTGATTGCCCCATACCATCGCGCAGCGTTTTACCGCCGCCGAATTTCGCCTCATCACCATAATAAGTGTAATCCTTCTCAACCTCCAGAAAAAGATCTGTATCGGCCAGACGGACTTTATCCCCTGTTGTCGGGCCAAACATCATTGCATATTCTGCTGCGGTCATTTTTCTACTCACAAGTTTTCCTCCTTATGAATAAAACAAAATTTTTCAGCTTTATCCAATGCCAAACGGTAAGTATCTTCATTCACATGACCGCAGGTCAAGGCATTAAAACCAAAAATACGTTTATTTCCGCCTATGCAGACTAATTGTACCGATTTCTTTTCACCGGGTTCAAAACGCACCGATGTGCCCGATGGAATATCAAGACGCATACCAAAAGTCTTCTTTCTATCGAAGGCAAGACAGCGATTAACCTCAAAAAAATGAAAATGGGAGCCAACCTGTACAGGCCGATCCCCTGTATTGCTGACAATAACGGTTTCCGTACGTCTATTTCTGTTTAACTCTATATCTCTGTCAGCAGTTATGATTTCTCCTGGAATTATCATATTCGCAACCCTCTTTATTGTATAGGATTATGTATCGTCACCAATTTTGTACCGTCAGGAAAAGTAGCTTCTATCTGCACTTCATGGATCATCGAAGGCACCTCTTCCATAACATCGCTGCCGGTCAGTACTTTACGGCCTGCCTGCATCAGTTCTGTTACTGTCCTGCCATCCCTGGCCATCTCAAGTAATTCCCTGCTGATATAGGCTATCGACTCCACGTAATTCAGCTTGACACCGCGTTCTTTACGCTCTTTTGCCACAGTGCCGGCATAATGCAGCAATAATTTTTCCATATCTTTTGGTGCTAAATGCATGACATACTTTCCTCCTGATCTTCAAATAGCAATTTTATGCTGAATATCTTCCTTATTCATGGCACTGACAAGTCCCTGCGCAATAATGGCACCTTTATCCATAACATAATAGTCATCAGCAATTCCAAATATAAACTCTAAATATTGTTCTACAATCAAAATCGTATATCCTTCCTTTTTAAGCCGAAGAATTACTCTGCCTATATCCTTGATTATTGACGGCTGGATTCCTTCAGTAGGTTCATCGAGCAGCAAAAGTTTTGGATGAACGGCAAGGGCTCTGGCTATAGCGAGCTGCTGCTGCTGTCCGCCGCTGAGATCGCCCCCTTTACGGGTTAGCATTTCTTTTAAAACAGGGAACAGCTCATAAAGCTCCTGAGGGATGCCGCCTCTCCCTCCTTTTATTTCCAGACCAAGCTGCAAATTTTCCTCAACCGTCATATGGGGAAAAATATCCCGTCCCTGCGGTACATACCCAATCCCTGCCCGTGCACGAAAATAGGTAGGCTTATCAATGATTTCCTCATTATTTAAACAAATACTGCCGCAAGGTGTATGCACCAGACCCATAACACTTTTTAAAAAAGTACTTTTGCCGACACCGTTTCTGCCCAAAAGACACACTATATGTCCTTGCTGCACATTGAGGCAGACATTTTTCAATATAACACTTTCGCCATAATAAGCTTCTAAATTATTTACCTCAAGCACAATTTTCACCGCCTCTTCCCAAATAAACATCAATTACTTTAGGATTTTTCTGCACCTGCTCCACACTGCCTTCATCCAAAATATGTCCTTCATGCATAACTGTTACCTTACTGGCAAATTCACGCACAAACTCCATATCGTGCTCAACAACAATTACTGTGCAGTGCTGAGCAATTTTTCTTAAAAGTTCACCTGTTTTTGTTGTTTCTCTGCGCCCCATACCGGCCACCGGTTCATCAAGAAGAATAAGCTGCAGATCCTGAACCAAAAGCATGGCGATTTCCAGCCATTGTTTCTGCCCGTGTGAAAGATCAGCAGCTTTTTTGCCGGCGCAATTATTTAAATCTACCAAAGTGAGTACTTTATTTATTTTTTCCTGCTGTGCCTCGGTAATTTCACTAAAAAGAGACGCTGCAATACCGCGTTTTTTGACAACTGATACTTCCATATTTTCATATACAGACAAGCTTGTAAAGACCGAGGGAACCTGGAACTTACGTCCAATACCTATATTTACCAGCTTATGTTCAGGATAATGCATAATATTTTTATCGCCGTTGAAAATTATAGAGCCATGCTGCGGATGCACACGTCCGCAGATGGCATCCAATAAAGTCGTTTTACCTGCACCGTTTGGTCCTATAAAAAAACGAACCTCACCTTTTTGCACACTTGTGGTAACACCGTTCACTGCACGAAATCCATCAAAGGATATTATAAGATCCTTTATTTCTAAAACTGTTTCCATAATGCACCTCAATTTACAGACGGCGCTTTTTCTGCCGTTTTATCTTTTTTTTCACGCCGGATCGCAATGCGTCCCGCGTATTTTTTGACTATTCCAACAAGACCTTCCGGCATGAATATAACCACCGCGATGAAAGTCAATCCTAAAAAATAGGACCATACTTCAGGAAAAGATTCACTGATGCCGCTTTTTAGTCCATTTACAAGAATTGCACCGATGACTGCACCTATAAGTGTGCCTCTGCCGCCTATGGCGACCCAGATGACCATTTCAATCGACGGCACTATGCCCATTTCTGCGGGTGAAATGATGCCGACCTGCGGAACAAAAACCGCACCGGCGATCCCGGCGATCACAGCGGACGATATATAAACAAATATTTTGTAAACAGCAGGATCGTATCCGGAAAAACGAACCCGATTTTCACCGTCCCGGATCGCTATCAAAATTTTGCCAAAACGATGACCGATCAAAAAACGACAATAAAGATAGACGATAAATAACAGAAATACAGCTGCATAATATACTAAATATTTAGTATTGTCTGCTGCCAGAGGCAGACCGAACATCGTTCGAAAACTGGTAAGACCGTTTGTTCCTCCGGTATAAGCCTGCTGTCCGATAAAAAGCACCACAAAGATCAACGACAATGCCTGCGACAGGATGGAAAAATATACACCGCGGATACGATTTTTAAATGTAAGATACCCTATAACAGCTGCCAGAAAGGCAGGAATGAGCACAATAAAAATAAGTGACAAAGGATTGGAAAACGGCGCCCAGATAGCGGGAAGTTTTTCCAGTCCGCTCCATGCCATAAAATCGGGCAATTTACCATGGGCAGCCTCCAATTTAAGGTACATACCCATAGCATAAGCCCCAAGGCCAAAAAACACTCCGTGCCCCAGACTTAAAATACCCGTATACCCCCAGATCAAATCAATCCCCATTGCTAAAATAGCATATGAAATAAATTTGCCGAGAAGATTTATTCTAAACACAGATAAAAATAAAGGAGCTGCCAAAAGAAGCAGGACAATTACGAAAAAAACTTTATTAGATGGTGTTTTCAGAAATGTTTTCACAGACAAGTGGATCTCTCCTTTCTCTATTCATCCAATGAACGGCTGTTAATAGTAAATAACCCCTTAGGACGCCACTGCAGAAATAAGATGACCAATGTAAACACCAAAACTTTGCCCAGTGTGGCATTCGTCAGAAATTCTAAGGTAGTATTCCCTGTACCTATCAGAAATCCACCGGCTATCGTTCCCCATAAACTGCCTACCCCGCCGAGAACCACCACCATAAAAGTATCTACTATATAATTGGTGCCCAGTGTGGGCCCTATTGACCCCAGCAGTGTCAACGCGCAGCCCGCTATTCCAGCCAGACCAGAACCGAATGCAAATGTGCAGGCATCTATTTTCCGTGTATTTATACCAAGACTGGCAGCCATAGCACGGTTTTGCATAACTGCACGTATTTTTCTCCCATAATTACTGCGGTACATTAAAAAATATATCGCTGTCATACAAGCTATGACCAGCAGCATGATAAAAAGGCGCTTATACGGCAGCTGCAGCCCCGGAAGAACCAGAAGAGCACCGTTCAGCCAGCTTGGACTTTTCACATCCACATTAGGCGCACCAAAAATACTGCGTGCCAGCTGCTGCAATACGAGGCTCACGCCCCAGGTAGCCAGTATACTATCTAATGCTCTGCCGTATAAATGACGTATAATCAGCTTTTCCAACACCCAGCCGAAAATACCGGCCAGAAAAAACGAAGCAGGGATAGCCACAAAAAAATATAAGTCAAAAATTGAAGCCGGCAGATATCGGCTGAAAATGTTTTGTATTATATAAGCTGCATAAGCACCGATCATTATAAACTCACCATGAGCCATATTGATAATTTTCATAAGACCAAAAGTTACTGCCAATCCCAAGGCTGCCAGCATAAAAATCGAACTGACACTAATGCCGTTGAAAACTTGAAGAAAATAAGTATTCATACCTTCTACTCCTGTATCCGTTTAAGTTAATAAAAATAAAGCGGTATATCCTAAAATACCGCTCTATTTTTTTATTCAATTAGTCAGCCAAATCCTTTGCCCAATCATATGTTTTCAAATATGGATCCGGGCGCACAGGCTCCGGTGTACTCCAAACTTCCTTGATCATTCCGTCAGGCTGAACTTCACCGATACGGACCGTTTTCCAAAGGTGTTGATTTTCCCCTTCAATTTTAACGTTTCCTTCAGGTGCTTTGAATTCTATCCCTTTAGCTGCTTCCTTCACCTTGTCAACATCTGTGGAACCGGCTTTTTCCACGGCAGCGGCCCATAAATATACTGCATCATATGCTGCTTCTATCGGATCGTCTGTTACACGATCCTGTCCATAACGGGATTTATAATTGGCGACAAAAGTCTTGTTTTCCGGTGTATCGGTCGTTTGATAATAATTCCACGAAACAAGCTGTCCTGTCATGTTGTCTGCACCGATGCCGCGGACTTCTTCTTCGGCGATGCTGACAGAGCAGGTAATAAGATCCTTGGAAGTTATCCCCGCATCTTTAAGCTGTTTGAAGAAAGCTACGTTGCTGTCACCATTAAGTGTATTAAAGACTACGTCAGGTTTTTCTTCCTTGATCTTATTGATAATGGTACTATAATCAGTGTGTCCCATCGGTGTATATTCTTCACCGACGACCTGACCGCCCTCGGACTTCAGCTCAGCTTTGATTATCTTATTGGCTGTACGCGGAAATACATAATCAGAACCAATTAAAAAGAACTTTTTGCCCTTGTTTTTCACCAGCCAATCAACTGCCGGTACGATCTGCTGATTAGGCGCTGCACCTGTATAAAAAATATTCGGAGACGATTCCATACCTTCATATTGCACCGGATACCACAAGAGTCCATTATTGCTTTCAAATACCGGTAATACTGCTTTCCGGCTGGCAGATGTCCAACAGCCAAAAACTGTGGCCACCTTGTCCTGCTGCAAAAGCTTCTTTGCCTTTTCAGCAAAAACTGCCGGATCTGATGCTCCGTCTTCTGTTACAACTTCAATTTTTTTACCTAACACACCGCCCTTGGCATTAATTTCATCAATAGCCATCATTTCCGCATCTTTCACGGAAACTTCACTGATTGCCATAGTACCGCTCAACGAATGAAGAACACCTACTTTGATCGTGTCTTTGGAATCACCTGCACTGCCGGAACTGTCTGAGGCTTGAGAGCTGCCGCAGCCACTCAAAAAAGCTGATGAAACAAAAAGAGCTGTCAGAGCAAAAATGACGCTTTTCTTCATTTTTGGCAAAAATTTTATTTTCATATGATTTCTCCTTCTGGTCAGCAATAAAATAAAAAGACACCATGATATGCCCATCCCCAATGCATATCACAGCGTCTTTGCTGCCTGCCGTATTGTTTTTATTACAATATCAGTTTAGCAACTTTTACTGCTGAAAAAAACCACAAAAAAAAGTTATTTTCCAGTAAAAAAACGATAATTACATATTTTGATGTAAAAGTACCTATTTTTTATTATCAATATTTTTTTTATATTCACCCGGTGTCATTTTTGCATATAATTTAAACAGGCGGCAAAAATAATCCGGACTTGCATAACCAAGACGCTCACTGATCTCATAATTTTTATATTTACCGCTGCGCAATAAATATTTTGCATGTTCCATTTTCATTTTTGTCAGATATTCATTAAAATTTTCGCCTAATTTTTGCTTAAAATATTTTCCGGCATAATCGCGGCTGATAGAAAATTCTTGGGCGAGACTTTCTAAAGTGATACTATCTTCAATGTGGTCCAGAACAAAGCGGCAGATTTTTGCAGCTATTCCTTCTGTATTTATTTCATATTTTGCGGCTATTTCCCTTTGAAGATATTTTTCACTTGTTAAATAACTGCACACACGCTGCAATAATAATCTAAGCTCATTATCAGCAGGCGGTTTTGTCATATAATCGAATACCCCCAGCCGTATTCCCTGCTGGGCATATTCAAAATTACTGTAGGTACTTAGAAGAATGACACAGCTGTTGATTTTTTTCTGCCGTAATTCCTGCAAAAAGGACAGTCCGTCCATTCCCGGCATTCGTATATCAGTTATAATAAGCTCGACCTCTTTATGTGTCAAAAACTGCAGCGCCTCCTTTCCGTCGGAGGCCTCTCCGGCCACGCAAAAACCGGATGATTTCCAATCAAAACGTCTTAATATATATCTCTCGGCACTGTCATCATCCACCAGCAATACCCGGTACATATTACAACTCATCCTTCCTATTTTGCATCTCGTTGCTCAACAATACTGCTGCTGCGGGGAAATCATATATATTTACTTCCTGCCATAAGCGCGTATAAAAATTTTTCCCAAAAATACCGCATAAGACCGCCTTCATTCTGCGGCAGGATTCCTTCGCCGTGAAATCACCGCTTTGCAGCATTTGGAGAAGTTTATGCGTATCGGCGGCAGATGCATTTGGCAAGGCGGCTATTGGCGAAACTTCCTCTGCCTGCCTCCGTAAATATTTATCAATCTTTTCCATTGAATTGATAAATATTCCGATAAAATTATTGACTGTCCCCTCTGTTCGCTCTTCTTTCAGCATATCATAAAGATCCGCTGCCGCCTTATAAAGTCCGTTAGCTCCGATATTTCCTGCCGCTCCCTTCAATTCATGCAGACACTCAAAGGCCCTGGAACGATCTCCCCGCAAAATACATTTCTCTATTTCTTCAGCATCATTTTGGTGCTGAAGATAAAACAAAGAAAGTACCTTTTTATATACGGATGTCTTTCCACTAAGCTTTTCAATTACACTCTGAGGATCAAAAAATACGTCAGTTATCGGGACTGATGCCGGTAAAGCAGTTACAGGTATTTTTAAAACAGCTGATAATATTCTTCCCAGTTTATCCAGCTGCAATGGTTTTTCCAAATATCCAGCCATCCCGGACGCAAATACCTTTTTCTGAACATCTCCAAAAACATCCGCAGACAAGGCTATTATTGGTGTATCAATATTTTTTGAGCTTTTCTGTATACATTCTGCCGTTTCATAACCGTCCATTATCGGCATCCTGATGTCCATCAATATGAGATCATATTTGTCCGCCGCAGACAATTCGATCGCTTTTCTTCCACTGTCGGCTATCGTCACCGTGAAGCCGAAATCAACAAGTATTTCCTCTGTCATATACAGATTGACTGTATTATCTTCCACCAATAAAAGTTTAATATTGTAAAATTTTATATCAGGTACTGCTTCCTTTTCCTGTAGTACAGATTTGCCTGCACGCTGCACCGGAAAAGTCAAAATAAATGTCGATCCGGCACCCAATTTGCTTATTACTTTTATATATCCATTCATTAAAAATGCAATCTGCCTGCTTATGGCGAGTCCCAGTCCCGTACCGCCAAAGCGGCGGGAAGTGGATATGTCAGCCTGTGTGAAAGCTTCGAATAAATGTGTTTGAGCATCTTCTGCGATACCGATTCCGCTGTCTGCAATAGACATTTCTACCCATTCTTCCTTTTCCCTGACTATTGAACTGACCTTAAAATGAATAAAGCCGTGTTCTGTAAACTTTACTGCGTTGGCCAAAAGATTCAGTGCAACTCTTTTTAAACGGAAAGCATCACCAAGAACGATTTCCGGTACTGATTCGTCAATCTCTAAAGAAAAATCAATTCCTTTTTTCTCCGTTTCGACATTGATCATATTGTATATATCTATCAATGTTTTTCTAAAATTGAACGGAGTCACTTCTAACTCTATCTTTCCCGATTCTATTTTTGAAAAGTCCAGGATTTCATTGACAATATCCAATAGATTCTGAGCTGCCAGCCCAATATTGCCGGCATAGGCCGAAACTTTTGCTGAAAGTCTTTGTTTTTCCATCATATAATGATAACCGATAATAGTATTCAGAGGAGTTCGTATTTCATGGCTCATATTAGCCAAAAATTCACTTTTGGCTGCATTGGCTTTTTCGGCATCTTCCTTTGCAATGATCATGCGTTTTTCGGTTTCTCTGCGTTTTTTTAATTCTTCTTGAAAAGACAAATACAGTGCATTGAACACATCCGCCAGAATACAGAGTTCTTTTGTTCCTTCTGCCCGCAAAGAAAAATATTGCTGGAAAGAAAATATTTCCAATTTTTTTGTATAGTGCTGTATAGGACGCGTAATATACAATATAAATATGCGCATCAGACCCAGAATTTCGGCGATTATTATACAGGCAAGAACTACCTGCAGAATAAAAGCACGATAAAGATTCTGACGAGCATTCAATAGTTCATTTTCCAGACGGCTGTTCATTGCCTGCTGGAAAGCAGCTATAGGCTTCATGATATGTTCCTTGCTTATATCATATTTATTGTCAAACATTATTTCTACAGCCTTTGCTCTTTTCTCTTTATCCGACAGAAGGACATCACTGCTTTCCAGCTTCTTGCTGGCTACCGATACGGGCATCATATCTTCAGATATATGCTCCGCCTCCAACACCAGCCGCATGGAGCGGCGTTCTGTTTCCACAAGTTCGTCAGAATACTTTTTTGCCTCTTCCAACAGGGCTAATTCATCTTCGGGAGCATTAGCTGAATGCATTTTTTCAATTACATAATCTCTTGTACGTGTCTGTTCTATTTCCCGCCAATAATTTTCCATATGTATTCGATCACCCGTTACGGCATATTTTCGGCCTTCAGCAGTTAAATAATCTGAAGCTTTTGCTAAGGATTCCCCTAATTGCTGGAACATTATCCGATGTTCTTCGGCTGTTTTTTCCGCGTTTATATTCATTTTCATATATATGCTGCTGACAGCAAGCAAGGCTGTGATCATGAAAAAACTAATTACCATAAAACGGCTCAGCCATGCTTGCGTCATAATAAAATTCTTCATGCAAACCTCCGTTTATAAAAATGTGCAAAAAAAAACCCGACCGGGGATGCGGTCAGGCTTCATTGCCAAAATCTATTTTTATATTATAGTCCAATTATTGCAAAATAACAAATATCTTATTTCTCATTTCTTGCAGAAAAGGATTAATATGTTAAAATAATAGCTAAAAAGAAAAGGTGTTTTTATGTCAATACCATATGAAAAACAAATTCTTATAATTGATGATTCTCCCGAAAGCATTGAATTGGCAAGCTGCATTCTCAAACGATCTGATTTCACGATCCGTGTTGCCAAAAGCGCACAGTCAGCTTTAAAATTATTGCAATTCCAAATACCCCATATTATTTTACTTGACGTAACTATGCCGGAAATGAATGGATTTGATTTTTGTCAGCTGTTAAAAAATAATGTTGAATATAAAAAAATCCCTGTTGTTTTCTTAACAGCCAGCGATGACGAAGAAAGTATAAAAAAAGCCTTTGCTATAGGTGCACAGGATTACGTTACTAAACCCTTTAAACCAGCCGAACTGATAGCACGTGTCAATACACAGCTCAAACTCATGCAAAGAACCGAGGATCTGGAGAACGCATATAAAAGTCTCGACAGTTTTTCCTATTCTGTTGCTCATGATCTGAAATCTCCATTGCTTTCCATAAAACGCCTTATAGATTTTCTGCTGCAGGACTGTAATGGAAAATTTTCATCGGATGAAAAAACTCTTGCGGTAAATATACAGGAAAAAACCCGTGAAGTCACTGCTATTATTGATCATTTATTAGAATATTCTCATGCCGGCAGCAAAGAAATAAGCATCAACAAAATAGATACCAATAAAATCTTTTTTGAAACCTATAATGAACTGCATACATTGGAACCATCCAGAAAAATATGTTTTCATCTCGAAAAGCTGCCTTCTATAGCAGCCGATCCAATCCTCTTCAAGCTTTTATGTCAAAATATTTTATCCAACGCTCTGAAATACACAAGAAAAAAAGATCCCGCCATAATACGAGTAACATGCCGCCAGACAGAAAAGTATCTGGTTTTTTCTGTTACAGATAATGGTGCCGGTTTCGATATGCGTTATGTAAAAAAACTATTTCATGTATTTGAACGTCTTCATTCCGCCCGAGAATTTGAAGGCAGCGGCGTCGGTCTGGCCATCTGCCAGCGCATCTTGCAAAGACAAGGCGGCACGGCATGGATCACGGGAAAGCCTGATAAAGGTGCCTCTTTCTTTTTTTCTCTGCCTTGCAAGGCCGCTGACGAATTATAAGCTCTACTTTATCCGCAAAAAAATAAAACGCCGAGATATTTATCTCAGCGTCAGTACACTTCTTTTGATCACATTTATCAGAACTGAAGATCAAATCGTATGAATACGGATTGTGCTTGTATTTCCTTCAGCAAATTTCACACCGGAGGTAATAATAGTTTTATCGCCCTGTTTTACGATTCCCCTTGCAACGGCTGCAGCTGTTGCTGTGACGATCATTTCCTCTACATCATCCCAATCAGAGCCTGCAATAGGCACTACACCCCAACGAAGATTTAAATGACGCGCTACTTTTTCATTTGGTGTATAAGCAATAATAGCTGCTTCCGGACGATATTTTGATACCACTTGTGCTGTATAACCACTTTCGGTAGGAGCAATAATGGCCTTAGCATCAAGTTCATAAGCCATCTGTACCGTTGCATGTGCAATGACATCTGTAGTTGTTGATTGGCGGGAAAAACCCTTATTGATGAAGATATGTTTATATTCAAGCGCTGATTCAACACGTCTAGCAATAGAATCCATAACTTTAACTGCTTCTACAGGATAGTCGCCGTTAGCAGATTCACCGCTGAGCATTATTGCGTCAGTACCATCAAAAATAGCATTAGCAACATCGGAGGCTTCAGCACGAGTTGGGCGCGGGTTTGTAGTCATTGTTTCAAGCATTTGTGTCGCAACAATAACTGGTTTGCCTACTTTGTTGCATTTTTTGATGATTTCTTTCTGAATAAGAGGAACATCTTCAGCAGGAATTTCTACGCCGAGATCTCCGCGAGCCACCATGATACCATCTGAAGCCGCTATTATTGAATCAATATTCTTGACACCTTCGGCACATTCGATTTTTGGAATAATTTCCATATGACCGCTGTGATCTCTGATCAAGCCGCGTATTTCTTCTACATCATCAGCACGTTGTATAAAAGAAGCTGCAACAAAATCCATATCATGCTTAATACCGAAAATTATATCATTTCTATCCTGTTCAGAAATAGCGGGCAGTCCGAGTGATACTCCTGGAGCTGCTGCACGCTTGCGTGTGCTCATAGGCCCATCATTGAGAATCGTCGTAACTATATCTTTACCGGAAATTTCATCTACACGGAGACCTACAAGTCCGTCGGAAAGGAGCAGAATATTACCGGGTTTAACTTCTGCGTAAAGATTTTTGTGGTTGATGGCTACATGAGTTTCATCACCAGGTTCATCACTGTTGGTGATGGTGAATTTATTGCCTTTTTTTAAGAATACCTTACCGCCGGCAAAATCGCCTAAACGCATTTCAGGCCCTTTTGTATCAAGGACTAAAGAAATTGTTTTGCCCAGTTTACGAGCAGTCTGCTTTACTAAATTAATGCGTTTTTCATGTTCTGCATAATCACCATGCGAGAAATTAAAACGGGCAACATTCATTCCATTATTGATCATGTCCTCAAGAAGCATATGATCCTTGTCCACATTAGGACCCATGGTACATACTATTTTTGTTTTTTTCAACATAAAACCCCCACCTAATTAAAATATTTCTTCCCATTTTTATAATACTGCATGTCTATTGTAACATAAATTATCATACATATCAAAGCAGTAATATGCATCCGTAAAAACTTAAAAGAGATGCATAGGAAATATTTCCTGTGCATCTCCGTCATTTTTAATTATTTCGTATGTTCCTCAACAGCAACTGCCACAGCCACACTTGCCCCAACCATAGGATTGTTGCCCATACCGATCAACCCCATCATTTCAACATGTGCGGGAACTGAAGAAGATCCGGCAAACTGTGCATCAGAATGCATGCGGCCCATAGTATCAGTCATGCCATATGAAGCAGGACCTGCACCCATATTATCAGGATGCAGCGTACGGCCTGTACCGCCGCCGGATGCTACAGAAAAAAACTTTTTGCCTTTTTCGATACATTCTTTTTTGTAGCAGCCTGCTACAGGATGCTGGAATCTTGTCGGATTAGTAGAATTTCCCGTAATGGAAATATCTACATCTTCCTTATGCATGACAGCAACACCTTCCTGAACACTGTCAGCTCCATAGCATTTTATCATACTGCGTACACCGTCTGAATAAGCGATTTCTTTAACAACATTAAGTTTACCTGTTGCATAATCATATTGTGTCTGCACATAGGTAAAACCATTGATACGTGAAATAATTTGAGCAGCATCCTTGCCCAGTCCGTTCAGAATAACGCGCAAAGGTTGTTTTCTGACACGATTAGCCTTTCCCGCAATACCGATAGCACCTTCAGCTGCAGCAAATGATTCATGACCTGCCAGAAAAGCAAAACAGCTTGCATCTTCTGATAAAAGCATGGAAGCCAGGTTACCATGTCCCAGACCCACTTTTCTGTGATCAGCGACAGAACCAGGTATACAAAAGGACTGAAGCCCTTCACCAATAGCCTTAGCTGCTTCTGCAGCTTTTGTGCATCCTTTTTTTATAGCAATAGCAGCACCAACAGTATAGGCCCAACATGCATTTTCAAAACAAATAGGCTGAATGCTTTTCACTATTTCAGCAACATTTATACCTTTTTCGTCGCATATTTTCTTAGCTTCTTCTACAGAGGAAATGCCATATCCACTTAAGACCTTATTTATTTTATCAATACGACGTTCATAACTTTCAAATAATGCCATACTCTTTCATTCCTTCCCGTTCCCTTTTATTATTCTTTACGCGGATCCACATATTTTGCGGCTTCTGCAAATCTGCCGTAGGACCCCTTGGCCTTATCCATAGCTTCCTGAGCAGACGTGCCCTTACGAATCATTTCCATCATTTTGCCAAGATGGACAAATTCATAACCGATTATCGCATCGTCTTTATCCAAGGCGATTCTGGTAACATAACCTTCAGCCATTTCCAGATAACGTGATCCCTTTTTAAGAGTACCATACATGGTCCCTATTTGACTTCTGAGGCCTTTTCCCAAATCTTCAAGCCCTGCGCCGATAGGAAGACCACCTTCTGAAAAGGCTGTTTGTGTTCTGCCATAAACAATTTGCAGGAACAGTTCACGCATAGCAGTATTGATAGCATCGCAGACCAAATCCGTATTGAGTGCTTCTAAGATCGTTTTTCCCGGTAAAAGTTCTGAAGCCATTGCCGCTGAATGTGTCATACCTGAACAGCCAATCGTTTCTATCAATGCTTCCTGAATGATGCCGTCTTTCACATTTAATGTTAATTTGCAGGCCCCCTGCTGCGGAGCGCACCAACCAACACCATGTGTCAAACCGCTGATATCTTTTACTTCCTTAGCCTGCACCCATTTACCTTCTTCAGGAATCGGAGCGGGACCATGGTTTTCGATACCTTTGGCAACACATGTCATGTTGCTGACTTCTTCTGAATAAATCATATCTGTATTCCTCTCTTCACTGTAATAATCCACTAAACAATAATATATTTATCCGACTTATATGTCAAGATGAACATACTGACATTTAATCTATAAGCGGTGTGCCCGTCATTTCCTGCGGTATAGAAACATCGGCAAGCTTCAGCAATGTCGGTGCAATATCGCATAATGCTCCGTCACGGACATTTTTTATTTTATCGGAGACAACAATAAACGGAACAGGATTGGTAGTATGTGCCGTGAAAGGTTCATTTGTTTTTGCATCGAACATCTTTTCAGCATTGCCATGGTCAGCAGTTATGCAAACTGTACCTCCCACTGATTTTATGGCATCTACAAAACGGCCGACACAAGTATCAACTGTTTCTACAGCTTTTACAGCGGCAGGCAGAATGCCTGTATGTCCGACCATATCACCGTTAGCATAGTTCAAAATAATAAAATCATATTTTTCCGATTTTATTGCATCGACTACCTTATCAGTAACTTCACCAGCACTCATTTCAGGCTGAAGATCGTATGTTGCAACCTTTGGAGATGGCACCAAGATCCGGTCTTCACCCTCCAGAGGCTGTTCAACTCCGCCATTGAAAAAGAACGTTACATGCGCATATTTTTCTGTTTCAGCAATTCGCAGCTGCTTATAACCATTGCTGCAAATAACTTCCCCTAATGTATTAGTCAGCTTTTCAGGTTTGTAAGCTATTTGGGCATTTATCCCTTTTTCATACTGCGTCATTATTGCAAATGACAATTTCACCTTGCTCCCGCGATCAAATCCATCAAATTTTTCATCTGTAAATGCATGCGTAAGTTCGCGTGCCCTGTCAGGCCGGAAATTGAAGAATACCGCCCCGTCTCCGTCTTTCATGCCTTGATACGTTCCTATGACAGTAGGGATCACAAATTCATCAGTTTTTTCATCCGCATAAGACGCATTTATGGCATCAGCAGCATTTTCTGCCTTATTGCCCTGAGCCTTGGCAACAGCCTTGTACGCCTTTTCAACACGGTCCCATCTTTTATCACGGTCCATGGCATAATAACGCCCGGCGATGGTGGCAATACTGCCTGTGCCAATTTCCTTAAGCTTGTCTTCCAGCTGAGATAAATAGCCTGCAGCGCTTGAAGGAGGCACATCCCGACCATCCAAAAATGCATGCACATATACATTTTCTATGCCGCTTTCTTTTGCCAATTCAATTAGCGCGTATAAATGCTGCTGATGACTGTGCACTCCGCCGTCGGACAAGAGTCCCATCAGATGGAGAGCTCCGCCGGATTTTTTCACCTGTGCCATGACATCTAAAAATACAGGATTGGCAAAAAATGTTTTTTCACGGATAGCCTTGGTAATACGTGTGAGTTCCTGGTATACTACCCTTCCGGCTCCCATATTCATATGCCCTACTTCTGAATTTCCCATCTGTCCGTCAGGAAGACCTACCGCCTCACCTGAACAAGCCAATTGAGCATAAGGGTAATTTTTAAAGAGCTTATCTATAACGGGGGTTTTTCCTTTTGTCACTGCATTATTAGGATCATTAGCAGTCCCTATTCCCCATCCGTCCATTATAATAAGAGCAACCGGATTTTTGAGTTTTGACATATATAAATAACCTCTTGCCTAATCTATTATTAATTAAAATTTGCAATACGCGCAAAGTCGGGAGCTTTTAAGGAAGCCCCGCCCACTAAAGCACCGTCAACATTAGGTTTCTGCATGAGTCCGTCAATTGTAGTCGGTTTTACACTTCCGCCATATTGAATACGTACTTTATCAGCGGTCGTCTGATCAAATTGTGCAGCAATCGTTTCACGAATAACAGCGCATACTTCTTCAGCCTGTTCAAAAGTAGCTGTTTTTCCTGTACCAATAGCCCAGATAGGTTCATATGCTATAACAGCCTTAACAACATCGTCAGCTGTCATTTGATTCAGAGCTGCTTCAATCTGTCCTTTGACAAATGTATTCGTCGTGCCAGCTTCACGTATTTCCAAGGTTTCACCGCAGCAGATAATCGGCACAAGACCTGCCGCTAAAGCTGCTCTGGAGCGTTTATTTACCCCTTCATCTGTTTCGCCGAAATATTCACGGCGTTCTGAATGACCTATAACGACATACTCGACACCGATTTCTTTCAACATATCTGTAGAAATTTCACCGGTGAATGCACCGCTTTTTTCCCAATGTACATTCTGCGCACCTACATGAATATTGGTGCCCTTAGCAGCTTCCACAACAGCTGCAAGTGCTGTATATGTTGGGCACACAACTATATCAACCTTACTGTTTTCCTTCACCAAGGGTGCTAAATCCTTAATTAATTGTTTTCCTGCGGCGATTGTATTGTTCATCTTCCAATTGCCAGCTATTACTGCCTTGCGCATAGTAAAAACCACCTTTTTTCATATTAATAAAAAAATTTCCGATTTGATTATCGAGCTAACAGGATAAGTTTATAAGGCACAACAAATTACTAAAACAGACATAAGCCGCTTTAGTAATTGTTATCCCTAGTATTTCACTGCATTATATCAAAGATCTGCAATTGCTTCAATGCCAGGCATAGGTTTTCCTTCGAGGAATTCTAATGTAGCGCCGCCGCCTGTCGAAATATGGCTGATCTTATCAGAAAGACCTGTTTTTTTCAACGCAGCAATAGAATCACCACCGCCGACAATACTCACGGCACCGGATTCTGCGACTGCCTTAGCAACAGCTTCTGTTCCTTTAGCAAAGGCATCAAATTCAAATACACCCATCGGCCCGTTCCAAACAACAGTTTTTGCATCTTTTAAAACCGCAGCATTCATTTTACAGCTTTCAGGACCGCAATCCAGTCCCATCCATTCAGGATCTATTTTGTCGACAGGCACAATTTTAGTGGCAGCATCCGCAGCAAATTTATCAGCAATTACCACATCTGCAGGCAATAATACTTTTACACCTTTTGAAGCTGCTTTTGCCAAAAGATTTTTTGCAAGATCAATTTTGTCTTCTTCGCAGATGGATTTGCCGATATTATATCCTTGTGATGCAAGAAAAGTGTAAGCCATACCGCCGCCGATAATAATTGTATCGACTTTTTCTATCATATTAGAAATAACACCTATTTTATCAGAAACTTTTGCACCACCAATAATGGCTACAAAAGGTTTTTTAGGCGCAGCAAGTGCCTGCCCAATAAATTTTATTTCTTTTTCTACAAGAAAACCGCTGACGACTTCAACATATTGGGCAATACCAACATTGGATGCATGTGCCCGGTGAGAAACGCCAAAGGCATCATCAACTGCCACATCAGCCAGGGATGCCAGCTGTTTTGCAAATTTCGGATCATTTTTTGTTTCTTCATTATGGTAGCGAAGGTTTTCCAATAAAAGGACCTCGCCGGGTTTTAATGAAGCTGCCGCTTCTTCTGCCGGTTTGCCAACGCAATCTTCAGCGTATTTTACTTCTTTTCCCAAAAGCTCAGAAAGTCTCTTCACTATAGGTTTAACAGAAAGTTCAGGAACGCGCTGACCTTTAGGACGACCAACATGGCATGCCAAAATAAGGGCAGCATTTTTTTCCAGCAGATAATTGAGCGTAGGAAGTGTGGCTCTTATTCTTTTATCATTGGTGATATTTTGATTTTCATCCATAGGAACATTGAAATCCACACGGATAAATACTTTTTTGCCGTTTACATCAATATCTCTGATTGTCTTTTTATTCATTTCAATCCTCCGCTAATCATAAAATAGGTCCGGCCTATTAAGGCCGGACCTTATTAGGCATAAGGCCGAACAATATTACTTCAGTTCAGCAAAGTATTTGATTGTACGAACCATCTGACTTGTGAAACTGTTTTCATTATCATACCATGAAACGACCTGCACCTGTGTATTGCCGTCTTCCATAGGAGCAACCATTGTCTGTGTAGAATCGAATAATGAACCGAATCTCATGCCGATAACATCGCTTGATACGATTTGATCTTCAGTGTAACCGAAAGATTCAGTTTCAGCAGCTTTCATAGCCTTATTGATGTCTTCAACAGATACTTTGCCTTTTACAACAGCTACCAAAATAGTTGTCGAGCCGGTAGGAGTAGGAACACGCTGTGCCGAACCGATCAATTTGCCGTTCAATTCAGGAATGACAAGACCAATAGCTTTTGCGGCACCGGTGCTGTTAGGTACAATATTAATAGCAGCAGCACGCGAACGGCGGAGATCGCCCTTACGCTGAGGACCATCCAAAATCATCTGGTCGCCAGTATAAGCATGAACTGTCGTCATAATACCGCTCTGGATAGGAGCCAATTTGTTCAATGCATCAGCCATAGGGGCCAAGCAGTTTGTGGTGCAGGAAGCTGCGGAAATAACAGTGTCACTTGATTTTAAAGCCTTATGGTTTACGTTGTAAACGATGGTAGGAAGATCACTGCCAGCCGGAGCAGAAATAACAACTTTCTTAGCGCCTGCTTTAATATGTGCTGCAGCCTTGTCTTTCGAAGCGAAAAAGCCTGTACATTCAAGCACTATATCAACATCAAGATCTCCCCAAGGCAATTCTTCAGGATTAGGTTTTTTGTAAATAGTGATTTTCTTACCATTTACAGTAATGGAATCTTCGCCAGCTTCTACAGAATCAGCATATTTATATCTGCCCTGTGTAGAATCGTACTTCAAAAGATGTGCAAGCATTTTAGGACTTGTCAAATCGTTAAGTGCAACAACATCATATCCTTCTGCGTCGAACATCTGTCTGAAAGCGAGACGGCCAATACGACCAAACCCATTAATAGCAACTTTAACTGCCATTGTAAAAATACCCCCTAAAATTTTAAAAAAAGTTTTCTGGAATTTTCCAGAATATGTTGGCTGAATAACCCCGCTGCTAAAAGACGATCAGCAGCCTTATCCAGACAAACGACAAATACCAAACTGCCAGAAACTCCAACAGTTTTATCACCATTTATGATACAATAAAAACCCATTATTTGTCAACGTTTTTACTTGTAAATAGAGCAGTTCGAACCGATCGAAAATTGTGAATAAGCGTTATTATCTGTCATGTAGTTTAGCCGCTGCCCGCCTACAAAATTCTCTTTATGCAGATGCAGCCGCGTATTGCAGAATTTAATAAAAATAAAATCAGCAAATTTCATCCGAAATTTGCTGATCAATACTCCGTAAGTCAATTTCTTATTCTTCACCATTAAAATAGTTGTGTGGCAAATTATACAGAAAAATTAAACAAAATCAACTGCAAATTTTATTCAAGTACAGATTAATGACTGTTTTCCATAGACATTAATGCCTGAACAGCAATCGCACATTCCAATCTTTTCTTCTGCAGTTCGCATCCCAGTTCATAGGGTTTATATATATCATTGTTGAAAAGATCGGCGTTGGCATGACAGCCGCCGCTGCAGAAATATCTTGCCCAGCAGTCACGGCACTTATCTTTATTCAGAACATGGCAATTTCTGAAATGCTGTGGGATTTGTGTGCTGGTGACGCCCTCGAATACATTACCGAGCAAATATTTTTCGCGTCCGACAAATTGATGGCAGGGGTACATATCGCCATTTGCCGCCACAGCATAATATTCATGCCCGGCGCCACAGCCGCTTAGCCTTTTTGCTACACAGGGACCATTATTAAGGTCTATATTGAAATGAAAAAAGAAAAATCCTCTGCCCTCGCGGCGATACTGCAGATATGTATTTACCAGCTTATCATACTCTGCAAATATTTGCGGCAGGTCGCTTTCAAGTATTGCGTAATCTTCATCCTTGGCAATAACGGGCTCAATAGACAGGATGTCAAAACCCTCATCGGCCATTGAAACCACATCGTTGGTAAAATCAAGATTATATTTGGTATAAGTACCTCGCATGTAATAATTTTCATCGTTTCTTGATTTGACTAGCTTTTTAAAATTAGCCACTGCCCTGTTATAAGTATCATGTCCGCCGGCATCCGGGCGCATATGATCATGTACACTTTTTCTTCCGTCCAGACTTATGACTACGCTTATATTATTGTCATTCAGAAATTTTATATTCTCGTCATTCAACAGTATGCCATTTGTCGTCAAAGTCAGCTTGAATATTTTGCCTGCCTCTTTTTCTCTTTTTCTTACATATGCTGTTATATGTTTCACCAAAGGCATGTTTACCAGCGGTTCTCCGCCAAAAAAATCTATTTCACAGTGTTTTCTGCTGCCGCTATGCTCTATTATATATTCAACTGCCGCTTCGCCTACCTGTCTATTCATAAGCTGCCTGTCAGCACCAAAGTCTCCTGTATCGGCAAAGCAATACTTACAGCGCAGATTACAATCATGCGCTACTAAAAGACACATTGATTTAACAATGCCCTTTTCAGAGAATACTGGCGGCACGGTAATATCCGGCGCAAATAATTGTTCGGCTTCTATTAGCTGATGCAGTTCTGACAATGCCTCTTTTATTTCCAAGGGTTTGTAAATATTCATATATTTATTTATTACGTCATCATCATTTTTGCCGTCAAACACATCCATCATATCGGCGATCATTTTATCAACAGCGTGGACAGCTCCGCTGTTCACATCAAGCAGAAAATATACATCTTTATAGTGAAACTTGTGGATATTTTTATTCATTGACAGATAAATCCTTTCTTACATTAAAAAAAGGCTGCATACACAGCCTTTTTTAGACTAAATGAAAATTATTGCTTTTTTTCGCAAACTTGATTGCCTACCGTGCAGGACGTCTTGCACGCAGACTGACATGAAGCCTGGCATTCACCGCAGCCGCCTGTTTTTAAGGTGCTTTGCAGATATGGTTTATTGACTGTCTTAATATGTTTCATGAAAAAGCCTCCTTATTATATCAATAATCAATAACATTATATATTGTATAATTTTTTTACCTTTCAATCAATATCTACGCTGAAAATATATTTATTCCTCGGGCGCCAATATAATATTGACGGGCAAATTGGATGCTCCGGGAGGTGAATATTGAAACAGGACATTATCTCTTATCTTATATATTCCTAAATCAGCATAATATGCCTGACGCTGGTTTTCACCAAAAAATGCACGTTCTGAAGGAGTCGGCAGCACATTGACACTTACATTGTTATTTATTTGCGCCGTCATAGCCCCGGCATAAACACCGCCCAGCGGTTGAAGATAATAATGGACTTTGCCCATTCCTCCTGTCGGCATATTCAAATAATAAAGCACTCCATAATTGCCATAATTTTTGACCGTACTGCCATCCGTTGCATCAATGCCTGTCAGATATGCATCGTCCTTGTCATCGGCAACAGTGAAATATACGGCACCATCTTTTTCAGGATTGTATCTTCGTTCTCCCTGCAGGACACGATCCATATTTTGAAAAGTACCGCGCAGCCTGCTCTCATCTTTGAGCAAAACCGGTGCCGTTTTTATAAAAGCATAGGGATCGGCATCCATCGGCAGCATCATCACCGTTATCTTGACAGGAGCTGCTGTCTCGAAATCATATATGCCGCAAACCAATTCGTCCTTTTTAATTACCATGCGATTTGTTCTGTTTTCTAATATTTGAGAGCTTTTTTTATCAATAAGGACATCTCGCGATGTCTGGTATCCGAAATACCGCAGCTGTGAAGTTTTTCCCACATATAAATAATCTGCGCTCGGTCCTGCCTGAGCAGAGCGTGTAATATGAAAATCCGCAGCATTTGTTCTACTTTCATTTGTCAGCATAACAACTACTTTTTTATCTTCATCGGTACCATTTACATGATAATAATACAACCGACCTTTTCCGCTGACAGTATCTTCATACAGTATACCATCCTGATATACTGTCTCCGGACTGTCAGAAAAAATAAGCGTTCCTTCTTTATCAATACGCTTCACAGGCCAGGCCGTCATTTTATCTATTTGCGATTTAAAACTTGCCGCGGAATATTTTGCCTTTTCATCTGATGTTTGTGAGTTTGCTTTTATGGAATATTCCCTTGTTTTTTCTACCGTATTCTTTGCATCTTCTTTGTGGCGGGCCTGAACTGTACCGCAGAAAAGAACACTGCCAACTGCAATGGCTGCAAAAGTCGATAATATTATTTGTTTAAAAAAATCCATTTTTCCTCATAAATTTCTATATTTTATTTTGTTTTATATTAAATTCAGTATAAAGTTTGCTTTTCAATATCCTTAACTTGAAATCCAGCATGCCCAGTTTTGATCTCGGAATATATGTCCTTTGCAGCCGATAAGCATCCGTAGCAAAAGTATTGATTCCCGGATCGCCTGTAACAGCGCCCAGATAACCGTCTGCACGGAGATCTGTCTGTGCCGTGTCATTATAGCTTCCATTCGGATAAGAGAAAAAATATATTGTTTTCAAACCTTTCCATTCCATTAACAATTTTGAGAGATGAATTTCATCATTTATTTTTTCCGGCTCAAGTGATGCTAATGGTATATGATTAGCGGTATGGCTGCCTATCTCCATATTTACCAGCTGCATTTCTCTCAGCTGATCCCAAGTAAGATAACCTTCCAGCCCTATGCTGTTTGTTATAATAAAAACAGTCCCTGTCATATTATTTTCAGCTAAAATAGGCATAACTTCAGTATAATTATCCTCGTAACCGTCATCAAAGGTTAAAATCACTGACTTATCCGGCAATTTATCACCATATTTCTTAGCTCTTATAAAATTCATAAGACTGATTGTCGAATATCCCTGCTCAGACAGATATTCAATTTGTTTTCTGAATTCTTCCGTGGATATTGTATATTCATCATCATCAACATCATTTACTCTATGATATTCCAGAATGAGGATATTATTTTTATCCTCACCGGAAAAATATATGGCAACCACTCCAAATACAAGCAAAAAAACCAGCCCGGCAATTATAAACCAACGTAGTGACTTCATCCTTTTTCACATTCCTTCAATCGAAGTGCCATTGCCTCCAGTTTGCGCAGACGATGATTGACTCCTGATTTACCTATGCCAAGGATTTGTGCCAATTCACTTAATGAAGCATCAGGATATTCTATCCTCGTCCATGCCGTCTTTTTCAAAGCTTCCGGCAGTATTTTCATTTTTGAATCGCCCAGCAGATTTTTCATATTCTGAACCTGACGTACCGAAGCTTCTATTGTTTTTTGCAGATTTGCCGTTTCGCAATTTACCAGACGATTGACTTGATTGCGTACTTCCTTTAAATTACGCTTGCTTTCAAATTCTTCAAGTACCTGCTCTGCCCCAATCATACGCAAAAAACTTATAATCGCTTCACTTTCCTTAATATATAAAACGTAATAATCCTTTCTTGCAGTTTCCCCTACAGGAAAGTTAAATTGATTCAGTAATATTAAAAGCTGACGTGAAAATTCATAATTACTGGTGGAAAGTTCTAAATGATAACCACCATCCGGTCTGTTTACAGATCCTCCGCCAAGAAAGGCTCCGCGAAGATATGCTTCCTTACAGCAGTACTTGCTGAGGAGGTAGCTGTCCCTGCCCATATTGAATCCGTCGTCATTAATAAATTTCATATTTCTCAGTAATGCGTCTACCGCGGGTGAAGGTATCACTCTAATAATATATCGATTATTTTTTTGCAGACGGCGCGATCGTTTTACTACAAGTTCTGTGTTGATCTCACCCACACACAAACCTTTTATAAAAGCTAATGCCCTCCTGGCCACAGCTGCGTTTTCCGTTGAGAAATTAATACCCAAATGATGTTTCGCGCTGAGAATGAATGTACTGTCCATACGCAAAAGCGAAGCCAGTTCCGCAAACAGACAGCATAGACTGGTTTCATTAAAATGGGACAGTTCGTTTTTTACTTCTGTAGAAAAAGACGGCATGTGTTCACCCCATCTAATACTTTTTTTTGCGTCTTCTGTTATCTGTTTTCAAACCATAGGCCATCTGCATAATATTATGGGCAAGTTTCTCAGAATCATGATGAATGACATTGGTTTCATTTATAAGATCTGCTTTCACAAAGCCAACACCAAGTTCATGTATTTCATCCTCATCGATTATAACTGGATATTGTCCTTTTTGAGCATAAAACTCTTGCAGTGAAGGTGAAATCGGCTTATTATTTGCCAAAACATAGTCTACACTGCCAATGCCCGCATGCTCTAAAATAGCCTTTACATGCATGGAAACCGTATAGCCGTCTGTTTCTCCCGGCTGAGTCATAACATTGCATATGTATATTTTTATTGCTTTGCTTTTTCTGACAGTTTCAGCCACGTTGTTGACGAGCAGATTCGGCATAATACTCGTATACAAGCTGCCTGGGCCTAGGATTATAGCTTCAGCATTTTTTATTGCACTTATCGCAGAGGCAACCGGCTCGACCTGTCTGGGAAAAATATGTACGCGTTTAATTTTTTTGTGGACAAGCGGTATCTGTGATTCTCCCTCTACTACTGTACCGTCCTGCATCGTGGCATCTAGCCTTATTTTAGCCGTGCTTGCAGGAAAAACGCGCCCTTTTACCGCTAAAACCTTACTTGATTCCATCAGTGCTTTTTCCACATCACCCGTTACCTGAGTCATTGCCGCTATAAATAAATTGCCAAAACTGTGCCCGGCAAGCGCACTTTTCCCTTCAAAACGATATTGAAATAATTTCTCCATAAGCGGCTCTGTATCCGCAAGCGCTACAAGGCAATTTCTGAGATCGCCGGGCGGGATTATGCCAAATTCACTGCGCAGTCTGCCTGAAGATCCGCCATCATCGGCAACAGTAACAACAGCGGTTACGTTATTTGTTGCCTCCTTTAAACCACGCAGCAAAACAGAAAGCCCCGTTCCTCCGCCTATAACTGTTATCGCCGGACCCCTGTCTAATTTTCTTTTTTCGTAAATTAAATCGACCAGCTTTTCTGAGCTGTCCGGAAGCAAAACAGTAATTATGGACCTTATCGTCATTCGCATGGCTACAAGCATTATTACAAGCCCTATGAGAGCCACCAAAAAACCAACTACATTCGTTATCGTATAGTTATACGTCCCGGTGGCAGTATAAACTATACGGAAGATAAACTCCTCCACTCCATCAATATATTTGTAATTAAAAATAATAGTAAGGCCTATGCTTATCAAAAGCACGCCTATCGCAAACAAAAACAGCCACCGTTTGAAACGCATACCTGGGTAAAGCCATTTTAAAAGATGCATAAATGCATTGCCTCCATAATAATGCTATTGCAAATGCTCATAAACGTCATTTTTCATTAAATCGCGATGCTCTAAATTGGCCAGGTATCCTCTGTTCTTCAATAAATCAAATAAATGTCTGGCAATGAATACCGATCTGTGCATTCCACCGGTGCAGCCAATGGCTATGACTAACTGGCTCTTCCCTTCCTTTATATATTGCGGTATGAGAAAATTCACCAAGTCATCCAGTTTTTCCATAAATTGCTGAGTTACAGGCCATTTTGCTATATATTGAGCAACCTCCGGCACTGCACCGCTTTTATGGCGCATTTTTTCTATATAAAAAGGATTGGGCAGAAATCTGACATCCAAAACCATATCAGCATCGAGCGGCATACCAAATTTAAAACCGAAAGAAAGAATATTTATATTCATCTGATCAACATAAGCATCACCAAACAATCTGACTATTTTTTGCTTTAGTTCCGTTTTAAGCAGCGCTGATGTATCAATTATATATGTGGCCTTATTACGGACACCAGCCAGACGTTCGCGCTCCATGTTGATTCCTTCACTGATTCTCGAGCTTGGTGCCATGGGATGGCGCCGTCTTGTTTCTTTATATCGTCTTATTATAACCTCATCGGACGCCTCCATAAATAACAGCTCGAACGCCTTGTTTTCTTCATCCATCTGCTTTAAGACATGAACAAATGTATCAAAAAATTCGCGGCTTCTTGTATCAACTACGAGCACCACCCGGCTCACATGTCCCGCCGAGTGCATGCAAAGTTCAGCGAATTTTGGTATAAACACCGGTGGAAGATTGTCCACACAAAAATATCCCAGATCTTCCAGATTACGACAAGCCTGTGTTTTACCACTGCCGGACATCCCTGTGACAATTATAAGGCGAAAGTCTTCTTTCTGCTGCAATATTTTCACTTCCCTTCATTAAGCATAATAAATATACAACAGCCTATTTCAGTATATATTTATATATTGCCTCTGCTACGCCATCATTATCATTTGTTCCGACCAGATAATCACATACTGACTTAATATTATCAGCAGCATTTCCCATCGCTACACTTTTTCCGGCAGCTTCAAGCATTGGCAGATCATTATTGGCGTCGCCTATAGCCATCACTTCATCTATTCCAAAACCAAACTGTTTGGCCAGGATATACAGTGCATTAGCTTTGCTTACCGCAGGATTTATTACTTCAATCAACCCTCTTTTTGACTTGACCAGCATCACTTTTCCCGCAAATTTCTGTGTGAGTTCATAAATCATAGAATTTTCTTCCTGAATTTTTTCCTCCACATCTTGTTTTCCATATTCTGCCGTGACCAACAGCATTTTAGCAACATTTTCATTTTTACGGCCTAACTCCTGCCAGCCCACAGTCTCCCCCTTAATGCCTGTACTTCTTTCATAATCTGCGGAACGTTCCAGATAAACCGGAAAAAATAAAGCATCATTGCTGTTTACCTGCAAATACCATTGCTTATGCTCACAATAAGCCACAAACTCTTGCACTGCCAATGGATTTATATACTGCTCACTGTAAACTTTACCGGACGTAGATTTTATCAGCGCACCATTATAAGTTATGAGCGGCACATCGATCCCTGTCTGCCGCGCGTACTGCACTGCAGATGAATACATTCTGCCTGTAGCAAAAGTAACTATTGTACCCGCATTGACAGCTTCCTTTATAGCCGCGATATTTTTTTGAGAAATTTTATCATTGCTGTCCAACAACGTACCATCTAAATCAGTAGCAAATAATTTTATTTTCATTCTTATCCGTCCCTCACTGATCAATTTGTCTTATATAAAATGCAGAACATAAAACATACCTTTATAAAATCTTCTTCAACAATATGCACTTTAGAAATTATAACAAACCGTTTTTTAAAAATCAAACCTGCATTAATGATTACTGCACACTTCTGCACTAATATAATCTTATAATAGTAAATTATCTATAACACTTTAAATCAATCTATGCATTTGCGGATCAATTTTCGCAAAAAAGATGATATACCTCAGAGGATATGAAAAAATTGTATATTTTTTTGAAAAACACTTGATTTTTTATAGAAATTTATTTATCATAAGAAATGTAGTTAGCACTCGTTCAAAGTGAGTGCTAACAAAAATATAAATGTAATTTAGTTTTTATAAGGAGGAACATACAATGATTAAGCCATTAGGCGACAGAATTGTAATCAAAGTTTCTGAAGGAGATATGAAAACCGCAAGCGGTATCGTATTACCGGATACAGCAAAAGAAAAACCGCAAAAAGGTGAAGTTGTAGCTGTTGGCTGCGGTAAAGTCCTTGATAACGGACAAAAAGTTGCTCCGGAAGTAAAAAAAGGAGATAAGATCATTTTCTCTAAATATGCCGGCACAGAAATCAAGGTTGATGGTGTAGACTATTTAATCGTACGCGAAAGCGATATACTTGCGATAGCTTGATTTTAGGTTATTTTCAATAAAAAACTTCAGGAGGTTTTTTTATAATGGCTAAACAGATTTTATTCGGCGAAGAAGCTCGCCGCGCTCTTGGCAAGGGTGTTGATTCATTGGCAAATGCCGTAAAAGTAACACTTGGTCCAAAAGGTAAAAATGTTGTTCTCGATAAAAAATTTGGTGCACCAACAATTACAAATGATGGTGTTTCCATAGCGCGTGAAATAGAACTCGAAGATCCGTTTGAAAACATGGGTGCTCAGCTCGTAAAAGAAGTTGCGACAAAAACAAATGATGTTGCCGGTGACGGTACTACTACGGCAACTTTACTTGCACAGGCCATGATCCATGAAGGTATGCGCAATGTAGCTGCCGGTGCAAATCCTATGATCATAAAAAAAGGTATTGAAGCAGCTGTTAAGGCATTAGTCGAAGAAATAAAGGCAAAATCTCATAAGGTCGAAGGTAAAGATGCTATCGCTCAGGTTGCTACAATCTCTTCCAGCGACAAAGAAATGGGCGATTTGATTGCCAACGCTATGGAAAAGGTAGGCAAAGATGGTGTCATTACCGTAGAAGAATCAAAAGGAATGGCTACAAACCTTTCTGTTGTTGAAGGCATGCAATTTGATCGTGGTTACATATCCCCATATATGGTAACTGATACCGATAAAATGGAAGCAGTCATGGATGATCCTTATATTCTTATCACTGACCGCAAAATTTCTGCTATCGGTGACATTCTTCCTATCCTTGAAAAAGTTGTAAAGCAGGGAAAAGAAATTGTTATCATTGGGGAAGATCTTGATGGAGAAGCTTTGGCAACCATCGTTGTAAATAAATTGCGCGGCACATTTAAAGCTCTGGCAGTTAAAGCTCCCGGTTTTGGTGACCGCCGCAAGGCTATGCTCGAAGATATTGCTATATTAACAGGCGGCAATGTCATAACGGAAGAACTAGGCAGAAAACTCGACAGTGTAGAATTGGAAGACCTTGGCCGTGCCCGTCAGGTTCGTTCCTCTAAAGAAGAAACAACGATTGTTGATGGTGCTGGTGACAAAAAAGCTATCAGTGCTCGCTGTGAACAAATAAAAAAACAAGTGGCAGAAACAACTTCTGATTTCGATAAGGAAAAATTACAGGAACGTCTGGCTAAATTATCCGGCGGCGTAGCTGTTATTGAAATTGGTGCTGCAACTGAAGTAGAACTTAAAGACAAAAAGCTTCGTATTGAAGATGCGTTGAACGCCACACGTGCAGCTGTTGAAGAAGGTATTGTTGCAGGCGGTGGTACCACTTTCATTGACATCCTGCCTGCTCTGGATAAGATCAAGGCCGAAGGCGATGAAGAAACCGGTATTGCTATAGTAAAGCGCGCTATCGAAGAACCAGTTCGCCAGATTGCAAACAACGCCGGACTTGAAGGTTCCGTTGTGGTAGAAAAGGTCAAAAAAGCTGGAACAGGCAAGGGTTTTAACGCTCTTACCGGCGAATACCTTGACATGGTAGGCGCTGGCATAGTTGATCCTGCAAAAGTTACACGTTCAGCATTGCAGAATGCTGCCAGCATAGCAGCAATGGTTCTGACGACCGAAACATTAATAGCGGATAAGCCTGAAAAGGACGCACCGGCTCCTGGTGGTATGCCCGGTGGCATGGGCGGCGGCATGCCCGGCATGATGTAATACGGATCGTATAATGATTGAAAGCCTCACGGAAATTTATTGAATTTCTGTGAGGCTTTTTACTATAAATTTGGCTGTTAGCTTCTCTATATTTTTACTTCAGCCAGATAATCACACTAATCTTTTGCCGTATCCTTGCATATTTAATTATCTTTTGATAAAATCAATACCAGTAGACCTTATATTTTACAGGTGGCATATTATGGAAAATAAACTTACAATTGATATTTATGGTGAACAATATCCCATAAAGGGCGATGTTGATATTGAATACATGAAGGAATTAGCCGATTTGGTCGATGCAAAGATGCGTGAATTAGTGAAAAAAAATCAATATTTACCTATTCAGCGGATAGGTGTTCTTGCTGCGCTGCATTTGGCTGATGATTATTCCCGTTTAAAAAAAGATTATGATGATTTGATTAAGCTGCTTGATAAATAAGTTTATGGGAAAATGAGGCGGTATGGATTTCCATGCCGTTTATTTTTGTTTGCGTTTGCCAAGCTGTATTCTTAATATTTATTATTTTGGAGGTATTTTTTTGGTTGAATTACTAGCTCCTGCCGGAACATGGGAATCTTTGAAAGCAGCTGTAGAAAGCGGTGCTGATGCCGTCTATTTATCAGGGAAGACTTTTGGCGCACGTGCTTTTGCTGATAATTTTAATAAGAAAGAGTTACAAAAAGCTGTTGATTTTGCGCATATGCGCAATGTAGCAATACATGTGACAGTAAACACGCTGGTAGATAACAGCGAGCTGTCTGATCTTGCCGATTATCTCGTTTTCCTTTATTCCATTGGTGTTGATGCAATTATTGTTCAGGATCTTGGCGTAGCGAAAATAGCCTGCTCCGTTGCTCCAAAACTGACTCTTCACGCCAGTACCCAGATGAGTGTCAATAATCTTGACAGTGTAAAAATGCTGGAAAAAATGAATTTCAGCAGAGTGGTCTTGGCCAGAGAGGTCAGCCTCGAAAATATAAAATTTATATGTCGGCATACGCATATTGAAATAGAAACTTTCATCCACGGCGCTATCTGTGTATGCTATTCAGGACAATGTCTCATGAGCAGTATGATAGGCGGCAGAAGCGGTAACAGAGGCCGCTGCGCACAGCCTTGCAGACTTCCTTATACTCTTGTTGATGAAAAGGGAACGGACCTTTTACAGAACGCGGATGCCGGACAATATCTGCTCAGCCCGCGCGATATGAATACTTTTGATATTATTCCAAAGCTTATTGAAGCCGGCATCTCATCCTTTAAAATAGAGGGACGCATGAAAAAACCGGAATATGTCGCAATAGTAGTGGATGCCTATCGTAAAAAAATAGATTCTTATTATAAGTCTGTTTCTTTTCAAGAAAAAGAGGTAAAAAAAGAACTCAGCCAAATATTTAATCGTGATTTTACAACTGCATATTTATTGGATCGGCCCGGCAGAAAAATGATCAGTGACAGCAAACCCAATAACCGTGGTTTACTCATAGGCCGTGTCCAAAAATACGATAAGCAGACATATATTGCCGACATAAAACTTACCGGAGATTTGAATAAAGGCGACAAAATTGATTTCTGGGTAAAAATCGGCGGACGTGTAAATACTAATGTAACGGAATTAAAAATCAGCGGTAAAAATGTAGAATCTGCACATAATGGCGAAATAGTCAGTATAAAATTACCGGGACACGTTCAAGAACACGATCGTGTGTTTAAAATTCTTGATTCCAAGCTGAACGAAAAAGCAAAGGCTTTTTTCAACAGCAGTGATCCCGTGCGCAAACTGCCGCTTGATATCAAAATCACCGCACATATCGGCGAGGCGGTGAAAATTGATATGACAGACGGCGATGAACTGAATAGCAGTTACACTGCTGATTTTATCGCTGAAAAGGCCTTAAAAAGACCGCTTACTTACGAAACAACCATAAAACAGATGGATCGTCTGGGCAATACTATTTACTACTTACGTAATTTAGATTGCGATATTGATGATTCTGTGATGGTGCCAATGAGTATTTTAAATGACATTCGCCGTCAGGCAGTGAATATTCTTGAACAAAAACGTTTGCAGCGATTTATTCCACAGGAAACAGCCATATCCGATACATGGAAACAATCGCTGCTGCCAGTGAGAAACCGTGAAAAGCATGCGGTAAAATTAGTTGTGGCAGTTGATAATATCAAAAAGCTGAATGCAGCTTTAAAGGGCGGCTGCGACGGGGTGTTATTCGGTGGTGACTCTTATAGTCATCAGAGTATCACTGAGGAAGAATACACAAATGCCGTTTTGCTGTGCAAAAATGCAGATACGCCGATTTATCTCTCCATGCCTCGTATATTGCGGCAGGAACAGTCCGGTGTCGCAGAAATGTTTTTCCGGAATCTTTCTGCTGAAAAGTTTTCCGGAATTTATGTGCACAGTATCGGTCAAATAGAACATATACAAAATTTATGTGCTCAATATGATATAAAACTGCCCATCTGGACAGATTACTCAATGAATATCTTCAACAATGCCGCAATAAAGTTTTTACAGGAACAGAATATATCCGGCTGCATGCTGTCCCCTGAATTGAATATGCAGCAAATAAAAGCTGTGCTAAAATGCTCTTCTTTGCCGCTGGAAGTATTTGTACAAGGCAATATTGAGCTTATGGTTTCCGAGTATTGTTTGCCCGGCAGTTTTCTTGGCAGTCTGGACACAGGAAAATGCAGCGCACCGTGTGCCAGCGGTAAATTTTATATAAAAGATCGAAAAAATGAACACTTTCCCGTTGTCACTGATCAATTTTGCCATATGCATGTGCTTAACGGCAGAGAACTCGTTATGCTGTCACATGTACCTGATTTATGTGAACTTGGTCTGGAGAGATTGCGCATAGACGGCAGATATATGAACAGCACCAAATTACATGAGACCGTAAAGCTTTACAGGGAAGTTATTTCTAAAGGCAAATATCATAAAATATTTCAGAATGATCTCGTTGAAAATATTGAGGGAACTAATTTTACACGTGGTCACTTTTTCCGCGGCATTTTGAGCAACGATTAATGGAGAATATATGGAACAGTCAACTCTGAAAACACTTCAGTACAACAAAATTATTGATAGACTCAGTTCGAAATCCCACACTACACAGGGCAGAGAAATAATAAAAAATCTTCTTCCGTCGGACGACTTTGAAGATGCATGTGGAAATTTGCATTATACAGAAGAAGCCGTTGCCGTATTGCATGAAAGTGAGCCCCCCTTTGGTGGAATAGCTGACATCCGCCCGGCACTGAAAAAGGCATCTATGGGTATTGTCCTGGAAGCGGAGATCTTGGTGGATATATCCGGCACAATGTATGGCATGCGTAATATAAAAAAATTTTTCAAAGAGTGTCCTGTCGAATGCCCGGAACTTAAAAGCTGGGCGGTTTTAATAGAGATTTTGGGCCAGCTTGAAAACGAAATAAATTCTGTTGTTGATGAACATGGCTTTGTGCAGGATACTGCCAGCAACGAACTCTATCGTATCAGAGCTGCCATAAAAACGGCAAAGAACAGAGTAAAATCGACAATCGATAATATTCTTAAAAATACCGATATGCAGAAATTTTTTCAGGAAAATATAGTTACCGTTCGCGACGACAGGTATGTTATACCCATAAAACAGGAATATCGACAATTTTTCCCGGGGATAATCCATGATCAATCGTCAAGCGGTTCAACCCTTTTTATTGAACCCCTGTCTATCGCCGCTTTAAACAACGATATAAAGCAATACACGCTGAACGAAAAAAAAGAAATTGAACGTATTTTGAAAATAATTTCTGTAAAAATTGCCAAAAATGCTGACCTTCTGCAGCAAAATTGCCATTTTATTGCCCAGTTGGATTTTACTTTTGCTAAAGCAAAACTGGCGTTGGAAATGAAAGCCTCGTGCCCTGTTTTAAATGAAAAGCATCAAACAGATCTGCTCAAAGCCCGCCATCCTCTGCTGGAACAGAAATCGATAGTCCCCATTGATATCAAAATAGGTTTTTCTTATAAAACACTGCTGATCACGGGACCAAATACCGGCGGTAAAACCGTCAGCCTAAAGACACTTGGCCTTCTTGCGGCAATGGCACAGTCGGGACTTTTTATACCGGCTGAAGACGGTTCTAAGCTTGCATTTTATCCGCAAATATTTGCCAATATAGGCGATGAACAAAGTATTGAACAAAACCTCAGCACATTCTCAGCACATATAACACACATAATAAATATTTTGGCTAATGCAGGAGCAAACGATCTGGTCTTGCTGGATGAGCTGGGCTCAGGCACTGATCCTGAAGAGGGTGCATCATTGGCCATGGCTGTGTTGGAAAAGTTCATGGAAATGAATGTATCTGTGGTTGCAACGACACATTATAACGAGCTGAAAACATTTGCCTACAGCCATGAAAATATAGAAAATGCCAGTGTCGAATTTGACATAAAGACCTTAAAACCCACATACAGGCTGCTGATTGGTATTCCCGGCGCCAGTAACGCTTTTGCCATAAGCAGCAGGCTTGGCCTTGCCGACTCAATAATCCTGCGGGCTAAACAACTTATCAGGGCTGATCATGCCAATTTTGAAAATGTACTTAACAGACTTGAATCAGAAAAACTCATTTATGAGCAGAAAAATGCTGTTATCCTCGAAAAAGAGCGGCATATATTCAGTTTAGAAAAAAAACTTATAGAACAAAAGGAAGAACTTTCCCGAAAAAAAAATCAGTCTATAAAAAAAGCTCAAAAAGACTGTTTTGCTGTATTGCGTGATACCAGAAGACAGGCCGAAACAATAATTAAAGAACTAAAAGCCCAATTCAATGACTCCGGCATAAAAAAACGTCAGGATACGATACAGGCAGCAAGAGAAAAATTACAGGCAGGGCTTGGAAAATTCAACAGAATTGAGCAGGATATTTCGCCGGTGCAGGGAATAGCTGCTGATCCTCATAAAATAAAACCTGGGGATATTGTATTTTTGAAAAACATCCAAAAACAAGGCACTGTGGGCGAGGTCACTGGCAATGAATTTGTTATTTTACTCGGTGGATTGAAAACCACAGTTAAAGCTAAAAATTGCCTTTTTATTTCTTCCGCTCAAAAAACACCGCAGGAAACCCATCCGGTGGCAAGAAGTAATTTTTCACAAACAGACAAAACAGCCGCAATAAGCCGCCAAATTGATATACGCGGCATGATGGTATCAGATGCGCAGGAAATATTGGACAAATATATTGATGATGCCGTCATGGCCGGATTAAAACAGATCATCATCATTCATGGCAAGGGGACTGGTGCTCTGCGCAAGGGTATACATGAATATTTAAAAAACCACCGCAGTGTTTTTTCCTATTCTTTGGCTGACATAAATGAAGGCGGCAGCGGCGCAACTGTCGTCCAGCTGCAATAACTGCCCCATTCATAAAATACCTTACAGGCAGCTGATTTCCAGAACCTGTAAGTGGTAACATTGTAAAATTTATGGTATTATATCATTTGATATTCAAATTTATTTTATATGTTCATTTTTCACTTAGGAGGGTATGCATGAGCAACCGTACACAAACGCCGGCTCGTCGCTCGGGTAACGGCGGCTGGCAGAAAACAGCATCTATTGCCGTCGTAATTTTGGTTGTCATGGTCATTGGCGTTGGTTGTGGTTTCTTGACTGCAACAATAAATACAAAACCAGACATGCTTCATAATATTGAACCACCAGCTTCATCTCAGATTTATGATATCAATGGTAATTTGATAGAAACAGTACACGCAGTGGAAAATCGCGTTCCTGTGCCTATCGCGAAAATACCGCCTGCCCTGCAGAATGCTTTTATAGCAAACGAGGATGCGCGTTTTTATGATCACTTCGGCATAGATCCTCGCGGCATACTGAGAGCTATCTGGGCAAATCTAACCAATAAAGAAATCGCAGAGGGCGGCAGCACCATCACACAACAGCTGGCAAAGAATGCGTATCTGACACAGGACCGTACATGGACACGAAAAATACAGGAAGTATTTTTAGCACTTCAGCTTGAGCAAAAATATACAAAAAAAGAAATTCTGGAAATGTATCTGAATCAAATTTATTTTGGGCAGGGGGCTTATGGTGCTCAAGCCGCAGCACAAACATATTTCGGCAAAGACGTATCTGAGCTTGATTTATCGGAATGTGCTATGCTTGCAGGAATTCCGCGCAGTCCTAATTACTATTCTCCCCTTAACAATCTGGCTGCTGCCAAGGAACGCAAGACAGTCGTACTTGAACAAATGAAAAAATACGACTATATAACACAGGCTCAACTTGCCCAGGCTGATAAGGAAGAACTAAAGCTCAGCTCCGGAAAAAAACAAACGGAAGAAGATAATACTGCTTCATATTTTATTGATTATGTCACGCAATCCTTGATAGATAAATATGGCGCCGACAAGGTATACAAAGAAGGCTTGCAGATATACACAACCATAGACATGAGTATGCAGCGTGATGCAGAAGCAGCAATGAAAAATCTTCCAAATTCACGTAAAGATCAAAATGGTCTTGAACAGCCGCAGGGTGCTCTTGTTTCAATCGATCCGCACACAGGATATATAAAGGCTATGGTCGGCGGCCGCGGCACCGACAAATTCAACAGAGCGACCATGGCTGTACGCCAGCCCGGCTCGTCTTTTAAGCCGTTTGTTTTTGCCACTGCCTTTGAAAATAACATGACCCCGAATACGCAGGTAGATGACAGTCCTGTAAAAATTGGTTCATGGGAACCGCAGAATGATGACCGGCGTTTCCGTGGCATAGTAAATATAAGGCAGATCGCCACACACTCAATAAATGTGCCTACTGTTAAACTGGCTTATTCCTTAGGAATAGATAATGTATTGGCAACCGCTCAAAATTTGGGAATCTCTACGCTGGTTATGGACGGCAGCAAAAATGACAGAAACCTGGCTACTGTTCTGGGAGGATTGACAAAGGGCGTCACTCCGTTGGAGATGGCAGCTGCCTACAGCGCTTTCGATAATAAAGGGATATACATCAAACCAACAGCCATAATAAAAATAGTAGACCGCAACGGCAAGACCATCGAACAGCATCGTCCTGAAGAGCATAAAGCAATAAGCGAGCATAGTGCGGATGTTTTGACAAGTGTACTGCAAAATGCAATCACCGAAGGTACGGGTACAAGAGCAAATATCGGCCGTCCGGCCGCCGGTAAGACAGGCACTACCGACAATTCGCAGGATGCATGGTTCATAGGTTATACCCCTGAACTGGTAACTGCTGTCTGGATCGGCTGTGATGACAATGCCAAAATGCCCGGAATGTATGGAGGCACAACCCCTGCATTAATTTGGAAAACATTTATGTCTAAGGCTCTGTCAGGAACAAAAGCAACTGAATTTGCACAAAGCGCTCCTTCTGGCACGGGAACCAGTCAGATCCATACCGACTTGGATAAAGAGAAGGTTTTGCCAAAAGATAAAAATGATGCCAAAAATAGCGCGCAGTCAGCTGATAAAAATAAAGATGACGAGAAGAATAATCCAAAGACAGACAGCAGCGCAAAAACCAGCCCAGGAACCAAACCGACTCCGGCCATGCCTCAGGAGGCACCGGCAGTTCAACCCGGACCGGGTGAACAAAGCGGAAAAGGACAAAACTAATTGAGGAGGACTTTGATTGAACGTATATGACGTACTAAAGGAGCGCGGCTATATTGCTCAGGCTACTCACGAAGAGGAAATAAGAGCACTTTTGGCAAATGAAAAGGTGTCTTTTTATATCGGTTTTGATCCTACCGCCGACAGCCTGCATGTGGGACATTTTTTGGGCATGATGGTAATGGCTCACATGCAGCGTGCAGGACATCGTCCTATCTGCCTGATAGGCGGAGGAACGGGCACTGTCGGTGATCCTTCCGGCAGAACAGATATGCGCCAAATGCTCACGGACGACATTATAGAACACAATTGCAATTGCTTTAAAAAACAACTGCAGCGCTTTATTGAATTTGATGAAGGCAAAGCTCTTATGGTAAATAACGGAGACTGGCTGCGCAAACTCAACTATATAGAGATGCTTCGAGACATAGGTCCACATTTTTCTGTCAATCGCATGCTTGCTGCGGAATGTTATAAACAGCGTCTGGAAAAAGGCCTGACTTTTCTGGAATTCAATTATATGATAATGCAGGCATATGATTTTATGGAACTTAACCGTCGGTACAACTGTAAAATGGAGATGGGCGGTGACGATCAATGGTCTAATATAATTGCCGGCGTGGAACTATTGCGCCGCAAATATGAGACACCTGCATATGGGCTGACCTTCACTTTGCTTACAACAAGTGAAGGCAAAAAAATGGGGAAAACAGCAAAAGGTGCTTTATGGCTTGATCCATCTAAAACTTCTCCTTATGAATTTTATCAATACTGGCGCAATGTAAATGATTCGGATGTAAAAAACTGTCTGTCATTGCTTACATTTCTGCCTATGGAAGAGGTAATCAGGCTGAGCAGTCTGGAAAACGAACAGATAAACGAAGCTAAAAAAGTTTTAGCCTACGAGATTACTAAAATAGTGCATGGTGAAGAAGAAGCAGCTAAAGCACAGGAAGCTGCAAAAGCTCTATTCAGCGGCCAGGGTGTTCTTGATAATGCTCCTTCCTTAAAAATATCTGCAGAAATGCTGGGCAGCAGGCTGCTGGATCTGCTGGTAGAGGCAAAAGTATTTGCTTCTAAAGGAGAGGCAAAACGTATTATTCAGCAAAGCGGCCTTTCCCTAAACAATGAAAAAATAAGTGACATTGACAGATTGCTAACATCAGCTGATTTTTCTGATGGATTCTGCATGTTGAAAAAAGGCAAGAAAAAGCATTACCGGCTGACCCTAAGCAATAATTGATCAACAGCTAACATTTGAAGCATAAATACTAATTTATATGAGGTGTAATAAATGTCAGGACATTCAAAATGGGCAAATATAAAAAGGAAAAAAGGAGCAAATGATGCAATTCGCGGAAAAGTGACCACAAAAATAGGCCGTGAAATAACTGTTGCTGTCCGCATGGGCGGCGGTGACCCGATAGGCAATATGCGTTTAAAACTGGCTCTTTCCAAAGCTAAGGCAAACAATATTCCCAAAGACAATATTCAACGCGCCATCCAAAAAGGATTGGGGGCTGCTGACGGCAGCAACTACGAAGAATTTGTCTATGAAGGTTACGGTCCGGGCGGCAGCGCCGTCATGCTTGATATAATGACAGACAATCGCAACCGGACCGCAGCCGATATCCGCCATCTTTTTTCCAAATTCGGCGGAAATCTCGGGGAAACCGGCTGTGTGGGCTGGATGTTCAAACAAAAAGCCGTTTTTCTGATAGACAAGGAAAGTTATGACGATGAAGAAGCGTTGATGACGATCGCTCTTGATGCCGGTGCCGAGGACTTTAAAGCAGAAGAAGATTCTTTTGAAATAACGGCAGAACCCAATGATTTCGATGCCGTCATGCAAGTACTTGAGGACAATAAAATCGACACCGTCCAGGCTGAAATAACTATGGTGCCTGATACTACAGTTGCGCTTACAGGAAAAGATGCTGACAAAATGCTCGCACTCGTTGATGCTCTTGAAGAACACGATGATGTGCAAAATGTATATGGCAATTATGAAATCGAAGAAGAGTAATCAATTATGCTGGCATTAGGAATAGATCCCGGTACCGCAATATGCGGCTACGGATTCGTTGAACTTACGGGAAGCCATCTCAGGGCGATTGAATACGGTGCTATAACGACAAGCTCAAAAGCCAGGCCGCAGGATCGTCTCCTGAAAATTCACGAGGAACTTACTGCACTACTGGAAAAATACACCCCAGACGTTATGGGAGTTGAACAACTGTTCTTCAATCGTAATGTAACAACAGCCATTCCTGTGGGGCAGGCACGCGGCATCATTCTCTTGGCTGCCGCACAAAACAATATTGATTTGGTTGAACGGACCCCGCTGCAAATAAAACAATCGGTAGTCGGCTATGGTAAAGCCACCAAAGAACAGGTAATATATATGGTCAGGAAAATATTGAACCTGCCCCATCCGCCGCATCCCGATGATGTGGCAGATGCTCTTGCCGTAGCTATTTGCACTACACATTGCATCAATAATATACTATGGCGCAATCGCTGATTCTAGGAGAAAAATATGATAGGCTATCTACATGGCACAATAACTGAACTCTTCCCCGATTCCTGTTTTATAGATGTAAAAGGCGTCGGCTATCATACACTCATATCTTCAACTACACGCTCTCGTCTAAAAAAAGGGCAGGAAGCTATGGTATATACGTATCTTAATGTGCGTGAAGATGCTTTGCAGCTCTACGGCTTTTCATCGCATGCGGAGCATGATATATTCCTGCATTTGATATCAGTTTCAGGTATCGGACCAAAAGCAGCACTAAGCATTTTATCAGTGCTCTCTGCCGATAAAATTGTCTGGGCCGTACAGAACAAACAAATATCTTTATTGACTACTGCTCCTGGAATAGGAAAAAAAACTGCGGAACGGATCATTTTAGAATTAAAAGATAAATTAAGCGATACACTCACAGACGGAGAAACTTTCAATGAAAATATTTCTCCGGAGGAAACTACGTCACAGCCTGATATTTGGACGGATGCAAAGCAAGCTCTGGCTTCTTTTGGCTATACGTCCCAGGAAATTTTCAGCACTTTAAAAAAGGCCGGACATCTCAATTCTGTGGAAGAAATTATAAAATTTGCGCTGAAAGATTTAAGCAGATAAATAAAGTTCTTATTTCAAACGGCTTCCCCGCTGAAATAAGAACTTTATTTATCTGGAGAAAAGGAGTTATCCAATGCCTGTCATCACTAGTACAGATAATATACAAATAAAAAAGGCTGCTGCATTAAAACAAAAAAAATATCGCGAAAAGGAAAAACTTTTTTTAATTGAGGGTATTCGTTTGATAGAAGCTGCTCTTTTATCCGCTCAAATCACAGAATGCTTTTTTACCGCAGAAGCCGCCGCCAATAAAAGATGTGCAACTCTGATAAATATTTTGCGCGATAGGGATTGTCTTTTATATGAAGTCAGCAGCAATGTTTTCTTAAAGCTGGCTGATACAGATTCTCCACAGGGAATTGTTGCGACAGCAGTAAAAAAAGATTTTTTACTGGACGATCTTTCTAAGGAGAATAAAAAGTCTCCTATTTATATCATTCTTGATAAGCTTCAGGATCCTGGAAACGCAGGTACTATTATAAGAACGGCTGAAGCATCAGGGATTGACGGCATTATCGCTATGCAGGGAACAGTTGATATTTATTCTTCCAAGGTCGTAAGAGCAACTATGGGTGCCGCCTTCCATCTGCCTATAGTCCAAAAAATCAATGTAAACGATCTGCGCCGCTTTATCACCGAAAATAATATCTGCTTATTCTCAACAGTCCTGTCGTCTGATGCACACCCTTGTTACTCTGTAAATTACAACAAGCCCGCAGCGATAATTTTGGGCAACGAAGGCGACGGCGTTTCAAATGAACTGCTGGCATTATCACATGAACATATATATATTCCTATGTACGGTAAAAGCGAATCGTTAAATGCATCAAGTGCCGCCGCAATGATAATGTATGAAATAATGCGTCAAAGGCAGTTTAATTGACAGCTATTTTAATCAATGTTATAATGCAAATATATGTTGCTATGAGTATGAAAGATAATCGCGGGTGTTTTTAGGCATCTGAGGAAAGTCCGGGCTCCGCAGGGCAATATGCCGGATAACGTCCGGCGAGGGTAACCTTAGGGAAAGTGCTATAGAAATTTAAACCGCCTGCTTGCAGGTAAGGATGGAAAGGTGCGGTAAGAGCGCACCAGCGTGCGGGTAACTGCACGGCTTTGGTAAACCCCATATGGAGCAAGACCGAATAGGGAAGGGATGAAGCTGCCCGCTGAACCTTCCGGGTTGTGTCGCTTGAACCGGCAGGCAACTGCCGGTCTAGATAAATGATTATCACCGCTTAAGGCGGAACAGAACTCGGCTTACTGATTACTCACAGCTGAAATAAACTGCCGTCAGGCAGTTTATTTTTTATCCGCGGTTTTTTCCGATTGCTTTTGATTTAACTGCAGAATGGTGATTTTATTTACGCGAAATTTTTTCAAAAACGATATTATTATCTGATGAAGGAGCCGCCTGACGTTGAATTTTCTAGATATGCAAGAAAAATTGCAACAAAGTCTCAATAATAAGCACCGCTTTATACATTCACTCGGTGTCAGTGAAACTGCTGTGAAATTAGCCGAAAAATTTGGTGCCTCTCCTCAAAAAGCAAAAACAGCCGGTCTTTTGCATGACTGTGCACGTGAATTTCCCGTCCCCAGCCTTATTGGTGAAGCCAGAAAACGTAATATACCGATTGAATTTATAGATAATTATCAGCCCATTTTACTGCACGCTGCTCTGGGTGCTGCTCTGTCCAGTGAAAAGTACGGTATTGATGATATTGAAATTCTGGATGCAATAAAACTCCATACTACTGGTAAAGAAAAGATGAATCTTTTGGATAAGATTATTTATTTGGCTGATATGATTGAACCCAATCGTCAATATGATGGTATTGATGAGTTCCGCAGGGTCGCGGAAACTGGTGATATCGATACTGTTATGATCGCGGCATTTGACAGATCTATTTCTTTTGTAATAAAAAAGGGTCAGATGGTTCATCCTCAGACTATTCTTGCACGTAATTACCTTCTTGCACAGCATATAAATCATGAAAAATAACAGAAGTACACCTTCCCGCGGACAAAGGAGAAAACTCATACGCAGAAGGCGGCGTCCAAAACTCTTAAGGATATTTGTTTTTTTGCTCATACTCGCGGTTATCTGCTTTTGTATTTTTCGTGTTTTTCAGGCTTCATATAGCGGTGCCGTAAATTTTTATGCATATCTGAATGCTGCCTATTCAGACTATAGAGAAAAACAAGCTGCTGAAAAAGAGACAAAAATAAAAATCCCGGCCCAATTCAAAGATTTTGATACTATTTTATTTATTGGTGTAAACAAATCAAATTATACGGTCAATGCTGATGCCGACGCATTGATTCTGCTCAATGTTAATCAATATGACGGTGCTCTTTCTGCATTGCTTATACCACGCAACACTTTAGTAACCATGGGCAATAGCATTTCATCTGTAAGCTCATTTCAAAATTACGGCTCGGAAAAAACTTTAGAAGCTGTTTCTTCTCTTCTCGATAAAAAAATTGACAAATATGTAATTGTAGATGAAAATGCTTTAGCATCACTGGTTGACACATTTGGTGGTATAGATTTATATGCGGGCAGTGATATGAATTATGATGATCCAGAAGGCGGTGTTTCTATACATTTAAATAAAGGCTACCAGCATTTTGACGGAAATAAGGCACTGCAGTATTTAATGTACCGCAGCGATGATCTTGGAGATTTAGGCAGAGTTGAGCGCCAGGAAGCTTTTATAAGATCATTTTATCAACAGATATTCAATTTTAAAGCTGTTTTTTATGCCCCTGATATTGTTAATATAATAAATAATTCATTGTATACCAATGTCGATTTCTTTACTTTCACAAATTTAAAAAACTACATCAGGATTGCTGGTAAAAACTCACTTACAGTGAAGACCTTACCCGGCAGATTTTCACCGGATGGATCATCTTGGCAGCCAGATGCTGTACTGATACATGATTTACTTCAGGAAATGTTTAATTTTTCAAATTAATAAATTTTAACAACGAAAGGTATGATTTTTATAATTAATCTAAAAGATAAAGAAATGATGACTGCATTTGAAAAAAGCTGCGTAATTGCCAAAGCAGCTGATGATAAAAAAGCTGCTCGCATTTTAACAATGGATATGCGGGAGCTGACAACTTCCACAGATTATTTTATCATTTGTAATGGCAGATCCAATATTCAGGCAAAAGCAATAGCTGATAACATTGAAGAACAGCTTGGTTTGTCCGGTGAACATCTGCTGCATCGTGAAGGCTATAAATCAGGTGAATGGATATTATTGGATTACGGTGATTGCGTAGCACATATTTTTACAGAAGAAAGCCGTGAATTCTATGGGTTAGAAAGCCTATGGGGCGATGCAGGAATTAAAGAATATGAAGAATAACGATACTGAATCAGTTAATATATTAAAACCAAGTACAGTAGCCACTTTAAAGGCAGTTCGCGAAAACGAAATGGGTGTTTTCCTGGATGCGCAGACAGGTAATACCTCCAATGATATTCTTCTTCATAAAACACAGCAAACATCCTTGGTAAAAGTCGGTGATATGGTTAAAGTTTTTTTATATAAGGATCCAAAGGGCCGTCTCACTGCCAGTATGCGTGTTCCCCATATGAAAGAAGGACAGATTGCCAGGCTGAAAGTAATAAATCTTTCAGAAGACGGGGCTTTTCTTGACGCCGGTGCTGAGAGGGGTATATTTCTGCCGTTTGCGGGCACACGCGGTGCGTTGAAACTTGGGGACTATGTCTGGGCTAAATTATATACAGATAAATCCGGCCGGCTGGCTGTTACCATGAAAGTAGAAGACGAGATGCGCCGTGCATCAAAGCCTGCCGCTGATACGGTTAAAATCGGCGATACAATAGAAGGCTCTGTTTATAATCTTACAGATCAAGGTGCCTTTATTTTTACTACAGAAAGATATATAGCCTTTATTCAGGAGAAAGAAATGCCGGAACATCCTCATGTAGGCGCTAATGTAACTGCCAGAGTCACATATATACGAGAAGACGGTCGTCTCAATGCTTCACTCCGGCCTATTAAAGAGAAAGCTATATATCTTGATGCAGAAACATTGCTTAAAGAAATTGCTGCCCATAACGGCAAAATTCCATATAGTGATAAAACACCGCCAGAAATAATAAAAGACCGTTTTCATATCAGTAAAGCTGCTTTTAAAAGAGCTGTCGGTCATTTATTGAAAACCAGTGCTGTCGTTGAAAAAGACGGGTGGATCATTTTAGTCGACGATCTGAAAGATTGATTATAATTATTTTTTTAGAGGATTTAGTATAGAATTACCGAATTATCAGGTAATGACTCTTTTATCCGGTACCAATCCAAGTCAAATTTTATGAAAACTGTATTATCGGATAATAATCGTATGATTAAAAATCGGAGGTATAAGCATGCAGAAACTAGAAGCGGAAGTATTGGACAGCAGCGACGACAATAAAAAAGGGATTCTTCTGGAAAGCGGCACAAATGAATTTGAAATAGTTGAATTTAATATAGGTGATGTTTATTATGGCATCAATGTGGCTAAAGTCCGTGAAGTTATTACCAGAGTGCCAGTAACAGCAATGCCATCAGCGCATTCTTTTGTTGACGGCCTTTTCACATTGCGCGGCAGAGCTATTCCGCTGGTAAGCCTGGCTCGCGCTATAAATGTGAAGGAATCCGAGGATCCTAAAAACATTATAGTTACCGAAATAAATAATTATAATATAGGGTTTTTGGTGGACAGTGTGTCCCGTATTCACCGAATTTCGTGGAAAAATATGGAACCATCACCAGAAGTCGGCAATGAAGCAATGATTGTCGGTGTTATAAAGATGACTGATAAAATTGTACTGCTTTTGGATTTTGAACGCATTATAGCGGAAATAAACGCGGAAATAAATCATAAACTTTCTACCGTGGAAAAGGCAGACAGTTCGGTAGAAGCTGGCAGAAGAAAGAAGCATGTGGTTATTGCTGAAGATTCAAAAATGCTGCGCGATCTGCTCGTTAACACGCTTCACGAATCTGGTTATGAATTTGTACGTGATTTCAATAATGGTAAATCTACATATGATTATCTCCAAACGTTGAAGGATGCAAATGGTCCTATCACCGATCATGTTAATATGATCATCTCTGATATTGAAATGCCCCAAATGGATGGACATCGTTTATTAAAGCTTATTCGTGAAGATAATGTACTGGGAGATGTTCCTGTTATCCTCTTTTCCTCACTTATAAATGAAGAAATGCGTTTGAAGGGTGAACGCCTTGGTGCCACCGCTCAAATTTCCAAACCAGAAATAGGCGAATTGATAAGCTTGATGGATGATATAGTTTTTAAAGCTAATAAATAAATACATCTATATATTAAATAAAGAACAGGCATACTTTCACTTGTAAAGATGCTTGTTTTTCTATACACTATTTTATCATTAAATCAATATACTGCTGCGCTTGGTAAGCATCAGTCAAATGTAGATTTTTAAATATATATTCAAGATATTTATAAGCATCTATTTTATCTACTTTGCAGGTTCCCATTATGCTGTATAATGTATATTGTTTTTGCTCTTTTTATGCGGCCTTTTGCTTTCGTCTGATTCATTTTATGTACTGCCAGACCTCGATGGAAATGCAAATTAAGTTGATTTTAAATTGCTTACTGCTTTTTGTTAAGTTAATACGAAAAAAATAGTGTATGGATATAAAAGAAATATTTTTCATTTCGACATAATGAATCGGTATGATTCTTATAGATACAATGTAAAGCTTTTATATTTTATGAATAAGACACTAGAATAAAGGATTGTTTTAGTTATGCTTCATTTTAAAATCAAAAATAAAATATTAATCTTCATTATTGTTATTATAGTAATATGTGGGTGTTTTTACAAAGTTTTTAATAATTTTGCTGCTTTAAAAGAAGGTAAGTTGGTTGATATACAAAATAAACCAGAGGGTGTTTCTCGAAATTCCTTTAGTCAAGAAGCAATGTGTAATCCGTATAATTTGACATGGACGGGTATTACACTTATCAACAATACATTTAAAGTGCTCCATAACCCTAAAACATCAATATCAGATATATTTGATGGCAATATTATGAAACTTCCCAATGATGAATACTATGCAGGTGCATATACGTTACGTGATAATTTACAGTGTCCATTATTTTGGATATCGAATAATGATGAACTTTCTTTAGGATTTCAACTAGAAGGATCAGATAAAAACATTCAATCCATTTTTTCTACACTTTTTGAAAATTTAGGCGAGACTACACAAAAAGAAGAAACGGATTCGCAAAAAAAATATTATTGGCTCAATAAAATTTATAGAGGAAAAAAATATTTTATTGAATGTGATATATCTACCAACAATGATAATAGTTTATTATTAGTAGTATTTCATCCTCAAATTTATCATTAAATATAATAAATAAGGCCTCCTACATGCTCATCGACGTTGATTTAGACATATGTACCCACAAGATGTGAAAAATACTGACCTATTTAAAACCGGTCTGTACGGCGACAGCTGGGTCATTGGCACTGTAAATATTGGAAAGTTCTGAAATTAAACAAAGGCAATAACCACCTTCTGATAGTTAATTTATGGCGGTCCAATTAACCGGAACTATCAACTTTTTTCAAATATCCACCGGAGATTTGAAAGATTATTTGTACAACCAATATGATTAAAAGCTACCACCGGTAGCTTCGAAAAGTGACAAAGAGGATGTGACAAAATGATTTCTCATTTTGTCACATCCTCTTAAAATTGCATATATTCCTTTCAAGCACAAAAAGTTTACAAAATGCGATGCATTTTTATATCAGCCTTCCGTTATTTTGATTTCATTCATGAGATCGTCTCTCGAAAGTTTTGCTTCAAGGAATGACTTCACATCCGGCGTATATAGATTCATGTGTGATTTTTGATCTATAGATATACTTACCGAATCAGTCACATAATCAAACACATGCCCGCCCCTTGACAAAGCATCATCGATAAAATGGAAATGATATCCGGCAACAGCTATCCCCTGTGCGTAGTAGGGTGTCCAAAAACCAACGATTTTTCCTTTTACATTTTCGAATTCTATCGTTTGCTGAGCAGCCACAGCCTGAGTCATCGGAATGTATTTTTCCTGATAGCTGACCGTCCTCGTGCTTACTTTTTTAAAAGTTCCTTCAATGCAAATGGCATAAAAAAGATTTTCACTGGGAACCAGATTCCTTAAAATCTTTTCAAAATCAGCTTTTGTTGTCGGCTGATCAACCAGATGCCTCAACTGAGGCTGAAAATAAGTAACCGTGCAAAAGGGCGTTGTATCCCGATCGGTCATCGGCAGAGCGAGCCCATCACGTAAATGATAAAAATTGCCGTTAAAGCCAATAAGCTCTCCATCCAAATGATCAAAGGTACCTATCCCAAAATTACCGTGCATTGCCAGATGTTCATAATTCAATACACCATCATAAACACCGTCAAGCAGCGCAGTCATTGTTGAAACTTGATATATTTCTCCATATAACCGAGATTTAGCATTCATAGTAACACCTCATTTTTTAATTATATATTAACCGTTCCAACAGATTTCGTTTCACAGCAAAATCAATTCAGCTGATTAGGCAGCATAGTTTTTCCCAATTCAATATTGTCGCTATAATCTATAGGAACATCCACTACCACAGGCCCATCCTGATAAGCCAATGCTTCCTGTATAACGTGCTCCAGATCAGCGGGTTTATTGACACGAAGCCCCTTGGCTCCAAAAGCTTCAGCATACTTTACTATATCAACAGTACCAAAATCAACACCGCTGGTTCTGCCGTATTTCATCATCTGCTGAAATGCCACCATATCATAGGAACCATCTCTCCAAACAAAATGTATGATAGGAAGCTTCAGCCGCACCGCTGTTTCAAGTTCCATAGCAGAAAAAAGAAAGCCGCCGTCGCCTGAGATAGAGATTGTTTTGGCATGATCATTGACAAGTGATGCCGCGATGGCCCACGGTAAAGCTACACCAAGAGTCTGCATGCCATTGCTGAACAGAAGTGTTTTTGGTTCATAAGTACGAAAGTGCCTTGCCATCCAAATATAATGCGAACCCACATCACAGGTAACTGTTGTATTATCAGCTATAGCCCCGCGCAATGCATGGATAAAATGCAAGGGGTGGACAAGACGCTGGCTGCTGTTTTCCGGCATACGGTCATTGCGGGCCAGCTCATCACGCATTTTATTAAGAAAGCTATGCGCTGCTGTCGAGAAATTTATAGGTTCAAGACGTTTTTCCAATTCATTGACAGTTGCCTCAATGTTGCCGATAAGCTCAATATTTGGTTGGTAAAAATTATCTATAGCAGATGATCCTTCATCCAGATGAATAATAACACGGTCCTGATTTTGATTCCAAAATTTAGGATCATATTCCACCGGATCATAGCCAATAGTCAACAATACATCCGCTTTTTCCAGTACCTGATCACCAGGCTGATTACGAAATAATCCGACTCGTCCGAGAAAATTCATTTCCAAATCTCTGGAGATAAGACCTGAAGCTTGAAACGTTTCAACTACCGGTATGCTGCACTTTCTGAGCAAAGAACGAACCGCACGTACAACAGAAAACCGGTTTGCCCTGATACCCGCAAGGATAACAGGCATTTTAGCATATTTTAAAGCTGCGACCGCCTTTTCCATAGCACTGCTGGACGCTGTGCCGAGTTCCAATTTGGCGATATGGCCAAAAGGCCTGGCAGAAGCTGTTTCTGCAAGTACGTCCTGCGGAAAGCTGACCACAGCAGCTCCCTGCTTTGAAGACTCTGCAGCCCGGAAAGCATTCATCATAACTTCCGGCACGGTATTTGCATTTATAACCTCAGCACTGAATTTTGTTATAGGCTTGAATACCGAAACATTATCCAATGCCTGATGCGTTTGTTTTAATTTATCATCACGGCTGACATTGCCCACAAGCGCAACAACCGGATCATTTTCCACATTTGCAGTAACAAGACCTGTTGCCAGATTAGTCGCACCCGGTCCTGAAGTAACCATGCACACTCCCGGTTTACACGTCAGACGCCCAACTGCAGCAGCCATAAAAGCCGCGTTTTGTTCATGGCGGCATACTATAAGTTCAGGTCCGTGATCACGCAATACATCAAATACACGGTCAATTTTCGCTCCGGGTATGCCGAATATATATTTCACACCCTGTTTTTCCAAACTTTCGACAACCAATTCAGCTCCGGTCAGCTGCTGTGTTTTTTTCAGCACTGCCTTTTTCATTTCAAGTTGTTTCATGGACCTATCCTCCCTTTGAACTATATCATAAATTTCATTAATTGATTTTGCTTTCTTCTATAAATATAATATAACATGATAAAAATGATTGTTCAATTAGTATTTTTCGATTATTATAATAGGTATAAACTATGGGAGTGATATTATGGAAATAAGAAGACTGCAATATTTTATTGCCGTATGCAAATATCTGCATTTTACAAAAGCCGCGGAAAGCCTGCATGTTGCCCAGCCGACTCTGAGCCAGCAAATTCAATTGCTTGAACAAGAAACAGGCGCTCAGCTTTTTGACAGACTAGGCAAAAAAGTAATACTAACTCCTGCCGGAAAAATATTATTCCGCCACAGTATGCGTATTTTTGATACGATGGAACAGGCAAGGACAGAAATCAGCCAGCTCAACGGACTGGAACGTGGCAGGATAAAGGTCGCCTGCCTGGGCACATATCTGGCTATGGAAACAGTCATTGCATTTCACAAACAGTATCCCAAAATACATATAGAATTGGAGCAGCTGTCTACCGGTCAGATACGGCATAAGTTACTTCAAAATGAACTCGATTTTGGCGTCGTTTTTCTTCCGCTGGCAGATAAAGAATTAGAAGCCATACCTTTATATCAAGAAAAAATGGTCGTTATGGCAGCAAAAGACCATCCGTTTGCTGCCGAAAAAAAAATCACCTTTGACCAGCTGGGAACTGTACCGTTAGTCATGATGTCAGAAAATTTTATCATCAGAAGAATATTTGATCAAGCCTGTCAGGAAAATGAGCTGGCATTTACTCCTATTCTTGAGCTGAGCCAAATGGAAGACCTGCGGGAAATGGTGGAACAAAACATTGGTGTCAGTGTGCTTCCGTATTTATATGTACGAGATATGTGCAGCCGTTACAATATCTGCATCGTAACATTTGCGGATATATCCATAGAGCGCAGAATAGGCATCGTTTATCGCAAGGGGCGTCATATGTCTGCTGCTTCACTCGAATTGATTGAAAAATTGCGCATCTTTTTTGCTGAGCTTAAATTGGAACATGCTGTACACAAAAATATTTAAATATATTTTTTGTAACATTTGTTACGGTTATTATAAAATCATTCTGTTAAACTAAGCATATCAGATGATCAATCTTGACATTTACAGGAGGATATATTATATGAACCCATACTTTTCTCTTTCAGATAAAGTGTACGATGTGACTGAACGCTATCCGGAGCTGATTGACTGGCTGGCTGAAAATGGCTTTGAAAACCTGCGCAACGATGTTATGCGTAAAACCATAGGCAGAACAATTTCATTGGAAACTGCTTTTCGCAGTAAAGAGCTTTCTCCTGAACTGCTTGAAAAACAGATGGTTGAAATCATACAGAAAAAGTGCCAAAAAGATGATTCTGCTTCTGTTATTCAGCATACTGACAGTGATGTGATAAATGTTGCCGGTGTTCTACCGTGCCCTATTCGTGTGCAGCTTTTAGAAAAACTGGATAACTGGCTGGAAAATCAAAAGGATGATATAAAATACGAATTGCCTGCGGCGAGCATGGGAATTGAATGGCTGCGGGAAAGTATCGAAAAAAGCAAAACCGATGAACTGGCAGATATTTATTTATCAGCAGGATTCAGCTTATTTTTTGATAAACATATTATGGGCAGGCATATGGATGCCGGTATTTTTTCCGATCTTACCGGAGAAAAAAAGCTCAATGCGCATTTTGATAATAATGAAATTGACCTTAAAGATCCTTTAAAGCGTTATTCTATAATCGGAGCCGTTCCCGCTGTCTTTATGGTAAATACTGAGTTATTGGGTGAACGCGCTTTTCCAAAAAGCTGGTCTGATCTGCTGAAGCCGGAATTTGCTGATACTATTGCCCTGCCTATGCAGGATTTAGATTTATTTAATGCCGTACTGTTAAACATTTATAATAACTTTGGTGAAGCAGGCATATCCAGTCTGGGAAAAAATTTATACGCAGGCATGCATCCGTCTGAAATGGTAAAATCTGCCAAGCGGAAAAAATCAGAACAGTCGCCTTTGATAACTATCATGCCATACTTTTTTACCTGCATGATTGATGAAAAAGGACCGATAAAAGCTGTGTGGCCTGAGGAAGGTGCTATAATCAGTCCGATATTTTTATTGACAAAAACTTCTTCCCAGAAAAAGATTCAACCGTTGGTTGATTTTCTCTTTTCTAAGGAACTGGGAGAATTATTCTGCCTGGACGGTAAATTTCCATCTACCCATCCCCAGGTGAACAATGGGCTCTCACCTGAGCAGAAATTCATATGGCCGGGTTGGGATTTTATCCATTCACACGATATAGGTAAGATTTTAGCTAAATCACGTCTGATCTTCAGCAAGGCATCGGGAGGAATAATATGAATTTGATAATTTTTTCAGGGCCGCCCTCATCCGGTAAAACTTCTGTTATACTGAAAGTCATAGAATCTTTCCAGAGAAGGAAAATAAATGTTGGTGCAGTGAAATTTGATTGTCTTTATACCGATGATGACAAACTTTATGAAAAAGCTGGTATTCCAATAAAAAAAGGACTTTCCGGCGCTTTATGCCCAGATCATTTTTTTGCCTCCAATATCGAAGATGTAGTCAAATGGGGGAACAAAAAAAAGCTCGATCTCTTGATAACCGAATCAGCCGGATTGTGCAATCGGTGTTCACCCTATCTTGTAGGTGTAAAGGGTGTCTGTGTTATTGACAATCTTTCAGGAATAAATACGCCGAAAAAAATTGGTCCTATGCTCAAATCCGCTGATCTGGTAGCGATAACCAAAGGGGACATAGTTTCGCAGGCAGAACGGGAAGTTTTTGCCTCCAGAGTCAGTGCAGTGAATCCCAAAGCTGTAGTCATGCATATTAATGGTCTCAGCGGGCAAGGTGCCTATGAACTCAGCACAATGCTTTATGATGAAAAACAACATCTGCATTCGGTGCAGGGGATGAAATTACGCTTTCCCATGCCGTCGGCAATGTGTTCATACTGCCTCGGTGAAACAAGAATAGGTCAAAACTATCAAATGGGCAATACAAAAAAAATGATCTGGGAAGACGGTGAAAAATGAAAAGATTAACTATAGCACAAATCTTGCATCAATATCCCTTCACGGTTGAATTTTTTCAACAGAATCGTTTGGATATAACTGGTTTTGAACAATTATGTTTTGAAGACTACCTGGAGCAACTAGATGAAAGGGAGCTTGAGGAAAAAGCCATAGATCCGAAAAATCTGCCGGAAGAGCTGAATGAGTATATCAGGCAAATGTCCATTTTCCTGGGTTTGGAAAAGAACAATAAAGTTCAGTCCCTGACTATTCTGCCGGGACATGACAAAAAGGCCGTGCCTGAAAATTTTGACGAACTGGTGATTCTGCCTTCACAGATCGTTGCCATAGTGGGCCCAACCGGTTCAGGCAAAAGCAGACTGCTGGCAGACATTGAATGGGCGGCACAGAGGGATACTCCTACAGGACGCAGCATTTTGATCAACAACACACTGCCCGACGCAAAGTGGCGCTATTCTCCCAACAATAAATTGGTAGCGCAATTATCACAAAATATGAATTTTGTAATAGATTTAAGTGTCAAAGAATTTTTACGGCTGCACGCACAAAGCCGCATGGCAGAAAATGAACAAAAACTTTCTGCAGAGATATTGGCAGAAGCTAATAAACTGGCAGGAGAATCTTTTTCGGAGGACACTCCCGTTACCAGCCTGAGCGGTGGACAGTCGCGTGCTCTTATGATAGCTGATACAGCCATTTTGAGTGCCTCGCCTATCGTTTTAATAGACGAAATAGAAAATGCCGGTATAGACAGGCGAAAAGCTCTGGAGCTTTTGATTTCACAAGATAAAATTGTTTTGATGGCAACTCATGATCCCCTGCTGGCTCTAATGGCTGACAGACGGATCGTCATCCGTAACGGCGGAATTGATGCGGTATTGGAAACAACACAAGATGAAAAGAAATTACTGGAAAAAATGAATCGTCTTGACTGTATAATGCAAACGGCAAGACGAGAGCTTCGTGCCGGAAAAACACTTCATCCCGAAAAAATCTTCGTTTAAAAACTACAGCAGTTTTATTGCCAAAGGAGGTGGCTGTTTTGCTGACAGAATTAAAAGACAGCCCGCTGTTTTCCGGTATGACAGAAGCAGAAATAGAAGATTGCCTGACTTACAGCGGTGCTAAAATAGTTGCTTATAAGAAGGATGATATAATATTCCATCAGAAAGAACTGCCCTCGAAGCTGATGATGCTGCTAGACGGAGTTGTGGTCATTGGCAATAATTCAAGTGATGGCAGAAGAAGCGTCGTTGCTACCTTTAACAGCACAGGTGAATTATTCGGAGAAGTCTTTGTTTTCCTGAATAAGAAAAGTTATGATCATTATGCACAGGCAGCCGCAGCGAGTAAAATATTGCAGATCCCCCGAAATTTTATTTACAGCGAAACAAATCAAAAAACTACTTGGCAATCTAAGATAATAGCCAATATTTTATCAATCTTGGCACATAAGGCTTATTTTTTGAATCAACGCCTGCAGGTTATGTCGTGTGCCACGCTCCGCCAAAAAACAGCAAAAGTCTTACTGCAAAATGCAGCTGCTGACGGCAAGGTAACTTTGGGAATGAACCGTGAAGCCTTGGCAGATTTTTTAAATGTAGCCCGCCCGTCATTATCCAGAGAACTGATGAAAATGCAGGAGGATGGCCTACTGCTTATAAAAAAGAAAACGATATATATCAAAAACATTGAAGAATTGAGAAATATTTTATAAATAATAAAAATTTGTAACCAGTGTTACGGATTTTTAGTCTTATGCCTGCTATGATAGATGTATTGAAGGGTTAATAAAATATTTTAGGAGGATATCATTATCATGGAAAAGAAAATGTTTTGTTTTCAGTGTCAGGAAACCGCAGGCTGCACTGGCTGCACCCAAGTAGGTGTATGCGGAAAGAAACCGGAAGTTGCCGCTATGCAGGACCTGCTGGTTTATGTGACTAAAGGTTTATCAGCAACTGCCGAACAATTGCGCAAGGAAAATAAAAAAGTGTCCCGCACTATAAACCACATGGTCACAACAAATCTTTTCACTACTATAACAAATGCCAACTTTGATGAAGCCACTATTATAAAGCGTATTTTCAGTACCTTGGAAGAAAAGGAAAAGCTTTTGTCACAGGTGGAAAATAAAGACGCTCTGCCCGATGCAGCCAGATGGACATCCGCAAGCAAAGATAATTTCCCGGAAAAGGCAGCTGCAGTTGGTGTTCTTTCTACTGAAAACGAGGACATCCGCAGTCTCAGAGAACTTATTACTTACGGTTTAAAAGGACTTGCTGCTTATACTAAACATGCCAATACGCTTTTACAGGATGATGAAAAACTGGATGCCTTTATTCAATCATCTTTAGCTAAAACTCTTGACAATTCGCTTAGCATAAATGATTTGGTGGCGCTTACTCTCGAAACAGGAAAATATGGTGTCGATGGTATGGCACTTTTGGACAAAGCCAATACGTCATCCTACGGTAATCCTGAAATAACAAAAGTTAATATTGGCGTAGGAACTCGTCCGGGAATCTTAATATCCGGGCATGATTTACGAGATATGGAAATGCTGCTTAAACAAACAGAAGGCACCGGCATAGATGTGTATACACATTCTGAAATGCTGCCGGCACATTATTATCCCGCTTTCAAAAAATACTCTCATTTTATAGGCAATTATGGAAATGCATGGTGGAAACAGAAAGAAGAGTTTGAAAGCTTCAACGGCCCTATACTCATGACCACAAATTGCATTGTTCCTCCTAAAGACAGCTACAAAGATCGTCTTTATACCACGGGGGCAGCAGGATTTCCCGGGTGTAAGCATATAGACGGCGAGGTCGGTAAAGAAAAAGATTTTTCGACTATAATTGAGCACGCCAAACGCTGTGCACCTCCTATAGAATTGGAACGCGGCGAAATAGTGGGCGGATTTGCGCATAATCAGGTATTGGCTCTGGCAGATACAGTAGTCGATGCTGTTAAAAGCGGTGCTATTAAAAAATTTGTTGTTATGGCTGGCTGCGACGGTCGTCATAAAACCAGAAACTATTATACTGATTTTGCGAAAGCACTGCCTAAGGACACTGTTATCCTGACTGCCGGCTGTGCAAAGTATAAATACAACAAACTTGATCTTGGTGCTATTGGCGGTGTGCCGCGTGTACTGGATGCGGGGCAATGCAACGACAGTTATTCGCTGGCAGTCATTGCGCTGAAACTGAAGGAAGTGTTCGGCCTTGACGATATCAACGACCTGCCCATTATATATAATATTGCATGGTATGAACAAAAAGCAGTGATTGTTCTGTTGGCGCTTTTATATCTCGGTGTAAAAAATATTCATCTCGGCCCTACTTTGCCTGCTTTTCTTTCACCAAATGTTGCCAAAGTATTGGTAGAAAACTTTGGTATTGCCGGTATTACAACTGTTGAAAACGATATAAATTTATTTTTTGATGAATCTGCCGTACAAGCATAAAAGCATATTGGACCTATGTGCCAGCCCTGCACAAATATAATTACATTATTATAAATGAGCAGCTAAAGTCCATTAAAATCATTGATTTAACCATGGTGTATATTTTAATTTCCAGACGTTTGATATTAACAATATTGAACGTCTATTTTTTATGTATTTTTAAATAAGGCAGGCAGCTTTTTCATAAAAGGGCCCCATAAGTTAGATTTTTTAGTCTAACTTTACGTGGTCACTGCATAAACACGTGCTGTTTTTACGGCTTGCAACAATGTGGAGCAAAAAAATATATCAAAAACCGAACAACATCCCAAAGGGTTGTTAAACATAATATATAAAATATGTAAGATATGCAGCAATTAAACCATAATACACTATTTATACCATTCTTCAAAATCAAAAAAATTTGGCAATTAATTCATAATTTACGTTTATATTATCTCCAATGTATGATATTATTATAAAAATGATAGATATATTCCCCTTCCGAGTGGATTTTTGAATATATTTGAATTTTAGGGATTATCTTTCACAGAATGAAACTGCCTTTTTACTAAACCGATTCTATTAAAAAAGTAAGTGATATAGGAATTTGATCATCGGTTAAATTTTATTTTGCCTTTTATAGAAATACGGAGGAGAAAATGCAATTATTACATCTTGATAGTGATAAGCTTTTTTCAGAAAAGATAAAAAATATTGCTCAAAAAAATGGTTTTACCTATAAAAGGGCAATATCCACAAACGAAGTTTTTGAAAAATTTGATACTGGAAAAACGGGATTGCTGGTCATCGATGAAGATATTGATTGGATGCTAAACAATGAATCTGTTCGTGTCATTATCTCCAGAGATTTTATTTGCCCGCCCATTATTGTTATAACATCCAAAAAAGATCTGCGGATAAAAAAGAAATGTTTCAATATGGGAATAATGGGATATTTCGAAAAAGAATTATTCAACAGCAGCCGCTTTGTAAAATATCTCAAAACTATTCAAAAAGAAACGGGAAATATAGATCTGATACGAAAAATTCATATTGCTGTGCTTGATGACAGTCAATTTACGCTCAGAATCATGCGTGTCTTTTTTGATATGCATGGGATTAATAATGTCGCTTATTATCAAAGTCCGTCAGAATTCTTACAGCAGAAAATGGACTATGAACTTTTTCTTATTGATCTGGTTCTGCCTGAGCATGACGGAGACGATATTATTGAATACATACGAGAAAAAAATCAAGATGCAATGATCATCCTAATGACAGCTTATACTAATGAAAATATCTTGGCACACTGTTTGAGTATTGGTGCCAATGATTTTATATTAAAACCTTTAGAAATGAAAATATTTATGGCCAGGATAAGTTCTTGCATAAATCATTATTATCTCCAAAGAGAAATAAGCATAAAAAATGACCAGCTTTTTGATATGGCTACAAGGGACAGCTTGACAACTCTATATAATCGCGCTTATTTTGCAAAAATATGTGAAAAAAAAGTAAAAGAAAATTTGGCTGCTGATTTACCATTTTCTTTTATATTAATGGATATTGATCATTTCAAAACTGTTAATGATCAATATGGTCACTTAAAAGGTGACTATGTTCTTAGAGAACTTGCCAAGGTTCTAAAAGAAAATCTAAGAAATTCTGATATTATCGGTAGATGGGGCGGCGAGGAATTTACTATTTTGATGGATAATGCAACAGTAGAGTCTTCCACAGAAGTTGCCGAAAAGATAAGAGAGGTCATAGAAAAACATTGCTTCAACGGTATAAGGCAGATAACCGTTAGTATAGGTGTAGCACAATGGCAGAAAGGTGATGACAGAGAAATACTGTTCAGAAGGCTGGATCATTCATTATATCTGGCAAAACTGACAGGACGCAATAAGGTAGTAAGCAACGCTGAACTGCATATGGTACAGGGAGACAAACCTATGACGATCGAGTGGGGCCTTTTTTTCAAAAGCGGCAATGACAAAATCGATGCAGATCACAGTAAATTGATCGGAATGTTAAATAAATTCATTTATCTGTGCTTTGATAAAAATAAGAAAAAAGAAATGGATAATCTTCTTATTGAATTTGCCCAAGAGATAGTTGATCATTTCGACAGAGAAGAAGAAATACTCAAAGATTATAAATATCAGAACTATAAAGACCACAAAAATGTCCATGCCGAACTTGTAACCAAAACTTTAAAACTGCTCAAGAACTATAATGATAATAATCTTGAACCTATAAATGTTGCAAAATATTTAGTGCAGGAGGTCGTCATTGGTCATATTGTCAGACATGATTTTAATTTCTATAATATCTTCACACATCATGAGAATGAAAATATGATAGTCAAGTCATAAATATTTTTCTTGGACATAGGTTATCTTTTACTAACAATTTGACTTTTTATTTAATAAATGATATATTACTAGTATAATATTATTGCTCGAGCCACTCCTCTTTACTGCCGGTTAATACCGGCAGTTTTTTTGTATAGGAATAACAATAATAGTGAATTTATCGCTGTTTTATCAAATGTCTAAAACCTATTCTTCTCTGTAATACTAATAATTTGATAAAATTTTTTTCTTTATCTATTCTTTTCCATAAAATTTTACGCAAATATTTAAAAGTTAATTTGATTCGATGCTTTTTTTATTTACTGATGTTTAAAAAATGCGGAAATAAGACTGCTGTTCCTGCATTTTTCTTCTTTTTAACCAAGTTTTTTTATATTTTGCCGCTCTGTTCAGCTGCCACATATTTTTTTAATTTTGGAACATATTTAAAGGCAGCAGTAAGTAAAACAATAGTATGGTATTTTTCACTATTTTGGAGTATAATAACAAAATGTAATAGCAATCATGATAAAAAGGAATCAGATAAATGAATCCAATAATAGGATTCTGAGTTTTTATATTGGAGAAGGGTGGATGATCATTTTGAGCAGAAGTTTTTTCAAATCTCTTCATTTTCAGGTATTGATTTCAATCATATTAGGTATTTTATTCGGGTATTTATATCCAACGCTTGGTACGGATATGAAACCGCTTGGCGATGCATTTATAAAATTAATAAAAATGATTATTGGACCGATTATATTCTGTACCATTGTTTGTGGCATTGCAGGCATGGGGGATATGAAAAAAGTAGGCAGAGTAGGCGGAAAGGCTCTTCTATACTTCGAAACGGTCACAACATTTTCTCTCTTTTTTGGTATCTTATTAGTTGAAATTTTAAAACCAGGCAAAGGGATGAATATTGATCCGTCTACACTTGATGCTTCTTCTGTATCAATGTATGCACAGGCAGCTCAAGCTCATTCTGTCGGGCAGTTTTTTATGAATATAATCCCGAATACAGTAGTTGATGCTTTCGCTAAAGGCGAAATTTTACAGATATTGCTTTTTTCTGTAATTTTCGGCTGGGCATTATCTAAAATGGGGGAAAAGGGAAAACCTCTTTTGCAAATAATCAGCGATGTTTCCCATACCTTTTTTAAGATTGTAGACATTATTATGAAACTCGCACCGATCGGAACTTTTGGCGCTATGGCTTTTACGATTGGCGCATATGGTATAGAATCGCTGGGCAGCCTGCTCAAGCTTTTAGGGACTTTCTATCTTGCCTGTTTCTTATTTTTGTTATTTGTAATCTGTCCGATAGCCAGATGGGCAGGAATAAATTTTTGGCGATACTTGTGTTATTTTAAAGATGAACTGCTTATAGTATTCGGCACTGCCTCTTCGGAAAGCGCCTTACCGCGCATGATGGAAAAATTAGAAAAGCTTGGCTGTTCAAAATCCATTGTCGGACTTGTTATTCCGACAGGTTATTCTTTCAATCTTGACGGAACATCGATCTATCTTACTATTGCAGCAATATTTTTAGCTCAGGCAACGAATACTGATTTAACATTCATGCAGGAAGCAACTATTATAGCGGTTTTACTGCTGACTTCAAAAGGCGCGTCGGGTGTCACAGGAAGTGGTTTTATAGTTCTTGCCGCAACCTTGACCAGTATGCCTTCCATACCTGTTGGCGCCTTAGCGCTTATCTTCGGAGTTGATCGTTTTATGACCCAGGGACGTGCTCTGACAAACCTTATTGGCAACGGAATTGCTACATTTGTAGTAGCTGAATGGGAAAAAGAGATAGATTACAGTAAAATGCAGGAAGTTGCCTGCGACAGCAAAAAATTTGCAGAACATAAAATGGCAATAAAATGATTTGGGGTTATAAACATATACTTCAGTGCAATATATAAACTGCCGCCTACAATAGACGGTTTATAAACATCACAAAAACCTGCCTGGCAATTCTATGCCTACAGGTTTTTTTCGTTTTCAATGCAAAGGATAAGAAATAAAAACGGCGAATTTAATTATATGTATAATATTTTGAGGTGAAAAAATGAAAGTATTGGTTACAGGCTGTACCGGACAGCTGGGTTTTGATGTCTGCCGGCAGCTCAAAGAAAAAAATATTGAATATTATGGAGCGGTAAGAGATGATTTTGATTTAAGAAATCAAGCAGCTATTGTAAGCTTCATAGAAAAAATTAAACCTGATGCGGTCATTCACTGCGCTGCGTATACTGCTGTGGACAAAGCTGAAGACGAACCGGAGCTTTGCCGTCAGATAAATGTCACGGCAACACGCACGATAGCTGAAATCTGCAAAACAATTAATGCAAAAATGCTGTATATAAGCACTGACTACGTTTTTACCGGTACAGGTGATCATTTTCAAGAGGTAAACGATAAAAAAATTGCTGTGAATGTTTATGGGCAATCAAAATTGGATGGTGAATCAGCTGTGCGCAATACGCTGAAAAATCATTTTATAGTACGTGTGTCTTGGGTTTTTGGCATAAAGGGACATAATTTTATACGTACAATGCTGAATTTGGCTCAAAATCACAGCACACTCAGAGTAGTAAATGACCAGATCGGCTCACCAACTTATACCGCTGATTTAGCCGTCTTATTATGCAATATGGTATTAAGCAATAAATACGGAACCTATCATGCCACTAATGAGGGTATCTGTTCATGGAAAGACTTTGCCGAAGAAATATTTAGGCAAGCAGCCGTTAATACAGCCGTTATCGGTCAGTTGTCAGCAGAATATCCAACCAAGGCCAGACGACCTCTGAATTCAAGATTGAGTAAAAAATCTCTGGACGATGCCGGATTTCGCAGATTACCTGATTGGCATGATGCACTGCAAAGATATTTAAAAGAAATAAACTTAGAAAAATAAAAAAACTTATCAAATTATACCAAAAAAACACTGTACTAAAATCAATGATTTTAGTACAGTGTTTTTTGGTCAGACAGTCATTCTTTACCGTCTGACGATGTGCTATCATCGGAAGATGATGATTCGGCTGATTTTTCGGCGTTTGATACACCGGAAGCAGGCACGGAAGATGAACTTGTATCAGAAGAAGTCTGTTCAGAAGATATTTTCTGAATTATATTTTGGATCTTGGCATCTTGTCCATAAGTCAGGACACTATAAAGATCCGAGCTGGTAGTGTCATTATCCGATAAATAATTTGCCAAAGAAGCATTCTGCATTTGTAATGAGGAAACATATTCATCCAGCTCTTGTGTTGCTGAAGATGTATCATTTGATGAAGTCTTCGTATCGGTCCCACCAGCCGCCGCAGAATTTTTGTTGGTGGTTTCAGATGACGATGCACTGTCTGAAAACAATGTTGATAGCAAACTATTTGATACATTGCTAATAATAGACATCCCTTACCTTCTTTCACTATGTATAACATTCATTGAAACCCTATAAATACTATCGTCAATTTGCAAAAAAATTTAAGAGATATTTACATATTTATTTAATTTGACCGCTAGGATATTATTGACATAATATTATTCTCATTTTTGCGGTAAATATCAATTTATATTGTTTTATCCTTGTCATCAAAAATCATATAAATTACATATCACATCTATATTAATAAATAATCTAAAACATTTAAAAAAAAACATCCCTTGTTAAATCTTTAATAGTATCTATTTTATATATAATAATATAAAAATAACTACTTTACTTTTATATCGTAAGATAGTATTATAATGTCATAGATAAAAAGTTACCTGATAATAAAAAATAATTAATAAGTACTAGAAAGGGTTGTTTATAATGAAAAAAAACATATTTGCTTTATCAGCTATTCTTCTTGGAGTTGCTTTTACAGGAGTAACTCATGCTAACCCCGTTGATGCACCGTTTGCGATAACCAATATGAGCAGCAGCGAAAAGGGTATTTACAGGACAGTTGACAATAATCCTACTTCCTACAGCAAGAAAGAAATTAATGGTCATATTTATGAAAGCTGGGTTGATAATAATACAGCATATACAAAAGTTGACGGTAATGTGGTTAAAGCTTATAAGATTGATAATGATTTAGAAAGAGATCCGTTCATAAATATGAGCAGTAATTTAAGATAATAATACTCTCCTTGCTTTTATAACAAGATTTGGATAATAAAATCCGAATCTTGTTATTTTTTTATTGAGAATTTTCATTAACAAAGATTAAATAATACCGAAATTATGCAAAAATCCTGAATCTAATTATTGATGTCCTATAAAACACAGCAATAATATAAGGCTGATACAAGCTTTACCTGACATGCGTTGTCTTTGTCTTTAAATTATAAAAGCGCTATAATTAATATTAATATTTTAAGAGATATTAATATGTAAATTTTGAGGGGGATTTTCATGCTAAAACAGGAAAGCTCACTTACAGGGAAACATATACTTTTTGCTGTAAGTGGGGGCAACGCCGTATGGCAAAGTGTAGAGACAGTGACAAGATTGAAGCAGGCAGGTGCGGATGTTCATGTAGTAATGACAGCAAGTGCCTTAAAGTTTTTATCACCCGTAAGTTTTCAAAGAGCTTCCGGCAATAAAGTAGAAACTGATATGTGGGAAAAATTGACCGAGATGAGTTCATCTCATATACCACTATCCAAGCTGGCCGATATTGCCATAATTGCTCCGGCAACAGGCAATATTATAAGCAAACTTTCCTGTGCTATCGCGGATGATACACTCACGACCATGCTGCTGGCCTGTGAGTCCCCTATTTTTATAGCACCATGCATGAATCCTGTCATGTATAAAAATCCTATAATGCAGGAAAATATTCTCCGTTTGAAAAAATATGACACTCATTATAAATTTATAGAACCTGATGAAGATAAAAAGAAGGGAAAAATTCTGCCGCCTCAGGACATAATAGATGAAATCGAAAAATACTGTCTAACTATCTAATATGTAGAATGTTATTATCTGATATCAGCAAAAAAAGATTTTCTATCTCTTTTTAGGAGAAGGAAAATCTTTTTTATATCAGATATGTTTTGCAGAAAATCAATAACTTTTTGCAGCTAAACGCTTATGCTCCCATCTGGCAAGCAAAGATAAACTGTAATTCAAGATAAAGTATATTAATGCAACGCAGCCCATGATCGCAAACAAGTGGCTGGTATCGCTATACCGGCCTATCAAAATCATGCTTCGTCCTGTAAGCTCTTCCGTTCCCACTGCCCACACAAAAGAAGAATCTTTTATCACCGTGGTAAACTGAGAAACCATAGGAGGGATTACATTACGATATGCCTGCGGCAAAATGATATGATATACTATTTGCCATCTGCTGAACCCTTGAGAAAGAGCCGCCTCAAACTGCCCCTTCGACACGGAATTTATACCGCCGCGCACGATTTCCGCCATGATGGCCCCTGTGAATACAGACATAGCCAGTATGCCCGACATGGTCGGCGGCAGCGGTGTCATGAACCGCGCAATCAACACACATAAAAGACAAGGTATGTTTCGTACGACATCCACATAAATACCCGCTATATGTGCTAATACGGGTATTTTCAAGTATCTGGCTATACCGATCATCGTGCCGAGCAAAACACTGAATATTATGGAAAAGAAGCCAATTTCCAAGGTGACTTTAAACCCACCCATTAAAAATAAAAAATTATTCGCTTCAAATAACTCTGCCATTCATCACACCTCAGCTTTCTTTTCCAGCTTATTGATGTATTTGCTCAGAAGAAAACATATAATCCAGTATGATACTCCTGCTGTAAAATATGCAGGTCCATAGTACATATTGCTTCCCGACCATGAGTCTGCCTGATACATCAGATCACCACCTGCTATCATAGCCAGCACCGATGTATTCTTTACAAGATTGATTGCCTGATTGGCCATAGCCGGCAGCATTACCTTCTTTGTCTGCGGCAGGATTATATACCACATAGCCTGCCAGTAATTGAATCCCTGTGACATAGCTGCTTCAAGCTGCCCTTTGGAAACAGACATGATGCCGCCGCGTACAGCTTCCGCCATATATGCTCCCGTATAAACGCCAACGCCAATGATTCCGATCAGCAAAACCGGCATCACTATGTGAATATGCGGTAAAGCATTATAAATAAAGATAACTTGTATGACCAGTGGCGTGTTCTGAAAAAATTCGACATATACACGATTCAGTGCCCGAATAACCCTATTGGGAAAAACGCCGGCGATACCAAAAACTATCCCCAATAATATTGACAGGACAAGTGCCCCCACTGTCACTTCCAGAGTTGTAGTAAGTCCGTCAATAAAAAGCTCCCGTGCATCGAATAATGCCTGCCACTTATATAGTGCAAAAGGATTGTTGACATCCATTATTTATTAAGTTTCCATTTCACAAGAAGTTGATCCAATTCGCCGGAATCTTTCATTTCTTTTACTGTATCATTAATAATTTTAGCTAATGCTTCATTTCCTTTTTTAGTTGCCGCGCCGTATTCCTGCGGTGCAAATTTATCCGGAAGAATTTTTGTTTGATCATCAATATAACCGGCGAGATTTGACGTATCCATAGCATAAGCCGAAGCACGTCCAGACATCAAAGCAGCCTTACATTCCGGATAGGTTGGAAATTCAGCAAATTTGACCTCTATACCGGCAGCCTTCGCCGCATCTTCTACTGCTTTTTTTGTCGTTGCTCCCTGAGGAACAGCAATAGTTTTACCGTTGAGATCTTTAATAGAGCTGATATTATCTGACTGTTTTACCAATAGTCCCACAGGATCGGTATAATATGGCATACTAAAATCATATTGCTTTTTGCGTTCATCATTTATTGTATAGGTAGCAATAACAGTATCCAATTCACCGCTATCCAGTAATGGCCCGCGTGTCTTTGCTACAACAGGCGTAAATTCAATTTTTGAAGGATCATTGAATATTTTTTTGGCAATAGCTTTTGCCAAATCAATTTCAAAACCTTCCAATTCACCACTATCGGGATTTTTATACCCGAACAAAGGAACATCTACTTTGCTGCCTACTTTAATATAGCCTCTGTCTTTAATTGTTTTCATAATATCACCCGATGCTGCTGACGAAGAAGCTGATGAAGAGGAGGCCGAGTCTTCACTTCCACAGCCCGTGGCCAGTAAAGACAATCCTGTAATTGCAGTCAGAGCTAAAACCATTAATTTTTTCTTTGATAAAAACATAACTATTACCCTCCCAAATTAAAATTATTATCCTTCATATTTTTAAGATAAGTTTCTTAGCCAAATCTACTCGATAATCGAAACAACAAACTCAAAATAATGACCCTACAAAATTTTGCTGAGAAACTGCTGAGCTCTTTCATTCTGAGGATTATCAAAAAAAGCTGACGGCGTTCCCGTTTCGAGGATCTGTCCGTCGGCCATAAAAATTACATGATCAGCCACTTCACGTGCAAATCCCATTTCATGTGTTACGCACACCATAGTAATACCACTGTGTGCCAAACCGACCATAACATCAAGAACCTCTTTTATCATTTCAGGATCAAGTGCTGATGTCGGTTCATCAAAAAGCATTATTTTAGGATGCATATTAAGGGCCCGTGCAATGGCCACACGTTGTTGCTGCCCACCGGAAAGCTGTGAAGGATAAGCACTTGCTTTATCTTTCAAACCCACTCTGGCGAGAAAATCCAGCCCGGACTGTTCAGCCTCATCTCTATTTTTTCCCTGAACCAGAATAGGTGCTATGGTTAAATTTTCCAAGACAGTTTTATGCGGATACAGGTTAAACTGCTGGAAAACCATTGCCGCTTCCTGCCGTATTTTTTTTAACTGGGCTTTCGATTTCATAAGATTAATGCCGTCAACTGTTACTTCTCCACTATCGGGTTTTTCCAGTTGATTGATACAGCGTATCATTGTACTTTTTCCTGACCCGCTTGGGCCGATAACTACTACTTTTTCTGCCGGTTTCACGTGCAGATTTATATCTTTAAGAACATGATTATTGCCAAAATACTTATTAACGCCTGATAAATGTATCATTTTTTATCCTCCTTTTCTATAAAAGTATAAAAAAAAACGCCGCGGTCGAATACAGACCATAGCGCCATTGCTTAAGTATGGAATAAGTATAAATCATTAAATATATTTTGTCAACACATTCATATATGTTAAATATATTAATAAATATCACTGTTTTTTATTAAAAAATGCATACTGTTCAAATATAAAGTTTATATATTATTAATAAAGAAAAATGAAAATCCGTAAAGATAATACAAAAGAGAGAAGACTGCTCTTCTCTCTTATATATACTGTATGGAGGCGACACCCAGACTTGAACTGGGGAATAAAGGTTTTGCAGACCTCTGCCTTACCACTTGGCTATGTCGCCACTAGAACGTGTATCATTATATATAATTTTTCTCGTATTGTCAATCTTTTTTTTCTTTCATTTCAATTTGCCTATTCTCTTCATAATTAATTGACGCCATATAATTTAATAGTTATACTTAATTATAGCAAATGAACTCAATAAAAACTATACTAGGAGGTATTTTTTTGAAGTATACAATAAGAATGTTGACTTTAACAGTGCTGTCTCTCTTTGTTTCACTCTCTGCAGTATTTGCTATGCCTGCAACCAAGGCCTCATTAATGGATGAATCCTTTGATTTATCTTCTATTCATTCCATTGCTGTTGCTGCACCGAATTACATTCAGACAAAAACTGGACCTGCTCCGGACGCTGTGACAGCATTAATTGCCCAGACCGGCTTTGATTCCAGAGATTTGAAGAATATTACCATAATACCCTATTCAGTAATTGCTGAAAATATGAAAAACGAATCCGGTATTGATTTACAAACTAGTGATAGAAATACGGCGAAAAAGCTGTTCAAAGAAAATGCGGCCAAATATGCCGATGCATATCTTGTAGTTACTATTGCCAACGACAGCCGTGTCGTGCTGTTTTACGATCTTTACTCTTCTAAGACGAGCTCATATCTGTACTCTTACAGAGTCATAGGCGGCGGTCAAGGTGACAACAATATAAATTCATATAAATCCTTTAATGAACTTTTCTATAAAGGATTATCTGATTCTATAAAAGAGCAGCATAAAGACGATTCTAAAACTAAAAAATAACAGGCAGGTAGCTTGGGTAAAAATTTTTCACACTAAAATTTAAAATTCATCATATTTTGATAGCTGTACATCAGCTTAAAATTGTCTGTAATAGACGAAAGATTGTCATATATGGACTCTCCTATGAGTGTTGTCATATAAAAAGGCCGTTGCATAGATGATAATTTATGCAACGGCCCTTTTTATAGAAGTTTTTAAAAGATTTATCAATAACCATGTTGCACTTTTATGCATAAAAGATGTATAATTATAAGGTAATTAGCAAATAAGGAGATGATTTATCGTATGAAGGTCAGTATAATAGGCGCTACCGGTTATGCAGGAGTTGAATTGCTGCGCATACTTCACAATCATCCAGAAGCTGATATAGCATATCTGACATCAGAGAGCAGCGCAGGTAAAAAAATATCTGACATATATGAGCATCTGCGCGGTATCTATGATCAGGTTCTTATAAGCATGGATAATATCAAACAAATCGCCGCCGAAAGTGATTTCCTTTTTATCTGTCTGCCGCATGGTCATGCCATGCAAGTCGGTAAAACAATTGAAAATCAAAATACGCGTATCATAGATTTGGGTGCCGATTATCGTTTCACGGACACAGCTGTTTATGAGGAATGGTACAGAGTAAAACATACACACAAAAATGCTGCCCGTGTTTACGGGCTTGCCGAGCTGCACAGACAAGAAATCAAAACAGCAAAAATAATAGGCAATGCCGGTTGTTATACTACAGCCAGTATATTGGCTCTTGCACCGTTGGTAAGGGAAGGTTTGATAGACCCGTCCACAATTATTATCGATGCCAAATCAGGTGTGTCCGGGGCAGGGCGTTCAGCAAAACTTGCGAATCATTTTCCTGAGCTATATGATAGTTTTAAAGCATATGCGGTCTCTTCACACAGACACACACCGGAAATAGAACAGGAACTTTCTTCTCTGGCGGGAGAACATATCATTCTCAATTTTACGCCGCACCTGCTCCCAATGTCACGCGGTATTTTAAGCACCTGTTATGCAAATTTAACTGCCGGTACAGCTTATGAAAAAATCGACGATGCTTTTATTAAAGCGTACGGTTCAGAGTTTTTTATTCGTCTTCTTGGCCGAGGTACATACCCTACCACAAAAAATGTTCGCGGCTCCAATTTTTGTGATATAGGCTGGCATATTGATGAAAGGACCGGCCGCGTAATCGTGCTGTCAGCTATTGATAATCTGGTCAAAGGTGCAGCAGGACAAGCCGTGCAAAATTTCAACATTGCCTGTGGTTTTGAAGAAAATACTGGATTGCTGATGACACCGATATACCCTTAATTGATATAAACAACATATTTAGGAGGTTTTTTAATGTTAAAAGAAGACAAGGCAGGTATAACATATGCGAAGGGATTTAAAGCCGCTGGAATAAAAGCAGGTATAAAAAAAAGCGGCAACCCTGATCTGGCTCTTATCGTAAGCGATAACGACGCAGCTGTAGCCGGCACATTTACCCAGAATAAGGTTGCCGCCGCACCTGTTTATGTTTCAAAAAAAGTAGTCAGCTCCGGCAGTGCACGAGCAATTATTGCCAATTCCGGTTGTGCTAATGCCTGCACGGGTCAGCAGGGAATGGATGATGCAAAAAAAACTGCAGAATTAACAGCATCTCAGCTTGGCATAGAACCGGATGACGTTGTAGTCGCATCTACCGGCGTAATAGGCGTCACGCTGCCCATGGATAAAATCCAAACAGGCATAAAAACTGCTGCTGCTGTACTCAAGGCTGACGGAAGTGAAGCTGCAGCAAGTGCCATTATAACTACCGATACTTATATAAAGTCGTTGACTACCAGCATGATCATAGACGGTAAGGAAGTCCGCATCGGTGCTATTGCCAAGGGTGCCGGAATGATCCAGCCCAATATGGCAACAATGCTGTGCTTTATTACCACCGATGCCAATATAGATCAGGTTCGCCTCCAGCTCGCTCTTTCTGAGATAGTAGAAAAATCATTTAATATGATCTCGGTAGACGGGGATATGAGCACAAATGACATGGCAGTGATTTTTGCCAACGGACAGGCCGGAAACAAGAAAATTGTTAAAAATGATGCAGATTTTAAGATCTTTTATGATGCATTATCCGAACTTTGCTGTGAAATGGCTCAAAAAATCGCCGCTGATGGAGAAGGCGCCACTAAGTTTCTGACAATTAATATTCATAATGCTGAAAATTTTGCAGACGCAAAAAAAATTGGCATGTCCATAGCAAACTCTCCTTTGGTAAAAACAGCCTTCTTCGGTCAGGATCCAAATTGGGGACGTGTTCTTTGCGCTGCAGGTTATGCCGATGCTAATATGATACCGGAAAAAACCGTGGTAAAATTCGGTAATATAACAGTTTATGAAAACGGTACAGGAGCTTCTTTTGATAAAAAAGCCCTGCAGAAAATCATGGCAGAACATGACATTATCATCGATATAGACCTCAGCCTCGGTTCTACCGATGCCACTGTATGGACCTGCGATCTTTCCTATGAATATGTTAAGATAAATGGTGAATATCATACCTGAGGAGTTGGCTGTTGTGGAATTTTCTGCCGAAATGAAGGCATCTATTCTGGTGGATGCCTTACCGTATATACAGAATTTTTACGGAAAAACCATTGTTATAAAATATGGCGGCAACGCTATGGTCAATGATGATCTGAAAAACAAAGTAATGCATGATATTGTGCTGATGAAATATGTGGGGATCCGCCCTATAATAGTTCACGGAGGCGGCCCTGATATAACAGGTTTTCTGAAAAAATTTGGCAAAGAATCTCGGTTTGTCAGCGGATTGCGTGTTACAGACAAGGAAACTGTCCAAATTGCTGAAATGGTACTTGTCGGTAAAATAAATTCAGAAATCGTCAGCCGCCTGAATAAACTCAGCGTAAATGCCGTCGGGCTCAGCGGCAAAGATGCAAAGCTTATTATAGCAAAGAAAAAAATGGCTGTCATACATAACATGGACGGCAGCTCAGAAAAAATTGATATAGGCTTCGTAGGTGAAGTAGAAACGATTAATACAGAGCTTTTAAACGATCTTCTTGATCAAAACTATGTTCCTGTAATAGCACCGATCGGAACAGGCAGCGATGATTCCAGCTATAATATCAATGCTGATTATGTAGCGGCAGAAATTGCAGGGGCAATGCATGCTGAAAAACTGCTTCTTTTAACAGATATTGAAGGTATCTATCATGATTATAATGATAAAAACACTTTTCTTTCTACATTGACCCAAAAACAAGTAAAAGATATGATTGCCAAAGGCGAAATCAGCGGCGGCATGATTCCAAAAGTGGAAGCGTGCCTCTGTGCCCTTGAAAAAGGCACCGGCAAAACCAGTATTATTGACGGACGCCAAGCGCATTCTCTTATCTTGGAACTTTTTACTTCACAGGGAATCGGCACACAGGTAATACGCTGAGTATCGGTCTTAATATTAGGAGGTTATATAAATGAAGGCTGAAGAAATATACAGTGAAGATGCCGCACATTATCTTCCTGTTTTTGCACGTTACAAAATAATTCTTGACCACGGCGAAGGACCTTACGTATATGATATACGCGGAGAAAAATATCTCGATTATTTGGGCGGGATAGCTGTAAATGTTTTGGGCCATAATTATCCTGCTCTTGTGCAGGCAATAAGTCAGCAGGCCGCAAAAATGATCCACTGTTCCAATCTTTATTATACAGAAGCTCAGGCAACAGCTGCTGCTAAGCTGAGTGAAATAAGCGGCATGGACAGAGTGTTCTTCGGCAATTCCGGTGCAGAAGCAAACGAAGGTGCAATAAAGCTGGCCCGGAAATATGCTCACATATCCGATCCTGACAAATCACTCATAATAGCCGCAAATCATAGTTTTCACGGACGCACACTCGCCACGCTCACTGCCACAGGACAGCCCAAATACCATGAAGGCTTCGGACCTCTGCCTGAAGGCTTTACTCATGTGGACTACAATGATATAAAACAACTGGAAGAAAAGATGGATGAAAAAACATGTGCAGTCATACTGGAAGCAATTCAGGGCGAAGGCGGTGTGCATGTTCCCGACGAAGATTATCTGCAAAAAGTACGTGCGCTTTGCGATAAATACAATGCCTTATTGATATTCGATGAAATACAATGTGGGATGGGACGCACCGGCACCTTTTTTGCCTATCAGCAATTTGGGGTCAAGGCAGACATTGTAACTCTAGCTAAAGGATTGGCAGGTGGTGTCCCCATAGGAGCTTTTATGACAAGCAATAAAATTGCGGCAGCTTTTCATGCCGGTGACCACGGTACGACCTTTGGCGGCAATCCGCTTGCCTGTGCGGCAGCAAATGTTGTTTTGGATGCCATTTCCCATGACGGACTTATGGAAAATGTAAAAAAAGTAGGCGCATATTTGACAGATCAGCTGAAGATGCTGCAGAGCAAATATCCGGCTCTTATCAAAGAAGTGCGCGGACGAGGTTTAATGATAGGCATGGAAATAACCAAGCCGGGCAGAGATATAGTAGATGACTGCCTCAAAGAGGGTATGATAATTAACTGCACTGCGGGCAATGTACTGCGTTTTGTCCCTCCTTTGATAATAACCAATCGCCATGTTGATGAGTTGATCCCTGTTCTTGACGAAGTTTTCGCAAAATATTGATTTGGTTCGGCTGTCCATATTTTATCAGCGCATTATAAAATCATGATATATATTTTCCAAAGCAAATATTTTTAATTAAAATATAGCAATACATTATCAAGGAGGTTTTTTTATGCTTTCATGTAAAGATTTATTATCAATACATGATCTGACAGTTGAAGAGGTAGAAGAAATCCTGACCTTTGCACAAGAACTTAAGGCTATGCAGAGGGCCGGTATTGAACACCATCTGCTGGAAGGTAAAACACTCGGAATGATTTTTGAAAAATCATCAACACGAACACGTGTTTCTTTTGAAACAGGCATGTACCAGCTCGGCGGACAGGCTCTTTTCCTTTCAAATCGTGATCTGCAGATTGGCCGCGGAGAACCGATAAAAGATACAGCCCGGGTTCTGTCCCGCTATCTTGATGGAATAATGATCCGTACCTTTGAACATGAAAAGGTTGAAGAATTTGCCCATTATGCCGACATCCCTGTTATAAATGCTCTGACCGATCTGCTTCACCCCTGTCAGGCACTTACTGATCTGCTGACCATCAGAGAACATAAAGGACAGAATCTGAAGGGTTTAAAGATGGCTTATATCGGTGATGGCAATAATATGTCACATTCACTGATGTTCGCCTGCGCCAAAACCGGCATCGATTTCGTTGCCGCGACACCGAAAGGCTATGAACCCAATACTGATATACTGGTAAATGCCAAAGCTGACGCAGCTGAAACATGTGCGACGATCACTGTTACAAATGATGTAACTGAGGCTGCCAAAAATGCCGATATTTTATATACAGATGTATGGGCCAGTATGGGACAGGAATCTGAGCATGATAAACGAATGAAAATATTCCGAGAATATCAGATAAATGCAGATATCCTAAAACTTGCAGACAAGCGCGCTATGGTTCTGCATTGTCTTCCGGCACATCGCGGTGAGGAAATAACAGATGATGTCCTAGAAGCCCATGCTGATGAAATTTTTGATGAGGCAGAAAATCGTCTTCATACGCAAAAAGCGATCATGGCTCTTTTGATGGGCGATCACCATCATCACTGATAATAAAATAATTTAAGGAGTGTTTATCAATGGAACAAATAAAAAAAGTTGTACTTGCATATTCAGGCGGTCTCGATACATCTGTTATCATTCCCTGGCTCAAGGAAAATTACGGCGGCTGTGAAGTTATAGCCGTATGCGCCGATATCGGTCAGGGTGATGAATTGAACGTTGTTCATGACAAGGCATTGAAATCAGGAGCGTCAAAAGTTTATATTGAACACCTTACACAGGATTTTCTGGAAAATTATGTATGGCCTACATTACAGGCAGGCGCAGTATATGAAGGAAAATATCTTCTCGGTACGTCATTTGCACGTCCTTTAATTGCAAAACGCCTTGTAGAAATAGCTCAAAAAGAAAATGCCGACGCAATTGCCCACGGCGCCACCGGCAAGGGTAATGATCAGGTCCGCTTTGAATTGACTGTTAAAGCATTGGCCCCCAATATCAAAATAATCGCGCCATGGCGTGAATGGACACTCAAATCCCGTGAGGAAGAAATAGCTTATGCCAACAAACATGGCATTCCTGTCGCCTCAGAAAATAAAACATACAGCATGGACAGAAATATCTGGCATCTGAGTCATGAAGGTTCTGATCTTGAAGATCCTTGGAATGCACCTAAAAACAGCATGTATCTTGTTTCCAAGGCTCCCGAAGATGCATCAGATAAACCTGAATACATATCCATTGATTTTGAGAAAGGTATCCCTGCAGCTGTAAACGGTGAAAAAATGACAGCTGTGGCTTTATTGGAAAAATTAAATGAAATAGGCGCAAAAAACGGTATTGGCATAACCGATATAGTTGAAAACCGTCTTGTCGGTATGAAATCACGCGGCGTTTATGAAAATCCGGGCGGAGCACTTCTGTATTACGCCCATAGAGAACTTGAATATCTGTGTCTGGACCGTCAGACCTTCCATTATAAAGAAACAGTTGCCATACGTTACGGTGAGCTGGTTTATGATGGAATGTGGTTTAGTCAGCTGCGCGAAGCCTTGGCAGCTTTTGTTGACAGTACACAGCAAACCGTCACAGGTACTGTTAACTTAAAACTTTATAAGGGTAATATTATGTCTGCCGGCGCAAAATCTCCTTATTCTTTATACAGCCATGATTTTGTTACTTTTGAAGCAGATGATGTATATGACCAGACCGATGCCACCGGCTTTATCAACCTTTTTGGTCTGCCTCTCAAGGTCCGTGCAATGATGCAGGAAAAAGCAGGTAAATAATCATATGGGCGAACAATTATGGGGCGGCAGATTTTCTAAATCGACAGACGAAATGATAAATGAGTTTCAGGCTTCCATCCAGTTTGACAAACGTATGTATCACGAAGATATCGCGGGCAGCATCGCTCATGCCCGCATGCTGGCAAAATGCGGTATAATTTCTGATGATGACTGCCTAAAAATTACAGACGGCCTAAAAGCTATATTGACCGATATAGAAACAGGAACTTTTGATTTTTCTGTTGATCTCGAAGATATCCATATGAATATTGAAAAAAGACTTACCGATAAAATCGGCGAAGCTGGCGGCCGGCTGCACACTGCCCGCAGCCGGAACGATCAGGTCGCGCTTGATACACATATCTATGTCCGCAGAGAAACAGCTGCCGTATCCCGGCTTATCCTTGAACTGCAAAAAGCTTTCGCAGAAACTGCACGTAAATACAGCGATGTTATCATGCCTGGTTATACTCATTTACAGCGGGCTCAGCCCATTTTATTTTCACATCATATGCTCGCTTATTTTTCAATGCTTTGCCGTGATTTTTCACGTTTTGAGGGAGTATATGACCGCTGTGATATAATGCCGCTCGGTGCCGGTGCTCTCGCAGGCACTACCTTCCCAATCGACAGACAGCTGGTAGCTGATCAGCTCAACTTTTCATCAGTTTATGCGAACAGTCTCGACGCTGTCAGTGATAGGGATTATATAATGGAATTTCTTTCATCCGCATCAATCCTGATGATTCATCTGAGCCGTATAAGCGAAGAAATAATTCTATGGTGCTCCCGCGAATTCGCCTTTATAGAACTGGATGATGCCCACTGTACCGGTTCAAGCATGATGCCGCAGAAAAAAAATCCGGATGTTTCGGAACTTGTCCGCGGTAAAACGGGACGCGTGATAGGGCATCTTATGGCTATGCTCACCACGGTGAAAGGACTTCCTCTTGCTTATAATAAAGATTTGCAGGAAGATAAGGAAGGACTTTTCGACACCATAGATACCATAAAATTCAGTCTCGCAGTTTATGCCCAGCTCATTCGCGGAATGAAGGTAAACAGAGAAATAATGCTGAAAGCTGTCCGGGAAGATTTTTCCAATGCCACCGATCTTGCCGACTATCTGGTCAAAAAAGGTCTGCCGTTCAGACAGGCTCATGCCGTTTCAGGCAAAGCGGTCCATTATTGCATTGAACAGCACAAATGGCTGGAGGATATGACTATGGAAGAATTTAAAAAACTCTCTGACTTATTCGAGCCTGATATAAAAGAAGCAATAAAGCCGGAAACCTGCGTGAAAAATCGCGATTCTTACGGAGGTACGTCTTACAATCAGACTCAAATACAACTGGCTTCAGCAGAAGAGATCCTTTTGAAGCAGCAAAAGAAGCTTGATTTTTATCATTCCCGGAAAATAGAAATTTGATTGTTTTTCCAACCTGTAAAAAAACAGCTGTGTAGTTCTTTTTATCTTGAGTTTCAGTGATCAATGTTTTTAATTAATGCACGCTGTTCATAAAAGCGTGCATTTTTAGTATAGCAAAGGATTATTTTATGAATTCGATCTTATTTATCGCACCTCATCAGGAAATAGCCGACAAAGCCCAAAATATATTAGAATACATGGGCATATCCATTCCCGTAATCACAGCGTCCAATCAAGATGCCGTACAGGCAGCCATATCATATCGGCAAGCCTCAATAGTGATAAGCCGTGGTGGTACTGCCCGTGACATACGCACAAGCACAGATAAAATGGTAGTCGACATACACACTGCATTTATAGATATAAGTACTGCTGTCCAAAAATTAGCTGCCCAAGGCAGTAAAGACATAGCCATCGTCTCTGCAAACAATATAATAGAAAATGCCCGTATCAAATTCGATTTTGGACAGACTTCAGTCAGATTATGCCCCTGCGTTGATGATGATGATATCATCAGAGAAGTAAAAGAACTCTATAGTACCGGCATAGACGGCATTGCCGGTGATATAAAAGCTATACGAACTGCCGCCGCATTAAATATACAAAACCGTGCTTACATCAAATCAGGTGATATTTCTATTACTAAGGCAATTGAAGAGGCACTGGCCCTTGCCAACTATGAACAAGTAAAACAGCTGCGCTTGAAAACAATGCAGTCTATCATTGACAATATCGACGAAGGCATAATAGTATATGATCAGAATCACCATATCATTTTTTCTAATAAAGAAGGCCAATCCATCATAAAAAATGGTTCTATATTTTCTTTATCAGACCGGCAGAAAAATTTTTCTGAACTGCTTCATGGATATAAAGGCAAAATAATGGAGATAAATTCAGAAAAAGTGTTATTGGATATCATTCAGCTTAATGTAACTAAGGATTATCAAAATGATATATTAATTTTTCAGAAAGTCAGTAATATTGAAAATTCAGCCAGAAAAATTAGATCAGCACTCCATCAGAAAGGTTTATATGCTAAAAAAAATTTTGACGATATAATTTATTCCTCCGAAAAGATGAAGATTATTCTAATGACTGCCAATAAGTTTGCCGAATCAAATTCTACAGTGCTGATTTACGGAGAAACAGGAACGGGAAAAGAAGGACTGGCTCAAAGCATCCACAATGCCAGCTCTCGCCGTGATAAACCTTTTGTGTCGGTAAACTGTGCTTCACTGCCCCCAACGCTCATAGAATCAGAACTATTCGGCTATGTAGACGGAGCTTTCACCGGTGCCCGGCGCTCCGGCAAAAAGGGCCTGTTTGAAATGGCACATACTGGGACAATCTTTCTTGATGAGATAGGCGATCTGCCGCTTGATATGCAAAGCCGCCTTCTGCGTGTTCTGCAAGAGCGGGAAATTATGCGTATAGGCGATGATAAAATATTACCTATTGATATACGGCTTATCTGTGCCACCAATAAAAATCTCAAAAACCTTATCAGAGATGGTCTTTTTCGTCAGGATTTATATTACCGCATAAATGTTCTGAGAATTACTCTGCCCCCGCTGCGTGAGCGCCGGGAAGACATAATGCCGCTGTTTTATTTTTATCTTGATCACTATATACCTGATCGGAACGATACATCAATATCCTTACCGGTAAAAATAACTGATTATCTGCAAAATTATCCATGGTATGGGAATGTGCGTGAACTAAAAAATGCGGCAGAAGTCATGGCCTTTAGTTATAATAAAAACATATCCCTGCCGCAGGTAAAAAATATTTTAGACGATGATCTTAATGAAACAAGTGAAGACTGTATATTGAATATCAACGCCGGCGGCAATTTAAAAACAATAGAGAAAGATATAATCTATCAGCTGCTTAAAAAATATTCCGCGGACGAAGTATGCCATATGCTGAATATAAGCAGAGTCACACTGTGGAGAAAATGCAAATAAAAACAAGCAGCAGACTGTTTCAAAAACAGTCTGCTGCTTGTTTTTTTATCTTCATATTTATATCACTCATCAGGAAATTACCTTTGACTCTTTTAACTATAGGTCAAAGCTCTTCCAGTAAAGATTTTATATTTTTTACATAACCATCTTTTGTATCATAAATCGTCTTACCGTTTTTACGCACTTTTATTTCTATCTTATCTTCTTCAACAGCCTTCGGACCTATCGTCACACGCAAAGGATAGCCAATAAGATCAGCATCTTTGAATTTTACACCGGGACGTTCTTTTCTGTCATCCAGAAGCACATCTATCCCTTCTTTTTTCAGTTCAGTATAAATTTCTTCTGCCAGTTTCATCTGTGCTTCATTTTTGGCATTTACAGGAACAAGAACAACTTCATACGGTGCGATAGCTCTTGGCCAAATTATACCATTTTCGTCATGATACTGCTCTATGGCCGCTGCCATTGTGCGGCTTACACCGATACCATAACATCCCATTACCAATGGTTTTTCCTTGCCATTTTCATCCAGAAAAGTTGCCCTCAATGCGCTAGAATACTTTATTCCCAGTTTAAATACCTGCCCTATTTCTATGCCGCGTGTTATATCCACCGAAGCGCCGCAATGCGGGCAGGCATCATTTTTTTGAATAAGGCGGACGTCTTTTACCATCACCTCACCAAAATCACGTTTCGGATTGGCATTTACATAATGCATATCAGTTTCATTTGCACCGCAGCAGGCATTTTTCATTTCCATAACGGTTTCATCAACAACGACTATCGTTCCCTTTTTCAAACCTATAGGACTCATGAATCCCGGGATTCCTCCAGCAGCCAAAATCACATTTTCATCTGCCATTCGGAGATTTACCGCCTCTACAGCGTTTTGCAATTTGATTTCGTTTACTTCATGGTCTCCTCTGACAAAAACGCAGATCAGCCTGTCCTTTTCATCCTGAAAGGCCACCGCCTTAATACTTTTTTCAATGGGCAGCTTCAAATACTCAATAACAGCTTCAATAGTTTTGGCATTTGGTGTAGCTGTTTTTTGCAAAGGCAGCTCATCTTCATTTTTGGAATATAAAACTACAGATTCAGCCTTTTCTATATTGGCAGCATAATCACATTTTGTGCAGACAGCAATCTCGGATTCACCGTTTTTAGCCAGAGCTGTAAATTCATGGGTATTGCTGCCGCCGATAGCACCGCTGTCAGCCTCTACCGGACGAAAAACAAGACCGCATCTGGAAAAAATTTTAGTATATGCATCATACATTTTCTTATATGATACATCCAATCCGTCCTCATCCTTATCAAAAGAATATAAGTCCTTCATAATAAATTCACGTCCACGCATCAGACCAAAACGAGGCCGAATTTCATCACGATATTTATTTTGAATTTGATAAAGAAGCAGCGGCAGCTGCTTATATGACCGAACCTCGTTGCGCACTAAATCTGTTATTATTTCCTCATGTGTCGGCCCAAGACAAAATTCCCTGCCGTGCCTGTCATTAAGTTTGAACATTTCCTCACCGAAAACATCCCAACGGCCTGATTCACGCCAAAGTTCCGACGGCTGCATGATAGGCATAGCGATTTCCTGTCCGTCTGCCCCATCCATTTCCTCACGTACAATCTTTTCTATTTTACGCAATGTTCTCCACGCCAGCGGCAGATATGTATAGACTCCCCCCGCGGCTTTCCTTATAAAACCAGCCCGAAGCATCAGTTGATGACTGGGAATTTCAGCTTCTGCCGGTACTTCTCTCAATGTAGGTGCATAAAGCTTAGACGCGCGCAATTACAAAACTCCTCTTATCCGTTATTTAATAGCAATTATTATATATAAACCCCGCTTGAAAATAAATGCCTTTACAGCTGCGATATTTTATCTATTTCTTTAAATAACTGTGAAACCAAATCATTTTCCGGAACTTTCCTTATTATTTTTCCCTTACGGAACAGCAATCCTTCTCCCTTACCGCCAGCAATACCAATATCAGCATCTCTTGCTTCACCCGGACCATTTACTACACATCCCATTACAGCAACCTTTATAGGTACAGAAATATCTGCCAGCTTTCTTTCGATCTGATCGGCAATACCTGCCAGATTTATATTGCAGCGTCCGCAGGTGGGACATGAAACAAGTGTAGGTCCATATTCTCTCAGACCGAGTGTCTTCAATATCTCGTTAGCGGCCTTTACCTCGTTCACAGGATCTCCTGTCAGCGATATGCGGAAAGTATCACCAATTCCCTCAGACAACAATATTCCTATCCCCACAGCAGACTTGATAACACCTGTATTTGCCGTACCAGCCTCGGTTATCCCCAGATGCAGCGGATAGTCAGCCGTCTGACTCATTAGCCTATATGCTTCTATTGTCAATGGAACATCGTGTGACTTGAGGGATATTTTTATATCGTGAAAATCCATATCTTCCAAAATACGCACATGTTCCATAGCACTGTCTACCATTGCCTGCGCAGTAACATGTCCATATTTCAGCAGAATCTTCTTGTCAAGCGAACCTGCATTGACGCCTATGCGTATAGGTATATTTTTTTTCTTAGCAGCGCTGACAACCTTCTGAACCCGTTCTCTGTCGCCTATATTGCCCGGATTTATACGCAGAGCATCGATTCCCTGTTCTATTGCGGTCAGCGCCAGTCGATAGTCAAAATGTATATCAGCAACAAGGGGCATGTCCGTTAGATTTTTTATATTACCTATATTTTGTGCAGATTCCATATCGGGTACAGCCATGCGGACAATATCGCAGCCTGCCCTCGCCAGTGCACTTATCTGTCCAACAGTGGCTGCTGTGTCATCAGTCTTCGTATTAGTCATAGATTGAACGGAGACAGCTGCGCCTCCGCCAATCTTTATCTTTCCTATATGAATTTGTCTGGTATACTTTCTTTCTATCATTTTTTAAATAATCTCCCAAAATTTTTTGCTGTCAGATCAACCGAACCAGCGGGAAAAATCCTGGGCGGTGGCAAAAAACATCAGCATCAGAAGCAGTGCCATACCTATAAACTGAGACCTGCGCATCAGTTCAGGGCTAAGAGGTTTTCCTCTCACCGCTTCTATCAGCAATGTAAAAAAATGCCCTCCGTCAAGCGCCGGTATAGGCAGCAGATTGATTATTCCCAAATTAATACTAAGCAGGATCATTATATTCAATACTGACTGTATCCCTACCTGTGCAGCCTCTCCGATAATAGCCGCAACCCCAATCGGGCCTGCCAAATCAGCATGAACGGTACCCATAATCATACCTGCAAGAGAAGCAACCATCGTATAAATAATAAACCATACCTGTCTGGCAGCCAAAAGCAATGACTGTGGCAGACTCACAGACGTGTTTTCTGTGGCAGCGACAACTCCCACCATGGCTTGTTTTGCGCTCTTATCATACTCCGGTATAATATTTGCCGTTCGAGTATCGCCATTGCGCAAATACTCAATATGCAAAACCTTGCCATCAGCAGATTTTACTTTGAGAGCAAATTCGTTCCACGTGTTTATTTTCTCACCATCTATCGAAGTTATAATATCTCCCTTTTCAAGACCGGCTTGTGCCGCCGGACGCTGCGCCACTACATTACCAAGCTGAGCTTCCTTCACAGGCGTCTGTATGCCCGATGTAAAAAGTACAGCCGCTATCAAAACATAAGCCAGAACAATATTCATCAGCGCACCGGCAATAATAACGATCATTCTCTGCCAGACAGGTTTTGCCCAGTATGCACGTTCGCCGGCATCCTTATCATCTTGTTCCATTCCTGCGATTTTATTGAAACCGCCAAGCGGTATTCCCCTTATAGAATACAAAGTTTCCCCATATTTAAAGCTGACCAATTTGGGCCCGAAACCTATAGCAAATTCATCTACGCGCATTCCTGTAAGCTTTGCCGTAACGAAATGTCCCAATTCGTGCACCAAAACCAATATGCCGAATACAACAACCACGGCAACGAGCATAGTTATACTAAAGCCCATACTAATCCTCCATTATTTAGCAAAATAACATCCCTGCAAAGATGGCAGTTTTAATTTACTGATTCGAACAGGCCGCTGCCTATTTTCTCTATACAGCATATAGTATATCATTTTAAACCTGCTAAAGTAAAATATATTGATAAAATCGTATATCTATCCCATTTTTGACAATAAATCACAGGCAAACTTACGCACTGCCGCATCTGTAGAAAAAAGCACTTCTGCGGTTATATCATAAACAGTTTTATGTGCCTGCATAGAAGTCTCGACTATAGAATAGATATCCAGAAATTTTATCTGTCCTGCTAAAAAAGCCTCAACGGCTATTTCATTGGCGGCATTCATCGCACAAGGCATAGTCCCGCCTGTTCTGCCAGCTTCATATGCCAAATCTATTCCACGAAAAGTTTCTGTATCAGGCTTTTCAAAATCAAGCCGGGACAAATTCCAAAAATCAAGTTTTTCAGCTGCAAGCTTTGTTCTTCCGGGATAGGTAAGTGCATATTGAATAGGCAGCCGCATATCCGCAGTTCCCAATTGGGCCATCACTGTCCCATCGACATATTCTACCATGGAATGAACTATACTTTGCGGATGCACCACTACTTGAATTTTATCATAAGGTATATCATAAAGCCAGTGGGCTTCTATTATTTCCAATCCTTTATTGAGTAAAGTAGCACTATCAATCGTAATTTTTTTCCCCATTGACCATGTCGGGTGGGCAAGACATTCCCTAGCCGTAACATACTTCAGTTCCTCCGTTTTTTTACCGCGGAACGGTCCGCCGGAAGCTGTAAGCAGAAGTTTATTAACATCTTTTTTTTCATTGCCCTGCAAACATTGAAAGATAGCGCAGTGTTCACTGTCAACCGGCAATATATGAACTTTTTTTTGTTTTGCCATCGACATTACCAGTTCACCGGCAACCACCAATGTCTCTTTATTTGCCAAGGCTATATTCTTACCGGCTTCTATCGCCGCCAAAGTCGGTTTCAACCCCGCAAACCCCATCAAAGAGGTAACGACCGTATCGCTATTCTCGTAAGCGGCAGCGGCAATTAATCCATCTTCACCGGAAAATATCATAGTTTTGCCCGAATATCTCGATTTTAATTTTTCAGCAGCATTTTCATCACATAAAACTGCTATATCGGGTGCAAATTCTTCTATCTGTTCCTCCAACAGCTTATCATTTTTATTGGCTGCCAAAGCTTTTATTGCAAAGAGATCACGGTGCTGCCTAATGACTGATAAAGTCTGAGTGCCTACAGAACCGGTTGATCCCAGTACCGAAATATTTTTCATCAAAAAATCCTTCCGCAATTTTACTGTATCTGATGTAATAAGTATTTGTAAAAGAAAATATAAAAATAGTACACAAGCGGTGCTGTAAAAATCAAACTGTCGAAACGATCAAGAACACCACCATGCCCCGGTATAAGATTACCCGAATCCTTAATACCTGTATACCTCTTAAATATTGACTCGACCAGATCACCCAGCGTAGCAACAATTGCCACAAGTACTCCCAAAAAGCACATCGACCACAAAGGAAACCCCGCATACCAGCCTGCCAGTGATACAGAGGCTACAGTACCGATAAGTCCGCCGACAAAACCTTCTATGGTTTTTTTAGGACTGATAAGCGGACACAGTTTATGTTTGCCCAGAAAAAAACCTATAAAATAGGCGAAAGTATCACTCGCCCATGTACCGATAAGCGTCAGCCAAATCAAATATAACCCAATATCAATTCCGCCAGCTGCCAATAGATGCCCGGTAAAACCAAGCCGCAGCTGCATTATGTAATAAAAACCACTGCCAATATAAAAAACCCCGGTAAAACCTATACACGAAGCCAACGGCGAAAATTTTTCATAACAAAACACCATTCTAAACAAAAATACAGTCATCACAAGTGCCGCTGCCGGCATGAAAAGGCTTATATGTTTATTTATACCGCCAGATCCGCTCAGCACCAGGAAAATAACAGCTGCCGTTCCTAGCCAAAGAGGAAGCATGATATTTTTTTCGGCAAAAGCACGTACATATTCCTGCCAAGCCAAAACAGCCAATGCGGTAACACAAAGCATGTATATAAATCCGCCATACATTATGATCATGAATGCTGCCGCAATACCAATTATTCCAGATATAATTCTTGTACCCAAAAACAATCCCCCATATTACTTATCATCCAGACCGCCAAAACGCCTGTCCCTTTTTTGATAATCATTAATTGCCCGCAAAAAATCCTCAGGCATAAATTCAGGCCAATTTTTTTCAGTAAACCAAAGTTCTGCATATGCGCACTGCCACAAAAGAAAATTACTTATACGCATATCACCGCTTGTCCTGATCAATAAATCAACGGGTGGCTGCTGTGCGGTATAAAGACTGTCATCCAAAAGCTGCTCATTTATATCTTTTATTTCTATATCTCTGCTCAAAACCCTTTGCGCTATATTCCTTGCAGCCATTACTATCTCATCACGCGCCCCGTAGTTTACGGCTATATTTAAACCCAGCCCCGTGTTATCAGCTGTCTTTTTTTCTCCCTTTTTTATCTGGCTTTGCAATTCACCGGACAGCTCTGTTAAACAACCGACAAATTTAAGTCGTACGTTGTTCTTGTCCATTTCTTCAACTTCTGAATCCAGATAAACAGAAAACAGTTTCATAAGAAAGTCAACTTCAGCAGTCGGCCTTTTCCAGTTTTCTGTTGAAAATGCGTAAACCGTAAGAAATTTTATGTTAATGGAGCAGGCAGCTTTTACTATTTCCCGCAGTGAATCGACTCCTTTTTTATGTCCAGCCTTGCGGGGAAGTCCTCGTTTTTGTGCCCAGCGACCGTTCCCGTCCATTATAATGGCTATGTGTGACGGTAATAGGTCCGCGCTTATTTCATTGAGTTTTGCTGTCTCTCTCTTATTTTCAGTTTTGCAAAAAAAATTTTTCCACATAATACTGCAACCTCTTTGTTCTTGGTAATACAAAACAAGTCCCTCTCCTTAAAAGTACAAAGAAGAAGAGGGACCCTTTCATCAGGGAGCTTCAATCGCTGATACAGGACAGCCTGCCTGACATGCACCGCATTCTACGCAGGAAGCATCATCAATTTCATAATGCTTGTCTCCTTCGGAAATTGCGCCGACAGGGCAGGTGGATGCACACGCACCGCAAGAAATGCATTCATCGTTAATTTTATATGCCATAGTTTACACCTCCTTTCTCATCTTGGCCGCGGCAATCAACTGTAAAATGCCTTTTTCAATACATCTTTCTCTTACGACATATAAAATATCGGCATCAACTTTAAAATAACCATTGTCAGGGGGAATAGTGTAATCTACAACAAATTTGATTTTTTGCTTTTGCAGATCAAAAACAGCATCTGCCAAGAGCCACCCTGCATATTTCATAACTTAAACTTCCATGATTTCTTTTTCTTTAACAGTTCTTATATTATTTACTTCATTGACATATTTGTCAACAAGTTTCTGCATATCTTCCTGTGCTTTTTTAGCTTCGTCTTCCGCAATTTCTTTTGTTTTTTCCAATTTTTTGATAGCATCGTTGGCATCACGGCGGATATTTCTCAAAGCAATCTTAGCATCTTCAGCTTTTTTATTTACTATCTTTACTAATTCAGTACGTCTTTCCTGTGTAAGCTGCGGTATAGCCAACCGTACAACAGTGCCATCAGAGTTAGGATTAAGCTCCAATTCTGATTTCATAATGGCTTTTTCGATAGCATGCAGCATGGACTTTTCCCATGGTGCGATAATAAGCATCCTTGCTTCGGGGACCGATATATTAGCTACCTGATTGATTGGTGTTGGTGTTCCATAATAATCCACCATTACTTTTTCAAGCAGGGCAGGTGTAGCTCTCCCCGCACGCAAAGACCCATATTCCCGTTTCAATGCTTCTATAGCTTTTTTCATGCGGTCCTCATTTGAAGTGAATACATCCTTTATCATTTTATTTTATCCCCCCAACCACTGTACCTATGCATTCTCCAAGCGCAGCTTTCATTATATTACCCGGTTCATCGATATTAAATACAATAAGAGGAATCTTATTATCCATGCATAAACTTGTCGCCGTGGCATCCATGACAGCCAACCCGCGTTGCAGCACTTCAATATATTCCAGACTGTTAAACTTATGAGCATTAGGGTTATTATTCGGATCACTGTCATATACACCGTCAGTATTCTTTTTCGCCATCAAAATCACATCGGCTTCTATTTCTGCCGCTCTCAATGCAGCCGTGGTATCAGTAGAAAAATACGGATTCCCCGTTCCTGCAGCAAAAATCACTACCCTGCCTTTTTCCAGATGGCGTACTGCGCGTCTTCTGATGTATGGTTCAGCTACCTGGCGCATTTCAATAGCTGATTGGACACGCGTATTCACGTCTATTTTTTCTAAAGCATCCTGCATAGCAAGTGAATTCATCACAGTTGCCAGCATTCCCATATAATCAGCTGTGGTCCGATCCATACCTTTTGCACTGCCGGCCAGTCCCCGCCAGATATTGCCGCCGCCCACTACGATACACACTTCAATACCACGCTTATATACATCTTTGATTTGATGGGCAATAGATTCAACAACCTTAGGATTTATACCAAACCCCTGATCTCCCGCTAAAGCCTCTCCGCTCAATTTCAATACTACACGTTTATACTGTCTTATCGTCACTGATATATCCCCCGTCCAATATTAAATTGTGAATTCAGCACAATTTTCTTTATACCTATATGATATATCATATCTTCAAAAAAGAGAACACAAAATAGTGTTCTCTTTAAATTTTCTATAATATATCTCAGCCTTTAACTGCCGCCATTACTTCCGCAGCAAAATCATCTGTTTTCTTTTCAATGCCTTCACCAAGCTGATAACGCACAAAACGGCGGATAGAAATATTTTCACCGATTTTAGCAATTTTAGCCGTCACAAGATCTGCGATACTCTGATCCTGATCTTTAATATAAGGCTGATCCATAAGACAAATTTCCCTATAATATTTTTCAATGCGCCCGTCTACCATTTTTTCAACAATCTTTTCAGGTTTACCTTCGGCAAAAGCCTGCTCACGCAAAACCTTACGTTCATGTTCCAGATCAGCCTCATTCACTTCTTCTCTGCGAATACATTTAGGATTGGCCGCCGCTATCTGCATAGCTATATCACGTGCGAACTCCTTAAAATCAGGTGTACCTGCAACAAAATCAGTTTCACAGTTTACTTCAACTAATACACCTATACGTCCATTCCCATGAATATAAGATGTGACAACACCTTCGGCAGCAACTCGATCTGCCTTTTTAGCTGCAGAGGATAAACCCTTTTCGCGCAGAAAATCTATAGCCTTAGCTTTATCACCGTCACATGCGGCCAAAGCTTTTTTGCAATCCATCATACCCGCGCCTGTTTGTTCTCGCAGTTCTTTTACCATTGCTGCTGTAACATTTGCCATTAATAAACTCCTCCTGTAAAAAGGGGGTAAAGGGCAACCTACCCCTTACCCCCTTTTTATTCTAATTTATTTTAGTTATCTTTTTCTTCTTCGCTGTTTTCCTGAGCAGCTTCTTCGTCTTCACCGCCCTGACGGCCTTCGAGTACGGCATCTGCCATACAGCCGGTCAGTAATTTTACGGCGCGGATAGCATCGTCGTTACCGGGGATAACATAATCGATCTCATCCGGATCACAGTTTGTATCAACAATAGCTACGATAGGAATATCAAGCTTTCTTGCTTCAGCAACGGCAATACGTTCCTTGCGCGGATCTATAACGAACAACGCACCCGGCAGTTTGTCCATTTCTTTGATACCGCCGAGAGCTCTTTCCAGTTTTTCTTTTTCACGGCGCAGCATCTGAACTTCCTTCTTTGTAAGAACCTCAAACGTTCCGTCTTCTTCCATGGCTTCAAGTTCTTTTAAACGATTGATGCTTTTTCTGATTGTGCCAAAATTGGTCATCATTCCGCCGAGCCATCTTTCATTTACATAATACATATCGGCTTTTTTAGCCTGTTCTTTGACAGATTCCTGCGCCTGTTTTTTAGTACCAACAAACAGGACCGATTTGCCTTCTTCAGCAACCGAGCGGATAAAGTTATAAGCTTCATCGACTTTTCTAACTGTTTTCTGCAAATCAATGATATAAATACCATTTCTTTCTGTGAAAATGTATTTTGACATTTTCGGATTCCAGCGTCTGGTCTGATGACCGAAATGAACGCCTGCTTCTAATAATTGTTTCATGGAAATAACTGCCATGATGGTGCACCTCCTGTTTTTTTATTCCTCCACGTATTCTTCCTGCTGCGCAAACCTTATATCAGGCACAGTAACAGCATAGACACGTGTGCGTTTTTTACACCGTCAAATATTATATCATAATTTTTTTTTTCTAGCAACTATTAAAACCATGTAAAGAAAATCATCAATGTGATCTGAACCATATGTTTTCTTGTTTTTCTGCGATAAAAAATCCTCGGATAATAAAAAACAGCCCTCGTTTATTAACGAAGGCTGTCAAATCACGATCCATCAGACCATGACCAATATTTTTTTAAAGCTGTAAAACTCAAGATCAGAAGAAGAATTCAACGGAGCCATATATTCTGTTGAAATCAGCATCTTGTCCGGAAACATCTTCGCCCAAATTCTTACCTTTGAAATAGCGTAAGGAAGCTAAGATATTCTGAGCAACGGTCCACTGACCGCCAACTTCCCAGCCTTTATAACCACGCTGTGCAGCATCATAGGTAGGTGCAAAAGTTGCAAATTCACCAAGGTAACGATATGCTGTGTAAAGACCCCAGCTGCCTGCTTTAGAAGCATCAGCGCCTTTATAGGATAAGGTTATATCATAAGCTTTATCCTGATCGTCGCCTTCATAACCGCTGTAAGCATCAAGATTGCTCTTTGCATATACACCATATATATTGAAATCTTTATTAAATTTATAGCCTAAACCAGCTGACCAAATATTGGTGTTTTCACCGCTTGCCTTTTGATAATCAGAGAATAATGCTTTTCCACCATCATTATCTCGGTTAATATTTCTCAAAGAATAATAACCTGCTACATATCCAAGACCTCTATCACCTGTTACTGCATGGCCTACTTCAAATGATGCATAATCGCCTGTTCCATCATAAGCAGTTGTTCTGCCAATATTGGCATCGGAATCAAAATCATAACGTCCGATAACAGCCTTCACATAAGTATCCTTATTTTTGCCAAGCTTCCAATTGAACTGAGCACCGCTGACATTATCATCCATGATCATGCCTGATCCAAAAGCATCATCACTGTAGGTGTCAAGCTTACCTAATTTAGTATCAGCACCGAACAAAGGACCTTCTACATAAATACGATCAACTACAGTATCGCTTTTATCACTGGTACCATTATTTGTGCTACCGCCGTTATTAGCAGAAGCAGAATTGGAATAGTATCTGATACGTGCATTGGCAGTCCAGCCGGAATCACCAATGAAAGCTTTTGGTTCAAGACGGAATTCATATTGGCTGTCATTTGTTCTGTCACCGCTCTGAGCTTTATCACCAGCATAATAATACTTTAATTCTCCGCCCCATTTAACGTTGTCGGATTTTTTTTCGAGATCGGCAACACGTACACCGAGGTTGTCGAGTTCTTCGGAGAATTCTGCAGCAAGTTTATCGACAAGAGCTTTATCAGCTTTGTCGATATCGGTCTTGGTCATAGCTTTTGCTATGATCTGAGCCATTTCATAACGGGTCATGGTCTGCTGGCCTTTGTAAGTGCCGTCTGGGAAGCCGTTAACAACACCGTCAGAAGCAAGTTTTGATACAGCGTCATATGCCCAGCTGTCAGCCGGTACATCACTGAAAGGATTAGCTGCAGCGAAAGTAGTGCTGGCAGCACCGATTACCAGCGCACCGGTAATCATTGATACGAGAGTTCTTTTTTTCATTAGAAATTCCTCCTAAAATTTTATGGCCTGAAATTTCAGTAAGGAAAGCCGTATGAGTATCCACGTTTCCTCAACTTTTTCATTACCTTATCTCAAGTCTGTAATCATATTAACATATTGTTAATATATTGGCAAGCATTTTTTATAATAACTCGCCTTCCTCAGATGCCCGCAGTTATAGCCTATTTTGCGTATAGCTATTAGTTATAGTCAATATTTATTTACTTTAAAAAGGATCTATATTTTTTGAAAATGTACAATAGAAGGCTGTTCTTTTTACGTCAATTGCATTTTTCTTATTTTTTTATTCATATTTGATTTTCAGCTGACCAAAATTATGTATTACAGAAATATGCCAATTATTTTTATGTAAAAAATATATTAATTATGTATTATTTTTTATAAACAAAGTTGCGTATGTCAATAAATAATGATAATATGAAAAAGTATTTGAAATGACAGGTGTGAATTCTTGAGGAAACAAGGCTGCTCACTAATTTCCCTTTCATTTTAAGTACAAGAAATATTAAAGATTTCAGGGGGAAATCCAATGAAAAAAAGAACTCTCGTATCAATGATTACCGGTGCGCTGGTAATCGGTGCTGCCAGCACTACTTTCGCTGCAGCTAATCCTTTCAGTGATGTACCGGCTGACAGCTGGGCATATGACGCTGTATCAAAGCTTGCTTCTGACGGTGTTGTAAACGGCTTCCCAGACGGCACTTACAAAGGCCAGCAGACCATGACCCGTTATGAAATGGCTCAGATCATAGCAAAAGCTATGACCAAGACCGATATTGACAAAGCTGATAAAGCTCTTGTCGATAAACTTGCTGCAGAATTCTCCGAAGAACTCGACAACCTCGGTGTACGTGTTGCCGATCTCGAAAAAAAATCCGACAACGTTAAATGGGGCGGCAGACTCAGATATTACTACCGCGGTGTAAAAGATGATTCTGCTGCTAATAAAGACAGAACAAACGACACCCAGTATGAACTGCGCCTTGAACCAAAAGCCTTTATCGGTGATTCTGGCTGGACTGCCAATGCACGTATCAGATATTATTCCAATGCAGCCTCTGCTAATAATGGCGGCAGCACAAATAATGGTACCAGTGACAAGAGTGATACAAAGATAGACCGCATCTTTGTCGAAGGACCTTTGTTTGGTTCGGATGCAAAACTTGGTAAAGTCGGCACTTACAGTGATAATGTATTCAATACCGGTATGATTATTGATGACAGCATCAGCGGTGCTGAATTCAATTGGACGTTCGGCAAAGATAAATCCAATTACGCAAAAGCTACCATAGGCCGCTATGATTATAATTCCGGTGCTAATGTGGGCGTTTCCAACTATGCTTATGACGGCACAGGTGATTATACATCTTTTGAATTTGGACATAAAGCTAAAGACAAAGGTATCAGTGCTCTTGCCGGATATTATTCTTTAAGAAACATGGATTCCACTTTCTCCAAGTATGCTAAAGCAGATTCTGATAAAACCAATTTCTGGGTTGGCGGCTTAGGTTATAAATTTGACAAAAATATTCAGTTATTTGGACTTTACGCCAAGAGTGATATGGATGAAGCTTCTAATTATTTAGGAGACGATCAAAGCAAAGCTTATGATATTACTTTGAAATACAAAAACGCCGATATCGCTAAAGCAGGTTCATGGGATATCTATGCTGCATACCGTTATCTCGGTCAGTTTGCAACTATTGCTCCTACCTACGATATCAGTGCCCGTGATACTAAAGGCTGGCAGATAGGTACAGATTTTGTATTATCTAAAAATATACTTGCTATGGTTGAATATTACAAGGGCAAGAGATTATCTGCTGACTACAGCGGCAATGATGCTGATTATAATGCTATCTATGGCCGTGTTGACTTCTTCTTCTGATTTTTCTTTCATTCTTATTTAAAGTCAAAGCAGTTGTTTGTTGGTTCTTATCCACTTAATAATGGAAAACCCTGAGCGTGGAGATTTATCTTCACGTTCAGGGTTTTATTTTAGTCTATCAGCATAATTGATCGTTGGTAAATAATTCAGCAAAGAATATAAACAGGAAAATACAAATATCCGTTGAATTTTAATAAAGATAATTTTTTTGTGAAGTATATTTATTGTCTGCTTTAAAACAGTGCATGCAAAATATATTTTAAAAACAAAAAGGCGTCAATGATGCGCAAAGAGAACGTATTATTGATGCTTTTTATATTTATGAGGAGGATCTATTTATGAAGCAAAATTGGAAACGATTAATTGCATGTTTATTTTCATTATTACTTGCCGCTGTGGCATTTACAGGCTGCGGTAATCAATCATCTCAGGATGACAGTTCTCTGAAAGGAAAAAAACTGACAATAGGGATAGGCACTTATGCACCTTTTTCATACCAGGACCAGGATGGCAAACAAATAGGTTATGATGTGGACTTGCTGGATGCACTGAGTAAGAAACTTGAATTTACTTATGATCTGAAAGTCATGGAATATGATCCTATGCTTATCTCCATCCAAAATAAAGAAATAGATATGGCGGCAGGACAGATCAGCATAACAGATGAACGCAAACAGAAAATAGGATTCAGCGATCCGTATTATTATGCTGGGCTGCATGCTGCCGTAAAAAAGGATTCATCTATAAACAGCATGGATGATCTGCATGGGAAAAAAATTGCTGTGGAAAAAGGCACAGCTGCCCATATATACGTAACAAAGAATTATTCAGATTCTGATATTATTGTGTTTCCGCAACAATCAGCCGCATATTTGGAAGTAGAAAAAGGTGCGGCTGATGCAACACTTTATGATATACCAAATGTCTTATATTATTTGCAGACTCATGCGGACAGTACTCTGCGCATAGCAGGAGAAGAAGTCCAAAAAGTGCCATGCGGTCTTGCCTTCCCAAAAGACAGCAAATATATCAGCCAGATAAATCAAGCATTGAAAGAATTGAAAGATGATGGTACTATAGATAAGATACAGGAAAAATGGCTTAGCACAAAATCTTCTTAAACTATCGCAAGAACAGGTGCAGGCTTTTGAATATCTTTCAAGAGTCTGCATTTTCTGAGTCCGCTGTTAATTTTGAGAACGATTTGCTGCCGGCAAAATCGACAAATACTGCTGCAGCCAGGGAATGAACATCGAAAAAAGGAGGGGATGCCTGTGTTTGATTGGAGCAGTGCAATAATTGTTTTTCCCCGCATTGCCGAGGGAATGAAAATCACCATATACATAGCCGTATCAGGTATCGTCATAGGATTTATAATTGGGTTAGTGACCGGTTACATACGTACTACAGAGTACAAACTTTTAAAGAAAATAATGGGGTTTTATGTATGGCTGGTGCGAAGCACACCAATAATCGTGCAGGCTTTATATATATATTTTGTACTGCCGCGATTGCTGGATATTCCTTTTGACCGCAATTTGGCAGGGATTATATGCATCTCCATAAATGCCGGTGCCTACATCTCAGAAATAGTTCGCGGAGCTATACTGAGCGTACCTGTCGGTCAATGGGAAGCGGGCTTCTCCCTGGGCATGAATAGACTGCAAGTAATAACCCATTTGATATTTCCTTTGGCATTTAAAAATATGCTGCCCGCTCTCGGCAACCAATTTATCATAACGGTCAAGGATACTTCCATACTGACAGTTATAGGTGTCGCTGAGATGACATATCAGGCGGGACAATATGCCGCTACATCATTTAATCTTGTAGAGAGCTATACAATATTGGCTTTATTTTATCTGTTCTTGATTTCAGTATTATCCGTTATTTTAAATCTCTTAGAAAAGAAAATGGGAGTTGGGACAAAATGATGGAAGTACGGCACTTAAAAAAGAAGTTTCAGGAAAATACTGTACTTGAAGATATCAATCTTTCATTTAAAAATGAGGATGTGACTTGTATACTTGGTCCTTCCGGAGCCGGAAAAAGCACATTTCTCCGCTGCCTGAATCTATTGGAAAAACCTACTGAAGGGGAGATACTATATGAAGGCAGAAATTTATTGGACAACCAATTTGACATACGACAGCTCCGGGAAGAAGTCGGCATGGTATTCCAACATTTTAATTTATTTCCATTAAAAACAGCAGCCGAAAATATTATGCTTGCTCCCCGTCTTGTCAAAAAGATGGGAAAGAAAGAAGCCCGCAAGTGTGCTGAAACGATGCTCGCTAAAGTTGGTCTGGCTGACAAGGCTGATGCAATGCCTTCGTCACTTTCTGGTGGACAGCAGCAGCGTATAGCAATCGCGCGCGCATTGGCCATGCAGCCTAAAATGATCCTTTTCGATGAACCGACATCCGCACTTGATCCCGAATTAGTCGGTGATGTCCTCTCCGTAATGCGCAACTTGGCAGATGAAGGAATGTCAATGATAATTGTTACACATGAAATGAATTTTGCCAAAGAAGTTGCTGATAGAATTGTTTTCATGGCCGACGGCAGAATTATAGAAGATTCAGCGCCTGGACAATTTTTTTCAGCGCCCAAGACAGAACGGGCAAAAACTTTTCTTTCACGCTTCCTTATTTAATTTGCACCACACAGCTATAGTTTCTTAACGAGAATTTTTTTATTGATCAGAAAAATAGATATAAATTAACCAAACAACCGCTTACCGTAATCTCGAAGCATTTATTTATTGACGCTTCACCAATAGATCTAACATTTTTAAGACTTCTCCCCCATTAAACTGAAACCAATGCCCGGCATACAATTATAAAAAAACACCCATGATATGAAGGAAATTATGCTAAAGTACTTTCATATCATGGGTATTTTTTTTATTTGCTGCATTCAATATACAATGTGCGTAAAAATTTTTTACTATTTACATGTGTCTGTACTATCTGGGGTTTTTCTTCATTTTCCATCTTGCGCATAAGTGTATATATTTCAGCCATTTCAAAGTAGCGCGATGCATAATCATCAAACTTAGGATTTGTACAATCGACAATTCCCAATGAGGCAATATTGACCATTGCCTGAAAAACAGTACGTCGCATTCTCTGCTCGGCAGCCTTTATTTCTTTTTGCGCATCTTTACCATTTTTTTCTTTTACCAATAGAGCAAATATACTTTTCAGAGACGGAAAAGCTTTAGCAGTATCAACCATTTTCTCTTGCAGACACTGAAGCAGCAACAATATTTCATGGCTGCCACTCCCGCTGTCGATCCCAAGATCCTTCATCACCGCACTGCCATGTTCAATTACGGAAAAAGATTTATCCTTCAGCTTCTTGCTTTCATCAGTATCCGGATCATAAACAGTATGAAGACTTGTCCTTATATTATCAACAAAACTTTTCAGGCAGGCATGTTCACTGACAGCGCGTATCACACCGATGATCTCGTTGCGATTTATGGGCTTTGTTATATAGTAATCCACACCAAATGCGTAGGCATCACCCACCATCTCCTTGTTTTCTACCTGAGAAAGCATGATTATTTTCCCATCGAAACCATCTTTTATGTCCTTTACGGTTTGTATACCATCCCGCACCGGCATCAGCATATCTATTATTAATATATCTATTTTTTTCATTTGCAGAAAGTTATTGTCCAGTGCCACGGCAGTATCTGCTATTTCTTCTACTTCTCCCAGCTTATAATCCTCTATAATATCCTGCAACATGGTACAAACTGCCATATCATCATCTATTATCATGAATCTCATAAACTAACGTTCATCCCTCTTCCACTTTTTCCAATGGAATATACAGTATACATTCCACATTGTCAATTCCGTTAGAATTCATTTTTACTATCCCACCAAGATATTCAACATGATTTTTTACATATGATAAACCGACACCCGTCGAAGCATTACCATCGCTGTCATATTTTGTCGTATATCCAGGCTGGAATACAAGATTCAGCCTGTTTGCAGGTATAAAGCTTCCTGTATTTACAATGGAAATACGAAGTCTGTCCTCATCTTTTTTCAAAAAAAGACTGATATTTCCTCTTTTATCAATGGCCTCTACGGCATTTGTCATCATATTGTTTATCATCGAAAGCAGAGTATAAGCATGCAGTTTAGGAATCTCTTTATCCAGATGCATGCAAAACACAATTTCTTTTTCAAGTGTTCGTGCGTATTTTTTATGTAAATTCATTGCCAGTTCCATTATTCTACTTGCCGGCAAGTATTCATCAAGCTTTTTATCCTTATTGTCAGTTATTTGCATCAATCCTGAATAAACTCTCTGATTATCTTTTTTTATATTATGCAAAGTACCCGCCATATTGAGTACTTTTTGCGCTAAAAATTTTTCCTGATCGGTTTTTGCTTTTATTTTCAATTCTTCATAAATTTTATAACATTCGCGAGTAGCATTTTCGGCATTTTTCTGTGATCTGCTTAATTGTATTACTTCATTATAGACATTTGTCACTACCATCAGAATTTTTTCTTTTTCTCTTCGCTCCTGTTTCATACGAATTTCCATGGTATAAATTTGCGCTAAAAAGAAAAAACTTAAAATAAAAAAACATCGCAGTATTGCAATAATAGTTATTTTAAAAATCATGATCAGAGTAGGAAAAGACCACAATACTCCCGATAAAATACAAGTAGCCGAAAGCTCTGCAATACTAGCCGCGACCTCTGCAAAAATTGACCAACGGGCTATTTGCAGTGCTTTATCATACACGCATGCGCGGTCAAATTTGGGAATCAAAAAAAATCCTGCATACACAAAATAATAGAAAAAGGTAGACGCATGAAACCAAACAGCCTGTCCAAAGTATATGCCACCAAGATAAACATCAAGTACCGCCCTGAAAACAACTACAAACGCTCCCATACATATCCCTGTAAGAAGAAGAGACACATTGCGCATGGAAAGAATAAATAAAAGAAATACAGGCGACCCTAGGCTGATCTGGAATTTGGAAAAGATACCAGCAAAAGGATGTATTTTCAATTCCCCCGCAAGCGAAACACAGCCCAGCATAAATAAAAACATGCCCACATCCCGCTTACTGCTTGGATACATAGCAATTCCTCCATATTAATTTCATCGCACTCCCACTATGTATTGTTTATTTTAACATAAAAATTATTTATTTCATATAAGAAAAAAGTTATTAAAATAAATTTTTTCAATAATATAAATTTTTTGTAGATTACTGTCGGATTTTGTAGACCAAATTGTATATATATTATGACGTCATAAATCAATATAAATATTCATTCAAATTTCCTTGATTTTTTCTAAATATCAAGAAAATACCTATCACTTTCAAGCAAAGTGTGTCATCTGCGGCAGATTTCATTATTATCTAGTGTTTATCTGGAAAGGGATTCACAAAAATGGAAAAAGAAAATTCTTTACAAACTACATTCAAAAAAAGCCTTATCTGCGTTATCATAGGCTTGATAATTTGGTTTATCCCCATACCAAATGGTGTCAATCCGCAAGCATGGCATCTTCTGGCAATTTTTGTCGCCACCATTGCTGGTTTTATTCTTCAACCTTTGTCTATTGGTGCTGTCTCCATTATTGCTTGTACCGCTCTTGTTATATTTCATGTATTAAAAGCAGGTGAGGCTCTGGCTGGATTCAGTAATACTATTATATGGCTTATTGTTTCGGCCTTCATGTTTGCCGAAGGTTTTGTCAAAACAGGACTTGGCAACCGCATAGCTTACCAACTTCTCGCCAAGTTTGGTTCCAGTTCGCTACGCGTTGCCTATGTAATGAGCGTTGCTGATTTTATGATTGCGCCCTTCACTCCTTCAAACACGGCTAGAGGCGGCGGTATAATTTTTCCGATAGTAAACAGTATCTGTTCAGCCATCGGCGCCGCCCCGAACAAAGATACAAATCATCGTACAGCGGCATTTTTCATGTTCAGTTCCTACTGCGCGGTTATAACTTCCGCCTGCATATTTCTCACCGGTGCCTCTAACAACGCGCTTGCCGCAACTTTATCAAATACATTATTCGGTGTAACTATCACATGGACAGACTGGTTCATAGCCTGCATCGTTCCCGGTATTATACTGTCAGTACTCACTCCATGGCTGCTATACAAAATAATAAATCCGGAATTGAAATATACACCTGAAACCAAAGAAATGGCTAAAGAAAAATTGACCAAAATGGGCGCTATGTCCAGCGCAGAAAAAACACTCTGCTTGATCTTTATTTCTGCTCTATTTTTATGGGCCACCGGACCGATACATGGCATTGATTCTGCTTTTATAGCCTTGCTTGGTCTAAGTGCTATGTTGGCAGCCCATATTATTGACTGGAACGATGTGCTGAACCAAAAAGGTGCTTGGGATGTTTTGATTTGGATGGGAATATTGGTCAACATGGCAGCATACTTAGCCAAGCTAGGACTTATGAATTATTTTGCCAAGACCGTTGGTGCCAGTCTTGACGGTATATCATGGATAATAACGCTTATTGTACTTTCTGTTGTCTATGTTTATGCTCATTATGGACTGGCAAGCAACAGTGCTCATATAATGGCTTTATTTGGAACATTCGCATCCATACTCATAGTTGCTGGCGCCCCTGCATTAGGTATACTGATAATTTTTGGTGTTTTAGCCAACAGTTGTTCTTTCCTTACACACTATGGGTGCGGTGTCACACCGATATTTTTCGGTGCGAATTATATAAGTCAGGGCAAATGGTGGAAAATAGGTTTTCTTATTTCAACAATTCATATTGTTGTATGGCTGCTTATAGGCTTACCATGGATGAAATTAGTAGGCTTTTTCTAAAATTTTATTAAAAAATATATCAATTTTTTTAAAGATGATATATAATACACGGGAAGAAGTATAATGTATACAATGTTCAATATGCATTAGTCTTTAATATAACTATACTTTTTTTAAATTAATAACTTATTTTAATTTCCAAAGAAAGGTGTACCATAATGAGAAAAGAACATGATTTTTTAGGTGAACTGGACGTACCTGACGATGTATATTACGGAGTTCAAACAATTCGTGCTAAAGAAAATTTCAATATCACAGGACAGACAATAGACTCTGATTTTATTCAGTCCTTTGCCAAGGTCAAAAAAGCTGCCGCTCTAGCCAACATGCTGACAGGACGTTTGGATAAAAAAATTGGTGATGCTTTGATCAAGGCTGCCGATGAGATAATAGCGGGTGAGCTTCTCGATCAGTTTCCCGTCGATCCTATCCAAGGCGGAGCCGGTACCTCTATAAATATGAACACCAACGAAGTTATCGTTAATCGAGCCTTGGAAATAATAGGCGAAAAAAAAGGTCGTTATGATATAATTTCACCAAACAATCATGCCAATATGGCTCAGTCAACAAATGATTCATTTCCTACCGCGATTAAAGTATGTATCAGTCATAAAAGTAAAAAGCTTATTGCCGCTCTGGAATATCTTGCCGGTGAATTGGATAAAAAAGCAGAAGAATACAAGGATATTTTAAAAATGGGACGCACGCATTTACAGGATGCCGTGCCTATTACGCTCGGTCAGGAAATGGGGTCATATGCTTCTTCTGTGCGCCGCGGTATCAGACGTATCAAGACTGCTGTTGATTCTATTCATATAGTAAATATGGGGGCAACTGCCGTAGGTACCGGCCTGAATGCCGAGCCTAAATATATAAAAGCTGTAGCACATACTCTTTCGGAAGTTACCGGAGAAACTTTCAAAACTGCCGACAATCTCATCGATACTACCAACAATACCGACGGCTTTGCTGATGTGTCAGCATCTTTGAAAGTGACTGCCCTTGTACTCATAAAAATGGCCAATGACTTTCGCCTAATGGCTTCCGGCCCGCGCTGCGGTCTTAATGAACTCAAACTGCCGCCGCGCCAGCCTGGTTCATCCATCATGCCCGGAAAAATAAATCCAGTCATAGCAGAAGTGCTTGACCAGACATGTTACCAAGTCGTGGCAAATGATTTAGCCATTTCGCTCGGCGTAGAAAATGGACAGTTTGAGCTTAATGTAATGGAACCAATAATGGCATTTAATTTATTCAACTCAATGAACTATCTGACAAACGCAGTAAATACCTTTGTGGATAAACTTCTCATCGGCCTGCAGCCAAACAGCAAGCAATGCCACAACTGGCTTGATAAAAGTGTAGGTATTGTCACAGCGCTTTTACCGCATATCGGTTATGAAAATTCGGCAATGCTTGCCAAAGAAGCTTATACAACAGGCGATTCTATCCGTGAAATAGTTTTAAAAAAAGGTCTTCTTCCAAAAGAAAAACTGGAACATATTTTATCACCTGAACAGATGACTCACCCGGGAATTGCCGAATAACACAGATATTCCATATAATCAGCGCCATAAAAAACTCCCTGCTGTAAATACCGATGACTTTAAAAACAGATGTCGTCAATAGGTATTATAGCAGGGAGTTCTTTATATTATAGATTATTTGATCAGGTCAAAATATTAATCAAGATTCCCGATACTTTTTATAAATGGAGACTTAATTCAGACGGCGTTTTGACGCCACCTGAATGGTAGTCAAAATTATCCAAGGACTTAGCCGCTCTTTACTCACCGCTTGCAGAAGCGGGAGTATTAGAGCGGGTTAGTCATCGGATAAAAATCAGCCATTTTTTTGTGTCTTCTCACTGGATGATGCATCCAGATACTCGTTTCGCAATTGACCGCATGCCGCATTTATATCAGTTCCCATTTCTTTTCTTATCGTTGCATTGATATGCTGCTTTTGTAAAATGTCCCAAAAGTTTTTTATTTTTTTTGCTGACGGACGGGTAAAACCTCTTTCCACCACCGGATTAATAGGAATAAGATTTACATTTGCCAGCTTATTTTTAAGAAGCCCGGCTAATGACTTTGCCTGCTCAGGACTATCATTGATATCATTAATAAGTATATATTCGTAGGTCACTCTGCGTTTTGTTTTCTCCGCGTAGTCGTCGGCTGCCTTTACAACATCTATCAAGGGATAACGTTTATTTACAGGCATGAGTTCAGAACGCAATTTGTCTTCTGGTGCATGCAGAGAAAGAGAAAGTGTTATCGGCAGGTTTTCCTGCGCCAATTTCTCCATCATTGGTATTATGCCAGATGTAGATACTGTAATATTACGGTAGCCTATATTCATACAATATTTTTCGTGCACCAATCGTATAAATGCCAACACATTTTCATAGTTCAGCAGAGGCTCACCACTGCCCATTATAACTATATTTCCTATGCGCTCATTATTTTTGCTGACCAGTTCCTGACTTTTCATGGCCTGAGCCAGCATTTCACCCTTAGTCATGTTACGATCCAATCCTTTTACCGTTGATGCGCAGAACGAGCAGCCTACACTGCATCCTGCCTGTGAGGAGATACAAATGCTATTGCCATATTTTTGCCGCATCAATACGGTCTCTACTGCTACTTTATCACTAAAGCGAACCAACATTTTATTTGTTCTTCCATCCTCAGACACTTTGTTATCAACGACTTCTCCACTGTCTGCCACAAGTTTTTGACTCAGCTCCTCACGCAAGGACAGTGGTAAATTAGTCATCTCGGCAAAATTGTAAATATTTTTCTGATATAGCCATTCTAAAATCTGTGCGGCCCTGAAGGAGGGCACTTTCATCGGTTTAAGTTTTTCCCTTAACTCATCCAGAGTTAAGCCAAAGATGTTTTCCTGCAATATTTTCGCCTCTTTCCTTTTAGACTATTCTTCTCATACGTGCAATAAAAAATCCATCTGTTTTATCAATATGAGGCAGTAACTGCAGCATATCGCCTCTGCCTCGCAAACGATCAGGCAGAAATTTATCTATAGATTCAAGTTTAAAATCCTTATGCTCCGCCAAAAATTTATTCACGACATCTCCATTTTCCCGTTTAAGTATCGTACAGGTACTGTAAACTATTATTCCGCCCGTTTTGACTGCCTCAGCAGCACTTTCCAATATTTTATACTGCGTCTGCGGCAATTTCTCTATTTCGTCTTTTGTCTTATTCCAGCGTGCATCAACTTTACGCCGCAATACGCCAAAACCGGAACAGGGCACGTCTGCCAGAACTTTGTCCGCCGTTTTACTGTACAGCGCCCCTATATTGCAGGCATCCTCCACATGTATTTCTATATTATCAAGACCAAGCCGTCTTGCGTTGTCTTCTATAAGCTTCAACTTATGTTCATGTATATCATTAGCGATAACTCTGCCTTTATTTTTCATGAGTGCAGCTATATGTGTTGTTTTACCTCCCGGTGCACTGCAAACATCTATAATCAGATCCGTTGGCATGGGAGCCATAACATGCGCCACAAGCATGGAACTTTCATCCTGTACAATAGCCATCCCATTTTCCAGAAAGTCCATTGATGCCAAAGAAGGGTGTTTGGTGCAGATCACAGCATCTGCACACAGGTGCGATCTTTCGCATATGGTGCCCTTCGCTGCCAAATATTCCATCAGCTGTTCGGCTGTCGTCTTCAACGTGTTGCAGCGCAGGGAAAGCGGCGCATCCTGGTTATTGAAGCTGCACAAAGCTTCCGTCTGTTTCATACCAAATTCAGCCGCAAACAAATTTACCAGCCATTCAGGATGCCAATATTTCAAAGCGGTATAGCTTGTCGAATTTCCTGCTTTAGCAAAATCACATCTGCTGCGATCACGATCAATAGAACGCATTACAGCATTGACAAATTTTACCGTTCCTGCATGTCCATATTTTTTAGCAAGCTTGACTGACTCATTGCATGCTGCCGACACCGGAACCTTATCCATATAAATGAGCTGGTATATCCCCATACGCAATATCGTACGTATAACCGGGTGCACTTTACTTACCGGCATTTTTATATATTGTCTCAATATCCATAAAAGGGTATCTCCTGACTTGACTGTTCCATATACAAGCTGTGTGATGAACCGGCGATCCGTATCTTCCAGACTATTATTCTTAAAATATTTGCTAAGAGCAATATTTGCATAAGCTTTATTCTCATATATATCCAGCAGGATCTTCAAAGCAGCTTTTCTGTCATTCATTTATCGTTATTCCTATTCTTTTTTATTATGTATCGTTCTATTGCGACACGCACTTCTTCTAAATCTACTGTAGTATTATAACATGGACCAAAAGGCCGGCTATTAAGGACACCGACAGCGGGCAGAGGATAGACATCCTGAATGCCGCTTGCCAGATCTCTTTCACAGGCTATGGCCAAAATTAATTTTGGATGGGTGCTTTTTACCAGATTTCTTGCCAATGTACCACCCGTCACCACGTGAAAATGGAATCCCATTTCTTCAGCCATCTTAAGCATAGCGCCGATTGTACAGGCACCGCATTTATGGCAGTTATTCACATCATATGTTATTTTATATTTACATGCTGCCAGCTGGAGACAATGTGGTGAAATAACAAGCAGCTCTTCGGCATGTACCTTGATATTGCTGCGCCCGATAAGCCGGTTATTGACATTGATAAATGACCGCTCTATGCTGCGGCGAGAGACACGCAAAAGTTTCCCCCACAAAAGGATCAGCGGAAACAATAGATTCACTGCTTCATATATATATTTATGTCCGAAGCTGAATCTGGACAATGGGGAAATTATAAGAATTATATTCAATAATGTCAGTAATGACAGACAAGAGATTATTATATATACGCCGAAAAAGAAAGACGGCAGATTTGCGGAAACTTCATGCAGTCCGAGATAGCTGATACGCCCTACTATTCCCACCAGCACCAAGAGTGTCGTTATACTTAAAAACATCAATAAAAGCAGCAATGTATTTTTATTTTTTTTCATAATATACTCCGCTGTGAATAAAAATTTACTTCTCCGCCTGCTTATAAAATTGCATACGATAATAACGTGCATAAAGTCCATTCATTTTTATCAATTCATCATGACTGCCACGCTCTATTATACCATGATGACGAATCACAAGAATTTCATCAGCATTTTGAATAGTACTTAACCTATGTGCTACGACAAGAGTCGTACGATTTTTCGAAAGCAGCTCCAATGATTCTTTTATATATCTTTCACTCTCGTTATCGAGCGCACTGGTTGCCTCATCCAGAATCAGGATATTGGGGTTTTTCAGAAAAACTCTGGCTATGGAAATCCGCTGCTTTTGACCGCCTGACAGACGTGTTCCCCGTTCACCGACAAGACTATCATATCTATCAGGCAGTGTCATTATAAAGTCGTGTATATTTGCCTGCTTCGCAGCAGCTGCAATTTCTTCATCAGATGCATCAGGAGCGCCATAAGCTATATTTGATTTAATTGTTCCATTAAACATATACACATCCTGTTGGACAATGCCTATGTTTCTGCGCAGCGATTCCAATGTGATCTCTCTTATATCCTTGCCATCTATGCATATACTTCCCTCCGTCACATCATAAAATCTTGGTAAAAGAGAGCATATGGTAGTTTTTCCTCCTCCGGAGGGTCCAACTAGTGCAACTGTTTTTCCTGCTTTGACATGAAAATCTATGTTTTCCAATACCTGCTGCGTTTTTTCATAATGGAAGGAAACATGATTATAAGATATATCACCTTTTGCTGTACCGATATCCTGTGCGTTTTCACTATTTTTTATAGAAACATCGGTGTCCATTATCTCTACAAAACGACAAAAACCTGTGTAGCCTTTTTGAAATTGTTCTGTAAAATTCACCAGCATATTTATAGGATTGAGGAAAATTCCTATATAAAGAGCGAAAACTGCCAGATCTGTCGGCTGCAATGTCCTCTGAGCAATAAAATACCCTCCTGCTGACAGTACCGCCATATAGCTGAGTCCGACAAATATACCGCCGCCTGCGACAAAACGTCCCATAGCCAGATAGCTTTCCGTTTTCGAATGGAGAAATTCATCATTACTGCGACTGAATTTTGCATGTTCGAGTTTTTCATTGCCGAAAGATTTTACAACTCTTATACCTGCAAGACTATCCTGCAAGGACGAATTGACATCCGCAATTTTTCTTCTGTTATCCAAGAATACAGCCTTCATTTTTCGATTCTGGCTTATACCAAAAAACAGCATCATGCACATTATAAAAAATAATATCATTGTCAGATGGATATTTATCATACCCATTAAAATAAAAGCTCCTGTTATTTCCAGTACGGCTAAAAAAATATTTTCGGGTCCATGATGGGCGAGTTCTGAGATATCAAATAGATCAGATACCAGTTTACTCATCATTATTCCTGTATTATTCTTATCATAATAGGCAAAAGACAGTTCCTGATACTTTTCAAAAAGCCTCCTCCTCATTTCGCTTTCCATCCGTGCCCCCATTATATGTCCCCATGTAGTTATATAATGCTGGCAGTAATAGCGGATGATATACATCACTATCATAATGCAGGCTATCAGCATACAGCTCCTGAATATATCTTTTTCTCCCTGAACGAAAAGAACATGCGTAGAATAATATAGAAGCTGGGGGAATGATAAATCAACGGCGGCCACCCATGTCGCGCATATTAAATCGAAAAAAAATAACCGCTTATGCGGTTTATAAAATTCAATGAAACGTTTGAAAATATCCATAGAATACTCCTAAAACCAAATTTATATAAATACATTGTTTACCTGTCAAAGAAAATTCACTCTATCTTCAGATCTTTCAATTTATCACCAAATAAATCTCCGAGCGAGTAGGTCATTGGCCGTCTTGGCTGCAAAACTTCCAACACCGGCTTCATTACTTTTTTAAAATTTGTCTTATCTCTCGACAAAATAAAGATCCTTGCCGTATTTTCAGCATCCCAGAGCGCATCATGCATACGTCCCACGAAAGCTTCACCCATGGCGCCCACAGCAGCCTGCAAAGTTATCATACGCTGCAGTCCCAGCATAGTGCAATATTCTTTCTGCAAGTCATACCACGAACAGCGCAGCACAGAATAATCGCCCAGCTTCATCTGTTTGAGCATAAATTCCTGCTCCATCTGCCGTCGATCATTTTCACTCCAGGCATATACTGCTACCTCTTCATCGGCTGAGCAGCAATCCTTCTGCCATTGGCAAAAATTATCCATAGCATGCTTAAAATGGGGTGCATCCTTCACAAGTTCATTGGTCACACCTGTCAATTCCTCATAGCGTCTGCCGATCTCATTGTACTGAGGTTTTACATACTGTCTGTATTGACTTTTCTTTTCATAGTTTTCATCTACTAGAATGGCACCTATTTCAACTATTTCATTTTTGCATATACAGCGTTCTGCTTTAAATTTGTTTATTATTGGATTCATTTCTAAATCTAGTACGATATATTTCATAGAATGACCCTTTCATCCTGTAAGTATCATATTTTTCAGAAACGGCTGACCGCAGTATAAAATATGCCATTTATAAAAATACAACTATATATTCTTTTTCTATTTTACACCAACTTATAAAATATGTACACACAATTTACGCTTACACTATCTGTAAGGGTTTTTATACCGGGAGGACAATATAACTCATAATAATTATCCACCCGCATAGCGGGTGGTTTTTCCTTTTCGGGCATAGCCCTTTTTCACTGGCTGCGCATAAATGCGCCTTTTATTGGCCTGCCAGCCATGCAACTTTTATTTGCTACCCGTAAACGGGTCTCTTGGATCAAATAAACTTAATTGGTCTGCTTCCTTATCTCGTTTTAACTGATTTGCTATATATTCTGTTATAGCTTTTGTGTCTTTTCCAACTGTATCTACATAGTACCCTTTGCACCAAAATTCGCGGTTTCTATACGCAAATTTCATATTCCCAAATTTTTGAAAGATCATTAAGCTGCTTTTCCCTTTTAGATATCCCATAAATCCTGAAACACTTATCTTTGGTGGTATACAAACTAACAAATGTATATGATCTGGACATATTTCTCCCTCAATAATTTCTACATCTTTCCATTCACATAAAGTTCTCATTATATCTCGCAGTTCTTGCCGTTTTTCCTTATAAAATACCTTTCTACGATACTTCGGGGCAAAAACTATGTGATACTTACAATTCCACTTCGTATGTGCTAAACTATGTGTGTCATTATTTTCTTGTTTCGGCATTTAGTGGCATCTCCTAATGTATAATCTGTATTTTAAGCTGGCAGGCTTATTTTCAGGTTAGCACATTAGGACTCACCGCTTAAGCTTTTTTGAACCACGCGACTATCGCGTGGTTTTCTTTTATACAACAAAAGGCGGAACATCACAGCGTTCCGCCTTTTTCCACATATATTCAGCAGTTTCCGAAAGTCTTCTCTGTTTAAAATTTAATCAACATTGTTGAAAATAACAGATAATGCCGGCTGTGTTTTTTCATCCAATTTGTATTGTTCACGATATTCATCAATGGTTTTTTTATCATACAGGACAGGATCAACCGGTACTGTATGCGTATCTATCGGATCAACATTTTTTATTTTCGCATCGAGCAGTATAGGTAGTTTATTGCCTTTTGCCTGCAATTCCTCAATTTTTTTAAGCGCATCTTGGAGTTCATGTAAATTAGCTGCCCTGAATCCTATAGCACCCATGTTTTCAGCCATAGCAGCCCATTCCGCTCCCAATAGATCTATCCCGTATAAAGCTTGTCCTGCCACTATTTTTTCATGCTGGATAAAACCCAAAGATTTATTTTCTAAAACCACATTTATTACAGGTATATTGTATTTTACCTCAGTCAGAAGGTCAGGCATCACCATCGCATAACCGCCGTCTCCGGAAATAGACCATACCTGCCGCTCAGGGAAGCTTAGTTTGCCTGCCAATCCTGCCGGTAATCCGTATCCCATAGTGCCATACCATGAGGACATAGTCATTTTCTGTTTTCCGTTCAAAGGCAGCTGACGTATTGCCCATTCTGTGTTATTTCCCACATCAAGCGCAAAAACAGCATCATCATCAGCTATCGATTTTATTCCTTTTATGACCCCTTCAGCAGATAAACCTTCACTGTCGTCATCTGCCAATTTATCCAGCCATTTATCCCAGTTCTGCTTATTGACTTGTGATGCCTTCAAAAAAACTGATTCCGTCCGCTGTTTTCCTTCTTTAAGCAATGCCGAAAGAAAAGATTTCGCATCAGCAGGAACGGTAATATCCGCGTCATACTGTTTGCCAAAATCGGCTATGTCATTATTTATTTGTATAGATTTTATATTTTTGGGAAGAAATCTGGCAAACGGGTAGTTAGTGCCGACAAATATTATAAGATCTGCCATCTCACTTGTTTCAAAAGCCGGTTTGGTGCCCAGCCGTCCGCGGCAGCCCATATAATTTGGATGATCCGCAGGCATTATTCCCGTAGCAGGCGCAGTAGATAAGACCGGCATACTAAATTTCTCTGAGACAGCTGTTACTTCTTCAGCCGCATCACGTGCTCCCTGTCCTATCCATAATATCGGACGCTCTGCCTTATCAAGGCTATCAATAACGAGCCGGACATCTTCAGGCCTTGCCTGCAAAGGTTGACCGGTTCCGCTTACTTTTCGTGTTTTGAAGGGAACAAAGTCGATGATCTTCCCGGACAGATCATCGGGAATAATGACAACCGATATTGAATTTGAAGCGTACGCTGAACGAATTGCTTCATCAACGACATTTGGTATTTGTTCAGCACTGACTACTTGTTTATGAAATTGCGCTACATCGGCAAAAATAGGATCCTGATTCATTTCCTGAAAAAAATTGGTATTCATCACGCCTGTTGCAGACTGGCCGACTATCGCCAAAACAGGGACTCTATCCTGACGGGCATCATAAAGACCGTTGAGCAAATGCACGGCACCAGGTCCGGCGGATCCAAAACATACACCTATTCTGCCTGTCAATTTTGCATCAGCTGCCGCTGCCAGAGAGCCGATCTCTTCATGGCGGACTTGAATATATTTCAGATTTTTTCTTTCCTGATAGAAACCGTCTACTGTATTGTTTATAGAATCCGCGGTTATTCCGTAAATATGGTCAATCTCCCAACTAATCAACACACGTGCTAATGCCTGACCTGCTGTCATTTTTGCCATTTTTTTAACCCCTTGCCATTAATTATTGAAAAACATATAAGTAATTTACATATATAACATTATAAAATTCAATTTTTATGAAAACAATTACTTACTTTTTTATTACTATATCATTCACGATCATGTTTATTGAGAATATAATATGTTATAATTTACATAATCTCTTTGAAGATAAATATACAATAATTTATTTTGGAGGTAATTTGCAGTAATGATAACTAAAGATGAATTACCAATCTGTCCAGTGACCACAGCAATCGGCCTTATAGGAAATAAGTGGAGGCTTCATATTTTGCGTTTATTGTTCAATGATTCTTATCGGTTCAATGTTTTACTTAAAAGCATACCAGGCATCAGTCCGAAAGTACTGACCGACAATCTTCGTTTTTTAGAAGCCAACAGCCTGGTCAATCGCAAGGTATATTCTGAAATTCCTCTGCACGTTGAATATAGTCTCAGTGACTTTGGTGAGGAATTACGTCCTATTATAGCTGCCGTGCGCAGTTTCGGTATAAAATATTGTACTCTCAAACATAAAAAAATTACTGAACTGCCTTTGCCAAATAAAAAAGCTTAACAGAATAAATCACTCAGCCATATAAACAGCGGATAAAAAAGTATTTTTTCAAAAATGACAATGACAGAAAAGGAGGCAGGGTCACGCGTTCAGCGTGATCCTGCCTCCTTTCCATCTTTTTTGTTCATAAGTCACGGATAGAAGCAGCTCCGAATATTTGTTTCCAATCTGCTGCAAAATCATCGACCGCTTTTTTTATTGATGGCACAGCAAATGCTGCCAGTAAAATATCAGGACCGACAGTAGCCGTCTGCGCTCCACATTTGAAAGCGGTGTTTACCTGTGCTATATTTTTAAAGCTTGCCGCTAAAATTTGAGTATGATAACCATATACGGCTATCATATCAGCAAAAACAGCGATCGTATCCGGTGCGTCAATATCCAGGTTCTCCATACGATTAAAATAGGGTGCTATATAATCTGCGCCGGCTTCCATAGCCATAAGTCCCTGTGTTTTTGTATAAATAGCAGTGGCTGTCACTCCGACATCCTCTTTTTTCAGCAGGCGTATTGCCTTCAAACCTTCGGGGGTCGTCGGTATCTTTATGAATACATTTTTATCCACTTTATCCAATATGGTATGCGCTTCTTTCAATATACCATCGCTGTCTTCAGCCAAAATTTGAATATGGAGTGTTTTGTCTTTGCCTATTATGCTGCGTATTTTTTGAAAATGGGGGAAAAAATTTATTTTCCCTTCTTTTTTTATAATACTGGGATTACTTGTAACACCGCTTATCGGCAGCAGGTCATTGCATTTTTCAATCATTTCAAGATTGGCTGTATCAATCAAATACTTCATAGATATATTCGCTCCTTTATATATTGTTGACTGTATATTTTTATTATAACAGATTTGCAGATGATTCCGTATACTGAAATCTTTCCTGCCATGCGGAAAATTTTAATATCCGATGATCCCTGCTTCTTTTAAGATTCCGTAAAAATAAGCCATTTGCTCTGCAGTGTACATAGGCAGTTTTTCAGAAAAACAATAATCATAATCGACGTGTTTATATTTTGCCGCTGCAAGCGGATTATAATTAAGCAATTCATATTTTACGTGCTCATACCAAGATACAATCTGTTCTGCTATTTTTTGCAAGTTCTCCGGCACAGCCGTATAAAAGGGAATAAGTGGTGTCCTGATAATTACATTATCTCTGTACAGAGATTGCAGAATAAATTTTATATTCTTTTTTATTATATCATTGTCTACTCCCGTACATTTTTTATGCAAATCATTATCATATATTTTAAAATCAGCAAACAGAGTATCTATATACGGCAACGCTTTTTCTATACTGCCGGGCCTTGTATATAAAGAAGTCTCCACTGCTGTATGAATTCCTTCTTCCCTCAGTTTTTGCAAAAGTGCTGTGCTGAATTCATTTTGAAAAAAAGGTTCTCCGCCTGAAAGAGTCACACCTCCTCCATATTTGAAAAAAACCTTATCCCGCTTAAGAATGTGTATCAGTTCATCAAGCTCATACCATCTGCTGTCCATTCTTAAAGCCCCCGCCGGACAGATCGACTCATATTCGTCAGGATTTTTTACTTTATCATTTTCAATGACAACTTGTTTTTTTTCAATGCGCACGGCGTTATCGCCTTTCTGTGCGCATTGTCCGCACAATATGCATGAGCTTGCAAAACAAACTAATTTAGCATTGACGGATATACCTTCAGGATTCTGACACCATATGCAGTGCAGCGGACAGCCTTTTAAAAATACTGTGGTTCTGATCCCTGCCCCATCATTGACAGAAAAACGCTGTATATCAAAAATCAGTCCCTTCTTCATATCGCACTGTATTCCGTTCTGGCTATTATTTCATCCTGCAATTTTCTGTCCAGTTCTGTAAAATAAGCCGTATATCCGGCTACACGGACCGTAAGGCTGCTATATTTTTCCGGTTCTTTCTGCGCTTTCAAAAGATCTTCACGATGTACTACATTAAACTGGATATGCGGTATCTTCAGATCAACAAAAGCTCTCAAAAACATAGAAAATTTTTCTATACCTTCTTCAGTGGCAAAAAATTCCGGCAGAAATTTCATATTGAGCAATCCGCCATTACTGGTCAGGACATTATCCAACCGACTGACAGACTGCAGAACGGCGGTAGGTCCGTTTTTATCGCAACCATACACTGGAGACATGCCGCCATCAGCCAACGGTTTTCCGGCAAGACGTCCGTCTGGGGAAGCTCCCACATTTTCCCCCATTGGCACATGTGCCGATACGGTATACATTCCTGTATGATATATTCCGCCCCGGCAGTTTTTATAATGAGTAAGCTTTTCTCTGAAATAATGCGCCCATTTTGCGGCAATATTATCGACCCATTCTATATCATTGCCATATTTAGGTACTTTGTTTTCCGCCATTGTCCGCACTATTTCGAAACCGTTGAAGTCATTCTGCAGAGCATTGAGCATTTCGGCGCCGCTTACGCGTTTTTCATCATACACCAGTTGTTTGAGTGCCGCCATACTATCCGCAACATTGGCTGCCTGTATTATCTGAATACCCGATAAATTGTACTTTGCTCCGCCGGCTGTGACATCAACGCCATTTGCCAGGCAATTGTCTATCACTGCTGAAAGGAAGGGAGAAGGCAGCAGAGCCATATGCCCTTTTTCTACTTCTTCGCAGGCCATTATCATTTTTTCCAAAAAATAGTCAATCTGAGCAGCAAATGCTTTTTCCAGCTCTTCATACGAGCTGAACCTTTCCAAGCCTCCCATATCCGGTCCCAGCTGTTTACCGGTCAGCAGGCATCTGCCATGATTCATGGCAAGTTCAAGGGCTTTGTTCATATTAAACATTGCCGCGTCGCTCCAGCCAAGATTATTTCCCTGCGTAGTAAGTTCAACACAGCCGACGATCGCATAATCCCATGCATCTTTTTTTTCTATCTTTAAGTCATTCATCATCGTTTCAATAATTGCTTCATCATTGAAGAACTGCGGCATGCCGCTGCCTTTTGACACCACTTTTACAGCATATTGCAGAAGCTTCTGTGCTGTATTCTTATTTAGTCTGACCGACAGATTTGGCTGCGGCAGTCCCAAATCTTCCTGTGCCTTTAAAAACAAATATGACAGGTCATTTTCTGCAGTATTGCCATACTCATCCAACCCGCCTATCGCTATATTGAATCCGATGGGAAATCCAGCAAAATATTTTGCACTGCCCGCGTTGCGCATATAGACAATCTGATTAAATTTCAGCCACAGGCATTCTATTATTTCCAATGCGTCATCCGCACTGATAATACTATTGTCAATATCATTTTTATAAAAAGAATATAGGTATCTATCCATGCGCCCCGGTGAAAAGGATGATGCGTTTGATTCCATCTGTAAAACAACAAATAAAAACCACAGAGATTGTACCGCTTCATGAAAATTTTCAGGTGGCCTTTTTGCTATATTTTCGCAATTATCCGCCATTTTCTCCAGTGAAGACGCAAATTTTCCATTGACACGAGCTGTATCTTTTAAAAGTATGCTGTATCTAAGCATAAAGGTCTGCATTCCATCCATGACTATGACTACCGACTTATAAAATTCTCTCTGTTCTCGCGTTAAAGACTGCCCGCCTGTCAATCGCTGTGCCTGCTCTTTTATTCCGGCAGGTCCTTTTTCCAGCCAGAGTAAACAATCCGGACAAATATGGCCTTGCGAATGATCTGTCTGGTTGATCTTGGCTACTTTACTGATCGCCGCAAGTTCCCTGCCATATCTTTTCTGTAATATGTCTTCCAGTGATTTATCCTGCCAATATGGTTTGATAATTTCCCTGTAGTCGTCAATATCTTTTGCATGGACTTGAAAGGGATCCTGCGGCCTGTTCGGCAGTGTCGTCAGTTCTCCATCTATCCAGGATCCTCCGCTCTCGGGTGAAACTACGCCAAATCTGACACCTCTTGTCCTGTTGCCGACAATCATTTCTTCCGGTTCGACTGCTATCTCGATCTTTTCCAGTGCTGCCTGCAAGGCTAACGCTCTTTTTATTATCACAGGTTTCTCTTCATTTTTTTTATAAACATCAGTTGTAAGAAGAGCCTGTTCAACAGACATGTATCTTTTTTGTGCCAGCATTTTTTTCTTCAGTATCTTTATTCGTTCTGACATTTTCATATTTTGCAATACGATCTCTCCTCTTTTATTATTTTATATTATTATATATTGTTTTTTATTATTTTTCAATAAAAATTATCTCCGCACAAAAACGGTACGGAGACAATAAGAGTTTCATAAATTTTTTATTCTATATTCCTTGATTTTTTTCGCAGCCTGCCGGGAAAGCGGTTTTTCCGTCACAACAGCAATAAAATCATTCAAAGAGGCATATAGAAAATTACCACTTCTCATAAACTTTTCGTTTTCCGCTAATATATACGCTTTATCTGCGGAGTCAACCGCCTTTTTCTTAGTAAGTCCGTCTTCCGGTTTATATGTATATACAGCATTTTTGTGTATATCAATGCCTACCGCCCCCATAAACGCCGCATCAAAATGCAGCTTGTCAATTAAACCATTAGCGAGTCCTCCAATAAACCCGTCTCCTGCAAAATCGAGAGTCCCGCCAATAAATGTCATTTCCGCGTATTTATGGGCTGCCAGCAGATTCATTATATCTATCATATTAGTGATAACATTTACTTTGATTTTCTTGTTCAGTAGCAGCCGGGCCAGTTCCACGTTCACCGTAGAAATATCTAAAAATATCGTATCACCGGTTTTTATAAGCTCCAAGGCTTTTTTTGCGATTATCTTTTTCTGAGCTACATTGGTATCTTTGCGCTGTTCCGCTTTGAGCTGATGTGTATTTATCCTTTCCGTTACCGCTCCGCCGTAGACTCTTTTCAGTAAACTATTTTTTTCCAATGCGGCGAGATCCTTGCGTATACAATCTTCCGTCACACTAAAGCGCATGCTTAAATCTCTTACTAAGACTCTGCCATTTTCTTCTAATAAATCTATAATTTTTTTTTGCCGTTCCTGTACAAACATTTTTGCTCCTTTGACATGGGACAGGTATCATAATTTTCCTTGTTATATATATTTTTTATTGGATTTATTATACCATAATGGCTAAAGCGGACCAAATAAATGCAGAAAACCGCCATACCAAACATTTTCTGCTCAGTACGGCGGTTTTTCATGATGTTGTTATTCTCAGACTGATGTAATTATTTCCAGTTCTCTGAGACGCATAAAATCTATAAAGGTTTTGGTTGAGGGATTCTTTCTTAAATAATATTGATGCATTTCTTCTGCCGGATAAAAGTTTACCAAGGGCAGTGCCTCCATATAACACCTGCGGGTTGCCGTCAGCATACTGTCAAAAGATTTTACGGCAGAAAATGGCGTTATAGGCAACGATCTGTGTCTGCTTTTTATAAAGTTCATGTATAGCTGAACGACTGCCTCATCTTCCCCCTCAGAATAATACACTCCGCTGCGCTGCATATTCTTCTGGCCATTCTTTATATAAGGATCAATAACAGTGCACAAGATATCCAGCAATGTGGAAAGATCTATTTTTTTAGGATCATATTCTGCTTCTATTCCCATTGCCGCTCCGGTTTTCCCTTTCAATATGTCTTTATGACAAGGATAAGCTGCAAGTGAATTTATATATCCCGTTTTTGTGGCTGTGACTCCCTTTACCCGGGAAAAAAGCTCCTGCAGTTCATAAAAGCTTCCGCCGGCAAAATAAATATTTTTAGTATACATTTTCCGTCTCCTTGGTCACCCTTCTGTTTAAATGCGCAGAATCACTGACATACTTTAGAAAATGCCGCTGTGCCTTTTGGCCGCACGTTCAATATCGAACAGATTAATCAATTCCGCAACGGCCTGAGTCGGCGATATCTTTCCCGTCAGCACGGACTGGCGAACTTCCGGCATACGTCCTGTTATTATAGGATCATCAAAAAACAAGTTATGCAAATGTTCATCAATCATGCTGTAAGTCCAGTCAAGAAGTTGATTTTCCCGGCGTTTTTGAAATGAACCTTTTTCTTTTGTCATTTTAGTAAAAATTTCTATGACTTTCCATAATTCTTTCAACCCGGTTTTTTTTATGGCTGAACAAAGATATGCATGTGTCTGCCATCCTTCTGTGGCCGGACGAATATATTCTATCATACGTTCATATTCGCCGCGGGATACTTTTGCCTTCAGCAGGTTGTCACCATCAGCTTTATTAATAACTATTGCATCGGCCAATTCCATTATCCCCTTTTTTATTCCCTGCAGTTCGTCCCCCGCACCCGTCAAAACGACCAGCATAAAAAAATCAACCATGGATCGCACCGTTATTTCTGATTGACCTACACCGACAGTTTCAATGATTATGATGTCATATCCCGCTGCCTCACACATCAGCATCGTTTCACGGCTTTTTCTTGCAACGCCGCCCAAAGTTCCGCCCGCCGGTGATGGTCTGATAAATGCATTCTGATTCCTCGACAATGTTCCCATACGTGTTTTATCGCCGAGGATGGATCCTTTTGTCACAGAGCTTGTCGGGTCGACAGTCAATACAGCGATTTTATGCCCCATATTGCACAGCATATTCCCCAAAGCCTCTATCATTGTACTTTTACCTGCCCCCGGGACTCCCGTTATACCTATCCGTAAAGCCTTTCCTGTGCGGGGCAGCAGCTGCTGCAAAACATTCTGTGCCTTGGCAAAATGGTCCGAATTGTTACTTTCTATCAACGTAATAGCGCGCGAAAGGACCATACGGTTCCCTTGTGCTACTCCATTTACATATTCTTCGACCGGTAAAACTAATTTTCTGATCGGCTTCCTGCGTCCTTTTTCCAGCTGTGGATTGATATTTCCCACTGTAGTATCGGTTATTCCCTCTATGCCGTCCATTACACTGCAGGCAAAAGCTTTATCGTTTTTTTCCGGAGCCCAGTCTGGTTTAAAACTTTTATATTCAGCCATAATTCACACCTCGGCCAGTTCTGCTTTAACCTCTTTGATCAAAAGTGTGAGCAGTTTTATACCTGCTTCAGGAATATTTGTACCCGGAGCGAATATAGCTGCCGCACCATGTTCATATAGGTAATCGTAATCCTGCACAGGTATAACGCCTCCGATAGCCACCATAATATCTTCACGCCCAAGTTTTTTCAATTCTTCCACCAACTGAGGCAATAACGTATTATGTCCTGCGGCCAACGAACTGAAGCCTACCATATGCACATCATTGTCGACTGCATCCTGCGCCGTTTCTGCAGGAGTCTGGAATAAAGGCCCTACATCCACATCCCAGCCCATATCAGCAAATGACGAGGCTATTACCTTCTGTCCTCTGTCATGGCCATCCTGCCCCATCTTGGCGACAAAAATACGCGGTCGGCGGCCTGTCAGCCTTTCAAAGTCATCGGCCATACCGCGGGCTTTTTCCAGTTCAGTCTTGTCCGTAAATTCGGATGAATAAACGCCTGATATTGTATGAATAACCGCATTAAAACGGCCCGATACTTTTTCAACTGCATCCGATATTTCACCAAGAGAAGCATGCGCTCTTGCCGCATTTACGGCAAGCTCAAGCAAATTCCCATTGTCACGGGATTCAGCAGCATTGGTCAATGCCTCAAGACAGCTGCGCACCTCATCGGCATTTCTTTCTGCACGCAGTTTTTTCAGACGTTCTATCTGAGAATTGCGCACTGCCGTATTATCTATTGCCAGAATTTGCAGAGGATCTTCTTTTTCCAGACGATATTTATTGAGGCCCACTATTGTTTCATTGCGTGAATCTATCTGTGCCTGACGGCGTGCAGCAGCTTCTTCAATGCGCATTTTAGGCAGCCCTGTGGAAATAGCTTTCGCCATACCGCCTAATGCTTCTACTTCTTGAATATGCGCCCACGCCCGTCTGATTATTTCATCTGTCAATGCTTCCACATAGTAAGAGCCGCCCCAAGGATCTATAATCTTGCATACACGCGTTTCATCCTGTATATAAAGCTGTGTATTGCGGGCAATACGCGCAGAAAAATCAGTCGGCAGCGCTATTGCTTCATCAAGGGCATTCGTATGCAGTGACTGGGTATGTCCCAGGGCCGCGCCCATAGCTTCCATACATGTACGGGCAATATTATTGAAAGGATCCTGCGCCGTGAGCGACCATCCTGAAGTCTGGCAATGTGTGCGCAATGCCATTGATTTACCGTTTTCGGCACCAAACGATTTGACTATCTTAGCCCAGAGTACGCGTGCCGCACGCATTTTGGCTACTTCCATAAAATAATTTTTTCCTATTGCCCAGAAAAATGATAATCGTTTTGCGAAAGCATCTATCGGCAGGCCGGCCTTCACTCCTGTACGTATATATTCCAATCCGTCGGCCAGCGTATAGCCGAGTTCTATATCAGCCGTGGCCCCCGCTTCCTGCATATGATAACCGGAAATGGAAATACTGTTGAACTTAGGCATATATTTCGTCGTATATTCAAAGATATCACCGATGATGCGCATGGACATTTCCGGCGGATATATATACGTATTGCGTACCATAAATTCTTTCAGTATATCATTTTGAATCGTACCGGCCATAACGCTTTTATCCACGCCCTGTTCTTCGCCGGACAAAATATAAAAGGCCATTATCGGCAGCACTGCACCATTCATTGTCATCGAGACAGACATTTGGTCCAGTGGTATCCCGTTGAACAATATGCGCATATCTAAAATGGAATCAATAGCTACGCCGGCCTTGCCTACATCTCCCAAGACACGCGGATTATCCGAATCGTAACCGCGATGTGTAGGCAGATCAAAGGCTATGGATAGGCCCTTTTGTCCTGCAGCCAAATTGCGGCGATAAAAGGCATTTGACTCTTCCGCTGTTGAAAAACCTGCATATTGACGGACAGTCCACGGCCGAAATACGTACATTGTAGAATAGGGCCCGCGCAGACATGGCGGAATACCGCTGGCAAAATCAAGATGATTCATATGAGCATATTCGTCAAAATTATAAATCGGTTTAATAGGAATATGCTCCATTGTTTTACCGGCAAGAGCATCATAATTCAAACCTATTTCGTCTTTCAGCTTTTTCATCCATGCATCTTTTGAATGGAAAGATGCATCGCCGAGGCCGATTTTACTGAAATCAGGATTCCTAAATGCCATTATCCTACCATCCCTTTCTTTTTTTGCAGGAATTGCAAAATTTTATAGCAGTTTGCTTTCACCGAGATAAAATCGTCAACCCCCGCATTACGATAAGTTTCTTCCAGATCCTTGGGAGCAGCTCCTGCCAGATACACTGTCACATGAGGCAGTGCCTGTTTTAGCTTCGGTGCAAGCTCCGGTACTATCTCCGGATAAGTTTTGTCGGTAGAACATATGACAACAGCATCCGCCCCCGATACCCTTGCTGCCTCGACCGCTTCATCGCTGGATTTAAATCCTTCATTGGCAAGAACATCGAAAGCGCCTACCTGCAGAAAACTGGTAGAAAATTCCGCTCTGGCCTTATGCTGCGGTATAGGCCCCATATTCGCTAAAAATATTTTTACATTTTTTCCTGTATCTTCTTTATAATTTTCCGTCACACTGCGCAAAGCCTCATAACGTTCACTCCAGCGGTGCGGCAATATAGGCGTGATACATTCGCCTGCCCCGCTTTTTCTCTTATCCATCATCCTGCGCAGCTCTGCAATTGAACTCCCTGCTTTAGCAGCTTCAATCGCATCATCTACCAGCCTTTTTTTATCACTTATGCCAAATGCAGCCAAACATTCCTGCTTAAATATTTCATCAACATCCGATAAATAATCACCGATATCGTTCATTCTCTGTTTCTTTAAACTGTCCGCATCTTCGGGGCGTTTATCAATAAGTTTTTCCGTCATATTGGGATACATATTATTACCCACAATACGATCTCTGCGGAACTCTGCATTCTTAAATCTTGCCTGAAGAATATCCGCTATCTGTTTTTGCGGATATTCTGTTTTGAGTGCTTCCAGCATCCCGCCTTTTTCTTCTACGAGCTGAAATTCTGCCCATATTTTCTCTTTTATTTTTTGCGTGAGGCTTTCAACTGCCCATGAACCTCCGGCAGGATCAATAGGTTTCAACAGACCAAATTCTTCCTGGAGGATAATTTGGACATTTCGGGCAATACGCCGTGAAAATTCATCCCCCTTTCTGATAGGTTCGTCAAAAGGTGCATTTTCATAAGAATCTACACCACCTACTACTCCGGAAAAAATTTCTGTCGTATTTCTGAGCATATTTACATACGGATCATAAACCGTTTTGCAAAAGAGTGCCGGGCGGGCATGAATATACATTCTTTGAGCATCCTCACCACCGCCAAACTCTTTTATTATCTTCGCCCATATCGGCCGTACTGCCCGCAGTTTTGCTATTTGCATAAAAAAATTAGCACCCATCGAAAAAGTGAAACTTATCTGTGAAGCTGCGGCATCTATTTCCATACCGCGTTCCAGCAAAGCGCGCAGATAAGAAACAGCCATAGAGAGTGTATATGCTATTTCCTGCACGTCATTTGCTCCGCCGCAGCTGAAAACATCACTGCGCACCATTATAGTTCTGACTTTTGGTGACTTTTCGTATGCCCATGAGGCGCATTCATACATTTCATCATACAGAGAATCAAGACCGGCATAATTTTTTCCATGACTTATCAGTTCGCCCAAAGGGTCTGCACCTATTATTCCGTGCATACCTTTTACAGGACAGCCTGATGCCTGCAATGCAGCTACGGATATGGAAAGGACAGGCAGAGATGATGCACCTGAATAAATATAAAGACCATATTTATTCAGATCCAATCCGCTCAGCAATTGATGCATATCTGCCAAGGTAGTTATGCTGCATCCTCCATCGCCTACTTTTTCAGCATACTGCGCATCCTTATTCTGCAACGTTGCCTGATCAAGCTTTATATTGTAAATTGTTGATCCCCTGTCCACTTCATGTTTCAACAGCTCATTATTCTCTTTTGGCATGCTTTCATCGCAGGCCTGAGCGATTCCCCACGGTTTTTCAATATAGCCATTTATCCTGCTGCCACGCATAAAATCGTCCATACCGGGAAAGGAATTTTTGGGCAGTATATCTTCCGTCATTATTTTCGTATACATAGGTTCAAACGTTATATCTTCATACGTCTTCGTATACATTTTTTTTTCAAATGGTGCACCTTTAAGCAGTGCTATACATGCTTCCTTCCATTCTTCATGCGTAGGCTTTGCAAATTCATCAAAGGGCACTTTAGGAAAGTCTGTCTGCTGGTCCGCCTTCTTCAAAATAGCCTGAAGATCAAGATTATCACTGTCATCTTGATTTTTTACTTCATCTTTCATCAGAAACCTCCTTTTATTGAGAAACAAAAAAATCTACCCGCAGAAAGCAGGTAGATTAAAATAGCAGTTTCAATAAAATCTCTCAGAAAATAAAAATCCGGCCTTAACAACAAAGCCGGAGAATATTACCATGTGATCCATATCCACAGTATCAAATCTCCCTCCCTATCTCTCGCAGGTATAAGTATCGGTAAATGAGCACCAACACTAACGGTGATGTTAAAACAGGCAGTTCTCCTGGCTCAGATTCATCATTTTTTCAAGCCTTCCCAAAGCTTCTGCTTCAGTGGCACAGTTTGAAAAATTCATCTTCACAGTGGCGGGACCGCTCCGGCTTCATACCGGATTCCCTATTAAGTCATTTCTGACACCTGTCTCCAACTATATTCAATTTTCATGTTAATATTAACTTTATTTATCAGGTTTGTCAATTAAATTTTCATATATTACGCTTTTTTGATTCTCACAATGTCTCCGCAACTCTGTTCATATTATCATAATGTGCAATTTTAGAAGCCAATCTTGCTTGTGTAGCCTGCATTTCAGCAATTCGTTTATCCAATCGCTTTTTTTCTTCAATAAGCAAATGTTTTCGTGCTGCCTTTGTTTTTGATCCTTCCTGCCAGAGCCGTACGTATTCAATTAATGTTTCAACCGGCAGTCCTGCACTGCGCATGCACCGAATAAACTCCACCCAGCCGCAGCTATGCTCATCATAATCGCGAACACCGCTTGGTTTACGCGGCACCGACGGAATCAATCCTACACGTTCATAGTAACGTAATGTATCCTGTGTCATACCATATTTTTCACTTACTTCTGATATTGTCATTTTTATTTCTCCCTACTTGAAGACAGACTCTTCCCGCGGCACATTTTTATCCTAAAACGTTTCTGATATACTTTTCAATTTAAATTTTACTACATGGTGTTCACTCAAAGTCAATATTATTTATATAATTTTTTTAATATAAACATATGCTATAGTACGATACATATTGATCAGAAATCTTTTTATTCCCTGTTATCAACAATTTTAAAATGATACCGCCAGACTTTGCAATGGTTTTTCATAATTAATATTTTTTATCGCTCCAATTTCTAGTACTCCTGGCATCATAATTTCTCCGACTGATTCCCATTTCAACAACCCTATCATTTTTTCATAAGAAAATTTTATCCCCGTGAAAGTTTCCATTTGATTCTCCTCACAGCAGGTAATAAGTGCACATTTTTTATTTCCTATTCCCTGCTCTCCTACACAAAAAGAATAAAATTTATCAATGACAGCTTTTAACTTGGCTGGAAAGGTATACCAATAAACGGGTGATACAAAAACAACTATATCAGCAGCGAGTATTGACTCTGCAATATGATTAAAATCATCCGTAAAGGAACAAGCAGTTCCTTTACTAAAACATGTATCACAAACCCGACAACCTTCGATCTTTAAAAAGGCTGTATCAAAACGTTTCACCTCATTCTCTGTTTCTTTTATAGCCGCAATAAGACAATCAGCCATTGTGTTGCTATTACCATTTCTTCGTGAGCTTCCCGTCAAAACCACAATTTTCTTCACATGAATATCTCCCTACTATTTTTTTAGTTTAGTTTCAACATCTTGCAATAATTTTTTCAGCCGCATACAAAATCGATCCTCATAATACTTTTTTATATACATAGCCCGCAATGCACATCTGCAATGCCACAAGTCCTGCCAGCAGCGCAAACGATGTATAAAGACTTGTTTGATGCGCAATAAAACCGATTACTGCCGGTCCCATCAATATTCCCAAATAGCCTAATGTACTTACTGCCGATACTGCCATATTAAGCGGCATGACCTTTTGTTTACCAAGCAATGAAAAGAATACCGGCACGATATTCGCACTGCCGATACCGATAAGGAAGAAGCCCGCATAGAGAAGCGGCTGCCATGATGCCAGAATGACAAACAGGAAACCCATGACAGACAGGAGGCTGCCGCCAAGAATGATAGGCTTGCTGCCGAGTTTTTGCACAAGCCGATCTCCTGTCAGGCGCATTATAAGCATCGCGGCTGAAAATACCGCAAATCCTGTACCAGCCATTGATATGTCAAGACCTCGTACCGATGTGAGAAACACACCGCTCCAATCCATGATAGCTCCTTCAACTAAGAAAGCAATACATGCAATTATTCCTACAAAGGCTACTATTCCGTGTGGAACAGCGAATAGCGAAGTCCCTGACTTCCCGCCCCCATAACTCAACAGGTGACGTCCAAAGAAAGACAATGAAAAAAGCATGATTATTGTCGCGCAAATAGTGGCCATAAATGGTGTGTAGCCGAAATTCAACCATATACCAAAAATACCGGCGCCCGAAAAGCCACCAACACTCCAGAGTGCATGCATTCCCGACATCAAGCGTTTTCCCGAAGCTTTCTCTACGATAACCGCATGAATATTCGCTGCTACATCCACCATACCCATGGAAGCTCCAAATACTAGAAGTGCCGGTACTGCCATCCATAAAGAAGCTACCTGGCTCAAAGTCAGAAGCAGCACTGTATAAATAAAAGCTGCACTCACAAGCACCACTCGACAGCCAAAGCGTGCAACCGCAATACCAGTGAGCGGCATTGTAAACAACGAACCGATACCGATACAAAGAAGCAGCATACCCAAAACATCTTCGCCAAGCTGCAGTCTTGCTTTTAAAAACGGGACAAGAGGCGCCCATGATGCTGCCCCGAAGCCGCCGATGAAAAAAATGGCACGTGTAGCATGCCGCTGCCAAATTCCCGGAGTTTTCAGCACAGATTTTTCTATTATATCTGAAGACATCCTACCATCTCCCCGCCGCGTTCTTTGATTTTTTGTACAAGCTGCCCATATACCTTATGAGCATACGGATGCTCCAATTCTCCTAAATATATAGAAGGCTTGGTTTTACCATGAAAATCGCTTCCCGAAGTTGCGATTTTTTTATGTTCAATGCAAATTTTCGCATAAAATCTTTTAGTTTTTTCGTCGTGATAATTACTGTAAACTTCAATGCCATCAACACCGGCTTTTATAACAGATTCTATAATTTCACGATTTTGACCAATATTGGCACCTGGATGCGCAAGCACAGCCACACCGCCGTTCTTTTGAACAGCATAAACAGCCTCAGCAAGTGAAATATAACGCATAGGCACATAGGCAGCTTTTCCCTGCGAACAAAAATCCCAAAAGAAATTTACAAATGGATTGTCACTGCGTGCGCCACCGGGCCGCAAAGGTAAAAGGAGACTATTCTCATTATTATGCGGATCATTCAGTATAACCTCTGCCAGCATCTCAGCAACAACCACACCGTTTTTCGCTTTTGCCCTTACCAATTCTTCACTAAAATAAAAACCCATTTTCCGTACAAGTTCAATCAGCTTATCTGATGCAGCAATTTCCTGTTCATGTACATCCCGCTCAATTTTTCTAAAAATCACTGCATCTGCATGTATACCATATCCCAAAAGATGAAAGTTGTGCTTCTCATGTATGCAATCAATTTCTATTGCAGGAAAATATGCCAAGCCCAGCTCCACTGCGGCCTGTTTAGCATATAAAACACCACGTGTAGAATTATGATCAGCTAATGCCACCGCTTTTAATCCTGCTGCGGCGCATTTTTTCATCAAATTCTCCGGTGTAAATTCCCCATCAGCACTGTAGCTCGAATGCATATGCAAGTCAAACCATTTTTCCATAAAATCTCCTTAATTTATTTTTTATTGTTTAAATACTCTGCAGCCAAACATCGTATGCCTTTTTTATAGTCTTCATATATTTCTGATTTAATCGTAATTTTCGGCAAAAATTCTTCTGAAATTTCATGCACGCAGCATTTTCTGATAAATTCTGTCTGCGCAGGCTGAATTACTTCGCTGTAAATGACTATACGATGCGGATTCCATGTTGATACAAAAAGCAATATCGCTTGTACTGCATTTCGTATAGCTTCACAATTGACTGTCGAGGCCTTGTCTGCAAATTCGATTTTATACTTTGGCTTAAATGTCCTAAAACAGTGTCCCATCTCTCCCGCAATCCCATCGCGTCCCCTGTAGAGATTTCCCTTTACAAAAATTCCTGCCCCCGGCAGATAATTCTGAGGAAAGTAAATACCCACAACGGTTTCTTGACGGTATTTTTCCTCCAATGAGTAAATATAGCCTGCTACTGTGACGTTGATATCGTTTTCAAAAATCACCGGGCACTGCAGCTGCGTCGAAAGACTTTGGCAAAACATCGTATCCTGCAATCCGGGATAATCGCTTATAACCAATTTCCCTTTTACTTCAACTCCCGGAAGTCCAACTACAATTACTGAAATTTGCGGATATTTATTAAAATAAGGACGAAGAACTTCAGTAAAATATTCCAGATTTATCTTTTTTGGCTGCAGCTCAGAAATTTCTAATGTATTTCCCAGCAAATCATCCACTGAAATAAACATAGTATCGCGGCCTGTTTTTTCATGCATATAAATAATCAATGCCAGGCGATGTTCCGCATTAAAACTATAAGTTTGTGCCCGCCGTCCTCCCGAGGATTCTGCTTCTTCAGCCGCAGCAGCTTCGCCGTTCAACAAAAGATCCTGTAAAAGAGAATTAACTGTAACTACACTCAACCCTGTATACTTTGCCATTTGAGGTTTAGTAGCCTGTCGAACTCGTCTGAGGCACAAACGTAAAAGCTCCAAATTTTCACTGCGCAAATCTTTTTTATGCAAAATATTCACCATCTTTATAAGTTTCCTTTATAAAGTTAGTTTATCATTCCCCTGCTACATTGTAAAGTCTTTTATAAATTGTTCCAAATACGTTTCAATCGCTATCCTAATTTTTTGGTGCAATAAATTTTCTTTTTGCCCACCTATCTATTCGCCTCGTATGAACGCGCCCTAAAGTAAAACCATATAACAATAGCATCAGCAATACAGCAGTAAAGACATCAAATTGTCCAGCGTTTATAAAATTCACGATTCCCAACAACGTTTGAGGAATTACACCTGTCACGAAAAACATTACAGCCGAAATTCGGAACCAGCCTGAAGAATTCATCTTGTATCGCACATACAGCATAAAGAATGTAATCAACCATGCCAAAATTTCTAAACAGAACAAAATAAGCCATTTTTGATCTAAAATTAAATTTATCATACTTTAGACCTGCTCTCTGCTTTGTACTAATTCTATAGCTTCCTTGCCCGTCATATGTTCTATGGTAATTTCTATCACACACGTATTATTCAATTGAGTTTGAATTTCTTTTTGGCATTCCGCTATTCTTCCCGGTGCGTATTTTTCTCCTAATCTGGACAATATTTCTATTCTTTCTGCTTCATTTTTAATAATTTTTGCTCTTCCAAAAATAATTACACTGCGAAAATAGGTCGTAAAAGTTTCCGGTACAATCTGATCTTTATCCACCACACAAAAAGACACTCTTGCATCATTTTTTAAACTGTCTATTTTATGCCCGCTGCGTGCAGAATGCAGATATATTTTCCCTTTACCATACGCATAACTCACAGGCACTGCATAAGGATAACCGTTATCACCATGAACAGCAAGTATTCCTACAGTCCTGTATTTTAAAATTTCATCAATTTCTTTTTTCAACAAAAGCTGCCGCTTGCGCCGCATTTCCCTAAACATATTATTCACTCCTCAATTTCTAATAAATAAAAAACAAAAACGTCCTGCAATTATTCCTTCAAAGGCCTAACGGAATAATTACAGGACGTTACCCGGCGGTAATTTTATCTGTAAACAGTATAAATCACGCTCTAGTCAAATGTCAATACTATGCTACTCAAATTATTATCTTATGTTCTCTCAGACAGCATCAAAAGCTTGTTTCAAATCCCAAATGATATCGTCAATATGCTCAGTACCTATTGACAAACGAACGGTAGAAGGTGTAATACCGCTCTGTGCCAGTTCATCAGCACTCATCTGTGAATGAGTCGTGCTTGCTGGATGAATAACAAGCGACTTCACATCGGCTACATTAGCAAGCAATGAAAATATCTTTAAATGGTCTATGAAATTACGCGCTTCTTTTTCTCCGCCTTTTATTTCAAAAGTAAAGATGGATATACCGCCATTAGGAAAATATTTTTTATAAAGTTCATGGTCAGGATTATCAGACACCGCCGGATGATTGACCTTGGCAACCTTCGGATGAGTGCTCAAAAACTCTACTACTTTAAGTGAATTTTCTACATGGCGTTCAACACGCAGCGATAAAGTTTCTGTTCCCTGCAGTAATAAGAACGCATTAAATGGGGAAAGAGTTGCCCCCGTATCACGCAGCAGCAATGCACGCAGATATATTGCAAAAGCAGGTGCACCGATATCCTTTGCGAAACTTATACCATGGTAACTAATATTTGGTTTCACCAAATGGGGGAATTTCCCTGAAGCCACCCAGTCAAATTTGCCGCTGTCAACAATAACACCACCTAATGTAGTGCCATGTCCACCAATAAATTTCGTAGCAGAATGGACAACTATATCAGCACCGTAATCGAACGGTTTTACCTGATAAGGTGTAGCAAAAGTGCTGTCAACTACAAGTGGAATTTTATGCTTATGCGCTACAGCAGCTATCTTTTCTATGTCAATGAGATTGGCATTGGGGTTGCCTATAGTTTCGATGAATATCAAACGGGTATTTTCTTTAACCGCGGCATCAAATGCATCTATGCCTTCCGCAGGGTCAACAAATGTTGTAGTTATTCCGCGATCCGGTAATGTATGTTCGAGAAAGTTATATGTACCGCCATAAATAGTTGTAGCTGAAACAATATGGTGACCTGCATGCGCCAATCCCTGAAATGCATATGCTACGGCTGCCGCACCGGATGCCACCGCAAGACCGGCCACCCCGCCTTCCAATGCAGTGATGCGTCTTTCAAATATATCTTGTGTGGTATTGGTGAGGCGGCCGTATATATTTCCCGCATCTTTGAGTCCAAAACGATCACTTGCATGCTGGCTGTTTTTAAAAACATACGATGTTGTCTGATATATAGGAACAGCTCGTGAATCTGTTGCGGAATCGGCCTGTTCCTGTCCGACATGAAGCTGTAAAGTTTCAAATTTATACTGATGTTCACTCATGTTTATTACCTCTTTTTATTTTATATTTTATTAACCGCCTACCAGTTTCAGGGAAGCGGCTGCTACCTACAATAAGAAAAAGATCAAAGCATGCCCTCCGCACACTTCGACCTTTAGTTTTCTAATTAGCCAAATGTAATAATGTAATGATATGATTTATATATTAGCATGTGTTTATTAGGATGTCAATAAGAAATAACCATTATATTAAAGCCATATCCTAAACTATGGCTGCATTTTTCAGCCTGTCGATCCCTTCTCTATTTACAAAAGATGTAAAATTTTCTCCGGGCAGAGAATTTTTTTTATAAAAAAGAAGCATTTTTTCCAATATAAATTGTACTTCATCCGCATCAGTAAGATCTTTTATCTTTTCAGCGAAATGTCCGCACCCTTCCAATGTTCCTCCTGCCCATAAAGTAAAGGCATCTTTGATTCCGTCTTCTGTCTTTATCCGTCCGCCCTGCAGGCTTATATCTGCAATGTGTTTCTGCCCGCACGAATTTGGACATCCCGTAAAATGAATGCGCACAGGTATTTCCATAGCAATTTTTTTATCAAGATAGCTCGTCACTTGTCTGGCTCTGTTTTTAGTCTCGACAATAGCCAGATTGCAGAATTCATTTCCAGTACAGGCTACAGTATAGCCAAGAAAATTTTTGGGCATTATGGGCAGACGTGTGAAAATGTTCTTTTTGATCAGCTGCGGAACAGCGTTATCATCAATACCGGAAATTATTATATTCTGTGACAGTGTTGTACGAAGCTTTTGATCTCCGCAGGCATCCGCTATTGAGGCAAGTTCAGCCAAATCCCTGGCAGTTATTTCACCAAAAGGAATATTAAGCCCTACAAAACTTTTTCCTTTTTGCTTTTGCGGATGAATACCATAATAATAGGATGCATTCCATGAAACTGTTTTATCAATACCCGATTTTAGCAGCGGACCGGTGAGCTCTTTTATTTTTGACTCGAATTTTTCCACGCCCCAATCATCAAGCAGAAACTTTAGTCGTGCACGGATGCGCTTTTCTCGGTATCCATTATCACGAAAAATAATACATACTGCCTCGGCTATTTTCAAAACATCCGACTGTCTGGCAAAAATATTCAGTTTTTTTGCCAGATGAGGTGTACTGGAAAGACCGCCGCCCAGCCAAACATGAAATCCCAGAACATCTTCTCCATCAACAGTTTTGATTGCCGGAGTAAACGATATATCATTTATTTGCGCATGTGCAGTATTATAAATGCTGCCAGATATCGATATTTTATATTTTCTGGGCAGATTTGAAAAATCTCTGTTTAAAAGGAAAAAATCGTTTACTTCCTTTACTATGGAGCTGGTATCTATCAGTTCTTCTCTATCAATACCTGTCAGAGGGTTTCCTACAATAGAACGGGTACAGTCACCGCAGGCTTCAAAGGAACTCATTCCGCAGGACTTTAGTTTGTAAAATATATCAGGGATATTTTCTATTTTTATCCAGTGAAACTGCACTGATCCACGTGTAGTTATATTGGCTATGCCTCGTCCGTATTTTTCTGCTATATCAGCCAGCGTTTTTGCCTGTGCTGCATTCATAATGCCAGATGTCATACGCACCCTGAGCATAAAATATCCATTTTTAGGTTTTTGCTCATAAACACCGGCCCATTTAAAAAGACCAATATCTTCGGGATCTATGCTCTCATAGCCTGTTTTTGAATATTTATCGATTATTTCATTGATAATATCAAGACCATCTTTTTTCAGTTTAGTTTTTTCAACTGCATTCAGATTTTTATTTTCTGACCATATTGCACTATAAGACATATAAACACACCTTCAAATTATTTTATTATATATCGGCATTCAAAAGCTTGACCTTCGTTAATGCCTGCCGCAGATCATCGATAATATCCTCAGTATCTTCTATTCCCACGCTAAATCGGAAAAAACCTTTGTGAAATTCTTCGGGATAAAGATACTGCCGCTCATCATTTTCTCCCAAAAATACTATCAGACTTTCATCATGTCCAAGGGACACAGCGGATGTAATAACTTTTAACTGGCTGATAAACTTATTGTGTGTATCATGATCAGCATTTAATCCAAAGGACAGCACTCCGCCAAATCCCGGCGCCATCTGCGCTCTTGCAATAATATGTCCTTTATGTGATTTCAATCCAGGATATGCCACAAAACGCACACAAGAGAGGCTTTCTAAATATTCGGCAACCTTTTGGGCATTTTCGTTATGCTGTCTCATTCGTAATGGAAGTGTGACAGCTCCGCGCATAATCAACCATGCATTAAAAGGACTGATGACGCCGCCAAGATTTATTTGTGCCTGCGCCCTTACAGTATCCAAATAACTTTTTTTGCCGATGATTGCCCCACCCAATGCATCTCCATGTCCATTTATATATTTTGTAAGGCTTTCTATGACAAAATCAGCTCCCAACTCTATCGGGCGTTGATTAAACGGAGAAGCAAACGTATTATCAACAGAAAGCAGCACATTATTAGCATGCGCTACATCAGCAATTTTTTTTATGTCTGAAACCATCAGCGTGGGATTCCCCGGAGTTTCTATATGTATCAGTCTTGTATTTGATTTCAATACTTTTTTTATATTTTCCGGATCTGTGGTATCAATGATCGATGTTTCTATATTAAATTTATTATTTAGAAGCTCGTTAAACAAGCGATATACAGCTATATAGGTGACACTGGAAAAAATTACATGATCCCCGCTTTTAAGAAGAGAAAAAAATAAACCAGAAAGAGCTGCAACACCACTGGCCAATACTACACAGTCTTCCCCACCTTCCAGTGACGCTAATTTTTCCTGCAGGTATTTCTGATTATTGCCCCCATTGCGCGTGTAAATGCTTTTGTCGGCACTGCTCCAATTCATATCAGAAGGATCATACGGCAGCTCATAACTATTTGCCATCGTTATAGGCCGCTTAATAGCACCGGTTTCACTATCTACGTCATTGCCGGTATGCACAGCTCTTGTTTGAAAACCATATTTTTTCCCGTATGCTTTTTTTGCCATATTGATCATCCTCATTCTTTAAAAATATTTGCAGAAAAACAAAAGAGGTCAGAGCACATGCCTGCTGCACATACCCTGACCTTTAGTTTTTCTAATCAGCCAATGTAATCATTATTGGTATGATAGCATGCACAATCCGTTATGTCAATTGGAATACTCATGCCGTAATAACTCAATTATTACCCGCATTTTATCTTGGTAAACAAATAATGCGGTCAGTTCTCCAGAAAATTTTGATGAACGATAAAAAAATTATACTAAAAAAGATCTTCATTTCAGATTATCTTATTTAGTTATCAAACCCAGCTGATTAAATAAAAAAAATCGCCTGCCGTTACGGCAGACGTTGTGTAGTGGATAATACAATACATATATTATTGGAGAGTTAGAAAGGAATGATATTCATTATCAAATAGATAATAACATATCATTTCGTTTTAGTCAAATTTTTTATTAATGCAATATATAAAATCAGCAGGCAAAATAAAAAAATCATTGACAATTAAAAATTTATTTGATAATATATTAGATGTTCTTAAGGAGTTGTTTAACAGGCAGCCATTTACGGATTGTTTCTGTTGACAATTTAATATTATGGAGTGATACTCAAGAGGCTGAAGAGGACGGTTTGCTAAATCGTTAGACCGGGTAACCGGTGCGAGAGTTCGAATCTCTCTCACTCCGCCATTTTTGTAAGGTCAGCGGCATTGGAAAGAAATTTCTGATGCCGCTTTTTTCTGTTTATGAGCACTATTAGAGTTTCTTTAAGCAAATGCTACGTCTGATCTGCTTTGAATATATCCAACGGTATAATTCTAAATGGCCATATTGTTTGCTCGGATATCCAACTCCTAGCGAAGTAGAAGATGCTTACCATCAAATACAGGGGCGCTGCATTTTTATAGATTATACTTTTAAAATTTGTCTACTTGCCTGACCGTGTTCCATCAATTCATTGTTAAAGGTTATTTTATTCCAGCATCTTCGGCAATAATTTTTGCGATCACATTCCAGTCCAATTCAGCATAGTTACGTGAATATCCTACTAAAAGACGATCCTGTACCAATGCAGCAACAGGCATTGGTATACCAGATTTAACTGCAATATCACGTATAAAACTAATATCCTTCAATCCTATCTGTAAACCACCTTTACTAAAATCTTCTTCGATGATTGATTTACCATAATTTTCATATACTGGAGATCGTAAAACAGTGCCATTCACTACATTTAAAAATCGTACCGGATCAACTCCGGATTTGCGTATTAATGCAAATGCCTCTCCCAATACTTCGAGCATTGCTCCAATCATAAAGTTGCCAGTAAGCTTAATAAGATTTGCCTTCCACGCGTCTTTCCCTGTTATAAATACTGTCCCCATAAGATTCAATAACTCAGCTGCGCGCTTAATCGCCGCATCTTGCCCTGCGACAACAATGCCGAGTTGTGCGGTCTCTGCTGCCAATGGTCTCCCGAATACCGGCGCCGAAATATAATCTTGTCCATGTTCAGCGTGAGCATTCGCAAGACGTTTGGCAAATTGCGGGCTAACAGTACTCATACCTACATGCAGCTTATATCCAGATGCGCTGAGAATCCCATTTTCACCAAAGGTGATGGCTTCAACTGCCTGATCATCCCAAAGCATAGTAAAAATAATATCTGCATCGCACACTTCTGCCGGATTATTGGCAATTTTGCAACCATAACATTGTAATGCGGCAGCACGGGATTTCGTTCGATTGTAAATTATTATTTCGTGCCCCCCACATGCCAAATGACGAACCATTGGCATCCCCATTGCACCTAGTCCTATCCATCCAATTTTCATACTAATTCTCCTCTTCAGATTTCATTGTTTTCTTATACAATAAATTCATTTTTTTCCGGCTTATCTGCATACACTTATTGCACACAGAATGGAATTCAGTGCTGGAAAAATCATGCTGTTTTATGCGGCACATTGAAATATTCACTAATTTGATGCAGAGGAATTAAGTAAATTATAAAATCATATTTTGAATTTCCGGACAGCTTGCTGCAGGTCATCCGCCATTTTTGCCAAATGCTGGCTTGATGAAGCAATCTCTTCAATAGACGCTGATTGTTCCTGTGCAGCAGCTGAAATAGATTGAGTCTGCTCAGAGTTTTTTTGGCTTTCATTGTCTATTTCCTGTACAGCACTGACAATATTTTGGGTACTGCCTATCACTGCTTCAACGGCTTCTGATATTTCATATATCCGCCCGGTCATGTCGCGCACCATTGCCAATATTTTCTCAAAACTTTCTCCTGCCGTCGCTACAATTTTTGTGCCTGCATCAACTTCACCTTTACTGTCATTCATAAAAGTCACAGCACTGTCAGTTTTTGTCTGCACATCATTGACAAGCTCTGTTATTTGCTTTGCCGCTTCTTGGGATTCTTCCGCTAATTTACGAATTTCTTCTGCTACTACAGCAAATCCCCTGCCGGCTTCACCTGCTCTTGCCGCTTCTATTGCCGCATTTAAAGCCAATAAGTTCGTTTGCCCGGAAATCTTGGAAATGGCATCAACGATCTGTCCGATTTGTTCCGATTTTTCCTCCAATTCATTGACTACATTGGAGGTATCATTGGTTTTTTGTTCAATAATATTCATCTGACTTATCGCCTGCTTAACGGCATCTTCTCCGCTATTAGCAACGGATGCTGCTTTTTCAGCAGAACTGGAAACCGTTTCAGTGCTGGAAGCGACCTGGTTGATTGCATTGGAAATTTGTTGGACTGTTGTATTTGCATTGGTAGTTAATAGCAACTGCCTATCTGTACTCTGAGCAACTCCGGCAACAGCCCCTGCTACCTGATTTGAAGCTTGTGCAGACTGTTCAGTGCTTGCTGTCAGCTCTTCTGACGATGCTGCCAATGTTTCAGAAGAGTTTAGAATTTTTCTCAAAATATTGCCGATACTTTTTACCATAGTATTGACAGCACGGTAAATATCACCGATTTCGCTATTATCTCTTAAATTTTTTTCATCAATTTTGAAACTGAAATCACCGTCGGCAACCATTTCCAATTTCTCTACAAGGCTTTTTAGCGGTTTAGCTATGCTTCGAGTGATAAAAAAACCAACTGATATTCCCAAACCAGTGACGATCAAGCTGGATATTATTAAGGAAATTATCACAGCTTCCCCATTCGTATATGCCTGATCAAAACTATTTCCCAGTTGTGTTTCACGAAACTTCCTGTAAGCATCGGAACTTTCCTGAATACTTATATCAATTGGTTCCAGCTCATTTTGGATTATTGAGGAAACTTCGGCTTCGTTATTGGTGCGTTTAGCAGGAACAAGTCTGGTGTCGACGATTTTTTTATAATTGTCTTCCAGCGTCCGTAAATCTATAGCAAGCTGTTTTCCCTGCGAAGATATTGCCCGTTGTTCAAGATAGGTGAGTAAAGTATTGTTTTCTTTATAAATATTGTTATATTGCTCAAGATATGAATCCTGTCCGGTCAAAACAAATTTATATAACATACTGGATTCATTTATGCTGTTCTGTCCGGCCTGATTAGTTTTTTCAAATAAAACAAGTTGATTGGACTGCATATATTTAGTGATGGAATTCATGCCGTTTACAAGATAAATGCCTAAAATATTGGCTATGATCGTAATAATCACAATTGCAAAGTATCCCAGAAAAATTTTCTTCCAAAGCTTCATGGTTTTTCCTCCTTAAATAGCACAAATAATAAGGTGTTTCTGTTTATCAACATATTGGATGCAAAGGTCGAGCACAATACAAATTTGATGTGCAGCTTACGCTGAGATTACTCAACATCGTGAGATATTTCTTCAACTATATACCTTGTCGGTCAAAATCTTCTGGTGAGTGCAACTAACATCGATCCTTCATATTCCTATACATTTATTTTTCTTATTTTTTTCCATAGCACTACTCCTTTTTCTGTTTATTATTGCATGTTAATATCATTTTTTAGGCATTAACATGCCGCTCGATATTATTATATCCTTAAAATAGTAATTCATGGTATAATATTTACATCAACTTATTGCATAATACTATCATTTTTATTACATATTATCTGAGTATACTATTAAGATATGACAAAAATAAAATCTGATGGAGGAGCTCGTCAATGCCTGGTTTTATAACTTTACCATCCACAAAGGATATAATTACGAAGCAACAAGAACTAGCCAGACTTATTAAGTATTTTTCTGGCAGTGACGGAGATCATGAAACTAAAATTTCATCTCTGCATCTTATTTGTGATTCAAATATTGCAGTGCCTATATGTCATATTCAAAAACCTTCTCTCTGTATAGTCGCTCAAGGAGAAAAAATAGTAATGCTGGGCTCAGAAAGTTACCGATATGGCATTTCTGACTATCTTGCGGTATCTGTTGGGGTACCAATTACCGGAAGAGTGATCATGGCTTCACGTGAATGTCCCTATTTGGCAATCCGCCTGGACCTGGATCCCAATCTTATCTTGGATATTATAAAAGGATCCGATCTTCTGCCAAATAAAATAAAAAGATCCGGCCGCAGTTTGTTTTTGAGAAAGATGCCGTTCAGCCTTCTCGATGCAGTAGTGAGACTTGTTCAGCTTCTGGACAGCCCCAAAGACATCTCTATACTTGCTCCGTTAATAATCCGTGAGATTCTCTATAGGATTCTCTGTGATGAACAAGAAGATGCTTTGAAATTAATTGCTCTGGCAGACAGCAATTTCTCTCGTATTGCGGCAGTAACCGAATATATTAAAAATAATTATGACAAGAACTTACGCATCGATGATATGGCTGTAATTGCAAATATGAGTTCTGCATCGTTGCATCGTCATTTTAAGGATGTAACTGCTATGACTCCATTACAGTATCAAAAACAAATCAGATTACAGGAGGCACGACGTTTATTGTTATCGGAATCATCTGAAGCCGCAACTGTCGCATATCAGGTTGGTTATGACAGTCCTTCACAATTCAGCAGAGAATATCTACGAATGTTTGGATTACCCCCAATTGGCGATATTAAACGGCTTCGGCTAAACTTAGCACAGAACACATAAAAGATTTCTTTATACTTTTATGTACTGCCGAAAACAGTTTCTACATCTTATTTTGAATATATTATTATTTGCTTAGTATAAATTATAATATATGGTTTTGATAACCTATGTGGCAATTAACATCGTTTGTAAACTCTTGTTTCAGTCAAATTGCAAAGATTGCTTACGATAATTTTATTTCATCTGTGCAACTTATATCAGGTAATTGTTTGCGAGAATTGTTATACTGGAAAAAGGAGTGAGGCAAATGTCTGTGCAAACAATAGAGTTAATGGTAAAGTGGATAGAAAATAACATAACGGAAAAACCAAGTCTGCAAAGCATGTCATCATATATTGGTTATTCACCATATTATTGCTCAACAAACTTTCGAAGGCACATGGGTATGACATATAAACAGTTTCTAGTCCAATGTAAATTAAAAGCTGCCGCTTATGATCTCTGTGTGACCAATGATAGAATAACTGATATTGCTTTTCGATATGGATACTTGTCATCTGAAGCGTTTGCAAGAGCTTTTTCACAGGCTTTTCAATGTTCACCACGACAATATCGGAAAGCCTGCGGTAATTTTTCTGAGCTCACCCCAGCCATAAGGTATACTGCCTCCTCAAATTTATAAATGCGGAGAGATAAAATGTCTGATAAGTTTGGAAGAAATAATTTATGTTGGTGTGGCAGCGGGCGAAAATATAAAAAATGCCACGCTTTTATTAATGAACAAATGGAAATTTATCGCTTAAAAGGATTTGAAGTACCAGACCAAAAATTACTAAAAACCAAGCAGCAAATAGAAGGTATCAGGGAAAGCGGCAGACGGAATATTGCTATACTTGATTTTATTGAAAATTTTGTGGTCGATGGAGCAGCCACCGAAGAGCTTGATCGACTCATTTATGAAAAAACTAAAGAGCTCAGAGGAATTCCTGCAGATCTTCATTACGAGGGATACCCCAAAAGCGTATGTATTTCAATTAATGATGTTGTATGTCATGGCATTCCTGCGAAACATATTCTCTTGAAAAATGGAGATATTGTGAATATTGATGTATCTACAATTTACAATGGTTTTTTTTCAGATTCTTCACGTATGTTTTGCGTTGGTTCTGTTTCTCCCCAAAAACAAAAATTGGTTGATATCGCCAAAGAGTGCTTGGATATGGGTCTTGCACAAGTAAAACCTTGGGGCTTTCTCGGCGATGTTGGACAGGCAGTAAATAATCATGCTGAGAAAAATGGCTATACTGTGGTTCGGGAAATTGGAGGTCATGGCATTGGTCTAGAATTTCACGAAGAGCCTTGGGTTAGCCATGTGACAAAACAAGGTACAGGAATGCTCCTGGTTCCAGGACTGGTTTTTACCGTAGAACCTATGATAAATATGGGAATTTCTAAAATAGTAACAGATGCAAATGACAATTGGACTATTCGTACTGCCGACGGAAAGCCCTCTGCTCAATGGGAAAAAACAGTTTTAGTAACCGAAGCGGGTTATGAGGTGCTGGCATATTAAGCAGCAAATAGATTTTCAAATTTTCTCCAGCAATCAGAGAACTATTGCCCGAATCAAATTGAGGTACTCAGCAATTTCCTTATCTGTCATTTCAAAAAAATAAGATAATAAGACAATGTCTCGTTGATCATCATCTAATTTTTCCAAAGCTGCTCCTAAAAAAAAATCATTTACCATGACCTCCATATTCATTACTTTAAAAATATAAGCTTCTTCATGCGGCGTAACAGAAAAATACTGACGTAATCTATAATCTTTATAAACATCTTCATAAAAACATTCCCTACTCTGATTTCTGCGCAATTTTTTCTCATAATTACGAACGTGATTCTTTAAGATTTTTTTGCAAAAACTATCAAATTGCTCTTGGCAGCCCAATACAGTAGCCCCCTTTTTTCAAAAGAGACTCTGCTCACGCTGCCCATATTAAATTTTTCCTTGCAAAGACTCCTTATAAATCCCTTTCATATAACTAAAACAATTCGAATTTCTTTTTTGGCAAACTTGATTAAATTTTTCAAAAAAAACACCACACTAAATTCGTCACTCAATCCAACGAATTCAATGTGGGCAAATAATACTAAAGCATACTTTTAATAATTGTTAAATTTTTCCTAACAGCATTCTACTTAAATCGCCATCGCCTAAAATAAACTATCTAACAGAATTACTCATACTTATTGCGCCATTAGAAAATGAGTCAAATTAAAACTTTCTCCATCACCTATCCTTGAAAATAAGTCATCTAACTCATTACATCATATTTTGCGATATAGCAATCGCATCAGCCCATTATGATGATGAGTCCAAGCAGTAAGTGATAGTGCAGTCCTGTACTCTATCCCACAGCAACCTTTTTGGTTATGCTCCCTGTCAAAGAATCAGTCCGCGGATAGACCGTTACGACAAATGTTTTCATACAATTTTCTACCTATTTATTGTTTAGTTCCAGTTTCCTGCAATATATTCCGGCAGCGAAGACAATGCCAGACGCCAAGCAGTATACAAATAGCAGAGAAGTATGCTTCATCAATACTCCGGCCATCGAAGAGCCCAGCAAGGTTCCCGTAACTACAAGCGTTGAAATGGTACCATTGATAATACCAATGTAACGTTCAGCGGTAAATCGTATCAAGAATGCTTCGATCACGACTTGTAAGAAAGCGGCGACGATTCCGGCCATAAAACGTATGCTGCCTGTGAATAAAAACCAAATTGACAATGCCTCGCTAATGATGAGCAGCGCCAGTACACAAAATCCTGCACTTGTCGAGTTGGTTGCTTGAATTTTATGAATCATTCTGGCGGAAAGCACACCGCCGGCAAACATACCGATTCCATACAGTCCGTAAAGCCATTGGATGGCTTCTTTTTCTAAACCCAGCCGGTCCATAACAATATAGACTTCTAATGGCTGGATTAGTCCCAGACCAAGCTCTAACAAGGTTAACCCCACCACCAAAGCCCGAAGGTTTTTATTGTTTAGTAGATAGGAATAGCTTTTTTTGAACTGGTGGCTCAGAGTAACTGCAGCGTAGGAGGTTCGTTGGCTGACCTTAGGTAAAGCTGTTTGCATGGCGGCCGAGCAAAGAAATAGGATGACTAATACAGTCAGTGAAGCATAAATGCCCAACCATGTAAAAATAAGTGTGCCGATAATCGGACCGATAATCACAAACAAAGAGGCTAAGGCTGCTGATATGCTGATCGCGGTAGTGACTTGTTGTTCGGGGATGTGCCGCTTAAACATAACGCTGGAAGAAGGCCAAGAAAATTGGGTAATCACAGCGGAGATAAATACGGCAGCAAATATTGTTTTTCCATAACCTGCCTGCATCGATAAAACAATGCCGGCAATTGAGACGGCGCTTAACAGATCGCCCATGATCATTGTCCGTTTTGGTTCCCATCGGTCGGCCAAGGCGCCGCCAATCAACGAAAATAAGAGTATCGGCAGATATTCTAATACGGTCAATAACGAAACGGCAACAGGATCATTCTCAGTGAGATCCATGACATAAAACAACAGGGCCATGTTGCGTATCCAAATACCTAGTTGCTGAATCAAGTCGGCGATAGTGACAATAATAAATACTTTATTGCGTAATAATGCGTGCAGCATATCACTACTTCTTTCTATGTTTCTCATGCTCCCGGTTCGGCAGGATTCTTATTTGATGTAGATGTGATTGTCCTTACCATTACTTTTTCATTGTTAATATCCAATTCCCCATTAAAAACGAAGCCGAATTTTTGAAACAGATACAAGGCGTGTTGATTATCTTCGTAGACACTCAAAAATATCTTGTTGCAATGATATAAAGCGGTAAGATGCCGGATTAAGGCCTCTAACAATATGTTTCCCAACCTGTGCCCCTGATATTTTTCATCAATAAAGAACCGGTCTAACCATACTCGGCCGTCGGTTCCCTCTCTGGGGAAATATCCATACATGGCAAAACCCATTAAAATGCCATCCATATAGAGTCCAGCAGGTTTATAGTGGCTGCACGCCAATGCGTTTGTCAGACATTGCCGGGTTGATTCAATATAAACTTTTTGCTTTGTGCTTACCTGTAATTGTAAAATACTGTTGGCAGTTTCTTTAGTTACTTCTTTAATTTCTATATTCATATTGGTTTCTTGCCTTTGTTTTAACCCATAGCTATTCACTTGCGTAAGACGCATGGCGTCTCGCCTCCACTTCCAAGGCGCTATTTTATAAATCATGCTGCATAACACTCCATTGCTTTATATTGACATCATTCAGTGTAAACTATATTGTTAGAATATAGTCAATACATTGCTAATTAAGTAGTGGCAATTACGTAGTTACTCAAAATGATCTTGACAACGTTTATTTGAATCTAAATTTATAGAGCTACAAAATAAAGAGCATTTTCCCCAATGATGAATCACTGTAGAAAATGCTCTTTCCTATTGGACGGGATTTGCGTATAAAACCCTGGTGAATACCAATAAAGCCATTTCCCTTAGCGTACGGTAGTGTATCAATAACTGTGTAAATGGAATAACCATCCATGATTCTTGGGACACTAATATTGCTTTTACTCATGTGCAGGATAGGGCAACACAGAGGTGCAACCCGATCGACATATGGGTTTGGCGAGGCGGCGATGCTCGTGTGAGAGTGTCGCTTTTCCTTATCTTTGCCTTGGAAAACAGAAGTGATAAACCTCGGGGTTGGGGGCAGAGCCCCAAGGTCATATATTTTGACAATACCCAATTCTTCCTCATTAAAGCCAAACTTATTATTTGATACTTTTAATGATTGTTGACAATGCTTTCTCATTGACGGCTTCGTCAAAGGATAAGGAGAAGCTTGCTCCGCCCTTTGTCCATGTAGCAAGATTGATACTGTCACTTTTACCTTTTACGGTAATTTCGGTATTTCCAACAGTAACAGTCTTGACTTTATCATAAACATTATAATCACCACTGATATCAGCATTTCCCTTGGCAGTACGATATATAATCTGGCTGTCACCTTTCAAGTAGAATATTTCAGCCAGGTTGTTATTTATCACAATAATATCTTTCATTTGATAACCATCCGGCAGGATTGTAGGTACTGCAAATGTAAATCCTATTGCTTTTCTCGCTTCATCCAAGGTACTGTAATTTACCAAAGGGTTAGGTATTTCGTCCCGTTTAGTCGAACCAGTTGATATGCTTATAATACTATCTTTTATACTGACACAATTCGGATCAGTTACTAATATTTTAAAGAAATCAAGCGGTACATAGCTGGAACCTTTAATGATTGTCGGAGCCACTCCCAGTCTTTGCGGTGCTGTCATTCCGATAGCTTTACTGCTGTATGCAAAATAGTTCTCTTCCCCCAGGGTTAAGTCGGTTTGCATGATGCCATTATCCATGTGGATGGTTCGCTTTGTTCCATCCCACGTCACGGTAAATCCAAGTGCTTCCGCTGTGATTCTGAGCGGAACCATGATTTGTTCTTTCATTTCAACAATTTTTAGTGTTCCAAGGTCAACATTCTTGCCATTGATTTTAAGAGTATACTGCATTGCGGGAGATTTCAGCGTCATAGCAGTGTTATTCAGAGAAATAAGCGCCTTGGATGTCTCAGAAGCAAATGCAGGCACTGCTGCAAACATCATAGTTATAGTACATAAGAAACCAACAAGTATTTTTTTCATTGTTAAACCAATCCTCTCTTTGTATATATTATTTTGAAATTGAGCTTCTAACCTATATAACGGATATTTATTATATAAGTAATGTTTTTTTATTAGCGACTATTTTTTAGACAATCTTTTGCAGCTCCTGAGTTTGACATTTGAAGTCTGGAGTACAGGAAAATGCTATTCTTCTAGGAAAATTTGCTTAGCGTATAAAATCTGCATTTTGTTGGCGGGCCCCATATTATAGTAAGACCAATGACGATATCCTTCAGATGCATTCTTTTTCGATAAGTCGCATATACCCAACTCCAACAGGAAGATTTTGCTTAGCCGCTACACCGAAAAACAGATTGTTATCACTAGCTGCATTATCCGGTTTCATACGGCATTGACAACCATAAATGTTATATTGGCAACAGTAAAGAACAGTTAATACCATAATCAATATAAGATGTTTTACTCGACTGGGCGTGGTCGTACTTTCTGAAATCCTGATATATTATTTGAACCCATTAACTAAGAGGCATCTGCAGGTGGATGGGAACGGGGGGCTTTCCAGTCATGAATGAGTGAATAGACGACAGGTATGACTATTAGTGTAAGCAGCGTCGAAGTAAGCAGTCCGCCGATAATTGCATGCGCCATGGGTGCGCGTGTTTCAGCACCAGGACCGATAGATAAGGCGATGGGGAGCATACCGAAAATCATGGCTATACTGGTCATTAAAATAGGGCGTAACCGAGTGCGGGCTGCATCTACCAGAGCTTCGTTGCAAGAAACCGATTCTTGCATGCGCTGTTTAGCAAAGTCAATCAAGAGAATCGCGTTTTTGGTGACAAGTCCCATTAGCATCATGATGCCGATGAGCGAAATCACACTGAGTTCGCTGCCGGCTAAAAACAGCCCAAACAGTGCGCCGATAATAGCCAATGGCAAAGAGAGCATAATGGCAAACGGTTCGGTATAGCTTTCAAACTGTGCTGCCAGTATCATGAAGATGAAGGCAACTGCTAGCCCCAAGGCAACGCCCATACTGGAGAAGGATTCATCCATGTCTTCTGACTGGCCGGCAGCATCGGTCCGGTAGCCAACCGGCATGTGGATATCCTTAATACCCGGGTAAAACTGGTTGTTAAAGTCGCCCAGGGTCGTTTTCTCCAGATTTGCGGTCAGGCGAATTTCTTTTTGCCGGTCATAGCGGTTGATTTCCGCCGGGCTTGTTGTATATTGCCACTCTGTTACCTGGGACAGCGGGAGCAGCATCTTTTGCCCATCAGATTTTGTTTTTTCACTGGGTACATAGATAGTATTCAAGCTTTCGGGGCGGCTGCGGTCTAGCACGGTCAGACGCGTACGGATATCGACGCGCTCGTCGCTGTCGCTGTATTTGCCGATGACTGTTCCGTTTAGCAGGGTTTGGAGGGTGTTGCCGATGGTGGCGGTGGAAACGGCCAAATCGTTGGCCCGCTCTTGTTTAATCGTAATATCCAGATTCGGTGCACCGGGACGGTAACTGGAAACGATGTCTTGCACACCGGGAATAGCCTCCATTTTTAGCTGCAGTTGTCCGGCGATTTCTCCCAATTTTTCTACAGAATCACCTGTTATTGAGACGGCAACAGGTTTACCGTCCCCTTGTTCAATATCAATTCGGACGCCAGGAAGACAGTTGAGTTTATTGCGCACTTCAATGATTACATCGTTTTGACTGCGCTGTCGTTCTTTTTTGGGCACCAGTGTTACAAATAGGGTTTGTTCCTTAGCAGACGAGGTGCTGTAGACATGTTTAATTTCAGGAAGTGACTCGAGTTCCTTGATCATTTTTTGGGTAGTATTGTTCAATGCTTCTACCGTCGGACCGGCCTGCGTTGTTACTTTAACGGTGAATTGTGCCTGGTCGGTAATGGGAATAAAGGATGTGCCCAGGTACGGGAACAGCATCATGCTGAAAACAAATAGGATGATTGAGGCACCCAATACCTTTTTGCGATGCTGGACGAGCAATTTTTTCAATATAACAGCGTAGGCATCAGCCATCTGGTCAAACCAACTATTCCACTTGAACCACCACTGTCCTATGCGTCCTGATACCCCGTGGTGCTGTCCAACCGGCAGATACAAGGCTGCCATCATCGGCGTCAAGGTAAAAGCAATGAAGAGCGAGACCAATACGGCAAAAGCGATGGTCAATCCAAATTCTTTAAAATATTGGCCGACTACACCGGACATAAAGCCGACCGGAATAAATACGGCGACGACGGTAAAGGTAGTGGCCATAACCGCCAGGGCAATTTCTTTGGTTCCATCCGCAGCGGCTTCCATGGCTGGTTTTCCCATTTGTCGGTGGCGGATAATATTTTCAATGACAACGATAGCATCATCAATGAGGAGGCCGACCGACAGCGAAAGGCCCAAGAGCGACATGGTGTTGATGGAAAAATTGGCCAATTTCATAAAGAAAAAAGTGGCTACTATTGAGGCGGGAATGGCTATTGCACTGATAAGCGTACTACGCCAGTCACCAAGAAACCATAGCACGATAATTACGGCAAACAAACCGCCGATTATGAGGTCGAACCAAACTTCATGCATGGAGTCCTCAATTCGCTGAGCATCATCGCGGACCATATGCAGAGTAACGCCCGGTGGCAGATCCTGTTGGATATTTTTCAGTTCGGTCTTCACTTGTTTAGCTACGTTTACGGCATTGGCACCAGACTGTTTACCGACTTCAATGCCGATGGCCTGCTGATTGTCGTAACGGGCAAGTGTCTCAACATCTTTGATTGTGTCCTTCACAGTGCCAATCTGCCGGTAATAGACCGGTGCGCCATTTTTGGTACCTATGATGACAGAGAGAAAATCCTGGGGAGTTTTAAAATTACCGGCCGTACGTACCGATAATTCCTGACTGGCTTCTGTCAGTTTACCGGCGGGAATATCCATGTTTTCCTGCTGCAGACGCTGGGTGATTTCCGGTATAGAAAAACCGAAGGCAGGAATTTTGTCCCGGTCCAGCAGCAGTTGGACTTCACGTTTCTGCAAACCGGATATTTTCAGCTGGCCAACGCCGCCAATTTTCTGCAGGCGAGGTTTAATCACATCTTCCACCAGGATGCTTAGTTCGCGGAGATTTGCTGTTTCACTGGTAAGGGCAACAGCGACAACGGGGGCTGCTTTCATGTCATAGCGGGCGATGACGGGCTCTTTGATGTTATCAGGCAGTTCGCTGCGGATAGCGCTGATTTTATCCCGAACATCCTGTGCAGCCACGGACGGATCGATATCCAGATTAAACTGAACGCCGATTTCTGCTTCACCTTCGCGGGATGTGGACTGAATATGTTTAACTCCTTTGGCCTCGCCGACCGCTTCTTCTACTTTTTTTGTGACTTGCGTGTCAATTTGTTCCGGCAGCGCGCCTTCGTAGGTAATGCTGACTGTTACGTACGGGAAGGATACATCCGGCATTTCGTCCACATTCATGCGCAAGTAACTGACAATCCCCAGTAATATAAGGGCCAGCAGGGTAACGGTGGCAAAAACCGGGCGTTTGATGCTAATTTCTGGCAAACTCATCGGCTTATGCCTCCTTCGGTCAGTAAAGCATCACCGTCTTTGATTTTATCAAGATTGTCGACGACCACGAACATGCCTGGCTGAAGCCCTGTTTTGACTTCCATCAAGTCACCGATTAAATCACCGGTTTCCACCAAAGTTTTTTTCGCTTGGTGGTTAGTTGCGACATAGACATAGTGCAAACCCTTTTGGGTCATTATCGCTGACCGCGGTATCGCCAAAGTAGTCACAGGTTCGCCCGATGTTAAGGTTGTTTGCGCAAACATGCCTGGCTTTAACAATTGATTAGAATTATCCACTTTGATTTTTACCCGGAACATACGGCTTTCATTGCCTGCCACTGGATTTATGACCGCTACTGTTCCTGTAAAAGTTTGATCAGGATAGGCGTCCACGGTAACGGTTACAGCGGCTCCCATCTTGGCTAGGGCAATATCCTTTTGCTCGACATTTACCACAACGTACACCTGGTCAATTTGTTCTACGGTAAGGAGCGTAGTGCCGGGTGAAACGACTTGTCCAATGGTGGCAGCTTTATTGGCGATTACGCCGGTTACTGGGCTTATGATGCTGCCGTCTTCAATTTGTTTCTGGGCATTGTTCAAATTAGCATAAGCGTTATCAACCTCGGTACGGCTGGTAATCAAACGGGTTTCTGCACTTTCGAGTTGTTGTTTGGTCACGGCGTTTTTGGCATACAGATTATTATAGCGCTGGTAATCGGCCTGGGCGGTATTCAAATTGGCCTCAGTTTGCCGAACGTTGTTTTGAGCAATGCGAACAGCATTTGCCATCTCTATGGTATCCAGTGTCAGTAGTGTTGCTCCCTTTTGGACAGCTTGCCCGTCTTCAACAAGTATTTGATCGATTTTACCGGCAAAACGACTGCTAATAATAGCCGAGGTCAGTCCTTCGACCGTACCGGTTAATTTGAGTGTATTTGGCTTTTTCGTTTGTCTTGCTTCTGCGGTAGTAACGGCCAGAGGCTGGATACTTAAAACGGCCTGTTGCTGAGCTTTATATATCCGCCAAGCGGCAGTGCCGACAAGCAGCACCACAATCAGTATAATCATTAAAGTTCTAGTGCGAGGTTTATTCTTTATCATGGGTATCCTCCTCCGTAATAGTTCCCATTGCCTGTGCCAATTGTACGCTGTATTTGTTATAGTCATAGCGGGCATTGGTGTAGTTGAGCTTGGCGGAAGTAAGTGCTCCCTGGGAATCGATGACATCCAGGTTGGTGCCGAGACCAGACTGGTAGCGCACTTGGGCAATTGCATAATCTTCTTCCGCTTTGTCAACCACCTGAGAGGCGATATCTAGAGCCGTGCGGGCATTTTGTAAATTGAAATAGGCTTCTTTGGTTTCTAATGTAATTTGCTCCATCTTTTGCTGCAGAAGTTCATGAGTTTTCGTAATTTCCCACTCAGCTTGTTTGATTTTGGATTTGGTTTTGCTGCCGTCAAATAGATTGAAGCCGACTGTCAATTGAGTGCTCCATGGATTAGGGGCACTATCTTGATTCTGACACTCTTTCTTGAGTGACAGGCTCACAGTTGGTAAATAGCCGCTTTTCGCGATCTGCGTGCCATACTGAGCGGCTTTTTCTTCCTGACAGATTTGTTTGAAATCTGACCGCTGTGTTAGTGCGGTTTGAATGGCCTGAGCTATCGAGCCATCATAGGCTACTGTTTCGCTGATGTCGGCTAAAGCAATATCCTGATCAGCGGGAAGTCCGAGCAACGTAGCAAACTGGCTGCTGGCGAATCTGCAGGTGTTTTTAGTTTTGCTTTGGTTTTGCTTGGCCTGAGCCAGTTCGACTTCGGTTCGCAGCACATCGCTTTTAATCACTGTCCCCTCGGAATATTGCGCCTGGACGATGGACAAATGCTGTGTCAGACGTTGAACAGCTTCGTCAGCAAGGGCCACATTTTTTTCCGCTTGCAGGACGTTGTAATAGGCCAAATAAGTATTGGTAATAACTTGCTGTTTGGTATATGTAAAGTTATGCTGTGCACCAGTGTAAAGTTCCTTGGCTTGGCCCACCAGGCCTTCAGTGAGTCCGCCGCTGTATAATATTGTTTTTGCTTCTATAGAAGAAGAGCGATAATTAGATGGATAAGTGGTTGTGTCCGGATTATTATATGCTTGTAAATGATTTGCACTGAGAGTGGGCAGATAAGCTGAATGATTTTCCTTCACTAACCAGGATGCTTTTTCTGTTTCCGCTTTAGCAGCCTTTAACGCCGGGCTATGCGTAATTGCCAGCCGGACACTGTCGGCTATCGTCAGTTGAGCAGGCTGGGATGCGTACACTGGCCCGAGCATGCAAACCATTAGAGCTATGCCACATAAAAGTAAAGTTTTTTTTAGGTTCATGATTCTCTCCCTTTTTAAGATTTCAATTAATTCTTACTGATTTTGGCCTATAATTAAGCAGAAAACTAAAATGAAAAAGTAAATTCTTGATTTGAGTAAGGCAATTGGATTACGACCTTCACATTATATTGACAAAATCCAGCATAAACTATATTCTTAGAATATAGTCAAGCACACTAGTATAACTTTAGGAGAAACAATTATGGATTTACAATTTACTTCAGGACAGGTATGCAAAATATTCGGCATTACCAAACAGACGCTGCTTTTTTACGATAAGACCGGCATTCTGAAGCCCAAATATAAAGACCCTAACAACGGATACCGTTACTATACGTTAGCTCAATTTGACCTGTTGTATTTAATTCTCTCGCTTCGGGAAACGGGGATACCCTTAAGTAAAATTAAAAGCCTTCTGGCGCAGAGGACGGTAAATGAAACCAGTACTATACTGAAAAATCAAATTTCTGAAATTCAAAACAAAATTGAGAATCTCCAAACAGCCAAAAGCAGGTTATATAAAAATCTCATTCAAATCAAGCAGATTGAAGAAATGAAAGACTATGAGTTTAGGGTAAAGGCTGTAGCCGAACAGCACCTTTTGGCAATGCCTGTACAGTATGTCAATGGATTTCCTGATTATTACTTGACCCTATTGAAAATCACAGAGCGTATGACCAGCTATTCTATTCCGTTTTATTGGAATGTAGGATGTATCACAACACTTGAACCTTTAGAAGATGTTAAGGAGTCAATGTTTGTTGCATTAGACAACGCTATAGTGGATCAATATGTTAGGTTGAAACCGGCCGGCAACTACCTGTGTACTTATCATAATGGGCCTTATGACACGCTTGACGATACCTACGATAAACTACTAACATATATAAAATCAAACCAGTTAATGATGTTAGGAGATCTCTATGAAAATTATATTATCAACAACCTCGCCACAGAGGATGAGACTAGCTATATTACAGAAATTTCAGTAGCAATCAGTAATGGAGTGAAGTAACCGCTTGCCTTATGCAGAAATACTAAGCAAAACCGGGACAAATATTTGCAAAATATACCGGAAGTCGAATAAACAAAAAACCGTTCCTTTGCTGTAATAATATGCAACACATTATTACAGCAAAGGAACGGTTTTTCTATAAGTTCTCTATTTTTCAGCCAAATTACAAACGCAACACTCCACGTGCTTAGATCGTCCCAAAAAAGTCGTATGATTTTCTATTGGAATATCTGAAAATTGCAGAAGAACGAAAGTAATAGGCCTCGGCAATAGTATTTACTGCTATATCAAGCAGTGCACCAGAATGAGCCAAAGCTATGGATGGATTAGCCATCAAAGCTACAAACATCCGAAAACAAAAATGTTCTTTATCTAAAGCCTCCGCTAATTTTAGAGAATATGTAATACAGTATCATTCTTAGTAGGTTTCACTACATTTTATGATAAGCAATTTAAAAAGTTACAAGTATATTTCTGAGCCTAAGAAAAAATCTCTGTAAACAAACTTCCACTCGAAGTCATAAGGTCTTCTATGGTACAATCTAATCATAGGAGGCCTTTTTATCATGGCAAAACAGCGGAAAGAGATTCACAAGGTTGAAATGACCGATGGGAAGCGGGCTATTATCCAGCAGCTCTTCCAAGAGTATAACATTGAGAAACCAAATGACATCCAAGATGCCCTGAAGGATCTGCTTGGCGGCACCATCAAAGAGATGATGGAGTCTGAAATGGATGAACACCTGGGCTATAGCAAATCGGAACGCTCCGACAGCGAGAACGCCCGCAACGGTTATAAACCAAAGCAAATGAACAGCAGTTATGGCAGCTTTCAGATTGACGTTCCTCAGGATCGGCAATCCTCATTCAAACCACAGGTTGTCAAGAAGCGTCAGAAGGACATCTCTGCCATTGACCAGAAAATAATTTCCATGTATGCCAAAGGAATGACGACCAAACAAATTTCTGAAACCATCGAGGATATCTATGGGTTTGAGGCATCAGAAGGCTTCATATCGGATGTCACTGACAAAATCCTGCCCCAGATTGAAGAGTGGCAGTGTCGGCCACTTGCCAGCGTCTATCCTATTATCTTTATTGACGCCATTCATTTTTCGGTACGTCATGACAGTATTGTCAGCAAGTTGGCTGCATATGTTGTGCTCGGCATCAATGAGGATGGCTACAAAGAAGTACTCGCCCTTGAAGTCGGTGAAAATGAAAACAGTAAATACTGGCTGAGTGTTCTGAACGGTCTTAAGAATCGCGGCGTCCAGGATATTCTTATCCTCTGCTCGGACGGACTCACAGCGCTTAAGGAAGCTATTGCTGCAGCCTTTCCAAAAACAGAACACCAGCGCTGTATTGTGCATATGGTACGTAATACCCTTAAATATGTAGCCAATAAGGACATGAAGAATTTTGCCAGAGATCTTCGGACGATCTATACCGCTCCTGACGAAAAAACTGCTGTCAAACGGTTAGAGGAAGTAGATAAGAAATGGACGTCCCAGTATCCAGCAGCCATGAAACGGTGGCATGATCACTGGGATGTCATAACACCAATCTTTAAGTTTTCGATAGATGTTCGTGCAGCTTTCTATACAACGAACACCATTGAGAGTTTAAATTCTTCCTACCGCCGTTTAAACCGTCAGCGAAGTGTTTTCCCAAGTTCACAGGCTCTGCTCAAGGCTTTGTACCTGTCCACTTTCGAGGCTGCCAAGAAATGGACTATGCCACTTCGGAATTGGGGAAAGGTAAGAGGTGAACTGGTCATCATGTACTCTGACAGATTACTGGCATGATAGCTCTAACGAAATGACGATTTATTAATTATTTATTAACTATCATAGAAGACCTTATTTACAGACTTTTATTCATAGCCCCATATTTCTATTTAAGGCTTATTAACAAAATCAGTAATACAGGCGTCACTATTGCTGAAATAGTAATTATTTCAAATCGCTTCTCTTGCTTTTTATCTAAAGATTTTTGCCACCTATCAGATGCTTTTTGCATCTGATTATAATTCTTCACCGCATTTGCAAAGATTTTCTTATATTCTTCTAAACACTGTTCACGAACCATAGCTGGCAACTCATTAGAAATACACTCGACTGTCTCTGTTGTTGTTCTTAAAGCAGCTACTGTTTCCGGTAAGATTTTTGTTACCTCATTTAAGCGTATTATCTGTTCACTTAAAAGCCGCAGGGTTTCACTAATATCTACTAATAAAGCAGAGATTTCCATCTCTGCTTTATTCTCATTTTCACTATTTACTTCTGAGGAATGAACATGTTGTGCTTCCATCTGTTGCGCAGCATATTCGTCTTCTAATAATTCATCTATTTCCGTATCCATAAAATCCTCCTGCTATTTTTTCTTTGGCAATAAATCCGGCTTACCAGCCTTGTCATTAAAAGTTTTATTACATTTGCTGCAAAGCCAAAACGTTCCATTTTTCAAAATACGAACAAGAATTGTTCCACAACCTGGGCATTTTACAACGAGAGGTTTTCCATGGTCATCTTCATAAAAAAGTTTTCTACCCGTTACTGGGGAAACACAATCCGAATTACTGCAGATGTGAAAGTACTTTTTCACCTTTGGCGAATAATGCCGGAGAAGTTCCCCTTTGCTGCAGACTGGGCACTCTTGAAGCGCTTTGCCTTTTGGCAGAGGAAACTTCCTATTTTCAGCAAACTGGATATTTTGATGAACCATAGTGATCATCTCGTCCATATATTCAGACAAACTTTTATTTCCTGCCGCAATTTCAGACAAGACATATTCCATTTCTGCTGTTGCATCTGGTAGTGTAAGAGATTGATCCACATTTTCTATCAGCCTGGTACCGAATTCTGTAGGTATCAGTTCTTTTTTTATTTTTGTCATACACGGCTCTAATGGTTTTCCATTCATTATATCTGCCTGCAGTTCCGCAATAATCGTATCCCGTGTTGCCGGAGTGCCGATCCCCTTAACCTCTTTTAGTTTTTCTCGGTTAGGATTTTTCGTATCTACGAAGCGCCAAATATTTGCCATGGCCGCCAACAATGTACCTTCTGTAAATCGCTTTGGTGGCGTTGTCACCTTATCAGTAATGGAATAATTGGCTTTTTCTATTTTGTCACCTATTTTAAGCGCCGGAAGCTTTATGTTAGATTCCGCTATTTCCAGCTCTGGATCTTCAGCTTCATACGCCTTATACCCTTGCTTTAATATAATTTTCCCACTGCCCGTAAAAATTTCATCAGCAACCTCCACAGTAAATGTGATCTTTTTATATTCATGGGCTGGCAAAAATTGCAGTACGTATCGTTTCGCTATAAGTACATAAATTTTCTGCTCAGGTTCCATTAGCTTTTCCGGCTGAATGCCTGTGGGAATAATGGCATGATGGGCCGTTATTTTCTGATCGTTGAAAGCCTTGCTCGTAATTTCTATATCAGCGGTATCAGCTCCAGCAATTCCAATTGCCGCAAGCACAGGCAAAATTCTTGCAGCATCCGCTTTTTGCGATACCGGAATGTAGTTACAATCACTACGCGGATAGGAAACATATTTCTTTTCATACATATCCTGTACCGCAACCAATACTTCTTTTGGCGAAAAGCCATATTTCTTATTTGCTTCTACCTGTAATGTATCCAATGAATGCGGCAATGGCGGATGTTGCACCATATCTTTTCCCTGCACATCCCGGATGATAACCTCTGCTTTTTCAAGCTTCAACTTAATGGCCTGCAGAATATTTTTGTCTTTGACACGGTTTTCTTCATCCAGCAGCAAATTTTCTGCTGGTTTCAAAGTTGCCTTAAACGGAATACCATCTTTTTCAAAGATTCCTTTTAGTTCATAGTATTTTGTTGACTTGAAGCCCTTGATTTCTTTTTCCCGATTTACAACCAATGCTAATGTTGGCACTTTCACCCGGCCAATGCGAAAGGTATTTTCATAGCCATATTTTCTTGCATTTACGGTATAGGCGCGAGTAAGATTCATCCCAATCAGCCAATCTGCTTGTTCTCTCCCCAATCCGGCATAATACAAATTTTCATATCTTTTATTATCCGTAATCTGCGCAAAAGCCCGTTTCAAGCTTTCATCGTCTTTTGCATTAATAAGAATACGCTGCACTTTCCCCTTAAACTGTAAATAATGAAGGATTTCATCAATGAGCAATTGGCCCTCACGATCAGGGTCACCCGCATGAACAACAATATCAGCTTCCATTAAAAGCTTTTTTATCACGGCTAGTTGTGCAACGGCAGCAGCTGCCGGTTTCAGTTTCCATACTTTCGGAAGTATCGGATAATTGGCCCAAGCCTTATATTCTTCGCCATACTCTTCCGGTGAAGCAAGCCCTAGAATATGTCCAAACGCCCATGTCACGGTCGTATCTCCCTGCTGGATAAAGCCTTTTTCCTTATGACAATTTCCATCCGGCCATAAATAGGTCGCCAAGGCCTTTCCTATATCCGGCTTTTCTGCTATATACGTAACTTTACTCAAAAGAAACACTTCCTTTTTATTTTTATTGTGATAAAATATAATATATATTATTTGTTTTATGGTAAATATATAAGTAGGTGATTGGGTTGAGTGAATTTGCAAAACGACTGAAAGAAATACGAAAAGGTAAAATGACGCAAGGCGAACTGGCGGATCTTTTAAATACCTCCCAAGTACAAATTTCTTTGTATGAGACTGGAAAAGATGAGCCAACACCAGAGCTTCTTGAAAAAGTCGCGGAAATTTTTGATGTGACAACGGATTATCTTTCTGGAAAAACCCCTGCCAAGGATGCTACTGTAGATACAGAAGCAGATACCTTAGCGCAGCGCATCAAAGTTATTCGTGTGTATTACGACAAGTCACAAGAAGAATTCGCTAAAGATTTATCTATCAGTCAATCAGCCCTTTCCTCGATTGAACACGGCACAATCCCTTCTGCAGAAGTCATACAAAAGCTTGGTAAAATGGGGTTTTCCCTTGAATGGTTACTCTATGGAGAAAACAATCAGCCAACTTCGCCAAAACAAGTCTTGGAAGATACTGCAACAGATTGGGAACGGACACGCATCAACAAGCTCTTAAATGCCCTTTCCCATGATAAGCTCAAACTTTGCCGTCAATGTTTAGAGCTCTTTGTCTCATCATTTACCAAAGAAAAATAGAATGTATACCTTTAGGGGCTGTGACAAAATGAGAAATCATTTTGTCCACAGTCTCTTTTTCTATACAATTTGAGGCAACAAGCGGGCAATTACTGAAAAAAGGGCATACAACCCCTTTCCCCATAAAAACTGCTTTTCTACAGTTTATGCGGCTTTCTTCAAACGTAGTCTTTTATTGTGGTATTTATAAAGATTGTGCCCGATGGAAACCAGGAAAATCTCTAAACGTACTTGTTTCATACCTTTTCGAACGATTCTTTTATACCAGCGGTTATTTTTCATGATGCCAAAAGTACCTTCAGATTGAATCGAGCGATTCATACGAAGAAGCGCTCCTTGAATGCTTTCTAGGTTATTCACAACTTCTTGGTGTATAGAAGTTAGTTCCTGGTTAAGATGAATCGTCCTGTTTTTATCCGTCTTTTTACACTCGGAGGCATAAGGACAATCTGTACAATTTTCGCACTGGTAGACCTCTTCCTGACGTCCGTATTGATTCCCTTTTACATTTCGTCTATATTGAAGATAAAATGCCTGTCCGGCCGGACAACGCAGTGTGCCTTCTTCGTCAATCTTGAAATTCACTGCCCGAAACGGATTATCTCGATACTTTGCGTCAGTAGTTTCTTTCTTGTACATAGTGAATTTCATATACTTTTCCATACCGTGCTGCTCACAGTAAATATAATTGTTGTATGAACCATATCCTGCGTCAGCAACGGGATACTTTGGATAAAATCCGTAGGTATTATGAAATTTCTCCAGTAAGGGAACAAAACAATCCATGTCTGCACGGTATTGATTTACATCAGCTACAGCTATGTATTCATCTGCAATACCAAATTGAACATTGTAGGCTGGCAGGAGCTGGTCGTTGCCCATATAATCTGTCTTGATCCGCATGAATGTCGCACAGTGATCTGTTTTGGAATAACTGTTCCGGTCTGGACCACAAATGGTTATCTTTTCAACATATTCTTTGAGTTTGGCTGTATATTCCTGAAGCCGTTCGTAATAGCTCTGCCGGGGTGTTTTTCGATGGCCTTTTCCATGGACAAATTTTGTTTCATCTATTTCATAGATTTTGGCATACCGATCTGTTACTTCATTCAGGTATTCAGGAACGTATTCGGAATTCGTATCAATTTTGATACCAAAGCCGGAAAGATCGTCGTTGATTTCATCAAGTAATCCCGTGACTTTTTCAAAAAGTCTATATCTAGACTTTTCAGTCGCTTTCTTCCATACCCAGCTATATTTATTAGCATTTGCCTCAAATTTCGAACCGTCAATATACAGATGGCTCAAATCCACATGATCTTTAGCAAAGATTTTCTTGTTGATCTCGCTGAACAATTCCTCGACGGATGGGTTGAGGATATTTTCGATAAAATAGCCGAACGTGCGATAAGATGGAGTCTCGTGTTCCATGAGATAGATAAAGCGAAGATTGACTTTACAGCAATCTTCGAGTTCGCGGAGCGAGATATATCCATTTGTCATAAATCCAAATAAGATTGTTTTCAACATGCTGGTCGGGTTGTACCTGATGCGTCCGGTAACGTGCTCCGGAACATTTTTCAGGTACTTCTCCAAGTCGATTCCCTCCATGAATCTGTCGAAAACCAGCACAGGATCACAAATATCCAGAAAATCCGAAATAAATAGTGGCAAAACTGCCTGTTTTGTTTTAGAATAATGTATGTTTGAATTTTTCATGTGGTATGTAAAATTTTAACACAAAAAGAGGATCACCGGCTCGTTCGAGCAAGCGATCCTCTTTTGTTTTTATAGGAGTGTTATTTCACAGCCCCTTTTTCATTCTCCATACTGCATAAAACCAAGGCTTTTCGTCTGCACTACCCGTTTTTGCATATCATATTCGTTTGGATGATAGGGATCATAACCATAAAACTCCCCAGCTCTGGCTTTTTCTCTCTCTATGCGATTGGCCGTAAATTCAGCTTCTTGCATAGTCACTTGCTTCATAAATTCCGAACCCTTGACCTCTACCTGATCAATACTCTCTAAAGCTCCCAAAACTTCTGTCGCATTCTTTTTTTGCTGTTCTCCTAAAATACCGTCTGTTTTTGTTTGTAAAACCTCTTCTTGCGCATTTTTTCTAAGCTGCTGATTTTGAAAAGCTTTTTGTGCAGCATTGGCCGCATCCTGATTCGCATTTTCCAAGCTGGTATAGAGAAGAATTTCATACGCTTCATTATTGTCCGCTTTTTCTTTGATCTCCCGAAAAGCTGCACCCAGCTCTGCTGCACTTTTTCCTGTTGGCATATCGCCAACTCCCTGCACAGCCTTGAAAGCACTTTGCAAGTCAGAATTTAGACCCGTAATCATCAAGATTCTGTTATTCAAATTTTCCAAAGTGTTCTGCACCGCGGCAATAGCCTGTTCTGTTTCTTTTACGCTATCAGCAAAGCGCTTGGCATCAAAGACCTCTGCCCCCGGATAGATCAAATCCCCCCACCATGCCTGTGCAATCATAGAAGATCCACTAAGTACGGCCACAGTGAACACAACAACCGCAGTTTTACAGATTTTCATTTTGCATCACCTTCTTCACAAAACAAATAAATGGCTCATATGGCAAAAGAAGCTCGACTTTCTTCACAATCAACTCCTTTGAAATTGGTCCTAAATACCGGGAATCAAAAGAAAGCTCCATGTCGTTTAACAGCAGCATTTCATCTTCTGGCACTTTCCTTTCTCCAACTGCTAACTCTGGCAAACCTTCCTGATGAAAAATCTTATACTCTTTTCCTCTAATCTCTAAGGCATCATTAGAAACCATATATTCATCGCCCGGAAATCCCTGAACCTGCTTTAGTAGCAAAAATCCTTTTTCCACATAAAGCTTGGGCACATCTACCGGAAGAGATACAATGACATAATCTCCATAGTGCAAATTCTGGTTAAGGGACACCTTGTAAATTCCCTTTGGTGCCGAATCCGTAGTATTGATATAAAATAGTTTTCCGGCAAATATATTTGCTAAGGCCAGAAATCCAATCACCAAAAACATACCTATCATGAACACTTTAAGTTTTTTCTGTCCACCTTTAAGAAAGTTCATAGCGACCTCCCAAAGCATTCATAATGGACTTCGGCACACGGAAAGTTAATATCGCTAAACCTATTAAGGATAAGCAAAGCAGCACATATTTTGACATAGCTTCTGCTGTAATACCATTGTTTACGGTATAGGAACCAGATAGGTTTCGATTGACTTGATTCACATAATCCTGTGCCCATCCGGGAAGTGGTTCATTCTTAGAAAGACTATTGGGGCCGCCGTTATAAGCAGCCAAAGCATAATTCCAATCCCCAAACTGCTCATAGAGCCCCTGCATATATTTTGCTGAAGCTTCCAAATTCTGCTCCGGATTAAAGGGATCATAGCAGCCAAGCCCAGCTGCAGTAGATGGCATAAGCTGACCTAATCCTTCCGCTCCAACTTCACTAATCGCCTGCGGATTCCAGCTGCTTTCCGCTTTAATTTGTGCCAAGAAAAGCGTAACGGGAATGTTATATTTTTGCGCTTTTTCTGTAGCTATGCTCACTAAGTCTGCCGGTCCGGAAACACTGCCTGATCCCGTCTGTGTTACTGCTGGTGTTTTCATTGTAAAAATATCCTGCGGCTTGGCATCTTTGATGCAAAAAACGCAAAGCCCAACCATCACGGATAAAATCATGAGCTTTATGGTTGTAGAAACCAGATGGCCAAAACTCCCTTCAGCCACAAATTTCGTAAAACCTAAAGCTGCAAATGGCCCAGTGCAAAGCGCCACCGAAGCCGAAAGATAAAATTCGATATATACAAGCATGATGTAACAGGACAAGAAGAAAAATACTCCCATGGTCAAAAAGGTAATAAGATAAATCGGCAGTATCGTTCCAAAGTTCCGGACAAAATCCATTGAACCAAACGATGCAATTTTATTAAGTCCCGGCGTGATCATATACACGCATTTTTGCATTAAAAGCTGTGGCTGCGAAATGTTATCGGCAATCACCGTTGGATCTTGGATAAAAGTTCCTGACACCGAACTTACAAAACTCAAGAAAAAATCGTTAATGATTCGCTGCCAATTGGTAAAAATCAAAAACAAAAATCCATATTTGAAAGTTTTCGTAATTACTTGATTTAGTGAAGTTTCAAGCCCAGCAACAAGTATCGGCAGCGTCAAATCAATGACCGCCAAAACAAATAACAGAGCCAGTCCTGCCGTCTGCAGTCCGTTATACCCTTTTGATAAGGCCTTCACCATTTGTTCCATTAGCTGATTTAAAGAATCTCCCAGCTGATACATGGCTTCTACACCCCAAGGCAGTGAAATATTGTCGCTTCCCCGTTGTCCGGTACCTGGATTTACACTTCCATCACCGCTAAGATTGACGCCCAGCGCTATCAGTCTGGAATAGGGATCAATCACGGGTCCCGTATAATAACCAGAAGGCCAGTATTCTATATGACAATGTGCCCCGGTCGATGTGCCAAGATCTCCATCATAAGCATCGCCACCGGTATAACCAATCACGACTCCTTCAGAAACTCTTCCATCTGCACAAATTAAGGTATCCGGATTACAATCTCCGAAAAGAAGCGATTCCCCATTCTCTCCGGTAATAAGTACCCAATAAATAAAACCATTGCCTGCACCATGTTCGATAGTGCCATTAAACGGTGCCAGGATAGGGGTTCCAGACGAAGTGCCAACATCCAACCCTTTATGCGTATGTCCCATATGATTTTCTTCACCAAAAGGAGCCGTTACTTCGCCTCCACTAAACGGCGCTGCAGCAAAAACCGAAGCTATATTGAAGCACAGCAATATACTCATTAACATACATAGTCGTTTTATTCTCATAAAAACACCTTACTTATTGCCATAGTCATTGCGGTTTCTCTGTGCTTCCTCAAAGGCTCTGCCTGATCGAAGATTTTTGTAGTCCTCATGATGGTTAATGGCATTATTTGCACCACGCATTAAGGATCTGCCAATTGTGCTGTTAGCAAATTTTTGCCGCATCATAGTTTGAGCAAAATTACCGGCAACAGACCCACCGCTACTCGCCTGACTAGTACGGGCCGCATTCATAGTAGCCTTAGCATTACCATAGGTAGAAGCAGCTTTTGCTACACCACCACTCGCACCAGCAACGACTGTTGTTCCAACGGATCTTGCTCCGCCAATGGCCGCGCCTGCATCCATAGAAGGTTGTCCATTCATCATGCTAGCTGCCAGATTTGGAAGCTGCCAAGTAAGAAAGGCCATAGCGGCATAAGATAAGGACATTCGAAGCATCGTTGCAAAAGATTCCGTTGCCGGAATTGCTTTTACATCCCCGGCCAGCGAATTAAATAATCCCAGCAGAAAATACATCACCATCAGTTTTATGCCAAAGCTAAAAACGGCAGATACGACTCGTTGAAACAAAAAGGACGTATAGCGAATGGCTCCAAAAGGCAATAAAATCACGCCAATAGAAGCAAATACGTTGAATTCAATCTTCGTCAAAAGAATCTGCAACGTAATAAAAAAGAAAGCGCCTAATGTAATTACCGTAGACAGTAGGTACATAAAGCATTTCCCAAGCCCGCCATTACTCATAATGCTTGTCTCATTAAACGCTTTCAAAAGGCCGCCGACAACTTCAAATCCTTGTTCCAATATCTTGCTCGGTGCAATCCAATCACCAGATGGTGTCACCCCGGCAGCCGTTAACCCAGCGTATTGGAAAGACACCAAAATAGCCGAATTGATTTTATCCCACTGCAAAATGAGGAAAAGAAAAAATCCCACCTTCATTACTCGGCTGATCACAGCAGCCATCCGAAGTTCTGCGCTATAGAGCGTCCATGTTGTACAAACATCAATAACTGCCAAAACAGAAACGAGCTGCCACGCATAGGGCTGCAAAGCCAAAAAACCCGTAATGCTGTGCAGCTCAAAAAATTTCAGCAATTCCGTCAGAAAATCACTACTAGCAAAGTCCACGCACTTACCACCTCACATTGCCATATGTCTGCCATGGATCATCAAGTGCAGGAACGGTCTTTGTTACTTCCTGCTTCATTTTTGTGAGCGCTGCATCTTCTGCTTGTATCGCAGCATTTACAACCGCTTGATGATTCTGCTTTTCCAGCACTTCCGCTTGATTTTTCATTACCTGATTCTGTGCTGTTAGCGCTTGAAGCGCTGTATGAATACTATCAATCTGTGCTTTCTCTGTCGCAATTTCGTTGGCAAGTTGCTGCACCTGTTTGCTGCCTTCCGGCGATTTATTTTGCTCCAAAAGATCCGACAGGCGCTTTTTAGATACACCAAGCTCCGTCATGAGCTGATGGTATGTTGTTACATCATCCCGATTTCGCATGGATAAAACTTCTTGCAAAGTCGTTTTCACATTTTGCTCAGCCAAAGAAGTTTGCGCATAGGTATCTACTGCGATTTTAGGAAACGTACTTTGCCAATATTGGTTCCATACGGCATCTTCCGTAAAGAATCCGGACTTTTTCATGGCCGTATTGATAGAAGACATACTGCTATTCAAGGCATCTTTATAACCATCCAAAACCGTTTCTGGAAGTGCCTCCAGATCTTTCAATTGCAAAGTAATCTGCTGGGCTGTATTCGTCACAACCTGAAGCGTCTCTGTATAGGTTTTAATCTGCTGCAAAATATTTTCCGTATCAATTACCGAAATAGACGCTTGCGCCGTCATTGGTAATGCCAGCAAAAAGGTCCCAACAAGTCCCCTCGTAAAGCTTTTACGAACATCCACCATCTGAATTTCCCCTCTCCTTCGCAGGATGTCCATAATGGACCCCCTATATTTTTCTGTACCAAGGTGTCCATTATGGACACCTTTTAAGCATTTTGCAGATAATGCTTCCTGTAATCTTTCCACTCTTCCTCATAGCCTTTATATTCAAACCATTTTTGAATAAAGTTTTCTTGCCCATGCTCTGCTAATATCCGGTTCATTGCCTGCTGATCCTGCTTGGCCGTAGCTGTAACAAACGGAATTTCCGCAGGTTGCAACGCCAACCGGAAAATACGGTTTCCTTTTTCTGAGGAATAGTAATAATCTTGCTTTGGTGTCATGCTGGCAATTATGTCGATCTGTTTATCATTGCAGTCAAAAATCTTATAGAGTTCCCGGTTTTGCACGGTTCGTGCATTCTTATTTGCCAGATAGATCCGATTCGGACAGTTATCCATTACTGTATTCAAAAGTTCCGGTTTATTGGCTAAATCTGAAAGATTTTGTGTTGCGAAAATGATAGATGTATTCTTTTTCCTCATATCTTTAAAGTACTCTCGAAGCTTTTGTTTAAAGGCTTCATTATCAAAAAACAGCCAGGATTCATCTAACAAAATCATGGAAGGCCCGACTGCCTCTTTTAGCTGTGCTTCAATTCGGTGAAACAAATAATCCAGTGTTGCTGGCACTATTGCTGGCGTACTCATGAGCGTTTCCATTTCATACACCTGCCAGCGTCCTTTACCAGATACGTCTTTTGTGTTATCAAAAAGCTTGCCATAACTTCCTTTAACAGTAAGAGGAATTAGCGCCTGCCGAATTTCCTGATCTTGTACCATTTCACAGAACGTAGAAATCGATCTCTGCTCCTCTGGAAATTCTTTTAATGAGCGAAGTGCTTTCCAAACAAAATTATCCTTGGCCGGAGTAATTTCTATATTTTTCTGTTTTAAATACGCAAGAATCCACTCTTTCGCCCATTTAATTTCCTGTTCATCATCGATTCGTACCAACGGCTGAAAAGATAACTCTCCTGCACCTTCTGCCGCAATGTTATAGAAATTGCCACCAACAGCCAGCGTCAGCGCCCGACTCGAAGCTGCCTTATCAAAAATAAACACATTGCTATCTGGATATTTCAAAAAATGTGCTTCCAAGGTATTAAGCAGCACCGACTTCCCGCTGCCGGAAGGTCCGCAAATCATCGTGTGCCCTACATCACCTACATGAAGAGATAACCGAAACGGCGTAAATCCATTTGTATCTGTGTAGAGCAGCACAGGCCCCTTTAAGTATTCATTCCTTCTGTCTCTCTCCAGGCCATATCGATGTGACCGGGGCAAGGTGACAAAAATTTAAGCTGTTGACGATGGGACGGCGGATATTCGCCCGGTAGCAGCCCGGAATTGATCCCCACCATGCTTCCATGCTATTGTCCGTTTCAATATATCCGCAATAGCCTAGAGAATTTACAGCTTCTAGTATTCTGTTTGCTTTATCTGTACAACGATCTTTGTTAGCATCAGAAACCATCATCGTCATGGTGTAATAGCCGTAGCTTACGGCATCTTGTCCAAGTTCCTGCATGGCAACACTGACATCGTCTTTATTCATGACCGCTGTTTCATCAATGGCATCATTGAGTTTTTCCTTTAAAACGGCCTCCCGAACCTGCGTCCAAAAGCTCTTAATCTGTTGATTCCAGCGCATTAAGAAGTTCTTCAATTCTTCCATGGCATCCATTTTGGATAAGCAAATATAACGAGATACCCAGCGATATTCAATATCCATGTTGTTAAATACGTCAAAAGCACCTGGTGTAGACATCGGCGGAAAATCTAATATGGTAACAAGCTTGATGTGTTTTTCTCCGAGCTTCATTTCCCGACCGCCAAGCACATCCGTATCACAAATGTAATCTGTAATGTATTTATCATGATTTACTTTCACCGGAAACCGTTTATCCGAAATATTAGAGTGCAAATAGCTTAATGCTCCAGACGCATCGAGTGGCTTAATATCCGGGAACCAATTCTGTAGCATATTTCCAATGAGATTCACATTACTGATAAACTTTTCAACCGTTTCGCAATACACCCGCATATCGGCCTTATTCTGTCCTTTGTTTTTGGCATCGGCAATAAAAGCATCCGTAATACGTGACTTTAAAAGTTGCGGTGGTTCAGAGTAGACAATGAAATAGTAACTGGTTTCAAAGTGCTTCTGACCGGCATAATAACCGGCTCTTTCATCCTCCATTTTTTGCACAATGGGGATATCGATCTTTGCCGCATTGTACTTACTGGCAAGATGACGTTGCGCTTCAAAATATAGGACATAGCTGACTTTTCTCCCTGTTGTATTGCCACTAATGGCATATTCCTCTTCAATCCAGCGAACCTGATAGGTTGAATTTGATCCCGGCTGCAATTGAATAGAACGGATCTGCGGCTGCACCGTCATTCGACCAAGGAGCCCCACCGGATTATCTTTTGATACGATTGCATTTATTTTCTGTGCCGCTTCCTGCGTCATAAAATGCCGGGAGCGATTCCAATTGTTTTTATATTGGACTGGATCAAGCGGAATCGTTCTTGTGTCAGCAATGAATTGCGCTAAAAAGGTTTTGATTTCGGCCTCCTGTGGTTTATAGTTGGTTGCCTTTAATTGGCCGCCAGTTTCTACCTGCCCCGTAGCATTGTCCACGCGAACGACATACGTCTTATAATTTGCTGTTGTTGCAATGAAAATAATGGAAAGCACACAGATGATCAAAAGCACGAGATACAACAAGTTCCTTTTTTTCGCCACATCTTTATCTAAGGCCAGATTATATAAATCACTTTGGAACGTGCCTGCAGCCTTTCGGTCAAATACCTCTGTCGGTTCTCCTTTTGGGAAAAATTTCGTTTGCGGTTCCATATATTTCACCTCCTTTACGGTGAAATATTAGCATTATTTTAATAAAAAGTAAATAATAATATTTGTACAATCAAAGCTAAAATAAAGGTTTTAATTGAATTATTTCACCTTAATACTAATAATATTTATTTTACATTCTAGTATAAAAACCATATAATATAAGCAATAAAATGAATCGACGGCGAAAGGCAAAACCCATAATGCGCATTTACACAAAACTCTATCGAGGTTTGTTGCGCCACCCTCCAGCTGGACCGGATTACTGCCTCCGGCAGACGGCTTTGCCGTGCTTCGTTTTCCTTCGGATCAACGAACCGAAAAATTTTTACAAATTTTAAAAAGAAAAAGCAGCCCGAAAGATCCGGGGCTGCCAAAGGTAAGAGATATGGCCCATTACTATTTTGAAAATACACCGCACGGCACACGAAAAAACGGCACCAAACTAAACACCAAAACACATTACGACTATATTTTCCGTGAAGGCGAATACGCCCATATGGAAAATCGCGAAGAGGATCTGGCTTTTACCTCCTATGGAAATATGCCAAGCTGGGCCGATCATCCGGGGATGTTTTGGGAAGAAGCGGAAGCCCACCGTGACAAACCAGATGGCCGCGCTTACCGTGAATTCCGTTTTGCTTTGCAGGAAGAATTCACGCTTGCTGAAAATATGGAACTTGTCGAACACCTATTAAAAGAAACCGGCATTAAGGACCACCATGCCTATTCCTATGCCATTCATGATAAAGCCGCCACCTTTGATAAGGACCACCGAAATATCCATTGCCATCTGATGTTCAATGAAAAAATTATCGAACGCGACCGGCCACTTCCACCTGATAAATTCTTCAATCATTATGCGGTAAATCGCTCTGGTGAACCAACGCAAGGTTATCGCTCATCCAGAGAATTCATTACCAAAGAAATGACGCTTCATTTGCGTAAACGCTGGGCTGAAATGGTTAATGACAAATTTCAAGAAAAAGGTCTTTCCACTTGTATCAGTGAAAAGACCTTACAGACCCAACGTGAAGAACTAGTTTTATCCGGAAGAAATGAGGAGGCAGAACTTCTTAATCGAACCCCTGCCCCACACCTTGGCAGCGCTTACCGAAACCCAGCAGTTATGCAAAAAATTATGAATCAAATTGAACAAACAGATCACGAATCAGATTTCCCTGAAACTATTGAAGAAACAGACATATCTGCTCTTTCTTCCAAAGAGCAAAACGTCTTAATTTTTGCCAATGATGCTTTGCTCCGCCAAGTTGCCCAGCAAATACAACAAGAACGCCTGCGTCTGCAAAAGGATCAGAATATAGAAAAAGCAAAAATTGAAGCAGCAGAAATCAAGGAAGAACCTCTCATTATAACCATTGGCGATGTATATTCTTATCTCGAAGAAACAGCCTCTAATTACCGAAAGCTAGCAGATAATAAATTAGGTGCTTACAAAACCTTAAAATCGCAGATCCTTAACGACCAACAATTGCGACTTACTGCACAGGATAAGGCCTTCAATCATCAATACGATAAAACACGCAAAGCCTATGCAAAAACTGCTAAAGAATTGCAGCATACAAAAGAACTAGCTGCTTCCCTTTATGGCGTTCCTGATAAAACGCATGAACTGGCCGAATACAGCAAAAAAATAAAGCTGCTTACCGAAGAAAGAAATCTTCTTGGTAAACAGCTGAATAATTATCGCCACGCTATAGATGGCGAAGCAAAAGAAAAAATTGATGATATTTTAAAAACGTTACAGCAGAAAAATGCCAAAAATCAGCAGCAAAGCAAACAGCTCTATGCTGAATATCTGTCATTCAAAAAGCAGGTTGATAAATACGGAGAAGCTGCCCAAAAATTGAGTACAGAAAAAATGGATACCATACTTTTCACTGATAAACTCCCTGCAACATTAAATCGCAGATGTAAGATTAGCGGCATTCAGTCAATTTCCAGCCTTAAAATCTTGGTCTACAGGGGTGACTCCTATGCCCTTTTAGATCAGCTTCCTACGCTACCGAATACAACAAAGAATATAGATACTAGCTATACCGTGACTGCCGTAAAACTTGGCGATAATATAAGCCATGGCACGGTTCCAAAATATGAGCTTCAAATAACAATAGACAACAGCAGTAAATGGAAAATCCAAACTTCTTCTATTCCGATCAAAAATGATTCTACACCTGAAATTATCCGACTCTATACTCGCCCTGAATCAAAACAAAAAAATGCAGCTTTGCAAAAGGAATTAGCAAGACATACTCATCCTATTTTACAGGCTGCCCATAATCAGCAAAAGCAAGCAATTTCATCTCATATTTCCAGCCTTGCAGAAAAGCTCATTTTAAAAGAAAAGGATATCCATTTAGATGCCCATTGGAATAACAAATCTGAAATTATAGATAAGGCCAAAAATGCTGAAGACAGGATGTATCAAGGATGGCATTTGTAAAATTCGTTTTTGAGGATAAAATCAGTCTACCCCAAATATAACCTTGATCACTGTAGGAGCCTCAATAACTTGTCATAGAAGATTCAATATATAGATTTTTTACACCCTCCCCCAAGACTTTGAATGTCTTCAATCTACTCTTTATTATTAGGTACTAAAATTGACTATGCTTGATTCAGAAGTATCTACTGACATATAAACTTTCACAAGACATTCTAAACATGTAAGCCATCATGACCTGTGGTTTTCTAGTAGTAGTTGACCCAATTCGGCTGATTTTCACCAAGAGTTTTTTCAATGATGCTAATCCAATCAGCAACTTGTTGTAGCCTATTTTGCAATTCTTCTATGCTCATCTCTGTTTCATCAGCTTCATTCCATAAAACTTCTAATGCATGTTTAATGCCGTCTTCCGGGTAAAAAATTGAATCATGATTTAAATTCGCAAACAACACATTCTCCCCATTTTTTTTGCAACTACCATTAATTGCAATATGCCCTACATCCCAACCATCAACAGTTCTTTTTATTCTATAGTTATCGTAATGTCCCCACCTACGTGAATATACAGAAAAATTCAATGGCTTATCAAGATTACAATCTCCCTTTAACGTCATTTTTTCACCCTCACCTGTTACTTCTCTTAACAATATATCTAACATATCATAATCATCATAAAATTGAATAACACCATCCTCAGGAATTCTTCCCCTATCTATCATAAATTCTTCTTTAATGATCGGTAATAGCCCCCAGTGCAAAATCGGTATAATATGGGCTATCTTTTTATACAATAACTCAAAATTACTAAAGTCAAAATTATTTCTATTAGGATTCTTATATTCTTGTTGAAATCTACCAAAAGTCCTTATGAAAGCTTCTTTAGCACTATTCACCTTGCTTATCGCTGTATTATGTTCTTTTAATATATCTATTATTTTTCCTTTAATATTATCGGCTATGTAATAATTCCCCTCCTTATCTGGAATAAAAAATTTATTAATATGATATTTAAAATCTTTTTTTCTAAAATAGAAAATTTCTTGTATTTCATTTCGACTATAACCCCTATCTAAATCATATGCTTTAATTACTTTTGAAACAGTAATTAAAAGGTTCCTATCTCTTGCATTGTCGGATGTCACTTCACTCCAATACTCCATCGTATATCTCCTTACACGCATTAATGTCAAATATTTGACATCCACCGTGGCACGTTTCATATTTTGCGCATTCCATGCATTTCTTTATAGGATAAGCTTGATTTGCTCGCAATCTTAATCGATTTCGCATTTCAATAAACTCTTTGCCATTTTTCCATCCATCTTGTACTCTAATATTTCTTAAGTCTATACCTTCACGGTCAATATCTTTATAAAAAGAGCATGGATATAATTTAAGATCTTCTGAGATAAATGCCGAAAACCTTGCCGACTCACAGAATTCAGTTGTTTCTGAGTAAAAATCATCAGAATTTGATACTAAAAATGATATCATACAACTATCAAAACCGATCTTACACGCTTTAACTTTAAGGACTTTATCGATAAAAACTGATACTTCCTCGGAATATTTTAAACTTAAAGTGCGAGATGAATGTATCGGCTTATAGTTAAGAAATACTATGGCATTAATATTCCTCAGCAAATCTTCACGCTTTTCTAACAAGTAAATTGCATCTTTTATAGTATCTTTATTGAGTAAAAAGTGAACATTCACTTTTATTCCCATTTCTTTACATGTATTAATTACATCTATTGCACCTTTATAAGGATAATACCAGCTTACTGCTAATGCTCCACAATATTCTTTTGTTGCCTTGTAAATATTTTGAAGCATACCTTCTCCATTTGTTGTATATGACGGAATAATATTAGCTTTTCTTGTTAGCTCTAATATTTTTATAAAATCTGGATGTTGATTAGGATTCCCCCCTCCCAATGCAATCTGTAAAACACCTATATCAGCTGCTTGCTCAATTATAATCCTATAATCATCAAGAGACATAAACGTTCCATCTCTATTGGAAGCACGATAGCAAAAATCGCACATTTTTTCACAGTAATTAGTTATTGAAACATCTAAGAGTTCTGGTCCTACTACATTCCAAAATGGTTCCACATTGTCCGTTCCTTGCCTTATTAATTTTCCAGATTCTTTATCAAATAAAATTATGTACTGACTATCTTGATACTTTTTTAATAACCATTTTCCCATCACCAACCACCAATCTCGCCATTAAAATAAATATTTTCATCACATACTAAAAAACTTTCCATACAAAAAAATACTTCTGCTGAAGTACTTCCATCAGAACGCATTTTTCCATAATAAACAGTTCTTCCATTATGTATTAACTCTTTCACTTTAAATATAGTTTTTTCATCATATCCTTCTGCCTCTAAAAATTCATCTATACTTGGAAATTTTTCTTCATATTTATTCATATATTTATGAATTTCTTCTTTATTAACATCTATGGCTTCATATAAATCTTTAAAGAGCTTAGCGATAGGAGCTTCACCATTCATGCCAATATTTTTCAAGAAATTATTTTGATTTAATTCATTCTTCATCGATATTATAAAAGATGTTGAGGAACTGTTCGTTACAAAATCATCCTTTATTTTCATATATCAATTTCCTCCAACATTTGATTAAAATATTTTATAAAATCATCTTCATGGTCAAATAATGTGCTTATATTATATGAGTTTAGACTCATTCGAAGTTTTAATAATGTTTGATCTTCATGAAGATTAATAATTTTTATCTCATCTTCATTTAATAATTCCTTTTGATATAAAAAGTCAGAAAATTCCTTATATTCTTCTTTATAGAAATCGAAATAAATTTTTTTTATATCTAGTGCAGATTTAAAAATATCTTCAAAAAGTTTTATTAGATACTTTTCGGCAAATGAATTAGTTTTGGTTTTTGATTTATCCATAAATTTTTTTTTCAACTTATCAAATACAGCTTCTTCTTTAATTATACAAAAATATGATTCATTCAATTTTAAAAGTCTCATTTCTTTTCTCCATATATAAGTGTAAAAATACTATCGAAATCAATATCTATGTCATTACAAAATATATTTTCTTCGTACAATTGTTTGATAATAATATCATAAGAAGATTGCTTTATATCCATATTAACCAAGCTACTCAATATTTGCTTTATATTCCCGTTAAGACCTCCATTGGGGTAATTGTTCATTTCTTTTAAAATATCAATAGCAATATCAGGTGAAAATTCATATAAATTTTTCCATAAATTTATTGTATTCCAACAATCTAAATCAAATAAATATAACGTTAATTTGTAAATTATTCTATGATCTATATTCCATTTATCATACTCAACATTTGCTTGTAGCCAATCTAACAAATAATTATATGGACAAGCAGCACTAGACTCTGTTTGGGAATATCCATATTCATGCTTATAATAAATCTGAAACATTTCATTCAAAAATTCGCTATACTTACTATTTTCAATTGCTAATTCATTTAATACCTCAAATAATAAATTTATGTTAATTATTTTAAAATAATCACAATCATATTTTAAAATTAAATCATATACTATTCTTTTACTATATTTCTTACAATCAATTAATTCTCTTTTCCATAACCTTTTATCATCTCCTTGAAACCACTTGTCTTCTAGCCCCCATATGTAACGCCAATATAGTTTTTCATATCCTGGCAACTCTTTTAAAATTGGTAATAAACTATCAGGTGACATAACTCTAGCTAAATAAAATAAATATTTTGAAACGCCTTCCTTTATGGTACTATAGTTTTCCTCTAACTTTCCCCATAGTTCAGAAATTTTTTCTTTATCATAATTCTTTAAAATATACTCCGTTAAACAATAATCTCTAAATTCATCAAAAGTAAAACTTATTACCATTGCTGTCTTTCTCAGCATACCTATTTGTATAAGTTCTTCGTCTTTAAAAACAACCTCATTACTTACCATTTTATATAGCAAGCTCTGTTCCTTTTCACTAAAGATATTTGATGGAACTTTAAAAAACTCCATATTGTCTAACATATATTTCGCTATTTTATCTAGCAAAGAATAAACATTATCCTTATGGTTTAGTTGCATAACAGGAAATTCTAAACTATATTCATCTGCTTTTTTTTCGATATATTGATTAAAAACTTCGTACTTATATACATCATACAAATATAACTGTTTTTTTCCTGCATTTACCTCACAAAAAAATCTTAGTAAGAGAATATCTTCCGTCAATTTTTTGTATGCTCTATCGCTCAATGTATTTTCTCTAATAATAATTTGAAAATATTGTAGATAACCTTTAAATATTCTTTCTTTAAAACTTTCATTTCTAATAGCCATATCTATATGTTCAAAAAATTTTTCATATGTCCCATTCTCAAGTCCCGAAAATTTTTCTTTTAAAAATTCATTTCTTGTAGTTAAAATTACTTTTATAAACGAATAATTATTACACTTTTCTAGAAAACCCTTTAAATTTGCACCGAAATTTTCCATAACCGTGTTTTCATTTAACCCATCTATAATAATTACAAATGATCTGCCTGTTTTCTGCCATTGATCTTCTATTACTGAAAAAATATATTCTATTGTATGATTCCCGAAACTTTTTAATTCTTCACTAATCACTAACCATGGATTTTCTTTAAAATCATATGCATTATAATAAAGAACAAAATAGTTCTTTTTTATTAAAAAATTCATTGTAAAATCGCATAAAAAATTTGTCTTCCCTTGACCTGCATCCTTAGTTAATAAAAGAAACTTTAATGAATTATATTTAATCTTATTCTTTATTCTCCATAAGGAATGCTCAATTGAATTATTAAAAATATTTTGCCTTATTTTAAAATATTGAGATAATATTTGACTATTTTTTATTTCTTTTAAAGCTTTAGTTTTATTTTCAGCGTAACATATCTCGTTATTAAAATCTTCAAAAACATTATTGAAATCTGAAAAACTAATATTCTCATTGAATCTATCAAAAGTAATCTTCTTTTCATTGCATTCATCCAGCAACTTATTGTATTTACAAAAATTAACATCTTTTATTTCTCTTATCGCTTTTCTTAAAAATAAAATAGGATCAGCAAAATAGCGAAGAAATTCTTTATAATCACTTTCTTCAACATATATATCTGGAATATATTTTCTGCTTTTAATATTTTTATTAATTTGAACAACTGTAAAATCACTAAGCTTCTTTTTCAATACAAGCTTACATTCGTTTTCTTTAATATTTTTATCTTGTAATAAGTCAGCAAACCTGTTAACAGAAGACATCCGTATACCCAGTGATCCATCATTATCATATGATTGCATTTGTAAAATACCGACAATTCTATTGTTGCAAAGAACAGGTGCACCAGATAATCCTGAATAATCATTAGCTTTGCCAGCAATAATGTTTGTCAAATAACAATCCCAATCGTCGGCTTCCGTTACTGAAGGAAGTATGCCTCTACCCGTTACCGAATGTTCCAATTGCTCATTCGATATAAATCCATAAATTTTCCAATCAACTTCTTGAGAAAAAATTTCTTCGAGACAAAATATATCTGCCACCTTAGTCAATGAATTAGTTTCTATTTTAAGTACTGCTACTGCTGAATTTTCTTTTATAATTTGTGCACTAATTTTACAATCATTAATTACTACGAAATGCTCTTGCCCACAAACAACATGTTTAGCAGTTAAAATTAAATTATTATCAATAACTATGCCTGTGCCATTCCGAATGCATTCTTGGTTATAATATGAATTTACTTTTACTATAAACTCTTCCATGAATATTCTCCTATGCTAATCTATGGTAATCTCAGAATTACAAAATTCAGCTTTAAATTTATATTTTTCTTGAATATTCTCTATAATTTTCTTCATTTCAACTTCATAATTGAAATGTAAAAATAAATTACCTCCTAAAATCACTCTTGCAATTAAGTCTTTTTCAGGATGTCCATATTTTTTCCCATTTGTTGATATCAAAACATGTTTTCCCCTAGAATGCTCTATCAATTTTATATTTGGTTTAGTAGTTCCGTGATGCGAAATTTTAATAACATCATAGTCCTCTTTTAAATGTTTCCACCATAATTCACTGTCTGAGTCACCAGTAAATAAAAATCTTTTATTTTTATATTCTATTTCAACAACTATTGATGCTTTGTTTATTACATTCATTTTTGCTAAATTAGATGTTCCTAACCAATTTTCTATATTGCTAGCAACTGCTGAAATATAAGATGTATCAGATACCTCTTCTTTATATAGCCCCATAAGTAATTCAAATAAGGTTGCAAATTCAAAACTATTGTTGATTGCATAATCTTTTCCAAACATTTTTACCATTTCTTTATCAAATTCTGCAGCTAAGCTATCAAGTTGCTTTTTCCCAGGCGATAAAACACTAATATTACACTCTCCAATTGAAATTTTACTGCTATTAAATTCATTTATATATTTTACAATCCTATCTCTAAACTGCATGTTTAATCTATATCCATAAAATGAGCACAATTCTTCGAACTGCTTACTTTGCTGCGCAGAAATTTTTTTTTCTTCAGCTCCGCTTCTCATATATAAACTGCCCTTGGCAACTCTCATTTGTTTTTTTTGTGTTTCTGATACAATTTTATTTTTATGACAAGTAAATATATCTTTTATAAAGAGAGAGTTAAAAAAACCATTAAACCAGATGTTGTCTATTTCTATTATGTTAGGGTTTTGTGCAGATCCATTTTCAGTTAGTAATTCAATTGCACCTTCTATATGATCTTGATCAATATGTGATACTATCATCAAGATTATTTTGCACCCTTTAGCGCGTAGTTGCAACAATAAAGGCTTTAATTTATTATGATAAGTCGCCTTAAATCCACAGTCAATTAGTATACATTCCTTATTATCTAACTCTATAACTGAACAATCCCCTGATTCCGCAGGAAGAAAATGAACAACATTTTTCCCCATTTTATTTTTACTCCCAAATTTTTATTTAATTAATCACATACAACTCGATAAAAATATTAGAAAGTACTAAAAACTGTATCCACCATAAAAAATACGTGCAACAGTTTAATTTACCACGCCCCTCAAACGCAGATTTCTATTAATTCTCGCTGGCTTCAAGAAACAATTAGATTAACAAAAAGCAGGTGAAGTCAACTATGCACACCTAGATTTTTAATCAAGCGCAACATGGGGTTTCTTTGTCAACTATTTTAGCGCATTTAAAGTATTCCTAAGATAGTTCTAATCTCTCACATGTAAATATTCATTAGTTATTTTAATCGTGTTGGGCCATACTTAAACGGCAAGGGAAGTGTAATGAATTAATCTCCAAATACGTTATTCTAAAATCTCGGCCTTCTTTCACCTCATGGCACCAATTTGATCAAACGTAGAATTTCTATCAAATTTCCTTGACGTAATCTTCGAGAATCTACCTTTACATTTAATTCCTACTTACTGCACAAATACTGAGACGGTTTGTTGTAATTGGGTTACTACGTCTTTTAGTGTACCCATATGCGAATATATAGTTGATATATGTTTACTAGTTTCTACGAATCTCTCAGTGTTATCATGTTGCTGCTGTAAAAACAATCTCTGCTTATAATAAAAAACTGGTATATTCAGCGCAAAAAACATTAATAAATTAACAATTCTAGTTGCATTACTACGTACTTCTTCTTTCTTAGCAGCCCAAAATCTATCATACTCATTTTTAACAAATTCTTTAAAAGTATCCGACATACGAGCTATGTTCATCGCTTTAGATACCTTTTGCAATTTATCCATATAAGATAAAAAAAATTCTGCTTGAGTTTTTGATGGGTTTTTTTCAGATCTTCTGCTAATTGGAGCAATTATTTGCATGGCCAGCAATGTTGCATTTCCGGCAAGAAATATTAAGTCTACAGCTGAAGAATATTCATTCAGATTATGGGCACCATTTGCCCAATATGGATAAAGTATAATAATTGATGCAACAGCAAGATACGGTAAGCATCGTTTAAAAAGCAAAAAATTAATTTGTTTTATAAAATCATCCGTCAATTCATCAATTCTTATTTTAGTATCATTAGAGTTTTCTTTTGGAACTCTTCCGATATTTTCTTCAACAATTTTTCGACAAAACCATTTAAACACCTTTCACACCTCCATAATAGACGCTTTCAAATTATAAGCGTTATCTTTCAATGACGCATTTCGATTAATATTCATAATAAATATACCGCCTTGTTATTCCAAATAAAAATAGCCTACGCAAAAATTCTTCTTGGCAAAATAATTGTAGACAAATTTGATAACTTAAATTAGATGACTTTGCCTGATTTTTCAAGCGAGCCAAGATGGACGCGACAACATCTTTCATAACCATACTCCTATAGTAGTTCTGACTTTCTTTTCTGTTCTTAGTTTTTTTGCATATATCATTAAACGAGGAATATTTTTTTTAGGATCTTTTATATAAGCTTGGATTGCTTTGTTATATATCTCAACATCCATCTTATTCATTTGACGAAGGCAATCACAAATCACTCTCTCACGGTCATATATTTTCATTGAAATATCCTCTATTGTGCAACTTTCTACTCCTATTTCCAGAAGCTTCGCCTGCATATAGAATGGTTTTATAGCTGGATAATCAATATCAAAACGTGATTTCGTAGAATTCTTATCAACTGCAAGACACCATGCTGCAGGTGTTCTATCCGTATAGCCATAGTACTGAAGAGCCGTTTCCATACAAAGAATCGCATCAGGAAATAGTTTGGCAATTGTGGCAGCTTCACTGAAGGAACGGTCATCCTGCCATTGATAGTACCCATACCGTATTTTTTCGACGTATCCATCTTGCATAAGCTGGCACAGAAGTTTGTAATAAATACCACATTCAGAAAGCTCTTTTGTGCGCATAATGCCATCATGGGTATCAAATATTTTTTTTACACTTTCCGTATCCATGATTACATCCTTTCATAACTTTAAGAAAATATTTTTCTTAAAGCGGATAAAGTTCTAAATACAGATTACAGCTTTATTTAGCATAAGTCAAATTAATTCTTTAAGAACTTTTTTGTATATTAGCGGATAAAGTTCTAAAATAAGCTTTTATTTCTTTCAATATCCACTAGGTGTCCATAATGGACCCCTAGCTCAAACTATAAATATAGGGCTTTGCTATTATTCATAGCAGAAGCCCTTATCTCATTTATTCATAAAATATATAAATTTTTCTACTCAAACATAAAAGCATCGAAAATGTTATTTAAAAGAGAACTACCAACAAATGTACTTTTATGTATACTAACACATCTCTAATTATCATATAAGTGCATTGCGCTCATTAAATCATCGCGAACGCTCCTTTTGACGTTCTTGACTACGCACATCATCTTTTGATTCAACACGAAGAAGTACTTTTTTGGGCTTTTTAATATTAACTTCATTATTAAAAACCTTATCTTGATTAACGTTAACGGTTCTATCTTTCAACTCTTCAATTGCATGCTGCACCGACGGCTGCTGCTTTTCTACCATTTTTACTTCTTCTTGCGTTTTTTCTGCGCCCTGCTCTTTCTTATCGAATGGTGAAAGGTTTAGAACTTTTTCTTTCTTTGCCTGTAAATATTGAATTCCTTTATCAAAAACAAATGCTGTTTTTTGAACGGCCTGGTCCACAATGCTATAAGCTTTATTCCGAACTGCAACTTTTATTTTATCTGGCATTTCCTGAATACCAGTATAAACTTGCTTTACTTGTTCACGAGCCTCTTTCCATAGAGCAGCTGCGATGACCGGCTTTTGCCAACGAATCTCCGCGCGGAGATTTTCTATATCAGAAATAATTTTTTCACCATTATCCACTAAATTCTGCATTTTTTCCGACGAACTGCCTCTTGTCTGTTCCTGCATCCTCTCAATAATATTCTTGATTTGTTCCATTTCCCGCTGAACTTGTCGTTCACGTTCTACGAGCTTTTCATATTCCGTTTGCAGAAAAAGACTGGCTTGTTGAAAAAAAGTTACCGTTTTATCTGAAGCGGTCATAATATCCTGCTCAGAACGTGGTTTCTCCGGTACGGCTTGTAAATTCTGCAAATTTTCCTTGATAGCTTCATGTTTCGGCTCATATTCCAGCCAAGTTTCCGGCGATGGTATATACTCCTGTTCTGCCTTCAAAAACTGATCCATCTTCTCGTACAAATTGTCCGCGGCCTTGCCAATATCATGATGCACAATTTTCGGGGCTTTATCAAGCGTATCTTGTACGCTTTTTTTCATATCCTGTTTTAGCTGATGTGCAATATTCCCATAATTTTGCACATCAGCTTCATCGATCATCTGCCATAAATCTTTTTCCATAACGCTTTAATCCACCGTACAGACAAGAAACATCCACATCTATAAGGCTAATCTTAAGGAAACTCTGTCTTTACCCCTATTGCTTTGATCTCCTGGACGATTTCGGCAATCGGATCGTTTTTTTTCGCCTTTCTTCTAACCAATTGAACATATCTATCCAACGATTTTTTTACCTCAAGGTCCACAACCTGTTTTGCATAGGCCTCAATCTCATCGGCATATTTACGAAGTTTCTGCGCTTTAAACCAGCCGGCCATCTGTTGCTCGATGTTCTCGACCAACTGCTTCTGGCGTTTTTCCATGGCCTGGATCGTCTGCAGCTCTTTCTGTCTTTCTTCTTCAATTGCGCGCTGACGTTCCCGTTCCCTTTCCCTTATTTCCTCTTCCCTGTTCTGTATGACCCATGCAATTTTTGCCTCCAGGGCGGTTTTGACCATCCACTTGAATACCTCGCCCAATTGTTCTTCTAAAGATGCCTCGGCAGAATCAGCAAGGGCTAAGACCCGCTCCATCTTGTCTTTTTCCCAGTAATCAGAAATTTGCTTGAATTCAATTTCCAGCTTGCCGGTGAACACTTTTTCATACATGGGCCTGAATTCGTGAACCATGTTTTCGGACGGCATATCGGCGATGACGGCCCGTCGTTTTGCCATCGCTTCTTTCACCTGAAATGAAAAGGAGTTTTTAAATAAATTAATACTGGCACAGTCGGCAGCTTCTCGTTGGTTATAATGCGGACTTTCAACCTTAACCTTACCGCCCACCTCTTCTACCGCTTTTATAAGCGCGTCAACGATCCGGCAGGCCCGATTGCTCTGTCTGTCGGACACCTTGATCGGCAAGACCATGTGATCAGGGCGGTATTGTACTTTGGGAAAGAACGCCACGTCCCCGAACTGGAACATATCGCGGAACTGATGCTCTCTGTTGCGCACCTTCCGATATTCAATTTCCTTTTGATATTCAATAATCAGAGGATGAAATGGGTCGACTTTTTTCGAAACATGGATCTTCCCGCACCATTTTTCAAACGCCTCCCGGGAGCGGGGTGTAAACACGTCAAGTCCATCGAGCTTTTTCAATTTTTCTGTTGGTTGGGCACTGATATCGATAAATTCCATTTCATGCTCATGTTTCGTATTTCTTAAAACAATGCTCTCCTCTTTGGCTTTCACTACTGGCAATTCGGGCTTCGACACCTTGGCTCCGGCCTTCACTTTAGCCCAATAGCCGAGCGGCGGCAGAGGAATTTGCAGATTGATGCAGCGTTTGCGCAGACCGTTGTCGGAAATCCCATAACGCTTTGCTACGGTAGTTACCGGCTCGCTCCAAACTTCGTTATACAGCTTTGTTCTTTCGTCTTCAGTACTCATGGCTGTTGCTCATCCTTCCAGTCAACAAAGGAAAACCCAGCTCTCAGCAAGTTATCTGCCAGCTCTTCGAGCTCTTCCGAACTTTTTACTTCTTCCGGTACGAAATAGCGGCGTCGGTTGTCGTTGAAAAGTGCCGAAATGGACCCTAGAAAATCCGACAGTCGAGGGTATTCGTACTGATTCAAATACACCTTGTCTTCCTTATAAATTCTGTCAATAAGACTGCTACTAGGAAACCTGTTAGCTAAGTGCACCCCAACGATGGAATGGCGAAGCTCGCTTAGTTGATTGAATTCTTGTTCAAATTGGCTGTGATTGTTCTTATTCGTAATAAGCTTTGAGATGTCTAAAGATATCTTAAGTCGGAGTTTCAGTTCCTTAGCCAGCGTCCTTATCTTGATAATATCCTTGGTTGTTTGCATCAGGTAGCTCGGCTTTGCTTTATGTCTTTGCGGTCCGTTAACCAGAGCAATGGTGATACCATCGTACTTCTTCAGTTTTTTCTCCAGTTGGCTGTACCTGGCAAAAAACTCTTTTTCGGTGTACATCGGGCCTCGAAGAGGTGAGAACAATTCCAAAGCGTTTGGCGGACCGTATGCTGCGAAGCTTTCCTGCAAATTGGTTATTACACGGGTCAACTGCCCGTCGTCTTTCCAGATAAGATCATTTTCCTTGTCATATGAAAGACGTAAGATATATGGTCCGCCGGGGTCGGCCTTCAAAGCCCCAGTTGTCGTTTCCACAAATACACTAGAGCTCTTGATGTCCTCCGGATAGTCAATCCCTTTATTGATTACGGGAAGCAGAATGTTCATGTTGCGGACGATGTTAACCCGCCCCGTGTTGACACAAAGATTCACATATTCCGGCCAGTATTCTGCATCTTCGACCCAGCTATGCACCCAATCATACATGATTAACATTTCCAGTTCGCCTTTACGGCCTTCAATGAATGGCCTATGGCAATTGTCTTTATATATTTCGTCGACTCCGAAGGGATTGTTATTATAACGGTGATTGTACCGATTAATATGGTAATGCTGCTCAGTACTCCTATCGTAGATGCTCTCTACATATTTTTCGTAATATTGATAAGCGATTTCACCGGCAAAGCCAAATAAGTTTACCTTGAATTCCGCATATGTATCCTTTATCCAAGAAAGCAAGGCTTCGTCCAAATACTTATATCCAGTACGAGAAGGTTTCTCTGTTTCACGTTCCTTTAGCTCTTGCACCAAGATGATAAGCTCTTCCTTGTGTTCGGCTAACCCCATATCCTGTATTTTGCGATCTTCACAAAACTTGTTAATCATATTTTCAAAATCATCCCTGCTATAAAACAGATCCATATACTCATAGCTTTTTAAATGAGATTTTAGCGTTCTGTCAATTCGTGATTTATATTTTTTATAGTACTCGATAATAAAGTCTTTACTGCGGAGTAAGGTGTCAGCAATTTCTTTTTCTACCCTCGCCGCCGACTGCTCGAGTTTTATCGTCTCGTAATCATATTCCTCTGGGTTTAGATACGTGTTGAAGTATTCCACTACACATTTCATTACAGCGGCCATGTTTTCCGCATGATTCTTAAAGTCGAACTCATCGAGTTTCTTCTTTTTTTTCATTTGAGAAATGTACTGCTCAACTGTTAGCATGTTTCCACTTCACCCCTCTGAAATTGCCTTTCTGGGATTGTATCAACTTAAATCCGGCATAATTTTACAATATATTTCAAAATCAAATTAGCACATCTGCGCCAAAAGTGCAAAAAACGGCAAAGGTTATTGCTTCCTTTACCGGCTATCCGATATTATGATTGCCATCCACAACCAATTCATTTGTACAAGTTTTGTTCTTCATACTCTCTATACTTTTCAAGAACACTCAAAGCTTTTTCCTTAAGACGCTCTACCAGTTCTTCATGCCTTTTGTCGATTGTCAACCAAAGCTCTCCGTATTGCTTGGCAAATGCCTTAAACAGTACGTCTTAATGTACCTTTTTTACACTAAGTTGTTAATTCCCAAATCAATCCTTATAATCGCATCATTATGAATTTCGTAATATATATTTATATCAGCTAACACCCTGCATCATAAGGGGCCAAGGACGCCCAGATTCAATATCCGGATGACGCGGCTCAGTGTCAACAATTCCATATTCATCGCGCAATTCGTCAATTAGTTCCAGGCACGATACTGCAACATTGGCCGCAATATTGGTTTTCTTAACCATTGCAAAGAGTTTTTTTCGCAGAGCCGACACATCGACGCTATAGTATTCATAGACGTGCGGCAATGTTTTTTTACCCACAGCTATTTCATTTATCATTCCTTCCAACACCCAATCAAATTTAAGGTCTTCCTCACCATAGCTCTGTACTAATACCAATAACCCCTCTTCATCTGCAATCTCTGCTATTAAGGGCTTTATTCGAGACTTTGCGGTAGCAGAGAGTTGCCCATAACGCTGTAATAAATTGTGATATACATCAGGATGGCGAGCGATTAAATCTGGTATACTTCCTGAAAGCAGTCCCTGCTGGTTTCCGGCCACCTTACCGCTACAGACTAAGTCAAGAATCCTTGTGACTGACGAATCCGTATCACGTAAAACTACTGCATTTAGCCAATAGTAATCTTTATAAAATCGTGGATCACCCTCCGCCAATTTGAACAAAGATAACTCCGCCCGCGTATTCGGGGCATGCGCAAGAGAAGCTAATAATTCTTGGAACCTGTAAGGCTCTTTAAGATGTTCTTTCCCCAAATCTAAAGCTTCATCCAGGGCCTCTGGCTGATCGGAAAAAGGTAATAGTTGCAGCCATTCTACAAGCTGATTATGATGCTCATCCAGCAACCATGGTTTCTTCTTAGCCTCTTCTAATAAATCTTTCAGCCCTTGGATAACTATATCGGCTTCTATTTTGTATCCTGCAATAACGAGCGATCTTAAAAGTTCAAGCTTTTCTGATAGCGGCAACGGTACATGCAAAAGTTCAAAAGCAATAGAACCCCTATCACCATGAGGCATACTTAATGCTATCTTGGCAAGTTTTAAAACATGTCGGTATTCTTTATCGCCGCAATTAGATGAGTTGATATTATGTATAGCAGAAAAAATCGCTTCAGCAAAAGGTGATAGTGATTCATAGATTACATCCTCTTGCTGGCGTCGTAGATGACGGGCAGCTACTTCTGAGAAATCGGGCCATGGTTTAAAAACTTTCCTCTCATAATCGTCCTGTTGTTTATCCCAGATAATTTTAAGCACATATGCTGCCTCAATACCAAAGTCAAGATCGGATAGGTATCGAAGCATTAATTGAATGACCTTATCTCCGCTAATAGCTGAAAAAGCATCTTTGTAAATGTTAGTATAGCAAATAGTAGTCTCTTGAAAAGCATATCGATTCCTTGGGTTTGCAGCAAATTCATACTTTGCCTGTTTCCATTGTGAAAGGTCTTCCAGCAGAAGACTTTGTAGCCCTTCAAAGAACTCTGGCTTTGGAAAAAATGATATTACTCGAACAACTGACGAAAGTTGTTCACGGCTTGCAGGTAGCGATTTCAGCACCTCAACCCATTGATTAACGGTCTTAACAAGAAATTCTTGAAGTCCTTCATCCGTATTTAATAATTCTGCTTCGTTCTTTTGAGCATGTCGTGCCAGAATATCTGCTAAAAGTGCAATAACATGCGGCTCATGGGTGTTACTATACGACTGTAGTGTCGTCAGGATTGATACAGGCTGACTGTAACTAATGCGGTCAATTAAACGCCAGTATTCGCTTCTCGTTATCTCTTCGACCGGTCCGTCCATTTCCTGAATTTTTTTGTCAAGTTTAATCAGCTTTTCGATGAGAATACTTACCGTCTTTGGCCCAGCTATCACAGTCGCCTCGTCTGCAAAACGATTTTCTTGGGAAGTATTAACAATTAAGTCAATAATGGCCCCTTCTTCGACTACTCCTGCGTCCCTTAATAAGTCAATTGATCCGTAAGGGGTTTTGCTTCCATTCTCAATACGACACAGAATTCCCCTTTTGACCTCTTGAAGATATTGTTCCTTTGCCTTTACTAATGTCCAATAGGCGTTATTATCATCTAATGGGAACTCATCCGATACTATGATATCTTCAACTTGCTTTCTAATATAAGGGCTGATTTCACCATCATTAACAAGCAAACTCAGTTTTTTTAATACATTGGTTTCTTCTGTAATATATGTTAGGTGTTCTTTTTTCCATCGTTCCGCAATTTCGGCGTCAGTAATTTCATTCGTATAATTGCTACAAGCAAGCATCTGCCAAATGTCTTCCCTCGCGACTTTGATAATCGCAATGGCAAACCGCTCTGCACGCCGAAACAAAAGAGCCTCTATCACTGCAAATTGTACTTTGGTACTCGTTTCTAGCTTGGCAAGATTTGTAACAAAGTTTATTCCATCAAGGCCACTCTCCATAGCGATTTCTGCCAAGACACTTTCACGCACTTCTTCAGGTACAATGGCCAGTCGTTCTTGGATACTAGCGCCCAAGACGCTAGGTCGGAATTGCCGAGCGACACGAAGGGCTTTTAAATGTATTTGGTCATCAGCATAGGTGACTAATGGCCAAATCTGTTCCGCAAATTCCGGACGTCCAGTAGTGATCATAAAGCCAATTGCCCGATCCACTTCACCTTGTTTATGCCAACGTAAAGCGAAAGCCTTAATCTTATCTTGAATAATGTCCCAGACGTCCGTCGATGATCTATAAATCATTTCTGCGGCAAGCATTGGATCGACCGAAATAGACTGCAAAATTGCAGCAGCAACTGCTTTAACACTCTGGGGATCACGATAAGATAATCGTTCACACGCAAAAAGGATTGGCTCCTCCCATAAAGGCAAATTAAGAACATTGAAGCTCAGTTGTTTTCCGGCTTCCACATCACCGGCTTCTGCTGCTAGTATCATTTTCTCGACATCCAAAGAAGCATACCACTCTTGGATTTGCTGGTGTTGGAAGGAGATTCCGCCACTTCCACCTGACCTAACCAACAAATGCTGATTTACTAGCGTATCAATAACATCCTGTGGCTCCGGCCGATTCGTTATCTGCCCTCCTGTTACTAAATCATTTTCAATCTGACTAATTACGGCACGTGCCATATCCTCCCGAATTACGGTATTGGAAATACTGGTGGCCTTTGAAGCCAATCCTGCAAGAAATACCTGATGACAGCCAAAAAGCTTTTGCCTTAAAATTAAAGCCCGTTCCTGCACCCTCTCGTATTCTGCGACAAAACGGTTTAGTACTTCTTCTTTAGTAGTCGGCATTTTCCCAGAAGTAGCATAGGTAAGCAACCAATTCAAATAAAGGGGGATTGCTACCAGTTCCCTCACCCCATCCGTTTGCCATGCTTGCTCTAACAATGCTATTCCATTGTCTCCAAGCAATACATGAGCAATCTCCTTCTGTTGTTCATCAGAAAATGTGTTAAGTTCAAGTTTGGGTCCAGCAATCGACAAATCCCCTACCTGGGGTCTTGTACTGATAGCTATCCTGATACGAGGAAATTCACGCTGAAGGGTTTTTATTTGGCGATTGACACGAAGCTTCGCTTCATAATCAAGTTCATTCCAACCATCCAACATAAGCTGTAACCGACCATGACATGCAAGCAGCATAAAGTGTTGTTCACGGAAATTACGAAAAGCATTCCTCTGGATAAGCATTTTAAAAAAGGTGTCTGATTGCATTGACCATTCTGCGAGCGGAATAACAACAGCTATCCCGCCTTCCGATGCGAGAATAGTATCTGCAAGCTGTATCATTGTTGTCGTTTTCCCAAGCCCCGGTGCGGCAACAATGGAAATTTCATTGACAATTTTCATTGCAGCCGCGATGCCTGCCAGGCTAAATACATGGACGCCGTTAGTGTCCTTCGAAGTCATATTAATAGGAACTACGTGTTTTGGCCAACTCTGCTCGTTCTTGAAATGCTCGATATCTATTCTAGCGGCGCTACGTAGTCGCACTGTCACTTCCTCAAGATCATCATCCTGAGGCAATGAAAGACTTCGAATTATTTTAAGATCATCTTCATCCATCTCGACAGGAATTTTTCTTAGGAGCTGAGCATCAATGCTTGACCCTGCAATTGCAGCAAAAGATTGGCTCTCAGCTGTACGTTTCCAATCATTCAGCCGTGAAACGGAAAATGCGTCTTCATCACGATCTATGAGAATTGAGCAATTGCTACAGAGCCAAATACCATTAGTAATATTTTTTCTCTGGTCTGGACTAAGTGCTGGATCATATCTGGGCCCACCGGGAGCAGCAGCAGTAATATGTGCCGCTATCCCAGTAATAATGACACCTTCGCTACCGGACTTTGCGCCGATTGTGGCCCGTCGGCAATTAGGATTTGAACATAGCCAGGCAACGCGCTTTGCAAGTTCATCTTTCGTTTTTTGTGTGAAATCGTCTCTATTAGACATAACTAAACTTCTGCCCCCAAAGCTCAAAAATCCCGTCAATTTTATTACACATGAGAATAATCGTTACGAAATTCTACCAACATTTCATTGAGTACACGACCTGCTTTTAACCTTTTAATAATCTCGTCCCGCGATCGTTTATTCTCTGCCTCAATCCAGCCATACTCCTCAGGAATCTGTTCGACTCTTTTTATCATCTCTTCTTTCTTCCCGTAAATAAATGAGACAAAATCATCTTTTTCTCTGTCATCCTTAAATATAAGGATAACCTCATAAAATCGCTCGCACGCATACTTCGCTTCTTCACTATCTTCTCTGAGCAAGAATTTATGGAGCATGTAGGAAATTTCACTTTTCAGATAATATTTGAAAGAGTAAGTAATATCCATTTTATATTTATCAAATTTTAGAAATCCCCATTCTGGTACAGTCGTCATAAAACGTCCGCTATCTAAGGTGACAATTCGACATCCATATAAACGCGTTTCAAAATATTTGATATTCACATACCCATAATTAACCGAAGAATTACACATTGCATATGCATAAAATTCAGGCTTTCCTCGTTCATCATCTTCTTCATCATCAAATACAATAGTATACTCAGGATTATATTTGCTATAGTAAAAATTCTCCTCTTTAATCCATTCCTCTTTATTTTTCAGTTTTTTTATGAAACGTTCTAACGGAACTGTAGTTAATCCAAACCTTTTTTTCCATAAATACTCTGTGTGGTCAATGTCCGCACTTTTATCAATATCGGTATTCGTATCACAGACTCTTGTGTATATATGATAGGCTCGTACAATCCGCCGCTGATCCTTATCCTTATAATCTTCTATTAAATAATAGGGCGTATCTGACGTATTTTTAACAATAAGTACATCAATCTCATGATCTTGGATATTGAGGGTCCTTAATTCAATACGCGGACGAATCCCTGAGACAAATTTCTTGCTTTTTAACTGATTTATAATCTCTTGCTGATTTCTACGCCCTGGATCAGCCTCTACACCAACAATATTACCAGTTTTATCTACAACTCCATATATAATATAAGCGTCTCTATCAGCGCGATTATTGGCCATACAGATAATATCGTGCAATAAATCAGCGGTATTGGCGTGATGCTTTTCTTTAAAGTCCCAATAATCATCTTCTCGTTTACTCAAAATCAAACTTTCAATTTCCTCTTGCAGTTCGTTTATATTCATATAAACTCTCCCAAAAATATTAATATACATACCATTTTGAAACCTAGTAAAATAAGCTAATTACTTTCGCTTAGATTACCTTATATAACTAATCATCTTGTAAAAACTACGCTTTCCTCCGATATCGTAACTCACTTCTGAAGATTTTGTTTGTACTGAGAGTCTGACCATTTATTAACTAAATCATCTAAATAGAAGATATTTCAAATATATTATTAGCGTGGTGATTTGTTATTTTTTTCACCCAACAATTTCATTTCCATATCTTCCAATGCCTTTATATAATCTTTTTCGGCCTTTGAAACATCACCTAAATGCAATATCTTATATTTTTTATACTCTTCTTTCGCTTTTAGTTCAGCCGTTTTAGTACTAATTTTTCCGGAATGAGTAAGAATTTCATGCTTAGACAATTTCAGAAATCCATCTAATGCGTCAATCCAATCTGACATATACATAGGTATCCTTCTACGAGCCTGCATTTCTGCAAATTCAAGATAAGCAGAAACTACACTGTTTAATGCAGATAATTCATCTTCAGTGCAATAGTTTTTTGCTACTAATGCGTCAGCTTGCGTAGGCTGTTCTCCCTTGAAACTAAGTATACCCATATAAGGTTTGTCTGCATCTGCCGAATAATAAATTTTTTCTGCTGCAGTCTGTCCATGTGCTGCCCAATGCATTTTATTCTGCACAGTTTTGAAAAACAACGCAGAGGCTTCCATTCTCGGATCATAATCAACACTGGTTGCATAGATATCAAGAACCTTTCTCCAAAACACTTTTTCTGAGGAACGGATGTCACGGATACGCTCCAGTAATTCATCAAAATAAATTCCACCGCCATTATTTTTTAAAAAATCATCATTTATGGCAAATCCTTTTTTCATATACTCTTTCAAAACATTGTTTGCCCAAATCCTAAACTGAGTGCCTCGTAAAGATTTTACACGATAGCCCACAGAAATAATAACGTCTAAGTTATAATAGTCAACTTGATATGTTTTTCCATCCGCAGCAGTTGTTGCAAAATTTGCAACAACTGAATCTCTTATTAATTCGCCTTCTTTAAATATATTTTTTATGTGACGTGAGATGGTAGACTTGTCTCGTTGAAATAGCTCTGCCATTCCATCAATCGAGAGCCAAACAGTATCGTTATCAAAGGTAGTTTCTATTTTAGTCAGACCATCTTCAGTTTTATACATTATAATTTCAGAATTCATATGCACACCTCGTACTTATTTTTTTATTATAAATGTTTCTCCGAAATATTTCCATTAATATATATATAAATTATCCGAGTTTTGGATATATCCCCGCTAGTCATTTTGGCATCATAGCAAAGTTTCACAAGGATCGGTTCCTTTCATGTTCCTGACTACGCACATTCCCCTTTGATTCAATACGGAGAAGTACTTTCCTTGGCTTTTTAATATTACTTTCATTATCAGAAACCTTATCTTGGACGGATGCCACGGTTCTGCCTTTCTCTGGCTCATTTACGCGTTGAACAGCCGACTGCTGTTGTTCTGCTGTCTGCAATTTTTCCTGCTGCTCCTTTTCTACAGCCTGCCATCTCTTTTCTAATGGTGAAAGATTTAAAACTTCTTCTTTCTTCGACTGAAGATATTGGATTCCCTTGTCAAAAATGGATGAAGTCTTTTGAATAGCCTGATCCACGATGCTATAGGTTTTGTCCCGAACCGCAGCTTTTATTTTACCCGGCACTTCTCGAATACCAGTATAAACTTGCTTTACCTGTTCACCCACCTCTTTCCATAGAGCAGCCACAATAACTGGCTTTTGCCAACGAATGTCTTCACGAAGATTTTCTATATCCGAAACAAATTTTTTGCCATTAACCATTAATTTCTGCATTTCTTCTGGCGAACTACCCTTTGTCCGCTCCTGCATTTGTTCAATAATATTCTTGATTTGCTCCATTTTCCGCTGAACCTGCCGTTCACGTTCCATGAGCTTTTCATATTCCGTTTGTAGAAAAATACTAGCTTGCTTAAAGGAAGCTACCGTTTTATCCGAAGCAGCCATAACGTCCTGCTCAGATTTTGCCTTTTTCTGTACGGCCTGTAAATTCTGTAGATCTTCCTTGATAGTTTCATGTTTCGGCTCATATTCCAGCCAAGTTTCGGGCGATGGTACATATTCCTGTTCTGCTTTTAAAAACTGATCCATCTTTTCATACAAATTGTCAGAGGCCTTGCCAATATCACGACGCACGGTTTCTGGGGATTTATTCATCGTAGCCTGTACACTTTTTTCTATGTCCTGTTTTAGCTGACTGGCAAGATTACCATAATTCTGCGCATCAGCTTCATCGATCATCTGCCATAAATCCTTTTCCATAACGATTTTCTCCCTTCAATTTAAAGGGGCTGTGACAAAATGAGAAATCATTTTGTCCACAGCCTCTTTTTCTACACAGTTTGAGGCAACAAGCGGGCAATTACTGAAAAAAGGGCATACAACCCCTTTCCCCATAAAAACTGCTTTTCTACAGTTTATGCGGCTTTCTTCAAACGTAGTCTTTTATTGTGGTATTTATAAAGATTGTGCCCGATGGAAACCAGGAAAATCTCTAAACGTACCTGTTCCATGCCTTTACGAACAATTCTTTTGTACCAGCGGTTATTTTTCATAATCCCAAAAGTACCTTCAGATTGAATCGAGCGATTCATACGAAGAAGCGCTCCTTGAATGCTTTCTAGGTTATCCACAACTTCTTGGTGTATAGAAGTTAGTTCCTGGTTAAGACGAATCGTCCTGTTTTTATCCGTCTTTTTACACTCGGAGGCATAAGGACAATCTGTACAATTTTCGCACTGGTAGACCTCTTCCTGACGTCCGTATCGATTCCCTTTTACATTTTGTCTGTATTGAAGGTGAAATGCCTGTCCAGCCGGACAGCGCAGAGTACCTTCTTCATCAATCTTGAAATTCACTGCCCGAAACGGATTATCTCGATACTTTGCGTCAGTAGTTTCTTTCTTGTACATAGTGAATTTCATATACTTTTCCATACCGTGCTGCTCACAGTAAATATAATTGTTGTATGAACCATATCCTGCATCAGCAACTGGATACCTTGGATAAAATCCGTAGGTATTATGAAATTTCTCCAGTAAGGGAACAAAACAATCCATGTCTGCACGGTATTGATTTACATCAGCTACAGCTATGTATTCATCTGCAATACCAAATTGAATGTTGTAGGCTGGCAGGAGCTGGTCGTTGCCCATATAATCTGTCTTGATCCGCATGAATGTCGCACAGTGATCTGTTTTGGAATAACTGTTCCGGTCTGGACCACAAATGGTTATCTTTTCAACATATTCTTTGAGTTTCGCTGTATATTCCTGAAGCCGTTCGTAATAGCTCTGCTGGGGTGTTTTTCGATGGCCTTTTCCATGGACAAATTTTGTTTCATCTATTTCATAGATTTTGGCATACCGATCCGTTACTTCACTTAGGTACTCAGGAACGTATTCGGAATTCGTATCAATTTTGATGCCAAAGCTGGCAAGATCGTCGTTGATTTCATCGAGTAATCCCGTGACTTTTTCAAAAAGTCTATATCTAGATTTTTCAGTCGCTTTCTTCCATACCCAGCTATATTTATTAGCATTTGCCTCAAATTTCGAACCGTCAATATACAGATGGCTCAAATCCACATGATCTTTGGCAAAAATTTTATTGTTGATCTCGCTGAACAATTCCTCAACCGATGGTTTGAGCATAGTTTCGATAAAATAGCCGAACGTGCGATAAGATGGAGTCTCGCGTTCCATGAGATACATAAAGCGAAGATTGACTTTACAGCTATCTTCGAGCTCACGTAGCGATATATATCCATTTGTCATAAATCCAAATAAGATTGTTTTCAACATGCTGGTCGGGTTGTATCTGATGCGTCCGGTAACGTGTTCCGGAACATTTTTCAGGTACTTCTCCAAGTCGATTCCCCCCATGAATCTGTCGAAAACCAGCACAGGATCACAAATATCCAGAAAATCCGAAATAAATAGTGGCAAAACTGCCTGTTTTGTTTTAAAATAATTGATGGTTGAATTTTTCATTAGACACGTAAAATTTTACCACAAAAAGAGGATCACCGGCTCTTTCGAGCCAGCGATCCTCTTTTGTTTTTATAGGAGTGTTATTTCACAGCCCCTCGCATCATCGTGCCATTTCTGTCTGTTTTGACTTGTCCTTTATCGAAACTTGCAGTTTTTGTTTCCGTTGCTGTCGATTTTTCTTCTCTATTGCTCGATCCGCAATCTCCTGAAACGGCGATACCTTTGTCGGTTCTTTAACCTCTTTGCAAAGCAGTACTTCCTTACCATTTTCCAACGCTGGTGCTACTTGTTCAAGTCCTTTCAAAAGCATATTCTTTTCAATGTAATCAGCCATTTCTTGGGCTTTAGAAGCTGCCCGATACAATTCATTTGGATCATCTTTTAAAACTTTAGCCCAAGACTGCAGGTATGCGGCATGATTCTCAAAATGCTTTTCATCAAATTTAATCCCATATTGCTGCTGCAAAAACGTGGAGGCAAGCTCAGCCCGTAGTTCCTCTTTGGCGTATTCACTTTTTTCAAAATTGAACATATCCCGATTCATCCGGGTAGAATGCCCCGTACTGTGAGCAATTTCATGCGCACAAGTTGCATAAAAGCCATCCAGCGTCTTAAATTTTTCTCGCGGTAATACATGGATCTCGTCTGTAGTAGGGCTATAAAAATTCCGATTGCTCTGATCAAAAAAGATTTTTGCCTCACTGTTTTTCAGCATATTTTCCATGTATTTATTCTTCTCATCTTCAGCAATGGTCAACGGATATTCTGGCGGAATCCCTTCCATTTGCTGTGCATTAAATACCGTATAGTATTTAACTATAGGACAATCTAAGTCTTTCAGTTTTTTCTCTTCTTCACCTGTTTCTTGATTTAATTCTTTGACTGTAATGGATTTGCTCCAAAATTCAATATGCGTTCCTTTTTCGCCTTTTTTGACCTGCCAACCTTTTTCCTGCGCCTGCTTATACGTGCACCAGCGACTATCAGTATAACCTTTGTCCTCAGCCGCAATCATCAGGCGCATGCGATTGAGTCCTCGATAGGATGACCCCAGCGCCATATTATGCGCTGGCTTACCAAAATGCTCAGAATCCCAAAAAAACGGTTTCCCTGCCTCCATGTCTTTTGTTACTTTTTCCACAAGAGCATTCCGCTGCTCCTGCACATGCTCTGGTAATGACATATCTTCACCCCCTAACGTTTCGCGTTTTCTTCATCGGATTCCTGAGCCAATTCCGCTTTTTCATCCTCGGTCAGTACCTGTTCATTTAATTCAACCCCATAATCTTCCACAGTTTTTTCCGCCTTCATCGCATTTCACCTCCTGCATTTGGTATCCTTTTTATCACAATTTGGACCTTTTCCTCATCAAATTTGAGACTCAAAATATAGGCCTTGTCATACCAAATAAGCTCGTTATCCTTGCATACGCCTTGATTTGCCGTTACAATCTTTTTTCCATTTCTTACAAACGCCACACTTATCACCTTTACCTCCTGAGCAATTACTAATTTTCCCATTTAAAGTTTATTTCAATATATTAGGGGGTCCATAATGGACCCCTTCACTTGATTTCTATGCAACAAAATGGAAGTCTTCTATATAACTAAAACAATTTGAATCCATCATTTTGGCAAGTAAAATAAATTTAATTCTAAATAAAAAACCATATTGGAAATACCAACGAATACTTAATTCGTGGTTCCAATATGGTTCAATCCGTCATATAAAATTCTTTTTTTAACCTATAATCTTATATAATGCCTGTCTATTCCCCTTTTTTAACAAAGTCCGCATATTTAAATTTTCCAGTCTCTTCTTTGCATATCCTCCACCCATCAAAGAGAAATATTATATCAGGCCCATAATTTAAAGTTCACTTTTTTCGTACAAACCAAACTAGCTAAATTCTTTCCACAGTATTATTACAACGGATGAAAAAGCTGTCCAAACTAAGCTTGAAAATAAAATCGAATAAAAAATATTATAATTTTTCAAGGTAAAATATAGCACGACAAGAAAAATTATAAAAGGAATCGCTGATGCCATAGCAAAAATTATTGTTTCGCGAACTTTTGAAACTCCATGTTCCACATACATGAAATAATAAGCCAAAATACTTAGTCCTGGAAAACTTAATACTAAGCCAGTAACATAGTAATTTTTTGTTTTCGATATATAATCTATTATAATCATTAGAATCACAGATATACTGCATTTGATAACTAAATCCATAAGATCTCCTCTTTTAACAATGAAAACTATCCTTCTGTAGGTGCTTTTGGACCCGGTAATTCCAATTGATAAAATGCAAGATCCAGCCATTGATCAAATTTAAAACCGGCTTTTTTAATCACGCCCGAAAATGTAAAACCTAATTTTTCATGCAATTTTATACTCCCAATATTGGCTGCATCAATTCCGGCAACAAGGGTTGCAAATTCTCTTTCATTCGCAATTTTTATGAGCTCCTGCATTAATTTTATTGCAATGCCCTCTCTTCTAAAATCCTCATGGACATATACGGAATGTTCGATTGTATATTTATAGGCAGGCCATGCTCTAAACGGACCAAAAGTAGCAAATCCAGCTACCTTTTTATTTTTTTCAAACACCAACAACGGATAGCCTTCTTGCTTTTTCTTTTCATACCATTGTTTTCGCTCCTCAATGGTATGCACATTATAATCGTAGACTGCTGTTGTATGTAAGATAGCATCGTTATAAATTTGCAAAATATCCATCAGATCTTTTTCAGTTGCTTCTCTTATCATTTGTATCCCTGCTTTCATTCTTATTTTTTTATATTGTATCCCTTTCTTTTATAAGTTGTAAAATTGATCTTATGAAGCATTTGCTATAGAATCAAGTTATAACAAATTATTTTAGTAAGGAGTACTTTTCATGACACTTCAACAAATTCGATATATCGTGGAAATTTCAAAACACAATTCAATCAGTAAAGCAGCCTCTGCCCTTTATGTAACGCAACCAAGTATCAGCAAAGCTATTCAAGAGATTGAAAATGAATTAAATATTACCATCTTAGACAGAACAAACAAAGGTGTTCTCTTCACAAAAGATGGCATGGAATTATTATTTTATGCAAAAATGCTTTTAGAGCAAACAGAATCCATCATCTACCATTTTAATAAACATAAAATAACCGACGTAACAAGAGTTTCTATATCTTCTCAACATTATGGCTTTGCCATAGAGGGTGTTGCAAAGCTAATGGATTATTTTAGTGAACGCAACTACAATATAACCGTTCGCGAAGGAAAAACAACGGACGTAATCAATGATGTATATACGGATAAAAGCATTCTAGGTATTGTCGCATTAACAGACTTAAACAAATCTTTTTTTGATCGCTACTTCATCTCAAAATCACTGACATTTACCCCTCTAGCATCAATAACTCAGCATGTTTTTCTTCGAAAAGAGCACCCCCTGTCGCAGCTCAAATCTATTGAGTTAGAACAATTAAAAGATTATCCGTATCTGACCTATCAGCAAGATGACGTATTGCTTCACTTTGCAGAGGAAGTTATCCACGTGGATCAGATTAAACAAATCGTTTATTTAAAGGATCGGGGCGCTATGAATAATCTTCTATCAAATACAAATGCCTATAATATAGGAACTGGCTGCATAGTAAACAATTACATGAACCCTAATATTATTTCCATTCCACTAGCGGAAGGTTCTTTGATTCAAATAGGGTTAGTAAAACGAAGCGATGTATTTTTGCCTGAAGAACTTACTGTATATGTTGATTTTTTGATCACTACTTTAAACGAATCTGTCCCCGGCTAAATGATCAAGCGCTTAACAAATCTTGACGCTCACCACTACTACTCTCTATCTAATTTTTCTATCTTTTTTACCATAATTTCTATCTTTTCCTCATCAAATTTGAGACTCAAAATATAGGCATTATCATACCAAATGAGCTCATTATCCTTGAATACACCGCGATTGGTCGATATAATTCTTCTGCCATTTTCAATAAACTCCACCCTCATACAATTCACATCCTTGACCAGCACATTAATTTTCCCCATAAAAAATTATTACAAGCCGAATCGGGTGTCCATTATGGACCCCCAAACGAATCGACGTATCCTAAGAAGCAGGGGCAAAATCAGTCGTTTTTATACGACAATGCTGGCCCCACCTACCCCAAGATTAAATTTGCCTACAGTCAGTCAAGGTGTCCATAATGGACACCTAAATTCCAGACATTCACACCGGACTCTTTTCATCCTGCTCTTTTTTATATTTTTCAAGAAAAGCGTGAAATGGACTATTTTCAGGAATTTCAAATTGATTGGCTTCCTCTTCTGCTTCTCGTTCCAGAGCAGCTATTTGTTGCCGTTCTATCTCCGCCATTTTTTCTCGCATAGCAGCTTTCTTTTCCTCCTGAAGCTGTTTAAACGCAGCTGGAGCATCAACATATCCTTCCCGCAACGCCATATGCAGCCAACCTGCAGGATTATTTATCTTCCCTTTTTGCAATGCCTTTTTCAAAAGTTCCCATTGCTGTTCAACTGCCTCAAGACCATATTCAGCAATAAATTTCTTTGCAGTAGCAAGCGTAATACCATAGCTTGGCATTACAAAAAGTAAGCTATCCAGTGAATCTTTTATGTTAACCATATCTCCAACAACAGTTTCCTCATTCTTGTTTGTTGTTGTTTTTTCTGAGAATTCTCTGTTGTTATTCTCTGGTATTGGTGAGGACAGATTGTCCGATTCCATAGGGACAAAATGACCGGATGGATTTGGACAACTTGTCCCTATGAAACGGTCATTTTGGGTATTCTCCGCCAAAGGACCCGACAAGCCTTGAATTTCCTCATAAGGACAATTTGTCTCTATGGATTGGTCACCAACGGAAGCATCTCCCACAGTATCCGTGAGCCCTTGATTTTCCTCATGTGGACATTTTGTCCCTATGGACTGGTCACCAACAGCAGCATCGCCCATAGTACCTGCGAACCCTTGATTTTCTTCATGTGGACATTTTGTCCCTATGGACTGGTCACTAACGGCAGCATCAATTTCTCCTGATACATCTGGCTCTGATTCTTCATGATTTTCCGTTTCCGGCTCCTCCTTTTCTAGCCCTTCCAACGCAAGATAATCAATCGTGTACCACTTTGTGCGATCATAGCCTTTTTGATTGTAGTTGCCGGAAATAACCAATTTTTGCTTCTCTAAGTTGGAAATCGTCCGCGATAAAGTCTTCTGCGACCAAAACGGAAATTGCTTTGACCAGTCCGCCATGGTGTTATACACCCATTGCCGACCATCGATAATATTTTTACTGCGGTCCACCCAATAATGCAGTTGCTGTATAAAAAGCGCTTCATTCAAGCCGATTTTTACTGCAAGGCTGGGCAGGCACATCAAAGGAACCTCATTGATCAATAATTTACTCATTTTCTTCTCTCTCCCAACTGCAGATCATTAATTATTCATGGTATTTGCGACTTGAAAGTTTTTCGAATGCTCACAGGGCCGATCACAATCATCACAACATTCTTTGCATCGTTCCGGGCAATGAGATTCATCTAAATAAGCCAAGACACCTTTTATAACCTTGACACGTGCCTGCCACTCCTGACACTCTTCTTCTGTTTTATCAGCAGTTTCTACGGAAAGCCGTTGCTCAGCGTCTTTTAATTTCTCAACAATTTCTTTCTGAAACCAAATTTTTGCGGCAATATCTCTATCTGTCACTTCTTGCTTTTGCACAGGTGGTACAGCCTCATCAGTAAAATTAGCACCGTCATTGCTTATATTTTTATCGGTATCATTTTTCTGCGTTTGGTCGAATAGTTTTGTCTGGCCCTCATCCTCTAATTCACATTCTGTCGGACGCTCTTTCACAACAGGAATAATGTCATTTTTAGGCATAACGATTTTTTTCTTTTCCTCTTTCACAGCCTGCACCGTAATTTCTTCTCCCCGGTCCTTAATCGCCTCAACAGCAGAATTCTGCTGTTCTTCATCCATGCTTGCCAATTCTGCTGCAGCTGTAGCCGTAATATTCCCGGCATCAACCTCGGCCTTAACTTCATCTGAAACCTTCCGTATGGCTTCTTTACGCTGCAGAGAAGTTTCGGAAATACCAAGGATATTGGCAAAATAAGGGCGAAACTTACCATCAATATTTCCGGCTGCTTTCTGATAATCATAAAGCTTCTTGATGATTGGCTTAATAAGTGCAATTTCATCCGCTTCCTGCGAAGGTGTCAAATTCCTGCGCTGCCCTTTATTCGGAAATACGATATTCAGCGTTTCCATTTCATCGTCCGTTATGGCATCCTCAAAATCATTGATGATTTCTCGTGTAATGGTCGGAACCATCGGATTATCTATCAGTCCCTGCTCCAATCGATACAGCTGGGCCAAGCGGCGGCGATGACCGCTGGTAATCATAAATCGGCCATCCTCCATCGTCTTTAAAATAATGGGCTCTATATTATGAGTAAGCTGGATCATCATCGCCAGTTCTTCAATATTATCCAAACTATACTTTTCATTTTTAGGATTCGGCACCAATTCATGAACGTCTCGCATGATGATTTCTTCCGTAGTGTTAAGTTCCTTACCGCTGCCCTGTCCTGGCTGAGAATTTTTATTTAAAAGCTTGGCAATTAAGCTTGCTGACTGTTTTTTCATGATTTCATTCCCCCGCTAAAAGTTCTTTGAAAAACTGTACAAGATCCCGTGCAAAGCCACAATTAGGCGAATACTCAAAAATAGATTTTCTTTCTTCTGCCGATGCTTCCAGCTTATCTTTTGTGTAACGAATTCTGGTCCGAAATAAGGGAAACTGACTTCCTAATAACTCAATGCAACGAAACCCATGCGGGGTAGAAGAAAATTTATTGAGAAGACAGCCACGAAACTGCAGTGCAGGATTATATTCCTTAATTGCTTCGATATAGTCAGCCATCTGTGAAACGCCGCGAATCCCATAAATATCCGGTGTCGTCACAATGATGACTTCATCACTGGCTACCAAGGCATTGATAACGGAGGCATTAATTGTTGGAGGGTTATCGATAAGACATACATCATAATTTGCAGCAACCTTTTCTAAGGATTCTTTTAAAATGGTCTGCTGCACAATCTCTTCATCTTTTATGACAGCCACATTGGCATCCAATAGAGCAGCACCACTGGCAACAATGTCAATGTTCGAATACCGTGTAGGCTGGATAACCTCCTGAATATCCGCTTTACCTAGCAGGATATCTGCTAACGATCTTTTCGGATCTGCGTCAAAGAACTGCGAATCATTGCCCTGATCGTCATTATCTATAACCAGTACTCTTAAATCGCAGCTTTCTGCTATGGCATACGCCATATTAACGGTAATCGTTGTTTTGCCAACGCCGCCTTTTTTGTTGATGAACGAAAATGTTTTCATAAATTTTCAAGTCCTTTCGCTTAACTTTTCTATACAAATCAAGCGAAAATCTGCTATAATGAATCTTAGAGAACGAGATTTGTTTATAACAAATTTTCACCAGAGCACTATCAGTTAGCCGCTGATAGTGCTTTTTTCATACCCAACTTTCATCTGCTCTTAATTCTTACTAAAGCACCTTCCAGTTTCATATCCGGACGTGCCGTAAAGTAATAATCGCCCCTATATTCGATAGACGTTGGAAGCCAAGTCATCCATTCTTCTTCATCTGAGAAATATGGTGCATAAACTTCACAACCACTACCACACGTAAATTCAATGTCTGTGCCTTCTATTTCGAACCTACCAGCTGAATTTCGGGCTAAGCGCCCTGTTTTACCTATGTCCGCATACATGCGCTTCAAACGCCAGTCACTTTCATCGAATGCGTTACTACCTAACCCCAATAAGTGTTTTACATAGGATCTCTCTTCTTCTGTTGCTTTTTCTGGATTGAATTCGTTCTGAATCCATGCCAAATCATCAACAAGTTCCCGAATTATTGGAGTAGCCTTTCTAAATCGTTCAATCATACCTTGTTTTAACATTTTCTGTTCCTCCTTCATTAAAAATGCGTTTTGTTAACTTAAATGAAAATTGAGGCACCGAACCTTTCAATGGTACAATGTTTCTGCTAGAAAACACACCAATCGAAAGGACGATGCCTCATGCAGAAAATTATACCGATTGTATGCCCTAAATGCAACAATAATCACCATTTTCATAAGTTTGGCAAAGATAAATTCGGTAATCAAAAATATCGCTGCCTTGCTTGTAAACATCAATTTGCACCAGATGCTCTCCCCAGGGTCAGAGGTAAAAAGTATCCTCCTTGCCCTATGTGTGGAAAATCGTCTTTCTTGCATCACGATTATCGTGATTATTCTAACTTTCGTTGCTCTGATAAAAAATGTAATCATTCATTTTTTCAACCAAAATCAACTGCTACTTTGCCACCTTCTGTTTCTAAACTTTTTGGTAAATCCGATTTATCACGCATGCGTCATCCAGTTCATTTAATCATCACTGTTTTAACTCTTTTTTTCGTATTGTAAAGTTAAATGAAAGTTGAGGACTCGTCAGCCCTTCTGGTACAATAGTTTTATCACAAACACTGTACCTCCCGAAAGGAGACGAGTCCTCATGACAAAATCATATCAGATTTGCTGTCCAAAATGCAACAATCATCAAAACTTTTATCGTTATGGCAAAGATAAAGATGGAAATCAAAAATATCTTTGCCGTGTATGCGGGCATCAATTTGTACCATATGCCAATACAACCGGCAAATCAGGAAGGCCACGCATACGTTCTTACCCAATTTGCCCTATCTGCGGGAAGGCCATGTTTCTTCATCATGAACACAAATATTATTCAAACTACCAATGTGGTGACAAGAAATGCGGTCATTCCCTTTTTGTCCCAAAACAAGCTGCTATTACAGCACCTTCCATGTCGAAATTGTCAGGAAAAACCAATTTCAAGCGAATGCGTTATCCTATGCATGTTATTCTGACGGCATTGTCAATGTTTTATTTAGGCAAGAATTCTTTCCGTAATATTGCTCTTATTATGCGTACGGTCATGAATATTCAGCTTTCTCACACCACCATCAGCAACTGGTGTACGAAATTTGCCCCTTTGTTTCACAACATTGCACTTGAATTGATACCAACGCTCAATTTCGACTCCGATGAATGGCACGCGGACGAAACCGTGGTGAAAATCCGTGGCATGAAATATTATCTTTGGTTAATTGTGGACAGCGAAACACGTTTTGTCCTCGGCTTTCATCTTTCCAAACACCGGGATAGTCCTCAGGCTTTTTCCCTGCTTAATTCCGTTAAGCACCTTGGCAAACCCAGAGCCATTGTAACCGACCGTTACAGTGCCTACAAAGTTCCTGTAAAAGCAGTGCTGAACGTCAAACATATCCGTGTCCACAGCTTCAGTGACGATATCACCAACAACCTGATTGAATGCTTTAACAAGCAGTTCAAAGCATGGTATAAAACCAAACAGGGATTTTCTTCTTTCAATTCCGCCAACAACCTTATTGCGGTTTTTCTCTTTTTTTACAATTTTGTCCGTCCTCATTCCGCTCTTAACAGTTTGACTCCGGCACAAGTTGCAGGGCTCAATCTTTCTGCCAGAAGTAAACACAAGCTTTTGTTCGTTGCTTGAAGTATTTGGCTGTTTCTGTTTGTTAATCTTTCATGTTTACTTTACAAAGCCCAAATAAAAAAGACGCCCAATACGAATATTGAACGTCTAATAATAAACTCATTATTTTATTGTAGAATCAAATTATCTTGACTGACAAAATAGCAATTTCTTGTGTCTACTCATACTAGGTTGATAACTACCGAGACATTGATGTAGTCCTTAACTACCTTTTTGCGCTCAAAACCATCTTTTTTTACAAAGATGCAATGGCGGTAGAAGTAGCGGAAATTAAGGATTTCTACATAGTACGGCGTTGTATCAACGCTACAGCCTCCACGTGCGAAGTCATAGGGAACATATCCACCGGCTGAATCTGCTCCGCCCCATAACCGAGCCCGTTCAGTATTGCAATATCACGGGCCAATGATGCCGGATTGCAAGAAACGTACACTATATGTTTTGGACGCATATCAGCAAATGTTTTGAGCACAGTCGGCGTACAGCCTGCACGTGGCGGATCAACTACCACCACATCGGCGCGAACGCCCTGTTTATAGAGCTGCGGCATTACAATGGTCGCGTCGCCAACAATAAATTCAGCATTCTTTACATGATTATCGCGGGCATTCTTCTGCGCATCAATAACGGCTGGCTTAACTATCTCAATACCATATACTTTTCTGGCTTTTTGAGCCAGAAAAAGTGTTATTGTACCTGTCCCGCAGTATGCATCAATAACAGTTTCTCTGCCCGTAAGATTTGCATATTCCAATGCCTTTCTATATAAAATTTCAGCCTGATCAGTATTGATTTGAAAGAAAGAACGAGGCGATATATGAAAGGAGAGCATGCCCAATGTATCTTTTATAGTAGGTTTCCCCCACAAGAGGTTAGTTTCCCGCCCCATAATTACATTGTTACGATAAGTCTGCACATTTTGCTGAACACTGACAAGCTTCGGCAGCTTTTGCCGCAGAAGACTTACAAATTCCTTACTGCGACGCAATTCTTTTGTTGCTGTCACAAGCACAAGCATGCACTCTCCGCCCCTACCAACACGCCCGACTACATGACGCAGCATTCCCATATGACGGTCTTCATCGTATACACTGATCCCAAGTTTTTGTACAATATCACGGACTGCATTAATAATATCATTGTTCAATTCTTTTTGAATATAACAATTTTCCGTATTTATTATCTGATGACTGCCTTGTGCAAAGCAGCCAATAATTATCTTTTTTTTATCTCTGCCGACTGGGAATTGCATTTTATTACGATAATTCCAAGGATTTTGTGCTCCAAGTGTGGGATGGACAGTTAAATTCTTCTGACCGCCGATTCTTTCGACAGCATCCGTCACCTGCTGCTGTTTTATTTTTAATTGAGTTTCATAAGCAAGATGCTGCAGCTGACAGCCGCCGCATTCGTAGTAAAGCCCACAGCGTGGCGTCACTCGCTGCGGGCTGGCTGCTGTGATATGGACTATCCTGCCGATAGCATAATTTTTCTTTATTGTATGAACAACTATTTCTGCCTGTTCGCCCGCCAATGAATAAGGGACAAATACAGTAAAACCATCAATGCGCCCCACACCTTCGCCATTGCTGCCAAGGCCTGTGATATTGATCGTATATTTAGCATCTTTTTTTATTGGTACAGATTTCATTATATTGATAAAGCTCCATTTATAAAATATTATTTTTCAACAAATATAACCTTGCGGAAAAGATCAGAAGGATGTTCTAATAAAAGTGCAGCTCCATTTGCCACAAGTTCTTCTTTAGCACGAAATCCCCACAAAACTCCTACAGGCAGCATCCCTGCATTTACGGCAGTTTGCATATCAACTGAAGAATCACCTATATACACAATTTCCTGAGGTTTCAACGCCATATTTTCGGCGATAATAAAAACTTTTTGCGGATCAGGTTTACGTTTAAAACCTGGAAGATCCCCTATAATTTTCTGAAAAGTATTTCTGGCAAATAAGGTTGCGATAATTTTTTTTGCAGCCTCATCATGCTTATTGGTACAAACTGCAAGCGGAATATTTTTTTTCTTAAGATCTTCCAACATGTTTATTATACCTTCATAGGGTGCGGTTTTATCCAGCTGATGTGATTTATACACCGTTTTAAATCTTGCCAATACTTCTTCGCGGATTTTTTCAGATATATTGGCAGGCAGTGCGCGCTCTATGAGCATTCCTATGCCGTTGCCAACCATGATGCGATATTTATCCACAGGATGTGCAGGATAGCCATATTCCTTCAACACCACATTGACACTATCCGCCAGATCATTCAAAGAATTTACCAATGTACCATCAAGATCAAAGATGACAGCTTTGTATTCCATATACATATACCTCTATCCTTCATAAATCAAACGTTTTTATGTTCAAGCTCAAGCAAAAATTTTTTTACCTTTATATTGCGAGTATGCACCGGCAATATTCCCGCTTCATTAACAAGCCGATGACTGGGAATACATATATCTATGTGATTTTTATTTTTGGCAGTTTCCACAGCTCGTATAGCTTTCGGCTTACCGACAGCAGCTGCCAGCTCTCCATAAGAGCAGGTATACCCATATGGGATTTGTAAAAGCGCCTCCCATATTTTTTTCTGAAAGGCAGTTCCATCTTGCCGCAAGGGCAATAAAAATCCTTTTCGGACACCGCTTAGATATTCTGTAATCTGCATATAGGTTTCTCTGATCAGCAGTGTCTCTGTTTCAAGCGCCGGGGTAAAAGGTTTATGATAACTTATCCCTGTGATAAATGATTTTTCCTCTGTTATATATATATTACCAATCTTTGTCTGATAAACAAATCTTTTTTTCAAGAAAAGATACACCTCTCTCCTGATAAGGCAGCATTTTCGCCGCGAAATCTACAATGCTAAAAGTGTCTTCAGCTCATTCGCTATCTGCTTAAGCCCCCATGGCTGTGCCAGTAATACAGGAATGGCAGCCCGATACTGCTTCAGTGTAGCCATAAGGACAACATCCGTATAATCTTTACTCAGATCGGCGCAATAGCGGGAAACGGCTGCATCCCCCCCCTTGCTGAGCATTGTCTGCTTCAGTATATTGGCCGCTTTCGTTTTTACCTTATATATTCTGACAACACGAAATACTGCTTTTTCTGCCATCATTGCAGTACCCTCTTTTGTACAATCAACATCTAAAAGGATTTTTTCCGCATCTTTTTTATCATTGATTTTTATAATTTTCATAAAATATTCAGACAAAATACGGATTATTGATTTTTTCACTGCCTATGGTAGTGCTTGGGCCATGCCCCGGATAGACGATGACCGAGTCGTCCAGCGGCAGCAATTTTTCTTTGAGGTTCTCTATCAGCCCGGCAGTTGAACCGCCGGGAAAATCAGTTCTACCTATAGAACCGGCGAAAAGTGAATCACCGGAAAAAACAAATTTTTCATTTATAAGACAAATACCGCCTGGGCTGTGCCCCGGCGTATGAACCACTCTCAGTCTGCTGCTGCCGACTTTTATTATATCATCTTCATTCACAAAAAAATCTGCTTTTTTAGACAGTATATTCAATCCCCAGTATGCTGACAGATTCAACTTGGCATCGGTCAGCATAGGTGCATCCATTGGATGAATACCCAATTTGGCATCAAATTCATTGCAAATATCTGTATTAGCACCGATATGATCACTATGCCCATGCGTATTTATTACATACTTGACATCACAGTCTTCTTCTCTTACCCATTCGATGATAAGCTTTGGCTGTGATCCCGGATCAACAATAATTCCCTCCTTTGTGCCTTCATCAATAGCAAGATAACAGTTTTCTTCAAATGAACCATTCGTAAAAATTTTTACTTTCATCTTCTTAATCCTCTTTTATCTCCTTTACGCCCCCCAAAGAGCGCGCTACCCTGAATACGTCTTTATTATGCCGAAACTTACTCATTATTACTTCAGCCTGAGCCATGCTGCGTACTTCCAAACTCATTGATATATTTGATGTCTTATTTTTTCTGTTCGGCCGCGCGGCTACAGAATGGATATTTATCTTCGATTCGGAAGGTATTGCCAGCAGCGCTGTAAGAACCCCCGGATGATCATTGCAAATAATATCTATCGTTACGGTATATGTCTTATCAAGGCCCACATCCCAGCTTACATCGACAACACGTGAAAGATCATTATCAGCATTTAATACATTGGGGCAATCCGCACGATGGATAGATACCCCGCGGCCTCTTGTTATATAACCGATTATAGAATCACCTGGTATCGGATTGCAACATCGCGACAAATGCACAAGAAAGCCGCTCTCACCATCAACGAGAATCCCGTGACTGCCTTTTTTCTTTTCACCCTGTGGTTTTATTTTTTCCAGCATCTGCGATATATCGGACGGTGTAACTTCTTTCAGATCCTTTTTGTAAAGCTCGATGAGGCGGGAGATGACTCCGTTTACGGTAATACCACCGTACCCAAGTGATGCCAAAAGATCATTGGCATTTTGAATATTCATTTTCTGCGCAACTATATCAAGCCGGTTTTCCTTGAGCATTTTTTTTGAATCATAGCCGAGATGCTTAATTTCTTTTTCGATGAGAGCCATGCCAGAGTCAATATTTTCTTCACGTTTCTGCCGCTTGAACCATTGGCGTATTTTAGTGCGCGTTTCAGATGAAGCCACTATATTAAGCCAATCAGGACTTGGCCCGTTATTTTGAGAATTACTGAGTATTGATACTATATCACCATTATGAAGTTTATATTCAAGAGGTACGATTTTACCGTTTATCGTTGCCCCTACACAATGATTGCCAATATCAGTATGTATACGATATGCAAAATCAATAGGATTTGAACCTTTTGGCAGACCGATGACATCGCCCTGCGGTGTAAAAACAAAAACCTCATCAGAGAATATGTCGACCTTAAGCGCCTCAACATATTCATCAGGATCACTCAATTCCGTCTGCAGCGAAATAAGCTGACGCAGCCATGATAATTTTTGATCATAAGCATTGCTGGCATCTATGCTTTTCCCTGATTCCTTATATTTCCAATGTGCGGCAATGCCGTATTCAGAAATCTGATGCATCTGAAACGTTCGTATCTGTATTTCCAATGGATAACCATTTGCCGCGATTACTGTGGTATGGAGCGATTGGTACCCGTTGCTTTTGGGCATTGCTATATAATCCTTAAATCTGCCGGGGATAGGCTTCCATATATTGTGAATTATCCCCAAAACTGTATAACATTCCTGTACAGTTGAAACCAATACCCGCACAGCTGACAGATCATATATTTCACTTATATCTTTATTGTCCCGCTTCATTTTCCGCCATATGCTGTAAAAATGTTTGGCACGGCCTTGTATCTCAGCATCTATATTTGCTTTTTTTATTTCTTCGGACATCTCTTCCACAGAATCATCTATAAATTTCTGACGTTCCTGCCGTTTTTGTTTGACCTTTTCAACAAGATCATAATATTCTTCAGGATAGAGATATAAAAAGCACAGATCTTCCAGTTCCCATTTTATATTGGAAATCCCCAGACGATTGGCCAAAGGAGCATAGATTTCCAGAGTTTCTCTGGCTATCCTCTTTTGCTTTTCTTCCGGTACGTATTTTAGCGTGCGCATATTATGAAGCCTGTCAGCCAATTTTATCATTATGACACGTATATCCTTAGCCATAGCTAAAAACATCTTGCGATAACTTTCAGACTGCTGTACTTCCTTCGATTTAAAATGAATCTTATTTAATTTGGTAACACCGTCAATTAAAAGAGCAACCTCTTCGCCAAATTTATTTTTCATTTCTTCCAGCGTAAAGGTCGTATCTTCCACTACATCATGTAAAATAGCCGCAGCTATAGTGACTTCATCTATATGCATTTGTGTGAGTATAGCAGCCACATGCAGAGGATGAATAATATAATGTTCTCCCGAAGCTCTTTTCTGGTCAAAATGCGCTGCATATGCCAGATCATAAGCTTCCTGTATTATGTTGATATCAGCGCTCGGCTGGTATTCCTTTACAGCAGTTTTTATATCCTCTATTGTTATTTCGACGGCGTTGTCATCAATCATAATAATTACCCTCATTCATTTAAATCGCCCAACGGAAACATATTTACATTTCAACTGAACTTTTGTTATTGATTGTATCATATTAATACATTTCATAGCAATAGATTAAACATCGACATCATCCCCGGATTCATACCCGATCTGCGGCCGCAGCGTTTTTTTGATCTTATGAATCCCGGTAAACTGTTTTTATCTGTACCTTATATAATAAAGATATACACCGTTTATATATACAACTTAACAAATAAAGTTTGACTAAAAATATTAAAAATGTTATATTAACATTCATATATTATCATAAGAATTATTTAGGAAGATTTATTGCCTTACTGAACGTTTCAGAGCGGTCAGTGATTCTTTAAATCACATGAAAGGAGTCAATATATGTGAATGGCATAACAATGCTCGGTCTTGCAATTATTATCTTCATAATCGGCTATTTTACCTATGGACGATGGCTGGCAAAAAGCTGGGGAATAGATTCAAACGCACAAACACCTGCATATAAGTACGAAGATGGTCAGGATTATACCCCCGCCTCCAAGTTTATGGTTTTTTCTCATCAATTTTCCTCCGTCGCAGGAGCAGGTCCTGTTACAGGTCCCATTATAGCCGCAATGTTTGGCTGGCTGCCCGCTTTTTTATGGATCGTTCTGGGCGGTCTTTTTTTTGGCGGAGTACAGGATTTTGTATCTCTTTATGCTTCGGTAAAGAATGAGGGAAAATCAATGGGCGTGCTCATTGAACAGTATATCGGTAAAACCGGGAAAAAATTATTCCTATTCTTTTGCTGGCTTTTTACTTTGCTTGTTATAGCAGCTTTTGCTGATATAGTAGCTACTACTTTCAACGGTTTTGCCAAAGATGGCAGCCGGTCACTGCCGGGAGCGGCTGCCGCATCAATCTCCATGATATATATCGCCGGTTCTTTGCTTTTCGGTATCTTCGTAAAAAAACTTAAGCCTTCCGAGAGCATCCGCTTTATCGCCGCCATTATTCTCATGGTGCTCATGATATCTGCCGGCATCGCTTTTCCTATGTATTTTACACGTGATATTTGGATCATAATTGCATTGGGATATTCGTTCATAGCTTCTGTTCTTCCTATGTGGCTTCTGATGCAGCCTCGCGATTATTTAAGCACTTTCTTATTGATCGGTATGATCATAAGCGCTGTCGCAGGTATAATCATAGCCAATCCAACGATAAATATGCCCGCCTTTGTTGGTTTTGAAGTCAAGGGGCAAGGTCTTTTCCCCATATTATTCATAACGATAGCCTGCGGAGCTGTTTCAGGCTTCCACAGTCTCGTTTCTTCAGGCACATCATCAAAAACTGTATCTAATGAAAAAGATATGCTCTTTATAGGTTATGGCTCAATGCTTGTGGAATGTGTTCTGGGAGTTGCCGCTCTTGTGATCGTCTGCGCAGCAGCTACTAACGGACAAATGCCTGAAGGTACACCGTTTCAAATATTTTCCGGCGCTGTAGCAGGTTTTTTGAGCATGTTCGGCCTGCCTGAAGTATATTCTGTATGTGTGATAACGATGTGCGTATCAGCGTTAGCCTTTACTACGCTTGACACTGTGGTGCGGGTCGGCCGTCTTTCTCTTCAGGAACTTTGCAGCGGCGATTCTCCTGAAACAATGAATCCCATTCAAAAAATATGCGTAAATAAATACGCTTCAACATTGATAACAATAGGTATCGGCTATATGCTCTGCCGGATAGGTTATATGAATATATGGCCTTTATTCGGTTCGGCAAATCAACTTTTAAGCGCTCTTGTATTAATTTGCATGGCAGTATTTCTGCGCATGACCAATCGCAAAGGCTGGATGCTCTATATCCCCACAGTGATAATGTTTCTGGTCACACTTACTGCACTGTCACAGGCAGTTTACCGCATCATCAGTAAATTGATAACCGGCAGCGGTTTTATATTCATGATCGATGGACTGCAGTTTATTATAGCTGTGGCACTGATGGTTTTGGCTGTTTCAGTTGCAAGCCATTGCGGCAGGGAATTATTGCATGCCAAAAAAAATATATCTCCAGGCAATAGTCTGCTTGAAGACAAATAATTGATGTTTTCTTCAATGTAAAATCTGCATTTTATCTTACTAATACAGAGATTTCATTCAAATAAAAACGGAGCCTATTCGGCTCCATTTTTTTATTTGAAAAATTGCTTGATCTTATCTTGCCAGCTTTTTTGTTCAGGATTTACATTTTCGTTTTTTTCATCGGCAAATTCACGCAAAAGCTCTTTTTGTCTTGAGGTAAGTTTCTGCGGTGTCAGCACTTTCACTTTCACATGCTGATCGCCGCGTCCATTGCCGCGAAGATAGGCAATCCCCTTTCCCTTCATTCGCAGGATAGTACCGGACTGTATACCTGCCGGAACTGATATTTCCACTTTTCCATCCAGTGTAGGCACTTCTATCTTATCACCCAGCGATGCTTGTACGAAAGAAACAGGAACTTCACAAATGACATCATTCCCATTGCGATGAAAAATTTTGTGCGGTCTTACCGTAATATAAACATATAAATCGCCCGGACTGCCGCCTCTGTCACCTGCTTCGCCGCCTCCGGACACACGAATGCGCGAATTATCGTCTACCCCCGCCGGAATTTTCACATTTATCTTGCGGCGTATACGGGTATGCCCTTCACCACGGCAATCTGGACAGGGTTTCTTCACTATTTTACCTGTTCCGCCGCATCTATCGCAAGTACGTGCGTTCACCATACGCCCAAACGGCGTATTATGAACTTCCTGTACCTGACCTGTTCCATGACATTTAGGACATTCCTCAGGCTGTGTTCCGGGAGCAGCTCCGCTGCCATGACAGGTTTTACATTCTTCCGTGCGCGGGATCGTAAGTTCTGCTTCTTTACCAAAAGCAGCTTCCTCAAAATCGATTTCCAAATTATAGCGCAGGTCATCACCTCGCTGAGGGCCCTGGCGCCTGCCGCCTGATCTGCCGCCGCCACCAAAGAAAGCATCAAAAATGTCACCAAAATCAGATGAGCCGTCACCGAAACCGCCGAATCCTCCAAAACCACCGGCTCCACCGCCTCCGCCGCCTTCAAATGCCGCATGTCCAAATTGATCATATTGCGCACGCTTTTGTGAATCCGACAGCACTTCATAGGCTTCATTAGCTTCTTTAAATTTTTCTTCGGCCTCTTTGGCATTATCTTTATTAAGGTCAGGATGGTATTTGCGGGCCATTTTTCTAAATGCTTTTTTTATATCAGCCTCGGTAGCATCTTTAGAAACACCGAGGACCTCGTAATAATCTCTTTTTTCGCTCACTTTATCCACCTTGATATACAGATTAACCTGATGACTTTTATGTGAATCAAAGTCATCAGGCCATCATCCTATTTTAAATGCATTTAATTATTTTTTATCATCGTCTACTACTTTATAATCCGCATCCACTACATCGTCACCGTCTTTTTTGGCAGCATCTCCCGCAGCTTGCTGCGCATCAGGACCGGCTGGTTGGCCTTGAGCCTGGGCCTGTTGATAAGCAGCTGCACTCATTTCATAAAGAGGCTTCTGCAGTTCTTCTGTCGCTTTCTTTATAGCTTCTATATCCGTGCCTTTAAGTGCTTCTTTTACTTTATCGGAAGCCGCCTGTATTTTTTCCACAGCTGCTTTATCAGCTTTATCACCAAGATCCTTTATCGCTTTTTCTGCCTGATAAACCATACTGTCAGCTGTGTTTCTTGTATCTATTTCTTCCTTGCGTTTTTTATCTTCAGCTGAGTGAGCTTCAGCTTCTTTTACCATACGGTCAATATCATCCTTGCTCATACCGCTGTCAGACTGAATAGTGATTTTCTGTTCTTTACCCGTGCCAAGATCTTTCGCTGATACATTAACTATACCATTAGCATCAATGCTGAACGTGACTTCAATGCGTGGAACGCCTCTGGGTGCAGGTGGAATATCGGCCAATTCAAACCGCCCAAGAGTCTTGTTGCCTTCCGCCATATCACGTTCTCCCTGCAGAACATGGATATCAACAGAAGGTTGATTATCCGCTGCGGTTGAAAAGACCTGACTTTTTGAAGTAGGAATTGTCGTGTTTCTTTCAATAATTTTTGTACATACACCGCCCAATGTTTCAATTCCAAGAGACAGCGGCGTTACGTCAAGCAGCAGAACATCTTTTACATCGCCGGCAAGAATACCACCCTGAACGGCGGCACCTATAGAAACACATTCATCCGGATTTACTCCGCGGCTCGGTTCTTTGCCAATTTCTTTTTTAATAACATCCTGAACAGCCGGTATACGTGTCGACCCGCCGACAAGGATAATTTTATCTATATCATTTACTGTAAGACCTGCATCAGCCATAGCTTTTTTTGTGGGTTCGATGGTCGCGGCAACGAGATCAGCCGTTATTTCATCAAATTTCGCACGTGTCAGTGTAAGATCGAGATGTTTCGGACCGCTTGCATCAGCTGTAATAAACGGCAGGTTTATATTTGTTGAAGTCATATTTGAAAGCTCTATTTTAGCTTTTTCTGCTGCTTCGATCAAACGCTGAGCGCTCATTTTATCCTTAGAAAGATCAATACCGTTGGTTTTTTTGAATTCATCTACCAGCCAGTCCATAACTCGTTTGTCAAAATCATCGCCGCCTAAACGAGTATTACCATTAGTTGCTTTTACTTCGAATACCCCATCGCCAAGTTCCAGGATGGAAACATCAAAAGTACCGCCGCCAAGGTCAAATACAAGAATAGTTTCATCTTTATCTTTGTCAAGGCCATACGCCAAAGATGCGGCTGTAGGTTCATTAATTATGCGCAAAACTTCAAGTCCTGCTATTTTACCGGCATCCTTAGTAGCCTGACGCTGACTGTCATTGAAATATGCCGGTACTGTGATAACTGCCTGACTCACAGTTTCACCAAGATATGCCTCAGCATCAGCTTTAAGTTTCTGCAGAATCATTGCAGATATTTCAGGAGGTGTATAGTCCTTTCCATTAACTGTGACTTTATAGTTTTCACCCATATGACGTTTTATTGAAGCGATCGTACCATCTGGATTGGATACAGCCTGTCTTTTAGCCAATTGACCGACAAGACGTTCTCCGTCCTTTGTAAAACCTACTACGGAAGGAGTTATACGGCTGCCTTCCGGATTTGTAATAACAGTCGGTTCTCCGCCTTCCATAACAGAAACTACAGAATTAGTTGTACCTAAATCGATACCAATTATTTTTGACATTATAAAATTCCTCCTATATCTTTATGTACTAAATTATAGTGATTATCTTTTTTTGTTTCCCTGCAAGGCCAAGCTTTTATGCTTTCTGCTCCTCTTAGGGAAAAATACGCTGTACTTGTACTGTTAATTAGAAACTACTGTGACCATAGCCGGACGCACTACACGGCCATGAACCGTATATCCCTTTTGCAGTTCCTGCTCGATACTGTCATCTTCTTTGTCAGCATCCTCTACACGCATCACCGCCTGATGAAAATTGGGATCAAATTTTTCACCGGATGTTTTTATTACCTCAAGACCATTCTTTGTAAGGACTTCCTGAAATTGATTAAGAACCATCTTCACGCCTTCCAGAATAGCCGCACCATCATCAGTCTTAGCAGTCACTGCCCGTTCAAGATTATCCAGCACAGGAAGCATATCTTTTACAAAGCCCTGCAGGATCACCTCGGAAATTTCCGATTTCTCTTGATTGCTGCGCCGGCGGAAATTAACAAAGTCGGCCTGCAGACGTTTAAAACGATCCTCTGCTTCCGCTAAAGCTTTTTCCCCGTCTGCAATTTGCTGCGCAGCCGAATCGGCATCGTTATCTTCACTGCCCGTGTTATCTTCTGCATCAGCAGCCTGCGTCTGTATATCCTGTTCCTCACTGATTTCCCTTTGCATTTCTTCCAGTTTTTCGCTGTCCTTCTTTTTCATTTCATCTTTTATATATGACATGTTTGGCCCCATCTCTTTTTTATATTTTATAAAAACCGCTTCAGCATACGAGCCATATTTTCATTCATAAACTCCAATAAAGCTATCACCTTGCTGTACTCCATCCTTGTTGGTCCTAAGACTGCTATAGTACCGAGAGGCTGTCCGTCAAAATGGTAAGTGGCTTTTATTATACTGCAGTCCTTTATCGTTGTATACTTATTCTCCTGTCCGATCGTAACAGTAAGACCGGTATCTGACTTCTGCATCTGACTGTACAGAATATCACGAAGAATAGGCTCTTCCTCAAGCATAAGCAGTATATTTTTCACTTTATTGATGTCATGAAATTCCGGCTGATCAAGCAGCTGCGGTGTTCCCTCTGTATAAATCTGATTACGTTTTTTTCCTGCCAGAGCATGCTCAACTATATCTATTATTTTATTGAAAGCAGCTGTATCAATCATCTCTGAACGCATCTTATGAATAGCGCCCATGCTGATCTCACTTATTTTTTTCCCAGATAAATAAGCATTAAGCGACTCGGCTATCTGTTCAAAATCAAGCATTGATGATCCATGAGGCATTTTTATTATTTTATTTTCAATATAACCTGTATCGCTCATAATCGCAGCCACAACATTTTGATCATCAAGCGACACAAATTTTATATAATTGAATGTAGATTCTGCCAGCTGCGGTGTTATAACCATAGAAACATTATTGGTAAGATGCGATATGATTTTGGCCGTTTCACGAAAAACACCGTCCAGCCGCTGTACTTTTGTATCATACCACTGCTGAATCGTATCCATCTCCGTAGCTGTGATTTTTGTCGGAGTCAAAAGATCATCCACATAAAAGCGATATCCTTTGGAAGAAGGAACACGTCCGGAAGAAGTATGCAGATGCTCAATATAGCCTAAAAGTTCCAAATCAGCCATTTCATTGCGTATAGTAGCCGGACTTATTCCCAAGTCATATTTTCTGGCTATAGTACGTGAACCCACAGGTTCAGCTGTTGATATATAATCATCAATGATAGCCTGCAGTATACGCTGTTTTCTTTTGTCAAGCATCATGCCACCTCCTCTTTAGCCAAATTTAAAATGCAGCGGGTATTTATTAGCACTCTCAATTAGTGAGTGCTAATTTCTAATTAAAAATATACAACCATTTAATCAAAATGTCAAGAAATTTGCCCGTAATTTTTTATCTATGAAAATATTATGTTGTTCAGCTATTCCCAGTATAAATTTAATATCAAAAACAGAAACTATATTTATTCTAAAGCGCTTGAATATATTATATAATATATTTATTTCAATATCATATGTTTGGGGAAACTTCTATGAAACAAATCAGTTCTGATTTTACGAAAGCTCTGCTCACATCTTTTGTTGATACAGACTCTCCTTCAAAAGAAACCTTGAGATCTGAGCTTGTCTACAATGATTTTGCACAAAATCGCAGCATTATATCTTCGCTGGAAAAATTATTAAAAAACTGCACAAGTTTTGATTTCGTCACAGCCTTTATTACTAAGAGCGGTTTACTGCTTCTTAAAGATTGTCTCAGCCTATTGGAAAAAAACAAAATCAAAGGCAGAATCATTACTTCTGATTACCTGAATTTTACCGATCCTTCAGCTTTGGCTGAACTGCGCCGTTTTTCCAATATTAAACTGAAGATCTACACAGAAAACAACCTGCACACAAAGGGATATATATTTTACACAAAACAAGAGGCTTCTATTATAATAGGCAGCGCAAATATAACGCAGGAAGCTTTGAAAGCAAACGAAGAATGGAACACAAAACTTATTTGTACCAAAAACAGTGAATTATACAAAAAGATTACCGATCGTTTTGCCCTGCTCTGGGATAGGTCTGAACCAATAACTGACCAATGGCTTGAAGAATACAAAAAGTATTATAATCTGCTTCAGGCTTCCCGCAAGAAATTTGAAACTGCTATTTTTCAAAAATCGCCTAAAATACGCGCAAACATGATGCAGAAAACTGTACTTGCTTCTCTGCTTCAGCTCCGCCAGCATGGGAAAGACAAGGCACTGCTGATTTCGGCAACAGGAACAGGAAAAACTTTCTTAAGTGCCCTTGATATAAAAAGCTTTAACCCACGCAGAGTCTTATTTGTAGCACACCGTGAACAGATATTGCGCCAGGCTGAAAAAAGCTATAAAAAGATTTTAGGCAATAATATTTCTACCGGTTTTCTGACAGGAAAGCAAAAAGACATTCATGCTGATTTTACTTTTGCCAGTATAAGCATGCTAATGAAGGAACATATTATAAAACTTTTCTCTCCCATAGATTTCGACTATATAATTATTGACGAAACACATCGAGCCGGTGCAGATGGATATAAGCATTTTTTAGCTTATTTCAAACCTGCTTTTTTGCTTGGCATGACAGCCACCCCAGAACGCACGGACGATTTTGATATATATGGTTTGTTTGATAATAATATTGCTTATGAAATACGACTTCAGGAGGCAATGCGTGAAAACATGCTCTGTCCCTTCCATTATTTTGGCATAACCGATATTCAACTGAACGGAAAACCTGTCAGTGATGATATTTCCTTCAGTAAATTAACCTGTCACGAACGCGTCAATCATATAATAAAAAAAGCTTCTTTTTATGGCTGCAGCGGTACACGCGTGAAAGGACTCGTGTTTTGCCGCACCAGAGAAGAAGCTTATACGCTTTCCTGTTCATTTAATGAAAAAGGCTTCCACACACTCGCGCTTTCTGCAAGAGATTCGCAGAAAACCAGATCTGATGCAGTAAAAAAATTAGCCCAGAAAGACAGGATGACCGGCATAGACTACATTTTTTCCGTGGACATCATGAATGAGGGAATTGATATACCTGAGGTAAATCAAATAATTTTGCTGCGTCCTACCCAATCTCCCATTATATTCGTTCAGCAGCTGGGCAGAGGCTTAAGAAAATGCACAGAAAAAGATTATGTGGTTATTCTTGATTTTATAGGTAACTATACTAATAATTTTATGATTCCGATAGCTCTTTTTGGCGATAATTCTTACAATAAAGATAATCTTCGCCGTTGTATAAACTACGGTAAAAACCTTTTGCACGGTCCTTCCACTGTCAGCTTTGATCCGATAGCACGAAAAAATATTTATGCAGCTATTGATACAGCACGCTTCAATGATACAACCCTTCTCCGCAAAGCTTACGATGATTTGAAAAATAAGCTGGGGAAAATTCCGTTGCTCAGCGATTTCAGCGCTTTCGGAACGATTGACATATTGAAATACATGGAAAAATTTGGTTCATATCATTTTTTTCTGAAAAAATATGAAAAAAAATATACAGTGAATTTTTCCACTGAACAGGAAGAAATTCTTCTTTTCATTTGCAAACGTTTTGCTCATGGTAAACGGATTCATGAAATAGAAATGCTGAACCTTCTTTTAGAAAACACTGGCATCCTCTCTGCCAAATTCACGGAACGATTACGATCAAAATATGGGATAAAGCTAACTATGAACGAAAAAAAATCTGTGATCAGAAATCTGACCAATATGTTTACAATCAGCAATGAAAGGAATAAATATAAGCATTGTGTTTTTATAAAAAGCACAGGCAATAACTATATAATTTCCGATGAATTTTCTTATTATCTGCAAGATAAAATTTTTAAGGACAAACTTAAAATGCTGCTCCATTTTGCAGAAGCACGCTTTGAAAAATATTACACAAACAATTATAAAAATACCTGTCTTTGCCTCTATCGAAAATATACTTATGAAGAAGTCTGTTATCTGCTCAACTGGCCGCAAAAGATTAATCCCAATGCCATGGCAGGATATTTCTATGAGAAAACAACCAAAACCATGCCCGTTTTCATCAATTATGTAAATTCTGACAAAAAACGTGTTGCTTACGCAAATAAATTTACGGCAAATAACTGCATAAATGCTTACTCAAAATCGAACAGGAAAATTGATTCTACAGATGCCTCACACGTTTACGACACCACAGAGGGTAACCATCTTTATTTATTTGTCCGCAAATCTTATGATCAAAAGGAAGGTAAAGAATTTTATTTTCTGGGTGAAATAAAAGCTGCGGGCGGCCCCATTCCTGCACCTCAATTTAATGGCTTTGAAGTTAACTATAAATTGGAGACGCCTGTACGTACAGATATTTTTGATTATCTTACTGATTGAGAATCTATTACAGTCTTTTTTGCGCTATAACTTTTCTCATTTTGCCAATGTTTTTCATATATGAATCATGATTTTTTATTGCTATTCCTGTATATAGAAGATCAATAATCGCCATATGGATCAATCTGGATGCCACAGCCTCAGATCTGTAATGCACTTCGCGTCCCATACCATTCAATGATATATCGGCAAGCTTTGCCAGCGAAGAACGCGCGTAACTTGTTACAGCAACAATTTTTGCCTTGCTTTTTCTGGCTATCTTAACTGACTCCAGCAGCTCAATTGACTCTCCCGTATGAGATACCGCTATTACGGCATCATTTTCATTGAGGAGAGACGCCGATGTAAATTGCTGATGCGAATCACAATAAGCCTGTACGGGTATGCCAAAACGAATAAATCTTGTTTCAATATCGCGGCAGACAGTAGCTGAATTGCCAAAACCATAAGTGACTATACGTCTGGCTTTGCTCAGCAGCTCAACGGCACTTTCCACATCTTTGAAATTCAACAGCTTCAGCGTATCCTGCAGCCCATCCGAGATGTTCTTAAAGATTTTACCGGCCAGTATATCATAGTTGTCGTCAACACTTATATCCTGATATACAGTCTCGTCAGGAGAAAATATTTCTCTGGCAAGTGCTATTTTAAGCCCCTGCAGACCACTGAAACCAAGTTTTTTACAGAATCGAGATACCGTTATTTCTGAACTGCCGGTATTGGCTGCTATGTCGGATACCGTTTGTTCTATAAAATTTTTTGCATTGGCCAATATATAATCGGCTATACGCCGCTCAGATTTAGTAAGGTTATCATAGGAACTGCGCAGAATCGGCAATTGTATCTGGTTCTCTTTTTTCATTTATATCTCTCACTTTAAAGTAAATTGTATTTTTATTGTACTATAAAAAATAAAAAAAAAGAAATCCTTAAACAAATAATACAAAATAATTGAATTGCTTAAGGATTTTACATTTTAACCGACTATTATATTTTTATGCTTTTTTATATCTTCATCTACTGCACGCATATCCGGTATGACTGCGACTCTCAATCCGGCGCGTTTCTCAACCAGCTCCATCCCTCTGCAAATATCATCCAGCGCAACTATATGTGTCAAAAGTTTATCAGCATCAATTTTCTTACTTCTTATCATTTCAATGGCCAGTGCATTATGGCGTGGTGCGGATGAAAATGTTCCATACAATGTAATCTGCCGATAATGGATAAAATTAACATCAAAATTCAACAAGGGTTTATCTTTAGGAAGTCCTGCAAACAAACATACCTTTCCCATTTTACCAGATATTCTTATTCCCATGTTTTGAGCATCTGCACTTCCTGCCGTTACTATAGCAGCGTTTACACCTAAACCTTCAGTCAGATCCATTATCTTTGTTGCTGCATCTTCTTTACTTGTATCAATATATGCATCATATTTAAAATTTTTTGCACCTTCCAGTCGCTTGCCGCTGCGATTAATCAAAAAAACTTTTCCTGCTCCGTGTGCTCTGGCAAGTTCCGCATGCATTAATCCTATAGGACCTGCACCAATCACTGCTACTGTATCTCCAAGCTGTATATTCATGGCCTCCTGACCATTTATCACACAAGCCAGCGGTTCCGCTAACGAAGCGCTCAAATAATCCACCTCATCGGGAATAAAATTAACATTTCCCGCTCGTACTGCATTTGCCGGTATCTTCACATATTCGGCAAAACCACCATTATAAATATGAGCAATTGTTTTTCTTGTCGGACATAAGTTTTGGTGACCCGATAAACAATAGGAACAACTGCCACAGCCAATTCCGGGCGCAACAATTACTCTGTTCCCTGTGTGATATCGTTCTATTCCTTCTCCTGTTTCGACAATGGCACCGGCAAATTCATGTCCCAATACAATGGGAGGCTTTATGGAATTATGTCCATGTTTAAATGTTCGTAAATCTCCTCCGCATATAGCGCAGGCTTTGACTTTTACAAGTAATTCCCCATTTCCGACCGATGGTTTTTCAATATTTTCCACACTTATATCATTAATGCCTCTGTATATCGCTGCTTTCATATTTTAAGTCATTCCTTCCGCCTCATTCAATATAATTAAATATTTTTCTGTTGAAAAATTTATTTAAATTCATCGAGAATAACATTCACTTCATCTGAGTTGACAAACCAGCGCAGATCTCCTTGCCCGGCCGCTCTTTTAATTTCCTGCAGCAATATATATGGTGTTCTATTGAATGTATCTTTTGTAGAACCCGCCAGATGAGGTGTAATGGTTACATTTGGCAATGACATGAACGGATGATCAGCCGCTGGAGGTTCCACCCAATATACATCAATGCCTGCGCCGCCAATTTTCTTTTTTTGAAGAGCATCAATAAGTGCCTGTTCCTCGATCAATCCAGCTCTGGCCGTATTTATAATATAAGCTGTCGGTTTCATAACGGCAAATTGATCGGCCCCCATAAGCTCTTGTGTTTCATCTGTCAAACGTGCATGCATACTGATAAAATCAGAATTTTTACACAAGTACTCCAATGTTACCTTGTTCCCTCCGCAAGCTTTAATATCGTCATCTTTTGCATATGGATCATATACTAAAATTTTCACATCAAATCCGCTGAGTTTTTTTGCCACTAAATGTCCAATATAGCCAAAACCAACGAGACCAATTGTTTTTTCATACATATCTCCTACAAAAGAAACATTAGTATACTCTTTTTTCCAATTACCTTTTTTTAGTTCAGCATGAGCACGTGCTATATTGCGCATTTCAGCAAGCATCAATCCCACCGTATAATCAGATACAGCATGCGCGTTGCGTCCCATTGTTCTTGAAACGGCGATCCCCCTTTTAGTAGCGGCATCTACATCGATATTTTCCACACCGGCACGACATACGCCAATAATCTTGCACTTTTTTGCTGCTTCAATAATTTGTGCATTGATTGGCGTATGCTGCGTAATAATCATATCCACCTCAGACACAAAGTCAAATATCTCCCGGGGCGGTTTTCCTACAGACGGACCTTGCTTTTCTACAATGCTGCGCAAATACCAAAATTCTTCATTACTGGCCGGCTTCCAATCTACACAATGAACCTTTATATTTTTTCCCAAAACATCATAAACAGCTTTTGCTAATTTCTGTGAAGATAATAATGGATCACCTATTACTAAAATTTGCATTAATAAAACCTCCAAATATTTTTATTCAAATCTTATTGTATCTCCGATCATTACACGCGGAAGGCCGTTCCCCTTCAGCATTATATGTCCTGGTTGCTCAACCTTATCCATACCCTTGAAAACCAAAGTACAATGTCCTTTTTCTTTCAAAGTACGCATGGCCTCATCACCAACGGCTGTAACCGCATACTCCATACCTGCTATATGCAGTTTATCACCTGCTGCTATTTCTCCATCTATTTCACCCTTGCTATGTGCTACTACCATATTCATGTATTCATAGGGAACATCCTTATCAAAAAGGATCATACTGTCACGTGTCTGCATAAATTGCAGTACAAATTCACCTATATTAGTGATCACAACTTCATATTTCACTATAAATTCCTCCTCAAGGATAAAAACTTGGTCTGTATTTCAGTAACTTTTTTATTGAATTCTATAAGCGCAGGATACATCTTAGAATTTAATGATTCATAAAGCTGCATATACCTTATATGTTTTTCTGCATCAGGACTATATATTTTTTCTGGGAACGCAACTTTAGAGACCGCATCTTCAGAATTTTTGTAAATCCCCGCTCCAAGACCTGCCAACATAGCCGCTCCCAGTGCTGCAGCTTCAGGGACCTGTTTGCTTTTCACCGGAATACCCGTAACATCGGCTTTCATCTGCAGCCAAAAATCACTTTTTGTTGCTCCTCCTATAGCATAAATAGAATCAATATTTTTACCTGACATTTTCTCAATTTCTATAATGATACTATGCATTTCAAAGCACAGCCCTTCTAATATGGCTCTGACAAAATCTCCTCTTTTAGACGCTCTTGTTACTCCTAGAAACGCTCCTCTGGCACATGGATCACTGCCTAATGAATACCTGCCTGAAAAATACGGCATCAGCATGCATCCATTAGAACCGATCGGTTGTTTTTCAGCTTCCTCAATGAGTTCTTCAAAAGAAGCACACTTAAATTCTTTTTTAAACCATTCAAAAATTCCGCCTGAAGAAACAATCATACCCATAATATAATATTTATCGTCTACAACATATGATACTGAAGTAAAGTTTTTACCAATAAATTCAGGATCATTTTTAGGTTCATCAACAATCGCCACTATTTGTTCACTTGTTCCGGTAGAATCTAGCATTTGACCTGATTTGATTATTCCTGTAGCGAAAGTCCCGCACGCATAATCTATTCCTCCGGCATAAACAGGCGTGCCTTCCGGTAATCCGGTAATATCTTTTATTTTTTTTGTAGTACACCCTACCAATTCTCCAGGACGGATAGGATCAACAAAAATTTCTCTGGGCAGACCTGATGCTTCGATTATTTCTTCAGACCATTGCCGTTTTCGCAGATCAAAAGCCATCGTACGGCAGGCATTTGTCCAGCTTGTTTTAGCTGTCCCTGTTAATTTATAACTGATAAAGCCCTGTATTTGTATATAGTATTTTGCTTTTTTCATAACTTCCGGCCGATTCTTCATAATCCACTGCAGCTTCGTGATTCCGGCCACAGGATTAGGATTGATACCGGTTATATCATAAACTTTATCTACACCAAATCGGCCCCATTCTTCAGCTATTTTATCTGTACGCGTATCAAACCAACGTATCGTCGGATGAACCGGATAACCTGCTTCATCCAACAGCACATCTTCTCCGTTTGCAGCTACACCTATACCTACACATTTATCTTCTGACAATGCATCACTTACATCCTTTATACAGGCAGCGATATTTTCCCACATCTTTTGAGGATCCAATTCGGCCCACCCGTTTTCTTTATAAACCGTATTCCCCGGGCGAGTAGATACGGATAAAAAGTTGCCGTCATAGTCACAGGCAATTACTTTATAATTTGTTGAACCCACATCAATACCCATTAAATATCCCATGGTATTGTCTCTCCTTTTATAACCTTAAGGTTACACAAACATTGAAATCACCAGTACACCGATAAGTCCCATAACTGAAATTATGGTTTCCAGTGCACACCATGTCTTTACAGTTTCCTTAACAGTAAGGCCAAAGAACTCTTTAAAAAGCCAAAATCCGGGATCATTTGGCGGACTTATTATCAAACTACCCGCACCTGTAGCAAGAACCATAAGTTCAGGACTTACTCCCGTCAGAGCCACAAGAGGTGCCGCAATTCCACCGGCAGTGAGTGCTGCTACCGTAGCAGAACCGCAGGCGATACGGATGACAGCTGCAATAAGCCATGCCAGAAGCAGCGGAGACATATTCGAACCCGACAATAATTCTCCTATGTATTTGCCGACACCGCTGTCTATGAGTATCTGTTTCAGCGCTCCCCCGCCGCCGACAATCAAAAGTATCATAGCGATGGCCAGAACAGCGCTTTCCACTGTCTTCATTATTTCAGTCATTGATTTTCCGCGGCTGAGTCCAAAAGTATATATAGCAATACTCACAGAAATTGCAAGTGCCATATCAGGTGTTCCTAAAAATGTCAGAACATTGAACAGTAATGAATCCTTAGCAAGTGTCAATTTAGCTATCGCAGCGGCAGCCATCAAAACAACGGGAATGAGTGCCGTTAAAATACTGGTTAGAAAACTCGGCATTTCGTCATCCTTAAATACTTTTGGATTATATAATCCCTCTGGTATTTCCGGATTCAAACCTTTTACACAATTATAAAACAGCGGCCCGCTTACGATTGCAGTAGGAATAGCTATTATCGCACCGTACACAAGAGTAAGCCCGATATCAGCATTGTAAATAACGGCAATAGCCGTAGGTCCGGGATGCGGCGGCAAAAAACCATGTGTTACGGAAAGAGCCGCTGCCATCGGTATCCCTACTTCCAAAAGAGGGATCTTGGCTGAGGCGGCAATAGTGAATACCAGTGGTATTAACAGTACAAAGCCAATTTCATAAAATAATGCTATCCCTACAATAAATCCTGTAATACATACGGCCCATTTTACGTTCTTCCGACCGAATACATTGATAAGCGTGGTAGCGATTCTCTGCGCTCCGCCGCTTTCTGCCATAAGCTTACCGAGCATTGCGCCAAAGGATACGACTATTGCCAGCCCCCCCAGAGTCCCCCCCAGCCCCTTTTCGATCGTGGGGATGATCTGAGTAATCGGCAGTCCTTCTGCATATCCCACAATGCCTGCTACCAATACTAACGACAAAAAACTATTGAGTTTAACTTTAACGATTAAAAAAAACAAAATGGCTATTCCAATTGCTAAAATAATTAATGGCATAAATTTCACTCCTTTAAAAATGTAAATATCATTAGCAAATAACTGGTATTATATAGAACATAGTAACTCTGAACAAAATTTATATATTTAAAGTAAATACACAAATTTCCAAATATAAAATTAATTATAAATACGATTTTGTATTGCAGTTAATTTCTCTGCAGACTTACCTTACTAATCCGCAGAGAAATTATCCTTGCAATATAACTGCAAAGCTTTCACAGTTTATTTATAGTGCTCCTGCCACTCATGATGAAATACGCCTTCCTTATCAGTTCTTTCATATGTGTGCGCGCCGAAATAGTCTCTTTGCGCCTGAATCAGATTAGCACCGATCTGCGGACTGCGATGAGCATCTAAATATTGCAGCGCATTTGACAAAGCCGGTACAGGAATTCCTTTATTTATGGCAAGACAAATTATATTACGTAAACTTGACTGATTTTCATTTATATTTTCAAGAAAAAATTTGTCAAACATTAAATTCGGCAGATTCTTATTTTTCCCATAAGCTTCCGTTATCTTATTCAGAAACTCAGCCTGTATTATACATCCGGCACGGAAAATAGAAGCTATTTTCCCAAAATCAAGATCCCATCCGTATTCCTTACTAGCCGAATTATATAGAGAAAATCCTTGAGCATAAGCAATTATCTTAGCCGCATACAGACTTTTACGTACTTCCTCTATAAAAGAATCACTCATTTTTTTGTCATATACGGGTGCTTTTATTTCAGCAGAAGCTTTTTTCCGTTCTTCCCGTAAATTGGATAAGACACGTGTATTGCACGCCGCAGTGATCATGGAAATATCAACGCCCTGCTTTAAAGCCTGAATACTGGTCCAGCGCCCTGTTCCTTTTTGTCCTGCACTGTCCAATATTTTGTCTACAAGTTGTCCATCTTGATTGTTTTCGTCATTTTCAGCAAAAATATCTGCCGTTATACCGATAAGATAGCTGTGCAGCTCACCTTTATTCCACTCATGAAATATTTCCGATAATTTTTTATTATCAAAACCACCTACATGACGGAGCAGCAGATAGGTCTCTGCGATAAGCTGCATGTCGGCATATTCTATACCATTATGAACCATTTTTACGTAATGGCCGGCACCATTATCACCGATATAGGTGCAGCAGGGTTCTTCACCCACATGCGCTGAAATAGCCTCAAAAACAGGCTGCACATGTTTATATAGATCTTTATTCCCCCCCGGCATTATGGATGGTCCGAATCTTGCACCTTTTTCGCCGCCGGAGATTCCAACACCAAAATAGTTTATCCCCTTTTCCTTTAGATACGAATAGCGCCGTATAGTATCTTCAAAAAAGGAATTGCCTCCGTCAATTACTATATCGCCCTTATCAAGCTGCGGGATCAATTCTTCAATTACTGAATCAACTGGTTTGCCCGCTTTGATCATAAGCATCACTCTGCGCGGACTTTTCAGCGAATGCAAGAATTCCTGCATACTATAGAATCCTTCTAAATTTTTGTGCGGTGTATTCTTAATTACTTCTCTTGTAAGATTGGCTGTACGATTATACGCAGCTACCTTAAAACCATGATCCGCCATGTTGAGAGCAAGATTGCTTCCCATGACAGCCATTCCGATTATGCCTATATCCATTTCCGGCATTGTCATCACCTGTCCCTTTTTGTAATAAATATTATACTCTTTAATTATATTTCATGATGCGCAAAAAATATCCTTTTAACCAAAATTTTTAATGCAGTTTAGTCTGGTAAGAAACAATATCTGCAAATTCATCCTGCAAATTGAAATATAATCTGCTGAATATGTCATATAATCGCTTGTACACTTCCGTATTTTCGGCAATTGGTGCAAAAATTTTTTTTGAATTAACCAGTGCTGCCGTTTCATTTATATTCTTTAAAGTACCGTCAGAAATAAATCCAAGAACAGCTGCACCAAAGGCGGCACCTTCACTATTGCCCGGTAATATCAGCTTTTGATCGAGAACATCCGCAAGTATTTGCAGCCATAGCGGAGATTTAGTAAAGCTGCCGCTTACTCTTATATCTTTGATATTGCCAAAATCCTGCAAGGCCATAAATACACTATTCAGGCAATAGCAGATTCCTTCCATTGCGGCCCGAATCATATGCGAGCGTCCATGATTTAAAGACAATCCAAAAAATATACCACGCAGTTCCGAATTCCAATAAGGTGCCCGTTCACCTGTGAAAAACGGCATTAATATCAGTCCTTCAGAGCCCGGTGCTACATGTCCCGCTTTCAACGTCATCAGATCGTACGGATCTACATCTATGTTTTCCATTTGATTTTTGCTGTAATGGCAAACCTTGTCACGCAGCCATCGCAATATCATACCGCCGTTATTTATCGCTCCTCCGGCTACCCACATTTCATCTGTCAGGTTATAGCACCAAGTTCTCATATGCTTATCGACCATCGGTTTGGTCGTCAACATACGCAATGCACCGCTTGTACCTATAGTAGCGCTCAATTGCCCCGGATTTACTGCACCTATCCCCACATTGACAAGCACGCCGTCCGTTGCGCCGATGACTACCGGCATTCCACTTTGCAGATGAAGAAATTCGGCTGCCCGCCTGCTTAAAAATGAATGATAAGTGGTAGAAACTATGGCCGGCAGTGCAGTTTTTTTTACACCTGCATACCTTAAAATTTCATCATCCCAATCCATTTTTTTTGCATTGTACATTCCGCTGGTACTGGCGGTAGAATGATCAATAACCCATTCACCCGTCAGATTATAAAATATGTAATCTTTTAATGAGCCTATATATTTAGTTTTTTTGAATATATCTTCAGCATACTTACGCAGCCATAAGATTTTTGCTAAAGGATAACAAGCATGAATGGGGCAACATGTTCTGTTATAAAAGTCCCTTGACAGCTCAGTATCTTTTTTCAATTCACGTACTATATTCAGGCTGCGGCTGTCTGCCCATGTCTGCATATTCATCAACGGTTTTTTAGCCTCATCCAGACCTGCAAAACTATGCATAACTGTACTCAGAGCTATTCCCGATGCTTTTATATTTTTATACCGAAGCTGATCGGCGGTATTTTTTATCACTTCTTGAACAGCCTCATAAATTTGCAGCGGACTTTCCTCAGCCCAATCAGGCCGTGGTGTCAGCAGCGGATAAAATGCCTCCGACGAACCTATATTTGTAGAATCAGCCATATATGCTATAGCACGCACTCCCGTAGTGCCAATATCTACACCTATCCATACTTGATCAGGAGGATCTTTTTTCATTGGAATACCTACCTTCCTTTCGTCCTGAATATATTTTATTTTCTGAATAAATAATACCACATGATTATATTTTTTGCAATAAATAAATCATTTTAAATATTTTTTTTTGATATAAAAATATCATATCTATTATTTCATATGTTTTGAAACATAATAAAAGCCCCTGTTAAAATAACAGAGGCTTCTTGCTTCCCAATCGGAAAACATGTTTTCATTCTTATTTAGTTCAACAATTCTCTGACGACATCATTTACCAATTTTCCATCAGCTTTGCCCTTTACTTCCGGCATTATAAGTTTCATGACTTTGCCCATATCCTTAGCCGTTGATGCCCCGGTCTTTTCCACAGCATCTTTTACTAAAGCACGCAACTCGTCTTCTGATAACTGTTTTGGCAAATAAGGCATTATAACAGCAATTTCTGCTTCAGTTTTTTCAACCAAATCAGCTCTGCCGCCTTTTTGAAATTCAGTGAGTGAATCATGACGCATTTTAAGTTCTTTGCTTATAATGCTGATCACCCCATTGTCGTCAAGATCAGTCTTGCCGTCAATCTCAGCCTGACGCACTGCTGAACGCATTGAACGGATAACAGTAAGACGATCTGCCTGTCTAGCCTTCATGGCTTCCTTCATATCAGCCATAAGCCTATCCTTGATTGACATTTCTTTAACCTCCGCGTTCTTTAAGCTCTGAATCTACGTTTACGAGCAGCTTCAGATTTTTTCTTACGTTTTACGCTAGGTTTTTCATAATGCTCACGTTTTCTGACTTCAGCGAGGGTACCTGCTTTTTGGCAAGTGCGTTTAAAACGACGAAGCGCACTGTCAATTGTTTCGTTTTTTCCAACTTTAACTTCTGACATTTATATCTTCCCTCCCCTCCACACGCAATGGGAGTGTATTGTTCGCTACACCAAGTAATTATAACTGACAAACAGTACAATTGTCAATAATAATTAACCCGGTGGCCATTGCATGGATCTACCGCCGATAAGATGAAAATGAAGATGATCTACAGTTTGACCGCCCTTGACTCCTGTATTCACTACAAGACGAAATCCGTCATCCGCGATCTTAAGCTTCTTTGCCAGCTCTGGAACAACATCAACCATTATATGTGATACGATATCTTTATCTTCCGGTATGGCAGTATTAAGATTTTTGATGTGCTTTTTCGGTACGATCAATATATGCACAGGTGCCTGAGGCTCCAGATCTTTAAAAGAAACGACCATATCATCTTCATAAATGATATCAGCTGGTATATCTCTGGAAACAATTTTACAAAAAATGCAATCTGACATAGCTGCACCCCCGTTCGAGGAAAAATCCTATTTTATAATAATTCGTTTTTTATTTTGCAATACCTTCTTAAATCTCAAAATAAATTCTCAGCCCACAGCCCGTCTTTATATAATTTTGTCATTTTCATAGATTGTATATTTCCTCTGTCTATTTTTTCTCGTGTATATACTTTGATATAATTGCTTGTGTGTCCGTCGGCCGTTCCATCCTCCATAGTCTTTTCAAACAATACTGACAGCGTTTTTCCCAGAAAGCGGCTGCAGTATTGTCGTGATTTTTCATCACTTAGTGCCTGCAGGATGTGCACCCGCTGCCTTTTCACAGCATCGTCCACTTGCTGCGGCATATCTGCGGCAGGTGTTCCTCTGCGTTTCGAATAGGGGAACGCATGTATGCGGCATATGGGCAGTGTTTTAATATATTCTATACTGTTGATAAATTGTTCATCCGTCTCACCGGGGAACCCTGCTATCACATCTGTAGAGACGGCAATATCCGGCACTTTATTTACAATTTTATTCAGCAGTTCCGCATAATCTTTTACCGTATAGTGTCTGTTCATTCTCTTCAAGATAACATCATTGCCTGCCTGAAGCGGCAGATGCAGATGATGGGCAAAATTATCATTGCCCGCCAGCAGTTCCAGCAGCGGTTCTGAAACTTCTATTGATTCTATTGATCCTAATCTCACTCGTTTTACTCCATCGATAGAAAGTACTGCTCTAACTGCATCTGACAGGGAACTCCCATCTTTCATATCCCGTCCATAGGAGCCAAGATGTATGCCGCCAAGAACAATTTCGTGGAAACCATTGTTTATAAGTTTTTGGGTCTCTTTCTTTATACTTTCTATCGGCCGTGAACGCAGCGGCCCTCTTGCATAAGGAATAATACAATAGGAACAAAAATTTGTGCATCCATCTTGAATTTTTAAAAAAGCTCTTGTCCTGGATTGCATGCCAAACATTGGTATATCTTCAAAATCATGGTCCTGCATAACATTTTTTACGCTTGTCACGAACTCATGCTTCTGAGCAGCGCGTTCCACTATTTCCACAATATTTTTTCTTTCATTAGTGCCTATTATCGCCTTTACGCCTTCAATGTTTTCTATTTGCTCCGGTTCCAGCTGCGCATAGCAACCTGTAACGGCGACAACAGCTTTTTCATTGAGGTGTATAGCCCGTCTTATCAGCTGACGTGATTTTCGCTCTCCCAAGTGCGTTACCGAGCATGTATTTATTATATAAAAATCGGCCATTTCCGTAAAATCAACTATTTCATAGTCTTTCTTCCGAAAAAGTCCCATCATTGTTTCTGTTTCAAACTGATTGACCTTGCAGCCAAGTGTAGTAAATGCAACTTTCGACATATAAATCCTTTCTTCGTACAACTATCGTCACTATAGTTAAATATGCAATTTCATATTCAAGTGCCGAGATCACCTTTTTCATACTGCAATATCGTTAACGCGGCTATTGCTGCTGTTTCCGCACGCAATATTCTTTTCCCCAGTGATACGCTTGTTATTCCTGCCCTTCTGCATTTTTGCACTTCTTCAGCAGAAAAACCGCCTTCAGGTCCTATGATAACGGCATACTTACTGCCGTTTTGCTGTTGTAAGTATTGTTTAAATGGTAAAGTATCCTCATTTTCATAACAAATGCAGGTGATATTCTTTTCAGCCGTTTCAACAGCCTCTGCAAAATTTATCACCGAACATATTTCCGGTCGCACATCTCTGGCGCATTGTTTAGCAGCTTCATCCGCAATTTTCTGCCACTTTTTCTGCCTTTTTTGACGCTTGTCAATGTCATATTTTACAACGCAATTTTGACTGGCTACAGGAATTATTTTGCTGACGCCCAATTCAACTGCTTTCTGGACGATATAATCCATCTTGTCAGCCTTCGGCAGACACTGCAGCAGAATTGTCTTTATCGGCGATTCCTGTATATTTTCCATCAGTCCCAGAACATTTAAAATTACTCTCTGCGGTTCGCATGACTCAATCTGTGTATTTGCCGTTTTGCCATTCTTATCGGATATTACTATTTTTTGTCCTGGTTTGGCACGCATAGCATAAAGCAGATGCAGCGCATCTTCACCTTCGATCACAATGCGTTCTGCCAATTCAGCTTCTATAAATAATCGGCGCATCAGTTATTTTCCCTGTACTTTATTATCAATGCTGCCCAACCGCCTTTTTCCTTTATATCAACAATATGCATATTATGTTTTTTTGCCGCTGTTTTTATATCGGGTAAACGCTCTTCTATTATTCCGCTGGCTAAAAGTATCCCTTTTTTATCAAGCTTGCCTGAAATTTCGTCAAATAACCGAATTATTATATCGGCTATAATATTAGCCGATATAAAATCAGCTTTACCTTGAAAGTTTTGCAGCAGATCGCTTTGAAAACAGTTGATTTTATCTGATACATTATTTTTTCTTATATTTTCACTTGCAACTTTTACTGCCACATTATCATAATCTGCCGCCTGTATATCTTCGACACCGAGTTTTGCAGCACATACAGCTAAAATACCGGAACCTGTTCCTACATCAAACACTTTCATATCTTTCTGCAGATATTTTTCCATAAATTTTACACACATAGAGGTCGTAGGATGAGTCCCCGTGCCAAAAGCACATCCTGGATCCAATTCTATTACCAATTCATTTTCCGTTTTCTCATACTTTTCCCAGGATGGTTTCACAACCACTTTTTCACCAATTTTTACAGGATGAAAATATTTTTTCCAATTATTTGCCCAGTCCTCTTCCTTTATATCTGAGTATGTCATTTCGCAGGGAGCAGTATTCACTGTTTTAGACAATTTTTCCAACCGAACATTCAAAGCTTTAATTCTTCCATCAAGCAGCTCATCTTTTGGCAGCCAAGCATCCACTATAACGATTTCGACATTTTGCTGCAGCGGAATATCCGTATAATCCCAAAGCTTAGAATTTATATAATCATTTATGATAGCAGGGTCTTCCATAGCTACCCCATTTGCACCAATATCGTCAAAAACAGAAGCGATAAGATCCATTGCTTCGTGCGAAGTACGAACAGAAATTTGCATCCAATCCATTTTATTGCTCCTCATATCCGAATCATTTTTATTAATTTATTATCCATTATAGCGGATTTCAAAATACTTGTCATTCCAGTCCAGTTTATTTTCACCTTTTATCGTGTCTTTATCCTCAGTCCCTCAGCATACCAGACTGCATTTCACAAAATAAAAAAGAAGAAACTCAGCTGAATCTTCTGCTGGCTCTTCTTTTAAGGAAAATCTACTAAATAATATATCTGCTGATAATACTTCATCCACTGCTAAAAAATCACTCTATCTCATATATACTTTTTGTTTCATTCAGTATCTTATCCCGCATTTCCTTAGCTACAGTAAAATAATCATACAGCTTTTCTCTGTCTTTACTTTCTATCGCTCCTGTCACTTCTGATAATATTTCCTGCAGAATCTGTAAGTTGTTCACGATGGCTGCAGAATTAGACAAGCATATATCCGCCCACATATCCGCATTGGATGAGGCAATCCTGGTCGTGTCTTTGAAACCGCCCCCCGCGAGCTTTATGCACTCGTCAAGATCGTTATAATTACGGTTCAAGAGACTCACTAATGCAGCTGCGGTGATATGAGGCACATGGCTTATCAAAGAAGCGCAGCGATCATGGCTGGCCAGATCAAGTTCAGTTATATTTGCGCCTGTCATCTTGATAAGAGCGCAGATTTTTTCCACGGCATCTTCAGAAACCGGCATAGCCGGGTCTTTAATTATCACGTAGCATTTATTTTTAAATAAATCTTTTGATGCTGCGGACACACCGCTCTTTTCTCTTCCGGCCATCGGGTGTGCCGACACGTAATGAACAGAATCCGGCAGTATCTTGCGCAAAGCATTTGCCAAATATTGCTTGGTGCTGCCCGCATCCGTTATTACAGCCCCGTTTTTCAGATAAGGTCTTATTTGTTTGACAATAGGAACCATCTGCAACACAGGTGTGCTCAGATAGATTATATCAGCATCCTTAACAGCCTCCGCATTGCTGAGAAAGCATTTATCCACTGCCCCTATTTTTTCGGCAGTCAGGCAGGATACTTCGGTACGGGTAGTCCCCGTTATATAAATATCATCTTTAAGCTTATCTTTTATTGCCATTCCAAAGGACCCGCCGATAAGTCCCACACCCAAAATCGCCAGTTTCATTTTTGCCATGTCATCTTTTTCCCATCATGGCTGCTATTGCCTTGACTTCAGTCATAGTCGATTCAAAATTCTGCGGTGTCAAGGATTGATCTCCGTCACTTAAAGCACATTCCGGATGCGGATGAACTTCTATTATAAGTCCGTCTGCTCCTGCTGCTATTGCCGCCCTTGCCATAGGCCGCACCATCTGCCATCTGCCTGTTCCATGACTGGGATCAGCAATAACGGGCAGATGCGACAGCTCTTTAACGGCAGCTACAGCACTCAGATCCAAAGTATTTCTGGTAAAAGTTTCATATGTCCTTATACCGCGCTCGCACAATATAATATTATAATTTCCTTCATTAGCTATATATTCAGCAGCATTGAGCCACTCGCTTATAGTCGCTGACAATCCTCTTTTCAAAAGCACAGGTTTGTGTGTTTTTCCCACTTCCTTGAGCAATTGGAAATTCTGCATATTTCGCGCACCAATCTGCAATACGTCCGCGTAATTACTGATCATATCTATATCATTTTGATTTACCACCTCAGTAACTACACGTAAATCAAATTTTTCACCGGCTTCTTTTAGCATAGCCAGGCCTTCCTCTGCAAGCCCTTGAAAATCATACGGAGAGGTGCGCGGTTTAAATGCTCCGCCGCGCAGGAAGGCCGCTCCTCCTTTTTTTACACATTCTGCGGCTTCCATAAGCTGTTCTCTGCTTTCCACTGCACAGGGACCAGCCATCACTGCCAAATGAGGACCACCTATCTTTACTCCATTGACATCGACTATAGTATCTTCCTGCCGAAATTCACGGCTTACTAATTTATATTTTTCTGTAATACGAATCGTTTTTTCCACCCCTTGAAAAGCATTCATCTGCAAACCAGAAATAATTTTCTTGTCGCCTATCACACCCACAATCGTCCTTACAGCACCTTCAGATAAATGATAAGATAATCCCTCTGCCTCTATTTTTTCCTCAACTTTGTTCAAATCTTCCCGCGAAGCGTCAGGACTCATTACAATAATCATCTTAATTCCTCCAAAATCATCAAAATATAAAATATGCGATGAATGCAAACAAAAAAACCCGTCCCCAAAAAGGGACGAGCAATTACCCGTGGTACCACCCTACTTGCTTATGCAAGCCGCTTATTTCAGATACTAACATATCCTAGCCCAAGATAACGGGGGCAATCCGGCACAGCCTACTGCAATTTCAGCCTGCTGCTCACAAGTGTATTTCCACCGGCATATTTATCATGTTTCACCACCCCATGACTCTCTGCAAAATACCATCCAGTGTACTTTTCCTGCTCACTGCATTTCATCTTGTATAGCAATATACCAACATTTTTTATATTTGTCAAGCAATCTTTTTGTAAAACTGTTATATGCAACGATCTTATTTAGCCGCAACAAAAAACACATTCTGTTTATTTTTACATTACAAAAAGGCAGATAAATATCTGCCTTTTTTATGCCAGTCTATCACAATATCAGCGGCTTGGCTCTATCAAACCATAGTTGCCATCTTTACGCCGATATACTACATTTACTTCTTCTGTTTTTGCATCCCGAAATACAAAAAATTCATGATTTATCAAATTCATCTGCATGATAGCTTCCTGTACATCCATCGGTTTTACTGCGAAGCGTTTTGTTTTGACGACAGGATACTCATCTTCGCTGCCGGCTGATTCATCTGCCGATATCGGCGGTACTGCTTCAATTTTAAAGCTGCCATTTCTAAAACGGCGTTCTAATTTTGTTTTATGTTTGCGTATCTGACGTTCCAATTTTTCTATAACAAGATCTATAGACGTATACATATCCATTGTCGATTCTTCGCCCCGCAGTAATATGCCCTGCACAGGAACAGTGACTTCGACAATATGCCTGCCTTTTATTACCGTGAGCAAGACTGTTATTTCTCCAACGGTGTCAAAATATTTCGTTACCTTGCCGACCTTTTTTTCCACGTAATCGCGCAAAGCTGGAGTGATTTCAATATTTTTTCCTCTAATAGTAAATGTTGCCATATAGCTTCAACACCTTTCTTATGATTCGTGGATCTTTATATACTATATTCTCTGACAATAATCAAAAACCTTTAAAAAATAATATTTTTAAATATTTTTTAATAACAAGATCGTAATTTTATAAATAGCAAAGCTTACTTTACAAATTTTTTTATGATTATCGATATTTTTGCAATTATTCTTTTACGTGTGAGAAAAATCACAAAAGTTTGACAGTTAAATAAAAAGATCATATACTGAAAATGTTTATATTCATTTTTTAGAGGAAGTTATTATGAAAATGCTCTTTAAAACTCATCTGCCTCTGTATAAAAAACGAAAAATAATACTTTTTTCATTTCCGGCAGCAATTTTTGCTGTCTATCTTTTCCTTGAAATGGACACGCGGGAATTACCAACACAGCCATTTCAATCAAGCTATGACGCAAATGCCGCTGAAAAGCTTCCACTTTATAATTATCCTCTTCATCGCACAGAGCCGCTTCGTGATCCTTTTTCTGCCGTCCACTCTGAAAAGCACACCATTTCCAAAGCTTCAAAGGAGCTTGACTCAGCTATTGTCCCTAAAGAAGAAATTACAATTTCTTCTTCGCCTGCTGTCGCCTCCCCTCCTCCGCTGCCATTACTGGCAGGTACTTTTCTTGATCAAGATAAATATTCAGCAATCATTATCCTGGATAATAAATACTCTACAGTGACCGCAGGCAGCCATTTTTCAAACTATGAAGTAGTATCTATTGACAGAAACAGCATACATATAAAAAATATCAACGGTGAAATATTTATTTGTCGCTTAAAAGGGTTTTAATATAATTATGCGGGTGAAGATTATGATCCACAGACTATTTATATTTATTATTGTATTCATCATATGCAATTTTCCCTCCCGCGCATCAGCCATATCATTGCACTTAGCCGATGCGGATGTACGCTATATTTTAACTGTTCTTGCCTCATCAGATAATATAAACCTTATTATGGATGATAATGTATCAGGTTCCGTTTCAGTCAATATTAATGATGTACTGCCTATAGACGCAATAAAAATGATTGGTAAAATAAAAGGATTAGCTTTTGCAGAAGACAAAAATATTCTTTTCATCGGCAGTCCTAAAAATATACGCAGTAATTACGGGCAATTGCATATTTTCAAAGTGCAGTACTGCGATCTTAATACGTTGGCCAACGCCATACGTCTTTCTTTCAACACACAGCCGCCATCTGCAAATAACAAAAAAGAGAACGCTGCCGAAACAGATCAGGGAGAAAAGAATATTCTTACCGATCAAGAAAATAATACACTGCTTTTTTACGGCACCAGCAATGAAGCAGAAAAAATATCAAATTTTATCCAAAATTTTGATATTCCCAGCAAACAAGTGATGCTGGAGGCAAAAGTTATAGCCATTCAGAAAGACGCTTCTGAAAAGTTGGGCATTGAGTGGAATTGGTCACAGCTGCCCCAGTACCCTGATTATGAAAAATCCTACGAAACGATAAAAAGCACTGTAAAAAATGACGACGGCAGCTACGCAGCTGTCAGCGAAAACATACCAGTTACTAAAATAAACCGAAAAGCAGCCGGTTTTGATAATATTCCAGGTATAATCCAATTTGGTAAGGGGCCCGAGGGAATACCATTCGAATTCTATTACGGAGCAACATTAAATGCCCTTATAACAAACGGCAAAGCCAATGTTTTAGCCAAACCCAATATTATGACACTTAATAATCACAAAGCCATCATTCGTATAGGCGGCAGTGTTCCCGTTCCCAAGACAAGTGTCACTGACTCCACGACAACAACGGCTTATGAATATCATGATACCGGCATAATTCTTCAATATACGCCTTTAATAAACGATAATGGTGATATAACGGCTGATGTCCACACAGAGGTAAGCAGTCCTCTATACGTAGAGGATCTGAAAGCCTACAGATTTCAAACAAGATCAGCAGATACTGTCGTTCGTCTCAAAGATGGAGAAACAATGGTTATAGGCGGACTTATCGGCAGTGAAGAATCAAAAAGCATGAGCAAAATTCCTTTTCTTGGTGATCTTCCTATTCTGGGGAATTTTTTCCGCAGTATAAAAAAAAATAAAACTGACAGTGAAATAATTATATTTCTTACAGCCCATGTTATGGAAAATTAACTATGACATTATACCAATATTTAAGCGGACTGCATTTAATATTTATCTTTCATTTCAAAAGCTTCCATTTATCTTTTCTATTTGTTTTCTATGTTACTTAAAAATATCGAAATAATTAAAAGGAATTTCTTTATTTTATATTGAATTAATAATAATTATAAATATAAGTCTTTTATTATCTTTTCCTGTGTAGATAACTGCTTCCGATGCTTTTGATAAAAAACTGATCCGTCATCAGTTCCTAAGGGAGGTTAAAATGGATATTATAGTAGATTTACCCGCCTTAAGAATACTTTTGATCACAATAATAATTTTGTCCGTGCTGATAGAAATAAAAACAGGCGGAACGGGATTTGGCGCATTGCTTGGTATAACGGCGGCTGCTGTATTCTGGGGAAGCGGTTATATAAGTGGACTTGTGAATATATATCATATTGCCCTTTTTCTCGGCGGCATATTGTTTATAATAATAGAAGTGTTCACTCCTGCTACCGGAATATTCGCAGCACTTGGTATAGTGATGATGCTCTACAGCATAATTTTAGGATTGGGCGGAGATATCGGTGCCGTTTATATGCTGGCAGGTTCGCTGATCATTGCCGTTTTTTTGTTTATCCTTATTGTGAAAAAACTGCCTTCAAGCATTTTTTGGCAAAAAATGATTCTAAAGGATTCTTCCAGTTCAGCTAAAGGCTATATATCAAGTACAGACAGATCTTTTCTTCTGAACAAAGAAGGTGTCGTTTTGACCGAGCTTCGTCCTGCCGGGACCATTCTGATTGATGGTTCACCAATTGATGCAGTATCGGAAGGGTCGTATATAAGCAGAGGAGAAAGGGTCCGCATAATAAAGACAGAGGGCAATCGTATAATTGTCAGGCAAGTTTAAAATCCACTTATCTCGGAGGTTATAAAAATGGAACCAGTGTTAATTTCAGGCTTTATCCTCGTTCTCGCGGTCATAATCATTATGATGTTTCTTTACTTTGTACCGCTCGGCTTGTGGATTTCAGCTCTTGCCGCCAATGTTCCTGTGGGAATATTCACGCTGGTAGGCATGAGAATGCGCCGCGTAATACCGCAAAGAATTATTCTTCCTCTAATAAAAGCCAACAAAGCAGGACTTACAGTTAATTCGAATCAATTGGAAGCACATTATCTTGCGGGCGGTAATGTTGATAAAGTGATTGATGCGTTGATTGCCGCCCACCGTGCACAAATTCCTCTTCCTTTTGAACGTTCTGCCGCCATAGACCTTGCCGGCCGTGATGTCTTGGAAGCCGTGCAAATGAGTGTTAATCCAAAAGTTATAGAAACTCCTATAGTTTCTGCTGTAGCGCGAAATGGCATAGAATTAAAAATCAAAGCTCGTGTAACTGTTCGTGCCAATATTGACCGCCTCGTGGGCGGTGCGGGAGAACCCACTATAATTGCCCGTGTCGGTGAAGGTATTGTTACTACTGTCGGTTCTTCTGAAACTCATGCTGATGTTCTTGCAAATCCCGATGATATTTCTAAAACAGTTCTGGGTAAAGGACTTGATGCCGGTACCGCATTTGAAATATTATCTATCGACATCGCAGATGTCGATGTCGGCAGAAATATCGGCGCACAATTACAGACGGATCAGGCGGAAGCCGATAAACGCATAGCACAGGCCAAAGCTGAGGAACGGCGTGCAATGGCTGTGGCAAAAGAACAGGAAATGAAAGCCTATACTCAGGAAATGCAGGCACGTGTGGTAGAATCGGAATCTGAAGTTCCGCATGCACTGGCTTCGGCTTTGCGTGAAGGGAAAATGGGTGTTATGGATTATTACAACATGAATAATATCAATGCTGATACAAAAATGCGTGAGACTATCGGTAAAACCGGAGATGATGAAGCCCAAATATCCCAGCCGGTGAAATAAAATGAATACACTTATTATAATTGCTGCGATCGTTTTTTGGGTAGTCTCCAGCATGGGCAAAAAGAAAAAAACTACTTCTTCGAAGCGTCGCTTGCCTCCTATCAAGAATCCCCAATCAGAAAAGAATTCTTCTGCCGGTAAAATTACACTTGACCATATGATGAAGCACCCTCACACTGCAGCGCCCCCTGCTCCTGCTGAACGGCAGAATTCTTCCCCAGCACCTGCAGCAGCCAAAGAAATTGAGGTTCCCCCTCTGTTTTCTTCGACCATGCTTCAGAGAAATTCTACTAGTATACCACTTCGACAAGTACTGCCCCCCATGCAGGATAACAGCACTTCAATAACGTCAGCGCAGATGGATATAGACAGCAAAACAATATTGCGTGCCATTACTTATGCTGAAGTGCTAAATCCGCCCAAATCTGTAAAATATCTCAGACAATACGGCATAAAAAGATTTCCTTTAAAATAACATACGGATATTTTCTGTACTAACATCAGAGCGCAGCTTATCGGGCCATTTCTTGTGAGTGCAATTCACGGATGAAACATTTTTTATACTAACTAAATTGCAAGGTGACGATATGTTATGATTATATTACCTGTGGAAAGATTGCGCCCAGGGATGACAATTTGTCAAAGTGTCTTCGATGATAATGGTCTTTTTCTATTGCGCCGCGGCACAAAACTCAGTGAATTTTATATATTCAAGCTGAAACAGGCCGGTATCAAAGAGATTGCTGTGGTGTCAACAAACACTTATTCAAATTTCACTATTTCACAGGATATTGTATGCGAGGCAACGCGTGCTGCCGCTATAAAAAATCTTTCCAATACTATGGAGCAATTAGAAAAAAAGGGTGTTCTTCTGGTCGATAAACTTCAGCGCTCCATCTTATCAATAATAAGAGAAGTTTCTGCCAATAAGCGCACTCTTGTCCAATTAAACGACATCCGCTCACATGACGGCTATACATTAGTGCATTCTGTCAATGTAGCAATATTGTCGGCTTTGATCGGTTCATTACTTGCTTTGCCTCATAGGGATATGGAAGATCTGACCCTTGGCGCTATCCTGCATGATATAGGCAAAATAGCCATTCCGGTAGAAATTCTTAATAAACAAACTGCTCTCACGCAGGATGAATTCGAGTTTATAAAAAAGCATCCTATATTCTCCGTGCAAAAATTACGTGATGCTTCCTGTTTTAATACCAACATAATTAATATTGCCGGTCAGCATCACGAAAAAGTCAATGGTACAGGTTATCCTTACAAGCTGCACGGCAATCAGATCCACTTATTCGCAAAAATAGTCGCTATAGCAGATGTTTATGACGCCCTTACGAGCGTACGTTCGTATAAAAAGGCTTATAAGTCACATATTGCATATAATATTATGGCATCTCATTCTCCTGGTCAGTTCGACACAAATATACTGCGAAAATTTTTTGATCATATAGCGCTTTATCCCAACGGCACAATTTTAAAAACTAATTTAGGTTCCGCTATAGTGAAGGAATCTTCTTTTGGTAAAGTGCTGACGCCTGTTATATATCTTTTCACCAATACACGCGGTAATGTGCTCAAAGATCCTATTTTAGTTGATATGTCGCAAAATGACAGCTGCGTTATTGAATATGTCTATGATGATTATGAAGCGTTGAATCTGATCAAATTGATGCAGATAGATCCTGCCAGCCTTATTGATAACGATGAAACAACAAAATAATGCATCCGGTCCGTAAAACGAATTTAAAAGGCTGCAATAAATACACAAACACCCTCATATACAGAAACTATATGAGGGTGTTGTGTATTTGCGGAGACTGCAGCTTGTTGAAATACAAAACTAGAAAATGTCTCTTCACTTCCTGATAAAACTATAAATTACGGACAGGCAGCCAAGGACAAAGCCGGCAGCTGCCGGAACAGCCCAGCCCATACCGATATCAAAGAATGGTAGAAAAGAATAATAGAAGTGTATTACAGACTGGATTACATCAATATTTTTCACCACTGCCGGTGCACTATTCAAGACATCACCAAATGCTGCAAAAACAGTAAATATTGTTGTACACACATATACGGACTGCCTGTGTCCAAAAAGCGGAGACAAAAGTGACAGCAATATTAAGGTTATACATAAAGGATATAAAAACATTAAAACAGGAACGGCTAGATTAATTATTTCAGTAAGACCAATATTGCTGATAATAAAAGATATTATTGTAAATATAAACACATATTTTCTATAGGAGACCGAATCGGGGAACATAGTGCAAAATATGTCAGAACAGGCAGTTATGAGTCCGATAGCTGTTTTTAAACAAGCCAGAGTAACTATTACAGCAAGCAATATGTCCCCTGCTGTTCCCAAATAATAATCGGCTATCTGTGCCAGTGCGATACCGCCATTATCTGATACGGGAAATTGGTTGGCGCTGAAAACACCTATATAGGAAAGACAGCTGTAAAGGATACTCATAAGTATCAATGTGATTATTCCCGCCTTCAACGCACCGGCGGCTATTTCTTTTGGCTGGGAGAGCCCAAGCCCATGCAGAGTATCTATGACGATAACCCCAAATACTAATGATGCCAGTGCATCCATGGTATTATAGCCTTCGGTAAAACCACGAAAAAATGGTGCAGAAGCAAAGCCAGCCTGAGCAGGTGGGATAGCACCGTTGCCCATAGGATTACAAAAAGCAATGATAATAAGTATTGCCAGAAATACCAAAAACAAAGGATTGAGTATTTTCCCTACCCACAACAATATTTTGCTGGGCCGCAATGACAAGATCAGCGCTGCCGAGAAAAACAGCAGCGTAAAAATAAACAGTGCGATTGCCTGATGATTCGCTGCTATATAAGGTGCCAAGCCGATCTCGTATGACACTGAACCAGTTCTGGGTAAAGCAAAGACAGGTCCGATAGTCAAGTTGAGCGCTACCGTGAGCAAAAGAGCATAAAAAGGATGAATGCGTCCCGCCAATTCGTATAGGTTAGCACTGCCTGATACACCAAGTGCCAGTACCCCCAGAAAAGGAAGCCCCACACCAGTCAGTAAAAAACCGATAATAGTCGGCAGAATATCGGTACCGGCTTCCTGTCCCATATGTACAGGAAAAATCAAATTTCCTGCGCCAAAAAATAAACCAAACAACATTGAACCAACAAATAGGTATGAAGACAGTGAAAGTTTGCTGCGGATCATTAAATTGAACACCTCTCTGATAAAATGTTTCTTCGTACAGGATACATCTTATCATATTGTAAACCTTAGAGCAAAGTCATCAGATTCTCCATTCTGTATTTGTCGATCCTATATCTTCTCTATTTTTATTAAAACTATTTCAGGAGGCGGCCCAAGTCTCACCGGCGTGCCCCAAAAACCATAGCCATTAGAGACAACAGCAGTCATTTTATCAAATAATTTTGTACCATAGTCTAAGGCATATATTCTTCTGGTTACTAATCTGTCCGGATAAAACTGCCCCGCATGTGTATGTCCTGCCAGATACAAATCATATTTGGCCGCAGAAGCAGCTGCAATTTGATACGGTTCATGTTCCATTAATATTTGAAAGAGATTATCCTCCTGTACAGGCGGTATGGGCGTGGGATGGTATATATAATCATCAAGACCGGTAATTTTGAGACAATCATCCAAAACAACTGATTCATTTTTTAGAAATCTTATATCAGCGGACTTTAACAATGATTGTTCCTTCACCAGACTGCCCCCAAAATAATCATGATTGCCATACACAGCATATTTGCCAAGAGTTGCCGTAATTTTTTTAAAAGGACTGCTGCTATTATCCCTTATGACAAACTCAAGATTTCCGTCGATGATATCTCCGCCAAAAAGGACCATATCGGAAACTTGGGCATTTATCTGCGCTGCCAGTTTTTGCGAAAAAGATTTGCCGATTATTGTCCCCAAATGGATGTCACTGACAAAGACGATTGAATAATCGCGTTTGAGCGGTTTATCAGTTTTTACAACGACCCTTCGGCAGACAGGATGAAACACATTCCACGTTCCTTTTATAATAAGGCATATAATGAGCAGCAATCCCGCCATTATAATTTTTGCCGAAATCACCTGCCAGTATTCATTCAGGCCAAAAATGTACACTATTACGTATAAAAGAAAGTAAATCAGCATCAAATATATGGAATAATAAAAAAAGATAAGCCAATACCCGCCAACAACAGAAAGCAGCTTAGCTAAAGCAAAGGGAAGTTGATTCTTTATTATATTTGGTAAAGTAAAAATGACAGGCAATAATACAAAAAATATAATCGTCCATGTATCAAAAATATTCGGCAGCATTTCATTATATATGAACCACTGTCCGATACCGATGCCCATTCCGACAAGACAAATAAAAATAAAAAAAGCTGAACGTTTTTTCATACTTAGTCATAGTCTCCCTAAAAAATACAATTGTAAAAAATGCTACCGGATAATAAATAAAGCACTATAGGAAATTATACCATAGATAAAAATAATCGCATTATTTGTCTGCGGTTCATATATAAAAAATTACGCCGGTAAAAACCGGCGTAATTTTTTATATTATCTTTTCTCCATTATATTTCTCACCATCGGCATCCGGTAAAATACCATAGCCTTCCGTCCACGCTGTTTTATATTTTACAGCCTGAGAATGTATGCTGGCAAATGCCTTTTCATCAAGTGTTTTCACGATTTTTGCCGGTACGCCGAGAACAAGTGAATGAGGAGGCACTATCGTATTTTTGGTGACGAGCGCTCCCGCACCTACGATAGATCCCTCCCCTATGACCGAGCCATCAAGCACTGTAGCACTCATGCCGATAAGGCAGTTATTTTCAACTGTACATGCATGCAGTACAGCACTGTGTCCCACCGTAACAAAATCCCCCAAAACACAAGGCAGATCATCAGCAACATGAAGTACAGCATTATCTTGAATATTAGTATATCGGCCTATTTTTACAGGTGCTATATCGCCTCGCACGGTGGCATTGAACCAGACACTGCTGTATTCAGCCATCTCTACCATGCCCACTACACATCCTTCTTGAAAAACATAAGCCTTACCGTCAATAACAGGTTTTTTCCCGTCAAAATCTCTGATCATATATGATCACCCTTTCCTCATCGTTGACCAAACACATGTAATATTAACACAATTTATCTTATAATTCTATTTTTCTGCAGGGAAATTCTCCGGCAGAAAGCGATCTCTAAGCAATTTTATCTCTGCGGCATATCCGTCATGATCGTTGGGTGTCTCCAGAATAAACGGCAGTTTGCGCAATTCAGGATGGTTTATAACTTTAACAAAAGTATCCAAGCCTATATACCCTTTTCCTATTTTTTCATGGCGATCTTTGTGTGACCCCATGGGATTTTTACTATCATTCAAATGCACCGCCTTAAGCTTTTCTAAGCCGATAATGTCATCGAAGTCCCTGATAACATTGTCCAAATTATTCACTATGTCATAACCTGCATCAAAAATATGGCAGGTGTCCAGGCAAATGCCGACTTTGTCCTTAAATTCCACCTTATCTATAATTGATTTCAGCTGCTCAAAGCTGCTGCCTATCTCCGTTCCCTTTCCCGCCATTGTCTCAAGGAGAATTGTAGTATTCTGCTGTGGCGTTAAAACAGCATTCAGACATTCGGTAATTTGCCCTATTCCCTCTTCCACTCCCTGGCCGACATGACTTCCAGGATGAAAATTATAATAATTTCCGGGAATATATTCCATTCTTTTCAGATCATCAAGCATTGTTTCTTTGGCAAATAAACGCAGGTCTTCTTTATTGGAGCAGGCATTGAGTGTATAAGGCGCATGTGCTATCAATTTTCCCATATTATTCTCTGTGCAAAAAGCATTAAATTTATCAATGTCGTCCTGATCTATTTTCTTTGCTCTTCCTCCGCGCGGATTGCGTGTAAAAAAAGCAAACACATTGGCATCAAGAGAAATGGCTTCCTTCCCCATAGCAGAAAAACCGCCGGCCGACGAAATATGATTTCCGATATTGAGCATTATATAACCTCTTTTAATTTCTGTTCATCAGTATTATATAACAAAAACTGGCTGCCGCAGCAGGTTGAGCTGTTGACTAAAATAGCTGCAATTTCCATGGCATAAATATATTAAGAAATACTTCAAAAATTTTGGGGGAATGTTTCAGACCCGTTCGCTTTACATAAATAACCAATCAATTGCAGGCAAGCCACAAAATTTTTCTAACGGAACTATTTATGTTATGAAAAGTATAACACAAAATAATCATCTATAAATTGACAGCTAAAAAAATATATGTATTAATCATTTTATGTCATTATGTTTTTTAATTTTGAGAAAAATGTCTTGATTTTTGTCTCAAAATGATATAATATGAAAAAGCCCCAAAATTTAATAATTGGCAATGATGCCATAACTGAAATTTGCATTTCAGTTATGGCATTTTTTTAATTTTGGTGACATTTTGACTTAAAGGGGAGTAAATATGGAAATTATATGGGGTATTTTTATTTTTTACATGATAGCCAATCTGGCCATCGGGATCTACAGCCAGTCCAAGGTGAGCAGCAGTGCTGATTACCTACTGGCAGGAAGAAGAATAGGTTTGCTGATGACAGCCGGAACTTTAGCTGCCACAGAAATAGGCGGAGGAAGCACTGTAGGTGTTGCCGCCAAAGCTTATGGCAGCTGGGGGCTTTCAGCTGGATGGTATGTAACAGCAGCTGGATTAGGGATTATACTTGTTTCTTTTATCGCTCCGAAATTAAGAAGAGCGATGGCTACAACAATGCCCGAAATCATAGGCCGCAGATTTGGGAGGCCCAGTTATATAATCACTTCGTTGCTTTCACTTTTCGCTAACCTGGCTTTAGCCGGAGTACAGATCACTGCATCTGCAACAATTATCAGTGTTTTGACAGGACTTTCCCAAAATACAGGCATTTTAATTTCCGGCATCATTCTGGTTCTGTATACAACTGTAGGCGGTATGTGGAGCGTCACGCTGACGGATATCATCCATTTTTTTGTATTGATTATCGGTTTTGCACTTGCTGTTCCATTCGCAATACATAATGCAGGCGGCTGGACACATATAGTCAGTCAGCTACCACCCGAACAGCTGGGCTTTACAAAAGTAGGCTGGAAAACTATCATCGGGCTTGTGATTATGTATTTTATGACTTTTTCTACCGGACAGGAAGCAGTGCAGCGATATTATGCAGCTAAAAATGAAAAAACAGCTGTATGGGGCTCTGTATTATGCGGTGCCCTCATGGCGTTATATTCTTTTGTTCCGGCAATTTTAGGATTAGTCGCACTGGCCGTGTATCCTCAGATAAATCCCAATGATGCCATAGCAACGGTTTCCATTCATCTTACGCCTTCCTTAATAGCCGGTTTAGTGATGGCGGCTGTCATCTCCGCAACATTATCAGCCGGTTCGGGAGATCTTCTGGGTGCGGCTACAGTATTTACCAAAGACATCTGGCAGCAATATGTGCACAAGAATATGACAGACAAAGAAATCGTCAAATTCAGTAAAATTACAGTTTTTATCTTTGGTATAATAGCTATTGCTGTTTCCATGTACAGCAAACAAATAATACCGATGCTCGTTTTTGCTTTCACTATGCGGTCAACAGGACCATTCGCCGCATTCATACTTGGTCTGAACTGGAAGGGAGCCACTCCTTATGCCGGAATCTGGTCGATCATCCTTGGTACCGTGGCCGGATTATACTGGCAGTATATAAATGAACCATATGGCATAATGGCCATTATTTTTGGTTCGATAGTAAGCTGTGTAACATTTATCATTGTAGTATGGATAGAAAAAATGCTTCATCACGACCCCGCCCCTCCGGCATTACGCTGACATACAGCGCCGAATTTCGTAAACAGTGCTCTGCTCATGAGAAACCTATATCAGCCACAGGCATCAGAAATATATGCGTTTTTTTATCCATCCCAATAGATATTTTTTATGCCGGTCATAAAGAATCACAGAATTTTTTCTGCTGAAATTTACAACAGCTATAAAAGATGTTATTATTGTCCCCAACAGATAATCTTATCAATCAAGTGGTGAATACAATGAATAAATTTTCTCATTTCGATGAAAACGGCAAGGCAGTCATGGTCGATATAAGTGATAAGCCTGTTACAAAACGTTCGGCAGTGGCAGTAGGACGCATTTATGTCAGTCCGGAAATATTCACCGCCGTGAAAAACGGCACTGCAAAAAAAGGTGATGTTTTGGGGACGGCCCGCCTTGCCGGAATAATGGCTGCAAAAAAAACCAGTGATATCATTCCGCTGTGTCATCCCATACCCATAAGCAATATTTCTGTCGATTTCACTTTGGAAGCGGACAATCTTTCTATATATGTTCAGTCCGAAGCAAGAACTACGGGCCAGACAGGCATTGAAATGGAGGTTCTCCATGCCGTTTCCGTCTCTTTGCTGACAATTTACGATATGTGCAAAGCAATCGATCACAGCATGAAGATTGCCGATATCCATCTGATTTATAAGGATGGCGGGAAAACCGGAATCTACGACACGGGAGAAAGATAGCATGGGAAGAATAAAAGCTATATGTATAAGTCCCAAACGGGGCACGGTAAAAAACGCGGTGAGCCTGGCAAAAATGCTGCCTGATTTTGGACTGGAAGACGATGCCCATGCCGGTACATGGCATCGGCAGATAAGTCTGCTCGCCAATGAAGCTGTCAGAAAGTTCTCTGATGCATACGCACTTGATCTTTCTGCCGGAGCTTTTGGGGAAAATTTACTCATCGAAGGCATTGATCTGAAATGTCTTCCCATCGGCACAAAACTAAAATGTGCCACAGAAATTTTGTTGGAAGTAACCCAGATAGGAAAAACCTGTCATCTGGGCTGCGATATCCAAAAGCGTACAGGCAAATGTATAATGCCAAGTGAAGGTATATTTGCCAGAGTTTTGTGCGGCGGTACAATACAAACCGGAGATTCTATAACAGTGCTGTCCCGTTGACAGATTTTCAGGAGATGACATAATATGTTCAAAACAGCCATAATAACCGCCAGTGACAAGGGCTTTGCAGGACTCAGAGAAGACTTGAGCGGACCTTTAATAAAACAACTGCTGGCAGATACTGTTTATGATATTGTCAGCTATGAAATTCTATCTGACGATAAGGATTATCTGACAAAACGTTTAAAAGAATTATGCGATACTGATATATCCCTTATCCTTACCACCGGAGGCACCGGATTTTCGCCGCGTGACAATATGCCCGAAGCCACAAAAGCGGTCATAGAAAAAGAAACCCCCGGCATACCGGAAGCGATGCGGGCCTACAGCATGAAAATAACTCCGGCCGGTATGCTGAGCAGGGCAGCGGCAGGAATAAGGAAACAAACACTCATAGTCAATCTTCCGGGCAGCCCCAAGGCTGTGAAGGAATGTCTCGGCTGTATCCTGCCTTCATTGGAACACGGCTTAAAAATAATGTACGGTCTGGACAGTGAATGTGCCCGTACCTGACTTTTAAAATAAAAAAATCTGCAGAAATGATATGAGTTCGAGAGTTCTCCAAGTTTTATGTAAACGCTAAAAGCTAATATAAATTTAATAGTAATATATTTTAAGGGTATTGCTTGTAAAAGTGATGCCCTTTAAACATTTCTTTCTAAAAGGCGTTCTTCAAAATAGATATCTAGCTGTGCCCTTATTTGACTCCAGTCTTGTCGCCGTCCAGTCCATTTTTTAGTAATGTCCATCATTGCTAAATACAACATTTTTAGGAGGCTGTCGTCTGAAGGGAAAATCGTCCTGGATTTAGTGACTTTTCTAAGCTGCCTGTTAAAGCCCTCTATGGTATTTGTAGTATAAATGAGTCGCCTAACGGCGAGTGGATATTTAAAATATGTTGATAAAACAGCCCATTTTCATGCCAGGATTTGAGACTTATTCATAGTCTGTTCATCAGCAAGATCGCCGTCAAAATAATCATTATATTGTTTATCTATGATGCAGATCTTAACATCATTATTTTTAAATGAATCAGCAATTATTTTTCCAATACCATTTGCTGCACCAGTTATAATCGCAATTTTGTTTTGTAATATGATGGCAGTAATCTCCTCTTTTATTTTACTTTTTAATTTTAGAAAAAAAGCTACAGATATCGTTTGTATAATATCATGACTTTTCGGGTGGACGGCACAGACACGCCAATTACAACATCTAGGTTAGGGGAGCCTTGCATCACAGTAGCAACTGAATGAAAATGTGATCAGCATTTAGGATGAGAAGAACGCGGGGCGCGGGGCGATCCAGCAACTAAAAAAGCAAGGATAGTTTTTTGCCATCCTTATTTCTTATGGAGGCGTCCGGTAAGTGACTCGGCTACTAGACACCAGAAGTAGTATTCGACGTTTTTCTCGATAACTTTGATATCGTTTGATATCGCTGGTATTTTACTAAGGTATTCAATTTGCTATTGCAATTTAAGAAAATGTACTTTATATTAATATTTTTAGAATGTTTTGCATTATTAAATTAGCAAGATAGTAGACCAATCTAAGCAAATATATTATGTATAAATTGTGCTTAATAGAAAAAGAGGAATATTTATGAAAATTGCATTGGTTACAGGTGCTTCTAGTGGTCTTGGTAGAGCATTTGTTGAATTGATTGATAAAAAACATTTTGTTGATGAAATATGGGGAATTGGGCGTTGCGAAAGATCTTTGCAACAGATACGTATATGTACTAATTTTCGGCCAATTGTATGTGATATTACTAAAATACAAGATATTAAGAAATTAGATCAAATACTACAGATGGAAAAACCAGAAATTAAAATTCTTATTAATTCTGCTGGGGCAGGTAAATTTGGCTTATGGAAAAACATTTCCTTGCAAGACAGTATAAATATGATTGATCTTAATTGTAGAGGAACTGTACTGGTTACACAAATTAGCATTCCTTTTATGGTGAGAGGTGGACATATTTTAGAAATTTGTTCTACCGCTGCATTTCAGCCATTGTCGTATTTTAATATTTATGCAGCAACAAAAAGTTTTTTATATAGTTATAGTTGTGCTTTGCATAAAGAGTTGTCTTGTAATAATATATCAGTCACCGCAGTATGTCCATATTGGATAAGCGATACTAATTTTATTAATGAAGCAAAAAAAAATGGAGATAAAAATTGCATAAAAAATTTTCGCTTTGCTTTAAATACAAAAACGGTAGCGTCAAAAGCATTAAGAGATGCAATGCAAATGAAAATCGTTTCGACTCCGGGTGTTATAAGCAGTTGGCAATATATTTTAAGTAGGGTCGTTCCAGATAAAATAATTATGAAATTTTGGGACTGGTTTCGTAAATTATAAATAAAATAGTAATTATTATAAAATTAAAAGTTGACAAATATATTAAGTGAATATAAAATTAATTTGTCAATGACAATAAATTTAAGTGTACCTGTTTAAAAGTAAAATTAGTTTGAAAGTTATTATAATAAATATATGGAGATTTTACAATGTTATATGAAATAGATACAATTGGTTTTTTTATTAGTAGAGCGCAGGCAAATTTGAGAAAAAGATTTCTTAAAAATTTACGGTCTTACGATATTACCCCTGAAGAATGGGTTTTGTTTGTGAGGCTTTCAGAAGAAGTGGGGATTTCGTTAACGGATTTATCTAAAACATCATTAAGAGATAAGCCGTATACAAGTCGCCTTATTGATAAAATGGAAAAAAAAGGTCTTATAAGAAAAGAAGAAAGTCAAAATGATAAACGTTCGTCTTTAATTTATCTAACTGAAAAAGGAGCTATAAGTAGAGAAGAAATTAATTTAGTTATTATAGAACTGAATCGTTGGGAAATGGAAGTGTTTAGTAAAAAAGAAATTGAAGAACTAAAATTTTTATTAAATAAATTATATGAACACGTAAAATTTTAAGTTATAAAACTTAAAATTTTTTGCCAATATAGTTGTCATAGACAATTATATTGGCAAGGTATTTTTTGATTTTTAGCGAGGTGTTTTGAAGTGAATAATGTGCCTAAAGTGGGGCTGGATATTGGATCGACTACTATAAAATTGGTAATACTTAATGAACAAAATGAAATTATTTTTAAAGACTATAGAAGACATTTTTCTAATATTCTTTCTACATTAAAGTCGTTAGTTGATATGGTTCATATAAAATTTCCCAAAAGGATGCTTGTTGTAACGGCTACAGGATCTGCGGCTATGGAATTAGCAGAAGTTCTCCAGATATCATTTACTCAAGAGGTTATAGCGTGTACCAAAGCAGTAAAAACATTTATTCCAGAAACGGATACTGTTATTGAATTAGGAGGGGAAGATGCTAAAATAACCTATTTGAAAGACTCGTTAGAGCAACGAATGAATGGTGTATGTGCTGGAGGAACCGGCGCATTTATTGATCAAATGGGCATTTTATTGAATACGGATGCAAATGGCTTAAATGACTTAGCTAAGGAATATAAAAATATTCATTCAATTGCATCTAGATGTGGTGTTTTTGCAAAAACAGATATTCAGGCTTTGATGAATGAAGGTGTGACAAAAGAGGATATTGCTGTGTCTATATTGCAAGCTGTGGTAAATCAGACGATTGGAAGTTTAGCACAGGGAAGGCCAATATCAGGTAATGTTGGGGTAATAATCAACTTGTTAATTTATTGGAAAAAGAAAATATGGAAATTATACTGCCAGAGTTATTAAATTTTTTTCAGTACTCAATATACGATAAGATAGTAGAACATGATTTATTGTCTGGTTCCGTAGGAGCAAAAATAAAAGCAAAGATTTTTATTAAAATATTAGATTTTTATCGTAAAAATATACAAAAAGCTCTTTTTAATAGTGAACGGTTTAAGCCTTCGTATACAATAGAAGAATTAGCTGATTTAGCTAAGAAGTATTTATCATTAGAAAATATGACAGGGGAAGGGTGGTTATTAACAGCAGAGATTATAGCATTATTGGAAGAGGGGGTAAGTAATATTATTTGTGTACAACCGTTCGGCTGTTTACCAAACCATATTGTTGCAAAAGGAATAATAAAGAGGCTGCGTAAAGATTATCCTAAAGCAAATATTCTTGCTTTAGATTATGATTCAGCTGTAAGTGAAGTAAATCAAGTAAATCGTATAAAGCTTATGATTGCTATAGCAGATGAAAATTTGAGTTTAGGATAAGAGCTTTGATTGGTTATAAAAATTTATAGATTAGATATTGAATATAGAATGTAGAATAAAATCAAATAAATGAATCTTGAGTTTAAAAAATTAACTTAAAAGAAAAATAGTCTCAAGGAGATTTGAATTAGGAGCTGGATTTAGAAAATTTTTTTTAGATGTATTTAGATAATGTTAAATCTAATAAATGTTTGCTTACCTTGTGGTAAAAATATAGATTGGAAAGATTGACAAATATAATAAGTTTGTATAAAATAAAATTGTCAATGACAACAATATTCTTATCATACTTTATGTGATTTTAAAGTGGTATTTTGATATAGTTGTCATTGACAAAATGTTTTGATGCGTTTACAAAATTATTTGGTAGAATTGGAGGGGAAATGATGAAAATTGTAGCATTTATAGGTAGTCCGCGTGAAAATGGAAATACAGCAAAATTAGTAAATACTATTTGTAAAGAGGCCGAATCTAATGGGCATGAAATCGAAATATATAATTTATCAGCTATTAGTAATAATGGTTGTATAGCATGTAATGCATGTCAATTGAACATGGTGAGGGGGTGTGCTATTGATGATATTATATCTCGTATTTTTTCGAAAATGCAGATAGTAGATTTGATCATTTTAGGAACACCTATTTATTTTGAACAAGTTAGTGGATTAACAAAAAATTTTATAGATAGAATGCGTATGTTTTTGGATTATAATACAAAAACATCAATGCTAGCTGAAAAATATAGCAAATATCATAGCTGGTAATTTAATAGCTGAAAATGATATTTTAAAACGAACAGATTTTTTGTTGGCAGCAAAGCGCTTAGGACATGATTTATAAGATAAAGTACCGTCATTTATTTTAGCAAGTAAAGGACGTAAAAATAAAAAGAGCACTTTTTTTTAAAATATTAGTTGTCATTGACAATTAATACTTAAATATAAAGAAAAAATTATTTTTGATGAAGTATATATTTAAGTTTTATCGGAATGCATGGATTTTAGGAGGATGTAGTAATGGAAGTTACAAAAAAGACAAAGCAAACTTGTATAATTTTTTTCGGATTATTAGTAATAGGCATTGCTGGACTCGTTTTGGAAGGACAAGATGCAATAACGGTTGCTTCAGCAAAAAAAGCAGGAATTCTTACATCAGAGCAAGTGAATGTTGCTTTTCAGAGAGTTGGTGGCCGGATAATAAAAAAAGGTGTTGAAGAATCGCAGCTTGTTAAAAAGGGCGATATCTTAATGGAGCTGGATTCGAAGGATACAGATTTAGCGATACAACAATTAGAAACACAGATCGCAGAATTTGATGCAAAAATTAAACAAAACAGTAATGGCATAGATATTAATTATAAAAAGACAGATACTAAACAACAACAAATGTATCATGAAATTGAACAACAGAAAAATGCATTAAATGCAGCAGAAGCTTCATTTACAGAAAAAAGTCTTAATAATGATCGTATGAAGAGCTTACTGGCATCGGGGGCAATATCGGAAGCGGAATATGATGCAGCATTAATGAGCTATAATGTTACAAAAGCGAGTGTAGGACAGCAGCGTAGTGCATTGGAAAAAATGGTTGCAGGTAGTTCAGAAGAAGAAAAAATGGCATTATTATCAAATGGACGTGCTGATGGAATGCATTTAGATATAATTGATAATGATAGGAGAGATATTGATAATCAACAGAATGTTGTTGCTCAATCAATACATCAAAGAGAAAATTTAATAGTTCAATTGGAAATGAAGAAAGTAGAAAAAGAACGATTGACATTGAGAGCACCTGAAGACGGAAAAATTTTAAAGGTGATTGTGAAGGAAGGCGAACAAATAGCACCAGGAAGCCCTGTAGTTTTGCTGGAAAGTAGCCGTTGGTATTATGATATTTATCTTAGTGAAGATACAATACATAAACTTTCTGAAGGTAGTGAAGTGATTGGACATGTTAAGTCAATTAAAGAGCCTGTTAAAGGCAACATACGTTATATAATGGCTGCACCGGGATTTGCTGATTTAAAAATGAGTCGAGAAAAAGGCCAGGCTGATTTGACTAGTTTTCAGGTAAGAATATATGTTTCGCCAATGGAAAATTTGCTTCCTGGGATGACAATTGAGGTGAATGAAAATGAACTCCATTCGTGATGAATTGGAATTTATTCTTTCTGGTAGAACTATACCATACAACAAAGTGGCAGTTGTTTTGATGTTGGTTATTACATTGATTTTAGGTGCAATGATTAGTAATAATACCATTTTAGAAGGAAAAATTGCTGTTATTGATATGGATAATTCTAAATATAGTAGAGATCTTATTGCAAAAATGAATGCCTCTGAATTTATAAAAGTGACAGAAGTCATTCATTCTCCGGTGGCAGCGGAGAAGCTTCTTTATCATGGGAAAAATTTAGGCGTAATATATCTGCCGCAAGGTTTAGAAGAAGCACGATGGAAAGGTGATAGTTCTATACATATAGGAACTTTATATGATCGGACAAATTCAGCACAATGTGCTGAATTGACAATAGCTGTAAATGAAATTATTCAAGGAGAAAACGGAGAAATTGGCGGTCCGCGTATTGGAAAAATGGGATTAAGTTCAGAGCAAAATGAGGCTATTGTGGCGGGAATTGGAATTAGCGATAGACAGTTGTTTAATCCAACAGGATCTATGGCAGATGGAATTGTAGTAGGCTTGTTATATTTTCTTTCTACCATTATATATACTCTTGTTGCTTTGCAAATTATTGCGCATTTGAAAATTCGCAATAAATGGGAAGAAGAAATTCTTTCCGGGAATCCATTTCGTTTGTTGGGAAGATTAATTCCATATGCAGTAATGTTGATCTCTGTATTGATTTTTGGAATGGCAATACTGAGATGGGTTCAGGATTTTAGATTTGCAGGGAATATTTTGGCATATATGTTTAGTCTGATTATTTTTGCAATGTCTATGGGGATGGTTGGATTGATATTTGGATGGTCAGCCAATGATCCTAGTGATGGATCTAGTAAAATGATTCTGTTAGTTCCTCCTGGATTTATTTTTGGTGGGATGACATTAGCAAGAGCTTATTTGCCTGATTGGGTTGCAATTGTTTCTAAACTTTGGCCTCTTACATGGCAATTTGATTTTTTGAGAGATTTTGCTATTCGAGGGGCATTACTGCGTGATATGTATATTCCATATTGTGAATATATTTTATATATGTTGGTGATTGCAGCAATTTTTTTCGCAAAATACTTTAAGGAGTACAACCGACTTATAGAAAACAAAAAATGTGAGAATCCAATTTTATAATAATACGGAACGTATAATTTTTGTTAAAGTATTTAGTAAGAAAAATTAAGCTTAATTACGAAAAAATGAATGCAGGTGAAATGATGTTAAAGAAAAAATTTACTACAATTTGTTTGATGGGATTGTTTATAGGGTGCTCAGTACACGGGTTTGCTGCTGAAAAAGGCACTGCTTTAAACTTAAATGAATGTATAGATAAGGCGTTGAAACAAAACGAACAAATAAATGTGGCTGCTCATGGATTGGAGGCGGCGAAATGGCAATTAGCAGAAGCGAAGGGAGCTCGAGAATTCAACTTAATTTTTTCGCATACAAGTTCGAAAATTGGTGGAGCATACTGGAAAGTTTTTTATATTGAAGATGATCCATCAAGTTACTTTATCAATAGTTTTACTGCTTCTATGCCGATTTATACAGGCGGGCGTATAGAAGGTGGGATTGATCAGGCGAAACTTGGTGTTGAAATTAGCGACTTGAGTTTGCAAAATACAAAACAGCAAATTAAGTATCAAGTAACTCAGGCTTATTACATGATTTTGGCTTGTGGAAACTATGAGGACGCCAAAGCAGAAGCGGTAAAACAATTGCAGGAACATTTAAAAAATGTAAATGAACAATTTGCGGTGGGGGGTGTTGCAAGATCAGATATTCTTCGTTCAGAAGTTGCATTGGCAAATGCACAACAAGAACTTGTAACAGCAAAAAATAATACAAGGATAGCGAAAGCTTCATTTAACAAATTGCTCGGAAATCCTATACAAAATGATGTATCAATTATAAATGATATGCAGTATGCACAATGTGATTATGTATTGGACGATTGTATAGTATATGCACTTGAACATAGGCCAGATTATTGTGCAGCAAAAAAAGGGATTTTACAGGCGAAAGATGGAATAAAAATTGCGGCTGCAGGAGAGAAGCCAAGTGTTGCGCTTATAGGGAGCTATGGAACTTATGATACGAAATTCAATGAATTTGATACAAAAGAATGGCAGGCTGGTATTAATATTAGCTTGAATATATTTGATGGAAATATTACAAAGGCAAAGAAAAAAAAAGCAAATGCTAAGTTAGCACAGGCAGAGGCGGGAGTAAAAGATGAGACAGCTTCGGTAGAATTTGAAGTGCAACAAGCATATCTTAATATGAGAAAGGCAGAAAGTAATATTACGACCAATAAGGCTGCCGTAGCAAAAGCTCAAGAAGATTTTGTGCTTGCAGGAGCAAGATATAGTGTTAATTTAGGAACTAACTTAGATGTTGTTGACGCACAAGTTGCCTTGACAAATGCCAAAACCTCATACATAGGGTCACTTTATGACTATAATGTTAGTAAAGCAGCGCTCGAACGTGCTATGGGAAAAATTTAATGATAATAGAATAAAGTAGATCGCTTGAAAAATAAAGGAGAATTTTTTATGAAAAACATAAAAACTCTTAGTATTAAGCGACAGACGCAGGATAGTGTCAAATGAAGTTCGCAAAAACCATCGGCCGTTCCAACATCAGGTGTTCCGCTGTCGTTCTTCCTGAATCAGTTGAAGAATCTCCGGTTTTATATAGCAATGGCCATCGGACTATTCTTCACCATACTCAATCATATAGGTCGTGACTAAACGAATATACGAGTCCAGGCTAGGAAAAATGCCAACGACAGCTGTACGCCGCCGGATTTCCCTGTTCAGTCGTTCAAGGATATTGGTCGAAGCAATTTTTCGCGAGTCGATCCGCTTGAAGTGATAAAACTGAAGCGAACTTTCAAGACCGGATTCTAATATGCCGACAGCTTCCGGAAAGGCAGGCTCTTGTTCGTCCATAAGCGTGTAAGCATAGGCTTTGGCGCTGTCATAATCCGGCTGTAGCCAGATTTGCTTTAGTCGCTCGGCAAACTTCGCTTTTGTCTTTGATGAAACTTTTGCCAGGATATTTCGCATGAAGTGCACTTTGCAACGTTGCCAACTGCAACCGATAAACGATTCTTGCACTGCTTTCACAAGGCCTTTGTGAGCATCTGAAACAACTAACCAAACGTCCTGTACACCGCGTTGTTTTAGATCTTCAAATACGGTCTTGTATGTTGCTTCGGATTCTTCTTGCATCGGCTCGATTGCCAAGATGTCACGTCGGCCGTTTTCGTCCAGTCCAATAACCACCGATACCGCCATGTTTTGCACGCAACCGCCATTGCGAATTTGCTCATATAGAGAATCCACCCATAAAACCGGATATGTCTTATTAAGCGAACGAGTGCGAAAGGCCGCTACTTGATCATTTAGTTCTTTGGTGATCTGCGATACTTGACCCCGTGAGATTGAATCAATGCCGAGACCTTTCGCTAGTTTTTCAATCTTGCGCGTGGATACGCCGTTGATGCACGCTTCTTGAATCACGTTTAATAGCGCTGCTTCAGAGCGCTTTTTCTCACTGACAAAGAACGGAATGTATCCGCCTCAGCTTCGGGACAAACAGATACATCGTTCCCATTCGCGTATCATACCGTCGAACTCGATAGCCAGATTGGTAGCCGCAACGCTCGTCCGTACGCTCAGATTTTACTGCATTGAGCTTGGCGCCGACTTCAACCTCCATCAGTTTTTCACAGAGCCATTTCAGCATGGAAAGCATCGGATCGTCTTCGGACATGAATTGTAATAGCATTTTTTCTAGCGGTAGGTTAGAATTAGGATAAATCATCGATTTCAACTCCTTTGAGGTTTGCTCAGCACTTACCTTCCTCGGAGAGAACGATGGTTTTCCTTTTGCCTTTTTGCGAACTTAATTATATGCTATCGCTTTTAGTGTTTACACAAAACTTGAAGAACTCTCGCAGATTTTTTTATTATTGTCCCTCAACAAACGGCTTCAAACAGGACTTTTACATGCCCGCCGCATATCATCCCCAAATCACTCGTGTTCTGCAGACCCAGATCATATTCAATGACAGCCGCCTGTTTGCTGACCGCTATTTCGGCGCATTTTTTCTGAGCGGCAAATTCGACAGCACCGCCGCCTATCGAGCCGAACACTTCTCCGCTTTCGGTCACCAGCATCTTGCTGCCTGCGCCGCGCGGTGATGAACCGTGCTTATCTATTATAGTTGCCAACGCGGCGTTCTGCTTTAACTGCCCGGCGGATATCTTTTCCATGGCAGCAAATACATTATTCTGCGATCTGTCACCAATAAATGCGCTTTTCACTTCAATAATTTCTGCCAAAATACTCACGGCTATTTCTTCCGGTGTAATTGCGCCTATCGGCACTCCTATAGGTGCGTGCACCTGCGCCAACACCTCCTTTGAATATCCTTCCTGCTCAAGTTTATGCATGGTGATGCCGACTTTTTGCCTGCTGCCTATCATTCCCGCATAGCGATAATACTTCTTGGCCAAAACCGCTGACAACGCCCGGAAATCATCTCTGTGTCCTTTTGTCACAATTACATAATAGGCATTATCGCCAAAATCGCGCTGTAAGGCAGCTTCGACATCCTCGACATATCTTTTGGCATGCGGGAATCTTTCCTGTGTAACAAATTCGGCCCTGTCATCTATCACTGCTGTATCAAATTCAAGGAATTTCGCCAGCCTGGCAATAGCGCAGGATACATGCCCTCCTCCCGCAATAACGATTATCGGTATATCATTTATACTTTCTATAAAATATTTTTCTTCAGCTTCGGTAAAAACAAACGGCAATTTCTTTTTTCCGGCTTTAAGCTCCATTTTTTTTAGTTGCTCTCTGCCGATCAATTTTTTCTCGCCTATTTGTGTACTGAGCGAAGTCATTGTATAAAAGATTTTTTTCTTTTTATATAAAGCTAAAATTTCTTCATAAATTGCTTTCATTAAGAACCTCCGTCACAGCTTCTCAGAATATCCTTCCGTTTCCAGTAATCGCCTATATTCCTCGGGAGTGTCAACGTCCACGTTCAGTCCGTCATCCGATATTTCTATGAGAAATGCTTTTTTTTCGAGTTTATTCAGTATGCCGCGCATGCCATTTTCTCCCGAAAAGGATATGATATCCGCGAAATATCTTCTGCCGATCAGCGGCGGATGTTTCCAGCGGCCATTTTGAACGGGAATGATCAGCTCTCCTTTATTCGCCTGCCATGCATTAGTAATATCGGCAAAAGTCTGCAGCGAAATAGCCGGCATATCTGCCGGCATAATGAATGCCGCAGCTGCTTTTTTTATATTTTTTATACCGCATTGCAGAGAATAAAGCATATCTCTTTCCCTGTAATGCGGATTATAGACAATTTTTAAAGAACTGTCCTTAAAGTATTTCCTGATTTCCTCATGACGATGTCCTGCCACAATTACTATTTCTTTCGCACCGACTGCCCGCAGTTTTTCCACGGTCGCCGCTAAAATAGTCTTTCCCCTGTACGGAAGCAGCGGTTTGAAATCTCCCATGCGGCTGGACAGTCCGGCCGCCGCAATTACTGCACCCAGCATAATATACTCCTTACTTCTTGTAATATGTCTGCCTCAAAGGAAGCGATGTCCTGAATTTTTTATCGAAGCGATAATAAGCATGCGAGCATGCCGGCGATGTCGGTATGAGACAAAGCTCACCCACACCCTTTGCGCCGTAAGCATAGGGTGATTTTTTCCCCTTTGCCTGTACGAGTTTAACATCTATAGGCGGCACTGCCGTTGCCCGCATCAGATTAAGTGCGGCCATATTCATCTTGGGATAGCCGTCTTCCACCACAAAATCCTCTGTCAGCGCAAAGCCCAATCCCATAACGATACCGCCTTCGATCTGACCTTCGACGGAAGGAACATTGACCGGAGTCCCCACATCGTATGCCGCTTCGACCTGCTGCAGTTTTCCGCCGTCATCGATAACCATCACCTGTGCCGCATAACTGTAGCTTACATGACTTACAGGAAACGGCTTTGGCGAGCCCATCGGATCGGTCTTGGCCGAAAATTCTCCATAGAAGCTTTTCCCTTCCAAGTCGTCCAATGTTTTTCCTTCTAAGGCTATCTTCAATTTTTCTGCCGCTCTGTGCACCGCTTCTCCGGTAACTACTGTTTGCCTTGAAGCTGTACTCGTTCCGGAATTGGGCGTTCTTATTGTATCCGGTGCTTCATGTATCAGTAATGAAGGTGCTATCCCCGCAGTCTGATATACCATCTGTGTGCACATGGTGGCAATTCCCTGTCCCATGCAGGCTGCCGATGTACGTATATGAACGCTGCCTTTTTCAACGGACAGGATACATCTGCCTATATCCTTCAAACCCACACCGGTGCCGCTGTTTTTAAAAGCACAGGCGATGCCTGCATAAGGGTTTTTTTCGTATATTTCCCTCACCGCTTCAAGACATTCCCGCATGGCACAGTTTTCATCGGCTATCTGCCCGTTAGGCAGAACCTGCCCTGGTTTTATGGCATTGCGCCAGCGTATTTCCCAAGCGGATATACCGACCTTCTCCGCCAGAAGATTTATATTGTTTTCTATGGCAAAGCAGCTTTGCGTCACTCCGAAGCCTCTGTACGCTCCGCTTACCACATTGTTTGTATATACGGACATACCTAATATATCTATATTCTGGTAATTATATGGTCCGCCGGCATGAGTACATGCTCTTTGCAGCACCGGCCCGCCCAGCGACGCATACGCTCCGGTATCCGCTATAATAAACGCACGCATGGCCGTGAATATTCCATTTTCATCGCAGGCCAGTGTAAATTCCATATCCATGGCATGACGCTTTGTGTGATAGTCAAGGCTTTCCTGTCGGGAGAATTTTACCTTGACCGGTCTTTTCGTATACCACGCTGCCAAAGCGGCATGATGCTGCACACTCATGTCTTCTTTTCCGCCAAAGCCGCCGCCTACCAGCATAGAGTGGCAGTGCACCTTTTCAGGAGAAATGCGAAGCATATTCGATATTTCCCGCTGTTCGTCATACACGGACTGTCCGCCCGTATAGAGCAAAAGGCCGTCTTCTCCTTCCGGCATGGCGATGGCGCATTCCGGTTCCATGAATGCGTGATCATTGAACGGAGTATGATATTTTTTTGTTATCACATATTTGGATTCTTTCAGCGCCCCGGGCACATCGCCGCGTTTTAAATGCTCCTTGCTCATTATATTTCCTGTGGAATGAATCAAGGGTGCCTCTGCCCTTAAAGCATCCTGCGGTGATATAACAGGTTCCAGAACGGTATAGTCAACATTGATCAGTCCGATTATTTCGTCAAGTGCTTCCTTCGTACCGGCAACCACAAGTGCCAATGCATCGCCGATATACCTTGTAGTATCTCCTTCCGCTATCATGACGTCCCAGTCCTGCACTATATGTCCGATTTTATTATTGGGAACATCACCGGCTTTGAGGATTTTTATACAGCTTTTATGTTTTAATGCTTCTGTTGTATCTATTTTATTTACAACTGCACGCGGATAGGCCGAACGCAATGCTTTTGCATACGCCATTCCAGGCAGAACAACATCATCCGCGAATTTCCCCTCTCCCAAGACCTTCTGATATGCATCAACACGTTGAAAAGCTGTATTGAGAAAGGCTTCCTGCTGTGGTTCCGGCAATTGTTTTTGTTCACGAAAAAACTCGGCGGCCATCATAATCGCTTTTTCGATTTTTATATAGCCCGTACACCTGCACAAGTTGCCGTTAATTGCTTTTTTTATTTCCGGCACTGTAGGTGCAAGATTTTTATCAAGCAGACTCTTAGCCGATATGACCATACCCGGGATGCAAAAACCACACTGTACTGCGCCGCACTGGGCAAAAGAATACGCATATACATCTTTTTCCCGTTGTGTCAGACCCTCCACTGTCACAACTTCCGCATTATTCAGCTGAGAAAGTTTCAGCACGCAGGATTTTATCTTTTTCCCGTTTGCCAAGACCGTGCATGTTCCGCATATCCCCGAACCGCAGCCATTTTTAACTGAGGTGATACGGAGATCATCACGCAGGAAATCTATAAGTTTTTTATCCGATTCACATTCAACATTGTTTCCGTTAACTTTTAGAAAAAACATCACATGCTCCTTTTAATTCCATTTTATGCAGTTATCATACACATGATGCAGCAGATTTCTGGCCGTCTGTCTGCGGTAATCCGCCGTGGACCGTACATCATCTATAGGCTGTATGAACTTATCATATTCGCCGTAAATGGTTTTAAGCAATTCGGCATTCAATACTGTCTTTCCCTCCGCCAGCCGTTCGATTTCCGGCAGTCTGACAACGGTTGGTCCCACAGCACCTATGGCAACAGCTATTGTTTTAACATAACCGTTCTTTTTGCTGCCTCTCATTGCCAGCGATACTTTGGCTATCGCCGCGGCCCTGCGCACAGCAACTTTTTTATAAAAAACCATATCATTGTCAGGAGCCGGAAAAAACAGCTTTATACCTATAAGTAATTCGTCTCTTTTTAATACGGTCCTGCCCGGTCCCGTGATAAAACTGCTGACCGGTAATTCACGTATTCCCGCCGCTCCCTGCAGACATACAACTGCGTCAAGTGCATATAATGGCGGCAGTGTGTCACCGGCCGGAGAGGCATTGCAGATATTGCCTGCGATCGTCCCTACATTGCGTACCGCAGGAGCAGCCATTTCCAGCAGTGCCAGCCGCAAAAGGCGTGGCGTCCATTTCCATTCGATCAATTGCGCCAATGTCGTATTGGCACCTATATACAGACATGTATCTTTTTTCTGCAGAATATTCATTTCGGCAATATTTTTCGTGAACAGCATATCACCGGAAAAAGCCGGTAAAATACCGGCAGGACGACGCCAGCGGACCATAAGATCAGTACCGCCGGCAATAGGGCGTATTTCTTTTTTCTGACGCAGTTCCAATGCTTTTTCCAGATTATCCGGAAAAAAAGATTCTACCATAATCCTGCGCCCTCCCTTGCTGCCGTTCTGATCGCCTGTACGATCATATTATAACCGGTGCAGCGGCATAAATTTCCTGATATTGCCCTCCTGATCTGCGATTCATCAGGATGAGGCACTTTGTTCAAAAGAGCCTCGGCAGCTAAAATCATTCCTGGCGTGCAAAAGCCGCACTGCACGGCACCTGCTCCTGCAAAAGCATCCGCCAGCTTTTTATAACGCATTTCACCGCTGAAACCTTCGATGGTGAGTACCTCATGCCCCGCGACATTTCCCGCCGGCATTATGCAGCTGTTCACCAATTTATGATCGACAAGTACAGAGCATGCCCCGCATTCACCTTCACCGCATCCTTCCTTTGGTCCTGTCAGCCCGAGAATATCACGCAGGACATCCAGCAGCCGCATCGTCGGATCTATATTCACCGATATATTTCCTCCATTCAGAAGAAACTTTATTTCACTCATTTTCCGATGCCTCCCTCATAATATATTCGGGAGTAACCGGAAGTTTTGCGATATGGATGTTCATAGCCTGCGCAACAGCAGAAGCGTACGCCGGAGCTGCCCCCAGCAGTGTAAGCTCTCCCGCCCCCTTTGCGCCGAACGGCCCGTCTTCATAGTAAGTTTTCATAAGATGATTTTCTATCGGAGCAAAATCCATAGCCGTGGGAATCGTATAGTTGGTCAGATTATTCTGACGTGATCTTCCGTTTTCGTCATTTGCCATAACTTCCATTGCTGCATAGCCCAACCCCTGAAACATACCGCCCTGTATCTGTCCCTCGACGATCATTTCATCAATCGGCTGTCCGATATCAAAAACAGACCATGCACCTGTCACGGAGGTCTCACATGTCAGCGGATCGATTTCTACCTCTACAACATTTACTCCCCACGAATAAGCGGGATAGGCATCCCCCGACGATTCTCCGCCCTTCCACTTTATCCGCTCCGGTGCTTCATAGTCCTGTATTATTTCGATATCGTTATTTTCCTGCCATCTTTTTTTCAGACGCTCGGCGGCCTTTTGCAGCAGCCGGCCCACTATCATTATTGAACGCGATGCTACAGTCGGGCCCGAATCGGGTACTCTGTCCGTATCCGGATAAGCAAAAATCACATCAGCGACAGATATATCCAATACGCTTGCCGCAATCTTCCGGAAAGTTGTCTGCAAGCCCTGCCCCATGTCGACATTTGCCGCAAAGATTTCCACCCTCTTGGAATCTTTCTTTCTGCGCAATTTCAGCTGTGCTTTGATTATGTCCCGTTCACCGCTGCCCGTAAAACCACAACCGTGCAAAAAAAGAGAAATGCCTATTCCCTTGTGCAATTCCGGGTCTGCTTGATAAGCCGCCCTTTTCGAGGTGTAGAAGGAAACCTCCTGTGCCTTTTCAATCATTTCCGGCAATTTTATTTCATCATAGAACAAACCGTTCGTTGCCGTTCTGTCTCCTTGTTTTGCCATATGCCGTTTTTTATAATCAAGCACATCGTACGAAAAGATTTTTGCCAGACTTTCCATATGCATTTCTATGGCAAAAATGACCTGAGGTGCACCAAATCCACGAAAAGCACCGTTTGGTACAGTATTCGTTGCCACTGCCGCACCCGTCACACGCAGATTTTCTATATTATAAACACCGCAGATATTATAGATGCTGCGCTGCAGCACAACTTCAGATATTCCCGCATAGGCACCGCCGTTTAACTTTATATCAGCCTTCATGCCCAATATCCTGCCTTCTCTGTCCAGAGCCGTTTCCAATGTTACCTCTGCCGGATGGCGCCGCGGTGTATAAGCGGTATCTTCCTCGCGTTCATAAAGTACGGCTACGGGACGCCGCGTTTTCAAAGCCGCAAATGCGGCATGCCCGGCCAATAAAGAAGGATAATCCTCCTTGCCCCCAAAGCCGCCTCCTGTAAAAGCCTGTACTATGCGGACTTTTTCTTCGCCGACTGCCAATGCCTGAACTAAGGCATTTTTTACATAATAAGGACACTGCATCGAACCATATACAGAAATCTTACCGTCATTTTCCGGAACTGCTATCATTCCCTGATTTTCCAGATAAGCCTGTTTCTGGTAACCTGTGGAATATTTTTCTCTTACAACCTTGAATGCTGCGGAGAACCCCCTGTCCACATCTCCTTTTTCGTAATTATAAGAGGCAAATTTATTATCACTGCCGAATATCGGCGTAAAGTTATTGCTCAAAGCATCTTTTATCGTTAATATTGCCGGTATCATCTCATACTCTATATATACCCTGCCAGCCAGTTCCAATAGTTTTGCGCGATCCGGACCGACTATAAGCAGTATGGCTTCACCAAAATAATTCACTCTGTCCTTTGCCAGAAATGGCCAGTCATCTGCCAAAAATTTTATGATATTTTTACCGGGGATATCATCGGCAGTCACTGAAAAATATCCTTCCGGTAAAACAGGAATATCTATTCTTTTTATTATGCCGCGCGGACAGTCCGCTCTGACTGTTCTGGCATAAAGCATACCGTCAATATGGAAATCGGCAATATATTTTGCCTGCCCCGAAAGCTTAATGTCATTATCTACTTTCCGTACAGGTTTACCAATATCAAAATCACTCATAAAAATCGGCCTCTCTTCAGTAAAACATGAACTACAACAAATATACGCCATATTCTAAAGCATCATACGCATATCTTTCTTTGCGGCTTTGATCAGTTCCGCCTGATCTCTGCTGTCTTCTTTTTTTGCAGCCATAATCCTTATTTTCCAATCGTCTTCTGCCTTAACCATGCCGTCATTTATTCCTGTCATATATGCCTTCAATGAGTGATAAACTGTAAACTTAGCCCTATACGGTTTACCTTCATATGGACAGAATACCGCACAGCTGCCGCACTCATTGCAAAAAGCATCAATATGCACTACTTGTTTCTTGCCGCCGGCATCAAGCATGATATTTGCTCTGTTCGGGCACACCGTTATACAAAGGCCGCAATTTTTGCAATTCAGCAGAGGAAGTTTTGCCCCCTTTTTACTGCGGACCATCTGCTTCTTGCAATAATATGCATCATTCAGAGATATTCCGGTCAAAAAACTGATCTTATCTTTTTGCGGTCTGGACACAGTCTTTTCTATTCTGCCGAAGAGATCGGCATATTCTGATAAACAGCGATACCCTTTTCCCTTCAGTAAAACAGTGGCCATCGTCAGCGGATAAATGCCGGTTTCAAATATCTGGCTGATATTATGCCCGTCCAATCCTCCCGAAAATGATACAGGCAGCTCATCCCCAAATTTTTCAGCCAACTTTTCAGCTGCCGCCAAGGATAACAGAAAGAGCGGCTTGCCCGAAAGATACATCTGTTTATCGGGCAGCTGTCCGTCTGCAGCCACCGGTAATGTATTTGTAAGCTTCACACCAAAAAAGCCTTTTGCTTTTTCTGCCTTTTTGAGCAGACGCCTGAGCATAGCTTCAGCATCGTCTTGACTCAGATCATTGACAAAATTGCTTTCGATAAGCTTTATATAAGCATATCCTCTGTCTGCCAAAATTTTTTTTGTTTCTGCCAGTCCATTCAATGTAGGATTTAATTTGATATATACAGGCAGCTTCTTTTCCGCCATTAAATATTCAGCTATTTTTTCTATTTCCTCCGCAGGACAGCCATGCATAGTGGATACTGTTATAGATTGGGCTATCTGCGGCTTTATTCGTTCAAGATCAGTCAATGAAAATTTTGAAAAGGAATCAGTCTCTTCTGCCAGGCATGCGCAGCATTCTCTGTAAACAGCAGTATTTTCCGCGTTTTTCATATTTTCGATAAAGGTATCTACTTTTTTGCTTTTTATTCCCTGCAAATCATAACCGACACTCATATTGAAGCTGAACCCGTCAGGACGACCCAGTTCAAATTCCACGGACATAAATTTCAGAAGCAGATATGCTTTCACATATTCCGCGAAAGCCTGTGCTGTTGTGAGCTCGGTAGACCATTCGATATTGTAGCATTCACATTCATCAGGCACACTTATGCAGGGTTTATTTATATGCAGCTCTTCGCCATCGATCACCTGCACTGTTTTCAGTTCAAAGAACCGCGCTCCCGCGGCATAACCTGCCGCGATATTCTGCGCCAGCTGTGTATGCGGCCCCGCCGCCGGACCGAAGGGCATTTCAATATCCATATATTCATTTTTATAGGATATTTTTCTGCTGATAATTTTTGCGGGCACACCATATACAGTCTTTTTACTATTATATTCATTTCTTATATTTTTCAGCATGACGGAAAAATCCGCCGGTATCATTTTATCACTCATATCCGCTTTCAGCGAAGCTTTTGCCAAAGCTCTGCCGCTCCCCGTCTGCAATTTTCGATTATTTTTTCTTCGTCCAAGGCGGTCAGCTGTCTGTTCTTCATCACTATCCGCCCCTGAGTCATTGTAAAGGAAATATTTCCGCCGGCAAGGCCAAAAAGCAGATGTGCCTCTGCATTTTCCTCAGTGAGCGGCGTGAGAGGCTTATAATCGGCAATTATAATATCAGCCGCAGCGCCTTTTTTTATGATGCCTGTTTCCCTGCTGAAATAACGCCCGGCAATTTTTCTGTTATTGTAAAACATCGCTTCAAACAGTTCCCTGCCCCCTGCAGCCGCATCATTCAGGACATGTTTCTGTAAAAGGGAAGCTGTTTTCCATGACTCGAGCATATCATGTGTATAACCGTCCGTACCCAGTCCGAGCAGAATATTCTGCTCCATCATCTTTATGACCGGCGGACAGCCCGCCGCATTATTCATGTTGGATTGAGCATTGTGCACTACCGCCGTACCGCTGTGCCGCAGCAGCTGCATTTCTTTTTCATTCACATGAATACAATGGGCAGCAATAGTTTTTTTCCCCAGTATGTCGAACTTGTCGAACCGTTCGACTACTCTCATGCCATGCCTTGCCAAACACTCATTCTGATCAGCCTCTCCTTCGGCAACATGCACATGATATCCCGCGTCACCGCCGTGCTCGGCACAATACAGCAATGTTTCATCCGAGAGGGTAAAGGATGCATGCAGTCCCATAATTCCCGTCAGCAGCTCAGATTTTTCTGTTTTCTTTATAAAACGTTCATTTTCTCTGACAGCTTTTTTCATTTTATCCCTGCCGGAACGATCAGATACCTCATAACAAAGACATGACTTTACAGAGAATGCTTCGGCAGCAGCAGCAATGGCCGATAAGCTGTCCTCAATTTCACCGTATGCGGCATGATGATCAATAACTGTAGTAACACCGTTTTTGACCAATTCCATATATGCAGCCATAGCACTTTTATAAACCAATTCATTGGTAAGCGCCGCATCAAGTTTCCACCATAATTTTTGCAATATCGTATTCAAGTCTGCCCGTTTCGGCAGCTCAACCGCCATGCCGCGGGCCATCATGCTGTATATATGTTCATGCGCATCAATGAATCCGGGTAATATTAAACCTCCTTCAGCGTTTACGAAGGAGGCTTTATCGTATATACTGCGCATTTGAGCAAGAGTTCCGCAGTCGATGATGGAATCCCCAGCCGTAACGACAGCACCGTCCCGCAGTACCGTATTATTATCATGTGTTATTACGGTGCCGTTTCCTATAATAAACATATGTTATATTTTCCTTAAAAATTATTTATATTCTGCCTGTCCGGCCTTTTCCTGCACAGCATTCTTTTCAATGCCCTTGTTTAAAACCGCATTCAGGATTATTGCCGTCAGACTTCCCACTGTGATGCCGCTGTCAAAAATAACCTGCATGGTCCCTGTAAGATGCGAATAAAAATTGGGCATGGCCATAGGTATCAGTCCCATCGCAAGGCTTACACCTATTATCAATACATTATAATTGCCGTTGAAATCGACCTTGCTGAGTGTTTTTATGCCGTTAGCCGCAACCATGCCGAACATTGCCAGCCCCGCACCGCCCAATACAGGCGCAGGTATTGAAGCAATCAGCGCCGCCAGCTTCGGAAAAAGTCCCAATGCTATCAAAATGACACCCGACGCGGCAACAACAAAACGGCTTTTAACATTGGTAAGGCTGATCAAGCCTATATTCTGGGCGAATGCAGTATACGGAAAAGCGTTGAATATACCGCCTAAAAAAGTAGAAAAACCATCCGCCCTGAGACCGCGTGTCAATGTTTTCTTATCGATCTCTTTATCGACTATTTCGCCGACAGCGATAAAATCCCCTGTTGTTTCTGTCATAACAACCAGCATGACCAGTATCATAGCGGCTATCGCCGAAATATCAAAGGTCGGCAGCCCAAAAGAAAACGGTGTAGTCATGCCGACCCACGCAGCACTGCCTATAGCGGAAAAATCCGTTCTTCCCAAAAATACTGCTATCACCGTTCCGGCGACAAGTCCCAGCAGGACTGAAATATTGCGCAAAAAACCTGTGAAACAGCGATAAAAACCGATAACTATAGCCAGTACCAGCAAAGCCAGCAGCAGCGAAGAAACATCACCAAAATCTTTGGCTGCCGGATTGCCGCCTCCGGCCCATCTCACTGCCACCGGCAGCAGAGATAAACCAATGATCGTAATAACCGAACCGGTCACTACCGGAGGAAAAAAACGAATCAGTCTGCTGAAATACGGTGCGATCAAAAAAACTACCAGCCCCGAGACTATCACAGCCCCATATATATCCGTCAGCCCGCCATTCTTGCCGATCATTATCATCGGTGTCACGGCAGCAAAAGTCACTCCCTGAATAATCGGCAGCTTGCTGCCGATCCTGCACGGTCCCAGTGTCTGTATCAAAGTGGCTATACCACAGGTAAACAAATCTGCATTTATTAAATAAATAAGATGTTCCGTATCAAGTCCCAGTGCATTAGCAAGAATCAACGGCACTGCCACAGCACCTGCATACATTGCCAAAACATGCTGCAGGCCGTATAAAAAAGTCTGCCCCAAAGGCAATTTTTGATCTACGGGATGTAATAATTTCTCCATCGTCATTCCCTCCAATTGATTCGGACTTAAATCTTTTTGCCAAGACAATATAAAAAGCCTGCAGACAGCTTTATTAAGCTTATCTGCAGGCTCCCTTGCCTTTTTTATATTATGAGACATATGATAACTCATTTTGAGACAGTTGTCAATCTGTAAATTTCTTTCCGTCCCGGCTGACAATAAACAGATCAGCCGCCGATTTCCGACATAAAGCCATGCTTAATATTAAAGAAAATCTTCTTCTGCATAGCGTGCTGTTCGGGCTTCCCATAAATAATTTTTTTTATTGCCGCCGTTATTTCTTTGCTTGAACAATTTTGTTTAAGCATTTGTTTTAAATCATATTCCTTATCGGAATATAAACAAGGACGCAGACAACCGTCAGCCATTAACCGGACACGATTGCAGCTGCCGCAGAATTTATGCGACATAGCTGATATAAAACCGATCTTACCGCGTTTGTCGCTGAAGTTATAATAATGAGCGGCACTTTTTCCTGATTTTTCAGCATACAATCTGCCATATCTGTCAGATATTATTCCTTTTATACTTTCTTCAGACATTCCTTCATAATCTTTTGTCTGTGAAAAAGGCATCAGCTCGATAAAACGCACCGGTATATCATATTCGCGTGAAAAATCCGCCAAAGGAATAATTTCCTGTTCATTTATATTCTTCATAATAACGCTGTTTATTTTTACAGAAATATGGTTCCGTACCGACTCGATGCCTTCAATAACTTCATTTATATCGGCACCGCGTGTCATCACCGAAAAAACAGCCGGTGTCAACGCATCTATGCTGACGTTGATACTGCTCAGTCCGCTGTTTATGAGAGCAGCACTGTTTTTTCGCAGCAATACCCCATTTGTCGTCATAGCAATTTCTTTAAGATCGGGAAAAGTTCCGAGGCACTTTATAAAATTAATGATTTCAGGAAAAAGAAGCGGTTCGCCTCCCGTAAGACGAATTTTTTTTATACCGGTTTCAATAAAAATAGAAAGCAGATATAAAAGATCGTCAGACTGAATCGGCTGCACAGCAGAGAGAGCGTCCCCTTCCTTTGCCGGACGGCAGTACAGGCAGCGCATATTGCATTTATTTGTCAGAGAAACACGCAGATAATCTATACTGCGCCCCAGTTTATCCAGCATAAAAAACATCCTTTACCGAAAATCAATGCTGATCGATGGCCTCTCCGCCTGTCAACAGTTCAGCCTCTATTTTATCACCGGCTGTTATTTTTTGTCCTGCCGGCAGATATATATATGAATTGCATTTTTGCAGCAAAAACGGCCGCGTGACCGCTTTCGGGTTTATTATTGCCGCATGATACTCACCGTTTTTACTGCAGATGTGTGCCTGTACACAAAAATCAAATTCATCGGCAGCCTGAAAAGAAAAATCTGCTTTTGCAGTAATAAGAACCGCCGTTTTTTCTTTTTGTCCGTAATAGACGCTGATCAGTGAACTTAAATAAAACCGTGCGGCAAGCTCAGCGCCATTAGGCGGCCCGGCCATGCCCAGCACCGGTTTTCCGCGGAAAAAGGAAAAACTTGAATGCTTGCCCGGGCGGCACCCCAATTCATAGACCAGCACACGGCCTTCACTTTCCAATATATCCAGTGTAAAGTCCTTCGTTCCTTTTGATGAACCTGCATTTATGAGAATTATATCGGCCTGTTCTGCCGCCTCCTCCAGTGCTTTCCGCAGTGCATCTCTGTCATCGGGAACGATCGGCAATATTATCGGCTCGGCATTATATTCCTGCAAAAAACCATATATCATAACACTGTTTGATTCTATATTTTTACCCGCAGGCAAAAAGCTTTCTCTCCAGGGAGATAATTCATCACCGGTCGGTATGAATGCCACCTTAGGTTTTGCAATTACCGAAACTTTTTCGATTCCGCCGGCGGCCATGAGTCCCATAAGCGGCGGTGTTATCTGCATATTACGGGGCAGCAGGACTTCATTCCTGCCGATGCCGCTGCCCGGAAGATCCACCATTTGTCCTGCCCGCGGTATTTTTTTTATGATCGGATAGCCTTTGGAAAAATCGACGTCCTCTATCATTATCAGTGTATCATAAGGGGGCAATATAGCGCATCCTGTATTAACGAACACATATTCATTTTTTTCCTGCCATGAAGATGTATCAGGTATCCCTCCGGCAAAAGCATCCGCTCTGACACCTATTCCGTCCATCTTCCCCACGGGTACATTTGGCAGTTCTCTCTTTGTCTTTATCTTCTGTGCCGTGACCCTGCCCATACAGTCCAGCAAATCGACTTCTTCTGCACGGCAGGTAAAATCGACAGCACGTCTCAGCAATTCACGCATTGATCGTCGTGAAGGCATGGGACCTTTCTCTATATATCTGCGATATTCCATAAACATCACCATATCATAGCCGGCAAAGCGATAATTACCTGTACAGCACCCTGCCGCAGCGCTTCTGCGCTGTGATATATTTTCCCTTTTCCAGCATTTTACATCCGTTTACAAAAACATACTCTACTCCTGCCGGATATTGGACAGGTTCAATAAATGTACCTTTATCAATAATAGTTTTTTCATCAAAGATCACTATATCGGCATAAAAACCGCTTTTGAGTTCTCCCCGTTTTTTGATGCCCAAAGCAGCGGCCGGTTTTTTCGTCATTTTATAAATTGCCTTTTCCATCGGCATCAATTTTTCTTCACGCGCATATTTTCCCAGCACACGTGGAAAAGCTCCGAATGCCCGCGGATGAGGTTTGCCGCCAAGCAGTCCGTCAGTGCACGCGTTCATCTCCGGCCGCTGCATAAACAGCTTTACATGCTCTTCCGTACCATAAAAATCTACCATGCCTACGGCATTTTCTTCCTCATATAAAAGATCAAAAACAGCATCATAAGTAGCCTTATGCCGCAGCTTGGCAAATTCTGTCAAGGATAATCCTACCGCATCCTTATTTTTTTCCGTTTTTACACTTGTGACATATATATTGTCCATTCCGGCAAAATCAATAAAATTATCCCAGCCGCTTATACCGTTTTCTATATCATGAACCATTCTCTGTCTTGCCGTTTTATCATTTAATCTTTCCAAAACCTTATTCGTACCGCCGTCATGCACCCACGGCGGCAGAATCACACCCAGCATCGTACTGCCTGCGACATAAGGATATTGATCAAAGGATACTCTTATCCCTTCTGCCTGTGCTGCATCCAGCAGTTTTACCATTTCATCAATATAATGCCAGTTTTTCTTGCCGCATACTTTGAAATGAGAAAAATGGACTCTCACTCCTGACTTTCTGCCTATTTCTATTATTTCCCTCATTGATTCTATAATAGTGTCTGCTTCACTGCGCTGATGTACGACAAATACACTGTCATACTCAGCTGCCACTTTACAAAGTTCTATCAATTCTTCAGTAGGCGCATAAGCGCAAGGCATATAAATCAATCCCGTGGACAAGCCATAAGCGCCTGCTTCAAGCTCACGTCTCAGGATTTGCTTCATCCTGTGCATTTCTTCGGCGTTGGGTGCCCTGTTGATCAGCCCCATTGCCTCCATACGCACATTGCCGTGCGGGACAAGATAACATTCATTGATGGACGGTTGTGCTTTCTCTATCATTTTTAAATAATTTTCAGCAGTCTCGTACTGCCAGTCCACCTCATTGCTGTCACCATCAAGTCCTGCCAGATTTTTTCGCCACGGATCAATATATTTTACAGGCAGCGGTGCCATCGATACCCCATCCTGCCCGAGCACTTCGGTTGTTATTCCCTGCATTATCTTTGGCAGCAGCTGCGGCTTTATCAACACATTCAGATCACTGTGGCTGTGTGTATCGATAAATCCAGGGGCAGCGCACAAGCCGGTACAATCGATAAGCTCGTCAGCCTTTGCAGAAAAACTGCCTGTTTTTACTATTTTATCATTTTCTATAAAAATATTGCCGTCAAACGGTTTTTCACCGCTGCCGTCAAATATTTTTAAATTTGTCAGCATTATTGTCATCGGCATATCCTTCTTTCTATAAACAGCCCTGTTCCTTTTTGTCCAATAAATCTGTCTTCGGCATATACAATATCACCGCGCCTTATAACCGCATCCATGCGGCCCGTCATTTTTTTCTGCCCGTAAAGAGAATAACCGGCAGATCCATGCAGTCCTGCATCGCTGAAATCAGTTTCTCCCTTTTCATTTATGATCATGATGTCAGCATCACTGCCGGGCAGCAGATTTCCCTTGCGCGGATATAATCCGTAAATACGTGACGGATTTATGCATAAAGTTTCCACAAATTTATTCAAAGTGATCTTTCCGGCCGCCACTCCTGCGGAAAATATTGCCATGACTCTTTCTTCCACACCGGGCGCACCATTCGGACATTCAGTAAAATCTCTTTCACCGCGCAGCTTATCTGCCGTACTAAACGGACAATGATCTGTGGCTATTATATCAATACTGCCGTCAGACAATCCTTTCCACAAAGCCGCTTGATCTGCTGCCTTTCGCAGAGGCGGCGACATAATGTATTTTACCGCATCCCTGTTGCTGTAGCAATTCTCATCAAGCAGCAAATACTGCGGACAGGTTTCCGTATAAATATTTCTTTGTCCTCTCGCCCTTGCCTCTCTGACAGCATTCAAACCGCCCTCTGTGGACAAATGGACTATGTAGATCGGTGCATCTCCTGCCATATGTGCAAGGCGCAGTACTCGGCATACAGCTTCCGTTTCACATTCGGCAGGTCTGCTCAATGCATGGTAAAACGGTGTTTTTTTATTTTCGGCAGCAAAACGTCCGCGCAGATAATTTATTATCGAATCATTCTCACAATGCACAGCGGTCACAGTACCAAGCTCTCCGCCCTTTTCCAGGACACGCAGAATATCTGCATCGGCAAGTGCGAAATCATATGTCATATATATTTTAAAGCTGGAAATCCCCTCAGCTGCCAGTTCGCCCATCTCCCGCAGTATATCGGCATCAACATGCTGAATAACGCCATGCAGGCCATAATCGCTTACAGCCTTGTCTTTTGCGGCTGTCTTATATTCATTTATCCTGCTGCGCAGAGAGCATCCTTCAGGTCCAAAAGCCAGATGCTCAACGACGGTAGTCGTCCCACCGCAGAGAGCCGCACGCGTTCCCGTAAAAAAATCGTCACTTGTATGATAATCCCCGGCCTGCAAATCTATATGTGTATGCACGTCGACAGCCCCTGGCATTATATATTTTCCGTCGGCATTGATCCTTTCTCCCGGCTGTTCTGCAAAATCGCTGCCGATGGCTGCGATTTTTCCGTTTTTCAGCATTATATCCGCTTTGAATATATCGCGTCCCGTGACAAGAATTCCATTCTCAATAATAAGTTCCATAATAAGTCCCCGTCATCATAAATTGAATTTTTCACTTACTTCAGCAACGCTTTCATGATAGCATTATAACATTCTGTTACCTTTATCAGCTGATCTATTTCAATATACTCATCGACAGTGTGCGCTATATTTTCTTTTGACGGTCCCATACCTATGGTCTTTATACCCGCTTCACCAGCATAATGACTGCCGTTTGTGCAGAAATTATACTGAGTGATCTCCGGTGAAAAACCGGCTGCGTTCAGTTCCGCAATTATATTTTCGATAAATTCATCATCTTCTTTATAAAGCCATCCCGGAAAAAATCTTTCACCAATGATGCAATTGCCCGTATAACATTTTTCCTGACCGACCGCATAAGAGATTTTGTATTGCGCATCTTTATCCTCGCGCATTATTTCCGTCAGCGCATTTTTCAGCGGTTCCATAACCGATTCTTTATTTTCACCGGTCAGCAGCCGTCTGTCATAGGTCGCTCTGCAATATTCAGGAACAACAGATGCACCCGGATAGGGAGCTGATTTTATATCCGTCAGTTCCAGAATCCCATCTCCCAGAACAGCATGATGCCGTGGCTTTACCTTTTTGAGCATTTCTATGGCACGGCATATTTTATATACAGCATTTATTCCTTTTTCCGGATTGGCCGAGTGACATGCTTTACCGAAAGACTCCAGCACGATTTCTGCCCGGCCTCTTTGTCCTATTTTCAAATTCAGATTTGAAGCTTCACCGATTACCACATAATCAGGCTTCACTATCCTGCTTATTTCTCTGGCAGCCACTCCCTCAAAACATTCTTCATGAACAACTCCCGCAAAATAAATATCACCGGCAAAGTCTCTGTCCGAATCCTCAGCAAAAAAACCTGCGGCAGCAACCATTGCCGCAGCAGCTCCTTTCATATCGGAAGCACCTCGTCCATATATCTTATCGCCATGAATCTCAGCCGCAAAAGGGGGATACTGCCATTTTGTTTCATCTTCCACGGGCACAGTGTCCATATGTCCGTCAAACAGCACTTTCGGCCCTTTTTTCCTGCCCTTTATATGTCCTATTATATTGCCGTATTTATCTGTCTGCACATCATCAAAATGGGCTTTTTCCATATAGCCTCGCAAAACCTGCGCGACTTTGTCTTCTTCTCCCGAATAACTTTTATTTTTAATAAGCGTGCGGCAGAGATCGATTACTTCACCGCTGCGTTCTTGTTCCAGCATGATCTTTTCCCCTTTGTTTTTATCTTTACTCTGTACAGCTCGCTTCTTTGCCGTCCCATACAATTGACTGATAATTTTTTTTATCGGTAGCACCTTCCGTACTGAAGCACAGAACCACTGAATTTTGATTGAGCCCTATTCTTCCGCACAATTGCGCATATTCGGGTTTCATTAAAAGTTCCATAACAGCACCGCTCGGCGCTGCTCCGCTTTCACCGGAAATTATGCGTTTATCACCGGCAAGAGGAGCCCCCAGTGCTCTCATACCTTTCGCCGATACATTATCGGCACAGGCTATGGCAAAATCAGCATAGCCTGCCAATACTTTCCAGCCTATATCACACGGTTCTCCGCAAGCCAGCCCCGCCATCATCGTATTCATGCTGCCGCCCACAAAATGCAGCCTGCCGTCATCAGCCTTTGCCGTATCAAAAATACATGCGGCAGTATCCGGTTCTACGATTGTAACTATCGGCTTTTCCTTCCCCTTGCAGACATTGGCAAAAAATCCTGTCACGGCTCCTGCCAAAGCTCCCACGCCGGCCTGAATAAAAATATGCGTAGGTTTTTCCGGCAGCTGCTTATAAGCTTCCAGCGCCATTGTGCCGTACCCTTGAATTATCCACTTTGGTATGTCCTGATATCCCTTCCACGAGGTATCCTGCACCATTACCCATCCATATTCATCGGCATGTGAATTGGCCAGACGCACGGCATCATCATAATTAAGATCCGTGATCGTCACATCTGCCCCTTCTGCTTTTATATTTTCAAAACGCTCTTTACTGCTGCCCTTCGGCATATAAACGACGGCTTTCTGACCGAGCTGCCTTGCTGTCCATGCCACACCTCTGCCGTGATTGCCGTCTGTCGCTGTTACGAAAGTTATACTGCCCAGCTTTCCCTTTATTTCCGGTGATATCATTTTCTCAAAGGACAATTCACTTATATCCATTCCAAGCTTTTTGGCAATATAGCTGCCAATGGCAAAACTGCCGCCAAGTACTTTAAAAGCGTTGAGCCCAAACCTGTAAGACTCATCTTTTACAAAAAAGTTTTTTATCCCAAGCAAAGCTGCCATTTCTTTTAGTTCGACGAGCGGAGTTTCCTTATACATCGGAAAAGATTTATGAAAGGCCAGAACCTTATCGGCGTGCTCTCTGTTTAAAAAATCAATGCTGTTAATATTTTTTATGCCTTTGGTAAATGCTGTCAACTGCATTTATAGAATATCCTCCTTTTAATGAAAAAACGCCCGGAAAATTTATTTTCCAGGCGACTCTGCCATTAGTCTAATCTCTTTATGAGACTAATGTTATCTTATTTTGAAACAAATGTCAATATGCAATTTATTCTCAATCCGTCAAATCATATTCCTGTATCTTTCTGTACAAAGTGGCTCTGCTTATACCAAGCATTTTTGCGGCTTTTTCTGCCTTGCGCACTTCTCCCGCCACTTCCTCCAGTGCTTTTTGTATCGTACGTCTTTCCAAATCACCAAGATTGAGTTCACTATATTTTTTATTCTTGCTGACCTGTTCTTCTTCCGCCACTTCAGCAATATTTCCGGTTATAAGCTCTGCCATTTTGCCGATGAATTGCACCATCCACGGCTTATTCTCCACAAAATGCCTTGTCTGTTTTTCATCAAAACTGACCAAACCGATGACGCCGACAGTTTCTCCGTTGAAAATTATCGGTGCGGCAAGCTCCGTATACTCCGGACAATTCTGGTAATTCGGACAGGGTTTGCATAATATATGAAAACCGGGATGCTCTATCATTATCATTTTTCCGGTTTGCAATACATGATCATACACAAATCCGGCATTCATCAATTCACCGCAGTTTTCGCTGTATTTACCGGTACCGGCAATACGTATAAAATTCTTATCGGCTACCTCAACTTCAAGTCCGATAACTTCCGCTATAGCCTGAGCCGTTTTTTGTACAACCGGCTGTATCTGCTGCAACAAACTCTCCATATCCACCAACCTCATAAATCTATAATATTAAGCTTCATTTACCGGGACTGTCAATGTTTTCCGCAGTGCCTCAATATATTTTCATATAATTCGTACGGAATACAAAGGTTATCGTCCGTTCCCGTACCCAATTCCACACCTATACGGTTTTTACCGTGAAAATCACTGCCGCCCGTAGGTAATAAATCATATTTTTCGATCATAGCCGCAGCAAAAGCTTTGTCATCCTCACTGTAATTTGTATAATATTGCTCCATCCCATCAAGCCCCATACCGTGAAGCTCAGCAATGGCATTTTCCTGCTCACGGCGGCTCATCCCCATAAGGCCTATCAATTTATGAAAATGAGCAAGCGAAAGCACCCCGCCGGCTTGATGTATTCCCTCCGCAGCTTCGGCAATGCCGATATTTTTGTTCAGACCCAGCTCCTGTATTGTCGGGTTCAGGTATGTGTCCCAAAGTTCCTGCATGGTATCGGTCAAATGCAAGGTCGTCATATAGCGCATTATAGCATAGCGCTCCATCTTTTCACCGTACACGAAAGGTCTGACTTTTTCCAGACTTATATCTACTCCTTTTTCCCGTATGCGATCGATCACCCGTTCCATCTGATTTTCCTTATGTGCACGAATATTTTTATATAAGCTCTTAAAAGCAGGATGGTTATAATCAAAGCCAAGTGCCACGGCATGAAGTTTTCTATTTCTGTAATCTATAGAAACCTCCATTCCCGGAATAAATTCTACTCCTGAACACAGAGCTTCCTGCGCAGCTTCATTAATTCCATCTATAGTATCATGATCAGACAAAGTAATCGCCGATACACCGCGTTTTTTTGCCAATTGTACTAATTCCCGCGGTGTGTATGAACCATCTGACATAGTAGAATGAACATGTAAATCAATAAATTTCATTTTCCGACACCCTTCGTTAATAATATATGCAATTCAATATAATATATTTATTGTAAAGCAATTTATTTATAAACACAACATCAGGTGTCACTTCTAATGCACAAATGATTCCTGTGCCGCAAAAAAATTATATACAGCCTGTGCTGTCGGTTTAGTCATTCCCCTTACGGCTGCCATTTCCTCCACAGAAGCTGACTTTATTTTATCCAGCCTGCCAAAATGATCCCACAAAAGCTTGCGTCGTTTGGGACCTATGCCGTCAATATGATCAAGAATGGAAACCATATTTCTCTTGCCGCGCAGTTTCCGATGATAAGTAATAGCAAACCGATGCGCTTCATCACGTATTCGCTGCACCAGATAAAGTGCATCGCTGCGGCGAGGCAGAATGACCGGATCACTCTCCCCTTCTGTAAAAATGTACTCGAACTGCTTGGCAAGTCCCACGACCGGCACAGTCAGATGACCTGCTCCTCTTATTATCTCAAGTGCCGAACTCAGCTGCCCTTTGCCGCCGTCTATTATTATAAGATCTGGCATTTCCCCTTCATCAAGCTTTTCATAACGTCGTTTTGTGACTTCACGCATGGACATAAAATCGTCTGGTTTTCCTTCCGTGGATTTTATTTTAAACCGTCTGTAATCTGATTTTTTAGCCTCACCGTTTTCAAAAACCACCATAGATGCTACAGTTTCCGAACCTTGTATATGTGATATATCAAAACATTCCATTCTTTTTGGCAGATGCACCAGGCGCAGATATTTTCCCAGTTCTTTTACAGCCCCCATAGTTTTGGCATCTTCACGCAAAATTCTTTCTTCTTCATCTTTAAGATATTTTTCTGCATTTTCTTCGGCCATTTTTATTATATCTTTTTTTACTCCCCTCTGGGGAATATTCACTTCCACCTTTGAACCATATTCTTTTGTCAGCCAGCTTTCCAGCAGCGATTGTTCCTTTATACCGCACGGCAGCAATACTTCTCTGGGCAGTGAGGATGTCTGATTGTAATATTGCTGCAGGAATGCGGTAAGAACATCCTCATCTGTTTCCTCTTCACTGTTTTTAAGTATAAAATGACTGCGGCCCGTCATCTTCCCATTTCTGATATAAAAAACCTGTATGCATGCCCCGCGGCCAGAACGAGCCATACCGATGGCATCCTGATCTCCTTCCCCCGTCATTATTTTTTGTTTTTCAATTGTTTTTCTGACAGATGCAAGCTGATCACGCAATGATGCCGCCATTTCAAACTGAAGATTTGCGGCTGCTTTTTCCATTTGCTGCTGCAGTGATTTTTCAAGGATATCATTTTTCCCGTCCAGAAAAAGCACTACAGAATTGACCATTTCAGCATATGCTTTCTTGCCTATTTTCCCCACACATGGCGCAAAGCATCTTTTTATATGATATTCCAGACAAGGCCGATCCACATTCATATTCTTACAGGTGCGCAGCGGAAAGGATTTCCTCAAAAGTTTCAAGCTCTCCTTAACCGCGCCAACATTTGTATATGGTCCGAAATAACGCGAACCATCCTTTTTTATATGTCTTGTCACTATTACTCTTGGAAAATCTTCTAAAAGAGTGACCTTCAAATAGGGATATGTTTTATCATCACGCAGACTGATATTGTACCGCGGATGATGCTTTTTTATAAGGTTGCATTCCAAAATCAAGGCTTCGATCTCAGATCCTGTCATTATTGTTTCAAAATCGGCTATTCTATTTACCATTGAAATTACTTTGGCAGAATGATTTTTATTGCTCTGAAAATACTGCCTTACCCTATTCTTCAGAACAATTGCCTTGCCCACATATATTATTCTCTTATTGGCGTCCTTCATGATATATACACCGGGACTTTGGGGCAGCTGCTGCAGCTTCTGCTCTATAAGCTCATTCATTTTCATCAACTACCTCCTATGCAGTCTGATTTAACGGACAATATAAGCAGAATTGTACAAGCTGCACTCAGTTCTTAAAATCTGATCAACTATTAACATTTCTACTTTAAGACAAAAAAGCCGCCTGAATGGCGGCTTGGCAATCAGCTGACAAGGGTAGGCTTCATCGACTGCAAAAAGCGCCCTTGCTGTTCAGTTAAGATTCTTGTCTTTGTAATAATTTGTCCCTTTTACTGCAACTTCCACGGCCAGGCCCTTTGTAGTCATCTGATATATCCATACTCCCGGAGACACCATCACTGCGCCTTCCAAAGAATCGCCGCTTACCCCGTCATTGGCAGCCGCTGTTGCCTGTGCACCGAAGGACCATCCTTTTTCCACAAAGGTGTTCCATGCATCTTCATTTGCAAAAACAAAAATCACTGCATACTCCTTGACTCCCAATCCCAATCCAGCCTGATATTCCTGCATACGCATGAATATTTCCTGTCCGCTGCTGTTATTTACAGCCATTCCCCGTCCGTGAGCGCTGCCCAAAAGTCCCAATTTCAAACCGGTACTGTTGAACACCGCATAACCAGCCGCATGTTCGATGACCGATTGTGCCTTAGGCTGTTCTTTATAAAGCGCATCCAGCGTTGCTGCCGTTTTCTGCCGCAATTCATCTCGTTGTGCATCTTTACTGGCGGCTGCCGCTGTTGAAGCAAATGCTATCACCAAAACAAATATCAGCCAAGCTGTCTTTCCCACTATCTTTTTCATTGGTATTCCTCCACAATAAAAAAATTTTCCTACGGGATCCTGAATAAATAATGAAGTGCACTAAGAAATTCACACTGATATTATAATAGCAAATCCCCAGTATTAGCGCAATATTATATTTTCATTAGGTTCCATATACTTGCTGCTTAGCCATCGCAGTTTATTTTATCCCATATCTTATTCCAAGATTGAAAATATCCAGCACAGAATTTTTTAAATAATATTTTGATATAAATCGTTTGTAGATACTTTAATATTTTTTGTGATCTGTGGTACTATTATATATTGTTAGATTGATAAAATATGTGAACATACATATCTGGAGGTAATAGAATTGGAAAGTTGGCTCTTTTATGCATTGCTTTCGGCACTTAGTGCCGCGCTGGTTTCTATTTTTGGCAAGGTGGGCTTACAGGGAATCGACAGCAATGCAGCAACGGCAGTGCGCTCTATAATTATGGCATTATTTTTGATAGGCGTTACTGCTTTACAAGGCAGCCTGCAACATATTCCTGATGTTTTTGCTGATCGAAAAGCACTGCTGTTCATATGTTTGAGCGGAATTGCCGGAGCAACATCCTGGCTGTTCTATTTTTTGGCATTAAAAGTCGGAAAAATTTCTCAGGTAGCTCCGATAGATAAACTAAGTGTAGTTTTTTCTGTTCTATTGGCCATGTTGATTTTTCAGGAGAAAATAAGTCTGATTCATGGCTTAGGCATCTTACTTATTGCTTGCGGAGGACTGGTCTTAGCAATTTTTTAAAAATATGTACCGGACAGATAACGACAATTAATTATAATATATTTTATATATAACCAGGATTTCACCGTGTAAAAAAAACACTTGACTTGGTGTTGACTCCAAGTGTTACTCTTATTATGAAAAAATGAGATCAAACGGCAGTTGTGTTTCAGTAATGGCTATAAGGATTGCCATGCAGAAGAAAGACACAGCTCATTGATTTTACTTACTAACAGCTAGAAATTGGAGAGAAAATTTATGAAAGTTTTATATTATGATTGTTTTTGCGGTATCAGTGGTGATATGAATATTGGCGCATTGCTTGATTTAGGTGTAGATGAAAATTACTTGAGACAGGAATTATCTAAACTCAATCTGGCTGCTGAGTACGAACTGAAGATAAAAAAAGACAAGAAAGCTGGTATCAACGGCACCAGAGTTGATGTAGTTTTAAAGCAGGAAACCATTGGCAGCCACGGACATAATACTCAAAAGCAGCCCGATATGAGTCATGATCACAAACAGGGGCATCATGATCATAGAAATTTGAAGGATATTGAAAATATCATCAACAAGAGCAGTTTAAATGCTTCTGTCAAAAAAACATGCTTAGATATTTTTATGAAGATCGCGGAGGCCGAGGCAAAAGTTCATGGCAGTTCTTTGGATGAAGTTCATTTCCATGAAGTTGGCGCAGTAGATTCAATTATTGACATTACCGGAGCCGCTATATGCCTGGACTTTTTAAAAGCAGACAAGATCATCGCTTCAGCCGTTCAGCTGGGCGGAGGATTTGTAAAATGTGCTCACGGCATTATTCCTATTCCTGCACCGGCTACAATTGAAATCTTAAAGGATATTCCCATTAAGACAGGCATAGTCCCGTTTGAAACTACTACACCGACCGGCGCCGCTATTTTGGCGGCAAATGTCAGTACCTTCACCGACAACATGACCTTTTCAATAAGCAAGATCGGTTATGGCATAGGACATAGAGATCTTGAAATTCCTAATGTTCTAAGAGTATATCTTGGCAGTGAAAAAACTAACAAAGACTCTGAAAAATGACTATTATGCTCGAATAATATTTATTCATCCCGAAAATATGAAAAAGAGGTTATGAACTATGAATATTGAACTTCAGTCCAAATTGGATCACTTAATAAAATTATTGACTGATCTTGACAGTGCAGTCGTAGGTTTTTCTGCCGGTGTGGACAGCACTTTTTTAACGGCTGCAGCCTCTCGCAGTCTGGGAAAGAAAGCAATAGCCGCAACTGCGTATTCGGCTACACTGCCTGTATCAGAAAAAGAGGAGGCAGTACGAATAGCCAATCAATTAGGAATACAACATATTTTACTGCCTATCGATGAATTGGCGAATACCGAGTTTGCAGCCAACACTAAAAATCGCTGCTATTATTGCAAAAAAACCCGCTTTAATGCCCTGCACCAATGGGGGATAGAACATGGTTATACATGGGTGCTGGACGGTGCTAACGCTGATGATTGCATGGATTATCGTCCGGGCATGAAGGCAATAGCCGAAATGGAAGGTGTATGCAGTCCCCTGCTGGAAGCCGGCTTGACCAAAGCAGAAATACGGGAAATTTCTAAAGAATGGGGTTTGCCTACATGGAATAAACCCAGTGCAGCCTGCTTATCATCCCGAATAGCTTATGGTCTGACTGTCACAAAGGAACGTCTGAATCAAATTGAACAGGCAGAAAAGATAGTAAAAAAATTTTGCAGTGGGCAAATCCGAGTCCGACATCATGATAATTTGGCCCGCATCGAGGTTTCTCAGGCTGATATTCCCATTCTTGCCATACCTGAAAATGCTCAGTATATATGCAACGCTTTGAAAAAACTGGGATTTAAGTTTGTTACACTGGATCTTGCCGGCTATCGCACCGGCAGCATGAATGAAGTACTGGCACAATAATTTACCTTTAAATAATTTCATCTGAAAAATCAAAAAAGCAGTATCATCTGCAGCATTGCACTGCAGATGATACTGCTTAAATATTATTATTGATCCTTTATGCTCTGTCCAAAGAGAAATAAAATTATTTTACTTCTACAGTTGCGCCAGCTTCTTCTAATTTAGTTTTAACAGTATCAGCTTCATCTTTAGCTACTTTTTCTTTGATAGGAGCAGGAGCACCATCAACTAAAGCCTTAGCTTCTTTCAAACCAAGTCCGGTTATTTCACGAACAGCTTTGATAACGTTGATTTTGCTTGCGCCAGCAGATGCAAGGATTACATCAAATTCGGTTTTTTCTTCAGCAGCAGCGCCGCCAGCGGCAGGAGCAGCAGCAACAGCAACAGGAGCAGCTGCACTAACACCGAATTTTTCTTCCATAGCTTTTACAAGTTCAGATAATTCAAGAACAGTCATTTCTTCAATGGCTTGCATAATTTCTTCTTTAGTCATTTTAATATTCCTCCAAAATTGAATGTCGTTTTATTATATAATATATAGCTTAGGCTGATTCTTTCTGTTTACGAATCGCTTCAAGCACATAAACAGCATTGCGGATCGTGCCCTGAAGTACATTGACCACACCGGAAACAGGAGCCTGCATACTGCCAAGCAATTTGGCAATGAGGACTTCGCGGGAAGGCAGAGAAGCCAAAGCCTTAACGCCTTCAGCATTAATAACCTTACCGTCAACAACACCGGCTTTAACAGTTAAAGTTTCTGTTGTTGCCAGATTGTTTTCCTTTATAAAAGTTTCAATAACTTTCGCCGGAGCAATAGCATCTTCACTGGAATAAGCAACTGCTGTCGTACCTTCCAAATATTGAATCAAATCTTCATAACCAAGATCCTTAGCCGCAAAACGGAGCATCGTATTTTTTACAACATGATAAACAACACCCGCTTCACGCATTTTTGCACGAAGCTTTGTATCCTGAGCAACAGTGAGACCTTTATAGCTGGTGAGAACAATCCCCTGTGCATTGGTAAAGCTTTCCTTAAGTTCTGCAACGATAGCTTGTTTTTCTGGACGTACTGCCATGAAAACACCTCCTCTCAAAAATTGTGCCTGCATAACAAAACAGCCTGTGGTCTTCTGCCGCAGGCTGCATTTTAGAATAATGGCATTGCCATATATATCAAAAATCCATTAAACCTCGGCAGGCAATCACAATTATACCGCGATGCGGCACCTGCTGTCTTAAGTTTCTTAAGATGTATTATTCAGCTTTAGTTGCTTTCAAAGACGGATTAACATGAACACCAGGGCCCATAGTAGCACTCAAGGTAACAGATTTCATATATTGTCCCTTTGCTGCTGCCGGTTTCACTTTTATCAGTGTATCAATCAATATCTGGAAATTTTCCAGTAACTTAGCACTGTCAAAAGAAGCTTTTCCGATAGGCACATGAATATTCCCTGCTTTATCCGTACGATATTCGATCTTACCGGCTTTTATTTCGCCGATAGCTTTTGTAAGATCCATAGTAACAGTTCCCAATTTTGGATTAGGCATCAGGCCACGCGGACCAAGAATCTTACCTAAACGACCAACAACCCCCATCATATCAGGAGTCGCAACTGTTACATCAAAATCATACCAGCCGCCTTGAATCTTAGTAACAAACTCATCTGATCCAACATAATCAGCTCCCGCTGCTTCCGCTTCGTTAACCTTGTCACCTTTAGCAAAAACGAGAACCTTTTTAGTTTTACCTGTACCGTGCGGCAGAACTAATGCGCCGCGAACCTGCTGATCCGCATATTTAGGATCTACACCTAAACGTATTGCCGCTTCTATTGTTTCATCAAACTTAGCTGTCGCAGTTTTTTTAACTAATTCAACAGCTTCGGAAGCATCATAAAGCTTATCTTCAATAAGTTTTGCTGCATCCTGATATTTTTTGCCAAATTTGGCCATAAAATATTCTCCTTTCGTGGTTATAACGGGTATGCCTCCCACGTACTATGAAATCAATCTACGATTTCAATCCCCATACTACGGGCAGTGCCTTCTATCATACGGGTTGCTGCTTCAACATCAGCAGCATTCAAATCCTGCATTTTTGATTCAGCAATTTCTGCAGCTTTTGCGCGAGGCAACTTAGCTACTTTCTTTTTGTTTGGTTCACCAGAAGCCTTTTCAATCCCAGCAGCTTTTTTTAATAATATTGCAGCTGGCGGTGTCTTCGTGATAAAGGTAAAAGAACGATCTTCAAACACACTGATTTCTACAGGAATTATAAGACCAGCCTGTTTGGCTGTTCGTTCATTGAATTCTTTAACAAAAGCCATAATATTTACCCCAGCCTGACCTAATGCAGGACCAACCGGAGGAGCAGGAGTCGCTTTTCCTGCTGCTACTTGCAGCTTTACCATCTTTACAACTTTTTTCGGCATATCTAACACCTCCTTAAACGAGATATATTAAATCTTCTCTATTTGGTCAAAGCCGACTTCTACAGTCGTTTCCCTGCCAAACATATCGACGATAACTTTCACTTTTGATTTATTATAATCAATTTCTGTAACAGTTGCTGCAAAATTCTCGAAAGCCCCTGAATTAATATGGACGCTTTCTCCTATTTCTACATCAATGCTGACTGTCGCCGAAACAGCTCCATCTTCTCCACAGGAACCAAGAATCTTTTTCACTTCTCCGTCAGTAAGAGGAATAGGTTTCGTTCCAGATCCGACAAAGCCGGTAACTCCAGGTGTATTTCTTACTACGTACCACGAACGGTCACTCACGATCATTTCGACAAGCACATATCCCGGAAAAACTTTATGACTTACTACCTTTTCTTTCCCGTTTTTCTTCTCAATTTCATTTTCCAAAGGAACAACTATTTTAAATATTTCACTTTCCATCCCCATGGAATGAACCTTACGTTCCAGATTAACCTTTACTTTGTTTTCATAACCGGAATAGGTATGAATGACATACCATCTTTTTTCAGTTTCCGCATTAATGGACATTCACTGCACCTCCCCGGTATCAACGCAAAATAATTTCTAAAGCCCTGGCGAAAACGGTATCGCATATCCAGATGAGAGCACACACAAATATAACTGCGATGAATACAACGACTGTATAAGAAGACAATTCCTTACGAGTAGGCCAAACCACTCTTTTCATTTCTGCTTTGACGCCAGTTAGAAATTCTTTTAGATTGAAACTCTTACTTTTTTCATTCTCAGTTGTCATTTTCCCATCAGTCAATCCATTCACATCCTAAAATAAATACAGTATAAAACTCATCATCTTCAAACATAAAAATTATTTTGTTTCTCTATGCGGTGTATGTTTCTGACAAAACTTGCAATATTTATTCATTTCCAGTCTGTCCGGATCGTTCTTTTTGTTTTTATTGGTCTGATAATTACGCTGTTTGCAAACTGTGCAGGCCAAAGTAACTGCATTACGCATTTCCTATGCACTCCTTACCGAATAATAATTCATATGATAATTTATCAAGCGCCGCAATTTTACGGCTGCATACCCGAATAAACTTTACCATAGCAAGCGATAACTGTCAATTAAAAACCGCTTTAATTTCTTACTTACATAAATAAAACCCCCATAAAAGGGGTTGTACTTGCACTTTGGTGGCGGCGCACGGATTTGAACCGCGGACACTGCGGGTATGAACCGCATGCTCTAGCCAACTGAGCTACGCCGCCGCAATTCTCTTTTTTATGGAGCTGATGACCAGGATTGAACTGGTGACCTTATCCTTACCAAGGATACGCTCTGCCGACTGAGCTACATCAGCATAATTGGTTGCGGGGAGAGGACTTGAACCTCTGACCTTCGGGTTATGAGCCCGACGAGCTACCAACTGCTCCACCCCGCGATAATTTGGAGCTGACGAGAGGACTTGAACCTCCAACCTGCTGATTACAAATCAGCTGCTCTGCCAATTGAGCTACATCAGCATGCTATGCCTTTCAATCGAATCAGCCGTCGGTAATATATACTACCATGTTCTAAACCATTTGTAAAGAACTTTTTTCATTTTTTTTAATCCAATCAATGAAATAAATTCTTAATGAAAAAAATGGTCGGGATGACAGGATTCGAACCTGCGACCTCATCGTCCCGAACGATGCGCGCTACCAAGCTGTGCTACATCCCGTTGAAAACAAAATATATTATATCGCTTTTCAAACAATAATGCAAGCCTTATTTTAAAATTATTTCTGCATATTTATATCTTTTTCTCTGTAATTAATACGGGAACCGATTAAAAAGCAATGCACGTATTTCATATTTTAGATTCAGCGTTATTTTAAAGTTTGCATGAACATATCGGATAATCGGATATGTTCAATACAATTTCAAGACAGGCCTATCAGCAGGATATAAATTAAATATTTTTGAGATCATTTTCTTTTATTTTATAAAAGCAGATTGTAATATTGCAAATATATTATGTTTTAGCTATAATAAATTTTACCGACTTTGAAGCGGCAATTATATTATATAGAAGCAGGAGAGTTTTATAATGGAAAAAACAGCAGTAAAAAAAGAGACAGTGCAGATGCCTGCACAAATTGTCGCAGAAACATCAATAGCCGATGTTTATCGCGCGGCCAAACAACTTGACGGTATAACCCGTCATACTGATCTTATTTATAGTGAATATTTCTCTCAGATTTCATCCAATGATGTATATATAAAACCAGAAAATCTTCAAAAAACAGGTTCGTTTAAGCTTCGCGGTGCATATAACTGCATCAGCCAGCTGTCTGACGCGCAGAAAAAACGTGGTGTAATTGCTGCTTCTGCTGGTAATCATGCGCAGGGAGTGGCATTTGCCGCCCAAAAATTAGGTATTAAAGCAGTAATAGTCATGCCCGCCACGACACCGATTCTAAAAGTTGAGGCGACGCGTGCTTACGGAGCAGAGGTTATCCTGTACGGCGACAGCTACGATGATGCCTGTGCAAAAGCTTATGAGTTAGAAAAAAAGAACGGTTATGTTTTTATTCATCCTTTTAATAATCTGCAGGTCTTGCTTGGGCAGGGAACGACCGCACTGGAAATTATAGACAGCCTGAAGGATGTTGATGTCATTCTTGTTCCGATCGGCGGGGGCGGTTTTGCCAGCGGGGTAGCTTTGGCAACAAAGCTTGTAAATCCTCATGTAAAAGTGATCGGGGTCGAGCCGGCAGGCGCAGCCTGCATAAAGGCGTCTTTAGAAGCAGACAGAGTAGTATCACTTGCCAGTGTGGAAACAGTGGCAGAAGGCACAGCAGTGAAAACTCCCGGTGATCTTACCTTCGCCTTCATAAAAAAATATGTTGATGATGTGATAACAGTCACGGAATTCGAAATAATGTCCGCACTGCTTTCTTTGATAGAAAAGCACAAGCTCATAGCTGAGGGAGCAGGTGTTCTTTCCTTGGCAGCTTTGCCTAAATTATCTTTCAAGGGAAAAAAAGTCGCAGCTATAGTCAGCGGCGGCAATATCGATATATCTACAATTTCAGCGCTTATAGATAAAGCATTGGTGGCACGCAGCCGTGTGTTCTGTTTCAGCGTTCAGCTGCCTGACAAGCCGGGACAGCTTCTTGCAATCTCAAAAATTCTGGCAGATCTTGATGCCAATGTCATTCATCTTGATCACAATCAAGCTAAAGTTACGGATAGTTTTCAAAAAGTATTATTGGAAGTGACCGTTGAAACTCATAACAGCGAACATGTCGCAAAAATTTCTGAGGAATTAAAAAAACATGGCTTCCAAATTACGAAAGTATATTAAAGAATGTTTTAGATCGGCAGAATTAATCTCCCGGATTGACAAAAAAACTGCCCCCCAAAAGTTAGATTTAGGAAATCTGACTTTCGAGGGGCAGTTTTTCATTGCACAATAGCGTTTATGTCAGTCATCGAAAAATTAAATTCAATACAGTATATGCGCTATTATATAGCCCACACAGCTGCCTGTAATAATACCGATAAGTCCGGGAAGTATAAAGCTATGATTTATTACAAACTTGCCGATGCGTGTAGTACCCGAACGGTCAAAACCAATGCAAGCCAGATCCGAAGGATATGTCGGCAAAACGAAATACCCGTAACAAGCTGAAATAAATGAGATGATTATCAGCGGATCTACACCTACGCTCAATGCCATGGGGACAACAATAGCCAATGCCGCAGCCTGCGAATTAACAAGTTTTGATATCAAGAACAATACTACCGCATAGGTCCATGGATATTGGAGAACCACTTCTCCCAATACTTTTTTCATTCCCGGCAGATAGGCACCAAAATAGGTTTCTGCCATCCACGCTACACCATACACAGAAACAACAGCCACCATACCGGATTTAAATACCGATCCGTTTGTAACCTCACTTACCTTGACCTTGCACGCCAAGAGGATTACCGCAGCTATAACAAGCATAGACAACTGAATAGTAGGCGTCATTGACAATGGCTGCCATACGCCTTTTCCGTCAGGTACAAACGGAAGCAGTTCTGTCGGGAAGCTACCGAACAAGGCTATTACTACTATTCCCGCCAGAAAAATAAAAGTCGCTCTGTATGCAGTCTTTGGCAGTTTCATTTCGGCTATGGATTCACCCTGCTCTTCATAAATATAAGCACGCTGCTCCGGATCTGCCAGTCTTGCCTGAAATGCCGCATCCTTGTCCAAATCCTTGCCGCGATGCAAACTCCATAATCCGGCCACAACTACTCCGCAAAAAGTGGCAGGTATCGATACTGACAATATCTGCACAACCCCCAAAGGATGAGATGTATTTGCCAGCATTGCTACCATTGATACTACAGCCACCGACGCAGGTGAAGCGCATATTCCCATCTGTGAAGCAACGGAAGCCACAGCCATAGGGCGTTCCGGACGTATATTCTGCTTTATGGCAATATCATAAATGATCGGAAACATCGTATAAACCACATGACCTGTTCCGCATAAGACAGTAAGAAACCATGTCGTAATAGGAGCCAGGACTGTTACTTTCTGAGGATTCTTACGCAATATTTTCTCTGCATATTTCAGCATAACATCCAGTCCCTTTGATGCCTGCAAAAAGCCTGAGCATGTTACGACAGCCATGATGGTAAGCATAACATCAATAGGCGGTTTACCGGGAACCAGCCCTATGACAAAGACGAAAAAAGTTAAACCGATACCTGATACTGCCGCCAATCCCAAGCCGCCATAATGCACACCGACAACGAGACAGGCGATTAGAACAATAAAACCTAAAATTTCCATAATATGAGTCCCTCCAAAATAAATTGTATTTATTATACAATAGGGTTATTATATAAATTTAAAATGGATTAGTCAAATTCATATAAACATAAAAATGGGCAATTTATATTTATGTTTATATAATATAACTGCTGAAAAACATTGTAAAGCAAATATTTCGGCATATTGTCATCTGTATTTATTTATTCAATTGTTTTTTTTATTGCATGCGATCGGTTTTTTTTATGATAAGCTACACCGTCCTGTTCCAGCTTATATAACCTTTTTCCTGATCTGCTAAAATACTCCCGAATTTATTCTTTTACTTTTCCGATAGAATTATTTTTTTATAACACAAAAACTCCCTATAAAATAGACAAAAGAAAAATCCATTTTATGGGGAATTTTTTACATTTCCTTACTGCGGTTTTTTACTATTATAATTTACTGACTGCCGCCTTTATTTCATCAGCTTTGTTCAGCCTTTCCCATGGCAGATCCAGATCATTTCTGCCGAAATGGCCGTAAGCGGCCGTCTGTCTGTAAATAGGTCTTCTTAGTTCCAGTGTTTCAATAATGGCACCCGGTCTCAGATCAAATACTGTTTTTATAACATCCACTATCTGCCCGTCGCTTATTTTTCCTGTTCCAAAAGTTTCAACGGCGACTGATACGGGTCTGGCAACTCCTATTGCATATGCCAGTTCGATTTCTATTTTATCCGCTATGCCTGACGCAACTATATTCTTTGCCACCCAGCGTGCGGCATATGCTGCCGAACGGTCAACTTTCGTCGCGTCTTTGCCGGAGAACGCACCGCCTCCATGACGGCTTGTTCCTCCGTATGTATCTACGATTATTTTTCTCCCGGTCAGCCCAGAATCTCCCTGAGGTCCGCCTATAACAAAACGGCCTGTCGGATTGATAAAATATTTTGTCTGCCCGTCAAGCAGGTTGGCCGGAATTACCTCCCGAATCACATATTTTTTTACATCTGCTTCTATTTGTTCAAGTGATATTTCTTCACTATGCTGCGTGGACAATACTATTGTATCAATTCGTTTCACATTATTATCATCATCAAATTCCACTGTCACCTGTGTTTTGCCATCAGGTTTCAGATATGGCAGAACACCCGTTTTTCTCACCTTAGCCAATTGCCTTGCCAGACGATGTGCAAAGGTAATCGCCGGCGGCAGATACTCGGGTGTTTCATTAGTAGCGTAACCGAAAATTATTCCCTGATCGCCCGCACCTGTATCAAAAGCTGATGCATTTTCTTCAGAACGCGTTTCCAGAGCTTTATCGACTCCTTGAGCGATATCCGGTGACTGCTCGTCGACCGACACCAGTACGGCGATCGAATCGGCATTAAATCCGTCTGATTTTTTATTGTACCCTATATTGCGTATTGTTTCACGGGTGATTTTAGCAATATCGACGTATGCTTTCGTAGAAATTTCTCCTACAATCAAAGCCAGTCCGGTAGCAACCGTAGTTTCTGCCGCCACTCTGGAATAGGGATCCTGTTCCAGCAGCGCATCTAATATGGCATCTGAAATCTGGTCGGCTATTTTATCAGGATGTCCTTCCGTAACTGATTCGGATGTAAATAATTTTCCCATGGTGAATTACCTCTTTTATATTATTTTTGTACTTACACGCTCATTATCCACCCACCTGATATTGCATTATTACCCGCCAAATAATTTTTATCATTTGAATGTTACTGCTTTGATCATTTTTTGCCGTTCAGATATTATATTCCACGGCCAATTCCTCTTTAGGAAAAAATTGTTCATATACCAGCCTTCGTACACGGGCAAAATCATCACTGGTTCTGTCTCTGGGTCTGGGAAGCTCCACGGAAATAACTTTTTTTACGGTTCCCGGCTTAGCTGATAAGACCACTATCTTATCCCCCATAAATATAGCCTCATCAATATCATGTGTCACCAAAATCAGCGTAGTCTTCTCTTTTTCCCAAATATGCAATACCTCTTTTTGCATATTTATTTTAGTGAATGCATCAAGTGCACCAAACGGTTCATCCAAAAGCAATGTATTTGGCCTGTTGATCAAAGAACGCGCTATGCTGACCCGCTGCTGCATACCGCCCGACAGCTGCTTGGGCAGTGCTTTTTCAAATCCGGTCAGTCCTACCAGATCGACATGTTCCCTGATAATCTTTTTTTTCTCTGATTTTGACAATGTTTGCGATATGCCGAACTCAATATTTTTTTCGACCGAACTCCATGGCAGCAGCCTTGGTTCCTGGAAAATTACACCTATGTCCTTTTCGGAAGGATGATCTATTTTTTTTCCGTTTAATTCTACGCTGCCTGATGTGCTTTGTTCCAATCCGGCTATAACTTTTAACAATGTGCTTTTTCCGCAGCCGCTGGTCCCAACTATACTGATAATCTGTCCGTCGCCAATAGAAAAATTTATATCATGCAAAACTTCGATTTTTCTGCCGTTAATAATGAAAAATTTTTGCACATTTTTTACATTTATAGCCATAGATTTATCCTTTCTTAATCCTCCTGATCCACCCAATACAATGTTTTTTTCTGTATTTTGATAACTAATATATCTATGATCAGCCCAATTATCGCGATCGAAATAATTCCCACGAATAATGTCCCAGGCTGTGCCAGCTCACGTCCGTATGATATCAAATATCCCACTCCGGCCGAAGCAGCGATCATTTCGGCTGCAACCACGCAGGTCCATGCGCCGCTTATCCCCAAACGCAGTCCGGTAAATATCGCCGGAACGGCCGAAGGTAAAATAATTTTGCATAACATTATTTTTCTCGTCTTGCCGAAGGCTTTTGCTAATTCCAGAAGTTTCGGATCCGCACTGCGTATTCCCTGCATTGTATTGAGCAGTACGGGCCAAAATGCGCCTATTACAATAACTCCTATTTTTGATGCCTCACCTATTCCCAGCCACAATATAAAAAAGGGAATACAGGCGATAGCCGGAATCGGTCTCAATATGCCTATTAAAGGGTCAACCATTTTGCCGAAGGTTTTAAATAATACCGCCAGGCTGCCAAGCACAAGACCAAGCATGCTCCCTATAATATATCCATAAATTACTCTTCCCAGACTTGCTGTAACATGTTTAAAATAGCTGCCTTTCTCCACCATTTGATCAAACGAAACGGTAATAGTTTCAGGGCTGGCAAATATCGATGGTTTTATAAGACCGCGATCACTTGCAATCTGCCATAAAATTATTATAAGCAGGGGCAGCACTAAGGCTAAAAATAAATTTTTAAATAACGCTTTTACCCGAAAAATATTGTGGACTGCCATGCTTTCCCCCTTCTTTCATCTAGGTATATAGATAACATTTATTGAATGCCTGCTTTTTGCAAAATTGAGGTATCAATATATTTGGCAATATCAACATTTTTTTTCAGCAGACCATATTTATAAGAGTCCTTTGCACCTTTATCAAGAGCATCTATTTTATCCTGAGTAAGTGTCAAATTCAAATCTCCTACATCTAATAATATTTTTAATCCCGGAACAGTTGCTTCTGTAGCTTCATGAGTAATTTCTATTGCCTTGTCAGGATTTGCCTTCGACCACTCTGCGGCTTTCTGCAGTGCTTTCAGCAGTTTGGCCGTTGCTTCCGGATTATCTTTGATAAATTGGTTTCTTGCCAATATTGGCGACACAAATAATTTTATACCTGTACCTCTTTGCAGAACGGATACACCGTTTCCTGTCTCTGCCGCTTGTGAAAGGTTTGGTTCCCATATAACATCAGCATCAATATCACCTGATACAAGACTTGAAACTCCATCTGACGGGCCAAGATTTACAATTTCGACATCTTTTTCGGTCAGCCCCCCTTTAGCCAGCAGCAGATATAAAAAAGGCTGAGCGTTACTGCCAAAAGGAACTGCTATTTTTTTCCCTTTTAGATCAGACAGCTGATGAATATGGGCGGCATCTCTGACAGCAATTCCCTGATTGTCGCTTGAAGCACTCGCCGAAGCTATGATCTTTATGTCAAGTCCGTTGGCAATACCTGAATAAACCGGCATATCGCCCATAAAACCGACATCCAGATTATCAGATGTCATTCCTTCAATGATCGGTGGCCCATAATTGAATGTGGAAATTTCCACATCAAGTCCCTCATCCTTAAAATAGCCTAGTTTTTCCGCCACATAAACCTGAAAATATGTTGGCTGTGATGCCAGACGTATTTTTACGTTACTGTCTTTCGCCGCTGATTTTTCTCCGTCCTCCTGCGCTGAACTGCCGCAGCCGGCAAAATAAAGCATTGATAAAAATATTCCTAATATAGCTGCGGTTTTACGTATTGCGGTAAATTTCATGGCACTCTTTCCCTTCATTCAACTTAACTTATAATATCCGCTGAATTTTAATCAGCCGCACGGTAATACCGGGGATTGACATCAATATTTTCATACAGTCGAAACAAGTCATACGGCACCGTATCGGCATTGGCGTTGGCATTGCGTATTTTCTCCCAGCTTATTCCGTATTTTCTATACATAGCTGCGGTTCTCTCAAAAACATCCCAGTGCCATTCTTCCGTCGGTGTTCTGTGTCCCTCAAGCGGTGACCCCACATTTACATACCACTGACTTGCACAGACGACTATGCCGTGTGAAATCAAATATTCTATACCTTCAAGCAGCGATTCTTTCGGCTCAATGCCCGAGACCACTGTGGACCGGACATTATACCGGCCAAATACCTGAACCTCATAATCAAGTGCATTGAGCCAGTTTTTTCTGCCGCCGCATAATTGAGCCTTACCGGGGCAGATAACATCAAATATTTTTTCATTCCATATTTCAAGATTTGTCGCCATCGTACGAAAACCTGCCTCTTTGTATTTTTCAAATACCGACAGATCCTCCGGTGCGCCCACACAGGCTGTCCCGTTAAAATCTTCAAGCCCTGTGGCTTCCTGAATAGCTTCCGCCACATCAATATAATATTCTACTTCTCTTCTCTCGGGAATAAATCCGCCGCTTATTGTCACGTGATCAAAACCCTGTTTATAGCCGACCGCAATCGTTTCACCGACCTGCTGCGGAGTTTTCCATTTTATATCCTGCGACTGTGAATAAATTTCCTTTGTTGCATTAATATTGCAGAACAGGCAGTCCATTCCTTTGTCTTTCAGCGAGCATTCATTGCTGTACGATACAAACATGCCGCCATAACCATAATCTGCCGCGACCGTGCGCATTGCTGTCCCGTCTGACGTTTTGCGGCCGTAGTATTCGGGTCTCTTAGTGAATTCAATATTTTCTATGACCAGTTTCTTCCTGTCATATATATTATAGATTCCATCCTCATATTTCAATTTCAGCGGACTGTCTATATTCCAGCGTATCTGCACTCTGTATTTTCCCAGCGGTGTCAAAAAGCACGCAGGAAATTCAATATTGCTGTGCGCATGCCGATCATGGGTAAAAAGAACATTTACCTGCTCGATATATTTGCCGCCGATGTCCAAATGTCTGAAAACCTCAGGTGCAAATGCTATACCTTCAACCAAAATACGATTTTTTAATTTAATTTCATCTAACAATTTATGTTTTTCTTCATCGGAATAATGACTCATATTTCTAACCTCCTTAATTTTCGGTTCTTCCTGATTTTCCGCAGAAAACATAAAAACCGGAGATCTCTGCCTTAGTATGCAAAAAACCTCTGGTTTTCCAGTCGGTAATTTATTCACTGATATGCCTTCAGCTTATTCAGCAAATGGAGATCAAATGCCGCGTCCGATGCGGCTGATTTTTTCAATCAGCGCTATTGCGCCGGCGTAACCTATATCAACACCGCTGACAGCCAGCTCCCTGTTCTGCGGGTTGCCTATGACAAATAATTCTGCATTAAGCCTGGCCGCCGCACCTGCCTCCAATTCTGAACCAAAAATTATCTCATTATCCGGGCCAAGTTTTTCTTCTATTCTTTCCGTATCATCACTGTACACTATATCAGAGATAATTTTCTCCAGCGACTTCACAGGCTGCTGTTCTTGTGAATCCCCCTCATAATCTGTGATGACAGCTGTTTTTATCTGCATGCCGAGATACTTTTTGAGGAACTCCCCGTAGCGTATAACCTTGCTTTCTTCGCCGATAACAGATATTTTGCGGCGAAAATCATAGGAATAATAATATTCGGCAAACTGCCGGATTACATAGTCAAATTTTTTCTTTTCGCTGTACAGAAAATTGTCAACTACATTTTTACTGATGCCAAGCTGTTCACCGACAATTTCCACAAAATTATCGGTATCAGGTCCAAGGCCCGGATTTTCTATGAAAACATATGGCGTACCATAGGTTGATCTGAGGTTTTCAGCGGCTTTCACTCCCCATTTCGAAACTACAACATTAAGTGCGGCAGCCGGTACAGACTGCCATGACTGCCAATCCTCTCCATCACCAAAAAGTCTGTTCGTCTTCACTCCCAACGATCCCATTATTCTCTGGATCTCCCTCAGATTTCCCTGCCAGTACAGATCCTGCTGCGGTATGATGCCAAATATATTTACGGATTTAGTTTCCCTTTCCTGTTTCGGCGCTTTACCCGCAATCTGATCCAGCAGAACAGCCACGACTTCTTCATAACCCGTTCGTGCATGTCCGCGGAATCCCGGTGCTTTATAATATGCGGCCGCATACCCTTGATCCGTTATTTCCTGCGTCATTGCTACAACATCATCACTTATCATTTCTGACTCGACACCGGAAAGCACCACATAAAGCTGGCCCTCAATGACCCTCACTGTATTTTTAATTTGCTCGCGCAGCCGGGAACCGCCGCCGAAAACAATTTGTTTTTCATACATGTTGGTCGACGGCACACTATAGCCGTTTATTGACCCCACGATACCATTACCGGATTTATTTGCGGCAAAGGATTGAATCCCCAGTCCCGCAGTTCCGTGAATAATAGGCACGACTGCTTCGACAGCTTCCAATGTAGAAAGGGCTCCCTGAAGATTGCAGCCATATCTTGTCTTGCCAATCTCTGCTGTCATTATTTCACCTCCAGCTTTACATACCAGTCCGGACTTTTTTTCAGCCAGCTTGTCTTATAGGGCAGACTGTCATTTTTATATAAATAATTACCGAATTCATTTGCTGTCTGTGCCTGCCGCAAACGTTCTATAAGCTCTGCCGCTCCCTTATATCCATATAGAGTCATCTGGCTCACCGATATGGGGATTATTCCCAAAACTGCCGTCCAAGCCGCAGATCCGTCTGTTCCTATATAAAAATCAGGTTTAATTTTTCCTAAAATATTGGCCAGTTCAAAGGGTTGACCGCCGCCGATTTTGATAAAAAGATCATCCGGCAAAATCTCCAGTGCATCTTTATTCAGAGAATCTATATACGGTGCCGAAATTCCGCTGATTTCAAAACCGATTCCTCGCAGAAACAATGCCAGTTCGGCTGCTGGACGAATAGGCAGCGCGATAAATACTTTTTTTCCGGCAAACGGTTTATTTTTCAGATATTCAGCAAAAAATCTCTCTTCTTCCTCAATAACAGCATGTGCTCTATCCGCCGACTTAAAAGTATCTCCCAGCGCCGAAAGCCAGGCAGCCGTCCCTTCTATTCCTATGGGAACTCTGCTTATAATGCTTTTTACCCCGCTTTTTTCCTGCAGTCCGGACAGCAGCACCTCTGCTTCATCCGAATTAACAGCTATTGCGGCCTCTGCCCTTCCTGCTTTTGTTATATCGTCCAGGCAGGAAAATTGCGGTATTATATTGCATTTTATTTCCAGCCTGCCAGTCAATCGTTCCAATTCCCCGAGATTTTTTCTGCTTTCCGTAATGCTGATAATATCTACAATATTTATTTTTTCGCCGTATTCCGCCAAAATATATTTAGCCAAAGCATGCAGGACAATATCGATTCCATTTATTTCGGCTTTGCTTTTAAAGCCGTCAGTATATATAGATATTATTTTAACCGGCAGTTCCTCCTGCATTTCAAGAATAACAGTGCTGATATCATCATTATTAATGGCAACGACGGAAGTCCCTAAAATAAATATTGCCTTCGGCTGATGCTTTTCATATGCCCGACGCACTGTATCACGCAATTTTTCGTCACTGCCCAGAATAGTATCACGCTCATCAAGATTGGTCGAATACCATATCGGCTGTTCCTGACCGTGTATTAACGATGTTTCCAGGATTGCCGTGCCTACGACTCCATGCACAATGACAACCGTATCTCCTATTTCTGACAGGAGCCGCAAAGCTTCGTAAACTTCATCCTTTTTATCCTGTGAGAAAGTGCGTATTCTCTGCTGAATCTCCTGATCTGCTGTTACAGCCTGCAGTTCTTTTTTGCTTCCCTGATAAGCAGTGACCGCATTTGTACGCTTTTCTCTGGTCAGAATTTTTCTTTCTTCCAGCATTGTCAGCCGCTCCTTTCCATTGTCAGATATTCGCCGACTCGGCAACTATACCCGTCTCGTAATCAAAAATACGATCGCCCCATATCTTAGCCCAGTCTCTCAATTCGGAAACACTCAAGGGAGCGGGTATAGTCAGATCATCATTTTGTGCTATATACCTTGCCAGCCGTCTGTATATATCTGCATGTTTGTCATGAGGATTGGCCTCGATCACTGTTTTTCCGTACAATTCACTTTGAGATACGACTAATGAGCGGGGAATATATTCGACAGTTTTTGTACCTGTTCGATTGGTAAAATCATCCAGCAGCATCTTTGAATATCCTGCCGATAAACCGTTGCCTATTATGCCGCCAAGCCTCGCCCCTCCCGCAGGAGCATATTTGCTGATCGCTTTAAATAAATTATTAGCTGCATATACAGCCATAAAGTCTGAAGAACTTACCACATAAGCCCGATCCGTTATTCCGTCTCTTATCGGCACCGCAAAACCGCCGCAGACAACATCACCCAAAACATCATAAAGTACGTAATCAGGCTTATACTCTGCAAAAAGTTTCAATTCCTGCAGCAACGATACCGCCGCGTTGATGCCGCGCCCCGCGCAGCCGACGCCCGGCACCGGACCTCCCGATTCTATGCAGAGCACTCCCCCGTAGCCTTTAGCCGATATATCAGCTAAATGTACTTTTTTCCCCGAACGCATACTGTCAAGTACTGTCGGCAGATATGCATTGCCCCGCAGCGTATTCGTGGAATCACTTTTGGGATCGCAGCCGATTTGAATTACTTTATATCCTGCTTCAGCCAATGCCGCGCTGATGTTTGATGTAGTAGTAGATTTTCCTATTCCGCCTTTTCCATATATTGCTATATGCCTGCCAAATTTTTCACCCATCTTATTTACCTCTTGCTGCTTATTAAAAGCCGCCTGTCCGGCTTGCAGCTTTCCTCAATGCTGTATTTTTTTATGCAAAAATCTCAATAGTCTAACATAGAAAATTTTTCTCTTTTTAAAATGACAGCCAAAACTATTCACACAAATCCTTTTTTACCGCCCAAATCAAAGATTCGATACATTTCTCTCTTTCAACGAATTCACTCTGTAAAGATCATCCCATGACGGTATTTCCAATGCATTGTTTTTATCCATCCTGATCAAACCTTTATCCTGAAATCGTCCTAATATCTCTGTGACGGTCTGGCGGCATGCCCCGATCATATTAGCCATTTCCTGGTGAGTAATCCGATAATCTATATAGTATTTATCTTCCTTCCTCTTTCCCGCAAGATGGCACAGCAGACTGGCCACTTTTGCTTCTGTATTGGCTGCCAGCAAATCTTCCAGTCTGTATTCATAATTTCTTACATATGAACAAAAGATCATGATCAGCTTAATAGAAATATTTATATTTTTTTCAAGGATTTTAATAAACTCATCACGTGATATCCGCCACAATACGCATTTTTCCATAGTTTTAGCAAATACTCCGCGGTTTTCCCTTAATAAAACCGCCGGCAATCCTATTATTTCACCGCTTTTGCAGATCGAAACAATAATTTCTTTGCCTGTAACGGTATTATGGTAATGTTTAATATGTCCTTTTCTAATGTAATAAATATAATCTGCCGGGCTGTCTTCATTAAAAATAATTTCATGGGAGGATAATTGCAAAATACAAGAATTCGCTTTCAATAGAGCCAGTTCTTCAAGTGTCCAATTTATTTCCTGCATCAATTACCACTCCCTAAAAAAAATAGGCCGCATATCCCTTCCGGGATCACGCGGCCTGCAGTTTACTGCTCAGCATTTATTATACTTATTATTTTGACAGTGCTCAGACATATATCCGGTAATCGGCAATATTCTCCAACGTGTCCCCGTCCAGATCATACAAATAATCAAAAAACCGGCCTTCATCATTCGTACTATTGTAGAATTGTTCATGCGTTATGCCGTTGCGCACGAGAATTTTATAGCTTCTGTGCATAAGATCTATAAACCACTCAGTAGTTGGTGCTCTATGTTCTGCCAGAGCAGAGCCTGGTTTTGGCATCCACATCTGCGGTACTGCAACTACGCCGAATGAAGATAATTCGTCCACTCCTTCCAGCAAAGTATCCTTCGTTTCAAGCCCGGCCACAAAATAGGATCTGACATTGCCTTTTCCGAACACTTCTACCTCATGACGCAGTGTATTGACCCAGTTATCATACCCGCCGCACATAGCATCCTTGCCCGGACAAATATATTTGAACAGATTTTTATCCCATATTTCCATATTCGTCGCGATCCTGCTGTACCCCGCTTCTTTATATCGTTCAATAACTGATAAATCCTGCGGCGCACCTATACAGGCCGTTCCGCCGAAATCCTGCATGCCTGTGTAGTCCTGTATTGTTTCGGCTACATCAATATAATAATCAACTTCCCTGCGTTCGGGAATAAAACCGCCCGTGACAGTCAGATGTGTACATCCTTCATTATACGCGGCTCCAACTGTTTCAGCTATCTCACCAGCATTTTTCCACTCAATATTCTGTTTTTCGGCATATTTGGCTTTAGTCTCGTTAATATTGCAAAATCGGCAATCCATATTTTTTTCCAGCAATGCACATTCATTGCTGTAAGCGATACTTATCTTTGACGAACCGACATACTGGGCTATAGTACCCATAAATTTACCATTGGTGGTTATTTTATTATAATATTTTGGTTTATGCTCAAACTTTATCTCAAATAAATATTCTTTTGCTTCTCTAAGATAAAATTTTTCTTCCTCTTTAACAATATTGAAGCGTGATGCCGGATCGAAAGCAAATGCAAACCTATATCCGTTCGGTGAACGAAAAGCTTGTGGCAGACTGTCAGCATAGCTTATATGATTATTAAAAAAACAGGCATGGATTTGCTCCAGATATTCATTTTTAAAATCAAGATTGTGGAATAATGAAGGATCTGCATTTATTCCCTCGTTAAAAACGCCTGCTCTTATTTCCAATTCTTTCAACAGTTCCTTTTCTGATTGATTATCCCTTTTTGCGGTCATCTTCTCACTCCCCAATATTATAAATATAAGCGTCAATAATTTCTTCTAAAACAGCTTATCTTTTTTTCAATTCGTGCCGGACCTTCTGATATTTATGTCTGATAATAAAATGAGGATATACAGATATGACATCTGTATATCCTCGTCTGCAGTATTCTGCTCAACGCAATGTTTAATTGATATTGGAACATAGTATAGTGCAATTCAGAATTCGTGTAAGTCGTTCAGACGACAAGAAAAAGGATTTTATTATTCATCCATCATATAGCGGCGCCCCAACGCATTATATTTAGCGACACCAAAACGATGGTAGGGAAGCTGTTCATATACTGTTTCCGGTTTATTCGCCAAATAATTCTTTATGGCAAGCAGATCATCCGGCGAATCATTGAATCCCGGTATTACGGGCGTTCTGGCATATTTAGGCAGTTTGGGAAAATCACGACAGAGATTATCAAAATTCTGCAGTATTTTCCGATTTGTTTTTCCAGTATAGGCAATATGTTGTTGTTCGTCAAGTGATTTTATATCAAAAAGAATTGCATCCAAATATTTGGCAGCCTGCTTCAAGATAGGATAATCAGCATATCCGCAGGTTTCTATAGCCGTCGTCAGGCGCCGCTTTTTAGCCTGCCTGAGCAGTTGGATCAAAAATTCACCCTGCATCAGCGGCTCTCCGCCGCTCACAGTCAACCCGCCGTTCCCATGCCGATAGAAAATACTATCCTTCTCAACTATATCAAGGACTTCTTTGATCGAATACTGATGCCCTTCTGCTTTATATGCTTTTGCCGGACATTCATGAACACATTTCATGCAGCTGCTGCATTTATCTCTTTGGATAACAGCTTTATGCAAATCAGAAAATTCTATTGCACCGGCATCACATATCTTTTCACATTCGTTACATATTTTTTTGCCTAGGCATTTATTTGCATCATAAGAAATTTCCGGCTTGGTTTTTTGAGATTCGGGATTACAACACCAACGGCAGCGAAGCGGACATCCTTTCATAAAAACAATCGTGCGGATGCCAGGACCATCATGCAGCGAATATTGCTGGATATTGAATATCATTCCTTTTTTGTCCATAGATTATATAGCTTCATTCTGCGTTCTGGCTATAATGTCATTTTGCAAATCAATTGACAGATCTGTAAAATAAGCACTGTAGCCGGCAATACGCACAAGCAGATTACGATAATTTTCGGGGTTTTTCTGTGCCGCAATCAACGTTTCCTGGTTTATCACGTTGAATTGTATATGCCAAAGCTTTAAGTCGCGCCATGCTTCTATAAAATCAACCAGTTTTTTTGTTCCCTTTTCTCCGCGTACACAGGCAGGACTTAGTTTGACATTGAGCAGCCTTGCTGCACGTTCATGATATTGATAATTTTTCGTAGCAAAATTTGACAGCAGCACTGCTGTAGGACCATATGTGTCTGCCCCCTGAGATGCACTTGAACCATCTGATAATGGTGTCCATGCCAGTCTGCCGTTAGGTGTGGCACCAACCACTTTGCCGAAAGGAACATGCGAGGTAAACGGAACATAGCGCAAATCAAGATTCACTCCCAGCTCCGCCGAATATTTTCTGGTAAAGAGCAGCGCCTCTTTATCAAGCCGTTTGCCCAATTCATCAGCATAGGAATCATTATTTCCGTATTTCGGCGCATTTAAAAGCCTTTGCCGCAAAATATCATATCCTGCAAAATTCTTTGTCATAGCTTCCTTGATCTGAGCCAGTGTCGCTTTTCGATCCTCAAATACGATTTTTTTAATTGCTGCCAGTGAGTCAATGACTGTGGCATAACCTATAAATTCAAAATATCCCAAGTCTATGCCTCCGTCGATATGAGGCTGATGAATATCAACCAAACTACTGCGGCATAATTTGTGAAGCGCCGATCCCAGCGGACTGGCAAAATGATTTGCTCTCAGGCGGATAATTTCATGCTGCTGAATAAAAGCATGCTTGAGAAAATTTTTTTGCTGCTGCAAATATGCCGCGAAAAATTCGTCAAAAGAAATAAAGGTATCTATTTCCCCCGTTTCTATGCCGATCAGCTCACTGCCGTATTTTGCCATACGTCCGTTATAGATAGTCATTTCCAATGCCGCAGCAAAATTTATATAAGCATTCGGACTTGTATAGGTATCACGATTGGGCATGCGGCATTCAGCGCAGCCTGACACACTGTAGTCATAGGCTTCGGCAAAATCGGCACCTTTGGCAAGCAGCAATGGTATAACTTCCTCATCATTGATAAGCTTTGGAAAACCAGATCCCTCTTTTATCGTTTCGGCAACTTCAGCCAGATACTGCTGTGTGCTGCGCGTATGAACGCGGGCTGCCAGGTCAGGATAATTTAAAGGAAATTCTCGTTTCGATTTCAATAAAACATATGTGAGATCATTGACCGCATCCTGACCATCAGGTGTCTGTCCTCCCACGGTAACCGCTTCCCAGTGAGCATAGCCTTCATTGAATGCGCCGCCTGCACTTGATATATATAAATCTATATATTGAGACATCGCTACCCATTCACAATCAAAAATCTCCTGCACATCATTATCGGTAATGAGACCTTCCTTTATATCTTTTTCATAAAAAGGATATAAATACTGATCCATGCGTCCGTTGGAGATAACTGTCCCTGTCTTTTGTTCCACACGGGAAAACAGCTGAGTAAACCATTGAGACTGAACTGCCTCGCGAAAATTACGGGCAGGATATTCCGGTACCCGTCTGCATATCTCAGCAATATTTTTCAGCTCTGTTCTGCGCGAAAGATCATTTTCCTGCAAAGCTTTTTCATCTGCCAGCTCCGCATGCCGGCGAGCCCATAGAGTTATCGCGTCACAGACAATTATGACCGCTTCGATAAATGGTTTTTTTTCTGTCTGATCAATGGGACTGAAGGGATCAAGCTGCCTCAGTTTTTCTCCCATTTCCGTGCGTATACCAAAAAAGCCCTGCTGCAAAACTATCTCATAATCATGAACCCATTGTATGGAAGACCGAAAAGATGCCGTCTCATTGACAATAAATCTTGACGAAAAATCTTTGTCATTATTATAAGTAAGTGCCGCTGTTTTCGGTGTAAGAGCTTTTATTAAATCTTCATGAAATGTTTTACCCTTCCAATACGGTGCTATCTCCTCAGCTATGAGTCTGGCATCATTGCCGTCAATATCAAAAGGAGATGTTTCTCTGTCAGGCAGCTGTCCTATAGCATCTCCCATAATATCGCCGTCAAGTTCCGGATATAATATGCCGTAACGTCCGCTTCGTCCTATTCTGCCTGCAATAAGCTGGTCATCATCAATATAGACCGTCGCTTGTTCGGCATAATACTTCAACGCTTTTGCCCAGCGCAAAATCATGGGCTGTCCTTCTGTTTCTTTAAACGACCGTGTAAAATACAAACCTCTTTCAATATCAATGACAGGCTTTTGTCCCTGTACACGCTTCAATAAAGCAAATGCGCGGTTTTTCGGCCCGTGTAAGCCGGCAATATTTTTATTTCCTTTTATTTCAGAAAGAATACGTTCTTCCTGTCCGGAAAAAATTTTTTCTTCTGTCATTTTATCCTCCAGCTTTCATTCATATAGTGTAATAAAAGGTCTGTAATTTTTCTTCAAAAAATTCTTTGTATATCTTATCTTTTTGTCTATGAAATTCAGGACTTACCCTGCTTCGCGGTATAGATTGTTCGATATTATAACTTTGCTTGATCCTGCCCGGCTGCGTATCCATGACAATAACACGCTGCCCTAAATATACAGCCTCCTCGATATCATGCGTTACTATGATCATGGTAATTTGTTCCATCTCCCAAAGGCGGAGCATCTCTTCCTGCAAATGCATTTTAGTTATTGCATCCAATGCACCGAAAGGCTCGTCAAGGAGCAATATCTTGGGCTGGTTCGACAGGGCTCTGGCAATCGACACCCGCTGTGCCATTCCCCCTGAAAGTTGTTTTGGATAAGCTTTTCTGACGTCCTGCAACCCGACTATTTCAAGATTTTCCACTATGATCTTTTCAACATTTTCCGTTGATTCCGGCAGGCTGAATTTTATATTTTCTTCCACTGTCAGCCATGGCAGCAGACGATGATCCTGAAAAATAAACCCCCGCTCGCGGCCCGGGCCTTTAATGGGCCCGTTTTCAAAATAGACGCTGCCTTCATAATCTGTATCCAATCCTCCCATAATCCTCAAAAGCGTGCTTTTCCCACATCCGCTGGGCCCGATTATCGAAATAAATTCCCCGGGATTAATTGTCAGATTAACATTCTCCAGAACTTTTTTTGTCTGCTTGCCTGAAACAAACTGCTTACTTAATTTTTCTATTTGAATAATTGGATCTGCCATATATTTCAACTCAATTCCATTTAATCATCACAGTTGACAACTTTTTCAATATATCATCCATAAATTTACCGACAATTCCTATTATGATCATACCTAAAATAACCATGTCAGGTCTTGCAAGATCACGTCCGTCCATCAGCATATACCCAACGCCTCTTGTCGCTGCTATCATTTCAGAAGCCACTACGCAGATCCACGCACTGCCCAGTCCCAGCCTGGTACCGGTCATTATAAATGGCAAAGCACCGGGTAAAACTACCTGCTTTATCACTCTTTTCTTCGAAACTTCATATACGCGGGCGAGTTCAATATATTTTCTGTCAATATTTTTTATTCCGTCCAGTGTATTCAAAAAAACCGGAAAAAATGCACCAATAAATATTATATATATTTTAGATGCCTCGCCGATACCGAACCATAAAATAGCCAGCGGGATCCAGGCAATCGGCGGAATGGGTTTCAAAACCTGAAGAATAAAATCAGTGATTATCTCAAATTTTCCTGACAGCCCGGCTGCCACCCCGACAGCCAATGCCGCGGCCAATGCCAAAAAGAATCCCTCAAGAACACGCAGTATACTGATTATGATATTTCCGGCCAAGGTCCCGTCTGCGGTTAAGGTGACTGCCGTTTGAATGACTTTATCCGGTGACGGCAGTGTGTAATTATGAATAATCCCCAATAAAGCCGCACCTTTCCATAAAAGCAGCACTAGGATGGGAAGTATCCAATATAAACTCAAATATTTAGCTGTCTGTATATATTTACTGGCTGCCATTTCTTTCATTCGCGTCTCCTCTGTTCATTTGATTAAACGGACATATATACTGCCTCTCATCGAAACAATATATATGATTACTTATCACCTATACCGGCCTCTTTTAAATATTCAAGATTAATAAAGCTGTCCATATCAATATCATTCTGAATCAGTTTCTGCTGAAGCAAATAGTCTTTTACTTTTTTTATTTCATTTACATCTTCTGTTGTCAAAGCCTGATCATAATGAAGATTCTTGAAAGTATCTTCCAATATCAAAGGATCGACTTTCATGTCTTTTGCTATTAGTTCAGCCGCTTCCTTAGGATTGGATTTGATATAATCTGACGCCCGCTGACATGCTTTAATATATGCGGCTATGATCTGCGGGTTTTCCTCTGCATACTTTTTCACGGCATAAGTAACAAGATTACCGCGTTTTATTCCTGTTCCATCGGCTATTACCTTCGCCTTTCCTGACGCTACAAGCTGCGAGATAAACGGCTCCCAAATAACGGCAGCATCAATCTGACCGCTTTCCAGCGCTGCCGGTATATCTCCGGCCGGTATATTCACTGACTGTATATCATTAAATGTCAAGTTTTCCTTTTCCAGAAGGAGCGCCAGTAAATGCTGTGCATATGTACCTTTGCCATAAGCAACCTTTTTGCCTTTCAACTGCCCTGCCGAAACAATATCCGACCCTGGGCCTGCCAGAAGTGCCAACGCTTTTTCGCCATATGCAACATCAGCAATTATTTGTATATCCTGTCCTGACGATTTAGCTAAAATAGCGGGCATATCCGCCATGAATCCTATATCATCATGCCCCGAAGCTACAGCTTCATTTACCAGAGGACCCGATTTAAAATCCGTCCATTCGTATGTAGCCCCCACTTTTTTTAATTCTTCATCGAGATAGCCTTTTTCTTTTGCTACATAAATCGATGCATATAACGGATAAGGCTGTGCCCCTATACGCAATACATTTGAACTGTTTGCTTTATCAGCTGATGACGATCCGCTGCCTTCCTCACTATTTAATCCGCAGCCGGCAACCAGCAAAGTGGCAAGTACAAATAATAAAATCACTTTCTTCATACTTTGATGCTCCCTCTTTATTTCATAATTAATATACAGGCAGGATGATCCGCAGCAAATATAAACCGTATGCCGAAAAACAAAAAGACCGGGCTAAAAAGCCCAGTCTTCATTTATTATGATCAACTGCCCGGAAAGTACAATGCATCGCAGGATAACACTTCACGAAGAACACTGCACTTCCCCATTAATTTGCTATTCTAACATATTTACAAACAAAATATTGTCGTCCAGGCGACAATATTTTGTTTTTTTATTAAAACAGTATACTTTTTTTAAAAATATATTGACAAAGCAGTACTTTGTGTAATACCATTATAAAAAAATATGGTCAACTAGAAAACTAGAGACTGGTTTTGCGTACACGCAGATCTCTGGTTTTTATTTTTTAATTATGGTATACCAGAATACCACCATTAAAAACAGCAGAACCCAAAGGAGATTTTTATGTTTCAGGCAATAGATCGAGCACAAATACGTGATTTCGACGGATTTTACCACAAGATTGTGGAAGATATCAAGGCTTCAATTGTCGATGGGACTTTAAAAACCGGAATGAAATTACCTTCTGAACGCGATCTGGCAGCTCAATTCGGTGTAAGCCGTGTCCCTGTGAGGGAGGCCTTAAAAACACTGGAGTTCATGGGTATTGTTCAGCATATTCGTGGTAACGGTGTATATATTCGTTCAGTTGATATACATGATTTGCTTCAGCATATAGAATTCGCTGTGCAAAATGATAGCGATGATATCAAACAGACTTTGAATGAATTATTTGAAGTCCGCGAGGCAATTGAGGTAAAAGCAGCCCAGCTTGCAGCTGCACACAGAACAGAGAAGGATCTGCAGATTCTTCGAAATGCTGTTTTTGCCATGGAGTGTGATATCAAGGCCAATCGTAATCATAAACAATCTTCAATGGATTTTCACTCAGGTATCATTGACGCTGCACAAAATAAAATATTAAGCAGCATCAATAAAACACTCCTCAATCTACTCTGGCTTTCCCGTCAAAAATCAGCTGAGATCAGCGGACGCGGTCCCATAGCATTAGAATTTCACCGTAAATTATTCAAAGCAATTCAGGATAAAAATACTTCATCAGCCGGTGAACTTATGAAGGAACATTTAGGCCAGGCTAAACGGGCCTTGAGCTGCAATAAGGAATAATTTGATAATAGGTATATATAATACAAAGGAGAGTATTATGAATAAGAAACTTGACCAGCTAAGCTGCACTAATTGCAGTATATATAACTGCCGATACGGAGATAAAAAATTCCCGGGATTTTGTCTGACCACAAAGGACAACGGTGAACATGCCATTGCAGAGGATATTGCTGAGATAAAAAAACATTTACAGGGCGATGATCAAGATGCTATAGTAGCCAGAGCCTCTGCTCAGGTCGAAGGACTATTCTATGGCAAATTGACTAGAGTGGAGGAAATCATCGAATTTGCCGGTCGCATAGGTGCAAAAAAAATTGGTATAGCAACTTGCGCCGGATTGATAGAAGAATCAAAAATATTTGCTGAAATTCTTGAGGCCAAGGGCTTTGACTATTACAGCGCTATCTGCAAGGTTGGCGGTGTGGACAAGGCCGAAATAGGTATAAAAGAAGAACATAAAATACGCCCGGGCAATTACGAGGCCATGTGCAATCCTATATTACAGGCCCGTCTTTTGAACTATCAAAAAACAGATCTGAATGTGGTAGTCGGCCTGTGTGTGGGACATGACTCCTTATTCATAAAATATTCGGATGCTTTGGTGACGACACTTATAACAAAGGACCGTATAACCGGGCATAATCCTGCCGCTGCCTTATATACCGCTCATTCCTATTACGGCCGTCTGCTGAAGAAATAATAATTTTTTCTGTGCCGTTTAAATCCGGCATAATTTCCATTTGGCCCCAAAATTACATTTTGCTGACCGGAAAACCGGAAGCATAAAACATAAAAAAATGTTTTATGCTTCCGGTTTTTTATTACTGTGCATCATCATTTATTTTTGTAAAACTATATATGTGTGAAAGGAATATTTTGATTATGAAAAAACATATTTTATTCTATTTCCTGCTGGCGGTTATCGCGGGAGCATTACTGACAGGCTGCGGCTCCAAGCAGGCTGCCGAACAGTCAGCCTCAGGCTCAAGTCCTCGCGAAATCTCTGTAGGTGCGGGTTCAAATTTCGAACCTTACACCTATATTGATAAGGATAATCAGCCTGCCGGATATGATGTGGCTGTTTTAAAAGAAATTAATCGCAGACTGCCGCAATATCAATTCAAATATCAGTCAATTGAACTGAAGAATCTGCTGCTCAGTCTGGATGCAAAAAAAATACAGCTGGCCACTCAGCAATTTGAAAGAAATCCTGACAGGGAAAACAAATATCTATTCACCAATGAAGGCTTTGCCAATTATGACAAACGTCTTATTGTAGCTAAAGGACGCACCGATATAAAAACGATAGATGATCTTGCCGGAAAAAAAGTAGGCTGCGGACAGGGCAGCAACACAGCTGCAATACTCGAAAAATATAATCAAAGCCATGATAATAAAATAAATATCGTATATGTCCAAAATGGAAATAGTGCCGTATATGATGACATAGTGAACGGGCGCCTTGATGCCGGTGTTATGACCCGAAAAACATTCAAACGCACCAATGATGCTTTTGGCGGCGGTCTTGATATCGTTGACGACAATTTATTCAGTAAATCGGAAGCATATTTCATCCTCAGCAAAAACGAAACTCAGCTGCGCGATGATATCGATACAGTTCTCAAAGAAATGAAAGCAGATGGCACTCTGAGCAAATTATCCTATGAATACACAAATTCCGACTATAATGTCGAATAATGGTTTTATCCGGCAGCAGGAGGTCAGACAATGGGAAGTCTTTTTGATATAAGATTAGTTTTTGAATATTTTCCGACGATTATTTCCCGCTTTCATATTACATTGCTGATTGTGGTAGTCGCTATAGGTGTCGGATTACTGCTGGGTCTTTTTATTGCTTTGGCCAGAATGTATAAGATTCCCATATTAAACCAGCTTTCCATAGTTTATGTGTCGTTTATCCGCGGCACGCCGCTCATTGTTCAGTTATTTATTATTTATTATGGATTTCCTCTTCTGCTGGACGAAATAGGCATAGATGTCACTCAATGGGAAAAATTATATTTTGTCTTAATAGCTTACGGTTTGAACAACGCTGCCTTCATGTCTGAGATCATTCGCTCTGCAATTTCGAGCGTGGCAGTCGGCCAGCATGAAGCTGCTTATTCTGTCGGTCTCAGCCGTTGGCAGACACTTCGCAGAATAATATTGCCTCAGGCTTTTTTGACGGCCTTCCCTGTATTCGGAACAAGAGTGGTAACCACATTTGAATCTACGTCTTTAGCCTTCACACTCGGCATTCTTGATATGATTGGCCAGGCACAGGCTATCGGCAGCCGTACCTATCACGAATTGGAAGGATATGTCGTACTTGCGATTATTTTTATTGCCGTAAGTATGATACTCGAAAAAATATTTATATATGCGGAAAAAAGATTGATTTTGAACAGGAGATAGCAGCATGATTTTTGATTTTCAATATGTAGTCACATCTTTTACAACGGCGATCCACTACATTCCCGCTACTCTGGCATTGTCCCTGATCCCCTTGTTTTTGGGGATCATTTTTGGAACCATGATCGCTGTCTGCCGCAGATTCAGAATAAAATTTGTTGCTCCGCTTGCAGATATTGCTATTCCCGTAATGAAGGGCATCCCCTTAGTTCTTTATCTATTTATCATGAATTTCTTGATTTTCAAACCGTTTGATATGCTGGCCCAGTATTACGCCTGGGCCGATATTATACGATATATGGATAAATTGTATATCGGTATAATTGCGATCTCTATTTATGCCATTGTTATTATATCAGAAACTATGCGCAGCGCGCTTATGTCTGTAGGCAAAGGCCAGTATGAAGCCTGCTACTCAGTTGGTCTGACCCGCTGGCAGGCATTATGGCGTGTGATCCTGCCCCAATCACTTCCCGTCGCGATCCCTGTTTTGGGCAATAATCTTATCGGCCTTATCAAAGGGTCTTCTGTGGTTTACCTTATAACTGTTCTTGATGTTATGAACGGCGCCCTCACGACTGCCCAGATAAATTACCGCTTTTTAGAAGCATATATAGCTGCGGCGTTTATTTACTGGGGAATCTGCCTTTTGACTGAATGGCTTTTTACTGTATGGGAAAATCATACAAAAAAATATCAAATGAGAATTGATAAGCACAATTTACGAAAAGAGGTGTTATAAATGATCGAACTTAGAAATGTGCATAAAGCATTCGGCCAGAATGAAGTTTTAAAAGGTATCAATCTAAAGGTCAATAAAGGTGAGGTAGCCGTAATACTCGGTCCGAGCGGCTCTGGAAAAACTACACTGCTGCGCTGCATCAATTTTTTGGAAACGGCTGACGACGGTGAATTGATCATTGGCGACAGCAAAGTCAATTTTAGAAACGCAGCCAGAAAAGAAATATTGGCCGTTCGGCGCAGAACAGCTATGGTATTTCAAAACTACAATCTATTCAACAATATGAATGCTCTGGAAAATGTTATGGAAGGCTTGGTGACAGGAAGAAAATTTCCTATTGAGAAAGCAAGAGAAATTGCCAGTCAGGCTCTTGATAAAGTGGGACTTAAGGATAAATATAATGCCTATCCGCTTCAATTATCGGGCGGCCAGCAGCAGCGAGTCGGTATAGCCAGAGCTATTGCGCTTAATCCTGATGTCATTTTATTTGATGAACCTACTTCAGCACTTGATCCCGAACTGGTCGGCGAGGTGCTCGCTGTTATGCAGGCAGTTGCCAAAGAAGGCATTACAATGATTGTAGTGACACATGAAATGTCATTTGCCATGGATATTGCTCAGCATATCATTTTTATGGATGGCGGTAATATTGTGGAAGAAGGTACGCCGAAAGAAATTTTTACCAATCCCAAGGAAAATCGTACAAAACAATTTCTCGAAAGAATTCTGCCAAGGTGGAATTATACTATCTGAAATAATCCTATTTGCAGAAAGCTGCCGACATCTTTATAAAACAATACGCTCCGATAATATTTTTTACTAAAAGGATTTATATATAATGAAAAAATTTGATCATATTAAAAATCGTCTTACCACTTTTCCCAAAGTAAAATTGGGAGCTTATCCCACTCCGCTGCACTATCTGCCCAGATTGTCATCCCAATTAGGCGTTGAGATTTATCTTAAACGTGAAGATTTATCCGGGTTCAGTCCTTTTGGCGGCAACAAAATACGCAAACTTGAATATTTATTGGGTGATGCTCTGAAAAATAACTGCGATACGGTTATTACTTTTGGTGCTACTCAGTCAAATCATGCAATGCAAACTGTCACTGCCTGCCGCAAATATGGTCTTTCTCCGCATTTGTTTCTGCGCCGTGTTATTAAGGAAGATACGGAGCTGCGTGCCAATCTGCTTATTGATAATTTAATGGGTGCGGACGTACACTATTCCGCAAGCCGGGAAGAGTCTCAGAAGCAGGCTGAACAATCAGCTGCCAGACTGGAACAGGAAGGGCACCGATGTTATATAATACCGGGTGGAGGCTCAAACGAAATCGGTGCTGCAGGATTTATCGATGCCTTTATTGAGCTGACCGAACAGCTTTCTGCCGATAACTCTGAACCTGATTATCTGTTTCATGCCACCGGTTCAGGTGGTACACTTGCCGGACTGCTGGCCGGGAAAAGTCTGTCCGCTTCATCAATGAAGATAATTTCCATAGCAGTGGGTGAAAAAGACACTAATACCTATGCAGAAACTATACTGGATCTCGCCCGCAGAACCATAGCCTCTACAGGTATCCCTGCAGATTTGTCGGCCGGTGATATTCATATTGACCACAATTTTTACCGGCCCGGTTACGAAATGCCTAATGACTCAGCGACTGAGGCCATTCATTTGCTGGCTCGCACTGAGGGCATCCTTCTGGATCCTGTATACACAGGCAAAGCATTCGCCGGCATGCTGCATTACATCCGCAGCAGAATAATTCCGCAGGGAAGCCGAGTCGTCTTTCTGCACACCGGCGGCACTCTAGCTCTATTTGCCGAAAAGGCCATTACAGGAGATTTATGAAAGAGGCTAAATTATGATAAGAGATTTTGATCAGCTTCATAAGTATGATAATCTATTTTCCAATAAGTGGAATTTATGCGAAGAGAAAACACAGGAGAAAGATATTCTGCCTATGTGGGTGGCAGACATGGATTTTGAAACAGCACCTTCTGTTGAGGAAGCTTTAAAAAAGCGGGTGGATACAGCCATATACGGTTATGCTTCTGAGACCAAAGAATATTTTAATGCCATTTGCCAATGGTTTTCCAGACGCTATGACTGGCATTTTTCTGCGCTTGACATAGTACATACTCCCGGGATAGCAAGTGCCCTGGTTATCGGACTCCACACTTTTTCCCAAAAAGGAGACGGTGTCTTAATTCTGACACCTGTATACCACAAATTTTTTTATATAATCCAGCATACGAAGAGAACTCTTGTTCAAAGTGCACTTCGGGAAACATCTGATGGCTATGAAATCGATTTTGCTGATTTTGAAAATAAAATAAAAACTCAGCATCCCAAAATATTTATACTCTGTAATCCGCATAATCCTGTCGGTAAAGTATTTACCAAAGACGAACTGAACAAAATGGTTCAAATCTGTCTCAAATATAAGGTAATGATATTTTCTGATGAAATCCATGGTGATCTTGTTTTCGAAGGTAAAAAATATACACCGCTGGCTGCTCTCTCCAAAGAGACAGCCGATAGGATCATCGTGTGCACGTCCCCCAGCAAGGCTTTCAATATGGCTGGACTGCGCAGTTCCAGTGTAATTATCAGCAATCCGGATATTCGCCGGCGATTCAAAAATAAAATGGATTTTCTCGGTTATCCCAAGATCAATTTATTTTCCCTGCCGGCTACCATTGCCGCTTATACTAAAGGTGAAGAATGGCTTGCCAGTGCACTGGCATATATTGAGCAGAACAGAGATTTTGCGTTGTCTTATTTAAACCAATATCTCCCCAGACTGCTTGTTCATAAGCCTCAGGGAACCTATTTTCTCTGGATCGATTTTCGGGCATATGATGTCAGCAGCACACAATTGGAGCAATTTTTGCTTCATAAAGCAAAGGTTTGGGTCAATCAGGGATATTCCTTTGGCGACAGCGGTATCGGTTTTGTTCGTATGAACATCGCCTGTCCCCGCAGTATTTTGCAAAAAGCGCTGGAAAGAATCAAAAACGTCATCGATAAAATTGATATTGTCTGAATGATTATTCTCAAAATAAAAAAACTGCCGTTAAATAGTATTTTTTACGAAAATCACACTATTTGACGGCAGTTTTTTATTATTAATTTTGTAAATACGGAAAAAATAATCTCTCCGCTCTGATAAGTTTAAAATTCATATATTTTCGGCTCACCTGCAAAAGAGTATATAGTTGCCGTGACATTTTTCAGATAAAATACCTGAGTATTCCCGTCACCGGCTGCATACATTTTTTCCAGGATAGGAAATGCATCCAGCATTGATTGCTGCGCTTCCAAGCGGGTATCCTCTATAAGCACGGCATCAATCCGTATCCATGTTTCTGTACCGTACATTGCACTTATTTCTACTTTTGGATTATTGACAATCTGCATTGACACAGACTTTTTTTTGCCGGTCTGGATGTAAAGCTTCCCTTCAAATATATGGAAAGTGGTAAAAGGACGTACCCGTGCCTGCCCTGCTTTGTCATCATAAGTGGCTATAAAATAAGCCGGGCATTTTCGTACGAAATTGTATACTTCCTGAATATTCTGCACGATCAATTCCTCCATTTATTCTGTAAAATTAGTTTATAAACAAACTGTAATAATATTATAACAAATCACGATGCCAATAAAAATACAATATTTTACTATAGTAAGTATCCTAAAGCATACCTATTACAATACAAAAAGAATCAGACTCAGCAGGAATAAAAGAATTTTCACCGTTAATCCGAAAAAAAATCCTCAGTACTGCAAATAAATACAATAATGTCGCAATAGCGACTTACAGAATCAATTTTATGTATTATTATAAGTCAATAACATACAGCCTTGTAACAATAGCACAACTGCTGAGCAGATAACTGCAGGCCATAAATATTTACGGCACCTCGTAAATATTTATGGCCTGTTTTGTGCTATAACACAGTACTAACTATGTTGGGGATAGTATACTTTAGAGAATTTAAGGGGGGAAAATCAATGAGTTATAAAATAGCAGCAGCTTCTTCTGATGGAATATATGTAGACCGCCATTTCGGGCATGCAGATCTGTTTTATATCACAGAAATTTCTGATGGCGGCATGTGCCGCTTTCTCGAAAAAAGGACTGTACTCTCTCCGTGCCGGCATGGTGTGCACGATCTTCAAATAATGCAGGAGGCAGTGAAGCTAATTGCCGACTGTCAATATGTCCTGTGCGAAGCTGTCGGCGCGGGAGCCGCAGCAATATTGGGACAGCATCATATTACACCTCTGGAAACGGATGAAAGTATTGATAACGCAATAAGAAACATTATTTTATACAAAAAACGGGTAAAAAATTTACAGCGTACTTGCAGTTAATTGTTTACCGTAAAGCACATAAAATTGAGGTGACCGAAAATGAAAAAACTAAACAGCATACGCGAACTGCATCCGTGTTTCGGTGCCAAGAACAACCGCGGCAGAATGCATTTGCCCGTTTGTCCCGGCTGTAATATTTTCTGCCGTTTCTGTGAACGCAGCATCAATAAAGACGAAGACAGACCGGGTGTTGCGGCAAAGGTGATCACACCGGAGGCAGCTTGCGAGTATGTGGAACGGGCTTTGAAATTTTGCCCGGATATCACAGTCGTAGGCATAGCCGGACCGGGCGATACACTGGCGACCGATAATGCGATAAAAACATTTAAGCTTATAGGGGAAAAATTTCCTGCCCTGCTAAAGTGCATGAGTACAAACGGTCTGCTGCTTAAAGAAAGACTACCGGATATTTTGGACGTAGGTATAGATACACTGACTGTCACCGTGAATGCCATAGATCCGTACATTGAGGCACAGCTTAACGACGGAATCATTTATCACGGCAAAAGGATTATGGGTGAAGCCGGCGCGGAAATACTCATCAATAATCAGCTTGCCGGCATTCAGGCGGCAGCGGAAACAGGAATGACAATAAAGGTCAACACTGTTTTAGTCAATGAAATAAACAGATTTCATATAAAAGATATCGCCAAAGCCGTTTCTGAACGCGGTGCAGCGATCTATAACATCATACCGCTTATTCCCCAGCACAAGCTGAGAGACCTTTCAGTTCCCGGCTGTATCGATATAGAGACTGTCAGACATGAAGCCGGCAAATATATAGATGTATTCAGACATTGCCAGCACTGCCGGGCGGATGCTGTGGGTGTTCCCGGCAAAAATAATTTCAGCCGCCAGGTTTATCTCGGTGAGCTGCAGAGTCGCGAAACTTTTTCGCACGGGTGAAGAGAGAATTTTCGTTTCACAAATCAATCATACGATTCTCTTTTATGAGAAGATTCATCATAGGATAAAAAACAAAGGAGAAAGAATTTTATGACAGACAAAAAGATTCGACAGATAGCAATATATGGAAAAGGCGGCATAGGCAAATCGACTACCACGCAGAATTTGACTGCCGGCCTTGCTGAACAGGGAAGACAAGTCATGGTCGTTGGCTGCGATCCGAAAGCGGATTCAACCCGCCTTTTACTTGGGGGACTCGTCCAAAAAACAGTTTTGGACACGCTAAGAGAAAAAGGACAGGATTTTGATCTTAACAGCATTGTAAAAGTGGGATTCAAGGGAATACGCTGCGTGGAATCGGGAGGTCCTGAACCGGGTGTAGGCTGCGCAGGACGCGGCATCATAACATCGATAGGTTTGCTGGAAAGAATGGGCGCATACACTGAAGATCTGGATTATGTATTTTATGATGTTCTGGGTGATGTCGTATGCGGCGGATTCGCCATGCCGATCCGTGAGGGCAAGGCAAAGGAAATATATATCGTAGCCAGCGGAGAAATGATGTCGCTTTATGCCGCCAATAATATTTCCAAGGGCATACAACGCTATGCCCTCAAAGGAGGCGTCAGGCTCGGAGGTATAATATGCAACAGTCGCAATGTGGACAGGGAAATAGAGCTGCTCAGAGCATTTGCCCGGGAACTTGGAACGCAGCTGATTCATTTTGTACCGCGCGACAATATAGTACAGCATGCCGAAATAAGGCGCAAAACTGTTATTGAATATAATCCAGAAGCAAAACAAGCGGAAGAATACAGAGAACTGGCTTCCGAAATAGAGGAAAACAAATTATTTGTAATACCAAAGCCAATGGAACCAGATGATCTTGAAAAGATTTTGATGGAATATGGTCTGTATGACAATATTGAAAGCAATTATGCTATTTGATCTTGCAAGTAAATTTTTTTGAATAGGAGAGAATAAAAATCATGTCAGGGAAATGTTGTTTTATGGAAAATTGTATTTGTAAATTAAAAACGAGTACATTGCGGCTTCTTGCCGATAGACAGCTATAAAGAGACGTCTGTCATCGGCTTTCAGGAAAAAGAGGCGGGTAATGTCTAAACTTACCATGCCTTATTTTTTTTGGCTTCAAACATAAGATATATGATATGCAGTGTATTAATATGTAAGATATTAAATTATGTGCGGACATTGAAAAGTAATCTATTGTATATGTGTCAACTAAATTAAGGGAGCATTTACGGTGAAAGGAATTATAGGAAAGATCAATTATCATTTTATTGATATATCGGGGATATTGATTTTTTTGTTGCTATGGGAAATTTTGCCGCGTGCGGGCATTATTGACGGTCAGTTTATTCCGCCTCTCTCAGAGGTGATCGCGGCAATTGCCAGACTTTTTATCGCCGAGCACCTGATGCTGCATATTGCAGCAAGCCTGCAGAGAGTATTTATCGGTGTTATTTTAGCAGTGATTTTGGCTGTTCCTCTGGGATTCTCACTGGCAGCTTTTAAAAAAGCTGCTGCTTTTTTACAGCCCCTTTTAAAAATAGGCAGTCAGATCAATGCTTTTGCTTTATTTCCGATCTTTATTTTACTGTTTGGCATAGGTGAAACAGCAAAAATAAGCATTATCTTTTGCGCTGCTTTTTGGCCTGTATTATTCACCACTTTGGCGGGAGTGAGACAAATTGATCCCTTATATGTAAAAAGTGCCAGATCGATGGGTGCAGGACGGCTGACGATCTTTAAAGAAATCATCCTGCCCGGGACAGCCTCGTCTATCTTTACCGGCATCCACAGCGGCACCACGCATGCTTTCCTGATGCTGATTGCCGCCGAAATGATCGGTGCCAAGGCCGGTCTGGGATGGATCATCCTCAATTCGACGGCAAACAGTTTAATGCCGCGTTTGTTTGCAGCCGGCATTATCATTGCCCTGTTGGGAATGTTTCTGAGTTATTTTATTCACTGGCTCGAAAAAACTATAGTCTATTGGCAGGAAGATGCCATTTAATTTTGGCAAAATGGTGAGGAGGCAGTTTTATGCAAACCATAGTGAAAGAGTTTTCTGTTCAAAAGGATCGTCCGTTGAAAATCAGGTTTTTAGGAACAGCAGTAAAAAAATTCATTGCTGCCAATATTTCTATCGCAGCATTTTTTGTTATCTGGGAAATTTTTGTGGATACAGGAGTACTTAAGGACACATTTGTAGCTGCTCCGTCGATGATAGCGGTCACTATAGTACAGCTGCTGGAAAACGGTACACTTTTAGGGCACATTGGCATCAGCTTGTTCCGGGCTATAGGCGGTTTTATTCTCGCGGCAGTGATCGCCATTCCTCTGGGATTTTTTTTGGGCGGTTCATTTCATATGTTCCGGCGGGCAGTTACTCCATTGGTCCGTTTGCTTAGCGCAGCTAATCCATTCGCGCTGCTGCCTGTGTTCATTCTGTTGTTTGGGATCGGTGAAATATCAAAGATAGCCATTATCTTCTGGGTATGCCTGTGGCCGATTTTACTCAATACTATCACGGGCATACAGAATGTGGACCGTCTGTTGGTAAAATCAGCCCGTTCGATGGGTATGCAGGGGACGGCCCTTTTTTTTAAAGTGATTTTACCGGCAGCAGCGGCACCCATTTTTCACGGTCTTAAAATGGGTTGCGGAACAGCTTTTTTTATGCTGATCGCTGCGGAAATGATCGGAGCAAGCACCGGTTTGGGATGGATGGTCTGGAACGCTCAGATAAATTATCAGATTCCTAAGCTGTTCGCCGTAACATTCATCATTTCTGTGCTTGGTCTGCTTTTGAATTATTTATTTACCAGAATAGAACGAAATATTCTTTCATGGCAAACAGAATCACCGGAATATTAATTTAAATAATAAATAGAAAATGTATTGAATTAAAAGAGAAGGGATTGCGATAATGAGCACGCAAAGAGGATTAAAAAAATTTCTGGCCGGTATAATCGGTGTGGCAGTTATCGGTGCTGTATTTTACGGCGCAAGTCACAGCGATCAGGCTCAGAGCGGCGGTCAATCCGCTGCCGCAAGCAGTGACGGTCTGTTTCCGATAAAGACATGGTCCCAGACCGACTGCTCATCGACACCATGGGTCGTAGCTGACCAAAAGGGTTTTTTTGCCGAGGAAGGGCTTAAGGTGGTTTATACCGGCGATACTCAGCCGGCACAGCAAATTCCTTCCGTTATAAACGGTGATAACGATGTCGGCGGCGGTACGCATCCCAATACTCTTGCCGTGGCTATTAACGGCGGAGCAAAAATCAAGGCCGTAGTCGCCGGAGGTATAGATCCTGCCCCCGATCTTGATCCCAAGCTGCGCCACATGGCATGGTATGTGACTCCGGAAAGCGGCATAAAATCATTCAAGGATTTGAATAACATTCAGGGAAAAGTTAAATTTTCCACAATAACGACCAATATCTGCGCCGATTTTTTGGCTAATAATATCGCCGACAGAAACAATGTATCGCGCGATAAAATCGAATGGGTATCAATGCCTGACATTCAGGCAGTACAGTCCGTAAAACAGGGCCTGGTCACTGTAGCCGGAGTTCATCCTCCATACTACAAATCCATGGAGGATGCCGGCATGATAAAAATCGCCGACAGCTTTGATGCCGGCCTTGGTCCTGAAGCCGGAGTATCATATTATTACTTCAGCGAAGATTTCATTAAACAGCATCCCGACGTAGTCAAAAAATTTTCCAAGGCAATGGTCAAGGCTGAAAAATGGTCCAATGATAATCCCGAAGAAGCGCGATTATTGACCGAAAACTGGATACATGTTCCGGTCTCGGCAACACATTATTATTATACCAGCACCGACTTAAATCCGCGCCTGATCGATCCGTGGATCAAAGATTTGGAAAATAATAAAGTGATCCCTGCCGGTAAGATCAAATCGGAGGATCTGCTGGCACTTAATCTGGTGCAGTAACCGAATTATGAATTGACAAACCTGCCTAATGACAGAAAGCAGATGATATTCTGGCTGATTTTAAATAAGTAAAAACCATATTGATTAGCAGGAGAGGGGCTTGCGATAATGGGCACGCAAAAAGGATTGAAGAAATTCTTAGCCGGTATAATCGGCGTAGCAGTTATCGGTGCGGTATTTTATGGGGCAAGTCACAGCGATCAGGTCCAGAGCGGCAGTCAATCCGCTGCCGCAGACAGTAACGGTTTGTTCCCGATAAAAACGTGGGCTAAAACAGATTGTTCGTCTACGCCATGGGTCGTAGCTGATCAGAAAGGTTTTTTTGCAAAAGAAGGATTAAAAGTAGTTTATACGGGTGACACCCAGCCGGCACAGCAAATTCCGTCAGTAATAAATGGTGATAACGACGTGGGTTCCGCCCATCCGAATAATATCGCCGTAGCAATCAACGGTGGTGCAAAAATAAAGGGTGTTGTGGCCGGCGGTGCGGACCCTGCCCCCGATCTTGATCCCAAGCTGCGCCACATGGCATGGTATGTAACTCCGGAAAGCGGCATAAAATCATTCAAGGATTTGAATAATATTCAGGGAAAAGTCAAATTTTCCACAATAACGACCAATACCTGCGCCGATTTTCTGGCTAACAATATCGCCGACAAAAGCGGTGTTCCGCGCGATAAAATTGAATGGGCGACAATGCCCGATATACAGGCCGTACAGGCAGTAAAACAGGGGCTGGTCACTGTAGCCGGTGTTCATCCTCCCTATTATAAATCCATGGAGGATGCCGGCATGGTAAAGATCGCCGACAGTTTTGATGCCGGTTTTGGACCGGAAGCCGGAGTGACCTATTACTATTTTAATGAAGATTTTATAAAACAGCATCCCGATACTATTAAGAAATTTGCCCGGGCGATGGCCGCTGCCCAAAAGTGGTCTAATGAAAATCAGGAAGAGGCGCGCTTATTGACTGAAAACTGGATACATGTTCCTGTTTCGGCAACGCATTATTATTATACCGGTACTGATTTGAATCCGCGCTGGATTGATCCATGGATCAATGACTTGGAAAAGTCCAAAATAATTCCTGCAGGCAAGATCAAGTCAGAGGACATACTGGCGCTCAATGTGGCGCAGTAACTGAATTTATAAATTGAGAAGACTGCTCAATTGCAGAAGGGGTGATTATATTATGACTGATTTTACCGGTGATACCGTTTCTGTACATGACGAAACAGAAAAAATCGTTGCTGTCAATATAAACAAAATATATAAGGTACGGCAGAAAGACAGCGAAAAGCTAACAGAATTTCAGGCTCTGAAAAATATAAATCTGACAGTGAAAAAAGAAGAGTTTCTTGTTATTGTAGGACCAAGCGGCTGCGGTAAATCAACTTTTCTGGATATGGTCGCTGGTCTCGCACATCCGACATCGGGTGAAATATACATGGATGAAAAGCTGATTACGGGTCCCGCTCTGGACCGGGGAATTGTATTGCAGGGATACGCTTTATTTCCCTGGCGGAGTATACGGAAAAATGTGGAATTTGGTCTGGAAATAAAAAAGATACCAAGAAAGGAGCGGACTGAGATCAGTCAGCGATTTATTGATCTTGTCAATCTGCATGGATTTGAAGACCGTTATCCTCATGAACTGTCCGGTGGTATGAAACAGCGGGTAGCAATTGCCAGAGCGCTGGCTTATGATCCTGAAGTGCTGCTGATGGACGAACCGTTTGCAGCTGTCGACGCACAGACCAGAGAGTCTTTGCAGGAAGAACTGCTGCGCATCTGGGAAAAAACAAAAAAAACCATTATTTTTATTACCCACAGCATCGATGAAGCGATATTTTTAGCTGACAGAGTTGTGGTGATGTCGGCTGATCCCGGAGAAATAAAGGAAACGATAAATATTGAGCTTCCTCGTCCGCGTGATGGAATCAGAGCGTCAGCCGAATTTGGCAGACTGCGGCAAAAAATATGGCAGCTGCTGCAAAACGGACATGCTGATACAGAAGAACTGCGGCAAAGCGACAATTTAAACGACAGGGCTGTATAAAAAAATTATGAGGAACAACGCGGTGAAGCAGCAAAATAAAATCAAACTGGAAAATATAGCTGCAAGAAGTTCTGGTATCCTATTATTTTTTCTTTTGTGGGAACTGTCTGCCCGTTTTCATCTGATCGACACGCAGTTCCTGCCGCCTATATCAGTCATACTGAATGAGCTGATACATTTGCTGATCAGCGGAGAACTTCTGCATAATTTACTGATCAGTCTGTGGCGGATAATATGCAGTCTGCTGCTGGCGGCGATCATCGGCATACCGCTGGGAATACTGCTGCAGGGTTGGTTTCCGCGGCTTGCCAGAGATATGGATTCTTTTTTCCGTCTATTGAGTCATGTGAATCCTTTTTCTCTGTCACCGTTATTCCTGCTGTTGTTCGGTGTGGGTGAAATACAGAAATTAGCTGTAATTTCCATTGTTGCATTGTGGCCGATTCTTTTTCATACAATTACCGGTGTGCGTTCTATCGAACCGGCAATCATAAAAACTGCCCGGTCCATGAAAACACCAGCTTCAGTCATGTCTGTCAAAATACTGCTCCCGGCAGCCCTACCGACAATTATGACGGGACTGAGGATAAGCACTCAATTATCAGTATTTATGCTGACAGGAGTAGAAATGCTGGATGCACGTACGGGCCTTGGTGCTTTGGTCCACGGCAGCGCAATGTCATTTGATATTCCTCGTTTGTATGCCGGCGGTGTACTGATTATTTTACTGGGAATTGCCTTGATACAGCTTCTGGCATTATTGGAAAAACAGACGCTGCGCTATGAGCAAATAAATCAATATTCTGATGCAGCCAGTGTCAAAAACGGACTGCACGGATATTATATACCGTTGATAGCAGGCGCTCTCTGCAGCATCATTATTTTTGGCGGCCAGCTTGTGCGGCAGACTGCCGTAATGCCGGAAATGGACCATAATATGGTACACGGCAGCGGTACGAGCCACCACATGAACGCAGACAACAGTGCTCACGGCAGTATGGACCATCACCATATGGACATGGAGCAAAATGATACATCATACGATGTTATGCTGCATCCGCCTGACGGAGGTCCATGGCCTCCGTCAGCTGCCCACAAACATATGGATAAGGCTGACCAGGGTGCCGATATGACTCAAAAGGATGCATCCGGCAGTCAAAGTGACGGTACAGTTCACATGGATACGGCCGATAACACGACTGATGACGGTATGCAACATCACGCTATGCATATGAATAATAGTCAGCAGACAAATGCGGATAATAATAATCAAGGCAGCAGCACTGACCATCATCAGCAGCACCATATGGATGAATAAAATGATGCCATCCTGATAAATAAAGACAACTGTCATATAAAGCAGCTATGGGCTGGACGGATGAAATTCACAAGAGGAGTCACGCAGATGAATAATATGTGGAAATATTTTGAAGGAAAAATAGTTATTCTTTTTTTTATATTTGCCTGGGAAATAATCGGCAGAAGCGGTTTAATCAATCCCTTGTTTCTGCCTCCTTTTTCCAAAGTGATGGTAACTCTGTGGGAATTACTGCTTGCAGGCAATTTTTCCGCTAATATACTGATCAGCCTGCAAAGAGCAGTGCTGGGTTTTATACTTGGAACAGTAATCGCCATACCTCTTGGATTTTTCTTATCTGCATGCCCGTACAGGCTCCAGCTGGCTCTTCGTCCGCTGTTCAGAGCAGCCGAGCAAGCCAATCCGTTCATTTTGTTTCATGTAGTTATTCTATTCGCAGGCATTGGGGAACCTGCCAAAACAGTCATTATAGTATGGGTATGTCTATGGCCGATATTGTTCAGTATCTGCGACGGCATCAAAAATACTGACAGCGGCATGCTTAAAATTGGCACTTCATTTGGTCTGAGCCGTTGGCAGCTGTTTACCAAAATTACTGTTCCTGCCGTACTTCCGTCTATTTTTACAGGACTGCGCATCAGTTCAGGATATTCTTTTTTTCTGTTAGTAGTCATAGAAATGATGGGATCGAATTCAGGACTTGGCTGGTTTATTCTGTCCAGCCAGGAAAATTACAATATCAACTGGATCTATGCCGGTGCAGTAACAATTGCCATTTTAGCCGTTTTAATAGATCTTATTTTAAAATCAATTGAGGTGAAGCTGCTTGCAGGGCGATATCCGACAGCTGCCGATTAGGATTGTTGCATTGGAATTGTTAATGGGAGTGATCAGCAAATGAGTATTTATAAAGATACGGCGGAGGTCGAAATCAGGGAGAGAAGGCTTGACGCCATTCTTTCTTATCGGGGAGACGCCAAGACCCTCAACATACAGTCAAAGGAAAGAAAAGTCAGCTGCCCCGGCAGTTTTTACAGTCAATGCAGCCAATGCGCCGAAGGCTGCGCGGAAACAATAACCTATCATGTTATTGATGCCGCAGTGATCAGTCATGCACCGATCGGCTGCAGCGTTGGGGTGTCACCGCGGCATATTTTGGGACGTGCGGTGTCAAAGAACCGCGGTCTTCCTGAACATAAGGTCCAAATGATCAGCAGCAATATTAATGAAGAAGACACTGTTTACGGCGCTTCAAAAAAATTGCTTGCAGCAATATATGAAGCTGACAAACGGTTTAAACCAAGAACGATTTTTTTACAGGCATCCTGTGCTTCCGGCATCATCGGTGAAGATATGGAAAGCATTGCCAAACAGGCAGAGGAAAAACTGCATTATCCGGTTGTCCCCGTCTATTGCGAGGGTTTTAAATCTAATATATGGTCTACCGGTTTTGATGCCGCTTTTCACGCAGTTTTACGCAAACTGGTGAGGCCGGCGCAAAAGAAGCAGCGTGATCTGGTGAATATCTTCAATTTTGCCGGTTCAGACACATTTATACCTTTTCTGCATAAGCTTGGCCTGCAGGTAAACTACTTAATACCCATGGCTACTCTGGAGCAGATCGCTTCTCTGACGGAAGCTGCATGCACGGCGCATATCTGTGAGACGCTGGCTACATATGTAGCTGCGGCACTAGAGGAACAATACGGTGTTCCTGAAGTGAAAGTACCGCCTCCATTCGGTATCGACTGGACTGACGAATGGATAAGGGAAATCGCCAGGTATACCGATCGTGCGGAACTGGCAGAGCAGGTAATCATCCAGGAACATGAACGGATACAGCCAGAGCTGGAAAAACTCAGAGAACAATTAAAAGGAAAGACTGTTTATATAATGTCCGGAGATGCTTTTGCGCACAATCTAGCCAATATCGCCAAAGACTTGAATCTGAATGTCATAGGGTTGAGCACGTTGCATCATGATTTGCATTTTGAAACAAAAGAACAGGCAAATTCACTGGAAGCCTTAATTAAAAGTGCCGGCAATATAGAAAATGTCAGGGTCTGCAATAAACAACCGTACCGTATTATAAAGGTGCTGCAGGATATAAAACCGGATGTATTGTTAGTGCGCCATCCCAACCTTGCTCCAATCGGCATGAAATTGGGAATACCGACTTTGAGCGAGGGCGACGGAAACTACAGTATCGGCTATGACGGCGTGCTGAAATTTGGCCGCCGTTTGCTGGAACTGCTGACTGCAAAAAAATTATTCGTCAATATTGCGGCTCATGCCAGATTGCCGTACAGCAGCTGGTGGAAAGAAAATAGTGTTGATGCCTTTGACGATAATACACAGGACAATGAGCAAAGTATCGTCATATAAGTATATGAAACAAAATGATGCCCGATACGATGATGTTATCTGCAGCAATATTGGTTTGCACAGAAACGATAAGTATAGCAACAGGAGTGGTTATGTGTGAGTGTTTACAAGGATACGGCCGAGGTCGAAGTCAGGGAAAGACGGCTTGATGCAATCCTTTCTTATAAAGGAGATGCTAAAACCCTCAATGTACAGTCGAAAAAAAGAAAAGTAAACTGCCCGGAGAGCTCTTACAGCCAGTGCAGTCAATGCTCGGAAGGCTGTGCAGAAGGACTTATATGCCACATCATTGATGCTGCAGTGATCAGCCACGCACCGATCGGCTGCAGCTTGGGAGCATCATCCCGGCATATTGTGGGACGCGCGGTGTCAAAGAGCCGCGGTCTGCCGGAACATAAAGTACAGATGATATGCAGCAACATTAATGAAGAAGACACTGTTTATGGTGCTTCCAAAAAATTATTCACCGCAATATATGAAGCCGACAGGCGTTTTAAGCCAAGAGTGATCTTTCTTCAGTCGTCATGTGCATCCGGTATTATCGGTGAGGATATGGAAAGCATTGCCAGGCAGGCTGAGGAAAAGCTGCATTATCCGGTCGTTCCCGTCTACTGCGAGGGCTTTAAGTCCACTATATGGTCCACCGGTTTTGATGCCGCTTTTCATGCGGTTTTGCGCAGACTAGTGAAACCGGCGCAAAAAAAACAGAATGACATGGTCAATATATTCAACTTTACCGGATCAAATACATTTATTCCTTTGCTGCATAAACTCGGTCTGCGGGTGAACTATTTGCTGCCTATGGCTACTCTGGAGCAGATTGCATCTGTTACGGAGGCAGCCTGTACAGCGCATATCTGTGAAACACTGGCCACATATGTGGCTGCAGCGCTGGAAGAACAGTACAGTGTTCCTGAAGTAAAAGTACAGCCTCCGTTCGGTATTGACTGGACCGATGAATGGGTAAGGGAAATTGCCAGATATACCGATCGTGCCAAACTGGCGGAGCAGTTAATCGTTCAGGAACATAAACGGATACAGCCGGAGCTGGAAAAACTCAGAGAACTATTAAAAGGCAAGACTGTTTATGTAATGTCGGGAGATGCTTTTGCACACAATCTGGCCAATATCGCTAAGGATCTGGATCTGAATGTGATCGGGCTGAGTACACTGCATCATGATTTGCATTTTGAGACAAAAGAGCAGATAAATTCACTGGAGGCACTGATTGAAAGTGTCGGCAATATAAAAGATGTCAGAGTCTGCAATAAACAGCCGTACCGCATTATAAAGGTATTGCAGCGCATCAGTCCGGATGTGCTGATAGTGCGCCATCCCAATCTTGCACCTATGGGCATGAAATTGGGTATTCCGACTTTAAGCGAGGGTGATGCCAATTTCAGTATCGGCTATGACGGTGTGCTGAAATTCGGCAGACGGCTGCTGGATCTGATAACTGCCGAAAAATTGTTCGGCAATATCGCAAAACATGCCAGACTGCCGTATAACAGCCGTTGGCGTGAAAATGATGTTGATGATGTTCTTAATAATAGGATGCTAGGCGGTGAATTATGAGCGAAATAATTGAACAACCACGTTATGGCTGTGCTTTGAGTGCACAGCAGACAGTACTGGCCATCCCGCGTGCTCTGCCTATCATTCATGCTGGACCGGGCTGTGCGTCAAAAGCCTTTTCCTTTGCAGCCACCGGTGCCGGTTTTCAGGGTGAAGGCTACGGCGGCGGATCACATATTTCCTCTACCAATACAGGTGAATCAGAGGTTATTTTCGGCGGCGAACCGAGTCTGGAGAAAGAAATAAAAGGCGCTCTAAAAATTCTGGACGGAGATCTGTTTGTTGTATTGTCCGGCTGCACCTCCGATATAGTAGGTGATGATTCTATATCCGTAGCCGAAAGATTTGCTGCCCAGGGGTATCCGGTGGTAGGGACGGAAACTGCCGGTTTTAAAGGCAGCAGTTATTATGGCCATGAAATAGTTGTAAAATCCATCATTGAGCAATTTATCGGTGATGTAAAACCGCAGGTACGGCATGGACTGGTAAATGTTTTTGCTGTAGTGCCTTTTCAAGATCCCTTTTGGCGAGGCGATCTGGAAGAAATCAAACGCATATTAACCAATATAGGCTTGGAAGTAAATATTTTATTTGGTAATGGCTCGGCGGGAATCAGCGAATGGCGTGACATTCCCAATGCGCAGTTTAATCTGTTGATTTCACCGTCAACCGGCACGGAAATAGCAGAGCTTTTAGAAGCAAAATATCAGACACCTTATCTGCAATATCCGATCCTGCCTGTAGGCGGCGTTGAAACCAGTCGTTTTTTACGGGAAGTAGCGGCTTTTGCCGGGCTTTCTTCTCTGCCCGTTGAAAAAGCAATAGAAAAAGAAGAGCGGCGTTTTTACGATTATTTTGTTGCTGTATCAGATTTTATCGGTGAATATTGGAATAACCTGCCGGTCGATCTTTATGCTGTCGGCGACAGTATTTATGCACCGGGAGTAAGTTCCTTTTTGGTTAATGAACTGGGACTTGTCCCCAGGGGAGTTTATGTAACTGATGAACCGCAGCCGGCCTGGCAATCTGTTATAACGGAGACATTAGCCGCACGCGACAGCAGACTGGCAGCTGTACTGAAGTTTGAAAATGATGGAGGAGCTATTGAAATGGATATACGGGAAAAAGACAAAAATGCCGGAAAATCAATCATTTTAGGAAGTTCATGGGAAAAATTCCTTGCAGTGGACGTAGACAGTCTTTATGCATATCTCAGCCTGCCGCTTGATGAAATAGTTATCTTAAACCATTCATACATGGGTTACAGCGGAGGGCTGCGTCTCATCGAAGAAGTATATTCTGCTGTGTTCAAGCGCAAAACGGCAACATCGAGATCTATCGTCTGAGATGCAAAACACAAAGGGTTCTGACAGCAGGGAAATCATTCATTGTGAAGCTATTTTCCTGCTTGTCACACTCGCTTGTGCTTATTACCGAGGAAACTCTGACTAAAATAAATATGGGATACATCTTTCTGCCGTATATTCCAGATCAATCAGCAGTTTCTCACATTCGGAGGAATAATTTTATTATGGAAAAGCTAAGACCGTGGCTGCCGCTGTTTTCTATATTGCTGGCATCATTTTTAGATATTTGGCTGCCCGATTCATCTTTGCACACGCCTACAAAGGCAAAGTATTTTTTATGGTTCAACATTATTTTAGGAATATTTTTTACCGCCGGTGCCATACGTACAATTTTTTGGAGAAACAAAGGGAAAAACTTTATCACACAGGCTCCATTTTATGCGGCAGTGATTTTTCTGCTGAATATATTTAATCTAGTTTCCAAAAAATATGCTTTGCTGCCGGTTATATTTTTTCCGTCGCTGGACAGAGTTTTTTCTGTTATTGTCGAAGACAGTTTTTTTCTGGCTTCCTGTCTTGCATCCTCGGCACAGCTACTTTTTGCCGGATTTGCCATCGGCGCTGCTGCCGGAATATTAACAGGAATAGCTGTCGGCTTCAATAAAGTTTTATCATACTGGATCAATCCATTGATACGTGCCATCGGGCCCATGCCCCCGACAGCATGGATACCGATAGTACTGGTAGTGTTTCCAACGACATTTTCAGGCAGTGTTTTTTTGATTGCCCTGTCCGTTTGGTTTCCCACGACAATAATGACAGCCGGCGGCATTCAAAACATACCGAATGTTTATTTTGAAGTAGCCAGTACCTTGGGTGCGGGTAAATATTATCAAATATTGAAAGTGGGTATTCCCGCAGCTATGCCGCAAATGTTTTTAGGAATATTCAACGGGGCTGGTATATCCTTCGTGACCCTTATGACCGCTGAACTTCTTGGTGTAAAAAACGGTATTGGCTGGTACATAAACTGGCAGAAAGATATGATGGCTTATGCCAACGTGTATGCGGGCCTCATCATTATAGCAGTCAGTTTTTATCTCTTGGTAATGCTGCTGTTTAAGGTGCGCGACCGCGTTCTGGTATGGCAAAAAGGAGTCATAAAATGGTAGGAGCCGTAAATATAAATTCAGTAACCAAAAAATTTGCAGCCGATGACGGCAGTGAGATCACGGCTTTAAACGGTATAGACTTGAAAGTGAGAGCCGGTGAATTTATCTCCCTGATAGGTCCCTCAGGCTGCGGGAAATCAACTTTGCTGCGTCTTATAGCCGGATTAAGCAAACCTACCGAAGGTACTCTTTTTATTGATGAAAGTGAAATCAAGGGTACATCTTATGAACGTGGTCTTGTATTTCAAAATGCCATGCTCTTCCCCTGGCTCAACATATATGACAATATTGCTTTCGGCCTCAAAGCAAGAAAAGTCTACCGCAGCAGCAAAGACCGGGTAAAATCATTCATCAGCATGGTCTCTCTGGACGGATTTGAAAAATCATTTCCGCATCAGCTGTCCGGAGGCATGATTCAGAGAGCGGGGCTGGCCCGGGTGCTGATAAACGATCCCAAGGTGCTCCTGCTCGACGAACCGCTGGGAGCTCTCGACGCATTCACGCGCATGAATTTGCAGGATGAACTTATCCGTATCTGGAAAAAGGAAAAAATGACCATGATATTGGTTACTCACGATGTTGATGAGGCGGTATATCTGTCTGACAGAATAGTGGTCATGACCCCTCGTCCCGCCAAGATAGAAAAAATCATTGATGTCAATCTTTCTTATCCGCGGGCCCGCAGCGGATCTGAATTTCTTTATCTTCGCACTCAAATATTGAAAATATTGAACTACGCCGGAAAAACCGAGGAACCCGGTTATTATATATGACTCATATTCAAATATTGCAAGGGGAATAAATACAATGAAAAAACTCATATTATTTATGCTGCTGGTGCTGACGCTACTTTCTATAGCCGGCTGCGGCACACAAGATAAAAATACTGCGGAAGGAAATGGACCCGCACCGGAAAATGCCGATGATAAGAATTTCGTTTTAAAAGTCGGCTACAGCGGCTCGCTTTGTGAAGCACCGCTGCATATGGCAATAGAAAAAGGCTTTTTTGCCGAAGAAGGTTTGACTGTGGATGCTGTAAAGCTTGCACCGGGAACGGCTTTTGAAAGCATCAGTTCCGGAAAAACCGATGCGGGTTTCAATTTGCTGGCCAATCTGGTCCAGCCGTTATCGAACGGGCTTCCCGTTAAGCTTACGGCAGGTCTCCATACCGGCTGCGACAAAGTTCTGGTGCCCAATAACGGCAAAATAAAAACCATCGAAGACCTCAAGGGGAAAAAGATAGGTGTGCCAAGCCTTAACAGCAGTCCTATAATATTTGCCAAACGCGTTTTGGCTGCGCACGGCATAGGTGTAACGGAAAAGAATATGGAAGTTGAATTTGTCGTATTCAGCAACAGCGAATTGCCTCTTGCCCTGGAAAAAGGCGCTGTCGATGCAATAGCTGCCAATGACCCTGTTGCCAGCATAGCTGCTGACCAATACGGCCTGAATATGCTGGCCGATTCCGCTATGGATGCTCCTTATAAAGATCAATACTGCTGCACAGCTTATGTAAGCAATAAATTAATTGCGGAACATCCTGAAGCCGCCGCAAAATATACTCGGGCAATGATGAAGGCCAGCCGCTGGATACAGGCTAATCCCGACGAAACTGCCAAATTGCAGGTAGAAAAAAAATATGTAGCGGGTGATGCCGAAAAGAACGCTGCAATACTAAAAACTTTTAAATATACTCCATCCGTGCAGAAAGCTTATGATTCTTTCAGTATAGTGGCAAAGGAACTGCAGGATATCGGTATGCTGGATAAAAATACAGATATAAATACATTGCAGAAAAACAGTTTTCAATTTTTTGATGATGTCAAGGATGAATAATATAAATTACACAGGACAAGCACAAACAAAATAAAACAGTGAGGGGAATTCATATGGCAAAGGGACGAATGCACAGCTTAAACACTATTTTAATACACGGAGGCATAGATGGAGACGAACGAACAGGTGCAGTAAACATACCTGTTTACCAGACTTCTACTTACAAACAAATACGGCTTGGTGAAAATACCGGTTATGAATACTCCAGAACAGGCAACCCGACACGTGAGGCATTGGAAAAACTTACGGCAGAACTGGAACAGGGCAGGTACGGACTGGCTTTCGCTTCCGGTATGGCGGCTATAGCGGCAGTATTCACCTTATTTTCCAGCGGAGATAAAATCTTGATCTCAAAGAATGTCTATGGCGGCACATTTCGTATTCTGGACAAAATTTTTGTGAACTTCGGCATTACTTATCAATTTGTTGATACGGGAGATATAGCAGAAATAGAAAAAAACCTCACGAAAGAAGTTAAAGCTGTTTTAGTGGAAACACCCACCAATCCTCTGCTGGAAGTAACAGATATAGCAGCGGTAGCGGAAACGGCAAAAAAGCACGGAGTGCTGACCATAGTAGACAATACCTTCATGTCCCCTTACCTGCAGCGCCCGCTGACACTGGGAGCGGATATAGTATTGCACAGTGCCACAAAATATTTGGGCGGGCACAGTGATCTTATTGCCGGCATCGTAGTTGTCGATCAGGAAGAACTTGCCCAGAAATTATATTTTATTCAAAATTCTACGGGCGGTGTTCTCGGTCCGAATGACTCATTCCTGCTGATAAGAGGCATAAAGACACTGGGTGTGAGAATGGAGCGCCATCAGCAAAATGCGGGGAAAATTGCCGAATGGCTGAAAACTAAAAATTGGGTAAAGGAAGTTTATTATCCCGGCCTGCCTGAGCATCCCGGTTATAAAATACAGAACAGGCAGGCTGACGGGGCAGGTGGCATGCTGACTTTTGAATTAAAGAAAAAGTATGATTACAGAATATTTATAAACAGCCTAAAAATAATTACGCTGGCTGAAAGCCTGGGCGGAGTGGAATCTCTCATCTGCCAGCCTGCATCCATGACCCATGCATCCATACCGCCGAAAATAAGAGAACGTATCGGTATTACAGAAAATCTGCTGCGCCTGTCCGTGGGAATCGAAGACTACGAGGATCTGCTGGCTGACATAAAGCAGGCGGCTGAAAAAGCGGAGGCCTGAAATGAAATATTATAATGGCATTCATTCACTGATCGGAAAAACACCGCTCCTTAAGCTGAATAATTTGAACCTGCCGGAAAATGTCAATATTTTCGCCAAACTTGAATTTTGGAATCCGGGCGGCAGCGTGAAAGACCGCATTGGCGTCTTCATGCTCGAATCAATGGAAAAAAAGGGGAAAATCACTCCCGGAGCCACGATAGTAGAAGCTACCGCGGGAAATACAGGCATCGGCATAGCACTGGCTGCGCTCAACAAGAATTACAAAGTCATATTTGTCGTTCCCGATAAATTCTCAGCAGAAAAGCAATGCCTGATGAAGGCGCTCGGCGCACAGATAATCAACACACCGCGTGAAGGCGGCATGCTTGGCGCGGCAAAAAAAGCGCAGGAAATAAAAGACAGTATCCCCGATGCCGTCTCCTTTGACCAATTTAATAATCTTGATAACACACAGGCACACTATGAAACCACCGGACCGGAAATTTACAGAGACCTGGATGCCGAGATAGATTATTTTGTTGCCGGTGCAGGCAGCGGCGGCACATACAGCGGAGCATTGCGTTATTTAAAAGAAAAGAGACCAGCCATTAAAGGTATTCTTGCCGACCCTCTCGGTTCCACGCTTGGAGGCGGTGAACATAAGGACTACGATATTGAAGGAATCGGCAATGATTTTGTTCCCGCTACAATGGATATGAAACTTGTGGATAAAGTAATAAAGATATCCGATCAGGAAGCACTGGAGTCAGTACGTTTACTGGCCCGGTACGAAGGCCTCTTTGTGGGAACATCATCCGGAGCGGCATTAGCTGCCGCACTCAAATTGGCCTTTACGATAAACAAGGGCAACATAGCAGTCATTTTTCCCGACCGCGGCGATCGCTATTTCAGCAAAAAAATATACGGATAGGCGATAATATGGCATTTATTGAAATTCACAATTTGGAAAAAAGCTTCAAGACAGACAATAAATCCTTTAGAGTCTTAAATAATATTAACCTGAGCATAGATAAAGGCGATATTTTTGGAATTGCCGGATTCAGCGGTGCTGGCAAATCGACCTTAATAAGATGCCTCAACAGACTTGAAGAGCCAGACAGCGGCACTGTAATCATAAACGGCAGGGAAATAACGTCACTTTCCTCAAGTCAGCTGAAAAAAGAACGGCGCAGCATTGGAATGATATTCCAGGCATTTAATCTGTTTGACAGCAAAACTGTAGCAGAAAATATTGCATATCCGCTGCATATAGAAAAATTTAAAAGTTCGACCATCAATGCGCGTGTCAGCGAGCTTTTACAGCTGGTAAATCTGGAGCATCGCTCCAATGCTTATCCCGGAGCCCTTTCGGGAGGAGAAAAGCAGAGAGTGGGCATTGCCCGGGCAATCGCCAATGAACCAAAAGTATTGTTAAGCGATGAGGCGACCAGCTCACTTGATCCACAGACTACTTTTTCCATATTGGAACTATTGCAGAAAATAAATAAAAAACTGGATCTGACAATTATTCTTATAACCCATGAGCTGTCGGTAATTCAATATATATGCAACAGAATGGCTATTCTTGAAGCGGGAAAAATTGCAGAATACGGTGATACTAAAAACGTCTTTAGTGCCCCTTCAAGTGAAACACTGCAAATGTTTATGAAAGTTCATCATCAATTTCAGCAGCAGTCATTATTTGTGGAGGGAGCGGGAATATGAGTCTGCGAACGCATTCACTGTATGAAGTATTGGTAAGTGCATTCGGACCGGATGTCTGGAAAATGATTATACCGGCCATCGGTGACACCTTATATATGGTGTTCTGGGCAGCTGTATTTACTTTGATAATAGGAATTTGTCTGGGATTTATTTTGACAATAACGGCTGATGACGGACTGCTGCCGCTGCCTCTGCCGCATCGCGTGCTTGGTGCTGTTATAAACGGATTGCGGTCTCTGCCGGAAATAATCATGATCATATTGATGCTGCCTATAGCCAGAGTGATCGTTGGTAAATCCTATGGTACAAATGCCTGCATAATAGCATTAGTTGCAAGCTGTGTCCCAATGTATGCGCGATTGGTGCAGGGAGCACTTGCGGAACTTTCCAAGGGAAAGATAGAAGCAGCCAAGGCGATGGGCAGCGGTATATGGAGAATAATCTTCAGCGTGATGCTGCCGGAATCAGTTCCCACACTGATACATTCCTTCACTGTGGCGCTGGTGGCAATAATTTCAATGACAGCACTGGCAGGAAGCTTTGGTGCCGGTGGACTAGGCGATATTGCCGTACGATACGGATTCAACAGATTTCAGCATGATGTGCTGATCGCCACAGTGACTGCTCTTGTGCTCATAGTTCAGGCGGTTCAATTCATAGGGGATTTATTGGCTCATATGATATTGAGAAAAAGACATATGCTTTAAAGACATATGCTTTAATGGGGGAATATGAATGAAAAAAATTATTGCAGCCTTATTGTCGGGCATGTTTATTATACTAACCGCAGGCTGTTCAAATTCCAATGCCACACAGACATCCGGACAAACAGATGGAAAAAAACTGACCATACTGGCCGATCTCGTACCGCACAGTGAGCTGCTTGAGTTTGTTAAACCAAAGTTAGCGCAGAAAGGTATTGATTTGGAAATAATTTCGGCAGCATCGGACGGGACCTGGAATTCTCGAGTAGAAAGCGGTGAAGTCGACGCCAATTTCAATCAGCATTATCCGTATTTAAAGGAATGGAATGAAAAAAACAACGGGCACGTGGTAAATGCCGGAAATATCCATGTAGAACCGATAGCAGCATACTCGGTAAAATATAAACAGCTGAGTGAAATACCCGATAATGCATCAATCGTTATCCCCAACGACGCCACCAACGAATATCGGGCACTTAAAATATTGGAACAGGCCGGCTTCATTAAGCTCCGACCTGATCTTGACTCACTCCGGGCCAGCCTTACCGATGTATCGCAGTATGTAAAACCCGTTTCGATAAAAGAAATTGATTCGGCGCAGATAATAAACATGTCGGAAGATTTTGACATTTATATAACAAATACCAATAAAATTTTAGAGGCAGGCATAGATCCGACAACTAATTTATTCCGTGAGGACGGCAATTCACCCTATGCCAATATCATCGCAGTAAAATCAGGACGGGAAAACGATTCGGCTATACAGGAACTTGTAAAAGAGCTGCGTTCAGACGATACAAAAAATTTTATAAAGGAAAAATATAAGGGTGCAGTTATTCCAGCAGCATGACAGTAAAAGGAGGTTCGGCAAATGCAAAAAAAAATTAATCTTGATATTTCGGAAGTGCAGCCGCGCGAACAACGGCTCGGAACGATCATTGCCTGGGACGGCGACATTGAAGAGCTGCACCGTCAATCCAATTTTGCGGGCAGAGCAGCAGGCTGCGGCAGCGGCAAGGGCTGCCGTTTATGTGAATTACAGGGTCCATTTTCGCAGGGATCGGTTTGCAGTGAACAGATGGTTGAATGTCAGGCCGGCAATGTCCGTGACGCCGTTTTAATACAGCATGCCCCTATCGGCTGCGGTGCCGGACAGGTGCCGTATAATTCCATCTACCGCAACGGCCTTGCGATGCGCGGCCATAAAGTAGAAAATATACGAATAATAAACACCAATCTTGGCGAAGACGATGTAGTATTCGGTGCCGCTGACAAATTACGCAGCGCCATTGATTCCGCATGGACGCGCTATGAACCCAAAGCCATATTCATCGCTACATCATGCGCGACCGGTATTATCGGTGAAGATGTCGAAAGCATTGCCCGGGAAAAGCAGGAGGAAATCGGTGTGCCGATCATACCAATGGCCTGCGAGGGATTTCGCTCAAAACACTGGAGTACAGGTTTTGACGCCACACAGCATGGCATTCTGCGGCAGCTCGTCCGCAAAAACCCTAAAAAGCAGGAAGACTTGGTCAACGTAATAAATTTATGGGGTTCCGACGTGTTTACGCCGATGCTGGCAAATTTGAATCTAAGAGTCAACTATGTTATCGATCTGGCATCTGTCGAGGATCTGGCGAAAATGTCGGAGGCTGCAGCAACTGTAGGATTTTGCTATACCCTATCCTCCTATCTGGCCGCTGCGCTGGAACAGCATTTTGGTGTACCGGAAGTCAAGGCACCGATGCCCTATGGCTTTGCCGGTACAGACGCCTGGCTGCGTGAACTGGCACGCGTGACCCACAGGGAAGAATTGGCCGAAAAATATATTGAAAATGAGCATAAAAGAGTCCTTCCCCGCATTGCGGAGCTGAAAGAAAAACTAAAAGGTATAAAAGGCTATGTAGCGACAGGCTCCGCATATTCTCACGGCCTGATACAGGTACTGCGTGAATTGGATGTCGAGGTAAACGGCTCTCTGGTTTTCCACCACGACCCTGTTTATGACAGCGGTGATGAGAAAGAAGATTCCCTGGGCCATCTGCTGAAAAATTATGGAAATGTCGAAAATTTTCATGTCAGCAACCGCCAGCAATATCAATTATATGCTTTTTTGCAAAAAGTACATCCCGATTTTATGCTCATCAGACATAACGGTCTGGCTCCTCTTGCCTCAAGGCTTGGCATTCCGGCGGCTCCTCTGGGGGACGAACATATTGCTATAGGCTATCAGGGAATAATCAATCTGGGGGAAACTATTCTGGATATACTGGCCCGCAAAAAATTTCATAACAGTATCAAGGCTCATGTTAAGCTTCCGTATACAGATTGGTGGATAAAACAAAAAGATCCGTATATTCTGGCACGACAAAACAAAATATGATTTCCACAATAGAGAGGTTTAAATATGGATATATGCAAAAATAAAAAAAACAATTCCATCAATCAGGTCCGTTACGGCTGCGCTCTGGGCGCCTTTCATTCCGTTTCGGCTATCCCCGGGGCCATGCCGATCGCTCACTGCGGTCCCGGTTGTGTTGACAAGCAGTACATGAGCCTCGGCTTTTACAACGGCTTTCAGGGCGGCGGCTATTCCGGCGGTGCAGTCATTCCCAGCACCAATCTGCAGGAAAATGATGTTGTTTTCGGCGGAGCCAAACGCCTGCAGGAATTGATCGAAGCCAGTCTCAAAATCCTCAAAGCTGATCTGTTCGTTGTATTAAACGGCTGTATTGGTGAGCTGGTCGGTGATGATGTGGGTGCCGTAGTCGACCAATTTCAAAAGCAAGGCATTCCTATCGTAAACGCAGAAACAGGAGGCTTCAAGGGCAATAATTTTATTGGTCATGAAATAGTAGTGAAGGCAATAATCGAGCAGTTCGTTGATAAATACACGGCGGCGCATTCCCAAAAGCAAAAAGGTCTTATAAACGTGTGGTCAGAACTTCCCTTCCAAAATACTTTTTGGCGGGGAGATCTTGCCGAATTAAAAAGAATTCTTCAGGGAGCAGGCTTCCGTGTAAACATTCTTTTCGGCAACAATTCTGAAGGCGTAGAAGAATGGAAAAACATACCAAAAGCCCAGTTTAATTTGGTAATTTCTCCATGGCTGGGCCTTTCTACCGCAAAATATCTGGAGGAAAAATATGATCAGCCATACCTGCATATTCCCGTTTTACCCATAGGTGCCGATCAGACTGCCGAATTTCTCCGAAAAGTAGTAAATTTTGCAGATCATAATAAACAAAAAGCGGAAGAATTCATTGCTGCTGAAGAAAAGGAATACTACTACTATCTGGAACATTTTACAGACTTTTATGCGGAATACTGGTGGGGGCTGCCTTCTTCCTATGCGGTTATCGGTGACAGTGCCTATAATCTGGCTATAAATAAATTTCTGGTAAAACAGCTGGGACTGATTCCGGCAAAGCAAATTATTACAGATAATCCGCCTGAACGATACCGCCCGGCTATCAGTGCGGAGTATCAAAAACTGGATACCGATGTTTCTGCAGAGGTAGTTTTTCTGGAAGATGGCTATGAAATCAACGCGTTATTGGAAAATGTAAACTACGGCCACCGTCCGCCTATAATATTCGGCACTACATGGGAACGTGATACAACAAAAAAACTGGGCGGCAGCATAGTAGAAGTGGGATTTCCTGCATCCTATGAAGTTGTTCTGAATAAAAAATATGTTGGTTACCGAGGTGCTCTCAGCCTTTTAGAAAAAATATTCACTACTGTTATAAGCAAATCGGCATAAATGCGGGGGAGAGCTTGACATGAAAAAAATAAATCTTAATATGCCGGAAGTTGAAGTCAGGGAAAATCGTCTTGGCTCCATAACGGGCTTTCAGGGAAATGCGGAAGAACTGGTAAAATGCTCCGGCAGCGGTAAGTTATGCGATCAAAAACGGTCATTCAGCCAATGCTTAGACTGCTCTATAAGCAAGGCGGCATGTATGGTGACATTGATACAGGATGCCGCGGTCATCTGCCACGGTCCTGTCGGCTGCGCTTCCTGTCTGCATGAATTTGCCTTCACCTACCGAGTAAATGCGCCATTGCGCAATGTGGCCCGCCCCACTCAGCGAAGGATATTTTCTACAAATATAGGTGAAGAAGAAACAGTATACGGGGGCGGCGACAAGCTGGCCGAATCAATCAGAAGTGTATATAAAAGAACACAGGCAAAGGCAATTTTTGTCCTGTCTACCTGTGCCGCAGCCATCATAGGCGATGATATAGAAAGTGTGACTGATGAGGCAGAAAAAGAACTCGGTATCCCAATTATAGCTATTTTTTGTGAGGGTTTCCGTTCAAAAGTATGGACCAGCGGTTTCGATGCCGGCTATCACGGCATAGCGCGCAAATTAATAAAACCGGCGGAGGTGCACAGAAAAGATATCATCAATGTCATCAATTTCTGGGGAAGCGATGTATTTACACAATGGTTTGCCGCTTTTGGCGCAAAACCAAACTATATAACACCCTATTCGACGATAGACAGCCTTTCCCATTCCTCCGAAGCAGCTGTCACCATCCAAGCCTGCCCCACACTGGGTTCTTATCTCGGCGCAGCATTGGAACAGGAATTTGGTGTTCCTGAACTTAAAACACCACCTCCTTATGGCGTAGCACAAACTGACAGATGGTTCCGTGAACTGGGAAGGATCCTAGGAAAGGAAGAAATTGCCGAGCAGCTTATAGTGCAAAAAAAAGCAGAATATCTGCCGCAGCTGGAAAAAATAAGAGAAAAATTAAAAGGCAAGCTTGCTTATGTTACCGCCGGTGCGGCACACGGCCATGCTTTGCTTTCTGTATTGAGAGAATTAGGGTTGAGAGCTGTGGGGGCGGCAATATTTCATCACGATCCCGTCTATGACAGCAATACTGATGAAGCTGATGCCCTGGCGCAGACTGTGCGCGATTATGGCAACATTCCAAACTACAATGTCTGTGATAAACAGGAATTTGAGCTTGTGAATATGCTGCATCATTTAAAACCGGATGTATTGCTGGCCAGACACGGCGGTATGACACTCTGGGGCGCAAAGTTCGGCATACCGTCGCTGCTTATAGGTGATGAGCATTTCAGTATGGGTTATGAAGGGCTTATCAGATACGGGAACCGACTCATAGAGGTTATCGAAAATGATGAATTTGTAAAGAATCTCGAAAAACATACGATCAATCCTTATACAAGCTGGTGGCTGGAACAAAAACCATATACATTTTTAAAGGGAGAGGGATAATGGATGGCAGGCAAGATGATTGAACAAGAGCGCTATACCTGTGCTATAGGCGCACTGCAAAGTGTCGTTGCAATACCTAAAGCGCTGCCGATACTGCATTCCGGTCCCGGCTGCGGTATGATGGTCAGAGGTTTCTTTGAACGTTCTACGGGATATGCCGGAGGAAGCACCTCTCCGTGTACTAATTTCAGTGAAAGCGAAGTTGTTTTCGGCGGAATTGAGAAGCTCCGCAAAATAATCGCCAACTCTTATAAGATACTGAACAGTGATCTGCAGGTTATTTTGACCGGCTGCACGGCTGGCATCGTAGGTGATGATATAGACAGCCTTGCCGATGAATTCCGTGAAGCGGGCCGGCCAATAGTTACAGTGGAAACAGCAGGTTTCAAAAGCAATAATTTTGTGGCGCACAGCGATGTGGTAAAGGCAATAATCGATCAGTATACAAATATATTCATTAACGACAATCCTGTGAGAAGCGAAAAGAAGACAATCAACCTATTTGCCTCAATACCCTATCAGGATCAATTTTGGAAAGGCAATCTCAGGACTTACAAATATCTTCTGGAACAGCTGGGATTCAAAGTACATGTCTTATTCGGACCTGAATCAGACGGCGTTGCGGAATGGCAACAGATACCGCGGGCAAATTTTAATGTGCTTATCTCACCCTGGTACGGACAAAGCATTGTTGAACACCTCGAAAATATATATGAACAGCCATTCTTCAAATTTCCCCATATACCGATAGGAGCAAATGAAACAGAAAAATTTCTGCACGGTGTCCTGAAATTTGCGGAAGGACTGAATGTTCGGCTGGACTATCCTAAAGCAGAAAATTTTATAAAACGCGCGAGCGCGGCATATTACGAAGAGCTTGATAATTTGGCAACATTTTTGCTGGAATTCCGTTATGGACTGCCGAGTTATGTTCATATTATCCATGACGCAGGATATGTCACCGGTCTGGCAAAATTCTTGCTGCACGAAACGGGCATCGTTCCTAAAGAACAATTCATAGTCGACAATACCCCGGAAAAATTTCAACAAAGCATACGCGAAGATCTGCAAAGCATATCGGCAAAAAAAATTGTTCCTCTGACTTTTGAACCGGATGCGGGGAAAGTCCAGGATATTGTCAGAAATATTGTGCATGAAGGCAGAGGGCTTCTTATCGGCAGCGGCTGGGATAAGGAATTGTCCCGGGAAAAAGGATTTGATTTTATATCCGCCTCCGTACCGTCACCTTATCGGCTGGTTTTAAGTACGGGGTACGCAGGTTTTCACGGCGGCCTCAGAGTAATGGAAGACATATTCAATACCGTCCTGGCAAGTTACAGATAATGATATAAAGCTCATCATTTAAAGGAGATGTTTAATTTGACTGCACCAGATTATGGATTTGAAACAGCACAGATACATGCCGGTTATAATGCAAAGGAACATAATTATGCGGTATCACCGCCTATATATCAGTCGGCAGCCTATGATTTTGCCAGTGTACAGGATGCACGAAATCTATTTCAATTCAAAGAGGCCAGATGTGTTTATTCACGTGTCGGCAATTATACAGGAACGGTGCTCGAAGAACGGATAAAAATTCTTGACGGAGCTTCAGGAGCTCTCGCTGTCGGTTCCGGCATGGCGGCAATCGCTTATACATTGCTCAGTCTTACTGAAGAAGGCGGAAGCATTCTTACGACACCTTATCTTTACGGAGGAACGGCAGACAGTTTTAAAAAAATATTTCCGAGATTTCATGTCAATATAAATATAGCAAAAAATATCGAATCCCCGGAAAAACTGGCACAGGAAATAACGCCTGACACCAAAGCAATATATATTGAAAGCATCAGCAACCCCAACGGTGTTCTTCTGGATATTGAGGCTTTGGCAAAAATCGCACACGACAATAAAATACCGCTGGTAGTCGATAATACAGTTGCCACGCCATATCTGCTCAATCCTCTTAAACATGGAGCCGATATCGTAGTCTACTCGGCAACCAAGGCACTGAGCGGGCATGGAAATGTTATTGCAGGACTTATCCTGGAAAGCGGCACCTTTGACTGGAACAGTGGTAAATTCCCCTATTTTGCCAAAAAACACTGGACACTGCGTGATGAAAACAATAAGCCGCGCAGTTTTCTGGAAGTTTTCCCTGATGCGCCGTTTTGCTTTCAGATAAGACGTCATTATCTGGCATATCTCGGAGCGGCACTCTCACCGTTTGATGCCTATCTTGTACTGCTGGGACTGGAAACATTATCGGTGCGTGTTTCCCGGCAGACAAAAAATGCGGAAAAAATTGCCGCTTTTCTGGCAGAAAACGAACATACCGAATGGGTGCGCTACGCTTCTCTGCCAAACAGCCCCTACCACAAATTATCTGAAAAATATTTTCCAAAAGGTGTAGGCGGCCTATTGGCTTTTGGCTTCAAGGGCACCCCAAAACAGTTAGAAATATTCATCGACAGCATCAAATTATTTCATTACCACGTCAATATCGGTGATGTACGCTCTCTGCTGGTAAATTCACCCCAAACGACACACGGTGAATTAGAACCGCATGAAAAAGCAGCGGCTGATATTCCCGAAAACCTGATTCGCCTTTCTATCGGTCTTGAAGATCCTGAAGATCTCATAAATGACCTGACACAAGCATTTCATACTGCATTTAAAACGGCTGAAAAATAATGGACCGTTCCCAATGAAGAATTGGGAACGGTCCATTATTTTTCAAGATTTATGTCAGTCATATATATTTCTTTAAAGCATTTCACTGACTATACAAGACCAGCCCTTTCCCTTATAGGCATTATAACCGCGAGAATGCGCATAGCCAAATATTTCTGAACGGCCTTTGCTGTCTTCTATATGATAACCATACGTTTCACCGGAAATAGCTTTATTCACTGCCGGTATGCTTTTCAAGCTATTTTTCAGAACATTGGAATGATCTTTTGCTGCAATAACAATACCGTCTGCATTAACCACGTAAATTTGTGCCGAAGTCCCGATTTTAGCAGAATCTACTATATCATAAATATAATTCCAATTGAAACGTGAAGAAAAATAGCCTATCAGGTTACCTTTGTCATCTAAAACAGGCGAAGTATACGCAACTGTCGGACTGTCAGCTGTAGAAGATATATATAGCTCTGAGGCCGATATCTTATTCAGTTTCTTTGCGTCGCTGAACCATTCATGCGTATGCATATCCTTCCCTATAGAACTTTGATTAACGGCTGCGGCAATAATTTTTCCATCTAAATCCAATATGTAAAGATCGAGATAAACCTCATAAATATCCACAATATTTTTTAAAAATGTGCAGCCGCTCTGGATAATATCCGGACTGCCGTCAGACAGACAAAGCTTTACCGGTACGAATTCAGCCCAGGCCTGTGCATCGCAGTTCCGTTCAAAAAGATTTCGTTCTATTTTATCCATAACATCATAAGCTACATCGGCTGTACGAACACCCATTACCTCATTAGCTTTATTTACTATATTTTGAATAATAGTATCACTTTCTTTAGTCGATCCAAGACTCTTTGTGGCAAGTTTTTTTATTTCTTCCGCTACAACGCTGAATCCTCGTCCTGCCTCACCGGCCCTTGCTGCTTCTATTGCAGAATTAAGCGACAGCAGATTGGTCTGTTTTGCTATACTTTGAATAGATTTATTCACCTTTCCCATTTTCTGTGTTGCTTCTTTCAATTCTGTCAGCAAAATAGATGAATCGATTACCTTATCATTTTCCATTCAAATTGCCCCTTTTGCAAAATACCGATTTTTCGATGAATAATCCAATCTATATAATATTTACATTGATGCTTTTTGCAGAGGAATTTATATGCAAAATCCCTTCTAAATATAGAAGTATAAAGGAATTTTTTTTCAAAATCAATAAATATTTTAATAAATATTATATTATACTTATTTAGACAAATATATCAATACAAATAAATATCATTAATACTATTTTCACTGGGATTTTTCCTGCAAAAATTGCCCTCCATAAGTTGGATTCCAGTCCAGCTTATGGAGGGCAGCTTACCACCAGTATGTTTTTAAATTTACTTTTCGAAAGCTTCGAATTATATTTTGCCGCAGCAATATTCCTTACCAAAACTCCCTATAAATTACTCAATCCATTGTCTGAATGATTACGATGCCGATTATCATGCACAACAACCCCAGCAAAGCGCTGCTCTTTAATTTTACGTGGTAAAACATAACGTCAAGAATACCGGTAATAAGCATTCCCGCAGCTCCCCATAATGCATAAGCAATACTGATATCCATTGTTTTTACAGCCTGAGCCAATAGAAAAAACGCGGTAAATATGCAGATGACAGCAAAAAATCCATATAATTTACGTTTAAAACCGGCCGAATTTTTCAGCAATATATTGGCTGCAATATCCATTATTACCGCTCCTATCAAAAATATAATGCCCTTATTCATGTTTTTCACCGCATACGGTACCAAAATTCAGCAAAATGATACCAATAAAAATTGCTGAAAAACCCACTATTTTAGCAATTGGCAGCTTTTCTTCAAATACAGACCAGCCAATAAAGGTTATAGCGGCAAGACCGACGCCCTCCCAAAAAGCATATGCTGTGCTCATAGGTATCCTTGTCACAGCCTTGGCCAGAAGGAAATAGGAGATACCTATAAAAGAAAAAATAATGCAATACATCATAATCGATTCATCATTGCCAAATTTTTTCATTATCGTAGTACCTGAAACTTCCGCAATGACAGCAAATATCAGTGCATACCATTGCTTCATAATATCGAACCCCTTACATTATCAATACAATCACTATTCTTTACATATATATAGTATCACACTAAACTATGTACTGTCCAACAGGATTAACGATCAATCTTCTGTACCTATTCCGGACTATCAATGTTTTATGCCTCTGGCTGCATGTTTCCTTATATCTCCGCTCATCTGCTCTTGTTTGCTCCTTTATAAAGCCTGAATAGTGTATATATTATTTTATTTGTATATATTATTTTATTATATTAAAATATAAGTTAAAAGAATATTGATTCTTATACAGTTAGACAAATTTTTCTTCTGTCGCTCGCAGACAGCGGGAAAAATATATTACCCATAAGTTTACATCAGATGGAGGCCATTACATGATGAATGCAAAATTTAAAGCTTATACAGCTGCGCTCATATATACACTGATCATAGGACTTTCGTTCATGTTCGTAAAAATAGCGCTGCGTACTGCAGCCCCGGTGGATATATTGGCTGACCGCTTTTCCATCGCTTTTCTGACAGGTTCTCTTATTTTTCTATTCAGCAGGAAAAAAATCCATATTGGTGTAAAAGATTTTTTTTCTATATTGCCATTGTCACTTCTTTATCCTGTTTTATTTTTCTTCTTTCAAGCCTTTGGTCTTGCATACTCAACATCTGCCGAGGCGGGAATAATTCAGGCTTGTGTTCCTATTCTTACCCTTCTGCTGGCTATAATCTTCCTTAAAGAATATTCATCTATGCGCGAAAATCTCTTTACGCTGTTATCCGTGTCCGGCGTAATATATATATTTATCATGAGCGGAAATAGAGAGCAAAACGGCAATACCCTGGGCATTATCCTTATTTTTCTTTCAACATTGGCCGCAGCGGCCTACAATGTTTTAGCCAAAAACCTGATAAAAAAATATTCTGCCACTGTTCTTACTTACTTCATGACAGCTTTTGGCATGGTAATATTCAACTGCGCCGCTTTGATTCAACATACCCTGAATAATACGCCGGTTTCTTATTTTTCCCCTTTTAGGGATAAATATTTTTTCTTTGCCATTTTATATCTTGGTATTCTATCTTCGTTCACCAGTGCTTTTCTGTCCAATTACGCACTTGGCAAAATAGATGCTTCAAAAATGAGCTTATTTGCGAATCTCGGTACTTTGATAACAATAGCAGCAGGAGTTGTTTTTTTACAAGAACCGTTTCATTATTATCAAGTAATTGGTTCCTTCCCTATTCTAATAGGAGTAGCCGGTGCAAATTATTTTGCGTCAAAAAAAAAATAAGCCTCGCTTTCAGGGCCTATTTCTGTAACTTCATGCCATTTTATTTTTATCCGATGACTAACCCGCTCTAATACTCCCGCTTCTGCAAGCGGTGAGTAAAGAGCGGCTAAGTCCCTGGATAATTTTGACTACTATTCAGGCGGCGTCAAAGCGCCGTCTGAATTAACTCTCCATTTATATTCTTCTCCCCAGTTATACATAGCCTTTAGGACAGGATCAAGACTATAACCTGTTTCTGTAAGAGTATATTCAACATGCGGCGGCACTTCGGCAAAAACCTTACGATTGACAAGTCCTGTTTCTTCCATGGACCGCAAGTTTGCCGTTAATACTTTTTGCGATATATTGCCAATAGATTTTTTCAACTGACCAAATCTTTTTGTACCGCTTAAAAGATCACGTATTATTAGAATTTTCCAACGGTCGCTTATCAGCATTAAAGTAGTTTCTACCGGACAAGCCGGTAATATTTTTTTCATAACCGTTTTTCTCCTTGCAGTTATTAATAGTTTCATTTTAGTAACTATGTTACTCTAAGGTGCTTACTTTACTATTATTCCTTATGGCTGTATTATAAACCTATAGAAGAAAAAACACAATTTTAATTGGAGGTATTATCATGAAAATCGGTATTATCGGTGCCAACGGAAAGGCCGGACGCTTAATTGTGAAAGAAGCTCTGAGCAGAGACCTTGATGTCACAGCAATCGTTCGCCATGAAAACAAAAGTGACGCTGTTAAGGCAATACAAAAGGACTTATTTGATTTAAGCTATGATGATTTAAAAGCCTTTGATGTGATCATTGACGCAGTCGGCACCACCTCGGAAAATGCTGCACAGCATATAACGTCCCTAAAGCATCTGGCTGATGTTCTAAAGGAAAAGCCTAATCGTCTGCTCATTATCGGCGGGGCAGGCAGTCTTTATACCAATGCTGAGCATACTTTAAAGCTTATCGACGCACCGGATTTTCCTGATTCTTTCAAACCTGTAGCTTCAAGCATGAGTCAAGCCCTGGACAATCTGCGTAAGATAAGTGATGTGAACTGGACTTTCATAAGTCCCGCAGCTGATTTTCGTTATGATGGTGCGCGAACCGGCAGTTATATTTTAGCAGGCGAAGAATTTACCGTTAATTCTAAAGGCGAAAGTATTTTAAGCTATGCTGATTATGCCATTGCCATGATTGATGAAGCTGTGAAGGGCAACCATATACGGCAGAGAATCTCTGTTGTTGGTAAATAAGTATTAAAAGGACGTGTCCATTATGAAGGATGTTATTGAAACTATAAAAAATCATCGCTCTATACGTCATTATCTGGACAAACCAATTCCTGACGCGGTGCTGAATGAAATTTTACAGGCAGCTCAGTCTATGCCGACATCCATAAACGGGCAGCAGCTTTCACTTATCGTGATAAAGGATAAAAATAAACGCCAAAAAATTGCTCACCTTACCGGTGATCAGCCCTGGATAGCGCAGGCTCCCGTTTTAGTCATTTTTACTGCCGATTTTTATCGCTCAGATTTGGCTTGCAGGAAGAACGGACAAAGGCAAGTGATTCATGAAAGCGTGGAAGGAACATTGGTAGGTGCTGTCGATGCGGGCATAGCTATGGGAGCAGCGATCATCGCAGCGGAGTCACTGGGATTGGGCATTGTTCCTATCGGCGCAGTGCGGCGTGATCCCGCACAAATGATCAACCTGCTTGAACTTCCCCCATATACTTATCCGTTAGTCGGACTTGTCATCGGTTATCCTGCCGATCCATCCGCTTTAAAACCGCGCTTTCCGTCCGGTACATTTGTTCATGAGGAAGTATATCAGAAAGACGGTGTACAAAATGCCATTGACGAATACGATAAAAAAATGGAAGACTATTACAAAGAGCGCGGCGACAAACAAACTGACTGGAGTTCACAGGTAACCGGTGCCTATAAGCAGGTCTACTTTCCCCAAGTTTATCCGACAATGAAAAAGCAAGGTTTTTTAAACGATAAATAAATAAAATAATAATTTGAACAAAAAAGGAGCCCAAACGGCTCCTTTTTTGTCATATCAGAAAAATCAATCCCAACAATTATAGACACCATCTTTATCCCCACCTGCTCTGCCGTATCCGCCGCAGAACTGGCTGCCCTGATCTGATGCAGCTGCAGATGAAACAGCAGCATTATTTGCATCTGTACCGGACTCGGCTGCTGCAAACGCCGTAAATGAAAAAGCTGTTATTGCCAGCGCAGCAGATAAAGAAATTAACATTTTTTTACTCTTCATAATAAAACCTCCCGCCAATTTAGATGAAGAAAGTAAATAATAACTTTTCCTAAAATAATGGTAGCAATAAATTATGACAAAACTATGACAGAAACTATTTTATCTGTGTACATTCTTTATAATTTATTTACCTGATACATGTGCATCATCTTCAAAACTTAATCTATTTTTATGAATTTATTATTTTTGGTTACCCAAAAATAAGCATTAGTAAACATTGACAAAATTTATATAATTTATTATAATTACCCATATTAATTTGATCATATATTATTTATAATATATTGTTGATTCAAACGGAGAGAATAAAATGGCAATTGCTAAAAATACAACGGCATTATCAAAAATAAATAGCGGTACTATGAAAATTATTACAAAACTGCTGAAGGACGTTTTTCACGGAGAAATTACCTTAATAGTGCAGAATTCCTGCTTGATTCAAGTGGAAAGAAACGAAAAGATTCGTTTGGCTGATATCGCCAAATATGATCAGTACGCTGCAAAGGCTACTCTTACAAACTATGATTCTATATGTAAAAAAATTCAGCAGGAGTTTAGCAGCTTGGAATATGGAAATATCGTCATAATAATAAAATCCGGGCGAGTAGTACAGGTTGAACGAACGGAAAAGCATCGTTTTCAGGGTTTTACAGGAATGGACGGCGAAGGTATTTAAAATTTGCTATATATAAAGGAAGCCGTCGGCTGAACAGCCGACGGCTTCCTTTATATATAGCAAATTCATCCATGTCCAAGACGGTCCAAGAAGATATCGATATTATATCATGGACGCAATATAAGACAGTTCATCATTGTTCAGATCAATTCGAAGTATTCTCCCAAATACAAGCGATGCTTCCTTCACCTTAGCCAATTTTAACGGGTCGATCGTTCCCGCGAGATCGCTGTTATATTTTATATCGTTATGTGTCACCTGCCGTTCCAGCGCACACCCTGTATGAACAACTATCTTCAATTTTTGAGCATTTGAAAACTCCGTGCCAAAACTTTTCTCCAGTTTTTCAGTAAATTCCATCAATAAATTAATTACTTTATCCGGATTCAGATATAAAAGTATTTCATTCAATGAATCAGCGCATAAATGACGCAGGACCACATTGCCATTTTCTGTACCCTGCGGAACAAAACCAGTCCCCGGCAGCTGGCATAACAACGCGTTATCCTTGCCGCTCAATATCGTTTCCAAGGGAATAAAGGGAGCCTCTATCTGTGGATCCATAATACCGACTGAAGCCAGTATATTATATTTCTCCGATAATTTTTTTATATTTTCCTTCATATCATATATGCTTATGGGTATTATTTTAACATGCATAATTCCTGCATTGAGTAAAATATCCCGGATCATCTGTTTGAGTTTTTCGGCAGTTCCCTCACCGGAGCTGCAAATAGTAACTATTATGTCGTTTTTTTCATTGTTTGACAGAATGGTACTGTCATCATACCCGCCGAAAGATTTCAATGAATCACAAACCGCCTGCAGCGTAATTCCTGCCATATCCACTTTGCGCATTGCTTCCAATACCAACGGAGTAGTAACCATGCTGATAGTCATTACCGATATATTAAGCTTTTCCTGTATCAGCGGCCCAAAATTGCATAAGGATCCCATATCCGCCATAAGCAGCAGCCCCTGACTGCAATTGATATGCCGCAATTTTTCTACTATGCGGTCAAGCATTTCATTAGGCCGGCATTCAAGGGGCATATCAAACGCAACAAGCTTCACTTTTGTTGCACTGAATAATTTGCGGGCAACATCACAAACAGAACTGGCTGTATAATTTCCATGCATCGCAACAGCAATAACAATTTTATCCGTTATATCTTCCTGCTTTAAAGACTGTAAAAGCATAGCAAAATATTCCGTTTCTGAGACAGCGATCTTGATATTATAATGATCTTCAATCATTTTTTTGATTTCCTGTGCCAGCTCGAACTCCAACGTAGAAGTATTTACCACCCCTGACAAAGAATTACGAAATTGCTTTTTTTCTTTATTACGAGCAAATAAAGCACTTAAATGCAAGCCAAACGCATATAAAAATCTTTCCTTAGATATCAGATTTATTTTATCAGCCACTATATCAGCTACCTGCTGCGTAAAATCCACCATATCCGCATCGATTATTTTCAAAAGACGGTCATGCACGGATAATGTAACATTCTGTTTTTGTTTTATATAAAAATCCTTTAAATACGCATTAACATCAGCGATCATTACCTGCTGCACTACATCATCCGCAATTCCTTCACCCTTTAAAATTTTCACCTTATTTTCTACCATTTGATAAAGATTGAATTTCTCATCTTCAGCCTCTTTAGGCAGTTTTCCCTTGCTGTCAGGAGTAACATAAAACTCATTGCCTATTGTCGCCGAAATAGCGGCCATATCCTGTCTTTTAGTGCTCATAGCCAATATACCGGACTTTATTTGCTGCGGCAGTATATGATAATCTATTTCTATATATTTGCGGTTTTTTATATTGAGCAGCCCTTGCGCGCATAACAGCCTTATGTTGGATTCAAGCTGTCCGACATTTCCCGGGCCTATATTTCCGATCAAAGCCTTTATTGCGTCACCGCTTACCTTTATCGGTCTTTTTATGCAGCGCGATTCTTTTAAGAACAGCAGCTTTGTAATTTCCAGCTTTTCTTCTATAGGCCGTTCAGATAACGGTGGTATTTCAATAATATTCGGTATTCTCCGTTTGAATGTTCTCGTCAGCACAGAATCGGGATCTTCTGTTGTCGCGCAGACAATAAGCACACGTGCTTTTCTTTCCCGCTTTGTTTCTCCCAATCTGTTGAAGGTGCCCGTATCCATAAAATAGAATATCATTTCCTGCCCCTCCGGCGGCAGGCGATGAACTTCGTCAAGGAAAAGTACGCCCTCATCAGCTGATTCCATCAAACCGACAGCACTGGTATCCGCTCCGGTAAAAGCACCTTTAATGTGACCAAAAATATGTGATATCAAAAGTTGAGAATTATTGTAATAATCAGCGCAGTTGAATGTTACAAAAGGGGCATTCTGCTTAAATCGCCCTGCCTCTCTTCCATATTCAAACATCATGTGGGCGAACAAAGTTTTTCCCACACCGGTCTGTCCCAAAATAAGAGTGTGGAGCCCGTCAGGTGGATATATTATAGCTGCTTTGGCTTGATCAATCTGTGCATTCAGGCTTGCTCCCACAAACTTACTGAATACATTGGTCCGTTCATCATTCCCCTTTACTTTTATTTTTTTCAGAGAATCTTTTACTTTACCGTCATTATAGAAATATAATACAGGTCTTCCCCTTGATTTTTCTATTTTTTTTTGTCTATAAAGTTCATTCAGCTCACGACTTACATTGCTGCGCAGAATATTTAAATGCTGCGCGATCTGAACAGCTGTTAGTCCTCTCTCCCTCAATGCACCCGTTTCATAAAGCTGTCTCATATAGGCATAAATTCGTTCGATACGTTTCATAATGTAAACTCCAATATAATTATTTTGTGCCTTCTTCCAAAATAAACACCGTGAAATAAGTTGTTTAATGTAAAATGACCTGCAAAAAATTTCATCAACATTTTGATAAAAGTTTTATCTATAAATATTCAATTCTATTGCGTCCATTACTTTTCGCCATATACATTGCCGCATCCGCATCTTTTTTAATGTCCTCTATTGTTTTATGATGCGGCTTGTTGGCAGAAATACCGATACTGACAGTAACAGTAACAATTATTTCTTCCGCATCAAACTTTGATTGCTCAATGTATGTTCGTATTTTTTCCGCCAGGGCAACTGCACCATAGCAATCAGTCTGCGGCAAATAGACTGCAATTTCTTCTCCGCCGACTCTGCCTACAATATCACTTTTTCTGCAATTTTCTACTATACATTCTGCCACTCTCTTTAAAACTATGTCACCGACTGCATGTCCATATGTATCGTTTACTTTTTTAAAATAATCTATATCAATAAACATGACAGAGAACGGAGTATTTTCCCGTCGTGCCAGATTTATCAATTTATTGCATATTTGACAATAAGAACTCTTATTAAGCAGATTTGTCAACCCATCGCGCGAAGCCAAATATTTCAATTTCTTATTCAATTCAGCGAGTTTATGTTCAGTATCTTTGTTTTCTGTAATATCCGTCAATACTACTAATTCTGCAAATGCATAACCCGATTCATTTCGCAGAGGTGTGACACTTACTTTATAAATTTTATCATTGATAACTAATTCGTGTGTCGGGACCGTTTTATTCTGATCAAAAAGTTTAAAGTCACGTTCTATATTTTGTGCGCCTTCCGGACTCATTTCAGAGACCTTACGCCCCGCCAGATCTTGGACCTTAGGATTATTAACAGCTACCAATGCCTGGCTGTTTAATATATGGTCTCCTTTTCTATCTACCAGCACGACCGATACAGGAATAGCCGCAAATAACTGTTCGAGTGTGATAATTTCTCCGCCCACTTCAATTAAGTTTTTTTTATTTTTATACTTATCCGCCCCCAGGCTCACCATCCAGTCACCAGCTTTCAATAATTTATTAGAAAACGTTATAAGACGATTATAATACTTTCGAATGACTCTAAGCAATGGCTATTATAATGAAACTGTTATTCTTCACATCTTCGGTACTGCCTTGCAGAGTGAATCGCGCAAATACTCCAGAATAATAAAACTAAGATTTTCTGTACCTTGAGCAAACAGATATTTAAATCTGAGCATAACAAAAAACTGTCGTTCTGTAACTCGACAGTTTTTTGTTATGCTCAGATTTAAATATCATTATTTGACTGAATAAACCGCAATTAATGCTTCACAAATTTGCTTAATCCAAGACCAATGAAAAGTCCTTTTTAATTTCTGCAATACTGACAGGTCTGTTTTTTTCGACCGATTTTTTTGCGGCAAGTCCTATAAGAACCGGCTGCAAACCATCATTTGCATTTACTGCCGTTGGTGTGTCATTACATATTGCATCAACAAATGAATTTATTTCAGCAGCATATGCCAGCATATACCGTTCGAGGAAAAAATACATTGGCTTTTCACTTAATACACCATCCTGATTGCTTATGACAGCTGAAGAATTGCTGTCATTACCGATGGAGATCGCACCTTTTGTACCAAACACTTCAGCCCGCTGATCATATCCATAGACAGCCTGACGGCAATTATCAATCACTGCGGTGGCACCATTTGCCAGTTTCATCGTAATTACAGCTGTATCTATATCACCTGCTTTGCCGATTTCAGGATCAACTGTCACAGAGCCGACAGCAAATACTTCTTCCACTTCACTGCCAGATAAATAACGGACCATATCAAAATCATGTATCGTCATATCCAGAAAAATACCGCCCGATACTTTCACATACTCTATAGGAGGAGCTTCCGGATCACGAGACGTTATTTTTATTATCTGCTGCTTACCGATCTTCCCTGCTTCTACTGCATCTTTTATTGCTCTAAAATTATGATCGAAACGGCGATTAAATCCTACTTGATATTTCAATCCCGATTTTTCCACAGTATCCAATACTTTTCTTATTTTTTTCACATCATGGTCAATAGGCTTTTCACAAAATACGTGTTTTCCCGCATTTATCGCTTCAATAGATATGGGGGAATGCGTATCCGTTGATGAGCAGATAAGAACTGCATTTATTTCAGCATCTGCCAATATCTTTTTATAATCTGTGTAAACATTTTCAATCCCCAATGATGCAGCCCATTTTTTACCATTATCATTTAAAAACGGGTCCGCAACAGCTTTTATTTTCGCGTTTTTTACAAATTTGGTAATACTTTCTCCATGAACTCGGCCAATACGTCCTATGCCAATAATACCAATATTTACCATTTATATCACCTGATTAATAAATTTTAGAATCTTTTTCAGAAACAATTTTCAATATATCTCGCTGACAACTCTGTTACGTGCGCAGTTCACGATAGATATCGATCATTTGTTCTATCAGTTTTTTATTAAGTATAGCATTATTCACATACCCTTGTGCATGTATCAGCAGTACGGACAGTTCATTTTTAACTCCATTCGCTTCATCTTTAATAAGATTTGTCTGCAATTCATGCGCTTTGAGAAGTAACTCATCAGCTTCTCCCAAAATTTTTTCAGCAGCTCCAAAATCAGCTTTTTTTGCATCTTCCAGAGCTTTGAACTGTAAAGCTTGCGCATCACCTGCAGAAGCAATCATACTATATGCCATTTGTGTAATATTGGACATAATTCAACTCATCTCCTTGATTAAATATTTTATTTTTGGTTAAATAATGATTAACTATTGAATATAAAATAGCATTATATATAGTAATTGTCAATAAAAATAATAATATTTTGAAATAAAACAATTGACTAAATAACGTTTATATAATAATATTATTATCATAAAATCATCATAATATTATTATAATATAACTATATAGATTTCATAGTACAGTCATTTATATGTAATAATTATATACTTGTAGATGATTTTATTCATAAATTTACGGGAGGTCCTAAAAATGTCAACACAAAGACTAAAATATTTTGTAGATGGTCAATTTAAAGATTCCGTATCAACCAAAATAGTTGATGTTTACGATCCGAGCACAGGTAATGTACTAGCGCAAATGCCCTGCTGCACAGAAGATGAAGTAAACGAGGCAGTGTCTGCGGCAAAGAAAGCATTTATCTCCTGGTCGATGACAGCTCCATCGAAAAGAGCAGCCATCATGTTCAAAGTTAAACAATTACTTGACAGTCACTTGGATGAGTTGACCATGCTGGTTGCCAAAGAAAATGGCAAATGCTGGTCGGAAGCAAAAGGGGATGTACTCAAAGCGATTGAGCCTACCGAATTAGCCTGCGGCATTCCTTCACTTCTTGCCAGTGAAGGGGAAGCATTATTCGACGCGTCCCGAGGTTATGATACTATTCGTTATCGCGAACCATTAGGTGTTTTTGCCGGTATTGCTCCGTTCAATTTTCCTGCAATGATTCCAATGGGCTGGATGACACCAATGTGTGTTGCCTGCGGTAATACAATAGTATTAAAAGTTTCCAGCAACACCCCGATGACTTCTTTAAGAATAGCCGAATTATACAAAGAAGCCGGCATTCCCGACGGCGTGGTAAATATAGTTCCCTGTACGCGCAATGAAGCCGAAATGCTTCTTTCTCACCCTGACATAAAAGGAATTACTTTTGTCGGTACAACTGGAGTGGGACTTCATATTTACTCAGAAGCCGCAAAATCCGGCAAACGTGTTCAGGCGCTGTGTGAAGCAAAAAATCATGCTCTTGTCCTGGAAGACGCCCCTATTGAAAGAACGGCAGCAAGCATCATCAACGCAGCATACGGCTGTGCAGGCGAACGTTGTATGGCTCTGCCTGTGGTAGTAGTACAGTCAAGCATAGCTGACAAATTAGTCGAATCAATAGCAGAAAAAGCGAAAAAAATGAAAATCGGTCCCGCCTATGACAAAACCAGTAAGCTTGGACCTGTTATAGACGAAAAACACCGTCAGCATATTATTCAATGGATAGAAAAGGGTCTTGACGAAGGAGCAAAGATGGTCCTCGATGGACGAAATGTCACCGTACCGGGCTATGAAAAAGGATTTTATCTTGGCCCCACGGTCTTAGATCACGTAACGGATAAAATGACTGTCGGACAAAGAGAAATTTTTGGTCCTGTTCTGTGCATAAAACGGTGTAAAGATTTTGAAGAAGGCCTGGCAATAATGAATAATAATCCTTTTGCCAATGGTTCTGCCATTTTCACCCAGAATGGCCACTTCGCAAGAGAATTTGCCCGGCGCACAGACGGCGGCATGGTTGGAATAAATGTCGGTATCCCTGTGCCGGTCGGGATGTTCCCCTTCAACGGACATAAACAGTCCTTCTTTGGTGATCTTCACTGTCTGGGCCGTGACGGAGTCAGATTCTATACAGAAAGCAAAGTTGTAACTTCCCGCTGGTTTGACGAAGAAGCAAAAAAGGAAAAAGAAGTTTCCACATGGGACGGAACTATCTGAGCAGTCTGCTTATCATTAAATAAATTTTTCAATTTGATATTGCTGAAAAATTACGTTCGATGAAATTTTGATTTTATTGAACGTAATTTTTCTGTAATATAGAACTCAATAAAATATTAATATTTATACATAGAAGGTGTTTTATTTGAAGGCAGTCATTTATGAAGGCAATGGCACTATGAAAGAAAAAAACGTTGACTTGCCAATATTGGAAAACAACGAACTGTTGTTGAAAGTACAGGCCTGCGGTATTTGCAGCAGCGACCTGAGAACTCTTTTATATGGAAGTCGTTCCGTCGTACCGCCTGTAGTGCTGGGGCATGAGATTGCCGGTGAAATAGTTGATAAAACCTTACGGGGAACAGAATATAATCTGGGCCAAAGAGTAATCGTATCTCCTGCAATAGGATGCGGACGATGTATATTTTGCAGAACAGGTCAACAGAACCATTGCAATGACGTCAGGAAAATAGCCAGTCATTATAATGGAGGATTTGCGGAATATATAAAAATACCCGCTCAAGCGATATACGGAGGCAACATAAATATCATACCAAAAAATATTGATTATCTTGAAGCCTCTTTATCAGAACCTTTGGCCTGTGTGATAAACGGTCAGGAAAATCTGAATATCGGTCCCGACGACACGGTTGCCGTGATTGGCGCAGGCCCTATCGGTCTTTTGCACGCAGAAACTGCCAGACTAAGCGGTGCAAAAAAAATTCTGCTTATCAACAGGAGCTCGAAACGCTTAAAACTAGCAGAATCATTTCATTATGATGCCTATATTGATCTATCAGCCGAAGATGGAATAAAAGCAGTAAATGATATGACTGATGGAAAAGGCGCGAATGTCGTCATTGTAACAGTAAGTTCAGCACAAGCAGTGGAAATGGGAGTAAATATGGCATCGCACATGGGGAGAGTATGCCTGTTCAGCGGTTTTCCTTACGATAAATCAAAAAACAAACTGGATCTTAATATTGTTCATTATCGTCAGATAACTCTGTACGGAGTATTTTCCTCTGCACCCAGACATAATGAAGCGGCACTGAATTTGATCACAGACGGAAAAATTAATATCAAAAAAATTATTACGCACATTGTCTCCCTCAGCAAAATAGACAGTGGTTTTGATATTGTCCGGGCACACGACGGACTAAAAGTTATTGTTGTGCCGGATATGGAGGATTTACAGGAAGATATAAAGAATTATTCCAGTGCAAAGATTATTGTCTGATTCTATCTATGATCTTAGTCAGATAATATATTAAAAATACTAATTATTTTCAATATACTAATAATTATTTGCAGTATTATTATTGTAAATGATTATACAAACAGAAGGGATTGATGAATGTGCGGAAAAGGAACTCTGTTATTATTTTTGGTGTTTTGATTTTGGCAATCGCTATTGCAGGTTTTATATTTGGAAAATTTCAATACGGCGGCTCTACAGCAAACGGAAAATTTATCGTCGCTTATCTGAATTCATCTGATTCGGATAATTTTCTGGCTACCATCAAAGCAGGTTTTAATGAATCAGCCAAAAAAGATACAGGAATAGAGGTTAAATTTGCCGACGGAAAATCAGATGTAAATCTGCAGATAGATCAAATGAATCAATTCATAGCTGAAAAGGTAAACGTAATCTGCATTAATGCCGTCGATCTGGAAGCTGTTGTCCCTGTTATAGAAAAAGCCAACGCGGCAGGAATACCGGTCATAGCAGTTAACAGAGCACCCAAAGGAGGCAATTACATACTTGCGGCTTCAAAAAACTATGAAGCCGGCGTGCTGCAAGGACAGTATATGATCAAAGCTTTGCCTCCCAACGCCAAAATCTTATACTTAGAGGGGACACGCTCGCAGGAAAGCGCTCAGCAAAGATGGACCGGTTTCTCCGATGCATGTTTAAAGCAGAGGCCGGATATACAAGTTTTAAGTAATCTTGACGGCAATTATGACAAGGCCGAAGGTATGAAAATAATGTCAGTATGGCTGCAGATATTTCCTCATTTTGATGCTGTTGTCTCAGGCAATGATCAAATGGCACTGGGTGCCATAAAAGCTATGCAGGCTGCAGGACGCCAGGGTGTAGCTGTTTCCGGTGTTGATGGTACAAGTGAAGCCTTAAAAGCCATTTCAGAAGGACTTATGGCCCAGTCAGTAAAACAGGATGGTGTAAAGCAAGCACAGGAAAGTTTTAAACTGGTAGAGATGATAAAGGAAGGAAAGACTCCTCCAAAAGAAAATATGATTCCCTTTACTTCAATTACGAAAGAAAATCTTAATGAGTTCTTAAAGTGAGGAGGTTTTAAACATGCTGCAAAATCAAAAAGTAAAAAATAAAATTTTGGGACTGGCATTTATTATGATCCTGATATTATGTATGATCGGCGGTGCAGGATATTTTTTCATATTGCAATCAAAAAACACTATAGATGATCTTTATAATTATAATTTGATGTCCACGCAATATCTTAACGATGCGGGCAATCAGATGCGCACAATCGAAGTTGATGTTTCCTATATATTGCTCCAAGGTAAAAACAGTCTTGATCCCAAAGTTCTTCAGGAGGATATCCTGCAGAAATCTGCCATATTAAAAAACGATATAGACAAACTTAAACAAGTCGACAGAAGTGATAAGGCACAAAAAATATTGGAAAAAGCTGACGCGGATATCAATGATTTCATCGCAAAAGTAAAAACTATTGATCAATTGAAGGACACACCGGAAGATAAGGTAAAATTATTTGAAAATGTATCGGCAATAAGAGCCTTAACCGATGATTTTTCATACTTGAATCCTGACAATGTAATGCAGGGAAAAACCCTATTTGATGCCAATAATACAGCTTATCAGACCTCTATCAAGATCTTTTTCGCTATTTTACTGCTGGGAATTTTTATAAGTGTGATACTGTCCGTTATAATTTCTAAAAATATTTCTAAACCGCTGCATACTGCAGTGATGCACTTGAATCACGTCGCTGACAAAGATTTTGGCAATGATATCCCCAATGATCTACTTTACCGAAAAGACGAGATCGGTGACATGATGCAGTCCCTGAATAATATGAAAACAACGCTCAGAAATATTTTACAGAATTTCCAGACCGAATCTCAGAAAAATGCCCAAATGGCATTGGAAATTAAGGAATCAATAAAAAATCTAAATGACAATACTCAAGATATCTCGGCAGTAACCGAACAAATGTCGGCAAGTATGCAGCAAACAGCAGCCTCGACTACTGAAATCAAAAATATGAGTGAACGGTTGAAAACAAGGATGACTGATACTGCAGAAGAAGCAGAAAAGAGTGAAAAATACGCACAGGAAATCAATGAAAGAGCAGGTACACTAAAAGAATCTGCCGAGGTTTCAATAAAAAATTCCAATGAAATATACGCTAGAACAAAAATGGAATTGGAAAACGCAATTGAAGATTCCAAAGTGGTCGGGCAGATAAATACGCTGACAGAGGATATACTGTCAATAGCCTCTCAAACAAATCTTTTGGCACTCAATGCTGCAATAGAAGCAGCGCGGGCCGGTCAGTCTGGCAGGGGATTTGCGGTTGTCGCTGATGAAGTCAGAAAACTTGCCGGACAGTCGAAGGACACCGCTGACAAAATTCAAAACATAGCCGTGCAGGTCAATGATTCGGTGGCAAATTTATCACAGAGTTCCTTTGATATACTAAAATTTATAGACGGTGCTGTAAACAATGATTATAAAGCACTGAATGTCACAGCGGAAAAATATAAAAAAGACGCTCAATATATAAATAATTTTTCGGCACAGAGCAATGCATCAGCTCAGCAGCTTATAAAAGAAATAGAATCTATGTCTGTCTCCATGGAAGAAATTGCCAAGGCCACACAGGAAAGCGCCACAGGTAATTCCTCCATAGCTGAAAAAGTTACGGATGCAGCCCAGAGCTGTGAGGATATATTAGGCAGGGTAGATCAAACGCACAAAGGTGCGAAAATATTGCTTGAAGAAATATCAGAATTTAAACTATAATGTCAGTGCTGACAAAGCTTGATGATACTGCCGATTTTATATCAAAAAATTATTATCAAGAAATTAAATAAATTTATTAAAATATATTGGTGAACGGCAATGAAAAAAAACTTTCCTTTTAATGAAGATCATATTGAATTGAAAAATTCTTTTTATGTAGATGAAAATTACAGCGAAAAGCATGTCCATATGATTCACTCTCATGAGAATGCACTTGAGCTGCTTTATATTTACAGCGGAGAGGGAAGATATTTTGTCAGAGACAGAGAATATGCCGTGCATTCCGGAGACCTCATGATATGCAATGCAGGTGTATTACACGGAGAATCACCGTTACAGAAACATACCATGCAAACATACTGCTGTGCTTTTTCCGGACTGGAGACAGAATCTGACAAAAAATTGCTGGCTTATGAAGAAAAACCTCTTTTTTCTCTGCCCGCAGAAAAGGCGGAATGTTTCAATGCTTTAATGCCGATAATCTATAATGTTTTTTCCGGATCGAAGGTAACGGCGCACCATCTGTCGATGGGGCTACTGTCTATGGCCTGTGAGGAGATCTTAACAAGAATGACAGCCAGAACAGCATTATATGAGCAAAAAAACGAAAATCTCGTTCGAAAAATAACAGCTTATATTGATAAAAATTACAAAGAAAGTATATCACTTGAAAAAATCAGCAGAGATCTTTACATTAGTCCTTCAAGATTATCTCACGTGTTTAAGGAAGAGACAGGCCTGTCACCGATTCAGTATGCTATTCACAGACGGATCGGTGAAGCGCAGAGCCTGCTTGTGGAAACTGATGAACCCATATGCTTTATTGAGGAATCGCTGGGCTTTTGCAGCAGTGTCCATTTCAGCATGATGTTCAAAAAACACGTGGGTATTTCGCCTAAAGCGTACAGGCAGCATTTTTGTAAATAAATTTTCATTTCAAAGCATCACTCGAAATGCCGGAACAAGAAAATTTTGTTCCGGCATTATTTATTGGTGAAAATCAGATTATTTTGTCATATAGAAAAGCTCTCAGATAAATATACTTTGCAATATTTTATAATAACCTATAAAAAAAATTTTCGATCCATTGATTGGCAGCATTCATAACAGCAGGATATTGATAACATATAAGACCGATATTTGCTATACTTTAAATAAAGTTAATGAATAATTTAAATTAACTAAATATTTTGTTGCAAGCAAGATTACTTAATTTTGTGTTTAAAATTAATGTTTTAGGAGGATGCTTCATGGAGAAAAATTTAAATATCGGTATTGTGGGAACGGGCGCTATCGGTCGTACCCATATCGAAAGGATCAATCGAAAGTTACAGGGAGCAAAGGTCACCGCCTGCGCGGATGCCAATTTAGATTTTTGCAGATCTGTAGCTGAAAAATACGGACTGAAGGTTTATGAAAACGGAGAAGATATGATTGCAGACGATAAAATCAATGCAGTTATCGTAACGACTTTGGACGCTTTTCACGAGGAATATGTTCTAGCGGCGATAAAAGCAGGAAAATTTGTCTTCTGTGAGAAACCGCTTGCACCCGAAGCCCAGGCGTGCAGGCGGATTGCAGAGGCCGAAATTGCTGCGCGCAGGCAGCTGGTGCAGGTTGGCTTTATGCGGCGTTACGATCCGGGGTACCGTCAGCTGAAAGCCCTGATCGAGTCAGGCGAATACGGCAGTCCGCTGATGCTGCACTGTGCACATCGAAATCCTGACGCTCCCGGATTCACGACAGATATGCCTGTAGAAAATTCAATGATACATGAGATCGATGTTTTGCGCTGGCTGATCAGTGAAAATTATATCAGCGCAGAAGTGGTTTTTCCGAAGACTACCAAATATGCGCAGGGAGCCTTGAAAGACCCGCAGATAATGTATCTTACAACTGAATCAGGAATAAGGATCGATGTTGAATCCTTTGTTAACTGCCGCTACGGATATGATATAAAGTGTGAAGTTGTATGCGAAGAGGGTTCATTAAATCTGCCGGAGCCTGCAAATGCCATGGTCCGCAGCAAAGCTTCACGCATGACGCCTATTTGCCGCGACTGGTCGGAGCGATTTATTGAAGCCTATAATGTAGAATTTCAGGAATGGATAAATTCCTGCCGGGCAGGAGTGGTGAGCGGGCCGTCGGCATGGGACGGCTATCTGGGACAGGTAGCTGCCAAAGCCGCATCAAAAGCGCGTGACACCCAAACCAGAATCGCAATAAAGACCGAACCGACACCGGATTTTTATAAAAAGTAATTTACAAAACAACAGCCGAATAAGACAGCCGCTCTTGTCAGTCTGTGTTTTTTATACCATAACTATGGCTGTACCAGAGATTTTTATAGCATTTCAACTGTTGTCATAATGTAGAATAAGCGTTGTTTTATTTATAATCCTGTTCTATAAAAAGTTGAAAAATATTGTATTATTCATCTATTCTTGAAAAACATTGATAAAAAATTTATATGGACAGAGACATCAAATGATTTTCCCAAATGATGCCCCTGTTTTTTTATGTCCAAAAAGGCGGATTTTTTCCTGCGGCTGTTCTTAACGATCAGTCAGCGGATATAGCTTACCGTGCCTGTTCGGCGCTTGGGAGCTGGCTGCAGAGCGGTACCGGCATCCTTATAGCCGAGCGCAACGGCAAAATATGGCTGATAGCTGTCCGGGATGCCCAGCTCTCTTACTTCCGGCAATTCAAAAAAGAAATTGACCAGTCCCAGCCAGCAGCTGCCTATTCCCAGACTTTCCGCGGCCAGTAAAATATTTTCGATAGCCGCGGCGCAGTCTACCAGCGGTGTGTAATGAAAGTCAGTACCTGCCAACGGCAGTGGTGAAGTGGCAGTTTTGTCGCCCGAAACTATCACCACGGTGGGAGCGTGATGGAACACATTATACTGATCTGAGGCACCCATTTTATTTGCCCATTTATGTAAAGGCAAAATCATTTGCTGTTTGATTTTTTCATTCATTGATTCGATCAACAGCTTATTTTGAATAACGGTAAAATGCCAAGGTTGACAGTTATGACCGCTGGGAGCATAGGTACCTGCTTCAATTATGGCATTTAATTCTTCTTCTTTGATTTGTTCAGGCAGGTATCTTCTTACGCTCCTCCTGCTTTTTATTACGTTAAAAATTTGATTCATTTTGAATCCTCCCCATCATCAGCAGTAAATTTTTAATACCAGACTATAAAATGTGTTCAGGCATTGACCACTCTTCAAAGCTTTTACTGAATTGGAAAAGCAGTATTACATGCTTAAAGTGCCTTTATTGATATTATACAATATTGGTAAAGTATATTCTATTCCTTCTATACCTAATTTTCTCTTTGATGAGAAATCGCAATGTCACCCATTACAAGCAAAAATTTATATATCTTGCAAAATGTATTTTGGAACAATGACACAACACTAATTAGCAAAACAGAAAACTATATAGTTAATAACATCCTCATTTATATGGATATTATGAGTAATATTTTTACAATGAATTTGATTTTTTTAAGACAAATAATATAATTTATGGTTTTATGTTGATGATAAAGGTGATAAGTTATAAGATATAAATCAAATTCAAAGAGGAGGAATTATCATAGACACTTCAAAGCAAAAAAAACTGCTGTTCGCCATTGTGACAATGTTCTGGTTTGCACAATACGTGTACGTACCATATCAGACACCCTATCTTTTGATGAATCAGGTTGCTTTCTCTGCTACTGGCATCATTATGGGAGCATATGGCTTTTCTCAATTGGTACTGCGAATGCCTATAGGTGTCATGGCAGATAAAAACGGCAATCATAAATTATTCATCATAATAGGTGTGGCAGCATCTGCTCTGGCGTCTGTATTCAGGTTGACAATGCCGCCAGAAACAGGATTTTTCTGGGGAAACATTTTATCGGGACTCGCTTCTGCTATGTGGCTGTCCTTTATGCTGCTTTATTCCGAATTTTTCAGGAAGGAACATATGCAAAAAGCAATGGGACTGATGATGACGGCCAACAGCATAGGAATTTTTATGGGATTTATGCTTTCAACAATATTGTATGGAGCTTATGGAATGAATCTGCTGTGCTATCTCAGCGTCATTGCCGGAGGAACGGCAATGTTTTTATCATTTTTTCTTAAGTCGGCTGATAGTCATAATAAAACGGTTTCTGTTAAAAATCTTCTTACCGTCTATTGGAATAAAAGGCTGATATTCTTTGGCCTTCTGGTATTCATTCAGCAGGGTATACTCATGTCTACCTGCATGAGTTTCACGATGCAGATAGCGCAGCAAAATGGTGCTTCTTCAATACAGATTGGCATGTTGTCACTAGTATACATATTATCTGCAATATTCTTTTCATATTTCGCATCATCCAAACTGGCACAAAAGCAAAGTCCTATGTTCTGGCTATTGACTACAATGCTTTTAATGGCTGTATACTGTTTTTCAGTACCTCATCTAAAAACAGATCTGATAATTATTTTTCAAATTCTTATGGGCATGTCCACAGGTATTTTAGTTTCCTTCTGTACCTTTGAAGCAATAAAGGAAATACCTCAAGGCAAGCGTTCAACCGCAATGGGATATTTTCAGGCTATATTTGCCGCAGGCATGACAATCTTACCTGCACTGGCAGGAAAAATTGCCGAAAATTATGGCGTACAGTTTTCTTTTTATGCAGAAGGTATTATAGCTGTAGCCGGAGCTGTACTTACAGTATATTACTACCGGCTGCCAAAGAAAACTATTGTGTAAAAAATATAATTATACTATAATGTTATCAATAAATACCAAAAATAGTGTTAATATATAGTAATGAATTCTGCTCAAATCAAATTTGGAAGGGATGCCAGCATATGAAAATAGATCGCATAAACCGTATTAAGGAAATGTTGCAGGAGTCAAATACTATCTCAATTGATAAACTTTGCTCTGCCTTTGAAGTGTCCAAAAATACAATAAGGCGCGATATTACAGAATTGGAAAAACAGGATGTAATAAAAAAAATATACGGCGGTATCATGTTAAAACAAAATAGAGGAGAGCCGGAACCTTTCGCATCCCGTGAAGTAAAAAATTCAGCAGAGAAAAAAATTGTAGCAAAACTGGCTGCTGGTTTTGTGAAGGATAACGATGTAATATTTATTGATTCGGGAACAACAACGATGCATCTCATACCATATCTGGCAAATATTAAAAATCTTACTATTCTGACCACAAGCCTTTATATAATCAATGCGGCTGCAAATTATTCTCAGTTTAATATTATTTGCACAGGAGGGACTTTCTATTATCCTTCCAAAGCCTTCATCGGTTCCAGTGTTCTAAAATGCCTTGATAATTATAATATATCAAAGGTATTTTTGGCATCTGCGGGTGTCTCACTGGAGAATGGAGTCACCAACACGTCATCTCTTGAATGTGAAACAAAAAAAATTTTAATGTCTAAAAATGCTCCTAAAATATTGCTCATAGATTCTTCCAAACTTGATACGGCTTCTTTAATGACTTTTGCACAACTCAGGGATTTTGACGATGTGGTTATAGACAATAAACCGCCTCAGAAATACATTACGTATTTTGCTGATAACAACGTTAACTTATGGTATTCAAAAAATCGTGACTGAAATCAGACCACGGCCTTAATCTGACTCTGCCATATAATATATTATAAAATTTAAATATTTATTGTATCAGCAAAAAGCCTCGGTTTATAACCGAGGTTTTTTGCTGTATTAAAACATTTATGGTTAAATTATGATAATATTATTGACTTTTATTCAGTTTTATATTATTTTATAATCACAATATTATCAAGTTAGTTCACATTCAAACTATAATATTAAAAGCTCAATTAGGAGAATAATGAAATTTGAGCATAGGATCTATACAAATTTAAGTAAATTACAGATCCAACAAAGAAAAGAAGGTAACTAAAAATGGGACTTATTATAATTGTTATTGCACTAATTGGCTTAATGTATTTTGCATACCGAGGATATTCGATCATTTTAATCGCACCCATATTTGCTGTAATAGCAGCTATTGGTAGTGGTTACGCCGTAATGCCGATATATAGTGAGCTTTATATGACCAAAGCAGCCGAATATATTAAGAACTATTATCCTATTTTTTTATGGGGAGCCGTATTTGCAAAAATTATGGAGGTTGGCGGACTGGCTGCTTCTGTTGCAAGCAAGATTGTAGAAACACTGGGTAAGGATAGAGCCATTTTAGCTGTGCTTTTAGGCTGTGGAGCATTAAGTTACGGGGGACTCAGCGTATTTGTTGTCGCATTTGTCATGTATCCCTTTGCCGCCATTTTATTTCGAAAAGCACAAATTCCTAAACGATTATTACCGGCAACACTATGGATGGGTATATTGACTTACGCAATGATTGCCATTCCAGGAACTCCGCAGATTCAAAACATCATACCAACGGCTTTTTTCGGAACAACGACCTGGGCAGGAATTCATACGGGACTTCTGGCTGCAATATTGTATTTTGCCATAGCATGGCTGTGGATTACATATCGTTATAAGAAACTTGCGTCTGCCGGCGAAGGATATGGCTCATATACTTTAAATGAACCAGAAGATATAAGGCATGATGATTTGCCGCGATGGTATCTGGCAGTGCTGCCTCTCATTTTGGTAGTGATCATTAATTTGCTCATCAGCAATCCTTTTTCCTGGCAATGGGCTTATTATTGGAACAGCCAAAGCCTGGCACCTTTTTCGGCATTAAACCTGCCTCTTTTGGCTCCCAGTGTAAATCGTGTGCAGGCAATATGGTCCATTAATGTTGCTCTCATCGTCAGCAGTATTGTTGCAGCGTACATAGGACGCAAGCGATTAAAGACAAAAGGAGGGTTAATTTTTTCTGTCAATGATGGCGCTATAGCATCTGCTTCAGCAGTTTTAAACGTAGCATCAGGGTATGCCTTTGGTTCTGTTGTCGCATTGCTGCCGGGTTTCCAAGCTGCTAAAGACGCATTGCTGCATATTAATAGCAGCGGCAGTCCGTTACTTTCTGCTATTATTACCACAAATATTATGACCGCTATTACTGGATCGGCATCCGGCGGCCTGACCATAGCCTTGGGTATGCTGGGAGACGAATGGCTGACCTGGGCGCACAGCATTCAAATGTCACCGGAGATTTTACACCGAATTATCTGCATTGCTTCAGAAGGGCTGGATACTATGCCTCATGCCGGCGCTCTGGTTACATTGATTGCTGTATGCGGACTTACCCATAAAGATTCCTATTATGATGTATTTGTACTTACATTGCTTAAAACAACAATTGCTTTTATTGTATGGGGTTTTTACAATTTAACGGGTTTGAATTGAATAAGAAACAAATTATCCAGCGTTCATAAATTATATATGCAAATCTTATACATATAAGAAAAACCTTGCTCAGAAACCAGCGGATAAATTTTCTCCTGTGCTGCTTATTTTAAGGAATGAATATGAACAAGTATTTTCTGAAATATTGAGCCATAACACAAAATTATTTCAACCGTATCTTAAAAAACCTTGGCTTACAGACCGAGGTTTTTGCTGTTTAAGAACACTTATGATGAAAACATGATAAAAGCTATTGATATTTTTGTCATTTTGTATTATTTTATAACCATAATATAATCAATTTAAAAACATATTAATTCAAAACTTACTCAGAAGGGGAAAGAAAATGTCAAAAATATTTTTTGTTCCAAACAAAATATTATCAGGTGAAGGTGCTGTGAAAGATATCGGTCAATATTTGAGCGGTAAAGTAAAAAAAGCTCTTCTTGTCACTGATAAATTCATGGTACAGTTTGGCAATGCGAAGAAAGTCACCGATGCGCTCGACGCATGTTCTATAGACTATATACTTTACGACGGAGTAAACGGTGAACCAACCGAAAGTATGGTGGAAAAGGGTGTTTCCTTGTATAGGGAAAATAATTGTGATTTTCTTATTGGTCTGGGCGGCGGCAGTCCCATGGATACAGCCAAGGCGATAGGTTTTATGTCTGTGAGCAAAGGACAATTAAGTGATTATATGCATAAGTCTATCGATACGCCTGTACCTTATCTTGTTGCCATACCGACCACAGCCGGTACAGGTTCGGAAGCTACACAATTCACTATTATAACCGACACTAAAAACAATGTGAAAATGCTTCTGGCCGGACCATCCATTCTGCCTCAGTTAGCCATAATAGATCCTGATTTCACACTGACAGCGCCTGCTAAAGTCACGGTAGCAACAGGTATTGATGCTCTTTGCCACGCCGTAGAAGCATACACTTCAAGGAAAGCGCAGCCTTTGTCCGATATATTTGCATTATCCGCAATAAAGCGGATACATAAAAATCTGCCGCTTTGCTTTGCCGACGGAAAGAATGTTGAAGCAAGAATGCAGATGTCACTCGCTGCCACAGAAGCAGGAATATCATTTAATAATTCATCGGTAACTATTGTTCATGGTATGAGTCGGCCGATCGGTGCCCTTTTTCATATAGCACATGGAGTTTCCAATGCAGTTCTGCTCGTTGCCTGTATGGAATTTGCCGTTAAAGAAAATACAGCGCGCTTTGCGCAGATAGCCCGGCTGATGGAAGTGGCAGGCGAAAGTACACCCGATCATGAAGCGGCAGAATCACTAGTTGAAGAATTATCACGTTTTTGCAAAGCTTTGGAAGTACCGACCTTGGCTGAGCTCAATGTGAATAAAGAAGATTTCATGGAACAGCTGGAAAAAATGGCAGCAGATGCACTTGACAGCGGCAGCCCTGCCAATACTATGCGCCAGCCTGCCAAGGAAGATATCATTGCAATATACAAAAAACTATTTTGAGCTTGAAAATACAGTAATAAAGGGGGAAAATGTAAATGTCGCTTGTAAAGATGAGTGAGCTTTTGCATTCGATAAAAGATAATTCCTATGCGATCGGCTCTTTCAATGTTTCCAATATGGAGATGGCAATGGGAGCGATAAGAGCTGCAGAAAAAATGAATGCTCCTATCATGATACAGATAGCTGAGGGCAGACTGAGGTATTCACCGCTTGAGCTGCTGGGTCCGGTAATGGTCGCTGCTGCAAAATATGCGTCTGTTCCCATTGCAGTTCATCTTGACCATGGCGGAACGATGGAAACTATTAAGCTGGCTCTTGACATCGGCTTCACGTCCGTGATGTTCGACGGTTCGAAATATCCGCTGGAGGAAAATATAAAGCTGACAAAAGAGGTAAAGGCTCTTGCCGATGGATACGGGGCAGATGTTGAAGGTGAAATAGGCAAGGTCGGCGGCGCAGAGGGAGATTATAAGGAGGTGGATATTGCAATCACCAGTGTTGAAGAGGCTGAACGATTTGCAAAAGAGACCGGGATCGACGCGATGGCAGTTGCTATAGGAACGGCGCACGGCAATTATAAAAGTGAACCCAAGCTCAGAATAGACCGCCTGCAGGAAATCGCAGCCGCGGTAAGCTGTCCCCTGGTGCTGCACGGAGGGACAGGACTGACAGCAGATGACTTTCACAACTGCATCCGAAACGGCATAAAAAAAATAAATATAGCAACAGCCTCCTATGACAGTGTGGCCAGGTATATAAAAGAAACGATAAGTGCCAAACCTGATGCCAATTACTTTGACATCAGCGATGCGGCAGTGAAAGCTGTAACGGAAAATATTGTTAAACATATGGAAATATTCGGATTAAAAAATAGACTTTAACAAAGGGAGATAAAAAATGGCTCTGTTAGAATTTGATAAATCAAAACCAATGGATATAATCCCAATGGGACGGGCAGCTATAGATTTCAATCCCAATGAATTGAACAGAACACTCGACCAGGTTCGCACCTTTACCATGTATTTAGGCGGAAGTCCTGCCAATATAGCAGTCGGCATGGCAGCACTCGGCAAGAAGTCAGGCTTTATCGGTGCCGTTTCTGATGATCAATTCGGCACCTTTATTGAAAATTTTTTTAAAAACAGAAATATTGATACAAGTCAGATCATAAGGGCCAAAAACGGCGAAAAACTTGGGCTGACATTCACTGAAATATCCAGCCCCACCGACAGTCAGATTTTGATGTATCGCAATATGGCGGCAGATTTTGCTGTTTCACCTGAAGATATATCAGAGGAATATATAAAGAACAGCAAAATTTTATTGGTTTCGGGAACAGCACTTGCAGCCAGTCCTTCCCGCGAAGCATGCTTTATGGCTATTCGATATGCCAAAAAACATAATACAAAGGTGATTTTCGACATAGATTACCGGCCGTATAATTGGAAAAGCCTGTCAGAAGTGAGCATATATTATTCACTGGCAGCTCAGATGAGTGATGTCATTATGGGGTCAAGAGAAGAATTTGATCTTACTGAAAATTTACAATATGGAAACAACAGCGTATCAGACTATGAAATAGCCGATAAATATATAGAATTGGGCAATAAAATAGTCATAATAAAGCACGGAAAAAAAGGATCTGTAGCTTACGGAGCAGACGGAAAAGCTTATAAGGTAAATTCCTATAAGGTGAAACTTCTGAAATCCTTTGGCGGCGGAGATGCTTATGGTTCAGCGTTTATTTATGGACTGCTGGAGCATTGGGAACTGCCGGAATGCCTGCGCCACGCTACGGCACATGCGGCAATGGTCGTGGCCAGCCACAGTTGTTCCGAAGCTATGCAGGATATAGTATCCATTGACAAATTTATCAATGAACGTAAAGATGAACAAGTGATAACGCCTGTAGATTGGAAGGTTGTATTATGAGTGAAGAAAAATTCGGCCGTTTGGGAAGAACTCTGCAGCATGGCTACAACAGCATGGTCACATGCGACAGCAATATGATGATGGATATAGGCTATCAGGTCATGAATAAAAATGACGCAATTTTCTTTGAGGAAAAAGGAAAAGAAACAGCCTATGTGATTCTTACCGGTGAAGTAGAAATTTCCTGGGAAAAACATACGGAAAAGATGAAAAGGACTTCACTGTTTGATGAAAATCCTTACTGTCTGCATGTTCCGTCCGGAGTAAAGGTATCCATAAAAGCTTTGAATGATGCCGAAATGTTAATTCAAAAAACAGAAAATGACAGAAACTTTACCGCCAAATTTTATTATCCCAAAGATGTACAGTGTGATATCTTTGGCAAGGGACAGTGGGGCGGCTGCGCTGAAAGGACCGTCCGTACCATATTCGACTATGAAAGCGCACCGTATTCCAATATGGTAAACGGAGAGATCATTAATAAACCTGGACGCTGGACCAGCTATATACCTCATTTTCATCCGCAACCGGAGGTATATACCTATAAATTTGACAAACCACAAGGCTTCGGCGGCTGTTTTATCGGCGATGACGCTTTTAAAATTGCCCATAACAGCTGGTGCGCCGTCCCCGGCGGACAGACGCATCCGCAGACTGCAGCACCAGGCTACGTTATGTGGTACAGCTGGATGATAAGGCATCTGCCGGGCAACCCATGGGTAAAAACCCGTACTGACGACAGTGAGCACACATGGCTTTTGGCTGAAGATGTCAAAATCTGGCCGGATAAATAATTCGGCGAAATATGAATGAGAGGATGAATCTAATCAATGGCAAAAACAATTCGTCTGACTATGGCTCAGGCATTGGTAAAATTTTTGAACAATCAGTATATTGAGTTCGACGGAAAAGAAAACAGAATGTTCAAGGGGATTTTCACTATTTTCGGGCACGGTAATGTAATTGGGCTTGGACAGGCTTTGGAAGAAGATCCGGGAGAATTGACGGTTCATCAGGGGCGCAATGAGCAGGGAATGGCGCATGCGGCTATGGGCTATGCAAAACAAAAACTCAGAAAACAGATTTACGCCTGCACCTCTTCTGTCGGTCCAGGAGCCGCAAATATGGTGACGGCGGCGGCCACAGCGACCGCAAACTGCATACCGGTGCTTTTTCTGCCCGGAGATGTTTACGCCACCCGCCAGCCTGATCCGGTGCTGCAGCAGATGGAACAGCCGTCGGATCTTTCGATCAGTACGAACGACGCTTTCCGGCCGATAAGCAAATACTGGGACAGAATAGCACGCCCGGAGCAGCTTATGTCTGCCTGCATCAGTGCCATGCGTGTTTTGGCCGATCCTGCTGACACGGGGGCAGTCACGATAGCTCTGCCGCAGGATGTCGAGGGCGAGGCTTATGATTATCCGGAATACTTCTTTGCCAGACGTGTTCACCGCATTGATCGCCGTCCGCCGACGAAGGCAATGATCGAAGATGCTGTAGCAGCAATAAAAGCACATAAAAAACCTATGCTGATCTGCGGAGGCGGAGTGAAATATTCCGAAGCATGGGAAGAGTTTAGAAATTTTGCCCATAAGTTCAATATTCCCTTCGGTGAAACTCAGGCGGGACGCGGCGCTATAGTCTGGGATGATGAGATGAATCTGGGCGGCATTGGTGAAACAGGCGGTCTGGCCGCCAATGTGATCGCCAAAAAAGCTGACCTGGTAATCGGTGTAGGAACACGCTATACGGACTTCACAACATCATCAAAATGGCTTTTCCAGAATCCCGATGTAAAATTTCTTAATATAAATGTATCTGAATTCCATGCTTATAAGCTGGACGGCATACAGGTAGTGGCAGATGCCAAAGCTGCACTGGAGGCAATAAGTGAAACTTTGGAAAAAACCGGAGGTTATAAAAGCACTTATACAAGTGAAATAGCTGCGGCAAAGGAAGAATATAACACAGAAATAGATCGTGTTTACGGTGTTGAATATACAGGCAAAGGATTTGTTCCTGAAATTGATGACCATCTTGACCGTGAAAAGGTATTTGAAGAGGTTCATAATATCACCGGTTCTTATCTCACTCAATCTTACGCTTTAGGTGTATTGAATGATTTCATGAAAAATGATTATGTCGTGGTCGGTTCTTCAGGTTCGCTGCCAGGTGATCTGCAGAGGGCATGGCGGGTGAAGGAACAAAACAGTTATCATGTTGAGTATGGTTTCTCCTGCATGGGATACGAAGTAAATGCGGCGCTCGGCGTAAAGCTGGCGGAGCCGGATAAAGAAGTATACAGCTTCGTCGGGGACGGTTCTTACATGATGCTTCATTCTGAGCTGCCAACCTCCATACAGGAGCATAAAAAGATAAATATCATTTTATTTGACAACATGGCATTTGGCTGTATTAATAATCTTGAAATGGAGCATGGCATGGACAGTTTTGGCACTGAATTCAGATTTCGTGACGAAAAGACAAATAAGCTCACCGGCGGACTGGTGCCGATAGACTTTGCCATGAACGCAGCTTCCTACGGCTGTAAAACATATAAAGTCACGACTGCCGATGAATTGAAAGAAGCTCTGGAGGATGCCGCGAAGCAGACTGTTTCAACACTTATAGATATAAAAGTACTTCCAAAAACCATGGTCCACAAATACGGCTCTTGGTGGCGTGTGGGTGTGGCACAGACGTCTAAAAGTCAGCGCATTCGCAAGGTATATAAAGAAATTTCCTTGAAAATAGATGAAGCAAGAAAATATTAAACATGAGTCGGATATGCTTATACTTAAGTATATCCGACCATATGACCAGAACAGACTTCAGTATTAATAATTGTTATTTTCAGATAAGACAAATAATATTTTAAATTTTAAAAAGTCATTACTAATTATAGTGGTTATTGCGTGTGATAAAAATGAATATTTTACTTCATATAATGTATACTCAAATCTCAAAACTCAATTTATAAATTTAATTGCAAGACATATCTCATTGCTCAGTTAAGTATTATTCCTATAAAAACGCACATTTATAAATAGAAAGTTTACCCATAACGCATACTCTTTCAAAAATATCCGCTATGGGATTAAACTATATCAGCAGCTCATCAAAAAATGAAAATGTTTTACTAATGGGAGGATAAAAGATGTCTACTCACATAAATGATCAAGGACATGCATTTCTTAAAAAAATTGCTTTTTCCGCAACTTTCGGTGCTATATTGTTTGGTTATGATACAGGAGTTATAAACGGTGCACTGCCGTTTATGTCATCGCCCGATCAACTGAATCTGACTCCGGCCAGAGAGGGAATGGTCGCCAGCAGCCTGCTTTTCGGAGCTGCAATTGGGGCCTTCTTCGGCGGACGTATTGCAGATGCCAAGGGACGCCGCAAAATGCTCCTTATTTTGTCGGTAATATTTTTCCTATCAACTATAGGCTGTGCTCTGTCCCCCAGTTTTGAAGTCATTGTATTTTTTCGCTTCATACTGGGGCTTGCTGTCGGCGGTGCATCAGTTACCGTTCCCACCTATTTGTCAGAAATGGCTCCCGTTGAAGGAAGAGGGCGGTTGGTGACACAAAATGAACTGATGATAGTATCGGGGCAGTTAACAGCATTTGTGCTGAATGCTATTTTGGCAGTTTCTTTTGGCGAAGCAGGCCACATTTGGCGCTGGATGCTTTCAATAGCCACTATTCCTGCGGTCTGTCTGTTCGTCGGTATGTACCGAATGCCGGAAAGTCCGCGCTGGATGGTCCGGCATGGCAGAATCAGTGAAGCCTTGGAAATTTTGAAAAAAATACGTAATGAAGAGCAGGCTGTAGCTGAACTAGAAGAAATTCAGACAAATATTGCCCGCGAAAGTTCTGTCAGTCAGGTTAAATTCAGTGAATTAGGGACTCCATGGATACGCCGTATAGTCTTTATCGCAATAGGCATAGCAATGTGTAATCAGTTCGGCGGTGTCAATTCCGTTATGTATTACGGCACACAAATACTGCAGAATGCCGGTTTCAGTACAAATGCTGCCATCGTCGGAAATATAGCAAACGGCATCATTTCAGTAATCGCAACCTATCAGGGCATTTATCTGATGAAAAGCCACGGTGTTCGCAAATTACTGATGCTGGGTTTTATCACCACTATGATCTGCCATATCATTATCGGCACCTCAAGTCTGCTGTTTTCGCATGAAGCATTTTTCCCATATTTTATTCTTTTTATGACTGTAATGTTTATGATGTTCAATCAAGGTTTGATTGCACCAACAACATGGCTTCTTTTGTCAGAGATATTCCCAATGCGTCTGCGCGGTATGGGCATGGGCCTTACAGTTCTTTTTTTATGGCTTACCAATTTTGCAATAGGTCTGTCTTTCCCTGTACTGCTGTCAATAGTGGGACTTTCAGGAACATTTTACACTTTTGCCTGCATCGGAGTAGTCGCGCTTATTTTCGTGAAACTTTGGGTCCCTGAAACCAAGGGACGTTCGCTTGAAAAAATCGAAGAAGATTTCAGAGCCTACGGTGCTACAGATGAAGAAAAAGCTAAGCAATATATAGAAAAAATTTGAATTTTACTATAAACATACCTGCTGCGATAATATTATCTGTTCAGTAATGTTGAGTGAGAGTTTTAGCGTACCGATTTTATCACGCGTTTATATAATATCAAGATTTACGATTATCGAGGGAAGCTTATCAGCTTCAAAATACAATATATCCAGAGCAGGATATAGGGGAGGCCGATATAAAAGCAATTTTATTTGTTTGAATATGCACTAGGACCCATTTTAAACTTTCTAATATATATTATAATATTTTAAAACATTGATTGAAAACAAAGGAACTGCACTTGGCAGCTGATTTTTTATTATTGATTGTTTCATCATATATACAATTGCTTTGGTGAATGATTTAAGTATAAAAAACAATTACATCGAATATAAATCGTTAATTTACAAGTAGAGAGCCTTCTATGGTTATGAATTTTAATTATAGAAGGCTTTTTGCATTTTTCAATAATAATCAGGTATAATAACTAAAAACAGTTTTGCAGATATTTCTTCGGACAAGTATGCAGAAGCATCCATTGAAATAGAACAGCTAACATCTAAAGAGGTAAAAAAATTGACAGTACAGCATTATATAAAAAAAGATTTTCAACCGGGCATTGAAAAGGATATACGATTGCTATACGTATGTGAGGCGGATGAAAGTCAGGCAAATTATCCTTCACTGCTGCACTCACACAATGATCGTCTGGAATTGGTCTACGTATATAAAGGTGAAGGAATCCACCGCATAGGCAATAATCTTTATCATACTCAGGCTGGTTATATATCAGTATTCAACAGCAATGTTCTACATGACGAAATGGCCAGGCCTGATATAGGCATGGGTTTTTTCAATTGCGCCGTAAAAGGCCTGAAAATCAATACTCTGCCGGAGAACTGGCTTATCCCCCAAACTGTCAGCCCGATATTGAAATGCGGCGATATCAGCTGGTGTGTAGAAGATATCTTTCGGCAGATGAAATATCATTTATCCAATAACCGAGAAGGCGCAGAGCTTATATGTCAATATTTGATGGATGCACTTTTATGCATGATTATGAATCAAATTCCCTTTGAGGCAGACAAAAAAAATACAGAAGACAACGAATTGATCATCGAAGTAAAATCATATATTGATACGCATTATTCTGAAAAGCTGACATTTGATTCGTTGTGTGAAAAACTGCATATCAGTGAATCCTTTCTCTCACATAAATTTAAAAAGGTAACAGGTTTTTCTCCTGTACAATACATAACACGCAGACGTATGGGAAAAGCACAGACTCTTCTGATAAGTTCTGACGAAAGCATCACCGAAATAGGTGCTGTGGCCGGCTATGAAAATACCAGTTACTTTAATATGCTGTTTAAAAAAATTATCGGCATGACCCCACTGGAATACAGACGATACTGGGTCGGCAAGGAACAATACAGAAAGCTTGATGCATTGAATCAGGATAAGCTCTGATATTCCATAGTCAACTTGCTTCTTATATTTTTCGATGCCCAAAGCAGCTCCGTTACGGTTTCTGAAATGAGTTATTTATTATGATGCCAGATATTGATATTTTTATTTTACGGACTTAAAAAGTATATATATTTCAGGCCTGCGGTTCTGATGAACGTGCGAGATACTGCAAGTTATTTTCCCACAAAAAGCCTATAATACAAGTATAAAAAATATACAGCCGCAATAATGAAGGGAGTCCTTTGATTATGAAATTAGGTATGAATGAAGCTACAGCTTTAGAAAAATCTTCTTTAGAAAAAGATTTGGAATTATGCGAAAAATATAAATATGACTATATTGAAATTCGCACTATGGACAGTCTGCCGAATTACCTGAAAAAACACAGCATTGATGATCTGGCCGAATATTTTAAAACACATAAAGTAAAACCGCTGGCTTTCAATACATTGTGCTTTTTCAACAATCGTACACCGGAAGAATATCAAAAGGTCCTGGATGAGCTGAAGTATATGTGCGAAGTGGGCAACAAAATCGGCTGCAATACGATTATAACAGTTCCGACTGTGGACCTTAAAAAAACCACTCGCACTCAGATACGCAAATCAGCAGTAAAATGCCTCAGTGAAATGGCAGATCTGGCAGCTGATTATAACATGCGGCTGTCGGTGGAATTTATCGGTCATCAGGCAGCATCAATAAACACTTTTGGTCAGGCTTACTCAATAATTGAGGAAATTGATAAAAAAAATCTTGGTATCACTCTTGATTGTTTTCATTTTCATGGAATGGCATCCAAAATAGAGGATTTGGAAAAGGCAGACGGACAGAAAATTTTTGTTGTTCATCTGAATGATACTGAGGATTTTCAGATAGGTGTGCTTTTAGATGAGGACCGTGTGTGGCCGGGAGACGGATGTATTAAATTAGGAAAGATTTTCCGCACGCTGAAAAAAATCGGCTGGAAAGAAGATGTGGTTTCTCTGGAATTGTTCCGTCCTGAATATTACCAAATGGATCCCGATGACGTATACCGTATTGGCATGGAAAAATCAAAATCGATTATCAATAAGATCAACATGATCGAAAAGGGTTGGTTTTGAGAATTTTTATAAGTATCATACAGGCTTAGTAAAAATGGGCATTCATTTATTACTGAGTTATAAAAGGCTCATTGTCGGTGCATTCTATATCAGATGCATCGATAATGAGTCTTTTCTGTTTATTTTTTCATAATTTATAGATAAAACTAATAATTTTTAATATAAAAGCTTCGGGCAAACTCATTGACACCGATAATTAATATGCTATACTGATGGCAAGTAACGGAGGAGGGATAGGAAATGAAAAATCTGACATTGTTATTTACTGGAATTACACTCGTCGGTGGTGTGATTCTTTCATTGATATCTGGCTCATGGATCATGCTGGCAGCAGCTGTTATCCTGATGGGCAGCAGTTTCGTAATAAGCTATATAGGCAGTATGCTGGCCTTGTCAGGCGATGAAGCTGCAGATGATGCTGAAAGTGTCGTTTATCGGCGCGCCTGTGCAAATAAGTAGAACTCTGACTTTGGCTTCAGACGGTTTTGTATAATTATTAATATCAAGAAACACAATAGGACGGGTTCAATTTTTTATTGAACCCGTCCTATTGCTGTCCAATTAGATCAGTATATAGATTTATCCGGATCAGCGCCCAAAGTGTCCAGTACCTGCGGCAATTCATTAAGAAGCTCCATATCTCCGTCACTGAGTGCAAAGTCAAAGATCAGCGCGTTTTCTTTTATGCGATCAGGTTTTACGGATTTAGGCAGCGGCAGTATCTGTTTTTGCAATGCCCAGCGCAGACATATCTGTGCGATAGATTTACTATATTTTTCACTCATTCTCTGCAGTTCGGGCATCCTGAATATATCACCATGAGCCAAGGGCGACCAGCCTTCAACGACAATATTATTTTTATGGGCAAATTCAACCGTATCGACATGATTCAATCCCGGGTGCAGCTCTATCTGGTCTACCATGGGCGCGATCCGGCAATGATCAAGCAACGGACGCAGGTGCCGTATCATAAAATTGCTGACACCGACAGCGCGTATATATTTTTCCTGATAAAGTTTTTCAAAGGCTTGCCAAGTTTCCAATATCATTATTTGCCAGTCATGTTCATGTCCCTTTACTATCGGCCAATGTATAAGATATAAATCAAGATAATCAGTCTGAAGTTTTTTAAGCGATTCATGAAAAGCCTTTAATGTGTTTTCATACCCTTGATCATGATTCCACAGCTTACTTGTGAGAAAAATATCGCTGCGATGCACACCGCTGCCTGCTATTGCTCTACCGACACTTTGTTCATTACCATAAATAGCTGCAGTGTCAATATGGCGATAGCCGATTTTCAAAGCATCCAATACCGCTTTTTCCGCGGCACTGTCAGGTGTTTTCCAAGTTCCATAACCAATACAAGGTATCTTAACCCCATTATATAATTCATAACAATCTGTTAATTTCTGCATGTAAATCGCCCTTTCTCTGCAATGCCCCAGCATATTCTGCCAGATAATAATTCCGAAAATCATCACAAGCAGGACAGGATGGATGAGAGTCTATAATTTCAACTCCATTCTTATACCTGTTGTGTATCATATTATAAATATTTTGATTAATTTTTATCAATATATTTATAATATGATGTTAATACGAGGTGTTAAGTTTGTCAATTTTTTTATGTAAAATGATAATTTTTTGATTGATAAAACCATAATTAATTTGTAATATAGTATGCAGAGACATATTTTACGATTGATTATCCGCTTTACCGCACCTGCATGTGCAGATTACGCGACTGCGACAGCCTCTGAATATAAAAATCATAATCTCAGGGTGATAAAATGACTATACAGTACTACATAAAAAAACCGTTTAAACAAGATTTTGAACAAAACGCAAAATTGCTGTATGCCTGCTTTGCCGATGCTGTGCAGACAAGCCTGCCTACAGTCCTCCACTCGCATCATGACCGATTGGAGCTTGTATATATATCTGAAGGACAGGGCCTGCATCGCATCGGAAATGGTCTTTATCATACAAAAGCCAATGATCTGCTGATTTTCAATAATAATGTCCTGCACGATGAATGTGCTAATCCCAATACAGGAATGAGTATATATACCTGTGCTGTAAAAAACATAAATCTATCAGATATGCGGGAAAATGAAATTATTAGTGATAACTTTGAACCGATTTTGCACTGCTCTGATCAGGGAAAAATTATAAAAAACATATTTGAAGGAATGATTGGCCAGCTTGCAAATGACTGCTGCGATGCTGATAACATATGTCAATATTTGCTTAGTGCATTGCTGCTGGTAATTACCCGTCAGGTGCCCAAAACAAGAAAAGCCTTTTCACTAAGAGAAAGTGAGTTGGTAATCCGCATAAAACAATATATAGATGACCACTATTTGGAAGCACTGACTCTGGACGGTCTGAGTGAAAAACTGAATATGAGCGATTCATATCTGTCACATAAATTTAAAAATTTTACCGGTTTTGCACCAATGGAATATATTATCCGAAGACGTATCGGAAAAGCTCAGTCATTGCTTATCAGCACAGATAAGAGTATAACGGCAATAGCGGCGGAAGTGGGTTATGAAAATAATAGTTATTTCAATACTCTCTTCAAAAAAATGGTGAGAAAAACACCTCTGGATTACCGGCGTTATTATGTAGGAATAGAACAATATAATAAATTAAACCGGTTGTCCAAATTTTAATGGCTAAATAAGGCTGCAGTAAAAACTACAGCCTGTGAACGGAATATTATTTACTGATAGTTTGGTTCAGCGCATCAATAGATGAATGAAGTCCTGCTTCCACTGACATTGTCAGATCTTCCATTTCCAAAGAAACAGCATCATTATAGCCCATCATTCTGACAACGGAGAAAAATTCTTTCCACCACTGCAGATCCTTGCCGCAACCGACAGCCACATAATTCCAGCTTCTGTTTGCCGATTCAGTTACCGGTTTAGACTCGGGCAGGCCGTTAATATCGCATAGACCTCTTTCTATACGGGCATCCTTGCCGTGCACATGATAAAGAGCTCCTTTCAAAGCCCTCGCTGTGGCTATTGGGTCGGCTCCCATTACTATCAAATGCGATGGATCAAGATTCATGCCAATTATAGGATCTACCGCATTTCGCAGCTTCCATAATGTTTCTGCATTATATACCAGCTGACAGGGAAATTCTTCTATAGCAATCTGCTCAATTCCGTTATTTTTACAGTGCTCCGTGAAATTCTTCCACCAGGGAACGGCGATATCTTCCCATTGATAGCGAACTGTTTCCACCATATAGTCAGGCCATGAAACTGTTGATGTTATCCAGTTTGGAGTTTTATCTCCAGGAGCACCTGCCGGCAGGCCAGACATCATTACCAGCTTTTTTACCCCCAGTCTGCCTGCAAGCACGGCAGTAGAATACATACTTTTACTGTAAAAACTGCCTGTTTCTGTCGGCCATAATTGATTACCGGAACAATTCAGGGCAGCAATACGCATATTGCGGGCGGTCAACTCCTTCTTGTAGGCTTTCAATTTACTGTCATCCGTCAATAGTTCTTCAGTAGGAACATGCCTGCAGCCGCCCCATCCGCCGGCAGTCATTTCGACCGCATCGATCCCCATTGATTTTACTTTATCAAGCATTTGTGTAAAGCTCAACTCTCCTAAAACGTCCGTGCATAATGATAAATACATTTTTTAATACCTCCGTTATTTAAATAATTAATATACTTGTAATATTCTATCGATATTATTTAGTATAGCAAAGCGCCTGATTAAGTGTTAATGATATCTTGCTGTTATAAGCATGAATATAGAACAGACACCACAAAGTATTATAAAATATTGCAGAAATGACAACCTGCTGCATTATTTAATTTAAACTGCGCCTCATAAAGTTTGACAAAATTTCCATAATTGTCATCTGTATCTTCCTGACCGAAAAGCCAGTTCTATTTCTTCCAGACTTTTTCCTTTAGTTTCGGGCACATAATTTTTTACAAAAAATATTGAAAATAATCCTATTATAACGAAAATTGCAAAAGTAAAAAACAGACCAATAAGATTGAGCAGAATGGGAAAGAATAAACCTATCAGAAAATTGACTATCCAGACAAAAAATACACATACTCCCATTCCCAGCCCCCGCAGCTGCAGCGGAAAGAATTCTGCCAGAAGGAGCCAAAAAACAGGTGCTATGCACCCCTGCATAAAGGCAAGAAATGTCACGGTAAGTGCAAGAACCACATAAGGTAAATGAGGATCACCAGACATGTATTTGGATACCAGAGCCAGACAAGCCATTACTGAAGTTGTTCCGGACAGCCCAATTAAAAACATCGGTACACGTTTTACCTTCCCAACCAGAAACATGCCAACGCCAACGGCTATGACAGCTATAAGACCGTTCAGAGTATTGGCGATCAATGCCGCTTCCGTACTGAACCCGGAAGTCTTTAAAATTTGTGTACCGTAAAACATGATCGTGTTGACACCAGTAGCCTGTGAAGCTGCTGCCACACCTATCCCAATAAATACTACACGTCTTACCCACGGAGTAGTAAGCTCGCGCCAGGAAATTTTCCTTATGTGATTTTCTGTTGCTATGGCATTTTTAATAGATTCCAGTTCACCTACAGCTTCGGCACTGGAACAGCGTATTTTTTTCAAAACACCCAAAGCTTCGGAAATTTTACCATTATTGATCAACCACCTTGGTGATTCCGGCATTTTCAACATTCCTATGAACAAAAATATCGCTGGCAGAGCAGCTATTATCAGCATGTATCGCCATACATGTCCTGTGTCACCAAAATAATGACCTAAAACGGCATTGCAGATAAATGCAGTAAATTGTCCGATGACTATCATCCATTCATTTTGGGTGACCATACGCCCGCGTTTTTCAGTCAGAGACATTTCAGCCAAATAGGTTGGCACCGTAACAGAAGCACCGCCTACTGCTATACCAAGAAAAAATCTGCCGATGATCATTATTCCGGCATTGCGTGATAAGGTACATCCCACAGTAGCTGCAAAAAAGAGGACCGCCAGATACAGAATAGTTTTTCTCCTGCCGATGTAATCAGACAGCTGTCCGATTATTACAGACCCCAAAGCGGCACCGAATAATAATCCGGCAACCACAAAACCTTCTGTAGATGGAGTAAGATTCAACTGGTCCGGTGCTGACATATATGGCAGTGCTCCGTTAATAACTCCGGTATCGTAGCCGAATAACAGTCCGCCGAAAGTGGATATGATCATTATTACCGTCAACGATTTATTGGCATCAGCATTTAAAGTATTTTTCTCTTGCATATCCTGTCCCCTTTCAATATATAAAAAAAACAGGAGCATCATTGGGAGGATCATCTGATACTCCTGTCAATACAAACACTTTAACCCACGATTAATCTACCTAAAACACTCCATCGTATGCATCGTAATTCCTGAATTTGGCATAAAATTTTATTTATTGAAAATCCACCCAGACAGAACCGCTGTCAGCAGAACGAACACAGTTTTGTATCCATTTTACGCCTTCCAGACCGGCGTTTATATCAGGATAAACGAACGTCCTGAGAAAATTTATATCGTTACGATCCGCAGCCTCAATCGCCCTGGCAAATTTTAGATAAATATTTGCCCAGGACTCGCCCAGACCTTCGGTGTGAAGAGCACCGAAACGATCATCAGCTAATCCTTCTTTTTTCAAATACGGCATGCCATGATAAAGTATTTGGTAAGGTTGTCCCTGAATTTGATATAAAAGCCGATTAGGCTGAAAATCACTGAATTCAATGCTGGCTTTTGAGCCGACTATACGTATAGTTTGAGATTCCATATAACCTGCATCTACCGCCGAAAACCATGCTGTACCTACTGCACCATTGTCATAGTGCATCAGCATATGAACATTATCTTCAAGCGGAGCCCTGCTTTTTATGAAACTTTGACGGTCACATAACAGCTGTTTTATTTTCAGATCAGGCAGCATCAATTGAGACATATAGTAGGTATGCGTGGACAAATCACCTATTACAAAGCTGGGACCGGCAATCTTTGGATCTACGCGCCATTTTTGCGCTTCACTGTATTTTTCTGCATCCTCGGTTGCAGAAAATCCGTGAGTGTAGCGTAAACTTACAATGCGTATTTCACCCAGTTCACCGTTTTCAATCATTTTACGGGCCTGAAAAAGCATAGGGTGACCGCTGAATCCGTAAGTAACACCGACTATTTTATTTTTTTGCTCAGCCAGTCTTTTTATTTCTTCTACCTGAGCAATTTCAAAGAACAGTGGTTTTTCGCAGATAACGTGCATGCCGGCGTTCAGTGAGGCTTTTGTTATTTCATAATGTGTACCGTTTGGGGTGGCTATGGAAACCACTTCTGCACCGTCAGGACGTTTGGCTTCTTCTTCAAACATTGTTTGGTAATCGGGATAACAGCGGCTTGGATCGACTCCAAGATTCACACCAAAATCTCTGCCCCGTTCAGGATCAATATCAAAAGCTCCGGCAACGAGGCGGAAGGCTGTATTATCACGCAATGCACCTGTCCTGTGTTTATAGCCGACTTGTCCTGTGCGGCCTCCGCCGATCATTGCCCAACGCAAAGGCCGGGAAATACTTTTTTCACCATTCAGCATTTTTATTACTTCCTTTCAATAATATGTACTAAAGCTTAAGCATCATTATATACGAATTTATTTCAGATTAATTTCACTATTCTGCATTTTATTGAAGCTGAATATTTAATCTTATCAGGCTTTTGAAATTGTCGATATAATAGATTTTTGCCGATAATTTCATTATGTTGTTCTGTACACATATTTTGAGGCCAACTTACTTCTTTCTGAATGCAGTACAATAATATATTCCGAAAAATCATTCAAAAAAATTGCTGTTCATGCAGTTAAATGAATGGTATGACAAATATCAACTAAAGGAGTTTTATCGATGTTTACCAAAGGGAAATTTAATTCCATTTTCAAAGAAAACACATATCCCGATCTGATATCCGTATATCAGGCCACAGGCAAATACACAGAAATGCCTCGCGCCATGCATTCACACGAAAGCACTGTAGAACTGATTCTCATAACCGAGGGCTATGGCATACATATTATTGATGGGAAAAAATATTATACGGAAAAGGGTGATCTTTTAATCTTAAATGCAGGTGTTTTGCACGATGAATCATCAGCGGGGACAAATCTCTGCATTGCCACCTGTGCCTTGCAAAATTTATCGATCCGTGATTTTGAAACCAATACCCTAACAGGGAAGAATCAAAATCCTATTTTGAAAACCGATAGGGACTTCTCCGAAGTAAAGAAATTATTTTTTCTGATGTATAATGCTGTAAGCATGAAGGATTATAGTGCGGAGGAATACTCCAATTATCTTTTAAGGGCATTATTAGTGCTGATATGCGGTATCATCCGAAAAAATCCTGACCATGACTATACCAAGGATGAAAATAAGCTGGCGCAGAAAATAAAAAAATATATGGATATACATTATACGGAAAATTTGAAATTGAATATGCTGGCCGGATACATTCATGTCAATACGTATTATTTGTCGCATATATTCAAAAAGGTTTATGGACAGTCGCCGATGCAGTATGTTATGCGGCGGCGTATCGGCGAAGCACAGACGCTGCTGATCGATACCCGGAAAAATATTACGGATATCGCTATGACAGTAGGATACAACAGCCAAAGCTATTTTAACGGAATCTTTGTCAAAATTACCGGTCTGCCGCCCAGAAAATACCGCATGCTGTATTCAAAAATTTGATTCTTTGCTGACAGGGGAAAAACTGACGGTCCTTAAAATATTGCATAAAAAAAGCCCAGGAAAAATTTCCGATTGTTTTGGTCGAAAATTTTCCCTGGACAATATTAAGGTGATATAAATGGTAGGTAATTTTAAAGAATGCATTGCTGATCAGACTGTCTTTGCATTATTTGCTGCTGGCTTCTTAGATCGTTCAGTTCAGCGGACAGACAGCTATGGACGCAGCAGATCATAATCTTCTGCCTGCTGCTCCCTGATGGAATGAAAGTCCGCCGCCGACGGAGATCATTTATAAAAATCAGGGCGATCCTTCATTTTGATCGGCAGAATTTTGCCGGGATTTTGCTGTGCCTGTACGCAGACATCAGCTGTCAAAGCTGCCGCATAGCCATCCCATGAAGTTGGACCGTCGAGTTTCTGTCCCTTGTTGATATTATTGATAAAAGCTTGAATTTCGTAATCATATGCTTTTATGAATCGTTGCTTCCAATCCATGAGTATAGGACGATTCAACGCTGCTTTCTGCCGCGTCTGCACAGTGGCCGGTTCGGGCAGATAAGCGATGCCGTCTTCACCGACTACTTCGCATTTTATATCATAGCCGTATTTGCAGTTTACAAAAATTTCCACATCGATACGAATGCCTTTCTTTGTCTCCACTAAAACAATTTGCGGGTCTGCCAAGTGGCTGGAGGCATTACCGGTTTTGCGCGGATATATGACCTGAGCCGATATATACTCATCATCCAAAAGCCAATGCAGTACATCTATTTCATGAATCATAGTATCATTTATAGCCATATCTGTAGTGTATTTTTCATCAACGGCAGGATTGCGGTGTGCAGCGTGCAGTATAAGCGGTGCACCGATCTGTCCTTCATCAATTGTTTTTTTCAGAGCTACATAGCCCTCGTCAAAACGGCGCATAAAACCGACCTGCACCAGATGTTTTTTTTGTTTCATTTCCTCTTCAACTATTTCAAGACAGTCATCCGCCGTTGTAGCCAGCGGTTTTTCACAAAACACATATTTCTTCTGTTTTACTGCTTCAAGCACGAATTCTTTATGGGCAGGTCCCCAACAGGTCACAAGTACAGCGTCTACATCCGCCGATCTGATAAGTTCATGTCCGTCGGCATAAAATTTTGCGTCCAGATGCAAATCTGCGATAATTTTTTTTGCATTATTCTCGTTTATATCATTTACGGCAACGATTTTCCCGCCTGATAAGGTATTTGTTATTCTCTTAATATGCTCCAAGCCTATTGCGCCGCAGCCAATAACACCAATTTTTACTGTCATGATGAAACCTCCCATTATATATTGCCGCACCATATACAGGTCACAGCCATATGTCATAAATTTTGAATAAATAAATAGATAAAAGTGATATTTAAAATTATCGCTTTATTATGCCTGTACAGTATTTTCCTTTATTTACAGACCTATTATAATATTATCCGTCGAGGAATACTTTATTTTTTCTGCTGAATTAAGAACCTAATATTTGAATTTTTGCAATAAACTTGCAGGAATTTGAAAATAACTAAAATATAAAGGAAATATCAGCTGATATTCCCCTTATATTTTAGTTATTTATTTTTTATCGTTAATTTACAAAGATAGTCCAAATTTTTATATTGAATCTCGCCAACCCGGCATTTTCGATAAGTTTTCGGAGCCATTCCCACAATTCTTTTGAAAAGATTATTAAAATAGCTTACATTATCATAGCCTATAAACATACTAATTTCCGTTATACTTTTATCAGTGCTGATCAAAAGTGACTGGGCCTTTCCTATCCTTCTGTGAATGATATACTGTATAGGAGAGAAACCGATCCGTTTTTTAAATTGGTGAGTCAGGTTCGACGGACTCATATGAATCATTTTGGCGAGAGCATCAATATTTATGTCTGTAAGATAATGGTTGTCCATATATTCTTTTAAATACAGGATAAAAGTATCTTTTTTGCTCTTTTGAGTAATATTTTCCCATGGAGCCTGATAAACCAGTAGAATCATAAGCGCACTGACAGCATACTGGCAGAAGATCTCGGCATGAGTACGATCCTCAGAAATCTGTTCATGCATGCTCTCAAAAATATTTTCCACGCGGCCTGCCAACGCTTGGCAGTGCAAAACGGGAGAAATGCCGTCACTGATCAAATGGCCGGGCTTAAGCCCATCAAGCTGTACTCCGCTCAGACCGCAATTAAAAAACTCCATGCCTTTTTCCGGATCTGACCACTCATCGTGCAAAACGCCCTGATTATATATGAGCAAATCACCGGCAGTTATATGAAAAAGTTGATTTTCAATGCGAAACACACCTTTTCCGGCGTAGACGTAAAGCAATTCAAGATTTTCCTCATGTGAATGCAATGCCGTAGGAATTTTTGTCTGAGTACGATCCGCTTTACAGACGTAAAGCAGACGAATGTTTTTTTCAAAGCCAGACTGAAATAATTTTTTATTATAATAAACAACAGTCATAAAAAGCCTTCTTTGTTTCGCAGTATATGCCGAACATTTATAATTATGTTCTCTAAACAAAAACATATGATAATATCCTGTATTTATTATATAAAATTTATTGCTCAAATTCATCTATAAATTTATTTTTTTTCAAAAAATCTTATAATTCTGGACAAATTAAGAATTGCGCTATAGTATTTCTTAATACCGGAAAAGGTTAATCCACTTTGAAATCATTTTCTAACTGTTCTAACGTTCGTCCTCTCGTCTCAGGCATAAACAACTGAACAAAGATAATTGCGCAAAGCCCCATGATAACAAAAACAGCAAAGGTCAAGGACAACCCCAGTCCATTCAAAAGAATGGGAAAAGTGAAACTTACTGCGAAATTACCTATCCATTGGAAAAAAACAGCCATGCCTGTACCGGTCGCTCTCATGCGAAGAGGAAAAATCTCCGAACACATAAGCCAGGTAACAGGAGATACGCAGCTTTGCTGAAAAGCCAGAAAGGTAATCGTCAGTCCCAACACATAAAATGGAAGCTGTGACGAATGTGGTGCGAAATGTGATATCAAGGTAATCCCAAGCATACAGACAGTGGTACCTGCCAGCCCCAGTGTAAGCATCGGCCTGCGCCCTATTTTGCCAACCAAGTAAAGTCCGAACAAGCCTCCTAATACAGAAATTACACCGTTGCCGATATTTCCTATCAATGCTGCCTGAGTGCTGAATCCTGAAGATGTCAGTATCTGCGATCCGTAAAACATTATTGAATTTACACCGGTAATCTGCTGGGTAATAGACAGTCCGATGCCAAGGAATAACAATCGGCGTATCCACCTTGTTTTCAGATCACTCAGTGTAAAATTTTTTCGGTTCTCTTCCTTGCTCAGCAAATCCTGCAATTCATTAAGTTCGGCAATTACCTGTTCTTTTGTGGTACGTGTTTTATGAAGTACTGACATGGCTTCACTGATACGGCCTTTTGCTACAAGCCAGCGGGGACTTTCATCTGTTTTCAGCATACCTGCAAACAATGCGACTGCCGGTATAGCGGCAACAGCGATCATATACCGCCATACATGCGATGTATTGCCAAGCTGAATAGCCAGAACAGCGTTAATGATGAAAGCCAGCAGCTGTCCGGATACGACGACCAGATCCATCAGCCCGACCATGCGGCCTCGCGTTTCTTTAGTGGCTATTTCCGCCAGATAAATGGGGACGGTCACAGAAGACGCACCGACAGCTACTCCGAGTATAAAGCGAAATGCTATCATAATATAAGCATTAGGGGAGAGGGAGCAGCCTATAGTCGCCAGAAAAAACAAGATGGAAAGATATAATAGATTTTTCCGCCTGCCAAGCAGGTCGGCCAACCGCCCGCCAATAAGACAGCCGAGTGCCGCGCCAAGACCTATTGCTCCCGTAATTGCTCCCTCCAGCACAGGAGATAAATTAAGCTGATCCGGTCTCGCCATAAAGGGAAGCGCACCATTTACAACACCTGTATCATAGCCGAAAAGCAGGGAGCCGAAAGTAGCCACTAAGCCGATCAGAATGACATATTTTTTCGGATCTACTCGTTTGGACAATATATTCACCTCTTTTAATTATAATCTACCCAGCTGCTGCCGTTGACCGCCGATTCAACACATTTTTCCACCCACTTGACCCCCTGAGCACCGGCATGGATATCAGGGTACCAGAAGTCGACTTTCTTTCCCTTTCCGGCAGCCTGCATAGCGATGGCAAAACGACGGTAAAGGTTGGCCCAGGCATCGAAAAGTCCTTCGGAGTGTCCGCCACTGATACGATCTTCCCTGCGAGCTTCCGGATATAGATAAGCACCGCCGCGTTCAAGAATTCTTACCGGCTCGCCTTCCACCTCATAACTCATCTGGTTAGGTCGTTCGTCAAACCATTCTATGGAGGCTTTGGAGCCAATGATGCGGATTTTCTGCCCGTGCAGCGCTCCGCAGTTTATAGCTGATGACCAGCATGTAGCCTGAGCACCGCTTTCCAGGTTCATAAGAACAAACGCATTGTCTTCCAACTGACGGGTTTTAACAAAGGATTTCGTCAGGCATAAAAGGTTTTTGATTTTAAAATCAGAGACCATAGTTTCGGCGAGAAACAGTACATGTGTACCGACATCACCCAGAACAAAGGAAGGTCCTGCCGTTTTAGGCTCCATACGCCATTTCGCAGCGGGATCTTTTTCCTCTACGGTACTGGCATAGGCACCGTAAGGAAACTGCATTCTTATAATGCGTATTTCTCCCAAATCACCGTGCGATATCATCTGACGTCCCTGCTCGATCAATTCATGCCCGGAATATCCATAAGTGACGCCCACTACCAGATTTCTGGAATCCGCCAGCCGGACCAGCTCCTTTGCCTGCGCATGAGTAAAGCAGAGCGGTTTTTCGCATACGGCATGCAGACCCGCAGTCAGAGCGGCTTTGCATATTTCATAATGAGTGCCGTTGGGTGTGGCTATGGAAACAGCCTCTATACCGTCCGGGCGTTTGGCTTCTTCGGCAAACAATGTTTTGTAGTCGGGGTAGCAGCGTTCCGGAGCAACGCCCAGCTGGATGCCAAAATCCCTGCCGCGTTCGGGATTAATGTCAAAAGCGCCTGCAAGCAGCTGAAATGAATTGTCGCGTAAGGCGGACGAGCGGTGAATATAGCCGATCTGGCTGCCTCTGCCGCCGCCGACCATAGCCCAGCGTATGGGATGATCCAAAATTTTCTCTCCGTTGATCATAAAAAAAGAACCTCCTTAGGATTTGCTGTAAATAAAATTTTTATTTCAGGCGAAGCTCTTCATTTACATCAGGACTTCGCATTGAAAAACATATGATACGATCATTTGTCGATATGGGTCCCGACTCTCAAAAACCAATGCTTTTTAAGTAATCAAGGCTTGCCTTTACGTCACGCAGACTGGTCTGGGAATTTCTCGGATCGCGCTCCTGCTCGATCGTGATATAGCCGGAGTAGTTGATTTCCTCGATCAATAATTTGTGTATTGAAATGTAATCAATATTTCCTGTCCCGATCGGGCACATTGAACCCTTGGCGCATCCGTCGAAAAAGCGGATATGCTCTTTCATCACCTGTGCATATATCTTCTGGTTTATATCTTTAAAATGGATATAGTCCAGGCGGTCAGCATACTTTCTTAACCATTGCACAGGGTCCATGCCGGAATATTTCAGATGACCCGTATCGAGACAAAAACCTGCTTTTTCACAGGGGATGTCCGATGCGGCTCTATCAATCTCGTCAGCAAATTCTATATACCCGCCGGCATGGGGATGCAGCACCGGACGCACTTTCCACTTTGCAGCCCGGTCGCATATACCGATAATGTGCCTTATCATGTTTTGCCAGTCACTGCTCTTCAACCTGGACGCACGCCCGGAATGTCCGGCGGCAAAATCCCGCTCATCATGCCCCCAATCCATTATTGTCAAGTATGGTGCGGGAAAATGCTGTCCTTTCTCAGTAGGAAGTTTAGGCAGCCTTGTAATTATGGAACAGATATCATCTGTCTGTTTTAAAAGATTACTGAAATTTTCCTCACTTACCAAGTCATCAAATATAGTCCCAGCGACAATAGAGATGCGGTTTTTTTCCAGTTCGCGGCTCACGACATTGATATCAAGCGGCAGATATCCGTATGGACCAAGCTCTATTGCCGTATATCCCGCCTGAGCGGCTTCGGACAAAACTTTCTGCCAGGCCGGCAAATAAGGATTTCTTACATCATCAATCCCCCAGCAGCATGGAGCCCCGGTAATGTGTATTGTCAAAACAAATCACTCCTTTTACATTTATTTTTGATGCACATATAGTTTAACAAAAAAATAATCAAAAAAATTCCAAAATATTGGCTAATTTTTGATTATTTTATATCATCAATAAAGTTTTTTTTCATTATCTTGCTGTTTCTCATATCTGTTCACAATTTTCTGGTGCGAACCGGACAATATACGTCAGTCTGCTGCACCTAAATATTCTGCAGATAAAATAAAAATCATGTTATGTTCGCAGATCGGCATGCGAATCAGCAGATATAAAACAAAGTAAAACTTCTGACCCGCTGATAGATCTGTCCGGGCAATATTATCCATGCAGAATCAGATCACTGCGCACAATTTTTTTAAATTGCAGAAAAAATATGCTTATAATTTAGAAATTATTTATAAAATACAAAATAAATAAAAAATACTTGACATTCTTTTTTTATAGTGCTAATTTATATTCAATAATTATTCATAAATTAATCATAATATTATCAGAAAGGTGACTGAATATGAAATTAGCATTTGACGTAGATGTTTTGGCAAAACAAATGGGAATCAGTGACATGGTACACAAGGTATCAGCATGGGGGTATAAGTATATTGAACAATCACCGCATCCCAGAATAAATCCATTTTACAAGCATCCAAAATTCAGCCGCGAATGTCAGGCAGAATACAAAAAAGCCTTAAAGGAAACCGGTGTTGAAATTTCTTCCTTTATAGTAGTGTATCGCTGGTCCGGCCCAACGGAAGAACAGCGGCAGATCGCGGTAAAAAACTGGAAAAGAATGATAGAGATAGCCGTCGATATGAATGTTTCTGTTATAAACACGGAACTTTCAGGTGATCCTCACCAATCGGAAATATGTGAAGGAATGTGGTACAAATCCATGGAGGAACTGCTTCCTATCATCGAAAGAGAAGGTATAAGGATAGAGATACAGTCCCATCCGTATGATTTTTGTGAAAACAGCAATGAATCGGCAGATCTGGTCAAATCTTTGCGCAGTGACAATTTAAAATATCTTTATTGTGCGGCGCATACATTTTTTTATGACAACGGCAAAGGTGACGTGAAAAGTATGCTGGACTATGCGGGAGATGATCTATCACATGTATTGTTTGCCGATACGATGAATCACACCAAAGACTGCCGATATATATTAAATCCTCCGGGGGTTGATGCGACAATCCATCAGCATCTGGGACTGGGTGAAGGGGAAGTCGATTTTGCGGGAATATTTGAAAAACTTCAGGAAATGAAATTTACCGATCGCAAATTTAAAGTCGGCGGTGAATCGATAGCCTGTGTATCACTGTTCGGCTATCCGGAAAAAATGGATAAACAGGCGTCCGAAGCACGGAAAATAGTCGAAAGAGGACTGGGCATTTGATATCAAGACAGCGGCGGCTGACAAAGCCGCCGTTTTTGATTATACACATAAGCATTTATTTTGATCATGATTTTTATTCCGACTAAAATTTGTATAGGAAATTATACGTGGAAAAAAACAGAGAAAAAACCTATATAGCACTTATAACGGCCACTGTATTCTGGGGTATACAGCCCTTATGCATAAAACTTATTATGGTATACTGGTCGCCCGCGGCATTGACCAGTATGCGCTACTTTTTCATAAGTCTTATTTTATTTTTCATAATCTATTTGCGCAGTGAACCCAGATTTTTTTTACCGGCTAAATTTGTCATACCGGTGCTGCTTATGGGGCTGACCGGTATAGCTATAAACAATATCGCTCAGTTTACAGGTCTCAAATATTCTACGATTACCAACTGCACGCTCATAGCCTCAGTCGGTCCTTCCATTACGGCACTCATGGCAGCAATATTTTTAAAGGAATGTCTCAGTTTTCTGCAATGGCTGGGTATTATACTGTCTCTATGCGGAGCATTGCTGTTGTTTACTGAAGGAAATATTGATATTTTACTGAATTTTTCTTTCAACCAGGGCGATATCTTATTTTTTATCTGTCAAGTAGTCTGGGCCTTATATTCATTCATTGGGGTAAAAGTAATGCAATCTCTGTCGGTTTTTCTGGTTACCGCATGGGCTGGATTATTCGGAGCGATACTGACTGCTGTTTATGCACTGTATACAGATGAACTATATTACACACCGTTGCCCCTGCCAGCAATCTACGCCTTCACTTTTATTGTGCTTCTCGGCGGAGTTTGTTCGATGGTATGCTGGAATATCGGTGTCAAGAATGCCGGCCCAAGTTTGTCGGCTGTTTTTGCCAATATAACACCATTAGTAGGAATATTCTGCGGGGTATGGTTTTTTTCCGAAAGTTTTGGTATGCTGGAATTCTTCGGTGCTGCCGCAATATTCGTCGGTGTTTATATGACCACCCATAACAGGCAGATAGCGGCCTGCTTCCAGCATTTACATATTTTATCTAATAAGGTGAATCATTGATAAAGTAAATATTCACCTCATATAGATGAAAAAATGAAGTAAACTTATATACAAATTTTTGTTCATAAATTAATCACAAATGTATAGACATTCAACAGTAACAATGCTATTATATACCCATAAACAAACAATTATATTATATATAAGAGGAGAAAAAAATGGCAAAAATACAATTAGGTATTTGTCCGATTGGCTGGACAAATGATGACATGCCGGATTTAGGAAAAGAAAACACTTTTGAACAGTGTATAAGTGAAATGGCGCTGGCAGGTTTTACGGGCTGCGAGGTCGGCGGAAAATTTCCGCGCGACATAAAAATATTGAAAAAAGCATTGTCTCTTCGCAATATGAATATTGCCAGTGCATGGTTCAGTTCATTTTTGACCAGTAAACCATATGAAGTAACCGCCAAGGCCTTTATTGAACACCGGGATTTTCTGCATGAAATGGGTGCGAAAGTTATTGTTGTGGCGGAACAGGGAAACAGCATCCAAGGGCAAATAGAAACTCCACTGTTTGCCAGCAAGCCGCATTATACTGACGAACAGTGGAAAACCGTACCGGAAGGGCTCGATAAGCTTGGACTGCTTGCCAAGGAAAAAGATATGACGTTAGTATATCATCATCATATGGGAACAGGTGTGCAGACAGAGGAAGAAATCGATAAGCTTATGGAACTGACCGATCCCAATCTGGTGTCATTGCTATATGATTCGGGCCATCTGGTGTGCTCCGGAAAAAATCATCTGCGGGTGCTTGAAAAACATATTAACAGAATCAAGCATGTTCATTTGAAAGATGTTCGTAAAAAACTGGTAGACAAAGTAAAAGAAGAAAATCTAAGTTTCCTGAAAGGTGTAAGAATGGGGATGTTTACCGTTCCCGGTGACGGCGATATCGATTTCGGTCCAATTTTTGACATACTGAATAAAAATGATTATACCGGATGGGCATTAGTAGAAGCTGAACAGGACCCTGCTGTTGCCAATCCGCTTGAGTACGCTCAAAAGGCCCGCAGCTATGTGAAAAAAGTATCCGGATTATAATGCTGCACCAAAATAAATAAATATTCTAAAATATATAAATGCTTGGGTAGATATACAAATAAAACTCAGGCATTATTTTATTTTAATGTCTATCCGCCGATGAAAAAACTGCATGAAAATCTGTGTACATACTTGATTATCACTTATTTTTGCATGGAATTTTTTCCGGAGAAAAATTGCCTTTTAAAATCAATATGTCGGGTAGAGGTCATGATAATATGTATAATTTAAAAAAAATTATCAGCAATTCATCTGAAACAGGTACAGATTGCAGACTGAAGCATCGTTTTGCAGCAATTGTTTTCGGCAATATCATAATGAGCCTGTCCATAAGTATGATGCGCCTGAGCTTATTCGGCAATGATCCGTTTTCGTGCATGAATTTAGGCTACAGCATATTGACAGGGCTGACGTTCGGTAAATGTGTGATAATATATAATTGCATAATAATCCTGTTTGTGTTTTTACTGGATAAGAGTTTTATCAATATAGGAACTTTGATCAACATGTTTTTACTCGGTCCCGCCAGTGATATTTTTTATGACATATTGCTGATATTATTGGGCAGCAACAGCAGTCTGACCATCCGTATTATTTTATTGCTGCTGGGTATTTTGATATCATGTTATGGCACATCCGCATATATATGTTCAAATTTTGGCATGGGTCCATATGACGCAGCAGGATGGATAGTAGAGAAAAAATCTAAAGGCAGAATAAAATTTCGTTATGCACGTATTTTTTGGGATTTTTTATCAGTTTCTATCGGTTTTTCACTTGGCAGTATAGTAGGAATTGGCACGATCATAATGGCTTTATTCACAGGACCTCTAATTTCTTTTTTCAACAGGAATATAAATATGCCTCTGATTTATGGCAAAAATGATAATTAATCTCAGAAAATGTTATTTATCTGTCTTATACCTGTTTATACGTATATATTTGGCATAACCTCTTAAATAAAAATGTGATATAATCAAAATTACAGGCGCACTGCTTTTAAATAGCAGCACGCCTGCAGGTAAAATAATTGCATTTGCTTTATAGTTTAAGGAAAGGTGATAATAATATGCCAAATATAATAATAAATGATGTTTTAGAAGAAAAAATTAATGCCATTACGCATGGTATAGGCGCTTTTTTTGCGGTAATCGCTCTTATCGTACTTATTGCCAGAGCTTATTTGGACGGCGGTTTGTGGCAGATGGTCGCGGCTGTGGTATATGGTGTATCATTGGTGCTCTTGTATCTTGCTTCTACTCTTTATCATAGTTTTTCCCGCAGACGAGTGAAGGAGATTTTAAAATTCTTTGATCATGCCGCTATTTACATATTAATTGCCGGCAATTACACCCCCTTTACTCTGATACCGCTGCATGGCACTTTTGGTTGGGCCATATTCGGTATTATCTGGGGGCTGGCATTGGCAGGAATTGTTTTCAAGATTTTCTTTGTAAAAAGGTTCAAATTCTTTTCCACTTTGTGCTATCTTCTGATGGGGTGGCTGGCGGTCTTCATGGTAAAGCCGCTGCTTGCTGTACTGCCTGCCGCTGCAATATACTGGCTGGTTGCAGGCGGTCTGTTATATACAATAGGCACGATTTTTTATTTGGATAAAAAAATTCCCTATAATCACGCTGTATGGCATCTATTTGTAATAGGAGGCAGCGTTTCGCATTTTATAACAGTTTTCAAATATGTAATGCCCATGCCGGTCATGTGAACATTTTATTATGATTCTTGCGTAACCCAGATAAAAAAGGCTGCACAAACATTTCTTGTTTGTGCAGCCTTTTCATCTTTTCAGTTGACTTGTAAACCGTTATTCATCCAAAATATTTACAGTTTAAAAATTCTCTGCCGAAGTCTGTGTCTGCCTGCCTGTTTTCCTGCCGTAGAAAAAGTAATACAAAATGAAACATACTACTGCAACAGCACCGGCGACAGCATATAGCTGCTGAAAAGCCATAAAATCTCTGAGACTTCCAAGAATATACGGTCCCACGCCTATCCCCAAGTCCAAAGCTACAAAATAAGTAGACAGCGCAACACTGATACGATGCGGCGGAGTGAGCTTAATGCAGACTGCCTGCCCGTTTGACATGAATGTACCGTACCCCAGGCCGACCAAAGCCCCCGACAAAAGCAAAGTAGCTGACGTGCCTGTCACACTTAAAAGAAATAAACCGGCGGCCAGAAATATATAACAGGGATACAACACATAATTTTCACCCTTGCGGTCAAAGATCACGCCTGTCATCGGTCTTGTAATAGTAATAATAACAGCATACACTACAAAGAAAAATGTTCCGGCATCCACCAGATTTATTTCCCTTGTATAGGCCGCCAAAAAACTTAATACGCTTGAATAAGCGAATCCCATTAAAAATCCTATTATCGATATTACCATAACACGTGATTCCACATAATTATCCAACGTACATTTTTTCATTTGCTTTCTTTCAGCCTCAGTGAGATTCATTTCTCTCACTGTAAGAGTAAAGCATCCTGCCACGCATAAAACGATCAGTGCCACACAAGTTATTATAATTACATTGAAGTTTGCTATCAGCATCAAAAGCATACCTAAAAATGGTCCTATAGCCGCGGCAAGACTGGTACTGAGTCCATAATAGTTTATTCCCTCACCGCGTCTTTCTTCCGGAATACAGCTGGCAATTATAGTATTTGTAGCCGTCGAAATAACGCCGTAAGCCATCCCATTCAAAAAACGAACGACATACATAACAGCCAAATTAGGAATATAAAAATACATCAGCGTTGTCACTAAATAAAATATAATGCCAAAATATAAAGTCTTTTTTCTTCCATATAGTTCAATTTCTTTTCCAAGCTGCAGTCTCGCCAGCAGCGTACCCAGGATAAAAATACCTGAAGCCAGCCCTGCCTCACTCAAAGAAGCATTCAGCTGCTCTTTCGCTACTACAGCTATTATAACCATTAACAAATAGTAAATAAGATATACAACAAAATTTATACCGGTGTCCAGTACGAAATCCTTGTTAAATAAGGAACCTTTGCTCATAACCACATCTCCATTTTTACTTTTACTTCTCTTTCCGGCTGCTGTTCCCAAAGGCAGCATGTTCTAAAGCCCTTCAAAACAAGGTTTTTGCACTTCGAAATGAGTTGATATCGCCTATTATATACTCCGGAAATGGGTTTGTATAACAAAAGAATTAGATACCTGTCATAAAATTATATTATGCCGATGCAATGAAAAAGGCAGCGGAAATTCCATTCTTTTCATAGAACTTCCGCTGCCATATTCATCTGTTTGTATATAATTTCTGTATATAATCAATAAATACTTTCATTATTTTATATTTAGGATTGCTCTTCTTATACATCAAATAGCATTTTAAATTAAAGGAAGGCGCCATGTCATAATAACCGTCCTCTATTCCCACTGCATTCAAAAGACGTTCTGAAAGCACAGCCCCCGTCTCATTCTGCTGACAATAATTCATGATGGCATACGGAGTAGAGAGCCAAGCCTTGACTACGGGTGTTTTTTTATTGACCGTAAAATAATTTTTTATAATTGAATTCATTAAATAATGCGGTGCATACTGCACTAAAGGATACGAGGCTATATCCTCTATTGCCAGCTCATTTTTCTGAGAATTGAAATGTGGCGCATAAAATACCATTTTTTCATTGCAAAAGAATGTTCTTTCATATTTTGCCACATCCAGCTGGGACATATAAAATGTTGATATTATATCAAGTGACCCATCTTCCAGCTGACGAAAAAGCTCATAAGCTTCCAAATTATAAACATTTATTGTCAAATCCGCATTATGTTTTTGAAAATATGACAAATGCTGATTCATCAAAACATCGCCTAATGACATCAAAGCGCCTATGTTCAACGGCATTGTTTTCCCTTTTATCTGTTTCATTTCATAAACGCATTCAGACAGCTCGCCTATAACTTTCTGAACATGCTGAAGGAATTTCTCTCCCGCTTCAGTCAGGTCGCTTCCTCTATTTGAGCGGACTATAAGCTTAACCCCCAGAAGCTCCTCCAGTTTCTTCATCTGAAAACTAAATGCCGATTGAGTAATATTTGCCTTTTTTGCTGCTGTTGTAAAATTTCTGACCTTGCCGTAAATAATAAAATTTTCTAATTGCTGAATACTTGGCAATTGTTCCATTCATATCCTCCAATAGCCCTATTTCCCTGCAATGAATAATACCGCTGCCATAACGCGCGTATTTTTTATATAATAATCGCAGCTCTCCGCATTATTCAATGTATACTAAAGAAAATTCTATTGCATTTTGACAATTAATTCAATAGCCACTGCATATATTTTTTAAAAAACATGTGCAAATAATCTGTTCAACGTGCCAGATCGCTCTGCATACAGCTCTTCGTTTTCATCCGTGCCTTGATGACAGCCAGCATAATAAACCAAACCGGCGTTACAAATAAAGCGACCCTTGTTTCTTCGTTGAATGCCAAAATCACTATAACGAATGCGAAGAATAATAAAATCAAATAACTGCTGAGCGGATAAAAAGGCATTCTGAATTTATTTAATGATTTGTACTCAGATTTTGACTGACGGTATTTCATGTGGCAGATAACCATAATTGCCCATATATAAATGAAGCAGATAGTTGATATACTTGTGATCAATACAAAAACACCCTTAGGCATTATATAATTTAAAATTACTGAGATTAAGATAACCGCTACAGAAAATATTGTCGCATTAGCGGGTACCTGCCTGGATGTAAGTTTCTTCATAGATTCCGGTGCATTATTTTCTTTTGATAAAGAATATACCATACGGCTTGTACTGAAAATGCCGCTGTTGCATGCTGATGCTGCAGCTGTCAATACAACAAAATTCACTATACCGGCGGCGGCTGCTACTCCCACTGCGGCAAATACCTGAACGAACGGACTCTTATCCGGACTTATTGCTGTCCATGGATAGATACTCATTATTATGGCAAGAGCACCTATATAAAAAATTATAATGCGGATAGGTATATTATTGATAGCCTGCGGTATAACCGTTCCGGGATTTTTTGTTTCTCCTGCGGTTATACCGACGAGTTCGATACCGGTAAATGCAAAAACGACCATTTGGAATGAAAGTATGAATCCACTGATCCCATTCGGAAACCAACCGCCGTTATTCCATAGATTTGAAAAACCTGATTCACCTATATCTGTAGAAAATCCCTTGAAGATCATAACGGCACCAACAACGATCAAAGTCAATATTGCCGCTACCTTGATTAAAGCGAACCAAAACTCCATTTCACCAAACATTTTCACCGCAGTAAGATTCATGATCAATAAAACCACGAGTACTATAAAGCTCGGCACCCATTGACCAACACTAGGAAGCCAATATTGAATATACAATCCTGCTGCTGTCAGATCAGCCATAGCAAGGGATATCCAGCAGAACCAATAAGTCCAGCCTGTAATGAAAGCGGCTCTGTCTCCCATATATTCATAAACAAAATCAACAAATGAATGATAGTTCAAATTTGAAAGAAGAAGTTCGCCCAGAGCCCGCATTACCCAAAAACAAATTATACCCGTTATCAAATATGCCAAAAGTATAGATGGTCCTGCCAAATGAATAGATCTGCCTGCTCCTAAAAATAGCCCTGTACCTATCGCCCCGCCGATTGCCAGCAATTGCACATGGCGATTTTTCAATTCTCTTGATAAACCTTGTTTTTCCGACATGTAAATTCCGCCTTTTAATATATTAAAATCTTCTCAAAATAAAAAGAGGTCAAATTATAAAAATTTGACCTCTGAGATAACATACTGCTCCATACTCTGTCCTTTTACCTGAGAGATTCACTGCTAAAATCAGCAGCTTGCTCCTTCGGTGCTCATCTGAGGCTCTCCAGAGGTCCGTCTGATATTGGTTCTTTTGCCTGAAAGTATAACATCTTCGGCGGACTGTAAAGTCTCTCTCCCAATATCTTCATCCGAAATTATATGCAATTTTCAATACAGTTACATACTTTATCACCTATTTTTATAAATGTCAATTATTTAAATACATTAATATTATCCACACAAACACCGATAATATTAAAATTAATTGCCTATAAATATTTGTCAATTTAATTTATTAGCTTGTCATATATATTTATGTGCCGCATCCCGATGGCGGATGGTCCTTATCCTCCGCAGCAGCAGAAAGACCACCATGATTATTTTGGCGAAATAGAAAAGATTCTTATATCCATATCTGTTTCCAGCAGATTGCCCTGTACTGCAATATTTATCTTATCAACAATATTATAACGATCTAAGCCATTAATTTTTTCCAGAAAATCCAGCACTTGAAAATAATCACCCTTAGTTTTTATTTTTATAATTATCTCCTCATAAAGATCATTTTTACCGGACTGTGGTACAGGTTCGACAGAGGAAAGGACAATATTGCTCGCAGCAGCGGCTTCCTGCAATGAGGAAATAAAAACTGCTTCATTTTTTTGATCCGGCAATTTATTTTTCCAAAATAAATTTATTTCTTCTATTTTTCCTGCAGTATTTTCCTTCTTTTCGTACCTGTCAGAAAATGATCTCAATATTCTCAGCTGTTCTTTATTGCTGCTTATTTTCTTTTCTACAGCATACAGCTCTCTATCACAAGGAATGTAAAGCAGTAAATAAACCGCAGCGGCATATACGCATATCATTAAACTCACAACAGACAGATAATACTTATCTTTTTTTCCCATATATTCACCTGTCTTTATATATTTTCAAAACAAAAATTACAGCACCTGTTTCTTTTTCCTCTTTCTCAGAAAGCATTGAGGTATCAGGAAAGTAATATTGTTTCAATGCTCCTATATATTCTTCAAGTGCTTCATAGCTCAAACTGGTGCCTGTAATGATAATATTGTCCATTTCATCAGTTTTGACGGCATTAAGCCAGACTCCGTCAATACAAACAGACCCCATATTGCTCAGTAATGCATAACCGGACATATTAATCGGATGAAGTCCCAGCAAAATATTTTTTCTTTTTTGAATATCCATTTGATAATTTTCAAACATGTTTTTTTGTTCAACAATATTTTTCATATTATGTAATTGTGACTCTAAACCGATTTCTTCTTCATGGGCAGCGGCTATGGCAAAATGAAAAAAACTCGCTATAGCCGCTGTAAAAATAAAAGCTGCTGCACACATAAAGACGCTTATTCTCCGCCAATTCAATCGCGCGGGTTTTTGTTTTTCCGGCAGCAGATCCAATTTACTGTCTTTCAATAAAATATTCTGCACCAAACTTTTTATATACGGGGGAAGAATTGATTCATCCGTCGCTAAATGAAAGCTTATTGCTCCTTTATGCCACCCCAGCTGAAAAATTTCGCTTTCTTCTTTGTTCGCCAGAACTTCATCCTGCAGCGGAAAAACTCCGCATGGACATAAATATGCAGCGGTGCATATAGCATACAGAGTCATAATAAATGCTTTCTCTGCTGTATATATTTTTATATTTACCGAGTCCTCCGTATATTCATAATCGAAAGAAACGCACTGAGTGTCATCTATTGCCGCATTACCGCGAATTTCCCAATAAATAGCCTTTTTCAGCTCTTTGTAAGACATCGGAGGAAAAATATTTTTATACAAATTAAATTTGTCAGCAGAGATGCACATATATACAGGCAGGTCTCTGCAGCCTATTTTCAACACTGCATTTTTCAATATATCACTAAGCTGATCAAATTCCGAAAAATTTACTGACATATAATGTTCAATATTTTTTATCTTCCATAAATTATCCTCCAATTTAATATTGGCCAGATAAATATCATCTTCCATTATTGCCAGTGAAACTACATTTATATGATTGCTGTAAAGCAATTTTTCAATTTTTTTATTCTTCATGGTAATTCCACCGTATCACGGATAATTTATGTTCTTTTTCCTTAATATATACTGTTATCCGTTTAGAAGCACCGCCGGCATTCCCCACAGCATTAAGTGTGAAATATGAGTCCTCATAATTGAAAAAGTGCAGATAAACAGCAGCGCTCAGCTGTTCTTCATCTTCCTGCCAGCTCTCCTCAAACAGAGTTTTTTTATAAGTTATAAAACTCCCATCTGCCTGTCGTTTTATATCATCATAAATAAACGTTTCTGTGCTCAATAGATATATTGTCCTTTCCAAAGCACTTTCTGCGGCATACTGAGCTTTAATACCATTTACAGCCAACAGATCTATTTTTTGTTCATTGGTGCTTAAAAGAAAAAACGAGGAAGTGATAAAGAGCATCGGCAGGATATAGCATAATCCTGTCAATGTGGAAATTCCCTTATTGTTCATTTTTTGTGCCTCAATTCAATGAACGGCTTCCCAATCTTGTCACTGCTGTATCCAGATAAAAATACTGGGAAGAAAATTGATGAGTCCCCTTCAATTCCAATAAATACACACGATTATCCTTATTCTCTGATAAAGGCCGGCATGAAAACCTCACATAGGTGTAGCAAAAATCATTGTCACCTGTCAGTGGCTGCCCCTTTTTTATAATACGCGGAAAAAAAGCCAGATCATCTTGTCTGTATTTTATAAATTCTGCTGACGCTTCACTGCTGCCCGTGGTAGCACGTGTGGTAATGGCAATGGCATCATGCCCGCTTTCCTGATAAACTGTCACCGAATCAGCATGCTTTATATCCTGAATTATGCATTCGGCTGCAAAACGCATCTGTGAACGAAGTTCCATCTGATAAATATTTTTCAAATACATATGCAGCACTGCCAAAAAGATAACGGAAATACTCATCATGATAAATACATAAATATTAAGCGACAGCAGTGTCTCCAGTAATATACTTCCGGCCTGATTTTTTCCTTTTTGTTTATTCATTTGTATACACCGTTTTCCTTAAATCAAATTCGGCCTGCTTTCCATTGACGGTCCAATTTACTTTGGCAGTCACAGTTTTCAATTTATCATTTACTGATAGGGAAGTATTAATATGGAAAAAAACATTATTTTTATTTATTGAAGCTTCTTTTATCGTTCCCGCATCATAGAATTTTTTCTCAGTTAATATCTCGCCTTCAATCATGGCAATTTCTTTTTGTGCCAGATAAACAGCAGTCATTTTAGCATCTTCCATCACCTGATTTTCTGAATATATTCGAAAAACACTGAAGATAGCCGCCGCAGCCAAAAGCAATATGCTCAGGGAAAAAACCTGCATAAGCATAAAAAAACCTTTATTGTTCATTATTTTGCCATCCTGATGCGCCCATATGAATGAATAATTACTTTTGCCAAAGAATCTTTGCCGGAAATATTTATCGTCGCGGCATTGACCGTATATTTATCACCTCGATTAAAAGAAAATACTGCTCCGTGATTCGAACTCAGCACTATTCCCTCCGGCATATTTACTACAACAGGTTTTGCGGCAGGGTCAAAATATAATTCATATGAAGTTTTGTTCAGCACCATATATGGTGTAGGAACAGCCTTCGCTTCATGCGGCAGTGAAAAATTTTTCTGCTGAAGAAGCCGCAGATTGCTAAGCAGGTATTGAGCCTGAAAATCTGTCTGCATTTTTTCCGTCAGTAAAAATTTAGGCGCAACCATAAGAAAAAATACAGCCAGTACTGCAAGAGATAATATCAACTCAATGCTCATGAAACCATATTGTCTTTTTTTCATTGCATTTTTCCTTAAAAATAAAATATGCTAAAAATGATCAGGGCACCAAGTGAAATAAACGGCCCAAATGGCAGTATATCATTAAGTGTGTATTCTTTTTGCAAAATTCTGTAAATGCATAATAGGGATGCACTGAATACCGCAAAAAATATTGCCTGCGCGATCAAGGGATAAGGCAGCCATAAGCAAAGCGCATAGGAAAGTTTGACATCACCGCCTCCTATAGTATCAGTAAAAAAATAAATGGGCAAAAATACCATGCTTATAAATATCAATGCAAAAAACACATTCCAAAAAGCAAAATATTCATTCTGCATCAACTGATGTATACATCCGCCAAAAGCTATAAAAACTGGCAGCTTATTTGGAATAAGGTACGATTTATAATCTATGTAGGCAACTTTTGCCAACAATAAGAGAATGTAGATAAAGCCGGCATATTTTTCCGATATATTCAATAAAAAGCAATATCCTGTCAGACAAATTATTTCTGTAAAAGGCAGCTGTATTTTCATTTTTTTACTGTTCCGAAATCTTTTAAAGCATGCCCCTGACAAAGCGCTGTCGCATTTACAGTATCCAGTTCATATGTTTCCGCCGTTATTTTCAATTTATCGCCTGTACGTAAATAGCTTTCTCCCTGTGGTGGTTTAAGATTATCCACATCGTCTATATATTCAGCTAAGTCTGTCTTTATATTTTGCGGATTCCGGCCGTGTGTCGATAAATGCATAGCAATCGCTGTATTCAGTGTCTGCAGATCGGCCTGTATTTTGGCCGTATTGGCAAGCGTGACAGAATTGCTGAATTTAGGAATAGCCAGCGTTGCCAATATTCCTAATATGACAATAACAATCATCATCTCTAAAAGCGTAAAACCTCTCTCATCTTTTAAAAATTTTTTTCTCATAATAATTTCCCTCACATAGGTACCTGTGCAGCCGCTTCAAACATGGGAATAGCAATAGCCGCCACGAATATACCGATAAATATAGAAAGCGCTATTATCATACATGGCTCTGCAAGCGCTATACCGCGTTTATAAAGCAATTCAACATCATTTTTATAAAATTCTGCTGTCGTATTCAGCATAATTGCCAAATTGCCGCTTTTCTCCCCTGTAAGCAGCATTTGCATAAATAAAGGAGTAAATAATGTATTTTTCGCCAATGAGGAAGATAATGTATTTCCCCTTTGAATATCTGCCTGAACTCTTTTCAATATATTTTCCAAATATTCATTGGGCGAGTTGCTGAGAATAGTGCTTATACTTTTGTCTATGGTCAGCCCTGAAGAAAGCATAACCGATAACTCATTGCAAAATTGCAATAATATTAATTCGGCAAACAGCCGGCCCCAAAAAGGTGTTTTTAAAAGAAACTTATACACCATGTATTTATATTTCTTTTGCTGCCACATAAAATTAAAAACAGACAGCAGAGAAAGGAACAGCATGATAAAAACTATCCCGTACTTTTCTAAACCAAAACCAAGAAAAAGCACAAAAGTTGTCAGCAATGGCAAGGGCACATTTAAATTTTTCAGCAACTCTGCAAACATAGGCATAACTACAGTAAGCATTACACCGGCAGTGACAATAAATACAAGACTTAGCATCAAAGGATAAACAGCAACGGTTTTCAATTTTTCTCTTATATTATAGTCACGTTCAAGGTAATCTGCTGAATACTGCAATACATCGTCAAGTTTGCCGCCTGCTTCACCTGCCGCGGTGAGAGCAAGAAAGCTCCTGGGGAAAGCAGTTTTGTGTACGGCAAGACTGTCAGAAAAGCTTTTCCCTGTTTGGATCTGCAATGAAATCTCATAAAGTATATTTTTGAATTTTATATTTTTTGTCTGTGCATTTATTGCCTCAAGTGCCTCCTTCACGGTTATGCCGGATTTCAGCATTATACTCAGCTGCCGGCAAAAAAAAGCAACATCATTACAGCTTATTATATAACCGAATCTTCCTTTTAATCTCTGCCGCAAACTACATTTTTCCTCTTCTAAACCGAGCAGAAAATAATTTTGCGACCGCAGTATTTCAGCGGCTTCATCAGGAGATGCCGCAAATATGCTGCCTTTTATATCTTTGCCCAGATGATCCTTAACACAATAAAAATACTTTTTCACAGTATAAGCTCCGATAATTTTGACCACTATTCAGGTGGCATAAAAACACCGTCTGAATTAAGCCTTCCATTATATAGATATCATCAAAAAATCCCGTTTTCAACGCTCATCTCAAAGTGGTATATTTTCTATTAATTGATAAGGTTTTTTCGGCGCAGATTGTTCAATGCAGCTTCCATAGTCTGCATTCCTTCACTTTTTCCCGTCTGTATAGATGAAAGCACCTGCTGCGGTCTGCCTGATGCTATCAGGGAGCGAACCGCATCTGTTGCCGTTAAAATTTCCATGGCTGCTATTCTCCCGCCTGCTGTTTTCTGCAGCAGCTGCTGGCTTATTATTGCCTGCAGGACCATGGAAAGTTCAATACGGACAGTGCCTGCATCATCGTTAAAAAGGCTCTCGATTCTTGTGAGCGATTCTGCCGCACTGGCGGTATGCAGTGTTGAAATTACCAAATGACCTGTCTGCGCAGCCGAAAGAGCTGCCCGCATAGTTTGCCGATCACGTATCTCTCCGAGAAAAATAATATCAGGATCCTGACGCATCGCGCTCTTCATCGCCTCCTCAAAAGAAAAAAAATCACTGCCGTATTCTCGCTGATGAATAAGGCTCCGAGTCGAAGAAAAAATATACTCTATCGGGTCTTCTAAGGTCACTATATGACACGGACGGTATTGTGCTCGATAAGAAAGCATAGCGGAAAGTGTGGTGGATTTACCTGATCCTGATGGTCCTGTTACTAAAATAAGACCGCTTTTTTTCAAAATAAGCTTTTTAAGAATTTCAGGATATTCCTGATCCTCTATTGATTTTATTGTCTGGCAGATAAGGCGTACAGCAAAGGCAAGCTGACGCTGCTGCTTATATATGCTTATGCGCAGACGTCTATCGCAAATTGTATACGCTATATCCACGTCATTTTGGGATAAAAAAATCTTCCTATCTTTTTCTGTCAATAAAATATCAAAAATTTTCTGCAATTCAGCATTGTTGAACTTTATATCGGGGACAATTAATAATTTTCCGTCCACACGACAAAAACATTCCTGATCAGCCGTTATATGCAAATCAGAGCATGCGGCATCTGCAGCTGAAATCAACATTTCAAATTTATTCAAGGCGCTGGCATTCATCCTCGTTGATCACCCTCATGATTTCACTTATAGTAGTTTTTCCCCGTATGATTTTTTCTATACCGTCATTGAACAGAGGTACCATCTCATCACCCACTGCAATTTCCTTCATAACACTGCTGCTGTCTTTTAAACAAATAGATTTTTTTAGGCTTGCCTTCACTGTGAGTATTTCCTGAACAGCTATCCTGCCAAAATAGCCGCTGTTTCCGCAAAAAGCACAGCCTTTTCCTCTGAAGGCCTGCTTTATTGAGTATTTTTGCATAAAAATATATTGCTCAGAATTTTCAACAGGTTCATAACTTATTTTACAGTGAGGACAAATGCGGCGTAAAAGCCTTTGCGACAAACATCCGGCAAGAACTTCAGCCAATAAATACGGCTCTATTTTCATATCCAGCATTCGTAAAATAGCACTGACAGCATTGCCCGTATGCAAAGTAGAAAGCACCAGATGCCCTGTCAAAGCTGCACGGACAGCAGTAGCAGCTGTTTTTTCATCACGAATTTCGCCGATGAAAATAATATCAGGATCTTGCCGCAGTACTGCCCGCATCCCCTCTTCAAAAGATAATCCTGTTTTTTCGTTTATCTGTATTTGTGTTATATTATCAAGCTTATACTCAACAGGGTCCTCGATTGTCACAATATTTTTTTCCGGTGTATTCAATTCATTCAACGCGGCATAGAGTGTTGCTGTTTTACCTGAATTGACCGGACCTGTATTTAATATCAATCCGCTGGGACGATGAAACAATTTGCGAAAACTGGCTTCATTTTTATAATTTAATTCCAGTTCCTCAACAGTAAAACATCTTCCTAAAATATTTAAAAGCCGCATGACAAGTTTTTCTCCGTGTATCGTTGGAATGGTGGAAATTCTTATATCTATGGTTTTTCCTGCATATTTATAAGACATACTGCCATCCTGCGGTTTTCTTTTTTCTACAGTATTCATGCAGCTGATTATTTTTATGCGGGAAATAATCAGCTGATGCAATTCTGATGGTAAAGTAACATAATCTTTTAATATGCCATCAATACGTACACGTATGCACATATTTTTTTCTCTCGGTTCAAAATGTATATCGCTTACATTTTGTAAAATTGCGTTATTTATGATTTTATCGACTAATCCGACTATTGGTGCCGCACTTATATTGAGGTCCGGCAAATCGATATTATTACCGCTTTTATTGAATGAGCGCAGAGTCTTCTCTGCCAGCTCATTCAGCGACTTTTCCTCTATACCCGTCATAATTTTTTCAATAGTGCTTCATGTAAAGCTATACGCATAAGATCAACGTCAATTTTTCCGCACCCGCTCCATTTTTCCAAAGCAGCTGCCCCCTGTCCCGCCAGCATGTATTCTCCGTTTAGAACAGTATACCCGTATTTCTCTGCTTCGACGAGGAGTTTTGTTTTTTCCGGTGTATAAATTATATCATAGACAAATGCATTGGATGGAAGCATAGTTATATCCACAGGAGGCATTTTATCGATATACATATCCATGCCAAGCGGAGTTGTATTTACTAAAAGATCTGTTTTTGGCAAAATTTCCTGAAACATTTTTTCATTCCAATCAGAGGAAGAAATATTTCCCAATTCTTTAAAATCATCGGCCAATTTTTTCGCCTTTTCTGCGTTTCTTGCAGCGATATGAACTGAACCGACGCCTGCATGGAGCAATCCATATATAACAGCCCTTGCCGCTCCTCCTGCCCCCAAGACTACAGTATTTATTCTTTTCAGAGTAAATTTTACAGACTGAAACGCACTTATAAATCCTTCGTAGTCCGTATTATAACCGTAAAGTCTGTCATTTTTTATAAGCACCGTATTTACTGCTCCGATAAGGCTGGCAGACTGATCTATCTCATCAAGATATTTTATGATATTTATTTTATGCGGTATTGTGATGTTAAAACCCGTAAAATTTAATGCTTTCAGCCCTTTTACCGCTGCCTCCAATTCATTTTCCCTGACAGGCATGGCGATGTAAGCATAGTCGAGATGCATACTTTGCAATGCTGTATTTTGAATGACAGGAGAAAGCGAATGATGGATAGGGTAACCTATAACACCCAGATTTTTTGTTTTCCCTGTGTAAATAGCAGACAATATATTCCCCTCTTTCATTATTTTGCTCCAGCACCGTGCCAAAGCTGCAGATGCTCAGACAATATTTTCCATTTCATGGATATCTGTGTTACTTTTGAATTGAACTGCCTCGGCAATATGCTTTTCCGTGATTGCAGGTGCATTATCCAGATCGGCAATGGTCCTGCTTACCTTGATTATTCTGTCATATGAGCGTGCACTTAATTTAAGCTGCTCGAATATAAGACCAAGCATATTTTGTGCCGCATCTGTCAGATGACAGAATTTCTTTATAAGCGCGTGATTCATCTGGGCATTGCAGTGAATCGCATATGCCGACAATCGTTTTGTCTGGATATTTCTCGCCTTTTCCACTCGTCGTCTTATACAAGCCGAATTTTCTGTTTTTTCCGATGTAATCATTTCCTTGTAATCAAGGCGTGGTACTTGAATATGAATATCTATTCTATCAAGAAGCGGTCCTGAAATTTTTTTCGTATACCGTTTTATTTCATTTGGAGTGCACGTACATGCCCTACTTTTATCATTAAGAAAACCGCACGGACATGGATTCATTCCAGCCACCAGAATAAAATTTGAAGGGTATGTATAAGCACCGTTTACACGGACAATCGAAATTTGCCCGTCTTCAAGAGGTTGTCTCAACACTTCCAGAGTTATCTTGTTGAATTCCGGCAATTCATCAAGGAACAGAACTCCGTTATGGCTGAGAGTCACCTCCCCCGGTTTGGGAATACTGCCTCCGCCGATCATTCCCGCATTGGATATAGTATGATGCGGACTGCGAAAGGGCCGGCTGTCTATAAGCCCCCCTCCCGCTTTCATGAGACCGGCAATACTGTAGATCTTGGTAATCTCCAGTGCCTCCTGTTTTGTCATAGACGGCAGTATCGATGGCATTCTCCTTGCCAGCATAGTTTTTCCTGTGCCGGGCGCCCCGCACATAAGAACATTATGCCCGCCCGCGGCGGCTATTTCCAGCGCCCGTTTAGCAGTATACTGACCCTGCACATCGGAAAAATCATCTTCGGCAATGTTATCCGCTTTATTTTCTTTTATGGCCTCTGTCTCTTTCAACGCAGGATATAGTTTTTTCCTTTCGTTAAAAAAATCTATCAACTCAGCTAAACTCGTTATGGAATATACTTCCAGTCCATCTACAAGAAGCGCCTCCTGTTCGTTGCCCTCAGGTATAAAAAGCTCTCTTATTTCCTGTCTGCGGCACTGAATAGCGATCGGCAGTATACCTCTGATACTGCGGAGATGCCCCTCCAGTGACAATTCTCCCGCAAACATTGCCTTCCCGCAGCGTTTCTGTGGAAGCAGACCGTAGGCTGCCAGAATTGACACTGCGATAGGCAGATCCAATCCACAGCCGTCCTTTTTCAGATCCGCCGGTGCCAGATTAATCGTTATCTTTTTTGGCGGCAGCTTTATACCCGAATTTTTAATAGCCGTACGCACACGCTCTTTTGATTCCTTCACTGCTGCATCCGGCAGTCCGACTATATCGAACGCCGGCAGACCATTTGCTATATCGGCTTCCACCTCTATAAGAATTCCATCTATGCCGGCAGTTGCCGCACCGAAAATTTTGGCAAACAATATAACCGCCCCTCGCTGTTATACTTTAATCAATAATGACCGGACCAACGCTTGAACAATTCATGTTCGATATGCAGCTGATCACATATTTTCCCGACCATGATATTCACTAAATCATCTATGCTCTGCGGTTTATGGTAAAAACCCGGACACGCAGGAAGTATGCTCACGCCGATGCGGGACAATTTCAACATATTCTCTAAATGCAGAGGACTGAAGGGTGTCTCACGCGGCACTAATACAAGACTGCGTCTTTCTTTTATTGTCACATCAGCGGCACGGGTAAGAAGATTATCAGCTAAACCCGCAGCTATCGCCCCCACTGTTTTCATCGAGCATGGAAGAATTACCATAGCTTCATATAAAAAAGACCCGCTTGCCACAGCAGCTCCTATATTATCAACATCATAAAGCGTATGGGCATACTTTAGAAGGTCTTCCGGCACCATTCCGCATTCATGCTGTAAAACGGTTTGTCCGGAATGAGTGACTACCAAATGTATTTCTATCCCGGTATCTTTCAATACTTCAAGAAGTTTCAATGCATAAATAGAGCCGCTTGCCCCTGTTATGCCAACAACTATGCGTTTTTTCATATTTTCCATATATTAAACTTCGAAAGCTCCCTTTATATGATTTAGTTTATACGGACAGGGAGGATTATAATATATTTCGATCACATCAAAACGATAATTCAATGAATCATGCTGATGAAATAGAATATATAAATGTGCTGTGCGTATTATTTTTTGCTGCTTTCTGCGGTCCACCGCTTGTGCCGCTGTTCCATACAATGCATTTTTTCTTGTTTTCACTTCGACAAACACGATTACATTTCTATGCTCAGCTATTATATCTATTTCACCGTATTTTGCAGTATAATTCATATCCAATATCTGATACCCGCGTGATTTCAAATAATCAGCTGCGATCTTTTCTCCCAGAAAGCCTTTTTCTCTTCCTCTCATAGCTTTATATCCGGTGGTTTTTTACGTTTATCTATTCTATACACATATGCAAGTATTTGCGCCACAACCGCATAAAGCGCAGGGGGGATTTCTCTGTCAAGTTCCAGTGCCATAAGCATACTGACAAGTGTTTTATCTTGATATACGGGCACGGAACTTCTTTGCGCGGCCTGTAATATGCTTTCAGCGGTATAGCCTCGCCCCTTGGCAACTATCTTAGGTGCTTTTCCCTCTTTTTCTCTGTAACGCAGCGCCACCGCCTTTTTATCCAGGGCTGCGCCATTTTCATTATTATTTTCTTCCATGATATATTACTCCCGTTTTTTCACTCAATAGTACCGATTTTCAATTCAGTGAGATTCAACTTTGACTCATGAAGATATGAACGCAGTTCCGGCAGATAGTTTTCAAAAGATACAGCTGTATCCTCACTTGAGAAAGAAAGCCGAACATTCAGCTGCTGTTTATTGTATAAACGCAGCACTATTTCCACAGCTCCCGCATTTTCAGTGAGACAGCAGACACGAAACCATGTCTCATACTGTTCTTCACCCGTTTCCGAATTACGATGTCCTTCATTATAAACATTTATATACGCAGGATAACTTTTCCGCTCATCTAAGAATATGGGGAGAATAAAATCAAGAGATTTCTGAGCCGCCGACGAAGTAGAATCAGTAGGAAATGACTGCCCCATCACTTTTGCAAAATCACTGACATTTTCCCCTGCACGCTTTAAGGAACTGGCATCAGCATCATTAATCGTACTTATATCACTTAGCTGAACAAATGCCCACAGTTTAGGTAAATTAGGAACATTGTTTCTCGCCGCAGCCTGCGATACAACACCGGGAATGTTGCCTTCAACCACCTGCATTACCTTTTGCAGCTGCTCTGCATCTTTTGGAGATAATATCTGTTGATTTCCGTTCACAAAATCTTTTAAAAGTGCAGTATCAGCGGAACTAAGCTGTTTATTTTGCAAAAGGAGCTGACCCAAATCACGCAGGGCACTCATTGACTGTGCCGTATTGTTCATAAAATCCGGCACAGAGATTTCCTGTTGTATAGGTATATTGCTTCCCTGCGTCATCTGAGTTGCGGCAGCTTTTGTTGCCACCGAAAACGGCTGCTGCAGCATGTTCTTCATGTCAGGCGGCTCCGAAGCAGCGGAAGACACTGCCGAGTCGACTGCATTGCTGATTTTCTGCCCTGCTGCGGCTGTTTCAGCAGTGTCTTCCGCAATTACCCTGCCATTTTGTATAACCGTAGGCCGTTCAGCTGCGGGCTGAGTACTTGCCCTGCCGCCACCGGAAGGATACTGCGGAACAGTATTTTTTTCTGTCCCGGCAAGACCGGCGTCATTGCCCATTTTTGCTCGGGCAGATTGCAGCTTTTCACCGCTGTCCTCTGCTGTACCGGTATTAATAACTTTCGCAGAAACAGCCTGTTGAACCGGACTATCCACAGAAGGTTTGCCCCCTGTACCTTTGCCGCCGGCTGCCGCATCACTTTTAAAAAATGTATCTAAAATGTTTTTCAGCAGCCGTACATTATCATTTACTCCCGCCCGTTTATCTCCGGTATTACTTGTATTTTCAGCACCGGCAGTATCTGCAGGCTGTGTCTTGACCAATGTTTGCAGTGTTTCAGGCAGCTCAGAATCATCCTTGTTGTTGAGTAAATTAAACGCTGTTTTTGACATATCTACCATACTGGGATACTGATTTTCCTGCGTCAAAAGTGAACGAAAATTATTCAGGAGAACTTTTATATTATCCGGCAAGCCCGTATAATCGCCATTTTCCATTAATTCTCCCAGCTGCGACAGCATCTTGCCCAGTGAGGCCAGCTGATCAAAAGCATATCGTCTAGCCTGAAGAGCATCTCCCAAGCCCTGGGCCAATGTTTTATCAATGGAAAAGGCATCCTGCAAAAGCTGCTGAACGAGCTTTTGTATTTCCGGTGACAGATCATCTGTATTGATATTTTGTGCGCCAATAATATCAGAAAGCACTTTTGAAAGATCTGTTACCGCATTTTTTATTGCAACATTCGTCTGGGGAGAAGAGCCTGACGCATCGCCCACAGCCTGTGCAGAAGCAGTTTTTTTATCAACTGGGCCGGTAGGTTGTTGATTCGCTGTATTAGTTGGATTGATTCCAGACTGTATGGGCATAAGAACATTCCTCCATCAGAATTGCTTCATCGATTTAACTGGTTCAAACGAGCATCGGTGCAAGGGACATGGTCCATATTTATGCAGTGCCTCAAGATGTCTTGGCGTACCATATCCTTTATGGTTGGAAAAACCATATTCGGGATATTGCCTGTCGTACTCATCCATAAGCTGATCTCTCTCCACTTTTGCCACTATGGAGGCCGCCGCTATTGAAGCACTTTTGGCATCACCTTTTATGATGGACAAATGCGGTATATCAAGTGCATTCAGCGGCATAGCATCTATCAGCACTTGCTGCGGTTTTACGCCTAAACTATAGATTGCATTATACATAGCATTCATTGAAGCCTGATATATATTTATACGATCAATCGTCTTTTCGTCTATCACCGACCTGCTCACAGCGATGGCTTTTTCCAAAATCTGCGCATAAATTTTTTCACGGGCCGCAGCCGACAATTTTTTTGAATCATTAAGACGCGGAATATAACAGCCAACAGGTAAAATAACTGCCGCGGCAACGACTGGTCCGGCTAAGGGTCCCCGCCCCGCTTCATCTGTACCTGCTATATATTCGTTGCCTCCCGCCTGCAGCTCATATTCGTATTTATATAATTCATGCAGACGCTTTCTTTCTTGCATTTCCCTGTTATGACGGACGATGAGTTGCTGAACAGCTTTACGTTTATCATTTCTGACAAGTTCAGCAAAACTTTCATCCGTATCAAAAACCGAAAACTTATCGGCTATTTCTCTGACCGACATCTTTATTTTTGCATCCATTAGTATCACCTATAAAAAATACATCTTATTACCAATTCGGTATAAGATGTATTTTTCCTTTGTCATGTACATATTTTTTACAGTGACTCAACAGCACTGCAATATATCTGAAAAGAACCGCTATGTCAATATAAACATCCCTAAAGACAGGTCGTTATCATACTGACGGTGACTCAAGAGAAATTTTTCCCAACCGCCCGCTTCGAAAATCTGTAAAGACAACAGTTGTTATTTTTTCCTCGTCCAATTTACCGCCCTTAAGCAGACAGCCGCGTTTTTTGCCTATTACTTCAAATAGTTCCTCCGTGCTGTCAGGCAGCACATCTATTTTATAACGTGTCATCAGGAAATGCGGATAATAATTCTGCATATATTCCAACAGAAGCAATGCTACTTTTTCCTTATCATAAATATCATCATTGACCGCCCCAGTGAAAGCGAGGTTGATTCCCACGGCAGGATCGTCAAATTTAGGCCATAACAAACCCGGCATATCCAGTAAATCTATATGTTTTCCTATGCGTATCCACTGTTTTGCCCGCGTCACGCCCGGACGATTTTCTGTCTTAGCCGCTACAGTACCTGCCAGCCGATTTATGAGCGAGGACTTGCCGACATTAGGGATGCCTACGATCATAGCCCTGGCATTACGCGGTCGTGCTCCCTTGGCAGCGAACTTAGCTGTCTGGCGCTGGGTCAGATCATTGATCATATTTGTCAGTTCTTTGATGTTTTTACCCTGAACTGAATCTACTGCCATAGCTGATTTGCCCATACGTTTATAAAACGTTATCCACTCACGTGTTATTGCCGGATCTGCAAGATCTGCCTTATTCAAAACAATAGCATGCGTTTTTCCGCTGATCATTCCAGCCAGCATGGGATTTGAACTTGAAAGAGGTATACGGGCATCCAAAAGTTCTACGACAATATCAACCAGTTTCAAATTTTCTTCGATCAGTCTCCGGGCTTTCGTCATGTGCCCTGGGAACCACTGAACCAAAGGTATATCCGGTTTTTGTTCTTCCATTTGTTCCTCCAAACAGATCATAAATTACTGAACAATTTCAAAATTTTTAACACATATCGATTTTGGAAAAAAAGCGCCGGTTTTTACCGGCGCCGGAACAATCCGCTGTTAATTATTTTCCTTCTGCAGCCATGGCCAGTGTATGCAGTTCACTCAGCGGCCAAAACACCAGGACAGCTTTTCCTTTTATCAGATTGAATGGTACAAAACCCACGTCGGGAAACCGACTGTCTTCAGAATTGTTGCGATTATCTCCCATTACAAAGATATGCCCTTCAGGAATAGTTGTGAGAGGGTAATCGCCTCTTGTCTGGCTAAGAATAAAGGGTTCATTCTGCAGTTCGTTGTTAACAAAAACATGCCCATCCTTTATTTCAATAGTATCTCCGGGAAGGGCTATCACTCTTTTAATAAAATCTCGGCTGGTATCTCTGGGATATTGAAAAATCAATATTTCTCCCCGTTTGGGTTCACGCAGCCGATAGATAAATTTATTCACTACCAAACGTTCATGGTTTACCAATGTCGGTTGCATAGAAGGTCCGTCAACAAGATAAAGTTCAACGATAAAATGTCGTATAAACAAGGCCAATACTACTGCAATAGCTATTGATATGATCCAGTCTTTTATTTCCGCGCCTAATGATTTATTCATATTCGGCCTCCAACATATAAACTTTTCGCAAAAATCACAACTGCATATAAAAAAGGACTGCCATAAAGCCACAGTCCCCAATAATAAACTATCAGCGTCTTTCCTTGATACGGGCAGCTTTACCTGTAAGATTGCGTAAATAGTAAAGTTTTGCTCTGCGTACAACGCCTCTGCGCACGACATCAATTTTTTCCAGACGCGGAGAGTGTACCGGAAAAGTACGTTCCACGCCAATACTGTAGGAAATTCTTCTTACAGTGAACATTTCGCGTACGCCACTGCCCTGACGGGCAATAACAACCCCTTCAAACATCTGAATACGTTCATGTGTACCTTCAACTACTTTTACATGTACACGAACTGTATCTCCCGGTTGAAATTGGGGAATGTCCTTTCTAAGCTGTTCCTGTTCCAATACTTGGATAATATTCATCATTTTTCCTCCTTAATATCAGCCGTTCGTGGCAATGCAAACCAGAGGACCGACTGCGATACCTTCTAAGTTTAGCATAATTTAATTTTCGGTGCAATCATTTTTTCATTTTTTCCAGCAATGCTATTTCGTCCTTTGTCAGAGGATAATCGGCCAGCAAGTCAGGGCGTTTTGAAAACGTTTCTTCCAATGCTTTACTTTTTCGCCAAAGAGCTATTTTAGAATGATCTCCCGAAAATAGAATATCAGGCACCGGCATTTTCTTATATTCACGAGGCCGCGTATACTGGGGATGTTCCAATAATCCATTATAAAAAGAATCTGTGGAAGCCGATTCCTTTGATCCAAGAACTCCGGGAAGCATACGCGAAACAGCATCAACAATAACCATGCAGGCGAGTTCGCCTCCTGTCAAAACATAATCACCTATGGAAATTATCTCATCGGCTAATTTTTCTGTTATGCGATTATCAAATCCCTCATAATGTCCGCAAATGAAGATCAACGAATCGTATTGCGAAAGCTGCCGGGCCTTCTCCTGTGAAAATGTCTGCCCGCCCGGACACATGAGCAGTACACGGGATGTAAATTTCGGCGGAATTGCATTTTTTATATTTGCCACAGAGCGAAAAAAAGGTTCTGGCTTTAAAACCATTCCAGCCCCACCGCCAAAAGGCGCATCATCTACCTGATGATGCTTGTCATAAGTAAAATCACGTGGATTTGTAAAAAATATATCAATAATATTTTTATCAGCAGCCCGTTTAATAATACTGTGTCCAAAAGGTCCATGAAACATCTCGGGAAATAAAGTCACTATGTCTATTTTCATGTCAATCTTTTTCCGGCCATATAACATCCATACGTTTGTGTTCTATGTCTATCTTGGTGACCACTTTTTTTAATGCAGGCAGCAAAATAGGTTCGGCAGACTCAGTACTTTTTATAACATAGACATCATTGCTGCCCGTTTTCAGTACGTTTATTATTGTTCCCAATACAATACCTTCTTCATTCCAGACCTTGAGTCCGACTATATCAAAAGTATAATATTCACCTTCGGCAAGAGGAGCTGCTTCTCCGCGTTCTACCCGCAGAAGTTTTCCCGTGGCCGCAGCTGCTTTTTCCCTGTCATCAAAACCTTTTATATCCATTATGATAAAGTCATTATGATACTGGACAGTATTTATTTCTACTAAGGTATCGTCTATATAAGCACTGCGCATTTTTAAAAACCTCTCAGGGAAATCAGTGAGCGGATAAACACGTATAGCTCCTCTTATACCGTGGGGTCTACCTATTTTTCCAACAACAATAAAATTTTTATCAGTCACGCATTTCGATAATTTTTCCATCTTCGACCAAGAGCTCCGTATTCATTATTTCCGGCATCGTATCGCCTATTTTTATTTCTACCAGACGCTGCAGTGTGCCCTGAACGACTTCTGCGCCAATTTCAAGTTCTTCCGTGTCGGTGATTTTATTTAAAAGATTATCTTTATAGGACAATCTTTTTTGTTTTTCTTCCTCCATGCGCTGTAAGAGCATGGAAACGCGCTGAACATCACCTGTATTTTGTTCAGACAAGACTTTTTTCATATCTTTTTCTATATGAGAAACTTCAGCATCAACTTTTTCTATCTGCCGATTGAGATTATGCAGCATATCTGTCTTAAATTTTTCGGTTACTTTCGCTTTTACTGTTATAGGACATTGCAAGGTTATGGATTCCATTTTAGAAGCCTCCTGATTTTTAGTATATAACAACAGCGGCAAGGCTTTTTGCAAAGTCCGTTGCCGCTGTGTATTAAATGATTTCAACTATGACTTTTTTATATTCGCGAGCTGCCGCGGCTTTTACGACAGTACGCATTGCTTTAGCAATACGGCCTTGTTTACCAATTACTTTTCCCATATCATCATCTGCAACGGAAAGTTCATAAATGATAGTTTTGCCGTCATCTTTTTCATTGACGATCACCATATCGGGATTATCAACCAAAGATTTTGCTATAAGCTCAATAAGCTGTTTCATATCATAGCCTCTTTCTTACTTATTCGCTTTTTTTGTTTCAGCGAATCTAGCCATTATACCTTTTTTGGATAATAATGATTTTACGGTATCAGTAGGCTGTGCACCTTTACTCATCCAGTCGATGACTTTTTCTTCATCTATATTTACAACAGCCGGTTCTTTCGTTACATCATAGTTACCTACGATTTCGATAAAACGACCATCGCGCGGAGCGCGGGAATCAGCTACAACGATGCGATAAAAAGGATTCTTTTTAGCACCCATTCTGTTTAAACGAATTTTTACTGCCATTTTGATATTTCACCTCCTTAAAATGGAAATTTCATATTGCCCAAACCTTTTGGAAGACCTTTCATACCCTTCTTCCCTTTAAGTCCGGTCATTTTTTTCATCATTTTTTTCATTTCGGCAAACTGCTTCAATAATTTATTGACATCCTGCACTTTAGTGCCGCTGCCCGCAGCTATACGCTTACGACGGCTGCCATTTATTATATTTGTATTATTTCTTTCGGCAGGAGTCATTGCCCTTATAATAGCTTCGATATGAGCGATATCCTTATTGTTCTTAAGATCCATGTCAACATCGCCGAGTTTTTTCTTAAGCCCGCCCATTCCCGGCAGCATGCCGAGAATCTTGTCAAGAGATCCCAATTTTTTTACTTGCTGCATCTGGTTCAGAAAATCATCCAGCGTAAATTGATTTTTACGCAGCGCCTTTTCCATTTTTTTTGCTTCATCAGCATCAAAAGTTTCCTGCGCTTTTTCTATGAGAGAAAGAACGTCTCCCATATCAAGTATCCGTGAAGCCATGCGGTCAGGATAAAAAGACTCCAGAGCATCGAGTTTTTCACCTGTCCCGACGAATTTTATCGGGCAGCCGGTAACGGCCTTTACCGAGAGTGCAGCTCCGCCTCTGGCATCGCCATCCATTTTTGTTAAAACCACGCCGTCAAGACCAAGATCATTATTGAAACTTTCGGCAACATTAACAGCATCCTGACCTGTCATAGCATCAACCACAAGAAGTATTTCATGCGGATGAACTATGCTCTTTATTGATTTCAATTCCTGCATAAGTTCTTCATTAATCTGAAGACGTCCTGCAGTATCAATGATAACTACATCATTAGCATGAGAATGCGCGTACTCAAGTGCTTTCTCAGCTATGACAACCGGATCGGTGCCTTCAGGCATGCTAAAAACTGGAAGCTCAAGCTGCTGCCCCAAAACCTGCAATTGCTTTACGGCAGCCGGACGATAAATATCTGCCGCAGCAAACAGCGGATGCTTGCCCTGTTTTTTAAGCATTATGCCAAGCTTGCCGACGGACGTAGTTTTACCCGCACCCTGCAGCCCGACCATCATTATGACTGTGGGCGGGTTCGGTGCAATATTTATGCGGCTGACAGAACCGCCCATGAGTTCAGTAAGTTCTTCATTGACTATCTTTATTACAGCCTGTGCCGGTGTGAGGCTTTCCAGTATATTTGCCCCGATAGCACGTTCCTTTATTTTTGCGATAAAATCCTTTACTACTTTAAAATTTACATCGGCTTCAAGCAATGCCATACGAATATCACGCATCGCTGTACTGACATCATCTTCTGACAAATGCCCGTGTCCGCGCAGCTTTTTAAAAGTATTCTGCAATTTTTCCGCCAGAGATTCAAAAATCAATTAAATTCCTCCTTCCAAAATCAATATTCCAATAGTTTCTTTATTTTTTCTTCTGTACCACTGATTTTTTTTATTTGGAAGTCAGCTTTCAGTGATTCCACATCATCCATAATATCCTGCAGCGAAACTTTTATCAACTTATCTCTTTCCATCGCCTTCAATTTTTGTTCGTAATTTTCAAGAATAGCCTCACAGCGATGAATGGTATCATAGGCAGCCTGTCTGGAAACATTCATTAAAGAAGCTATCTCAGAAAGAGATAAGTCTTGGTATAAATGCATTCTGAGGCACTCCTGCTGCTTTTTTGTAAGAAGCCCTCCGTAAAAATCAAAGAGCATGCTCAGCCGCAAAAAGTTATCTAACACGTTAAACACCTCGGCAACTGATTTTTAAACTTTAAGACATTATATCTAAACGCTGCAGTATTGTCAAGTAAATATACTTGTCAGCATTTTTGATATTATATTTTTATTTTTTAATATAATATTAATATAATTTAATTATTATTATAAATTATTATTAAAACATTACATATAAAAAACATTATACATTATTTTTTATCATTATATAAAAGAATGCACTATAATTTTCATTGTAATTTTGTTACAATATTATAAATGAAGTTATAACATAGCCAAATACAATATAAACAAAATATATTTTACAATAATATTTAATTATGTTATAAAATAATCATTGTCTTTCAAATGATATATAAAATGATTTTTTTCAAAATCTATTTATATAAATTAAGTTCTTCATAAATTTTAAAACGGAGGTGAGAATATGTCTGAATTTACTAAAATACTCATATTATTAATTGCTGCGTCATTATTTCCTGTCATGGCAATGATAGTCCCACTGTTAATTCAGCCCCGTCAGCCTAACGAGGAAAAAAATTCACAATATGAATGCGGTGTGGATACTGTAGGGCGTAACGTGACCCGATACCGGATCAGTTATTTCTTATATGCAATCATTTTTGTAGTATTTGATGTAGAGACTATTTTTCTATTTCCATGGGCTGTAAAATTCGCCAGTCTTGGTCTATTCGCTCTGGTGGAAATGTTTATATTTACAGGTATTTTAGCTGTTGGTCTGGCTTATGCATGGAAGAAAGGAGCTTTGACATGGAAATAGTCGATATAGTGCCGGATGTGTTAAAAAATAATGTTATGATCACAACAATCGACGGTCTTTTTAAATGGGCACGCAGCAATTCTCTCTGGCCGCTGACATCGGGTCTGTCCTGCTGTGCCATAGAAATGATGTGCGCAGCTGCGGCAAGATTTGATTTGGCAAGATTCGGCTATGAAGTATTTCGTCCGTCACCGCGCCAAGCCGATCTGTTTATCGTAGCGGGCACGCTGACCTGGAAGATGGCTCCTCCCTTAAAACGTCTTTATGAACAGATGCCGAATCCTAAATATGTAATCGCTATGGGAAGCTGCGCCAACGAAGGCGGACCTTTTGCCGATGCCTATTCTGTAGTACCAGGTGTAGATAAAATTATTCCTGTTGATGTTTTTATTCCGGGATGTCCGCCCCGGCCTGAAGCACTGATCTATGGAATGCTCCAATTAAAGGAAAAAATACGTCATCCGGAAATAATACAGAAGGTGAAAAAATGAAAAGGCGCTATATGGGCAGGGATAAGCTTTATACATTGAAAAAAGATTTTCCGACGGATATCGACTTTGACGATGCAGCAGAAAATCCCTCCCTTATTATAAGGTCGCTGCCGTATTTTCCAAAAATCATGCACAGCCTCAATACTCAGCATAAATTTGACATGCTCTCAAATATCACTGCTGTTGATTATGATGACTATTTTGAAGTTGTTTACGATCTTACCAGCAGAATAAATTCCGAGGAACTTATGGTAAAAGTACCCCTGGCAAAAGCTTCGCCAGCCTTAGAAACTATGACCGCTCTTTGGCCGGAGGCCGATTTTCATGAACGGGAGCAATATGACCTCATGGGCATTATTTTTCTTCACCATCCCAATTTACAGCGGATATTGCTGCCTGATGATTTTATTGGCTACCCCCTGCAAAAATCTTACAGACAAGCTGAAAAAGAAGGAGAGAACGGGTAATGATAAAAACAGAAACATACCAGTTGTCTATGGGGCCTGTTCATCCCAGCACTCATGGAGTATTGCAGGTACTGCTTACATTGGACGGTGAAAAAGTTGTCGATTCTGTTCCCTGCATGGGTTACCTGCACCGCGGCATAGAAAAGCTAATGGAAGCCCGCACATATTTTCAATGTCTGCCCTATACTGACAGATTAGACTATGTATCGGCCATGAACAATAATTTTTCCTACTGCCATGCTGTAGAAAAACTGGCCGCTATAGATATTCCGGAAAAAGCACAGTATCTGCGAGTTATTATGGCTGAACTGAATCGTATAGCCAGCCACATGATTTTTATCGGTTCACTCGCTGTAGATATAGGTGCAACTACGGGTATGATCTATCCGTTCCGCGACAGGGAGCGTATTCTTGACATCTTCAACGAGCTTTGCGGCGCTCGTATGACTTACAGTTATATACGGATCGGCGGTGTGAGAAGTGATCTCTCATCCGCCATAGTTGATATGATCAATAAATTTTTAGCTGATCTGCCTTCAATGCTTGACGAATATAACAATCTGCTGACCGGAAATGAGATATTCCAGCATCGTTTAAAAGGAACTTCTCTGCTGTCAGGCGAACAGGCACGGCGTTTAGGAATAACCGGACCTATGCTCAGGGCAAGCGGCATCGATTATGACTTACGTAAAGATAATACTTACAGTTCCTATGACAATTTTGAATTTTCCGTGCCGCTGGGAAAGAACGGTGATAACTGGGACAGGTATATTGTAAGAGTAAAAGAAATAAGTGAAAGCGCCAAAATAATACGGCAGGCTCTTGACGGTATCCCGGATGGACAAATTACCGCAAAAGTTCCTAAGGTGCTCCGCCCGCCCAAGGGCGAAATATACGATACGACTGAAGGACCGCGCGGTGAAGTCGGTTATCATATAGTAAGTGACGGATCAGCAAAACCTTACCGTATTCATATACGCAGACCGTCTTTTATCAATCTGCAGGCATTGAATATATTATGCAAGGGTTATCTTGTTGGTGATGTTGTTGTGGCTATGTCCACCATTGATCCGATTTTGGGTGAAGTTGATTGCTGAAATTTCTTGAATAAGGGCAGGTGAAGAATGTGCATGAAGGATTGCTTGTAAATCTTACGGTTTTCTTAACCAGGATCGCAGAATTTATTTTTGGTAATATATTTATAGCGCAGCTTTTTATAGTGCTGCTGGAAATAGTAGTAATATTTGCTGTTATTTCTTTGGCTGTTATCATACAGGTCTATATGGAACGCCGCATATGCGGCCTCATACAGGATCGGTTTGGCCCTAATCGTGTAGGCCCATTCGGACTTTTACAAACAGTTGCCGATATGATAAAGCTGATGTCAAAAGAAGATATAGTTCCCGCCAAAGCAGAAAAATTGCTGTGGGGTATAACACCGATGCTGCTGTTTATTCCCGCTGCATTAGTTTATGCTGTATTTCCCTTTGACAACGGTGTAATTTTTGCAGACATAGGCATCGGTATATTTTTTGTAATAGCTGTCATGTCGCAAGGTGTTCTTCTGTTTTTACTGGGTGGTTACGCATCGGAAAACAAATATTCATTTATGGGTGCTATGCGGGCTGTAGCACAGATGCTGAGCAGTGAAATCCCTATAGCCTTTTCCATTTTGGCCATCGTAATGATGACAGGTTCCCTGCGTATGAGCGATATAGTTTCTGCCCAATCGGGCATATGGTTTATTGCCGTCCAACCACTGGCTTTCATTATTTTTATAATTGCCATGCTCATGGAGACAAACCGCACTCCCTTTGATCTTGTCGAAGGAGAGGCAGAAATAATAGCCGGTCCTTTTACTGAATACAGTGGTATGCGCTGGGCTTTATTCTTTCTTGCAGAATATACCAATCTTCTTGCTGCTGCTATTTTAACTGTTACTTTATTTTTAGGTGGATGGCAGGGACCTTTTCTGCCAGGAATATCATGGTTTATATTGAAGGTTTTTGCCGTCATTTTCGTATTTATGTGGATAAGATGGACATTTCCCCGTACAAGAATCGATCAAATGATGGCATTGAGCTGGAAGGTCCTGCTCCCTTTGGCTCTGTTTAATATAATGGCCACAGGAATAGGCATATATATATATAAATGGATATATTGAGGTGAGTGATATGCAGGGCAAAGGTCTATTAATAGGACTGTCTGTTACCCTCAGACATTTTTTCAGTAGAAAGGAAACTGTTCAGTATCCTGAAGAAAAATTGGTGATGAACGATTTATTTCGCGGTGGCAGACTTATTTTGAATGAAAAAAAATGTATCAGCTGCAAATTATGTGCTATGGCATGTCCTAACGAAGCGTTGGCCTTGACGGTAGAAATTGATGAACAAAAAAAACGGCATATGAAAAAATATGTACATAAATCGGGGCGTTGTTTATATTGCAATTTTTGTGTAGAAGCCTGCCCTACAAAAGCGATAACTTGGGATAAAAATTATGAAATCGCCTGTTATCATATAGAAGAGCTGACATATGATGCTGTAAAACGAAACAAGGAGGACGAAAACAATGAATATTGATTTATCCTCAGGTTTATTTTACTTTTTAGCCGCAGTTATGCTTTTCTCCGCATTGGGTATAATATACTGCCGTAATTTAGTCCATTCCGCGCTGTTTATGGCTCTTTGTTTTATATCCGTTGCCGGTCTTTACGCGATGATCAATGCCGATTTTCTGGCAGCGGTTCAGATAATGATCTATGCCGGTACTGTCGTCATTTTAATAGTTCTTGGCATAATGATAACCAGAAGGACCACTATGGAACGAACAAGCATGCCGGAAAAGAAATACATTTTTCGCGCATCTGTGCTTGCAGGCATATTGTTTTTCTTGATGTCCTATATATTTATAACCGCAGGAACTTTGCCGACATTAAATACAGTGACTCTTCCCGATGATACCGTTTCAGCATTAGCAGAACTTTTGCTTGACCGCTATATGCTGGCTTTTGAAATAGCGGCAGTACTGCTTCTGGCTGCTATGATAGGTGCTGTCGTTTTAGCGAAAGGAGCTGATGAAAAATGATTATCGGCATAACACATTTTCTGATAATAAGTGCAGCGCTTTTCTGCATCGGTCTGTATGGAATATTGATAAAAAGAAATCTTTTTTCAATATTAATGTGCATTGAACTTATGCTCAATGCAGTAAACATCAATTTAGCAGCATTCAACTATTTTTTGCCTATGCCTGATCTTTCAGGGCAGGTAATGATTCTCTTCTCTGTTGCAGTGGCCGCTGCTGAAGTTGCAGTGGGGCTGGCACTTATTTTCCGTGTTTACCGTGACTTTAGAACAGTCAATATTGATAAATTGAACAGCATGAAAGGATAGGAGGCAGAAAAATGGAATATTTTGCACTCACCAACGCGTGGCTTATTCCCTTAATGCCGGCTATAGCGTTCGTTCTGATAGGTCTGTTCTTTAAGAGATGGTCTGCTCTGTCAGCCTGCATAGCTGTTTTTGCTTCTGCTGTCAGCTTTATCTTGGCAATATTTGCAGCAATAGCTGTTATCGGCAGCGGTATCAGTGTGGATGCTCCGTTTGTCGGGCATGTCATTTGGGCAGAAGCAGCCGGTCTGCATTTTGAAATGGGTATGTTGATCGACCCGCTCTCCGTGATGATGCTGTTTGTCGTTTCACTCGTTTCCCTGCTTGTACAGATATATTCCATAGGCTACATGCGGGGCGATAAGAGTTTCGGACGTTTTTTTGCTTATATATCGCTGTTCAGTGCTTCTATGCTTGGCCTGAACATATCCGCAAATTTCCTGCAAATGTATATATTTTGGGAACTGGTAGGTTTATGTTCCTATCTGCTGATCGGTTTTTACTATCAGCGTATTGCCGCAAGAGAGGCAGCAAAAAAAGCATTTATCACCACACGTATAGGTGATTTTGGTCTGCTCATAGGTATTTTGCTGCTGCAGACTGTTTTTGGTACTGTCGATTTTCTTGAACTGAGACAGCTGCTTCCTTCTTATATTGCTTCGTACGGAACTGGTACTTTAACCATAATAGGCATCCTGCTTTTTATAGGACCTATCGGCAAGTCAGGACAATTTCCCCTGCATGTATGGCTTCCCGATGCTATGGAAGGACCTGCACCGGTATCTGCATTAATACATGCCGCAACAATGGTAGTAGCCGGTGTTTATTTGGTCGCAAGAGCATATTTTTTGTTTGCATCCGTACCCGCTCTGCTGGAATTTATTGCATGGCTCGGTGCCTTTACTGCTTTCTTCGGTGCCAGCATAGCTATATCCCAACGCGAGATAAAGCGTATCCTGGCATATTCCACGATAAGCCAGCTGGGTTACATGATGCTGGCATTGGGAGTTGGCTCCCTGACAGCCTCTTTATTTCATCTTTTCACACATGCTTTTTTCAAAGCACTCCTTTTTCTCTGTGCCGGTGCCGTCATGCATGCGATGAATGATGAAGCCGATATTTTCAAAATGGGCGGTCTGCGTAAAAAAATACCTATTGTCTTCATCACAATGACAATCGGTGTCCTGGCAATATCAGGTGTTCCTCCGTTTGCCGGTTTTTTTTCCAAGGATGAAATCTTATCGGCTGCTTTGTCAGTCAACACACCTATATATATAATAGCTGTGATAACAGCTTTTATGACGGCTTTTTATATGGCCAGACTATTATTTGTTGTCTTTTTCGGCGAAAAAACCAATATGCGGCTGCATCATATATCCTGCTTTATGCAGATCCCGTTGGTACTTCTGGCAGTTTTATCACTGGTAAGCGGTCTTGGCGGCTATATATATGATTTTGGTTATTGGATTCGCTTTGGTGCGCCGCAGCCTGAGCATATGGATATATCTATAGCTGTACTCTCCGCCGTTTTGCCGCTTCTTGCTTTCATCCTCGCCTGGAATATATATGTCAGAAAAAAATGGTCTGCCGATTGCATAGCTGCCAGGATGGGCGTATTGTATACAATAAGTTTTCATAAATATTATATTGATGAATTTTATGCTGTCTTATGCCGCTTTTTTATTGATGGAATAGGCAGAGTAATGTATTTTATCGATATTTATATCATAGGCGGCATAATAAATGTTATTTCGGGATTAGTCCTGTTTTCCAGTACACTTTTAGGAAAAATACAGACAGGCCAGACACAAAGATATGCGGCTGCATTTTTATGCGGTGTAATTATTCTCCTGCTTTGCGGTATCCTGTATTTTAATAAAATAAGCGGCATTACTGCCGGAGGAGGCGTTTTATAACAATGGAATTCCCTTTTATGTCAACAATTTTGCTGATGCCTGTTCTGGCTATATTTCTTTTGTTTTTTGTCCCCCCCTCCTCAGAAAAAACCATAAAAATCATATCTGCCACGGCAATGCTGATAAGTTTTCTGCTGACGGTCTATGTGTACATCTCTTATGACAATTCAGCAGGAGGTCTGCAATTCACAGAAAAAATTCCCTGGATAAGCGATCTTGGCGTTTCATATTCTGTCGGTATAGACGGCATATCCCTGCCCATGCTTTTTTTAACGAACATAATCGGTCTGGCCTCTGTATTCAGCTCCTGGAATATCAATAAACGGCCGAAAGAATTCTTTATTTTACTATTACTGCTGATAGCCGGTGTCACAGGCACTTTTATTGCCATGGACCTATTCATCTTTTTGCTTTTTTATGAACTGGTGGTTATTCCTATTTATATAATGGTGATAGTATGGGGTTCTACTAAAAAAGTAAGCAAAGAATACGCCGGCATGAAACTCACAATGTATCTTTTAATAGGTTCCGCCTTTATGCTGGTCGGCATAATTGCCTTATATCTTCAGGCATTTCCTCCCGGTATGCGCACATTTGATATTGTTGCTTTAGCCAATGCGCATTTTTACGGAACCTTAAGTCAGCAATTTCAAATAATTGTTTTTTTGCTTATGCTGCTCGGTTTTGGTACTCTTTTATCAATGTTCCCTTTTCACACTTGGTCTCCAGACGGTTACGCCGGTGCGCCCACAGCTGTCTCAATGATTCACGCCGGTGTTTTGAAAAAAATCGGCGGTTACGGACTTATACGCCTGGGTCTTTTAATTTTACCGGAGGGCGCAAAATTCTGGGCTCCGCTGATTATATTGCTGGGTCTCGCCAATGTTATCTATGCGGCATATATAGCGATTGTCCAAAAAGATCTTAAATATGTAGTCGGTTACTCTTCTGTATCTCATATGGGATATGTGCTTTTAGGTTTTGCGGCTCTCAACACCATCAGTTTAAGCGGAGCTGTAGCCAATATGGTAGCACATGGTATTATGAGCGCGTTATTCTTTGCTATGATCGGTTATGTATATGAAAAAACTCATATGCGCAGTACGGAGCAGCTGCACGGACTTGCCCACCAAATGCCAAAAATAGCTACCGGTTTCATGCTGGCAGGTATGTCTTCTGTCGGTCTGCCGGGACTTATCGGGTTCATTCCAGAGTATACTACCTTCGTCGGCTTATTTGCCAAATATCCTGTTCTGGCAATTGCTGCCGTATCGGGTATAATATTCACCTCTATTTATATTCTACGGGTTTTGCAGAAAATCTTATTCGGACCGCGGGACAGCAGATTCGATTGTTATAATGATGCGAAGGGTGCCGAATTAGTCCCTCTGTTTCTATTGAGTGCCGTTCTCATTTTATTCGGCCTGTTTCCGCAGCTTTTGCTGGCTCCGATAAACAGCGGTATATCACCCTTAGGACCATTCCTTGACAGATTAAACGCGGCCCCTTCCCTGCTCTTTACTTTAGGAGGGATATGGTAATGAATTTATATGTTATTTATCCGGAAATTACTGTTTCGATTTTGGCATTGCTCTTGACGGTATTTGATCTCTTGCTGCCATCTAGAGAAACTCGTCGGTCTCTTGGCTATACAGCCCTACTGGTTCTATCAGTCTTGGCTGCAAGCCTGTTCTGGCAGTATCATATTACAGCTTCTCCTTATTTTTACCAGAATATGTTCTATTATGATAATTATGCCATCTTTTTCAAACAGCTTTTTTTACTGGCTGTCATTCTGACTATTCTTTTTTCTTTACGCTACACAGAGTCTATAAAATACAAAAGTGAATTTTATTCCATGCTTTTATTTGCGCTTGCAGGCATGATGATACTTGCTTCAGCCAATGACTTTCTGACTATGTTTATCGGTCTGGAACTTATGACTATAAGCTTTTATGCTTTGACCGGTTTCAGTATGAATGATAAAAAATCTTCTGAAGCGGCTATTAAGTATCTTATTATAGGCTCATTATCCACTGCTGTTATGCTTTATGGCATAAGTCTTATTTACGGAACGGCTCACAGTTTTTCTTTCTCTGCAATAAACGGAAATCCTGACATTTTTTCGTTGCTCAGCATAGCAGGAATGATGATGATAATTTCTGCCATGTTTTTCAAAATGTCTGTCATCCCTTTTCATATGTGGTCTCCAGACACATATGAAGGTGCTCCCACACCGGTTACCGCTCTTTTAGCCATGGGTTCAAAGGCAGCTGCTATCTCCGTCTTCATGCGTATACTTTTTGCGGCTTTTTGGCCGGCAGCCGATTATTTTCTGCCGATTTTATCCGTTTTTGCAGCTGTTTGCATGATCGGCGGCAACATCGCTGCAATGCGGCAAAAAAATATTAAAAGAATGCTGGCTTATTCCTCCATTGCTCAAGCAGGATATATGCTTGTAGGGATTTGTGCCGCAAGCCTGCAGGGCATAAAGGGCGTTCTGTTTTATGCTTTTCTGTACATTTTGGCAAATGCAGGTGCCTTTGCTGTTCTTACTGTTGTTGAATTCTACAAAAAAGGTACTAACTATGATGATTTTGCGGGACTTTCGCAAAGTTCCCCCCTTCTGGCTATGGTCATGGCTGTATCGCTTCTTTCTATGGCTGGTATTCCCCCTACTGCAGGCTTCGCCGGTAAACTTTATTTATTCATGGCAGCTGTCGAGCATGGCTATCTATGGTTGGCATTTGTTGGTTTTATAATGTCTATGCTTTCCGTTTATTATTATCTCAAGGTAGTCAGAGTAATGTACAGTGACATACTTGATCCCGTCAATATCAATATATCCAGTTCCTTGCGCACTGCCATTTTAATCAGTATGACAGCCACCGTGCTCTTTGGTATATGGCCTCAATACTTATCCGTACTGACAAATCTTGCAGCCGTTACATTTCTAAAATAATCTAAAAACCACCCGGAAAAAACCTTAAAAAAAGTGCTAAAACCTGACTGATAAGTTATAATAATACTGTAGTCACATCACACTTGGTACTGAATCACTGATTGATCCCAGACATACCGTCGATCAAAAATTTGATTGATGCGCCTGAAAAGTATTCATAATTTTTCTATGGAGGAATACATGGTAAAAATATGTTTCTTATGCCACGGTAATATCTGCCGAAGTCCTATGGCCGAATTTGTTATGAAAGATCTGTTGCGGCACCGTAAACAGGAAGGGCAATTTCTGATAACTTCAGCGTCCACCAGCAGCGAAGAAATCGGCCGTGATATGCATCCTGAAACAAAATCCAAACTTCGGCAGAAAAAAATTCCCTATACTGTGCACCGGGCAATACAATTTACCCAGGCAGATTATCTGAAATACGACTATATTTTAGTCATGGATAGGCAGAACATACGTGAACTGCAATCGATCATCGAAAAAGATTCAGCACGAAAAATTCATTTGTTGCTTTCTTTTACAGACAATGTCAGTGAGATAGCGGACCCTTGGTACACGGGAGATTTTGATTGTACTTATGATGATATAGCGAAAGGCTGCATGGCTTTTTTGCAATATATTATTAAGGATACCAAATTAACAGCGAAATCCAGTCAATGAATAAGCAGGAGGTTTGCCAATATGATCATAGCAGTACCTTATGAAAAAGAACAAGTGTTTCAGCATTTTGGAAAAACGGAAACTTTTAAATTCTACAAAGTCAGCAAACATGCCATAATCAATACAGAAATGATCTCTGTCAGCGGCAGCGGGCATGGGAAGATAGTCGACATCCTTAAAGAAAAGGAAATTGACATTCTTATCTGCGGAGGAATCGGCAGCGGCGCTCAAGACCTGCTGAAGCAGAATGGGATCCAATTTTTTGGTGGAGTTACCGGAAAAACCGATAAAGCTGTCAATGATTATCTTATGGGCAGTCTCCAATACGATGCCGATATACGATGTGACCATCACGACAGCCACAACTGAAACCAGGAAAAATAAATCTAATGACAAAATTGCCTTAGAGAACACTCACTCTGTTCTCTAAGGCAATTTTGTTGCTGAAACGATTTATTTTCTGCCGAATATATAATAATAATTAAAATCACTTTTAATTATGTGTCCTACCGCAATTTCCTGAATAAGATATTTTGCAGCATCAATAAAAGTTATTTTTTCGTCTTTCAGATTTCTAAAGACAATATCTGCATTTTTTAGCAATAAGCTATGGTTTTCTTTATGCTTGAGATATAACGGATAACCCGCCTTGGCCAAGATTTCCGCCTCGCGCTTAAAATGATTCTTAAGCTCCTCGCCAAGTGTTATAAACAAATCAGCAGGATTTTTGGATTCAGCAGCGGAAAAACAGCTATGTATAATTTGATTGGAAACACTTATAAGCCGATGATGATCCCTGTCAATATGGATGTTGCCGCTTTTGAAAAAAGGACCCCATTGGATAGTCGTCGGTTTATCATTATATATTATTTTCAGTTCTTCATCGCTTATGACTTTATTCCTTCCTGTAAGCTTGGCAAGATAAAGTGAATTATCTGTCCTCTTAAAAATTGTTTCGTCATCATCATTCTCGCGGTACTGCGTCACGCCAAAGCTTGCCGTAATAGCACCTATTTCCTTAAAATAATGCCCTGCTATGATCGCACGTATTTTTTCGGCAACATTTGTTGCCGAAGTCACATCCGTGTTTATGAGCAGGATAATAAATTCTTCACCGCCCCATCGGCATAAAATATCTGCGGCGCGTAAATTATCATTTAATACGCATGACAATTCCTTGAGCACAAAATCTCCCTTAAGATGACCATAACGATCATTTACTGTCTTGAAATGATCTATATCCAATAAGATAAATGATAAAGGCTGCTTTGTCCTGTTAATTTCTTTTAATTTATTCTGGCAAGTTTCGATAAAATATATTCTGTTATATAATCCCGTCAAAGCATCTTTAGTAGCCAAATTAAAAAGTTTTTCATTTTTTGAAAGCAATTCCTTTTTGAGATAATATTGACTGACACATGATTTTATCCTGGCCATAAACATTTTGAAATCAAGTGGTTTCAATACAAAGTCATTAGCGCCAACGCTCAGGCAATGAGGCAGAATATTTTCATTATTATAAGCAGTAACCAAAATAATAATAGCTTCCTCGTTTTTTTCACGAATATACGAAATAACATCATCACCATTATATTCAGGCATTACTAAATCTATCAGAAAAAAATTGTATTCCATGGCATGTTTTAAAAATTCTGATGGCTTCTGATAATAATCGACATTGCATATACCATGTGTATTGAAAAATGTTTTTATTATCTCAATTGAAAAACGGCTGTCATCAATAACTGCTATTTTGAACGTTTTTATCAGATTTATATTTTCCCGTTCTTTTTTTATAGTTTGCAAATAACGTACAAAACTGGCAGAATTGAATTGGTCTTTTTTAAAATAGGCCATGATCCCCATATTAAAACATTGCTTTTTTATTCTGAGATTATCTTTTGCTGTGATTATAATAACAGGCGGATATACGAATCCGGTAGATGTCAGTTTTTTTATAAAATCATTTTTCAATATGCGATGAATATCCTGATCAATTACAAGCAAATCAAATTTTTTCTCACTTATCCTTCTTGATGCTTGTTCAAACTCATCTGTACGTTCATATGAAAAGTCTTCTTGCATAGCAATATCAGAAATTCTTTTTGAAAATGACTTATCATTTTCAAAATGCAGCAACAACATATTATCCCCCCAGTTATCATAAATAAAATAATACTACTGCATCCACACTCAAAATATTCAGCAAAATCTTTTTCATGCCAACTATATTTAAATTCGCAGCAATTATTATGCCGTAAATTTTTATAACCGGCAACGCATAAAAATGAGAAGCAATAAGTCTAATTATAGCATATTTTAGAGAAAATATATCTACTTATACAAATGAAACAACGCTGAACACAAATCATTATTCAATAATGAACGACAAATCATTTCCCCAAAAGTCCGCCTAATATGCGCATGCCTGTTTCTATCTGCTGGAGGGAAAGTGACGCAAAACTGATCCGTATATGCTGCCTGTCAATATGACGCGGATAGAATCCTGTACCATCTGTCAACAATAATTTGTTATCTTCCGCTGTCCTGCATAATTCATCAGCAGTCACTCCCTCTGGCAGTTTTAGCCAAAAAGAAAGTCCTCCGTGTGGATTTCTCCAAGATACAGTGGCCGGCAGATACTGTTTTGCCGTATTATAGGCAAAATCAAATTGCGCACTATATATTCGTCTAATATCACCTACATGTTTTTGCCATAGGCCCTCACGCAGATAAAGATCGAATATTCTCTGAGTAAAACCGGATGTAGAAATATCGGCAATATATTTTACTTGCAACAACTTCTTTGATAAACATTCCGGCATATTTAAAAAAGCGATCCGCAGTCCCGGCATAAAAATTTTAGAAAAACTTTTTATATAGATAATCCTGTCATCCCTATCAAGTGATTTAAGTGGAAATAAAGGTGACGGACAATATGATAATTCACTTATATAATCATCTTCCAAAATAAAAGTATTATAATACCGCGCCAATGATAAAAGTTGATTTCGTTTTTTCAAACTATACGAACAACCTGATGGATTTTGCAGCACCGGCATTAAATAAATAAGTTTGGGATGAAACCGGCGCAGCTGAGATTCCAATACATTTAGATCAATACCATCCTCTTCAAGAGGTATATCTATTATTTTTGCTCCTCTTGCCAAAAAAGCAGCCATAGCTCCCGGATAAGTTGGCGTTTCAGTGAACACATAGTCACCATGATTTAACAGAGTGCGCGAAACTATATCAATTCCCTGTTGTGCTCCCGAAATTATTTGCAGATTATGAGCATCTGTAAAAATTTTACTTTTCCGCAAATATTGGGCAATAGACTGGCGCAAGGGAAAAAAACCTTGACTTTCCTGATAGGTAAAGGCACGCCCCTGATCCCGATCCAATATTTTTATAAGAACTTTTTTTAATTCGTCCACAGATACAATATCAGGATTCAGCGATATGCTGCGCATATTTATAAAAGATATATTTTCTCTGGGATCCAATAATTCCGGGGTATATATTTTAGCTGTATCAAACTCATAGTCAACAGCTGAATGAACAGCCATAGGCTGCTCAGAAACATAACTGCCGCTGCCTGCTGCGGAAAAAATAAAACCATTTTTTTCCAATTCTTTATATGCATTTACTACTGTTCCTGTATTTATAGATAAATAATCAGCCAATTTTCTCACAGGTGGAAGTTTATATCCCGGAGCAAATATTCCTGAACGAATTAATTTCAAAAGTTCACTATATAATTGAACATATAATGCTTCTTTTGTATTTCTTATTAATTGTATCGATACAAAGTCATTGAATTCCTTTTTCATATTGCATTTACTCCATATATTTGTTAAAATAAGAAAATTTATTAAAATCATCTTACAATTGTACTAGTACAGTTCTATTTTAATAAATTTCCAAAATTTGTCAATAAGGAGCTAAAATTTTATGGAATCAAGATATCAATTAAACAAAGATCTTGCTCAAATGCTTAAAGGCGGCGTAATCATGGATGTCACCAACGTGGAACAGGCCCAGACGGCGGAAGAAGCAGGTGCCGTTGCTGTTATGGCGCTTGAACGGGTCCCTGCTGATATCAGACGCGAAGGCGGTGTCGCACGCATGTCCGATCCGAAAATGATCCGTGAAATAAAAGAAATTGTATCCATACCAGTTATGGCAAAAGCACGGATAGGTCATTTTGTTGAAGCGCAGATATTGGAAGCCGTGGGAATAGATTATATAGATGAATCTGAAGTTCTCACACCTGCGGACAATACAAATCATATTGATAAAGCTTCTTTTAAAATCCCCTTTGTATGCGGGGCAAGAAATTTGGGAGAAGCCCTGCGGCGCATAGGTGAAGGGGCTTCAATGATAAGAACGAAAGGAGAAGCCGGCACTGGCAATGTGGTAGAAGCAGTAACACATATGCGTACTATGTTGAATGATATACGCCGTGTCAAACTGGCCTCCCCAATGGAGCTTATGAGTATAGCTAAAGACTTTGGCGCACCAATCGATCTCATCAAATACGTTCACGATAATGGTTCTCTGCCTGTGGTAAATTTTGCAGCCGGCGGCATTGCAACCCCTGCCGATGCAGCATTGATGATGCAGCTTGGGGTCGACGGTGTTTTTGTGGGATCCGGTATATTCAAGTCAGGAAATCCCATGAAAAGAGCAAGAGCGATTGTAGAAGCTGTCACATACTATAATGACCCGCAGAGACTGGCAAAAATTTCCGAAGACCTTGGACCGGCTATGGTGGGAATTAATATCGAATCAATTGACGAAAAGGAAAAATTTGCTGACAGAGGTTGGTAATAATGAAAAAAATAGGTGTTTTGGCTATGCAGGGAGCTGTCGATGAACATCTGAAAAAATTAAAAGCAGTTGGTGCAGCGGGCCGCAAGATACGAAGTGAAGATGAACTTGATCAAATTGACGGTATTATCATTCCCGGAGGTGAATCCACAGCTATAGGAAAATTGCTGGAAGCATTTGGCCTAATGGAGCCATTACATAAGAAAATAGATGCTGGTATGCCGGTGTGGGGAACATGCGCAGGTATGATCTTATTAGCTAAACATATCTGTGATCAGAAAAAAACCTATCTTAACGCTATGGACATACTTGTCCGCCGCAACGCTTACGGCGGACAGCTGGACAGCTTTACCGCAATGCAGCGTGTCAAACATGTATCGGCAAATGAAATACCTATGGTATTTATTCGTGCACCATATATCGACAAGGCAGATAAAGGAGTGGAAATCCTGGCAGAAACACGCGGACATATTATAGCAGCGAAACAAAAAAATATGCTGGCCACTTCTTTTCACCCTGAACTGACCGCAGATAACAGTTTTCATAAATATTTTGTTGAATTATGTTGATCGGATATACTTTTTCTTAAGAATTTTTATACAAAAAGAGCAGGGCATTTGCCCTGCTCTAAAAGTTATGCTGTATTTCCTTAAATTGTTTTACTAATATAATAGCCAGTATATTGTCTGCGTTATTATATAAAAATATATACAAAAAACCAGATTCTCTATTGAAAATCTGGCTGCACATTCTATGGCAGGGGCAGAAGGACTTGAACCCTCAACCAATGGTTTTGGAGACCACTACTCTACCAATTGAGCTATACCCCTATGGGGTGACTAGTGGGGATCGAACCCACGCAATAACGGAGCCACAATCCGCCGTGTTGACCGCTTCACCATAGCCACCATATTAATAGAAAAAGCAATATCAGGTTATCAAAATGACAACCTGATATAAACTGAACCGGCAGCAACCTAATCTCCCAGGGGGCTGCCCCCCAAGTACCTTCGGCCTGTGGATGCTTAACTACTGTGTTCGGAATGGGAACAGGTGGATCCATCCAGGTATCGCCACCAGATGCTTCAGATCTTACTGCTTTAGCAGTCTAGAGATGAAGTACGCAAAGTGAGCATCGCGAACGACGCGTTTCCTTGCCCTTCTTAGTGCTTCAGCACTTAGAAATAAAGTACGCAGAGTGAACGCTAGTGAACGCGCGTTTCCTCTAAAATTATCTTAATGCTTTAGCATTGAGATAATCAGCACGCAAAGTGAGTTTACGAACGCCGCGTTTCCTCAAACGTTCTTTTCTGCACCTTAGTGCTCATATATAAAGTAAACCAGGAACTAATCTGCTGCTTTCCCTTTACCTATATACTTTCATGAGTGATCTTGCACACTCAAAACTTCACAGAAGAAATCAGGACCAAACATTTATAGATGAAATTAAGTTAAGCTCTCGGCTTATTAGTACCAGTCCGCTTCGTATGTCACCATACTTCTACTCCCGGCCTATCTACCTCGTCATCTTCAAGGTGCCTTCCAAGCCTTACGGCTCTGGGAAACCTCATCTTAAGGCAGGTTTCACGCTTAGATGCTTTCAGCGTTTATCCTTTCCGAACGTAGCTACCCAACTGTACCCCTGGCGGGATAATTGGTACACCATTGGTTCGTCCACTCCGGTCCTCTCGTACTAGGAGCAGCCCCCTTCAAGTTTCTTTCGCCCGCGATGGATATGGACCGAACTGTCTCACGACGTTCTGAACCCAGCTCACGTACCACTTTAATGGGCGAACAGCCCAACCCTTGGGACCTGCTTCAGCCCCAGGATGTGATGAGCCGACATCGAGGTGCCAAACCTCCCCGTCGATATGGACTCTTGGGAGAGATTAGCCTGTTATCCCCAGGGTAGCTTTTATCCGTTGAGCGATGGCCCTTCCACGCGGTACCACCGGATCACTAAGCCCTGCTTTCGCACCTGCTCGACTTGTTGGTCTCGCAGTCAAGCTCCCTTCTGCCTTTGCACTCTTTGCGCGATTTCTGGCCGCGCTGAGGGAACCTTTGGGCGCCTCCGTTACTCTTTCGGAGGCGACCGCCCCAGTCAAACTGCCCGCCTGGTACTGTCTTGAAGATCGTTACTCTTTCAGTTAGATGCCCGTTAAATAAAGGGTGGTATCCCAACAATGACTCCTCACTGACTTGCGCCAATGTATCTAAGTCTCCCACCTATCCTGTACGTTATTTACCGAATATCAATGCCAGGTTACAGTAAAGCTCCATGGGGTCTTTCTGTCCAGTCGCGGGTAACCTGCATCTTCACAGGTATTTCAATTTCACCGGGTCCCTCGTTGAGACAGTGCCCAAGTCGTTACACCTTTCGTGCGGGTCGGAACTTACCCGACAAGGAATTTCGCTACCTTAGGACCGTTATAGTTACGGCCGCCGTTTACCGGGGCTTCAATTCGGGGCTTCGGATTGCTCCTGACTCCTCTTCTTAACCTTCCGGCACCGGGCAGGTGTCAGCACCTATACGTCAGATTTCTCTTTCGCAGGCACCTGTGTTTGTGCTAAACAGTCGCTTGGGCCTCTCTTGTGCCACCGCCTTCAGCTCCACCCGTTCGGGTTTCACCGTCTGCGGCTATCCTTTTCCCGAAGTTACGGATATATTTTGCCGAGTTCCTTAACGAGGGTTGTCCCGCGCACCTTAGGATTCTCTCCGCGCCTACCTGTGTCGGTTTTGGTACGGGCACTTCTTCTCTCACTAGAAGCTTTTCTCGACAGCGTAGCTCGTTTGAATTCGGTTCCTCCGTAGATTCACCTATCTATCACTTCTCAGCCTTCTCACATGGCGGATTTGCCTGCCATGCAGCCTACCGGCTTCGACGCGCTCTTCCATTCGCGCGCTCAAACTGCTTTCTGTGTCACTCCTTCGTTCAATCGATCCGAAGTGGTACAGGAATTTTTGCCTGTTGTCCATCGCCTATGCTTTGTGCCTCGGCTTAGGTCCCGACTTACCCTGGGACGACGAGCGTTGCCCAGGAATCCTTAGGCTTTCGGTGGAACAGATTCTCACTGTTCTTTTCGTTACTCATACCGGCATTCTCTCTGCTGTACGCTCCAATGCTCCTTACGGTACATCTTCAGTCGCATACAGTATGCTCCCCTACCCAGTATATATTTCTATATCCTGCCACGGCTTCGGTTCTGTGCTTGAGCCCCGGTCATCTTCGGCGCAGAGCCTCTCGACCAGTGAGCTATTACGCACTCTTTTAATGGTGGCTGCTTCTGAGCCAACATCCTGGTTGTTTATGAAGTCCTACATCCTTTTCCACTTAGCACAGCATTTGGGACCTTAGCCGGTGATCTGGGCTGTTTCCCTTTCGACTACGGGTCTTATCACTCGCAGTCTGACTCCCAAGTATTTTATTACAGCCATTCGTAGTTTGACTAGGGTCGGTAGGCTTTACGCCCCCTTGCCTGATCAGTGCTCTACCGTCTGTAATCTTCCCTTGAGGCTAGCCCTAAAGCTATTTCGGGGAGTACCAGCTATCTCCGCGTTCGATTGGCATTTCACCCCTATGCACACCTCATCCCAAAGTTTTTCAACACTCACGGGTTCGGTCCTCCACGCATTTTTACCTGCGCTTCAACCTGGACATGCATAGATCACTGCGGTTTCGGGTCTACACCATATTACTTAACGCCCTATTAAGACTCGCTTTCGCTTCGGCTCCGTGTCTTCCACTTAACCTCGCAATATAATGTAACTCGCCGGTTCATTCTTCAATAGGCACGCCGTCGCTCTCTTACGGAGCTTCGACTGCTTGTAGACATACGGTTTCAGGTTCTATTTCACTCCCCTTCCGGGGTTCTTTTCACCTTTCCCTCACGGTACTATGCGCTATCGGTCGCCAGTTAGTGTTTTGCCTTGGAGGGTGGTCCCCCCAGCTTCTCGCAAGGTTTCTCGTGCCCCGCGATACTCTGGATCCCGGCCCTTAAGTTCCGCTTTTCGCCTACGGGGGTTTTACCTCCTATGCCTGACCTTTCCAAGTCATTCGGCTAAACGTTCCTTAATTTCTGCCGGTCCTCAACCCCGTATCACCGAAGTGTTACGGTTTGGGCATCTGCCCATTTCGCTCGCCGCTACTTTGGGTATCTCGTTTGATTTCTCTTCCTCCGGGTACTTAGATGTTTCAGTTCCCCGGGTTTACCTTCCTTTCGGATGTCAGAACTTCTTCTGACGGGTTGCCCCATTCGGATATGTACGGATCACTAGATGCTTGCTCTTCCCCGTACCTTTTCGCAGCTTACCGCGTCCTTCGTCGGCTCCTGGCGCCAAGGCATCCACCGTATGCCCTTATTCGCTTAACTTCGTCAAACCTGCCGTTAATACCATTTTGCTTCGTCAGTGCTTTGCTTCACTCATCAGCGTATATTAATACACTTTCTTCATTCAGCTTTGCCCTTCCTTGCATTATGATGTTTCTTGCAGCTTTGCCGTTACATTCTAAGATCACTCTTAAAATGTCACCTTTTAGCTTAAGTTCATATGTTTCGTCT
>NZ_WIQM01000016.1:465000-855942 GCF_015732185.1 Pectinatus haikarae
GAAATTTTATGAACCCCGCTGCTTACTTCCATATAATTTTCCGGTGTGAGAGACTGCTGTCCGTCAGACAAGGCTTTGGAGGGATCAGGATGAACTTCCATCATTAATCCGTCAGCTCCGGCGGCTGTCGCTGCGAAAGCCATCGGTCTGACCATTCTCCATTTCCCCGTTCCGTGGCTTGGATCTACAATTATCGGCAGATGACTTAAATGTTTTACCGCAGCTACTGCACTCATATCCAAAGTATTCCGAGTATATGTTTCATATGTGCGTATACCACGTTCACACAAAACAACGTCGTTATTTCCCTCTTTCATAATATACTCGGCCGCATTGAGCCATTCTTCCAGTGTGGCTGCCAGTCCTCTTTTAAGCAATACAGGTTTTTTAGCTTGACCCACTTCTTTAAGCAGCCGGAAATTCTGCATGTTCCTGGCTCCCACCTGCAGCATATCCGCATAACGTGACACTGTTTCTACCGCTTCTACTTCAGTAACCTCAGTAACTACTTTCAATCCTGTTTGACTGCGTGCTTCTGCCAAATACTTCAGGCCCTCATCTTTCAACCCCTGGAAAGAATACGGTGATGTGCGCGGTTTATATGCTCCGCCCCGCAGAAATTGTGCACCGCCTGCCTTAACAATTTTTGCTGATTCCAACAGCTGCTCCAATGATTCTACGGCACAAGGTCCGGCCATTATAACAATATTTCCATCGCCAATTTTTACACCATCCACATTTACAATACTGGATTGAGGATGAAATTCTCTGCTGGCCAGCTTATAGCTTTTTGAAATGGCTACTGTATGATCTACACCTGGCAATGCTTCCAGTGAGGATGAATCTATATTCCTTTTATCCCCTATCAATCCTACTATTTTTTGTGCGGAGCCTTCCATAATCTTAGCTTTAAGGCCCACATGCTCAATTGCCTTTACCACATTTTGTACTTCTGTATCAGTTGCATCAGGATTCATAATTACTATCATATAATTTACCTCCATTTTTTATTTTCTGCTTTTATTACCGGAAACAGGCCCATATCTTTAAGCCAAAAACATTTCTTTTTTACAGCCGCAATAGCTTTTATCAATCTTTCCCTGCCATCAAGCGGCACTTCCACTTCAAAAAAGAACATATATCTGCCCAGCTGCATTCTAGTCGGTCTTGATTCTATATGAGTCATGTTTATGTTATATTTGGCAAATTCTGCCAAAACATCGCACAAACTTCCTGCTTTTGAGCCGTCCATCTGACATATGAGCATCGTTTTTTCCGGATCGGTTTTATTGATGTTGCTTGTTGTTTTGCTCAAAAGAATGAAACGCGTAACGTTATCACAATTATCCTGTATGTCCTTATCCAATACAGTCAAATTATATATGTCGGCAGATCTTTTTGACGCTATCGCCGCGGCATTTTTCATTCCCGCTGCCACAACCTCCGCCGCATGTGCTGTACTGGAAACTTCCACCAGTTCCGCCGCAGAATAATTCATTTTTATGTATTTGCGGCATTGCGCCAAAGCCTGAGGATGAGAAATCAATTTAGTTATTTTTTCCCGACTGTCCTTTACCAGCAATTGATTGTGAACGGCCCAAACAAGTTCCATATTTATCTTCAAATCTACATCATGTGCCAAAGTATCAAGTGTTATCCGCACAGAACCTTCTATTGAATTCTCCACAGGGACAAAGCAGCAATCTGCTTCTCCTTCATCGGCAGCAGCTATTGCCTCATATATACTGCGATAAGGCTTCAATACCCAGTTATTGCCCAATAAAGTATTCATATATATCGCGGCCTCTTCACTATGTGTACCATTCGGTCCTAAAAACCCCAATACAGACATTATTCTGCCAACACCTCCTAAAAACAAAAAAGCCCCCACCCGTAAAGGGCGAGGACTACTCACGTTACCACCTTAATTTAGCTAAAAGCTATCTCATGTCAAGTACGGGCCTGCTGACGACCGATACTCCCCCATCATATAACGGCTGGGCTCCGGCATCGCCTACATAAAATTTCAGCGAGCAACTCCCGGGTGAACTTCAGCAACAATCCCTATGCCATGATCCCAGCAGCCATGACTCTCTGTAATAACAATTACTGCTTACTTTTCCCGTTCTTCATTTTTACACATATACAACTGAAAGTGTTATTATCATAGCATAGATAATTATTTATTGCAAGTATAGGATTGATTTTTCTTACAGGAAAAACATTTGTTTGCATACTGCTGTTTATTCTTCCTTAAGCAAAATAAAAACCCTTTCCTTAAAGGAAAGGGTAAAAAATTTCTATGGTGCCGTTGGTGGGAGTTGAACCCACACACCCGTAAAGGCGGCAGATTTTGAGTCTGCTGCGTCTGCCAATTCCGCCACAACGGCACAGCTATTGTCTTGTGAAACATGTAATATTATATTATTAATATGATGTCCTGTCAAGACATTTTTTTCAATTCTAAACCGACCGGGCAATGATCGCTCCCCAGTATATCGTCATATATATATGCTTCTTTCAGATTATTTTTTAAGAAATCAGATATGAGAAAATAATCTATACGCCATCCGGCATTACGATCACGGGACTTTCGCATATATGACCACCAGCTGTAAATATCTTTTTTATCAGGATACAAATACCTAAAGGTGTCAATAAAACCTGTTTCTAAAAGTTTGCTGAATTTTTCTCGCTCTTCATCTGTAAAACCGGCATTTTTATGATTTGTCCCCGGATTTTTCAAATCGATATCATTATGGGCAACATTCAAATCTCCGCAGACTACGACAGGTTTCTTTTTATTCAAGGCCAGCAGATAGCTGCGGAAATCATCCTCCCATTCCATACGATAAGGCAACCGGGCCAATTCATTTTTAGAATTTGGTGTATATACCGTTACCAGATAAAACTCCTGCATTTCGAGAGTTATTACTCTTCCTTCCTGATCATGCTTTTCCATATTGATACCATAATAAACATTCAACGGCTTCACCCTGCTGAATACAGCGGTTCCTGAATATCCTTTTTTCTGGGCACTGTTCCAGTACTGCTCATAGCCTTCAAGCTGCAAAGATAATTGTTCTGGCTGCATTTTTGTTTCCTGCAGACAAAAAAAATCAGCATCCAATTTTTTGAATGATTCAATAAATCCCTTATTGACACATGCTCTGAGTCCATTGACGTTCCACGAAACAAATCTCATTTTATAGCACCCGCTTCCCTTATTACCTCTTGCTGAAATTATCCGCAATAGCTGCAAATTCCTGCAAAGACAAAGTTTCACCCCGTCTTTTATCATCAATTTCTGATTCCAATAAGATTTCCCGTATCAATTCCTTCGTCACACCGAGATTGCCAAGAGAATTACTCAGTGTTTTTCTTCTTTGCCCAAAAGCAGCCTTTACCACGCGAAAAAACATTTTTTCATCCACCGGTCTGACAGGACGTTCTTGATAAACATCACACAATATAACAGAAGATTCCACTTCCGGCTTTGGCATAAAGGACTGCGGATCTACATCAAAGCAAATATGCGCACAGCTATAATACTGCACTGCTACAGACAGTGCTCCGTAAATTTTGCTTCCCGGGGCTGCCGTCATACGTTCCGCGACTTCCTTCTGCACCATAGTCACAAGTTTTGTTATCGGCAGCTGTTCCTCCAGCAGATACATAATTATGGGTGTAGTTATATAATACGGCAAATTTGCCGCCACTTTAAATGATCTTCCGCCGGTAAGCGTTCTTATATCCGTCTTCAAAATATCCGCATTTATAACATGAAAATTTTCATAGCCTTCCAATGTATGTTCTAAAATAGTAGGAAGCCTTTTATCAAGTTCTACGGCAAAAACTTCCGCACCTGCTTCGAGAAGGCCTTGTGTTAAGGTACCTATTCCAGGCCCTATTTCAAGAACTACATCATCAGAATTTATTTCAGCTGCATCGACGATCCCGCTGACAACTGCCGGATCTATTAAAAAATTTTGTCCCAATCTTTTATTCATATGCAGCCCAAATCTTTTTAAGATATATTGCGTAACTTCCCGCTTCGCGATTATCGGTTGTTCCATCAATCCACCTCATTATTTTCTATTTTTTTACTGATATCTGTAATTGTATCCATAAATTCTTTTCTCGTTACACCATATGTATTAAGCCTCTGCAAAAATATTTTTGCGTTGGCATATCCCAAGCCCAACACCGCTCCGACTTCCGCTCTTTTCATCGAAGAATTTTTGCCGCCGCTTAACCCATTCTGCAACAAATCCGCTGCCGTAAAAAGAGCTTCTGTCTTAACGCTTTCCGTACGCACCTTTTTCAAAGCATTTCTTATGGATTCCGGTGAAGCCTGTTCCACACCGATATCATTATGGGCCGATGCCTCTTCAACCGGTATAAACGCATGCTTTGCTTTTGGAAATCTTCTGGTCAGCCACTTTCTTATCCGCTCTCCCGCCGAATCAGGATCTGTCAAAATAATTATCCCCCGTTTTTTATATGCGTGGCGAATATTATCGACAGTTCCTCTATTAAGGCCAAAACCGCCCGTAATGATACAATCCGCTTCTACAGCTTTATTTACAGCGACAACATCCATCTTACCTTCGACTATCAATACTTCTTTTATCATTATTCTCTCCTGTCTATTAGATTATAATATATTTTCCGATAATATCCTAAAAAAAGCAATTATTAAATGAAAATAAAAAGAAAAGCCGTGCCAGCGGCACAGCCCTTTACTCAATTTGGCAATATATATACATTTATATTTCGTCGTCCCCAGTTTATAGCTTCCGTGTATGATTCCATGCAAATATCAATCATGTTTCCAGAAAATCCACCCGTATCGGCAGCGACTGCTTCTCCGTATCCCGGAATGTATAATCTGGTCCCCAGCGGTATAACATTGGGATCCACCGCTACCACACCACGTCGTGCCGGCATCCCCGTGGCTGTGTAACCGCTGCCGCTGCCGTCGGTCGGCAGATATGCACTGGCCTGAACGTGTATCATTGCCACATATGGCGGTATCTGTCCATTACTTGCTGCATCTGCAGGAGAATATGTCCCCTTGGCTACTACTTCAGGAACAGATTGCTTTATAACCGACTTCTGTAAAATTTGTTCATCTACCTTTTTTCCACCGTTGTAATATTCCTTAACCATAAACCGATCAATCCCTGAATCACCTTTTTGAATGACTTTCACAGTTCCCACAGGAAGTGTACTATCATCCTGATATACGGTATTGAAGGGTTCGTCTTCATCCCTGAAAACTATTTTATTTGTCAATGGTTCAAGTCGGATAAGCATATTGGGTGTTATTGCCGCATTTTCATTTGGCAAAGTATAAAAGTCCAATAAATTATACCCCATATTTTTCAGCAATGCCTGTACATCAATGGCAGTCGTTTTCATTTTACGGGTATTATCATCAACTTTTATAATCACCGGAACAGCGCGTTGAATTGTTATTGTTGTGCCATCATTAATATTCTTCGTTGACAGCGAATATTCATCAGCCGGATCAAGCTTTATGCCCGCCTGAGATATTATACTGGCAGGATTGTCATTCATGGTATTGACCACAGTTGTTTGTCCGTCAGCAACGATGCGAATATTTTTATTTATCTTAGAAAATCCGGCCACAACCGACATTATTACAACCAATGTCAGACATGCTGCTATTCTGGCGAATTTGGTATGATGTGAAAAAATTTCTTTTACAGTCATTAGTTACCTCCTTTTTTGGGATTATAACATAATATTTACAATTATGTCAAACAAGGAGGTTTTTTTGTAAAATACAGCATTGTTTGTGAACATTTATCTCTTTTTTTTAATATAAAACGCTAATGTGCGCATTATAAGCGCAACTAAGACAATAATGTGGTGTTTTATCGTTCTAAAAACAATGTTTTTGCATTTGCCGTTGTTATTTGTGCAATATGAGAAAACTCTTCATTTCTAAGCTCTGCCACCTTTTGAGCTGTATATTTCACATATGAAGGTTCATTCCGCTTTCCTCTTTTAGGAACAGGCGCCAAATAAGGTGAATCAGTTTCCAGAAGCAATCTTTCCAGCGGTACAGTTTTTATTATTTCTGGCAATTTGGCTGCATTCTTAAAGGTCAACGGGCCGTCAACACCCAGATACCAGCCCATTTTCAAAAGTTCTTTTGCCATTTCACCGCTGCCTGAATAACAATGAATAACGCCGCTTATACCACGGCCTTCCTTTTTCAGTATATCCATCAGGTCACCGTGTGCATCCCTGTCGTGTATACTGACCGGCAGTCCCAGCTGCCGCGCCAAATCCAGCTGCCTCACAAAAATATTTTTTTGTCTGTCTTTATTATCCGTGCGGAAGTGATAATCGAGACCGATCTCACCAATTGCCAATACTTTTTTATTCTTATCAGCCAGTTCCGCTAATATATAATCATCATTCTTCAGTACTGTATCAGCTTCTTCGGGATGTATGCCGACTGCCGCATAAACAATTTCATACGCAGCCGCCAGAAATACAGCTTTATGGGATGATGCCATATCAGCGCCCATATTTATTATTATTTCAATTTGTTCATCAACGGCGCGTTTGACAACGTCATCTCTGTCGCCGTTGTATTGCTCATCATCAAGATGTGCATGTGTATCGGCTAGCATCATTTTACCTTGCTTCCTGTCGGCATATCGACTTCAACAATCTTTAATTCATTGCCCTTTGATGCAGCCAGAAGCATACCATGTGAAAGCACCCCGCGCAATTTTACAGGTTTGAGATTTGCCACCAGAACAACATGCCTGCCGACAAGATCCTCTGGTGTATAAAACTTAGCGATACCTGAAACAATGGTTCTTTTCTCTCCCTCAAGTTCAACTGTAAGCTGCAGCAGTTTTTCTGTTTTGGGCACCGGCTTTGCTTCAATCACCTCTGCTACTCGCAATTCCACTTTTGAAAAATCGTCTATGGTGATCATTCCCTCACCATCTTGATCTTCATTTTGCACAGTTACATTTTTTTTATTTTCTTTTTTTGTGTCAGCTTCTTTTTCTTCTTCATTTATCTCTATACGGGGGAAAAGCTGTTCAGGTTTATTTACTTTCATACCTTCCTGCAATTTACCCCAATCTGTATCAGAAATAGCACTATCAGCGACCTTTTTCTGCATGTTAAGCTGTTCCCATATTTTTTCGGCTGTATCAGGCATAAAAGGAAAAATAAGGATAGCAGAAATTCGCAGACTTTCCGCCAAATCATACAGTACTCTATTGAGCTCTGCTTTTTTATTCTGATCTTTTGCCAATGCCCACGGCATTGTTTCATCAACATATTTATTTGAACGGCTGATGAACGACCATACTAATTTTATAGCATCCGACAAATGCATGTTGTCCATAAGTTGTTTATACTCGGTAACAGTAGATTTTGCTTCTTGGATCAAATTTTCATCCACCGGGCGTATTGGTGCCGGTGCAGCTATAACTCCATCGTTGAATTTACCGATCATATTCAGTGTACGATGCAGCAGATTGCCCAAATCATTGGCCAAATCCGAGTTGATGCGCCCTATGAGAGCATCACGCGAAAAATTACCGTCCTGTCCCAAATTTATTTCCCGCAGCAGAAAATATCTTATGGCATCCGCCCCAAACTCTTCAATCAAGCCTACCGGATCAACCACATTTCCTTTAGACTTGCTCATCTTATCTCCGTCGACAATAAGCCAGCCGTGTCCATAAACCTTCTTCGGCAGAGGCAGGTCAAGAGCCATCAAAATGATCGGCCATATTATTGTATGAAACCGCACGATTTCTTTCCCGACAAGATGCAGGTCTGCCGGCCAAAACTTATCGAATTTTTCTTTATCATCCAGGAAACCGATCGGCGTCAGATAGTTGGACAACGCATCAAACCAAACATATATAACATGCTTATTATCGATCGGCACAGGGATACCCCAGCTGAAAGAAGTACGTGAAATACAAAGATCTTCCAATCCTTGTTTTATAAAATTGATCATTTCATTACGTCGTGATATGGGCTGAATAAAATCTGGATTATCTTCTATATACTTCAATAAACGATCTGCGTATTTTGATATTTTAAAGAAATAGGCTTCCTCGCTGACTTCCTTAACAGGGCGTCCGCAATCAGGACATTTTCCGTCCACCAGCTGGCGCTCCAGCCAAAAGGATTCACACGGTGTACAATAAAGGCCCTTATATTCTCCTTTATAAATATCTCCCTTTTCATAAATGCGTTTAAATATTTCCTGAACGACCTTATGATGACGTTCCTCAGTTGTCCGGATAAAATCATCATTTGATATATTCAAATGCCGCCAGAGATCTTGAAAATCTGCAACGATTTTATTTACATATTCTATCGGCTCCACTCCGGCTTCTTCAGCTTTCTGCTGTATTTTCTGTCCATGCTCATCTGACCCTGTGAGAAAAAAAACATCAAAACCGCTAAGCCTTTTATAACGGGCAATAGAATCTGCAATAGTCGTACAGTATGCATGGCCAATATGCAGTTTTGCACTGGGATAATAAATAGGTGTCGTTATGTAAAATGATTTTTTTTCCAAAGAAATTACCTCCATATTGTTTTAGTATATTATTAAAAATTCAGCTGAATTTAAATTATACTTTATATTAAAAGAAAATACCACCTCTGCCAAAGCTTCATGCTTCTCCGGCTTTTACCACAGCACTATAAACATCTCTGCGGTTCAAATGGAGATCATCGGCCGTTTTTTTTATCGCCGCTTTTTTTGTCAAGCCTTTATTTATCAGCACCGCAACATATTCGGCAGGAGGAATATCATTTATAAGCAGGCTTTCCGATTCACCTGCTCCCTCCACGATCAAAACAAATTCTCCGCGCGGTTCAACAGACAAAAAATATTCGTTTATTTCTTCCAAAGTGCCTCGGATAAACTGCTCAAACTTTTTTGTAAGTTCACGTCCGATCGCAATTTTTCTTTTGCTGCCTAAAACTTCTGCCATTTCCCGCAGAATAGACATCAAACGATGCGGAGTTTCATAAAAAATCAGCGTATCTTTTCGTTCCCTCACCTCTTCCAAAAGCACTCGGCGCCTGGAAGTTTTTTTTGGCAGAAAACCGATAAAAGAAAATTGGACAGTACTGATCCCTGAAGAAATAAGTGCCGACAATCCCGCATTTGCTCCCGGAATCGGCGAGACAATTATTTCTTTTTTTAGTGCAAGTACAACCAAATCACTCCCCGGATCTGCAATGCCGGGCAGCCCCGCATCACTGACCACAGCCATATCGCTGCCTGCGAGAAGTTTTTCTATAAGTTCCGGTCCTTTTATTGCCTTATTATGTTCATGATAGCTAGTCAAAGGCACATGTATATCAAAATGAGCTAACAGTTTGCGGGTATGCCTCGTATCTTCGGCAGCTATCAAATCAACATTTTTTAATATTTTTACCGCCCTGAAAGTCATATCGTCCAGATTGCCGATAGGCGTCCCCACTAAGTATAATGTTCCCTTTTTATTGTCCTCCATATACTCTCCTTATAATAAAAACCACTCGGTAATCGAGTGGTTTTCAGCTTTTTAATTTGATGCATTATCCGATTTCTGCCAGTGTGTGCCGCCTGCAGCATCAGGATAATAATAGCGCAGCAATTCATCTTTATAGCTGCCGTCGTCATTATGCACGACCAAAGGAGTATCTACTTTCAATCCCCCTTTAGCCCCGCCGGCTATACCTTCAATAAGCACCATATTAGGCTTCTTCTCTCTCTTAGGCTGAACAAAACGCAGTTTTTTGGGAATAATACTATTCTTATCCATTTCGACCATTATCTCTGCAAGGCGTTCCGGCAGATGCACCATAGCAAATCTGCCATGAAATTTCAAAGCATATCGTGCAGCCATAACAACATCTTCAAGTGATGCGGTTATTTCGTGTCGGGCCATCGCCACTCCGTCTATTTTATTCACGTCACCATGTGCAATAGGCCTATAGGGTGGATTTGCCACCACAAAATCCGCAGACTGCGCCGGATAAAATTCATGCAGATGCCGATAATCCGCCTGCCTCACCACGATCTTTTTCGCCAAACCATTCATTTCTGCATTGCGTCTGGCAAGATCAGCTGTAACAGCATTGATTTCTATAGCATGCATTTCCCGTACATGTTTTGCCAGCAGCAGAGGAATGACTCCCGTACCTGTACCCAGATCCAGACCGCTGTCATTTCTCCTCACATGGACAAAATGAGCCAGCAGCACAGCATCCAACGAAAAACAAAATTCTTTTTTATTTTGGATTATTTTCAATCCGTCTGTTAATAAATCATCAATTCGCTCAAAAGGATTCAGTTTCATGTATCTTCTTCATCTTTTTCAATAACATCATCCCACGAAGCAACAATGGTGCGTTTGTTATCAAGCAAAATAGTAGCCACGCGTTTTTGTTCGTTGACGGAAATTACTTTTCCTTCTCCGTCAACAGACACTACGCGGCTTCCTCTTTTAGGCGGAGCGATTATATTATTTCTGCAGCATTTTGATTTGCAGCAATACATATCATTTTCGTATTTCAGACAGCACATGAGCCTTCCGCAAATTCCTGATATTTTAGTGGGGTTCAATGACAAATTTTGATCTTTGGCCATACGTATAGAAACCGGTTCAAAATCGCCGAGAAAAGTCGCGCAGCATAGAGGTCTGCCACAATACCCGATACCTCCCGTGATTTTTGCTTCATCCCGTACGCCGATCTGACGAAGCTCAATGCGCGTATGAAAAATAGCGGCCAGATCTTTAACCAGTTCCCTGAAATCGACACGCCCGTCAGCCGTAAAGTAAAAAATAATTTTATTGACATCAAATGTATATTCCACACCTATAAGCTTCATAGGCAGTTCATGTATTTTTATCTTTTCTTCACATAAAACGAATGCTTCTTTTTCTTTTTCTCTGTTTTCCTTTACTTTTTCCAGATCTTCCTTTGTGGCTTTACGCAAAATAGTTTTCAACGGCTGAACTATCTCACTTTCCGGAACATCCCGCGCCGGAATTACTAATGTTCCATATTCAACCCCGCGGGCCGTTTCAACGATCACACCATCATCCGCAATCAACTGATTGCCTCCCGGAGCGAAATAATATATTTTACCCGCTTTTTTGAAGCGAATGCCAACTACTGTTTGCACTAAATAAACTCCTCATTTCAAATAACGTAAATCTATAATAAATTTTTCCGCAATAAGTCTCACATCTGCATTGGTCAATAATCTACGCTGCATTTCCTGGACATATTTGCATGCAGCAAACACAGCTGTTATACCCCAATCTGCCTTTACCTGCATAAGCTCTGCCTTCATATCATTATTATACAGCTTCATACATTCTGCATCGCCGTCAAGAGCTGCCATATCACGCCAGAACAATTGAAGATATAACAGCCATTCTCCAAACTTTTCTCTGCCTGATGCTGCCAGCTTGTCTGCGAGTGTCCAGATGTCTTCATCAGTAAAGGAAAAAATTGTTTTAAGAAAATCAAATGCTGCCAAACGATTTTCCATGCCGCCATTTTCATAGAGGGCCAATGCCTGTTCCGCACTTCCCCCGGCCAGCTTTGCCAATGCCTCGCTCTTGTCCCGTTTTATATTCTGATCAGCCATTATATCACTGATCAATGTATCAGATAACGGGGAAAAATATATTTTCATACAGCGTGACAAAACAGTAGGTAATATCTTTTTCTCATTATCAGCAATTAATATAAAGAAAATATTGCCCACAGGTTCTTCTAATGTTTTTAGAAGACAGTTAGCAGCATTCTCGTTCATTCTATCCGCATTTCTGATCAAAACTACGCGTTTATCCGCCAAATAGGCGGACAGAGAAATTTCTTTCTGCAATTGGCGGATTTGCTCAATTTTTATCATCTGTACTGTTTTGCCTTCAGGCTCCAAAACAAAAAAATCAGGATGCACATTATTTTGTAAAGCCATGCAGGAGGGACAATGTCTGCATGGACCATCTTTTTTTTCGCACAGCAATGCCGAAGCAAAAGCCATCCCCATGAGAAACTTTCCCACTCCAGCCATGCCGGAAAATAACATGGCATGGGGCAGTCTGTCCTCAGCAACCATTATTTTGAGACTGTCCGCTATCTGACTATGCCCTTTTATATCCTGCCAATGAACTATCATAAATCTACATATAAAGGTCAACAAGCATCCCGCGTATAGCATCATGTTTTGAAGCTATACTGAGCGCACTGGCCTGCCCCAATCGTATTTCCTCTGCCATTGCTTCCAGATTACTGTCAATTTTGCGCACAGTAGTATAGACCTTCTGCCTGCCCATCCTGTCCCATCCGGCCTGGGACTGCCTCGAGTACATATGTGTCACAGCTTCACCTATAAACTGCTTGACCAGATCACGATAAGAGCTGAGTTCTTCAAACGTTGGGGTCTGCGTCAGCTTGGCTCCCTGTTCCGAAACCTGTTCCAAAAGTTTTTTGAGCTGTTCCATTGATAAATCCTGCTGATTCTGGTCAAGTTCCGCAGAAAAATCATTTACCTGCCCTTTTACTTGGACGTCACGGCTATTCCCGGTGCTATGAAAAAGCTGCTGTTGCTTGGTGTTGAGTGATTCTATTTTCATCATGTTATACACCCTGCTTCTCATTACATTAACATTAACTCAATCGGTATCGTCCAACAGACAACACCGCTAATCTATTTTATGCTTATTATTATAAATTATAATTGTTTTTATAACATTTGGCAATTCATACCGGACATAAAAAAATAATGTTGAAATAAGTTATATTTTACTTATTTCAACATCTGCCAGTCAATACAATAAGTTTTAACAAATCCTTTATTTCCGAATAAAATATTAGTCAAATTCCTTGATTGATTCAGCCGCGTGTCTTTCCTCCAGCAATATTATAAGTAACCCCGTGAATATAACTTGCCCGTTCACTGCTCAAATAACATACCAAATCAGCCACTTCATCTAATCGACCGCATCTGCCCATGGGAGTTGTTGATGCTCGGTTATATCCATCACGTAACTGTGCAACTGTGATGCCACGGGTATATGCCAGGGCAGTTTCGTATTCCAATGTTCTAAGACCAGTAGCCTCTAAAATACCCGGAGCAACAGCAGCTACCCGAATTCCTATATGCCCCAACTCCTTTGCCCATGAACGTGTAAGAGAATTTACAGCATTTTTAGTTGCAGCATAGACACTTTGACCTTCTGAGCCTTCCAGTCCGCTTTCAGATGAAAGATTAATAATTGTTCCTTTTCTGTTTTTGACAAACTCTCGTCCGACTATTTGCGAACAGAAAAAAAGTCCTTTTAAATTTATATTAACAATCTTATCAAATATATTTTCGGTAATTTCGTATATGGAAGAATTTTTTCCTGAATGATAATCAATTAATAATCCAGGAATATTAATACCTGCATTATTGACTAAAATATCAATGGAGCCAAATATTTTTTTTGTTGAAAAAACCATCTCCTCTACGCTTTTTTTATTTGTAATATCCATAGTAAAATAGATAAATTGACCGCTATTTTTCTTTATATCAAATTCAGGTTTATTTTTGTTTATATCACACACAACAGTATTAACACCATTGTCTAAATAAGCTTGAGCTATAGCTTTACCAATTCCAGAAGCTCCGCCAGTTATAATGGCAGTCTTGCCTTCTAATTCTAACCATGAAGTCAACGAATCACCCTTTTTCTAAATTTTATCATCAGCCATGGATTGTTCATGTACGTCAATATAATTATGTGAGTCGGCCTTGCTTCCTGCCAGCAGAAAAAATAAGATCTCAATCACTGCCATAGCTGCAAGGCGTGTAAGCGCAAAACTAAACTCAGGGAAAAACAACCGTTCTCGTGAAATAGTATTAATATGATAATCTGCCTTTGATGCCAGAGAAGATGTCGCCGAATTAGTTATGGCAACAACAGTCGCTTTTTGCTTAGCAGCAACATCAATAATACTAAGAAGATTTTTAGATTCACCTGATGCGGATATGGCGATTACTACATCTGTTTTTTTCAACCTGTGTGCGATTACTAATTGATGTTCCCAAATTGTCGAGGAAAAAGAAGTTATACCCAGTTCGGTAAATTTATAGGCACCATCTAAGGCAATAGGAATAGTATTTCCCTGTGCTGCAAACAAAATCATATTGGCATTTTTAATACAATTGATAATATTATCCAGATCCTTGACTTTAATATTTAATATTGTCTGCTTTAGTTCTTCATATTTATTAGCCAAAATATTTTGCAGTGATTGTTCTAAATTATTAATATCAATATTGTTTGATACTTTAACATCATCATGATTGACCATTTCCTTGGCCATTTTTATTTTTAGATGGTAAAAACCCTCACAGCCGCATTTTTTGCATACTCTTACAACTGTTGCTTTGCTTGATGCACTTACTTCTGCCAATTCTGCGACAGTCATATTTATAACAGTGTCTGAATGGGCCATTATATAATCAGCTACTCTCTTTTCTGCATCAAAAAAATCACTGTAACAAGAGGTTATTTTGTCTATTACATTAAAGTCTTTTTTCTCCGACATACTATGAACACTTCCCTTTGTAATATTTAACTTTTAACTGTTCTTATATTATATCTCAGGTGCGTGTTCGATAAAATATCGTTCGGCTTCAAAACTCCAAAAACCATTATTCTTTTTGATGATCTGCGATAAAGTTTTTTCAAAATTGTTATGTGCAATATGAAAATCTGATAATTGTGTTAAAGGAAACTTTTTATTGGTATATACTATTTTTTTACCACCGCCTAGATCTGAAAGATTTATTGTTGCTTTTGCTGCATCATTTAATCCTAAAATATGGGATACTATTTTAGCTGCATTGATATTTTGCGATTCGATCAGAGATACGGCTTCTTTCATATCATTTGTATTGCCGCCGCTGGTTCCAACAATATGCGTAGCCTTATAATGCACATTATAAAAGTTGATGTTGGGACTGAATTCATGATCAGTAGGCCCGGCAAAAAAATTCAAACAACCGTCATAAGAAAGCAGTGTTTCTGCCTGTTGAACTAATTTTTCATCAGGTGCAAATACAAATACATCATTGAATTCAATAAATTCTCCCATTATTTTTTTCATGGTATCTTTAAAATTTATTGAATCTCTTGTATTAATGTAATATAGTTCCACGCCCTGCTTTTTGGCCTCATCTTTCGGATATAATTTTTCAACCAGATTTAGTTTTTCCTGTGTTCTTCCGGTGACAACCAACAGTTTTGGTTTTTTGGGGCCATGCAGTGCCAGATCAATTGCCAGATATCCCATGGGACCGGTCGCTCCCAAGATGGCCATACTGCCATTTTCCTTTATACCCATAACATGTTTATGACTGTACATCCTCTCTAAATGATAGTTAGCATTAAATGCCCCTATAACACAAGATAAAGGTTCTACTAAAGATCCTTCAAAATATGTTTTGCCATTATAATGAAGAAGACTGCCATTTTCCATTACTTGATTCTGAATAATAATTTTTGTAGCATCACCACCTATTAACGGATATGAATAACCAGGTGCATAACAATTTTCTGCACCAATGTTAGGCTGTATTACAAATTTATCTCCCGGATGAAAAGCAGCAATCCATTTCTTGCCTACAGCTAAAATATTTCCACAAAATTCATGGCCGACAATAATAGGATTTTTACTTATATCATCCGGTACTTTATTATGCTGGATGCCTTGCTTAACCGCTTTTAAAGTTGACATGCATAAACTGTCAGTAATGACTTCCGCCAATATTTCATTATCTTTTATTTCTGGTAAATCAAATTCTTCTAATCGCAAATCATTTTTGTTATATAACCTGACTGCTTTTGTTTTCATTATTATAACCCTTCATAAATATAGTAATTATTTTATGCCAATATTCCCAGTGCAGAACCTATTATCCCAACTGCAAACAACATAAATATAAGCATAATGGGACTGATCCGCATCTTTAATAGCTTACATACCAAAAGAGTCAAGCCTAATCCTAATAACCCCGGCATGAGCTGGTCAAAAATATTTTGCAACGTTGTTGTAATTATGGAACCATCGGGTGATGCTATTTGTGAGATAACAACAGGAACATTGATTACCGTCCACTTTGAAACCAACGCTCCCATAACAAAAAATCCCAAAATAGAAGCACCTTCTGTGATTTTCTGCAGTTTATTTCCCTTCAGTTCATTTAAGACCAGATCTAACCCTTTCTTGTAACCATAAAATAAACCCAGCCACAATGCAGCCAATCTGGCTAAATTAAATAATGTAAAAAAAAGAATTGGTCCCAGAACACTTCCCGTTAATGCAATAGAAGCACCCAATGCAGCAGTTATTGGTCTGAGCGTTCCCCAGAAAATTGGATCACCAACACCGCAAAACGGCCCCATCATACCAATCTTAATGCTATTGATAGCACTTTCCTCAATCTGAGCACCATTAGCTTTTGCTTCTTCCATAGCTGCCGTAACACCAAGTACGGGTCCAACACACGCAGGCGTAACATTGAAAAATGATAAATGCCTTTTTAAAGCAGAAGTTTGATCCTCAGGCAAACTGTATAATCTTTTTATTGCGGGAATCATATTAAAGCAAAACCCCAGCGCATGAATTCTCTCAAAATTAAAAGAAGCTTGTTGGAAATTTGTTCTTATAAACATGTTGATTAAATCGCCTTTTGTTAAACTTTTTTTAATATCCATATGAATTCTCCTTACCTAATTATCTAATTCATCATCAATACTGTTGGACGCGGAAGAAATATCAGCTACTGCCGTTTGGTTCATCTGAAACTTAGGGTTAAGCTGTACGTAAACAATAGAGCAGAAAAGGCCTAAAACGCCGAAAGCAACCAAATTAAACGTAGTAAAACCGGCAATCACAAAACCAAGGAAAAAAAATGGCAGCAGATATTTTGCTCCCATCATATTTATGACCATGGCATATCCTACAACCACAATAAATCCACTGGCTACTTTAAGACCTGTAGTTATAAAAGCAGGAATTAATGCTAATAAATTTTGTACACCTGCCGGACTAACAAATAATGCAATCAACAAAACAGGAATGGAAACACGCAATGCCTGTATGACCAATGCACCGATATGGCAGAAATCAATTGCTCTGAAATTACCACTTTCGGCATACTTATCGGCAGCATGTTGAAACATGACCGTAATTGTCCTGGCAATAACTGTCAAAACCTGTCCGGCAGCAGCAACAGGGAGGGCAATCGCTATTCCCGTTGCAATTGGCTGGTTACCGATGATAACAAGCATCGCGGAAATAATGCTGGCCAATGCTGAATCCGGTGACTGTGCAGCACCGATATTCATCCATCCCAGAGCAATCAACTCTAAAGTTCCTCCCAAAATAATTCCCGTAGTAATATCTCCCAAAACCAGCCCCACCAAAGTACATGCAACCAGAGGCCGGTGTGTTTGAAAAGAATCCAAAACACTTCCCATTCCTGCGACAGCAGCAACTAAAAAAAGTAAAATAATTTGAAATGTACTCAGCACCATAACTTAAACCTTCTTTCAAAAATGATATTTACCGTCGGATTAATAATTTTTTTAAATTTTGGTCATAATATCTATTTTTATATCATTTACAACCGGACGTATTTCAAGTTCTATTCCTAATTTATGCAATTTTTTAAATGTTTCCTTATCACAATCATCTACTGATACAGCTTTGGTAATCTGCTTTTTCCCATTTTTAAAAGACATACCTCCAATATTAACACTTTTTATGGGTACTCCCTCCTCAACCATCCGCAAGACATCCTGTGGGCAGATAAATAAAAAAAATACTGTATCTTCTTTATATTTTGGATTTTTATAAACGCGAACTGCTTTCTCAACATCTACTACACTGACCTTAATACCAGGAGGTGCAACCTGTAATATAAGAGTTTTACGAATAGTATCATTCATTACTTCATCACTGCAAACTATTATTCTTTCAGCATTTGCAGTTTTTGCCCACACCGTAGCTACCTGTCCATGAATTAAACGATCGTCAATTCGACACAATTTTATTATCATTATAGTTCCTCCAATTCTGATAAATGCGATAATTTCTCACAAAAACGAACATAATTGATCTTATTCGATAAAATAATTTCTGTTAATTTTTTTGCAGAAATATTTTCTCCACTGCAAAGTGTTAGAACGTCAAGAAGCATTGGCAGGCTCCCACCGGCAATAACCATACAGAGTTTGTTTTGCAATGCAAATCCAGCTGCAATATTATATGGTGTACCGCCAAATATATCAGTTATAATTAATATTTCTACGGAATCATCCATACATTCTGAAAATTTTCTTTTTAATTTATCTAAATCATCTCCTGGTATAAATTCTATAACACCGATATTTTGTTGTTTTCCACATATCATTTCTGCAGAATTAAGAAGTTCTCTGGCTAAATGACCATGTGATGCTAATATTATTTTCATATACTCTCCTTAATAATAAAATATTGTTTTTTATATTTGAAATTTTATTTCTCTTATTTCAATGACATGAAAAATAGTTTTGATTTACTTATATTATATTTAGAGAATAAAGTTTTGTCAATAAATAATTAAAAGAATTTTTTTTTGTAGTTAGCATCAATAGTAGTTTACCAAATTCAAGGCAACTTTGAATTTGAAAGAATTGTCATACTCTCTGGCACTGTCATAATCAGGCTGCGACCAAATCTTTACACGTTTTCTAGCCATTGTCATTTGAGTTTTTCAAATACAGCCAGTGCCCCTGAATTTTTCTTGCATGGATTCACCGGATAATACATCACGATTTTGCTTTTCATCCAGCCTGATAAGGACAAATCCAAAACACAGCAAATATTTTATCATTTTTTATATAAATTTATACAGACATTAAATATTACTAAAAAGTTATAATAATGTATATATAATATTATCCCGCCGTATAATATAAAAGCAAAATCAGTTTTATATTTACAATACATAGATGTTTTAAAATAGAACAAAATATTTTATAAATTATTTTAATATTGTATAGTTGACAATTCAAACATAGTGAATATATAATGGGCACATATAAGCAATGGTGCTTACCCATATCGGGTAAGTGCCATTTTTTATGTCGCTGTATAAATGAAATTATTATTAATGCAGCGATATGATTTATATAAATCTTAATAATAATTAAAAAGAGATGAAGGGATGGGATAACATGAAATATTCAAAAGTTAAAGCGGTAATTATGTTTATGGCTGTTGGCATGTCAATATTTTTTTCTGGATGTGGTGATACAAAAACAGCAAAAAACAACTCATCAGAAGAAAATGCAGCAGCTGCAGGAATTTATAATGGTAAAGTAACACTGGGGGCTACAACCTGGATTGGTTATGCACCTTTGCATTTAGCTCTGGAAAAGGGATTCTTTAAAGACGAAGGCATTGATATGGATATTCGTGTGATTGAATCGGCAGGTGACTTAAAGATGGCTGCTAAAGCCGGGCAGATACAGGGAATGGCACAGACCATAGATACAGAGGTCATGGCAAAATCTTCCGGTTTAGACATCAATTCTGTGCTGCCCTTATGCAACTCCAACGGTGGCGACGGAATAGTGGCAAAAAAAGGCTATAATACCTTAGCCGATCTAAAGGGAAAATCTATAGCACTTGATACCACCGGCGGAGCATCTTTATTTTGGTTCAATACAATGCTTGATGAACAGGGACTCAGCATGAAAGATTTTGATATTAAAAACATGACTGCCGGCGATGCTGGTTCTGCTTTTGTTGGCGGTAATGTTGAGGCCGCCGTTACATGGGAACCTTGGCTTTCAAAAGCTAATGCCACCACCTTCGGTAAAACTCTGGTCAGCAGCAAACAATATCCGGGTGTAATTGTCGACGCATTAGCGATCAATAGTGACTTTGCAAAACAATACCCTAAAACTATTCAAGGGATAATAAGAGCTTGGCTCCGCGCTGTTCAATATGCCAAGGATAATCCTGACGATGCCATACCGATTATGGCTAAAAGTCAGAATCTGACACCCGAAGAATTCAAAGCTCAATTGCCTAATATTGAATACTTCGATAAAGATATGACCAACAATTATCTGTTAAACGGTAAAATGGCTGAAGTAGCCCAGAAGGCATCCGATTTATGGATAAAAATGAAGCTTACTACTAATCCAATAAAAGGTACAGATTTGGTATCTGACAGCTACTATAAAGCCGCAGTTTCCAATGAATAGCAATTTATAAAATACTTTAAATTGCAAAAAATGTTTATCATTATAATTTTTAATAATTTAAATTATATTCAGGGGCAAATATTTTGGGGATGAATATTGGAAACACAGGGAGATGGGTTGAGATGCATCCATTATTATGGATAATTGATGATGAATGGACCAACTATAATATTGAAAACAGTATATTCAAAAAATATTTAAAAACCTATGACATACGTTATTCAACATATAAGACATTCCGTGAGGATGCAGAAGTTTTTGCTCCGCTGGCCGATGCGGTACTCAGTCAGATCAACATACCGATGGATCGCGACCTGATAGGAAAATTGAAAAGATGCAGGATCATTTCCAATTATGGAACCGGTTATAATAATGTAGATTTAAAGGCAGCCGGAGAGAATAATATAGCCGTGGGATATATCCCCGGCTATTGTGATGAGGATATTGCCGATTATATAATATCTGCCGTATGCAGCATAAAGAAGCCGGTCATGGGATTCAAGTCAAAGGTCATTGACGGACAGTGGGGCATGCCGACTCTGAATATGCGTGTGCATCGCCTCAGTGCAGTCAGATTTTTTATCATAGGGCTGGGACGCATAGGGCAGAAGGTAGCCCTAAAAGCTGCTGCATTGGGAATGAAAGTGCTGGCATACAGTCCTTCCCTGACTCCCGCAAAGGCCGCCGAATGCGGTGCAGAATATATTTCCATGGCGGAAGGACTGCAAACAGCTGATTTTGTCAGTATTCATATGCCGTATACAAAAAAGACGGAAAATTTTTTCGGAACGGAGCACTTCGCTCAAATGAACAGCAACAGTTATTTGATCAATACAGCCCGAGGCAGAATAGTCGATCAGGCGGCACTGCTGCAGGCCGTCCGTACCAAGCAGATCAAGGGCGCCTTTTTGGATGTTCTGGCGAACGAGCCTCCGGCGGCAGATGAGGATATTCTTAAGTACGATGATATTCATATAACACCGCATATATCCTATTATTCAGAAGAGGCTCTGGAAGAACTGCAGCGCCGTGCCGCAGTTAATGCGGTGAAAGTTTTGCTGCATCAGGATGGTGCCGATTTGGTAATAGATAAATAGAGAATCAGTCATTGAAAAGCCGCTGCATCGCATGGCCCTTTGCTGATGCAAAATACTGGAAAGATTAATTATCAAACGATATTCATTAACAAGCTTTATTGGGTGAAAGGAATAATACAAAAATGACTAAAAAACTTATCAGTGGCAACGAAGCCGTGGCGTACGGTGCTTTGGCCGCCGGAGTCAAAACAGTGGCCGGTTATCCCGGAACGCCATCTACGGAAATGATCGACAGTCTTTTAAAAATGGATATAGAGGGAACCCATGTAGAATGGAGCACAAACGAGAAAGTTGCTTTTGAAGTGGCTGCCGGCGGTGCTCTGCTAGGGTATCGTACAATGTGCGCTATGAAAATGACCGGTGTCAACGTGGCCTATGACAGCCTTATCAGCATTGCATATTCCGGCTGTACCGGCGGTTTGGTGGTTTATGTGGTCGACGATCCGGGTGTGAGTGCGGGAATGTCTGAGCAGGACAGCAGAGGATTTGCCCTGCTGTCCGATATGCCGGTGCTGGAACCGTCTAATCTGCAGGAATCGTATGATATGGCAAAATACGCCTTTGAGCTGGCCGAAGCGATACAAGGTCCGGTATTTCTGCGTTCGGTCACAAGCATATCGCAATCGCACGGTCTGGTGGAAATCGAAGAACGTATTTTACCGGAAACGGATCATCCGCTATTCGAACACAATATGGAAAAGTATACCAAGGCCGGTGCGGTGATCTGTATGAATCAGCACAAGGCGCTGATAGAAAGGCTGGATGCGGCAGGGAAATATATTGCCGAGAGCAGCCTGAACAGTCTTTGTCTGAAAACTTCTAAAGGAGTCGGCGTTATTTCCGTGGGTGTGGGCAACAGCTATATCGATGAAGCTTTTGATATATTAGAGGAAAATCAGATAAAAACGGACGATATTTCCGTTTTGAAACTGCATAATACACTGCCATATCCGGATGATGAAATCAATGCTGTTTTGAAGCACTGCACCAGAGTATTGGTGGCTGAAGAGCTGGAGCCTTATCTGGAAAACCGAGTATATCTTAACGCATACAAGCTTGGCGTCAAAGTGGATATATTGGGTAAAAATGACGGCACATATTCACGCATCGGCTATTATGATGCCGATAATCTGGTAAACGGCATATGCAAACTATTAAATACAGCACTGCCCGCTCTACCGGAGAATACGGATACGGCACCGGAAAAGAAATGTGCGGCACGGCCTATAACCGTCTGCGCCGGCTGTCCGCACCGCGGCACATATATATCGATACAGAATGCCATAAGCAAATTGAAAATGAAAAAGAGCGAGGTCGTTGTCACCGGCGACATAGGCTGTACGATTTTGGGTACGACGCCGCCTTTCAACGCGCTGTGGACAGAGGTTTCCATGGGAGCAAGCATTCCGCTGGCTCAGGGACTGGTATACGGCGGTACCAAAAATCCGGTGCTGGCGACGATCGGCGACTCAACCTTCTTCCATGCCGGTATGGCAGGGCTGGTGAATGCTCTGCAGCATAATGCAAATTTGACCGTTATTATAATGGACAACGGCTGGACCTCCATGACCGGCATGCAGATAAATCCCGGAACGGCTCAGGATTTCCAGCTTGGCAGCTGGAAACAGCTTGATTTGAAAAAAGTAGTAGAAGGATTAGGTGTAGAAGATTTTCATGTTATCGATCCGTATGACTTGGATACAACGGCACGGGCTATAGCGGAATCGATGCAATACCAGGGTGTGAGCGTTATTCTGGCAAGGCGCGAGTGTGCGATTCAATCAAACAGGAGAAAAATTAAATATTCGGCAATTAAGCTTGATCTGGAAAAATGCGTTAACTGCAAGCAATGCATAAATATTACGGGCTGTCCGGCCATTGCTTTTGCTGACAACACTATTTCGATCGATTATGCTCAGTGCAACGGCTGCGGTATCTGCACTCAGGTTTGCAAGTTTGATGCATTAGTAAAGGAGCAGTAATAATTATGTCAATAAAAAAATATGATATCTACATTGTAGGGGTAGGCGGACAGGGCGTATTGACTATAGCTGATATTTTAACCAGTGTCGCCTTTACCAGGGAGATGCCCGTCAATTATTACCCGACTAAAGGTATGGCACAGCGGGGCGGTTTTGTAAAGGTACAGCTGCGGTTCGGACGGAGCAACGTTGGGCCGGATATCCCTCAGAACAGTGCTGATCTGGTTATTTCAATGGAACGTTCCGAATCACTTAAGGCCGTGAAATACTTGAAAAAAGGCGGAGAATTTTTCCTCTATGACAATTGCTGGGAGCCGACGGCCGTTATGCTGGGCAAGGCACCGTATCCGACTTTGAAAGAAGTATGGCAGGAAGTAACGCAGGCCGGCGGAGCGGTCAAATGCCTTTCCAATACCGATCTGCCGCTTTATCAAGGCAAGCGGATAAGGGATAATATATATATACTGGGTGGTATTTTGCAAAGCACGCGGTTAAAAGAAATAATTTCTAAGGACGATGTCGTGAAGGCAGTAACGGAAAAATGGCCGAAGGTAGCTGAGAGCAACGTTTTTGCCATTGAAAAGGGAATGCATTCGGAAATAAAAACAGCATTATAATATTGGAGGCATTGCATATGATTTATCAGGATTTATTTTATCCTGCGGGAGTTGCCGTGTTTGGCTCCGTAAAACCGGGAAAGCTGGCGGCAGTCATCATAAACAGACTCAAAGAAGGCAATATGCCCAATGTCTATGCCGTTAATCCCAAAGCTCAGGGGATGGAGAATGTGCCCGGCTGTGACTCCGTACTTAAATTAAAAGGACAGGTACAGCTGGCGGTGATTGCCGCACCTGCTGCGATAGTCAAGGATATTCTTGAAGAATGCGGTCAAGCCGGCATCAAGGCCGCGGCAATTATAACATCAGGTTTTTCCGAAGCCGGAAATGTTCAGGGGGAGCAGGAACTCTTAGAAATTGCCAGCAGGTACGGCATGCGTTTTGTGGGACCGAATTGTGCAGGTGTCGTCAATACTCACAGCAATCTTTTGGCGACTTTGGAAACACGTCCTCCAAAGGGGAATATAGCAATAATTTCTCAAAGCGGCGCCGTCGGCGGTATATTGATGTCCATGGCCAAAGCTCAGAAAATCGGCATCTCCAAATTTGTCAGCTTCGGCAACGGACTTGATCTCAACATGATGGAATTTCTGGAATGGATGAAAACCGATGACGAAACTAAGGTTGTTGCCATCTATATGGAAGCGGTAAAAAACGGACGTGCTTTTATGAAGGTATTGTCGGAATTGACCGAAATCAAGCCTGTGGTTATAGTAAAAGCCGGGCACAGCAGCGCCGGTCAGCGTGCAGCACTATCCCATACCGGCTCCATGGCAGGTGTGGATGCGGTATTTGATGCCGCACTGGGACAGTGCGGTGCTGTCCGTGCGGAAAGTCTGGAAGATTTATTTGATATATGCAGAGGCTTTTCGGCACTGCCGGAAATAAAAGGAGAACGTGTACTCATAGTCACTAATTCCGGCGGACCGGGAGTGATGACTACCGATAAATCAGAGGAGGTCAGGCTGAGTCTGCCCGAACCGAGTCAAAATATGAAGGAGACATTGGGAAAATTCCTGCCGTCCTTTGCCAGTATCAAAAATCCGGTGGATCTGACGGTAGAGGGCACCGGTGAACAGTACCGGGATGCTCTTGCGAACGCACTGGAGGAATACGATGCAGCTGTCGCACTCTATATCGGAACACCGTATTTGAAATCAGCTCCGATAGCGGAAGGCATTATACAGGCGGGTAAGAGTACGGGTAAGCCCATTGCGGTTTCTTTAAGCGTAGGTACAGATATGAATGAATCGCTTGACCGATTGGAACAGGAGGGAATTCCAGCCTTTATATCGGGAGAGCGCGCTGTCAAGGTGTTTGCCAAGATGGCCCAATATTATAAGTGTAAAAAGCTTGGGAAAACTTTTGAAGCTTCCAGTATACCGACGGTCGGTACAGTGCTTCCGAATAATTTATTGGAGCCGGATGTCAAGGAACTGCTGCAAAAAAATAATATTTCTGTCCCGCCGTATTCATTTGTACATACGGCTGAGGAAGCGGCTCAGTCCGGTGAAGAATTGGGCTGGCCGGTGGTTATGAAGGTGGTTTCTCCGCAGATCATACATAAATCTGATGTGGGAGGAGTGCTGCTGGGCATAGACAGTCCTAACAAAGCCAGGGAAGCGTTTAAGACTCTGGAAAAAATCGCTGAGGGACGTGATTTTCGCGGCGCAATCATGTACCATATGCTTGATTTAGGACGAGAAGTGATAATCGGACTGACCAATGATGCTTCTTTCGGCCCCGTAGTCGTGTTCGGTTTGGGCGGAATTTACACGGAGGTGCTGAAGGATGTTGTGTTCAAGGTCGCTCCCGTCGATGAAAAAACAGCCCTGACAATGATCAAAAGTATAAAATCATATAAATTGCTTGAGGGAATACGCGGCGGTAAAAGCATTGATATGCAGTTTCTGGCAAAAACCATTTCCGAATTATCTTATTTTCCGTTTAAATATACTAATATACGGGAAATGGATCTGAATCCTGTTTTTGCCTATGAAGATGGAGTAATAGCAGTCGATGCGCGTATTGTAACCGATAATGAAGCTTGAGGTGGAGAAAATGCCGGAAATAAAAAAGATGTATATAGACGGAGAATGGGTACCGTCATCTTCGGGTGATACTACCGCGATCATCAATCCCGCGACGGGAGAACAGATAGCGGTTGTTGCCAAGGGAACTCGTGCTGATGCCCGATCAGCCGTGAAAGCGGCGAAAAGAGCTTTCTATGAGGACGGCTGGTGGGACAGCACAGCCGGTGAACGTGCTGAACTGCTTAATAAATTTGCTGATGAAATGGAAGCAAACGTCGATGAATTAGCCCGTGTAGAAACAATGAACAATGGAAAAACTCTGACCGAGTCAAGTTATGACGTTTACGACAGTGCAGCCTGTCTGCGTTATTATGCAGGACTTTGCACAAAACCTTCAGGACAGACCTATGCCGTTCCCAATCCCAATGTTCAGTCAATGACCGTACGCGAACCTATCGGCGTGGTGGGAATGATCGTGGCATGGAATTTTCCGATATCGCTGGCAATGTGGAAACTGGCGCCTGCGCTGGCAGCGGGTAATACCGTCGTTTTAAAACCGGCGAGCTATACGCCGCTGTCGGCAGTAATGCTTTTTGAAATGATGGAGAGAGCAGGCTTTCCCAAAGGCGTGGTCAATCTGGTATTGGGCAGCGGCGCAGATGTGGGTGACGAATTGGCGGCAAATACAGATGTGGAAAAAATAGCATTCACAGGCAGCATTGAAGCGGGCAGCAGTGTTATGCGCGCTGCGGCAAACAACGTAAAGGGCATCTGCCTTGAACTCGGCGGCAAATCGCCGGTAGTGGTATTTGACGACGCCGATATTGCCACGGCAGTTGATTATGCGGCTTTCGGAATTTTTTACAACCAGGGTGAAGTATGTTCGGCCGGTTCCCGCATTTTGGTACAGGATACTATATATGACAGCTTTACCGCGACCTTGGTTGAATATACCGGGCAGATAAAATTAGGCAACGGACTGGCAGAGAATACCACGATGGGTCCTCTTATCAGTAAAAGCCATATGGAAAAAGTGATCGGCTATATTGAAACAGGTAAAAAAGAGGGCGCGACACTGCTGTGCGGCGGGCGCAGAGCCATGGAGGGAGAACTGAGCAGAGGCTGGTTTGTCGAACCGACTATTTTTGGTGACTGCACACCGGATATGACTATCGTGAAAGAAGAAATATTCGGACCTGTCTTGTGTCTGCAAAAATTCCATACGATAAATGATGCTATAGAGCTGGCAAATGATACCGCTTATGGTCTGGCCGCCGGTGTATTTACCAAAGACGGCGCCAAAGCACTGAAGGTAATAAAAAAAATACGTGCGGGCATTACTTGGATCAATGAATTCAGTCCTGTCTACAATGAAGCTCCATGGGGCGGCTATAAGCAAAGCGGTATCGGCCGTGAACTTGGCACCTATGGATTGGACGAATTTACCGAGGTCAAGCAGATCAATATCAATTTGGAACCGGCGCCTACTGGCTGGTTTACACCTAAATTATAAGCGCGGGAGGTTTTCGTTGTGTTTATGCCATTTACTTACAAGCATGATGTGCAGATAGAATTCGGTCCGGGAAAAACAAAGGATATTGCCGAAAGTGTCAAGGCAGAAAATGCCGGAAAAGCGATGCTGGTGATAGACAAAGATCTCAGAAAGCTGCATATTGCCGATGAGATATGCGCGGCTTTGACAGAAAATAATATAGCTTACTGCATTTTCGATGATTTTACACCCAATCCCAGTGTTCTGAGTGTAGACAGCTGTGCAAAACAGATACGCGCAGAGCATTGCGAAATAATTATTGCCATCGGCGGAGGAAGCTCCATGGATGTAGGCAAGGGTGCCGCGGTAATTGCCACCAACGAAGGCGGCATCATGGATTATATGTATCTGCGAAAGGACAATGCCAAAGTGCCGGAGCATCCGCTGCTACCGGTTATAGCTGTACCGACGACATCGGGCACCGGCTCAGAGGTCTCCGAGTGCATCGTATTGATAGATACCGATAATATAAAGGATGTCATGTATTCTTCAATACTGCTTCCCAAATATGCCTATGTAGATCCGGAGCTGACATATAAAATGCCTGCTTCTATATGCGCCAATACAGGTCTGGATGTTCTGGGACATGCTTTGGAGGCATATATCGCGACCCTGGAAAACATCATGGCGGATCTTTTTGCCAAGGAAGCCATTAAACTGACCTTCCAATATCTTCCCAAGGCAGTGAGCGGTGACAAAGAAGCACGTATATATATGGCGCTGGCTTCAATGTATGCCGGGATCGCACAGTCAAAAAACGGCTGTGTACTACCGCATGCGGTCTCGTGTCCGCTGTCGGCTTCATATGGTGTTCCTCACGGGCTTGGCGTAGGAGTGGCACAAATCCCCAACATCGAATACACGCGTGATGTCTGCGCCGAACAGTATAAGCAGATTTTGGATTATATTGACCCGCTCGCACATGAAGTACCGGCGGACGAAGCTGCCGACGGATTGATCGAAAAGATCAAAACATTATTTACCGCTGTGGGTGTGGATATGAAGCTGGATATCGGCGCTGTCGACAAAGCCGTAATTACTAAAATGAGCAGGGAGGCGCTTTTGGAAATAGATATAGAGGGATCGCCCCGCCAGCCAGTGACGCAGGAAGATGTCGAAGCGTTTTACTATAAAATGCTGAAGTTATAATTTCGGCTATCCTCTCCCAGAGGAACAGATACTAATAAAAAACAGAAACCTTCAAACTAAACAGCGGGACTGTTGCACACGATAAGTATGGTGCACAGTCCCGCTGTTTAGTCTGCATTATATTTTCTCAGATCGAATCTATCAAATTAAAAATTCACACAACTTTTTATCATGGCATATATATCTTCATGTATTGATTCTACAGATCTGATTTTCCCGTTCTTAACACAATCGACTTTTTTCCAATCATACTTTGCTGAGATATCTTTATACACACGATAACAGTGATGCAGATAGTCTCTGTCCGCTTCATGTATATCATTTCCGCCCGATGAAGCTCCCCGTACTTTCAAAAGTTCATCACTAAACTGCGGCGGCATATCCAAAAAAATGACCATATCAGGCTGCGGCAATCCCATCTTACCGAATTCTAAATCAAAAAGCCAGTCCAGAAAGTTACTGCGTTCCTTCATTTCTTTTATTTTCACTGCCTGATGCACCATGTTGGAGGTTGTATACCTGTCCGCGATTACCACGGCTCCATTTTCATATTGCTCTTTCCATTTTGTTTTATAGGACGCATATCTGTCCACGGCAAAAAATGTTGATGCGGCATAAGCATTCACCGCTTCTGCCGTTTTGCCGAAATCTCCCCGCAGATACATTTTTACTAAAGCGGAAGACTCACTTTTATAATCGGGGTATTCTACTTTGCAAACCTTTTTTTTCTCACTTACAAGACGCTTATAAAGTAAGGATGTCTGCGTTGCTTTGCCCGAACCATCGCCCGCTTCTATTATGATTAATTTACCTTTCATCTGATCACCCTTATCGTATGCAGTTTGGTATCAGCAGGACCAACTATTTTTGCGCCTGCCTGCTGCCTTTTTTTTATATATTCTATAAGCTTGTCGGAAATTATCTCTCCCGGATAAATAAGCGGAATCCCCGGCGGATAAAAGGTTATAGTCTCGCCGCAAATACGATTTTCACTCATTATGAAATCAATATTTTCATGAGCGGCAAACATAGCCCGGCGCGGTGTCATTCTTACTATCGGCAATGGTATATCCACCTCATCCGCAACAGCTTCCTTTATTTTCCCGCTATGATCATCTGCTAACTCAGCCAACGCGGAATATAAAATTTCTGTTTCTCTTTCACTGTCAGCCAGGGATATAATAAATAAAACATTATACATGTCGGCAAGCTCACATTGAATTTTGTATTTGTGACGCAGTATTTTTTCCGCCTCATAACCTGTAATTCCCAGTTTTTTTACAGTTACCGTTATTTTAGTCCGATCGATGGAAAAACACCCTTCACTGCCAGCCACTTCTGTTCCAAAGCAATATAAACCTGCTATTGTATTTATCCGTTCACGCAGTTTTTCGGCCAGACGCACTGCGTTGTCTATAAGCATTTTTCCTTTTTGTGACATTTGTCTGCGGGCCGCATCAAGCGATGCCAGCAAAAGATAATTAGGACTTGTGGACTGCAGTAATGAATTTGCCATATGTACACGCTCTATATCTACCCGTTTATATTTTATATGCAGCATTGAAGTTTGCGTCAAAGACGCCAATATTTTATGCGTACTTTGTGCTGCCATATCTGCTCCCGCATCCATTGCCTGCACAGGAAGTTTTTCAGAAAATTTCAAATGGGGGCCGTGCGCCTCATCCACCAATAGGAGCATCCCGTTCTTGTGGACGATTTCCGCTATTTCTCTTATATCACAGGCAACACCATAATAAGTTGGATATACCAAAAAAACAGCCTTTGCATCTTTATTGGCTGCTATTGCCTTTTCCACACACTCAGTCTGTACAGCCATCGCTATACCTAAATCTGTATTGATTGCAGGTTCGATAAAAATTGGTTCAGCTCCACAAAGGATAATTGCTCCCAAAACACTTTTATGTACATTTCTTGGTATGATTATCTTATCGCCAGGAGCAAGTGCGGAAAAAAGCATGATATGAATAGCTCCGGTCGTACCGTTCACCATAAAAAGACTCTCATCGGCCTCATAAAGTTTAGCAGCTAAGTCCTGAGCCTGTTTTATGCATGTTTCCGGTGCAAATAAATCGTCCAATTCTTCCATGAGAGAAACATCCATTTTCAATCCCATAGGTGTCACTATTTTTTTTAATATCTCATTTGCACCTTTTCCCTGTTTATGCCCTGGTGTGTGAAAAGCAACAGCCTTATCATTCACATATTTCTGCATAGCCGCAAAAAGCGGCGCGTCTTCCTGCATCATAAGCTTTACCTCACTTTCTTTCTACAACAATAAAATTCAGGCTGCCCGGATTCTTATTCCAATTATCGCAATATAAAAAGACCGCCATAAAATCATTTATTAATTTTAAGCGGCCTTCTGTCAAATTTACCGACAATACTCTTCTTTCAGGAAGACACTGCGGGAATGCACCATTATTTTTTTCTGCGTTTTGCCAAAAATATTTTTACTGCAGCAATCAAAACAGCCACACCTACAGCTCCCAATACAAAAACATTGTTCAAACCTGACGCCCCAGTGCCATGCATCATATCATAATAGACAAATACCAGCACCGCAGCTATTATCAATGCGTTTATTATGCTTGATATATGACCCCACCCCCATAACTTTCAAACAACAGCCTCACAATCACTTTTCTGTTCTGCTGCAGTACCTAATCGCTCTTTTTCCTTCTCCCAATGAATTACACGCGCTTTGGCGAAACCATTGAAATTAGTCGCAGATGCAACCGTATAGGCACCGCAATCGCTGGCCACCACAATATCGTCTATTTGCAGATCTGGACACGGATAATCTTTGGTCAATACATCAAGAGAATCACAGCTCGGTCCAAAAAAAGTCGACGGCAGCATCTTTCCCTGTTTAAAGCTGTTCAGTTCATACTCCCAATGATCAAAAAATACCCCGGAGAATATTCCATACACTCCGTCATCCAAATAATAACAGATCTTCCCATCACGTATCTGTTTACCGATCACGCGTGTGATCGCATTCATTACTGTTCCGCAGATGTATCGTCCTGGTTCCGCCCATATTTCAATATCGGGAAAAAATTTATCCAATCCCGCGTTTATCTCCCTGACCATATTCTCCAGATTAACACAGGTGTCCGGCGCCGGTACCGGCAGCCCGCCGCCTATGTCCAATATATTTAAAGAAAATCCTAACTGCCTAGCTTCATCAATAATCCCGCGGCAGAGAGAAAAAGCCTCATAATAAGGTTCGGTAGACAAAGTCTGACTGCCCACATGAACGGCCAGCCCTACCGGATCTAATCCTTGTTCTCTGGCCAGATTCAGCAACGAAATAGCATTCTCAGGCTCAGCGCCAAATTTTTCATTCAAATTAACAAGTGCTTTAGCATTCTTTATGCGAACTCTCAGAAGCACTTCCGCATCAGGAACATATTCAGCCATCTTGTAGACTTCCCTCTCACTGTCAAAGGTAAATCTATTGACACCGGCCTCAGCTGCAGCCATCAGGCCCTGCACTGTCTTTATAGGATTTGCATATATCATATTTTCTCCGCGCACTCCCATAGACTGCAGCATTCGGATCTCTCCGTCAGAGGCAACATCAAAGCTGGATCCCATATCAATCATTTTTTCAATGATTATAGGGGAAGGATTTGCCTTCATGGCATAAAACACACGTACACGCGGCATATTATCCAATAAAAATCGATAATTTTTCTCTACCTGATCGGTAGAAATGACCGCCAAAGGCGTAGGGTACTTATTTACTAAAATTTCCGCCTGTTCTTTTGTTAATTTGAAACTTTTCATAACACTCCCCTTATTCTCTGCATACAATTATTGTATTTATTCTTTGCGGACAGGCACTGGCTCCATCTTTCCACAGAGCTACCTTTTGCACATCGGGTTTCACCCTTCAATACAAAAGACGCCTCACTCGCTATTTATAAACCATGGCAATACCGCCATAAATTTATTCCTTTGTTATTTTGTCATTTACAAAGAAAATCCTTCATAAAATACAAAAATTTTACGAAATTTTCCTATTTACTGCCGACACGTTTTTAATCAATGCCAAACAAAAAATCTGTATGAAATATGCAGACTGTTCTTCGCAATAACTGTTAATAAATATATAACGACAGCAGCAAAAAATCAATCAAAATTTACTGCAAATCGTATCTTTTCCAAAAAAAATAATGCAGTTCACATTATTTCAATTTTGCCAGAGCGAATAAACAGAAAATTTCCAAAAAAAAATAATGCCGGAATAAGTTTTTATTGCCCTTATTCCAGCATATAATGACATAATTTTTATATTATGCCTTGATTACTGTATAATCGGATTTTTTGTATACTGTCTCCGTTATATCCTGACCTATCCCCGGTAATTCTGGTACAATAAAATATCCATTGACAGGCTGATAATTATATTTGCAAAGTTCCTGGTATTCTGGCAGTAAAGTTTTTTGATGATGCTCATGAATGCAAAAATTTGGTATGCTTGTTTCAGCATGAAGCGCTGCCGCTTCTGCCACTCCAGTCCCCGCCACATGAGCTTGTACGGATATTTCATAAGTATGAGCCGTATCTGCGATTTTTTTAAATTCTGAAAAACCGCCGCAGGAACCTAAATCCGGCTGGATAACATCAATAGATCTATCTTTGAAATAGGGAGTATAACCCCAGCGTGAATATATTCTCTCACCAGAGGCAATGGGAATATTGATTTTTTGCTTTGCATGTCTTAGAAGTTCGGTATTCAAAGGTGTATTGATCTCTTCATAGAAAAAAATATTATACTCTTCAATAGATTTAGCAAATTGGATTGCGCTCACCAAATCTGTATTAGCATGGTTTTCAATAATTATATCTACATATGGTCCGACAGTTTTTCGTATTATCTCTACTCTTTCTTTTCCCAGTTCGATCAGTGCATACGGCAGCGGCCCTTCCAATTTATCAATATTTTTGCCATTTCTGTCATGAGCAAGAACATCTATTTTAATTGCATCATATCCATCTTTCAACGCATTTTCGGCTTCAGCGGCATATTCTTCTTTTGGTCCTCTGGCACCTCTGACTGGTCCCCAGCCGAATTGCAGCTGTGATGCATATGTACGCAATTTCTTATTTGTTTTACCTCCCAGCAATTTATAAACAGGAACGTTTAAAAATTTCCCCTTGATATCCCATAAGGCTATATCCAACGCAGAAATTGCTGAAAATATGGCGGTTCCTCCGCCTTGACCCCAAAAAGTCTTCTTAAACAGATGCTCCCATATAGCTTCCGTATCAAACGGATCTCTGCCAAGAATCAATTCACCAAAATCTTTGATCGCCCCTACAGCAGCGCTTCCACCCGCCCCATAGGCCATACCTGCTTCTCCTATGCCGTAAAGACCTTCCTCGTCAGTAGAAATTTTTACTAAAATTGGTCTTTGCCCTGATTTTGGACGTCTGTGAACATGAAATATTTCTATCTGTGTTATTTTCATAAATTAATGATCCCCATTTCTTTTTTATACTGCACTTGCTTCTGCTGGTTTTAAAATATAATTAAGTATAAGATTTTCATAATATGCCGAATCCTTATCTTTTATTCTGGGACGTGAAAGTTCTATTTTTTTATCAAGCCCGATCCGACCGTCTTCAAGCAGAACAACACGATCAGCCAGATATACTGCTTCACTTACGTCATGTGTAACTAAAACCACTGTAAAATTTTCTTTCTGCCAAAGGGCTTCTATAAGTTTCTGCATATTGATGCGTGTAAGTGCATCCAATGCACTTAGCGGTTCATCCAGAAGCAGTATCTTAGGAGTTCCTACAAGCGCTCTTGCCAAAGCAGCTCTTTGCCTTTGTCCCCCTGAAAGATCTGACGGCCAAAAATTGGCTTTCATTTCCAAGTCAACCGACTGTAAAGCTGCAACAGCAGCTTCGCGGCTCCGTGTCGGTGAACCGAGCACTACATTCTGCAAAACAGTTTTCCACGGCAAAAGTCTGGCATCCTGAAAAAGGAATCTTACTTCCGGATTGATAGCCGTGACACTCTTTCCATTTATTTTTATTATTCCTCCTGTGATGGTTGTCAATGCTGAAACAGCACGCAGCAATGTACTTTTGCCACAACCGCTTTTACCTATCAGTGCCACAAATTCCCCCTGCTTTATTGTCAGATCAATGTCTTTTAATACCTCTGTATCACCGTATTTTTTTGTAAGATGCCGTATCTCAAGCGAATATCCTGACATTTCAAGTCCTCCTGTAAGCTGGATTCCATCGCATCATTTTTTTTGTGGCAGTGACCGCAATCAGGTCAGACAACGATCCTAATAACGCATAAATTACCATGCTCAATACAATTACGTCCATCATCATATATTCTCTGGCGTTCGTTGCCATATAGCCGATCCCTGATTTTGCCGCAATCGTCTCAGCTACGATCAAGATCAGCCATGTATCACCAAGTGACTGCCGAAAACCTATCATTATAGAAGATATCGCTCCTGGGAAAATAATATTTTTAAACATTTCCCAGGATGAAAGGCCATATATTTTCCCCATTTCCAATAAGTCTCTGTCAATAGATCTGATGCCATGAAAGGTATTAAGGTATATGGGAAAAAATGTACTCAGCGCTATCAAAATCAACTTTGAAGTTTCTCCAATACCGAACCAAATCAACACCAATGGCAGTATAGCAAGCCGTGGTACACTTTTAATCATCTGAATAGGTGTATTTAATATTTTATTAACCAAGCTGAACTGCCCTGTCAATATTCCCAGAATAAAACCTGTACTCCCGCCGATCGCAAGTCCTGTGAATGCTCTTATCAAACTGACTTCCAAGTTCAAGGCCAATGTACCGTCTTCTATCAGACGCACCGTTGTTCTTAACAGTTCATCAGGTGTGGGAAAAAGTCGATTAAGATACCCCGTTAACGATAGCCATGTCCAAAACAAAAAAAGAATAATAGGTATGCTCCATATTAACAACAGATTACCAGTGCCTTTTAATAAAATTTCCCTTGACTTTCCCTTGCTGCCTAATATTTTTTTTCTTGAAACAAGAGCAGTTGCTGAATCAACACTATTTCCCATTTACAATCCTCCCAATCAATACACCTTGAAGTTAGAAATTTCTTTATCGAAGGATCTGTCAAATAAACTTGCTGCATCAATGTTCTGCTTTAATGCTCCCAGCTTATAAAAACTATCAATAATATCCTGTTCTGATGCTATTGTTGCACTGTCTACAGGGGCTATTCTTCCTTTTCGCTGCTTTTCCCCCGCTTCAAAAATTCTTTTATAATCTTCCACTTTTTGATTTGTTTCCTTCGCATAAGCCTGAGCCCACTCATCGGGATGCTGGCGGGCCCATTCATCCGCCTCATTTATCCGCTCCAGATAATCTACCAGCGCCGCATGCTTCGCCGGATCATTGATAGTATTAAATGCCGCATACCAATAAAAATCTCCTGAAAGTACATCTTCCGCTGATCTGAGAGTTACTGCGCCATTTTCCTTCGCTTGTATGATGGACTGATCGTAGCTTGCCAATGCATCAACATCACCTGTCACTACAGCCGATAAACCATCAGATGTAGTCATTGGCAGAGAATCTATATCCTCCCATTTCAGCCCTGCATCTGTCAGCATTTTATATAGAAAATATTGTGCCGTAGTATTTTTGACATAAGCAACCTTTTTACCTTTTAAATCAGCCACCGTTTTTATGCTGTCCTTTGCTTGAGGGCTTACTATCAACTCCTGATTCAATGTATTGCCCTTTCTGATGGCAATTATTTTAAAGTTTCCTCCATTTTTACTCAGGGATGCAAAAATAGGCGGTATCTGGCTTCCTGAACCTGCATCTATCTGTCCTGCAGCAATCGCTTCCAGGACCAAATTGCCCCCTCTAAGCTGATGATAATCTACTTTATATGGCGTATTATCCAATCCGGCGGCTACAAGTATCGACTGCGCAAGATCCGATGATGCCGTACCGATGCTTAGCGTGACACCTGTCAATTCATTATTGTATTTATTTGAAGGAGTAAATACAGTCTCCTTAGTCGGTGAGGATGATTGCTTTTCGCCCATGTCCTGATCGCTGCATGCAGTTAAAATAATTGATAATATAGTAATCAGTACAAATATTAATGCATTTTTTTTCATTTGCTAAATTTCCCCTTGTCTTTTATTGTAAAGTAATTTATTTTGATAATGCTCCTTATTATATAAACTAAAGGCCGGAATAAACACACCTGCGTTTATTCCGGCCTTTAGTTTTCTAATTAGCCCAGATTATAATAAAAAGATTGAAGTCAATATATAATTAACTGTAATATTTGAAAATCGTATCACAAAATCCTCAGTAAGTAAGTCGTGCAGGCGACATTAAAAAATAATTATAGGAATATTTTATTCTTCCGTTCTATTATTAGTAAATCGAAAACCGAGCAGTGCCTGCATATAATGATATATTTTCAATAAATATTCAAAAGAATCAGCTGCATTTGATTGCCGTCCTGCATCTACCGTCACCCAGCCTGAATAACCAATCTTGTCAAGGGCCAGGAAAAGTTCGACAAAATCTATTTCTCCGTCGCCCGGAATTGTAAAACATCCCGCTGATACAGCTTCGGAAAAGCTGGCATTTCTTTTACTGCATCCTTTCAGCTCCTTCAATCTCATATCCTGCAACCTCACGTACGCTATGCGGCTGCCAAATTTTTTGATTGTTTGCACAACTGCGTTCTGCAAAAACAAATTGCCTGTATCCAGACAAAGCTTTACATATCGCTCATCTGTTGTATCCATTAACTGATCGATTTCTTCAAGTGTTCGTATAACCGTACAGATGTGCGGCTGAAAACACATTTTTATTCCATAAGAGGAAGCAATTTTTCCAAGCTCATTAAGATTATTGCTAAGATGCAGCCAATCATCTCTCTTTAAAAAAGCTCTGTAACCAAGCAGAGCTTCTCCGGTGAAAAATATGTTATGACTCATTTCTCTCACAACCAAATACTTCATTCCCAAAGAAACCATTTTTTTCAGCATTACATGAAAGTCAGACACAATACCTTTACAATTATCCGCCGCGGCAGCTATTCCCGTCACCCGTCCTGCAGCTGATAGATTTCTTAATGACAGATGATAATTCAGCATATCAGTATCCAAAAATCGACCGTTATCATCTATTTCCACCCCTTCAAATCCCGTCAAAGCTGCTTCACTGAGTATTTGCTGTGAAATATTTACGCCAGCCGATCCTGCAAAACCATCATATTTCCACAGATCCGGAGAAATACCCAGAAACAGAGGATTTTGATAAGACATCCGCTTCCCTTCCTTTCGCAAAATATATTTATATTCAAAATGCACTTTTTCCAATATTATTTTGTTTTTATGTTTTACTAATAAATTGAATATATTGTTTATTATATCAATTTATATTATAATAGCAATAATAACGCTAATATGTATTTTTTGCCTTTTAATATACATTTTTTGCTTAGGATGGTGTAATTGATGATTCATACTGAACCAGGCATAATAAAACGTGACGGAGTGTATTTTTGTTCTTCAGATTCTTTTACACAGGATAATCTTTTTTATATTTTATGGGGTGCCGTGTATTCTCTGGACAGCCCTTATCGTGTCAGCCGAAGCTATATGGATGCTTTTATGCTCCAGTATATTGTAAGCGGTGAACTGAATTTTGTTCTGCGCGGCAAAACTTTTACCGCTAAAGCCAATGAAGCAGTATTGCTGAATTGCCGTGAAAAAAATCTTTATTGGGCAGACAGGCAAGCTGTAGTAAAATGGTTTCATTTCAATGGTAAAAATACGCTGCCCCTGCTTAACTATATATATGAAAGAAATGGAGGCACCGGCCTTTTCAAGAAAAATTACACGAAGAAAATAAAACCCTATATTGACAGCATACTAAATGAAATACACAAAAAAGATTCCAATGTTTTTTCTATTTCCCACAACATTTACAGTATCCTGTGCGAACTTTCGGCTCCTCCCGCTGTGCTTGAATCGCCGGCGGAAAAAACGATCCGGGAAGCCCTCAGTTTCATTCAGAATAATTACAGCAAATCCATATCCGTCAATGACATCGCTGCTCATGTAAGCCTCAGCACCTACTATTTCACCCGCCTTTTCAGCAAATACATGCATTTATCCCCTCATACCTATCTTTTAAGCACTCGTCTTGAAGCCGCTAAAAAAATCCTCATATATACATTTGAGGACATAGAAACTATATCCCTGCGTACCGGATTTCAAAGTTCCTCACATTTTATCCGAGCCTTTAAAAAAGCTAATAATATTACACCAAACAATTTTCGGAAAGTATTTTATCAAAAAAGTATCGATTGACTCTGCCGCATACTTTAACTTATCAGCCTATTCCCTCAAATACACACAAAGAAATCAAATTTCTTTGTGTGTATTTTTTATTTTAAACAAATAAACTAAAATTGCTTAATTCAAATTTAAATAAAACACAGCAAGAAATGTATATTTTTTAGCAAAATGCATCAATGACATTTTTTTATCATAATGTTATCATGAACTTATCAAAAAAATATCAGTAGTGTACGTACCTTACTCATATTATTTTCAAAATTTTAGATTGAATAATCTTTATTTTAAGATATTTTTGTTTAATGCAAAAGGGAGAGGAACTATGCATCCACTAAATTATAAGAAAAATTTATCAACAATGATATTTGTTTCCACCTTCGGAGGCTTGTTATTTGGATATGACACAGGTGTAGTAAATGGCGCGCTTCCGTTTATGTCAGCAGCGGATCAGCTGAATCTGGACGCTTTTCATCAAGGTTTAGTTGTGGCCGTTCTGCAATTGGGAGCCGCTGTTGGTGCTATCGGCATCGGTAAAGTGACAGATCTGTACGGCAGAAAAAAAACCTTGTTATTTTTATCAGTACTTTTTTTTGCCGCAACACTATTTTGCTCAATGTCCCCCAATGTCGCCTCTATGGTAACAGCCCGTTTTGTTCTGGGGCTTGCCGTTGGTGGTGCCTCTGTCAATGTTCCCACCTATTTGGCTGAAATAGCCCCGGCTGACAGGCGCGGCAAAATCGTCACCCGTAATGAAGTAATGATCGTTTCCGGTCAATTGCTGGCATTCTTCTTCAATGCAGTTATAGGTATCAATTTTGGAGAGAGCGGCGGCATATGGAGGTATATGCTGGCATTAGCCGCCATACCTGCTGTCATACTGGGTGTTGGCATGCTGCGTATGCCGGAAAGCCCTCGCTGGCTCATCAGTAAAAATAAAATGACTAAAGGCATTGAAGTACTCAATCTGATAAGATCTGCCGAACAGGCAGAAAAAGAAATAGCAGACATAAAAAATACACTTGACCAGGAAGCGGCTATTAAGCAAATGACTGTCAAGGACCTTGGTATTACCTGGGTGAGACATCTGATCTTCATTGGTATTGGAATGGCCCTGGTCAATCAATTCACCGGTATCAACTCCATTATGTATTACGGTACAGAGATACTAAAAACCTCAGGTTTCAGCACAGAAGCCGCTCTTATCGGCAATATAGGCAATGGCGCCATTTCGCTCATAGCGATGTGCTGCGGCATAGCGATGATGGATCGCTTCGGACGTCGCCCCATGATATTGACCGGCTTGGTCGGAGTAGCCGTCATGCTGGCTGTCATTGGCATGACTTCACTTTTTATGCAGGGCAGCAGCCTGCTTCCCTTCGTCACACTCGGTTCAATAATCATCTATCTTGCCTTCTTCCAAGGTCTCATCGGTCCTGTAAACTGGTTGATTATTTCTGAGATTTTTCCATTGCGTTTGCGCGGTCTGGGCATGGGTATAGCCGTAATGGTCTTGTGGATAGCAAATTTTTGCGTAGGACTCATATTTCCTATGCTGCTCGTAGGCGTTGGCCTGGCCAACACCTTTTTCACCTTTGCTGCCATGAGCGTTGTTTCTATTATTTTTGTAATAAAATATGTTCCCGAAACACGAGGGCATTCGTTGGAAGAACTTGAACGTTTCTTTGTAAAGGAATATGGCGGTAAAAACACTTCCGGCGACAGTATTGCCGGTGCTGCCAAAAGCAATATCAGCTGACGTCCTTACCGACAGTTTATTATCAATAGTAATCAGACATTATAATGACATTTCTCACTGATGTTTTTATTTGTCAAAATTCACATATTATTTATTCTAAGGAGACCGTCATCATGAAAAAAATTAAATTTGGAATTGCCGGACTGGGCCGTCTCGGCAAAGTGCATGCACAAAACATTGCCAGCAAGATTGAAAATGCAGAATTAACCGCAGCGTGTTCCATTGTGCCTAACGAGCTGGACTTTGCCCGTGACAAGCTTGGTGTAAAAAACGTATACAGTGACTACAAGGAAATGTTGTCCAAAGCTGATATTGATGCCGTTGCCATAATTACGACCAGCAGCGAACACTGCTGGCAGATAGCGGCCGCATTGGATGCGGGCAAACATGTATTCAGTGATAAACCGCTTGGTACAACAATAGATGAATGCAGGCTGGCAGAGGAGGCCGTGCTGCGACATCCTGATTTAATATTTTTTCTTGGCTTTATGCGCCGTTTTGACCCTTCCTACACTTACGCCATGGATCAGATAAAAGCTGGAAAAATTGGCAAGCCCTATATGGTAAAAGCCACAGGTATTGATCCTGAAGCATTGGTTCAAAGTGCAATAAAATTTTCCCCGACCTCCGGAGGCATTTTCATTGATATGGCTATACACGACATTGATCTTATGCGTTGGTTTTTGGGCAGTGATCCTGTCGAGGTATATGCCGGCGGCTCGACATTCAAGCATCCGGAATTCAAAAAAAGCAATGATGATGAAACAGGCATTGCCATGTATAAATGTGCCAACGGATCTATGGGATTCATCCACGTGGGACGCACAGCTTCTTATGGTTATCATGTTGAAACAGAAGTTATTGGTACAGAAGGGACTCTCCGCATAAGCCCTGTACCGGAAAAAAATCTCTGTTTTATTTACGATCAATATGGTGTACGTCAGGAATGTGTTGGCAGTTTTCCTGAAAGATTCGCTGAAGCATATCTTTTGGAAATGGAAAACTTCGTCAACTGCATCCAAAAAAATAAAAAACCCGATGTAAATGTATATGATGGTACCAAATCTACACAGATCGCTTTTGCCACCGCAGAATCATATAAAAAAAATTCTCTTATTTCTATCACATATTAATTTTACTGTACATTTTTTTACAAAATATCTATTCAGGACAACCAAAAAACAGTTTTCCATGCTGCAGCGGAAAACTGTTTTCTGGTTTTACATACTACAGTTGTCAGCAAGCAGTAAATTGGGGACTTCCCCGTCATCTCATACCGGCAGTGCCTGCTTAACAGCTTTTATGATATTACTCTTGAAAACGCTTAGCCCAACCTTTTTTACACTTTTCGGCAGACCTGTATATAAGGAAATTTCCTCTATCTTTTTATTTGGCACCTCACATACGCCGGTATCAATAAACAGTAATTGTCCAAAATCGGCAAAACTTTGCTTTATAGCAGCCTGATCTGTATTTTTTGCCGCATTAAAGAACTGATCCCAATTTGTCACCCATCCTGCCGTCAAATAGATTGTTTTAGCGGCATCATCTATTTTTTTCTTGCAGTCTCCAAGGATCAATTCAATACAATTAGACTGTTTGAATCTGACCAGCTGCCAGTCTCGCAGGAAATCGTTAAATTCAGGATGGCATTTGGCTCCATACAGTAAAATTATCTTATCTGCCGCAATATGCCGAAGCGCCTGTAAGACGCCTTTTTTTAAAAGATCAAAATCAATATGAAGCTTAGCCTGCAGATAGGTCACTGTCAATTCACAGTCAAATATTTTATCCTCCTTTATTTCAGACAGTACTGCATCCAGCTCAGGCTGATAAATACCGCAGGACAAAAAACATATCCTCATATCACAAATATTCCCTTCAACACACATCTATTGCGGCCACTCCAATATCACCGATTTGCCGATTAAGCCAGCGGCTTTAAATTGTATAATCTATTTTGCTGCCGCATAGCGACGCTGATGTGACAACCATTCAGGTGCCCAACCGCGTTCTAAGTCATCTAATGTTTTTCCAGGAGCTACAATACTGTCAATTTTATCCAAGATATCAAAATTTAAACGGATATTACTCCCCTTTAATATCTCATGAAGCTGCGCCGGTGTGCGCGGACCGATGATCGATGCCGTGACAGAAGGATGTTCCTGCGTAAAAGCCATCGCCATATGGGCAAGTGTCATACCGACCTGATCAGCTATCTCTTTCAATTGATTAATTACTTCAAATTTAACACGGTTTTCTTGACGCTCTGGATTAACTCTATCTGCCAATGGGCTTCCCTTAATGCGAACAGCACGGGAATCTGCCGAAGCCTGTTGCCCCATAATATATTTGCCCGTCAATAACCCTCCCGACAAAGGACTCCAGACAAGAACACCCAATCCGTATTTATCGGCAGCAGCTAAGACATCAAGTTCTACACTCCGATTAATTATTGAATACGGAGGCTGCTCACTCACAAAGCGTACCAGATTTCGTCGCTCACTGACCCACTGTGCCTCAACAATTTGCCATGCCTGAAAACTTGAGGTTCCGATGTAACGTATTTTCCCCTCCTTGACAAGATCTGTTAAAACTTCGAGTGTTTCTTCTATATCAGTATACGGATCAGGCACATGCAATTGATATAAATCTACATAATCAGTCTGCAGTCTTCGCAAACTGCCCTCAACAGCACGTCTGATCCATATTTTAGAACTGCCCTTTTGATTCTGCCCATTTCCCATAGGCAATCCACCCTTGGTCCCCAATATGACCTCTGTGCGCTGTCCTTTTAAAGCTTTCCCCAGTATTTTTTCAGTTTCTCCGCCAGAATACACATCCGCTGTATCAATAAAATTGATGCCATTAGCAATAGCCTCATTCACAATCCGAATGCATTCCTCTTCATTTTTATTTCCCCAATTTCCAAGTGCCCCAGTTCCCAGACAGAAACTGCTCACTTTTATTCCTGTACGTCCAAAAAACCGATATTCCACCGATGGCACCTCCTTCATTTTATAAACATTATATACAAAAAACATTCTTGCTTATTTTAAAATTCCTCTATAATAAGCTCTTCTTTATTTAAACGCGGTCTGGCACTTGGTGCCTGATCCGGATGTCCAACGAGCAGCACGTTTACAACATGGTAACGATCATCGATGTCCAGTAATTCTTTTAAAACAGCACCGTCATATAACCCGATCCAGCATGTACCCAATCCTAAATCCACAGCACGCAAGTCCATATGCGTTATAGATATGGCTGCATTGAACATCAAGCTCGCCCTTAATACCAATTCTTCATCAAGCTTCTTCTTTTTCAAGAGTTCTTCCACCTCTTTAGCAGGCATACTGACACCCAAAAAAGCGCCTGCTTCTTGAAGTTCCCTATATCGTGCTCCCTGCGAATGCATTACCTCCTGATCAATGCAGCATATAATAATCACCGGTGCTGTGCTAAAAAAAGAAACTGGTGATGCCTTAGCCAATTTGGCACGAACCTCTGCATCCTTAACAACAATGTAACGCCAAGCCTGTAAATTGCTGGCAGATGGTGCCAGCCTGCCGGCTTCTAAAATACTTTCAACGGCATCTTGAGAAACAGGCTCCGATTTAAATTTGCGTATACTGTGTCTTTTCTTTATAACATCCATAAATTCCATAATAAAATCCCCTTTTTCTTTTCCGTCTGCCTATTATGCAAAAATGCAGATCAATCTACCTGTGCCATAGTGAACAGCATCAGATTCTCAAATTTCCTTGATAAATAAACTCTCACTCCATGCTGAATTTTTTGATATCCTGCATCACCACCTCTCCGGCCTTTTACTAAACTTGTTGCTTAAATAGGTCACTTAGGCTTTCGACCATGCAATCAAATCATTGCTATTTTCAATAAATGCCGTATAAAAGAACAGTTGATCACCTCCTTTGATACTCCTGTACATATCAGTTTATACTTTTAATTTTTAAATATTTTTGCAATGTATTCTCTTTTCTACACTGCTTTCCCATTTTTAAAAGCCTAAAGATTCTCCCAAAATAATCACATAAATCTCCGTCAACGGCGGTCTTCTGCTTAAAATTGTCGTAATATTGCAAGCTCGTGCAGGACTATTACAATCTATGCATTCACCAGTCGTCAAACATGGATTGTTCATTTCATACCTCTTGACATTTAAAGGAGCAGCATGCATCTTGATCCGTTCATCAGCTTCTTTAAAATCCCTGACTACTTTATTGATTCCTGCGACAATAATCACTTTTTTAGGGCCGAATATCATTGCTGCTACTCGATTTCCAAAAGCATCACGATTTACTATTTTTCCAGTCAGTGTAATAGCATTTGATCCGGTCAAGAACACATCGCAAGTAAGCTGTTTATAGCGTTGTTTATTTCTTTCTTCTGCGGTCAATCCTTCTTTATTATGATTAAATAATTCATGACCGCGTTCTTCCAAAAGTTTCCATAACTCCAATTCCATTACTGTGCTAGATCCACCCATACCAACGGTTGCCTTCCGTGGGATAAGTCGTAAAATGTACTCGACTGCAGTTTGCCGATCAGTAAAATATTTAGCGCTAAAATTATTTCTATTTAAAGCCTCTGCTGCTCTCTGTCCAATAGTATTATTGTGCCAGTGTATCAAATCATTCATTTTCTCACTCCTCCTCTCAGCGGTTTTATATCATTACGCTTCAAACAGAGTTGTTTTAATTTCTTTTTTTACAGAATCAGCTGTTTCCTGAGCATATTTATTTTCTAAAACTTGTTTGGCCAAACGTCCGCCGATCTTACCTATAGCCCAAGCTGCATATTCTCGTACTAATGCTTCAGGATCATTCATTGCAATTTCCAAATCAGAAAGGTAATCCCGATTCCCCAGATTACCGATAGCTATAGCCGCATTTCTCTGAAAATACTTTTTTTCTTTTATGTAACTATACATCAGCGGTCTCATTTTTATCATATATTCATCTGTCATGTTAAGCATTTTAGCCAAACTAAAATCTTGAGATTTTTTAATCAAAAATTCATCTTCCAACAGTTTAGCTTTTAGCCTCGCCTGATTGCGCGGACATACTTCCTGACATACATCACATCCATAAACATTTGTTCCCATTTTATCCCTAATGTCAGCAGGAATATGACTTGTAATAAACTCTGAGTTGCCATCCTGTGCAAACAGCGTATTAAATGCTATACAGCGGCGGGGATTCAGTTTATTTGGTTCATAAATTGCCTGAGTTGGACAAGCTTTCATGCAAGCGGTACATCCCTTTGGGCACCCTATTTCCATGGTCGGTTCATCATATTCCAGTTCCTCATCAATAACAATAGAACTAAGAACTATAAAGGAACCTATTCCTTCAACGTAGGCAAAGTTATTTCTGCCAAAGGTTGTAATGCCGGCCCTAGCTGCTGCCCATCGTTCAGGAATAAATATGCCATGTCCAATTTGACAGCCGCGCTGTTTTAAAAAATTAACCATAAGCTGATACCGCATCCCATTTATCCGATCTGGAGGAACGTTATAGCATCTTGCCTGATAAATCCTCCCGATTTTACCAATAAGCGATCTTGGGAATGATTTTTGTGAATAATCCCAAGCCATAGAAATAATAGATTTTGCAGAAGGTCTCAGCTGCTTTACTTCGGAACCATTTAATGGATTCCCCGGATTTTTAACAAAAAAATCATACATCACGCCTCTGCTTTTCACTTCTTCTATATGTCTGGAAAAACTTTCAGCAGTTGTTATGCCGACCCTGCTATACCCCAAATCAAGAGCAAATTCCTTGATCTCCTCAGTCAATGACACTTTTCATCTTCTCCTTTATTTATTACAATAAAATTCCTTATTCTAAACAGTATTTTTCCCTCATAATTAAAAAATATTAGTTATTAGTGTATATACACTTTTTTTGTAAGCAAAACCGCAAGACAAGATAAGCCGACTAACAGTATCCGATTTCTATATCATTTTTATGATGACTTTACCCTTTGCACGCCCATTTTCGACATAGGCTAAAGCTTCTTTTGTTGATTCAAAAGGAAATACCTTATCCACAACCGGATGGATAATTCCTAAATTGATAAGAGAGCTGATCTCGCGTAATTGATCTCCGCTTGGTCGCATGAAAAAAAATGAATAGTCGACTTGATGTTTTTTTGCTTTTCGCCTGACTTGATAACTCAAAAAACGCAGTCCCAATTTCAGGCCCCAAGACAATTTCATATTCTCCGCAAAATGCTGATCAGGCGGGCCGGCTACTGAAATGAGTTTTCCCCCAGGTTTAAGCACCTGCAGAGATTTTTCCAGTATTTCCCCGCCCAGAGTATCAAATACCACATCATAATCATGCAGAACCGTTCTAAAATCCTCATTTTTATAATCAATAACCATATCTGCACCAAGGCGCTTCACCCAAGCTATATTCGCGGTACTTGTTGTAGTTGCTACAATAGCTCCCATATGCTTCGCCAGCTGAATTGCGAATGACCCTACCCCGCCGGACCCTGCGTGAATAAGAATTTTTTGCTTCTTCTGTATATTGGCGTTCTCATTCAGTACCTGCCATGCAGTCAGCCCCACAAGCGGTAAAGACGCTGCTTCCTCCATGGTAACTTTCTCAGGTTTTTTCGCGACAGCACTTTCTCTTATGGAAATAAACTCCGCAAAAGCGCCTATCCGTTCTTTATCAGTACGTGCATAGACCTCATCCCCCGGTTTAAATTGCCTCACCTTAGCACCAATCTTCACAACGACTCCCGCTAAATCATTTCCCAATATGAGTGGCAGCTGATAAGGCAAAATGAGTTTCAGCTTCCCGCTCCTGATTCTTAGGTCCAAAGGATTTACACTGGCAGCATGAATTTTTACCAACAGATCGTCATCTTGCAGTTCCGGTTCCGGCATTTCACCGAGCCGAACCATTGCCTTAGTCCCATAACGATCAATAATAAATGCTTTCATCTTGCATTACACCCCTTCCACAAAATTGAGACATTAAACCGTATCATGCCAATCCGAATTTTCATGCCTGACTCATTTATTTTTTAGAACGATCGTTCTAATTTATGTAAAAATTTACTTACTCAATATTGCGAGAGAAAAATCTACTATGCGGTGTAATTTTTCTTGACTGACAGAGGTTTTCGCAAGTACCCTGATGCCGATCAAGGTATTATGCAAACTTTCTGCCAGGATTTCTGAATCATATTTGCAAGAAAACTCACCTGTTGCTTGTCCCTTGCGGATAAGTGCCCTAAGAAGATACTCTGTCTGCATGAATGCTTTTTTCGTTTTTTCTTCCACTTCTTTATCCCGGGAAGCCAGCTCGGTTGCCGAATTTACAAACAGGCACCCCAGTCTATCATTATTTCCTGCAATCGCAAAATCAAAGATACATTCTATAGCTTTTTTTGCCGTCCCTGTTCCTGCAATTTTTGCCGTCAATCTATTTTTTATAACTTCACCGTAAAAATCTACTGCCCTTAAAAATAAAGTATGTTTATCACCAAAGGTATCATACAGGCTTCTGCGATGAATCCCCATATGCCTTACCAAATCATTTAACGAAGTTTTTTCGTAGCCCTGTTCCCAAAATAGTTCCATGGCCTTTTTGAGAACTGCACTTTCTTCAAATTCTTTACTGCGTCCCATAAATCCCTCCAAGATGATATTAATCATAACATTTTAAGAACGATCAGTAAAGAATTTTTAAATAAAATTTTTTATCAAAGTATTTTTATAATACCAAATTTACAGCACTGTATAAAAGCGAAAGCCCCATGATAATATTTGCGGAGCGCCAATATTTTTTTAAGAGGCTTCCCAATCCCACTCCCGCAACAGCCCATATATGTGTTGAGCCATTACCTATGAATGAAAGCAGGAATATAAAACCGACTATAATAATCGGCGAATCATAATATGGCAAAACAAAACCTGTAAAAGCTGTAAGTCCCCAAATAATAATTTTTACATTCACGAATTGAAGGAGAAAGCCTCTGTTAAACGAACTTTTTTCTGTTTCTGTATTATTTTCTTTCAATGGCCTGCCTGTCGCAACGTGATATGCCAGCCACGTGATATAAACAGCACCGGCATATTTCATATAGTCGGTTATCTCCGGCAAAATAACTGCCAATACTGTACTAAAAACACCACAAATGATCATTATGCAAAAAAAGCCAAGATATATTCCAGACAACAGCCTTCTTTGCATCTTAATTCCGGACTTTCCGGCAGCATTAAGTGCCAGAATATTATTAGGACCCGGTGAAATTGCCGAAATAATCGTATACGAAAAAAAAGACAGCCAAACACTATAAGTCATTTACAGTTCCTCCCTTGGTATTTAAAGTACCAACTCATAATGATACTTAATTTACTGCCAAAACAATTTTTATGTCTAATACCAATAAGGTGCAATCTTATGGGATTGCACCTTATTGGTATTAGAGCTATACTATCACACAAAAACATATTGGTAAAATTGAAATATTTGAATAGTCAATTCGATATATTTGAATTATCAGGAGGACATGCTATTGGATTTAAGAAATTTGATTACAGTAAAAACTATTTTAGAAATGGGCACTTTTCAAAATGCTGCAAAGAGGCTGAACTATACACAATCCACTGTAACATTTCAAGTACAACAGCTGGAACAGGAATTAAGCATCAAGCTGTTTGAAAAGATTGGCCGGAAAATGATTCTGACACAGGCTGGTAAAGATATTCTGCCATATATTGATACCATTATCCAATCAACCGAGCAAATCAGCAATTATGGAAAAGGAACACTTGACTTAACAGGCAGTTTGCGAATAGCACTTCCTGAAACTCTCCTGGTGTACAAAATGCAGCCTGTACTGAAAGCATTTCGGAAACAAGCGCCTAATGTGCGCATTCATCTGCAAACACTTAATTGTTATACTATCAGAGATAAAATAATGAACAATGGTGCAGATATAGGCATCCACTATGATGTTGGGGGATATACGCCCGCCATCAGGACAGAATTTCTCGCAAATTTTTCTTTGTCACTTATCGCATCTCCTGCTATTGCAGCTGATCAAACAGATTTTTTGACTGAAAATCAGCGAAAAACAACTGTACTTATCAGTAACGACAGCAATAGTATCTTTCAAAAATTATTTGATCACTATTTAGAAGAAAAAAATATTAGTATAGAGCAGCCCATAGAATTATGGAGCATCGAGGCAATTAAAAAATGCGTAATAAGTGATATGGGGATCGCCTTTCTTCCCACATTTACCGTAGAAAATGAGCTGAACAAACGGGCTTTGCAGGCATTGGCTACCGATCTCAATGATCAGAGAATAACCGCAGTCTGCGCTTATCACAAAAACAAGTGGCTGAGCCCTGCTATGGAATTATTTATTTGCCTGCTGAAAAAATATTTGCTTCTCAAAGAACCATCAGTATGAATTATAATAATGTAAATCTTTTATTCTTTTACTTTTACATTCCATACTAAGAGAGCCAATAAACATGAAAGCACCGCAGCACTCACCCAGAATAGGGAAGCTTCCTGACAGTTATAGACAGCCTGTCCATCTATAACTGTCTTACCGGCATTTATAAAGCCGCTAACCTTTTCCTGCAGTGATGCTCCTATATAGCTGAATAAGCCTATCATTCCCATGGCAGCCCCTGTCGCACGTTTAGGACAGATTCCACAGCCATAAGCCCGCCCAGATAACATACGAGCGATCCCATGGTAAAGCCGTATACGCACATGCTCACCCAATTTATCCAATCGTATTCTTTAGGTCCCCATACAAAAGCCGCAACGGATAATGCACAGAATATACCAAATATAAGGCACGGAACATTTCTTTTATGGTTGAAAAATTTATCAGAAATAAAACCACAAAGGCACGTGCCGAAAATACCGGCGAATTGCATGGTGGTGAGAAGTGAACTTGCACCTATCATACTGTAGCCCTTCTCAGCAGTCAGAAAAACTACTCCCCAGCTTTCAATCGCATATCGTGTGACATAACATGCTGCGCTGGACAATCCAAGTATCCATACTGCCGGACGTTTTATTACTTCCCATTGGAGAGAGCCCACGCTTTTTTCTTTAGTTTCTACTGTCGTATCTTTTTCCCCATTTATCTCATAAGGAGTGGGAAGACCGCATGCTCTCGGCCTGTCTGCCATAAATTTGAACATAAGGAGGGAAGCTACGATACATAATGCGCCCGGCAGCCAAAACCCTGCGCACCAGCCATACTGCATAACGACAACGGAAGTTACAAGATACGTAAGTCCCGCGCCAATATTATGGCTTGCAAACCAAATGCCATAATAAGTACCGCGTTTTTCGCCGGAGCCCCATTGATTAAGTGAGATTATGCTTGGACCTGCTCCATATGACTGAAACCCAACCTATGATGCCCCAAAACAGCACCATCAAAATATACGGCAGCCCTATTCCCATGATCATTGAAAGTGCTGCTACCATAAACAGTCCAAACGGCATAAAATGTTTTATATTGCATCTATCGCCGATAAAGCTATTGATGAATTTACCTATCGCATAGGTGAAAAAGAAAACCATCCCCATAGTTCCTATCTGGTTAGCGTCAAGTACATTGCCGTCCAGCAGGGGTTTCTTTACTACAGAAAAATTCAATCGACATACGTAGAAAAAAGCATATCCCAAAGTTATGGATATAAAAACAGAACGCTGCTGTGAATTGAACAAAGCCTTTGCTTTTTCCATATTATTGGTAATTGGTGCTCTGTCGGGCCCTGCCTTAAAAAAATTTAATATTGCTGAAAACCAAATATCCACCTCATATTCTATTGCTGTCATAACGGAGACGTCATCCTCTTTCTATGATTATTTCATATACCTCATTTTTTTATATCAGATATTTTCTGAAATAATGTAAGAATTTTTAGAAGTACCAATAAAATCCTCTTTATTGAAAAAGTCCTTAATGGACTCATCCTCTGAGGCTGTGCTATAATGTTTGCAGATTGCGGCTTTGTATAAGCCGTACACAGGCATCATCATTTGCAAAGGTTGATATTATGTTTATACTTCATCATTTAAAAGACAAATACTATATTGCGGTCCTGCTTATACTGGTTCTTTTTTTTATTGCTTTTAATTACTCTAATCCCAATACTTACGATTCATACATAGATTTTTCCAAAGGTTCACCGCTCATACATCAAAAATACAGCACGTCAGACGACGATAATGAAGAACGTCCTCTGCGTATTGTCATATCCACTGTTATATCACCAAACGTTACCATTGAAGATTGGCGTGCTTTTGCTGATTATATAAGCCAAAAATTGGGCAGACCTACTATCCTCCTGCAACGGCGCGGCTATAAAGAAATAAATCAACTTCTTTCCAACGGAGACGCCGATATTTCATTTATGTCTACCGGAGCCTATTGCTCCTATCACGGTATTCAGAACCTGGATATTTTAGCTATGGTCTTTTATCAGGGAAGCTTAAATTACCAAAGCTATTTGATAACACTCGCATCACACAATGATATAACTTCCATTGACGATTTGCGCGGCAGGACAATAGCATTCTCTGATCCGTTAAGCTATTCCGGTCATATGAGCATTGTCAATGAACTCTATACCGCCTATACAGCCAGTCCCGGTCATTATTTCAGCAATTATATTTACACAGGAAGCCATGACCGATCCATCTGGGCCGTGAAAAATAAACTGATCGATGCAGCGTGTGTTGACAGCCTTGTCTATGACTTGATCTTGAAAAGTCATCCTGAAGATATAAACGGTATCAAAATTTTTCAAACCATAGACAACATTCCTATCGGTCCGATCGTTGTGCGCAGTGATCTTCCCGCCGAGCAAAAAGAACATCTGCAGCAGATTCTGTTCAACATGCACAGTGACCCCAAAATGGCTGACTCTCTCCAAAATATAATGATCGATAAATTTGTGGCACCTCAACCGGAATTGTATGCTCCATATAAAAAGATATATGACAAGGTGATGACAGACTTATGAAACAGCAAACAGGCCTGTATACAAAAATACTGACCATTGTAATAATAAGTCTTTTAATGGTAATATCACTTTTGCTTTTTTTTGTATATACCGGGCTGAAAAACACACTGCATGATCAATTATCCGGCCGCGGAAATGAAATAGCATCATATATTGCTACACTTGGCAGTGAAGATATCCTTCTGGAAAACAGTTACTTGCTTTTACAGCTTATAAACAAGGTAAAATCAAGCAATGACGATGTACGTTACATTATCATTGCTGATTATAAAGGCCGCATATTGGCGCATACCTTCGGCACTCAATATCCGGCCGGCATGCCCAAACAAATAACCCCGTTCGATTATGCCTCGCAAACAAAGCTTTTTAAAAGCAATGAGGGTGATATTCATCAGGTAACATCATCTATCGACGAAGGAAAAATCGGCTTCATTTGCATAGGATTATCAGGAAAATCAATGCAGCAGCTTCTTACTTCAATAATAACCCATTTCACACTTACCGGTTTAATAATAACCATTCTGGCAGTGCTTGCCATAGGTCTTCTGTTGGCAAAAATACTCGCACCGATCAGATTTCTTTCATTGGCAGCCGAAAAAATTAAACACAATGATTATAAAGTCCGTGTTTATTATCGGGGCAGAGATGAACTGGGCACTTTGACGCAGACCTTCAATGAGATGGTATGTGAATTAGCTGCCAAAGATAAATATAATCAAAAACTATTGGCTGAACTGCAGGAAAAAGATCATAGCCGTGACATACTTATCCATAAACTTTTTTCTGCACAGGAAGATGAACGCAAACGTATTTCCCGTGAACTTCATGACGGCGTGGGGCAATCAGTAACTTCTATTCTTGCTTATCTGCGCATTCTGCTGAATAATGAAGCTGATGTCGATCAGCAAAAACTGATAAAATCAACACGCACGATTATTGCATCTGTTTTGGAAGAACTTCGTGAAATGGCTGTTAATCTGCGCCCGCCCAGCTTGGATGACATGGATATAACCGCCATTTTTCGGCAGCATGTTTTCGATACAGCCAAACATAATGGTTTGATAGCAGATTTTTCGGCCGATGAAAACATAAAAAATATAAAGGTATCCGATAATGTTCGCTTGGCTTTATACCGTATATTGCAGGAAGCAACAACCAACATTGTCCATCATGCGCATGCAATCAATCTGACGGTATCCTTAACTATGCATAACGGTAATATTATGCTGGCAATAATCGATGACGGCTGCGGCTTTTCTGCTGATGTACTGCATACTGCAAAGGAAAAAAGACATTTAGGTTTATATGGCATGCGAGAACGTGTTGAGCTTTTAAATGGTCAACTGGAAATAAAATCGTATCCCGATAAAGGAACCTCCATCATTGCATCTATACCTGTCGGAAAGAGGTCCACTGATGAATAAAATAAAAATCATACTTGCTGATGATCATGCTATTTTAAGAGCCGGATTAAAACTTTTGCTTGAGGCAGAGGAAGATATAGAAATCGTCGGCGAGGCATGTGACGGAAAAGATCTGATGCAAAAGCTGCTCCTTATCAAGGCAGATTTAATCATCCTTGATTTATCCATGCCTAAAATAAATGGCATAGATATTTTAAAATGGTTAAAAACCGAAAAAAATTATGAGCACATACACATACTTGTACTCACCATGCATACAGAGGAAGAGTATATCAGAGAAGCACTCGCCGCAGGTGCTGATGGTTATGTAGAAAAAAGCGCCTTTGATACAGAGCTTTTGACGGCGTTGCACACTGTTATGAACGGCAATGTCTATCTCAGCAACAAAAATGCTATTTCCATTCTTAATACAATGATAAAAAAAGACAATGACGATCCTTATTCACTGCTGAGCAAACGAGAACTCGAAGTTCTGCGTTATCTTGCGCGCGGTTATTCGCTTGCTGAAATCGGCGAACAGCTGTATCTCAGTCTTAAAACTATCGATACTTACAAAACACGTATTTTTACTAAACTCGATATAAATAAAAAAAGCGAACTGGTAGATTATGCATTACGTTACAATCTTTTTGATTTACCGGATCAATAAACAGCTTCAGACAAAACGGCTCCCATTTTTCCATAAAAAATGGGAGCCGTTTTGTCTGAAGTTATATACAACCTATGTTTTACTGCTGTTTCGTGTTATTTAGTCCCATGAATCTTATTGCCCGGCATAAAAAGAGCACTTACAGCCAATATCAGCAAAACTGCCGCAACAAAATCATATACATCTCTAAACGCCAATATACTGGCCTGATGTATAAGTTCCTGATATATATGACCTAACGCACTTGTTGCCGCCTGCGGCAGCGGAACCCCCATATCCGCAATAGTTCGAATGGACTGGGCCAGTGCTTCACGATAACCGGGATTATCTGTTGTCAGATGCCTCACCAGATTGGCTTGTTCTATCTGTTCGCTGTGAATGAGTTTATTTGTTACAATTGCTATGCCTATACTGCCGCCAAGATTGCGCATCAGTGAAACAATAGCCGACGCATTGCTGCTGTCTTCCGGTGAAATCTTAGAAAAAGCCAGTGTACTTGCAGGAATAAATAAAAAGGGCAATCCTAATGTCTGAAAAATTCTCATTATTACAAAGGTACTGTAATCTGTCTGAGGTGTTGCCAAACCGGTAAACCACATGCCAAATGCATTAAGCAGCATACCAATCGCTATCAAATACTTAGCCTGCACTCTGTTTACCAGCCTGCCCACCACAGGCATCATCACCATCACGGATATACCTGCGGGAGAAAGTACCAATCCTGATAATGTTGCATTATAGCCAAAATTTTCCTGCACCATCATTGGCAGTAATGCTGAACTTGAATAAAGAGCAAATCCTACAAAGAACAACATAATACAAGGCATTGTAAAGCTGGGATTTTTAAACAGGCTTAGCTTTACAATGGGATTTTTTTGCTTTGTGAGCCAATATATCGCAGCAATAAGCCCCGCAGCAGCTATACTGGCAAAAATTATTATGAAGGAGCTGTCAAACCAATCTTCCTGCTGCCCTTTATCAAGAACTATTTGAAGCGCGCCCAACCCCACCGCTATCAAGCCTAATCCTATGCAATCTATACCGACAGTCTTTTTTTTCTGTGCACTTGGCGGATCACTTACCAAAAGGTTTACTAAAAATACTGCTAAAAATCCTACTGGAACATTCATAAAAAAAATCCAGCGCCAATTAAAATTATCAGTGATATATCCTCCCAGGGAAGGTCCCAGTATTGGCGCCAAAACAGTGGTAAGCCCCGTAATGGCAAAAGCCATTCCCAGTTTTGCTGGTGGAAAGCTGTCCTTTATTATAGCCTGCTGGCTTGGCTGCAGACCGCCGCCGGCTAATCCCTGCAAGAGTCTGCAAATTATCAGCATTGGCAGCGATGTTGATATGCCGCATAGAAACGATGTCATAGTAAACCCCAGTATGCATGAAATGAAAAATTTCTTTCTGCCGACAAGTGATGACAACCATCCGGAAAGAGGCAGCACTATACCATTTGATACAAGATATGAGGTTAATACCCATGTACTTTCATCAGTTCCCGCCCCCAATGATCCAGCGATGCTTGACAATGCTACATTTACTATTGTAGTGTCCAAAATTTCCATAAAGGTTGCCAGGCTTACAGCCATTGACACCAGCATGGGATTTACCTGCTTTGCCATAATTATTCCCCACCAATATGTACTACTGGTATCACTGACATTCCCGGGCCGAGCAAAGCAGCCTGATCCTGACTAAGATTATTTAAAACGATCTTTACAGGAATTCGCTGCACAGTTTTGACAAAATTTCCTGTTGCATTTTCTGCGGGAAACAAAGAAAAATATGCTCCTGTCCCCGCTTGAAAACTATCTACGACACCCGTAAGCCGCAGATTCGGAAAAGCATCCACAGATATATCCACTTTATCTCCTGTCCGCATCCCCTTAAGCTGATTTTCCTTAAAGTTTGCGGTAACCCACATCTCAAAGCTTACTAAAGAGCAAAGTTGTGTGCCGGATTGAACATAAGCTCCTGGATTGACACTTTTTTTAGTTATCCGGCCATCAGCCGGCGCTGTTATCTTTGTATATTGCAAATTGGTTTCTGCCTGTTCAAGTTCCGCTTTTGCTTTTTCCGCCTGTGCCGCCAGCTGCTCCACTGTACTTTGCGCCCCTGCTATAACTTCAGGTGCAGAATTAGCCGAATTTAAATCGGCTTTCATTTCATCTAAGGCTGCCCGTGTAGACTTTTCTGAAGCAACAGCCTGGTCATATTGTTCCTGTGAACAAGCCCCGCTGACTATAAGCATATTCATTCTTTTTTCATCAGCTGCCGCTTTTTCCCACGCAGCTTGTGCCGAATTAACCTTTTCCTGTGCAGCGGCCACACCTGCCGGAGCTGTTATATTAGCTGCCAAAGCATTATTTTGCGCAGCTGCCAGAGCTGCCTGCGCAGCAGCCAAAGCCGCCTGTGCATTCTTTGCCTGCAATTCATAATCCTTTGTGTCGATCTGCATTATTATGTCACCGGCCTTGACGACCTGATTATCCTTGACATAGATTTCCTTTATATACCCGGCTACCTTAGGACTTATATCAACGGTTCTACCGTCGATAGAGGCATCATCTGTCTCAACTTCATTGCGATGAGTAAAGAAATAGCCGCTTATACCAGCCGCTAATATCAGGCATACTGCTCCGGCTTTCATTAATTTGGGAGTCAATTTCATATTTATCACCTTTTAATTCAAATATTCTTTATAGCTATAATTCACTTATCACAATACCTGCCGCGCTCCGCATAAAATCACTTTCTTCTGTATTTTTCTGATCATTATGAAGTCAGCCCTTTTACAAATAAACCAACTGATGTATCTATGTATTCTTTCGTCGAAACAGTTATAAACTGATTCTTCAATGTTGCCTTTGCATAGAAAAAACCAAAATTCATAGCAATAAAAGAAAGAACAACTGCATCAATATTTATCCCATGAATTTTTCCCATAGACTCCATTTTCTTCAAATACGCTGTCATAAACTGCTTAAAATGATACGGCGGTAATTTTTCCCAGTCTCCCGCTGATAAAAATGTTTTCTCTCTTGTCAGCACCAGGATCGCTGTCTTATTTTTCGCCATCACCTGTTGATAAGTATTGCCTATCAACAGTAAATCTGTTTCCAAATCCCATGTTAATCTATTATTAAAAATATCCTGCATTGACGGTATAAACGAACACTTTTGTATTACTGCTTCAAATACACCTTTCTTATTGGAAAAATGACGAAAGACCGTCATTTCACTGACATTTGCAGCAATGGCTATGTCTTTCATCGTTGTTTCATTGAACCCCTTTTTATGTATCAAATCAATAGCAGCCTGCACAATTTTATCGGCTGTATCAATATCATTTTCGGACATGCGAATCTCTCCATTCATGCTATTATTCATACTGTTTATGTTAGTTAGACTAACTAACATAAACAGTATGCCACTATCATTTATCTTTGTCAATTTATATAAATTATTTTCCAAAGCTGAGCCCTGGCGCACACACGGCATCCACCAAAAGCCCGTCTTTTAAGGCCTGTCCCGCCAAATACTCTATAAATTCACAGGTTTCATGTAACTCATAAAGCTTACAGAAATTTTCTTAATGCCGCTTACAGCATTACTGCCCCGTGTCAATAAAATATGACTGATAAGCTTTTAAATTTATATCTATTTGCGTGTTACTATACCGCATTTTAATTTCCCATACAGTGTAGAACGAGCTCTACCAACTATTCAGCAGTTTTTACTTTCGGGCTCTTTTGCTCCAGTAATGCCATTTTCTTCAAAAGCATTAAGGTGTTTGAATCTTTTTCTTTTTATGATAAAATATTTTTAAGTTATATCACACTCTTTCGGTTATTTTTTTCTCTTAAAAAGTATTTTACCCCATGTTCGCTATGACTTTTTTACTGTTCTATTTCATTATACAATCAACCTATAATTAATTTTTTTTACAAATTCAAAAAAATGCTTGCATATTATAAAATTACACTTTATAATAGATAAAGTGCTTAAGGAATTGACTCACTAGCTCAATTGGTAGAGCATCTGACTCTTAATCAGCAGGTTCGGGGTTCGATTCCCCGGTGGGTCACCAGTAAATTCAAGGCTTCTCGAATCCGAGAAGCCTTTTTTTGTTGCCTTGCACCTTGTTTTTGCACCTTATACATTCTTAAAGATTAATTAGATACGTTCAGTTTTGATAAAAAAATAAATGCCAGCAAGTTAAGACTGGCATTTCAGCTCTATTTTTTTTTATCAGTTCCTAGCATTTGATCAAATACGTCAGAACAGCTTTTATCGCTGTTTTTTATTAAATGACTGTATATTACCTGTGTTATAACCGTATTGGTATGTCCTAAACGACTGGAAACTGTTTGCAGAGGTATATTATTTTTTATCCATATACTTGTAGCTATATGTCTCAACTCATGAGGATGTAATGCCTCGATGTTATTTTTTTTGCAATACTTAGTCAACCAGTGATTAAAACTTCCCGGTTCCATTGGTTGTCCGTTATAGTTGCTGAAAATAAATATATCATTACTATCGGGGGAACCTTGCCACATACTGCCCAACTCTTTGGAAAGCAAAATAAGGTCCTGTCGATATTCTACTAACAGATTGCATAAGTATCTGGGCAGGCTTATCTTTCTCATGCTGGCGGCATTCTTAGTCGCCCTTACTATTTTAGTACCTTCGCCACGAATATATTGATTTGGATTGTCAACAGTAAACTAAACAACTTTTTTAAAGGTATTCATTCGGTATGCAACTGGTGTTAAATAATCAAGAGAGGAATGAATTCTGTGGTTGTTGAACCAATTCACATAATCAGCAAATTCCAGTTTTAAAGTCTTGAGATCAGCAAATGTTTGATTCTTCACAAATTCTGTCTTGATAATTTTAAAAGTTGCCTCTGCCACAGCATTGTCGTATGGACAGCCCTTATGACTTAGAGATCTGGTTATATCGAATGCAGTTAGTTTTTCGTCTATCAACTTGTTCTTGAATTCGTTTCCACGATCTGTATGGAAGATATGAATATTTTTCAAGTTCCCATTTACGGTCATAAATGCTTCTTTTACAAGTCCTGCCGTTTTATGAACCAGCACTGTAAGCGATGATTTCACGATTAAAAAGATCCACAAGTACACAGATGTAATTCCATTTCATTCCAACGCGGACATATGTCAGATCACTTACTACTACGTTTCGATATGGCTGTTCATTAAATTCGCGATTAACGATATTTGCGATTTTAGATTCATTGCATGTATCCTTTTGTGGATGGAACTGTGCAGTTGTATATGTTGATACAAGTCCTTCCTGCTTCATTATGCGACCGATACGACGACGTGAAGCAATCAGATTAATCTTTAAAAGGTCCTTCTTTATTTTTCGGGTTCCATAGTTATTACGGCTTGCTTTAAATATATCAATTATGGCAGTGGTAAGTTCGGATTTATCCGGTTTTTACCTGGCTTCATAATAGTAAGTGCTTCTTGATATTTTTAGGACTTTACACATTGCTGATACAGAGTATTTGTGAACATTCGCCTTTATCACATTTACTTTCGTCCTAAAATCAGCGCTGCTTGTTTTAAAATATCGTTCTCCATTTTAAGCTGCTGATTTTGCTTACGAAGCTTAATGAGTTCTTCTTGTTCTGGAGTTCGATTATCGTTTTCTTTGAATGGTCCTGAATTATCTGCTTGTGCAATCCATTTGTCAAGCAGGGAGTTGGCAATATCATATTCGCGAATAATATCACATTTGCGTTTGCCATTATGATATAAATCAACAAGTTGCTGTTTGAATTCTGGCGTATAAGTACGCCGCTGTCTAGGCTGCTTTTTTTCAGGCATAATAAAAATTCCTTTCTTCATATGAATTTATTGTATATGCCCTTAAAAAATCTGTCCAGTTTATTGTAGCCTATTCAGAGCTTTAAGGACGATATTAGCAACAATCTTATCGAAGCTTTTAACAACCGTTTCAAGGCTTGGTATAAAACCAAACGTGGCTTTCATTCTTTTCACTCTGCTAATGCTACTATTTCTGTTTTTGTCTTCTTTTTCAACTTCATGCGCCCTCATACTGGTCTTAATCATTTAACTCCTGCTCAAGTTGCCGGAGCTAACTATAATCCCAATATGAAAAACTTGTTTTCTTTAGCAAGTTGATAAAATTTAGTGCTTTTCTACAGAAACATTAGCTATCTTTTCATTTTTACTTAACAGAGCCGATTATTATATACTATTCATTGTTTTTTTTACAGATAAAGTACAATTTTATTTGGCTGTTATGTCCTGTCTGTCCAAGAATTTTATGGTGTATATCGTACTTAAAAGTGTTATATACACACCTTTTTTTGACCGGACATGCCGGACATAAAGCAGGAAGTATTGAGATTTCTCCTTAACCGGTACTTTCTTTTCGCTGCTTCATACTGAGTGAACCATATCTGCCGATGATTATATGATCCAGCAGAGGAATACCAATTATTTTGCCAACAACGGTCAGTCTTTTTGTGACGGCCTTATCTTCTTCACTGGGTGCGCTGTCACCTGACGGATGATTATGGGCAAGAGCAATATAAACATCTCGTTTTACAATATGCCCATCACAACGAACATGGTAATGAATGGCATCCATAAAAACAACGGCATATACCTCTGCTAATGGTCTTTCCTGCCATTCTTTAACTAAGGGCATTATCTTGTCTGTTATACGACTGATAGTGCTGTCAGATATTTCCAGGCCATATAAATTTTGCATATGCGATTCTATATCACTGGTAGTCATTCCTTTGGCATACATAGAAATAATTTTTTCTTCCATATCCTGAGTGACAGTGTTCTGATATTTCTTTACAATCTGTGGTTCATATTCGCCATTACGATCTCGTGGAACAGCAAGATTCATATCTCCATAACTCGTATGCATTGTTTTATTGGAATGTCCATTTCTGGAATTGCCAGTTTCTTTATTTTTATAGTCATATTTACTGTAGCCAAGAGATTCATCCAATTCACCATCAAGAGCACCTTCCAATAAAACAGACATCATATCCCTCATGACATTTTTAACATCTGCACCATCACGAACATTGGTATTAGTATCCTTTAAATAATTTTTCATCATTTCCCGCATTGCTGCTTTTTGGGTACTTTCATTTTTCCTGCTCATAAATAAAACCTCCAAACTGATTTTATCGTATTGTAAAGTTAAATGAAAGTTGAGGACTCGTCAGCCCTTCTGGTACAATAGTTTTATCACAAACACTGTACCTCCCGAAAGGAGACGAGTCCTCATGACAAAATCATATCAGATTTGCTGTCCAAAATGCAACAACCATCAAAACTTTTATCGTTATGGCAAAGATAAAGATGCAAACCAAAAATATCTTTGCCGTGTATGCGGGCATCAATTTGTACCATATGCCAATACAACCGGCAAATCAGGAAGGCCACGCATACGTTCTTACCCAATTTGCCCTATCTGCGGGAAGGCCATGTTTCTTCATCATGAACACAAATATTATTCAAACTACCAATGTGGTGACAAGAAATGCGGTCATTCCCTTTTTGTCCCAAAACAAGCTGCTATTACAGCACCTTCTATGTCGAAATTGTCAGGAAAAACCAATTTCAAGCGAATGCGTTATCCTATGCATGTTATTCTGACAGCATTGTCAATGTTTTATTTAGGCAAGAATTCTTTCCGCAATATTGCTCTTATTATGCGTACGGTCATGAATATTCAGCTTTCTCACACCACCATCAGCAACTGGTGTACGAAATTTGCCCCTTTGTTTCACAACATTGCACTTGAATTGATACCAACGCTCAATTTCGACTCCGATGAATGGCACGCGGACGAAACCGTGGTGAAAATCCGTGGCATGAAATATTATCTTTGGTTAATTGTGGACAGCGAAACACGTTTTGTCCTCGGCTTTCATCTTTCCAAACACCGGGATAGTCCTCAGGCTTTTTCCTTGCTTAATTCCGTTAAGCACCTTGGCAAACCCAGAGCCATTGTAACCGACCGTTACAGTGCCTACAAAGTTCCTGTAAAAGCAGTGCTGAACATCAAACATATCCGTGTCCACAGCTTCAGTGACGATATCACCAACAACCTGATCGAATGCTTTAACAAGCAGTTCAAAGCATGGTATAAAACCAAACAGGGATTTTCTTCTTTCAATTCCGCCAACAACCCTATCGCCGTTTTTCTCTTTTTTTACAATTTTGTCCGGCCTCATTCCGCTCTTAACAGTTTGACTCCGGCACAAGTTGCAGGGCTCAATCTTTCTGCCAGAAGTAAACACAAGCTTTTGTTCGTTGCTTGAAGTATTTGGCTGTTTCTGTTTGTTAATCTTTCATGTTTACTTTACAAAGCCGATTTTATATTACATCAGCTTGAAGGTTTACACAATCTATGAAGAAGTCCCAGAGATTTTTCACACACCCCCAAAACACCAAACTCTATATGAATTAAGGCTTCTTAAAATAATTAATATTATAAAAACTATAGGGTACACACTCTTAATCAACCATTCTGGATTCTTATTTTCGGTGGATCACCAATAAAAAAGGCATCTCAAATCCGAGAAGCCTTTTTTATTGCCCTGTATTTTATTTTTGTACCTTATCAAGTTCTCAACGATCGATTAAAGCCGTTCCGTTTTGATAAAAATAAGGCATTTATAATTCTTTTTGCGTTCTTAAAAATACGAAGCGAAAATTCATCCAAATTATCCTAAATATGGCAATTATCACATATTTCTCAGCAGTTAAGCAATTATGCCAGTGTTTTTTGTTATATTTAAATATAAAAATCTATCTATTTATAAGGGAAATATTCGGTGCAATAGCTGAATATCCCACTCCTTCACGCGGCCGTTCCATCCAAACCACAACTGTATCTCTCCATTTCAGATAATGTGCTGTTTTTTTATGTTCAGCTGCAGCTTCTTTCGTTTTATATGCTTCATATAATAAAAATTTAGTTTCATCATCATTACTTTGAAGTACATCAAAGCGAAAATTTCCGGCTTCCTCTATTGAATGAGTATGATTTTCCAATGTAGCTTCAACAAATTCATTAATATATTCCTTTTTTACGTAAATAGTAACACATGTAACAATCATATATAAATCTCCTTTTCTTAACCTGTTAATTGTAAGGATAGGTTTATCCTCCTATATAATTATATCATCATATACTAAATCAGCCCATAATTTCATTTTGCGCATAAGGTCATTAAAATGAAATTATGAGCCGATTATCCTTTTTGAAAGATTTGTTACCCTATCCCTTACTTTTAAAAAATTTATCTCAGCATTTGCAAGCTGCCTTTGTTCGAATGAGAATATAACTTACTATTATGATTTTTTTATGTATGAAATTCTCCATAAATATCCAGTACATATCACCATCGATACTAGACAGTTATCACCTGAACGTCTCTTTGCCGCAGTTCGTCAAATATATCTTTAGGAATTTTACTATCAGTAATAAGTATCTGAGGTATATTTTTTATATTTAAAGGAATTGTACCGCGCAGCCCAAATTTTTCGCTTTCAGTAAGAATAATTAATTTATCACAGGAGTTTGCCATATCTCGAACAGCCTGTGATCTCATTTGATCTTTATTTGCAAAACCACTGTTTCTATTATATCCGTCCGTCCCGATAAAGAAAAATTCGACATTATAATTTTCTGCATTAGCACGAATCATCGGACCGACAAGACATTCCGATTTTTCTTGATAAAGTCCACCCAAGATAATGATTTGAAATGAAGCTTGCCGTTGACGCAGGCTTTTAGCAATATAAGTGCTATTGGTCACAATTGTCAGGTTATTTTTGACAGCGGCAAGTTCTAATGCCAGCAAGGCACAACAGCTGCCATTTTCAATCATGATTGTATCACCGTCCTTGACTAGCTCGACAGCCCGTTTAGCAATTTTTATCTTTGAATTGTAATGATACGCCAGCCTCCCGGCAATATCATCTTCGTTATGTAAAACAGCATATCCATGCTCACGTTTCACCATCCCGGTAGATTCAAGTTTTGTCAAATATTTACGTATTGTCACTTGAGAAATCTGCAATTTTTTAGATAACTCGACAACATCTATTTTTTTATAAGCAATCAGAATTTCTAAAATATCATTTAAAATATTTTTCATTTAATTATCCTTTTCATAGTATGCCGTTTATTTAAATTTCAAATGAAATTAAAAAAAGGCAGCTATATCATTTTTTATGAATTGTTTTTGAAAGTCTTTTAAATCTTCTTTATGCAAGGCAGACACATTCCTATAAGCATATTTTCTATTCAGCATTTTATATTTTTTTTGACCATACTGATGAAAAGGCAGAAGCTGAACTCTTTCGGCCCCAACTTCTCTCAATCTTCCAATAAACCCGACAGCATCCTCTGTCTTGTCATTATAGCCTGGGATGACAGGAATTCGAGGCAAAACTATTTTCCCCATATTAATAGCTGTTTTTATATTAGCCAACGGCAACTCATTTGAGACGCCAGTCCCTTCTGTGTGTTTACCCAAATCCCAATGTTTAAGATCAAAAAGGATCAAATCCGCATTCTTAACAACATGCACAAATACATCAGAAGGTGCATAACCGGATGTTTCGACCGCGATGTGAATATTTTCATCCCTAAGTTTTTGAATCAGCGCTGCAGCAAACTCCGGCTGGCTTAAAACCTCTCCGCCCGAAAGAGTAACCCCCCCCATTGCTTTCTTCATAAAACTCATGATCCTGCAGACAAATTCGCACTACTTCATCAACGGACATTATTTCGCCCTCACATTTCAAGGCTTTTTCCGGACATTCCATGATGCATGTTCCGCATTCTGCACACCTTTCAGCATTTATATAAACTTTATTTTTTTCCCATGAAATGGCCTTTTGAGGACAAATATCACTGCAATGATAACAGCGAACGCACTTATCTGAATCCCAAAGAATTTGTATGGCAGAGTATTGACTTTCCGGATTGGCACACCATTGACAGCGAAGCGGACATCCTTTGAAGAAAACTGTCGTCCGTATTCCCGGACCATCATCAGTGCTAAATTTTTGAATATTAAAAATAACACCTGATGGTGTGTTTTTAGTGTTCATAACCTGACCTTTCAATTTAATATTCTACTTTTAACGACTATCTCATTTTGCCTTATATCTATTAAAATTTTTACCAAATATAATATCATTATAACACATTCCTTATTTTAATTACTAATGAAATTAATTATATTATATATTGACATAAAAATTAATAAATGCTAATATTTAATTACAAATGAAATAAGAATATTATAATGTCTAAAAAGGAGAGCACAGCTTTTTAATAGTAGTAAAATTTTCTCAATATTAAGTAAACAAATAATATAAGCTGCTCAGCAAAATTTTTCATCGGCCATTAAAAAGCTAAGTCTGCACAGGCATAATGCGCAATTTTCTGTCAAATAAACGGAGGTAAGCAAATGAAAAACAACGACCATTTTGGTATCCTGACCGAACGTATGCAAAATTTTCGTGAAGAGGTTTTAGATGAAAAACCGTATATTGATGCCGAACGAGCTATTCTTGCAACAGAATCCTATAAAGCCAATCTCAACCAGCAAAATGTGATAAAGCGGGCCATCATGCTGCAAAATATTTTAGAAAAAATGACTATCTATATTGAAAATAAAACACTGCTGGCCGGCAACCAGAGTACCAAGAACCGCAATGCTCCAATTTTTCCGGAGTATACGATGGATTTTGTCATTGACGAGCTGGATAAATTTGAAAAACGTGATGGAGATGTGTTCTATATAACAGAAAAAACCAAGGAACAGCTTCGAACTGTTGCACCCTTTTGGAAAAATAACAACTTGCGTGCAAGAGGAGAAGCACTTCTTCCTAATGAGGTAAGTATCTTTATGGAAACGGGTATCTTCGGAATGGAAGGTAAATTAAATGCGGGCGACGCTCATCTGTCCGTAAACTATAGCAAATTGCTTTCCGATGGTTTAGCCGGCTATGAAGAACGCACAAAAAAATTAAAAGCTGAACTTGATCTCACAGACCCTAACAGTATCGATAAATATATATTCTATAAAGCTGTTCTGATTGTCATAGCTTCAATTCGAAATTTTTCTCTCAGATATTCAAAATTGGCTTCAGAACAGGCTGCTAAGGAAACCGATTTACAGCGAAAAGCCGAACTCACGGAAATATCAAGAATTTGCTCTAAAGTACCATATGAACCGGCAGCCTCTTTTCGTGAAGCGATCCAATCCGTATGGTTCATTCAACTTATTCTTCAGATAGAATCGAATGGCCATTCCTTGTCGTATGGTCGCTTTGATCAATATATGTATCCTTTTTTTATAAAAGATATAGACAAAAAACGTATTACAAAAACAGATGTGCTGGAGCTTCTGACCTGTCTCTGGATAAAAACTCTGACCATCAATAAAGTTCGTTCTCAAGCACACACATTCAGTTCAGCCGGAAGTCCTATGTACCAGAATGTGACCATCGGCGGCCAGACGACCGACAAAACTGATGCGGTAAACGAACTTTCCTTTATCGTATTGCAATCAATTGCCCAGACCCGTCTGACACAGCCAAATCTAACAGTACGTTATCATAAAAACCTCAACAAAAATTTTTTTGACGAATGCATTGAAGTTATGAAACTTGGTTTCGGCATGCCCGCATTCAATAATGACGAAATAATTATTCCGTCATTTATTAATTGGGGCGTAAACGAGGATGATGCCTATAATTATAGTGCAATTGGCTGTGTAGAAACTGCCGTCCCCGGAAAATGGGGTTACCGCTGCACAGGTATGTCATATATAAACTTTCCGCGAGTACTTCTTTGCAGTATGAATAATGGCGTTGATATGACCTCCGGTAAAAAATTCACCAAGGGTTATGGTTATTTTACAGAAATGACTTCCTATGAACAATTGCTGTCCTCCTGGGATAAAACAGTCCGTGAAATAACACGTTACAGTGTCATTATTGAAAATGCTATTGATAAAGCCTCCGAACGTGATGTTCCCGATGTTCTTTGCTCACTGCTCACAGATGATTGTATCGGCAGAGGCAAAACAATTAAAGAAGGCGGCGCAATTTACGACTTTATCTCTGGTCTGCAGGTCGGTATTGCCAATATGGCTGATTCATTGGCGGCTATTAAAAAATTAGTTTTCGATGAAAAGAAAATTACAGCCAAGCAGCTTTGGGATGCCATCACAGATAACTTTCAGTCTCCTGACAGCAAAAAAATTCAAGCCATGTTAATTTATGATGCACCTAAATATGGCAACGATATTGATTATGTAGATAATTTGATCGTAGAAGCGTATGATTCATATCTGGATGAAATAAGAAAATATCCTAATACGAGACATGACAGAGGCCCGATTGGCGGCATTCGTTACGGCGGCACATCTTCGATTTCTGCCAATGTCGGGCAGGGTATGGGAACAATGGCAACCCCGGACGGCAGAACAGCCCACGAACCATTGGCTGAAGGCTGCTCCCCCTCCCACAATTCAGATAAAAACGGTCCGACGGCAGTGTTTAAATCCGTAACAAAATTGCCGACGGATAAAATCACCGGCGGTGTTTTATTAAATCAAAAGATGACGCCAATGATGCTGTCTTCCGAAAAAAATAAACAAAAGTTAGAAATGCTTATAAAAACATTTTTCAATCGTTTGCACGGTTATCATGTCCAATACAATATTGTTTCGAAAGAAACATTATTAAATGCGCAGGACCATCCGGAAGATCATAAAGATCTGATAGTCAGAGTTGCCGGCTACAGCGCTTTCTTCAATGATCTGTCCAGAGCAACACAAGATGATATTATTGATAGAACGGAACAATCCTTGTAGCCGGGTTGTTATGTCAGTTATTTTTCTCATCTGCTGAATGTTTTCAATTAATATTCCTTGTTCGTTCAAATCTATGTATTTTTACCTTTATCAAAATTCCAGACATTATCTATTTTATGGGAGCAAAATATCAATTTGCCGTGTTTGCCCCAGACCGGACAATGAAATCCTGCATTGTCCGGTCTGGGGCATTTTATTGTAAAAAATTATTATCTCAAACATATATGAATAAAAAAATGGCACAGCTGCGGTCATGAATACAATTTAATTAATTATTATTTACACTATCGGCTTTATTCTGCTATACTATATTTTACGGAACTTTTACAGCACAAAGCTCTGTTATATTCACCATTTTTAACGAAAAATAAGTTTAATACTGCTTCATAGAAAGAAGGAATGGATATGGCCCAAAATGATTTGCACCATACATGCAGTTTTTGTAAACGCAATATAAAGATCACAAATCAATATGATCTGCCTATTTTTGATCCCCAAACTGGATTTGCCATTTGTAAAAATTGCATAAAGGAAATTTATCAATTAATTAGTGATAATGAAGAAGAAAGTGCAAAAGTTGTCCGTCAGAAATTTATAAACGATTTAGATGCCGTTCTTGATAAAAATAAACCGCATATTATAAAAAATTATCTTGATGAATATATCGTCAATCAGGACCATGCAAAAAAAATTCTATCTGTGGCTGTTTATAATCATTATAAACGAATGAAATGCATGGACAATGGCGATAATGTCGAAATCGAAAAATCGAACGTCATCATGCTCGGTCCTTCCGGCTGCGGTAAAACGGCTTTGCTTTCTCACCTGGCCAAGCTTCTTGATATACCTTTTGCCGTTACAGATGCATCAAGTTTGACCGAAGCCGGTTTTGTGGGCGCTGACGTTGAAGTTGCCGTGAGAAATCTTTATTATGCCGCCGATAAAAACATTGAGAAGACAGAGCATGGCATAATCTATTTAGACGAATTTGACAAGATCGCCCGAAAATCCGGTGAAAACAACTCCATAACAGCCGATCCCGGGCATGAAGGCGTTCAGCAGGCTTTACTCAAAATGCTTGAGGGCAGTGTAGTGGAATTTACGGCAAGAGGGCAGCGCAAACATCCAGAAGCCCCAACTACAAAAGTAGACACTACTAATATACTCTTCATAGTCGGCGGCGCTTTTGTGGGCATCGACAAACTTATAGAAAAACGTTTGAAAAAGGACGATTCAGCTATCGGCTTCGGTGCTCAGGTTCAAAATAAAAATAAAGAACCAAAGTATGATGAGCTTATCAGAAAAGTAACCCCGGAAGATCTTATGAAATTCGGTATCATTCCGGAAATAATCGGACGGTTGCCTATTATCTGCACATTGGAAACACTCGACGAAAATGCGCTCCTGCGTATATTGACCGAACCGAAAAACGCACCTGTCAAACAATACGAAAAATTAATGTCTGTCGATAATGTAGAGCTCGATTTCACAGAAGAAGCCCTGCGCGCAGTAGCCAGAAAAGCTATTGCCAGAAAAACAGGCGCACGCAGTCTTAAGGGAATTCTTGAGGATGCCATGCTTGATCTCATGTATGAGCTGCCAAAATCAAAACTTCACCGCAAGGTCGTTATCAATGCTGATTGTATCGAAAAAAATGAGCAGCCAAAAATAGAAATACTGCCGGACAGCTCCGTTGAAGAGAAGGATAATTTTGCGGGGTGATTGCTAAATGGTTAAGCCGATTCTACTGCTCGGCAGCAGTGATCTGTATGACATCAGTCGGCCAGTCACTGAGACTGAAAATATAAAAAGCTTAATAGAAGACCTGCACGACACATTACAGGACTGGCGGCAAAAAAATAATGCCGGCCGCGCAATAGCGGCCCCGCAGATCGGTATAAAAAAAAGGGTCATTTACATGAATATCGATGAACCGATCATATTCATAAACCCTCGTCTGGAATTCCCGACACCGAAAATGATGGAAATCTGGGATGATTGTATGTCTCTGCCGGGTCTTTATGTTAAAGTGCGCCGATATGAACAATGCAATATCCATTTTACAGATATAGAAGGAAATAAAAAAAATTTTTATCTGCAAGGCAGCTTGTCCGAATTGATCCAACATGAATATGACCATCTAGAAGGCGTGCTGGCAACGATGAGAGCCATCGACAGTAAATCCTTCCGCATGCCGCGCGACTAAAATGCCCCATTTATATTTCTTCACAAAAAAACTGCCCGCCAATAAGTTAGATTCAAAACCTAGCTTAAATCAGCGGGCAGTTTTTCTATGAATTTCTCCTTTTAGAATTGGTCCGCCATATCTGGCATCCCACATTTTATGGCAATGCATAATATTTATATAAACAAACACCATATTATTTCAAAACTTTATCAGCTCTCACCGGTCAGCCCCTCAACGCGCAGCCTCCGAGCGTATCTGCGTATCATAATTGCGCCCCTGCACCATGCGCTGCCGCGATGCATCAAATTCAACATTTATGATGCTTCTTTCAGGCTCATATTCCGTTGTTTTTATATCAGCTATATCAAGTATCGTATGGATCATGTCGTCAGTCATATAGGGTCTGTCAATGGCAGCAGTAACGGATGCCCACTTCTGCGGGTAAGTCCTTTTAAATTCATCTGAAGCCCACATAATCATCGGTACTTCGAGCATATAGTGATTTGGATTTTCTTCTACATGTCCAGAAAAGCCGCTATTGTCATCATATACGGTCTCACCATGATCAGGTAGATAAATAACGATGGCATTCAATGAACGAAACTTATCAATAATGCCGCTGACGATATAATCATTATAGTATAGCGCATTAGCATACTGCGCTAAAACAGTCTTCTTATCATCATCTGCATCCCGGACAATATCTTCCCTGCCGAATTTAGAAAAAGCATATGGGAAGCGCTTATAGTAAAGACTGTGTCCGCCCATCAAATGCAGTACATAAAAATTTTTCCCGGCAGAATTTTTCATCGCCGTGTCAAGCAGCGGAAAAAGATCTTCGTCCAGTGTGCCGTAATCCTCATGTGATTCACGCATGCTGGTAAATTCATGAAAGGCGCTGCGCTTGGCATATAGCAATGCCACATTCCCCCATATACCCGAACTTTCCTGATTGGACAGCCAATTCGTTTTATAACCGGCAGCATTCATCACATCAATAAGATTATTATATTCATACCATGGTTTGTCCGCCTCATAATTGCAAAAGGTGAACAATTCGCGCAATACTCCGACAGTGGTGGCATGCGGGCTGATGCAGTCAGTGAATACAGCCAGCTCATTTTTGGCTCTGAGTTCGTCGAGATTTGGTGTGTCAGGAAGCGAATAGCCATATAGATGCATATGATTCCTATTAGTTGCTTCGCCTAAAATAAAAACAATATTGGGGATGGTACTGTTATTTCCTATTATATCATCGGTCGCGGACATCTCTTGATCAAGATTCTGATATGTTCTTATATTGCTGATCGCTGTCTGAGCTGCAGCATATACACGAACAGCAGGAATATCGAGCAGATTGCTTAATATTAGCGGTTTATAGCAAAGAAGAAGTGAAAAACCGGCAGTAATACCGCTTATAAGTAAAAACACCGGAACAAAGCTTCCCCGTCTGTGTTTTGCGAAAAATCCAGACTGAAAGAATGCCTTTTTTTTCAACAAGTAAGCAGCCGTGAAAAAGAACAGCCAATAAAGCAGCCAACTCCAGTTAATATACATCTTAAAAAATTCAGAAGCTTCATTACTGTTTGTTTCAAGAAGAGCTGTTATAATCCCCGGTCCTACAACAGCATTATATGTATAAATAGAAAAAAGTTCCGCCAGACATAAAGCCCCGCTTATATAAAAGATCAATGAGCCCAGAATTTTCCTGATGCAGCGGCAGGGAACAGCTGCCAGTAATAAAGTAAATGCCAATATTGCCGCAAATAAAAACAAAGCCTCAAGAAGCATGACAAGAAAATTATTTGTCTGCCATAATGACCATCCAACAGACAGATAATTGAATATAAAAATACCAATAATAAAGCCTTCATAGCCACTGAGTTTTTTCAAGATTATCGTAAAAATTTTTTCATTGACTGAGTTCATTTTTTCTCCTTAGTACAGCAGTCTATACCAACATACTTATTTTTCAGAAAAGAAATACACTGCTTGAAATTTATCAATATTATAGCACATACAGCATTACGAACAAGCTCTATATTATATATCCGGACAAATTGCCATTTAATTACATATGACTTTTGCCGGATTCATTTTACATATTTGATATAAATTTTTTCTTGACTTTTTTTTTGTAACTGTATATAATATTTAAGTCGGCAAAAGTATTGGGGTATCGCCAAGTTGGTAAGGCACGGGATTCTGAATCCCGCATTCGTTGGTTCGAGTCCAGCTACCCCAGCCAATTGTAATTTCAGCACCGCATATGCGGTGCTTTTTTTGTATATAAACATATTATTCCAGCGATTTCAATATGCAAATTATTCTTAATTGTTGTCAGAATTTACAACAAAATAATTGATAGTGAATTTAATTTAGTGTATAATTCATATCAGTTAATTATGATTATCAAACAAATATTAATTATTATAATTTTATATGTAATATATTCATGCCAAAAAAACTGCTGATACACCTATGCTCCAGCAGCAATCCTTATTTTTCTATTTATCCTATAAACAGGAGGTTCTTATCGATGCAAAATGTTTTAGTAACTGGTGGTGCAGGTTTTATAGGTTCCCATCTGGTTCCCCACCTTTTAGCTCTGGGACACCAAGTCACCGTCCTTGATGATTTAAGCAACGGAAGAGAAGAAAACATTCCTTCCGAGGCAGAGTTTATCAAAATGGACATCTGCAACGAAAAAATCACCGGGGTTATGCAGAAAAAGAAATTTGATTCAATAATTCATCTGGCAGGTCAGACAGCTGTTTCTGAGTCCTTAAAAGATCCTATTATGGATGAAAAGCTTAATATAGAAGGCATGATAAATATCCTGCGAAGTGCATGCCAAACAGGAGTCGCACGTATAATTTTTTCATCAACTGCTGCAGCTTACGGCAACAATGAAAACCTTCCCTTACGAGAAAGTGCGCTTGCCACGCCATTATCATTTTATGGTCTCAGCAAAGTCACCGCCGAAAAATACATCCGACTTTATCATGACTATTTCGGGATAGATTATATAATATTTCGTTTTGCCAACGTTTATGGTGAACGGCAGGGAGACGGAGGAGAAGGCGGTGTAATAAGTATTTTTGCCAAACAAATTGCCAATGATCAAGATATTGCTGTTTTTGGCGATGGCGGACAAACAAGAGACTTTATTTATGCTGGAGATATATCATCCGGTCTGGGACAGGCTCTTGTGACAGACAATACAAATGATACATATAATTTGAGTACATATACGCAGACAAGCCTGAAACAGCTTATAACACTGTTCGGCAATATCGCGCACAAAAATTTTTCTATAAAATATACCAAAGCGCGCTCCGGTGACATATACCATTCTATGCTGGATAATACCAAGGCTATAGAAAAACTGGACTGGCACATGCATACCTCCTTATCAGAAGGATTAAATAAAACTTTTGCATATTTCAAAAAAGTAAAAGCTGAAGCGCACCAATGCGGTGATATTAAATGAATATTTTAATTGTAGGCGGCTGTGGATTTTTAGGCTCTCATTTTGCTGAAAAACTGCACAAAGAAGGCCATAAAATTTTTATAATAGATACGTGCAAAGATGCATCAGGCTGTGCCTTTACCTTTAAGCCGCAAATTTTACAGTGCAGCGCTGAAGAAAACAGCTGTAAAACTTTTTTCGAATTATATAATTTTGATACAGTTATTTATTCCGTAAATACTGCTAAGATTTCTTATCAGAAAAAATTTTCCGGATTATTAAATATTTTAGAATTATCCCACCGCCATAATATAAAAAAATTCATATTCATATCGGATGCCAAAAGCAGCATGATGATGAAATGCGACAACGATTATGTTTTTCATTGCATCCAGCAGGAGACATATTGCAAAAATTGGACCAAAACCTTCAAAATTCCCGTCATTATAATTAAATTGCCTAATGTATATGGTCCCGGTATGCTTCATAGCGATTACCCTTCAATAATACCTGCGGTTTTTGACGCTCTGTCTTCCGGTGAAAAATTGACAGATGAAAACATATCAGCATATCATCCCCAAAATTATATTTACATAAATGACGCGGCCGAAGTAATAAAAAAGGTTGTTGCCGCAGAGGGACTGCCCCCTGTACTTTGCGCTGAAGATGATTTCAATATATCGGCGGAAGGTTTAAAACATATAATTTCTGCTGTTCTGACAGGGAATGAACCCCAAAAAGGAAAAGATGATTTTACTCCTGTCAGCCCTACAGCAGATACTGAAGCTGCAAAAAAAATTTTAGACATAAAAACCAAATACAGCTTATTTGAAGGAATAAAGCTCACAGGGACTTGGTATAAAGACACCATAATCAAGGATAAAAAAACAATAAAGTCATCCAATTTGCATTCACGATTTAGAACACTGCGTCCATATATGGAAAATTTGATACTTTTTGCCATAGTGTTTTTCATCACCGTTCAGTTGAATATCGTCAATAATTTTGAAGCAATGTCCGGTCTTGACTACAGCCAAATATATATACTTATAATGGGCCTGATTTATGGCAAAAAACAGTCTCTTATTGCTGCATTTTTATCTATGGCACTGTTCCTGTTCAAAATAAATTCAAAGGGTCTGGACGTAATTTCTGTATTTTATAATATAGAATATACCATGCATCTGATAGCATATTTATTCATGGCCGTTTTTACAGGTTATATTACCGACAAACACAATTTTCATTTGCAGGATATGCTCCGCGAGCTGAATAAAATGGACACCAGACAAAAATTTTTAACAAAGGCATATGACGCAGCAATAGCACTGAAAAATAAATTTTACAGTCAAATAGTCAACTCAAGCGACAGCATAGGCTGGCTATACAACTCAGTAAATAAGTTATACAACATTGAAAGCGAAAAAATATATACGTCTGCCGTAGAGGTAGTATCTGAATTGATGGGCACGGAGAATACAGTTGTCGCGACAATTAATAAATCTGCTAATGGCAATATCTTTTTGCGTAGAAAAATAAAAAGAGGCAGCGCAACAGCAGCTTTACCGCTTTCTGCCAAAGTAGCCGATCATGAGTATCTTGATAAAGTAGTGAATAAAAAAGAAACTTTTGTAAATAAAACACTTGAAAAAAATATACCGGATATGGCGGTGCCGGTGATTGTCCGCAATGAGGTGATCGCTGTGATAGGTATATATGCCATTCCTTTTGAATTTTTCTCTCTGCATTATGAAAAAATGATGCGTATCATAAGTATGATGATAGCAGAAGCATTGGATAAGGCATCACAATATGAAAGAGAAACACATGACCAGAAATATATCAAAGACACTGTTATAATGAGAGAAAAGCCTTTTCTTGAAACAGAGAAAATCTTGCGGCAGCGTGGTATTGACAGCTACTATAAGTTTAGAATAGATGAAGTAAACGGCATTGTTCTGAAAAACGGTCTGAAAAATATACAAAAATCGGCCGATTATCTGCAAAAAGCTACCCGAGATGAAGATTATATCGGTATTGCAGGAGAATCTTTGTATATTTTAATGGAGGAACTGCCGACAGATATGCTAGCCACAGTGCAAAAAAGATTTTTAGAAAAAAACATAAAACTATCTCCGGCAGGTAATTGAAATGATAGAAATTATAGCGGGCTTTTTTCTAACAGCACATTTAGCGGCTGCGGCTGCCGTATATTTTATACTATCCAGAAAGAGCAGGCAGAAGGCTTTCTGTATGGGAGCGATAGTTTTATTTATCCCGATAGGCGGACTAATATATTACTGTGCCGAGGTACTGCTGTCCAGACGTTTTACGCAGAAAAATTTCATCAATGTCTATGACTACAGCCTTCAGCGATCGGAAGATACTGACAGAAATATGAACTTCATCGATTATGATGAAGACGCGATCCCCATTCAGGATGTAATTGCCATAAATGGTATCTCAAATAAAAGAGAGATATTGATAAACACAATCCGGCAAAATTTATTGACGGATTACAATACGCTCCTTACTGCGATGCACGATGATGACAGAGAAGTATCTCATTATGCAGTCTCAGTCATAACAAACACTGTCGACCGCATGGAAAATGAGATTTTTAAATTGAATAAGACAATCTACGATGATGACGGTGCTATATCCGCGTCACCCGATGTTTTGAAAAAATATGAAAAAATACTTGCCAATTATATCAAAGTATGCTCTATGGATGAAATAACAGAAAAGAATTTGCTGGAAAAATATGATACTGTATTAAGCAATATATTGGAACGGGCACAGGAACCGCTTTATTTTGAAAAAGCCGTCGCGCTGAAAATGAAACAGAATGATTTATCCAAAGCTGAATATTTCTGTCAGTGGTATGAAAGAGCTTATCCTCTTTCGGAACGGCCTTATATCCTGCTGATAAAATTATATGCCAGCAAAAGAGACCGCGAACAGCTGGAAAGCTCCATAAAAAAGATGAAGGCCCTGCCGTCTGTCATCTCAAGTGATGCGCTCGGCTTGATACGGTATTGGGATACAGGAGACAGCGCCAATGTATAAGAAGAATCTATTTTTGGCTGTTTTAATCATTTTTGCAATGGGGCTTTTTTTTCAATTCAATCGAATGGATGTCCTGCTTCATTTATTTAAAAGCAAAAATGTGACAAATGCCGTAACTGCCTATATCAAAGAACCCGACTCGGCAAAGCGCTTGACGAAGGATCGTTTTTTGATAATCTATGACAATGAAAATGTTTACTCGACGTTTTTAAAGTACAGGCTGCAAACCCAAATAGAACACTATATGAAAAAAGATGCTGATGTCATCACCATAAATGACAGCAGTTCTTTTCCGGCTAAAGATTACAGTGCCGTATTATGGGCTGCGGAGCGTTTTGACAATGAGGTGTTGTGGAACAGTGCAAGACAATATGCTGATAACGGCGGCACGCTGGAAATTATGACAACAGGCGGTATCGAAAATGCCCCTGCTCTTTATGAGCCTTTAGGCATCAGCAATGTAAACGGTTCAGTAACAGCAGCAGGCATCAATATGACCAGCACTTTATTACTGGGTACCAATGGATTCAAAATGGCAGAAGGCGACACCAGCTACAATACATATGCCCTCAATTGTGAACTCCAGCCGGCAGCCAGTGTATATTTCACAAGCACCGACAGCCTGCCGCTTGCCTGGGAAAAAAAGCAGGGCAATGGTAAAATTATCGTATATAACGGCACGGAACTATATGCGAAAAAGAATTTGGGGATTTTAACAGCACTGCTGTCTCAAAGTCAGGATGATTTTTTGTTTCCGGTCAGCGCCACAAAAACTGTATTTATCGATGATTTTCCGGCACCTGTGCCTGATGGAGATTTCAGCAAAATCTATGCTGAATACGGACTGGCAACAGCCGATTTTTACGAACGGATCTGGTGGCCTTACATGCTGGAAACAGCCAAAAAATATGATCTAAAATATACAGGTGCAATAATTGAAACATATAATGATGAAGTAACTGGGGATTTTCGCATATATGATCAGAATGCACGGAGAAACCTTATCAAATACGGCAGAGAACTGTTGAACAGCGGTGGTGAGCTTGGCATCCACGGTTATAACCATCAATCACTCGTAGGTGCAGGATATGGTGTAAGAAAATATCTTGGCTATAATATATGGGAAAATCAAAAAGAAATGGAAAACTCTCTAAGTGAACTTAAGCGATATATAGCTGATGCCTTTCCCGGTTACGAAGTTCATGCGTACATACCACCGTCAAATGTATTCAGTCCTGAGGGAAAGGCTGCTGTTAAGAAGATTTTCCCTTCAATAAAGGCCTATGCATCAATGTATGAGGGAAATTACAGCGCTGAAAAAGTCTATTATCAGGATTTTAAACAAAACGAAGATGGAACCTTCGAATTTCCGCGCTTATCGGCAGGTTATAATCCTGACAGGAGTATGTATTACAGTGCTATAAACGGATTGAATGCCTATGGCATATTCAGCCATTTTGTTCATCCTGATGAGATTTTTTACGAAGAAAATGGTAATAACCGCTTTAGTGATATGGAAAATGGATTTGACCGTTTTATGGAATATTTTACCGATAACTATATATGGCTGCGCAGCACGACACTCAGTGATACCTTAAAATATTTCGGTGATTATCTGTCAATGGATTATAAATATCAAGAAAAAAATAATGTTTTGCACATTGACACATGGAATTACCAGTACGAACCGTCTTATATACTGCGTTCCACCAAAAAAATAAGGCGCTATGAAGGCTGTGATATAACTAAAATTCAGAACGACGCTTACTATATAAAAATAAAGAGCAGTGAAGCTGCCATAACTTTTGACGAGGAATAGTCCGATGAAAATTTGCATTTTGACGGAAGGTAATTATCCATATGTGGTTGGCGGCGTATCAGCATGGATCCATATGCTGATACAGGGCATGCCGGAACATCAGTTTATAATTTATTCAATAGGCGCGGAAGAGAAAGACAGAGGCAAATTCAAATATCAGTTGCCTGACAATGTCATAAAGGTACAGGAAACATTTCTCGACAGCATATTACACTTAAAAGCACCTACTAAAGTAAGGGCAAAGTTAAGCGACGAACAGAAAAAATCCTTGCAGGAGCTGCTGAAGGGTGTAAATAAATTCGATTTCAAAATGCTCTTGAGCATTTTTCGTCAAACAAAAAAAAAGTATACTTTTATGGAAATTTTTATGTGCCAGGATTTCTACGATATTGTTATGACCGTTTATAAAAACAAATTTCCGTACCTGCCCTTTACGGATTATTTCTGGACAATACGTTCCATGCTTCTGCCGTTATTTTATCTGCTGCAGGAAGACTATCCTAAGGCAGATCTTTATCACAGTGTTGCCGCGGGTTATTGCGGTGTCATAGGAGCAATGGCTTCTTTACTGGAAAACAAACCATTTTTATTGACCGAACACGGTATCTATTCAAGAGAAAGAGAGGAAGAAATATTAAAATGCAGCTGGGCTGAGGGCGATTTCAAAAAAGTCTGGATCAAATATTTTTATGCTTTGTCTAATCTATCGTATGAACACGCAGACACAGTGACGACACTTTCAGAGGGAAATCTAAATGTAGAGCTGGCTCTTGGCTGCGACGAAAAAAAAATTCTTATAATACCCAACGGAGCAAAAGTTGACCGTTTCAGCACTGTCACCTCCGATTACAGTGGAAAACGTCCTTTTACAGTCGGCGCTATCGTCCGCATAGTGCCTATAAAAGATATCATCACCATGCTTCGCAGCTTTTATATGCTGAGTCGTGATATTCCCAATGCACGCTTTATCATTATGGGCAACTGTGAAGAAGACCCCGAATATTTTGACTCCTGTAAGAATATGGTAAAAACGCTTAATCTGAGCAGCGTAGAATTTACAGGTGCAGTTGATATCTTGACACGCCTGGATGATATAGATGTACTGGCATTATCCAGTATAAGTGAGGGGCTGCCCTTGGCTATACTGGAAGGAATGGCTTCCAGGAAGCCTTTTGTTTCAACAGATGTAGGCTGCTGCCGTGAACTGCTTTACGGAAGTTACGATGATGACTTGGGCAAGGCGGGAATAATCGTTCCCGTGATGGATTTCAAAGCTATGGCAAAAGGCTTTCTTCTGCTGGCCCAAACCCCTTCACTGCGTCAAAGCATGGGAGAAATTGGCTGTGAGCGAGTGAAAAAATACTATACGTATGAGGAGTTCATAACAAATTTTAAAAATCTTTACAGCAGCTATAATTAAAAAAAATAACTGATATAATCGACTCAGCTTAAAGGCTGCCGGATGAAAAGGAGATAAACAATTGGCTGGAATAGGTTTCGAGTTAAAACGATTATTTGCAGACAAAAGCGTATATGGTTACAGCAAAGCTTTTTCATATACAATCATGGTAACACTTGGTCCTTTTATTCTTATGACAGTGATGATTTTATCCATTCAGCTGATGCTGAAAATATTCGATAAGCCTTTTTATTTATCGGAGCTATACGTTGTTTCCGTTATTTATCCCTTTATCTTTTCTCATATATTTTCCAGCGGCTTCAATATGATCATAACTCGCTATATTTCTGACAAGCTCTACATAAAAAAATATGATGATATAATCCCTTCAATGTATGGTATATTGAGCATAGCTCTTTTTTGCGCTGCCATACCCGGTGCTCTGTTTTTTTATTTTGCCAAAATTGATCTTATCCTGAAATTGTTCACATTTATTTTCTTTATGCAAATGATCATGTTATGGTTGTTAGGTGTCTATCTGAGCGCACTGAAGGATTTTGCCAAAATCGTACGCTGTTACGGTATCGGTATTACCGTGGCAATAGTTCTCAATTTTTTAGCTCTATATATAAATTTCCAGGATACCGTTTCAATGGCAATGATCTGTATGAATACAGGCATACTGTTGATAAATATTTTGCTCTTGTTTGAAATAAAGAAATATTTCACAACATCCAGCAATGACTATTTGGGATTTCTCCCCTATTTTGACAATTATGGCAGTTTATTCACTGCCAATTTATCTGTTACTTTAGGAATGTACATTCCCAATATAATTTTTTGGTTCAGTGAAATGCAGACAGTGGTTTCCGGTACATATATCTATGCTCCGTCATATGATACTGCCACATTTTTTGCATTTATGTCTTCACTGGCAGTAATGGTAATGTTTGTTGTAGTAACCGAAACAAATTTTTATACGAAATATGCACGTTACTTTAATTATATTACAAATAAAGGAAACGCCGCCGATATTGAAACCGCAAAAATCGAAATGATTGGCACGATGTGGCGGGAACTGCGCAATATATTTGAATTTCAACTGGTGATCACGCTTTTGTTCATAGTTGCCGGCAATTATCTTCTCCCGCTGCTTGGCTTGAATTATGAAGCCATATCAATTTATCAAGTTGTCTCTACCGGAGCATACGCTTGTGCCTTAATGCAGATAATCATCATTCTGCTGTTTTATTTTGAAGACAGACGCGGTGCCATGGTACTATGCATATCATTTTTGGCACTTAACATAATTTCCAACTTGGTCAGTCTGCATATGGGACGCACGACCTTTGGCACAGGATTTTTCTTAACCTCCTTTATTATGCTGCCCGCAGCTGTATACAGACTGGATAACTACATGCAAAATATAGACTATTACATATTTTGTAAAAGGCCGGTATATCACAACCGGGACAATGGTATATTTACTATCATTTATGAAAAGCTTATCTGCGGTAAAAGGGAAGGTGTTATCGTTGAACAACCACAAAAAGGCTGATGTAAAAACTGCCTCTTCGATTTTATATAGGAAGATGCGAAGCTCAATCTTCTACGCGATCATACCGTTAGGATTATTTTTACCGGCCGGCAGCGCATCTGCCGCAGGAAATCCAGGCGCTGTATCTGCTGTGGATGAAAGTGAAGACACTATAGACAGCATTCAAAATGAGGCACAGTCAGTAACTGACAGAAAAAATAATGAAGCTGCTCTGCAAAGCACACAAAAAGATTTACAGCAAACTGAACTGGATATTACTTCCACTCAATCATCCTTAGCAGATAATTCTGTGAATATCACACAAGGACAGGCAGATTTAACTGCCATCCAAAAAAATCTTCAGACAGCTGTGCAGCAAGAAGATACTGCCTATGACAATTTTTTAAAAGCCTATGCAAAAGCGCTTTCCGCCGTTGATGAAGCAACCGCATTACAAACAGAACTTATCCGTTATCAGGCAGAATATGAAGCAACCGTGTCATATGAAAATCATATCAACAGCATTTCATCCGTGTCCTCAAACAACACTACGGCTATAGCGGGTCGTGCAGAAGAGGGAAACGGCAGCGTACCATCAGAAATAGAGGCTAAACTGAAGGAATATAATTATGATGAAAATTATCTTGATACAATAAATAAACAGCTTTATGGCGGTCAATCTCAAGCCGACAGCGGCAGCACTGTCCAAGATGAAAGTGAAGAGAATGATGCTGTTCAGGAACAGGCAGCAGCCGATGCCGCATCCCGTACTGCACAGGCAGAAAGCGAACTTGAAAATGCGCAGGGCCGCATGGACGAATTGCAGGATATCATCGCTGCAAGCGACGACGCCAAAACCGACTGGGATGATGCCCAAAAAGACGTTGCTGAACTTACAAAAGACGAATCAGAACAAAATGAATATTTGGCTGCTCTTTTGCAGGATCAACATGAACTGACAGGATATCTTACCGAATACACAGAAAACAGGAAGAATCTTGCCGATGATATCCTCTCCATAAAAGAACTGCTTAATCCCTATCAAAATTACAGCAGTTTGCAAACTTCGGCCAAATTTTACACATGGCACGACGGCACCGGCCACAAGGGAAAACAATATATTAATCGGACAGATTACAGCGCAGCCATAGGAAAGTTTGAATTTGGTCTCAGCGGAGGAACTTTCAGATCAAATAATGAAAGCAGCAATAACGGCAGTGCCGGCGGTCTCCTCGATACAGACCTGCACATGGGCATCCGCAATTTTAGTGAAATAAATCAAGTTACCTACAATATGGATATAAACATCCCTACAGGAAAAAACAATCTGCGAAGCACTACTGCAATGTCAACTGATCTTGTCCCTTATGACAGATTCGGTGACGGTTGGCAGATCACTCCCTCCATACGTGTCAAACACAAAGTCAATGATATAAATTATATACTCTATGGCGGCGGTATAAATTTCAAGGGAAGTTATAATTACAACAACACCAGCATCAATCCCGGCACAGAATTTACAGGAAATATCGGCTGGCTGCATGCAGCCGAAGGAGAGCAATTTTTATCTCAGATGTTTTTCAACAAATCCGCCAGAAGTCAGGACGGTGACCTCTCCTATAGGGACGGCAGCAGTATTGAATGGCGCAATACATATAACAAACAATTGACGAAAAATTATAACTGGCCATCATATGTTTGGCTGGCTTACAGCGCCAAACCGGACTATTATGATGACACAACTGCATCCGGCAGCCAGACACGTATCTTTTACGGCACAGGCATAGAGAAAAAACTTTCCGCTAAAGAAAAGTTACGCTTGATGTTTCACGGTATGCACAGCATAGGCAGCGATTATGATCCTGTCACACAACTGGCCTTCTCAGGCAGAGACAGATATTCTCTGAAACTGTCATATAATAAGATCCTCAATGACAAAAACAGTTATTCTGTCTCATTAGAAGATTTTTATATGAAAGACAGCGGCAACAGCACACAATCATACAAAGGTATAAATTTAATGTTCAGCTATAACAGGAACTTTTAGGAGGAACGGATATGAAAAGAAAATTTTTTATCTGTATAATGTTACTTTCGCTGACGATCCCTTTCACAGAATGCAAAGCAAATGATGCAGCAGAAAATTCTCCGTATTTTTACAGAACAAAAATGATTGATTTCATTAGCGATATATCTTCTTACGCTAAAAACCAAAAACATGACTTTGGTTTTATCACCAATAACGGCCTGGAACTTTATCAGAGCAGCGAAGTGCCTGCCGGCTACGCCGGGCAGCTTCTGGGTGCGGCAAACGGCGCACTGATAGAAGGTTCTCAATACACATGGGATGACAATCACAACGGCGGTGTACAGACGTCTGTCGAAACAAAAAAATACATAACTGATTCTATTGCTGTTCTTCACAGCAATAGTAAGCTCATCCTTTCTGTCGATTACTGCGGAGATGATAAACAAAACGCATTGACAGCAATAGAAAAAAATAATGCGGAACATATCGTCACATTCCCCGCACGATATAAAGAGCTGACCTCTCTGGAATACGGCAGCCTGGAAAAAAACGACAAAAATCGTGATATAAATACACTGAATACCGTCAAGTCCTTCATCATTCTGCTCAACCCTGAAAAATTTACTGATAAAGCAGATTACCTGTCAAAATTAAAAACATCTTCTGCAGATCTTCTAATAATCGATTTATACTATAATGGCAGTCCGTTATCCTCAGAAGACTTAAATTATCTCAAAACAAAAACCGACGGCCATAGACGTCTTGTGTATTCATATATGAGTATAGGTGAGGCAGAAGACTACAGATACTACTGGCAGACACAATGGAATGAGGAACTTCCTGACTGGATAGTCACTAAGAACGACCAATGGCAGGGTAATTATCCTGTAAAATATTGGCGTAAGGAATGGCAGAAAATTATTTACGGTACCAAAAACGCTTATCTTGATAAAATCATATCTGCCGGTTTCGACGGAGCTTTTCTGGACATAGTGGACGGCTATCAAAACTTTGAATGAAATAATCGCAAAGATTCCCTAAAGCATATTTTTTGTTAGCCTGCAAATCATTCTATATTTCCGGAACTGCCGGCAGAATTCGCCAGCGTGCTTTGCAATGACGGAAAAGGATATTTTTCTTCATTCATTCTTTTTATACTTTCATTTAATCAATGTTTTCTTTACATTACTGATATAAAATGGTATGTTTAATAACACATTGGTAACTTGATTTGAGAACGCGCATAAAAAGGAGTCGATGAATAAATGATTGCACAAGAACAATGGTATAAATACCTGCAGTTGTTGTCTGAAAAATATCCGACCCGTCAATCTGTCTACGCTGAGCTTATTCATTTAAACGGTGTTTTGAGTCTGCCAAAACCGACTGAACATTTCATGAGTGATCTGCACGGTGAATATGAATCGTTTTTTCATATATTGAATAATTGTTCCGGCGTAATAAAAGAAAAAGTAGACAAAGTTTTTACAGAAAAAATGTCTGATGAAGAGAAGGCAGATTTTTGTACTCTTATATATTATCCGCTGGAAAAATTAACGACATTGAAAAAGAAAAATTTACTTTCTCCCGAATATTATAAAAAGACTATTTTAAATCTTCTTGATTTATCAAAATTTATGTCATATAAATATCAACCCCGCGAAATCAATAATGCTATTCCTGAAGGCTATGGTTCAATAATCGACGAGCTGCTGCGCGGCCGGCCGGATGCCGATTATGTGCCCCGTGTTTATCGGCAGAAAATGCTTGATACACTTATCAGTATAGGCAGCGGCGATGATTTTATCTTTGCCTTTACTGTATTAATCAAAAGACTGGCCGTGGCCCGACTTCACATTGTGGGTGATTTTTTTGATCGCGGCAAACGTCCTGATGCTATTTTGAATATGCTGATGGAACACCACAGTATCGATATCCAATGGGGAAATCATGATGTTCTTTGGATGGGAGCCGCTTGCGGCAGTGAAACCTGCATCGCAGAGGTCGTACGCATAACATTGAAATACAATAACATTGAGGTTCTTGAAAGAGGTTATGCTATAAGTGTCCGCCCTCTTTTTTTGTTTGCGGCAAGAATGTATCCCCATGACAACCCCATCGAAGCGGCTCAAAAGGCAATAGCTGTTATTCTTTTCAAGCAGGAGGCCGCTATCATCAAAAGGAATCCGGATTTTGCTATGCAAGAACGCCTTCTTTTGCATAAAATAAATTATAAGGAACATTTTTTTCTTTCTCATAAGAAAGAATATGAAATGCAGACTGACTATTTCCCAACAATAGATCCGTCTGCTCCCTTCAGCTTAACCGAAGAAGAATACGAGATCATAAGAGGTCTCCAGTCATCTTTCATAGAAAGCAGACAACTGCAGCGGCATATTCAGTTTCTTTACAAAAAGGGCAGTCTGTACAAATGTTATAATGGGAATTTACTGTTCCATGGATGTGTTCCTGTTGATGATGAAGGCCGCTTCAGAAGTATTCATTTAGAAGGAAAAAATTACAGCGGCAGAGCCTATTTGGATTATGTGGAACAAAAAATACGGCAAGCCTATTTTGGTGAAAAAGATCAATTCACTATAGACTTTATGTGGTATTTATGGTGCGGAATAAATTCACCCGTCTCCGGACGGGAAATGAAAACATTCGAACGTATTTTTGTAAAGGATAAAAGTCTTTGGGAAGAACCATCCGACGCTTATTTTCGCTATTATGACAAAGATTGGTTTTGTGAACAATTATTGCAGGAATTTGGCTTGGATCCGAATCACGGACATATTATCAACGGACATGTACCGATAAAGGTAAAGGACGGTGAGACTCCTATAAAAGCAAAGGGAAAAGCTATTGTTATCGACGGCGGCTTCTGCCGGGCTTATCACAAAAAAACAGGCATCGCAGGATTTACACTTGTTTCAAATTCCCGCGGATTGAGATTGATAGAGCATCGTGATTTTACAAACGTAAAAGCCGCTATTATGAATAATAAAGATATCGAATCAGTATCTGAATCAGTTGAGGTGCAAAGCTATCAGACAACCATCGCCGATACTGAAGAAGGTGAAAAAATCCAGGAACAGATAAACGATTTGTATCATTTGATGCTGCTCTATAAAAACGGGATATTAAAACCATTGGAATAAGAATATTCTATATAGCTATTTTTCCATTTCTGTATTAAAATTAAGATAGTTTTAATATCTGCCGGCACAGCTTCGCAGATATCTTAGTGTAAACGCGGGAGGTAACACAATGAAAAACATAAATTGGGCAATTCTGGGAACAGGCGTTGTCGCCAATGAAATGGCATCCGCATTGAAAAATGCCGGGAAAAAAGTCTACGCTGTCGGCAACCGCACTTACAGTAAAGCGGTATTGTTTGCAGAAAAATATGGTATAGAGCATATCTATGAAAATTATCATGATATGTTCCATGATGATAAGGTGGATATCATCTACATAACCACTCCGCATAATACCCATATCAATTTTCTCAGGGAAGCTCTTGCCGCGGGCAAGCATGTTTTATGTGAAAAATCAATTACGCTTAATTCCGCTGAACTGCGTGAGGCAGTGGAGCTGGCTGAAAAAAACAAGGTCATTCTCGGTGAAGCTATGACGATCTATCATATGCCCCTTTATAAAAAATTAGCAAATATGTACAAAACCGGAGAGTTTGGCCGGGTAAATCTCATCCAGCTTAATTTTGGCAGCTTCAAAGAATATAATATGGAAAACAGATTTTTCAATAAAAATCTGGCCGGCGGCGCCATGTTGGACATAGGTGTTTATGCCCTTTCGCTTGCACGAATATTTTTGGCATCAAAACCTGACAAAATTATATCCCAAGTTCGTTATGCCCCCACAGGTGTCGATGAAAAGGCCGGGATAGTCATGACAAACGCAGAGGGGGAAATGGCAGTGATTTCCTTATCTCTGCATTCTAAGCAGCCTAAAAGGGCAGTGATTTCCTGTGAGAAATGCTATATAGAAATCATGGAATATCCGCGTGCCTGCGAAGCGGTCATCGTCGATGCACAATCCGGTGAAAAAACAATGATCAGAGAAGGGGACAGACAACGTGCTCTGCAATATGAAATGGAAGATATGGAAGAAGCTGTAAAGGGTGATTTTCAAATACTGCGTCTTAGTGACACTATTGATGTTATGAATATGATGTCAGGAATGCGTGATGAGTGGCAATTATACTATCCGGAAGAAAAAGATAAAAAAATCTTATAGACAGCACAGACATATCTGTATCCTGTAAAATTCTATTTAAATCTCTGAAAAAGCCTTACAATATACTCTGGAAAGCAGTATAATGGTTGCATGAATCCGATGATGCTCAAAAGCCCTGAAAATAATAAAATTCTATATAAATTTATCATTATATATAAAGAAAAAACTATCTTTATATGGTAAAATAGTGTATAAAATATAATTTTTTGAAAAGGATAGGGATAATATGAACAAAGCAGACTTAGTTACTGAAGTATCACAAAAAATGGAGACTACTAAAAAAGATGCAGAAATAGCGTTAAATGCGGTTCTGGCAACCATTGAAGAATCCCTTGTGAAAGGCGACAATGTCCAGCTTATCGGCTTCGGCACTTTTGAAGTGAAAGCACGTGCCGAAAGGAAAGGCCGCAATCCGCAGACCGGTGCCGAAATAAAAATCCCTGCATCAAAAACAGCAACTTTTAAAATAGGGAAAAAACTTAAAGAAAAAATAAATATTGCACCTAAGGCTAAAAAAACCAAAAAAGCTAAAAAATAAATTCGCATGCTCAGAAGAAAACTCCCTGCATCTGATTGTAAAATCAATTGCAGGGAGTTTTCTTCTTTTTATATTCAAGCGGATATTAAGCCTCTGTTTTATTGCGGTAATTTCAAATTCATATTACCATAATCATTTATTATAAAAGTACTTGCATGAATCGCCTTGCATTTTTTCTTTACGGCAGCCGCCTTCGATGCCAATATCGTAGAGGTAAGGCCATCCTTACCGGTTATTCTTAAAACGGCCAGAGAGACCGTCATCAGCGGGAACTTTTCTATCTGCCCATTCCTGTTGGCAGCAGCGATATATTTTTCCATTCGGTGTTTGGCCGAATAGAAATTTTTACTTTCCATATCAAAATTTTTTATGAGCATATTACATACTTCTGATATTTCATCCGCGGGAATAAACGCTATAAAATCATCACCGCCTATATGTCCGAGAAAAAATTTCTTCGTATATTTGTTCAGTGTTTCATGCAGCAGCCTGGCCGTTGCTATAAGCACCGTATCCCCTGATTCAAAACCGTAAACATCATTATATACCTTAAAATTATCTATATCGATGTAAATGACCGCGAAGGGTATAAATTTTTCCAAATAAGCAGCCAGGGTCCATTCTATCACATTATTCCCGGGCAGTCCCGTAAGCGGATTGGCATGGCGGGCACGGTTTATCTCCAATTTGGTGGTGACCTCAAGCAGTTTTTTTATAGTTACCGTTCCGTAGTATTTACTGTCTTTTACGACAATGATGGCATCATATGTGCATCCGTTCTGCCTGTTGAGCACCTGTTGGGATGTTTCTTCTATGGAGGTCTCATAATCAACAATCAAGGGTTTGTTATTCATCAGCAAACGGATGGGACGATTACTGTACAGCGATATGCCATATTTAGTTGCAAGATGCTGATAAAACATATTATAATTCAATATTCCTGCCGGAATACCCTCATCCACAATTATTACATCCAAAGGTTCCTGCATGGAACGAAGATAATCCAAAATAACATGTCCCATCGTTTCGGAAGAAAAGGTCGTCTGCTTAGATGCTATTTCACCGATAGTCATATTCAGCAGCGTGTTTAAGCGAAAATTTTCTTTTTCCCTGTTTACTTCACGAATATAACACACAATACTTTCTTCCAGTTCCAAAAGCTCCGGTTTTGGCCGTCCCAGAAAAAAACCCTGTCCATAGTCGACACCCAGCTCAATAAGAATATTCAGTTCTTCCTTGCGTTCTATTCCCTCTGCAATTATCTTTATATTGGCAGAATGGGCAAAACCGACTAAAGCTTTGACAATAGATTTTCTGATATGGTTTTTATCTATATCTTTTACAAGGCCGATATCAAGCTTTATAAATTGAGGCGCTATCTGCGCCAAAAGATTCAGCCCGCTATAACCTGCGCCCACATCATCAATGGCTATTTTATAATTCTGGCATTGATAGTTTTCCAATACAGCGCAAAAGGATTTATAGTCATCAACTGTTGTTTTTTCACTTATTTCAAATACTATATCCCTTTCATTCAAATTGCATTGCTGCAGAAATTTCGCCGTAGACCCTTGATGAAAATTGCGATCATATAAAATTCGCGCATCTACATTTAAAAACAATTTTCTACTGCCCAGAATATTTTCCACATTTTTTATGGCCAGGCTGCGGCAGAGATAATCCAAATGCCACAAGCATTTCTCTTTTTCGGCAAGTGCGAAAAGTGCATCAGGCGGATGAAGCGGACTGCCCTCCGGTCCCCGGCTGAGCGCTTCGTAGGCAAAAATCTCCCCATTTTTTAAGGCAACGATAGGTTGATACACTGGTGTTATAAGTTTATTTTCCAGAATCATCTTCAACTCGCCACTTTCATTCAAAGATAAACCTTCTCCTCCCGATTAGCTGGTACTCCGTTCAGTTTAAAGGATTTTTATTATGCGATTGTTATAAATTTGTTATTTATTTGATAAATAATTTATTTTTCGGCAGATTTCGCATTGAGGGAAGATAATACCGCCCCTTCAAAGTCGTGACAAATTTTTATCCAGCTTTTTAATAATGGAGAAATATATTTATTTTTATGATAGACAATATTGAAACTTCTTTTTAAAATAACATCACTGACTGAAAATACCTTCAGTTTCCCCTGCTCCAACTCAGGTCCGATTATCCTGCGTGAAATAACACTCACTCCCAGATCGGCAATGACTGCTTTTTTGATGGCTTCAGCATTATTGTAAACACCGGCGATTTTAATTTTTTTATTATGCGACTGCATCATCTGCTCGAACAGTTCTCTCGTCCCACTGCCGGATTCCCTGACAAAAAAATTCAGTTCCGCAGCATCTTCCAATGATATCTCTTTCTTTTCGAGAATACTATTATGTGCTGCTGTGATAAAAACAAGTTCATCTGCCATGAATGGCTGAACAATTAAATATTCCGAGCGGATTCTCCCTTCTACCATAGCTATATCCAATTCATCTTTCAAAAGCATATTTTCTAATTCTTTTGTGTTATGTATTTCTGATAATATTTCAGCATTTTTATTTTTTTTGCGCATTTCTTCCAGCAAATTTATCAGAACTGCCTCACCTATGGTCATGCTTGCTCCGACACGCAGACTGCATTGAACACCATAGCATTGCATAGTGGTTTCAATCTGCTTATTTAAATTCACTATATGACGTACATATATCAAAAGCTGTTTTCCTGCTTCTGTAATGAACAATCTGCGTCCCAAACGCTCAAACAGAACAGTTTTATAGTAAATTTCCATTTCATGGATAGCCAGACTCACTGAGGGTTGTGTCATATGCAGCCTGGCTGCTGCTTTTGTCATATTATTCTCGTCACAGACGCAGATAAAAATTTTCATATGTCTCAGAGTCATATTTTATCCTCATATCATTTTTTCTATTGTTTTTATCGAATTATATCATTTAAGCTATGGTAATACAAATTATTTATGTGCAATGCAATATAATATATTTTTTTAATATTATATTTTATGTAAAATTTTCTAGAAAAATAATAAATATTATAGTAATATATAAGATGTGGTTTTTCAGGTAATATGACTATTCCCGCCATGTAGAAATAGTCCATAGTTCATGCAAAAAAATCAACATTTTTTTTGCGGGCCTATTCGGGGATTTTCTTTACATCTTTCATTGTATGCTGTAATAAGATATTATGGGCAAACTTATTGAAAAATAAGGACGCAAAGCTATGGGTCTGTGCTGATAAAATATTTGCACTGATCGCCAGGCTGCATAAATTTATTTGTGCAGCTTTTTTCATGTGCACAAATTTTAGACAAACAAAAAATACTTATCGGAGGAGACAAATTTATGAAACGATTAGCTGACCTAAAAATTAAGTCCAAATTGAGCCTCTTAATCTTTTCAGTAGTGATATTTCTTATTATTGTAGGATATACCAGTCACTATTCGACTCAGATACTCTCAGAAAAACTCAATATCATGTATACAGACAGATTGCAGCCTATTCAGCTGCTAAATTCGGCCCGGGCGGAAAGCAGACGAAATGAAGCCATAACATATTCCATATTTGCGTCCAGAGATTCTGCCGAACAGCAGACATTGCTGGGGTCACTTGAGGAACATAAGAAAATATATATTGACTTTTTAGATAAATTTCAACAACGCACTCTCGATGAGACCGAAAAAAATGATATAGAAAAAATTAAGGCAGATACAAAAATATACCGTGAAGCATGGCAAACTGCTATTTCAATGGCGGTGGCTGGTAATCAAGAAGAAGCCATACTTTATTTCAAGAAAAACGCTCTTCAGCATCTGACTGATATCAATAAAACCCTTGATGATTTATCCAATTACGAAAATCAGCTGGCCGAACAGGAGAATCAACTTGGCAATAAAATTGCTTCTTTAAATGACAATATAACCCTGATAATAACTTTAGCAGCAATAATTTTATCGGGAGGTCTGGGATTGCTTATTTCCCGTTACATCTCCATACCGTTGCATAGTTTGATGGAAGAAGTTGACGAACTTTCTGCCGGAGATTTTAAAAATACTGCCGATAATTCACATTATTATAATGATGAAATAGGCAGCTTGGGAAGAGCAATGGGAACAATGCGCAGCAAGCTGCGTGAACTTATCAAGCAGATACATAATTCAGCTGAACAGCTGGCAGCATCTTCGGAGGAGCTTTCAGCAAGTGCCGATCAATCCGCACAAACCTCCGATCAGGTCGCAAATTCCGTTACAGAAGTCGCCAGCGGTGCGGAGAAGCAGCTTGAACTGACCGATAAGGCCAGCAGTACTGTAAAACACATTTCTGCTGCAGTCACTGAAGTCTCATCCAATACCAGAACACTCGCTAATTCGGCTGAGAAAGCCGCAGCTGCGGCCAATGACGGTGAAGCGTCCATCCAGCAGGCTATGGATCAAATGAAAATCATTGAAAATAAAACAAATGATACAGCCGCGGTTATCGAAGAGCTCAATGCACGATCTGCACAAATAAGTCAGATTGTTGATGTTATTTCCAGTATAGCCGGCCAAACTAATTTATTGGCTCTGAATGCAGCGATCGAAGCAGCCAGTGCCGGCGAAGCAGGAAAAGGTTTTGCTGTAGTGGCCGAAGAAGTAAGAAGGCTTGCAGAACAATCCCAATCTGCGGCAAAACAAATCACCGAGATCATAGGACAGATTCAGAAGCAGACGAACAGTGCCGTAAATTATATGAATGACAGCAAAAACGAAGTGGACAACGGAACCGTTGTCGTCGCCAATACCGGAAAGAACTTTGAGCAGATACTGTATATGGTAAAGACCATGACTGAACAGATATTGGCAATATCTGCATCAGTCGATAAAGTAACGCAGCATTCAAGAAATGTTGTTGATGCCGTCGATTCCATAGACACAGAAAGCAAAAAGGCTTCTGATGAGACACAGAATATATCAGCAGCCACTGAAGAACAATCAGCCACTGTGGGAGAAATAGCCTCAGCCAGCGGTAAACTGGCAAAATTAGCAGAAAATCTGCAAGCTATGGTTCAGGAATTTAAGGTTTGATAATATGCAAAACGCCCTGCGGATTATTTTTATCCAGCAGGGTATTTTTATATATTTTCTCAATGATCTTTTTCCTACGGCACATTTCTTCTTTGATCGATCAAAGGCTTTTTCTTTTCCGTAACACTGATACTCAGTGATTCTTTCCTTCAAACACCGCTGACTTTACAGTATAATAAATAATCTTATTAATCCGACAGGGCCGAAACATTATCAATTATGTTCGATAAAACAACAAGATTGGAAGTTTTTACCAATCCCGGATGATTTTTTATCCTGGACAGCAATGATTTCAGCGTACGTGCATCTTCCGTTATTATTTTCAAATAGTAATCAAAATCCCCTGTGATATAATAACATTCATTTATCTCCGGTTCTGTTTTTGCATATTCGGCAAATTCTTCACCGGCCGTAGTGCTGGCAAAGCGCAGAAACATGAGTGCCATCAAATGCTTGTTTATTTTTTCCGGATCCAATATTACTGTATATTGTTTTATGACTCCTGAGGTTTCCAATTTGCGCAGCCTCTCGCTGGCTGCCGGCATTGACAAGGAAATAGCAACACTCAAATCGGAAATTGTCATCCGCGCATTTTTTTGCAAATTCTTTAATATTGCTTTATCTGTTTTATCCATTTTCTTCACCATTAACCCTCTCATTTTTATCGCTGTTAAATATTGATGAAGCGGCAAAAATGAATTTGTCCATATCACAGTTGCCGCAGCGTTCCCCTATGCCATTTACTGTAGTATCAATGAAAAAAGCACCGGACTGTACGGCTGCTATTGAATTGGCCACAGCCATGCCCAGATCATTGTGCGCATGAAATTCTATATCTATAGACGTTTCCTGTATAAGCCTGCTGATCTGCTCATGCACGGCAAGGGGCGTCATAATGCCTACCGTGTCGGCAAATCGCACCCTGCCAACGCCAAATTGCTTTACTTTACGCACTACTGCCAGCATAAAATCCATTTGCGCTCTTGATGCGTCTTCCATGCCGACAGTAACTTCTGCTTTATTGCCTGTTGCCGGATAGACAACTTTATCTATTTCCTGCAGCAGCCAAGTCTCATCTTTCTTCAGCTTTTCGTGTATCTGCCTGTATGAGACCGGGATGCTTATATGGATTATATCAGCATTGCATGCAAGAGAAGTGTTTATATCATCGGCATTCAGCCTATTCCACACTGCTATGCGGGCATTATGGCAGACTTGCTTTATTTTCTTTATGATTTCCTGCTCACTTTTTCCGATGGCCGGGATACCTGCCTCTATCTGATAAACGCCTTTTTCATCTAACATTTTGGCCACAGCAATTTTTTCTTTATCACTGAACATAATAAGAGGGCTTTGAGTACCATCACGCAGCGTCGTATCAACAATATGAATATATGGAGCCATCATCTCAAACACGTCCCATCATTTCTACCAGATCATAAAATTCTTTATCTGTTAGCGAGCGGCACAAGATACGTGATTTTTCCTTTACTTTTTCAAGAATAGCAGCTGTGTCCAATCTGCGACAGCTGAGCTTGAGTTCTTTCAGCTTGACCTCCACAGCCTTCCTGCCCGATGTACTGCCTAAAATAATACGGCGCTTCGCATTGATGAATTCCGGTGGATAAGGTTCATAAAGCTGCGGATTTTTCATTATTCCGTCAACATGAATACCCGATTCCACGGCAAATATGGCATCACCTATAACAGGTTTATTTACAGGTATGGATATTCCTAAAACTGCAGATACAATCTTCTTCAATAATCTAAAGTTCATTTTTTCTCTCATTGGTACAATTCCTGCCAGATGAGCCGCCAGTAGTATTTCTTCCAAAGGAGCATGATCGGCTATTCCACAAAACGACGTCACCGCCTGCTGTCCGCGCTTATGCCATGCAAAAGCAAGCGCCGTTGCCTGATTGAGGGAATCGAATGGTTCAAAGGAAACTGGTTTTTGCTCGCCACTCCAATGTGTGAATATCGCTTCGATATCAAGAACAGACAGTCGTGTCAAACCAATAATCCGTGTTTCAATCTTTTTTCCTGATGCATTGTAAACATTCTGCCTGATCAGCTGTTTTTTTGCGGCAGCATATTCCTTTGCCGTTAATACATAACGATAAGCCCCTTTATAATGCCATATATCTTCATAGTCATTTATGCGCAGAATATATTTTTGAGCAGGAAGAACTGCCATATCGGCTATATTTTGCCATACAGGAACAGTCATTTCCACCGCATCTACAGGCAGTCTCTCCAGACATTTTAAAATCAGCTTCTGCTGCCACTTAGATGCAGTGTCCACATAACACAGAGTAGCATCTGTTATCATATTACCGCCTCCTTTTGAAGACAGGCACGAAGAAATAAATGATATTCGTGCAAATTTACAATGCCTTATCCAGAAATTCTCCGGCATTTTTTTTAGATATGGCAGCTTTTTTAACAGCATCTTCTATACGGTCATAAGTGATTATCACATCTATGCCGGCTTGTTCCAATCTCTGCTGTGGAGCTTCACCGATCCTCAAAGAAATAACAGCAGCACAATCCTTTATTGTTATTATTATTTTATCGATCTTATCAGCCTTATCATTACAGGTCTGTTTCCCCATGCAGTATCTCTCTACATTGCGTTTTTCAATAAAACGTACGTTGCTGCCGTCACTTTCATATATATAGAATTCTTCTGCCTGCCCAAAATGACAATCGATAAGCATTCCGCTTTTGGTGGCTGCCGCAAAACGATATGATTTGATGGGAACAGCCGTATTCTTCACTTTTTCTGTACATTTTCTATATTCTATGGACAGATCGTTGCCCAAAGTCCCCACAGCATCGGCCCGGCACTGCCTGCAATGATACATCTGTTTCATATGGATACCGCATTTTTTTCTCATTTCCATTATTTCCTTGTTGGAAACCAGCGGCATATCCTGAAACGCACTGTCTTTTACAGGTATAAGCTGCATTATATTAGTTATTTCACAGCCAAGTTCCTTTACCTTTTTCACCACATCTTCAATATGTTCATCATTGATGCCCTTGAGCATAACTATATTTACTTTGCACATTATACCGTGCCTTGTAAGATACCTCAGCCCGTTCAGCTGGTTGCCCAGAAGAATGCCCGCTGCGCTTTCCCCTGTATAGCGTACTCCCATATAATCAATATGTTTGTATATTTTCGCACCGATCCGCGGATCTATGGTATTTAATGTGACCGTTACATGTGATACACCGAGGTCTATCAATTCCTGCGCATATTGAGGCAGCATCAGACCATTGGTGGAAAGACAGAATGTCACAGCGGGATCAGCCTCTTTTATAAGCTGCAACGTTTTTTTTGTCTGTTCGAAATTTGCTAATGCATCGCCCGGACCGGCTATACCCACCACTGTCAGATCAGGTACCCGTTCTTTTACAAGCATATATTTTTCGAATGCTTCCTGCGGCGATAATATTTCCGTAGTGACACCGGGTCTGCTTTCATTGGGACAGTCATATTTTCTTACGCAGTAATTGCACTGAATATTGCATTTCGGTGCTACCGGCAGATGAATACGTGCATATTTTTTACTTCCGCAGGTATAGCAGGGATGCGTAAGAGTCTTTTCCTTCATTATCTGCTTTTGTTTTATGTCTATTACATTATCCGGCTGTGTATCTGTGGATTTTTTTTCATCGCTGCTGAAATACTTATTATATAGTTCGCTGCGGTAACTTCCTTCAAGCCTGGCTAAAAGAGTATTGGCTATATCGTCCAGCATTCTGACAGAACCTTCATAGCCGAGCATTCTGACACGCTGCCCGCCGACTCTGTCATGTATGGGAAAACTGCAGCGCAGCAAAGGAATTTTTGTACGCTCCTCAATACGATGTCCATCACCGCTGCCGATCATTATATTCGCTCCGCATTCGATCACAGCATTTTCGATAGCAGTGAAATCAGCATCATTTATGATCGCCGTTTTTTCCACAAATTGCAGCTTTGCCGCCTTTTCCATCTGTCCCTTTATATTTTCCGCAAAACCGCGGCATGCTGATCCAGTAGCACACACTACGGGAATAATACCATTTTCACAGCAAAGACTTACGATCCCTTTTACAAGATCCGGTTCGCCAAATATAGCTGCACGCCCCATAGCATTGTACTTATGCGAATCCACCATAGCATCAAGATAGCGTCCGCGTTCTTTGCGCAGGCTTTCCGGTACTTTTCCGCCCAGTTCCTTCAATTTTTGGACAAGAGCATCAACTGCTTTTATCCCGATAGGCAGATCAAGCCGGCAATAAGGAACATTATACTTTCTGTGCAGATAAACAGCGGGCGAAAATTCGTCGACATTGAATGTGGACAATTCAATAGTATATTTGGCACCGGCCATCTTGCTTATCACACTGAGCGGTGTGCCTCCCTTTGGCAGCCGATCGTATTTTTCAACATGAATACCGTCGAGATTGTCGGCTATATCCGGCAGTAAAATATAATCTATATCCATAGAATCTAAAAGATTTTTTAAATAACGTGTATCAGCCGGCGAAATCATGCCCGTCACTATATTTATCTTACCGTTCTGCATTGTGTCCATTTCAACATTCTCTACTACCGCTCTTATAGCACGGAAAAAACCGTCAAAATGGGTGCCCGCATAACTTGGTGATGAAATAGGAATTATTTTTGCCTTGCATTCCGGATGGGTTTCATAAAATCTTTTAATTATGGCCGCTGTATCTTCACCTATAGTTTCAGCCAGGCAGGTCGTAGACACACCTATCACTTCAGGATCGTACAAGCGGATAAGATTTTCCAGTCCTATGATAAGATTTTTTTCTCCACCGAAGACTGTCCCTTCTTCGGTTAGAGAAGAAGACGCTATATCTACCGGTTCGTTATAATGCGTTGCCATATGTCGTCTTATATATGTGCTGCAGCCTTGCGAACCATGCAATATAGACATGCAGCGGGCGATTCCGTACAAAGCAGTCACAGAACCAAGGGGCACACACATTTTACAGGGGTTTATGTTTAAGTTAACGGCATTTTCCATGACAGCCTCTTCCTTTCTCTCCAAAACAAATGTAAAGTATATCTCCTGCGGCAGCAATTCAAATGGCTGTCATATATTCCCAAACCGGGCTGTTAATACTGAGGTTTATTTCTCTTGTAAAATTTTCTACACCTTCATAACCGCCCAAAGCATGCTTTCTTTCATGATTATGATCGCAAAAAGCCACACCCAGTTTATAAGCAAGCGGCCTTTCTTTTACTCCGCCAACCAATATATCCGCTTTTTTCTGTTTTATAAAAAACTCGAGCTCCGCAGGATTGGCATCATCCAGTATTACTGTATCATCATTCACTATGCTCTGAATAACTTCATATTCATCTTTTTTCCCTGTTTGTGTGCCGACGACTACTGTTTCAATCCCCATTTCATTAAATTGCCTGATCAAAGAAATAGCCTTAAAACCGCCGCCGACATAAATTGCTGCTTTTTTACCTTCAAGATTAGGTCTGTATTTTTCCATAAATTTTCTGAGACGGAAGCCTTCATTTTTCGTAAAAGCCTCTGCCTTTTCCACCATTGAAGCATCGCCCAGCATATGTGCTACCTGCATTATGGAAGCACTCGTATCTTCAATGCCAAAAAAACTTACCTTCATGAATGGGATGCCGAATTTTTCCTCCATCATATTCGCCAGATACATCGATGATCCGGCACACTGAACTATATTCAGAGCAGCCGATGGTGCTTTTATAAGTGTCGCATAGGAAGCATCACCAGTAATCGTCGACACCACATCTATGCCTATTTTTTTAAAATAATTTTTTATCAGCCACATCTCTCCGGCCAGATTGAAATCGCCGAGAATATTCACACCGCTGTGCAGTGCCTTTTCAGACAGCTGATGAGGACTGATCAAACGCATCATTGCATCGCATGCCAGTTTATATCCCTGCCTTTTTGTACCCGAAAAGCCAGCCGCTTTTACCGGGATCACACGAATATGATATTTTTCGCCGGCCTTCCTGCATACTGCCTCCACATCATCTCCTATTACCCCGACAATGCAGGTAGCATATACAAAAATCAATTCAGGCGAATATTTCGCTGCTATTTCATCTATTGCCGCCATTAATTTTTTTTCTCCGCCGAAGATGATATCCTCTTCTCTGAGATCTGTAGAAAAACTGTTGCGATAAAGTTCACTGCCGCTTGACAAACTTCCCCTGATATCCCATGTATAGCTGGCACAGCCGATAGGACCGTGGACTATATGAAATGCATCTGTTATCGGGTTTAAGACAACACGCGCGCCGCAATACACGCAGGCTCGCTGACTCACAGAACCGGAAATACTAGCCTTATCGCAGTCTATGCTTTTGCTGCTGCAGCCAATATTTTTTACCATTATTGACTTTTGCCGCGTTTCTAAAATTCCCTCGCTCATAATCCACACATCCTTTTTCCAAAACACATCTGTATATTAAAATCACCGATAAATAAAAATACAAAGACCCCCTAATACAAATTAATACTTCATTGTATTAGAGGGCCTTCGATTCTGTCTATATTTTTTTATTATACACAAATTATTATAAAAACACAATAGTAATTCCTTGATAAACAAAAGTTCTCATCTAAGTGTTAAATTATTCAGCTAATATAAGCAATAAAAATGTCCGCGCCAATGACTAATCGCCCTGCTGCAGCTGTATTTTGTAACAGCAGTCAGCAGAGCGTTCAGTGCTTATCGATATAAAAAACGCCACAATGCTACGGAAGCGATAAGAAACCTACATGACCAATTCAAAATCTTTATCTTCTGAATCACGATCCTGCCTGTCAAGCAGTGTGTTTGAAATCATCTCAGTCAGGCGCATCGCCCCCCTGTAGCCGACGAGAGGCATATATGGATGTACATAACGATCAAGGATCGGGAATCCGGCTCTTACGAAAGGTACATCTTCAGCACGTGCAATATATTTGCAATGAGTGCCGCCAATAAGAAGATCAACAGGTTCATTTTTTATCAGCTGATGCAATTCAAATAAATCCGCGTTTGCTTTGGCAATACAATCTGTCACACCATATTTCAAAAGCATTTCCTTAGCCTTCTTAGTGAATTTTTCATCCGGCGTGCCCGTTATCATATATTTTGGCTTCATGCCTAATTCAAGACAGAAGGCAGCTATTCCTAAGACGGTGTCCGGATCGCCGGCAAGAGCGGCGCGCTTATCCCCGTAATATGCATGTGAATCTATCATTATGTCGAGCAATTGTCCGCGTTCTTCTTCAAGTTCGGCAGATACTTCTCTTTTACTCAAATGAGAAAGTGCCATTATATATTTATCTGTGGCTTCTATACCTATAGGCAGTGGCAGAGAAGAAAAATCTACCCCGCATTTCCTTTTCAACTCCATTGCCGGTGCCGCGCTTGTTATTTCTCCCAATGCAAGGACATGCTGTGCCCCGCCAAGTTCACGAATTTCATTAATGGTCGTACCCCCTTTGGGATACATTTCATAATGACCTGTGAGCGCTGAATTCATAGTCCCGTCGGTATCAGGAAACATTGTATATTTCACACCGATCATTTTGGCAATACGTTTTAATTCATGCATGTCGCCAGGATTTACAAATCCCGGAAATATGCCGACTTTTCCCGTTGCCGTGGTTTTTTCGTCACTGAGATATTTGATGAAGCCTGTCATCATATTGGCAAAGCCAGTTATGTGTGACCCCACATAACTGGGAGTATTTGTATGAACGACAAGTTTTCCTTCCGGTATTTCCAGCTGCTGAATCAGCGTCTTCAAATCGTCGCCGATTGTTTCACTCAGGCATGTCGTGTGTACAGCAACAATATCCGGATCATATATATCAAAGATATTTTTCACTGCTTTTTTCAGATTGCTGCCGCCGCCAAAAACACAAGCTCCTTCTGAAAATGAACTTGTAGTGGCTATGGCCGGTTCCTTAAAATGACGGGCAAGAAAGGTCCGGTGATATGAACAGCAGCCCTGTGAACCATGACTGTGGGGCATACAGCGATGCACACCGAGCGCCGCATACATAGCCCCCACCGGCTGACATGTTTTAGCCGGATTTACACGCAGGGATTTTCTGTTTACCAATTCTTTCGGTGTCATATCAAGCATAATTTTCATCTCCCATCGTGCCTTCCAAGGTTGGATGCGTCCTCCACGGAGGTGTCAGCATCTTCCATGCCGGGGCATAAATACTCAAATAAGTGTTTCTGGCAAAGGTTATTGCCCCCTTAAAGCCTGCATAGGGTCCGCTGTAATCATAAGAATGCAGCTGGTTGGACGGAACACCTTTTTTCTCAATCATATATTTATCCTTAATACCTGAATAAAAAATATCCGGTTTGAAAATATCGAGTACCTTTTCCGTTTCATAGTGATTAAAATCATCCACGGTTATAGTACCGTCCCCCATATCCTTGAACATTCCTTTATAATATTCCAGTTCTACATTTTGCCTGCGCAATTCATTGAAACGTTCCTTATCGAGTGCCACATGAAAAAATTCCTTGTCAGGCTCCACAGTTATCGTTTCTATATTTTTACTGTCGGCATCAAGTTTGATATTTGGCAGCACTTCACGACCTTCATAATCATCGCGATGGGCAAATTCATATCCGGCTATAACTGTTTTGATCCCAAAATCTTTCAAGACGTTCTGGTAATGATGTGAACGAGATCCGCCCACAAACACACCCGCTGTTTTTCCTTCAAGTTTCTGCCGATAAAATTTTCTTTCCTCTGCAATTTCTTCCAGTTCTTCCGCTATTACCTCTTCAGTGCGTTTTTTGATCTCATCGTTATCAAAATAATCGGCTATCTCGCGCAAGGTGCGGATAGTTTCATCGATTCCGACAAAATTCACTTTTATCCAGTCGATATTATATTTGGTTTTCATCATTTCTGCTATATAATTGATCGAACGATGACATTGAACCAAATTCAAGCTGGCTGTATGCGCATGAGTCAAAGCTTCATATGAACCGTCTCCGGTGAGCACCGCAATCACCTCATAGCCGATTTTTTTGAGGATGCGCTCCTGCTCCCAGCCATCACCGCCTATATTATATTCACCGAGTATATTGACCCGCAGACCTTTTTCCGGTATTTCATCTTTGGCAGACCCGATTACGCGCTTCATCAATCCGTTATTTGCTATATGATGCCCAGCTGATTGGCTCACGCCCTTATATCCTTCACAGCTGTATGCTATACAGGTCACGCCAAATTCTTTTTCCGCTTCGGAGGCAACTGAGTTTATATCATCACCGATAAGCCCGATCGGACACGTAGAACAGATCATAACTGCCCGCGGATGAAAAATTTCCACAGCTTCTTTTATAGCCTGCCGCAATTTTTTCATACCGCCGAAAACAATATCTGTTTCCTGCATATCTGTTGAAAAACTGTATTGAATAAAGTTTCGTCCGTCAGGAGAATCAGCTTTATTTCTTCTTGTCCCCCAGGTATAGTAACCGCAGCCGATAGGACCATGTGTTATTACTACAGTATCCCGCAGTGGGCCGAGAACAACCCCCTTGCAGCCTGCATAACAGCAGCCTCTGTTTATCATCATGCCCGGTACAGATCGGCTGTTGGCGGCTATTTCTTTAGGCACGCCGGTTTCATCCAGCTCTACGATATGATCTTTTCTATTTTTAAAAACACGGCCGGAATATTTATCCAGAATCACTTCGCGTGCATCCATTTTAATCCTCTCCTAACTGCTGCATTTCCACTTCCTGATATTGTCCCGTGCGGATATTATACCCACCGGTAACAGGCATCACAAATACTTTTCCGTCTCCGGGCTGATCTGTCTGATTTATGTCAATTATTGTTTTAACGGCAAGCTCTACCTGTTCGTCGTCAACAATGATAGAAAATGATCTGCGCGGTACAAGCCTGGTACCCTCTGAAAGATGTATGCCCATATCATTGGCCGGTACTTCTCCTTCATTTTCTACAATTACGTTTATAGCTTCCGCAGCCAGCGGTTTTTTCCCCCTGCCTACCGCTTTTGATACCGTAAAAGAAGGATATCCTGCCTTAGCCAGAGCGGCTTTTGTAGCATTTATTTTATTCATTCGCAAAAAGGCCATTATTTCTTTCATCTAAAAACCTCCTTAAAGACCGGCTTTGCCGGAACTTATTGTATAGGCTTCTTCGACTTTTGTTACAAAAATACGACCGTCACCAAAATTACCGTTTTCTCCTGTGCGTGCATTTTTCATAATTATTCTCACAATGTCTTCCTTATTAGAAGCCTCCGCAATAATTATCAGCAATTCTTTCGGCAATTCATCATAATGAACTTCTCCTACAACGATCCCTTTTTGCCGTCCACGGCCATATACTTCTTCCTTGGTAACACCGACATAACCGGCATCCAGCAATTCTGCCAGTACAGCAGCTGATTTTTCCGGACGTACAACAGCACGAATCATCAATAAATCGCTCATCTGCAGTCCCCCTGTAATATATTATTAACAGCTATTATTTTAAAATTATGCTCGTTACAATATTCCATTTCCGTTCAATGGTGATCAATTCGCAACGGTCGAAACTATCAATCCAGCTTCAGAGGGAATATCAGCACCCTCTGAAACAAGATCTTATGTTATTTATTCGCAGTATATATTAAAATATCAACATTTCAATTTCTAAGCATCCATCAAACCATGTTCCATCAGAAGTTGTTCCAAACGATCCTGTGAAAGTGGTTTCGGAATGACAAACATATCATTACCGTCTATTTTATTTGCCAGCGTACGATATTCATCAGCCTGACCACATTTTGGATCAAATTCGATAACAGTCTGGCGGTTTATTTCAGCACGCTGTACCATATTGTCCCGCGGTACAAAATGTATCATCTGCGTACCCAGTTCTTTAGCCACAGCTTCAACGAGTTCAGCTTCACCGTCAACTTTACGGCTGTTGCATATCAAACCGCCGAGACGCACACCGCCTGTTTCAGCATATTTTTTTATACCTTTGGAAATGTTGTTTGCTGCATAAAGAGCCATCATTTCACCGGAAGCTACAATATATATTTCTTTAGCTTTGCCTTCACGGATAGGCATCGCAAACCCGCCGCAGACAACATCACCCAATACATCATAAAAAACGTAATCCAGATCCTCTTCATATGCACCAAGCTGTTCAAGAAGATTGATAGAAGTTATTATACCGCGCCCCGCACAGCCTACACCTGGTTCCGGACCGCCTGATTCCACACATTTTATTCCTTCAAAGCCTTCCTTTAAAACCATGTCCAGATCTACATCATCGCCTTCTTCGCGCAGTGTATCAAGTACAGTTTGCTGAGCCAGGCCGTTCAAAATCAATCTTGTTGAATCCGCCTTCGGATCGCAGCCCACTATCATAATTTTCTTGCCCATTTCTCCCAGACCGGCATTGAGATTCTGCGTGGTAGTCGATTTTCCTATTCCGCCTTTACCATAAATAGCAACCTGTCTCATAACAAAACCCTCCAATATAATAAAGTATCCCCCACAACATCAACATAAAGCTTAGCCTTGACAAGTTTGCCGAAAAACAAAATCCCGCTGCAGGTTTATACCCCAGCGGGACATCTTTGTCCATTCACAAACAATATAAATATTGTTTGTTCCATATTTTATATCTTTTTTGTAACCTTGTTAAGTTTTCTGTTGATGCTGTAACTATAAATCATTGCTTTTATATTGTCAATAGGAATAAATTGTATAAATCCATAGTCATTTATCAGATAATTCTCTCTTTTTATTTTGCAGCAGTTCAATTTTAATAACCAATAGTTTTGAATTAAAAATTTAACAGCAGGTCCCTGTTTTATTCATATTATTTAGCTGTCTGTCAGAAAAAATTTTTTCAATAAAAATTATATATTTCTTTATAGCAGATAAGAAAAATTTTCAAAGAATAATATATCATTTTTTTTAATTATATTTTTTCTTAACAAAGAATCTGATATTCTTACAAAAACTTCTTTGCAAAAATGTCTTTCAAATACTTTTTTTAAGTAATTGCTGCAAATACAGTTTTTATCCTAAAAGTTGAAAAAATCCGCTCTATTGACATTTATGGACAGCAAAAGTACATTATTATTATAACGAAGCTACAAGGAGTGTTCTATATGAACAAAAAAATAGCTGTCACCTGCGACAAGGATAATCAGCTTACCGATTTTGCCAGTCTCTCTCATATAATTATTTTTGAGAATAATGGCACTGCATGGAAAATCCGCAAAAGATTCCCCTTTAATTTTTCTTCGATAAAAACAGCGCAGGAAATTCGTGATTACACCCGCAATCTCATTTTAAAACTTGATGACTGTAAGATAATTGCCTCCGGATCCATCAATGGACTTATCTATAATGTTTTCGACAGAATGAGATTTGCAATATTTGAAATAGACAGCCTTGATGACAATATGCTGGACAAGATAATTACTGATATTTACAACAGCCTTCATGATGTGAACAACAATGTTCCTGTTGCTACAGCCCCTGTAGAAACCACCGGCGGCATCTATTATCTTGATTTGATAAAGCTGCAGAACGCACATCCTGATATTTCTTCTAAAAAAGCATTGCGTGCTTTTATTGACAACAGCCCTTTTATCAGGCTTGATCTTGTTTGTTCGCACATTCCGGCATGGCTCAAGTCACCAGAATATGAAAAAAAATTGGATATTACCACACGAAACAGCGGTTCGTCTTTATTGGTTTCAATAAGTAAAAAATGCCTGGACTGATCTAAATAAGAGAAATGTATATAATAATTATTTTTCTCCGCAGCATTCAGGAGAACGGTGTATCTGATGCCGTTAATTTTCAATAATTCCAATCCAGAGGAGCAAACTATGGACATAACAACAAAATATGGTATTCTTTATAATTGCTATAATATTGCCCGGCATAAGAATGGGCAGGTGTCCGAATGCATTTGCCAGCAGGAAAGTCCTCTCACTATAAGTGGTACGATATATTTTCCTTATTACAGAGAAAATGAGCGTCGTAAGCTTTCACCTTCCATAAAATTTTACAGTAATGGCAGCGTGAAATCTCTTTATCTGGAGGAACAGACCATAATAAAATCTTCTTTAGGCAATTTTCCTGCAGAGCTAATCACCTTTTACCCTGACGGCAGTCTTTGCCGTGTCTTTCCGTTAAACGGCAAAATAACCGGTTATTGGAGTGAAGAGAGTGAAATTAAGCTTATCGAAAAAATGCCGTTTTCTTTTTTCGGCGGTGCTTTTTCAGCAAGACCTATGTGTTTTCATTTTTATGAAGACGGAAAGTTAAAAAGTCTCACATTGCAGCCAAGTGAACGTATATTACTGAATACCCCCGCCGGTAAATTGAAAATCAAATGCGGCTTTTCTCTTTACGAAGATGGCAGTCTTCGCTCGACAGAACCGGCTGCTGCCCAGAAAATATCCACAGCTATAGGAGAAATAACTGTTTTTGATCCTGACAGCGTGAATGTGAGCGCTGACAACGGCTCACTTATTTTCACCAAAACAGGTGATATTGCTTCACTGAAAACGACATCTTCAATCACTGTCACTGATACACACGGCCACAGTTTTGAAATAACCCCCATAAAAACAGTTCATCCGCTCAATGAAAATGCACTGCTCATACTGCCGCTGCTATTGAAATTTACGGATGGCTGCATAACAATAATACGCAGCGGACTGGAGCAGTACAGCTATCCCGTTGACCAAACTCATTTTACAATAATTTAATGCTCTTATCTGTTAAAATTATTTCAGGCCGCTTCCTATCTTCAGGCAAATTTCACAGCAGCAATACAGATTAATAAATTGGCCAGCATTGCCGCATAATCTCCCGCATTAAGCTTTGTCGAAGCCATGAAGGTCCTTTTTTTCTTATCGGAAAACCTTCGCAGGGATAAACTTATCGCCATATTTTCACTGCGGGATATGGCTTTGAAAACCATCGGCTTGAGAATCATCATATAATCCACAATGCGCCGCACGGGATTGCCTGCGGAATGAAATCCTCTGCATGCCTGAGCTTGCCGTACCTCTTTGCTTTCTTTCAGCAGATCGGGCACAAAACGCAATACAGCAGTTATCATAAAAGCATAATCATACGGCAGACGGCATTGCTTTACAAGCGATGCCGTTATTGATTGTGTCGGCGTTGTTGCCACAAGTATCAACAAAGACACCGCCATTATAAACATTTTATAGGCAGACCCCACTGCCAAAAACAAGGATGTACCGAAAAGCAGCTGTATGAGAGCGAGCACTACAGCAAATACAGTCAGAGCACCGATACCCTTCCACAAAACTTTACCGCCGCCCATTAAGGCGGCACAGAACAATTCCAGAAAAATAAGAATACCCAATGCATAGAGGCTCGCAGTACAAAGACTTGCTACTGACACTGTCAGCGCCATAAGCAGCTTTGTTAATGCTGCAAAATCAATTACACTAATTGTTTTTGCCATTTTCTTCCCTCCGGACAGCAATTTTGTTGTATAATTCCGCCGGTGTCAGGCACAGCTCCAGCTTCATTTCATGACTGATGCGCACAGCTTCAGGCAGTTCCAGCCCCAGTGCAGCAGTCCTTTCTTCATCCGTGAACAGCTCACGCGGCGTTCCCTCAAAAGCTATACATTTATTGGAAAGAACCAGAACCCTATCCGCATGCTCTGCCAGAATATCCATGTCATGCGTTATCAGTATAATTCCTATTCCCTTCTTATTCAGCTTTCTCATCAGACGCAGCAGAACAGTCCGTTCCCTGCAGTCCTGTCCCGAAGTCGGTTCATCAAGGATCAGCAGCTTAGGTACAGCAGCAAGCGCAGAGGCTATTGACAGCCTTTGCTTGTCTCCCAGCGACAAAAGCTGCGGCATGCACTCCTGCTTATCTGCCAGCTCCGTATCAATGAGTGCCTGCTGCACATTTTCCTCTGCCAGCTTTATATCCATTCCCAGTGCCAGAGGTGCATAAGCAGCCTCGCTGTGCACCGAAGATGCAAACAGCTGGTGATCGGGATTCTGAAACACATAGCCTATATCCTTTGCCAATATATAAGATGGCATATCGCTGATAATTTTTCCGTTGAGTTCAATAGTTCCCGCATCCGGTTTCATAAGTCCCATAATAAGCCGGGTAAGCGTAGTCTTACCCGTGCCGTTGCGTCCTGCCACAGCCGTTATCAGCGTTGTGTCTATCTGCACGTTTATATCGTTAAAAATCTTTTCCCTGGCATAGGAAAAAGAAATATTTTTCAGATTCAGCATATGCCCTGCCCCATTTCCCAGCGAATCTTCCAGCGAAGCGGAATAACTTCAGGATACACTTTATTTTCATACATATATTTAAAGCATTTATCCTTTTCTCCGCTTATTTTCAAATAAGATTTATCAATAACCGCCATTTGGGCCTGCATATCAAGAACATATTTCAGATCATGTTCTGCCACTATAATAGTTTTACCGTCATCTTTATTTAACCTGTACAACAGCTCATAAATTTCTTTTGCTCCTTCAGGATCAACTGCGGCTACCGGTTCATCAAGGACAAGCACCGGTGTATCCATAGCCAGCACAGCAGCGATCACAAGGCGCTGCTTCTGACCTCCTGACAATGAAGAAATTTTACGGCTGCCCATTTTTTCCAGACCTGTTTTTTTAAGAACGTCATCACGTTTTTTTATTATATCCAGCGGGTCCATGCCTATATTTTCCAAAGAAAAAGCTATTTCATCGTTAACAGTTTCCGTAACCAGCTGAGCTTCATAGTCAGCCATAACCACACCGAACTTTCTGTTCAAAAGGGCCGGATCATCGTTGATGATATCAAAACCGTCTATATTTATAGACGAATTTTCAAAGCCTCCGAAATAAGATGGTCTTACACCGGCCATAGAAAGGAGCAGCGTGGTCTTGCCACTGCCGTTTACACCGGTAATAACAAAGAAACTGTTTTTCGGTATAGTAAGATCAATATCATGCAGTATAAAAGGAGCTCTGTCTGCAATATTATCATCATTGAAAATTTTTGCCGCAGGTAAATACAAAAGTTGTCCGGCAATACTGCCCAGTGCCGCTACCAAAAGCACAGCAGGCAGCATTGCATAAAGATAAAGAGACATTGGCAGAGATAATACAATTTTTGTAAGCGTAACAAAAATACCGCCACTTATAAACGTAGTTATAAATATAATTATCACAGGTTCCAGTCTCAATCTGCCAAGCTTGAAATCAAGAATATGTGACCCAGCCAATAATGCGCATACCAGCGCTGCGACCGGATCACTTATCAGATTGGCATACGGCAGAGCTGCCTTTGATGTCATCGTTGCTATTATTCCCGAAACCATGCCTATGCCGAATCCCTGACGCAGTGACGGTCTGCACAGCAATATAGCTGTTGCGTACATTACTATGTTCCAATTGAGGGATATTCCGCCTACATTAGGCGATATTATACGCAGTATAACACCTATAGCTAAAAGTAAAGTAGTTATAGTTATCCAGCGCAGATCACTTTTATTATAACGTTTATTCTTCGTCATTGGACCATTCCCTTATTTAAAATTCAGCTATGTTCTTTTACTTACCGACAAGATATATTTTAACATGATAACTTCTTAAATCAAATCTTTTTATTTTTTGCATAAAAATAAACCGCCGCAAATCAAAGTACAAGATTTACGGCAGTTTGGCCCGAAAGCTCCATTTATTTCCCAATAATCAATGCTATCGTGCTGTATCCGTCCATGCATATCAAGTACAGCACATACTCAAAAACCTATCCTATTTAAAAGCAAAAGTCATTTTTGCCGCTGTATCTGCATAGTTATCAGAGCGGAGGACCACCTTCAGCGCAGAATCCTGCCCAGAAGGTGAAAGCAATACTGCCTTGCCGAGCGGAATCTCAAATTTCAATTCTCCGCCTGCGGGAATATTTATATCGCGGCGATATTCAACAGCCTTTGCCTGATGACTGGTAATTGTATTTGGCGGGTCGTCAATTTTAGCCAAATCAACATTATATGGTATCACTTTTACTATTGGATTTTTTATATCACTGTCTGTATTATTTTTTATGGAAAGTACAAGTTTGGCATTATTGGGAAAGGACACTGCCTGCCCCCCTTTGGAACCCCCGGCATCAGACAAGTCAGAGGCCTTTCCCATATGCACCACTGTGACACCCGCATTTTCTTCCTGCGGTCTGTCAGGAAAAGCAAGGGAAACCCCCAGCTTTCCCTTGGCAAAACTGCCGGAACCGTCGCTTGCTGAAACTGCTGCCGAACCATCCCCCGCCGCTTCAGCGCCCATGCCTCTTTCAAGCTGCAGATCGGCCGCCTCGACTGCCGCGGCTTTTTGTTCACGGGCAAAAGCCTGCTTTGTCTGCATGTCCTTCACCGGATCATAAAAATGATTTGTGAACCATATTCCGCCTAAAATCAAAACGTAAATGGCTGCACATGCAGCAGCGATCTTATAAGGAGAAATAGTACCTGCATTTTTTACTGCCTTCAGCAGCTGATTTCCATTGCTGTAACGTTCATCCGGAGAACTGTCAAGACAACGTTTCAACACTTTTTCATACTTGCCCTTATAATCTGCCCCCAAAAAATTTTGCATTGTCATTCCCAAAGAATAAACATCACTGCGGAAATCTGTCCTGCCCATAACAGACTGCTCCGGCGGCGCAAAACCGATCATCCCTTTATAAACAGACACATCTTCATAATTTTTTCCTTCCGCGGCATGATCAAGCCCGATAAACTTCACCCGTCCTCCCATAAACATTATATTCTTCGGGCTGATGGCACGATGCATTATCGCCTTATCATGCAGCGCTTTCATACCGCCTGCCAGCTGTGTGAAGATCATTTTTGCCAGTTCGTCACCGATCGGTTCAAGCTCCCGCTGCTTCATCCATTCGTCAAGCGTCGTTCCTGTCAGATATTCTTCAATGACGGTAGTGATGCCAGCTGCTGAATTTTCATTTGCATATATGATCTGCGGCAAAGCAGGATCTGAAAATGATGCCAGTTTTTTATAGGCAAGATCTATACCATATATATGCTTCAATACAAAAAATTTTCCTGTATCCTTCGACTTTACCAGCAGTGTTTCACCCTGACTGTTATTTTTCAATTCTCTGACAATCCTATAATTGTCTTCGATGCCATCTGCTGCAGATGCATTACTGCTTTCAGCCTGAGCCGCATCATTTACAAGCTGTTCCTGATCCATAAATTCCAACCTGCTTCTTCCATTTTTGTAAAATTCTGCCTCAATATCGCTGCAAAATAATCTTCGTTTTAATTTTATTATACTTTGTACTAATAAATTATAATTTGACATCGAACATAAAAATCCCTGTTTAATGAAAAATTTTATTACAGCCAGACGAAGTCCCTATCATATTTTTATTTACTTTATCATGGACTTGCAGCTATGCCTTCAAAGTGACTGACCATTTCTTTATATTATGATCTACACGCAATATCAATACCCATGCTCTGATAAAGCCTTATTTATCCGTACCCGCACCAATAAAACCTATTATCAGTACGTATGCCTTTATCTTATGATCTTTCATCACCCCACTTACTATTGCCAAAAATAAACCGCCCGCTGCTGTTTTAAAGCACGGGCGGTATTATTTCTGCAAACTTTACCTATTATTTTTCATACAAAGCCTCGCCGTCAGTGGCAATGACATTTTTATACCAAAAAAATGAATCTTTTGTATATCTTTTCAAGGTTCCGCTGCCATCATCATTGCGATCGACATAAATAAAACCATATCTTTTTTTGAGTTCTGCCGTCGAAGCACTGACCACATCAATGCACCCCCAGGTCGTATACCCCATAACTGGAACACCATCTGAAATTGCTTCACCGACCTGTAAAAGATGCTGCTTCAAATAATCGATACGATAATCATCATGAACAGTTTTGCCTCCCTTTCCATCATCGACAAGCTCATCCACTGCCCCCAGACCATTTTCTACGATAAATAAAGGTTTCTGCCAACGATCCCAAAAAACATTGAGCACATAACGCATTCCCTGCGGATCTATCTGCCAGCCCCATTCGGATGCAGGAAGATATGGATTTGAAACCCCGCCCATTATATTTCCCTGCCCTTTTATCTTCTTTTCTTCATCCGCAGTTTCGCAGACACTCATATAATAGCTGAAAGACACAAAGTCCACGGTATTTTTGAGAATTTCCGCATCATCTTTATCCTGTTTTAATTCGATATGATTTTCTCTGAAATAACGTTTCATATATCCCGGGTATTTCCCTCTGACGTGTACATCGCCAAAAAAATAATTCATATGATCTGCCTTCATTGCGGCGATCACATCGTCTGGATTTGGCGACAGCGGGTAGGTCGGCATACTTAATACCATACAGCCGATCTTTGCCTTCGGCATCATTTCATGGCCTATTTTCGTTGCCAGGGCAGAAGCGACTAATTCGTGGTGAATTGCCTGATAGAGGTCCTGTTTAGACAATTGATCTTTCGGTGTGTAAATCCCTCCGCTCATGAAAGGTTCATGCAATACCGAGTTGATTTCGTTAAAAGTAAGCCAGTATTTTACCTTATCCTTGTATCTGGCAAAAACTGTTCTTACATAGCGTTCATAAAAACCGATGAGATCACGATTTACCCAGCCATCATATGCTTTAGCTAAATTCAGCGGTGTTTCATAATGTGATAACGTAACTAATGGCTCTATCCCATATTTATGGCATTCATCAAATAAACGATCATAAAATTCCAAACCTTTTTCGTTTGCTTCCGCATCGTCCCCCTGTGGAAAAATACGGCTCCACGCAATCGAAGTACGAAATGTCTTAAAACCCATTTCTGCGAAAAGTTTAATATCTTCGGGATAACGATGATAAAAATCAATCCCTGTTAATTTCATATTATCTTCTGTCGGTAAATCCGTATGCGGCGTTTTTATCCCGCGCGGCATAACATCCTGAATACTTATTCCCTTGCCGTCTTCATTATAAGCGCCTTCACATTGGTTGGCCGCTACAGCACCACCCCATAAAAAATCTTTTGGAAATTTCATTGTATCCAAACTCCTTTATAAAAATTATTATCTTTTTTGCGCCGCAAGCCAGTCCATATGCAGTGCAATAAAACCAGCTTCATCTTCGGCCATATTTATAGCAAACTTCTTATTAAGTTTCAGGACAGCTTCTCTGCCTATTCGAAACTCTTCCGGATAAAATCGCTGTATTTCCCAGATCATCATATTTCGTACAATATTACCATTTTTGAAGCGTTGAACAGCCATATGTATGTGGTCAGTCAAGGAAATATAAATACCTTCATTCAAATTTTTTCTGAGTTTACTTTCTGCCAATTCAATAATCTCATTGGATATTTCCACATATTCTATGGACAAATCCGCTAAAAGTTTTTTCAGCTTCTCCATCATTTCATGATCAGAAAGCGTATAAACCTTATCAATCATTGAATCGTCAATGAAATCCCCTATCCTTTTTTTAAACGCTATACCGCATCCCATGGCCACGATTTCCTGTCCATCTGTATTTTTACTGAGAATGACATTATTATTTAATATCTTTTTTATCAGCATCTTAAATTACTCTCCCTGCAAAGAAGTATTCATCCTTTATGCGAACGCAAAAAAGACGAATAAAACAGGGATTGCCCCTCGCTTTGTTCGTCTGTGAAATCCATACGCTCATTCATTTTAATCCCTCCAAAAATTTCTTTTGAAGGTTTGGCCAACTAAATGTCACCATACAAATATTAGTTTCATATTAGCATACAAAACAATCAATGTAAAGATTATAAAAATTTTATTTATTCTATCAATAATTAATGTAAATTTATTCCCAGATATTTATTACAAAATCTTGCAATCAGCATTGTGACGTGATAAAATATTTAAATGAAATGTTATGTAAAGGAGTGAATTAATTGCCAAATATTAAATCTTCAATTCAAAGCGTAAAAACTGATGCAGAACGCCGCGCGAAAAACGTATCGGTGAAATCTACCGTTAAAACTGCTTTTCGTAAAGTCAATGATGCAGTTAAAGCTGGCAATGCTGATGAAGCTAAGTCTCTTTTAGCTGTTGCCTGCAAAAAAATAGATAAAGCTGCCGCTGATAATGTTTTTCATAAAAATGCAGCAGCCCGCCGTAAATCTCGCTTGGCTCAGAAAATCAACGCTCTGGCTAAATAATTTTTTACCTGCTTCTATAATCGCGGAGCAGGTTTTTTTACGCCTTTAAAACTCTCTTAATAAAAAATGATTGACACTAAACCTTCTTTATGATAAAATAATTTTCGCAGTTATGAAAAGAATATGGCCCTGTAGCTCAGTTGGATTAGAGTGTTTGACTACGAATCAAAAGGTCGCAGGTTCGAATCCTGCCAGGGTCACCATTAACATGGGTAGGTGCCCGAGTGGTTAAAGGGAACAGACTGTAAATCTGTCACCGCGAGGTTACGATGGTTCGAATCCATCCCTGCCCACCATTTTACAATTTCATACATGGCCCTGTAGCTCAGTTGGATTAGAGTGTTTGACTACGAATCAAAAGGTCGCAGGTTCGAATCCTGCCAGGGTCACCATTAATATGGGTAGGTGCCCGAGTGGTTAAAGGGAACAGACTGTAAATCTGTCACCGCGAGGTTACGATGGTTCGAATCCATCCCTGCCCACCATTTATTAATTGGCAACAAAAGTTTTGACAATATTTTGTCAGAGCTTTTTTTAGTTTTACAATAAACAAGAAAGCAGACAAGAACACTCTCTGTTCTTGTCTGCTTTCTTGTTTATTGTGCGTTTAATCTACAGCAACAATCACTGAACTGGCTTTTATTACTGCGTAAGCTTCCTTCCCCACTTCAAGGCCAAGTTCTTTTACTGACTGCTTTGTTATGGTAGCAGAAACAATATCCCCGCTTGCGAGCTTGATTTTCACAACATCGTTTACGCTGCCCGTATCAATGCCGCATATTACACCTTTTAGCTGATTTCTTGCACTTAATCTCATTTTCTCACCTCATTTCTTTAGTAAAATAAGTTTATCCTCCGGGATAGTCAGAAATATCGGCTTGTCTCTTAAACGAACCCATGCATCTTTTTCCAGCTCCCAGCGCAGCAGCAAACTTTCTTTGTCATGGGGGCGGATCATAATAATGTAGGAGAAGGTATCCTCAATTACTTTTATGATCTGCGCAGAAAAACAATTCACCTGCTGCTGAGCCGTTGTCGGTTCAAAAAAATGTGCTCTAAACCCAACATAAGACAAATCGTCCGGTACCTGCTGAGCAGTGAAAAGTTCCAGCTGCCAGTCGACTGCATATAAATAATGCTCATCAATTTTATGAGCTTTTGAAGTATTTTTGCAGCCTGTCAATACTGCTGCTGTTAACGTCTGTGGATCATCGAAAATGCCATATTTATCGCTTACTGTCTCAATATGCCCATTACTCATGACAGCAACATGATTGCACAAACGATACACTTCATCACGATTATGCGAAATGAAAAGAGTCGTCTTTTTATATTTTTCAAGCAGATCGCCCAGTTCCAGTTCAAGCTGCCATTTAAGATAGCTGTCAAGTGCTGAAAAGGGTTCATCCAGCATCAGCAGTCTGGACTGTGCAGCCAAAATTCTGGCAAAAGCCACTCGTTGCTGCTGTCCCCCTGAAAGATTTGCAGGATATATGCTTTCTAATCCCTGCAGATGAAATCTCTGAATATATTCTTCTGCGGTTTTGCTTTTGTTTTCTTTACTGCCGCTGACCACAAAAGCAATGTTTTCAAATACTGTCATATTCGGAAACAAAGCATAGTTTTGAAAAAGATAGCCGGAATGACGTTTTCTGGGTGAAAGATTTATATTTTTCTCACTATCAAACAAAACTTGTCCGTCAAGTTCTATATAACCGCTGTCCGGTGTCTCTACACCGGCGATGCATTTCAATGTCATACTTTTGCCGCATCCCGAGGCTCCCAGTATAGCAAAAATTTCATTCTCCACGTTGAAATCAACATCAAGAGTAAATGCGTTCAGCTGTTTTTTTATTTTTACTTTCAATGCCATACTCAGACCCCATTCCCCGCAGAGGACTTCATCGCATATCGCCCATTGTTTTTCAGCCATAAATTCATAAGAACTATCACGACAAAAGATATAGCAACTATTATCCCTACCCAGAAAAATGCTGCATTATTATCACCGGCCTGCACAGCCGAATATATTGCGGTTGATATAGTTTGTGTTATTCCCGGAATATTGCCCGCAACCATAATTGTTGCGCCAAATTCACCGAGAGCACGGGTAAATGCCAATATCACCCCGGCAATAAGGCTGTGCTTTGTGTTTGGCAGTATTATATGCCAGAAAATTTTCCAGTCAGAAACGCCTAATGTTTTTGCCGCATAAATAATATTTTCATCAAGCTGTTCAAATGCGCCTCTCGTAGTTCGATACATAAGCGGAAAAGCTACAACCACCGCTGCCAGAACCGTAGCTTCCCAGGAAAAGACCAGTGAATAACCGAAGGACATCATTATCTGACCGATAGGGCTGTTTTTGCCAAAGGCGATCAAAAGGATAAAGCCGACCACTGTAGGCGGCAAAACCAAAGGCAGTGTCAATATAGCATCCAGAATTCCCTGAAAATGTTTCAGCCGCACTACAATATATGCAGCATATATACCTGTAAAAAAAGCTATGACAGTAGCCAGACAGGATGTTTTAACAGATATTAGAAGCGGTGAATAATCCATCATCATTTAGCCATTGTAAAGCCGTATTTTTCAAATATCTTTGCAGCTTCAGGTGTTTGCAGAAAAGCCACAAAATCCTTTGCTGCATCCATGCTTTTTGTCGATTTCAATATTGCAACAGGATAGATTATCGGTTTATGAGAACCGTCAGGTGCCTCTGCTACAATGTTCACTTTATCGGAAATAGCAGCATCAGTCTTATAAACTAAGCCGCAGTCAGCTTCTCCGTTTTCGACCCATGCAAGCACGGCACGAACATCATTCCCATAAACAGCTTTGGGAGTGACAGCATCCTCGTATTTAAGATTTTTAAACACTTCTTCAGCATATTGCCCGGCGGGAACACTCTTAGGATCTCCTATAGCGATCTTTTTTGCCTTATCCGTTATAATATCAGAAAATTGTTTTATATCATTTTTATTGTCCTTAGGAGTTATAAGAACTATTTTATTTATCAGAAGATCCTTCCGCGTACCGTCTGCCAGCAGGCCTTTACTGTCCAATGTGTCCATTTGCTTCTGTGCTGCTGAAATGAATACATCTGCAGGAGCTCCCTGCTCAATTTGTGACTGCAATGAACCGCTTGCTCCAAAATTAAAGGTCAGTTCTGTATTAGGCTGCTTTTTTTTGTATTCTTCTGCCAGTGAATTCATAGTCTCTTTCAAACTGGCTGCCGCTGACACTACGATCTTCTGCTGTTCTGCCGCCTTAGCACTGCTTTCATTTTTTTCCTCATTTTGCTGACCGCATCCGGCTGTCAGCACAGCTGCCGTCAACATGGCAAACAACAGTGTGACCATGATGTTTTTACATCTCTTCATAATTATCTAACTCCTTATTTCCAATTCTATTTTTAGAATAATTGATTGATCGAGAAATTGATAGTTAATTGCAGACATTCTTCAAAAAGAAGATATTGATGAAAAAAATATCATAAACGCTAACCGAACAGAATAGCTCACACAAGTACATATATATTTTCTCTGTGTATTTATGTACTGTATTAATATACTATTATTTTTTATTGTTTGTGTCAAGAAGGTTTCATTTTATAATATATCAAAATATGTTATCAATATTATTTGTATATTGGTTAATAACTTTGCAAAAGAAATATGTATACACTTTTTACTTGTTTTTTTTAAGAAAAAACCAGTAATTTTTATAATTAAAAAATATTATTGCTCATACATAAAAATATTATTGTTCAGTAAATTAAAAAATAAATATTTATAAAAAAATGTACACACTTCAAATTCAGCAGAAATGTGTACATTAAAGATATATATTGGAATTTTTTAATCAAAAAGACTCTGAATTAAGAACATATCATATTCTGAACTTTTTGGTTTCATCAAGTAATTTATCTGTCAGCTGCTGCAGATTTTGGCATGAGGCGGAAATTTCTTCCAGCGAAGCTGTCTGCTCTTCTGTAGATGCTGAAGTATTTTCCATTTCATCAGCAACGACCTTCGTTTCTTTATCCACTTCTTGTATTCTGGAAAGAATATTATCACCATTTTTAGCTACTTCGTCCATCGTTTCTGACATTTCCCTTACCTGCATGGCTACAGAGGCAGCGATCTGCATTATATTGGAAAAGGCTTCTCCCGATTTATTGACAGATTCCATGCCCGCCTGAACTTCTCCTGTTCCAGAAGATATAGCGTCAACAGCTTCCTGTGTTTCCTTCTGAATCCGGCCGATCAAGCCAGCGATCTGCTGCGCCGATTGCTGAGACTGTTCCGCAAGTTTTCTTACTTCTTCCGCTACAACGGCAAAACCTTTCCCCTGTTCACCGGCCCGTGCTGCTTCAATAGCAGCATTGAGCGCCAAAAGATTGGTCTGTCCTGCAAGTCCCGAAATAGTATCGACTATCTGTCCGATTTCCTTGGAACGATCTCCCAAGGCAGATATGACATCCGAAGAACGCCTGGTGGTTTCCTCTATCTGCTTCATCTGCTCTATAGTGGAAAACATTATCTGTGTTCCTTCATTTGCCGTATTAAGGGCTTTTTCTGCATCATCAGCTGCAGCTCGGGCGTCACTGGAAACAGCCTGCATATAGTTCGTTATATTCGCAGTATCCTGTGTGGACTGACTTATTCCCTTTGACTGTTTATCTGCGGATTGAGCCACTACAGTAACGGATTGTGCTATATGCTGTATCGCATTTGCTGACTGATCCGCTCCTGATGCGACCTGAGAAACAGTATTTGCTACATTTCCGGCGGTGCTTTGTATCGTTCTGACCAATGTATGAATATTTTCAATAGTTTTGTTGTAAACAGAAGCCATTTCACCAAATTCATCAGTACCCGTAAATTCTATCTTTTGTTTTAGATCCCCATCGGAAACTTTTTGGCTTACTAACAAAAATGCATTTATAAATTTACTCATATAACGTGTGACCACAGTTGCTATAGCCATGCCTATTATTATGGCTATAAGCAGACCTACACCTGTCATAATCTTGCTTTTGGTGTATTCGCTCTGCCCATCGGAAACATTTTTAGCTGTAGCTGTATTTATTTCTTCTACATAACTCTTTATATCATTATTAAGTTGTTCGCGCAACTGCCTTATTTTAATGGTCTGTGCTTTAACAGTATCTGTTTCCAAATTTTGCCCTGTTTTAAAATTTTTTATCCTATCATTTGTTAATTTTTTATAATCCTGCCATAGAGAAATGGTATTGGTTACACGTTCTTTATAACCGGAAAACGATTTTTCCTGCAGTTCGTTTAAATCCTTATCAATAACTTGCTCAATATTTTGCATTGCATCCGTCCCTTCACTGGAAGAAGGTCGAAGCATAGCATTGCGCTGTGCTGCCATATATTCACTCAGCTCTTTGTCTATATTGGTTATCAATACTAATTTAGGAACGCGCTCTGTCCCCAGCTCATTAAGCCGTGAATTTACTTTATCCATGGAATATAAAGAAAATAAACCTATAATCCCCGTTAAAATTATTACAACTGCATACGAAATATACATTCTGGCTTTTAAATTCATCCCATAAACACATCCTTTGTCTTTATGTAAAATAATTGATATCCCACATCAATAATTGTATGCAATATGCCCACAGACACAACTCTGCAAATTTTTCTTCTATTTAAGAAATATTCTGCAAACATACTGTAGAATAGGACTAATAAAAATATTCTCAACATTAATAAACTCATTTTTTCTTTACCTATCCCACCTCCTTATGCGAGACAGTTCGCACAACAGATAAACAACGCCCTTAGTTATGTTCCGGTTGCAGAATGTCAATAAAAAAGCACTATTATCTTGATGAACGGTACCTTATTCTCTTTTGAAAAGAGTATCAGATACCGTTCCCATGACCGAATAAAATTTAAAAATCCTATTTTCATGAATCTAAGGAAAAGCATTCAGGCAAAGTATTCCTGAAACCATAATAATATAAGACCGCATCGACGATCCGCTTGGCAGCATGACCATCACCATATGGATTGCAGGTGCTGGCCATACGCATATATTCGGTTTTATCATCAAGCAAATATTTTACTTCATTATAAACGCGGTCCTTCTCTGTGCCTATCAGTTTTACAGTACCAGCCGCTACAGCTTCCGGGCGCTCCGTAGTATCACGCAATACTAAAACCGGCTTTCCAAGCGATGGCGCTTCTTCCTGAATACCGCCCGAATCTGTCATTATAAGGTAAGATCGATGCATCAGATTTGCAAAAGGTTCATAATCCAGAGGATCTATCAAATGTACTCCCCGCAGTCCTCCAAGTTCCTCATTGACGACTTCGCGTACCTTAGGGTTTTTATGCACCGGAAAAATTATTTCCACATCTTGATACTCAGAAACAATCTGCTTCATCGCTTTATATACATGGCGCATCGGTTCTCCGAGATTTTCCCGGCGGTGTGTCGTTACCAAAATGACACGTTTATCTATGTAATCTATATTCTGCAGCATCTTATCGGCAAACTTATAGTTATCACAGACTGTTTTATGCAACGCATCAATGACTGTATTGCCAGTGACAAAAATATTCTTCTCCGGAACATTTTCTCTGATAAGATTTTCATGAGAAACTTGCGTAGGTGCGAAGTGGAGATCTGCCAGCGCACCGGTCAGTTTTCTGTTCATCTCTTCGGGAAAAGGTGAATATTTATTATTTGTTCTCAAGCCTGCTTCGACATGTCCTACCGCGGTTTCATGATAATAGGCCGCCAGTGCCCCCGCAAAAGTAGTCGTTGTATCTCCGTGAACAAGTACCATATCAGGATGTTCTTCGGTCAAAACCTCATCCAGTCCCCGCATAGCTTTATCTGTTATATCAAAAAGAGTCTGCCCTGCCGCCATTATATTAAGATCATGATCAGGTTTTATTGAAAAAAGATTCAATACCTGATCGAGCATTTCTCTATGTTGAGCTGTAACTGTTATGACAGGTTCTATTTCTTCGTGCCTGGCCAGTTCCAATATAACCGGAGCCATTTTAATGGCTTCCGGTCTGGTGCCAAAAACAGTCATTACTTTGATTTTTTTCTTCATGGACTTTCCTCCCACCGTCGGATAATAAAATATCAGGTATGAATGTTATTTTTAGGATGAAATATCCCAATCTTCCTTGCACCGTAAATAATAACAAGCAATATAAATAACACTATTATCACGCCGGCATATTCACTGACCTGTGTCAAAGCTATTGCGCTAAGCCCCAAAAAACTGCTGAACACATACATCAACAGCACAGCCTGCCGCTGTGTAAACCCCAGATCCAAAAGACGGTGGTGAAGATGTCCCTTATCCGGTTTAAAGATAGGAACACCGCTTCTATATCTGCGTATAATAGCAAAAGTCGTATCAAGAATAGGCAGTCCAAGTGCCAAAATAGGTACAATCAAGGCAATTGTAGTAGCACTTTTCACAACGCCGATTATAGACACACCTGCCAAAATGAATCCTAGAAACATACTGCCGGTATCTCCCATAAAAATGCGCGCAGGATTAAAATTGTATTTCAGAAACCCCAGCGAAGACCCTACAAGAGAAGCAGTGATAAAAACAATAAACGCATCTCCCTGCTGATAACCAACCAAAAGCAATGTTATAGAAGCAATAGTGGAAACACCAGCAGCAAGACCATCAAGACCATCAATAAGATTGACTGTATTTGTCAGGCCTACAATCCAAAAAACGGTCGCCGGTACAGATAGATACTCCAAAAAAATCCAATCGCCAAAGGGATTGGTCACAAAATCAATTCTGACATCAAAAGATACAAGTATACATGCCGCAGCGATCTGTCCAATAAGTTTCACCTTGGCAGGCAGGTTTTTATAATCATCTATTATTCCGACGACAACAATAAATGTCCCGCCGATCAAAAGTCCTGCCAGATCCATCCCATGTTCAGCAGCTATATCTGTAGTAAATGACAGTATCAATACCGTCATCAAAAAACCGATATATATTCCCAACCCTCCCAGACGCGGAACAGGATGACAGTGTACTTTCCTTTTATCTGGGGCGTCCATCGCATCCGTTTTAACAGCAAATTTTATCACCATCGGCATTATCAGCAATACAATGACCAATGAAATGATAAATGCCAGAAGAGAACTCGGCATCTTTACAGCGCACTTCCTTTACTATAAGCAAACAATACCCTCTTTATCCATGGATGCAATTCTATTCAAAAGCTATCCACAGCCAAAGCTGTCAGTTTCATCACTGAAAAGCCTTTTATGAATATGCCATTCAACTTATACCAAACAGCAGGTCTTGTTTATTATTTGATGTGAATACTGCTATTATCTTAACCTAACCCAAGAAATATATCAATATATTTTTCTGGGATCAGCTTCTACGACTGAACCGTCAGCTTCCAGATAAACAGCCTTATCGATCATAGCATTGCAGATCATGCGCCTGCACAAAAGACATGGTTTGCCCGATGCCAATGTTCCATCCTCATTACAGCCGACGATGTAAATCACTGCACCCTTCATTTTTACCGGATCGGCAGCTATTATCGCATTTTGTTCGGCATGTACAGCCACACACAATTCATATCTTTGTCCTTTGGGAACATGCTGCCTTTCCCTTTCACAGATTCCTGTATCAATGCAGTTATCCTCACCGCGCGGAGCACCGTTATAACCAGTACTGACAATAATTCTATCCTTTACAATGATAGCGCCATAGCGTCGGCGGAAGCATGTGGAACGCCGCCCTACCGCTCTGGCTATATCAAGAAAATATTCTGTCCAATCAGGACGGCTGTATTTATTCATATTTTTCTCCAAAACTATAAGACCAATATATGGCAGCCCGATTATAGCGTACCGAACAATCTGTCGCCGGCATCACCGAGTCCCGGCACTATATAACCGTTTTCATTAAGTTTTTCATCAATAGAGGCTGTATATATTTTTATATCGGGATGCATTTCATTTATAGCTCTTATACCTTCAGGTGCAGACACCAGGCACAGATAAATGATATGCTTTGCCCCTTTTTCCTTCAACAGAGAAAGAGCAGCCGCAGCCGATCCTCCCGTGGCGAGCATAGGGTCAATGACAATGAGCGTCCTCTCTGCCACGTCAGTCGGCAGTTTGCAGTAGTATTCGACAGGTTTGAGTGTCTTCGGATCTCTGTACATTCCCACATGTCCTATTTTTATAGTCGGAATAAGTTTGACGATACCGTCTACCATTCCCAGCCCGGCGCGTAAAATAGGGATGAGCCCCATCTTTTTGCCATTGAGAGTTTTAGAGCTGCATTTTGCCACCGGTGTATTTATGCTCACGTCTACAAGAGGCAGATCACGTGTTATCTCATATGCCATCAGCATCGATATTTCTTCCAGCAGCTCCCGAAAATCCTTAGTGCCTGTTTCTTCCATCCGCATCAATGTCAGCTTATGCTGCACCAGTGGATGATCAATAACGCTTATCTTTAAATCGTCAGTCATTTTTATTCTCCCTCAGATCAGTATAAAGGATATTTTTCACACAAGGTCTTCACTCGCTTAGCAGCCTGTGCCATTATACCTTCATCATTTGGATTATTGAGTACTGCAGCTATTATGCCGGCTGCTTTAGCCATATCCTTCTCATCAAAACCGCGTGTAGTGAGTGCCGGTGTGCCCAGCCTTATACCACTGGTCACAAAAGGACTCAACGGTTCAAACGGTATAGTGTTCTTGTTTACGGTTATACCTATATCATCAAGCAGTTTTTCAGCATCTTTTCCGGTGATGTTTTTATTTCTGAGATCCACCAGCATTAAATGATTGTCTGTGCCGCCGGAAACAATACGAAAGCCTTCCTGTGTCAGCGCTTCTGCCAAGGCACGTGCGTTCTTTATAATCTGACGCTGATATTCCTTGAATTCGTCACTCAGAGCTTCCTTGAAAGCAACAGCTTTGGCTGCTATGACATGCATCAGCGGACCACCCTGAATGCCAGGGAAAATAGCTTTATTGAACTGCTTGCCGAATTCGGCATCACGACAAAGGATAATCCCGCCGCGCGGACCGCGCAGAGTCTTATGTGTCGTCGAAGTAACTACATCGGCATATTCTATAGGATTTGGATGAAGACCTGCAGCCACAAGTCCGGCAATATGAGCCATATCAACCATCAGATAAGCGCCGACAGATTTAGCTATCGCTGAAAGGCGTTGAAAATCTATGATCCGCGCATAAGCGCTGGCTCCGGCAATTATCATTTTGGGATGATGCTTTCGTGCCAGCTCTTGCAATGAATCATAGTCAATGCGCTCGGTTTCTTTATCTACGCCATACGGCACGACATTAAAATATTTACCGGAAATATTCACAGGGCTTCCGTGTGTGAGGTGACCGCCGTCAGTCAGATTCATTCCCAGGACTGTGTCGCCGGGCTGCAATAAAGCAAAATAGACTGCCGTATTAGCCTGGGCGCCGGAATGCGGCTGTACATTTGCATATTCAGCACCGAACAATTTTTTTACGCGGTCGATCGCCAGCTGTTCAACAATGTCGACACATTCACAGCCGCCATAGTAGCGTTTTCCCGGATATCCTTCCGCATACTTATTGGTCAGAACACTTCCCTGTGCCTGCATTACCGCATTGCTTACTATATTTTCCGACGCAATGAATTCCAATTTATTACGCTGCCGGGCAAGTTCAGCATTTATAGCATTATTTACCTCCAGATCTACTTTCTCCAAACCATCCACAAGATTCATTTATATCCTCCTAAAAACTCCCAAGTATTATATAAGCTGCTTATTTATCTGCAATAGCCATTATTTTATCCACACGCCGCTTATGGCGTCCACCCAAGAATTCTTCTGCCACCCAGACACGCACCATTTCAGCAGCGGGACCAAAACCAATATCACGGCCGCCCATTGCCAAAACATTAGCATCATTATGCTGACGGGACATACGTGCTGTAAATACATTATGACACAGTGCGGCCCGTATACCGTCAACCTTGTTGCAGGCAATGGAAATCCCTATACCTGTACCGCAGAGTGCTATTCCTCTTTCAGCTTCACCGGAGGTTATCTTAGCACATATTTTTTCAGCTATGTCTGGATAATCAACCGAGTCTGCTGTATACGTGCCAACATCTTCAACTGTTATATCGGTAAATTCAGCCAATACTTCTTTGATATAGTTCTTCAATTCCAGAGCGCCCTGATCACAGCCAATAACAATTTTCATAAAAATCAGCATCCCATGAGGATGCTTCTACACCACCTATCATTTTTAACATAATTCTAACATATTGCATCATCCGCTGGCAAATATTTTACACTTTCCAGCAAAATTCAATCATTGAAATTTACTGATCGGAAAATATCATACACTTATAATTGTCTGTCCGCTTGCCTTTTTCAGACGATTCATGATAGCGAGTCCCACTCCTGTCTGTACCGTTCCTTCTGCCAAAATAACATCCACATTTTTATCGTCAAAATACAGCAGCGCATTATATAAATTAGCCGCTATTGCATATAAATTTTTTCTGCTGCCGTAATTATATACAGCATCACTGTCAAAAAGACCGGCAATTTCACTGCTCGCTATGATCCCGACTTTGAATCCAGCCCTTTTTCGTCTGCCTAATTCCCCGGTCAAGGCTCCCAGCATATTGGCAGCTTTTCCGGAAAATAATATCAACGGCGCTTTCGGTGCATAATGGCGATATTTCATACCGGGTGCTTTCGGCACTTCATTTTTTCCCGTTAAAGCAGGATCTACAGCTACTTTAGGAAATATTTCTTCCAGCATTTCTTTGGTAATTGCTCCCGGGCGTAAAATAATCGGTATATCTTCAGTACAATCCACTATCGTTGATTCGACACCGAAGCCTGATGGTCCGCCGTCAAGAATAAGCGGTATATGACCGTTCATGTCACGATAAACATCATTTGCGGTCGTGGGGCTCGGACGACCTGAAAGATTGGCACTCGGTGCCGCTATGGGAACTCCCGCCATACTTATCAGTTTTCTTGCCGTATCATTATCCGGCATCCTCACTCCCACTGTGGATAAACCGCCTGTAATAGCGTCCGGCACCGTGTTCTTTTTAGGCACAATTATAGTTACGGGTCCAGGGCAAAAAGCTGCCATGATCTCCATAGCCGTATGCGGCAGCCGATCCGTTACCATAGACAGCATTCTTATACTGTCTATGTGCAGTATAAGAGGATTATCCGAAGGACGTCCCTTAGCTTTATATATTTTTGCTGAAGCCTGTGCATCAAGACCATTCGCTCCAAGCCCGTAAACTGTTTCAGTCGGAAAAGCCACTACTTCTCCGAGCTTGATGAGTTCTGCCGCTTTTTTTATACCTGATTCCCCGGCATCCTCTACCTTTATTATTTCCGTTTCCATAATATAACCACCCGCTCTATTCCTGCCAGATCTCTTAATACTTCAACTTTTCCCCAGGTATTTTTCTGCGCTAATGCTTTTACATCCGAAGCCTGATTTATTCCTATTTCACAGGCAAAAAAACCATTTTCCGTCAACAATTCTTTACTGTCAGCCAAAAGCCGTCGGTAAAAATTTAATCCGTCAGCATCGTCTGTCAGCGCCCTTCTCGGCTCATATGCACGCACCTCAGGAGCTAATGCAGGCATATCGGCAAGAGGAATATACGGCGGATTGGATATGATAGCTGCCAGCCGGCCTTTGTTTTCCTCTTTTTGCAGCGGTTCAAGCAGATCTCCCTGCAAAAATTCAAGGCTGTCAGCTACTTTAAGAAGTACGGCATTCTTTTGTGCCATTGCCAAAGCCTCCGCTGATATATCAACAGCAACTCCTCTAAGATTTTTTCTCAGTTTGACCAGTGATACAGCAATGGCACCGCTGCCCGTACCTATATCGGCAAACACAGCCTCACTGTCTCCAGGGAGACGCTCGATCGCAGCTTCAACTAAAAGTTCTGTTTCCGGTCTTGGCACCAAAACATGCTCACTGACCTTAAAAGGCATCCCCATGAATTCCTTCTGTCCTGTCAGATAAGCAACAGGTATGCGCGCAGCCCTTTTTTTTACCAGCCCGCGGAATTGCACCAGTTCATTTTCCTGCAAGGGCTCATCAAAATGTACATATAAATATATTCTTTCCTTACCTAAAAGATGGGAAAGAAGAACTTCGGCATCAAGTCTCGGCGAATCGATGGCTTTTGCAGCAAAATATTCCTGTGTCCATTTCAAAAGCGCGCCTATAGTCCATACTTTTGTATCACCCGCGTGCAATTTATTCTTTGTCATATATCATTACCTGACCTGCTGCAGCCTTTCCGATTGATCGGCCGTAATAAGTGCATTTATCAGCTCATCAAGTTCACCGTTCAGCACCGAATCAAGCTTATGCAGTGTCAACCCTATGCGATGGTCCGTAACACGCCCCTGCGGAAAATTATAAGTCCTTATTCTCTGGCTTCTGTCACCCGAACCCACCTGACTTTTTCTGTCGGCAGCTATACTGTCACGCTGATTTTTTTGCGCCGCATCATTGAGTCTCGCTCTCAATACACGCATAGCTTTTTCCTTATTTTTCAGCTGGGATTTCTCATCCTGACATTGTACTACTATTCCTGTCGGCATATGCGTTATACGGATCGCCGAATCAGTCTTATTTACATACTGTCCACCGGCACCGCTTGCTCTGTATGTATCTATACGCAGATCAGCCTGCTTTATATCTATTTCTACATCTTCTACTTCCGGCAGTACCGCTACAGTCACTGCGGAAGTATGTATTCTTCCGCCAGACTCTGTTTCGGGAACCCGCTGCACACGATGCGTTCCGCTTTCATATTTGAACCGGCTGTATGCGCCCCGGCCTTCAATGCAAAAAGAAATTTCTTTAAAACCGCCAAGTTCAGTGGAATTGGCATCAAGGATCTCACTTTTCCAGCCTTTCATTTCTGCATAGCGTGAATACATGCGGAACAGATCACCGGCAAACAGGGCAGCTTCATCTCCGCCGACACCGCCGCGTATTTCGATGATAACATTTTTATCATCATTGGGATCTTTGGGCAAAAGTAAAATGGGAAGCTCTTCCTCAAAAGCTTCCTTTACTTTTTGCAATGCGGTTATTTCCGTTTCCAGCAATTTTTTAAATTCACTGTCAACTTCTTCAGCCTGCATTATTTTATTTTCACTTAACTCACTGCATGTTTTTTTGTATTCCCGATACTTTGTTACTATTTCATTAAGAGATGCATGTTCTTGACTATATCGCTGCCAGCGCGGAATATCCGCTAAAATATCAGGATCGCTTATGAGCGATTCCAATTCCAGATATTTACTTTCAATTGCCTCTAACTTTTCTAACACGAACGCTTATCCTTCCCCATATATCAATTATTATCGAGTGCCTGCGCAAACGACAGCTTTGCATCATATTCTTTTATGGTATTTTCCTGAGTTTGTACGACCACTGCTTCTACGGCCTTGACTGCAACTTCTATCATCGATTCATCAGGTTCTTTTGTAGTGAGCCGCTGAAGCCACAGGCCCGGCAAAACGGCAATATGCACAAGAGGATTGTTTGAGCGCCCGGAAAACCTAATAATTTCGTATGATATTCCTGCAACAACCGGCAGTAATATAACACGCGACAAGATCCTATACAGAAGATCCGGCCAGCCCAAAAAGGCAAATGTCACTATGCTGACCAGCATGACGATCAATAAAAAGGATGTACCGCAGCGCGGATGAAACCGCGAAAATTTTTTTATATTTTCCGGTGTAAGAGGAACTCCCGCTTCATATGCGAAAATAGTCTTATGCTCAGCTCCGTGATATTGAAAAACACGGTAAATATCCTTCACTCTGGATATCCCGTATATATATATAAGGAATATAGCCAGTCGCAATACGCCCTCTCCCAAGTTCATATAAAAGGGATCATCTGTCGGAAAATATTTTGCTGCAGCGGTAGGAATAACCACAAACAGCAAAATTGCGGCTGCTATGGACACAAATATTGTAATAGCCATATCTTTATCCGAAAGTTTATCATCCTCTTCCTCACCTGCCATTTTGGCCGAATAGGAAAGCGAACGCATACCAATCATCAACGATTCACCGAGAGAGAGCACACCGCGCAGGAAAGGTTTTTTCAAAATAGGGTACTTGCTGCCGAGTGAATTTACAGGTCCTTTTTTCACACAGATTTCACCCGACGGTTCGCGGACAGCTGTAGCTACATATTCAGCACCACGCATCATCACGCCTTCAATGACAGCCTGACCGCCTATATTCATTTTCGTACAGCTTTTTTCTTTCACGCCTAAACTCCTTTATTCCATAGATATTTATTGTTCACACTAAGCTTTCTTCCACCCCAAAATCAAAGAATATTATGCATGGGGCCTGACCTTTGCCAACGTATTTATTCGATCAATTTCTCATCTGATTATCAGCCGAAAAAATAATTCTATATATAAATGAAGCAGAGCATTACTGCTCTGCCGCCCATAACAAATATTATTTTGTCCCGTAACGTTTGTTAAATTTTTCAATTCTACCACCGGCAGCAGATTCACGCTGACGTCCCGTATAAAACGGATGACATTTCGAGCATATATCTACGCGCAGATTTTCTTTAACAGACCCGGTTTTAAAAGTATTGCCGCAGCCGCAAACAACTGTCGCTTCTTTATAATCAGGATGTATTCCCTGTTTCATATAACACACCTCATTTCTACTAAGCTATCGGTTTATAATTATAGCACACTGCTTTGTCTCTTGCAAGCAGCCGCCGGATTATTCACCGTTCATTTTACCGTCTTAAAACCGCCTATACCCATAAGATTTTTTGCCCGTTTTTAAAACAAAATCATCGATAATGAAAAAGAAATCTGCCCTTTTACTCTTAAGCTTCTGATTCTTTTTGCTCACGTAATTTTCTCATTTTCTTTTTATGATCTTTTTTCCATCTGTTGCTGTAACGTTCTTCCTCACTGAAAATACAACCGCAATAGGGCTGTCTGTATAGCTCTAATTTTTTGCATATCTCTACTCCTTCATCCCAGCCTGTACGAAAATCCTCATAAAAAAACGGAATATTTTCAGCTCGGGCAATCTTTTCGGCTGCATCCTTCATAACATTATGCAGTTGATAAGGACTGACGAACAATGTAGAAGTAAATGCATCAAAACCATTCTCTCTGGCATATACTGCCGTCTTCCGTAACCTCCACGCATAGCACATGCGGCAGCGGGGTTTTTCTGCCAGCGTTTCTTCACGCTTTTCCGCCGACAGAGCTCTGCGTAAAAATGTTCTGAGATCATAATTTTTATCAGCTACAACTGCTAATCCTGCTTTGTCTCCAAATTCCATCGCGGTGTCAATTCTTTGTTTAAACTCCTTATAAGGATGAATATTGGGATTAAAAAAATAACCTGTCAATTCATGCCCGCCAGCACGCAGGTTTTGCACAGGGTAGCAAGAGCATGGACCGCAGCACATATGCAAAAGTATTTTCATCCGACTTACCTTCTATTATTTTCTTCAAATAATTTTTCCTGTTTTACGGCACTGCCTGTCACAGAGATATTCATATGCTTATATCCCAGAGCCGTTACTATGCGGCCGCGCGGTGTGCGATTGATAAAGCCCAATTGGAGTAAATACGGCTCATATACATCCTCTATAGTGTCGCGCTCCTCACTTATAGCTGCTGCCAAAGTTTCTACCCCCACCGGCCCGCCGTCGAACTTCTCGATCATTGTCATGAGCATACGTCTGTCAATATTATCAAGACCGGCTTTATCAACTTCCAGCATTGCCAGAGAACTATCAGCAATCGCATCAGTTATAACACCGTTGCCTTTTATCTGAGCAAAATCACGCACTCGTTTCAAAAGTCTGTTTGCAACACGCGGCGTACCGCGCGATCTTTGTGCAATCTCGGCAGCACCCCTGTCTTCAATTTCAATGTTTAAAATTTCTGCTGATCTTTTAATAATATAAATCAGCGCTTCCGGTTTATAGTACTCAAGACGCGAAATAACACCAAATCGGTCTCTTAAAGGTGATGCCAATGCCCCGACACGTGTGGTCGCCCCGATAAGGGTAAAAGGGGCTATATCCAAACGAATAGAACGAGCCGATGGTCCTTTTCCTATTATTATGTCCAATGCGTAATCTTCCATAGCAGAATACAGCACTTCTTCCACACTGTGCGACAGTCTGTGTATTTCATCAATAAAAAGAACATCTTTTTCCGTCAGATTAGTCAAAAGAGCCGCTAAATCACCGGCTCTTTCAATGGCCGGCCCCGATGTAACTCTAAAATTCACGCCCAGTTCATTTGCAATTATTGACGCAAGCGTAGTCTTGCCCAATCCCGGAGGACCGTAAAGAAGCACGTGATCAAGAGCCTCTCCCCTTGATACTGCTGCCTTTATGAAAATCGCCAAATTCTCTTTTGCCTTATCCTGTCCAATATATTCATTCAGATGTTTAGGACGAAGGCTGTACTGCCACATATCCGTATCATTTTCTGCCCCGGCAATAATGCGGTCTTCACTGTTTTCCATACCATTCTCCCGTTACTCAAACGATCTTTAATTCCTTTTGAAAATAGACTTCCCCAGAAATTCTCTGCCAAAGGTCCTCAGAGAATAATAAAATCCCGCTAAAAAAGGCAGATACTCAGCAAAAAGCCGCCACCCCACAGCTACAACTCCGACTGTCCCCCCCGGTGCGATAGTATTGAACAACAGGATAAAGCCGCCTTCAGCAATTCCCGATCCGCCTGGTGTCGGTGAAAAATATAAAAATAAATTCAAAAAAATCATACGTCCCATTACCAATATCCAATTCACATCAGTGCCCAAGCCCAGCAAAAGAAAAGGAACGACAGAGTACAACGCAATCAGACTCAGACCGGATATTACAAAAACCTTAAGCATACCAAAGGGTGCTGATGTCAAAAGCAATATCGCCTTTTTATTATCACGATAAAAAGTTATGAGTCTGCGTCCTTTTTTACGGGAAATGCGTCTGGCAATAAATATTGCCACTCGATCAAAATAACCGCTTACCATAGCCCATACAAGTATTGCAATAATTGAAATAGCCAATATAGAAAATACAAGTAAGAATGTATTGGATACCCATGGCAGCACTCCATCGTCACTCAATAGGATAAAAGGCATGCATATAAATAAAAAAGCTATGGAAACGATCGTTCGAACAATCACTATTACAGCTGCCTTCCCCATGGGAATATCAGCATATCGTAAAAACATCAGCTGCGCTACTGCTCCTCCCGAAAATCCCGGTGTCAAAAGCGCAAGGAAATAATTTCCAAAAACCACTCTGGCGGCCTGTATCGGCGTTATTTTTTCTCCTGATATTTTAATAAGCTCAATTAATCTGAATCCATCCAAAAAAAGTCCGACTGCTACGCTCAAAAAAGCTGCTGCAATTGACCAGGGTTTAAAATCAAGTAAATTTCTTAAGGTGTTTATATCTACAGTAAAATATATTACACCATAAGAGATAAGCCCCACCAGCAGCAGCAATAATATAAGGCGTTTATAAAACATTTGAATCTCCTTAGTTACTGTGACAGATACCGGTTCCGCAAACTCGCAAGAAATGGCCTTTTGCTTATTTAACAAAAGGCCATTTCTTGCGAGTCTGCAAACCATTACCTATGCATATTGCGTGAAGACATAACTTGAGGCTTTATTCTTTTTACCGGTATACTGGCTAAAAGAGCCACTGAATTATCATCATCAGATAAGCTTATTTCCATATCATGCTGATTTATATCCATATAGGTTGAAATCACTTTTATTATATCGTCTTTTATATGATTGACCACTTCAGGTGAAATATTTGCCCTGTCGTGTATAAGTACGACACGCAAGCGATCCCTTGCTATTTTCCCCGACGGTTTATCATCATCGCGTCCAAACAGTTTCATAACAGCCCTCAACATAAGTTATACCTCCTCATACATGCAATATCTGTTTTAATTTATCAAACAGTGTTTTTTTCCGGAGATCAAGAAAAGGGATCTGTTCTCCGCATATTCGCCCCACGATATTATTGTATGCTTGCCCGGCTAAAGACTTTTTGTTAGAAATTACCGGTTCTCCTCTGTTAGTTGAGGTCACGACCATTTCGTCGTCCGGAACCTGCCCTATACAGTCTATTGCCAAAATGTCATTTATATCATCCATGTCAAGCATATCGCCCGAATCGACCATATGGCTTCTTATCCTGTTCACAACAAGTTTTATGCGGTCTTTATCTGCCCGGTTCAGTTCGCCGATAATTTTATCTGCGTCACGTACTGCGGCAACTTCAGGCATAGTGACCACAATGGCATAATCCGCTGCCGCTATTGCCGTCTTAAATCCCTGCTCAATTCCCGCCGGGCAATCTATCAGTATATAATCAAATTCGCCGCGCATTTCGTTGCATATATCAATGAGCTGCTGTCCGGTTACAGCAGTTTTATCCCGAATCTGCGAAGTAGGCAGCAAAAAAAGCGTTTCATGTTTTTTATGCCGGACCAATGCCTTTTTGTAACTGATGCGACCTGTCGCCACATCGACAAGATCATACATTATACGATTTTCCAAACCGAGCAGCAGGTCAAGATTTCTCAGCCCTGTATCAGTATCAATAAGCGCGACTTTATTGCCTCTTTTAGCCAGTCCAACTCCAAGATTGGCGGTCGTTGTTGTCTTGCCGACACCGCCTTTTCCGGACGTCACAACTATTACGTCACTCATATATGCCCTTCTTCCTACCGGTTAATCGCCTCTAATACTATCTTTCCCTTACTGACATAAGCTTTTTCAGGATAGGGTGCATCTGCTTTGGACATCCTTTTATCCGGCGCTCTTGCTACCAAGTCAGCAACCCTGATTTGCATGGGTATAAGATACTCCGCCGTCACCGTTGCATTTACATCGCCGAAAGCACCGGCATGCACGATACCCCGGCACGCACCCCTGACCTCAATATTCCCTCCTGCAATTATAGACGCTCCCGGATTGACATTGCCATTGATAATTATCGAACCGTCAGAAATAACTTCCTGCCCGTTTCTTATCGTTTGATTTATTACGGTTGTCTTTAATTTTCTGTCCTTGTCTTCTGACTCATGCGCCTGAGTTCTATCAACGCTTTCTAAAGACACCTTTAATGGTTCAGCTTTCTCCTCATAACCGTCCTGCAGAATCAGACCATATGAAGAAAAGATACCGCGCACACTTTGTTTTTGTGCCTTGTTGAGCCAGCCAGCCTCCAACTGGATGACAGTCCCTTCTTGAAAAAAATTAAAGGAAGAGTCCAGTTTCTGCCTTATTAAATTTTCGATTGTAGGAAAGTCGACAGTATTTGTCAATATCAATTTTAAGCCTGATCGGCTTCCCTTAAATACAACTTCTTCACTCATCGTATATATACATCCTGCTGTCCGCTATTTTCTAACCGTTAAATTCCGTCTGCCTATATTTTTAAAACTGCAATTTAAAACACCTTTTTACTTATGTTCGCTCTGGTATATATATATTCCTGCCTATACCTTTATCAGTGATCCACTTTTACTCCCGATTTTATATCATTGTTGCTGACAGTCGCCGGTTCCTTCTGCGGATCAATAAGCGGTGGCTCAGGAACCAGATTAAAAGCAGCTTCCAATATGGCCTTGCCTATCGGCACAGCTGACTGTGCCCCATAGCCGCCATTTTCCACTATAACGGCAACTGCCACATTTGGATCTTCATATGGTCCATACGCCACAAACCAGCCATGATCGGCACCATGAGGATTTTCTGCCGTCCCCGTTTTACCCGCAATATTTACAGGAAAAGAACCGCCAAAAAAAGATGCAGCTGTACCCACTCTGGTGACCTCCAGCAGGCTTCTTTGTATAAGCTTTATAAATTCTGGATTCACCCCGTCAAGCTTGCTCAAAACAACCGGATCAAAATGTTTGTAAACTGAACCGTCCGGGTTTGTTATATCCTCCACCAAATGTGGTTTATAACGTGTTCCGCCGTTTGCTATTTCACTCATTATCATTGCTGCCTGAATCGGTGTGACAAGGTTGAAGCCCTGTCCAATGGCCGCATCGAGTGTCTCGGACAGATACCAGTCTTCCTCATAATTTTTTTTCTTGTACTCTCTGCTGGCTATTAAACCGCTTGCCTCATAAGGCAGATCTATACCCGTTTTTTCTCCCAAGCCATAAAGCTTCGCATATTTGCCGAGCGTATCTATTCCTACACGGTTGCCCATTTCGTAAAAATAAACATTATCCGAATGAGCCAGTGCCTCGCCAAAATTAATCAGCCCCAATGCTTCTCCATCTGCATTATGTTTGGGAACAAGCCAATATACACCCGGGTCAAAAATTTTCTCTTCGGGCGTGACCTTGTGCTCATTCAAAGCCGCTGTGCCGGTGACTATTTTAAAAACAGACCCAGGCGGATATTCCCCGGTTATAGCCTTATTATCCATAGGATGATAAGGATTATTGTTTATTTCATTCCAATCCTTTTCAGAAATTCCTCTCGCAAATTTATTAGGATCGAAAGAAGGACGGCTGGATATGGCCAGTATTGCCCCTGTTTTGGGATTCATGACGACCGCAGCAGCAGCATTTGCATGTATCTCCTTCAGTCTGTCATCAATAGCTTTTTCTACAGCAAGCTGCAATCCCATGTCAATTGTCAGATGCAGATCCTTACCCGGGATAGGCTCCTTTTTGCCTAAAATCTGCACAGGTTTTCCCGTAACATCAACTTCAACTTGTTCACCGCCTGCCGTTCCGCGTAAATACTCATCGTAAATTTTTTCCAAGCCGAATTTGCCTATTGAGTCTCCCAGTTTATAGTTATCATCTTTATGCGTTTTCAGCTCATCCTCATTTATTTCGCCGACATAGCCAAAAGTATGTGCACCTATAGTCTTGTATATATAATCCCGCACTGGCTGTGCTTCAACAACTACTCCCGGATATTTTTCTTTTTGTTCTTCAATAATAGTCCAAATTTCCGGTCCGACATCTGTTTTCAACCGTATAGGATCAAAACCCCTATGCTTTTTTATTTTATCTTCTATCTCCGCTTTATCCATATGCAGCAAAGCCGCCAGATTATCTATCAGCTGCGGTTTTATTTCTTCTTCAAGCGGCAGAATAGCCACTGTGAAACCAGGCTGATTCATTACCATAGGATTGCCGTTTTCATCATACATGGTACCGCGCGGCGCCATGGTAGGTATGATTCGTATTCGATTTCCTTCGGCCTGTTTTTTATAAAAATCGCCTTCGTATATCTGCAAATAACCAAGTCTGATAATCAATGCCAATATAATCAGAACCGAAGCAATGGACAAAGCTTTCAATCTATTGAATATATCTTTCGATTCCAAGCTGTTTTCTCCCCGCATTTAATAATTAAGACACCCTTAAAAGGTGCCTTAATTACTCATCAAAACTCTTATTTTTCAGCCAGCACACTATTCTGTGCATCAAATAAGAAAAGCATAAATTATATACCAATGGTATTACTAACAAGTTGTATGCATTCTGCATAATATTTACTGTATAACCAAGCATCAATATAACAATAAGAGATATCAGATAATTCGCAGCTGTTGCCACAATAGATGAAATGACAGGCAAAATAATTTTTTTCTCATAGACCCGGCCTATCATAAAGCCAAAACCAAACCCAATCATCATCTTGCTCAGTGTATTGAAGCCAAGAAATGTTCCCGATGCAACATCCTGCAGAAGTCCGCTGCAAAATCCAATAAAAGCGCCTCGTCTGAAGCCATGCGTCAGTGAGTACGATACCGTCAGCAACAGCAGCAGATCTGCGTTGATATTATGAAAGGATACCAGATTCAACAGGGAAGTTTGCAAAATATATGCTGCAAGAAAAACAGCAATCCAGGCAATTTTTTTTTTCATTTGGCCGTTCCTTCTTCGTTGCTGCTTCCGTCAGCCGCCCGCTGCATTTGTTGAATAAGTGCATCCGGAGGCAATTCGCGGGAATTTACCACAACTGCCACATCCTCCAGCTTCTGAAAATCTACTGCCGTCTTCACAACTGCATATTTTAACAGACCACCGGATTCATTTTGCACATCATCAACTGTGCCTATGAAAATTCCCTTGGGATATATTCCGCCCAGACCTGATGTTATTATCTGATCGCCCTGTTGTATATCAGATGATCTTGGAATATTATCCATATGAACATCAGACTGTTTATTTATATCGCCCTTCACTATACCTGCTATCCTGGAATCACTGCGCTGGATCAACGCACCGACCGAAACACGAGGATCAGTTATAAGTTCCACAATAGAATATCCGCTGTAGGCCTCGACCACTGAACCCACCAATCCTTCAGGAGTCACAACCGGCATATCTTTTTTTATGCCGTCACTGCTGCCGCGATCAATTACAACATTATTGACCCATGTAGCCGGATCACGTGCTATAACAGTAGCCGTAACCAAATCAAAATTCTTTGCCTTTCCCTTGTAGTCCAAAAAAGCTCTCAGGCGTTGATTTTCGGCGACTAATTCGTTATTCTGCAAGCTTTGTTCTCGCAGCTTCGTTACCTCATCCTTCAGCTGCCTATTTTCGTCATAAACAAATATCAATTGACTTACAGTAGTGATCACATTACCGCTTTTATTGCTTATAGCCGATGAAAGGCTTTGAAACGGGGCAAGTAAAGTTGTCACAACACTATTCGTCAATGGCACGGAAACTCTGTCCTTAGCTGAAAAAAATATAATGCAGAATATACTCAGCAGAACCAATATCAATATCCATACTCTTTTGCCCATAGGATCATTTGTCTGCATATTCATTTATATCCGCTTCTCATCTCAGCTTTTTTGTTGTCATCATAACACGCTTGAGCAAATCAATATTTTCCAGTGATTTTCCCGTACCTTCACCGACGCAGGAAAGCGGATCTTCGGCTATCAGCACAGGCATCCCTGTTTCCTTGCCCAACAGTTTATCAAGGTTTGACAACAGTGCCCCTCCACCGGTCATCATTATGCCATGGTCCATTACATCTGCAGCTAATTCAGGAGGAGTACGTTCCAATGTACTTTTTACTGCTTCAACTATTTTATGAACAGGTTCACGCAATGCCTCTTCTATTTCGTGTTCACTGATATCGAGCACTTTGGGCAGTCCGCTGACAAGGTCGCGTCCGCGTATTTCCATATGCTTGCTTTGCTGCGCCGTTATAGCTGTTCCTATATTTATTTTTATTTCTTCTGCTGTACGTTCTCCGATCATCAGATTATACATACGTTTTATATAATGAACAATAGACAGATCCATTTCGTCACCGCCTATGCGGATGGAACAGCTTGTAACTATTCCGCCCAGTGATATCACAGCTATTTCTGTTGTACCCCCGCCAATATCAACTACCATATTCCCCGTAGCTTCTTCGACAGGAAGTCCGGCACCGATAGCCGCTGCCATCGGTTCTTCTATCAAATATGCCTCATTTGCTCCGGCCTGCCGTACAGCGTCAATTACAGCGCGCTTCTCCACCTCTGTGACTCCTGAAGGCACTCCTACAACTACACGCGGTTTCATAAAAGAACTGCGGTTCATAGCTTTACCTATAAAATATTTGAGCATTGACTGCGTCACATTGAAATCTGCAATAACACCATCTTTCATAGGTCTTATTGCAACAATATTTCCCGGTGTGCGCCCTATCATCCTTTTTGCTTCTTCACCGACTGCCAATACATTATTTGATTCTCTGTCTATTGCAACAACTGATGGCTCACGCAGGACTATTCCTTTTCCTTTCACGTGCACCAGTGTATTTGCCGTCCCTAAATCTATGCCCATATCATGAGAAAATCCACCAAAAATGTTCCACATTATGAATAAGTGCTCCCTTCAAATCCTGTAAAATATCAATCAATTTTTATTGTCGTTCTTTATAATACAATTATCTCCTGTACGGACGACATTATGTATCCGCTGGAGTTTTATCATCTCATCAAGCCTTGCTCTTTAAAGCTTATGTACCCGTTCCCCCCGACAATTATATGATCTGCAATTTCTATTCCCATTATCTGTCCTGCTTTTATCAAGCGACGGGTAGTGGCGATATCGTCACCGCTCGGAGCAGGGTCACCGCTGGGATGATTGTGCGCCAAAATAATCGCTGCTGCTGAATTGTTCAATGCCTCAGCCATTACCTCGCGCGGATGGACTATTGACGCATTTAAGATTCCCACAGATATTATTCTGAAAGACAATACCTGATTCTTTACATTTAAAAGTACGATGGCGAATTTTTCTTTTGTTTCATATTTCAGGCGCGGCATAATATAATCCGCTGCATCGGGCGGACCGTTTATGACAATCTTTTTTTTAGAAGGCTCCTGAGCAATTCGTCGTCCAAGTTCTACCGCAGCCAAGACAGTTGCTGCCTTAGCCGGTCCGATACCATGTATCCTGCTCAGCTGCACTGCCGATAAATTCACTATTGAAGCTAATCCCCGTTCTTTATACAGAGATAACAAATTTTCAGCTACACGCAAAACAGATGCCTCTTTTGTCCCGGAGCGTAACAAAATGGCCAATAACTCGGCATTGCCGAGTGACTGGACACCATATGCTATAAGCTTCTCGCGCGGGCGTTCCTGTTCGGGCAGATCACGGACCATCGTATTTTTTATCATGGTGAAATCCTCTAACCACTAAGCCAATTCAAAACTCCAGCCCCCGATAATATACTTCAAACAACAGATACTGTAACAAAAATACTATACCAAATAAATTAGTGTAAGACAATGCATATTTTATAAATCGATTGAAAAATTTTATAAATTACTTCGTCAGTTATTGCACCACACTCTCAAAGTTAATTTTTTCTTGGAAATACTCATTTTAAAATTATCTTTCTGGACGTTTAATTCCTATTTTAGATATCTTTATTTTTTATAGAACGTCAATCAAAAAGCATAATATAATACAGATCTGTACTTCGTTCGAAACTGTTTACCCGGCGTATAGTCAAAACACCTTAAAAGCCTTGTTATACTTGACTTGACAGCATTGCTAATGTATAATTTCAAATAAGATCAACGATTGTCTTATATCAATATATGACACAATCTCATAATTTGGAAATGACGCGAAAGCATCGTCATATTTCCGGACTGGAGCGATGATGCGAATGGAATTAAAGAGCAATTCTGTTTCTAAGGAAACAGCCGAAACCGCACCGGAAAACAGCAGTTCAATAGATAGTACAAAAGACAGTACAAAGATATCCTCTCGTAATATTGCAAGAAAATGTGCTGCAGCAAAGCTTCCATCCGTACAAACAGACGAATCGCCCGCCAAAGAATTGGAAGCGGCTCTCAGTGCATTAAGCGATGAAGAACTTCTATCAGAAATAAGAGAAAAACATGATAATTTTGCTTTGGAATATTTAATAAAAAAATACCGGAACTTTGTCCGGGTCCGTTCGCGCTCTTATTTTCTGATTGGCGCAGATCGCGAAGATATATTGCAAGAAGGAATGATTGGCCTTTATAAGGCTATACGCGATTTTCGCGATGAAAAATTATCATCTTTTCGTGCTTTTGCGGAATTATGTGTCACAAGACAGATAATAACTGCCATAAAAACTGCCACTCGCCAAAAACACATTCCCCTAAATTCATATATTTCCCTGAACAAACCTATATATGATGAAGATTCTGATCGTACTTTGCTTGACATTCTGTCAGGCACCGCTGTAAGCGATCCGGAGGAATTGATGATAAATCGTGAAGAATTTCTTGCCATAGAAGGAAAAATGGAACAAATTCTCAGTGACCTGGAATGGAAAGTTCTTATGTCATATCTTGACGGTAAATCGTATCAGGAAATAGCGGTTGATCTAAATCGTCATGTAAAATCCATTGATAATGCCCTGCAACGGGTCAAGAGAAAATTGGAAAAATATATGAGCAGCCGTGCTAAAGCAGAAGAACGTCCTTTATATAAACAGGCCAATAGTGCCAATAAGCATTTTGATGATCTTTATTTTACTCTAAATTCCAAAAATGAGTAGGGGGGATTCTCATGTCGCAAAAAACTATTGCCGTGATCTGCGGCGGTGGTCCTGCACCGGGTATCAACAGTGTCATCCGGTCTGTCACATCTGAGGCCGCACGCAATGGCTGGAAAGTTCTTGGCATCTACGAAGGCTTTTCACATCTTGCCAGAGGAGAAAAGAAATATGTCGAGCTTGTTTATGACAACACAAGCCGTATCCATCTTACCGGCGGTTGTCTGCTGCAGATGTCCAGATTTAATCCCACAAAGAATGACGCTGATCTGCAGCGTGTCGTAGAAACGCTTGCCGAGCTTAATGTCACGCACATGCTTACCATAGGCGGTGACGATACTGCATTTAGTGCATCCGCAGTGGCCGCTTATTCTCAAAAAACAGGTAATCCCATTAATGTTGTCCATGTACCTAAGACTATTGACAACGATTTGCCGCTGCCTGAAAATGTGCCTACGTTCGGTTTCGAAACAGCCCGCGCGTTTGGCACGACAGAAATAGAAAATCTGCTGGAGGATGCCCGGACTACCAATAATCGCTGGTATCTGGCTATCGCCATGGGCCGTACTGCCGGCCATCTGGCTTTGGGTATTGGTCGTTCCGCCGGTGCTGCAATTACCATAATCCCAGAAGAATTTCCCCAATATAAAATAACGCTTCAACACCTTATAGATATACTGGTCGGTGCTATGATAAAACGCTATATGATAGGCAGAAATTATGGTGTAGCTGTTATTGCCGAAGGTGTTTTAGAAAAAATTGCTCCAGAGGATTTTGCTAAACTCGGCAAGGTCTCTCTGGATGAACACGGACATATTCGTTATGCCGAGCTTGACTTCGGGGAAATATTAAAAGAAGCCATCAGTAATGAAATGAAACAGCTAAGTATCAAACTGACTATTGTCGACAAAGAAATCGGTTATGAATTGCGCTGTGCGGCGCCTATTGCTTATGATATAGATTATACTACTATGCTTGGCTATTCCGCTGTCCAATTTCTATTAAAGGGCGGTACAGGCGCTATGATTTCTGTGCAGGGAAGCCGAGCTATTCCTATGTATTTTGAAGAATTAAAGAATCCAACCACGGGAAAAACATTTGTCCGCAAGGTAAATATTGACTCCGTAAGCTATAAAATTGCCCGCAGTTTTATGCAGCGGCTGGAAAAAAAAGATCTCGACAACCCTCAAATAGCAAAAATATATGCCATGACACCTGAAAAATTCAAAAAACGATATATCTATTTATTTGAATGACCGATTCATCGTTTTATGGACAATAAAAAGAGCCTGTGCACAAACAAGCACAGGCTCTTCTTATTGTCCATAAGGTGTTTTGCAATCTGTTTGAAAAACTTCTCTATAATCCATACGATCGATAACTCTCAACAATTTGTAAAATACAATTATATTTATGGCTGATCCAACCTCATAAACGGCTATTGCCATATAAGTTACAAGCTCCTGCCCACCGGCATTGATCAGTACTATAAAACAGCCCCCCAGCATCAGCAATATTGATTTTCCTATCTCCAGCCTCATAGCTCTCACCAAAAAAAAATACCCCTTTGGATTTGGCGCCCATATGATGCGGTTAATCAACAAAGCTAAAATCATATATACGCCTGCCGTCAAAATTATTACCGCATCAGCGCGTAATATCATGCTTAAAAGTGAACAGAATATCGCACCCGGCCAATTAAACGGAAATATCATACCTGCCAGTAAAAGCCAGCTCACTGAAAGGACCCCCGTTGCCTGACTGGCATATAAAAAATAAAACAGCACCGCCCAGCTGACTGCCAGCAGCTCCGCCGCCAGCAGAATTCCCGCCAAAATTCTCATCCGGCTTATAAACTTTAATTTCCCAGACATGTCACCATGATTGAACATTATAGATTCTCTTAATCCCTTCTAAAATTAGATACTCGTCCTAAACCTTAAAGCTCTTGATCATATCCTGCAATTCATCCGCAAGTTTTTTCAATGAATCTGCCGAAGCTGCCGTTTCCTCAATAGATGCAGCCTGTTCTTCACTGGCAGCAGAAACTGTCTGCGTCTCACCGGAGGTAGAGGAACTGGTGCGACTTATATCTTCTACGTTCCCCTGGATAACGGATGCACCTTTTGCAATTTTCTCCACAGCTGCGGTTATTTCCTCAAGTCTCGCGCTCATTTCATTAACATTATCGGTTATCTTATGGAAAAAGTCTGCCGATTCCCTTACCTGTCCTGCTCCTGCGCTTACTTCCTTCGTGCCTGTCTGCATTGAAGCTACAGCTATGTCCGTATCTTTCTGAATAGCCCCTATCAGTTCGGCGATTTCAGCAGAAGCTCCCTGCGATTGTTCAGCCAGCTTGCGCACCTCCTCCGCTACAACAGCAAATCCCTTACCGTTCTCGCCTGCCCGTGCAGCCTCAATTGCAGCATTCAGCGCCAAGAGATTTGTCTGTCCGGCGATCTCAGCTATACTGCCAACAATTTTACCTATTTTTCTCGACTGTTCGCCCAGTGTGAAAATAGTCTTTGCCGAATCATTTGTGGCACTTTCAATGCTTTCCATCTGTTTTATAGCCAAATCAGCGATTGATTGTCCCTTTTGAGCATTTTCAACAACACTTGTCGAATAGTTCGCTGTCTCTTCAATATTAGTCCTCAAGGCGTCTATATTATTAACTATTGAGCATACTTCACTATTTGCCCTTTCAATGTGCTCGAGCTGTTTTGAAGCATCGGCTGCCACGCTTGCTATAGATTGCGCTATCTGTGAAGATGCCTGTGCAGATTGTCCCATTGTATCGGTCAAGCCGCTGACATACGCTGATAGCTGATCAGATCCGTCGTGTATTTTTTTCAGCACGGTGCCCCATGATTCCTTTATTTTCAGCATCACCTTTGCCACATCACCTATCTCATCATCCCTATGTTCGTCAGAAATGACAAAATTACTCCGCAGGTCACCAGCAGCCAATGTTTCCGCAAAACTCGCAACAATATTCAAGCTCATAGTAATTTTTCTTACTGTAAAAAGAATTATCCCCATTAATATTAAAGCAATAGCAATACCGCTGGCAACTAAAATATAACCCATGCGGCGTTCGTTGGCATACATTTCCTTTTCAGATACAGAAGTACAAAGAAGCCAGCCTGTCCCTGGAATTTTCTTTGCGGAGTAAATATAGTTTTCATTTTCACTATTTACAACCAAATTGTCAAAACCGTCCTTGTTTTGAGCGACAGCATCAGCGATATTTTTTAACTTTCCACCATCTACCTGCCCTATATTATCACCAGCTTTATAGCTGGGATGCGCTATAAAATCCCCCTTGCCGTCAAGCAAAAAAGCGTGTCCGGACTCGCCAATATAGATATTGTTGACGATCTTTTGAATATTATCCAAATTCATATCCAGTTCTACGACCTGTCCGTCAGCGCTCCGCGTTGACAATGTCACGCACATTTTTCCTGTTGCCGTATCCACATATGCTTCTGTATAGCTGATTTTTCCCGGTTCATTGTCCAGTGCAGCCTTATACCACCCGCGTGTTCGCGGATCAAAATCTGCCGGCAATACTCTGCCCGCAGCATCAATATACGATCCATCTTGACGCGCCGCAAACAAGCCCATTTTCAAATTGTCATGATCAGCATCAAGGACAGGCTTCAGCATTGATCGTATCTGGTCAGCATCTTTTCCTGCCATATTTACTGCCAATGTACGCAGGATTGCTTCCTGTTCCGTGAAGACCATGCCTATAGATGCCGTATCCGCATCCATCTTATAACTGATACTCCGCTGCAATTCAAGTTCCGCTTCTTTTGTCGAATAATGATAAGCAACCAGGCTGAGTCCTCCTATCAAAATAATGAGCGGTACCAATAGAGTAATCATCATTTTTGTGCGTATATTCACAAAATCAAACCTTTCTCAAAACGGAGTCATTACAAAAATAACTTCCATCTAAATTTATTATATTAATAATCAGTACAAAAATTTCATAATAGAGTTATTATAAAACAATTTTTCTCAATTTCAAACTATTTTACACATTTTTTATGCATTCTTTCCAAGAATTTATCTAAGAAAAAATAAAAACCTACAACGTTCTTCACAAAAATACATAAATTCGTTATAATCATTATATCTATAAGATTATTTCATTAAAAGAGAGGGTCACTTATAATTGGACGCAAAAAACATCAGAAATTTTTCAATAATCGCCCATATTGATCACGGAAAATCAACAATAGCCGACAGGCTAATAGAACAGACCGGAACATTGACACAAAGAGAAATGGAAAATCAAATTCTGGACAGTATGGAACTTGAAAAAGAACGAGGCATAACGATAAAGGCTCAGACTGTCAGATTGAATTACAAGGGAAAAGACGGACAAATTTACGAACTCAATTTAATAGATACTCCCGGCCATGTCGACTTCAACTATGAAGTTTCTCGCAGTCTGGCAGCCTGTGAGGGGGCTTTGCTTGTAGTCGATGCTGCCCAAGGTGTAGAAGCACAGACACTTGCCAACGTTTATCTGGCGCTTGAGCATGACCTTGAGATCATACCGGTTATCAATAAAATAGATCTGCCCAGCGCCGATCCCGAACGAGTAAAAGCCCAAATTGAAGATGTGATCGGCCTTGATACCAGTGAAGCCGTTCTATGCAGTGCTAAAACCGGTATAGGAATCGACAGGATATTTGATGAAATAGTAGACAAGATCCCTGCTCCTTCAGGTAAGGACGATGAACCTCTCAAAGCCCTTATTTTTGATTCATACTTTGATTCTTACAAAGGGGCCATTGCTCATGTGCGTGTCTTTGAAGGAATGATCAAACCTGGAATGAAACTAAAAATGATGTCTACGGGAAAAACATTTGAAGTAACAGATACAGGTTGTTTCCGTCCATCCCCTGTAAATGTTGACGAACTCTGCGCAGGACAGGTTGGCTTTGTTGCCGGCAGTCTGAAAAATGTGAAAGATATACGTGTAGGTGACACCATAACGACTGTACAGAATTCCACCAAAGAACCTCTACCTGGTTACAGAGGAGTCACGCCTATGGTTTATTGCGGACTTTACCCTGTTGACAGCAGCGATTATGACAATTTAAAGGATTCTTTGGAGAAACTCCAGCTGAATGATGCCGCACTGGTATTTGAACCGGAAACGTCTATAGCACTCGGATTCGGTTTCAGATGCGGTTTTCTTGGCCTTCTCCACATGGACGTTGTTCAGGAACGTCTGGAACGGGAATATAAACTAAAGCTTATAACCACTGCACCGAGTGTTATATATCACATCTACAAAACTAATGGGGAAATGCTTAAAGTTGCCAATCCTTCCGGATTACCGCCGACCACGGAAATAGAACATATGGAAGAACCGTTTGTAAAAGCCACTGTTATCGTGCCAAATGATTATATAGGCGCTGTGATGGAAATATCGCAGGAAAAGCGCGGTACATTTATCAGTATGGACTATATCGACAACCGGGTCATGCTTACTTACACCATTCCTCTAAATGAAATAATCTATGATTATTTCGATAAGTTGAAATCTACCACGCGCGGATATGCTTCACTTGATTACGAACTGGCCGGCTACCAGCAGTCAAAACTTGTAAAATTGGATATTTTGCTGAACGGTGATATGGTCGATGCACTTTCAACTATTGTGCATATAGACAGGGCACAGCCGCGGGGCCGTCAGTTAGCGGAAAAACTCAAAGAAATCATTCCGCGGCAAATGTTTGAAATACCTATTCAGGCTGCCATAGGCAATAAAATCATTGCCCGGGAAACAGTCAGAGCTATGCGCAAAGATGTGCTCTCAAAATGTTATGGCGGTGATATAACACGAAAGCGCAAACTCTTGGAAAAACAAAAAGAAGGGAAAAAACGCATGAAATCTGTTGGCAGCGTAGAAGTGCCACAGGAAGCATTCATGGCTATCTTGAAAGTAGACTGATGATTTCCGTATATATCCATATACCTTTTTGTCTTGCAAAATGTCTTTACTGCGATTTTCCGTCAACAGCAGCAGAAAAAAATATTTATCATAAATATATATCCGCGCTGCGGCAAGAAATAAAATTAAAGCATCAACAGCTTGGCTCCTTATTTGTTGATACTGTCTATTTTGGCGGCGGAACGCCTTCTCTTCTGCCTGCCGAATATATTACAGAAATCCTCACCGCATTAAACTCACTTTTTTATATTTGCGCCGATGCGGAAATAACTTTGGAAGCAAATCCCGGTACGGTGAATCTACCAAAGCTTGCAGCGCTGAAACAATCGGGTGTTAACCGTCTCAGTTTCGGCGTTCAAAGTACACAAAACATTCTGCTCAAAAATCTCGGCCGCATACACACTTTCGAGGATGCCAAAAAAGCTGTCAATGCTGCAAAAAAAGCTGATTTTTCCAATATAAGCCTGGATCTTATGTATGGCCTTCCCCACCAGACACTTGTTATGCTGCAGGAAAGTACAAATTGGATTCTGCACCAAAATATACAGCATGTCTCCATTTATGGCCTTCAGGTAGAAGATGGCACGCCTTTTGCCGAAATGCAAAAAGCGGGGACACTGCATTTACCCGACGAAGATGCTGTTGAAACGATGTACGATTATGTAACAGATATCCTTCCTCATTATGGTTTTCATCGCTATGAAATAGCCAATTTTGCAAAAAAAGGATTTGAAAGCCGTCACAATACAGGCTACTGGCAGGACAAACCTTATATCGGTCTCGGCTGCGCGGCTCACTCTTACTATAATTCAAAACGTACATACAATACACATGATCTTTATGAGTACATCCGGTCATGTAATAATGGTATTATACCCGTTTTCACGGAAGAGATAATAGACAGCAAAGCCTGGATGGAAGAATTCTGCTTTTTAGCTCTGCGCACCGCACAGGGAATTAACAAAAACAGCTTTCAAGAAAATTTTCATAGGGATATCCATACTGTTTATGGTAAAAATATAACTGAACTTCTCAGTCAAAAATTATTGGCGGAAAATACTACACACCTATTTTTGACTCCTTTGGGCATGAAGCTTGGTAATGCCGTATTTGAAAAGTTTTTATTATAATAGCCACCCATTTATGCTGCCCTGCTTTCCTCGGTTCGAAAATACCTCAGTGGCAGTTTAGAGCGTTATCAAGTCGGCCTGGGCATTGATGACACAACCGTATATAAAAATCCTCGGTAAAACCGTATATACCTAAATAAAAAAACTCTGGAATATCTCTCGATATCCAGAGTTTTTCATTTACCACAAACCGCATAGCTTCCACCAAAAACCACCGATCCCCAGCCAGATAAGAATATTTACTGCTGTAATTATAAAACCAAGTTTCCACCATTCTGCCTGAGAAACATATCCTGCACCAAAAAGGATAGGTGCTGCCCCCCCGCCGTAATGTGTCAGCGGAATCATCAGATTTGACAAAACAGCAAAAGTAATCGCTGCAAGAAGCGGCGGCGCTCCAACCGCAACGGCTACCCCCAGAAAAGCAGCATACATGGCCCCAATATGGGCCGATACACTGGCAAAACCGTAATGCGAGTAAACATAAACCAATATCAGTATACCAAAGGCGGGAACCCACGGAATACCCGCCTGTAAAATGGTGTTGCCAACATTGGTCGACAAATATTTTATAAAACCCGATTTTGCCAATGCATTTGCCAATGCTATCAATGAACCCATCCAAAACATAGTATCCCATGCACCTTTTTCATCAAGCACATCCCGCCAGTTCAACACTCCGGTCAAAAGCAATACAACAACAGTGAGCATCCCCACAGCTGTTGCATCCATATCTGTCAAACCAGATGTTGACCACAGCACCAAAGCTCCCACAAAAACAGCTATTACTATTTTTTCATTCAGAGATATCTTTCCCATCTTTCTCAGTTCGTCATCCGCCATTTTTCTTGCAAAAGGCATTTTGCCGATCTCAGGCGGAAAAAGTTTATAAAGAAGATATGGCATCACTATCAAAGAAATAATTCCTGGGACAATTGCTGCGGCAGCCCATATTCCCCAAGTTATATGTACATCTGCCGTTTTTTCCGCTAATTCTACTATAAGCGGATTCCCTGCCATAGCCGTCATGAACATCGCGCACGTAATAGCATTAGCCTGATATTCTATTTGCATTATATATGCACCAAATTTTCTCGCAGTTACCCCTGGTTCTGATCCAAGTGCCGCTGAAAGGCTTTGAATAATTGGATAAATGATCCCACCGGCCCGTGCCGTGCTTGAAGGTGTGGCAGGCGAAATTATAAAGTCGCTGAACGTAATAGCATACCCCAGTGTCAGCGATGATTTTCCTATCGTCTTGATTATAAAAAATGCTATACGTTTGCCAAGTCCGCTCTTAATAAAAGCTCTTGCCAGTAAAAATGCACAAATAATAAGCCATATTGTACTATTTCCATAACCGGAAATGGCTGATTTCACAGTCATCACACCCAGCAGCACCGCTGCCGTAACGCCTGTAAAGGCCACTGCTCCTATAGGCATCGGCTGCAATATAAACCCTATAATGATTGCGGCAAACACGGCAAAAAGGTGCCATGCGAACAAATCAAGACCACTTGGTGAAGGACAGAACCATAAAAGTACACCTATAAGAAATACATAAAAAAGCTTCTTTTTGCTTTTTATCAATTTTACGCACATCCTTTGTATTAAAAGCAGAATTGCCTTATAGTCATCATCTGCTATAAGGCAATAATTTTATTAATCGACTTATTCAAGTAGACTTTTATAAAATTTTTCTTTAAAGAAATCCGCGGTACCCCATCAGAAAATTCCTATTTCCGGCAAAGTTTTATCCGATATTATTTTGCACCGTATTTTTTCAATACACGATCTGCAAATTGCGGTGCATAGCCAATATAGTTATGCGGATCAAGCATTGTATCCAATTCCTTATCAGTGAAGGCTTTTCTCACTTCCGGTTCATTTTTAAGCGCATCTTTCATCTGTGATTCTTCTTCATAAGCCTTCATACAGCAGCGGTATACTATAGAATGAGCTGTCATTCGTCCAAGTTTTGGTGCCAAATGCATCATGATACATTCGCTCATCATCAAACCTCTCAGTTTATAAAGATTATTTTCCATATGTTTTGGATAAACGATCAGATGCTGCAGCACATCTTTTGATTTGTCGAGGGCAGCCGCTATAAGATGGCATGCACGGGGAATTGCTTCCCATTCTGTCAGAAAACATCCCCAGTCACGTTCATTTTCACTGACCATCGATTCCACTATAGCAGGTGCAATACTGCGTACACTGCGGCATACTGCAATAATGCCTTCTACGACCTGAGGATTGCGTTTATGCGGCATGGTGGATGATCCTACTTTTCCCATGAAAAAAGGTTCTTCAAGTTCCAGTATTTCGGTACGCTGCAATGTCAATATTTCATGAGAAATTTTTCCTAATGTCCCTGCGCATATAGCCAGAGTGCTGACAAATTCAGCCTGACTGTCGCGCGCTACATGCCATGCAATAGTCGGTACTTCCAGACCCAGTATCTCCATCATGCGAGTCTGCGTTTCCAATCCTTTTTCCGGCTGTGATGCTAAGGTTCCAACAGCTCCTGCCATTTCACCGACAAAAACACGTTTCTTTATTTCTTCCAATCGCTGTATATCTCTTCCAAGTTCATCAGCCCACACTGCCACCTTGTAGCCAAGCGTTATAGGCAGAGCATGAATTACATGCGTGCGTCCGCACATGATTGTATCGCGATATTTCTTCACTAAATCCAATGTGTATTTCTGGCAGGCTTTCATATCCGCAAGAATGACATTATAGGCATCCTTCATCTGCAGGACCAACCCTGTATCAACAATGTCCTGACTGGTAGCACCCCAGTGAACGTATTCTCCGGCATTTCCCGGCAGAATTTTTTTAAATTCCTTTAATAAGGGTACAATAGTTATGGATGACTTATAATTTTCTCCCACTGCGGACAGGTCAATCAAATTTGCATCAGCATTGGCATTTATCTTGTCTGCTTTATCCTTGGGAATAACACCCAGTTCTCCCTGTGCTTTAGCAAGAGCAGCTTCCGTATCCAGCCATTTTTGAACCAAAGCTCTGTCGCTGAAAATTTCTCTCATCTTATCGGTGCTGAACAAACAGCCAAAGACTTCACTATCAATAGTTGTAGATGCCATATTATCTTTCTCCTTTTCCGCCTTACCTGAAATTCATTGCGGTTAATTTATTTTGTAAATAAATCATAACAAAGAAAAAATACAAAGAAAAATTACTCATTATTATAGAAATATAATATAATATTATAAATTTCAATGATTTCTAAAAAAATATGTCATAATACTATATTTTGATAAATTATAACTATCGATTTTATTCTCTGTTATAAAAATTTTATTAATTATAACTTATCGTTATTGAATTATTAAATTATATTATTGATTTTTCCCGCATATATTTTCCATATACACCTTTTATATGCTAAAATTAAATAAATATACTCTTGAAAGGACATAAATTTATGGAACTGCGGCAGTTGGAATATTTTCTCATGGTCAGTAAACTAAAAAGTTTTACCCGAGCTGCTGAACGTCTGTACATTTCTCAGCCTGCAGTAACTAATGCCATTCATGGCTTGGAAGAGGAGCTGGGCATCCAGCTGTTTGACCGCAGCCAGAAACAGATTGTACTGACATCCGAGGGTAAGGTTTTTTACCGTCATGTGGATAATGTCATGAAAGGAGTATCAAAGACTCTTTTAGAAATAAACAATCTGAAAAATTTGAATGGAGGCTCACTGACAATAGGGCTTACCAATTTTGGCGGACTTGAAGCGGGAACTGATATACTGCACCAGTTCAGCAAAATATATCCCAGCATTGCCGTGACAATTATAGAAAAAAATCTTTTTTCTCTACAGCAGGATTTATTGGAAGAAAAAATCGATGCCGCAATTTTTTTTGATTCGGCAAATCCTGCTTTTACACATATATTGCTCGGCAGCAGCGAGCTGGCACTTTGCTGTTGCTGTGATCATAAATTTCGTCATAAAAATTCTATTGACTGGCAGTCTCTCGGTGGTGAAAAAATAATTATGTCAAAAAACAGCAATTTTTTCAGACAATATATAAAAGAATCCATCGATAAAATAAATCCGCAGCCGGAATTTATTTTCGGACCGACACACGTCCAAACCATCAAAAGTCTGGTAGCAAGCGGTGCAGGAATATCTGTTCTTCCCAGAAAATTATGTGAAACAGATACAAGATTAGTGACTATTTCTTTTTCTCCTCAAATTTACATGCCTTCTTACATGGCATATAAGAATGTAAAAACAAAATCACATGCGGCAGAAGCCTTTATCATGTTTGTGAAAAAATTTGTTGCCGAAGGAGTTGATCTCTTATGATGCCAGCAATTGCAGCTGTCGGCAGCAATCAGCTTATAGCAAATGAAATATGTCTTTTAACAGAAAATATGCTCAACAGCAAAGTACCTGTTTCCTGCTTCCGTACCGATGAAATAAAAACCTCCCCTTTGCTCGATTTCTATATTTGCGCGCCTACTCAATATGAAAAACTCTGCCATACAATTTCACCAAAAAATTTATTTATTTTTGAATTGATTCCAACCAGTACTTTCTTTTTAAAAATAGCGCGTATTCCTGCAGAATCGACTGTATATGTGTTCAATAATCTGCTTCCGTATACACAAACACTTATAGCATACTGTCATTCTCTGGGAATCACCGGCTTACACTTTGAAGCTATTGCTTATGAAAGCATGGAAGAGTCAGAAATATCCTTCCACCTAAAGAAGGCAGAATACATCATAGGCGTGGACCGTTTTGTTGGATCTGAAGCGCTTCTGTCACCTCACTATAGACAGTATCTGCGAGATGATGTCAGAATAATAGCAGCGAAAAGAACTGCTTCTGTGCGTTCTTCCTGTGTATTTCTTCATGCACTGGCCGTTTTTTACTATACTCAGGCAGAACATAAATATAATCAATTACTGCAATCCGCCAGCCTGACTGAAGCTTCTGCTCTTGCTATGAAAGAGCTTGCTTTTAAAACAGACAACGCAATAAATATGATCCGTACCGCCTCAGTACAGATTATAGCTAATCAAATAGATTTATCCGCAAAAGAAAGCACAGCAGAGATGCCAGATTATGCCGCGCACAGCATAGCCGAAGAAGACATTCCCTATTTCGCCCGTATAGTAAATGACCTTTTGCTTACATTTGCCATTCTCAACAAAAAATTGGAATATATCAGCAAATAGATACATACATTTTATATTCCCGTCCTATTTTCAACCAATAAAAAAACCTTCGCCCAACAGCATTTGCAGCTATTGGGCGAAGGCCTTTTATTTATACTAAATTATCTATTGTAATGACTTTTCATATCTATTTTTTTAGAGAAGTTGCCTCGGCAAGCTCATCATGTGATAATTTTGACAGCTCTTTCACCTTTGCAAAATCAAGTGATAAGGCATCAGCAATCCTTTTGCCGTAATCTTCATCCGCGAGAAAGCAATGCGCAGCATGACGATATTTTATATTATCTGTGACGGGAGCTATATTCGCCGCGGTATTTGCTATAAGAACTTTTTTTTGTTCGTCGCTCATTAATCTATAAAGATTTCCCGGCTGATAAAAACAATCATCGCTCTGTTCAATCTTCGGTTCATAACGATCCATGGCGCCGCTCAAACTCAGTGCTTCTTCCTTAAAAGCACTTTGTTCTTCCCATTCACCATAGCTGTTAGGCTCATAGCCTATGGTCGACCCGTAATTATCATCCACCCGCATAAATCCATCACGGTGATAGGCGTGCACCGGGCATTTTGCTCTGTTTACAGGAATCTGCATATGGTTTACTCCCAGACGATAACGCTGGGCATCACTATAGGAAAATAACCGCCCCTGTAAAAGTTTGTCAGGAGAAAATCCTATACCCGGTACAATGTTCGCCGGATTAAAAGCTGCCTGTTCAACTTCGGCAAAATAATTTTCCGGATTGCGGTTAAGTTCCAATACGCCCACTTCAATCAAGGGAAAATCTTTATGACTCCAAACTTTTGTAATATCAAATGGATTTTCTTTATAATTTTCGGCCTGTTCCTGCGTCATAATCTGGAAATACATAGTCCAGCGCGGATAATCTTTCTTTTCTATAGCCTGAAAAAGATCCCGCTGATGACTCTCCCTGTCTTTGGCTATAATGGCAGCTGCCTCTTCATCGGTCAAATTTTTAATGCCCTGCTGTGTAACAAGATGAAATTTCACCCAAAAGCGTTCACCATCAGCATTTATCAGACTGTATGTATGACTGCCAAAGCCATGCATATAACGATATGATGCAGGAATTCCCCTGTCTGACATAACAATAGTGATCTGATGCAATGCCTCCGGCAGCATAGTCCAAAAATCCCAGTTGCTCTGCGGCGAATGCATATTAGTCTTAGGATCACGTTTTACGACGTGATTCAGATCTGAAAAATGAAGAGCATCACGAATAAAAAATACCGGGGTATTGTTGCCTACAAGATCCCAATTGCCTTCTTTTGTATAAAATTTAACAGCAAAACCACGTATATCACGTTCCGCATCAGCTGCACCGCGTTCTCCGGCGACAGTTGAGAATCTGGTAAATACAGGTGTTTCTTCATTCAATGTAAAAATTTTAGCTTTTGTATACTTACTCACATCATGGGTCACAGTAAATTGTCCATAAGCACCCGAACCTTTTGCATGCATACGTCGTTCCGGAATCACTTCTCTGTCAAAATGGCCAAGCTTTTCCATCAGCCAGACATCCTGCATTGTTACCGGACCTCGTTCACCTGCTGTCAAAGAATTCTGATTATCGCTGACCGGTGCTCCGGCCGCAGTCGTTAGCTTTTTTTTCGTCATTTCTGTCCCCCCATTTATTCGTAATATTACATAATAACTAATATTATAATATAATGAACAGAATTTATTGTCAATATATAAATATTAGCAATATTGTTTTTTTTGAAAATATTAGTGAATATACCGCTGACATGGATTTTGGATTTTGCAAACTAATAAGCGCCGGAATTCTCCGGCGCTTATTAGTTATTGCGGTTTACCGATATATGGATCTTCCGTAAGTTTTCTCTGTCCCAGCATTGTCGTCAGATTCTGCAGATTGAATTTATACTGCGGTGAAGAAAAATCCTGCCCTTCATCATAATGATTCGATGGAGCATTCAAAATACCGCATACGGTATCATATATCATATCGTTAGTAAAATATTGTCCCTGATTCTGCTGCAGTGTACTGCTTCGCACAGGATACGTTCGCTGATATTCCCCTGAAAGATAAACAAACATCGGTATACGGACCATGTCAAATTTGAACACATCCGGATTATGTGATATATTTACATCCTCACCATGATCAGAATAATATACCATGGCCTGCAGATGGAGATTTTCTTTAGCATAATTGTATATCTGAGACAAAATATAATCCGTATAAAGGATACTATTGGCATATGATGATTCCGTTGAAGTGCTGTCTTCATTCTTCCATTTCTCAAAATCAGCCGGGTATCTGTTATTGTAATAAATATGGCTGCCCATAAGATGCAGAACAACGAAATTGTTTTTTGACGGATCTATTTCCGGCAGAAAATTCAACAGTGTTCCGTCAACCTGATCAGTGAACACATAAGAATCATCTGTCCATTTTGCATGATCGGCTGTCTTTGCTATCAAAGTTATTGCACTGTCATATTGCCCATAGCGTCCCTGATTGCTGAACCAATAAGTATCATAGCCCGCTTTTTTCGCTACGTCAATAACAGACAACGAATTGTAAAACTGCTTATCATTATATTGACTTTGCTCTGTTAAAGCTCTCTGCAGGACAGGGACAGTCTGTACCCAGGATGAATAAGCATTGTCAAATACGACAAAATTCGGATCCTGCCTGCGCTGTTCAAGCCACGGGGTATCATCATAAGCAAAAGAAGGCGTATATGTTTTCATATAGTTACGCGATGCCGATTCACCTATGACCATGATAACCGTTCCGGGCGCTTTCTGTGCCAATGTGGCCGCACTTGACAGCTGCATATCTTCATATCGCTCGGTGTAATTGATACTGTATTTTTGCGTCTGCTGGACATAATCCGAAACCTCCTTCCAATTATTTATAATGGATGTCTGCGGAAAGAGGAAAAAAAAGGAATAGACTGCCGTGAACAATGTCAACAAATATAAGACACTTTTTTTCTTTCGGTCAGGATCAGAAGTTATCAGCTTCAAAGATAAGCGCCGATTCATTCTGTACATAAAATAAAAAATCATTCCGATGCTGATCAAAACAAGCACTATCCCAAAAACACCGACAGTAGACTGGACAAAATCTACACTTTCTTTTGGGTTGGTCAGATACAATGCCATCAAAGTGGCCGGCGTCAGGCAATGCTGATAAATCAGATAATACGCAATTTCCAGTGCCGGAATCAAAAGGCATAATATATCAAGCACTGCAAACAGGACAGCTGCCTTGCTTTTTCCCATTCTGCTCTGTAAAAACACAGCCTGCAGGGACGCAAGCATAATAAAAAGCCCTGTCCCGAAAAGAAAGTCTATCCGTATCTGCGATATATACCACGCCGAGTGATAAGTCCATGAATACAGCAGCGGAAAAGTGATGCACCATGCCAGCCCGGGCAGAATATGCGCTGATAATTCAGCTGAAAACAAACTGCTCCCAGTCAGATACTGGATCAGACACAACGAAATTATTGTCGGCAGCAAATAGGCAAAATAATTTACAGGCCCCATATCCTGACCGATATTTATATAAAACAAAACCAAACAAATATAAAAAACCAAAGATGCCACAAGGAAGCCGACACTTCCTGCACGATAATTTTTTGTCATTAAACGCATAAAACTGCTTCATCCTTTAATATAAATTATACAAAACACCAATAATATACTATACTATAAAAATCTAAATTCTGCATGAAAAATTTAATAAAAAAATAAATTTTTTTTAACAAACTTATCTTTATTAAAACTATAGCATAAATATAAAGGATTTATATATGTATCCATAGAAAATTCTCTTTTATGGGAAATTTTGCCTATTTTGAGGAGCTCTACAAAAATCATCAATATCATATTATACTATCGATCCCACTAAAAATCTGGATATTCATCTACAAGTGAAGAATAGATGAACAATTTTACCGGATGGAGGACGCCTATGCAGAAAAAAAATGGCCTGCCGACAAGCCGGGTTATATACCCAAGTGATAAATTATCTGAACAATTTATAAAAGAAAGCGAGTGCACTGCAACGAAAACCTTTGACACAGAAAGTTATCGTATTTTAGCCGAGCTGAGTCAGGCAATAATGTTTGAATGGGAAATAGTAAATGACCATATATCAGTATCCGATAATTGGAGCTTGGTATTTGGCAATAAACCTCCTATTGGAAATTTCAGCGGCAATATTGACCGGATTTTTTCCATAGATCCAAAAACAAAGAATGTTTTTACAGAATACGTAAATAGAACAAAAAAAATTAAAAAAGTCGGTCCTCAGCATTATGAAAAATTTGAACTTCATTTACTGACAAAAAATAATGAATATATATGGTTTCAGGTGAGACTTCTCCTTCGCTGTGATGAGAACGAAAGCCCTGAACGTGTTTTCGGCATGATGACTGATATAAATATGCAGAAGAAGGAATATGAGAGTCTGCTGCACGAAGCCCGTCATGATGTTTTGACAAATCTGTACAATAAGGCTACCACACAGCGTCTCATTGCTCATTATCTCCGTCATTCCCGTTTAAAAGATAAGCGTCAGGTTCTTTTTGTCATTGATATTGACAATTTCAAGGATATAAATGATCTTTTCGGTCATTTATTCGGTGATTCGGTTATAGTTGATATTGCCCACAGCATTAAATTGGTATTCAATAAAACTGATATTGTAGGCCGTATTGGCGGTGATGAATTCATGGCTTTGTGCAAAAACTGCAGTGAAGACCTGTTCATCAGAAAATCCCACGAATTACTTGCTGCGCTTTCCAAAACATATACACATCAGGCTCGTTCTGTAAAAATATCCGCCAGCATCGGTGCCGTTATTTCACCTGATTACGGCACCCGTTTTGAAGACCTTTTCAGAAAAGCCGACAAAGCATTATATTATATAAAAGCCAGCGGTAAAAACAACTATTGTCTCTATGACAATGACTTGTCAGTGCCTCAGTATGTCAATAAAAGAGAATTCTTACTCACGGGCAACAGCGAAAAAAATAAAAAATTTTTTCATGAAAATGTTGTCGAATATATTTTCAAAATCCTGCACCGCAGTACAGATGCAACAGCGGCAACTAATCTTATTTTAGAAATAATCAGCAATAGATATAAAATCAGTCGTGCTTTTATTATCGAAAAAAACAGCGACGGCAATTATTCTAATACCTTTGAATGGTGCAGTGACAAATCAGCCTCAAAAAAAAGTTCACATCAAGATATACCCAAAGGAACCGCAGAAAAATTTTTCAGCTGTCTTAACGAAGACGGCATATTCGGTTGTGCCGATGTAAAGCTGCTTCCTGCAGAGATGCAGATTCATTTTAAGGACAGCGATATTCACGCTATATTGGAATGTGCTGTTTTCAGCGAGGGAAATATCAGAGCTATGATCGGCTTTGAATACCACACGCATCCGCGTGAATGGAAGAGTGAAGAGATAGAATCTTTATCTTTCACTGCGGAAATACTCGGTACTTTTCTTATTCAAAAACGTACGCTTGATAAAATGAAACATTCCCATATGCAGACATTGGAGATTTTGGACCATATAGAATCCTTCATCTATGTAATTGATACCAAAAACTATGAAATTCTTTTTTTGAATAAGAGTGCTGCTGAGTTCTTCGGAACAAAACAATTGGGAAAAAAGTGCTATAACATTATTGCCGGTGAAGAGGCTCCCTGCTCTTTTTGTCCGATAAAGCTGCTTGATGAATCAACCGACTCGGCACAAAAAGTAATTTATCTGGAAAAACGTGATCTGTGGCTGCGTGCTGCTATCTCAAAAATCCATTGGTCCGCAGACCGAGAGGTATGCATGGTCCACTGTCACGACATCACGGCATTAAAAAAGAAAAAATAGAACAGCATTAAGCCGGGCAGTTACCATGCTGCCCGGCTTAATGCTGACTTCACAGAAATCTGCTGTTTTCATGGATGCTATATTATACTGAAAGGATCTTTTGCCGTGGTATCATAAATGATCTCTATATTCCACTTATTTTTTCTCGCATAAAGATTCAGCTTATCGGCCAACGCCTCCGCAACAGGAGCTTCCGTGCCAAAATGACCGGCATCTATAAGATTCATGTCAAGCTCCTGCGCTTTTTGTGCCTCATGATATTTGACGTCACCGGTGACATACAAGTCTGCTCCCTGCATTTTTGCCTTGCCGATAAATTCAGCACCGGCACCGCTGCATAAAGCTACTCTTTTTATTTTTCTGTCATTGCTTTTCACAATGCGGACATAATCCACCGGTAGTATCTCTTTTATCATAGCTGCAAATTGTTCCAAAGAAAGCTTTTCTTCGATTTCACCAATCCGTCCCAGCCCTGCTGCCTTCCCTTTCGTTTTCAAAGGATATATTTCGTAAGCAGCTTCCTCATAGGGATGTACTTTCAGCATCGCCCGGACTACTCTGTCCTTTATTTGCTCCGGCAATACTGTTTCCAGCCGTACTTCATCGACAGATGCTATCCTGCCAATTTCTCCGATGTAGGGACTTGTTCCTTCTCTTGGCAGAAAATGCCCTTTTCCACGGACCTCAAAGGCACAGTGGGAATAATTGCCAATAAAACCAGCTCCCGCTTTACCAATGGCAAGACGCACCGCCTCGGCATGGCTTTGCGGCACAAATACGGCCAGCTTGACTAATTCTTCTGCAAAAGTAATATCCAGCGGCCGAATATTATGCAGATGCCACATTTCGCACAGCATATCATTTACACCGCCATTTGCACTGTCCAAGTTAGTGTGCGCGGCAAAGACAGCTATATTGCTTTTGATCAATTGCCGTATCAGCCTTCCCGCCGGAAGATCAGTACGTATTTTCTTCAACGCATGAAATATGAAGGGATGATGTGAGATTATCATATCACATTCTTTTTCAACGGCTTCCCGCACCAATGCCTCTGTGACATCAAGGCAGGTGATTATCTTGTTTATTTTTTGAGCCGGATCTCCCAAAAGCAGCCCAGGATTATCCCATTCCTCCGCCAGAACGCGTGGTGCGATCTGTTCCATTGCCTCCATTGCCATCTGGCATTTTATCATCGCTCATCATCTCCAAGCTTTTAATAAGAGCAGACAGTTTCCGATGCTGTTCATCATTTCTCTGTACGCGTGCAAGATTATAGCCGGCGAGCATTTTTTTGCTGCGCCGTAAAAGTTCGGCAATATGGTATTTAAAAAGAGCCTGCTTTTTTGCCAGCAATATCGGTCCCACCGTGAGAACCAGCTCATCGGGCATGTCCCGCTGCCCCGGAACGGCATAGATCAGCTGATATATATGGTGCTGCTCTTTTGCCAGGGCTTCGTCTTCTATATGCCAGCCAATATCATAAATATAACGCCGGACTTTTTCACAGGCAAGCTGAGGCTGCAGAACAAGACCGTGCAAAGCCGCTGTCACTTGCGGTGATTTTTCCAGCAATGAATTTATAAGCAAGCCGCCCATTCCGGCAAAAACGGCTACATCGGCTTCTCCGGGACGCAACGCAGACAAGCCATCGCCCAGCCTTACATCGATCCAAGTCTCCATGCCTTGCTCCCTAACCGCCCTTTTTGCCGTCTGATACGGTCCCTCATGCACATCAACAGCAATGGCATTTTTTATTCTGCCGGTTTTCAACAGATAGATTGGCAGATTGGCATGATCCGTACCGATATCGGCAAGGACTACATTTTCAGGCACGAAACCGGCCGCAGTCAGCAAACGGGAAGTCAGCATTTATTTCATCCTCTGCAAATAATATATTGTATAATTATATCATATATTATCTGCCTTATGTTTAATCCATCAGGCAAAACGGCTCTGATCACATAAAAAGCGATCAGAGCCGTTTTCTATTCCGCGTCCCGCCAAACTTCTTCAGCAATTCTCTTTATCAGTGCTATTTTTGCCCACTGCTCTTTTTCTGTCAGCAGGTTTCCCTCTTCTGTGGAAGCAAAACCGCACTGCGGACTGAGACACAATTGCTTCAAAGGAACAAATGCCTGTGCCTCTTCGATTCTTGCCTTTACAGCATCTGCGCTTTCGAGTTCAGGTGTTTTCGATGTTATAAGTCCCAAAACTACTTTCTGTTCCCTGATAAAACGCAGCGGACTAAAATCTCCGGCTCTTTCACTGTCGTATTCCAGAAAAAATCCGTCCACATGACATCCGCCGAACAGCACCTCCGCGACAGGTTCATAGCCGCCGGAAGAAAACCATGTCGATTGAAAATTACCGCGGCAAATATGCATCGTTATCGTCATATCTGCCGGTTTATCATTTATAATTTCATTTATCACACTTACATATGCCTCTGCTATGGCATCAAGATCAAAACCGCGTTCAGCATAAGCATCACGCTTTTCCGCAGAACAGAATTCTCCCCATGAGGTATCGTCAAGCTGAAGATAACGGCAGCCCAAATCATAAAATATTTTAACCGCTTTTTTGTAAGCGGCAGCAATATCACTGTACAAGCTGCTGTCTTGTTCATAGATATCAATAGGTGTATATTGTTCCGCACGCACGCAGGTAATAAGGTGCAGCATAGATGGTGACGGTATGGTCAGTTTTGCCATATGCTTATCATCCGCCTGTGCCTGCAAAAATTTAAAATGTTCGACAAAAGGATGATTTTCCGGAAAATCGATTTTGCCGGTAATTTTTATTGTTTCGGCTTTTGGCTGATGATCCTTGAATGCCACTGACCATGCCTTAGCCTTTACTTTTGTTATGCCATCAAGCTCTGCAAGAAAATCAAGATGCCAGAATGCTCTGCGGAATTCACCGTCAGTTATTGCCTTCAAACCAATACTTTTTTCTTTATCGACCAGATCTTTTATACATTCATCCTCAACTTCCTGCAGCTGAGCAAGAGAGATTTTTTCCTCGTTGAATTGTTCCCGTGCTTTTTTTAAAATTTGCGGGCGCAGAAAACTGCCCACTATATCATAGCGAAAAGGTGCCATAAATATACCTCCTGAAATTTTTTTGATTTTCTATTATGGTGCTTTTATGGAATAAACAGCGCAGCAACATCATGCGTATATTATAGCGCAGTACCAATATATATGGTAAGGCTTATTTTTTTTAATCAGTTATAGTATCAAGCTATAACACTGGCAGAAATATAATGCTTCAATTTGTCAATATAATTTTGTGCCAGCGGACTCAAATGAGCATGCTTATTATAAATATAGCCCACACGAATCTTTTCCTTACTGACAAGCGGTACGGAAATAATATTGCTGCCATTAAGATCTTCACTGAGTACTCCGCTGGAAATGGTATACCCGTTCAATCCTATTGCCAGATTAAAAAGAGTTGCCCTGTCACTCACACGAATGCTTTTTTTATGAGATATGGTGCTGTGTATTTCCTCAGAAAAATAAAAAGAATTATAGGTTCCCTGCTCAAATGACAGACACGGATAAGGATCCAGATCAGTAAATGCCACAACTTTTTTATGAGCAAGCGGATGGCGGGAACTCATAAAAACATAAGGCCGTGTAGCAAAAAGTTCGACAAATTTCAAATCATTTTCATGAAGTATTTTGCTTATTACCTGTTCATTGAATTCACACAGATAGATAACACCTATTTCACTGCGCATATCCTTTACATCATCTATTATGTCATGTGTTTTAGTTTCGCGTAAGGTAAACTCGTATTCATCATGCTCATATTCCCTAATAAGATTCACAAAAGCATTTACCGAAAAAGCGTAATGCTGTGTGGAAATAGCAAACAGCCGGCGTGACGGTTTTTTATGCATATAGCGTTTTTCGAGAAGCTCCGTCTGCTCCAATATCTGCCGGGCATAGCTGAGAAAATCCTGTCCGTCTGAGGATAAAGACACTCCTCGGTTAGTACGGATAAATATATCTATTCCCAGCTCCTGCTCCAAGGCTTTCACGGCATTGGACAGACTGGGCTGCGATATAAAAAGTCTTTGTGCCGCTGTGTTTATGGATCCTGAGTTAACTATTTCCACAATATATTTTAATTGCTGAAGCGTCATTTTGTTCTCCTTAAAAGCAATTACACAAATAAGTCCGATCACATCAAATCGCTACGTCAAATACTTTTAAAACTAAATTATATTTTACTTTGCTCCCATATTGTTTGTCAAATAGGAAAAACCTATGTCCTTATCAGCAGCAATCTCTCTAACTTCCCCTATACGAAAAAGTAAAAACAGCTTGACATATTCAAAATATACGAGTATATTATTTTACATTAAGTTTATGTAACTTTGTAATTTAATAATTTAAATTCCGTGATGGGAAAAAGTATTTTTTGCATAAGGTTCACAGAGAGTCGTTACCCGGCTGAAAGACGATAACCGTATCAGAGAAAAAAATCCTCCCTGAGAAATGTGGCTGAACAAATTTTGTAAGCCACATCGTCTGATCCACGTTACAGGAAACGCGTATTATAATGTACGTTTGAGCGCCCGGATCAATAACATTTTCCGGGAATTTAGGTGGCACCACGGAAGCAAAACCTCCGTCCTTTTCAGGACGGAGGTTATTTTTTTATTTTGGAGGCATCATTTATGAATACTATCAATTTTACCCATTTAAAACATCAGCGCGATCTGCGTATCATTCTGCCGGTATTTCTTGTCTCTATTATTGCCTGCGTCGATCGTGTAAATATTGCTTATGCCGCCCTTACAATGACGCAGGATCTCAACTGGATCACTCCTGAAATATTTGGGACAGGTGCCGGTATTTTCTTCATGGGCTATTTAATATTTGAGATACCCGGTTCTCTGATAGCCGTTAAATTTTCTGCCGCGAAATGGATAGCCCGCATCATGTTTTCCTGGGGTCTTGTATGCATACTTATGGCATTTATGCATACACAATTTGAATTTTATCTTTATCGTTTTTTACTTGGCGCGGCAGAAGCCAGCTTATATCCCGTTATTTATTCTGTCCTTTTTCCCCGCTGGTTCACTGCTGGTGAACGAGCCCGCGCCACATCCCTTATGCTTACGTCATTGCTGCTCTCCACAATAATCGGCGCACCACTTGCCGGTTTTTTACTCAATACATCATTTTTTGGCATGCATGGCTGGCAGGAACTGTTTATACTCGAAGCCATACCGGCTATTTTGTTTGCCTTTTTTTTCTTATTTTGTGTAAAAGACCGCCCGGAAAAAGTAGCATGGCTTTCGACAGAAGAAAAAAACTATCTTATCCAAGCTTATGAGAAAGAACAGTCGCGTCTGCAAAGCAAAAAGAAATACACAGTCGTGCAGGTTTTTAGTGATCCCAAGGTTTTAAAGCTATGTTTTATTTATTTTATGTGGGTAATCGGTTTTTGGGGGTTCAACTTCTGGATGCCTACCGTGCTCAAAGGTTTATCAGGCTGGTCAACACAGCTGCTTGGCGGTGCTATCGCCATACCTATGATTGCGGCATTGATAGTGCAATTGATAATCGGCCACACGTCCAGTACAACTGGAGACAAAGTCTGGCATGTATCCGGTACCCTGTTTATCGGCGCCATAGGCCTTGGACTCAGTCCATTTGCCGCCAATATATATGAAGCTCTTTTCCTTGTCTGTCTCTCGGCCATTGGTATTTATGCTGCGATGGGTGTATGGTGGACTATACCGACCACTTTCCTTACAGGTCCTGCGGCGGCAGCATCTGTTGCTCTTATCAATTCCTGCGGCAATCTCGGCGGCTGGGTCGGTCCTTATATGATGGGCTGGATAAAAACCTCCACCGGTTCATTTAATTTTGGCTATTTTTTGATGTCTGGTTTCATGTTTATCGCCAGCATTACTGTTCTCTCCATAAAATATAGCTGGAATAGAAAAAAAGAGACTACAGCCGCAAAAAACAAATCTTTGACTGAATCATAAATATTCACGATAAAACTAATTTTTTTAAATCATACACAAAATAATGCCGCTGATATCTTTTACGCTATCAACGGCATTATTTTCGTTACATACAATCGCTCTTTATTCCATTACGGCATATCACAAATATGATCTTTTCCAAAAACACTTTCCCAGTCAGCAGCAAAATCATCTACAGCTTTTTTTATCGACGGAACAGCAAAGGCTGCCAGTAATATATCAGGACTTACAGTAGCAGCCTGCGCTCCGCAGGCAAAGGCTTCATTCACCTGATGTATATTTTTAAAACTGGCCGCAAGAATCTTTGTACTATAGCCATATCTATCGATCATGGAAGCAAAGAACTCTACAGCAGCGGCAGCATCAATATCCAGATTTTCCATACGATTGAAATACGGTGCGATGAAGTCTGCTCCGGCCTCCATCGCCATAAAGCCCTGTGTTTTGCTGTAAACAGCAGTTGCCGTGATTTTTGCTCCTTCCTTTTTCAGCAGGCGGATAGCCTTCAAGCCTTCTGGCGTCACCGGTATTTTTATGTATACTGCCCTGTCTATTTTCTCCAATATCGTATGCGCTTCTTCAAGTATTCCCTCACATTTTTCAGCCAGTATCTGCACATGCAGCGTCTTATCAGCACCTATAATGCCGCGTATTTTTCTGAAATGTTCAAAAAAATCTATCCTGCCCTCTTTTTTTATGATGCTCGGATTACTTGTTATGCCCGTTATTGGCAACAGGTCAACACATTTTTCAATCATTGTCATATTGGCGGTATCTATTAAATATTCCATGTCCGTCTCCTTTTAATTTTCATATCCGGCATTATTTTATGCCTATTATATCAAGTATTTCCTGCTCATCCTTAGCCTGTATCAACTTGTCCACATTCTCTACATCGCAGACGATTTCCGACAGCTGCGTCAGTATTGACATGTGTGTATTATTCTTCCCCGCAATACCGATAACTATATATGCTGTTTTCCCTTTGCCGAAGGATACCCCTTGCGGAACCTGCAGCAAAGATATCCCCGATTCCATTATCTGGCTCTCCGAACCGTTTATTCCGTGCGGTATTGCTATTTTATTGCCGACGTAAGTCGATATTACTTTTTCTCTTTTCTGCATTGATTCAATATATTCCGGCTGCACATATCCGCGGTCAGCCAAAATCCTGCCCGCTGCATTTATCGCTTCTTCCTTATCCGAAAAAGTCTGATTTATAATAATGTTATCTTTTGTGAAAATGTTCATGCTTACACCTTCTATAATAAATTTATTTCCCCATAATGCGCCGCAGAAGTTTCACTTCTTCGTCCGTAAGCAAAGGAGATACCGTCACAGCCTTACTCAAACCGGCTTGCAGCGGTGCCGTTGAAATAATGATGTCATATTGCGCAAGGGCTTCCTCCTGCAGTTTTATAAGCGGCAGCGTTTTTTTCACCAAAATATTCGGAAATTCTTTTTTCAGCCTGCTGACCAGGAGCTTGGATGTTCCCATTCCGCTGGTACAAATCACCAAAGCTCTAAAAACACAGCTGTCAGCATCATTCACTGCCGCGGCAAAATATAAAACAATATAGGCTATTTCATCATCGGAGATACTTTCTCCCGAAAAAACACTGTCGCATATTTTTCTTGTCATTTCATATATATTTTTATAATTTTTTTTAATGTCCTCCCTATAGGGATTGCTTGTCCATATTCCTTTTTTTATACGATTCAGCGCCATTGACAGATGGTTGTATAAATTTTTTTCCAAAGCCGGACTGCGCAGTTTTTGGTGCAGCTCGCACTCAGCCCTGCTTATCAGCTCTGATACATTCTGCAGTAAAACCTTGTCATACTCGGTTTTCCCGCTGCAATCGAGCTTTAGATAAAGACTTGCTATCCATAAGAAATATTCTGTCTCTTTTTTTCTCAACACACAGGAAAATTCTTTTTCCAAAGCTTTTTTAAAATCATTCAGAAAGAGCTGCTCATCATAATACATCATCAGATCATTGGTAAAGGAATATTTACCACTCAGAAGATTATTCCGCCTAAGCAGCACTGCCAGCATTACTATTGCCTCCTGGAAATTCCGGTCAGTTATCTGTATATCGCATGCAGTGACTGCGGACCGTAAAAGTCTGTATATTCTCTTGAAATAGCTTTTATATTCCAGTTCACGGAAAATAAATTTTGCTGTAACGGATGCTGCATATTCGTCAGCCAGATATTTGAAAAAATCCTCTACCTTCAGATTATTCAGTATAAGCCTCACCAGCAGATGACGTTTAAGCACCTCATCGGCTTTTATAAAAAATCCGCTGCCTTTTTTACTTTCGATTTTTATCTGATACTTTGGCGCAGATTTTTTCAGCCTTATAAGATCGTTGCGTACAGTCTTCAATGAAGACTTCGTATCAATTGCCAACACCTGTGCTTTTGTATAAAATTTCTCATCCAGCAGTCTGAGCATAATCATATCTTCCCTGATACTTACAGGATATATTTCGTGCAGAACACTGTCGTTCAAAAAACTTTTCAGCCGTATCAAATCTCTCGGCAGAGCTTTTACTTTTATACCTTTACTAAATACGGTAGTCAGCATAATATCATGCTTCGAAAATATTTTGTTTATATCCGGCAGTTCACGGTAAATTGTACGCTCTGTCAGCTTCAATTTTTCAGCCAATTCCTTCATTGATACATATTCAGAAGCCTGACAAAGATATTCTATTATCTTTTTTTGCCTGATGGATACCATTTATCATCACTCTTTATTCAAATTAGATAATATCACCCGTAGTTTTTTTATAAAAAGCATCGACTGTTTCTATCATTCTTTCATAGGAGTCCTTTCTCGCAAACATGGCAAAAAATTTCGCCGTATATATAAATATTCTGCATTCCGGCGTTATATGACAAACTTTTTCCAAAACCGCCCTGCAATTCTCCTCGGTACATTCCTTATCTGCTTCACGCAGGAACGCACTTACAGCGCCGGCTATCCCTATTGATATATAAACAGGCTCCACTTCCATCTGCAAACAGCTGACTGCTGCGCCAATCAACCGATCCTCCGGCTGCAGTTTGCGCAGCGGATCTCTGCCCACACGCAGCAAGGTATCCTTAAGTCCCGGATTTTGAAAACGATACAGCAAATCATTCATATGCAAACAAAGTTCATCGTACTTGACATTATATTTTTTTGCAAGCATCCGCACGGCTTCCTGCATAGCTCCCGTAATTATCAAACGTATTGAGGAAACCTTGACTGCATCACTCACGTATCGCAAGTTTTCCCGCATTCCCAGATATGCGCTGATTGCATGTGCCATATTGTGCAGATACAGCTTTCTCTGCACATAAAAGTCAAACGGCTCATAGGCTATTATCTTTTTGCAGGCGGGAGGTTCTCCCAGGAACCCAGCCTTGTCCACAGGCAGGATATCATACGGCTCTGCTGCGACGTAGAGCGGATCGCTTTGCCGTTTTTCGTCCGGGACTAAGGGAACCATCCTGCCGATACAGGTTTCCACCAGTCCCGTGTTTTGTTCAAAAATTTTAACGGCATCACCCGCCATGTGCTTTTTAATTTCTCCGGCCAGAAAACTATCTGCATCCATCAAATTTTCACATATCAATATATTGAATACGCGGCTGTTCTTCTTCCAGCGCGCCTGAAGGCCATATGCTATGCTGCCCGCTATTCGGGGCAGCATAGCAGCACCGACAGCTGTGGCCATCAAATCGGCATCCTCCATTTCTTTTGCTATGAGATCCATATTTCTGCCATTTACACCGCGCACATTTCTTATCCTGTTCATGCGGCTGCCGGCAGAATCAACTATTTCCTGCCAATACTCGTGCCGCTCGTTGAGTTCCCTGATAAGCACCTCATCCACATCAATGAATACTACCTCATAGCCAAGCTGTGAAAACAGTGCCCCTATAAAGCCCCTGCCGATATTGCCCGCTCCGTACATAATGAATTTCATATTACCGCCTCTTTGCCGTGAATATCACTTCTTGTTATTTTTTTCCAATTCAGTAACCAATGCATCGTATTCCGGTGCATTGATATAATCAGATATTGAAATATGTTTTTTGTCCGGCCTGACCTTTCTCGCACTGCCGGTAAGCTCAATATGAGTAACTACTATATCCGCGTCATCAGGTATGCGCTGTATAGATGCATGTTCCACCGTTATATCAAGTCCCGCCTTCTTTATCTTTTTCGCCAATACCGCAGCGGACATTGCACTTGAACCCATGCCTGCATCACAGGCCACAACAATCTTCCTTACAGGCAGCTCCGCAGCTTCCCGTCTCGATTCTGAGACCTCCATCGGAATTATCTGATCCAGTATATTTCCCGGATTTTTTATTGAATCTCTGGTTTTTATTGCTTCCTGCAAATCCCCCTGTCCTTTGGACATTCTGACAAAAATAGCTGATACCAGAAATGATACTATCGAAGACACAGCTACGCCGCTTAAAACCGGTATAAAATTCCCCCTGGGTGTCATTGCCATCAAAGCAAATATACTTCCCGGTGAAGGCGTTGCCACCAAGCCCGTTTGAAAGAGAGTAAATATCAGCGTTCCGGTTATCCCTCCGGCAATAACTCCGATGATCGTCAACGGATTCATCAACACATAGGGGAAATATATTTCGTGTATCCCGCCAAAGAAATGTATAAGTATTGCTCCCGGTACCGAATCCTTCATTGTACCTTTTCCGTACATCCAGTAAGCCAGCAGCAAGCCAAGCCCCGGTCCCGGATTTGTAACCAGCAAAAACAAAATTGATTTTCCCTGCGTGACTGTCTGCTGAATTCCCAGCGGACCCAAAATACCGTGATCTATGGCATTATTCAAAAATAGAACTTTTGCCGGCTCTATCAGAATTGCCGATAGGGGCAGCAGGTTGGCTTGTATGAATTGCTGCATTATTCCCGATATGACTATATTTATATTCTGTACAATCGGTCCGATTACCAGAAAAGAAAAAATCATTAAAATACCGCCTAAAATTCCGGCGGAGAAATTGTTGACAATCATTTCAAAACCGGATTTTACCCTGCCGTCGACAATATCATCAAATTTTTTGATTAGATAACCACCAAGCGGCCCCATCACCATTGCTCCCATGAACATGGGAATCTGTGCACCTACTACCAGTCCCAGTGTTGCCAGAACTCCCACCACGGCACCGCGTTCACCGTTCACGATCCGTCCGCCTGTATAACCGATCAGCAAGGGCAGCAGTGTTTTCACCAGAGGTCCAACTAATTCTGCCAGTTTCTCATTTGGATACCATCCCGTGGGTATAAACAGAGAAGTAACCAGCCCGAATGCTATAAATGCTGAAATATTAGGTATTACCATGCCTGCCAAAAAACGGCCGAACTTTTGTATCCTTATCTTCACTATAGATGATTTCTGCATTGTATTTACCACATTTTCCATTGATTCATCTTCTTTCTCAATTTTGATTGAAGACATCGTGAAAAAATTTTTTATCCTCAGTGACAAATAATTTATTTAATAACACTTTATCTTCCAATATATCTGATAATTTCGAGAAAAACACATCATCTTCTTCAGGATTTATTGCCAGACCTATAAGCAAATAAACCATACCTCCCCCATATTGCAATCCTTTTGGAAACTGCAGGACGCAAATACCCGTCTTTTGAATAAATATCTCTGATCCAGGCATCCCGTGAGATATCGCAATCCCTCTGCCTATATAAGTGCTGCGCAATTTTTCACGCCGTATCATACTGGCAACATATTCCTGTTCCACAAAACCACCGGCTGCCAAATAATTTCCGGCTTTAGCAACAGCCGCCATTATATCAACAGACTCAATTCCCATAAATATACTGATATTCACCGCTGATTTTTCTTTGTCAGCCATGCCTGCTTCTCCTATAAAATAAACGTTTATTTGCTTATTATTATAACGTATGCAATATACTCAGACCAGCAAATCTAGTGCTATCTTTTTCAAACTACTTCTGACAAAATTACCGCTGTCAGTAAAAATTTCCATAAAATTTTAACCATTTTCTCCATAAGAAAAAGGCCTTGCGAATTTCGCAAAGCCTTGAATTTACTATGGCAGAGAGGGTGGGATTCGAACCCACGGTACCTTGCGGTACAATTGATTTCGAGTCAATCACCTTCGACCACTCGGACACCTCTCCATCGTTAAAAAGCAATAAAATTATAACACATGGCAAATCAAATTTCAATATTTTTTTATTCGTTCGTTTTTTTCACAATATCTTTCGCCATTTTTTCAAATTTTGGACGCGGCATCATAACATAATGTCCACAGCCACAGCATTTTATACCAAAATCCATTCCCACCCGCAATATTTCCCAAGTGTCGCTGCCGCAGGGATGCTTTTTTTTCATTTTGACAATATCACCTTTTTGATAGTCAATCTTATTCATTTTTTTCACCTTTATTACTTATGTTGTTATCCAAATTTAATTTGCATGTAGTTCTGGAAACTCGTTCGACAGGTTCGGGATGTATTACAACATCTACGGTCGCTCCCATAGTTTTTTTAATGTCCATTTCAATGGCATCACAGACTTTATGCACATCGCCTAAACTCATGCCGCAGTCAAAATTTATATGTGCATCTATCATTTTATATGCACCGGATGAACGTGTACGTAAATTATGATATCCCAATACAGCTTCATATTTCATAAATATATTCGATATCTTTTTTTCATATTCGGCTGACAAGCTCGCATCTGTCAGATCCCGCGTACTCTTAACGATCATTTTATAACCTGCCCGAAAGATTATCATCGCTACTGCTATTGCCACTACCGGATCAAGCCAATACCATCCCAGAATATGTATACCACAAAGCCCTATCAGCACTCCCACCGAAGTCCAAACATCAGACTGCAAATGCAGTCCGTCAGCTTCGAGTGCCTGTGAATCAGTTTTCCTTGCGACGGAAATCAATCTGCGCGAAACTAGTAAGTTGATGATTATAGAAACAAACATTATCGCGATGCCATATTCAATATCCTGTATCTGCGGATTAGAACGGAATTTATCGAAAGTTTCATAAATTATCATTACAGCGGCCAGAACTATAAGCACTGCCTCGATTGCCGAAGATAAATTTTCATATTTACCATAGCCATAGTCATATTTTTGATCAGGCGGTATCATTGCCTTTCTGACTGCCCAAAAAGCAATCATAGCGGCAATAAGGTCGACACCTGAATGCATTGCCTCTGAGATCAAGCTCATTGCGCCGACATATAGGCCCACACAAAGTTTCAGTACGACTAGTATTGTATTCGATATCACTGACAAATATGCTGTACGCCGTTTCAAAACACCATGTGCAGCCGTATCCATTATTTTACCTCTCATTCAAATACAATTTATAATAAGCACAAAAAATTAATCTGCGGAAAACCGCAGATTAATTTATTTACATTATAGTAGCATACAACATACCAAAAGTAAAGGTTACGGCTTTACAGCATACCGATTTTAGTTATATGAGAAACTTTATAACCTAGTTTTTGAAGATCAACTGTGATTTCATTCAAATCCGGAAAAGTTCCGCGAATAATTGCCTCAGAATCACCATTAGGTGTGTTAAAAGAAACAAAACTGTCAATATTCAGCTGGTGCTTTGCAAATACATCGGCAATCTCTTTGGTCGCACCGATTTTATCCTTAAAATCAAGAGTAACACGCATTTTACCGCTGGCCAGCCCCATTACCTTTACCAATACACGGAAAATATCCGTTTCAGTTATTATGCCTACCAACACCCCAACACTGCTCACTACCGGCATACCGCCTATTTTATTATTGCACATCAGCAGCGCTGCTTCTTCAACAGTTGCTTCATCAGAAACACAAACTATCGGAGCAGACATTACATCGCTGACCGGCATTTTTGCCAGTAGCGAATTTATTTCATACTTAGCCAAGGTAGTCGCAGGGGAAGGAGCTATGCGTGAAATGTCACGATCACTTATAATACCTACTACTTTGCCGTCTTTCATAACAGGCAAACGGCGAAAATGATTCATTTTCATGAGTCCCGCAGCCTCATCCACAGGAGTATCCGCTGAAACAGTAATTGGGTTTCTTGTCATATAACTTGATACAAACACATTATCAGACTCCTTTCATTAACAGCCATTATCCGCCAAGATATGCCTTACGCACGTCCTCGCTGGCAGACAGCTCTTTAGCATCGCCGCTGAGCGTGATTTTTCCGGTTTCCAAAACATAGGCACGATTAGCTATTGATAACGCCATATTAGCATTCTGTTCTACAAGAAGAATAGTTGTTCCTGCTTTATTTATATCCTTTATTATCTCAAAAATTTCTTTTATCAAGAGAGGCGCCAATCCCATAGATGGTTCATCAAGCAGAAGAAGACGCGGACTGCTCATAAGAGCACGTCCCATCGCAAGCATTTGCTGTTCACCGCCTGACAGCGTGCCTGCCTCTTGTTTCTTGCGTTCGGCAAGACGGGGAAAATGTTTGAATACTCTTTCCAGATCGCTTTTTATGCCATTCTTATCTGTTCTGATATAAGCTCCTAGTTCAAGATTTTCCATAACTGTCATATTGGCAAAAATACGGCGGCCTTCCGGTACCTGAGATATTCCATATTCGACAATTTTATGTGCCGGCTGCCCGCTTATCGTCTTATCTTCAAACGATATTGTTCCTGTTTTAGGTTTAAGCAGCCCGGAAACAGTGCGCAGAGTGGTAGACTTGCCTGCACCATTAGCGCCAATAAGCGTGACTATCTCACCTTGGTCCACCTCAAGGCTTATTCCTTTGATTGCATGAATAGCACCATAAAAAACATTTATATCATCCAGTTTCAACATTATAGCCATTATTAAGCCTCCTCACCAAGATAAGCACGGATAACCTCCGGATTTTTCTTAATCTCATCAGGCACTCCCTGGGCTATAATAGAACCATATTCCAGCACATATATACGTTCACAGATTCCCATTACGAGACTCATATCATGTTCGATAAGCAAGATGGAAAGAGCATATTCTTTTCTTATCCAGCTGATCATGTCCATAAGCTCGTTTGTTTCCTGCGGATTCATTCCGGCCGCAGGTTCATCCAAAAGCAAAAGCTGCGGATGTGTAGCCAACGCGCGCGCTATTTCCAGACGGCGCTGTGCACCATAGGGCAGATTTTTTGCTATTTCGTCGGCCTTATCTTCCAGCTTAAATATTTTCAGCAGTTCCCGCCCGGTTTCTTCAATCTGACGTTCCTGTTTGATGTAACGGCCAAAACGAAACGCAGCTTCCAGCAAATTATAATTCAAATGAGTATGATAGGCAATTTTTACATTATCCAAAACACTCAGCTCAGAAAACAGACGTATATTTTGAAAGGTTCTGGCAAGTCCTCTCTGTGTGATCTGGGATGGTTTCATCCCCAGCAAACTCCTTCCGTCTAAAGAAAGAGTCCCTGAGGTTGGCTGATAAACTCCCGTAAAAAGATTAAATGCCGTCGTCTTTCCTGCTCCGTTCGGACCGATAAGTCCCACTAATTCGCCTTTATTTATAGTCATATTAAAATTGCTGACAGCTTTTAACCCGCCGAACAATTTTGATATGTTCTTTGCCTCCAACAATATGCTCATACTCATTTTCCCCCTTTAAAACGTTTAAAAATGGGCAAACTCGTAATTTCGATATTGCCGAACAACCCCTGCGGACGATAAAACATGAGCGCAATAAGGACAACGGCATATATGCTCATTCGCAGTTCAGGCCAATCGGAAAGCAGCGCCGAGATAGTAGTAAGAATAAATGCTCCTGCTATGGAGCCGGTAATAGAACCCATGCCGCCCATAACCACCATTATCAGATAGTTAAATGATGATAAAAAAGTAAAGGACGACGGATGCACTATATAGAAAGTATGAGCAAAGAGACATCCTGCCACTCCGGCAAAGCCTGCTCCTACGGTAAAAGCAAGCACTTTGTACTTTGTCGTATTCACACCCATAGCCTCCGCAGCTATTTCGTTTTCGCGAATTGCCACACAGGCACGGCCAAACGATGAATTCACATAATTTTTTATAAAAAATACTACAAACAGCATTACAAAAAACGCCCATGCAAAATTTGTAGATTTGGGAATTCCCATAAAACCGGCCGCTCCGCCCACGTAATTGACATTCATTATAACGATACGAATTATTTCGCCCAGTCCTAATGTAGCTATAGCAAGATAGTCACCGCTGAGTCTCATCGTCGGCAGACCGATAAGGCAGCCTATGATAGCCGCCGTTACAAATGCCGTAATTAAACCGACAATAAAAGGCATATGAAAATTAACCGACAAAACAGCTCCCGTATAAGCTCCTATAGCCATAAAGCCTGCATGCCCCAAAGAAAATTGGCCTGTATAGCCATTTATAAGATTAAGACTTACAGACATAATTATATTTATACAGATTACAATTATATTAAGCTGCCAAAAAGGATCCAAGGCTTCAGAAGAGATCAATCCCTGCAATACTGCAAAGACAATTAGGCTGATAACTATTGCCTTAAGATCTGTTTTACGCAATGAACTCATTTATCACACCTACACTTTCTCGTTAGTATTTTTGCCCAAGAGACCTGACGGTTTAAAAAGTAAAACCAATATCAATATGGCAAAAGCTGCCGCATCACGAAAAGTAGAAGAAATAAAACCGCTTACCAGTGCTTCTATAATGCCCAGAATAATACCGCCGGCAGCAGCTCCCGGTAAGATGCCTATGCCGCCAAGAACAGCTGCAACAAAAGCCTTAAGGCCCGGCATTATTCCCATGAGAGGATCAATGGAATTGTAATAAATCCCCACCAATACTCCCGCAGCGGCAGCCAGGGCCGAACCTATCCCGAACGTTACTGAAATAATCCTGTTAGAGTTTATCCCCATCAACTGCGCCGTCTCAGTATCAAAGGAAACAGCACGCATAGCCTTTCCCACTTTCGTATACTGGACTATATAGGTCAAAATAGCCATAAGAATTATTGTTATGGCAAAAATCATTATCTGCTGATTATTAATAATAAACGGTCCTATATGATAAGCAGCATCATCCAGAAGACTGGGAAAAGTCCTCGGCTGCGGCGTAACAAAATACATCATTGTATACTCAAGAAAAAATGATACACCAATCGCTGTTATCAATACAGATATACGTGGTGCTGAACGCAGCGGTCTATATGCAAACCTTTCTATAAGCATCCCCAATATTCCTGTCAGAAGCATTGATACAAGCAAAGCAGGCAAAACCGGCCAATTCATTATAGTTATGCAAAAAAAGCCGATATACGCACCAACCATATAGATATCGCCATGCGCAAAGTTTATAAGTTTGATAATGCCATATACCATGGTATATCCTAAAGCAATCAGCGCATAAATACTCCCCAGCGATATTCCATTGATCAGCTGCTGCAGGAACTGATCCATAATCCCCATCAGAAAGCCCCCATTACATTTTATTTTTTTAATAAATACATAATACTATAATCAAAAGTTAAATAAATGAGAATTGCAACACTGCACTGTCCCGTGCACTTATAATTCTCGTTAAAAAACACTTTGACCATGTACCACTATTTGGCTGGCTCCTAATTATAGACAAAAATAAAACCTTCAGCCGACCAGCTAAAGGTTCCGATGCCAACCAGTGCTTCAACCTAAGCAGCTCACCGTTGAGCACATATCAACTATTATAAACATACGATCAGTTATATTTGATATTATATGTTACAGATTATATTATTGTCAATATCAGTCTGATATCTGCCAATCCTTCAGTCAATTCCAGCCGAACCGACCGAAATTGACCGTCCCCCTGATCAATTTTCCGGGGCTATCTTTTCCCGCATAACTTTATTGCCATCTTTCATTTCAATTATTACGGCAGATTTTATAGGATTATGATCCTTATTTATACTGATAACACCAGTTCCTACCTGAATATCCTTCAGATTTTCCAATGCATCACGTATTTTTTGCGGATCGCTGCTCTTAGCCTGTTTAATGGCTTCAATCAGCATTTTTCCGGCATCATATCCCAAGGCTGCAAAAACATTAGGTTCCTTGCCGTTATTTTCTTTTTCAAACATTTTTATAAAATTCTGCACATCTTTATCCTGATCGGAATAATGTGTACTGTAAAATGTATTGTTCAGCGGATCTTTGCCCGCTATATCTATAACCTTTGTATCATCCCAGCCGTCCGTACCAAGTAAAGGTGCTGTTATTCCCAGTTCACGCGCCTGTTTTACTATTTTGCCGACTTCTTCATAATAAGCAGGAATAAAAATTATATCCGGGTTGGCTGCTTTTATTTTTGTGAGTGTTGTCTTAAAATCCTGATCCTTCTGGACAAAAGCTTCTTCGTCGACGATCTGCCCGCCTGATGCTTCAAATTTTTCTCTGAATACCTTTCCCAGACTTTTTGAATAATCCGTGCTTGAATCAACATAAATAACCGCTGTTTTTGCATGTAGTGTTTTAACTGCAAAGGTAGACATTACTTCTCCCTGCTGCGGATCAATAAAGCAGCTGCGAAAAACAAAGGGCTTAACCTTGCCATTATCATCTACAGTTACCTTCGGGCTGGTAGCTGCCGGTGCGATAAGAGGAATCTTGCTGTCTGTCACGATTGGCGATGAAGCTAAAACATCACCGGTAGTAGCCGGTCCGACAATAGCTGAAACCTTATCCGTAACCAACTTTGTTGTCGCATTAGCTGACTCTGATGCTTCCGATTTGCTGTCTACTTCTTCAAGCTCAATTTTCTTTCCGTCGATTCCGCCTGCATCATTTACTTCCTTAACTGCCAATCTCAAGCCGTCCAAAGCAGCTGAACCATAATTTGCGGCATTCCCGGTAAGCTCGAAATTCGCTCCGATTTTGATGGTATTGGCATCATCTGCATTCTTTTGTCCGCCACAGCCGGAAAGAACTGCTGACATCATTGTCACACCAAGAAGCGTACCGACAATTTTTAAACGCTTTCCCCTTAATTCCATGAAACTCCTCCTATTAAGATACCTTACTTAGATTTTTAAAAGCATCTTTCCCCAGGTATGAACTTGATTATACGACGACCGCTTACACTGCAATCAGCTCAGTTGAACCCAGATCTCTATCTCGTATAAAAAAGAGCATTAACTGCCATTCTTATTGCAATAAATATATTATAGTTTGCAAGTATACACTAGTCAAGAAAAAATTTTAGGGTTATATCGTTTATATATACAAAAAAAACTTCTTATCCTCATTTTAGGAAAAAATATAAATAGTATTTTTCATAATTCCTTTAAAATATGAAAAGGGGACAAAAAATCATACTATTCTCTCCTGATGCACAATATAATTGTTCCTGATAAAATCAGGCAATATCGCTACTCAGATATACTGTGCTATAATAAACCAGAGGTGAATTATATGCTATATCCATTAAAATTAAAAGCTCCCCTTAAAGATTACATTTGGGGCGGAACCAGACTGAAAAACGAGTATGGAAAAGAAACAGATTTGCCAACGATTGCGGAAAGTTGGGAATTGTCATGTCACCAGGCCGGCTTAAACATTATTGAAAATGGTATCTTCAAAGGACAAACCCTGCCTGAATGCATTTCCCATTTGGGCAAAAAAATCATAGGCACAAAAGCAGCCAGTCTTGATTACTTTCCCTTGCTTATAAAATTAATAGATGCCCATGATAATCTATCCGTACAGGTACATCCAAATGATGACTATGCTCAAGCAGTAGAAGGCGAACCCGGCAAAACCGAAATGTGGTACATAGTCGATGCCGAACCCGGTGCAAAATTGATTTATGGCTTTAAAAATAAAATAAGCCGGGATGAATTTGAAAAACGTATAACTGATAATACCTTGCTTGATATATGCAATCAGGTTTCTGTAAAAAAGGGCGATGTATTCTTCATTTCCTCCGGCACACTGCATGCCATCGGCAAAGGTATACTCATAGCTGAAATACAACAAAATTCCAATACAACATATCGTGTTTATGACTATGGCAGAAAAGGCAAGGACGGCAATCCACGAGAACTGCATATAGCAAAAGCCCTGACGGTAACCGATCTGCATCCGCCGGCACAGAAAAAAGGCGCAATTGGCTCCATAAGCATTTTTTCTGACTATAAAATAAAACTATTATCCCAATGCTCTTTATTTACAGTATATCTTTTTACTATTGCCGGCAACTGCACACTCTGCGCAGACAATGAATCCTTCCATTCTTTGCTTGTACTGAACGGTGAACTATGCCTTGATGCACCCAACGAAAGTTTAATATTAAAAAAAGGAGACAGTGTATTTATCCCAGCTTCCATGGGAGATTATCGCATCAACGGTATGGGAGAATTTATTTTAACGACTCTCTAAAGCAATCATGGTATATACCTGGCTGCCTCCGAAATCAGCTTTTATCATTGCAAAAAGCTTCACACCAGATTATTTTTTCATGCAGACAAAAAAAGCCTTCTTCCATGGGAAGAAGGCTCTATAACCAAATGGTGGCTCACCCGAGATTCGAACTCGGGACACCCTGATTAAAAGTCAGGTGCTCTGCCAACTGAGCTAGTGAACCATTTAAGTGCCGCTCATCAAGCCGACTATGATATTATACTAAGCTAAGAAAGATTTGTCAACACTTTTATCGATTTTTATTTTTGCAGCTGCCATTCATCAATAATGCTGCCATCCTGTTTATACGCTTTTACCGCAAATTTATGCATATCAGCATCCAGTTTCAGATACATTGGCTCAGAAACAGGATTAAAAAATTCTTCGTCAGTGCTTTTTTGCGGAGAATTTTTCCATGCCTGATCACCGCTCCTGCCCGTAGAGACATAGACTGCTGGGCTGCCGCCAAAGCTTAAAGGCTCAGTACGTGAATAAGAATGTATATGCGCACTGAACACTGCGTCAACACCATGTCTGCTTATTATAGGCAAAAATGTTTCACCGATATTATTCAAGGAACCGTCAAGAGGGATTTTCCACGGTTGCCTGTGCATCAGCACTATTTTCCACGGCAGATTCGACATGGCTAAATCTTTATCCAGCCATTCTGCCTGTTCCTTAAAAAGATTAGGCAGTGCCGCCTGCTGCTCCTCAAGCTGTGTATCCAGTACCACAAAATGCACTGGCCCGTAATCAAAAGAATAGGCATGTTTTTGGATGCCGTATGAACTGTTTTCAGGAACATCAAAAAGGAGCTGGAAAATTTTTGGTCCAACCGGTTTCCAATCAAGATCATATGTTTCATGATTTCCCATAACAGGAGCGACAGGTATTGCATTAGAAAATTTGGCTATACCACCGAGCCATGCCCGCCATTGCGATAAGTCCATACCATTATCGACCAAATCGCCCATATTTATAAAGAAATCTATATCCGCATTTTTCGCATATGCTTCGTTGGCTGTTTTTTCCCACACAGAATAATCAGCAGATTGTGAATCACCGAAAATAATGGCCGACAACGTCAATTTATTTTCATCAGGAGTAGAAAAAGCATACCAATCAGAAAATCCGGCACCCGAACTCACACGATACCTGTAAGCTGTGTTGGGATCAAGCGAGCGAAGCTTCACCGTATATACTGATGTAGCTTCGTCAAAGGAAGAAACAGTTGCTTCATAGCTTACATCACAGTGTTCTGCATACGAAAGCTCCAGCAGCCCCGTATCATTTTTCCTGCCAAGCCATGAAATAGTCCTGCCGTGCGGCGCATCAGGCGGAATAGTCTGCCAGACGTAAAAGGGTTTTCCTTCAGCTTCATCAATTATATTTTCCGGTTTTTTTTCAATACCTGTATATATTTGGGGATAAAACATATATAAAATCCCCAGGAAAAGAATAATTATGCATATTGCCAGCGTGATAATCTTCCTAGACATAAAACACTCCTCATTTAAAAATATACACGCTGAATTCATTCATTACATAAAAAATAAACAAAATATAACGCTTAAACATTTATCAGGAAAAAGAAATTATTTTTTATCAATTTTCAGGCAGTATTGCCAATTCTGCATCACTGCTTCATTTTTTATAAAGAGTCCTTGATATTCGCCATAATTTCTTCCATATTTTTTTTGAATGCACCGCGTTTTGCTCTTAAATCACTGGTCGATGAGTTATTTTCCTTAGTAACATCTATGCTTTTTATAACAGCATCCCCATCAGCCAAATACGCTTTGACTTCAACGGATGCACGCCTGACCGTTTCCTTACCCCAAGAACCTGAGCCCCGTTCCGTTTTTTCGATCACCGGATCTTTTACAATGATAAATAACACTTTATCATATCCACTATATTTCACAAAATCTAAAATAATATCTTTAGTAAGTGGTTGTTCGTCAAGAAACCCTTTGTCCAACCAATAGTTTTGATATTCAGTTTGAACATTTGTCCCTACATCGACGGTATATTTTTTTATATCGGTCGGAGACTGTACCATTGCCTCAGAAATAATATCAAAAAAATCCGATGTTTTGACATCTGCATTACCTATAATTATCACACCAATTTTCCCCGTTGACCGCTGTAAAAGGTCCGATTGCCCTTTTTGTTGGACATCAGCTGCAAATGCAGTTAACGTAAATAAAGAAAAAAACATCATCGCCAATACAAAAATTCTTTTCATCCTTAACACCCCTATGATCGATTTTTAGTGCATTTACACGTTTGGAGGAAATTTTTAATTATATTAATTCAGTTTATTCTAGCACAGATAAAGTCTCACGTAAACTTTGCAATTTTATTCTCTTTGTACAATCTATAAAAAAACAATAACAGGGAATGAGAAATTACATTTGAAGCACAATAAATTTTTGTATTAGCAAAATCATTACTTTCGTATAAAATTGATAAAGTCTTATGTAGTCTGGTTTTGATAAAAGGAAACATCGCTGCAATAATTTGTTCAAACAATTTTGACCCCCAACATTTGTGCTAGGCCAGCAGCTTGCACCGCATTGATTTTTACACCTTTAAGTTCGTCGAATGTTTCGGATACCATTATCCCCTCAATGATACAATCTGATAAATCTATTCCTTTAAGTGATGTTTCAAAGAAATCCACACACTGAAAATTAGCCGCTCTAAATTTACTTCTTTGAAATTTTACCTCAGAAAAAAAAGATTCTTTAAAATTGCTGTTATCTATAGTACATTCCTTCCATACTGTATTGGCAGCGTTTACATAACATAACGAGCTATTCAAGAAGATCATTTCTTTAAAACAGCTCTTGCTGAAATTACTTCCGTCTCCCTTGCATTCTAAAAATTGGGATTTTTTCCAGTAGCTTTCTGTAAAAATACAATTTGAAAGAACACAATTTTCAAAAACCACATTATAAAAGCTGTCTTTTGAAAAATTGCAATTAATAAATTGACATTTAACAAATTGTACTGATTCAAATTCTATTTTTGAAAAATCGGCATTTGTGAAAGCTTCATATTCAAAATTCATATTCTGAATATCGCCATCTTCTAATCTTGCGTCGGCAATCATTTTTCCCAGCATGGTACCAAGATGCCTCCCTATCCATTATAAATTATCATGGTACAAAGAATACTATAACAATATTGACAAAACAAAAGGCCACACTAAGCTTATCAATTTTCATATGACCTACATTTTCCCTTGGTGGGATGTCCTGGTTTCGAACCAGTAACCTCTTGCATTGAAAGATGCCCAGTACCGGATGGGACACAACAGTGCCCGTATGCTTCTGGACGTATACAGCCACCGCTCCAGCAGCTCTTAATCACTCTGAAAATATTCCACCTAAACCAAAAATCGTGAAAGCCAAATAACGGCCCTCACGATTTTTTATTACCGTATTGCTATACGTTGCTGCATTTTACTTAAAAAGGATTTGCAGCAATCACTGCAAATCCTTGAATTTTCCTGGTGGGATATACTGGTTTCGAACCAGTGACCTCTTGAATGTGAAGCAACTTAAAAAATACCTTTCGAAGCCTTTATTTAGTGGGGTTGCAGGATTTTTACCTCGAAAAAATTGCATTTTGGAAAGTCTTTATTTATAAGGGTTTGCAGGAGTTAAGAAAAGTTAACTGTGCCCAAAGTGTGCCCACTTTTTTTCAACAATTAAGTTTTCTTAACCGTATCTTCTTATAGGCAGCTGATAAAGATTTTTAGTATTTTCAACTAATGTTCGATCATAGTCCGGTATCGCGTGACCATATAATTCGAGTGTATGGCTAACCTTACTGTGCCCAAGTCTGCGGGACACTTCAATGATAGGTTCGCCTGCCGCTAGTAGGTTTGTTGCATAAGTATGCCTTAACGTGTGAAACTTCTTATACCCTATACCAGCATCACGCAGCACACTATGCCAGAACTTATCAAATGCAGTCGGTTCAATGGGATTGTTACGGGCACTTACAAAACATAGCTGCTCATCATTTTTAGGTAGCCGGTCAAGCAGCTTTTGCAGCTCTATCATTGTCTGGTCATAGACAATTAATTTCCGGACAGATGCCTTTGTTTTTGGGTTGCCCATTATCAGATCACCGCCGGCACGTACCAATATTTTACGGATAAATATCTGCTTGGTCCTGGGGAAAACGTCACAACGCCTTAATCCCAATACTTCGCCTTTGCGCATTCCCGTTGTCGCGGCTAAAAGCACAGCAGCATATTTTTTCTTCAGTATCGGGTGGCTGGCGCAGGTTTGCAGTATTTTTGCTATCTCGGCTTTGGTAAATATCTGGATGTCTTTTTTCTCGAAATGCGGGGCATCCACACTGTCCATGATATTTTTCCTGATCAGGCCTAATCTGTACGCTTTTGAAAATATACCGACAAGTGTTGAATGTACCTTGTGCGTAGTATTTGCTGAAACCTTTTTAAGCAGCTCCTTGTACAGCTGCTGCACGTTGAGCGGAGTAACTTCCTGTAATTTTAAGCCTGCAAGCGGTTTTAAATAGCCAACAAGGAATTTATAATAGTCATACGTACTTGGCCTTACAGAGTCCTTTTTGTAGGTTTTCAGCCAATCGAGTGCCCAACGCCCGAATAACGCATCAGACGGTGCAACAAAATTATTATTGTTTATGTCATTACGCTGTGCAACCAGAAAAGCCGCTGCGTCTGCTTCGTTGTCAAACCTTTGATAGTGCCTATTTCCCTCATTATCAAAAAAAGCTACTCTGTACTTTTTACGGGATTTTTCGTATGCTATAGATCCCTCCCCACGTTTACGAATTTTTTTATTAGTAGACATAAAAAATAGCCTCCTATTCGTTTGAAAAGAAAGCTGATTACTGATATAATTTAATTGCAATTTGGTTGAGTAATCAGCCATGAGCCGTTTTGGTGTTACAGCACCGGGCGGCTTTTTTATTTTAGTATTTAATTTCTCTGAAAATCAGAATTGGAACAATTTTATATAACGATTTTGAATATAAAGTACTCATGGCAGAAGCGTAAACATCAATAGCATTTTCAATTGATTCGACTTGTGTGGGGTCCGCTTTAGCAGAAACAGAACAATCAAGAATACCAAGCGTAAACCAATTATCTGGCAGATTTACACCGTAAGTCCTCATGAGATCATCTTGCCTTATAGATAATCCATTTTCTTTTAATGTCCCATTTATAATTTCTTCTTTGAAATTTATAGATAGAGAAATGGAATCCGGCATCTGCTGTATCATACCATTCATTAACTTAAAAATATCCTGAGCATTTTTATTGAATTTAATGCCTAATGCCGACTGATTTTTTATAATTGCAGGTAGTATAGCTTTCATGCTGGCGATATCACGAATAGTGATTGGTGAATGAATTAAAGCTAAATCTCCTGCACATGGAAAAGGTAGTTTTGATAAAGATGTAAGGTTTAAATCATTAAGCAGATTTATTAATTGGCTATGATACGGGTCATACCGCTCTGCTGCACTGCTATTGTCTTTATTGTCGTTTTCATATGAGCCGTTCATAATACCTGTATTAAGTTTTGCGGATGTAGAAGAACCCTCAGAAGTACCAATAGTTTTGGTTACACTTCTCAGGGTTCCATTGCGTATCTGTGATATTAAAGAATCTATCCGTTCTTTATCAACATAGAGAAAATCAATTAGCGAAGATTTTTCAGGAAAGTCAGCGTCGGTTCCGTCTTCTTGCCCCATTTGTTTACCTCCTTGGCAATCTCTTTACATTTGGCAGCATGCTTATCATATTGAACTTTAATGGCATCAACATTAATTGATACGTTGATTTTCTTTTCCATAATGATTGCCCCCTTTTTTCTTAATTATAACAACAATAGGAAGAAGTGTACATATTAAATTTTTATAGTAAATTGCTATTTATTACCCTCCATGGCGGTCTGGTGCTACAGCACTGGGCAGCTTTTTTCTATTTTATATCGCGTTGACAATGCGGACAAACTGTCGCACCCGGTTTTACATATTCCTTACAGTATGGGCATTCGGTATAACCCTGCTTTTCAAAATCTTCTTTTATTTGCTTTGGAGATTTAGGAATAACTAACGAATGTATTAATGCTATTATGAAAAGCAACACACCGTAAATATACCATGCAACAAAATCTCTCCCCTTTTGATGTGCTATTGTTGCGGGTATGATTCCAAGAATTAAAGCCGTAGTAAGAAGCATCAGCATAATTAACTCACTTTCTTTCATCAGATATATTTTAATCATCTATATTAGGCCCCATAATATGTCCCCAGCTTGCAACTTCATTACCTGATAATTCATGTATGATTGAAAGGTGAAACGAATCTAGTTTTAAATCAATTTCACGCGAATGCGCCATTGTAGACCATGACACAAATGAAGCCTTTATAAAACCCAGTTTTGCATCTTTGGATAAGTATTGCCAATTATCATTTACAGTTACTATTAATGTAGATGCAGCAGGATCGTAATTTACTCCTGTATACACAGGAGAATATCCATTATTGCTAAATAGATTATTAAACCCATCTAACATTTCATTTAGTTTTCCATGATAATCAGTATAATATTTTTGTGCAGTTGCTTTTTCATCTTTAGCCTTTTTATCGGCTATATTATTTGTCTGCCGGTTTTGTTCTTTATCTTGTTCGGCTTGAATCCTTTTTTGTTGAGCTATGTAATTATTTTCAAATGGTTTAGGAGCATTACTTTCTGAAAATAGCCATATAACGCCAAGAGCACATGCAAATATTGCAAAAATAATAACAACTAGGGGACGCTGATTCTTATACATATTTCCACCCTCTCAATTTTTGAAATATGTAATATTTCTATAAAACTTTTATAAATTCCTTTGAAAAAGCTCATCTTACCATTGACTGAAACGCTACTGCTTTACCTAAAATCTTAAATTCCGTGCAATTATCTTTCGTACATATAATAGGTTTGTATTTAGGATTTTCCGGCATTAATGTTACGGTGCTGTTATTATGATAAAAACGTTTTAAAGTGGCGCTATCATCAATCAGAACTGCAGCTATTTCTCCATCTTCAACTTCCGGTTGTTGTTTTATAAAAACTATATCGCCATTATATATTCTGGCGTTTATCATGCTATCGCCTTGTACTTGCAAACAAAAATCGGCATGAATTCCGTCAGCCATATTTGCGTAGCCTTCTATACTTTCCTGTGCCAGAATAGGTTTTCCCGCAGCTATTTTCCCAATTATTGGCAATTTTGTTAATTCAATAGGTCGAATATTAGATGCAGAAGGAATAGTAGGTTGATTGCTAAGCTTTATAGATAATAAATCTGTTCTTTTAATATTAAAATACGTACATAATTTATCGAATTTATCCATTCTAGGAAGCTTTTTACCTTTTAGCCAATCATTTACCGTTGCTGCGCTGACACCCATATATTCTGCTAATTCTCTTTGAGTTGTTTCTTTTGAATCAAAAATACGATTAAGATTATTTTTAAAGTTTTGTCGAAGATTATCGTTTTCTTCCATAATTTCCACGCTTTCTTTTTTCTATTGACTATATTATAAAGCTTAAAGCTAATATTTACAATACAAAAACATAAAAAAATTAGCTTTTAGTATTGACATAAGCTTAAAGCTAATTTATACTAATAGTAGTGAAGGAGATGAATAATAAATGCAAATATCATTGAGAGCCGCCCGTGTAAACGCTAATTTAACGCAAAAAGATGTTGCACTGCATTTATGTAAAAATAAGCAGACTATAGTAAATTGGGAGAACGGCAAAACCCCAATTGATATGGCAAATTTTGATGCATTGTGCAGATTATATAAGATTAGTGCTAATTATATTTTTTTGCCTAGAAAGTTAGCTTAAAGTTAATAAGAAATAAAATCAAGCCAATCGTGAAATTTAGGAGGAAGGTGAGAAAAATGGAGACAATTAAAAAGAACCCTCAAACTAATGAGGATTCTGAAATGGCGCTTAATTATCGAATACAAAATAGATTGAGCATTCTATTAAACCACAAATCTCAGATGACTAATGAATTAAGGCTACCATGCCAAAAGCTAGATAATTCATTAAGAGTTCAATACACACTATTTGAAAAAGCGTTTTCAAATTTAATAGCTTGTGAAGGGGAACATTTAAAAAAATTTAATATGGAAAAACTAACATTATCAGAACTTCATACTAAATTGCTAAATGCCGACAGTGAAATAAACAAAACAATTATAAAAAAGGATATACAACAAAAAGAAAATGAGATTGTTAAGAAATTATTTTTAGTTCTTAATGACGAAGAACTTACAATTACTCAAGCAACCTCATTATTACAGATAGCAAAACAAGAAATACTAGAAACCAGATTACGGAATATTAATCGCAGTTCTTAACAATGGCATTCGGATTCATACTATTTAAAATGCGTATTTGCATTTTATCTCCATGACTACAACGATTGCCATTGAAAGCTCCAGCATAGCACCCAATAAAAACTTTTCCGTATGAAGAACAAATTGGCAGGTTCAAACAATCACAAGAATAAACCTTTTTACCTTCAGTATTTAATTCAATGTTATCACTTAAGCATTCTGGTTTAATAAAATTATCCATAAATAATCACCTCTTTTTCTAAGGCGATTATATCACAGAAAGGAGCTGTAACATGCAAAAAGCAATGAGTGCATTAAGTTATGCAAAACACTGCGGGTTACCATACCCAATGGTAAAGCAGTATTGCATAGAAGGCATAATCCCGTGCTTCAAGCAAAAGGTAAGATACTATATTCGCCCGGATATTGCGGATGAAGCACTTGCCAAGTATGAAGCACAAAAATTAGATCCAGAACCTATAAAAGAGGTACACGTATTAAAGCAACCAAAAGATTTTAATTTTTTTGAGGCCTTAAAAAAGGCGTAAGGAAGTTGGTTTAAATGATCCCACATTGTTGGCGCTGCGGGCGAATATTAAAGCCTCCTAATGTGCAGCAGTTAGTGCTATGGAGCGGGCAGTCGGTTATGGTTTGTGCTGATGACCGGAATTGCCCGGCAGTCGTAAATGGCAGCCGGCGGAAATTAAGAGAGCTACAGCGGAAAGGGGTGAGATAGTGAGCGATTTAGTACCGTGCATAGCAAGCTTTACGCTCGGCATCGGCGTGACGCTGATATGGATAGGACTTAAATCCGAAGAGCCAGTAGAGGCGAAAGTAGGCTATAAAAACGAATGCATAGGCTATGACGAAAGGGGAAAAGATAAATAATGTATAGGTCAACAATAATACGAGCTAAGGACCTGCGGGTGCTGGCAAAAATGGAGCTGATAGAAGCATGGCTAAAATCACTGAAACGGTCAAAAAAACTAAAAAAATAATGCGTCACCGTGTACTGATAGCCGATGCAATATTTATTATCTGTATCATCATGGCCGCGGCTGTTGTGCTGGGGGTGCGATAAATGGAAAAACTTAAACCGTGTCCGTTCTGCGGCAGCAGGCCCTTTATTGAGGATGACAGTCGTCCTAATTCTATAAATGATGGTAACGCTTCATGGCATATATTTTGCCCGAATTGTGGGTGCTCGCAAAAGCAAAATCAGGATATTAAAATGGTGGTCGAAAACTGGAACATGAGGGCAGAACACAAAAAAGCCGCTCAGGAGTGCAATCCATGAGCGGTATGAGAAAAAACTTATTCTAAATAAATAATACCACAAAAGGAGATAAAAATCACATGGAAATGCAATTAAATGTAAATATTAGTGCACCTGAACTTGTACAGGCTATAAATAATCTTGCGGGGGCTTTGGCAGGGAAAATTACGGTGCCAGCTGTCGTCGAAGCACCTAAGTCTACCGAAAAAGAAGAAACGGCAGAAGCGCCTAAACAGCATAGAAAAAAAGCAGCGAAACCAGCAGCCGTTAAACCGGAGACTGCGCCGTCGGCAGAAGAACCTTCAGAAACAACCAGCACTGAAAAATCAGAGGACGAATTAAGGACCGAACTTAAAAAACTGGCTGTTGAAAAGGCAAGAGGTGGTAAAAACGGTGAAGTTAAAGCAATAATTGAGTCTACCGGATCCGTAAAACTGTCGGGTATAGCGGCAGACCTGCTGCCGGATGTGCTGGAAAAAGTGAGGGCGTTGTGATGCCAGCGCATGCAATATTAAGCGCATCCGGCAGTAAAAGGTGGCTGGCCTGCCCACCGTCGGCACTTCTGGAAACAAAGTTTCCCGATACTAGTAGCGAAGCCGCAAGGGAAGGTACCTTCGCACATTATGTAGCAGAAAAGATTTTGTCGAACTATTTATCCAAGGAACCATTAATAGAAAACCAGCTGCTCTCTCCTTTAAGAGGCAGAGAATTTTATAGCGAAGATCTGATCGGCTATGTCCGTGAATATACGGATGCGTGCATTGAAAAGATTAATGCCGCTAAGGCTGCCGACACGATGGCAGTTGCTTTCATTGAAGAAAAGTTGGATTTTTCAAAATGGGTACCAAAGGGATTCGGGACCGGTGATTGCGTCATTATCTCAGACGGAATTCTTGAAATTATTGACCTAAAATATGGCAAAGGTGTTCCAGTATCCGCAGAAGGCAACACACAGATGCAGCTCTATGCTCTGGGGGCAATTGACGCATACAACATGCTTTACGATTTTGACCTTGTCCGTATGACTATTGTACAGCCACGGAACGGTGGCGTGTCACAGCAGGAAAAGTCAGTGAAAGAATTGCTGGAATGGGCCTGTGACGTAGTACAGCCGACAGCGGCGCGGGCAATAAAAGGTGAAGGTGAGCTATGCGCTGGTGATCACTGCCAATTCTGCCGGGCAGCTTTAAAATGTAAAACCTACTCAGACTACTGCATGGAAATTGCAAAGCTCGAATTTAGAGGGGCGAACCTGCTGGACGATGAAGACATCGTTTTAGTTCTGGAGCGTGTTGATCATTTAGTTAGCTACGCTAAAAAAATAAAAGAATTTGCCTTAGGGGAAGCCCTAAACGGCAAGAAATGGACCGGTTTTAAAATTGTTGAAGGTAAAAGCAGACGAGTATACTCCGATGATAGCAAAGTCGCTGACACGCTGAAAACTGCCGGTTATAAAACAGACCAGATATTTAAGCCTAAAGAACTGCTGGGGCTCACTGAAATGCAGAAACTTTTAACCAAAAAGAAATTTGATACTTTGTTATCAGACCTTATCACAAAACCTGCCGGCAAGCCCGCTTTGGTACCAGCAACCGATAAAAGGCCGGAGTATAACCCGGTCGAAGCTGATTTTAAAAATTTAATGGAATGAAAGAGGTAATTATATTATGAAAGAAACATCAAAAACCAGAACAGTATTACAGAACGTCCGTTTATCCTACGCCCACATTTGGGAACCGGCAGAAGACCTGAACGGTAGTCTCAAATACAGTGTATCACTTATAATCCCGAAGGACGATAAAGCCAATCTGGCACGTATCAAGAAAGCCATTGAGGCAGCCAAGATCGAGGGTAAATCCAAGCTGGCCAATAAAAAAGGTGTTATCCCATCAAACATAGATTTACCTGTCAGGGATGGTGATGTAGACCGTGCGGACGATGAAAACTATGCCGGCTGCTATTACCTAAATGCCAAAGCCAATCCTGATCACGCGCCTAAGATTGTTGACCATAAGTGTGAACCTGTCATGGACCAGAGCGAGGTTTATTCCGGCTGCTATGCCCATGTATCGGTAAACTTTTTTGCCTACAACAAAAACGGCAACTCCGGTGTAAGCGTTGGCTTAGGCAACATCATGAAATATAAAGACGGTGAACCATTATCCGGTGGTGCGTCCGCAGAAGAAGATTTTGCGGATTTGACCAGCGACGAAGATGAATCGGCAGACAACTTTTTAAATTAAACTTTGATCGACAACAGCAAAAGCCCGCGTGTTATATGCGGGCTTAAAAATTAGGGATGATGTCATGGATACACTAGCGATAGATATTGAAACGTACAGTGACTTAGATATTAAAAAAGTTGGTGGTTATAAATACGCCGAAAACTGCGAAATACTTTTATTTGGCTTTGCTTTTAACGATGATCCGGTAGAAGTTATAGATATGACAAAAGATAAGTTGCCCGGCGAATTATGCGAAATATTAAACAATCCGCTTGTCTTAAAAACAGCCTACAATGCCCAATTTGAGCGCACAGTGTTAAGTCATTATCTGGAGCGCGCAACATTTTTACCCGCTGCACAGTGGGCCTGCACTATGGTATTATCGCTTACACTCGGGATGCCGGGAAGCCTAGAACGAGATTCAAAGGTCTTAAATTTATCAGAGGATGAAGCTAAATTGTCAACGGGCAAAAGCCTTATACAGTACTTTTGTAAGCCATGCAGGCCGACAAAGACAAACGGAGGCAGGGTTAGAAATATGCCGGAACATGCGCCGGATCGCTGGCGGCAGTTTATAGAGTACAACCGCCGGGACGTTGAAACAGAGCGCATTATCCGTAAAAAGATGGAACGCTTTAAATTAAAAAAATCCGAACAAAAATTATACGCACTTGACCAGCAGATAAATGATCGCGGTGTAAAGATTGATATTAACTTAGTCGAAAAAGCCATAAAAGCTGACACGGAGTTTAGCAAAAAGATAAGCAGCGAGGCTGTCAGGATATCAGGCTTGGCAAACCCCAACAGCGGGGAACAGCTGAAACGCTGGATTGAAAAGCAGGAAGGTTTTTTCCCGGCATCGATAACAAAAAATAATATTGCTGAAGTAAAAGAAAAATGCCGGAGTTCGGCAGTCAGAAAAATGCTTGACTTGAAAATGCTTTTATCAAAAACCTCCGTAAAAAAATATACGGCTATGGAAATCGCCCGCTGCAACGATGGTCGGGTGCATGGACTTTTACAGTTTTACGGGGCAAACCGGACTGGCCGTTGGGCCGGCCGGCTCGTGCAGGTGCAGAATTTACCACGTAATTCAATGCCCGATTTGGACGATGCGAGAACACTTTTAAAGATCGACGGTGAGCTGCTGGAAATGCTTTATGACAATATACCTGATGTCTTGTCGCAGCTTATCAGGACCGCTTTTATACCAAAGGTTGGATGTACCTTTATAGTAGCCGATTTCTCGGCAATAGAGGCAAGGGTAATAGCATGGCTGTCAAATGAGAAATGGCGGTTAAAGGTATTCGCTGACGGCGGGGATATTTACTGCGCATCAGCTACGCAAATGTTTAAAGTACCAGTTGTGAAGCATGGGGTCAATGGCGAGTTGCGGCAGAAGGGCAAGATAGCTGAATTGGCACTTGGCTATCAGGGCTCCGTTGGTGCACTTAAAAAGATGGGTGCTGATAAGATGGGCCTTTCAGATGATGAACTGGTTGAAATAGTGGCAAAATGGCGTAAAGCCAGTCCAAATATTGTCCGGTTTTGGTACGATATTGAAAATGCTGCCAAAAAGGCAATCAATGAAAAAATGTTTGTGAAACTGCCAACGCATCATTTGACAATGAGGTATGAAGCAGGAATGCTGCGCATTGAATTACCATCCGGCAGAATAATATCCTACATTCGCCCGCGAATCGAAAAAAACAGCCAGGGCAGGGATGCAATAACCTATGAAGGTATGGAGCAGGCAAGCAAAAACTGGGGCAGGCTGGAAACCTACGGCGGCAAACTGGTTGAAAACATTGTACAGGCAACGGCGAGAGATTGTTTAGCCGTTGCAATGCGCAGGCTTGACCAGCATGATTTTAAAATTATCATGCACGTGCATGACGAGGTGATCATAGAACACGAAGATCCTAATGCATTAAAGGCAGCCTGCGATATCATGGGCCAGCCGATAGACTGGGCGCCAGGACTGCTGTTAAATGCCGACGGATATACAACAAATTATTATAAAAAGGACTGATTAAAACGAATATAGCAGCATTTTATAAATGGGCACCAAAACTTGTGAATAAAAAGGCGGTCAAATATCTGGAAAGAGTAGTCTACAGTACAAAAGACTGGCTATATATCTGCAACGATGCTAGGTTTATTGCAATCCGTAATAGCACAAATTTGCCAGAAGGGCCACTCGAGGCCGCTACTTTACAACCATTAAAAGATGACAACGCACAATATGATGTAACATACAACCGTCGTAAAAGCTTTATAGGTCAATGGTTAAATATGAACAGTGAAGAAACAGTGTCTATCGTGCCAGCTGATTGGCTATCAGCGGTGAAAATACTCGAGTCAATTATGTGTGCAGTTAGACTGTCCAATAAAAAAGTGGTACCTGTACTGATTACTGCGCAAGGAGATAAGGTTAATGCTCAACTACATTTACATGAAGAAACCCATAATTTCGATACCATACGTGGGGCATTGCCATATAAAGGTAGTTGGAAAGGTTGGGCAGTTGTAGATGTTAAACTGCTGGCGGAAACAATCAGATTGGCCAAGGCATTAACGGGGGAAGACGAGTCTTTAATTATGAGCTTTATACGGTATGAGCGGGATATAGGACAAGCACGGCGTATTAAAAATTTTGAAGAAGGCACGCCAAGTCCTTTTTTAAAATTTACAAGCACTGATCTGAAAATAATAATCGCAGGATTTAGGATGCCTCTTAAACCTTATAAGGACCTGAATATATTTGAAACAACGGAGGATTGATATTTAATGAATGGCATAGCTAACCAAATGAAACAACAGTTAGAGGTTTTGGACGATTTGAAAAAATTGCAGGACGAAGCAGAAAAAGAAAAATTGTTTGGCAATTCTACGAATGAAGAACATAAAATGATACCTTTTGATATTGATAATCCGTTATGCCGTCGCCTGGCCATGCAGTCAGACCGGATAAAATTTTTTCTGCCAGGTACCTCTTTTGATTTATACACCGCGGGCAAAAAACTTAAAAACTGTGTGGGGGCATACGTAGACGAGGTTAAAAATAAAGAAACGCAGATAGTTTTGGTATCCGATGATAAAGGCAAATTAGTTGTATGCATAGAGGTTAAAAATAATAAAGTCGAACAGGCTAAATTATTTGCAAATAAATGCGTGTCTACGGATCCGCTGTTAAACGCAGAAGTGATTGACTGGGCTGAAAAGGCGAAAATAGACTGGCAAGGCTGCAGCGATATCAAGCAGAGAGATAACTATTTGATGCCTTTACCGGCTGCCGTATGACCATGAAGGAAGGTGTACAACATGCGGGCAAGCGAAAAGCCGGCAGTCTCAACAATAAAACATGACGGTGAAATTAATATCGCCGTTGGTCATAGCCGAAAATCCAAAGCCTGGAAAAATAAAATGCTGCTCTGGTCAGCGCTTGTCAAGAGGCTTAGTGAGACAAAGCGCACAAATGAAACAGCAGCAATATACCGAAAATTATCAAAGCTGAAGCAGGATGAAATAAAAGACGTTGGCGGCTTTGTAGGCGGTACCTTAAAAGGTGGCCGCCGTACCGCTGATAATGTTGGCTGGCGTCAAATAATAACGCTTGACGCCGACTTTGCGGATAGCGACTTTTGGGATAATGTTGCTATCGGGATTGGTGGCTGCGCGGCTCTCGCCTACAGTACACACAAGCACACCAAAGATACTCCGCGCTTTAGGCTGGTACTGCCGCTGTCACGAAGCGTAAACCCTGATGAATATCAGGCGATAGCCAGAAAAATTGCAGATAATATCGGCATTGATATGTTTGATGATACCACTTATCAGCCGCACAGGCTGATGTATTTTCCGAGCACTCCCGCTGACGGCGAGTTCTATTTCAAGTTTTATGACGGTCCGTGGTTTGACGCCGATAAATGCCTGGATACGTATCCAGACTGGACGGACCAAAGCTATTGGCCAACCAGCTCAAGACTTACCGATGCAATAAAAAAACATGCGGCAAAGCAGGAAGACCCACTGGATAAAAAGGGAATCATTGGCGCTTTTTGCCGGACCTACACAATACAAGAGGCCATATCAAAATTTCTGCCTGATGTCTATGAACCCTGCGGCGCTGATGACCGGTATACCTATAAGGAAGGCTCGACCAGTGCCGGGGCAATCGTGTATGACAATAAATTTTTATACTCGCACCATAGCACAGATCCTATCAGTGAGATGCTGGTAAATGCTTTTGATCTCGTCAGAGTGCACAAGTTCCGCGGTATGGATGAAGACGCATCGGAAAGCACAAAAACAGTCAGCCTGCCAAGCTACAAAGCTATGCAGCGTTTAGCTGCGGATGATGATAAAACCAAAATTTTAATAGGTCAGGAACGATTAGCAGAAGCGCAGACTGATTTTAAGAATGTAAAAACCGATAATGGTGAATGGCTGAAAAAGCTTGATATTAACAAGTGGGGTGCATATGAAAATACCCCGAAAAACGTAAAAGTGATCTTAGAGAATGATCCCAATCTAAAAAACTGTTTGGGGAGTGATGAATTCGCTCACAGATGGATAATATTAAATAATCTGCCTTGGCACGATAAAAGCAAAGGTGTCGTATGGCGTAACGAAGACGATAGTATGCTCAGGAACTATTTAAGCGACGTTTACGACATTTCCGGCAAGGATATCATAAATGATGCATTGGTTGAGGTCGTTGACAGACACAGCTTTCATCCAGTTAAGGAATACATCAGAAAACTGCAATGGGATGGCATACCACGACTTGAAACGCTGTTTATAGACTATCTGGGGGCACAGGATACAACCTTTAATCGCACTGTTTCCCGTAAAACCTTAGTGGCGGCAATAGCAAGGATTCTAAGCCCCGGCTGTAAGTTTGACTATGTGTTGACCTTTATCGGGGCGCAGGGGATAGGCAAGAGTTACATGCTAAAAAAGCTTGCCGGTAAATGGTGTTCAGACAGCCTGACAACTCTTTCCGGCAAGGAAGCAATGGAAGCAGTGCAGGGATTCTGGATTATAGAACTCGCCGAATTATCGGCTCTTAGAAAATCGGAACTGGAAGCCACGAAGCAGTTTATAACCAAACAGGAAGACAGCTTTAGGCCTGCATATGGCAGGCGCACAGAGCAGTATCCAAGGCAATGCATATTTATTGCCACGACAAACGAAAATGACTTTATACGGGACCAGACGGGGGGCCGCCGCTGGTGGCCGATGCTGGTAGATAAGGGCAGCGCCAAGCGTACTGTAAAGGATTTGACGCAGGATGAGATAGATCAGGTATGGGCTGAAGCCAAGCACTTTTATGATACGGGAGAACAGCTATATCTGCCGGATAACATGGAAATTATAGCAAAAGAACTACAGGAGTCACACACAGAATCAAGCCCGCTGGCAGGCATGATAAGCGAATATCTTGATAAGCTGCTTCCAGAGAACTGGGAAAGCATTGATATAGGCGAAAGACGGGCATTTATTAATGATGATGGCTTTACATCTGAACTTAAGGGAACTGTACAGCGGGACCGCGTTTGTGCCTTAGAGATATGGATAGAACTACTGAATGGCGATCCCAAACGGCTTGACAGGTTAAAAGCAAATGAGATAAACGGCATTTTACGCAAAATGCCGGGCTGGGAGGCATCAAGAAATGGGTTAAGATTTGGACGGTTTTATGGTTTTCAAAGAGGTTTTCAAAGAGGTTTTATTAGAAAGGATGAGAGCTAAAATGGGTGATACAAAGTCTGATACATTGAAAAAGTTTGTATCAGAAATATTTACAATATTACACTTTTTAGTAAAAACAGCAAGACTTGAAAATGATACAATCTAAAAATGTGTATCGGGTTTTGTATCACCTTTTAACGCAGTAACCGCAAGGATAATATTCTTCTTGATACATTGATACAAAATATATATAGAGAGTTTGAAAGTTAAAATAATACATACATATGTACATATACGTTTTAACTTTCGATATACATTACGCGCGAGAAAAAAAGTTTGTATCAGGGGGTAAAAAAATGCTTGAAAGAGACCTGGAACATAAATTTAAAAAGGAGGTACAGAAACGACTAAATGCGTTTGTCTGGAAATTTGTCAGTCCGGGAATTGCAGGAGTGCCGGACAGATTGGTAATCCTGCCGAATGGCAGATGCATTTTTGCAGAGCTGAAAAAAGAGGGTGAAACATTACGCCCTTTACAGCTTTACCGCAGGCAGCAGTTACAAAAAATGGGTATGGCTGTCTGGGTTATCGACAGCAATGAAAAAATACGGGAGTTTATAAATGCCTATAAAGTATGAACCGCGGAATTATCAGGAGTACTCAAAGAATCGAATAATCGACACGCCGGCCATAGCGTTAATGCTTGACATGGGGATGGGCAAAACAGTGTCCACATTGTCAGCGGTGGAAGATTTGATGTATGACCGCTTTGATATCAGAAAAGTTTTGGTTATTGCACCGCTGCGAGTTGCGCAGACAACATGGAACGATGAGTGCGATAAATGGTGGCATACCAGTTATTTAAAAATATCTGTCGTAGTCGGGGATTTAAAAGATCGCACAGCGGCGTTAAACCAAAAAGCTGATATTTACACGATAAACCGGGAAAACGTGCAATGGCTCGTAAACTATTATGGACGTAACTGGCCATTTGACATGATTGTGATTGATGAGTCATCAAGCTTTAAAAATCCACAGGCTAAACGATTTAAAGAGCTAAAAAAAGTCAGGCCACTAGCTAAACGGGTTGTTGAGCTTACCGGGACGCCAAGGCCAAACGGGCTGATGGATTTATGGAGTCAGATATATCTTTTGGACCGTGGTGAGCGGTTAGGCCGGACAATAACAGCCTACCGGGATAAATATTTCACGCCGGGAAAACGTGACGGCCATATTGTTTACAGCTGGGAGCCGAAGCCGGCAGCAGAAAAAGAAATATATCACCGGATAAGTGATATCTGTATCAGCCTTAAAAGTGAGGATTATATAAAACTGCCACCCATAATCTATAACGAGGTAAAAATAGATCTGCCGGCTGGTGTAATACAAAAATATGAGGCTATGGAAAAGGATTTGATCATGGCCATGGGCGATAAGGTTGTAACCGCTAGCAATGCGGCTGCCCTGACAAATAAATTGTTGCAGATGGCCAGCGGTGCAGTTTATGACGAGGATAAAAACATAATCCGGCTGCATGATTCAAAAATAAATGCCTTATCCGAAATTGTGGACTGTAACGAAGGGAAAAACATAATGGTGTTCTATTACTTCAAACACGATTTAAAACGTCTTAAAAGGGCATTTCCGACAGCGAGAGAGCTATCCACAGTTAACGATATACGTGACTGGAACAACGGAAAAATAAAAATGGTTTTAGTGCATCCTGCCTCCGCGGGGCATGGATTGAATTTACAGCATGGTGGCAGCATAGTAGTCTGGTTTAGTCTTAACTGGAACCTTGAGCTATACCAGCAGGCCAATAAGCGCCTGCATCGTCCGGGGCAGAAAAGTACAGTCGTTATAAACCTGCTGATCGCAAAAGGTACAAAAGATGAGGATGTAATAAAGGCCTTGCGGTTAAAAGATAAAGGTCAAAAATATATGCTTGAAGCTATAAAAGCAAAAATTGATAAATTTAAAATTGGAGGCGTGAAATGAATATTTACGCGCTCTATCAAGGCGAAGAATATTCATATACAGGTACCATATACGAAATAGCTGAACACCAGCACATCAAAATATCCAGTCTTTATGGATATGGAACGCCAGCCCGTAAAAAGCGAATGAAACCGGGTAGCAAGCAGAAAATATTAATAAAATTGGAGAAATATAAAGCATGATAAAAATAGAAAGTCAGAATAAGGGGATGCCGCTATGGTGTGCAAACTGCAAAAGTGAATATGATGTTAAACTTATAAGCTTACAAAATTCCGAAATTGATAGAAATATAATTCCACTGTGTAGGGATTGTCGTAAAAATTTGATGGAATTGTTAATGTGTGATTTGGAGAGTGATAACAATATGGAACGCGGGAATTATATGAGTATTGATAGGGTTAAGAGGTTTTCAGGCATAGTAAATATACCGCCGGAGCAAATTAAATGCCGTGAACCTAAACCACCAGTCAGGCCATCGTGTGTGACAAAACATAAAAATCCTGCTGGCTTTACACCAAAACCGGTACCCGAGGTAAAACAGGCTGTGAATGAGCTGGTTGAGCCGGTAAATAAAGCATTTCCGCAGGATAATTCACAACCCACAGATACCACAAATAAACAATTTCCGCAAGATAGCGAAGAAAATGAATACAGATACCTTAATGCCGCATGGCTTGATGAAATTGCAACCGGATTAACCGCAGGAATTAAAAAACATCCCGGAGAAACATGGCATGATATCCCGGTCAATGAACATCTTGCAAGAGCGTTTAGACATATAAATCTCATGCGTATAGGTGATAGATCGGATAATCATATAATAAACGCGTCAATGCGGCTGATGATGGCATATGTAGTTGACAGGAATAAATAAACTTAAACGGAGGAATAAAGAAAATGAAATTATTATCACGAACAGAGAATTACACACTTAAAATAGCAGAAGCTATTGCAGCCTGTGCTGATAAGGATACAGATTATTATATTGGTGAACCACTCACAAACGATAACCTAACAGATTTTTTTACAGCGTTATTATGTGCCTATATGTTTACCTTAAACAGGGTAACAGGTCAGGAAAATGATCTACTAGATATCATCGCAATAGCTAATAAATTGGCATTTCAGTATATAAAAACAAGTGATGAGGAGTCTGACGAATGATAGACGAAATCTTAGAATCGTATGAAATGCGTGCAAAGGCAGCTGAAGAAAAAGCTCAAAACTATGAAGCAGCGCTAAATCGTGCTATATATGTGATTATAGAAAACGCGAACCACACTTGCAAAGGCTGCCCGCTAAAGGGCTCTGGGCTGCCACGAAATCAGAATAGCTGCCGAAATAGATTAATCGAATATTTCACAAATCGTGACTAAATTGTAAGCACCAATGAATAATAACATAAACGAGGTAAGCAATGAGTAAAAAAATAATGTGTCCTATTTGCCTTAGTACAAAAGGTGAATACCATGAAATGATATATAAACCAGACGGATATTTTAAATGTCCGCACTGCAAGTCTGAAGTTTGGCCAAACCAATTACCGCCCGATGAACTTGAAGTATTTTATGGGGAAATGGCTAAGACACACTACTCTACGGATGCATTGCCTGCGGGTGAAGCATTGAAAGGTAGAGGAGGCAGCGGAAACGGGAAAAAGCATAAGGCTAAATCTGATAAACCAAGTACGACAAAGCTTTATAAGCAGCTTTTTAAAGAGACTTGACATTTGACAGAAAGTAAATTACAATAAAATAGATTTGTATACCTATTTTTAAATCAATAACAATTCAACACATCGGGTCGTCTGAGAAATCAGGCGGCCTTTTATTATGCAAAAAAATAGCGCTATCATATACTGATGGCGCTAGAATACTATTTATTTAACCTATATATGGAGGTTTACGAATGCCCAAGTGATGCTTTAAAGATTCTTGTAAAATATGTGAGTAATTTACATGATGTTTTTCTGCGGCATCATTGAGCCATTTTGGAATCGTTAAAGTTTTTTTAACAGATTTATTTGCCATTTCATCTCTGACAAGCGGCATCCAAACCTCAACTAGATTTACGAAGGCATTATCAGGGAGAGTTACCTTATGAGGAGAGGTAGCGGCAGGAATTTTTTCACCATCTTCTTCTAAACCGTAAAGGTGTAATTCTAAAGCTTCTTTAGCAGCTGATAATGATTCTTCTACAGTTTCACCGCTGGTAACGATACCGGGTAAATCGGGAAATGTTATGCAATATCCATGCTGTTCACCTGGTTCGAAGATTGCTGGGAATATATATCTATCCATTTCAAACTCCTTTCAGGGGCTATTAAAGCCCCGCTTGTTTTAATATACTTTTTATTACTTTAGGGTCTAAATCTTTTTTAGGATGTTGTACCGTTACTAATCCTTTTTTAGTGGGGTGTTTAAGCTGACGATGGTCACCACGAGTTCTTACTATATACCATCCATCCGCAAGTAGTATTTTCAAAATCTCTCTTGATGAATAGCCTTTCATGTTTTCCCTCCCTATGTTTATATTATAGCACGTGTTGTAATACGTGTCAATATAAAGAATAAATATTTTAGCGTATCAGCAATGCTGGTGCGCTTTTTCTTATATCTCAGTGTAGATAAGTAATAATTGTTATTTATTACGTAATTAGATAATTAACAATTATTACTTGTTGAATGCTATTAAGGTACTTCCAGCAAATCGGCGCGCCGCAAGGGTCGCGAAGCCCCCGGCGCTTTTTTAGATATGAAGTTTTTTTAAGCCTTGTTTGTACACTTGGCTTAAGCGAAGGTGATAAAATGAAAATTTCACGTGATTTAAAAAAATTAACAACTACCCAAACAGAAATGGCAAAAATACTTGGAATTACTCAACAGCGGGTTAGTCAACTCATAAAAGATGGGGTAGTAGTTCGCGATAAAACTAACGCTGTCTTGGTAATTGAAACATTGAAGAATTATTACAAGGTGCATAGTGATAGCGAAGCCAGCGAAAAAGACATCCAACTTGATCATGAACGTGCGATTCATGAAAGGGTAAAACGTGAAATTTCCGAAATAAAATTAGCTGAAACCAGAAATGAAGTTCACAAAACTGAAGACATAGAAGTTATGTTTGGCAGCATATTTACAATTTTTAAAAGACGTATGCTTACAATTCCTCATAAATTTGCAAAATTGCTTATTGATAAATCTCCAGATGAAATTAACAGTATGCTTGAAAAAGAAGTTAAAGCGGCACTCGTTGAGTTATCATCTGCTGACTTATCTCAAATAGGATCTTATGGTGGTGAGGGTGATGATACCGAAGAAGACGGTTGATTTATTTCAACGTTTGCTAAAAATGGTGGCACCACCGCCAAGTATGAGTGTGGGGGAATGGGCAGGCTCCTATCGATTTATACCTGATGAATATGGTGCTGAACCCGGGCCATGGGATTTAAGCCGCGCTTCATACCAAGAACCTATTATGGATTCTTTCACAGATAAAGGTGTCCATAAAGTTGTGGCCATGCTTGCGGCACAACTAGGAAAGTCAGAAATTCTTTTTAATGTTCTTGGTAGATACATACATTTGGATCCGTGCCCTATGCTTATGGTTCAGCCAACAATAGAGGATTCAAGAGATTGGTCAAAAGAACGTTTTACGCCAACAGTTTCGAAAACCCCTGTGCTTGCTCAACGCATCCATGAACAAAAATCAAGAAACGGTGAAAATACGATCTTAAAAAAGCTTTTTCCTGGCGGTTATTTGGCGCTGGTTGGTTCAAATGCCCCATCAGGATTGGCAAAACGTTCTATCAGGGTTTTACTTTTTGATGAAGTTGACCGTTTTACCAAGTCGGCAGGAACAGAAGGGGATCCTGTTGACCTTGGTATTAAAAGAACATCTAACTTCTGGAATTATATTATCGGCCTTTTCAGCACCCCTACGGATGCGGCAAGTCGTATATATCGTGAATATATGCTTGGTACACAAGAAGAATGGCGGTATAAATGTCCTAACTGCGCTGAATGGCATTGGGTAACACTTCACGACATGGATTATAAATATGAATCATTTGAAATTGATGGTAAGAAATCTTACCGTGTTGATGCTGTGAAATGGCGGTGCCCCGATTGCGGTTTTGAATTTAGCGAAAATGAAATGAAAGCAACTCCACAAAAATATGTCACTCTTAATCCAAACATTACTGATGTCCGGTCTTTTCATGTGAATGCCTTTTCAAGCCCTTGGCTGTCATGGAATGACATTGTAAAAGAATATCTTATTGCTAAACAAAATGGTCCTGAATCATTAAAAACTTTTATAAATACTCGTTTGGCTGAATTATATAAACCGATTGGAGAATTAAAAAATATAGATGTGTTGCTTAAACGCAGAGAAGAGTATAAGGCGCAGCTCCCTGATGGAGTATTAGTTCTTACTGCTGCTGTTGATACGCAAGATAATCGGTTAGAATACGAGATTGCCGGCTGGGGTAAAGGTGAAGAACGCTGGGGAATAAAAAAAGGTGGCATACTTGGTGTTCCCGATCGGCAATCTACATGGGATGCCCTTGATGAACAACTTGATAGGGAATATGAGTTTGCTGATGGCAATCGTATTAAAGTTGCCAGGACATTTATTGATTCGCAAGGCCATTATAGTGATGATGTTTATAATTATTGCCAAAAGAATATATATAAACAGCGGTATTCGATAAAAGGTGCTTCGCTATATGGCGTGCCGCTTATCGCGAAATACGCTAAGGCTAAGGGGCATCCTGGATTACCGCTTGTTATGTTAGGTACTGATAATGGTAAGCAATATGTTTATCAAAGGCTAAAAGAAATAACTGAACCGGGGCCGTCATATATGCATTTTCCAAGTAATGAGGATAATGGATATGATGAACGGTATTATAAGGGCCTTCTAGCTGAACGACTTGAAGATAAGATGGTAAAAGGTGTTATTAAAAGGGTATGGGTCAATATAGCTTCTGACAAAAGGAATGAACCTCTCGACCTTCAAGTTTATAATCTTGCCTGTATAAAAAGTTTGAATCCTGATTGGAATGAGTATGCAAAATTGTTAAAACCGGCTGCGCAGGAAAAAAAAATCGAAGATGGGCAATATGGTTGTATAAAGAAGGGTGTGATTTAAATGGCAGATGATATTCAAGGGCAGCGATTACAGAACTATCTTGATGCTGAACAAAAAGCCTTAAATGGGCAGGAATGGCAATCTGGTGGAAAAAGAGTCCGCCGCCCTGACCTTAATTCTTTAAATACCGGAATTAATCAGCTGTTGTCAAATAATACGGCAGTAAGATCAAAACAAATTATACTGAGGGATTTATAAATGTCAAAAAAACGCAGGGCGCGTATGCCAACAAAAGGAAAAATAAATATTGCAAGACGTACTTTAAAAAATACTGGCTACTCTGAAAATGGTGCAAGCTATGGTAAGGCATCAATGGCTGGCTGGGACGTTGTTCGCAGCAGTCCTACTTCTGATATTATTACCAATCTCGGCACTTTAAGAGCAAGGTCAGCCGATCTTACAATGGGCGCTCCAATTGCATCAAGCGCTATCAATACTTCAAGAACAAATGTTATAGGCGTTGGATTAAGTGTAAGCCCAAAACCCAAATATAGCGTTCTTGGAATTACAGCAAAAGATGCTGAACAATGGGCAAGGATGGTTAAAAATGAATTTGATGTATGGGCATCTTCAAAATTCTGTGATATTTTCAAGAAAAATAATTTCTATGATATGCAGGATATTGCTTATATGTCATATCTTGTTGATGGTGATAGTTTTGCTGCTTTTAAATATCGTACACCACAACCTGGAATGCCTTATGCGTTAAGAATTCAATTATTTGAAGGCAGCAGGGTATGCAATCCTGGCACACAGGGAGTAATTAGTTCTGTTTCTCCATGGATGGTAATTGTCCAGAATCCTAATAATGGCAACCATATTATTGATGGGGTTGAAGTTGATGTAGACGGTGCTGTAGTTGCGTATTGGGTATGCAATAAATACTTATATGATCCAACGAACATGACTCAATTACCCGAATGGGTACGCGTAGAATCCTTTAGTCCGCAGACTGGACAACCGAATATATTACAAATTGGTCATGATGAACGTCCCGAGCAATATCGGGGCGTTCCGTATTTAGCACCAGTACTTGAAAGTTTAAAGCAAGTCAGCCGTTATACAAGTGCTGAATTAACAGCAGCGATCATTAAAGCATATTTTACGGTCTTTTTTTCAGAAGAAGTTCCAAATACAGGCGGCGCTTTTCCGCTCAATGAAGGCATTAAGCCAAGAGATAAAATAACACTTGATCCTGATAAATTCGAACTTGGGCCTGGTTCAATGAATGTGCTGCCGCCTGGCTATAAGGTTACATCAATGGATCCGCAGAGAAGCTTATCAACATTTGAACCGTTCACGCAGGCTCTAATAAAGGAAATAGGCGCGGCGCTTGAAATACCATATGAAGTATTGATTAAATCGTTCAATTCTTCTTATACGGCAAGCAGGGCAGCATTATTGCAGGCGGGTTCAAATTTTAAAATGCGGCGTACATGGTTTGCAAGAGATTTTTGCCAGCCGGTATTTGAAGCTTGGCTTGCTGAAGCTATTACGATAGGAAGAATAAAAGCACCCGGTTTTTTTGATGATCCGCTTATCCATAATGCATGGTGTAATACCGATTGGTATGGTCCTGTAATGGGAGTTTTGGATCCAATAAAGGAAGTGCAGGGGGCTGCATTACGTGTTCAATATGGCATTTCTACACGTGAAAAGGAAACAGCGGAAATGACAGGCACTTCATGGGATGAAAATGTGGAAAGATTAGCGATAGAAAAGCAGACAATGCAAAGGTTAGGCTTGCCACTTGAAACAGCGGTTGTACCAAGCTCTGATCGTTCAGAAAATGAGCAAAACGGGGAGATGAATAAGACATGAAGTTTTGGAATTTTAAACCTGTTGATGGTGGTGCAGAACTCCGGATTGATGGAGATATTGTTGACGATAATGCTATCTGGATGTATGAATGGTTTGGTATTAAAGCTGCTTCACCGAATACTTTTAGGGATGAACTTAATAAATATTCCGGACAGAATATAACAGTCTGGATAGATTCTTACGGTGGTGATGTCACGGCTGGGGCTGGTATATATAACGCTCTTAAAAGCCATAACGGAAAAGTTACGACTGTCATAGATGGTAAGGCAATGTCGGCAGCGTCGGTTATTGCTATGGCTGGTGATACTGTCCAGATGTCGCCTGTTGGTATTTTGATGATTCACAATCCATGGTCAGAAGTATCAGGAGAAGCGAAGGATATAAGAAAGGTAGCAGATGTACTTGATACCGTAAAAACAACCATTATGAATGCTTATCAGCAGAAAACAGGTAAATCTGTTGATGAAATAAGCCAGATGATGGATGATGAAACTTATATGGATGCGCAAAAAGCTAAAAATTTAGGCTTTATTGATGAAATTTTGTATCAGGACGAAGGACAAAAGCCACCCATTCAAAACTCGCTTATGTTTACTCGTTTTGCTATACAAAACAGCGGAAATGCCGATTCATTTAAGAAGTTTATTGAAAAAAATAAGAAAAAATTAATTGAAAATAAGGAGGAATTACCTTTGGAAGAAAATAAAATCAATACGCTGGAGGATTTGCAAAAAGCTTATCCGGATTTGTATGGACAAATTGCTCAAAACAGTATAGAAAATGAAAGAGGACGCATTTCAGCACTTGAAAAAATGGATGATCCACAAAATGAAGCGCTTCACGCTATAATAGTGGACGCTAAAAGCTCTGGTAAATCAGAAAAGGACATAAAATATGTAGTAGATATATTAAATAAGTATCCTGCAGCAAAAGAATCAGAATATCAAAAAAACGATGGCAAGGATTTTATGAAAGATGTCATAGAGGATAATAAAAAATCTGGTGTTGATAATATTGCATCAAACGGTAAATCAAAAATTGAAAATGAAGAAACTGAGCGTAAAAATGCGGTTAAATTCATGGTAGAAGCAATTAATAAAAGAAATGGAGTGAAAAAATAATGAGCGAATTAGTAAATACAGCAGCAACATTTACTTATGATCCTTTAATCGGTGGCCCGATACCAGCACGATTGACAAAAAACGTAACTATAATCAGCGGGGCAGGGGTTTTAGCCAGAGGTACAGTCCTTGGAAAGATTACTGCATCAGGTAAATACACGATTGTAAAAAGTACAAATACTGATGGCAGCCAGACTGCTAATTGTGTTTTGGCTCAAGCAATTGACGCAACAAATGCTGATGTTATAGCCACGGTATATTTACGTGGACGGTTTAACCGCAGCGCCTTGATATTTGGCGGGACTGACACAGCAGATACGCATGAAGACACCTTGCGTGATCTTGATATTTATCTGACGAACGTACAATAAAAAGGAGATGTAAATAATGGGATTAGATATCAATAGTACTTACACACTTTTGCAGGCATTAGAAGAAAGTTATCCGCCTCAGACACTTTTCAGGGACACTTTTTTTCCGAATGAAAATACTTTCAATACTCCTACTGTATTAATTGATTACAGAAAGGGAAGTCGTGAACTTGCGCCATTCATTGTTAAAAATGGCAGCGGAGTAACTATGCAGCGCACTGGTTTTCAGACAAAACAGTATGAGCCACCAATGATGGCACCTCAACGTCCCACTACTATAAAGGATATTGAAAACCGCTCTTTCGGTGAAAATGTATTTTCCGTTCAGACTCCGGCGCAGCGTGCTCTAGTTTTACGCGCTAAAGATATGGCAGAACTTCAAGACATGAATGTGCGCCGTATTGAATGGATGTGCGCTCAGCTAATGTTATATGGTGAATTTAATGTTACTGGCTATGCAGATGACGGAAAAACAGCTTTAGTAGATACTGTAACATTTGCTGACTGGACACAGAAGCTTACTTTATCTGGAACTGATTGCTGGAGTGCGACTACAGGTACTCCTTATAGTGTTATGCAGGATATGTCCAAAACAATAGCTCGTAATAGTGGTAAAGTACCAGATATCGCTATTTGCAGCTTTAAAACAGCAGACGCAATCATAGAAAACAGTGAAATGCTTAAGTATTTATCTATTCCAAACAGAGATAATTTAACTCTTATGCAGTTCCAGCCGCGTATTACTGCACCTGGTGTAATGTTCTATGGTTTTATTAGTTCTTTAAATCTTCAGATATGGGCTTATGATGGTGTATATGATGATGGCACAGGAACTTTGCAGCAGTACATTCCTGACGGTTACTTCATTATGGGGGTTCGTGGTCGTGGTTCTCAGCTTTTCGGCGCTGTGACTCAGCTTGAACAGGATAATGTTTATAGAACCTATGAAGGCAAGAATGTACCGAAAGTGTGGAGCGAAGTAGGAAAAGATACTCAACTGATACGTGTTGCATCTAAATGCGTGCCAAAACCAGAATTTATAGATGACTGGTATACTGTAAAGGCATTTTAAGGAGGTCTTATTGATGGATATTTTAGTTAATAAATTTAAAGTAAGGCACAACGGTAGGACTTATAAAAAAGATGATGTTATTAAAGGAATTTCCGATGATGAGGGCAAAAAATTAGCTGCCGCTAGTAACGGAACCTTAAAAATAATAGCAGGAACTTCTGATGAAGTAAAAAAAGATACGCAGCTTCCTGATGTTGATCCTAAAAAAACCATGGGTACCAAAAAATGACATTGAAGGACGATATGCTGGCTGACGTTGACAGTGTTTTTTTTAATTCTGATGAAATGGCAGAAACAATTACTTATACATCAGATGGCGTTGATAAAAATATCTCAGCACTAATTGAAATTGGCACTTCGTCAGGAGAAAAACGGAACTTAAAGGAAAAAGACCGTAGCTATGGTGATGCTACTTTTACTATTAAGCAGTCAGATATTCCCAAGCCACATACTGGCGATAAGATTTTATACAATGGTAATAAATATACTTTTGATATTATAGAGCAATGTGTGAATGGCATGTATGATTTACGATTTGCATCTAAGGAGTCAGCTGTCAGTATGGGGAGGTTGTCATAATGGAATTACAAATAGAATATGACGATATGGCAGTCCCTTATTTAAAAGATTTGGTTGCTAATAATCCGAAATGGATTGCTAGTGCATTAAAATCTGCTGCTTATCAGTCACAAAAATTAATAAAGTCTGGCATTCAGTCAGGTGCACCGGGTGACGAATCTTACACGCCCTTAATGCCTGATAAATTGCGACAGGCGCTAGAAATGGTACTGGGTGGTAATGTTAAATCACATTATCAGATAATGGGCCGCTTGAAACAAGCTGTAGGTTACGATAAGACACGAGCTGATGAAGGTGTTGTTACTGTTGGTTGGCTCAGCGGTTCAGCTGTAAATTTAGGCAGCAAGCAGCAGGAAGGTTTTACAACCGAAGTAACTGATAATGTACGTCGGGCATTTGCGGCAGCGGGCATTAAGCTTGCAAAGGGCAAGACAGAACTGACTATTGCGGCTCGTCCTACATTCCCCCCCATATTACCGGATGTCAATGTTACTGCTATGCAGACAGTACAGGCTAAGCTTGTATCTTATATCTGCGGTAATGATGTAAGATCTACGGCAAGTAGTGCTCGTATATATAAGGTTTATAAGTAGGTGAGTAAATGGAAATGACATTGCCGTTATGGTCAATATGTTCCAAATGGCTGACGGCGCTCGAGCAATCAAATAAAATTCAGGAGTTCTGCCAAGCTAATTATGGGAGGGCTCCTATTTTTTTAGGCGGCGCAAATCCAAGGCAGGCACCTGATGAAGATTTTTGTCCTTACATTCTTGTAATGCCAGGACGAAAAGGCGAAGGTTCAGACCCGCTTACTTATACAGTCGGGGTTGCTTGGGTAATCGCACAGCCAAACGTGTTAGTAGATGGCGTTAAAAAACCGTTTAATGACTATTCGGAAGCAAAAGAAATTATCATCTCCGGCATGCAGGAATGTGATGAATTTGGACAGATGATTTTTGAAGTATTACAGACCTGTGCGGAAGAAACAGGCTATCCTATTTCAAAAATTGAGTATGATATTTCTCCGGTCACCGCTTTCCCGCAGTTTGCCGGAGTTATGTTAGCAACAACTAATATTGAACCCGCTATGGGTGAGATTTTGACATATTGAAAGGAGATTGACAATGCAAGCAAAGGGCATGAAAAGCATTCTTAATCTAGTATTTGAATCTACATACGGGGTTCTTCCATCAACCGGAACAATATATCGTATGCCGTTCAATAAGAATGCTTTAACTTCTAAGCAAAATCAAATAGCATCAAATACGATTACTGGGCGCAGGGATGCTGTGCAACCTGGTTTAGGACAGATTGATGTATCGGGGCAACTCGATTTACCGCTTGATGTCCGTAATATAGGTCTGGCTTTAAAGGCAGTTATCGGTGTGCCGACAACCACTTCTTTAAGTACGTCAGGCAACTTAATTTCTAATAGTCCGATTGACGTAACTTTAGAAGACTGGACAAAAATAACCACAGGATCTTTTCATATTTCAATTGATGGCACTGCCTCCGATGTAACAGGTATTACGTTCGCATCTGTAGTGTCTATGTCTGCTATTGCCACAGCAATTCAAGCAGCAATACAGGCGGCTAATACAAAGTTTAGTGCGGTAATAGTATCTTATGATGAAGGCACACAGAAAATCACAATAACATCAGGTACGACTGGTGCAACAAGTTCTGTTAGTCAAATGACGGCGGCAGCATCGGGAACATATTTAGGTGATTTGCTTAATATGACTAATGGTGTATCAACAACGGGTGCAGCGCTTTATCAGCATGTATTTAAAGTTGGCGATAGCGTGCCATCTTTGACAATTGAAAAAGGGTTTTCTGATATTGGCAAATATTTTCGGTACCTGGGTGCGAAAGTTAATAAATTTTCGCTGACTGCCCAAGTTGGAAACAATGAAACAACTTACACAATGGATATGATGGCGGCTAACGAAGTGGAAGCGGCTGTACCTCTTACCGCAGCTCCAAGTTCTTTAGCATTATTACGGTTTAATAACGTAAATGCCGAAGTAAAAGAAGGTGGCAATACACTTGCTACATGCCGTAAAATACAGCTCGATATTGATAATGGTTTAGATGGCGATACTTATTGTCTTAACGGTTCTGGTATCCGTCCAGCTATCAATGAAGGTGTTTTAACTCCGTCAGGCTCGGTTGAAGCATTATTTATTGACACATCTTTGCTCGATAAGGCAATAAATGGTACCGAAACATCTTTGGAATTAATTTACAGCAATGGTCAGTACAGTTTAAGTATTAAATTACCTGAATTGCTTTTTGAGCGTGCTACCCCTACTGTAGATGGGCCTAAAGGAGTTACGGCTACATTAAGCTATAAAGGTTATTACAGCAATGATTCGGGCAATTCAGCGGTTATTGCTACACTTATTAATGATGTATCATCATATGCAGGATAATTGGAGGTTTCATCAATGACAGATGAAGAAAAAAAGAATCAGGAAAAAGCTAAACAGATTTATAAAGAACAGCAGGAATATATTGAAAAGTTGATTACGGAAAAGAAACTGCCAGAACTTAAAGCGCTTACTCGCAAACAACGTAAAGAACTTGATGAGTCACATAATAATTATTTAAAAGAGGTATTCACGGATAAACGTAGTCCTCTTGTTGTGCAGGAAGGCTGCTATGACTGGATTTTGGATAATGTCTATAAATCTTTTAATTTCTCTGATCTGCCTAATAATGTATGCTTAGCATTTGGACGTATGGTATACGATCTGACCTATGGAGATAAATTGTCCGAAAAAAACTAATAGATGTCTGGTCATGGACCTATGAATGGGCAGACTATTGCGAATCATGTAAGGCAGCCGGAGAAAATACGGATTGCGAAACTTGTGACGCAAAACAGACTGAACTAATGCCAATAAATTATGTTACATATAATTTATGGAGTCGTACGCAAACTCAATGGCAGTGGTCAGGTGGAATGGTGCCTGTATTGGCAGGGCTTAATTACTTGGCCATGTTTGCTATAGCAGAACAGCTTGATATTGATGTTTCACCAGGTATGCTTTTAAAGATCCAAGCGTTGGAAGCTTACACGATAGAAAAAATCAGGAAGAAAATGGAAAGAAAGTGATATTATGGCTCAAAATGATGTACAAATCAACATTATAGGTAAAGACGATGCGACAGGAGCTTTTCGGTCCGTATTATCATCCGCTGAAAAAACATCACGTAGCATACAGGGTTTAGGTGGTAATGTAGGCTCGTTAAATTCCACCCTTTCAAATGCCGGCACAAGCATAATGTCGCTTAATTCTATTCTTTCCAACACTACAAGTTATGCTTTAGCTATAGCAGGTGTAAATGGACTTGGTGATGCTATGCATTCAACTATCGGGGCGGCGCTTGAATTTTATACTACAATGCAGACCGGTGCGGTATCTCTTGCGGGGTCTTTAATGTCTATGGGGCAGATCAATGGAGAATCCCTTACATGGAATCAGTCATTAAGTATGTCTAAAGAACTTATGCAAGAACTTAGTGATCAGGCATTAGTAACGGGGGCCTCAACAAGAGAAATTTCTGACGTTTTCAGGGCAATGTTGCCGAACGCCTTGAATGCCGGAATGTCTATTGAACAGACGTTGAAATTAGCGGGTACCCTAACTACAACTGGTAAATCATTAGGCTTAAACGGAAACATTTTAATGCGTGATGCACAGGATCTAATCAGTGGTAAAAATGTTCAGCGTACAAAATTAGGTGCCGTTTTAGGTCTTACTAATGAAGATATTCAGCAGGCCAAACAATCAGCTAATGGATTATTTAATTTCCTAAGCACCAGACTTCAAGGTGAAATGGAAGCCAATCAAAATTACCTTGAACTACTAGAAGGACGCTGGAACCATTTAAAGGAAGCGATGGCTCGTGTCGGTGGTTTAGGTGCAACGCCATTACTGAAATCAGTAACCGATGAATTAGCAAATATAGCCAACCAGTTTGTTAAAATTAACAATCAAACTCGTGAGGTAGAATATGTAAATCCGGATATGATAGAAGGAATTGCATCTGCGGGGCAGGTTTTAATGAACTTTGGCAATCAGTTTCAAAGATTCGTTACAGATATCAGTGGTGTAGGCGTTCCGGCACTACATGCACTTGGTGCAGGCATTGATTTTGTATCACAGCATGCTGCCATAATGGGTGAAGTTTTAATGGTTACGTGGATAGGCCGGGGCATTAATTCTTATATCTTGGATTATAGGAATGTATTAAATGGCGCGACAGAAGCAGAAACCTTCTTAGGGCGTGCCGCTCTTAAAACAAAAACTCAACTGCAAGCACAAACAGCGGCCATGACGGCGCAAAAGACGGCATATTTAAAAGAAGCACAAACATCAATGGCGACTATTGCTGCTACTTCTGCCCCGAAAGTCAGTAAAACAAATATTGCTGCAGAAATAGCTTTAGAAGCACAGTTGGGGCAGGTAGTGACAAATACTACTAGCGCTGAAACACGTAAAATGTTAGCCGCTACAACTGCTGCTACTGCTTTTAGAGGTGCAAACGCTGCCCTTTTGGCTGGTGAAAACGAACTTGCTATAAAGATACTAGAAACAAATACTTCTTTAGATGCGCAGGGGGTTGCTGCGGGTACAATGTCAGCTCGTGCTGCAAGTGCCATCGAACTTATCCAAATGGGTGAAACTGAACTTGCTCAAAAAATATTAGAAACTAATGCCGCTTTTGATTGGCAGGGAACAGCTGCAGCGACAGCAGGAGCAAAAGCTGTTGAAGGCGCAACTGCGGGTACAGCAGCGCAAGCAGCTTTGACGGGTGAAGCTGCTAATACAGCAACTGTTATAGCTGGGGCCGGGGCTACTGCTGAAGTTACGGGCGGCAAAATGGTTACAGCTGGACGTACGGCGACAACTATTGTAAAAGATTTAGCATCTTCTGTATTTACGTTGGCTGGAGGCTGGGTAACAGTTGCTCTAATGACAATGTATGCCACTTCTAAGCTTGATGATTATTTCCAAAAAGAACAAAAATATACTAGAGAACATACGTTTCAAGCACCTAATGGGCAATATTATACTTATCAACAAAATGGTGATATAACACCTGCCGCTAATTCAGAAGGGCTGCCAAGTTACGGAATCGATTCATACTCGTCAAAACTATTCGGTCAGTTTGGTATAGGGATGAGTAGTTCCAATAGCATTGATAATTATAATGATGAAGATATAAGGGAACAGGAAGCCGCTAAAGAACAAGCTGATTATGATGCTGAAATACAAAAAGAAGCTGATGAAGAAAAATCACAACAAGATCGTTGGCTGGCTATCCAAGAAAAGCTATCACAGGATCCTCACTATTTAGATACCCAAAAAGCAATTAAAGATTTAATGGGGCAGGTAACAGGTAAATATTCTGGTGACGATAACGATAAGTCGACTCAAAAGGCTGCTCGTCAGCTTGCCCACCAAGAACAGCAGATTGCTGAAGCCAATAAACAATATTCTGACACTATTAATAAAAATGCGCAGCTTATCAAACAGGCTAACGATAAAATAAATAGTATTTTAGCCAGCCTTGATGAAAAAATTCTTGATATAAATGGGACGCAGCTGCAAATTGATTTATCAAAAGATAAAAAAGAATGGGCCGATATTGTTAAACAAATTCACGGAGCGGCTGTTAATTTAAAGACCCTGAGCTATACAACGGCTCAACATACCACTATGGGCGGCGGTTTAGGTGCAGACCTTTATAATATAGCCGCATCAAAAGACGGCATGCCTTATCAGCTTGGTGGTGATGGTGTTTCTTATACTGATTGTGGCAAATTATTTGTTGATGGCATTGAACAGGCAACAGGAGTGTCTATAGGTAGGACAGTAGATGCTATTGAACAATATGCATCGGATAATGGCGCTTGGCATCCGGCAGGCGATGGGTATATGCCAAATGTTGGTGACGGTGTTGTTGTATTAGGCGGTGATCATATTGTTATAAGCAACGGTGAAGGCGGATATGTTGGTGCTAATAGTTCGACAGGTGTGGTTGAAAAAAACAGTGTTGAAGGAGATTTCGGAGCGCCAGTTGGTTATGTATCGGTGTCTCAATTATTTCCCGAATATAACGCGCAGCCGGACATTAGTCAATCACAGGCTGCCATTCCACAGACTGATGCAGTTGGGGTAATTACAGAAGCGGCAAAAGAATTAGGCTTTGATAACGTACCACTTTTGATTGCGCTGGCCATGCGTGAATCTGGTGGTGACGATGTTAATAATATCAATGAAGATGCCTATAATCCTGATTCTGATGCTCGTGGCATGTTTCAGATCACGCCGGGGCAAGATGTTGCTAATGATGATGGCAGTCGTTCTAATATTTCTGCCCTTTATCCAGCTTATGATACGGATCCACTTGAAAATGCTAAAGCCGCAATTACTATATTACAAGATAAGATAAATCAATATGGCGATATATGGGAAGGCGTTAAGCATTATGGTGAAGGCACAGACGAATATGAAGGACAGGTTCAGGCTGATTATAATAGTTTAGGTGCTGGCGTAAATTTAGCGCCTACTTCATTTTCTCGATATACACCGAACGGGACTCAGCTTGCCTTAAGTCAAAATAGCCGATTAAAACAGATATCCGATACCAAGGCTTACCGTGATTGGAGCATAAGGCGGCGCAAACAGATTGAAGAAACGCTTTATATGAATGATGAGTTAAGTCCTGACCAAACCGCTAGAGGCAGTGCTATTCGTGATAAAGCACAAGCTGATATAAATGCCAATAATGACCAATTCAAGGATTTTGTGAAAACATCTGGATTGAATGATAAAGATACACAGGTTGCTCAAAATTATTTAGATGACCTAAATAAAAAAGTTAAGACTAAGATGGAATCAGATTTACGTGATTTAGCAAGTACTGAGCATGATGAAATAAAACAACATCTTTCTGATATGAGCTATTTACAAAATGACTACGAAAGTAATTTAGATATTAAGCAACAAAAGGAATTAGAAAGATATATCAAGGTCCTAAATGAAGAATTAAACCAAACAGATATTTCATACAAGGATAGGCTCGCATTAACTAAGGAACTTGTTGAAAAACAACAGGAATTAGCTGAAAACAAAGGTAAATATTCAACAAATGATGCTTGGAAGTCCACTATGCGTGAAATGAAAAGTTATCAAATGGATGCACAGTCAAGTATGAAAAGTGGATGGAATAGCGTAACCGGTGATATCGAAGGTGTATTTAGTGATCTGCTGACAACAAATAAGTCATTTTCAGAACGCATGAAAAACCTGTATATAGATGTTGGTAATACTATTCTTAACACTATGACAAAGATTATTATGCAGGGACTTGTCATGAACAGTATTATGACCATATTTGGCAGTAATACAGGTGCATATTCGGGTCCATCAAGTGCATATGATATTGCATTTTCCAAAATGCAATCACTTTTGACTGATTCAACATCATCTGGGGCTGGATATACTTTCGGCAGTGCATATACCTTTGGTAATGTGTCTGCTTACGCCAGTGGGGGTGAAATGGATAGCGGATATGCTCTTGTTGGTGAAAATGGTGCAGAACTTATACACACAAATACACCAGGTTATGTTTATAATGCAAGAGAAACAGCAGATATCTTAAATCGCACTGCAAATAATAATAATGCTGCTGTGCATGGTACTCCATCTGTTCAAATGACTTTAGTAAATAAAACAGGGCAGCAGATAAAAACAACTTCCGGCAACGTAAAATTTGACGGTAAAAAATATGTGGTATCCGCTGTATTGGAAGCTGTTGCCAATAATGAGTCTAACATCAGAAATATATTTAAGGGGATGGTAGGATGAGTGATGCAATTGCATTTCCGGGCATTATAAAACCATCCTATGGAACTACTATAGACCCGGAAGATACAAGCCTTTTAACAAAAATGGACGATGGTTCGCAGGTCGGGCGCCGTAAATTTACGAAAAGCCGTATATCATGGAAATTGAAGTGGGATGCCATCACAAAAAGTGACTATCTAATTTTATCAGATTTCCTGCGGAATACTGTTTATTTTTCAGCGTTAACATTTGAGTGGGTATGTCCTTTGGATAACACAACTTATACCGTAAGGTATACGGCAAAGGAAGAATTCGAGACAAAGGATGTTAATACCCTGACAGGTTCTATTACATTAACGGAGGCATAAGATGCTAGCATTATCTTCAATTGCAAAAAAAGAAAAAAATAAAATGTCTACCGATTCCGTTATGCTTATACTTTTAGAATTGCAGGTGCCGATAAGTGGCGTAGACCCTATCAGGGTTTGCTACAATACCGAAGACATCACATGGAATGGTCAGCTATGGCAAGCGTTCCCACTTGAAATAGAAGAATGCAAGGAAGATTCAACAGGTTCCTACCCGTCTTTTGCTATTAAGGTAGACAATACAAGTCGCGCACTTACTTATTATATTGAAGAATCAAACGGTGCTAATGGTGGTACAGTAGTGCTGCGAGTAGTGAATAGTAAAAATCTTGACAGCGCTACGCCAGAAATTGAAGAAAAATACGAAGTTACAAAATGCGATGTAGATCAAAATTTTGTGACACTTACCGTTGGTCCGTCTTATTCACCAGACTCAAGACGACCTATTGGCAGGTATTTAAAAAACGGCTGTCGGTTCCAATATAAGGATGCACGCTGCGGTTGCACATCAAGTGCCACTTCCTGTAATCATACATTATCTGGTTGCAGGGCAAATGGAAACAGCACGCGTTTTGGCGGTTTCCCTGGTATTGATCAGGAGGGTGTATATGTATGATAAAATATGATGATTTAATCGGAGTACCATTTAAAAATAATGGCAGGGATATAAAAACCGGAGTTGACTGCTATGGTCTTGCAATGGAAGTTTATAGCAGGTTTGGAATTAAGCTTCCAGAGTTTTTCGCTGATTATAATGATAGCGATAAAATCAGCAACATTATTCATGGACAGATGGGTTCAAGTGTATGGCGAGAGGTTAATCCTCCTTATCCGGTACCTTCATTACTTGCAATTCGGTTTGGTGTTCCATCGCCGATAATTAACCACACTGGGGTTTATATAGGAAATTCACGATTTATTCATATCAGGGGAAAAACAGGAGTTTGCATCGAAAATATACACAGCATAGCATGGCGACATGTGATTGCTGGTTTTTTTATTTATAAGGGCCAATTATGATAACACTCATCGTAGTAAAAAATCCTTTTGCGCCTTATAAAGGGCGCGAAATACATAAAATTAAATATAAGCCTGATAAAACACTGCTTGCTTATACAAAGCCATACCTTTTCGATAATATAGATGTAGATAATATGATATTTGCCGTTAAAGGAAAATTAGTAAATCCTGATAGCAAAATAAATGATGGTGACTTTATTGTTATGTCCCCGTCTATTGGTAAAGGTGGCGGTAAAAATCCACTACTTGTTGTAGCTACGATTGCTTTATCTGTGGCTGCCATGTCATTAGGTGCAGGGTTTGCAGGTGTATCTGCATTATCACAGGCAACAGGCTGGGCGGCAATAGGTGGGTATGCTGTTGCTGCTGGAGTTATGTATTTAGGTGGCACACTTATTAATCATGCTTTTGGCACGGCAAAAAAGGAAAGCACATCAAATCCTACCTATAGCTGGGATGGTATTACTACTACCAGTGGGCAAGGCAACCCTATCCCACTTACCTACGGTACTGTTAAATCCGGTGGGCAGACGCTTAGTAAATTTATTACAATCAGTAATGATGATCAGTATTTATACTGGCTTATATCTGCTGGCGAAGGACCGTTAAGCTTTAGTGATATAGAAATGAACAGTAATCCGATCGGTTATTATAAAGATACCAGCTATGACATAAGAAATGGCACTTTTAACCAATCGGCGATATCTAATTTTAATGATACAGTTTCGACACTGGAATTAGATCAGGAATTATTAACTGATTCTTATAGACAATATGATATTGACGGCAACGCTAATCAAGGCTTAATGATTCAGGTGGAATGTTCAAATGGTTTGTATTATGCAAATGATAATGGCAGCTTAAGTACAGAATGGGTATCAATAAAAGCTGATTATTGTATTACGGGTAGTAATAATTGGATAACGTTTGTTAATGAAAGTATATCAGCAGCGCAGACAAGTGCAGTACGTAAACAATATAGGGTAGATGGTATAGCGGCTGGTACTTATACCGTGCGTGTTATTTGCACAGGGCGTGGTGCTGATATAGGGTCCACCAGAGCACAAACTCGGATCTGGTGGACAGCGGTTTCAGGTATAACTTATGATGACTTTTGTTATCCAGGCATCGGACTTATTGGAATTAAGGTTCTCGCTACAGATCAGTTGTCCGGATCACCATCTGTTACCTTTTTAAAAACACGTTCAACAGTATTGGTCTATAATCCTGATAAGGCTGCATATGAACAGCAAGATGCCACCAATCCCGCATGGGCGTCATATGATGCCGTGCACAGGGCAGTTGATTTATATGGCGACGGTAGTGCGGTTGTTGTTGATGGTGCGCCGGCAGAACTCATGATGTACGATAAATTTGCTGCATGGGCGGCATCATGTACCGCAAAAAGTCTACATGTAAATATTGAGGTCAATACAGCTGATGAAATGCTGACCGTCATAAATAAAAATATTGCCTGCGTAGGGTACGGAAGAGTACAATTGTTTGGAGTCAAATATGGTTGCACATTCGACGACGTTGTGGATACGCCTGTTCAGATGTTTACAATGGGAAACATCATACAAGGAAGTTTCCAGGAAGAATTTTTGCAGACTTCCGACAGGGCAAATGCCGTTGAAATAACTTTTACTAATAAAGATAAAAACTATGAACGTGATACTACAACTGTCTATTCAGATGATTATGATGAAGCAGATCAATATAATACAGTAACATCAATTACGATGGATGGCATAACAAGCTATGAACAAGCCTATGCCTATGGCAAGTACCAACTGTACTGTAATAAATGGCTTGTACGTACTTGCGTATTTAATGCCTCAATTGATGCAATAGCCTGTAATGTCGGCGATGTTGTTGCCCTCTCACACGATGTGCCTGAATGGGCCTGTAGTGGGCGTATCACGGCTGTCAGTGAAAATACTATTACAATGAATGGCATTTTCGATAATTATGATAGTACAGCAGCTTATCAATTCCAGTATAGAGCGTCAGATACTGATTCCTTATATACTGTTGAAGTATTATCAATTATTATTTTGTCAGATGGCGTTCAAGCCGTTTTAGCTAGTCTTGGGACTGATGCACCGTCAATAGGAGACATATGCGATATTGCTAAAGTAAATATAGGCTCCAAATGGTTTACAATTAAAGCCATCACCAGAAGCAATAATGGCGAATTTGAACGTCAAATTACAGCCTTGGAATATAACGCGAACGTCTTTAACCAGAACTATACAATCCCACCGCAGAACTATTCTACTGCACAAGCTAACCAGGCACAGAATGTTATCAATATATCAGCAAAGCAAGTACATTGGCTGGCATCAGATGGAACAAAACACGCTCATTTATATGCTTCGTGGGAACTTCCATTAGGCGCATATGCGAGTAAGTTTCTTGTTTATGCATCAACTGATAATGTAACTTTTAATACGATCGCAGAAGTAAGCACATTTTCAATTGATTTTGATACGCTTCCAGATACCGTTTATTACTTAAAAATAAAAACTATTACTAATTTGTCTCAGTCAAATGGAGTTACAATTACTGCTGATGTTGGACAGGATATCCCACCTAACGACGTTACTGGACTTATGGTTACACAGGTTCTATCAAATGCTACTCAGGTTAAATTAACATGGGCAGCTAATACCGATATAGATCTTAAAGGATATCGTGTCTATGTAAATAATATCCTTGTTTCAAATATTTTAACAGACTCAACTTATATTTATACCGCATCTTCAACTGGCTCATATACTTTTGGAGTGGTAGCGGTAGATAATAGCGGAAATGAATCAACAAACCCTGATACACAAACGGTCACGATAACTTGTGAACCCGCAGATGTAGCAGGGTTTTCCTTTGCACAATCCGATGCAGATCGCAGTATTGCAGTGTTCACTTGGAACGCCAATACCGAAATAGACCTTAGCTACTACGAAATACGCATGGGCGATACTTGGGACACAGGAACAGTCATCGTTACCAAGACTAAGGCTACGACTGTACGGTATACGTTGCCAAGTTCTGGACACTATACATTCTGGGCAAAGGCAGTGAATGCTGAAGGATTTTATTCTGTTACTCCTACAAACCTCACAGAACAGGTCACACTTGAACCGGATGCAGTAACGAACCTTGCAATAGTCCAGTCCACACAGGATAAATCTAAAGCTATATTGTCGTGGACTGCATCGTCGGGCAGCGATATTTCATATTACGTTGTGAAATACGGCGATGCCTGGACTACAGGGACAGTAGTTGCACAGACCAAGGAAATCACGCTGGAAACTGCACTCCCGGGCAATGGTACATTTCATTACATGGTGCAAACCGTGACAGTCGCCGGGTATGTCAGCACAATAGCAAGCATAGATATCGTTGACGTTTCTATCCAGCCGCTCGACGTCACAAATTTTAAAGCTACACAAAGCAGCACTGATAAAACGATAGTACGCCTTACTTGGGATGCACCATCAGAAGTTGACATTTCATATTACGTGATAAAGTCAGGTGCATCTTGGGATACTGGTACGATAATTTCTCCACGTGTCTCCACGACTCTCTATGACGTAGAGTTAACAGACGAATTATCTCATACATGGTTAATCAAGGCTGTGACCATAGCAGGTAACGAAAGCCAGTACGCAGCGTCTATCTCTGGTAACTATGACCTGCGCCCGTCCGTCGTGCCATCGTTGCAAGCTGCGCAGAACGTCGATGACAGAAGTATTTTAAATATTCAGTGTGGTGAAGTTGACGATGGCGACCTTAGCGGATATCAAGTCAAGATTGGCTTTGATTGGAATAGCGGAGAAAGCCTACCATTTACCCGTGAACTTTACTCTACATATACATTGACCACCAGCGGCAATTACAAAGTAATGATAAAAGCTGTGAATAATGCCGGATATTACTCAGACGAATTGTCAATTTCAGTGAATGTGCAGGTTGAACCTTCGGACGTCACTGGCTTTATGGCGTTTCAGAATGGTGATACCGTGGAACTTTATTGGAATAAGAGCAGTGATGCTGACGTTACAGGCTATGAAGTTCATGAAGGATATTCGTTTGACCAAGGCAGCACAGTTGCAACAGGAATTACAAATGCTAATTACACAGTTGATATAGATAATACAAGAACTTATAGGTACTTTGTAAAGGCAATAAACAGCAGTGGTAAATACAGTATCAACGCGGCTAGTGCTTCGGTTACTGTGTTAAACATTTCCTCTCGGAATGTCATTGAAACTTACGATGAAATAGCGCTGGCGAGTGGAACACACAGTAATACTGCATTCGGTGCATCTGCCTTGAACTTCCAGACACTCGGTGGCAAATTCAGTGACTATCCAACGACGAAATTTTCCGATGTCGGCGGTGCGTCGGTGCTGAAATTAGCAAAGGATACTAGCGGTAATTATCCTGTATCCGGCAGTTATCTCTCGGCAGTAATCGACATAGGCAGTGTCATAACTGCAAATGTGACTACACTGTTTACAAGCTCTGTCGCACTCAAAGGCGGCTTGGCGGCATTGTATATCCGCACTTCACAGGACAACGCCACGTGGTTAGACTGGGAAGTTTTCAAGCCTATTCAACGTACTTTTCGATATATTCAATTGCGTGTAGATCTTGCGACTATTGATACTACAAAAACACCGGAAGTCAATCAGTTTATCGTGTCTATTGATGTGCCAGATACCGATATACGCAAAACTGTATCTTTGTCTGCCGCAATAAACACGATATCCTACGGGCATACGTTTTACACTAATCCTACAATTATAGGTACTGTGATAGGTTCTGGTCTGCAATTTGAATTGCTAAGTGTGGATAAGGCTCAATGCACAGGGCAAATTATAGATAAAACTAATAACGATGCTGTTGTTGCGGGCAATGTATGTCTGCAAATTGGCGGCTACTAAGGAGATGGTATAGATGTCATATAATGGCGATAATCCTGCTGACACCGAGTATATCAGCGCTGCACCTGCAGAAATCAGGGCAAATCAGGAGCAGCTACGTACTGGGCAAATTGTTGATGCAAAAGGCGCGGCGGGGCTTATACCTAGTAATAACACAGGACAGATACCTGTTTCGAATGGTACAGTTTGCGTAAATCTCAACGCCGACATGGTGGATGGGCATCATGCCAGTGAATTTGCTACGGTGGGTCATGTACATGCGGCTGCCACGGTAAATACAGATGGCTTTGAGTCTGCCGCAGATAAAACTAAGTTGGATGGCATTGCCTCAGGCGCGGAGGTAAATCAAAACACATTTGCAAATGTCGCAGTCGGCAGCAACATAATTCAAGCGGATTCTAAGCAAGACACTTTGACAGTTGTTGCGGGGGCAAATGTAAACATCGCTGCTGATACTACAAACGACAAATTGACCATCGCAGTAACTGGGTGTGTGCTAAACAGCGGTGGTGCTATATCCGGTGCACTGAATTTGGCAAATAATATACAGATAAATGGCGTAGACAAAGCAGGTACAGCGTATAATTTGGTATTACGTGATGCCAGCAACAATAGTATTCTTGGGTGCACTGCCTATCCTACGGTAATCAATTCTTCTGTTCAGCCTACATGGAGTAATGGCACGGCTGCTAAGACGCTGGCTACTACAGATGGCACAGTAGCTAATGCTACTAATGCTGCTGCGGCAATAAAGGCTACACAAGATGCCAGCGGTAATGTCATTACTGATACCTATGCACCTTTGGCATCAGCAACATTAACAGGTACGCCTAAGGCACCCACAGCGGCCTCGGGGGATAATACAACACAGATAGCTACAACGGCTTTTGTAACTGATGCGATAAAGAAAGTAGTTTCTGGTAATACTCTTACATTTGGCAGTGTGACCATAGGAGTTGATAGATAATGAGTGACTTATACTATATTTTTAATGGTATAAAAAACACTATGGAATTGGTCAATTCTAAACGATCTGGTTATGATTATCTCACTGTAGATGGGGCATATGCATTATTACTGCCAGCATATGAAGCTTCGTATACTACGAAGCTTTGGGTAAGCAGGGACGGTGGAACGACTAAGAAATATATTGCTATTCGTCAGACTTTTAACGTTACTATTTCTCAATCTGCGAACCAGACAATTACAGTAATATGCAATGGTACCAGCTATACATCATCATTTACTGCCAGATATGGTGATGCTTTCAGCGTTTCTATCATTGGCAACAACGGCTATACAGCAGGCGGCGTCAATGTATCATCTGGGAATGTTACAGGAGATATAACAGCATATGCAACGAGTGGGGCTACATTAGTTGTTGCAGGCAGTGTGACATATGCAAGTAATCAAACAGCTTCTGGGCAATTTATTGTACCTGCACATGTTAATGTATTAGCGGTTTATAGTAATGCATGGAGTGGTTCAAGAAATGTAGCCGTTACTTCTGGTAATCAATATTTAATTAGGGTAAGCACACAACGCAAAATTGGTGTTGACGTCTATAGAGAAACATTCGTATCGATTGGTAATGCAGATTTATCAAAACATACATCCGATCCAAATCCACTTACAATAACGATATCATGGTCAGATGCTGTTAATACTTATGGTACTGGGTGTAGTGCTAATTATCAGTCAGTATGGAATAGCAACTGAAGCTTGTAATCTAACTGCTGTGACAAGCTATCAAGCCGATAAATCGTGATAAGGTGGTGATTATTTTTGGAAGACAATACTGAATTTCAAAAGGAAACAGTAAGTAGACTGTCAAGTATAGAAGCTCAACTAAAGATGCTCAATGAGTCATGTATCCCATGCCAGGTAAGGACAAATAACGCTAACGACATAGCAAAAGAAGCTCTATTGTCAGCAAAGTCAGCCCATCATCGGCTTGATGACATGGAAAACTCGCGAAAAGAACTTAAAAACGATCTGGGCAATGTTATTGATGATAAAATTGGCAGCATCAATCGTACCGCACGTATAGTCAGTGCGCTTACTGCTGCTTTTATAAGCATTGTCGGTATATTACTGCAGCATTTTTGGAGGTGATCAGTTAAAATCCGCTATCTAAGTAGGAGGTGTGGTATTGATCTTATTGACAAAAATAAAAAATCATATAGGCGTTATATGTATGGCATTTGGACTACTCGCAGCGGCGGTAGTCCTTTTTTCATGGGTTTATGGCTACTGGTCTAACGGCCTTTATGGCACAAAGTTCCAAATTGATAGCTGCTGGCAAGGTATTAGTGCGTGTGGTGTAGGTCTTGTAGGATTATTTAAATGGCTGATAGACAGTACACATAACAGTCCTAAAGACCAGTTCCCATATATAAAAGGAGAAGATGAGAAATGAAACAAGGCATAGATGTGAGTTTTGCTCAAGCAGGTTTTGATTTTAATGCAGCCGTCAATAATGGCAAGTCTTTTTGTATTGTTAAGCTTGGCGAACACGATTATATAGATAGTGCTTTTGCGGATAATATCAACGGTGCACTAGATGTAGGAATGGATGCAGGCGTTTATTTTGTTCCACGTTCAACCGATACAGATGGTATTAAACAGGAAGCGCAGTTCTTCGCTGATTCTATAAAACAGAACATAACCGCTGCATTGAATTGTGGTATATGGTTGGATATTGAAGAATGTTATTATCAGGGGAAAGTAGACAAGCAAACTCTTACTGACCTTGTCATGACATTTATCAACACAGTTGATGCGGCCGGTTATGATTGCGGTTTGTATGCAAGTTATAACATGCTGACAAATTATATGGATGTAAGCCAATTACCGGATTATGTACAATTTTGGGAAGCTAACTATGGCACCAAGACTTGTGCTTTTAAGGATGAACATCCTGATAAGCAGGTATCTTACTGGCAGTATTCAGATTCTAACGGACAACTTGATTTAGACATTATGTATGAAGAAGGAGAATGATTAACATGGCAACAACAGCTGAACAACAGGCTAGTGCTGACGTTACAGCACTTAAAAATGATATATCGACATTAGAAACAGCTAAGTCAGATTTATTAGCAAAAAGTAAGGATTTGTTTATTGCGGAAATAAATAATATTGATGAAAAAATAGCTTCTAAAACTGCTGAACTTGAATCCAAAACAAAAACTGTTGTAAATACAGCCGTAAATGATGCAACAACAGTTGTAAAAGAAACTGAGGCAGAAACTACTTCATGGTGGGTAAAATCCCGCTATGACGTATATGCTATAGCGGGATTGCTGATGTTAGGGTACTACATTTTTGTAAAATGAGGTAATTGCATGATAAATTTTATAAAAGGCCATAAAAAGATTATCATAGGTGCGCTGGCCATTATTATTTTAGGTATCAGCGCATATTTTATTTACCAACATTTTCATCCAGCTAAAACCGTTACCACTGAAACGCAGATGCAAGCTGAAACCCCATCCGGTGTAGAAACTGCCGCAGACAATGCGCAGGTGCATATATCCAACGGACAGGCGCAGGAAGCCGCAAGCCAGATAAAAGATATTGTATCGTCCAAACAACAGCCGCAATATGTCGTCTATACGACGGCCAGCGAAGCACCGGCGGTAGAGAAAACTGCACAAGAAAAAGCCGGCGCCGATTTTGCAATTGTGACGGATCCGTCGAGTCCCACTGAAACGGTAGATACCTCTAAATTACCGCAGGACACGCAAATAAGTCTGAACCAATACAATGTTCAGGCGTACAAGAAAACATTGCATACAATCAGCTATGCACCAAAATCAATAGATAATACAAGTCCGAAAGAAATTGGTTATTCAATATCACGCAAAATTACTAAAGATGGAAAATATGTTGGTGTGGGAGTTGATTATAATTTTGACGATAAGGCAACAATGGTAAAACTCGAATATACATGGTAATTACGAAAGCCCGGCATTGGCATAAAACCAGTGTCGGGCTTTTTTATTTTGCTCAGCTTTACTTTTTGCCTTATATATGGTGTTTACTTTACTTTTAGTTACACCAATTTTGCATCATTAAAGTGTTGTTATTAGTGGGATATAGGCATTTGTGAATAAAAAGGTAAAGTAATTCAAGTTGCTAAAATGTGCTCATATCTGTAAAGTAGTTGCCTCGATTTTTAACTGCAACTTTTTACATGTTCAGCATGATACAGGCTGTCAAAATAGGCTGTCATAAATCGTCTGACAGCAATAAAAAAATATCTTAAATATTTCTAATTTTATACGTATAATATATTGACTTTTATACGCATAAATGTTATTATATATACATAGCAAGGGAAACCTACTAAATAAACTTGAGCCCGGTACTTGCAAAGCAAGGAGCCGGCAAAGGAGACATTAAAATGTTAAACCAAAAACAGATTAAGAATTTAGAAAGCGCAGGATTTGAAAGATGGACAAAAGGACAGGATGACCGCTTATACATCAATGCTTTTGACGTAGTAGCGAACGATGAAGGATTTCAGGCTCAAATAGGCCGTTCTGGCAGATTTGAACGTGAAATAGAAGCCACGAAAGTGTATATTGATATCGAAACCGAAGAAATCGTAATTGATTACGGTTTTAAAGGAGCATTTGACCGTAAAGACTTTAAAGCACTTGTGGATGCGCTTGTATCAGAAGCAGAAGAAGTAAAAATTGAAGATGTGATTGTTGATGATGCCACAATCACATTTGAGGAATCCCCAGAAGTTGTGACGGGGATTGCTACAGATAAAAGCGGTAGCAAGTATCTAGTCAGGTGGGCAATATTACCCGCTTGGAACGATGACGAAGACGAAATAATAGACGCAGCTGATTGGAAACATCCAATTAGTATTGAATTACAAGATTAATAAATATGGCGGTCGTTGCTGACCGCCTTTAAAAAAAGAGGTAATTAAAATGAAATGTTTTCGTCCCCTACAGAGGTTTTTATTTTGCAGAGGTTAGAAGTTTTTGCAATAAGTTACTATAATTAGGAGAATTTTAAATATGAAAAAAACTATATACATGTCCGAGCCGCTTGAACGTCTCGCAGAAGATACCAAAAGTGCCGATCGTAGAAACGGTGGGTTTTCCCGCCGTCTCGGTGAAATCGTTGAAAGATACGATATAATTGGACAACTCACAAAGTTGCCAGAGTTTACAGAGATAGAAACGCAGATACTAAGCGAAGTAATCTGCGGTAGCATCATAGATACACGTAAAATCCGTGGCTTGCATCTTGACGTACTGGATGCAAGCATAGGAAATATTAACGAGCGTAAAGCTCTTGCAGAAAAAATAAAATCCCTACAGGCAGCTCAACGGTTGAAAATTATTGAAGAGTTAGGACAATGAAAAAAGGGCAAACTACTTTGCGCAAACGTATATGTAAATGTGGCAAAGAGTTTGACGGAGGCCCGCGGGCATTGTATTGCCCTGATTGTCGTGCGGAAAAACGTAAAGAATATGATAAAAAAGCCAAGCTTAATAAAAAGCTTGGCAAAAATATAAAAATAGGTGTAACAATAAGAAAGTGCGCAGTTTGCGGAGAACCTTTTATAATGATGAGTTCTCAACAAAAATATTGTAAAAAATGCGCTTCTGATGCAATTAAAGCAGCTGATCGTGTCCAATCACGAGGCTGGCTGCAAAGAGCCGTTGATAAATACGGAAAAATTTACACGATTAAAAGAAATACCAAAAGGCGTAGTGAAAAACAAGAAAAAATATGTACTGTGTGCGGTGATAAATTTATCGCAAAAAATAAAAACAGTAAGACATGTTCTGACCGGTGTCAGCGAATTTATGCGACCTTTTTACACAGTAAAGAAAAATCTTTTGCTATGTGGAAAAAGAAAGCATTTGCACCGCACAACTATGCAAGAATGTCATGGAATAAAGCACAACAAAAATGGGTAGCGTATTATAAATCAAAATACTTGGGCACATTTGAGAAAAGAGAGGATGCTACAAATGCTGTGCAAGCCATGCATAAAAAAACTTACAAAAAATACGATTATGAATCAATGCTTGGGAAAAAAATCCAAGGCAGCCATTTAACCATTTTGAAGATAGACGATGACATGGCATATTGTCATTGTGATTTGTGTGGCAATGACAAATGGATAAGAAAAGTATTTGTCGCGTCAAAAAAACAAATTTCATGTAATTGTGTCCATAACACAACTGCGAAAACAAACTTCCACTCGAAGTCATAAGGTCTTCTATTGTACAATCTAATCATAGGAGGCCTTTTTATCATGGCAAAATAAAATCAAATGATACTAGATTAGTGTCATTTGAAATATCAGATGAAGGTGATGAATAGTATGCCCAAAAAACTAAACATAAAGCCAGGTGACAAATTTGGTTACTGGAGTATACTGACATACCCTGATTACACTGTGCGTCCTCCACGAGCTTGGTGCCGTTGTAAATGTGGTACTGTCAAAAATGTCAGTATACATGCGTTGAGTGCAGGCCGTACTAAGTCATGTGGATGCCGGCATAATTCACCGAGAGTTTATATACCCAAAGATTACGGTATAAAGCCCGGGGACAAAATTGGGTATTGGACAGTAATCAGTCAGGTCGGTAAATGCTTTATATGTCAATGTGTCTGCGGTAATGTGCATAAAGTACCTGCTACAAGATTACTTAGCAGACGTTCGCTATCATGCGGATGCCGACGCAATGAAAAAAAGGACATGGATAATCTGCAAAAAGGCTGGAGCATAATGCAAAAGCTCAGACAATCTGGGACTAGCCCCAATTATAGTTCATCGCGTAAAACAAATAAGAACTCATCGACAAGTATCACTGGCGTTAGTCTTATGAAAAACGGCAAATACAGGGCCTATATTGTTATTGATCGGCGGCAAATATATCTCGGCACCTTCTTTGACGTCGAAGAAGCTATTATTGCAAGAAAAGTCGCGGAAGAAAAATATTTTAGGTCACGTGAAAAAATCGCCAAAGAAATTATTAAAAAATGCAAATAGATATATCGCTCATTGTATAAAATATTTTCAGTAATCAGCCCCAAATCTGGGGAGCAATTGGGGAGTAACAGAAATTATAAACAACCAGCAAATCCCTGATACATCAACATTTTATGATATCATAGCAAAACAAGATAATTTGCCTTAATCCCTTATATATCAGGCTTTATAGGCCATTTCTAGGGCAAGCTTCTAAGCCGTGTGTCGCAGGTTCGAATCCTGCTTGGCGCACCATAGTAAAATTAAGGCTTCCAGCGTTTTGCTGGAGGCTTTTTTATGCTTTTGGGGGACCGTTGGGAAGATTTTGGAGCAATATAATGAGAACAGTGAGAATAACGAGAACAATGGAAGCTATAAACTACAAAATAGGGTTATTTATAGTGATTTAGGTTTTAGGCCGTTACTCACAGTCAGTATTGATATATTTTTTTGAGAATAATTGGAATATTGAGATATATAGTTTAACAATATTATTTGGTTCATTGTTCATTCTACAATGAGCCAATTTAATTTATACAACCAATGCCATTGAAAATTTCAACCGTCAATTACGAAAAGTAACTAATACAAAAAATGCCTTTGTTTCGAAGTAACGCTTTAATGAAATTGCTATATTTAACAACAATGAACATTGTCGATAAATGGACAATGCCAGTTCGTAATTGGGGGATTATACTCGATGACCTCATGATTTATTTTAGTGACCGTGTTAAAATTTCTTTATAAAACTCAACTTGATTTTATCCTGATATTTGGACTTTACACAAAAATCTACGCATTCTCTGGTTCGGCGCCAGATAAAAAGTAGCTTATTCATAATGTGTCCAACACCGAACAATACGCACTATTTTATTTTTTTCATCAACAGTATATATCATTCTATGCTGGATATTTAACCTTTTGCTATAAGCACCCTGCAAGTCTCCTATCAACTTTTCACGTGGTGGGTTGTAGGGATTTTCCTTTAATTCATCTATATATTTTTTTATTTTTTTTCTCATTGAACCTGTTATTAATTCTGCATCTTTTATGGCCTTTTTGCTATATTCAATAGTATACTTCACCACTCTATAGCATTTTCCGGTACATAATTTTTGCTATCTGGATTAAGTGCATCCTTTACGTCCTCTTTTAAATTAGGAATATTTGTTTCACAATATAATGTTTCGATCAAGGCATCATAATCTTCTTTGTTAATAATCATTACTGCGCCACCGTCTTTTGTTGTAATTGCTGCTGTTTCATTATATTTTGTGACTTGATTAAGAGTTTCAAAAAGATTTTTTCTAAAATTTGTAGCGTTTTGGATAATCATAATATCACCTCCTATTTACGTACATTATAGCGTACACAACTTAAAAAGGCAAGAAAAAATAAAGGAGATAATTAATATATGTATGGTATAGATGTTTCGGATAATAACGGTAATATTAATTGGTCTGCAATAGCAGCTTATAATAATAATCCAGATAAGACTATAGAATTTGCAATTGTGGCCTGTAGTTATGGTTCATCTGGTTGACATGATAATTTTCAGTTTAATGTTAATGGCGCGCCCGTGCGACTGGCCTTAAGTGCGGAGCTTATCATTACAGCTTATGCTATTGTGATCCACCCCATCCAGCCTTAGAAGCCGCTAACTGTAAGAACGCAATAGATGAATCTGGTGTCTTACTCGAATTGCCTGTTTTCTACGATATGGAAGATGCTGATCATTGGAAGATAAAGACTACAGTCATACGGTTTCTTTTTTGATAAATAGGCTTCAAAGCTAACAAAATCAATAGTTAAAGGCGGTTTTATGTCAAACTTCTAAGCCGTGTGTCGCAGGTTCGAATCCTGCTTGGTGCACCATAGTAAAATCAAAGCTTCCAGCGTTTTGCTGGGAGATTTTTTTTGTATAAAAGAAAACCACGCGATAGTCGCGTGGTTCAAAAAAGCTTAAGCGGTGAGTCCTAATGTGCTAACCTGAAAATAAGCCTGCCAGCTTAAAATACAGATTATACATTAGGAGATGCCACTAAATGCCGAAACAAGAAAATAATGACACATATAGTTTAGCACATACGAAGTGGAATTGTAAGTATCACATAGTTTTTGCCCCGAAGTATCGTAGAAAGGTATTTTATAAGGAAAAACGGCAAGAACTGCGAGATATAATGAGAACTTTATGTGAATGGAAAGATGTAGAAATTATTGAGGGAGAAATATGTCCAGATCATATACATTTGTTAGTTTGTATACCACCAAAGATAAGTGTTTCAGGATTTATGGGATATCTAAAAGGGAAAAGCAGCTTAATGATCTTTCAAAAATTTGGGAATATGAAATTTGCGTATAGAAACCGCGAATTTTGGTGCAAAGGGTACTATGTAGATACAGTTGGAAAAGACACAAAAGCTATAACAGAATATATAGCAAATCAGTTAAAACGAGATAAGGAAGCAGACCAATTAAGTTTATTTGATCCAAGAGACCCGTTTACGGGTAGCAAATAAAAGTTGCATGGCTGGCAGGCCAATAAAAGGCGCATTTATGCGCAGCCAGTGAAAAAGGGCTATGCCCGAAAAGGAAAAACCACCCGCTATGCGGGTGGATAATTATTGTGCATTTTTGGGGAAAATTGGGAAAAAATAATGGAAGCTATGGAATAAAAAATGTAGTATTGATACCGTTTATAGTGATTTGGGCACTTTAGGCCGTTACTCACAGCGATTATTGAAGCTTTTTTTAGAGAATAACGAAAATACTGAGGATGATGAGAAATATTATATCGGAGCAGAAATAAAAAAGACAATGGCGAAAATAATATATTATTACGATTTGCAGGAACGAAAGAAAGATGATGAACTAACTCAAGCCATTGTGGAGCTTTTCCGCAAAAATAAAAAAATCTACGGGACTCGATAAATGAGGGTTAAGCTCCACAAGCAAGGCTTCCTCGGTTGGGATTATACGATTATGTCAAATGGTTTAATAAGCATCAGATTCACGGAGCTCTAATCCAATAAATAAATTCAGTATTAGTTTTCATGCAGACTTGCAATTTATTTGTCATAGCTTTATAATATGGATATATATTAGTGTGTTACTGGTAAGGCAGGCATTAACTATTCTTCGCTGAAAAAGGCGGAGTATAGTTGATGCTTTTTTTTATAGGCTTTATTTTAGTTTAGCAGATAGAAAAACAATAATTTTAGTTACGTTATCGTAGCACAGAAAGAAAGGATAAGATTTATGAAAGACGAAATTTTCAGCGTGCTGCAACGTGTCGGCCGCAGTTTTATGCTGCCGGTTGCCATCCTGCCGATTGCCGGGCTGCTTTTAGGTATCGGCAGTTCGTTTACTAACGCCAATACAATTAAGATGTATGGTCTTGAAGGTATTCTGGGAAATGGTACTGTACTTCATGCACTGCTTACTATAATGAGCAGCGCAGGCAATATTATTTTTGGCAATCTGCCGATTATTTTTGCCGTTGGGGTCGCTATTGGTATGGCGAAAGCCGAAAAAGAGGTTGCGGCTCTTTCTGCCATGATTGCCTTTTTTGTTATGCATGTTTCCTGCAATGCCGTTCTTCAGCTTACAGGAAAGGTTCTGCCGGACGGTACGGTTGCCCCGGGAGTATTGGAAGGAACCATTGCAAATACCACTGGCATTATGTCTCTGCAGATGGGGGTATTCGGCGGAATCATCGTCGGTATCGGTGTAGCCTGGCTGCATAATCGATATCATAAGATAGTACTGCCAGACGCACTTTCCTTTTTTGGAGGAGCAAGATTTATTCCGATTATTTCCACAATAGTTTATCTTTTTGTAGGTATTTTAATGTATTTCATTTGGCCGATTGCCCAGAACGCAATTTTTTCTCTTGGCGGACTTGTCACAGGTACGGGGTATATCGGCACACTCATTTTCGGCATCGTAAAGCGTGCACTTATTCCATTTGGACTGCATCATGTTTTTTATCTGCCATTCTGGCAGACAGGCGTCGGCGGCTCTATGATGGTAGATGGCAATCTCATTCAGGGAGGCCAGAATATTTTCTTTGCTCAGCTTGCCTCGCCTGATGTAACGCATTTCAGTGCTGATGCCACGCGATATTTTTCCGGTGAATTTATTTTCATGATATTCGGGTTGCCTGGTGCCGCTCTTGCGATGTATCGTTGCGCACGGCCGGAGAAAAAACGCATAGCCAAGGGGTTGCTTCTTTCAGCGGCGCTGACATGTATGCTGACCGGTATTACAGAACCAATCGAATTTTCCTTCCTGTTTGTTGCACCGATGCTCTTTTATGTACAAGTCGTACTTGCTGGTGCCGCCTATATGATCGCGCACATGCTGAACATAGCGGTAGGGCTTACTTTTTCCGGCGGACTGCTTGATCTTTTTATTTTCGGCATTCTGCAGGGGAATGATAAAACAAGCTGGATGTATATCATTCCTGTCGGCATTGTTTATTTTTTTCTTTATTATTTTATTTTCACTTTTCTCATCAAAAAATTCAATCTTAAAACTCCCGGGCGTGAGGATGATGATCAAGAAACAAAGCTTTATATGAAAGCCGATGTCAACTCTCGTAAAAATAAAGGCAGTATCAATGCTGCCGATACGGATGAAATGAGCAGTCTTATCGCACGTGCCCTCGGCAGCAGAGGAAATATCACTTCTGTCGATTGCTGCGCAACTCGGCTGCGCTGCTCAGTTAAGGATTCTTCGCTCGTCGATGAAAAAATGCTCAAGGCCACGGGTGCAGTCGGAGTGATAGTCAAGGGTACTGGGGTCCAGGTCGTCTATGGACCTAAAGTGACTGTTATCAAAACCAATCTTGATACTTATTTGCAAACGGCTCCGGAAACAGAACCGGAACTTGACGTAATGACGTCGGCAGGTTCTGCGGTAAAAGTTTCCGAAATGGAAACGAAAACAGCGGTAATCAGACAAAAGCATGCACTTTATTCCCCGTTTAACGGCACAGTGCATCCGATCACAGAAGCGCCTGATACTGCTTTCTCCAGTAAAATGATGGGTGATGGTTATTTCGTCTATCCTTCGGACGGCACCGTTGTCGCTCCGGACGATGGAGAGGTAGTTTTTGTTTTTGATACAAAACACGCCATAGGTATGAAAACATCAGACGGAGTGGAATATCTGCTGCATATTGGTATAGATACCGTCAACCTGAAAGGACAAGGGTTTGAAGTCTTTGTTGAAAAGGGCCAGCAGGTTAAAAAAGGTGATAAACTCATGCAATTTGATGCAGCATTTATAAGAGAAAAAGCCGCTTCTGATGCTTGCCTCGTAATTTTCACCGGCCTGCAGGAAAATGAAGAAATTCATATGGAAAAGATTGGTGAAATTGAAGCACTTGCTGAAGTTGCCTATTTAGAAAAATAACAGAAAAAATCCTCCTGCAGATGACGAAGTTTCTTGTTATAAGGTATAATAAATAATAATTGTTGTCTGCAAGGGGGGAGCTTTTACGTACCGGATTATCAAGGCATTAAATAACAACAGTCTTCTGGCACTTGACAGCGATCATCATGAAGTCATTTTGATTGGTAAAGGTTTGGGATTTGGACGTAAGAATGGCGAACGGCTTGAGGATACTCATGATGCTAAAATTTATACACTGACAAACGATGGAAATAACAGCGCATTACAGAAAATCAACAGCATTAATCCAATTTTTATTGAAATTGCGGTGCAGATCATCAGTGAGGCAGAAAAAAAATTCCAGGACATCAATAAAGATATTTTGCTGCCCATGGCCGACCATATTGCCATGGCTGTAAAGCGCGGTCATAATGGGGTATTATTACCCAATCCATTTCACCATGATATTATGTCCATGTTCCCGGATGAATACCATATAGCCAAGAAAGGACTGAATGTCATTTATCGTAAAATTGGCATCCATCTGCCAGTCGAAGAAGCTGGGTATCTTTCGCTGCATATTCACGCTGGGCTTTCGGGTGAAAATGCAGCAGCAAGTCTTGCAGATGCCAAACTTGCTGCCATTCTCATTCACAAGATTGAACTTGCTTTAAATCGCAATTTTTCCAAGAATACGCTCAAATATAATCGACTTATGAGTCATGTTTCTTATATGATTTTGCGCATCAAAAAACACGAGCGCATTTCGGTCGATATGAATAAATATGTGCAAACCAGTTTTCCTCAGGCCTACGCACTAGCTGCGGAAATCTGCACTGACATTGTTAGCGAGCTTCAGACAGATGTTTTTCCGGAAGAAATCAGTTTACTTGCCTTACATATCCAGCGTGTAATCTAAATAACTTGTATTATGATATTATATAAAATAAAATTATAGAGAAATAATGAGGCTGCTGCATGAGTGATTTTTTACTTATGCAGCAGCCTCATTTTGCGGTTTTTATGGTATGTTTATTGTTTGAATATTGGGACAGCAGTCATAAAATTTCGCAGATTGAGGGCATCCCAAGGAAGATGCTCTGCTATGGATAATCCTACTACATCTGTTTGCTTGTAGATATCATGAATAAGCCGGGCGATCTGCTGCAATGTCATATCTCCGCTGGGAGCGTTAAATGGAGGCTCTCCCGGTTTAGAAAAAAGCAGGGAGCGGAACAGAGAAGGGTTCAAAACATCCAAATCAAAGTGAACCGCAAGATGCTTTATTTGGTTTTTAGTCAGCCAGTCCAGTACAGGAGCACTAGTTTCTGCTAAGGCTTTCGGACTTGCCCAGCGTAAGCCTAACCGGTTTACTATCTTCTTCTCGTTTGGGGTAATTTCCTTCAGACCACCGTACATTACCATGTTAGATTTTATAGGGAATTTTACTTCAGAAGAAAATTCTGGGTCACCCTCTCCTAATAAATTTCCCAGAACCATAGCATGTTCATGATTGTACATAGCAGGAGTGGATATATCGGGATGGGCGTCCAGCCATAATAAACCAAGCTCTATACAATGTATTTGTTAATAAAAACAAGTACGCACCTTTTTGACCTGTACTATCTTGGAGGAAAGTGCAATGAGCATGAAATAATATCAAGGAAGGGTGCGTGTGAATTTTGATTATCATGGTTCATCTCTTAAAAATGCCTGTCAAACTAAAACTGTGTTCACATAACTTCTTATTTATTTTTTGATTTGCAGATAATTTCATAATGCTTACTTTTATAGTGGGATTTCATCTCACCGATAAATAATTAATCACCTCAAGTACAGCAGGATATCTCTTGCTGTACTTTGTTTTTTTAGAGCGAAGATCTATTATCTGTGTTGATTTCATTTGTCTTTTTTAGGGAATGAGTCGTTTTTTTTAGATTTTCATAATGCTTACTTTGAGATGGCAGTTTAGATTTAATTTTATGCAAATAAAAAGTCAATTGTCGTTTAGATGACTTACAATTAAGAGATTTTGTGATAATATACCAACTAAGATTTTTATACAGAGCCAGCTGATCTGATAAACAGAAAGTTGAATATATAGTTATTATGGTTCGGTTCTAATATGTGCGAGTGAATATTGTTCTGCAGTTATACTTGTACGGATATCATAATATCATTATAAGTAAAAATCTGCTTTGGAAAGGTGGCAGTTGAATGCAGGGGAAAATGTTTCGCAAATTATTATTCAGGAGTGTTTGCTAAAACATCTGGTAATGTCACTATGAGCAGTGTGAACGGACGGTGAGAATATGAATCGCTTTGATAGAGATGATGCTGTACCACTGTATTTGCAGGTCGGGACTTTTTTGCGCAATGAAATTTTAAAGGGATCATATACCGGACGGCTTCCATCCGAACATGAATTGATGGAGTTATTTCAGGTCAGCAGAGCGACTGTAAGGCGGGCTGTCAGAAAACTTACAGAAGAGGGCGTCCTAGAAACACGGCAGGGATTAGGAACTTTTGTGTCTGTGAGATCAATAGAGGAATGGCTGGGAAATTTGAGCACCTATTTTGATATTGTCAATGAAATGGGAATGAAACCCAGTATACAACTGCTGCATCGCGGCGTAGTGGAAGCACCGCAGGATGTTCTGGCAATATTCGGTACATATCAGGTATATCAGACGGTGCGTCTGCGCTTGGCAGATGATATGCCGATCGTTATTGAAAAGCAATATTATCCATTGGGAGTCGGTAAGAAATTATTGAGCTATGATTTGAATGATATTTCCACTTACGATATATTGGAAAATGATCTGGGCGTCACTCTATGGGAAGCCAAGCAAACTATATCGGCTATAATTCCGACGGCAGAAGAAAAAAAATTGCTCAAATTATTCAGCAATACACAATGCTGTGCTCTTTTGTCCAAAAGACTGGTGGTCGATGTGCAGGAGCGACCATGGGAATATGAAAAAAGTGTATATCGCGCAGATATGTATAAATTTTGCATTAATTTGACACGCAGGAGAAAAAAGTAAGATTCATAATTATATTATTGGATCGGCCGATTAGAAAACTAAAGGCCGGAAAGCAGGATATATCAGCTTTCCGGTCTTTTTATTTTGGGGAGGAATAAATATTGAAAGACATAGAACAGACACAGGAACTTATAGATATTGATAAGAAGAATTTATGGCATCATATCACGCAGCATAAAATTTTTGAATATAAGGAGCCGTTCATCATCGCCGAGGGAAAAGGGTGCCGGATAAAGGATATACACGGCAGAGAATTTTTGGATGCTGTTTCCGGTGGTGTATGGTGTGTCAATGCTGGTTATGGGCAGGAATCGATCGCTAAAGCGGCATACAGGCAGCTGGTACGACTGCCATATTATTCCGGCAGTGCCGGAAATCCGCCGGCTATTCTGCTGGCGCAAAAACTTAGCCAGATGATTCCGGAGCTTAGCCGTGTATATTTTTCAAGCAGTGGCTCAGAAGCCAATGAAAAGGCATTTAAGCTGGCAAGACAATATAACCGCCTTAAATATAAAATGAATAAGTACAAGATTCTTTACCGCGAGCGGGATTATCATGGAACTACACTGGCGGCGCTCAGTGCGACAGGACAGGCAGAAAGGACAGAGGCTTATGGACCGTTTGTCCCGGGATTTAAAAGTATCCCGGCGGCATATTGTTATCGCTGTCCTTTCGGTAAAAAATATCCGTCTTGTGATATCCAATGCGCGCATGTGCTGGAAAAAGTCATAAGGCAGGAAAATCCCGATACTGTGGGAGCATTGATTCTTGAACCGATTACGGCAGGCGGCGGAATCATTATTCCTGTGGCAGAATATTTTGAAATAATCCAGAAAATATGCCGTAAATATGCCGTACTGCTTATCATAGATGAAGTTGTGACAGGTTTTGGACGCACAGGAAAAGCCTTCGGTCATTTCCATTGGGGCGTCAGACCGGATATAGTGACAACAGCCAAGGGAATAACGAGTTCCTATATGCCGTTGTCCGCTACAATGGCGACTGAAAAGATTTTTAATGAATTTATAAGTGGATCAGCTGATAAAACAGGTTATTTTCGTGATATCAGTACTTTTGGCGGGAGCGCGGGGGCATGCGCGGCTGCCTTGGAAAATATAAAAATCATGCAGGAACAGCAATTATTTGTCAACAGTGAAAAAATGGGAGCTTATTTACTGGAGAAGCTGAATGAGTTCAGGGATATGCCGATAATCGGTGATATAAGAGGCAAAGGATTGTTTGTCGGCATAGAGCTTGTCAGTGACAGGAAGAGTAAAATGCCGATCAATGAAGCCTGCATGGCGGCAATAGTAAATAAAGCAGCTCAATGCGGGGTATTGATCGGAAAGATGAATCGCAGTATACCGGGGCAAAATAACGTGTTGGTGCTGGCTCCGGCACTGGTAGTCAATAAAGATGAGATAGATAAAATCGTTTCAGCTGTTCACAATGCCCTGGCAGAAATAAGAGTTTAAAAGAAAGGACGGTGTTATGTCTTTGGCTGATTCACAAGTGAAAATCAAGAGAAATTTTCCCTGCAAACCAAAAATTTGGCTGACAACCGAGCACTTGATCACACTGTCGACAGTGGCTGTTATTTTTATAAGTTGGTATGCAGCAACCGAGTGGAAACTGTTTTCTGAGGTGATAATACCACCGCCGGGCAAAGTATATAAGACCTTTATTGATATCCTGAGCGAAGGATACAAGGGGGCGGCACTGTCAACGCATCTTTTTGACAGTATTGAGAGATTATTGGCAGCGTTTGTTTTTGTTTGTCTTACTGCTGTTCCTGCCGGACTTCTGAGCGGTTATAATTCAAAAATACGAGCCGTTCTTGAACCGCTGGTAGGTTTTTACCGCCCGCTGCCGCCGCTGGCATATTATACTATGCTGGTCATCTGGATGGGAATAGGCAACAGCTCCAAAATAATGCTGTTGTATCTTGCCGGATTTGCGCCGGTATATCTTGCCTGTATTTCCGGTGTGATGAAAATCAAACGGGACTATATCTCCGGGGCCTATACGCTCGGAGCAAATAAATATCAGGTATTTGTTTACGTTGTACTACCGGCCTGTCTGCCAGATATTTTTACAGGCCTGCGGACGGCTCTGGGATTTTCCTACACGACTTTGGTAGCAGCCGAGATGGTGGCGGCCGAGACAGGGATAGGCTGGATGGTGCTTGACGCCAGCAAATTTCTCCTCAGTGATGTGATTTTTGTCGGAATTTTTATTATGGGTATTACCGGAATAATGTTAGATGTGCTGTTGAAATTTATGGAAAATAAGATTATCCCATGGAAGGGAAAAGAATAAGGGAGAGCATAGTGATGAAAAACAAATTGAGTTTAAGTTTTATGGTGCTGGTAATTATGTCTTTATTGTTTGCCGGCTGCGGCAATAATCAGGCTGCTAAAAATGATACTGCAAATGAAACACCCGAATCCATTACGATAGGATTGCAGGCCATACCCAATGACGAGCTGGTAGCCAAACAATGGTATGAAAAAGAGCTGGGAGTCAAAGTCAATTTCAAGCAGTTTGATTCAGGACGTGATGTCAACACGGCTATGACGGCCGGCAGCATTGATATTGCCATACTGGGTTCAACACCGGCTGCTATAGGTATTGCCAAGGGAATACCTTATGAAGTTTTCTGGATACATGACGTGGAGGGGGATAATGAAGCACTGGCGGTAAAAAATAGCGCCGGAGTAAATTCAATAAAAGATTTAAAAGGGAAAAAAATAGCTGTCCCCTCAGGCTCGACTACACATTATAGTTTGCTTAATGCGCTTAAACTTGAAGGAATAAATCAGGGAGATGTCAGGATTCTTGATATGCAGCCGCCGGAAATCTTTGCGGCGTGGCAGCGCGGCGATATTGATGCGGCCTATGTATGGCAGCCTACCTTGGGAAAACTGCTTAATGACGGCAAGCTTTTGGTAACCAGCCGTGAGCTGGCGCAAAAGGGGATCGTAACGGCAGATGTTGGCATTGTAAGAACCGAATTTGCGCAAAAATATCCTGATATAGTAAAGAAATATGTACAATTGCAAGAAAAGGCTTTTAAATTATATAGTGACAAACCTGACGAGGCAGCACAGAGCGTAGCATCGGAACTAAAGATAGATCAGGCTGAAAGTCTTAAGGAAATGAAAGAACTTTTATGGCTTTCAGGAAAAGATCAGCTTACAGAACAGTATCTCGGAACAAGCAGTAAAAAGGGAGATTTTGTGAAGACATTGAAAGATACAGCAGATTTTCTGGTGGAACAAAAGGCAATTGATTCGGTTCCGGAAATTGCTGTATTTGAAAAAGCAGTGAATCCGGCTTTTATTGAAGCCGCCACAAAATAAAATTTATTTAGGAGTTATCAGTATGATTTCTGTCAGGCAACAGGAAAATTTAGAGAATATAATAAGACTCAGCAATGTATCTCTGGCTTATTCGGCAGATAGTGCGAATGTGCTGGAAAACATTGATCTGAGCCTTAATAAAAAAGAATTCGTATGTGTACTGGGTCCGTCAGGCTGCGGCAAAAGTACCTTGCTGAAGATTATTGCCGGATTTATATTTCCTTCACAAGGAACAGCTCAATTCGGTACAAAGGCTATAGCAGGTCCTGATTGGCAGCGTGGTGTGGTTTTTCAGCAGCCACCGCTTTATCCATGGCTGAACGTGGCAGAAAATATAAGATTTGGTTTGAAAATGAGGCATTTTTCCAAAAAGCAGTCAGAAGATCTGATAACAGATTATCTTGAAAAGGTTGGTTTGCTTGCCTTCAGAAATCATAAACCCTATGAACTATCAGGAGGCATGAAGCAGAGAGTCGCAATAGCCAGAACGTTGATCAATAATCCGCTTGTTCTGCTGATGGATGAACCGTTCGGTGCACTTGATGCCCTGACTCGGGAACAGATGCAGGCTATGCTCAGGAAAATATGGCTGGAATTGAACAACACGATTCTATTTATAACACATGATGTAGATGAAGCATTATCATTGGGAACGAGGGTGCTCGTAATGGCGAAAGGTCCGGGCCGGATAATCAGAGAATATAAAACCTCATTCACTTATTCTGCTGCCCAGGAAAACACAGAAAGTATTTACCATTGTGATGATTTTTTGCATATGCGCGGAGAAATCCTGCATCTTATTCGCAGCGCAGTTTAAGCTCAACCGGGTAGCAGGCAATGTTTCTATGCGGCATAAAATATTTTGCTGAAGGTGAGCATAAAGAACAACAATTATCTGCTATTCAATGAATAGCAGATAATTGTTGTTCGGCATGGAGTAATTCTGTCAATATTTTCTTATCCTCCAACGCGGAAATTAATGCCAGATAGAAATCATCAGACTGTTCCAGTATTTTTGCTGCAATAGTGTCTGCTTCACGGCTGAGCAATGCATTATAATGAAGATTAAAATTTTCTTTTTGTACAGTAAGATAGCCGTCGGCAAATTTATCGAGTTGTTTTTGCAGTTCGTCACGCATCAATTTATTGTCACCTTTTTCAAAAAAAGATACGGCATTTTTGAAATACGACATTACCTTGGAAAATTTTTCACGGGGGATATTTGTAAAAGTATTTTCAAAGATAAGCTCTGCATTGTGGGATAGTTCAAAATCTGTAAAAGTGAGATCGGTATTTATTTCATGAATGGAATGGGCAATCGATTCACTGTATTCGCTGAGTGATTTTTCGGTAAAACGGTCCAAGCGCAGCATCGTTGCCTGCATCTCTTGTACAAAATCAAAACCCAGCTGTTCGAGAAAATCGTCAAGTGCGTTTTTTAAGACTTTTTTGAGGGCAGGACTGTCATCACGCAATATGGCAGGATTGAAAGACTCACGAAAAAATTCATTGAAGCGCAGAAACACACGCTGCTTGACATAATAAAGCAGTTCGGCGGTTTCTTGTTCAGATTTTCTTTGCAGATTCTCTGCTTCAGTATTAGCTATAATATCATTTACTAAATTTCTCTGCCGGCTTATGCTGCTTTTTTCTGCTTTTTTCTGAACATCATTTTTTTGAGCGTTTAGTATAAGCTTTTTTATGAGAGCAATGACTCTTTTGCATTCATTTTCAGAAGAGTCTATTACCATTTCGGATAGGTCGTTGGTTATGAAGCGGTAAAAAGCTTTTTCAAAAGCAGCCATGCCGGAGGAAATAGAATCTCCCGCGTTCTGTTTTTCCTTGAGAGCCATCAGGCTGGATAAGGTACTCAGATAAGGGTTTCTGATGCCGTACTTTATGAGCTGCCCGCGAACGTAAGATACGACGGCATCTTTTTCTTCGTCATTAGCCGCCAAATCAATGGCATTTATAATGAAGAACATTTTATCAAGCTGGAAAGATTCTTTTACGCGCCCGAGCTGGATCAGAAATTCTCTGTCGGCTCTGGAAAAAGCATGATTATAATATGTGACAAATAAAATGGCGTCCGCATTTTTAATGAAATCAAAAGCAACTCCGGTATGGCGTGTATTGACCGAATCTGCACCGGGAGTATCAACAAGCGTTATTCCTCTGCGGGTCAGAGGACAGTCGTAATAAAGATCTATCCATTCCACAAAGCAGGATTTTTCTTCTAATGCCACATAGTCATCAAATTCACTGATTCCTGCAGATATAGTCATGCCAAGCTGCTCGGAAAAATTGCTGTAGCCGTGCATAAATGCCTGTAAAAAAGAGTAGCTGGTTTTTTCAACATGATCCTGCTCTATGCGGCTGCTTGGCGGCAGTGCTTTTATCTTGCTGACAGCATCAGCCAGATCAGTTGTCTGTATGCCAAAGATTTTTAGAGCACCGTTAAGATCGGTAAGAATGTCAGCTTCTGTTTTTATTTTGACAATAACGCTTTCGTGAGGATGAGTTTTATCCACAGGTCTGATATTATTGATAGCTGCGGTCATGGGATTAGGGGATACCGGCAGCACTTTTGCGCCTATCAGTGCATTGGCAAAGGATGATTTACCGGCACTGAAAGCACCGAATAAAGCTACTGTAAAACCTTTTTTATCCAGGCGCAGTGCTTTATCCTGCAGTTCTGAGGAGAGTTTTGAAAACCCCGAAAGATCTTTTAGGACAGCAGCTGTTTGCAGCAGCTTTTGCGCAGTTGTTTTCAATTTTCCGGCTGCAGTTGCAGTGGAAGCCTCTGTGTCACGGATAGCGGGTGAAGCAGTAGCAGAAACTGTAGATACAGAATGTACCGGCGGGAATACTTTTTTTTTCAAAGTTTTATTTCCTGCAATTATTTCAAATTCCTGTTTCATTTCTGTAAATAATTCACAATCATCGGGCATTGCCTGCGGCCGATCTAATAGTGCAGCTAATTGTTTCTGCTGATCCAATATGCTTTCTGTCTGATCTTGAATTCTCTTCAGCGCGCAAATGTATTTTTGCATATCTGCAGATTCCTGCTTGAGTTTTTCCTGTGATGCCGTTAATTCATGACGAACTGCTGTTAATATTCTGTCCTGCAGAGGAGCAAGTATATTTTTAGTAAAATGTTTTATTTCAGCGGATACATCATCAGTATAATTTGATACGGATTCATCCGAAAGGCGGGCACCTTCTTTTACCGCCTCCAGAGGCAGACTGATCGGGAATAATATGTCAAGGGTTTGTATATCGGCTGATATTGAACTGTCATTTATATGATTTTCCTGTACATAATTGCTGAGAAATGTATGTATATGCCATTCGATTTGTGATTTTGTTTTTTCAAGTATAGCTTTGTAAAAAATATTCAATCTTTTTTCTTTTTCAAGCTGCGTTTTTCTTTTGGCAAAAAATAAGCCTGTTTTAAAACCGGGCTGCCGGGCTGCCAAATAATTTTTGGCCAGCTCTCTGGTTTCAAAAGGCATAAGATATGCATTATTAAGTATTTTATCTATTTCAGTGACAAAATTGCTTTTCAGTGCGGTTAAATTTTGTGTCAAATATTCATTTTTTTCACGTAAAGTATTGTAATCAGAATTAAAGCGATTCTTTTCTTCAGGACTGAATTGCGATAAAAGTTTTCTGAAAGGCTGGAGTTCTGTTTCATTTTTTTCCTTGCGGATAGCAAAATGATCGGCAAGAATTTTCTGCATCGCATGCTGGACAGAATGCAGAAGCAGGCTGTCCTTGCTGTCCAAACGCTCCTTTAAAAAGGCTTTTAATTCGCTGAACTGATTATGCGGATGATTTTTTTCTGTCAGTGAGGTATAAAAAATTTTGGCGGGTCTCACGCCCCATGCAGCAAAGGATTCGATCACCCCTCTTTTAAAATCAGCAAAGGGAATTTCCTGTTCGGAGTGTTTATCTATTTGATTAATGGTCAGATATATTTCTTTGCCTGCCTTGATAAGATTTTGCGTAAACATAAAATTAAGTTCAGATTGAACGTGATTATAGTCCATTATATAAAATATTAAATCTGCTAAATGGAGTGCAGATTCAGTGGAAATACGATGAGCATCGTCCGCGGAATCTACTCCCGGAGTGTCCATTATCGCTATGCCTGCCGACAAATCGAGACTGGAATCGTCTATTTCAATTTTTTCGATTTGATCACCGTCCTGGCAGTGTTCTTTTATCATTTCGTAATCGTAAGGAGCAAGATAAAGGCGTGGTTTTTCTTTTTTGAAGAAGACTCTGGCGCAGTCATCTCCCCATCTTATTTTTACCAGATTGGCACTGGTGGGAATAGGACTGGAGGGAAGCAGATTTTCACCGAGCAGTGTATTGATCATTTTTGATTTTCCTGCTGAAAAATGGCCGCAAAAAGCTATTGTGAACTCTCCGCTCATTAATTTTTGAGCCAGTTGTTTCATCTTTACGGCGTTTATCATGTCGCTGTTTTCGAGAAGGTATTTATGAGCGCAAAATAACTTTTCTTTTAATATCTGTTTTTCTTTAGTAGTATATTCAGTTTGAAACATAAGTATCTCCCCGCAGTAAATAAATTGTGTTGGAAAAATAAAAATCATATTATTATGCAGCATATCAGAACATGATATATTTTATACTATAGGAGCAATAATTGGCAATATTTATATTGCTTGAAGCAAATAATAAAAGATGTAAATACAAAAAACTGCCAGCGTATACTGACAGTTTTTTGTATTTACATCTTTAGCAGGGACATACGTTTTGCCCGTTCTGCAAGACCAGAAGTTTCCTTGCCTTTTTCGGCTATTTCTTCTATAGGAACATTGAGCTCGCGGGCCAATAGTTTTCGTATGCGCGGTCCGCAAAAGGCGTTTTGGCAGCGACCATAGCTGGCACGTGTGCGGCGTCCTACGGCATCGACAGATTTTACGGGAATGCCTCGATGCAGACAATCTACTATTTCTGACTCGGTGACCTGTTCACAGCGGCATATAATATTAAGCTCTGGATCAGGAGAGTCGATCACACCTTTGAAATCGGCGGTTTTTTTACGTATTATAGGTTTGCGTTCAGCTGTAAAATCAGGATTTTTTTCCAGCTTAAGTTTGGCTTTTTCTAATATATCAATTACTTTCAGCGCTATCGCCGGTGAGGATGTAAGTCCCGGTGAATCAATACCTATAAGATTAATGAAGCCATTTATTTTGCTTTCTTCAATTATCCAGTCTTTTTGATTGGCAGCCGGGCGATTGCCGGCAAATGATTTGAGAGCTTTGCGCATATCTATATCAGGAACAGATTTGCGGGCTGTTTCTGTAATGTGCCGGAGTGTATTTTCATCCGTACCTACATCTGCCTTATCATCAATTTCTTCGGCATTGGGACCTATCATAAGATTACCATGGTATGTGGCCGTTACCAGTATACCTTTGCCAAGCTTGGTAGGACACTGGAATATGACTGATTTGACCAGATGGCTTTGTTCCTTGTCTAAAATGACGTATTGTCCGCGTCGAGGTACTATTTTATAACCATCTATGCCGGCCATCAAGGCAACCGCATCACTGTATATACCGGCAGCATTCACTACGAAGCGGCTTTCAATAGTTTGTTTTTTTGTCTTGACAGAAAAGACATTATCTTTTTTTTCTATGCTTTCAACTTTATGTTCAAGCAGTACATCAACGCCATTTTTTATAGAGTTTTCTGCTAGCGCTATAACAAATTCATAGGGTGATACAACGCCGGCGTTTCTGCAGTATAATGATGCCCTTACTTCGCTGCTTACATGCGGTTCATGCTGCCTGGTTTCTGCTGCATCCATTATTTTCAAACCCTCAACGCCGTTCGCTATACCATAATCGTAAAGTTTTTGTAATGTGGACATTTCCTCATCACTGAAAGCAAGGACAAAGGAACCGGTTTGTCTGTAACCGAAATGCAGTTCTTTTTCAAGCTGAGCATACATTCTGTTGCCCTTTACGCATAGTTCAGCTTTTAAAGTACCGGGTTTGTCTGAATATCCGCCGTGGACGATCCCGCTGTTGCCTTTTGAACAGCCGCAGCTCACATCTGCCTCCTTTTCAAGCACACAAATGTTGAGCTTGTATTTTGAAAGTTCTCTGGCCAGATTCATGCCGACAGTTCCGGCACCTATAATACAAATATCATACATAAAAATTCCCCTTTCAAATATAGTATATTAATATGATCTGGTGCTGATATGCGATCGAAAACCTTTGTCCTGGGCAACATATCTGCCTATGGATTTTATCTTCCCGCCTATGCAGCAGCGGCATTGAGCAGGAGTATCGGCAACGCAAATTTTACCGGGATAAAGGGCATACTTTCGTCTGTAATCACCTTCCGTAACATTCGGCATCACTACATTTGCTCCTGCCTGCAGGATTATGACGCGGGCATCTGCTTTCAATGTTTCCATTGCTGTTGTGGCAGGGATGTTCGCTTCCGGCAGCAATAATCTGAGCAGTGACACCATTTTTTTTGTCAGGTCAAAATCGCCTTTAGCGGCAAAAGCCAGAGGTGTATCCATGTTGGGAATCAATGGACCTATGCCGATCATATCGGCGTCCAGCTGCTGAAAAAAAAGGATATCCTGAGCAAGAGAATGCAGAGTTTGTCCGGGTAATCCTATAAGGCAGCCTGTGCCGACTTCATAGCCCAGCTCCTTTAAATTCCAGAGGCAGCTTTTCCTGTTTTCAAAACTCATTCCAGGATCCAACTGCTCGTAAAGATTTTTGTCCGTGGTTTCAATACGCAGAAGATAACGGTCTGCACCAGCCTGCTTGAAAGCTCTGTATTCGTCTAAACTGCGTTCACCCAGAGAAAGTGTAATGGCAAGGTCCATTTCTTTTATTTTATACAAAAGATTCGTTAAGACTTTCACGGAAAAATAAATATCTTCTCCCGACTGCAATACCACAGTTTTGTAGCCATAACTCTTTGCTTTTTTTGCAAGTTCCAGAATTTCTGCTTCACTGAGACGATAGCGCTCTATCTTAGGATTATCACGGCGCAAACCGCAGTAAAGGCAATTTTGGCGGCATATGTTGGAAAATTCTATAAGACCGCGTAAATGTATGCCACTTCCCACATATTTTGCGCGGACCCGGTCTGCAGAGATGGCAAGTTCTCCGCTGCTGGATGGGTTCTGAAGCAGTGAAACAAGTTCATCCTCTGTAAGCTTGTGTGTGCGCTCAGCCTTCTCTATATATTTATTCATTTATGTAATCTCCATGCGGCATTTTTACAGATCATTTTCTGCTGATTTATTTATTGTTTCTGTTTTTAATACACTCAATATACCATCTTTATTTTGTTTGATCGTCAGGAGAAAATTCGCAGCAAGATAAGGGTCATATAAACTCCCCGATGCATTTTCAATTTTTGCGGCTAAGGATTCATACGCCTGACCAGACACCAGTGATTCCATTAAAAGCATAGCATGAAAATCATCAGCCAGTCTGAAAATCCTGCATATAAGGGGAATTTCTTCGCCAAACAGACCCAGTGGATAACCGGAGCCATCCCAGTTTTCATGATGCTTGAGAATATAATCAGCCACATCGGAGTATTTTGTGGACATATTCAATATACGAAAGCCGATTTCGCAGTGGCGCCGCAGCTCTATCTGTTCTTTTTCAGATGGAAGGAATTTTTTTGCCAGCGTGTTTTTTGAAATACCAATAAGACCTATATTATGTACGGTGGTCAGTTTATCCAGCTGCCCAATTATAGAGGACGATAAATGAAGTTTTGACGCATATATTTTCAATAGATATTTCAGTAAGGTAATATTGTCATATTTCAAAAAATCCGCCTTTTCTAAAATGGACAGGATATTGTTTATGATTATTTCTCTGACTATAGGTGTATTATAGAGCTTTTCTTTATACATATTGTTATCTGCGGAATCAAAAATTTTCTGGATGCTATTTTTGTCGGTAAATAACTGCCAGCCGAGAGAAACGCTAAGATACATGTTTGAATAAAGTTTATTGTATGACTCAATAGATTGCTTTATTTTTTTTTCAAGTTCAGACATATCCTGTTTTATAGAAATAATGACAAATTCATCACCGCCGATCCGAAATAATGAGTCTCCTTCAACAAGACATGAAAATAATATTTTTGCGGCAGACTTTATCAGTTTGTCTCCCATGCTGTGCCCCATAGAATCATTTATCAGTTTCAGACTGTCGATATCACAGATCATGAGGCCAAAGGGACTTTTCCTATTTTCTTTTTTAAAATTTGACATGACTTCGTCAAAATAATTGCGATTGAATGCTTTTGTCAAAGAATCATGATTGCTTAAAAAATCAAGCTTTTTTTTCATATTCGTTATATCGGTGATATCTCTGATAATGACCAGAACTTCATTGTCATTATACTTTACAAAACGTGCTTCAAAATATTCTTTCCTGCCGTCGATAATAATGTGGTAATGGAAATATCTGATAGTGTCTGTGTAAAGTGTCTTTTTAATTTTTTTGATAGCATTATCAGCAATGTATTCGGAGAATAGATCTTTAATATTTTTATTTATAAATTCATCTGGAGGAAGATAAAGTTTCATGTTTTGGGGTTGATTATACCCCAAAAATACACCATCGGCATTCATATGCAAGAGCAAATCAGGTACGATCTGCCAAATAGTAGAATTGTCCATACCGGCGGTATGCGAAGTTGGTTGTTGATGGTTTTTCATGAAATACTACCTTTCATAATTGAGAATGAAAATTGCGGTTATGAGGAAGAAAACAGGATTTGATCAGAAGCATATAACCTTCTGAAAATAGAAAAGCGTTGATCAACTCATAATTATAATTAAAACATAGTTGTTCTGTGAGGTAAACTATTTTCTGTAAGTTTTTCTGAAGAAATGTTGAGTGAATTAGGTACTGACTGGTCTTTGACCAAGGTTAAAAAAAGCGCAATATATTTTATAATATTCTTTTAAAAATGGGAATTTTAACCAACTTTAATATTAAATATGGAAAAAAGCACAGCTTATTAATTGTATTCACAGCTATATTATAAATTATACCATGAAAATGCCCGGATTTAATGAAATTATGATTCAAAAATATAAATATAGATTAGGCGCTTTTTCTCTATTTTGCTGGTGAAAATACTTGTTTGGTAGTAAAATGAATCTAAATAAATAATAAATAAAGCTAGGGGTGCCTGCAAGGCTGAGAACAAGAATAGTATTCCTGTAACCCTTTACCTGATCTGGATAGTGCCAGCGAAGGGAAGCGTTCAAATAAAGCACCGCTTTTCTGGCAGGAAAAAGCGGTGCTTTATTTTGAAATGGAGAATTAAGATGAAGGAAATTTTTTACAGTAAGTTTATGGAGCTTTCAGCGCAGCCGGCCGGTGCTTTTTTATTGGCGGGAATTTTAATTATTATTTTTGTATTTTTTTATCTAAAACAGATAAAGTTAACGACAAAAATACTTACGAATATGGGATTGATGATTGCGCTCACAGTCATATTGAATATGCTTCGCATATATCATATGCCGCAGGGAGGGAGTGTGACACTTGGAGGCATGGTTCCGCTGCTGTTGTTATCATATTCTTATGGTCCGGCTGTGGGAGCATTGGCAGGTTTTGTTTATGGTTTGGTCAATTTAGTACAAGATCCCTTTATTCTTCATCCCGTTCAGGTACTGTTTGATTATCCGCTGCCATATATGGCTGCGAGTATTGCCGGATGTTTTCAGAGAAATATTTTAATGGGTGCTGTCGTGGGAATTTTCGGCCGCTTTATTTGTCATTTCATTTCAGGGGCAGTATTTTTCGGCAGCTATGCACCAGAAGGAATATCACCGTACTGGTATTCATTAGTATTCAATGCCTCATATCTCATTCCTGATTTACTTATCTGCCTGATTATTCTGCACATGCTGCCGATTAAGGTACTGGTCAGGCAGATGCGCGGCAGATCATAACGATTGAATAATAAAATAAGTATGTATGAGAATATGTTATCAATTTGATGAGCTCAGCTTAAAATAATAAAATGAATGAGCAGCAATTTAAAAATAAAAAATAAGAAGATTATGTTTGGCACAAAGCCTGAAATTGAATGAACCGTTGGTATTATTCAATTTCAGGCTTTGTGATTATATGAACGTACAAATATATGCGGGCTTTGCAGATGCAAGCGGCAGTTTCATCATACATAAAAGTAATATATATACGTAGTTTGAAGAATTAGACTGGGTAAAGTAAAGATGCTATTATGAAGACAATAAATCTTCGACGGATAAAAACCGTTGCTGAAGAGTTTAAGCATGCTGTTGGGAGTAGATATTTGAAGGAGGGAAAAAATAATGTTTGATGTGAGTAATTTATTAACAATAGGACAAAATTCTATGATCAGAAAGGAAGTGCAAAGATCAGATACCGCGGGAAGTTATTCAAAAGATCTGAACAGATTTTTATCAACAACGGCAGTCGTTGATATGGCTATCAGAGCATCAATGAATACAATAGATAAATATTTGCCAGACGGATTTGTCAGTATAGGATTTACCATGAAATTCACTCATACAGCAGCGACCAGCCTGGGGATGCATGTTACGGTCAAGGCAAGTATAATCAATATTGAAGACCATGAGATTGATCTGCGCATAGACGCATGGGATGAACAGGGAGAAATAGGGCATGGGCTGCACAAAAGAAGTATCGTGAGTAAAAAGCATTTATATGAAAATGCGGAACATCGGACCCGTTTTTTATCAAATCAGCGGTTGGACGGGATAAAATAAGGAGGAGTTAGTATGATGATTTCTGATGATCTGACAGGTGCACTGTCATTAAGTTTGATAGACTTTATTTTAAGCTTTGTGTTTATCGCAGGAATTGGTGCAATATTATATTTATTCCCATATATAAATAAGCTTGGTGAGATAAAGGAAGAAGACAAGTATTGAAAAACGGGGAGAGTGATTTTGCATGATCGATTTTGGTGAACTTATGGAAGCAATGCTGATGCAGACAGGTCTTATGGCAATCTCTGTAGGAAACATTATAATGATAATTATCGGAGCGATAATGCTGTATCTGGGAATCGGTAAAAAATATGAACCATTTCTACTTGTCGGGATAGGACTGGCATGCATAGTAACAAATATACCCGGTTCGGGATTGGCAGAGGCAGGCGGTCTTTTTCATTATGCATATCAAGGCGTTGAATTGCTGATATTGCCTCCTCTGATTTTTTTAGGAGTTGGTGCCATGACGGATTTTGGCCCAATGATTGCCAATCCTTCTCTCGTAATTTTAGGGGCAGCGGCTCATCTGGGGATTTTTATAGCACTGCTGGGGGCTAAGCTGTTGGGATTTTCATTGGCTGAAGCTTGTTCCATTGGTATCATAGGGGGAGCAGACGGACCTATGGCGATTTATACTACTATGCAATTGGCACCGCATTTGCTGCCGCAAATATCAGTAGCAGCGTATTCTTATATGGCATTGATGCCTCTTATTCAGCCGCCCGTTATGAAATTTCTTACTACTAAAAAAGAACGCCAGATAATTATGAAACAGCCGCGTTATGTATCGCGCCTGGAGAAAGTTGTTTTTCCGATAATTATTATCGTTATAGTAAACTTGTTTTTGCCGCCGGTCGCGCCGCTTATCACCATGCTTATGCTGGGAAATTTATTGCGTGAGTGCCTGCTTCTCGACAGAATGGCGGAAACAGTGTCAAATTCATTGCTCAATGTTATAACATTGATACTGACCGTCGCTATAGGTTCTACAATGAAGGCTGAAAATTTTTTGACGGAGCAAACACTGCTGATAATATTGCTGGGCTTGCTGGCTTTTGTTTTTGGCACCGCTTCCGGGGTAATTTGCGCCCGTATCATGAATAAGCTCAGCGGAGGGAAGATAAATCCGTTGATTGGTTCGGCAGGTATAGCCTCCGTTCCTATTGCAGCACGTGTATCGCATATTGTCGGTCAGGAGGAAAATAAAAATAATTTTTTAATAATGCATGCCATGGGTCCTAATCTAGCCGGTGTTTTTGGTACGGCAATTTCCGGTGGGATCATGCTGGCACTGCTTGGACATTAAAAGATGGCGAGAAAAGAAAAATTATATACAGTAAATAATGAAAAAGACTGTGCCGGAAAGTAAATATAAACATTACTTTCTGGCACAGTTTTTCTATTCAAACGGCAAAGTCTGCAATGACGAGGCTGTTTATTTTTGCCTGCTGGCGGAGGACATCCATAATCCATGAAGATTACAGTAAGCATAGGCCTTAACATTACTTTCATTGCCAATATGAAAGGATGCTTCAGGAGTATCTCCGGGCTCAAGTTCGACACGCTGTATTCTGTCTCCGTATAAAATTGTAATCCATTTTATAAAATGTTCCGGTGTCATAGGATGACTAATGCTGCCAACTTTAACGACAGCAGTATCATTGCCGAATTCAATGATAGGAACATGTTTTTCATTGGAAGCGTCGACTGAATTTGCTTGCACCAGAGTCATGGGCTTGCCACAGCAGATCAATTTGGCATCGGCTACTGTTATGGTCCTGGCAAAGCTGGTTCCGCTCTCAATAAGCTGTTTTTTACCGAGATCGATTACCTCCAGTATATAGCCGCATACCTCGCATTTGTATATCAATAAATCTTTCATTCTAAAACCTCTTTCCAATAATATATAATATCTTTTCCAAATTAATAAAAGTATGCGATAATAATAAACATAACTTATATCAATTATTTATGGATAATCTTTATTAATATTATACATTATAAGAAAAGTTTTTACAAGATTATATAAGCAATAATTTAAAATATTTTATATTGAATTTTACAAATATATCTTTAATTGCTATCAAAAGATAAATTATTGATTTTGAAGTAAATATACTCAATCTGCCTGCTCCGATTTTTAAGAATGTGGTAAAATATAGTATATAATATATTTTATTGAGGGGAAAAAATGAATAGAAAGTCACAGGCTACTATTGTTTTAATAGTAATGATCGCAGGCACATTGCTTTCACTGAACGCCGATGGGTTCACAGGTGGAATCATTCATAATGGATTTCTGGCGGCTATGATCGGCGGGCTGGCTGATTGGTTTGCTATTACGGCAATTTTTAAAAAACCATTGGGGATTTCATGGAGGACGGCTATTCTGCCGCGTAACCGTCAGCGCATAATGGATGAGATAATTACATTTATTGGCGAAGATTTATTAAATACTTCAAATATAATGAAAGATATAGTTCAGTATGATATGTCAAAAATGTTTATAGTTTATCTTGAAAAGCTTGGCGGAAGAAATAGATTGAAGAAAGTAATCGAACCTATTTTCATAAATCTTTTCCAAAATATTAACAGTGACAGCCTGGCTTTTGCTATTGAAAAAGCAATAAAAAAGAATGGGCAGAAAAACATATTGAAGGATATTTTAATACAGACTGTATCGCATTTAGGGGATGCAGATGTTTATGCAAAGCTGACACATGTTTTTCATGGATTAGTCATAAAGATATTGGATGATGAGAACACAAGGGCTGTTTTTGAGCCTGTGGTGCATGAAATAAAGGAAGAGTATAAGGAAGGCTCCACACTTCGTGAAATGATAATAGCTATGTTTGATCTGAGCGATGAGAATTTGATTAATATTATAAAAAATAAGCTGGCAGTCACGGCAGAAAATCTTAAAAATTATGATAGTCAGGAATACAAGGCACTTTTTGCCTGGCTTCAGGGAGTACTTGAAGAATTACCACAAAATGAAAAGTTTAATAAAATTCTTGAAGATGTAGAAAATCAGGCAATAAGCAATGCAGATATAGCCGGCTGGACAAAAAAATATATTGATATATATACAAATGATGATAATAATGTCATATATTTGCTTGAAATCGCAAACAAAGCGTTTGACAGTGCTGTTAATAAATTTATAAGTGATGAGTCTGCCCAGAAAACTTTTGATCGCTGGGTCAAGGAAAAGCTTAGTGCCTTTGTCACGAAAAGTTCACCTTTTATCTTGCAGATAATAAGAGATAAACTAAATAATTATTCCACAGATTCTTTTATTGCATTGGTCGAAAGCCATATAAGCAGTGATCTGCAAATGATCCGCATCAATGGCTCATTAGTGGGAGGTTTGGCGGGAATGCTGCTCTATGTTTTGACTTATTTCGCGGAAAGGATGTTTAGTTGATGCATAAATTCAATCGGGCTGATAAAACTTTACTGGCAGCAGCCTGCTTTTTTGTAATTGCTCTGTTGATCAAAGTAAGGTATCCGGGGGTTATTGCCAAAGGTTTTTTATTTTGTGTGGAAGCTGCATTGGTAGGTGGTATAGCCGACTGGTTTGCTGTATCGGCACTTTTTAAAAAACCTTTGGGGATACCATGGCATACGGCAATTTTGACAAAACGCAGACAGGCATTTACAGAGGCGACAATTCGTCTTGTGCAAAAACAGTTTTTTGCTAAAAAGATAATCTTTCAAAGAATTAAAATGCTTAATGCCCCTGAAAAAATTATACAATGGCTGGATAGCGCCGAACAAAAGAAGATATTTGCCGAAAAAACAGCATTTGTTATTTTTCAGAAGGCAGCGCAGCTGGATATCGGTATTACGGCTGATAAATTGGCTTTATTTTTGGACAGCAATATGGGTGTAGTTTTGAGCATAGATAAATATTGCAACAAGTGGCTTGAAGGAAATGAATGGAAAAAATTATTCATAAAAAATCTGGCATCTTTCGCAGAGGAAAAGTTTTCCGATGATGCGGGATTGGTGTATATAGAAAAAGCATTGGAACAATTTGAAAATGAAAAATTAAAATCGGGAACATCTTCATTCTGGCTTTCGCTGGGAGGAATTTTAGATGTCATAAATAATGAAGAATGTGCCAAATTGATTCAAAAGAAACTGCTGGTATTATCAGAACAGCTGTCAGATGAACAGAGCCGTGTATATAAAGACATTATGTCTGTTGTTGACAAGTCTGTAAAGGAAATGATCACAGAAAAAGCATGGAAGGAAACCATAGCCGTTTTCCAGAAAAAAATATTGGATGCAGGTATGACGGAGAAATTGGTTTTAGCCTATATGAATGATATAAAAGGGCAGCTGTCCGATCCTTCCAGAAATACTGAACTGAAAAAAAGCGTTACAATGTTGGCGGCGGAAGAAATAGAAAAATGTTTTGCTGTGATACACAATAATAAAAATATGAGAGAGCTTATTGATTCACTTATAAATGATATGCTGAATCGGTCTGCCCTGCAGGCTCAAAGTATGGTCGGCGACATAGTGAGGCGTGCTCTCAACAATATGAGTGATGAACAGTTGAACGATATTGTTCACTCTAAGATAAATGTTGATCTTATCTGGATACGAATGAATGGATCTATTGTAGGCGGAGGAATAGGGTTTTTATTGTTTGTATTTATGGAAGTAATAAAATAAGTCGATGTATTTTGTAAATATTAATGTAATTATTGAACTAGCTAAATACAAACAATACTTTTTTTGCTATACTATATGAAGTATTAAAGAAAAGGGAGGCTCCTTTCATGGGAAAAGCACTGATTATCGGCTGTGGCGGTGTAGCGAGCGTAGCTATTCATAAATGCTGCCAAAATAGCGAGATTTTTGATGATATTATGATTGCCAGCCGTACAAAAAGTAAATGTGATGCGTTAAAACAAAAGCTCGACGGTGGAAAAACAAAAATTTCTACTGCACAGGTGGATGCTGATTCTACGGAACAGCTGATAAACTTAATAAATGAGTACAATCCTGATATAGTTCTGAATCTGGCGCTGCCATATCAAGATTTATCAATAATGGATGCCTGTTTGGCTACAAAAAAACATTATGTAGATACGGCAAACTATGAACCTCCGGAAACGGCCAAGTTTGAATATAAATGGCAGTGGGCATATCGTGATAAATTTGAAGCTGCAGGTATAACCGCGCTTTTGGGAAGCGGATTTGATCCTGGAGTAACAAGTGTATTCAGCGCATATGCATTGAAGCATCATTTTGATGAAATTAATTACATAGATATTTTGGATTGCAATGGCGGTGACCATGGTTACCCGTTTGCCACTAATTTCAATCCGGAAATAAATATCAGAGAAGTTACTGCAAATGGGAGTTATTGGGAAAATGGAACGTGGGTAGAAACAAAACCCATGCAGATAAAAAGGAGTTATGATTTTGCTGAAGTCGGCAAAAAAGATATGTATTTATTGCATCATGAAGAGCTTGAATCTTTAGGATCGAACATAAAAGGAATAAAGCGCATTCGTTTTTTTATGACGTTTGGCGAAAGTTATCTTACACATCTGATCTGTCTGCAGAACGTGGGGATGACATCGATTGAACCAATAGAATTTGAAGGGAAACAGATAATTCCCCTGCAATTTTTGAAAGCTGTGCTCCCCGATCCGGCAAGTCTTGGACCGCGTACTGTCGGTAAAACGAATATAGGCTGTATTTTTACAGGAATTAAGGATGGCAGAGAAAAGAATTATTATCTTTATAATATATGTGACCATCAAGAGTGCTATAAAGAAGTGGGATCGCAGGCTGTTTCCTATACGACAGGTGTGCCGGCAATGATCGGAACAATGCTTGTCATGAACGGTGAATGGCAAAAACCGGGAGTATACAATGTCGAAGAATTTGATCCCGATCCGTTTATGGCTGCTCTTAATAAATGGGGTCTTCCATGGAAAGAAAGCTTTGATCCTGTTTTGGTTGATTGAAATAAAGGCATGTCTTCCCAGAAGACGAATTTTGTTAATTTAATAGCTTGGACAGGGCATTTTTTATTGACTGACGAAAACAGTGATAAAGGATGCCCTTTCAGCAGTGTATTTATAATATTTTCGATTGCACCATGACAAAAATTTCGGTAAAGGATGATGAGCGTTCTGGATAAGATAATAATTGAGGCGGCACAAAAATTACCGACACCATGCTATATAATATCAGAAGAACTGCTGGAAAAAAATTTATTACAGCTTGCTGAAATAGAAAAAAAAGCCGGCTGTAAAATATTGCTGGCCCAAAAGGCTTTTTCAATGTTTTATTTTTATCCGCTTATTGCAAAATATCTGGCGGGAAGTACCTCCAGCGGATTGCATGAGGCAAAGCTGGCACATGAGTATATGGCAGGTGAAAATCATATATTTTCGCCCGCATATGACAGCAGGAGCTTTGAAGAAATAACCTCTATATGCAATCATATAGTTTTTAATTCTTTTTCTCAATGGAAAAGATTCGGCAAAGAAGCTCTGGCGGCAGGCTGTGACTGCGGACTGCGCATTAATCCATGCTTTTCTACTCAGGAACATGCTATTTATGATCCATGTTCGCCTGGGTCCAGACTGGGAATCACTGTCGATAAATTTGAGGGAGAATACCTGGAGGGAATAAACGGACTGCACTTTCATACTTTATGTGAACAAGGAGCTGAAGACCTTGAGGCGACTCTTGCAGTGGTTGAAAAGGACTTTGGCATATATCTCAAGCATATGAAATGGGTGAATTTAGGCGGTGGTCACTTGATTACCAAGAAGGGGTACAATATAGATTTACTCGTTGATTTGATCAAAAATTTGCGCACAAAATACAATGTCGAAGTGTATCTTGAGCCGGGGGAAGCTGTAGCGCTTAATGCGGGATTCTTAAGTGCAGCTATCCTTGAGATAGTGGAAAATGGTAAACATACGGCTATTTTGGATGCATCGGCTGCATGTCATATGCCTGATGTAATAGAGATGCCATATCGTCCTGATGCACTGGGAAGTGATATGCCGGGGAAAAAGGGATACACGTATACATTAGGCGGGGCTACCTGCCTTGCGGGTGATGTTATAGGTGACTACTCATTCGACAAGCCGCTGGTAATCGGTCAAAAAATTATTTTTTGTGATATGGCTATTTATTCCATGGTAAAAAATAATACATTTAATGGAATGCCTTTGCCCTCAATAGCTGTTATCAGGAAAAACGGACAAATAGAAATTGTGAAGAGTTTTGGATATGATGATTTCAAAAAACGTCTCTCTTGAGAAAACGAGCAATAACTGGATAGCGGCGATTAGTTTGGCGGTATCAGCAATCATTTTGCTTTTTCTGTCAGAAAGTTCGGCCTCAGCTGAGATCCGTCTTCCCGAGCTGGAAACACCGGCTATCCATATACCCAGTGTACCTGCCGTTCCGTCACCGCAAATGCCGGAAATTAAGAGCATTGGCATAGATACCGATAAAATCGCTAATGAAATAGATGAGCATGCCAAAGCTGCAGATAAGGATAATAAAAAAGCGCAGGGTAATTCAGAACTGAAAAATAATGAGAAAAATACTGCGCCGGATAAAATACGTGATAATAAATATATCAAACGAGATGCTGCATCTAAGAAAGATGATAGATATGCCGATGACAGCAGTGATAAAAATAAGGAAACGGACGCATCGTCTTCCGGTACGGATCCGGTTGAAAACGAGCAGGAAAATAAACAGGAGGAGGGAGTGACGGCACAGCAGCTTTTGACTGCTGATTTTTCTGCGGTGATGTTTTATATTTTCAGCAGAACGGCTTTTATAGCAATAGTTTTATGGCTGGCGTTTTTGCAGGTGGCGAAAAAATTACCGGTGCTTCTGGAAACTTTTTCATTTGCATTGATGAATATTTTTGCCGGAGCTTTTTATTTTCCTATGGCGGGGCGATTGGACGGAGAGAAGCTCGATTTTTATAACAAAGTAATTAATAATAATGATTTTCTGCTGATAATGGGAGCTTTTGCGGTCTGCTCTGTGGTAATAGCCGGAATGGCGGGAGCCCTAATAATATTTTTGCAGAATGTAAACAGAGGAGGTAATTCAAATGGGAAAAATACCAAAAAATTTATCTGATTCGGCTATGTTTAAGGACTATAAGGAAAACAAAAAAGAAAAATCACTGTTCGATATAGCAAAAGAATTTGATGATGCAGATACAGTGAAGTCTCACGCTGCAAAAAAAGACGATAGTTATATGGATAAATATCTGACTGATGCTTTAAATAAAGAATTGCTCAAATTAAAGCTGGACTTGTACAAGGATGGTATAATCGACTATCAAATAAAAATTGGCAGAGAGGGAAATAAAATAGTACTTTATCCGTCAGTTAAAAAAATAATAGGATTTGAATAAATTGCAATCAGGCTGGTTTGTTTTTTTGCCAGGCTGAAGGGATATATTTCCTTCCCTTTTGGCAGGGGGCTATACAGGCTGCTATGGCTGTGTAACGTGCTAATACTCTTAAATCCCTGGCCTTTATAATGCGGCTGTATCCTAAATGTTTCATAAAATAATACCTCCATTTTAGTTTTCTTAAAAATAAAGTTCGGTTTTCTTTATAAGACGATAATACATCATACCAAAAAATTTGGCAAGGTGTTTTTCAACTTTATGAATTTTGTACTGGATGTTTGAGTTGATTTTTCCGAACAAATTAAGTATACTAAATAAAAAATGGAGGTTTAAACTATGACAGATTTTGCCGAGAAATTGCGTGAATATATGGATGCGACAGAAATAAGCCAGACTAAATTGTCCAGGATTACTGGAATAAATAAATCTTCTATATGCGAATATTTGTCTGGAAGCTACGAGCCTAAGCAAAAAAATGTTTTAAAGATAGCAGCTGCACTCAATATACCCCCAGAATATTTTTGGGGAATGAAAATTGTATCATCAGAAAAAAAAGGAAATACGGCCAGCGTAAAAAAAGTTCCTTTGATAGGCAGTATAGCTGCCGGGAAACCTATCCTGGCAGTACAGGATTTTGATGAATATATTCCATGCAGTGATTTTGTAAAAGCGGATTTTTGTCTTCGTGTTGCCGGGGACAGTATGATAAATGCCAGAATTTATGATGGAGATATTGTTTTTATTCATGAACAAGCGGATGTGAACGACGGAGAAATAGCAGCGGTGCTTGTTGACGACAGCGCCACCCTGAAACGCATTTATAAATATGGAAATATGATTCAGCTGCGTGCTGAAAACCCAAAATACAAACCAATGGAATTTAATCAGGGAAATTGCAGTGATGTCCGCATTCTTGGTAAGGCCGTGGCTTTATTGGGGCGGGTCCTTTAAATTGTTGAAAACTGATAGTTGATAGGAGCGGATGACCGGAAATGGGCAATATAGAAGAATTTAATCAAAATAAGATGTTTAAAAAGTATACTAATGCTTGTGTCTGCAATGTTAAGGCAGCGGTCAGACTCTATGACGAGAAACAGGATCCGTCTTTTCCGCCGCTGCTGGCTTACTTATGCCAGGGACATGCATGCGCCAAGCAGATTCAGCTCTTGGCAGGATTGACAGAAATAAATCAATATGATGATTTTTATGCTGCATTTATATTATTGAACAATACATTTATGCGCTTTGCCTCTACCGGACACAATGAAGATGATATCCACAGTATATATGATGCATTTATGAGGACGTTCAGCAAACTGAATCAATAATCAATAAGTTCTTGATAGCGTATCAATCTTTTTGCTTCTGTGGATTTTATTGCACTGCAGGTGATTAAGAAAGCTGTCTGACATATCTTTCTGTGATAATGAACCGAAACTTTGTATAAGGTTTTGGTTTATTTTTATTTTCAGAAGAATTTTTGAGGATTATCTTTTATTGACGCTTATATTAAGGTATTGCAATAATGTACTTATTAAAGGAGGCTCCGAAAAAATCCTGCGCTGTATTCTGCATTAAATGACAGCATATTAATACAATGTTTGAGAAATATGTTTTTTTTCGGTATAATAATTTAATATAAATCTCTTATAGAAATGAAGCCGGCTTATGATTTTATATCCACATTAATTTTTCCATGTTTTCAAAACGGACAGGGAGAAAAATCCGGAATAGAAGAATTATTGATAGGGAGTATAATGGTGAAAGAAAAATTGACGAAACGGGAAACAAAAAAGATTCAGTCGAAGAAAAGCATAATCGAAGCAGCCACTAAATTATTTGCCGAAAAGGGACTGTCAGAGACTTCCATTGCTGATATAATGAAGGAGTCCAAGCTGGGTTTGGGAACTTTCTACAATTATTTTGAATCTAAGGAAGCTTTGCTTAAAGAACTTTTGAATCAAATGGCGGAAGACATCCGTACTTCCTTTGCCTTTATTTCACAAACACGAGAAACTTATACGGAAATATTAGAATCTGTTGTTGTTCAAACAGCTTCAGTATTGGACAAAAATCGTTTTGTGCTTCCCTTGTTTATTAAAGCAGCCGATAAAAGTGCATTACCTCCGGAATCGGAGCACGAAACAGGGGCCGCTCCTCTGTTTAAGTATATTTTTGACGGCATCATAAAAAAAGGGCAGGAAAATAAGGAATTTCGTGATGATATACCTGCCGGGATAGTTACGGAAATGTTTCATTCTATTTTTCAGGCAGCATCTTTCAGCAGTCTGCCTATAGATTTCTGCGATAATGTTCACTATAAGGTGATGGTAATAATAGACGGTTTAAAAGTAAAATAGAGCTGTAAAATAATTAAGAGCTGCAGGCGTTAATGCCCGCAGCTCTTAATTATTTTTGCAGTATGAAGAAATATATAAAGTTATTTGAGCGGTTTTTTCAGAACTGCTAAAATAGCCATGGAGATCAAAGAACCGATAAGGATGGCGACGAGATACATGACGGGATTGCCTATGGTCGGCACAACAAAAATACCACCATGCGGAGCTCTGAGAGTGCAGTCAAAAGCCATCGATAAAGCTCCTGCCGCAGCAGAACCTACTATGCAGGCCGGGATAACGCGGAGCGGGTCACTGGCGGCGAAAGGAATAGCGCCTTCTGTAATAAATGATAACCCCATTACGTAATTGCCCACAGCAGATTTACGTTCATTATCCGTAAAGCGATTTTTGAAGAAGGTACTGCATAGGGCAATAGCCAGGGGCGGTACCATACCACCAGCCATAACAGCGGCCATTATGCCGTATTCTCCGCTTGCCAGCATACCTGTGCCTATTACATATGCGGCTTTATTTACAGGACCGCCCATGTCTACGGACATCATGCCGCCAAGTATAGCACCGATAAGAACACGGCTGTTTGTATCCATATTTTTCAGTGTTTCAATAAGCCATGAATTGATGCCGCTTACCGGTGGATTGATTATGAAGGTTATGACAATTCCCATGAGAAGGACACCGAAAAGCGGATAGATAAGAATAGTTTTTATACCCTCAAGAGAGTGGGGAAGTGCCGCACATATTTTTTTCAGGCCAATAATTATATAACCGGCAATAAAACCTGCTATTAAAGCACCAAGAAAGCCTGAACCGCCCGAATTAGCCATAGCACCGCCGACGAAGCCGGCAACAAGTCCTGGGCGGTCTGCTATGCTCATAGCTATGAAACCGGACAAAACGGGTAGCATAAAACCAAATGATACACCGCCTACACTTTTGAAAAATGCGGCCAGCGGGGTGTTGGAACCAAAATTAGAAGGATTTGCGGGATCAAACGGATCGACAAGAAATGCCAGAGCTATCAAAATCCCACCGCCGACGACAAAAGGAAGCATATGGGAAACACCGTTCATCAGATGTTTATAAATCTGGCGCCCAAAAGTTTCTGTTTCATTTTCAGCAATCGCTTCTTCATTTTTTGCGGCATTGTGCTGATAAAGAGGGACATTGCCGCTCAAAGCTTTGTCTAAAAGTTCATCGGCTTTATTAATACCATTTGCTACTTTGGTAATAAGAACAGGACGCCCGTTGAATCTGGACATTGGCACGTTTTTGTCCGCGGCTACTATAATACATTTTGCATTTTTTATTTCTTCGCTTGTAAGTCCGTTTTTGGTGCCGCCTGAACCTTCTGTTTCTACTTTTATGGTAATGCTGCGTTTTTTTGCATGCTGTTCAAGGCTTTCAGCGGCCATATATGTGTGTGCTATACCGGTAGGACAAGCTGTTACAGCCAATATATCATACTGAGAAGCGGTTCCTTTTGCTGCTGTAGCGGAAGGAATACTGTCCGCAGTGCTGTTTTCTGCGGAAAAACGGTCGGCTTCTTTTTCATCGATCAGCTTCAAAAATTTATCGGGTGTTTCGGCAGCTATGAGAGCTTCTTTAAAATCGCTGTCCATCAGCATTGTAGCCAAAGCACTGAGCATCTGAAGATGTTCGTCATTGGCGGAATCGGGAGCGGCAATCAGAAAGAATAAACGGGCCGGGCGATTGTCCATAGATTCAAAATCTATTCCGTCTTTTACTACCATTGCGGCGAGTCCTGCTTTTTTTACTGCGGGACTTTTAGCATGGGGCGTGGCAATACCATCTCCCAGACCGGTGGTGCCGGATTCTTCGCGGGTGAAAACAGCTTTTTTGTAAAGCTCCTTATCGGCAAGAATACCGGTGCTGTCCATAAGATCGACCAGAATGTTGATGGCGTCTTTTTTGTCTGTTGGACGGGCGTTGAGCAGTATCCCGTCTTTTTTCAATAAATCAGTAATATGCATAATCTAGCTCCTTTTTATATTTAAATAGTTATTTGTTTCATCAAAGTATCTACTTCTTCCATTACCGCAAGATTTTCGGAAAAAGCAGAAGCTGAGCCGGCTGCTATTCCCATACGGAAAGCCGTTTTATAATCAGCGGATGAAAGATAGCCCGCCAAAAAACCGGCAACCATTGAATCACCGGCACCCACAGAATTTATCAATGTTCCGGTGGGAGCGGCGCAGGACATACAATCACCTTTTTCAGTGAGCAAAATAGCTCCGTCACCGCCACGGGAAATCAAAATATTACGTGCGCCGCGCTGCTGTAATATTCTGGCATGCTCAATCAATGCTTCTGGTGTGGTCAGTGTTTTGCCGAACATACCGCCTAATTCATGATTATTCGGTTTTATCAGAAAAGGTTTATATTCCAGTACATTGAGAAGTAATTTTCCTTCGGCATCCACTACAAAATTTACATTCTTATGATAAAGGCGCTCTAATATTCTTTCATAGATATTATTAGGAAGAGTATTTGGTATACTGCCGGCTAAAACAAGATAATCACCATTTTGCAGTTTATCCAGCTTGGCAAAAAGCGCATCAATGGATTGCTGAGGTATATTCGGTCCCTGGCCGTTGACTTCGGTCTCTGAGTCGGCTTTGATTTTTACGTTTATTCTGGTGTTGCCTGCTGATAAATGGATGAAATCACAACTGCAGTTAAATTCATTTTTCATCTGCCGTTCTATTTCCTCACCGGTAAAACCTGCTGTAAATCCAGAAGCGATACTTGAGACGCCAAGATTTTTGAGTACTATTGATACATTTATGCCCTTGCCGCCACAGAGTATTTTTTCATATTTAAGACGGTTGATGGTACCTGTTTTGAATGAATCAAGTCTTACAATATAGTCTAATGAAGGATTGAATGTGACTGTATATATCATGAGAAACTCCTTTGTTTAATTTACAGAATATTTTTATACTATTATTGTGTCTGATCAATCAGCCAGAATAATTTTATATTTTTCATAGGTATCATCAGGGCGTTTGTCAGTTATAATTGAAGCCGCTCCAAGAGCAGAAAAGTTAACAGGTGTTATTTTGCCGAACTTCGAACTGTCCGCTAAAATATAGGCTTTTTTACAATGTTTTATAGCAGCTTCTTTTATCATGGCCTCTTCGGCAGTGGGCGTTGTAAAACCGGCTACCAGGCTGATGCCGTTGGTGCCGAAAAAACCAACGGTGAAATTGTATCTTTGAATATTGGCTATCGCCAGAGCACCAACGGCAGCATAGGTAACAGCCTTCATATTGCCGCCGATTATTATTGTTTCAAAACCGCGATTCATCAGCTGCACTGCATGAGAAGCATCATTGGTGACGTATACGGCATTTCTTTCCCTGAGCTGTTTTATAAGAAGTCCGGTCGTCGTTCCGGCGTCTATATAAACAACATCATTCATTTTTATCAACTGTGCGGCTTTAGCTGCAATAGCCATTTTCTGTTCAGTATTGACACTTTCTCTGACCTGAACTTTATCTTCGGTTGTTAAGTAACTCTCAGGAGACATTGCACCGCCATATATTTTCACAAGGACACCTTTGCCATGCAATATATTAATATCCCGTCTTACAGTTGCTTCGGAAGCTTTCAAAATTTTTGATAATTCGGTAACACTTACCGAATGACTCTGCTTTAGAAGCTGCAATATTTTATTGTGTCTTTGCGCTGCCAGCATATGATTTTCCTCTTTTTATTTAAATTATATACACACAATAAATCAAAGTCAATCAAAATAAATCAAAATAAGTATTTAAAATGATCGAGTGTGATTATTAACAAATTATAAACAATTTACATCTGTACAATGTATTTGAAATATTATATAATAGTAAATATATATTTAGACAGCCTTTTATACCTGCTGAACATTAATGAGGTGATTTGATGGCGATAAGGCGAGTTGTAGTAGACCGAAGAGATAGTGCGATCTATCGGGATGTCTTGAAAAGAGGAGGGTTTATTTCGGCTAGTTATTTATCAATCAATGGTTTTGATGCTATGAGGTTAAAAAAATTGGCTTTGCAGGGAAGACTTGATGCTATACGGTGTGCCATCGGTAAATCTGTACGGTGGTATTATCAGGAAAATCAAGCTGAATTGGCTCATCTAAAGGGAGAAGTCTAACACAAAAAATTATTGCTGTAAACTATGAGGTCGGCTTATGCCGATCTTTTTTTTACCTGTTTTTAATGAAGTGAAGGTTGCAGTAATATCAAGGAAAATAAAATTGTCAAATAGTTTATGAAAGTTTCTTTGCCTGGAACTACAAAAAATATACGATTTTTGATATAATTTAACGGATATAGTTATTAAAAAAGGGAAAAATGCATCTGTCTCTTACTGATTCATAAATATGTTATAATGTATATAGATATATTGATAAATTAAAGCCTGAGCAGAGTAAAGCAGGATGTTACCGATTCTATCGGTAAAATTTATATTATTATTTTAGGAAATAATGATGAATAAAATTAACGAACTAGAGCAATACTGCCTGAAAAAAGAAGAATGGATGAACGGTTATATAAAATCTTTTTATAGCAAGGACAAAAATGTGCAGGAAGGCATATTGATAAAGGAGGAGCATACGAGAAAAGTCGCTGCCATAGCTTATTCTCTGGCAGTTCATCTGCAGATGAATGAGCATGATGCCCTATTGGCCAGAATCATAGGTCTTTTTCATGACATAGGCCGTTTCAAACAATTTAGCATATATAAAACATTTAACGATGCTCAGTCAGAAAATCACGCGCTGCTTGGGTTGAAAATACTGAAAGAGCAGAGACTGCTCGGCGAATTGACTGAAACTGATCAGACTTTAATTGAATTTGCTGTTAAAAATCACAATGCAAAACAAGTGGAACCAACAGAAGACAGGCGTTATCTCTTTTTTGCAAGACTTATCAGAGATGCAGATAAACTTGATATTTTCAGAGTGCTTCAACCGTATTTGACAACAGATGATGTTGAACCCTGCAGCAAGACCTTTATCGGTCAGTTTAAGAATGGCGGTCAATGTGACTACAGTATGATCAGAACGCAGAATGACAGGAAACTTGTACGATTGCTGTGGATATATGATGTGAATTTTTCATGGACACTGGATAAAATAGTGTCACAGGGATATGTAGCAGAAATAGTAAAAAGTCTGCCCCAGACAGAGGATATGAAAAAAGGATTTGCTTTGCTGAAAAAATATATTATGCATAAGCTGCAATATGAGGATAAGCCTTTTTGCTATAGAGATGAAAAAACTCAATGAACTATGCTGCAAAAGATTGAATTGCTGTGAAAAATGAACAAACTATAGGGATGAAATGCCTGTTTTGCATATAATCATAGTTTGCTTCATTTAATGTAATTTTTAAAAAATAATTTTTAATGAGGGATATTTGATGCCGGAAAATGTAAACCTTTTGCCCAATTTTATTCACAATGCTATAGACGATGATTTGAAAAATGGTAAATATGCTGATGGAATACATACTAGATTTCCGCCTGAACCAAATGGTTATCTGCATATCGGTCATGCTAAATCAATATGCATAAATTTTGGCACTGCACAGAAATACAACGGACAGTGTAATCTTCGTTTCGATGATACAAATCCGACAAAAGAGGATGTAGAGTATGTTGATTCTATTCAGGAAGATGTCAAATGGCTGGGATTTACCTGGGATGACCGCATGTTTTATGCATCGGATTATTTTGATAAATTATATGATTTTGCTGTGGAATTGATAAAGCGCGGCAAGGCATATGTGTGTGATCTTACCGCGGATGAAATACGGCAGTATCGTGGAACATTGACAGAGGCCGGAACAGAAAGTCCTTATCGCGGCCGCAGCATTGAAGAAAATATAGATTTGTTCGAACGTATGAAAAAGGGAGATTTTGCTGACGGGCAGAAGGTACTGCGCGCCAAGATCGATATGGCATCGCCCAATATAACTATGCGTGACCCTGTTATTTACAGGATATCACATACGCGCCATCATCGTACCGGTGATAAATGGTGCATTTATCCGATGTATGATTTTGCTCATCCATTATCTGATGCTATTGAAAAAGTTACTCATTCAATATGCACTTTGGAATTTGAAGAGCATCGTCCTCTTTATGACTGGCTCTTGGAAAATCTGGGCTTTGACAGTAACAGCAGGCCGCGGCAGATTGAATTTGCCCGTTTGAATCTGACTAACATGGTCATGAGCAAACGTAAATTGCGTCAGCTGGTAGAAAGCGGCTGCGTATCCGGCTGGGACGACCCGCGCATGCCGACTATTTCGGGTTTTAGACGCAGGGGTTATACCGCTGAATCTATCCGCAGTTTTTGCGAACTTATAGGTGTCGCTAAAAGCAACAGTCTTGTAGATATAGCTATGCTGGAACATTGTGTCCGAGAAGACCTGAATAAACGTGCAGATAGGATAATGGCGGTTCTCGATCCCATAAAGGTAATAATAACAAATTATCCGGAGGGCAAATGTGAGTATTTATCTGCTGAAAATAAACCTGACAGCAGCGCAGCCAGATATGTTCCTTTTTCGCGGGAGATTTATATAGAACGGAGCGATTTTATGGAAAGTGCTCCGAAGAAGTTTTTCCGTCTGAAACCGGACGGTGAAGTGCGTTTGAAATATGCGTATATTATAAAATGCACCGATATTGTAAAAGACGCAGACGGTAATATAATTCAGATAAATTGCACTTATGATCCGGATTCTAAACGGGGAGGCTCCACAGCAGGAAGAAAAGTAAAAGGAACGCTTCACTGGGTACCGCTTGACGGATGTCTGAATGCAGAAGTTCGTCTGTATGATTATCTTCTGAATAATGATGAGAATGCTGAACAGACAGATTTTATGAAAGAGCTGAATCCGGCTTCGCTTACGGTTTTGCAAAATTGCAAAATTGAACCGGCTGCCGCATGGGCTGCACCGGGAACAAAGTATCAGTTCTTGCGGCAGGGGTATTTTTGCGTTGATAAGGATTCAGCAAAGGGTAATTTGGTTTTTAATCGTGTTGTTGGACTGCGTGACAGCTGGGCAAAAACTGTAAATAAAAAATAAAAATGAACTGTGTTATTGATATTTTAATAATTACTTGTTAAGAAAGACAAAAAAACAGTTGACAGCGATACAAGATTTGAGTATAATATTCTTCGTTGGCAACATTCCTCGATAGCTCAGTTGGTAGAGCAATCGGCTGTTAACCGATCGGTCGTAGGTTCGAGTCCTACTCGAGGAGCCAATCGAATATTCCTTGATAGCTCAGCTGGTAGAGCAATCGGCTGTTAACCGATCGGTCGTAGGTTCGAGTCCTACTCAAGGAGCCAATTTAATATTCCTTGATAGCTCAGTTGGTAGAGCAATCGGCTGTTAACCGATCGGTCGTAGGTTCGAGTCCTACTCAAGGAGCCATTTACGGGCCTCTAGCTCAGTTGGTTAGAGCCACCGGCTCATAACCGGTTGGTCGCAGGTTCGAGTCCTGCGGGGCCCACCAACGTCGAAATGAATGCAAAGCATCTGCTTTGCATTTTTTTGTTTGTATATTATAGATGGTTTGCGCTTTTTGTTAATAACTGCTATACTACTTAACAAATAATCATTATATACTATTGGAGTATTAATTATGTTGCCGCAAAAAAATCATCTTTATCGGCTGTATTCAGAATAAAATCGAATGAGATATTTGTATAGTATTATTTGGGAGGTCGTCATTATCAATTTTCAAAAATTGAAACAGGAAGATAAATCTGTTTTTGATTCGTTTTTCAAGGCAGATTACTATGAAAACTCGCATTTTACATTTACAAATTTATTTATGTGGCGTAAGCCATACAATATGGAGTGGTGTGTAGAAAATGGTGTGTTGTTTTTAAAGGCAAAATGGGAAACTGATGAGTTTGCTCTTCAACCTTTCGGGCCTCAGGAAAAAATGCAATGGGCCATAAAAAATCTGTCGGAGTATTTTACTTCTATAGGTAAACCTCTTATTTTTTATGGCTTGGAAAAACGAATGGCAGATGAACTGGAAAAATTTTCTGCTGCCAAATTTAATATAATTGCTGATGAGGATAATTTTGATTATGTATACAGCAGCGAAGATTTAATCGAATTAAAGGGAAGAAAATTTCATTCCAAAAAGAATCATTTGAATAATTTTCGCAAGAATTATCCGAACGCCGAATATATTCCTATTACTGATGAGGTAATAACATTATGTAAACTTACTGTGAACGGCTGGTATAAAAACCGCAGTCAGGATATGCCGGATGATCCTTTCATAGCAGCTGAGCGGGATGCTATAATTGAGGTTTTGAATAATTTTGCCGATCTTTCGTTAAAAGGCGGAGCCGTTATTAATAATGGGCGTATTATCGCTTTTACGTTCGGTGAGCAGCTCAATACGGATACGGCCGTTATCCACGTGGAAAAAGCAGATCCCGATATTAACGGCGCTTACACTTTCATTAATCAGGCTTTTGTTTTGAATGAATGGAAGAATATGAAATTTATAAACAGAGAAGAAGATATGGGGATAGAAGGTCTGAGAAAGGCAAAGGAATCCTATCGGCCTGTAAAAATGATAAATAAATATAATGCGGAAATAAAATAATTGACCTTGCGGTCAAAAATAATATTAAGCTGATGCTGCTGAAGCATTGGCTTTTTTATTGGCAGGACATTAATTGAGCCGATTTTAATAATTAGTTATTGGCAATTGTGTTCCATTACGCTATAATAGCTTTATATGTTTGCAAGAAGGAGCCGAAATGGAGAGAGTTATTTTAAAAGTGGAGGGGTCGCAAACTGATGCATTGGGAGAGATAACAAATTTAGAGTTTGTTTCTGAAGGTCAATGCTACCACAAAAACGGAATGAGTTATGTGTTGTATGATGAAGTCAGTTCAAGCGGCATGCAGGGCACAAAAACTCTTTTGAAGATTGCTGATGATTCTATAAGACTTGTACGCAAAGGGAAGATAGAACATGAGCAGTTTTTTTCGAGTGGGTTAAAAAGCGCCAGCCGCTATAAAACTCCTTATGGGGAAATAAAGATATCCGTACATACAAAAAAACTGGACATAGATAAGGGCTTCATATCCAGCAGCATACACGTTTTTTATGAAATGGCAATAGATGGCAAATGGCAAAGTGACAATGAACTTCATATCGAAATTACAGCAGCAGATAAAACGAGCAAATATTTAAATTGATTTTAGGGAGGATGGATTGTTGAATATCCAAGAACTGGTTATAGGAGAAGTCAAAAAAGCTGTAAAGAAAAACATTGACGACGGCATTTTTCCACAGGCCGACATACCTGAAATAAAGCTTGAGGTGCCGCCGCAAAAAGAGTATGGTGATTTCGCCACGAATTTTGCAATGCAGTCGGCGCGCGTATTCCATATGGCACCTAAAAGGATTGCAGAGGAATTGATAAAACAGATAGGTCCTGAATATCTTGCAAAAACAGAGATAGCGGGTCCTGGTTTTATCAATTTTTATTTGAAGCCGGATATTATTTATAAAGAATTGGCAGATATTATCGAAAAAAAGGACAAGTATGGCGATCTATCTGATAATGGCATTAAAATTCAAGTGGAATATGTCAGCGCTAATCCAACAGGACCGCTTCATGTGGGACACGGGCGCGGAGCAGCTTTTGGCAGCGCTTTAGTAAATCTTTTAAGAGCCGCCGGTTATCAGGTGGAAAGTGAATATTATATCAATGATGCCGGAAATCAGATTGATAATCTTGCAGCTTCGGTAAATGCCAGATATCTTGAGCTGCTTGGCAAAGCGTCGGAGTTCCCCGAAAACGGATATCACGGACATGATATTATAGAAACTGCTCAGCGTATAATTGATAAATCCGGCAGCGAATATCTTGCTTTGCCAGACATTGAGCGCATTATTCTCTTCAAAGAAGTTGCTCTCAAAGAGAAACTTGAGGCATTGAAAGAGGATCTGGATTCATTCAATGTTCATTTTGATGTTTGGTTCAGTGAGCGGACTCTTCATCCGGAAGCTGTAAAAAGCGCGTGCAATGTATTGCTTAAAAATAAAGCCATGTATGAAAAAGATGGGGCCAAGTGGCTCAGATCCACAGATTATGGTGATGATAAGGATCGTGTAGTCATTCGCGACAATGGTGTACCGACTTATCTGGCGGCGGATATTGCTTATCATAAAGATAAATATGAGCGGGGTTTTGACAGGCTGATAAATATATGGGGGGCAGATCACCACGGCTATGTTTGCAGAGTAAAGGCGGCAATGGATGCTCTGGGTTTTGATTCGTCGAAACTTGAAGTGCTTTTGTTGCAGATGGTGAGTCTTTACCGTAATGGTGAACTCGTAAAAATGTCTAAGAGAACAGGGCAGAGCGTTACCTTGGCAGAGCTTATTGAAGAGGTCGGTACTGATGCTGCCAGATATTTTTTTATAATGAGATCATTGGACAGTCAATTGGATTTTGATCTTGATCTGGCAAAATCCGAGTCTAATGAAAATCCCGTTTATTACATTCAGTATGCATATGCGCGCATATGCAGTATTTTCCGGCAGACAGCAGAAGCGGGAATAGTACAGGAAAACAATGTTCGTTTGGATTTGCTGACGGATGAAACAGAAACTGCGCTTATTAAAAAAATAATGGCCTATCCTGATGAGATACAATTAGCGGCAAGAGATTATGCACCGCATCGTATAGCCAATTTTTTGCATGATTTTGCTGCTGATTTTCACAGTTTTTATAATAAATGCCGCATAATCGGGGTTGATGCACCTTTGGCGCAATCACGGCTGGCTTTGTGCGGAGCGGCGAAAAATATTATTCATCATGCGCTTGATATTTTGGGGGTCAGCTCCCCGGAAAAGATGTAATAAAAACAACATAATTTTGAGAGGAAGATATTAATGAATTTCACCAATGGAACAGATCCGGATTTGGCATATCATATTTTGACCGAGCTGGGTGATGCGATGTTTTACAAAGAACTTATCATGAAAGTAATAGAAACAAAAAATAAACCTATTCAGTCATTGCCGGCGGCAATTTCGGAAGTATACACATTGATCAATATGGACAGCAGGTTCCGTCATGTTGGCAAAGGCATGTGGAAACTGACAGAATGGCTGCCGCAGGATACTAAAAGTGCGTCTTCAGGCTCTTCTGCATCTGGCGGTAAGGGAAAAAATAATACTCAGCGCCGTATGAAATTGCTTGAAGATATACAGGAAAGTGCTAATTAATCAATTAGAGAGGCAATTATACATTGCACTGCGTTCCGGAAGGGGACAGCAGGCAGTGAGTGATATCAAAAATGCGATAATATAATGGAGGAAAAAAATGGCAAAGTATATTTTTGTTACTGGCGGGGTAGTGTCGTCTTTGGGAAAGGGGATCACAGCTGCCTCTTTGGGGCGTCTGCTGAAAAGCCGGGGCATAAAAGTTACCATTCAGAAATTTGATCCGTATATAAACATTGATCCGGGCACAATGAGCCCATATCAGCATGGTGAAGTATTCGTTACAGATGACGGTGCGGAAACTGATCTCGATCTTGGCCACTATGAAAGGTTTATCGATATCAATCTGACTAAGGGATCCAATGTAACTACAGGGAAAATTTATTGGTCAGTACTTTCCAAAGAACGCCGCGGTGATTATCTTGGCAGTACCGTACAGGTGATTCCCCATATAACAAATGAAATTAAACAGCGCGTTTATGACGTTGCGGCATCAGACGGTGCCGATGTCGTTATTACTGAAATAGGCGGGACTGTTGGTGATATTGAAAGTCAGCCATTTTTGGAAGCAATTCGTCAGGTGAAAAAGGAAGTAGGCAAAAATGATGCCTTATATATTCATGTAACATTAGTTCCTTATATTATGGCTGCAGGTGAATTGAAAACAAAACCGACTCAGCATAGTGTCAAAGAGCTGAGAAGCATTGGCATTCAGCCGGATATTCTTGTGTGCCGCACAGAAAAATCTATTTCTTCCGATATGAAAAAGAAACTGGCACTTTTTTGTGACGTTGATGTAGATGCTGTTATAGAAAATCCCACGGCATCGACCATCTATGAGGTTCCTCTTATTATGCAGAAAGAGGGACTTGACAGGATAGTTCTGCAAAAGCTTAATATGGATTACAGCCCTGCTAACATGGATGAATGGGAGCGCATGGTATATAAAATAAAAAATCCTAAGCAGCGGATAAAGATTGCAGTCGTCGGTAAATATGTAGAATTGCCGGATGCCTATATATCAGTTACAGAAGCTCTTCATCATGCAGGAATAGCAAACGAAACAGACGTGAAAATAGTTTGGATAAATGCAGAAAAAATTGAAACGGAAAATCCGGAACTTGATGAGGTATTCACAGGCTGCAGGGGAATATTAGTTCCGGGGGGATTTGGTGACCGCGGGGTTGAAGGAAAAATAGCATCTATAAAATACGCCCGTGAAAATAAGATACCTTTTCTCGGACTTTGTCTTGGAATGCAGTGTTCTGTTATTGAATTTGCCCGCAATGTCTGCAAGATGGCTGATGCGCATAGTACGGAGTTCAACAAGGAAACTGCGTATCCCGTTATTGACCTGATGCAGTCGCAGCTGGATGTAGAAGATATGGGTGGAACAATGCGTCTTGGTTCTTATCCATGCAGGCTGACGGAAGGAACACATGCAATGAAGGCATACGGAGAAACTCTTACTAATGAACGGCATCGTCATCGCTATGAATTAAATAATAAATTTCGTCAAAAATTGATTGACAATGGGATGATCGTAGCAGGGACTTTGCCTGATGACAGTTTGGTCGAAATTGTAGAAGTAAGGGATCATCCATGGTTTGTAGCTTCTCAGTTTCATCCTGAATTAAAATCCAGACCTAACAGACCGCATCCTTTGTTCCGCGATTTTGTAGCGGCAGCTTTAAAATATGCGGGATTGTAAAAACTAGTTGCTGCAAATAACCGCCAGGATTGAGCTTATGCATCATTAACTCAAACTAGGCGGTTATTTTTATCCGATAGATACTTTATAAAACTTATGTGGCTGGGATAAATCAGATAAATGTAAAATTTATCTCTGAAATCAACTTCACAGCATAAAGTATAATAATTACACCGCAGCATCTGTTTATTTTTGTCAGAGAACAGGCATTTATTTTATTGCTGAATTTTCCTGTAAAAACAGTAAGGCCTGTAAACCAAAAAAAGGATGCAGAAATAATGCCGAATATAAATAAAACGGCAGCATCAGCATCTAAAACTGCGTGAAAACTGCCAAGCATCAAAGTACCGTCCAAAATGGCCTGCGGATTGAACCAGGTGACAAAACAGGCAGTAGAGATAATTTTGCGCATTGATGTTTTGGACGATGCAGACTTTGCAGCTGTAGTTTTCATTTTGATTAAATTGATACCTATATGTAAAAGAAAAATGCTGCCGGCCCCAATTAAAATTGATTTTAAAAGGGGTGAATATTCCAGAAGAATTCCTATCCCCCAAAAACAGGACAGGGACAATGTCATATCAAAGAAAACTATGATGAGGGCAATTTGCAGAGCTTGATTTCTGTCATGGGTAAGTGCGGTATTTATCACAAAAAGATTCTGCATACCTATGGGAGCTGTATAAGCTATGCCGATCAATATTCCCTGAAGATAATAGAGCATATAATATTCCTTTCCCAACCAAAAATAAATGCTATAATATAAAATGTATTTGTATTTTATAAATTATAAAATAATTTTATTCGTATGTATCCAACCAAAAAATTGTATTAAAACCAACCATAAAAAGGAATCAGTATATGAATAAAAATGGTCTCCCAGTACAAATAAATTGGTGCCCTGACAAAAGCAGCCCTGTTCCTGTTTATAAACAAATAACAGCATTTGTCTGTGATAAAATATCGAGCGGTGAATGGACCGCAGGCACACAGCTTCCATCTCAAAGACGGCTGGCAGAACTATTCGGGGTCAATCGCAGTACTGTCGTAACCGCAATGGAGGAACTTGCTTCTTATGGGATTTTAAAGGGCAGCAGAAAAGCGGGTACACAAATCAGCGGTGATACGTGGTCACTTATCTTACCCAAATCACTTGACTGGGGAAAATATATCAACTCAGGGACATTTAAAGCCAATAAACATATTTTACAAATGATCAATCGGCTGGAATTTGAACCGGATATTCTGCGTCTTAGTACGGGAGAAACTGATCCGCGATTGTTCCCTCATGCTCTTTGGCGTAAAATTTTAGCGCAACTCAGCAAAAAAAATACGGTTTTCAATTATTTGGAAGCATCTGGTTCGGAGAAACTGCGCATGGCAATTGCTGAGCGAATGGGCCGCAGGGGCATAGCAGTTTCTCCGTCCAGAATATTGATCACTTCAGGTTCATTGCAGGCTCTTCAACTGATATCAGTATGCCTGATAAAGAAAAAATCTGTTGTATACGTAGAAGCTCCGAGTTATCTCCAATCACTGCGGATATTTCAATCTGCGGATATTACACTCAAAGGTATAGGCATGGATAAAAAAGGCATGAAGCTTTGGAAAATCCCGCCGGCAGCCGGAAATATGAAACAGGAAAATATGTCATTTTTATATACTATACCTACTAATCATAATCCTACAGGAATAACAATGACTTTGGACAGACGAAAGGATTTGATGGATTTTTGCGTGAAAAAGCAGATTCCTATAATAGAAGATGCTGCCTATGAAGAATTGTGTTTCGAGGAAGCAGTGCCGTCCTTGAAAGCTATTGATAAAAACGGTATAGTCATTTATTTAGGAACCGCTTCGAAGACGTTGGCTCCGGGACTGCGTGTCGGCTGGCTTATAGCATCAGAACCTATTATACAAAGACTTAGTGATGCAAAAATGCAGATGGATTATGGAACAAGTTCCCTTTCCCAGCTGGTTTTCTCAGAGTTTTTGACAAGTGGATTTTATGATAAGCATCTGGCAGCGCTCAGAAAAGAGCTTTTGCTTCGCAGAGACAGTGCCTTGATGATATTGGAAAAAAATTTTTCGGATATTGCATCATGGTATATACCTAAGGGAGGCTTTTATATATGGCTGACATTCAGTAAAAAAATTTCTTCGGAAAAATTGTTTTTTTCCGCTGCCAAGGAAAAAATTCTGTTAAATCCCGGGAATATTTATGATTTTCGCCCCAATAATTCACTGCGAATATCGTATTCCTACCTAAATTGCTGCGAATTTGCGGAGGCAGTTCAGAAACTTGCCATTATTGTTCGCAGTATTATGAAATAATGGTGGCCTAATGGCCGAGAAATGAAAAAGCCGAAGCATCCCAGCTTCGGCTTTTTCATTCCTTATAAAACTATTTACCAATAAATAATTTTGTTACTAAAATTTTATCAACACGATTACGATCCATATCAGCAACTTCAAAACGCAGATTGTTCCATATTTTATATTCAGCTGTTTTAGGGATATAGCCAAAATAGGATAATAAAAAGCCCCCAATTGTCTGGTAATGGGCACGTTCTTCGCCTGGCAATTCGTCAAGATCAAATTTTTCTTTGAAATCGTCGATATCATAAAGACCGTCCACATACCAGGAATTTTCATCACGCTGTACTATCTGCGAAGAATCATCTTCTTTGGGATAAGATATATCGCCGATTATTTCTTCAATAATGTCTTTTAAGGTTATGAGACCCAGAACGCCGCCGTATTCATCAGCAACGACTGCTTCATTGACATTATTTTGACGAAATTTTTCCAGTACGCGGAAAGTTTCCATGGAACGGGGGATAAATATGGGTTTTTTTATAAATTTTTCGAGATCATTTAAATCGTTATCAATGGCGGCACGCAATATATCTTTCGCATAAATAATGCCTATGAGATTATCCAGATTGTCTTCACCTATTAGAAATATATCGTCAGAAGTATCCTTGATAATCTGCATGTTTACAGACATACTGTCTTTAATATCAAGCCAGTTTATCTGTGTGCGCGGAGTCATGAGAGAGTATGCAGTTTGATCACTCATATGGAATATGCTGTCGACCATATCCTGCTCGGCTTTTTCCAGCGTACCTTCTTCAGTCGCCCTTTCAATAAGATCTTTTACTTCATCTTCAGTAACGCTTTCATTATCCGGTGGATTGGTGCCGGTTATCATTAATATCATGTTTGCTGTGTGAGAAAGCATATTTATGATCGGCCTTGTAACACGGTGAAAGGCAAAGAAGAAGCCCGTATATTTTACGAGGTAGTATTCAGGGCGTATCTGGGCAATTTTTTTTGGTAAAAGAGTACCCAGTAAAATACTTAAAAGCAGGGAAAATAGTATGGAGAAAATAAAAGTGATTTCATATATATATGGTACGAAGGGAACCGTTTTCTGCAGGAAAAAATAAAGATAAGGAATAATTATCATTCCGACGGACAGTCCAATAGCAAAATGGCAGACATTGGAACATATGATCAAGCCTGATACCACCTCATCGGGATCATCAATAAGATTGCAGGCTTTTTCAAAGCGGTGATCGTTGTTTGCAATTGTTTTGTCAAGTTGATTCTTATGTGCTTCGACAAGTGCAGTACGCAGAAGAATCAGAAAACTATTGCAGAAAAGAAGAACAAAGATCAGAATCAGTAATAAATTGGTCTCGGGAATATCCACGAGAATGTCACATCCTTATTTTTAGATTGCTACCATTATAGCATAAATAAATGAGGAAAAATATTAATTTTTCTATTGACTTTTAATTTTTTTCATGTATAATAATATCCGTTGCTGTGATTGCAGCAATTGCGGAAGTAGCTCAGTGGTAGAGCACCACCTTGCCAAGGTGGGGGTCGCGAGTTCGAGCCTCGTTTTCCGCTCCATAATATGCGGGAGTAGCTCAGCGGTAGAGCACCACCTTGCCAAGGTGGGGGTCGCGAGTTCGAGCCTCGTCTCCCGCTCCATAATTGCGGAAGTAGCTCAGTGGTAGAGCACCACCTTGCCAAGGTGGGGGTCGCGAGTTCGAGCCTCGTTTTCCGCTCCATAAGAATTCATCCCCGGCTTTTTGCCGGGATTTTTTGTTATATGTGGAGCAAAGCCGCAAAACCCCTAATGGTTGTGTAAGGCTTGTATTTGTATATTGTTTATGTTATTATTCTTATAGTATATTAGGTGTATTACGGCTTGTTATGGAATGAATACAGCGGCGTGATACATTATAATTTTAGGAGGTTATTTTACACGATGAAAGTCAGTACAGAAAAAGCAGACAGCCAGAAATTGGTTCTAACTATAGAGGCACCGGCAGATGAATTCGCAAAATCGGTCAAAGCTGCCTGCAAACAGTTAGCAAACCGCGTCAATATACCTGGTTTCCGAAAAGGCCATGCACCTAAGCAGATTCTCGTTCAGAATTTGGGCAGACAGGCTATTTTGGATGAAGCTTTTGAACTTCTTGCACCAAAGACTCTCAACGATGCATTTATTGAAGAAAAAATTGAACCCGTGGACCGTCCTCAGATAGAAATAGTTACATTAGAAGAAGGCAGCAATGTTGTTTTTAAAGCTACTGTCACACCAAAGCCGGAAGTTACTCTCGGCGAATATAAAGGGATTGCAATTGAATTACCGAAAGCTGAAGTAGCTGAAGAAGAAATTGAAGAACAAATTAAAAATATGCGCAGTCATCATGCAAAAATGATAGATGCTCAGGAAGATGCTGTTGTTGAAAAAGACAACTTCATTACTCTTGATTTTCTTGGAAAAGTTGATGGTACTGCTTTTGAAGGCGGCGAAGCAAAAGATTATCCGCTGCAGGTCGGTTCAGGACAATTCATTCCAGGGTTTGAAGAACAATTGATCGGTGTAAAAATCGGTGAAGAAAAAGATGTCACAGTAAAGTTTCCTGATGATTATCATGAAGCATCTCTGGCAGGGAAAGATGCAGTTTTTTCCTGCAAAGTAAACAGTATTAAAATTCAGGAACTGCCTGAATTAGACGATGAATTTGTGAAGAAATCAACGTCATATAAAGATCTTGAAGATTTGAAAAAAAATCTGCATGAAAATCTGCTCAAAGCGGCACAGACACGTGCCGAAGGGGAATTACGAAATCAAGCGCTGAAGAAAGTATCTGACAATGCTAAGGTTGATATTCCCGATGTTATGATTGATAATCGTGTTGACAATATGCTGAATGAACTTTCGGCCAGTCTTGAAAGCCACAGCATGAACATGGAACAGTATCTCAAATACAGTAATACAGATATGGCTAAACTTCGTGAAACATATCGTCAAAGTGCAGTTGATGCTGTTAAAACAGACCTTGTTTTGGAAAAGGTTGCTCAGACTGAAGAACTCAAGGTTAATACTGAAGAAGTCGATGCTGAAATAGCTGCTATGGCTGTTCGTTATGGCACCACTCCTAAGGAAGTAAGAAAGATAGTCGCAAAGAACGGTTATGTTGCTAATCTTTATGAAACAATAGGCCGTAAAAAGGCGGCGCAACTTATTATAGACAACTTAGCAAAATAGTTGTATAATTCTCCGAAAAGGGAGGAGTGATTTATCATATGAATTATGTGCCAATGGTTGTGGAACAATCAAGCCGTGGTGAACGTGCTTATGATATTTATTCACGTTTGCTGAAGGATCGTATAATTTTTTTGGGTGGACCTATTGATGATAATGTTTCTAGTGTGGTAATAGCTCAATTATTGTTTTTAGAATCAGAAGATCCTGATAAGGATATACATTTATATGTGAACAGTCCGGGCGGTGTAGTTACTGCCGGTCTGGCTATTTACGATACTATGCAGTATATAAAACCTGATGTTTCTACTATTTGTATAGGACAGGCAGCCAGCATGGGTTCTCTGCTGCTCACTGCGGGGGCTAAAGGCAAGAGATATGCACTTCCTTATTCACGTATTATGATTCATCAGCCTCTTGGCGGAGCACAGGGACAATCTACGGATGTGCAGATCCAAGCAAGAGAATTATTGCGCGCCAGAAAGATAGTCAATGAAATATTGATGCGTCATACAGGTCAAAGCGAAGCTAAAATTGAACTTGATACAGAGCGTGACAATTTTATGTCAGCTGTTGAAGCAAAAGAATATGGTCTGATAGATGATGTGATCGTCCGCCCTGAGGATTTAAAGAAGGATAATAAGGCGGATAAGAAATAATCGCTTCGTTTTGTTTCCAAGGGAGAGGTGATGAAATGCTGAAATTCGGTGACGACAAGGGACAGCTTAAATGCTCATTTTGCGGTAAACCGCAAAGTCAGGTACGTAAATTGGTGGCGGGCCCTGGTGTATATATATGTGATGAGTGTATTGAACTGTGCAATGAGATAATTGAGGAAGAATTGACCGATGGCGTTGAAGTAGAACTTAAGGATGTGCCTAAACCCAAGGAGATAAAGGCTATACTTGACCAATATATAATTGGTCAAGAGGAAGCAAAGAAAACCTTGTCGGTAGCAGTTTATAATCATTATAAACGCATAAATATAGGTCTTAAACATAATGAGACAGAACTGCAGAAATCAAATATTCTTATGCTCGGGCCTACAGGCAGCGGTAAAACGCTGCTGGCTCAGACAATGGCGCGGATATTGAATGTACCTTTTGCCATTGCTGATGCTACCTCTCTTACCGAGGCAGGATATGTCGGTGAGGATGTTGAGAATGTTCTTTTAAAGCTGATTCAATCGGCTGACTATGATATTGAAAAAGCAGAAAAAGGCATTATCTATATAGATGAGATAGATAAAATTGCAAGAAAATCAGAAAACACATCGATAACCAGAGATGTTTCCGGTGAAGGTGTCCAACAGGCATTGCTCAAGATTTTGGAAGGGACCGTAGCAAACGTACCTCCGCAAGGAGGGAGAAAGCACCCTCATCAGGAATTGATTCAAATTGATACAACCAATATATTGTTTATCTGCGGCGGTGCTTTTGATGGTCTGGAAAAGATAATCGAAGGTCGTCTGCGGCAGAAGAATGTTGGTTTTGGCGCTGATATTAAAAGCCGCAAGGAGCAGGATACCGGCGAGTGGTTCAAATATGTACTGCCGGAAGATTTCTTGAAAAACGGGCTTATTCCTGAATTTATAGGACGGCTGCCGGTTGTGGTGACACTTGATGCTCTTGATGAAAAGGTACTTGTGGATATTCTTGTAAAACCCAAGAATGCATTAGTCAGGCAATATCAGAAAATGCTTGAGATAGATGGAGTGGCCCTTGAATTTGATGAGGATGCGTTGCTTCTCATTGCGAAAAAAGCTTTACAAAGGAAAACGGGAGCACGTGGTCTGCGGTCGATAATTGAAAAAACGATGCGCAATGTTATGTATGAAATTCCCTCTGTGAAGGGTGTTACGAGCTGTCGGATAACTGGTGAAGCTATTGAAAAGGGTGTTGATCCGTTGCTGACATATGGCAGTAAGAAAAAGGCATCTGCCAAAAAATCTATAACAAGTGAAGAATCGGCTTGATTATGCTATCAAGATGGATGGCGTCTGCCAGCGTTTTAAGCTGATAAAAAGTATGTCAAGTTGAGCATGCATCAGCATAGACAATAGAAATGCCATGAGAAGTTGTTGTGTCTATATTTCAGCAAAACTGTATATAATCAGGCTTTGTTGAAGTATTTGGCGGTGATGGATCTCCTCTTAGAAGAGGAGCCGTTGCCTGCCGATAGATGCAGCAACTTTTTTATTGAATAAAAAGTACTGGAAAGGAAGTGTGCTAATATATGCAGAAAAAAAAGAATTTGAAGGTACTTCCGTTGCTTCCATTGCGGGGAATTGTGGTTTTTCCTTATGTGATAGTCAATTTGGATGTAGGCAGGGAGAAATCTATAGCGGCTCTTGAAGAGGCAATGATAAAAGATCATAAGATAATTTTGAGTGCTCAAAAAGACCCTGCTATAGATGAACCGACAGAAAATGATATATATGAAATTGGTACAATGGCTGAAGTCAGACAGCTTTTAAAGCTGCCAGGCGGTTCAATGCGTGTTTTAGTGGAAGGAATGCATCGTGCTAAAATAGAAAAAATAACTCTTCTGGATAAATATTATGAAACCGAAGTCATAGAATATAAGGATGAAATAAAAGATGCATCTATTAATATGGAAGCATTGACAAGAGCCGTAATACATCAATTTGAAGAATGGGTAAAGCTGAGTAAAAAAATACCGCCTGAGACATTAGTATCAGTTGTTATGATTGAAGACGGCGGTCATTTGTGTGATCTTATAGCCAGTCACATGAATATGAAAATGGAAGATAAGCAGGAATTGCTTTCTCTGTTAGATCCAGTGAAACGTCTGGAAAAATTGTATGCCATTCTTTTAAGAGAAATGGAAATTCTCGGCATAGAAAAAAAGATTGGCGATCGTGTACGCAGTCAAATGGAAAAGATACAGAAAGAATATTACTTACGGGAACAGCTAAAGGCTATCCATCAAGAACTTGGTGATAAAGACGGTGGAAATACGGAAATTGATGCATACAGATTTAAAATGACTAAGGGCAAATATCCTGCTGCAGTTCTTGAGTGCCTGGATAAAGAAATAAAACGGCTTGAAAGGCTGCCGGTTTCTTCGTCGGAAGCCGGTGTGATACGAACATATATCGAATGGCTGCTGGTATTGCCATGGTCGCGTGTAAGCCGTGATAAGCTTGACATTGAAGCCGCGGAGAAAATATTGGAAAAAGATCATTATGGCTTAAAAAAGGTGAAGGAACGAATCCTGGAATATCTGGCGGTGCGTAAATTATCAAACGGAGTAAAGGCTCCGATAATTTGCCTGGCAGGTCCTCCGGGAGTAGGGAAGACATCTCTCGCATCATCCATAGCCAAAGCCATGGGACGTAAATTTGTCAGAGCGTCTCTTGGCGGCGTTCGCGATGAAGCGGAGATACGAGGGCATCGCCGCACATATATAGGTGCTTTGCCCGGCAGAATAATAAATGGTATAAAAAACGCGGAAAGTAAGAATCCTGTATTTTTACTTGATGAAATAGATAAAATAGCATCTGATTACAGAGGTGACCCTTCGTCTGCTCTTTTGGAAGTTCTCGATCCTGAGCAAAACAAAGCTTTTTCAGATCATTATATTGAAGTGCCCTTTGATTTGTCACAGGTGTTTTGGATTGTGACAGCAAATAACATTGCGAATATTCCTCGTCCGCTGCGAGACAGGATGGAAATAATCGCGCTGCCAAGCTACACAGAAGAGGAAAAATATCAGATTGCACGGCAGTATCTTGTTGATAAACAGCTGTCTGCCAATGGACTGAAAAAAAGTCAATTGCAGTTTATGGCCGGAACGCTGCAAAAGATTATTGCGGATTATACGCGTGAATCAGGAGTCCGGGAACTTGAAAGACAAATAGGTGCTGTATGCCGTAAAACAGCTAAAAAAATAGTTGAAGAGGATAAAGATAAGATTCGAATTACTGTTAAGAATCTGCCTGATTTTCTGGGCAGAACAAAATATATGCACACACGTGCTGAAGAAAATCCTCAGGTTGGAGTATGTACGGGAATGGCGTGGACAGAAGTCGGCGGTGATATTTTACCGACAGAAGTTACTGTACTGGCAGGAAAAGGAAATCTCATTTTGACAGGGCAGCTGGGAGATGTCATGAAAGAGTCTGCTAGGACCGGTTTGAGCTACATAAGAAGCCGCAGTGATGAACTGGGACTGGACCCTAAATTTTATGAAAATAGGGATATTCATATTCATCTGCCGGAAGGTGCTATTCCTAAGGACGGACCGTCTGCAGGCATTACCATGGTTACAGCTATGGTATCTGCGCTTACAGAAAAAAAAGTACGAAGCGATATAGCCATGACCGGTGAAGTAACACTGAGGGGAAGGGTGCTGCCTATAGGCGGACTGAAGGAAAAAACTTTGGCCGCTTATCGCGAAAAAATATATACGATCATTCTACCAAAAGAAAATGAAAGAGATATAGAAGATATTGAACAGGATGTACGCGACAAAATAAAATTTATTCCTGTCAGTACAATGGATGATGTATTGAAATACGCATTGGTGAAAGAATGACCGATATAATTAAGGAATCAATAAATATAACTAAGGCTGAATATATTGCTTCGGCTGTTGAATCAAGTCAGTTTCCAGAAGAAAAACTTAGACAGATAGCTTTTATCGGACGATCGAATGTCGGCAAATCATCACTGATAAATTCGCTTACACGCTTTCATAATTTAGCACGCGTCAGCGGCCAGCCGGGTAAAACGCAAACAATAAATTTTTTTAAACTGACGGCTAAGTATTATAAGGATGCGACGACAAAGGATTTTTATCTTGTGGACCTTCCTGGTTATGGTTATGCCAAGACAGGCCAGGACAAGAGAAAAAAATGGGCAGTCTTTATTGAAAAATATTTTTTGTTTCCGCAGGATTTATATTGTGTTTGCCAGCTCATCGATATACGCCATGAACCGATGCCATCAGATGTCAAGATGTTCAACTGGCTGATTGAGCATGATATTCCTGTATTTGTCATAGCTACTAAGGCGGATAAGATCGGCAAAGGAACTGTAGCAAAAAATATTTCCCGCATAAAAAAAGCTCTTAATGTTCGAGAACTTACAATTCTTCCGTATTCATCCACAAAAAATGAGGGACGTTCATATTTACTTGACTTTATAGGTCAGGCTTTGGTAGAATGAATACATAAATATGAATCCGATTCAAGTATGCCGGATATGACTGTATATCCGGCGGCGCTTGATTTGATTAGAAAATCGTTATCCGTATGTTTTATATCATTCAGCTGGCCTGTGCCCGTTTTTGCTGACGGATAAAATCATTGGAGTGGGTATATGCTTTCATTATCAGATAAGAAGATATTAAACGCCATACAAACAAATCTTCCATTGACATCGCATCCTTTTGCGGAACTGGGCAGAATAACAGGATTGACCGAACAGGAAGTGCTTGCCCGGCTTAACGAATTGAGAGAAAAAGGATATATAAGGCGAATAGGTCCTTTTTTTGATTCGGATAAGCTTGGCTATGTAGGAACATTGGTCGCACTGAAAGTGCAGGATGGTTATATGGAGAAAGTGGCGGCAGCGGTGAATGCTTATGAAGGTGCTACGCATAATTATGAACGCAAGGGAAAGTATAACCTCTGGTTTACTTTGCTCACGCAGAATGTGGCGCAGCGTACTAAAATTCTTGATGATGTTCGTGCTTTGCCGGGAGTGGAGTCAGTTATGAGTTTAGTATCCCGCAAAAAGTATAAGGTCAATGTAAAATTTAACTTAAAGTAGGTAATATGATGGATGCATTAGACAAGAAAATTATCAGAGCAGTGCAAAGCGATTTTCCCCTTGTGGCAAAACCTTATGAGGCTTTGGCTATGCGTGTCGGCATCAGCGAAGATGAGTTGCTCAGCAGACTCAGACAGTATAAGCATAATGGACAGATACGCAAGATGGGAGCGGTTCTCGGTCATTATACGGCCGGTTTTTCCGCCAATGTACTTTGTGCATGGGTAGTCCCTTTAGAACATATGGATGAGATAGCAAAATCAATGTCAGCCAATACTGCTGTATCACACTGTTATGACAGGACGACGACTGAGGAGTGGCCTTATAATGTTTATACGATGATACATGCAAAGACACGCGAAGAATGTGATGCCGTCGTTGATGAATTGGCAGAAAAAAATAAGCTGACTGACAAGGTGATGCTCTACAGTGTAAAAGAATGGAAAAAAACCAGCATGCGGTATTTTGAGGAAGAATTGGTTTGTCAGACAGTGAATGTGTAAATAAGAATTTATATTATATCCCTTGAAGGGAACGAAGGCTTTAGGATAATTAATTTCCTGAGCCTTTTATTTTTCCCGGTTATTGAAGCGGATATTTAAAAATGCTACAATAATAAAAGTTCTCATTTAACGCAGGAAACATTGATTAAATGAAAATATCAGCAAGGATAGAAAAATAAATTGATGAAGGATTGATAAAATGTTTTCGCAAACTATGTATGAATTGGGTACAAAGAAATCTACCATAAGAACTATTTTCGAATACGGACGGAAAAGGGCCGCCGAAGTGGGAGAAGACAATATATATGATTATAGTTTGGGCAATCCCAATGTGCCTGCTCCAGCTTATATAAAACAGGCTATTTTTGATATACTGAATGAAGAAGAGCCATGTGCGGTACACGGTTATACCATCGCACCCGGATTGGTATCGGTGAGAGAAAAATTGGCGGACAGTGTTAATCGGCGTTTTCAAACCAATTTTGCGGCAAAAAACTTTTTTATTACCGGTGGAGCTGCCGGTGCGATAACCATAACATTTAAAGCGTTGAGCGAAGCCGGTGATGAATTCATAACATTTGCTCCGTTTTTTCCGGAATATAAATGCTTTGTTGAAGCTGCCGGAGCAAAATTAGTGGTTGTTCCACCGCAGCCTGCTGATTTTCAGATAGATTTTACTGAATTTGAGAAAAGAATATCTGCCGAGACAAAGGCTGTTATTGTTAATTCGCCCAATAATCCCAGCGGGGCTGTATATTCAGAAAAAACCATAAAAAAACTGACAGATATAATGAAAAAAAAGGAAAAGGAATACGGGCATCCTATTTTTCTTATATCAGATGAACCATACAGAGAAATTGCCTACGATAATATTAAAGTGCCGTATCTGCCTCATTATTATGCAGATACGATTGTCTGCTACTCTTATAGTAAATCATTTTCTCTGCCGGGAGAACGCATCGGTTATATTATTGTACCTGATGAAGCCGCTTCTTTTGAAAAAATATACGGAGCTATAGCAGGCGCTGCGAGAGTGCTTACACATGTAAATGCACCGTCTCTATTTCAGCGCGTTATAGCACGCTGTTGTGATATGCCGTCTGATATAAGCACATATCGGCAGAATGGTACACTTCTTTATAATGGATTGATCGCCGCAGGCTTTAAGTGCATAAAACCGCAGGGAGCTTTTTATTTATTCCCGGAAGCATTAGAAGCCGATGATTATGCGTTTTGCAAGAAAGCACAGAAATTTGATCTGCTTTTGGTTCCGGGAACTGATTTCGGCTGTCCGGGACATTTTAGAGCATCATATTGTATAAAGACCTCTACAATAGAAAAATCTCTTCCTGTTTTCAAAAAGCTCGCTGAGAGCTACGGAATAGGGAAAAGGAGCTGATATTTTGTTTGAAGTACCGGAAAAAGAAGATTATAAAGCTGATAATCCTCATTTAAAAACGGAACATATCACTCCTATAACAGTAAGAAAACCTGAATTGAAAAAGGAATTTCAGCAACTGCGATGTCTGATTGATGAAAAAATTTTCGAAAATTATATTGAAACAGTGCATAATTTGACAAAAAACGAAAATACTCTTCTCATAACAGCGGGAAATGAACTGCAAAAAATGCATATAGAGGATTGTATTCCTGCTTTAAAGAATGCTTTCAACGTTGAAAAGGTAAAAGTCATTGGTTTAATGAAACCATTTTTTTGACAAAATTATTTATTCACGGCAGTGAAATACGGAAAAGCAAGTATCATAGAACGGAGCAATTTATCGCAGGAATGAGGATCAGCAGATCAAAAGCTGCTGATCTTTTTTGCGGTAAAATAAAACGGCGCATCTTGAAATAGAGTACACTTTCTAAAAATCTTGTTAAAGCTTATAATTTGCGTTATACTGTTTTTGACTTATGAATGATTGTCTGTTAGAATTTTATATAGTCTGTTTGCCGGAGATATTGCAACTGCGCTGACTGTGCATTGAGGAAACACTAAATATAGTAAAATACCGAAAAATGGTATATCAAAGGTTTTCACTGCGTATTTTATTATGCAGCTGTCTTGAATATTTTGTTTCTATTATATAAGAGGTGACGATATTTGTTAGGTTTTTTAAAAATTTTGCTTGGCGATAATAATGATAAAGAAATAAAACGCATGCGCGGCATTGTTGAACAGATAAATTTGCTTGAACCGGAATACAGGAAAATGAGTGATGGTTCTTTATGCGGCAACACGGAAAAATTTAAAGAACGCGTGGCTAATGGTGAATCGTTGAATTCGATTCTGCCCGAGGCTTTTGCTGTTGTGCGTGAGGCTTCCAGGCGCACACTGGCAATGCGGCATTTTGATGTACAGCTGATCGGCGGTATTTGTCTGCACGAAGGAAAAATCGCTGAAATGAAGACAGGCGAAGGTAAGACTCTGGTGGCGACAGCTCCGGTGTATCTTAATGCTTTGTCTCAAAACGGTGTACATATGATAACAGTTAATGATTATCTGGCTAAACGGGACAGTGAGTGGATGGGACGCCTATACCGCACTCTCGGTTTGTCAGTGGGCCTTATCACACACGATATGGATTTTGCTGAACGTAAGTTTGCCTATAATTGTGATGTAACTTTCGGTACAAATAATGAATTCGGTTTTGATTATCTGCGGGATAATATGGTCATAGGCAAAGATCAGATGGTGCAGAGGGAACTTCACTATGCTATTGTCGATGAAGTAGACAGTATATTGATTGATGAAGCGCGCACGCCTCTTATTATTTCAGGACCGGGCAGTAAATCTACCAATATGTATTCCATAATGGCAAGAGCCGTGGCTCCGCTGAAAGAGGGGGAAGACTACACTCTCAACGAAAAGGAAAAAACTGTATCTCCCTTGGAATCAGCTGTCTCCAAAGTGGAAAAAGCGCTGAATATAGATAATCTGTACGATACTGCAAATATAGAAATGTCTCACTGCTTTACTCAGGCCCTGCGTGCAAAGGCAATGATGAAACGCGACAGGGATTATGTTGTGCGGGATAATGAAATTATTATTGTCGATGAATTCACAGGCCGTCTCATGGTCGGCAGACGTTATTCCGACGGGCTGCATCAGGCTATTGAGGCAAAGGAAAATGTAAAGATACAACGTGAATCACAAACTTTGGCAACTATAACTTTTCAGAATTATTTCCGTATGTATGATAAGCTGTCAGGCATGACCGGTACAGCAAAAACAGAGGAAGATGAATTCCTTAAAATATATAAGCTGCCGGTTATAGTCGCCCCTACTAATAAACCTGTTCTGCGCACCGATTACCCCGATGTTATTTACAAAACGAAAAAGGCAAAACTGAAAGCAGTAGTGAGTGCAATCGGTGATTATCATTCAAAAGGACAGCCGGTACTGGTCGGTACGACGTCAATTGTTCAGTCGGAAGAACTGAGTGACCTTTTGAAAAAAAGTCATATTCCTCATAATGTGTTAAACGCGAAATATCATGAAAAAGAAGCGCAGATAATCGCAGGAGCCGGGCAGGCAGGAGCTGTAACGATCGCCACAAATATGGCCGGGCGCGGGACTGACATTACGCTGGGCGAAGGTGTGGCAGCTAACGGCGGTCTGCATATCATAGGTACAGAACGCCATGAATCACGCCGCATTGATAATCAGCTGCGCGGACGTGCCGGACGTCAGGGAGATCCAGGCTCTTCAAGATTTTATTTATCACTGGAAGATGATTTGATGCGCCTGTTCGGTTCGGATAATATTGCCAATATAATGGATAAGCTTGGTATGGGAGAGGATGATCCTATCGAGCATAAACTTGTTACCCGTTCTATTGAGCAGGCACAGAAAAAGGTAGAGGCACGTAATTTTGATATCCGCAAACATGTTCTGGAATATGATGATGTTATGAACCAGCAGCGTGAAGTTATATATGGGCAGCGCCGCAAAGTACTGCTTGAAGATAATCTTAAGGAAAATATACTCGGCATGATACATGATATTGTCAAACACGAAATGGATGTATTTGCCAACGAAAAAGTATATCCCGAAGAATGGAATATTCAGGGACTCATTGAGGATGCAGAAAAAATTTATGCACCAAAAGATACGTTTTCAAAAGAAACTCTTGAAAATATGAGCAGGGACGAGCTGGAAAATTATTTATATAAAACAGCGGATGACACTTATAATGCTCGTGAAAAACTGTTCGGTGAAGATAACATGCGCGAGCTGGAAAAAATTGTCATGCTCAAGATAGTGGACAGTAAGTGGATGGAGCATCTTGATGAAATGGATATGGTCCGTGAAGGGATCGGGCTGCGGGCGTACGGACAGAAAAACCCTCTTGTTGAATATAAGATCGAAGCCTATGATATGTTCCAGGCTATGATCAGCAGTATTCAGGAAGATGTTGCCAAACTGATGTACAGGGTGAATATCGTACAGCAGGAACAGCCGCCGCTGGAAGATCGCTTGAAGGGAGCTACGGCTTCCCATGGTGAGGAAGCTGCTGACAGTAAGAAAAAGCCTGTGGTGAAAGCGGATACTGTTGGAAGAAATGATCCCTGCCCTTGCGGCAGCGGGAAGAAATATAAGAATTGCTGTGGACGGAATAAGTAAAAGAATATTTTGCCTATAATTATTTAAGGATGTGAATACAGTGTTAGAAGACTTGCGTGTAACGATAGTTGACTTAAAGAAAAAACTGGATGAAATGGGGGCTTCACTTTGACGTCGCTCATAAAAAAGAAAAAATAGCGGAATTGGAATATAAGATGGGCGAACCGGCTTTCTGGGATGATACTGAAAAAGCCCAGGCAGTGTCTACTGAATTAAATACGCTGAAGGATGGCGTGGAACGTTACCAGAGCATGCTTAACAAGTATGATGATATGCAGGTGCTTTGGGAAATGGGGATGGAAGATAAGGATGAATCTGTCTGCAGTGATGTAGAACAGGAAATCAATGAAATAAAAGATCAGATCGAAAAATTAGAACTGGAAATATTATTGTCGGGAAAATATGATGCCAATAATGCTATATTGACTCTTCATGCCGGCGCAGGCGGAACGGAAGCTCAGGATTGGACGCAGATGCTTTTGCGCATGTATGGCCGCTGGGCAGAAAAAAATAAATTTGGGGTCGAAACTGTTGATCTGCTGCCCGGAGATGAAGCGGGGGTAAAATCAGTCACACTGATGATCAAGGGGCATAATGCATATGGATATCTGAAGGCTGAAAAAGGGGTGCACCGATTGGTGAGGATTTCTCCTTTTGATGCGAATGCGCGGCGGCATACATCATTTTCTGCTTGTGATGTAATGCCGGAAATAGATGATAATGTCGAGCTTGATATCAATATGGCAGATGTGCGGGTTGACACTTACAGAGCAAGCGGCGCAGGCGGGCAGCATATAAATAAGACAGATTCGGCAGTCCGCATGACACATATACCCACAGGCGTTGTGGCACAGTGTCAGAATCAACGTTCTCAGCTGCAGAACAGAGAGCAGTGCCTCAAACTTTTGCGTGCACGTCTTTTTGAATTGGAAATACAAAAAAAAGAGGCTGAACTTGCCAAGCTTGAGGGTGATCAGCAAAAAATAGAATGGGGCAGTCAGATACGCTCGTATGTATTCCATCCGTATAATCTTGTAAAGGACCATCGAACTAATGTCGAAACAAGTGATACGCAGGGAGTAATGGACGGCGGTATCAATTTATTCATAGAAAATTATCTGCGTGCAAAGGCCAATAAACAGCTGTGAGACAGCAACTGTTGTCCTATTTTATAATTATGATGGCAATGTTTTTTATTGCTGCAGGGTGAGAAAATTGCGTAAAATTTTAATTATCGTTTCAGTATTGATAATAGTCATTACGGTACTGACAAGTTTGATTTTGCCTAATTATATTTCCTATACGGTATATAATTATTTGCAAAATGATATGCAGGCGCATGCTATACAAGGTGAGGTACAGACTCATCCGCCTTTCATGATAGCCAGCGGGCAGATAGATAGTATTGATTATAAAGCTGACAGTGCCGTTATCGGGCAGACAGAAGTACATGATCTTTTGCTGACCGGCAGTAATCTGCATATAAATATGACTGATCTGCTGAGGGAACGTTTTACATTAGACAGAGCGGAAAATATTGATCTTTCCTGTACTATTGACGCAAAATCACTTGAAAAGCTGCTTTTGCAGAAAATAAACAGACTGCACAGCGCCACTGTGAATATTACGCCTCAGATCGTCACTGTAAAGGCTGATATACCTATATTGAACAACAATATAGCAGCCAATATGAGCGGATATCTGTATACTTCAGACGGAAATATTTATTTTAAAATTGCAGAATTTGATGTTGAAAACAGTTTACTGGGGAAAATCAGCTTAAATACGAAAAATGATGTAATGCTTCTTGATAAAAGCAAGTTGCCTTTTGGTGCAGAGATTAAGTCTGTTACGCAGGAAGACAATCAGATATCCATTAAAGCAAGTGCTCACAAAGAATAGATAAGGTGGGAAAAATGTTGAGGGTTTTCAATTATAACCGCTGGTTTATACTGCTGATTGCAATAGGTCTTGTTGCTGGGCTGGTAATAAGTTTTCAGCGTTATCATGTGGAAAGCAGCAATGCGACTATAGAGCTGGCTCTTGATTATGAAGATTTATTAAAATTAGCAGAAAATGAGGGGCTGCCACCGTCTGAAGTGCTTGCTGAAACAAAAAAAGCAGGAATAACATCGCTGGCTGTTTACGAAACCACATTCAAAAAACTGAATGAAAACGGAAAAGCTGCTGCAACATCGGGAAGCGAGATCTTGCAGCGCTATCATAACGGATCTCTTTCTGATCCGGATTGGTCAGCGTTGGTATCTGCCGGGAAAATAGTGGGGACAGATGTTTATGTAACAGGTAATGATCCCCAGACGTTCAAGGAAGTAAAAGAAGATTTGCTTTTGCGGCTCGGCAATGAACGTGTGCGGACGTTGTCTGTCGGCAGCAGCGAAGTTCTGGCGGTAAAAGCTAACTATGAAAATTTTTTGAAAATGAATCTGGGAATGCCTACAGATGAAATGAAAGCTGTAAATGCGGCAGGATTTTATGTTATAGCGCGTCCCAGCAATTATACCGATGTCACGGAAAAGGAAATTGATGCTGTCTTTGACAGATTGAACGGCATTAAAATATCCGATATAGTTTTTTCCGGACCGCAGACATTGGGAGCGCCAAAACTGCTGAATTATACCGTAGAAAAAATGAAGCAGCGTGATATAACATTGGGCATGATAGAAAATGTTTCACAGTTGAAATTTTACCCGCAGGACGGATTGGTTGATATAGCACAGGGATTGGATTATAAGGCGGCCCGTCTGTACACTATTCCTAAAGATGAGCAGCCTAAAATGAAACTGGCCGATGCGGTAGAACGCTGGAGCAATACTGACGAGGAACGAAATATACGTATTGATCTTCTGCGTCCGTACGAGAAACCTGCTACAGGTCTTTCTGTGATGCAGACCAATATAAAGTATTTTGCTGATACCAGAGATAAATTAGAGGCTAAGGGGTTTGAAATAGGACCGGCAGGCAGCTTGGAAATATATGACGGCAGTCAGCTTTTGCGCATATTCATAATGATCGGCATCTGTGCCGCAGGCGTACTGTATTTATCACTTATTATACCTGATTTTAAATTAAAATATCAGTATATGCTCTTTGTCTTGATCACGCTGATCTGTGTGATTCCTCTGGCTATGGGTCATGGCAATAAAATACGTGTTCTGGGGGCCTTTGCCGCGGCCAATTTGTTTCCGACCCTGGCTATGATATATTTACTGGATAAAATGAAAGATATAAAACGCAGCAAAAATTCTTCTTTCCTGCGTATAATGTTGTTGTCTTTTGGGATGATAATTGTGACAAGTGCGATTTCCCTGATAGGCGCTGCTTACCTTTCCGGTATTTTATCTGATGTGCGTTATTTCCTTGAAATTGAAATCTTCAGGGGGATAAAGCTTACGTTTGTCCTGCCGATGATATTAGTGGGAATAGCGCTTTGTCAGCGCTTTAACGTTTTTGACGACGACAATCCTTTGGTTCCTATGAATATAATTGAACAGATAAAGCATTTTCTAAATATGAAAATATTGGTGAAAACATTAATGATTTTCGTCATGCTGGCATTAGCTATGGTAGTATTTATCGAACGATCGGGACACACAGCCGGCTTTCCTGTACCCGGCATAGAATTAAAAATACGCGCTATTTTGGAAAAAACATTCTTTGCCAGACCTCGGTCAAAAGAATTGTTTATAGGTCATCCGGCGTTTTTTATTATGGTAATGGCATGGCTTAGGAAATGGCCTGTATTTATCTTCGGTATATTGGTCTTTGCTGCTACTATAGGACAAGGCTCAATGGTCGAAACTTTTGCCCACATGCGTACACCTGTTTATATGTCTCTGGTCCGTGGTGTTGGCGGTGTCGTATTTGGTGCGCTGCTTGGTTTTCTGGTATTGTTGATATTGGAACTTTGGCGGCATTTCTCTTCTGTATTGGAGAGGAGGAAAAATGCCGGGCATGAATAATATTGTAGTTTCTGGGTATTATGGTTCTAAAAATGCCGGTGATGAGGCAATGCTGGCGGCAATGCTGGAAGTTTTTACCGATCTTGATCCCAAGATTAAATTTACCGTCATATCGACAAATCCGGCTGACACGGCAAAGAGACATGGCGTAAAATCAATAAACTGGCTGTCGGTGTTTTCCATTGTGAAAGCTTTAAAAAATGCAGACTTACTGATAAGCGGCGGCGGCAGTCTGTTGCAGAACGTGACCAGCGGACGCAGTTTATATTATTATATGGGAATCCTTTTTTTGTCCATTTTGGTAAAAACACCTGTCATGCTTTATGCACAAGGTATTGGTCCGGTTTTTGGCTGGCTGCCGCGCAGACTTATGCGCTGGTTCTGCAATCATGCAAGGCTTATCACAGTCAGAGATAAAGAATCCTTGACTGAATTGGAGCAGATGCATATTTCCCAACCCCTTATCAAGGTCACAGCCGATCCGGTTTTAGCAATTCACTCTGTGGAAAAAAATATTGGCCAGCATATTTTATCTAAAAATAAGATCTCACGCACAAAACCGATAGTAGGAATTTATGCGAGAGAGTGGCGTGGCCTGATCAATTACAAAAAGGTGCTCGCAGAGGTTTCCGACAGGATAGGAACATCTTATGGCGCACAGATAGTGTTTATACCTATGCAGTATCCTGAAGATGTCGCAGCAGCTGAAAAAATAGCGGCCTATATGAAATCGGCACCAATATTGCTTAATGACGAATATACCACAAGTGAACTGTTATCAATAACGGGAAATTTGGACATGCTTATATCAATAAGATTGCACGCATTGATATTTGCCGGTGTAATGGGAGTGCCAATGGTAGGTCTGTCCTATGATCCCAAGGTAGACCGATTTTTGAATTCCATAGGTGAAAAAGCTGCTGACGATTTGGAAAGTGCAACAGCTGAAAGTATTTTTGTTCAATTTGCTGCAAAATGGCAAAATAAGGACAAATGCAGAGAAGAAAATGGGCAGCGATTATCTGAGCTGCGCAGTGCAGCCTCCAGCAACGCAGAGTTGGCGTTAGGTTTAATAAAAAAACAAAAAACTATATAATATCGAGCAATTGAAGCTTTTTATGTAAATAATATGGCATATATAAATTAAAGGGGCTGTGAAATAACACTCCTATAAAAACAAAAGAGGATCGCTGGCTCGAAAGAGCCGGTGATCCTCTTTTTGTGGTAAAATTTTACGTGTCTAATGAAAAATTCAACCATCAATTATTTTAAAACAAAACAGGCAGTTTTGCCACTATTTATTTCGGATTTTCTGGATATTTGTGATCCTGTGCTGGTTTTCGACAGATTCATGGAGGGAATCGACTTGGAGAAGTACCTGAAAAATGTTCCGGAACACGTTACCGGACGCATCAGGTACAACCCGACCAGCATGTTGAAAACAATCTTATTTGGATTTATGACAAATGGATATATCTCGCTTCGCGAACTCGAAGATTGCTGTAAAGTCAATCTTCGCTTTATGTATCTCATGGAACACGAGACTCCATCTTATCGCACGTTCGGCTATTTTATCGAAACTATGCTCAAACCATCGGTTGAGGAATTGTTCAGCGAGATCAACAATAAAATTTTTGCCAAAGATCATGTGGATTTGAGCCATCTGTATATTGACGGTTCGAAATTTGAGGCAAATGCTAATAAATATAGCTGGGTATGGAAGAAAGCGACTGAAAAATCTAGATATAGACTTTTTGAAAAAGTCACGGGATTACTCGATGAAATCAACGACGATCTTGCCAGCTTTGGCATCAAAATTGATACGAATTCCGAATACGTTCCTGAGTACCTAAGTGAAGTAACGGATCGGTATGCCAAAATCTATGAAATAGATGAAACAAAATTTGTCCATGGAAAAGGCCATCGAAAAACACCCCAGCAGAGCTATTACGAACGGCTTCAGGAATATACAGCGAAACTCAAAGAATATGTTGAAAAGATAACCATTTGTGGTCCAGACCGGAACAGTTATTCCAAAACAGATCACTGTGCGACATTCATGCGGATCAAGACAGATTATATGGGCAACGACCAGCTCCTGCCAGCCTACAATGTTCAATTTGGTATTGCAGATGAATACATAGCTGTAGCTGATGTAAATCAATACCGTGCAGACATGGATTGTTTTGTTCCCTTACTGGAGAAATTTCATAATACCTACGGATTTTATCCAAAGTATCCAGTTGCTGATGCAGGATATGGTTCATACAACAATTATATTTACTGTGAGCAACACGGGATGGAAAAATACATGAAATTCACGATGTACAAGAAAGAAACCACGAATGCGAAGTATCGAGAGAATCCGTTTCGAGCCGTGAATTTCAAGATTGATGAAGAAGGCACTCTGCGCTGTCCGGCCGGACAGGCATTTCATCTGCAATACAGACAAAATGTAAAAGGGAATCGATACGGACGTCAGGAAGAAGTTTACCAGTGTGAAAATTGCAGGGATTGTCCGTATGCCTCCGAGTGTAAAAAGACAGATAAAAATAGGACGATACGAGTTAATCAGGAACTAACTTCTATACACCAAGAAGTTGTGGATAACCTAGAAAGCATTCAAGGCGCGCTTCTTCGAATGAATCGCTCGATTCAATCTGAAGGCACTTTTGGCATCATGAAAAATAACCGCTGGTATAAAAGAATCGTTCGAAAAGGCATGAAACAAGTACGTTTAGAGATTTTCCTGGTTTCCATCGGGCACAATCTTTATAAATACCACAATAAAAGACTACGTTTGAAGAAAGCCGCATAAACTGTAGAAAAGCAGTTTTTATGGGGAAAGGGGTTGTATGCCCTTTTTTCAGTAATTGCCCGCTTGTTGCCTCAAACTGTGTAGAAAAAGAGGCTGTGGACAAAATGATTTCTCATTTTGTCACAGCCCCTTTAATTTATATAATATACTTGGTTTCATATAACGGGCAAGTCATTTTATAAGATAGTAGATCACGATAAGCAATACTCCAGGTATTCCTAAAGTTCCGGCTAATATTGCCGTAAAAAAATTAATAGGTATCGCAAGACCTAAAACAGCATTTACCAGCCATAAGCATATTGCACCGATAATACTGTTATAGATAAGTTTCCATAATATATGCATAGGCAAAGATAATATTTTTGTTATGATGCATAAAATAAAAATACCTATTAAAAAAGCTATGACCAGACTAATGTCAAACATTGTTTAACTCCTTGATAAAAATATTAAATTTCTCGGCGGTTTTCCAATGCTTTTGCCAAGGTAACTTCGTCCGCATATTCTAAATCACCGCCTACAGGCAGTCCGTGAGCAATGCGGGTAACCTTTATCCCTGCCGGCTTTACCAGTTTGGCAACGTACATTGCGGTAGCCTCACCTTCAACATTGGGATTGGTGGCCATTATGAGTTCCTTTATTTTTTCCGTCTGGAGTCTTACCAGAAGTTCTTTGACCTTTATATTGTCGGGACCTATTCCGTCCAGTGGTGACAGCACCCCGTGCAGAACATGATAAACACCTTTGAAATCACGCATACGTTCCATTGCTGCAACATCACGGGGTTGTTCAACGACACATATTATTGAATGGTCGCGACTGGGGGCGGAACAAATGCTGCATGGGTTGACATCACTTAAATTGAAACAGGTATTGCAAAAGCCAATTTTTTCTTTGGCTTCGATTATAGCATTGGCCAGAGCCTTTGCCTTTGAAGGCTCCATATCCAATATATGATAGGCAAGACGTGCAGCTGTTTTTGAACCTATTCCCGGCAGCGTACGCAGATGCTCAATAAGTTTAGCCAAAGGTTCAATATACTGCATTAAAACATTCCTGGGGGTATATTAAGGCCGCCTGTAAGTTTCCCCATCTCCGAAGCCATCATATCGTCTACTTTTTTTACAGATTCATTTATTGCTGCTGAGATAAGATCCTGAAGCATTTCCACATCCTGCGGATCAACTGCCGATGGATCAATAGTCAGAGAAACAACTTGCTTTTCACCATTCATAATAACTTTGATAACGCCACCGCCGCTTGATACTTCAACAGTTTTTTCTTTCAGATCATCTTGCATTTTTGCCATCTGCTGCTGTAATTTCTGGACTTTTTTCATCATGCCGGCCATATTGCCGCCCATAGGATTGAACATTAAATTTATTCCTCCTGTGAATTTATTTAAAACTGCGACAACTGCAAACTAATATTGCCGCCACCGCTATCTTGAGGCAATTCTGATTTTGAAATGAAAGTGTCAGTAATTCCCTGATTCGATAACTTGATACATATTTATTAAGTATATAATATAGATGCATTACTTGCAAGTCAGCATTCTTTATAGTTATAAAAAATGTATGGCTGCAAAAATTATACGGGATTGCTATTTTTAAATAATTATTTTGCGATCGGTAAAGCTGATATATTCCGTGTATATATTTTTCTATGAATAAGTATTTATGTTGTTGTTTTATGTATTATGCAGGGAATTTACATGAATTTATAATTTAGCAAAAACTTTCTGTTTAAAATCATCCAATTGGCTGTACAAATTTTTTCCCGGGCATAAAGTACTGTTAAGATCGCGATGACCAAAGATAATATTATCGGCGGTATTCAATCTATAAAGCTGACATAAATATGCTGTCAGATATTCACCTGAATTGAGCTGAGCTTCAGTAGGATATGCAGTTTCGAAATCGCCTACTATGTTGATGCCTACAGATGTCTTATTATAGCCGTAGCAATGCGCGCCTATGGTATCCGCAGGTCTGCCGCGTTCTATAGTGCCATCTTTTCTTATTACATAGTGATAGCCTATTCCCGCCCAGCCGTTTGCTAGATGCCATTGATGAACTTCTGCTGCAGATACATCCTGATTGGTTCCGCCTATATGATGAATAATGATCATATTAGTTTGCTGACGATTTTCTAATGGAAGAACAAAACTGAGATGCGTTTCCTTTATAGGAGGAGAGGTGAGTGGCTGTCCTGAAGCAGCCAAAGCGATTTTGCTGAAAGTAAATTGAGGCAAAAACATGAGACTGCCTATTGTACCAAAAGTATAAAATAAAAATTTCCTGCGATTTATCAATATAAACTCCCTTTATAACATGGAAAATCAGCTTTTTTGTATACTTATTCAATATACTACTATGCTATACTCCAATTATGAAATTTTTATGAAACAATTGGAGTATAGCAATAGATGAGTATTAATTGGAACTTGGTCGGTCAATATTTAAAATGAAAGAAAAATCCGCCATACAGCCGATTTTTCTTTCGGTTATACAGCGGATAAAACTAAGCGTACATGTATGTTAATCAGGTAATAGAAGCCTCATAAATATTTTTTATACTGGAAGCAAGAACAGTATCAAAATCATTATCAGATTGCTGTGCGTAAAGTCCTTCTGCCAGTGCCCGCGAAAAACTGGCTATTAAACCATTATTGCGTGATAATTTGTCATTTGCCTCCTGCCGGGAGAAACCGCCTGAAAGAGCTACCACCCTGATAATATTTGTTTGTCCATTTATCAGATCGCTGTAAAAATTATCGATTTCGGGAATAGATAACTTGAACATTATTTTTAAATCAGATGGCAGTAAAGAAAGTTCCTTAAATATCTCCTCTTTCAGTATCTTTTCTGATTCTGCACGATTTTCGCTGTGAATATCAACTTCAGGTTCAAGTATGGGGACAAGCCCTGCAGCAGCTATCTGTCGTCCAATTTCAAACTGCTGTTTGACAATTTTTTTTATACCATCTCTATTTGTCTGCTTTATTACAGAACGCATTTTTGTGCCGAAAATATTCCGCTGCACAGCACGTTTCAAAAGATCAGCTAAATCGGGCATAGGTTTCATGAGCTGAACACCGTCTGTTAATTCAGCCAGACCTTTATCAACTTTTAGAAAAGGAACGATTCCCTTCTTATTCCAAAGATAATCCGCCGTCAATTCTCCGTCAATTTTCCGGTCCATAGTATTTTCAAATAAGATAGCAGCTAAAATATAATCAGCCTTAAACGCAGGACTTTTTATTATCCGTGTACGCATTTCATGCACTTTGGCAAACATTTCGTCGTTGCCGTTATATTCATTTTCCTTTATACCATAAGCAGCCAATGCCTTCGGTGTGCTTCCGCCGCTTTGATCCAGAGCCGCAATAAATGCCTTGTCATGACTCACTCTTTGCAATTGTTTTTCATTCATTAAAATTCATCTCCTCTTTAGAAAGTTTTCGTTAAATTGAAGATATATGATAAAAAAATCTCTTCAAGTAAAACGAATATTTTAAGTATCAATTGAATAGTTTAATAATAATACTTTTCCCATTTCTTTGCAAGCAGAAGAAAAATGTCGGATATTGCAGCAAGTATATATATATATCTTTAGAGCATGTCACAATTGTTACAGCATTAAATAGAAAAAAGGTATATATTAAAATAAATAATTCAGAGGAGATGAAATCAAATGGAAACTATTTTAAAGAATATCAGAAAGTCAGAAGTACTGGTTTTAAAGGATTTGGTGAAGTATCAAGATGAACAGGTAGTAAGCAAGACACTTATCCAAAATGATGCTGTGGGAATGACTTTATTTGCTTTTGCAGCAGGAGAGGGCTTAAGCACGCACGAATCCAATGGTGATGCTTTTGCCATTTGTCTTGACGGAAGCGGTGAGATAACTGTGGACGGAATTTCGCATAAATTGGAAATAGGCGAGTCCATTATTATGCCGGCACAGCATCCGCATGCGGTATATGCTGAAAACTGTTTTAAAATGCTCTTGGTAGTAATTTTTCCAAACAAGATAAAATGAGATATTGGCTGGCAGAAGATATTATTGGTAATGTATTACGATTGTTTTTGGGGAGTATATATTTTTTATTGCCAGATCAGTATACCTGCTGAATGCATTAAGTATTTAACCTTACGGTAAAAGTGATTATTTCGTTGGTATAGGATACATTGAGCTTTCCTTTTATGAGCTGTGCCAGTTCTTTTGCCATGGCCAATCCTATACCATAGCCCTTTCTTTTGCTGTTATGTGACACATCACCGCGGTAAAATCGTTCAAAAAATCGGGAATAATCGATCGCAGCTCCGGCGATGTGAGTATTGGAAATAGCGATGATAGCACCTGTATTTTTTTTATTGCGTGAAAGAATTACGTTGACGGTACCGTTATCATCACAATATTTGACGGCATTATCAACAAGAATATTTATAAGTTCATATATACATTTTGCATCGGACTGGATATGGATAAGAGGGTCGATGCGACAGGTAAATCCCTTTTTTTGATCACTGAGCATTTGCCTGAATGATTCAGTCACAGTTGTCACTGTTTCTGATAAATCTACGGACGTTATGTCAAGATCTGCACGGGAGCGTTCCCCCATTTTTGCGAGCATAATAAGATCATTTATCAGCTTGGATAAGCGGTGAACTTGTTTCAATATGTTGACCGTCCATTCACTCTTGCCGTTGATAAGCTCCATCGCCTCGGTATTAGCGGAAATAATAGCTATCGGAGTTTTCAATTCGTGACCGGCATTGGTGATGAACCGTTTTTGATTTTCCATGTTGAGAATAAATGGTTTGATAGCCATATTGCATAAAGCGGCCAGAATAAATATATATAATAGTATGCAGATGAAACCGAATAATAAAGAATAATGCATAAAGGAGTCAACTGCACCTGCGTCACGTGTATAATCCATAATGACGATAAGAAAATTTCCGCTGGGATCTTTTGTTATCATATAGGCATAACTGGCTCTGTCCTTTTTGAAAAAGCCCTGCATTTTTCCTTCTTGTGCAGTAGACTGTGCATATTGTATTGCTTCATCTTCGGTAAAAGCAGCAATATTTTTGATGTTTATTTTTTCGATATATCCCGCCGGATTGACAAGAACACTAAAAAATCTTGTTTGATAAGAAAATTCAGGCGTATCATCAGACCAATTTGTGTCGCCGAACCAACTGCTGTCCTGTGGGGTCTTTTCTTGCGGGACATTTCCGCCGTTCTGTGAAATATATAAAAGAACAGATTCCACTTGAACATGCATGCGCATATATACTATTGTATTGATCAAGCCAAGGGCCCCGGCCACTATAATAACAACAGCTGCTGTAGCCGCCGCAATAAATTTTCTCCGCAGATTTTTTATTATATCCATGAATTGTACCATATCCCCGCTGTTTATTTTTCTTTTAGAAGGAAGGTTTTTCCCTTATTTCCGATGATTTGGATGTCTGCATTAACAGATTCCAGCTTTTCCCGTAAATATGACACATATATCCAGACAATAGTTTTGTCCACATCTGATTCACTTTTCCAGACGTGCAGAAAAATAGCTTTTGTTGATAATTCTCTGCCGATATTAAGCATAAAAAATTTCATGAGTTTTGTTTCTTTATTGCCTAAACGAATAGAATTTTTACAGGATAATTCCTGTTCTTCCACATCCAGGGTGACGGTACCGCAAAAAAGCCTGGATGGTGAAAAGGCGTTGATGCGCCGTACCATGGACCGGATACGAGCCAATAGCTCTCCCATAGCAAATGGTTTTGTCAGATAGTCATCAGAACCCGCATCAAGGCCTGCGATTCTGTCATCTGTTTCTGCTTTAGCTGTCAACATAATGACGGGTGTGAAATTACCACTGCCGCGTAATTGCTTCAGTGCATCGACACCATCCATCTTAGGCATCATAATATCAAAAATCATACAATCATATGTGTTTTCCTGTGCCTTTTCTACGGCAGCAGCTCCGTCGTAAACAGCGTCTACTTCATAACCGGAATGTCTCAGTACAGCGGTAAGTGCTGATGACATATCGTGTTCATCTTCTGCCAGCAATATTTTCATGTCTGTATTCTCCCATAATTATTGTTCAGTGCGGATCAGATTACGTATAGTCTGCATAGATATGTCGCAGGCTGCCAGTTCATCGGCACATCGTTTCAGTTCTCGCACGATCATTTCGGAATTTTCTATATTACGCTTGTATTTCATCTGATGTTCGAGACTGGCCCATGAATCCATGGCAATGGTTCGCAGCTGTATTTCAGCAAAAAAGTGTCCGGGACATATTTCTGATGCATCTTCATAAGGCATTGTAAGCTCGACTATTATATGATAGCTGCGATATCCGTTTGCTTTTACATGCTTTATGTAATCCTTTTCCTGAATAATGCGGCAATTTGGTATGGCTTTAATATAGGCGATATTTACATAAATGTCTTCAATAAACCGGCAGATGATACGAATGCCGATCGCATCCCGTATATCGTGAAGTGCTGCACATGGAGTCTGCGGCAATCCCTTACGATGACATTTTTCTGCCATACTGCCATGTGTTTTAATGCGGTAAATCAAGTGCTCATATGCCATTTCGCCCGTCTTATTTTTTTCTTTTTCATTATATTTTTGGATATTTTCCAACAGATTGTTCATAACCTTTTCGAGTACAGGTATATATTTTCCGTATACATTGTCAACCATATGTTCACCTCATTATATGCATCCTTTTATCCATATTATAACATATTTTGATTTTGGAAAAACCAGCACTGTAAGTAGATATTTATATATATTTGCTGAAATTTACCGTTATTTATATTTGTATATGGATATAAAAATCCGTCTTATTAAGCAGGCGTATGGACCTGAATAAGACGGATTTTTTAATGATGCAATATTTAATTTTAAGGATTCAGCAGATTCTGGGGATTTGTTCACCTGCAGGCATATCAATTATCCTTATCCCGCCAATAGCTGTACGCAGACCCACTTCGCCGGGAGCGATACTGTTTGTACTGCCTATTATACAGGCATTTTTGCCATATACATCTTTGTGCATAACGGCAAGTATCCGGCTGCTATAGGTTTTGTCTGCAAAGATTACCATTTTGCCTTCATTTGCCAGATATATCGGATCAAAACCCAGGATATCGCAGAACCCTCGTACTTCTTTACGTACGGGAAGCTTGTCTTCATCAATAATGATACCGACACCTGCCTGGGCTGCTATTTCATTGAGAACGGCTGCTGCGCCGCCGCGGGTGGCATCACGCATTACGGCTATTTTGGGCGCCGCCTGCAATATTTTATAAACAAGTTTATTTAGCGGAGCACAGTCACTTTTTAGTGTGTCCGGCAATTGCAGATTATGTCGTAATGCCATGATCGCCGCGGCATGATCACCGAGATATCCGCTGACTATTATATCCATTTCCGGCTTTACATTTCGCGGAGCTATATCGCAGCCGTCTATTAAATTACCGACACCTGCCGTATTGATAAAAATGCCATCACCGCTGTTTTTGTTGACTACTTTTGTATCTCCTGTGACGATATATATACCGGCCTCAGCTGCTGCCTGACTCATGGTATCGACGATAGTGCGCAAATCCTTTATTGGAAAACCTTCTTCCAAAATCATGCCCACAGATATATATTTTGGCACGGCACCTGTCATAGCCAGATCATTCACTGTGCCGCATACGGCCAGTTTACCTATATTGCCGCCGTTAAAAAACAAGGGTTTTACTACATAGGAGTCTGTAGTGAAGGCAATATTATTCTTTACAGGAAGCTTGGCTCCGTCATGCATCTGACGCAGATATTCATTATCAAATGCTGGAACCATTATTTCTTCGACCAGCTCACGGCTTTTTACACCGCCCGCTCCGTGAGCCATAGTTATGAATTTATCTTCCATAGTGATATCTCCCTTGCCCATATTTATACCACGCATGGCATGTGCCCTCAATGGAAACCATGCATGCACCGGCAGGGTGTTCCGGTGTACATATTTTTTTGAATAAAGGACATTGCGTAGGGTTGATATTGCCTTTTAGTACATCACCGCAGCGACAGGCTGGATTTTCTCTTGAGTTTTCCTTGGTCACAGGGATGCTGTGCAGTGCGTCATATTGAGCGTATGCCGCGTTGACTGTCATACCGGAATTTTCTATTCCGCCGAAGCCTCGCCAGTTTGCGGATGTATTGCTGAAAACTGAAGATATTGCATTTTGAGCAATGGGGTTGCCTTCAGTCCTGACCACGCGCTTATAAGCATTTTCTATTTTTGCCTGACCGTTTTGAACCTGCAGGGCAAGCATATATACGGCCCGAAGAATATCGAGTGCCTCAAAACCGGCAATGACAGCCGGTTTTGCATACCTTTCAGATACAAAGGAAAAGGGGGCTTCGCCCGTAATGACGCAGACATGGCCGGGCAGCAAAAATCCGTCGACTTTTATTGTCGGATCGCTTAATAAAGCATCGAGAGCCGTATATGTCCATTTGTGTGCAGAGAGAATAAAAAAATTATTTATTTGCTTTTTTTGTGCTGTTTGAATAGTGGCTGCCGTCAAAGGTGCGGTTGTTTCAAAACCAACCGCTAAAAAAATTATTTTTTTTGCAGGGTTATTTATTGCCAGCTGCAGGGCGTCAAGCGGAGAGTATACTATACGGATATCAGCGCCTTCTGCTCTTGCTTCATATAAGCTTGTGCTTGTACCGGGAACTTTAAGCATATCGCCGAAAGTAGTTATGATCACGTTTGAATTTTTCGCATAGGCGATTGCAGTATCCATATAATCATTCGGCGTGACGCATACAGGACAGCCGGGACCGCTTACAAGATCCACCTTTTCAGGAAGAAGCTGTCTTATGCCGGAACGAAAAATAGATACAGTATGTGTACCGCAAACCTCCATAAATCGCGTAGGTTTTGTTATAAGTCTATCAATGTTTTGCAGGAAAAACTCTGCTGCCTTCTTGCATTCTTCAGGCATTATCATTTTGGGCGACCTCTTTTAACAGCTGGGCAGTATAATTTGCCTCTTGTTCATCTATTGTCTGAATCGCAAAACCGGCATGCATAAGAACAAAATCACCTTTTTTTGCATCGGGTAAGAGCATCAAACTGATTTTTCTCTGTATGCCCTCAACATCAACGGTTGCCATCATATCATTCTTTTCTATAATTTTTGCAGGAACAGCAAGACACATTTTTATCGCTCCTTTTATAATAAGCCTCTATTTTTATTTATAATAGCACATGCTGCCGCTGCCTGTCCAAATGACAGACCACCGTCATTTGCAGGAACTTTTCTATTTATATAAACGGAAAAATCGTCTTCCAGCAGGGCAAATATGTTTTTGAGCAATAATAAATTCTGAAAGACTCCACCGGACAGAACAATTTTTCTGACCCCGGTCTTCTTCTTTAGAATCCTGACGGTATCCACCACGGCAGCTGCCATTGTTAAATGGAAAGAAGCAGCTTTTTCGGAGATTGCAGTATCATCCTCAATTAAGCTTCTGAACATAGGCAGAAAATCTATCTGACACATTCCATTTTCTTCTTTTGATTCATAAGGTAAAAGGCTGCCGTTTCCTGCCGCCGCTATTTGCTCAAGTTCTATTGCGGCCTGTCCTTCATAATTTATCCTTCCTCTTATGCCAAGAACAGCCGATACCGCATCAAATATTCTGCCGGCACTGGAGGTAAGGGGTGAGTTAAAGCCTTTTTCTGCTATTTGAACAGCTAAGGACCAGTTTTCCGGTACAGATTTCCATAAACCACATTCTTTTTCCAGCATTTTTTTCCCATATAAAGAATGCATTATATAAGCGGCAAGGCGCCATGGTTCTTTTATCGCGGCCGATGCTCCCGGCAGAGGCAGATATGAGAAATGTGCCAAACGCTCATAGGAAGTACAGTCACACAGGAAAAATTCGCCGCCCCACAGACAGCCGTCATCGCCATAACCGGTACCGTCAAGTGCCACACCGATTACCTTTTCCGATATGTTATTTTCAGCAAGGACAGAAACAATATGTGCATGATGGTGCTGTATTTTGATGAGCGGCAATCCTGTTGCAAGTGCATATTTCGTAGAAAAATATTCTGGATGGAGATCACATGCGGCTATTTGCGGCTGTATGGAAAAAATTTTTTGATAATGGTTTATGGCCTTTCTGTAAGAATCATATGCGGCCTTGTTAGCTAAATCGCCGATATGATGGCTTAGAATTGCCTTATTTCCATCGGTCAGACAAAATGTGTTTTTCAATTGACTGCCGGCAGCGAAAACTGACAGCTGCTTATTGCAAGATGACAGAAAAAGGGGTGCAGGGGCAAATCCTCTGCTGCGCCTTATGTAATAAGCTTCATTTTTCACCACTTGCATCACTGAATCATCTATAGACATATTGATGCGGCGATCATGTATCAAAAAATGATCGGCTATTCCAGCCAGACGTTCCAGCGCGTCCTCTTCTTCGTAGGCAATGGGTTCTTCACTGAGATTGGCACTGGTCATCACAAATACATCTCCTTTTTGCAGGAGCAGACAATGGATAGGTGCATAAGGAAGCATAAAACCAATACTGCAATTACCGGGAGCCACTGCAGCAGCCAGAGCACAATTTTCTTTTTTTGCAAGAAGGACGATGGGCGCTGAAGGACTCTTAAGGAGGCTTTCTTCTTTGGCATTGACAATGCATAAGGTTTTTATCGTGTCTACTGAATCTGCCATCACGGCCAATGCTTTGTCAAAGCGTTTCTTCCTGTTTCTGAGTTTAAGTATTGCAGAATTATTATAGGCATCACAGACCAGATGATAACCGCCGATACCTTTTAAAGCAATTATTTCTCCTTTTTTTATAGCTTTTCTTGCTGATTCCAGTATAATTTCATTATCAATTGATATTACAGTACCTTTGTTATTCAAAAGTTTGTACTGCGGGCCGCAACTATTGCAGGCATTTGGCTGGGCATGAAAACGCCTGTCCTGAGGCTGCGCATATTCTTCCCTGCATTTGCTGCACATAGAAAAAGTTTTCATTGTAGTATTGCGCCTGTCATAGGGAATGTCTTCCACTATGGAAAAGCGCGGTCCGCAGTTTGTACAGTTAGTAAAAGGGTAATGATATCTTCTGTCAGATTTGTCCATGATTTCTCTGCGGCAATCAGCACATATTGCCAGATCTGGTGATATAAACGCTTTCCGTAGGGCAGCAAGAGGACTTTTTTTTATTGTAAAATCTTTTTCCGAAGCAATGATTTCTTTTTCAGCTGTTACAATTTCCATGACGGAAGCTGCGGGCGGTGCTTCATAGCTAAGCTCTTTAAGCATCACATCAAGAGATGTTTCAATACCCTGAATTTCCATTAAGACACCGTCATCATCGTTTAAAACGAAGCCGGTAAGATTATTTTCCCGTGCCAACCGATAGACAAAAGGCCTAAAACCGACGCCCTGAACGATGCCTCTGACTCTTACTGATAATCTTTTCATAATATTTTACCATCAAACGGGGAAAACATGCCATTTTTTTAAATGGCTGAGGACTTTCTCTATCGTCTTATCCATCTTTTCCTCTATGATTTCTGTAAGTTCCATTCCCAGGTCGACAACAGCCGGTTTGATACCCATGACAACAGTTTCATCAACAGGATCATTGGTTATGGCAAGTGCTGCAAGAAGATCATTGATACCAAGATCATGCACCGATATTTTGTTGGAAAAGTAAGCGTTGACTTCACTTCCCTCAAAACAAAAAAAATCTCCGGCAGTGCCTGGTGCATTTATGGCGTCTACTATAAGTAGTTTTTTTGTACCTTCTATATATGGCAGGAGAAGCATTCCCAATGTTCCTCCGTCAAGGATTCTCACTTTTTCAGGCCACTTCATCAGCTGTAGTTTTTCGATCAGTCTGACGCCAAAGCCATCATCCTGCATAAGAATATTACCGACACCTAGTATTGTAACATTATCCATTATTTTTTTTCATCCGTTCATTTTTTTCATAAGCAGCTGCCCGAAGCCAGCTGCACCATTGATCAAGACCATTATCTGTGCGGCAGGATGTTTCAATGATACTGATACCGGGATGAAGACAATTGATATCATGCCGGGCATTTTCCATGTCAAAATTTGTAAAGGGCAATATATCGATTTTGTTGAGTACAACGGCAGAGGCTTCTTTAAATATCAAAGGATATTTAAGCGGTTTGTCATCACCTTCAGTAATACTCAGAACAACGGCTTTGGTATCCTCCCCGATATTGAATTCGGCAGGGCAAACAAGATTGCCCACATTTTCGATTATAACAAGATCAAGGTTTTGCAGATCAAGTTTGCTGAGGACCTTTTTCACCATCATAGCATCCAGATGACACCCGCCGCTGGTATTTATTTGGATGACGGGAACATCATGGTCCGCTATGCGGTCGGCATCTTTGCTGGTAAAGAGATCACCCTCTATAACGGCTAAGCGCAGATGATTTTTTAATGAGCCTATAGTTTTTTCCAGCAGAGATGTTTTTCCTGCACCGGGAGAACCGATCAGATTAAGAACAAAAATACCGTATTCGTCAAAAATTTTTTTATTTTCAGCGGCCAGTTTATCATTGCTTCCTAAAATATCCTGCATTACCTGAACTTCCATCAGTCTACCTCCAAATATTCAACGCGCAGCTCCCGCCCCGATATAATATCTACCTTGGCACTGCCGCACTGAGGACAAAAAAAATTGTAATTTTCAATATGCGATTCATTGCCGCAATCATTGCAATGTCCGATGAGCGGGATACTTTTCAACTTCATCTCTGCATTTTCGGCGATAGTTCCTTTAGCGGTAGCTTTAAAACAAAATTCAAGAGATTCAAAAACAACGCCTGTCATTTCTCCTATCAAAAGAGCGATGGTCCTGACTTTTGTAGCATTGCTTTTTTTTGCATAACTTTCGACTATCTCCATTACACCCTGTGCCATTGCCATTTCATGCATAATTTACTGCTCCTGCAATCAAAAAGGCTGCTGCAATCTTTGTTTGCAGCAGCCTTTTATTTCTTAATTATTTACTTAAATAGCTGCCTGCAGACCCTTTTGTTCAAAAACAGCGGTAAGTTCACTTAAGCGTGTTTTTGCAGGGTCATAATTTATTGTTGTTTCTCCGTCATGAGTATGAATATGCACATACAATACTCCCGGAAGACCCAAAAGTTTTTCTTCCACTGCCTTGGAATTTTTTGCATCATATCCTGTGACAAAAAATTGAATCTGAGTTCCCTGACCATGGCTTGAACAGCCGCATGTTGAGCACATATGAAAACCTCCTGCTAGCCTTTAATGATTTTACCATTTTTGTCTCTTATATCATTTATATCATCGGGCAAATGAGCCAATACTTTAGTTCCTGAAATCATGCTGGAAATTTCTCCTTCACGTTCCATAAAGTCAGCGCGCACTACCATATAAACATGTATAGCTGCAAATAAGAAAATGCACCAAGCCACTATGTGATGAACAACATGAAGAAACATTTCTCCGTATGGAACGACAAGCCAGCCAAAAATCGAGCCGCCGATACCATTGGGATTTACCTGAAAATACATAGCAAAGCCGGTCAGTATTTCTACCACTATCAAGCCGTAAATTGCTATATAGGACATACGCGCCATCGGATTGCGCAAAAATTGTTTATGTGAATATTTGAGCAGACAATAATGCATCATTACTTCCACAAGATCATCCCAGAATTTCATTTGAAAGAAATTAGGCAAAAGCCTGTCGCCCTTATTGATTATATAGCCGTATATTCTGAATAAAAATGCTGCCGAAAGAATGAAGCCGGCAAGAAAATGAAGATTTCTTATCCAATCGACAGATAAATGCCATTCATTCAAAATTACATACTGTCCTTCACCCATGGACATAGGCGTCATTACAACTATACCGGTAGAAAATAAAATTATTATAGAAATGACCATCAGCCAATGAAAAATTCTCAAAAAAGGACTGAAAATATAAAATCTTGTCAAATGAGCTTCCTTGCCATTAGGTATGGAAGTTTCAACAAACTGATTTTCTCTGACCGTCATACTTTACCACTCCCTATATATGGATCGGTGTTAACCATACTAAGTGTTTTCTTCTTGCTGTCATATACGTGCGCGGCACATGCGAGACATGGATCAAATGAACGGACCGCTCTTACTATTTCCAAAGGTTTGTCCGGTATGGCAACATGTGTGTCAATCATGGATAATTCATACGCCCCGTTTCCTGATTGATCATCATGCGGACAGGCATTCCACGTTGTCGGCACTACGGCTTGATAATTTTTTACTTTTTTGTCTTTTATTACTATCCAATGAGATAAGGCTCCGCGCGGTGCTTCATAAAGACCTACGCCTTTAAATTCACCGTTCGTCCACGATGAAGGTTCCCATTTTAAAGTATTGGCGATATTTGTATCGCCTGTGCCTATATTTTTTACCAATTTGTCGAAGAAATATTTTTCCATTGTTGCAGCAAGCTGGGCATCAAGAGCACGAGCGACAGTACGGCCGGCAGTTGATGGCAGCCACTTTTCGGGCGGGAGATTGAGGAGTTTTGAAACATGATCTATCTGACCGATCATGATTTCTTCTGCCCAGGTAGGTGTTATGATACCTTTCTTTACTTTCGTATAAACGATAATATAACGTGCAAGAGGACCCACTTCACAGACCCTGCCGCGCCATTTTGGGGTTTTTATCCATGAATATTTATTATCTTTGTCAAGATATTCCCATTTTTCTTTGTTGCCGTTTTTGTCACCTGTATAATTGGGATCTGTTTCACCATCCCACGGATGAAGTGCATCATTATTCTCATACCAGGAATGTTTAGCGTTTTCGGTTATTACAGCACTGTCTTCAAGGTCTTTCCCCGTCAATTCCGTATATTTTGCACTGTTTAGTCCTTGAGCAAAATCTTCTACTACACCGTTGCAGCGAACAAGTGCCGCTGAGGCAAAATCTTCGTGTCCGGCAAAAGGTTCATCAGGATAAGAGCCAAAACCGAGTACACGTATTCCGGCAAGACCGCCCCCGTCGATGGCACTGCCTTTTTGCGCATGAATGTGAGCAATAGCCAGGGCATCAGGTACGTAAAAGGAATTTACCACATCCGCAGCCAGAGAAATTGCAGTTTCGACAGCAGCCAAACGCTGGCTGTTGACAGGTGCGTTCATATCATTCATTGAAATGGCGCAGGACATACCGCCGACGACATAATGAGGATGCGGGTTTTTACCGCCGAATATGACATGCGGGATTACTATCTCGCGCTGTTTGTCCAGCATGTTCAGATAATGTGATACAGCCATCAGATGCACTTCGGGAGGTAATATTTGATATGCGGGATGGTCCCACCAATTAGCGGCGAAGATGCCCAGCTGGTTGCTGTCAACGAGCTGTTTTATTTTATCTTGTATATCTTTATAGTACGCTGTTGTAGCTTTGGGAAAAGCTTTGGGATAGGCGCTGAAATCGTATCCTTCGGGATTTTTCACAGGTATGGAATAAGTATTAAGGACGGTATCCTGCATTGCCGCTGTCGCTTTAGGATCGGCTTTTAAAGCTTCAATAGGACTGACCCAGTCCAAAGCATGCAAGTGATAAAAATGGACTATATGATCATGCGCTGTTATTGTGCCTGCCATAATATTGCGTACATAATGAGCATTTTTGGGTATTTTTATAGAAAGTGCGTCTTCGACAGCACGGACTGCAGCCAAAGCGTGCACACTGGTGCAGACACCGCAGATGCGCTGTACATAAGCCCATACATCGCGAGGATCACGGTTTTTTACTATAGTCTCAATGCCTCTCCATGCTGTTCCGCTTGAGAGAGCATCATTTACTTTTCCCGAAGCTTCGTCAACCTCAACTTCTAAACGTAAATGACCTTCTATTCGAGTAACAGGATCTACCACAACTCTTTTCATGAAAAAATCAATCCTTTCTTCTGCTTATTCTGTCGAGTTCTTCAGCAGTCTTTTTTTTATCTTCAAGTTCTTTTTGATCACGTTTTCTCTTCTGAACAGCTGAAGTAGCAAGATGCGCAGTTATGCCAACAGCCAGTGCGCCCGTCGCGACGGCGCCTATTTTGTCTATATTGCCGAGACCGAGGCCCGCGACTTCAGGCAGGCGCGTGTAAAATGGATCATTGTCCCAAAAATTCTTACTTGTACAACCAATGCAGCCATGTCCGGATTGAATAGGATATGATAATCCATTCCACCAGCGCATGTTGCCGCAGGAGGCATATGTTTCCGGGCCGCGGCAGCCGAGTTTATATAAACACCAGCCGGCTCTTGCCCCGGCATCATTGAAATCATTGGCGTACATGCCGGCATCAAAGAACGGTCTGCGGTAGCATGTATCATGTATACGATTACCAAAGAACTGCTTAGGACAATTTTTATTATCAAGAGGAGGCAGATTGCCAAACATTGCATAATGGGCAATAACACCGGTCATTACTTCAGGAATAGGAGGGCAGCCGGGAACATTGACAATAGGTTTATTGCCTACGATTTCATTCAGGGATACAGCTTGTGTAGGATTAGGCCGGGCAGCCTGTATGCCGCCCCACGTGGCACAGGTGCCGTAAGCAATGATAGCCGCAGCTCCAGCTGCCGCTTCTTTTACTTCTTCGACAAATGGCCTGCCGCCTACCATGCAGAAACCGCCTTTGGGATCAGGGGGAGCAGCTCCTTCTACGGCAAGGATATATTGTCCTTTATAAATTTTCATAATTTCCTGCAAATGGTTTTCAAACGGCTCACCGGATGCGGCACTGAGTGTGTCATCGTATTCCAAAGCGATCATATTGAGTATGACGTCAGATGTCAACGGTGCCCCTGAACGTAAAAAAGCCTCACTGCAGCCTGTGCATTCATGTCCGTGAAGCCAGATTACGACCGGCAGTCTTTTTTCGGCAGCTTTGACAACATCGGGCAGCATTGTGGGAGCTAATCCGAGCAAGGCAGTCATTGCTGTGCAGGTTTTAATGAAACTGCGACGGCTAATCCCCTTTTTCTTGTACATGTCCCAGATAGAATCGTATCTTTCCATAATAACCCTCCTGTGATATTCTTTCGCGTATTATAATATCAATTATTACATATTCCATGCAATATTATAAACCTTGTTTATTTTATTAGTCAAGGAGAAGAAATAGTATTTATTGTATATGTATAAAACATTTTTGTCGAGTATATTATTTAACGAGCTGTTAAAATAAAAAAATAATATTTACGGAGCGAAATATGTATAATTACTAAGGCTATAATAAGAATTTTTTAAAATAATAATATATACGTAATATATATTATATACGTATATGTTTTAAAAAAAAAGTGTTAATATGCAAATTTTCAGGCATTAATAAAAAAAACAGGCATACAAGGTCGGGTACACCAACCTTAAATGCCTATTCTGGTTAATCATTTTTCAGTCAATCTTATCCATATTCCGTGCATCGTGTGCAGTCTGCAATACCTTTTCCAATGAACTTCCCATGGAAGCTTCGACTGTGGCCGCGATGGCACCCTCAACTATTGGCGCGTTCGCTAATTTTACTACTTCGGCAAGATCAGGGTCCAGCATTTCCTTGGCAAGACCGACACTCATGACAGCACTGCCAAGATCTGCCATAACAACTACACCGTCGCCTGAATTTGCGGCCTCCATAGCTTCCTGGATGCGTATCGGATCTGTGCCTATACCGCCGTCAGCTGTTCCGCCGGCAGTAAATACCGGATGGCCTTTCGCCATTTGCAGGGCCAATTCTTTTACCCCTTCGGCAATTTTAACACTATGAGAGACAATAACAATGCCAACCATTTTTTTACTCCTCTTATTACTTTATATAGTTATAAAGCGCAGTCAACATGATAGTCGCTGATGTGGCACCGGGGTCCTGATGACCGATGCTGCGTTCAGCCAAATAGCTTGCCCGTCCTTTTGTCGCAATAATCGTTTTTGTATACTCAACGCCGTCTTGAGCAGCCTGGACAGCAGAAGAAAGGCATTCGAGAAGAGTTTTATCTGCTTTTATACCCTCAGCAAATGCTTCCGATGCTGGGATAAGTGCATCAAGCATTGTTTTTTCACCTTTTTGTGCCTTGCCACGATCCTGTATTCCCTTTATAGCTGCGTCAAGCATAGCCTTGGCTGTATTGGCATCAATGTTTGTTTTGTCCTTGCATGGTCCTGCGGCACGCAGAAAAGCTGTCCCGTATAATGGACCGGAAGCTCCGCCCACACTTGAAATCAGCCCCATACCCACAGTTTTTAAAATGGAGGATATATCCGTGTCATCAGGCAGAACCTCTGTTTTTTGTAAAACACTTTCAAAACCGCGTGCCATATTTATACCATGATCTCCATCCCCGATCGCCTGATCAAGATCGGTAAGAAACATTTTTTTTTCAATAACAGCCTGTCCGACTATTTTTACAGCGTCTTTTCCAGTCATTAATAATCCGTCCTTTTCTGTGAATTAAGTTTTGTTGTCAGTATTGAACAAAGGCAGGAGTATCAGCCGGCGCCAGTAAAAGTTCCTTTAATTCGTCATCCAGTTTCAGCAGTGTTACTGAATATCCGGCCATTTCCAAAGAAGTCATGTAATTTCCTACATATGTTTTTACCATATGCAGACCTTTTTCCTGAAGAACAGCCTGTACTTTATTGCTGACCACATAAAGCTCCATCAGAGGTGTGGCACCCAATCCGTTTATTAGGACAGCTACTTCATCACCGCTGTTATATATTTTTTCGGCCAATATTTTATCTACAAGCTGTTGTGTGATTTCATCGGCTGTTCTTATAGCTTCACGATGAGTGCCGGGTTCACCGTGTATGCCCATGCCGATTTCTATTTCATTTTCTGCCAAGGTAAAGCTGGGTTTTCCTGCTGCCGGTACTGTACAGGGAGATAAAGCCATGCCCATAGAACGTTCGTTGGCAATAACCTTTTCCGCTATCCGTTTTACATCCGCCAGCACTGCGCCCGATTCCGCTTTTGCTCCGGCAATCTTATGAACCAGTATCGTACCCGCAATACCGCGGCGGCCTATTGTCCAGGTGCTGTTTTCTACGGCTACATCATCATTTGTTATTACTTTTTCCACATCTATGCCGTCTGCCGCAGCCATTTCCGCAGCCATTTCAAAATTCATGACGTCGCCGCTGTAGTTTTTTATTACGAGGAGAACGCCTTTTCCGGCATCAACCGCCTTTATTGCTTCATAAACCTGATCGGGTGTAGGCGATGTAAAAACAGGGCCTGCCACCGCGGCATCAAGCATGCCTCTGCCGACATAACCACCGTGAGATGGTTCGTGGCCGCTGCCGCCTCCGCTGACTAAGGCAACTTTATCAGCTTTTTTATTTGTTCTGATGACAGAATCAAAGCCTTCTAATCTTGTCAGATACTGAGGGTGAGATGCTGTCATGCCATTGAGCATTTCTTCTACGACATTGTCGGGATTATTAATGATTTTTTTCATATAATGAGCCTCCTTATCAATATATAGATTATAATAATTATACTATAAAGCAGGAAAAACATCTATTAAAATATATTGCTCTGTCTGTATAATAAAGCGGCATTTTGAGGAACAAAATGCCGCTTTATTATCTGATCTATTTATTTATAAACCATATGCCTGACGCAATACAGTGAGCGGATGAATTGCTTTCACTCCGCTGCCGTTTTCCATCTGCAGGCGGCAGGTACCGCATTCACAGACACCTAATTTTGCGTGAGAATTTTTTATCCTATTAAACAGTTTAGAACCAACTTTCATAGCTATTTCATGCTTATCTGCTTTAAAGCCATAACTTCCGGAAATACCGCAGCAGCCAACATCTGCTTCCTCGATATCTATACCGGGAATCATTGGCAGAAGTTCCATAGACGGACGTCCGATAGCCTGAACCTTCAAATGGCACGGAGCGTGATAGATATACTTTGTGTTGTCATTTGCAAAGTCAGTATCAAATTGACCGTCATCATGTAATTTTGCCAGATATTCTATGGAATCATACATATGCGCAGCGTATTCTGCCATTCCTTCAAAGTCGAACAGCTCTTGATATTCCTGTTTGAGCATAAGTCCGCAGCTGGTGCATGCGGTAACTATGTCATAGCCTCTGTCCACCCAGCTTTTCAGCAATGCCGTATTTTTTGAGGCATTTACTCGTGCATCGTCGATATAGCCGCCGGATACCATTGGTGAACCGCAACAAACAAAATTTTCGTCTATAGCCACTTCGATTTTATTTTTCTGATATACTTTGACAAGATCAGTACCAACTTCCGGCTGGTTATAGTTGATATAGCAGCCAGAGAAAAAGACTACTTTGCGGGGATATGGGGTCTGTTTTATTTTCTTAAATTTACTGATAAAGGATTCGCTGGCGTAAGACGGCATTTTGGCATCTTGAGCTATACCCATGGCTCCCATAACACCAAATGATTTTCCTACAGACATGCCAAGATTTGCAAAAGTTGAACCGAGAGGCAAAGCTGTTATAAGTTTGCCCATTTTTTCACTGTGCGCAAGCATATCATCAGCTTTCGATTTACGCGGATGTGTTTTGTAATATTCATTTTTGGCTATCATGTTGAGCGTAGAGATAGGAACGCCAGAGGGACATACTAAATCGCAGGTTTTACAATTTGAACAGTAATCAAGCATAGGATCATCATCAGATACCAATTTTCTGAGTCTGGTAAGAGCAGGGCCAGTCATTTTCGGGCCGCGGAATTTTCTTGTTGCTGCGGTCACAGGACACGCAGTGATACATATAGTACAAGCGGTACATTTATCAGGATCTATCGCATGTTGTTTATTTATTGCCATTCTTTTTTATGCCTCCCCACAAAATGCGGCAGCTGCTTTATAAGCTGTGATCAAAGCCACACCATTGCCTGACTTTTCATAACAGAAATCGTATCCTGCCAAACTTCTGCCTACAACTTTTACATTAGAAGCAGGTTTGCTGCCATCCGCAGCAACCGGTGTAAGATTTTCATCTACGCTGACACCATATTGCGCAAAAATTTGTTTTTTGTCCGCAAACAGCTGCTTGTAGGACCAATCTGTTTGGACTTTAGGAACTTCAATATCGATATTGAAGATAGGTTCCGACATAGCGCCGATTTTAGCTATGATACCGCCGCCGTAAACGCCGCCGGTAGCCAGGATAAATTGCTCAGCATAGAATTTTCTCTGACGGTCAAAACCTTCTGTTATAACAGCCTGACATTTTCCATCTATTATTTCCGAACCCACAACACGTGCTTTTTCAATTATTTGAACACCGCGTTTCTTGGCACATGAATGGAGCATTTTATTCAATCGGGTCCCTGTTACAGCCGGGGGTAAAGAAGACACCTCTATCAATGCACAGGATAGTTCTTTTTTCAGAGAATCAAGAACCTTATAATTTGGCTCCAATCCTAAAACAGGAGGCAGAACAATAGCTGTATTGGCTTTGACATGCCCCTTTACTTGATCTACGAAGGAACGGTGGCCTTCATCTGTTTCCAGCCATCTTGCCACATCCATAGCTGAAATATCACGTAAATCACGTCCGTATTCAAAATTGAGCTTAACGATGAATTCTTCAACATTTTTATTTTTGCTCAGACGTTCCCGCAGATTTTTTGTAGCCATATCGGCATAAAAATCTTTCATGGTATCAAAGCCGACTACAAGTATATTATCGGCTTTGAACAAAGCTTCTGTATCCATGGTGCGAGGAACCAGGCAAGTTGGTTTAAAGTTGCCGACAGCCGTAGGCAGCCATAAATTTTTATCAGGGGAACCTAAATACGGATACCCTTCTTCTTCAGTAATTTTCAAAAAAGCCTCAAGTGCCTTTTTTGCTGTTTGGGCACCGGTTTTTGCGTAAGGATGATTTGCTGATATACCGTCCATCCCTTTCAGCGGGTCAGCAATAAACTTTCCCTGATCATCATAACCGAGAACATCTATAATACCGCCGCCTATAGTGAGCGTACCGGCACCATAGGACAGTATCTGGACTTTTTTCCCCATATCTGCGGCTATACATGCAGCAAATAAACCGGATATACCATTTCCTATGATCAAAATATCACTTTTTTTCATTTTATCTCTTCCACCCCGCTCAAGTTTAAGGCTGCATCGTAAATTGCGCGCGTAAGTTCGATATCACGAAGCATATTTCCCCACAATACAGGGCGGATACCCTTCCAACGCGTTTCTAAAAATTCCTTGAACAAATATACGGAATCCTTTGCCCATGGCATATTTTCTTTATTTACAGCACCTACACTGCGATAGGCACAAAAAGTTCCCTGACATGTCCCCATTCCCAAACGTGTGCGTCTTCTTAAATCGCTTACGGTATGGCTTGTCGGCTCTGAAGCTACCTCTTCGATTTCTGCCAAAGTGACATTTTCACATTCGCAGACAAGTTCTTTCATTTCAGGTTGTGTTTCGATGCGTTTAATAACACGTTCCAGTTTTTCGTTGCCTAAGCGTGAAGATGCAAGTTCTGCACCATAGCTTGGGAATACTGCTTTTGCTCTGCTTATGAGATCCGGTGACGGATCGTCCACCAGATTTTCTTCTGCTGTGTGGCATTTTGCATTGACACCCAGCTGTTCACAAACAATATCACACACTTTTTCTGCCATCAGACGATAGGTAGTAAATTTACCGCCGCATACACTCATAAAATGATTGATACCGTCGTGTGCGTGATCAAGAGCGACAAAACCGCGCGATGCACTGCGGCCTTTCGCATTAGGATCGGCACTGTACAAAGGACGTGTTCCGGCAAAAACACGTAAGATGCGATAATCGTAAATGTTTTCAAAAGTTATTTTTCCTATTTCCATCATTGCCATAACTTCTGCTGTTTCTGTGCTTGTATCGTCCGGTGCACTGTCAATGGAGCTTGTTCCCAATATAGTTATCGAACCATGCGGTACAAAGATATCTGCATCCGAAGATTTGTGGAGTCTGTGCACTACACGATTGCAAATACGATGATTAAACGCTATCAGGGTACCTTTGCTGGGTTTGACATTTACAGAAAGGCCCGCTAAATGAGCAACTTCCCCGGCAAAAGAACCGGAGGCACTGATAACGAAATCGCAGGAGATTTTTTCTTCAGCACCAGTCCATCTGTCCCGTATTTTGACACCGACAACAGTGCCGTTTTCTGTTTCAATGCCGATTACTTCTTTATAAGTCATGGCCTTGCCGCCATACTTGTTCGCTGAAGCCACAGTCTGCCAAAGCAGACGGAATCCGTCAACGGCGGCACCGGGACAGCGATAAGCTGAAAGTAATTTGCGGCTCAGATTAGGTTCTAATTTAAAAGCTTCATCCATAGAGATAGGAACAGCTGAAATACCACACTCAGCGCAGGATTTTACCCATTCCTGCTCAAATTCCTCACTGTCTTCAGGAGCACGTACAAAAATACTTTCTGTAGCCTCAACACAATGACGGCCTATCTTGCGCAAAATGGTGTTTTCCTGGATGCATTCTTTTGCAGCTTCTTTATCTTTTACAGCATAACGGCCGCCGCTGTGAAGCAATCCGTGAAATCTTGAACTGGTCCAGTAACCAAGGTCATCACGTTCTACCAGAATTGCGTCTACTCCGCGCATTGATAAATCACGCAGAATACCGACGCCGGTAGCACCACCGCCGATAACTACTACTGTTGTTTTTAACATAGCTTTTTCCTTTTCCTCCCTGAGACTTATATATTGTCAGAATTTAAATTATAGCAAAATAAATTTTCTTTAACAATATATATTCTTTTACATTAGGATTTAAATTTTAATTTTATTGTCAGACGATATATTTTTGAAGTATTATTAGTATAAATGCAGTCCTTTTACATATATAAATATGTTTTATTTATCTGTATGTTCTATTAAATAAAGCAGAGATACGCCTGACAGATAAAATCGCTTAATTATTATTATAAAGCATGAGTTGATTTATAGCAATATTTTTTGATGCATTAATAAAAATATTTATTTCATATGAAGTCACTAATTCTTCATTTGAAATAAAAAAACAGCGATAAATATAGGCCGCAGTTATTAAAGATAACTGCGGCCTATACTATGAAACAAATAAGCTTTTTTTACATTTATCAGAGCCAGTTCATGGTGCGTCTAACCGCTTTAAGCCAGCCTACATAAAGTTCATTTCTTTCTTCTTCGCCCATATTAGGTTCAAAACGGCGATCAAGCTGCCAATTGTTGATAAGTTCTTCTTTATTCTTCCAGAAGCCCACGGCAATACCTGCCAGATAACACGCGCCTAACGCAGTTGTTTCAACGACTTTAGGACGATCGACAGGAACACCTAACAAATCACTTTGGAACTGCATCATAAGATTATTGGCAACGGCACCGCCGTCAACTTTCAAGGAGTCAAGCTTGATTCCCGAATCAGACTGCATAGCATCGAGAACATCTTTTGTTTGATATGCCAAAGAATCAAGTGTAGCACGGATAATATGATTTTTGCTTGTTCCGCGTGTCAGGCCAAAAATAGCGCCGCGTGATTTCATGTCCCAATAGGGTGCACCCAGACCAACAAAAGCTGGTACAACATAAACACCTTCAGCATTTTTTACCTTACCCGCATAATATTCTGAATCAGGAGCTGAATCAAGTATTTTTAAACCGTCACGCAGCCATTGGATGGCTGATCCGGCAACAAAAATGCTTCCTTCCAATGCATAGACTACTTCATTATCAAGACCCCATGCGATGGTTGTCAGCAAACCGTTCTTGGAATCATAAAGCTGTGATCCTGTATTCATCAGCATGAAGCAGCCTGTACCATAAGTGTTCTTTGCCATGCCTGCGTTAAAACAGGTCTGACCGAATAATGCAGCCTGCTGATCTCCTGCAATACCAGAAATAGGAATTTCAACTCCCTGTGTAACACTGGGGATTGTTACACCATAAACTTCACTGGAAGGTTTTACTTCAGGAAGCATGCATTTAGGAATATTAAGATGGCCTAAAAGTTCGTCATCCCATTTCAATTCACGAATGTTGTACATTAAGGTGCGTGAAGCATTTGAGTAATCTGTCACATGCACTTTGCCGCCTGTGAGTTTCCAAATGAGCCATGTGTCCATGGTTCCAAAAAGAAGATCGCCGGCTTCTGCTTTTTCACGTGCACCTTCAATATTATCAAGAATCCATTTTACCTTTGTGCCTGAAAAATAAGCATCAATGAGCAGTCCTGTTTTTTTATGAAAAGTATCGGCCAGTCCCTTTGCTTTTAGTTCGTCACAAATTTCCATCGTCTGGCGTGATTGCCAAACGATAGCATTATAAACAGGCTGACCTGTGGTTTTGTCCCATACGACAGCAGTTTCACGCTGATTGGTTATACCTATAGTAGCAATTTCATTCGGATCTATGTTAGCTTTTGCTATTACTTCAGAAATGGTGCCTACCTGTGTTGACCAAATTTCATTTGCATTGTGTTCAACCCAGCCCGGTTTTGGAAATATTTGAGTGAATTCACGCTGAGCCACAGCCACTATATTGGAATCATGATCGAATAAAATAGTTCTTGAACTCGTTGTTCCCTGATCTAAAGCCAATACATATTTTTTTTCCATAAGAAATAAACCTCCCAAAATGATAATTTTTTTTAGTTGATATATAAAGCTGCCAAAATATTTATTAGAGTATGCCAACCATTTTAGCAAATATATAAGCTGCAATACCGCCAACTATAGGACCAAGTACAGGAACCCAGCTGTAAGCCCAATCAGAATTGCCTTTACCGGCTATAGGCAGTATGGCATGGGCTATACGAGGACCAAGATCACGGGCAGGATTGATGGCATAACCTGTAGGACCGCCTAAACTAAGACCCAGTGCCCAAATCAATATGCCAACAAGATATGGACCTACACCTGCTGGAAATTTTCCGTTATTAGCATGGAACATAGCAAATATCATGAGAATAAGAATAAAAGTACCTATGGCTTCGCATAAAAAATTGCTTGCATAGCTTCTTATTGCAGGAATCGTAGAAAATACGCCTAGTTTGCTGGCTTTGTCTTCTGTGGCTTCCCAATGCGGTAGATAAGCAAGATAGACTACTATCGCACCTACAATGGCACCAAGTACTTGTGCGACCATTGTTGCACCGGCTTGTGCAGGAGTATATACACCGTTCATGGTTTTTGCTAAAGTTACAGCGGGATTTAGATCTCCCTGAGGCGCACCTAAGGAAGTTGATGTAAAAACCCCCAGCATAACAGCAAATCCCCAGCCTGCCGTTATTACAATCCAGCCGCTGTTTTCACCTTTAGAGCCTTTCAGACAAACATTAGCTACGACACCGCACCCAAAAATTATAAGTATAGCTGTTCCTAAAAATTCTCCAAACAAATTATCCATTTATAAATTCCTCCTAAATAAATATGAAATTATCCGTATGCAATTATTTTTAAAGGACTCCTTTCTCTTAGTATTCATTACAATACGGTGTATAAGCATATACAATATTTATAGTACATATAATTTTTGTAATTTTCTAATTTCTTTAGTACACGCAAAAATATATACCCCATACGAAGAATATATTTTTTGTGTGTACATCACCAACGAATTACATAACGCAATATCTAAGTATAAGATAAAAATTTTCTGCCAGATAAATTTTATGAAAATATGTAAAAATACTATTTTTTAAGCCGCCCGCCGATTATATCATTAACCTTATAAATAGTAACAAATGCCATTTCATCGACATCAAGCACAGTTGTTTTCAATTTGTCTATTTCCAATCGTGTTACTACACAGTATAATATTTTACGTGATTCTCCGGAATATCCGCCTTCACCATGCAATAAAGTCACTCCGCGCCCTAATTCATTCATAAGCCTATAAGAAACCTCTTCGTGATTAGATGTAACAACCATTACTGCATATGATTCGTCCAATCCTTGAATAACAATGTCAATTGTTTTTGCAATGATGAAATAAGCTATTAAAGAATACATTGCATTATCCCAGCCAAAAACGAGTCCCGCACCGCTCAAAATGAACAGATTGATGAACATTACTATTTCACCGATTGAGAATACGGTTTTCTTATCTAAAATGATCGCAACCATTTCAGTACCATCAAGAGATCCGCCGTTCCTTATTATTAAGCCAACGCCCAGTCCCGTTACTATTCCGCCGAAAACAGCAGCCAAAAATGGCGTCTCTGTTACCTCTTTTATCGGTACGAAAACACTGGTCCAACCGGAAAGACAGATAATAGAGAAGATACTAGCGACCACAAATGACTTACCGAGATTACGATATCCCAAATATAGAAAGGGTATGTTCAGGATTGTCAGGAAAACGCCCAAAGGCAGACCAGAAAGATAACTGCCCATTATGGAAATGCCGACAATGCCTCCGTCAATGATGTGATTAGGAACAAGAAACAATTCCAAACCGACTGCTGTTATTATTGAACCAATAAATAATAGTAAATATTTGCGTATGCAATGTGTATATTGACGTTTACGGCATAATTCCTGATTTTCCAAATTCCCCGTCCTTTCTGAAATGAAACAATAAATACTGCTAAAGCTAAATGTTATCTGGTAAATATTATAATTTAATTTTTTCATTTATGCAAACGAAAAAATTGATATACTGTTAGCATTACCAAAGAGTTACAAATGAAATCAAGAAGACTGTCATAGAAATTGTTTCAACTCTATTAAGCTGATTTTTTGGAAAAAATACTACTATATTTCTAAAAATACCTAAAATAAAATCACTGAAGTATATTAAGTAAATTAAGTTTGAAAATATCAATCAAGTCTTTGTTATTTTTGTAAGCCTCGGTTAATTTTCCCTGTAAAACAGACATTTCCTGCCTTATTGTCTCAAGTTTGCCCAAACTGTTGTTGATTTCGTCAATTTTTGTTTGTGCCTGAGCTATTTCTTTATCAATTTGAATATTATTTTCTTGTTTTTGTGCAGCTTTCTTTTCTTTTTCACCTGTCAAAGAATCAATGACATTATTGAGCCATGAAGCTTGCGGTTCAGAAGAGTTCCTGCCGCTATTGAGTTCATTTTTTTCGTGTTCAAGCTGACTGCGCTGCTTTTCCAGTTCTTCTTTCTGACGGTCTATGGCGGCCTGCTGTTTTTTTAAATCCTGTTGCTGGTGAATTGATTCATTTTCGGTAAGCTGCTTTTGATCGTTGTAATAAGAGGAAAGATAAAAACCACCTATTAAAGCAAAAAAGAAAACGATTAAAATCCCCCAGATCCTGATATGTTTTGCGTTAAACCAACTCTTGGAAGGCAACGGCTTTTTCTTTTGCTCAACATCTTTTATTTCAATATCGGAACGATGCCGATCGAGAAAGTCTTTATGGGAAATCGGTTCCAGTTTACGTGTTTTATCCAAATCTGCATCATGGTTATTGCGCATTTTTTTCCTGCTTTTTTTTATGATCAACAAATGCACCGTGTTCTTTGTACATAGTAAGGCAAAGCCTTTTCAAGGACCAAAATCTGTTCAGCGGTGTAACGACTGCTTTATATGAGATAATTATATCAGCATTATGTAATTTTGCCAATACTTCATCAAGGCGTTTGCTTTTTATGTTATGAAAAATCATTACTTTATGGTTAAAATCAAAATCTTTTTCATCGGGAATGCTGACTTCAGAAAAGCCTGTGAGACCCAATAAATAACCTACCTTTTGACAGTGACAGTTTTGCTTTACTACAACAGTATTTATATGCATAGCCGCAAAAAAATCCTGAACCTTCTGAAGGAATTGTTCATCGATAAAGTTGTACAGTAAAACTTTTTCTTCTTTTATTTTTCTCATTATATTCTACCTTATGCTCTCCTGTTTCTATTTGGAAAGATCTCTTTTTATTATATTCGTGAGATTATTTTCATTTGTTTCCAATATTTTTGCCCTTTTTAGACTGTCATTTGCATCCCGGAGACTTTTTATATTTTTATCATCGAGCCATTTTATATAATTTTCATAATATGCGATGTAATAATCACATATTTGCAGCCGGAGCCGCTGCAATGTTTCTGCTGATTTAGGCGGATTTATGGCAGCCAGAGCTTCTTTAAGCATATGCCAATGCGGAAGCATGTTGTCATTCATAATCTTTTTTAGATCATCGCGGACCGAATTGCTGCCGATATTTCCTGAAGAAATTATTTCCTGCAACTGTGAATCAATATTATTAAAGGTCTTTTTGTGTTCATTCATCAGTGCGTCGGTTTTTTCTACATAGGAAAGCATATACTTTTTGCGTTCAGTGCTCAGCATAGAAAGAAATTCTGAATAATTTTCTATTTTGGTGACCATCCAGCGACCGTTGTCCTGCTGCAATAAAATTATTTTGAAAGTAAAGGTTTTTGCTATTTCATTTTGCGTTGTATCAACAGCAAGAGTTGCTGTTTTTGCAGATTTATCCACAGATATTATTTTGTAATCATTGACAGAAAGATCAATTAATCCGGCATTTTCAAGCAAGCTCATATAACTTGCCGTATCCTCATCAGCAGATGATGCGGTATCATCGGACCATTTTTCAGATGATACAAATTTCGTCAGCGCTGTGTCAAGATTTTTTAGAAAAGCAGTTTTGAATATAGATGAATATTCTTGTAAGGCAAAAGCTGTATTATCAGTCGTCTGCTGGTCAGATTGAATAATATCGGCGATAATGTCATCGGCCATGCCGCTCAATAATTCTTTTCTGTCAACGTATTTGTTGAATTCTGCCAAATCATGTTTATTTATTGATTCACTGATCATTTTCAATGCGTATTCAGGTGTTTTTATGTGATAACCGAAATACCAATATAATGTGCTGCAAACTATTATTGCCATTATAATACTTGCAATAATAGTTTTTACTCTGAAATTATTAAAAGAAATTCTCATGTTAAACACCTCCTGTGTCAGGCGAATTTATTTCATATTATGACATCTTGTCAGTTTTTCTGCAAGAGCCGTGTAGCAAATTTTGGAAAAACATCGAAAATCATAGTATAATGGTTCAGCACGAATTGTTTAGCGGCGGCATATACATAAAACTAAACAGGCTGATCTGTTTTGTGCAGCGGTATTTAGTTGTGGATGCAGTTTTCTTAATTTTAGAAGGGAATGTATATTTTTATTATGAGATTTAAGAATGTCGTTTTTGATATGGATGGAACCTTGATCGACACCCATGATATATTAGTGCTGTCTTTGAGGGAAGCTTTAAAAGAAATAATCCCGCTGCGGGTTTTTACAGATAGTGAACTTTCTGCTGTTATCGGTATACCGGGCGAAGACGGGCTGCGTAAGCTGGGGGTGAAAAATCCTGAACTGGCTTTGGAAAAATGGAATTTACATATGAAAGACTATCATCATGCTATAAAAATTTTTGATGGTATTAAGACGCTGCTCAAATCTTTGAAAGAAAAAAATATAAAACTTGGCATTGTAACCTCAAAGCTGAAACGTGAATGCAAATCAGATTTTTTTCATTTGGGGATAGCCCAATACTTCGATGTAATAATTTCAGCCGATGATACTGCAAAACATAAGCCTTTTGCTGAGCCCTTGCTCAAATATATGGAAATAGCAGGTGCAGAGAGGCAGGATGTGCTTTATATAGGCGACACTATTTATGATATAGAATGTGCCGCCGCCGCAAAAGCAGCATCCGGGCTTGCTGTTTGGGGATGCCGTTCTGTCGAACATATAAAAGCCGACTACTATTTTAGATCTCCGGCAGAAATCATATATTATCTGGAGCAAAAAAGTGATCCTCTGCTTGAAATGCCATGGCTGAAATGGGCTATGGAACTGCGTTTTATCGCTCAGGCGGGTCTTTATTATTCGAAAAACAAGTTTGACATTGAACGATTCGAGCGCATCTCATCAATAGCTGTTGAGATGCTTGCGCTGAAAACAGGCATTCCCACTGATCAGATAAACTCTCTATTTTGTAATGAAAAAGGATTTCAAACACCAAAGATTGATACACGGGCAGTTATTTTTAATGCAAGTAATGAAATACTTCTTGTTCAGGAAACAGATGAACAAGGAACGTGGTCTCTTCCGGGAGGCTGGGTGGATATTGATAAATCTATAGCGGAAAATACCGTTAAAGAGGCATTAGAAGAAAGTGGATTAACAGTTTTTCCGCGGCGTATCATTTCAGTACAGGAACGAAATCGTCATAATCGTCCGGTTTATGCATACTCAGTATGCAAAATCTTTATTGAATGTGACATTATTGATGGATCATTTAAAGAAAACAGTGAAACTTCCCGTAGTGCTTATTTTTCTTTTGACTGCCTGCCCCCTCTTTCTGAAAAAAGAAATACGGCAGAGCAGTTGGCTCTTTGTTTTAAGGCTCATAATGACATACACTGGAACGTGATTTTTGATTGACTGAATAATGCCCTTAGAGATAAAAAATCTCTCAATAAAGACAGAAGTATTGCTACAGCTGTTTATATTGGGAGATTTTTAATAAATAATTGTTTTGACAGTTGACTATTATAACTTAAAGCTTTGAATACTGTTTTTCAGTTTATTGGCAAGCTGCGATAAATCATCACTAGATGCGGCGATTTCCTGCATTGCTGCCGATTGTTCTTCTGTAGCCGCAGAAACGCTCTCGGAACTGGCTGCAGTCTCATTCATTGCCTGATTAACTTCGTTTGAGGATATTTCAACAGTGTGTCCGTCGTTGACTAATTTATCAGTATAAGAAAGTACTTTTGCAGTTTTTTGCTGAACATTTTGAATCAGATCAGCTATTTCCAAAAATTGTTTTTCTGCGTCGGTAACATTTTTTATACCCTCGCTGACATCTGTGCCGGAATGCTCCACTGCCGATACAGCTGTTTCCACATCCTGATTGATTTCTGCTATAAGTGAAATTATCTGTCCTGCAGAATCCTGCGATTGTTCAGCAAGTTTGCGCACTTCATCAGCGACAACTGCAAAACCTCTTCCGTGTTCACCGGCTCTTGCTGCTTCGATGGCGGCATTCAGTGCCAAAAGATTGGTCTGAGCTGCTATGCCGGAAATAATATTTACTATTTCTCCTATCTTAGCGGTTCCTTTGGAAAGTTCTGTAACAGCATTTGTGACATTCTGAGAGCTGTTATTTATATTTTCCATTTGTATTCTGGCATTTTGGACAGTCTGCGTGCCGCTTTGTGTTTTTTGAACAGCACTGTCAGCAAAATTGGTAGCATCTTGAGTATTATCCTTCATTTTACTGATATCCTGCATAAAGCCATCAAAAATCCTGTTTACTTCATTGATGCCTTTTTGTCCGCGTACGGTTTGTTCGGATACTTTTGTCACAGATTCAGCTACCTGAGTCGCAGTCTGGGCAGACTGACCAGCACTTTCCTTAAGCTGAAGGGAGGAACTGGCTGTATGCACTGCTGCCTTGTCAACCTGGTGCATCAAACTCCATAATTCTTCTCGCATAGTGATCATGGCTTTTCTCAGTGTACCAATTTCATCCTGAGCATTATATTTAGACCGGTCTATTTTTTCTAATGTTTCCTTTGAAAGGTCGCCCTTGGCTATTGCTGAGACATACTGGGACATCTCCTTGATGGGTCTTGTTACCTTCCCGGCCAGCAAATTGACGACAAATACTGCGATGCCCAATCCTATAAAGAATAATATGATAAACATCCATGTGAGTTTTTGGATAGGGGCAAATTCCTGCGATACAGGGGCAACTGTGAATACTCCCCAGTTATCTTCAGTGGGAACATAGGCAACAAGTGACGCTACGCCATCAATTGTTGTGATCATATATCCTTTTTTCCCCTGAGTAATATTTTGCAAAGCATCTGTCAGATCTTGATTTTTTATGTCCTTAATGTTGGTTTTCATTACAAGATCAGCATTAGGATGACTCACAATTACTCCATCGGGAGCCACTATCATACAGTAGCCATCCTCACCTATTTTCAATTCACTGAAACCATCGGTGAATTTTTCCAAAGGAATACCGCCGACCACAGCACCGGCAACCTTCTGGTCGACCGATACAGGCGCCGCGCCAACTACTATGGCTTTACCCGTGGTAACTGCGACAATTGGGCTGTCCATGAAAGTTTTGCCTTCGGGCAGTCTTTTTATATAGGACAGTGCTGAAGCATCAACATATTTACCGGCACTGGTGGCAACTTTTTTTGCCGTCAGATCGGTAATAAAACTGACAGGATTCCATTCTGTGTAGGTATCATGCATGCGTTTAGTGAATTCAAATTGCAATTGATCATTTGCCTGATACTCAGGAAAGTTATGTGTTACTTGTTTACCGAAGGAATCCATAACAGTTTTTTCTTTCTGAAAGCGTATATCAAATGCATTAGCTATTTCCTGTGCCTGAATCTGGAATCGTTCTTCCAGATTGGTCTTCAGCATGCTGGATGTAGTCCAATATGATATAAACATGACACAAAGCAGGATAGCTGCGATAGTTATACCGAGAGGAACCAATAATTGAAACTTTAAACTTTTCATTACAACCCTCCGTTGTCGTACAAAAAATTTTTCGTATTCAGTTAGATTGTTCTACTGCTTTCAACTCTTTGCTGTAGTCGCTGTTGAGTGCCGCATTTTTAAAAGCGTCGCCGCCCGGCAGGACCATCCGGAAATCAGATATTCTGGACACCTGCACTTTACCATGAATAATTTCACCGCTCAGTACATGTCCGCCTGATTTGCGGTCATCCGAAATAAAATGCAAATGGTAGCCGGGGACGTTGATTCCGTTCATATATTGTGGGCACCATATGCCGACAATCGTTCCATGTACATTTTTTAGATCAAATTCCGATTGAGTTTTTGCGGCTTCGGCCAGTGTGGGGTAAGGTTTACTTTTTTGCGGAATTGCGCGTGTTTTCAGATTCATTACGCCATCTATACGAATGGCATAAACGTAATTTCTGTCTTTAATGATAGAATCCAATGCGTTTTCTATTTCAGCAAAACTCTTTGCATCATTGATTTCACCAAATATTTCTGGTTTGAAATTAAGTACGTTCGCAAACGGAGTTTTTACTTTGTCATCAGAAGTGATTACAGCTCCTGTAGATTTTACATGATAAGCTTTACCATCCAGCATAACCATTTCTCCGTCTAAGCCGTCATATGTGCCTATGCCAAAATTACCGTACTTTTTCAGCTCTCCCACAGAAATTTCACCTTCATATACTCCCTGGATCAAAGCATTTATTGTAGAAACCTGATACATGGCATTTGGCTCTTGGGCTTTAGCCACAGATACAAAAAAGGACATGCAAAAAAACAAAATTAACATTCTTCCGAGCAAATTGATTCTCTTCATTATTCCGACCCCATTTTCTTTGTATTAATAGTAAGCCCGACTATATCCATATAATCAGACCGGCCAATCTGTAACTCTGTGTAAAACAGCGGTCATACTTTATTACTTACAAAATTTTTATTCGTTTTTTGCATATTCAGCTGCACGGAATCATACATTAAAACAACATATTAAATTGTCTTCACTAAACTTTAATAACAGCAAAATTTAGCAATTTATCCAATCCGTTTACCCGTATTCGTGTATCATGAGGATCGCACTCGTCGTTTTCACGAAAACATTGATAAGACTTCAATAGATAAAATAATCCCGAATATTGCTTTGCAGTTCAAACATATATCACTGCGAAAAAATATTACATATATTATCGCAGTTACAGAGCAATATGCGTTTTTTATCGGCTCCCTTCATCAAATAGTATATTATCTGTCAGTCTGTTGATAATGTTACATACTACATTCTATAAAACATGTGCATCATCAGACTGCTTCGGATAATAATCAAGATATGAACGAAAATAAAAATTCTTCCGCTCATGCCTGTAAAACAATGCCACCTCCTAATTAAAAAAGCCGTCCTATATCAGTAAAGACGGCATAATTACGAATTTATTTTACTATATTACTTTTAACAAAAAATGTCAATAAATTCAGACTCATCTATAGTGTTTGTTTTGGCGATATAATAAATTTTTAGTAAAATATTTATTTACACTATAAAGTTTTTGTTAATTATTTTATTATTATTTATTATAGATGTTCTGTTTTATTTATTTTATTAACGAACGTTTACCGTTTTATAAGCAAATATTAAGTATATACTTTTGTTAATTATTTTTGTAAGTTTCCGCCAAATATGTTAAACTGACTGTAAACTTTTAGAAAGAATAATACCCAATGAAAATTATTATTTCACCGGCGAAAAAAATGAATACAGCTACGGATGATTTTCTGCCTGCCGGACTGCCTGTATTTATAGCTGAAACAGCAAAACTGCTTGATATTTTGAAGACCATGGATTATACCGCGGTAAAAAAGTTATGGCACTGCAGCGATGCTATTGCAACTATGAATTATGAGCGTCTGCAGACTATGGATTTGTATCGAAATCTTACACCGGCTGTTCTGGCATACGAAGGCATTCAGTATATGCATATGGCTCCGGGGATTTTTGAATACAGCCAATTAGAGTATATAAAAAAGCATTTGTATATTTTGTCCGGGTTTTACGGACTTTTGCGGTCCTTTGACGGGATCGTACCTTATAGATTAGAGATGCAGGCAAGGTTTCCTGCAATGCCTTTTAAAAATCTTTATTCTTTTTGGAACGATAAGATTTCAAGCGTGCTTTGCAGTGACAAAGAATTGATATTGAATCTTGCTTCTAAAGAGTATAGCAGGGTTGTCACGGATCATCTGCCGTCTTCTGCCCGATTTCTTACCTGCACTTTTGGTGAAATGAAAGCCGACAGGGTAGTGGAGAAGGGCACAATGTGTAAAATAGCACGCGGAGAAATGGTCCGCTGGCTGGCTGAAAATAAGGTTGCCGATTTTCAATCAATTAAAGAATTTGCCATATTCGGCTATAGCTACAACAATATGTATTCTACTGAAAATAATTTTGTTTTTATTCGTAATAATCCGGTCGTACTTTGAAATGATCCTGGCAGTTAAGGAAAAAAGGACGGCTGAAGATATTCATAAACAGGGGGAATTAAAATGCTTCAATCCGGTGACAAGGCTCCAGATTTTATTCTTTTAGATAAAAACGGCAGCAAAGTATCACTATCCGATTTTTCCGGCAAAAAAATTGTCCTTTATTTTTACCCGCGGGATAATACGCCGGGCTGCACAAAACAGGCTTGTGCTTTTGCCGGTGCGTATGAGGATTTTAGGAAACAGGACATTGTTGTTATAGGCATCAGCAAAGACAGTACGGCATCGCACCAAAAATTTGCAGAAAAGTATGACCTTCCGTTTATACTTCTTTCTGATCCGGAATTGCAGGCTATTAAAGCCTATGATGTCTGGCAGGAGAAAAAAATGTATGGCAAAGTGAGTATGGGAATTGTCCGTACGAGCTATATAATTGATGAAAACGGTGTCATTGAAAAAGTCATGCCAAAGGTAAAACCCGATACCAATGCGGCAGATATATTGGCTTATCTGCGCGAATAGTAAGCAGAAAGATGCAAAACGGACATCCCGATCGTTCTTAGAAATTAAAGCAAAAAGGCAGTTGTTACTGTATACTGATCATATAGTAACAGCTGCCTTTTTGCTGTTTTCTTACAAAGCTTACTTGTCAAACATTTTATCTACCAGGCCGCTTACCAGATTCTCATCGGCAACAAAAGGAATTGTTATATGACCTTTACCGGTGTATTTTTTGTTGAATTCTTTTGATGTTTCTATGGCATGAGGATTGCGTGCCCAGCTGCGGCGGGCGACACCACCCATAACATCCCAGAGCATAGCTGACTTTATGATAGTATCAATACGTTCACTGCCGTCAAGCACCAGTCCAAAGCCGCCGTTTATTGCCTTGCCTATTCCTGTACCGCCGCCGTTGTGAAGAGAGATAAGGCTCATGCCACGGGCTGCATTGCCTGCATAACACTGTACCGCCATATCGGCCATAACATTGCTGCCGTCTTTGATATTTGAAGTTTCCCGGAATGGTGAATCTGTACCGCTGACATCATGATGATCGCGTCCCAGCATAATGGGGCCTGTTTCACCCTTACGCACTAACTCATTGAACTTGAGAGCTATTTTTATGCGTCCCTCGGCATCCTGGTAAAGTATGCGTGCCTGAGTACCGACAACCATTTTATTTTTTTCCGCATCACGGATCCAATTATAATTGTCTCTGTCCTGGTATCTTCTGCTTGGATCTATGCAATCCATAGCGGCTTTGTCTGTCTGCATCAGATCTTCATGCCTGCCGCTGAGGCATACCCAGCGGAATGGACCGTAACCGTAGTCAAAAAGATGCGGTCCCATTATGTCTTCGACATAAGAAGGGAGAATAAAACCGTCTTTTTCATCAACGCCGTTTTTCGATAATTCCTTTACACCTGCATCATAGACTGCCTTAAGAAAGGAATTTCCATAATCGAAAAAGTAGGTGCCTTTTTTGACGCACGCCATTATCAGCTCATAATGGCGCCGCAAACTTTTGTTGACAAGCTTCTCAAAGGTTTCACGGTCTTCGGCGAGCATGCGAGTGCGTTCTTCAAAGCTTACTCCCTGAGGACAATAACCGCCGTCATAGGCCACATGGCACGATGTCTGATCACTCATCAGATCGATCTTGATATCGTTTTTAACTACGTATTCCAAAAGATCGACTATATTACCGTTGTAGGCGATAGAAACAGTTGTTTTATCATGTAAATGTTTGTCAGCTGCAGCAAAAACTTTATCGAGATCTTTGTAGCATTCACCGACCCAGCCCTGATCAAGGCGTGTTTTGATGCGGGAGTAATCGACTTCCGCTATTACTCCTACTCCATTTGCTATTTCTACGGCTTTTGGCTGAGCACCGCTCATTCCCCCCAGACCGGAGCTGACGAATATGTGGCCGTTGAGATCGCCATCGTTAGGAATACCTAAATGCATTCGTCCGGCGTTCAAAAGAGTGTTATATGTGCCATGCACTATTCCCTGCGGCCCAATGTACATCCATCCGCCCGCAGTCATTTGACCGTAATTTGCCACACCCATTTCCTCGGCTATTTCCCAATCTTTTTCATTGTCGAACATACCTATCATCAGAGCATTTGTGTTGATTACACGGGGAGCTTCCGGCTTCGAAGGAAAAAGACCGAGCGGCATCCCCGATTCCACCACTAAAGTCTGTTCATCGGTCATTACTTCCAAATATTTTTTGATAAGCCTATAACCCAGCCAATCATGACATACACTGCCTGTCTCACCGTAAGTAACAAGTTCATAAGGATAAAGAGCCACCTCAAAATCAAGATTATTATCTATCATCACTTGAAAAGCTTTTCCTTCCAAACATTTTCCGGCGTATTCATCTATTGGTTTTCCGTATATGCGCCCTTGAGGGCGCCATCTGTATGCATATATGCGCCCGTAAGTCTTTAATTCCTGTAAGAATTCCGGAGCTGCTTTTTCATGCAGTTCTTCGGGCAGATAACGCAAAGCATTTTTTAAGGCTATTTTTGTCTGTTCACTGCTTAAATGAAAACCTCTGCTTGGGGCTCTGCGTATTCCCTGCTCAAATATCGGTTCATCAGGAAAGATATTATCCAGCTTTATTTCGGTCGTTGACTGTATCATTATGCATTGCTCCTTTATGACTATTAGAATATAATTTCACCATTTTTTATCACATGCTCAACTATATTAATTCCTGTCAGATAGACTAAAAATCTATAGTCCGATTTGCTTAAAAGTAAAATATCAGCCTTTTTACCCGGCTCTATACTGCCTGAAGTATCAGCCTCATCCACTGCGGCCGCGGCATTCAGTGTAATCGCTGTCAATGCCTCATTTATTGTCAGATGCATATTAATAACGGCAAGTGCAAGTATAAGCGGCGCGGCGTATGAATAGCAGCTTCCCGGATTGAAATCGCTGGCTAAGGCTACGATGCAGCCGGTGTCTATCATCTGTCTGGCCGGGGCAAATTGCTTGCGCATGCAAAAGGCTGTCATCGGCAGTAATACTGCCGCAGTATTACTGCCAGCTAATTTTTTTATATCTTCATCGGTAACAGCAAGCAGATGATCTGCACTGACCGCCCCTATGTCCGCAGCCAGACCGCCGCCTCCTGTCGACACTATTTCATCGGCATGTATTTTTGCCTTCATGCCCGTTTCCTTTGCAGCCAGCAGCAATTTCTGCGATTCAGCTATACTGAATACACCCTTTTCACAAAAAACGTCGCAGAACTCAGCAAGTTTTTCTTTTTGTATTTCAGGAAAAACCTGTTCTATCGTAAAATCTATAAATTCATTGGATCTGCCGGCAAATTCGGGAGGTACGGCATGTGCTCCTAAAAAAGTCGTTTTCAATGTAATCGGCAGGTCTTTCTGCAGTCTTTTCATTGTCCGCAGCATTTTAAGCTCGGTATTTTTATCCAAGCCGTATCCGCTTTTGCCTTCTATAGTTGTAAAACCTTGTTTGAGCATATTTTCGAGAATTTTTTTACCGGCAGAGTACATATTTTCTTCGCTCATCACACGAGTCTGCCGCATGGTGCTGACTATACCGCCGCCTCTTTTTAAGAGATCCATATAGGGAACACCCTCGAGCCTGGCGATGAACTCGTCGGCACGAGTTCCGCCAAACAAAAAATGTGTATGCGGATCAACAAAGCCGGGAACGGCACATTTTCCGTGAGCGTCTATTTCTTTGACAGCTGTGCCAGACGATAGCTGCGGCAGTACTTCTTCGGCTGTGCCTGCCAGTTTTATTATTCCGTCTTCACAATAAATTGCGCCGTTTTTATAAATCTTTATATCGTTCATTGCTTTCCCACGCAGTGCTGTCTTTCCGAGCGGAGTGGCAATTTCAGCTAAATTTTTTATAAGCAGACGATTCATCAGCTTTACCTCATATTCAGTACATTTATTTATATTTTCCGCAGAATGCCATTATCTGCATCAAGTTCTACCATGTCACCGTCATGGAAATCTTTGTAAAAGTCATCATCCATTTTATTTACCATAGGAGCGTCAAGAATGATAGCGCTCGCAGCTAAGGTCGTATCAGCATTTACCACTATCATGGCAGCAGGATTCATTCCTGTCATTTTCAATTGATACATTCCGTCTGCCTGTACAACTGAACTCCCTTTACCATAGGGGAATACTAAGATTTTTCCGGCAACGGATTTTTGATAAAGGCAGTGCTCTTTTTCTATAATCTTACCGTCTTTTGGTTCAATAAGATAAAAGCACATACCGTCATCGGAAAAAAGTAATTGGCCTGTTACCTTACCACCTGATATTTTGTGGCAGTCGTATTGTTTTTTCATTTTAGTATTCTCCTTTCAAAGCTGCATATATACTTTCTTTAAGAGGGGCTATGATAAACTGCATATCACGCCGTTTCGTATAATAGGCGCATTTGGGAGAATCTGTTATTCCCTTTTTACCATATAAAAATTTCCAGCATGGTTGATCCATACAAGTATCTTCTACTATTTCACCGCCGGCTGTTTTTATTATATCCGCATATCCCATTTTTTGAGACAAACTGCGAGTCAGTGAAGAGGTCATAATAAATAACGGAACAGATAATTTTTTCCCTTTTACCATTTCGGCAACCGTGCATACCTGGTCGATCGTGAAATGCGGGCAGCCATATAAGGCAAAATCTATTTTCCCATTTTTGTCAGATATTTCTTCGCGCATATTTTTCAGATCATTATTGGTGATGGTTACTTCATACTGTGGTTTTTTGCCTTGAAAGGCATCTTCCATTGTCAGTGCTTCCGGTGTAAAACCAAGAATGTGATAAAGGGCTACGTTGCCTCCTGTATTAAGCTGTGCGCCCAGATTCATCAGAGCTTCCTTACTGGGATTTGTCAGCCCTTCAAAAACAGGGATAGAAAAGCCGATTTTTTTTGGAGCAAAATAACCGAGCATCTGATAAGTAAAATCATCTTCCATATCAGCCTCCACATGTACCAATACCTGTCCGGCACGATTTTCTTTCAATAAAAATCCGTAATAAGGTGTTACTCCCGTAACAGCACTGCATAGAGCGCTCTGCGCTGATTCTCTGTTAGAACGGGCACCATAAACGGAGTTTACAAAAGGCGTCGCGCTTGATTCGGAAAATGAAATGATTTCGCCGAAACGCGGTACATTTTTTTCAAGATAAGGCGTACAATCATAAGTCATTATTGCGCCGAGCTTGGTGTAGGCCGCATGTGTACGTTTGACTATTTCTTCGTCTTCCCTGTCAATATCAGTTATTGCCTGAAATTGTTCCAGATTGAAACTGGGATTGACAGTCGGACGTATACGGCATACTGCCTCACCAGCCGTTAATTTTTCAGCAAACCATAGATCAGCTTCCTGATTGCTGAGCGCAACATGAGTACGTGTCACGGGAACCATCTTGGGAGCATCGTAGGCTTCTCCTATCGCAACCAGTATTTTCATTGCCAGCTGAGTGCCCTGCCCGTAGTTTCCTTCTAACATTTTTTTTTCTTCTTCAGTAAGATACATATATAAACCTCCCCAATTATAGTATTGCTCCGGATAATGAAAATAGTGCAATAAAGTTTTTACTCATTTTCAAGATGCTGCATAGTCATTTTTACCTGTTCAAGTACACGACTTTCTGTTGTATTTACCAAGTGGCCCTGTATGACTGTTGTTTTGCCGTTTACAGCTACACGTTTAATCGCTGTGGGCTGCATGGAGTAAATAAGATTGGGTAGAAATTGCTGCCCTTTTTTTGTCAGGGGCTGCATAGAAAAATCATATACAGATATTCCGACGAAGTCGGCTTTATAACCGTCGGCTATTTTGCCGATGGGAAGGTCAAGCACTGTACCGCCTGTTTCGGTTCCCATTTTGAATGCATCATGGAAATTCACACAAAGAGCGTTACAGGTTTTTGCCTTCTGCAGAAGTGATACCATGCGCATTTCCTCAAATACACTGATGCGACTGTTGCCGCAGGCTCCATCACTGCCCAGTGCTATGGGGACCGAATGCCTGATGTATGCGGGAATATCGGTGATACCGTCTGCGAGGAACATATTGCTTGACGGGCAGTAAATAAGATGAGCACCTTTTCGGCCCATCGTTCTTATTTCATCTTCACTGAGCCATACACCATGTATTATTGACATATGTTTGTCAACTACGCCTAAGGAATCAAGATATTTTAACGGTGTCATGCCATGTTCTTTTTTTACTTGATCTACTTCAAAGATTTCTTCCGCTACATGAATATGATAGGGGGTATTATATTCACATGCCAGACGGTAGCCTGCTTTGATCATTTCAGGGGAAGCAGCATGCAGACTGTGCGGTGCGGGCAAAACTTTCACCATTCCACCCGTATATTTTTTCATCAAAGATGCTGTATTGCTGACTGCTGTTTCGACATTTTCTACATAACCGGAAGGTGCGCCGGTCCAGTCATACATAGTTCTGGCTATGACCAGTCTTATTCCGGCATCGTTTGCTGCCTGAATAACTGCTTCATCGCTTTCACTGCCAAATTGATGAAGATAAAAGAAATCGGCTACAGTGGTCGCACCGCATTTCATCATCTCTGTAAAGGCAAATAGTGCTCCCGTGTAAATATCCTGCAATCGCATACGCGGTGAAAATTTGTAGAGAGAGTTATCACGCCATTCTAAAAAAGGCCGGTCAGCGGCTACTCCGCGGAGTAAGCTCTGAAAGCTGTGATTATGGGCATTAATGCTGCCGGGAACAATGACGAGATCACCCCAGTCTTCTTTTCCGGCGTCAGGATACTCCTTTTCCAGCTGTGCTGCTGCAGCTATCTTTTCAATATCACCGGTGTGCATATTTACTGCAATGGCTTTATTTTCCACAAGACAGCTGTCAATAAAAATTGCTGCTGCTTTTATTATTTTTATTGACATCATACCAGCTCCTTATCCAAAATCAACAATGTATCGAGATAAACTTGTGCCGCTATAGCCACTTCACGCGGAGCGGTATATTCCTGAGGACAATGGCTGTATCCGTTGACACTCTGGGAAAAAAGCATAGCGGTTTTTGTCAGCCTTGCCATATTGGCAGCATCATGTCCGGCCATGCTCACAAGCTTCATCGGCGGCTGCGCTTCTTTTTCGATGGCCTTCATGACAGCCTCCACTGCCGTTTCATCCATGGACATTTCCGGTTGATCAAGATTAAGTCTGCGTATTATTTTTATATCCCGTTTTTTCTCTATTGCTGCTATCCTTTCCTTTAATTTTGCCAGAGCCTTTTTCCTATCTTCAGGAAAGGCCGTACGCAGATCTATGGTAAAAGAAACTTCACCCGGTATGATATTGGAAGCGTTTGGAATAATCTGCATATGACCGACAGTCACAGCAATTGACGTGAAATCTTCCATTATATGTTCAATGGCAAGACAGAGCTCTGAGGCAGCACATAATGCATCCCGCCTGTCCTGAAGCTGTGTGGTGCCTGCATGATTTGCCTCTCCTTTTATTGATATAATTTCTCTGTAGATGCCTGTGATACAACTGACGGCCGCAACAGCCTGCTGTTTGCGGTATAAACGTTGTCCTTGTTCGATATGGAATTCAAGGAAAGCGGTCATAGTGCCTTTTTCCAGAACGGCACTGTCTATTTGGCTGCTGTTTCCGCCGAGCCAGTCGATAGCTTCAGTCAAAGGTCTGCCTGTATTTCTGTCGTGCAGAATACTTATATCTTTTTTTGTCAGGCGGCCGCATAAAATTTTGCTGCCGAGGGTAGAAACAGAAAAGCTGTTTGGTTCTTCACCGGTAAAAGAGATAATTTCTAAGGGGTGACGTGTTTTTATTCCACTGTCACTTATTGATTGAATGGCTTCCATTGCCATCAATACACCAAGTGCTCCATCAAATTTTCCTCCATTGGGAACACTGTCGTGATGCGATCCGAAAACAATCGGTTTATTTTTTAGATGTTCGCCGTAACTGCCCCACATATTGGCGGCGGCATCAACAGTGACTTTCAGGCCTATGTCTTTTTCCCATATATCTTTGAGCCATCTTCTTGTATCTTTATCAGCCTGGCTGCCAAGCTGTCTGTCTATACCACCGGTTTTTTTATTCAATCCGAACTGAGACATTTCTTCTAATCTGAATAGTAAACGGTCCTTATTTATAGTGATTTTTTTATTGTCACTTATTTCTATCACACAACATCAGCCCCTTGCTAATCTATAAATATTTGTAGAATTAATTCATTTATATAAAAATATAATAAATAAATCATTCAATAAAAAGCAAAAAAAGTGCCTTATTCACGAAGAATAAAGCACCCTTGCTTTTTATTAGTGCTTTAATTATAAAATTCTGATACGTAAATGTCAATAGTAAACTTTATTATTAAGTTCTATATTCTCTATTTTTTCCATTCGTTTCGATATTTCCGGTATCTTTTTAGCAGCATCACGCAGAAGTATGTTAAAAAATATCATGGGTGTACTGTAGATATCAAAAATAGAAGAAACAGTGAGCGGGACACAAACAGCAGAATCACTGCATTCCATTAAAGGTGAAAATTCACTGTCGGTGACACCATAAATATGAAATCCTGATTTTTTTAATTTCTGACATTTTTCGACAAGAGCTCTCGGATACCGCGGCATCATAACGGCCAATATATTTACACTTTCAGGGTCCGTAAGCTCTACCGTGTCCCATTGCGGAGACGATGGCGTGTATTCATGTACAAAATCCCTCATTTTATTGAGAATGTAATGCACATATGGCACGATAGTAAAAGACATCCTGGCTGATAAGATAATCAGCGGCTTAGTTGAGGCAAGCATATCCACCATTTTTTTATAGGACTCAGACTCCATTATACCGCCAAGTTTTTCCATATTTGCCAGTTCGTTATCGAAAATAGAGTGCATGTATTTATCTTTTATGCCGTGCTTTTCTGTGAATTGCAGCCTTTTAGGGGCAGTAAGTTCCTTGCTTACCATATTTTGCAGATTTTGTAAAAAATCATTATATCCTCTGTAGCCAAGAGCCATGAAAAATCTTGATATGCTGCCCTGGCTGACACCTACCTGTTCGGCCAGCTCATTTGTCGTCATGAAAACGATTTGCAGATAGTTATCATTTATGTATACGGCAATTTTTTTATAAGTAGGGGACGTATCAGCAATAAATTTTAACATGTTAGTAAGTTGCTCAAATGTTTCAATATTTTTTCCCATATATTTATCCTCCTTTTATTAATAGTATAATTCATGTATCAGTATTAATACTCAATATATTATACTGCATATACTATACTGCTGCATAATTTATTTTTAAGTCTATTTTGAAAAAATCACCAGTTGATTTTACAAATAACAGCTCTTGAGTGATCTATAATTTTTTTTAATTTGCACGCAGGAAAATTATTTAAATACAGCAATTCTCCTTTATGCAGTGTAAAACTTTTTTGACCGCATAAAATTTCATATGCACCGTCTGCTATATATATGTAACAAGCATTATCAGCTTCTAAACTAAAATGAGGATCAGCAATGGTAAAAAGATCTGCATTTTTATAAGAGTTTTGTTTAAGCATCACGTTAAAATCGGTGCAGCGGCCTTTGCTTATGGTCTTATCGGCTCCGCTGAAAAAGTGGGCAGTAAAAGGTTTTAATTTTATCTCTTTCCGGTTATTGTGTATAAGTGAGATTTCATTATCCAGACTCATCAAAATGCGGTCTATACCAATCAGTTCGGTAAAGGTGGATACATCCGCATCTACTGTTGCCGAGCTTAAGCGCAGCTTGAAGTCTCTGGCTTCGTAATGTGAATTGTTGGGGGAAATGTACAATTGGGTGGTGGATCCGCCGCTCCAAGACGTAGTCTGATGTTCTTTTGCCGAAAAAATTTTTTCAAACATATTTTTTTCACCTCAGATTTCCATATTATACTAAAAACGGCACCTATCATATATGATAAGCGCCGCTGCCTGCTCCAAGTATAGAAGCAAAGAAAAGAAATGTCAAGAATTCGTTTATTATGGCTGTCGTGAAGAAGTTCATTTAAGTGGTTCTGTTATTATGCCGCCGCCTAAAAGAATATTGTCATCATAAAAAACTACTGACTGTCCCGGTGTTACAGCACGCTGCGGTTCTTTAAAAATAACTTTTGCCGTATTATTTTCCAGCGGATAAACTGTCGCCTGGCACACATTCTTTCCATAGCGAATCTGCGCATATGTTTCAAGAGGCCCCTCTATATTATCAAAAGGGATCCAATTCAGTTTTTTGGCCATAAGCCCTGAGGAAAAAACATCTTTGTTGCTTCCGACGACAACTTCATTTTTATCGCTGTTGAGCTGGATTACATACAAAGGTTCAGCTGCGGCGATTCCAAGTCCCTTTCGCTGGCCTACGGTATACAACGATAAGCCGTTGTGACGCCCTAATATATTACCATCAACATCGACTATATTGCCAGCTTTGAAATGCATTTGCGAATGATTTTGAAGATATGCTTTATAATCGTCATTGGGAATAAAACATATTTCCTGGCTTTCCTTTTTATTTGCTACAGGCAGATTATATTTTTTAGCCATTTCCCGAGTCTGCGTTTTAGTGTAGCTGCTCAGAGGGAAGATTATGTGACTGAGAGCTTCCTGACCCAAATGATAGAGCACATACGACTGATCTTTGTGAGTGTCAGCGGCACGTTTGATCAGATAACGTTCTTTTTCGTTTTTTTCTATGGTAACATAATGCCCTGTGGCCATATAATCAGCGCCGAGTTTCATGCATTCGTTCAGAAGTCTGCCGAATTTTATGCAATGATTGCAGCGGACACAGGGGTTGGGGGTATGCGCTGACATATATTCATCTATGAAATAATCAGATACTTCTTTTTTAAATATGTCCTTGAAATCCATAACATAATGCTTAATATTAAGCAGATTGCAGACTATGCGTGCATCCTTTACAGAACTGAGCTGATCGTAGCTGTCTTCTTTGGAAAAACCGCGGCCTTCATCACTTAAAACCATGGTAACGCCAAAAACGTCATAACCCTTGTCCAATAAAATAGCAGCTGTCGTAGAGCTGTCTACACCGCCGCTCATAGCAACGGCAACTTTTTTCTTTTCCACTATTATCTCACCTTGCAATAAATTAATAAGGGATGGAGAACAGGAAATATTCCATGTCCCTCCATCCCGATAACCATGTGCTGAATCAGAAAAGGTTCATGCCTCCACCATACTGTTTAACATAGAGGCTTTCTTGCCATTTTCACATAAATCAGCCAGAGTAATCGAGTCCAAAACCTCGCTGATGCTTTGACACACCCGCTCCCATACTCCGCGGGTTACACATTTATCTGCTTTTTTACAAATCTGGCTGCTGGAATCCGCTTCATTCAGAAGACAATCTACCAAGGCAATAGGTCCTTCCATGATAGTGATAATATCGCCTATAGTGATATCGGCGGGATCCCTTGTCAATACATATCCTCCCTGTGCGCCACGAGTACTCTTGACAAGACCGGCATTTCTGAGCGCGCAGATAAGCTGCTCCAGATAATTATCGGAGATATCCTGCTTTGCAGCGATAGTGCGCAATGATAAAGGTCCCTGGCCATAATTCAATGCCAATTCATACATGGCAGTGACACCATAGCGACCTCTTGTCGACAATTTCATATATATTTCCTCCATTCATATCCTATTGAAGATGAAGATTGCAACTAAAATAGAAATCCTGCTAATATTATAAGTTTACTATATTATAACAGTTAGCGTATTATTTGTGTAAAAAATTTTGATGTTCTTGCAAATATTCTTTTATAATCTTTTCTCTGCCGTTACTGCTTGGTTCATAATATTTTGTGCCGATAAGCCCGGACGGCATATATTGCTGTTTTACAAAATGATCAGCGTAATCATGGGGATATTTATAGCCTGTGCCATGACCAAGCTTTTGTGCACCCTTATAATGAGCGTCCTTCAGGTGTGCCGGTATGTCGCCGCACTGCAGATTTCGAACATCCGCAATAGCTTTGTCTATCGCAAGATATGAAGAATTGCTCTTTGGTGCCGATGCTATATAGGTTACGGCCTGAGCAAGAGGCAGACGGGCTTCCGGCATTCCTACAAACTGCACAGACTGTACAGCTGCCATTGCCAGCACTAAAGCCATCGGATCTGCGTTGCCTACATCCTCAGATGCACATATCGCTATCCTGCGAGCGATAAAATTGGCATTTTCTCCTGATTCAAGCATTTTTGCCAGATAATAAATTGCGGCATCGGGGTCGCTGCCGCGCATACTTTTTATAAAGGCTGACACTGTATCGTAATGATTATCACCGTTTTTGTCATATGATTGGATTTTTTCGCCAGATATTTCCTGCAGAATTTTTTCGGTAATATCAGTTTCGGCAGCGGCGGCCATCAGTGCGGACTGTTCAAGCAGATTAAGTGCCACACGTGCGTCACCGGAGGAAAGCTGTGCTATAGTATGCAACTGGCTGTCCGAACAGGAAATATTCATACTGCCAAGACCGTTTTTGGTATCTGTCAATGCCTGCCTCATTATTTTTAGCATTTGTGAATCGGTCAAGGCATTCAGCCTGATCACGCGTACACGGGACAGCAGTGCATGATTTACTTCAAAATACGGATTTTCTGTAGTGGCACCTATGAGGATAAGGCGGCCATCTTCGACATAGGGCAGAAGAACATCCTGCTGTCCCTTGTTAAAACGGTGTATTTCGTCAATAAAAATTATCGTACGTCTTTGATAAAATTTTCTCTGTTGTTCAGCTTCATCAACAATTTTACGAATGTCTGCGATACCGGAGGAAACAGCGTTCAATTGTTTGAAATCGCTCTTGGTCATTGAGGCTATCATTTGAGATAAAGTAGTTTTTCCTGTACCGGGCGGACCAAACAGAATCAATGAAGGAATACTGTCCTTTTCAATCAATGTACGCAAAAAACGTCCTTTACCGAGAACATGGTCCTGTCCCGCAAACTCATCAAAATTTTGCGGGCGCATCCTCACAGCCAGAGGAACAGCATTCTTCATGCTGTTGTTTGTATTCTGGGCGGCAATAGAAAATAGGTCCATATCTTCCATTGATCAGACCCCCGTGGAACCCATGCCGCCATGACGGACAAGTCCCTTATCATTGCTGTCCCCATCGGTCATAAGATATTTATAGAAAATTCCCTGAGCCAGACGTGTTCCCTTTTTTACAGAAAAATCTGTTGAGGCATGATTAAAAACAGCCAGCATGATATGTCCCTCATTGTTGGCATTATTGTAATAGTCAGCATCAATAATACCCTGTCCGTTAATGAAGGAAAGAGAATTTTTCAAAGCTATGCTTGATCTGATGTGAATACCAAGGTACTCATCATCATTCATATATGCTTTGAGACCTGTGGGAATGAGAGTTACTTTTCCCGCTTTTAAAATCGCATCTTCTGCGCAGGCTATATCATATCCTGCACTTTTATCTGTTTTTCGTTCAGGCAGAATAATATTATTTCCTTCATAAACGCTTACTATTTCAAAACCGCGGTTTTTCATTTTTTCCCCCTGTACATAGGCACTTTCATTTTGTCTGTGCAAAACAAATAGGGTTTTTTATTTGAAGCTGTTATTTACAGCGGTTCGACTGATTTTATAGAATAAATCCAACCGGAATAAAACCCCTTTTTACCAAAAATATCAAATATAAGTAAATTCATATACATTATAATTGATATTACTAATAATAGCAAATATGTATTGTTCATTTAGGATTGCTTTCACCAGAAAATCGCATATAACAGCTTTTGCACCGGTCAGAAAGAGGCGAAATATTGTGCTGCTGGTCAATTTTGCATGATATTCTTTAGTTAGGAGGCAGATCATGTATTTTATATATCTGCATGCTGTACAGCGGTTAAAATAAAACCTGTCCAATATTCAAAATGATGAAGTTTATCGAAAGTATTGATTTTTTTTTCAAAGCGTTGTATAGTAAAAGTAACTTTTAGCACTCACTGCTAATGAGTGCTAACAAAGCAATAAACGATGAAGGGGTTTGAATTATGTCTAAAGAAACGCATGAATTTCAAGCAGAGACTAAACAGCTGCTTGATCTGATGATCCACTCAATTTATACAAATCGGGAAATATTTTTACGCGAACTGACATCCAATGCATCTGATGCCATTGATAAAATTCACTTTGAAAGTCTCACCAATAAAGATTTACTTGAAGGTGATGACAGCTATGAGATTTTCCTGGTACCTGATGAAAAGTCGCATACACTATCTATTGCCGATAACGGTATAGGGATGGACAAGGAGGAACTCATTGAAAACATTGGTACGATAGCCAAGTCTGGCACCAAGGTCTTTCTGCAGAAAATGATGGAAGCGAAGGAAACTAATTCTGCTGTCTCAGGTAAGGAACTTATCGGTCAATTTGGTGTGGGTTTTTATTCTGCGTTTATGGTAGCTGAAAAAATAACTGTGGTTACGCGCAAAGCCGGACAAAAACAAGCTTACAAATGGGAATCTGCCGGTGACGGATCATATACGATCGAAGAGTGTGATAAGGAAAAACGTGGAACAATAATTACACTTACGCTGCTGCCTGAATTTTATGGTGAAAAGGCTGAAGAAAACTTTACTGATACTTATAAAATAGACAGCCTTATCAAAAAATACTCAGACTATGTGCGCTATCCTATAAAAATGAATTTTGTTGTCGAAGAAACACCAAAAGATAAAGACGGTAAGGAAATAGAAGGAGCGGAAAAAGTTAAGCATGATGAAATACGCACCTTAAATTCTATGCAGCCGCTCTGGGCTAAAAATAAGTCAGAAATAAAGAACGAAGAATATAATGAGTTTTATAAAAATCTTTTCCACGATTGGGAAGAACCGATGGAAGTACTGCATAATAAAGCTGAAGGGACTATAGAATATACGTCGCTGCTCTTCTTTCCTTCACATGCACCTTTCAATCTATATCATACTGATTATCAGCCCGGTTTGCAGTTATACTCGCGCCATGTCTTCATTATGGATAACTGCAAGGATCTTTTACCGGAGTATCTGCGCTTTGTCAAAGGGCTTGTTGATTCCCCTGATTTTTCTTTAAATATTTCCCGTGAATTGCTGCAGCAGAGCCGCGAACTGAAAATAATCGGCCGCAATTTAGAAAACAGCATTTTAAAAACATTGGAACGAATGCTTAAAAATAATCGTGAAAAATTTGAAAAATTCTGGGCTGAATATGGCAAATCGCTGAAAATAGGCGTATATGGAAGCATGTACAGCGGCAATGATACCATAAGCAAACTCAAAGATCTATTGCTTTTTGCGACTTCTAATGGGGATAAAGGATTAAGTTCTCTTAAAGAATATATTGATCGCATGCCGGAAAGCCAGAAAAAGATTTATTATGCTGCAGGTAAGGATCGTAAGGCTATAGACAGTCTGCCGCAAATGGAACTTTTGCGTGAAAAAAATATAGAAGTTCTCTATTTGCTTGACAATGTTGATGAATTTGCCATTGAAGCACTGCGTGAATATGATGGTAAACAATTCCACTCAATAAGCCGCGGTGATCTGGACCTGGATGATGTAGAATCTCAGCAAACAAAGAAGGAAACGGAAGATATCACCAAGAAAAATGAAGATCTTATCAAAGATATCAAGGAAAGTCTCGGTGAAAAAATTGCTGATGTCAAAATAAGCAACAGATTAAAATCAAGTGCCGTATGTCTTGTTGCAGATGAACAGGGACCAAGCTTCACGATGGAACAGGCATTCGCTGACGCCAGTAATCCGATGTTTAAGGCAAAACGTATTTTGGAAATAAATCCGCATCATGAACTTTTTGAACGTTTGCAGGCAGTGCATAATCTTGGCAAGGAAAACGATGAATTCAAAAATTATTGTGAGTTATTATATACACAGGCACTTCTAATAGAAGGCATATTGCCTGAAAATCCTGCTGACATTGCTAATAAAATTGCTGCCTTAATGGCAAAATAAGAAAATATAATAAAAACGCTTCTGCTTCCCGAATTTATCGGACAGAAGCGTTTTGCTTTTATATATAAAAATCTTTATGACATGTTGGAAATTCCGTTTTTCCATAACTAATAATGGTAATATATAATTTCAGCAGCCAGTATAACATGATCACTGTGATGAAATACATAACTAAAATATTTAATAAGACCATGATACAATTATATTAGACAGATTGGATGCTGTCTTTTCGCTTCAATCAAGTGAAAAAGATAATGCTGTATTTTGGGAGTAAGGAGGAACTGCAAAGTGAGAAGGATAGATAGAGAAATTACTGATTTGAACGATATTATAAGAATAATGAAAGATTGTAAAGTATGTCACGTAGCATTTCACGATGAAGAATATCCTTATGTGGTTCCTATGACCTTTGGCTTGGAAGTCAAGGCTGATGAGATAAATATATATTTCCATGGTGCCAAAGTAGGCAAGAAACATGATCTCATCAGGAGAAATAACAAGGTCAGCTTTGTTATGGAAAATATTTGCAGCATTGTTACTGGTCCGCAGGTCGGTGAATGTGAATGTACGATGGAGTTTGAATCTGTTATGGGAACAGGGATAATCGAGTATGTTCCAGAAGAAAGAAAAACTATGGCATTGCAGACGATGCTGACCCAATACGGAGTGAAGGAAGGCAAAGCCGACTATCATTTCCATTGCGAAGTAGTTCCAAAGATTCATCTGCTGTGTCTGCGGATTAACTCACTGTCAGCGAAAAGGCGTGATGTGGCTGAGCAAAAATATATTCCCCAAAAATGAGTATTAGTATATTTTTCTATAAGTTTTGTTGTTTAAACATCATTGCGATATATGGTGAAAGAATGAGCTAGTGCTTTATAAACGAAATTAGGCTGGGCTTTGTAAAGTAAACATGAAAGATTAACAAACAGAAACAGCCAAATACTTCAAGCAACGAACAAAAGCTTGTGTTTACTTCTGGCAGAAAGATTGAGCCCTGCAACTTGTGCCGGAGTCAAACTGTTAAGAGCGGAATGAGGCCGGACAAAATTGTAAAAAAAGAGAAAAACCGCGATAAGGTTGTTGGCGGAATTGAAAGAAGAAAATCCCTGTTTGGTTTTATACCATGCTTTGAACTGCTTGTTAAAGCATTCGATCAGGTTGTTGGTGATATCGTCACTGAAGCTGTGGACACGGATATGTTTGGCATTCAGCACTGCTTTTACAGGAACTTTGTAGGCACTGTAACGGTCGGTTACAATGGCTCTGGGTTTGCCAAGGTGCTTAACGGAATTAAGCAAGGAAAAAGCCTGAGGACTATCCCGGTGTTTGGAAAGATGAAAGCCGAGGACAAAACGTGTTTCGCTGTCCACAATTAACCAAAGATAATATTTCATGCCACGGATTTTCACCACGGTTTCGTCCGCGTGCCATTCATCGGAGTCGAAATTGAGCGTTGGTATCAATTCAAGTGCAATGTTGTGAAACAAAGGGGCAAATTTCGTACACCAGTTGCTGATGGTGGTGTGAGAAAGCTGAATATTCATGACCGTACGCATAATAAGAGCAATATTGCGGAAAGAATTCTTGCCTAAATAAAACATTGACAATGCTGTCAGAATAACATGCATAGGATAACGCATTCGCTTGAAGTTGGTTTTTCCTGACAATTTCGACATGGAAGGTGCTGTAATAGCAGCTTGTTTTGGGACAAAAAGGGAATGACCGCATTTCTTGTCACCACATTGGTAGTTTGAATAATATTTGTGTTCATGATGAAGAAACATGGCCTTCCCGCAGATAGGGCAAATTGGGTAAGAACGTATGCGTGGCCTTCCTGATTTGCCGGTTGTATTGGCATATGGTACAAATTGATGCCCGCATACACGGCAAAGATATTTTTGGTTTGCATCTTTATCTTTGCCATAACGATAAAAGTTTTGATGGTTGTTGCATTTTGGACAGCAAATCTGATATGATTTTGTCATGAGGACTCGTCTCCTTTCGGGAGGTACAGTGTTTGTGATAAAACTATTGTACCAGAAGGGCTGACGAGTCCTCAACTTTCATTTAACTTTACAATACGTTAGGCTGCTAAGGGAGAAAAAACTATGAAACAAGACAGCTGCGTCGATATCATCAATGACCAGACAAGGCGGGCTTTGTGGGAAGTACAGAATGTGATTGAGTGTATTCCGGATGCTTTGTGGAATAAAAAGTATTGCCATATGCCAATGTGGAAGCATGTTTATCACATGATTCATTCGCTGGATTCTTGGTTTATCAATCCATATGATGAAAATTTTACGGAACCTCTGTTTCATGTTCCAGATTTAAATAATCTTGATGTAGCATCAAAAAAAATTTTGACCAGAAATGAGCTGGCAAATTATTACATCGTTATTAAAAAAAGATAACAGATTATCTGCAGCAGTTGCACGATGACGATCTGCTGAAAAAACCTGCTGGATGTGAATATACAAGATTTACACTTATTCTTGCTCAGCATAGGCATCTGCACAGCCATATGGGAATAATCATGGGATTTATTATTGATAATGCAGGTCTGTGGCCAAAAATTATTGGACTAGAACATGATATTCCTTTAGATGAAAAACACTGTAAATATTTTTAAATAAATATAATAATAGCCAAATAGTAAGGGTTCCTAAATCAATTTTTGCATTCAGTGTATATTTATACATATTCTATTGTTAGTCCCACACCGACTTCTTGTATACGAAAATTTCGGGATAATTCAATTTTTGATTGCAAATCTGTGCAATGGCAAGGCGATATATGCTGTATTTTATTTTGCTTCATATACAGACATGTTTTTTGAAGTAATTCTTCACTTGGACCAAGCAAGTGAAATCCGCCAATAATGTCAATAATTCTGGTATCATGGCAAATACTTTTTGCTTTTTCCACAATATTGCAAATACCTGAATGCGCGCACCCTGCAATAATGACTAAGCCCTTGGATGCTTTATATACCAGAGCAGAATCATCCAACAGAAAGTCATCAAAATCGCGATCTTTATTTCTGAATTTTCCAATTGGCTTTTTGTTTTCAAAATCGTTTTTTCTTTCTATTTCTCCAAGAAAAACTAAATTATTCGTAAGCCAAATTTCTGATTTGCTCAATACTAATCTGAAATATCGTTTCAAAATATCTTCTTTTATCAGTGAGCCTATTTCATTTTTGTCTTCGTATTTATCACAGAAAGCCAATGGGTGAGCGATAAGTTCAGGTTTATTGTATTTACCATGTTCTGTATAGGCATCTGCACAGTGTCGTATTAAATAAGGCAGACCACCGGTATGATCATTGTGCCCATGTGAGATAACGATTGTGCTGATATCATTTAAAGCAATATGCATTTTTTGAGCATTTTTTAAAAAAATATCAGTGTATCCGACGTCAAATAATAATTTCATATTTTCATCTTCAATATAATAAGAGACTGCCGGTTCGCCTAAAAAATAATGATCAATAAGCGTGTTGTTGTCAACGAGTACTGTTAATTTCATATTTTCACCTTTCTGATTTTGATGGCAGAGTGAGAAATTTTCAGGAAAAGTGCGGGCAGATACAAAAATATCGGGCAGATTTGATCAATTTAGAATTCATAGGGCTTCCAATGTAAAAGTTATGTTTTTATCTTTACGGCTATTCTAGTGACATAGTTGTCGGCAGTATTCATACTGATTTCATCAAGCAAAGATTCCTCATATGAAAATGCGTCGATTTTATAATGCTGGGTTTCCAAAAATTTTAAAATTTTTGCATATGCTCCATTGTAATTATTGGAATAAGAACCATGAAAATAACCAACAGCATATAATCCTGCCGGCTGAGTGAAGCGCTGTGCGCAGGCAGGAGCCGCTCCTTTAATGGAAAGGGAAGTTTTAGTAAAGCAATAGCTGTAATTTTGAAAATCTCCGGATAAAATATCTTCCTTGGCGACCATAGCGCCAAGCTGGTATCCTACATTAAGGTTATGTTGAAGACAGTAGTTTATATGCTGCTGCACTATGCGATGCTGGGTGGCTTCATCATGTTCATCATGGAAATTTTCACTTAGCAATAATTTTGAAGACGGAAGATGCTGCAGTCTGACATTGTTCATTATAAGCTGCTCCGATTCTTTGAGAAGCTGCAGCTTATTCTTTATCAAGAGGTTAAGTCTTTGTTTATGCTGAATTTCTTTTTGCAGGTATTTTCTTTGCAGCTTCAGGAGATCACGCAGATTTTCCGGGGTGCGATTATCTATATAGTCCTTAATTTCTTTTATAGACAGCCCTATTTCCCGTAAAGCCCGAATGACATAGAATATATATAATTGTCCATAGGAGTAAAAATGGTACCCATTTTTGCCAATAATATCTGGTCGAAAAATGGGGGCTGTGACAAAATGAGAAATCATTTTGTCCACAGCCTCTTTTTCTATACAATTTGAGGCAACAAGCAGGCAATTACTGAAAAAAGGGCATACAACCCCTTTCCCCATAAAAACTGCTTTTCTACAGTTTATGCGGCTTTCTTCAAGCGTAGTTTTTTATTGTGGTATTTATAAAGATTGTGCCCAATGGAAACCAGGAAAATCTCTAAACGTACCTGTTCCATGCCTTTTCGAACAATTCTTTTGTACCAGCGGTTATTTTTCATAATCCCAAAAGTACCTTCAGATTGAATCGAGCGATTCATACGAAGAAGCGCTCCTTGAATGCTTTCTAGGTTATCCACAACTTCTTGGTGTATAGAGGTTAGTTCCTGGTTAAGACGAATCGTCCTGTTTTTATCCGTCTTCTTGCACTCGGAGGCATACGGACAATCCCTGCAATTTTCACACTGGTAAACTTCTTCCTGACGTCCGTATCGATTCCCTTTTACATTTCGTCTGTATTGAAGGTGAAATGCCTGTCCGGCCGGACAGCGCAGTGTGCCTTTTTCGTCAATCTTGAAATTCACTGCCCGAAACGGATTATCTCGATACTTTGCGTCAGTAGTTTCTTTCTTGTACATAGTAAATTTCATATACTTTTCCATACCGTGTTGCTCACAGTAAATATAATTGTTGTATGAACCATATCCTGCATCAGCAACTGGATACTTTGGATAAAATCCGTAGGTATTATGAAATTTCTCCAGTAAGGGAACAAAACAATCCATGTCTGCACGGTATTGATTTACATCAGCTACAGCTATGTATTCATCTGCAATACCAAATTGAATGTTGTAGGCTGGCAGGAGCTGGTCGTTGCCCATATAATCTGTCTTGATCCGCATGAATGTCGCACAGTGATCTGTTTTGGAATAACTGTTCCGGTCTGGACCACAAATGGTTATCTTTTCAACATATTCTTTGAGTTTCGCTGTATATTCCTGAAGCCGTTCGTAATAGCGCTGCCGGGGTGTTTTTCGATGGCCTTTTCCATGGACAAATTTTGTTTCATCTATTTCATAGATTTTGGCATACCGATCCGTTACTTCACTTAGGTACTCAGGAACGTATTCGGAATTCGTATCAATTTTGATGCCAAAGCTGGCAAGATCGTCGTTGATTTCATCGAGTAATCCCGTGACTTTTTCAAAAAGTCTATATCTAGATTTTTCAGTCGCTTTCTTCCATACCCAGCTATATTTATTAGCATTTGCCTCAAATTTCGAACCGTCAATATACAGATGGCTCAAATCCACATGATCTTTGGCAAAAATTTTATTGTTGATCTCGCTGAACAATTCCTCAACCGATGGTTTGAGCATAGTTTCGATAAAATAGCCGAACGTGCGATAAGATGGAGTCTCGCGTTCCATGAGATACATAAAGCGAAGATTGACTTTACAGCTATCTTCGAGCTCACGTAGCGATATATATCCATTTGTCATAAATCCAAATAAGATTGTTTTCAACATGCTGGTCGGGTTGTATCTGATGCGTCCGGTAACGTGTTCCGGAACATTTTTCAGGTACTTCTCCAAGTCGATTCCCCCCATGAATCTGTCGAAAACCAGCACAGGATCACAAATATCCAGAAAATCCGAAATAAATAGTGGCAAAACTGCCTGTTTTGTTTTAAAATAATTGATGGTTGAATTTTTCATTAGACACGTAAAATTTTACCACAAAAAGAGGATCACCGGCTCTTTCGAGCAAGCGATCCTCTTTTGTTTTTATAGGAGTGTTATTTCACAGCCCCTCTTTTTATTTATATTGCAAATTTTAGCAAACTCGCCGGTAGATAAATATGCTTTTTGCAAAATTTTTCAGCTCCTTGTTGACTGTCCTGTTAGTGGATAGTTTATCATGAAATCTGGTTGAAAAAAAGAAATATTTCAAAGGAGAATAGAATTTGTTACTTGGAAAAATCATAAAAAATCATCGTATCTTAATTGCCTCAATATTAATTTTGGGGTTATCGGGTGTAATATTTTTTTATCATAGCAATGATAATACAATACATGCAGATGAAAAAAAAGTAAAAGTAAAAATTATGCATCCATTGCAGCAAGATATATCGCTTTCTTATAAATATGTCGGCACGGTCAAAGCAGAAGATGAGATAAAGATTCAGTCGAATATATCAGGTAAGATTAAGGAAAAGTATGTTAAAGGCGGACAATATGTTAGACAAGGCCAGGCACTTTATAAAATAGATTCCCGACAATATGAATCGGCGCTTCTTTCAGCCAGAGCTGCTTTGGAACAATCTAAGGCAATTCTTCATAATGCGGAAATAGATTTAGCGCGGGATGAAAAATTATTGGCTTCAAGTGCTGTATCTGAGCAAAAGGTGACAACGCAGCAGTCACAGGTTCGTCAAAATAATGCCGTTGTTGCAGCAAATGAAGCGCTCGTAAAAAAAGCGCAGGAAGATCTTGATGACACAGTGGTTTATGCTCCGACATCGGGGAGACTGGATCTTAAAGATGTTCCGGCGGGGACATATGCGGCAGCTGGTTCAACGACGCTTGCTACGGTAGGGACGAGCGATCCGACTAATGTGCAGTTTAATATCAGTGAAAATGAATATCTTAAAACAATTTCAGAATGGAATGATGAAGGCGAAAATAAAACGGTAAATCTTATATTGAGCAATGGAAAAGAATATCCATTGCCAGGCAGTATCTTTGCCGTTGATCGTTCACTTACAGAAAATACAGGATCTCTTACGGTTAAGGCACTCTTTCCGAATCCTGATAATGATTTACTGCCTGGGATGTTTGCACGTGTCCGGATAAGTGGCCCTGTTGTACCAAATGCAATTTTGGTACCGCAGCGTGCTGTGCAGCAGCTTCTTGATAAAGCATTTGTCAATATTGTCAATAACAATGGTGAAGCGGAGGCACGGGAAGTGAAACTTGGTGATAAAGTCGGCAGTTACTATATTATTGAAGAGGGAATAAAAGCTGAAGATCAAATTATTGTCGAAGGTCTTGTAAAGATACAGGACGGTACGAACGTCGAGGCAAGTGCGGTCACCCCGGAAGAAATGGGTTTTTCACTTACAGAAGATACAGAGACAAATATGGATTCATAAAGGGGAGATTAGCTTGTCACGATTTTTTATCAAGCGTCCTGTTTTTGCAATTGTTATAGCATTGATTATGGTTATTCTTGGAGGAATTGCAGCTATACAATTGCCTGTGGCTCAATATCCGGAAATTTCACCGCCTACGGTTACAGTGTCAACAAATTATACAGGTGCGGATGCTTCTGTCGTTAATGAAACAGTGGCACAGACAATTGAGTCTGAAATCAATGGTGTCCAGGGGATGGACTATATGAGTTCAAATTCTGACGCTTCCGGAGCATATAGTCTTGAGGTAGTGTTTAAATTGGGCACAGACGGTGATATGGATGCTGTTAAAACCCAAAATAATGTGGCGGCTGCTGATGCAAGTTTACCAGGCGAAGTACAATCTGTCGGTGTGACTACTCGAAAATCATCATCCGATATGGCATTAATGATATCGCTTTATTCACCGAAAGGCACATATGACAGTGTTTTTTTAAAGAATTATGCAGATTTATATCTTTTAGATAAAATCAAACGAGTCACGGGTGTGGGAAATGTCGCATCCTATGGTGCAGATTATGCCATGCGTGTCTGGCTTAATCCCGATAAGCTTGCAATGTACGGTTTGACTGTGGCTGATGTTACGTCGGCTATTAAAGAACAAAATATTCAAGCTCCGGCGGGTGCAATCGGTCAGATGCCGGCATCAAAGCATCAAGAAAAACAATATATCGGAAAAATAAAAGGACGTTTGAAGACGATAAAAGATTTTGAAAATGTAGTAGTGGAAGCACAGGGCGATGGATCTTTTGTTAGGCTCAAAGATGTGGCACGAATTGTGACCGGTGCCAAAGAAAATACATTTAGTGCTTATCAAAATGGGAAAGAAGCTTTTAGCTTTGGGGTTTCACTGACAAACGATGCCAATGCCATGCAGACGGTAAAGGCAGTACAGGATATTATGACAGAGGGAAAAAAACATTTTCCCCCAGGTATGGAATATAAAGAAGTCGTTGATAGTACGCGATATATTCATGCCTCTATTGAAGAGGTACTGCACACGTTTGCCGAAGCATTGGTTCTTGTCATTATTATTGTCTATCTTTTTTTACAGAGTTGGCGGGCTACACTTATCCCTGTCCTTGCAATACCAGTATCCTTAATTGCAACTCTCGCGGCATTTGTCATACTGGATTTTTCTATCAATACACTGACCTTATTTGCTATGGTACTGGCTATTGGGCTGGTTGTTGACGATGCCATAGTCGTGATAGAGAATGTCGAGCATCATATGCAGGAAGATAGGATAGGAGTGAGAGAAGCCACAGAGCGGGCTATGGATGAGGTGCAAGGCCCGGTGGTAGCGATCGCCTTTGTTCTTGCAGCTGTTTTTATTCCGGCTGCGTTCCTTGGTGGGATGATGGGAGTTTTATATAAACAATTTGCGCTGACGATTGCTATATCAATGGCTTTATCGGCGTTTGTGGCATTAACATTAACCCCTTCTTTGTGTGTCCTTCTGTTAAAAACTAGGATACAAGCAGGACAAACCAATAGGCTGGCGCGGTTTTTTGCCAAATTCAACAATGGATTCGATGCGTTGAAGCACAGTTATTTGAAACAGGTCATATGGATGATTAGCAAAACAAAATATTGTATATTGTTTCTGATTTTATTGATTATAGGGATAGGAGCTCTTTATAAAATTGTGCCGTCTACTTTCGTGCCGGATGAGGATCAGGGATATTTTATGACGGCAGTTAATTTGCCGGAGGGTACTTCGATGAATCTTACGTCAGAAACTATGCATAAGCTGGCAGATGAGATTATGGACTCTTCCGGAGTTACAGATGTCATGGAAATAATAGGTTTTGATGCATTATCCAATGGCCAAAAAGCCAATGCGGGGACGATGTTTATTTCGTTAGCACCATGGGCGGACCGAAAAGATGTGAAGCTGAAGGTGGATGCACAGGTCGCAAAAGTCAATGAAGAAGGCGCAGAAAATATTCCTGAAGCGATGGTGGTTGCTATGAATCCGCCATCTTTACCGGGACTTGGTATGATAAGCGGGTTTTCTTTGCAGCTGCAGGATATGTCAGGGCATACGGATAAAGAGCTTGACAGCATTACAAAGCAAATTATCAAGACAGCCAATCAACGACCGGAACTTCGTGAAGTTTCAACAACTTTCAGTATCAATTCACCAAATGCAGAATTTGTTATCGATCGTGATAAAGTCAAAGATCTTGGTATCAATTTGGCTGATGTATTTACAGCGGTACAGGCTAATTTTGGCGGTGTGCAGATCAATGATTTCAATCAATTTGGACATACTTATAAAGTGGTATTGCAGGCGGATAAGAATTATCGCAGCGAACTTGAAGCAGCTAAATTTATTTTTGTAAAAAATGCCGAGGGCACCATGGTACCTCTTGATACACTGCTAGAAACAAAAATCAACACAGGGGCTTCGATTATTTCGCGCTTCAACGGAGCCCGCAGTATTAATATACAGGGTTATCCAAATGATGGTTATTCGTCAGGACAGGCACTGAAAGCCATGGAAGATGTCGTACAGCAAATAGCGCCGGTCGGATTCAATATAGAATGGTCTGGTCAAAGCAGGCAGGAGAAAGCATCCGGTGACGCTGCTTTTAAAATATTGGCACTGGCATTTGTATTTGTCTTCTTGTGTCTTGCGGCACTTTATGAATCGTGGAGCATACCTTATGCGGTGCTTTTGACAGTACCAACGGGGATTTTTGGAGCATTGTTTTCGGAACTTGTGATGGCGCAGCCAAATAGTATTTATATGCAGATAGGGGTTATCATGATTATTGGTCTTGCAGCAAAAAATGCTATTTTGATTGTTGAATTTGCCAAAGTACGCGTTGACAAAGGAATAGATCCTGTCCGTGCTGCGGTCACAGCTGCTGGACTTCGCTTGCGGCCGATACTGATGACTTCATTTGCATTTATTTTTGGCTGTATGCCGTTGGCCTTGGCAGAAGGAGCTGGAGCAGGAGCGCGAAACGGAATGGGAATTGCCGTTGTTGGCGGGATGATTTTCGCAACGGCGATCGGCATTTTTTTGATTCCCGTATTGTTTATTACAGTTGAAACTATTGTTGCCAAATGGAATGTTTTTCGCCGTAATATATCGTAATATATACTGAAAAGAAAAAATAAAGACAAGATTTTAGGAAAAGAGCTGGATGAATTTTTGCAAAGAAAGATTCATCCAGCTTTTTTTGCGCCAAACAAATTTCACGGAAATATAACGATATTTTTCAGGAATTTCATGACAAAAAAGAATCTGATCGCTTGTGAAAGAATCTGCGGAATCTTTGGGAAAAAGACCGATGCCAAGCCCCGCACTGATGCTGGCAAAAAGAGCGCTCAACGAATTGAATTCTATGATCCTGGCAGGAACTAATTGTTCATCTTCCAGCCAGTTTTCTAAAATCTGCCGGTAAGAACAGCCTTGAGGAAATACTAAAAGAGGCTGCTGAAGAAGCTGTTTTGTTGAAATGTTCTTCAGCGTGTTATTTGTAATCAGGGACAGTTCTTCATCCCTGACAATGACAGAGGATAATTTTTCATGCCTTGTTGCTCCGGCAACAAAGGCACCATCAATAGTATGCTCCAGAAGTTTAGCAAGAGAACGTTTTGATATATCTGTATTTATTGTCAAAGCGATCTCAGGATTAGCTTGATGATATTTGATAAGAATATCCGGTACAAACGTGACAGCAGCCGACTCCATGGTACTGATAGAAAGCGTCTGCTTAGTTGTGTCTGTGGAATGCATAGCATTTTCAGTATCGTAGGAAAGTTGGAGAAGTTTATCTGCGTATGCCAATAAAAGCTCGCCTTTTTCTGTTAATGTTACACCTTGGGATGTGCGATGAAAAAGTTTAACGGCAAACTCTTTTTCTAAATTTTTAATTTTTGTGGAGAGATTGGATTGAGCATAGTTTAATTTTTGTGAGGCACGAAGGAAACTCCCCTCATGGGAAACTGCAGAAAAATATTTTAAGACTTGTAAGTCCATCTTGCAAAACCGCCTTTTATAATATATATTGTATTTAGATATATTTATATATCATTATTATATATAATAATGATGATTTGTAAAGACAGAGCAGAAAAGTTTAAAATATCAATTCTTGATGGACAAAATAATAGCATAATGAATTGTGCAAAGGGGCGCGCATGTTATGAAAAATGATTTTTATGTTGCAAGCTGTGTATTTACTGAAGAAGAACCTGCGTTGAGTAAAAAAGTACAGACCTATGTAAAAGATAAATTTGCTATATCATCTATTCGTTGCTGTACGGCCAACTATAAAGTAAAAGAATTTACAGAAAAAATGCCGCAATGGTATCAAGCTGAATGGCAGTCTATACCTCATTTCTTAGAATATGCGTCGGCAGGTACAATGATATCGATTTGCCATAATTGTTCTGCTGTTTTTGAAGAACGTTATCCTGAAATCAAACGGTTATCAATATGGGAACTGATTTTACAGGATAAGAGTTTTCCTTATCCGAATTATCACGGAGAAAAAATGACAATACAAGATTGCTGGCGGTCAAAAGAAAATAAAGCAGAGCAGGATGCTGTGCGGGCGCTTATGCGGCACATGAACATAAATATTGTTGAGCTGGATGAAAATTACAGTCAAACAAAATTTTGTGGATACTCTCTTTATCAGCCGCAGCCGCCGAGAAATCCCAAATTGGCGCCTAAACGCTTCTTAGCGGGAGCAAAGGGATTGTTTCAGGAGCATACAGCAGAAGAAAAGAAACAGATCATGGAAGTATATTGTTCCCAAATCACCACAGAGAAAGCAGTGGCATATTGTCATTACTGTATCCGCGGATTGAATTTAGGGGGAAAATATGGGATTCATCTGGCACGACTGCTTTTTGAGCCGGAATTGATCTGCTGATTTTTTAATAAATATAATATTCTATTGACTTATAGTGTGATCCAGGTCGTATACTGAATATGACATGGAGGTGGATTTTGTTGATAAAGCAGATAAAATATTTTCAAGCAGTTGTACGCTGTCAGAATTTTACAGAGGCGGCAGAAGAATGCTATATTTCCCAGTCGGCGATCTCTCAGCAAATTCAAGCATTAGAGAGAGAGCTCGGCGTGAAACTTTTGGAACGGAAAAAACGTAAATTCTTTTTGACACCGGCAGGAGAGTTTTTTTATAAGAAGAGTTTAGTGCTGGTGAATGATTTTGATCATCTTTGGGCGGAGACGATTCAAATTGCGAAAGGTGCGGTACATGATCTTGCAATCGGCTATTTGAAATATTATCGGGGAAATGAGCTGCGGCAGTCAATAGCGGAATTTCGGGTTAAATATCCGGAAGTAGCTTTGCAGACACTGGATGGTGCGCATGAGGAGCTCTATGAATTTTTACGTACAGGAAAGGCCGATATAGTGATCAGCGATCTTCGCCGCACACCTTCTAATCAATATGTGAATTATTATCTGACTAAAAAAAAATTTTATGCGGAGCTTGCGGTACAAAATTCTCTTGCCGAATTAGCAGTGGTTACTATGGCAGATTTAAAAAATTTGCCATGCATCATTGTTTCTTCTAAAGAAGAGGAAGCACATGAAGAATCCTTTTATCGGGAATATATAGGTGTTAAAAGTGATTTTGTTTTTGCGGATAGTTTGGAGGAAGCGCATTTAATGGTGGTGTCGGGAAAAGGATTTATGCCGCTTGAGTTCATTCAAGAGCCGACAGATAAAGAATTGGTGGTCCGTCATATTCCTATCATTTGGAATGGAAAGCCGGTGTGCCGCGAATACTATGCATTTTGGCGGGTGGATGCAGTGAAAAATTATATGGAAAATTTCGCGGTTCTTTTGAAAAAAAATTTCTTGGCAGAGGCATGCAATAAAGCTTTCTAAAATTATAGAGATGCGCTGATAGAAAGACTTGCCGCGGCAGGTCTTTTTCTTTTGTGACAAAATAGATAAGTTTTTCTTATGGATAATATGCAAAATCCGAATTGTTCCAAATCATTGGAAGGCATAAAATAGAAGAGTATTAAGACTTCTGCAAGAATTTGGGTGTGTAGGTGAATATAAGCAGATCCTCCGCATGATTGCACGGGGGCGGGGGTAATTGTCAAAAGGCGAATTAAAAGGATATACAAAATTTTTAAGGTTTGGTTGATTGTAAAATGAAAATGAACAGTTAGCAAAAAGTCCACAGTGACTTTTCTTTAAATGGTAAAATGGAGTTCTCACAGCACCATTAACCAAAGAGGAGACAATCACTATGGACTGCCATAATTATATCACAGTATTCCCTGAACGAAAACGTGGTCAGCATTTGGGACGGGAAGAACGCGGAGCGATCCAGCAACTAAACAAGCAAGGATACTCTCTGCGGGCAATCGCCCGAGAAATCAATTGTTCGCCAAGTACTATCATGTATGAATTGCGCCGCGGTACACCGCTGCGCAAAAGCCATAGAGGACGTACACCGGAGTACAGCGCCAAACGAGGTCTTGCAGTATATGAAATGAATCGAATGAAGTGCAAAAGGCCGCATTATATCACACATTGCTCAGATTTTGTTAAGTGGGTGGTTGCGCAAGTTAGGGCAAAAAAGTGGTCGTTAGACGCTTGCGTCGGTCATGCGCGCCTGCACCAGCTCTTTGCTGATAAAGAAATGGTATGCACGAAGACCCTATATAACGAAATGGCTGCTGGTAATTTGCCGCTATCGCTGTTCGAGCTGCCTGAAATTCTAAAGCGAAAGCAAAACAAAAAAGGAACCCGAAAGCATAAACGTCTGAAAGGTCGCAGCATTGACGAACGTCCTGACATCGTAGATTTACGCACGGAATTCGGCCATTGGGAAGCTGACACGGTGATTGGCAGAAAAAAAGGCAGAGAAGCTGCTGTTTTAACTCTGATTGAGCGTGTTACAAACAATTACCTGGCTATTCGCATTCCTGGTAAAAACAGTGAGTCTGTCATGGCTGCGATGAAAGAACTACACGCTGAATATGGTGAGCGTTTCAGTTCTGTTTTCAAAACCATTACAACCGATAATGGCTCTGAATTCGAGGAATTTTCCAAGATTGAAGCCTGGGGTTCCAGTGTTTATTATGCACATCCTTACTCCTCTTGGGAGCGACCAGTAAATGAACGGCACAACGGCTTCTTGCGTCAATATATTCCAAAGGGCGTTTCGATTGAGAAATATACTTATGAAGATATATTACATTTTGCCGATGAATTGAATAGCCGTCCGCGCAAGCGACTTGCCTACCAGACACCGGAAGAATTGTTCGACGCTTTTCTCGATAAACTTTATATTGCCTGAGATCATCGGCATTTTACCAAAGTGTTCAATTTGCTATTGCAATTTACGATTTTTAAGGTTTTTCTATTTTTGTTTTTAAAAATGCTTGCAATGGAGTTAACTCCAAGTGATACGATAAATTTATACACAGTAAAATCAAAGAATTTATAAAAACAGGGGGTATTAGTTATGGGGATTTCGAGGCGGGGGTTTATGAAGTTGGCTGGTGCTGCAGCTGTCGGGACAGCTTTTTCAGGTTTAGGTGGATTGGAAAAATCATTGGCACAGGCGCCGGTTGTCGGCAGTACGGAAGTGACAGGTGGAAATACAGTCGGTTCGACAGCAAAAGTTTATTTTACGCAGCAGATTGATGCAGACCATTTGGTTCGTTTGTATGACCAAATGAATGAAGGCATATATGGGAAAGTTGCCATCAAGCTGCATACAGGTGAACAGCATGGGCCGAATATTTTGCCGCGCGATATAGTAAAAGCATTTCAAGCGCATATTCCTGACAGCGCGATCGTTGAAACAAATACTATGTATACGGGTGATCGGGATACAACTGAAAAACACCGTAAAACATTGGATGTTAATGGCTGGACTTTTTGTCCGGTGGATATTATGGATGAAGAAGGCACGGTCATGCTGCCGGTTCGAAATGCTCTTCATCTCAATGAAGTATCAATGGGCGGGCATATTGTAAACTATGATTCAATGATTGTGCTTACTCATTTTAAAGGACATGCCATGGGCGGCTTTGGCGGGTCGCTTAAAAATATAGCTATTGGCTGTGCGGATGGAAAGATCGGTAAACGCCAAGTTCACGGTTTTAAAAAATCAACGGCACCACAAGCTCAGGATTGGAGTGATTCCATGGTAACGAAAGAATTGTTTATGGAAAATATGGCTGATGCCGGTAAAGCAACGGTGGATTATTTCGGCAAACATATTATATTTATAAATGTTCTGCGCCGCATGTCGGTGGACTGTGATTGCGCCGGAGTGAGCGCAGCTGAACCAAAAATTTCTGATATAGGGATTTTGGTGTCAACCGATATTCTGGCGATTGATCAGGCATCGGTAGATATGGTCTATGCTAAACCGGAAAATGAAAAACATGATCTTGTGGAACGTATGGAATCACGGCATGGCTTGCATCAGCTAGATGCTATGCGCAAGCTGAAGATGGGCAATGATAAGTATGAGCTGATTTCTATCGATTAATCCGGTCTGCCGGGTACAGTGCCGTGCTTAAAATAAAAAAGTAAAGGTTTTGTTTTCAAAATATATAAAACGCAGTCAAATTTGAAGCTGACATGAAATAATACGAATGAATTGCTCTATTTTTCATCAATTGCCGAAGGGAGTACCAACCATACTTTAATGAAAACAAAATTTTTTAGTAATCATGATATATTTAGACTATTTTTGCCAATAATTATTGAACAATTTCTCGAATACCTTGTAGGACTGGCGGATTCGATCATGGCTGCTTCTGTCGGAGAAGCGGCAGTATCAGGGGTTTCGCTTGTCGATTTTGTTATGGCTCTTTTAATCAGTCTTTTCGCGGCTTTGTCAACCGGAGGTGCGGTGGTGGCCGGGCAATATTTAGGCTCGCAAAAAGAAAATGAAGCAAGAAATACGGCAAATCAGTTGGTCTGGTTTGCCGGTATTTCATCATTACTGATTATGTGCTGTATATATTTGCTGAAACCTTTTATACTGCATGTTATTTTTGGACAGATAACCGCTGCCGTGGAAGATAATGCTGAACGCTATCTCATGATTACAGCACTTTCTATTCCTTTTTTGGCATTGTATAATGCCGGAGCCGCTATTTTCAGGACCATGGGAAACGCCAGACTTCCCATGCTGATCATGCTTGCTATGAATATTGCCCATGCGGCAGGAAACGCTGTTCTTATTTACGGATTTCATTTTGGCGTGGAGGGTGTGGCTATTCCCACTTTATTGGCTCGTATTGCTGCTGCTGTTATTGTTCTGGTATTTGCCATGGATCGGCGTCAATCACTTTATCTTGCGCGAACGTTGAAATATAAATGCAATTTAAAATTAATCAGGCAGATCCTCAGCATAGGTATTCCCTATGGGTTAGAAAACGGACTTTTTTATTTTGGACGCATTGTTGTATTAAGCTTGGTTGCTACTTTCGGTACGGCTGCTATTGCTGCAAATGCCGTCGGCGGCACTATTGTTATGTTTGAAGCCTTACCCGGTATGGCGATTGGTTTTGGAATGACTGTTGTCATTGCACGATGCGTCGGTGCCGGAGATTATGAACAGGCAAGATATTATACAAAAAAGATCATGGGGATTGTTTATGCAGCCCAAATTGTAAGCTGTGCTGTTGTTATAGCACTTCTGCCGGCAATTATGGATGTTTATGGATTATCTTCGGAAGCTACTGCGATGGCATATAAAATTGTTTGGGCTCATGCTCTTATCGAAATTTTAATTTGGCCATTGGCGTACACGCTGCCTGTTGCATTCCGTGCTGCGGGAGATGCAAAATTTCCAATGGTAATAGGGACACTTTCCATGATTTTTAGCCGCATTGCTTTGTCCTATGTGCTTGCAATTGATTTTGGGATGGGAATGTTCGGTACTTGGATAGCCATGTTTATTGACTGGCTGATCAAGGCAGTAATTTTTTTGATACGCTATCTGCGCGATACATGGACACATTATAAGGTGATTTAGAAGTGCTTGGCCGTATTGTAGATGGATTCATGAAAGAGTGATAGAAATTCTGCAGAGAAGATGCTATATGGAGTTACAGGTGTATGAGCAATCTTGTAAAGCGGCTGTATTGTCGAGATAATCTGTAAAATTATATTTGTGAGAGTAGGAATTATATGTGTAAAAAAGTATTGGTTTTATCTGCCAGCCCGCGCAGAGGAGGAAATTCAGATATCCTTTGTGCCCAATTTGTGCGAGGCGCAAGAGATGAAGAAAATGAAGTTGAGAAAATTTTTCTTAGAGATAAGAAAATCAATTATTGTACTGCCTGTTATGCATGCAGAGATAGAGGAAAATGCGTTCACCAGGATGATATGGCAGAAATTCTAGAGATGATGATTGCGGCTGATGTCATTGTTATGGCATCACCTGTTTATTTTTATACATTGGATGCACAGATGAAGACTTTGATTGATCGAACTGTTGCACGCTACACAGAAATCAGAAATAAAGAATTGTATTTTATTATTGCGGCAGCAGATACAAGTATTTCGATGATGCAGCGGACTATTGAATGTTTTCGCGGATTTGCTGACTGTCTTGATGGTGCCAGAGAAAAGGGTGTTATTTACGGAGTTGGCGCATGGAATATTGGCGATATTGAAGGCACCAAAGCAATGCAGGAAGCCTATGAGATGGGAAAAAATGTATAAAATAAACTGATGAGACGGAGAGAAATATGAGTAAGATGATAGTAGTGTATTATTCATGGTCAAATGGAAATACAGAAAAAATAGCAAAACAGCTGCAAGAGGCCACGGCTTCTGAGATTGCACGCATAGAAATGGTAAAGCCTTACAGCGGAAGCTATGAGGATGTTGTAGAACAGGGGAAAGAAGAGGTCAATCGTGGATTTAAGCCTGAAATAAAATCAATGGCAGTCGACCTGAAGAATTATGATATCATTGCGGTAGGCACGCCGACCTGGTGGTATACAATGGCTCCTGCCGTAGCTTCGTTTTTAGATAACCGGGACTGGAATGGTAAAATAGTAGTCCCTTTCATTACCAACGGCGGTTGGCCGGGGCATATTATTAACGATATAAAAATAGCCTGCCAGGGAGCTGAATTTGCTCAAGAAATGGAAGTTCGTTTTGATTCCAGCGGCGGAAACCATATGGAAACAGGAGAAGATGAAGTTGGGGCATGGATTACGCGAGTGAGAAATATTCTTTTAGGGTGAAATAAAAGAATTTATATTTTTCAGACCGTACTTTATTGATCATCAGGTATGGCAACTGATGAGGATGAATATTAATATTGGCTCAGGAGGTATTTGATGATGAAAGAATTAAGTATATTCCCAATAGGGAAAAAGAACGATGCATACGCAAAATATTTTACAGGACAGAGTTATTTAAATATGTTGTCATTGGATCAGGTAGTTGTAGGAAATGTAACTTTTGAACCGGGGTGCCGCAATTGGTGGCATATACATCATGCAAAATCTGGCGGCGGACAAATTCTTCTTGTTACGGCAGGAACAGGCTATTATCAGGAGTGGGGCAAAGCAGCGCAGGAATTGCATCCGGGAGATGTGGTGCACATTTCTGCGAATGTAAAGCACTGGCATGGTGCGTCGCCGAATAGCTGGTTTGCTCATTTGGCTATTGAGGTTTCGGGCGAAGAAACTTCAAATGAATGGTGTGAACCAGTACCTGATGATGAATACGGGAAATTAAAATAATTTATAATAAAATGTTTTGTTCAGGTAAATTCTTGAAGATTGCCTTATGAGGAGATTTACCATTAAAGCAGTACATTGACAGTTCTTAAATGTAATGATATCCTATATATAATTATTTTCCAGCTAATTAGAAAACTAAAGGCTAGGAAATCAGATGTGTTTTCCGTCTGCTTTCCTAGCCTTTTTTGTTTGTATTTCAGGTAATATACTTAGGAGGATAAAATATGAAAATAACTGTTAATGGAGAAAAAATTACTTTGGAGAAGGCTGTTACTGTTGAGGAACTGCTTGTTGTTACGCATGCAGAGACTCCTGAATATGTAACTGTCCAGATCAATGATGAATTTGTTGATCGCAGTGATTTCACCGACAAATTGGTAAATGATGGCGACACAGTCGAATATCTTTATTTTATGGGTGGTGGGAGTTTATGAATCTTACCAACGAACAAATGCAGCGTTATTCACGCCATATTATTTTAAAAGAAGTAGGCGGCAAGGGACAAAAAAAATTGCTGTCATCTAAGGTGCTCATTATAGGAACAGGCGGGCTGGGTGCACCTGCAGCTATGTTTTTGGCTGCGGCAGGAATAGGCAATATAGGTCTTGTTGATTTTGATACGGTAGAGCTTTCCAATCTGCAGCGCCAGATAATACACTTTACCGACGATGTAGATAAACCCAAAGTGCAATCAGGCAGAGAAACAATAAATAAAATGAATCCGGACGTAAATGTGACAACCTATGAAGAAATAATAACTGCTGCCAATATCAAAGACATAATTAAAGATAAGGATTATGACTTCATTATTGATGGTACTGATAATTTTCCGGCAAAATTTTTGATCAATGATGCCTGCGTGATGCTGCAAAAACCCTTTTCGCATGCGGGCATCATCCGTTTTAAAGGGCAGACTATGACTTATCTTCCGGGAAAAGGGCCTTGCTACCGTTGTGTATTTCAGACACCGCCTCCCGCCGATGCTGTTCCAACATGTAAACAGGCTGGAGTTCTTGGAGTTATGGGAGGAATAATCGGTACCATTCAGGCCACTGAGGCGATAAAATATGTTTTGGGTATTGGCAGCCTGCTGAACAGTTATTTATTGACATATGATGCTCTCAATATGGAGTTTAGAAAGATAAAAATTCCGCATAATCATAAATGCGGTGTGTGCGGTGACCATCCTACCATTACGGAATTGATAGATTATGATCAGCCCCAATGCGAATTTAAAAGGTGATATAATGATTATTTTAAAAAAAGACCAATTTCAAAGTATTGTGGAATACGCTCGCGGCAATCTGCCTGAAGAGGCCTGCGGCCTTCTTAGCGGATATATAAAAAATGAGAAACGTATTATTGAAAAAATATATTTTCTGACTAATCTTGATCACAGCCCGGAGCATTTTTCAATGGATGCCAAAGAACAATTTGCAGCTGTTAAAAATATGAGAAAGCATGGATATGTATTGATCGGTAATTTTCATAGTCATCCGTCATCTCCGTCAAGACCGTCAGAGGAAGATAAAAGGTTGGCTTTTGATCCGCTGATGAGTTATTTGATTTTATCCTTGGCAGAGAAAGACCCCATATTAAGAAGTTTTAAAATAGAAAATAAGATTTCCAGTGAGGAATCCATAAATATATTATAGGGGGAAAAGTTAGTGGGGAATGTTGATTATAAGGAACTTAAAAAAGGCGGCTTTATGCGTCAGATACAAAAAGGGTATTTTTCTATGCGGCTTAAATCTGTCGGTGGGCATTTGACTGCACAGCAGCTGAAAACAATTCAGGAAGTTGCAGAAAAATATGGACACGGTTATATACACCTGACATCACGTCAGGGAGTGGAGATACCTTTTATAAATATTGATAATGTAGATCAGGTAAAGCAGGAACTGGCTCAGGGTGGTGTACAGGTGGGAGTATGCGGCCCGAGAGTAAGAACGATAACAGCGTGTCAGGGCAATAAAATATGTCCTTCAGGCCTTATTGATACAGTGGATGTGGCCGCACAATTGGAAAAACGTTACGGTGGCAGGGAATTGCCGCATAAATTTAAATTTGGTGTTACAGGATGCTGCAATAACTGTCTGAAGGCTGAAGAAAATGATTTGGGAATAAAGGGCGGTGTAAGACCGGCGTGGAATGATAAAGTATGTACATTTTGCGGTCTTTGCCAGATAATTTGTCCAGGGAAGGCCATAGAGGTCAATAAAAAGGATAAAAATTTAACTTTTGATATGGAAAAGTGCATTTACTGCGGCAAATGTTTGAAGGTATGCCCAACTTCTGCGTGGTCTGGAGACCCTGGTTTTATTGTCTCATTCGGTGGTTTGTACGGAAACAGGATAACAGTGGGCAAAAGATTGCTTCCCTTGATTTTTTCGACTGATATTTTATATAAAATTATTGACGCAACACTGACCTTTTTTGAAGAAAATGCAAGAAAAGGGGAACGATTTGCCAATACTTTGGACAGAGTAGGCTGGCATTTATTGGAAAAGGAGCTAAAAGAAGTATTATGAGTATAAAAGCAGATGATTTTGTAGATATAACGGATGTAGTATGTCCGGTTACTTTTGTAAAAGCAAAGATGAGCATAGAGGATCTTGAAGACGGGCAGATCCTGGGAATTAAGATGAATGAAGGGGAACCTATATTAAATGTTCCGCGCAGTTTTAAAGATGAAGGTCATAAAGTTATTGAGGTAAATGACAATGAAGATGGTACATTCACCATATTCGTTGAAAAGGGTGGTCTTTGATGAAATTTACTACTAAGCTTTTACACGGTAATGTCGGCCCTAACGCTGAAACAGGGGCAACAACACCACCCATATACCAGTCTGCCGCATTTAATCATCAAAGTGCCTATGAAATGGAAAAAATTTTTTCAGGAAAAAAACCGGGATTTGTCTATACGCGTGTGAATAATCCAACAATTGATTATTTTGAACGCCGCATGACATTGCTTGAAGGAGGAGTTGGATCGGCAGCTTGTTCATCGGGGATGGCGGCTATATCTCTTGCTGTTTTGAATATAGTGCGAAATGGAGATGAAATTGTTTCGGGAAGTGGTATCTTCGGCGGAACCTATTCATTTTTTAATGGACTGTCAGCATATGGAGTAAAAACGATTTATGCCAAAGAAAATACGGCGGATTGTATTGAAAAGTGTATCACTGATAATACCAGACTCATATTTTTAGAAACTATTGGCAACCCTAAGCTCGACGTACCGGATATTGGAGCTTTTGCCCGACTGGCTCATGAGTATAATATACCGTTGATGATTGATAATACTGCCGCAACGCCTTATTTGATACAGCCTTTAAAACATGGAGCTGATATTGTTGTCCATTCAGTTTCAAAATTTATTAACGGAGGCGGCAATTCAATAGGCGGAATAATTATCGACAGCGGGCATTTTAAGTGGAACAAGGAAAAGTTTGCGCATTTTGGTGATTTTGCCAAGTTTGGGCCGTTTTGTTATCTGGCGAAACTGCGGGCGGGATTATTTAAGGATATAGGCAGCTGTATGGCTCCTTTCAATGCTTATCTGACAAATATAGGGCTTGATACGCTTTCATTAAGAATGGAAAGAGTGTGCAGCAATGCTGATAAACTGGCAAAATATCTGTTGACCTGCGATACAATTAAAGCGGTAAATTATCCGGGACTACCTGATAATCCCGATCATGAAATAGCAAAAAGACAATTTGCTGATAAATATGGCGCCATATTGACCATAAGAATCGGCACAAAGGAAAAAGCCTTTGCATTGATAGATAATTTGAAATACGCACTGAATGCAGCAAACATCGGCGATACAAAGACTTTGGTCATTCATCCCGCTTCCACAATTTATGCTGCGGATAGTGATGAACAGAAAATGAATGCAGGTGTTTATGATGATCTTATAAGAATTTGTGTCGGGCTTGAAGATATAGAAGACATTGAGGCCGATTTTAAACAAGCCTTATCTAAAATATAAATCAAAATAAAAATGCTCAATAAAAAACTGCCGCACTGTATGATTCTCTGCAGTACGGCAGTTTTTATCAAATAAACGGTGGTCTGTTCACTTATTTAGTAATTTGTTGCTCTGACCTGGAAGAAAGATTGAGGATGATCGCATACCGGACAAATTTGGGGTGCCTTTTTAGCTTCGCATACATAACCGCAATTTGCACACATCCAAATCACTTTTTCATTTTTCTTGAAGACGGTATCTTCTTTTATGTTGCTTAAAAGAAGCTGATATCTTTCATCATGTTCTTTTTCTATGGAAGCTACCATTTCAAAAAGTTTAGCAATTTTTTCGAAACCTTCTTCATGGGCTATTTTGGCAAAACCGGGGTACATGCTTGTCCATTCGTAATTTTCGCCGGCAGCGGCATCTTTTAAGTTTTCGGATGTATCACCGATGCCGTGTACCAGTTTGAACCAAATTTTAGCATGTTCTTTTTCATTTCCTGCAGTTTCTTCAAAAATCTGCGCTATTTGCTGATAGCCGTCTTTTTTTGCCTGAGCTGCATAAAATGTGTACTTATTGCGTGCCTGGGATTCACCGGAAAATGCTGCTAATAAATTTTGTTCAGTCTTTGATCCTTTTAATTCCATTCTTAATCTCTCCTATAATAAAAAATTATATATAGTTGGCAAATTTAATTACCAATCTTTAGCTGATAATAAAAAACGGAAAACTATTATTGATTAGTATTATATATCATACACTTTAATTGTCAAGAGCGTATGCTTTATTTACTTTGACTTGATGTATAATATTGCATATAATAGGAGTATTAAAATTACGAAAAGTAACGGGGCGATGAAGATGTCGTTTTCGAAAATGGAAACTTTTTTGGAAAAGCATATAGAAGGTTTTTTTAATCGTAAATTTGCCAGTGATCTTCAGTTTGCGGAAATACAAAAAAATATTGCTCATATTATAAATCGCAATAGAACGAAAATAAATGGTATGTCATTCGCGCCCAATTATTATGAAATCTTGATGAGTGAAATAGATTATGGGCGTATCTGCTCACGCAAATCGCGAGAAATGCTGTACGAATACATAGTGTGCAGTGTAATGCGGCAGGATCTGTTTATTGAAGATGCCCCATTTATTAAATTCAGCAAAAATAATGAAATGAAAAAAGGCAGCTGCGATATTCGTGCGGCCTATATGAAAGATGAGGAAAAAGATAAAGAAATTTGTGATGTTGCCGAAAAAACTATTGTTATTCAAAAACCTACTATAAAGGAAACTGCCGCAATGCCTTCTGAGCATGTCTATGCTGTGCTCACAGTAACTGAGGGAAAGGATATAGACGCTCATCTGGATATCGGCAGTCAGCAGATCCATATGGGGAGACGGGAAGAAAACGAATTTTTACTTACTGATCCCAATGTTTCAAGGTTGCACGCATATATATCTTTTGAAAAATGCAGACATATTTTATATGATGCAAATAGCTTGAACGGTACATTTGTGAATGGCAGAAAAATTTCTGCATCATGTCTCAAAGATAAGGATATAATAGATATGGGACATACACAGATGGTTTATGAGGTGCTTTAATGACGATAAAGATATTAATTACAGCATTGGAGTATGCACTTTTGTTTTGTATATGTGCATTTGTTTATAAAACGATGCGGGCGATGTATTTTGATATACGTGAGAAGGCATACAGTAAAAACGAGGCACATGCAGAGAAGAAGGTTGCTTTGCTTATATTGCAGTCATATGATGAACGGCTTTTAAATAAGCGGATTTTATTCAGCGACATGCTGACCTTAGGGAGAGGCCCCGATAATGATATAGTACTGTCTGATGCCTATGTATCACATCATCATGCGGTCATCAGTCCTATAAAAAACCAATATCAGATTGAAGATCTGCATAGCCGTAATCGTACATATGTAAATGAAACAGAGTTGGATAATAAAATTTTTCTGCAGAATGAAGATATTATAAAAATCGGAACGACGATATTCAGATTCGAGAGGTGATAATAATGCATGTGACACATGGCAGTAATGTGGGATTGGTCAGAAAGAACAATGAAGACAGCTATATCTGCCTTGAACCGTATGCTTTTGCTGTCGCTGATGGAATGGGGGGACATGCGGCAGGTGAAGTAGCCAGCAGACTTCTGATTGAAGAGGCATCACGTATTTTACGGCAGCAGCAGGGTGATGTCTGCAATGAAGGATTATTGAAAAAGATTATTGCAGGGGCAAATGCTGCTATTCTTAAAAAGGCTGATGCAGATGAACGCCTTGCGGGTATGGGAACGACAGCCAGTATAGTGTATGTTTGGGAGAAAAAAGCAATATGGGCACATATTGGCGACAGCCGCATATATTTTCTGCATGGCGGAAATTTGACTCAAATTACGACAGACCATTCACTGGTGGATATGTGGGTCAGAAATGGGACTATAACTGCGGAGGAGGCATTGCATCACCCGCAAAAGAATATTTTGACGCGGGCAGTAGGTGTTGACAGCAGGATTGAGATTGATACCGGCGAATTTTCGGTGTCAGCAGGAGACGTGCTCCTGCTGACAACAGACGGATTAACTAACATGGTTGAAAATGATAAAATAGAGCATGTGCTGCTTGATAAAAATATAGAAAATAAGGCGGCCTGTCTTATAAATAAAGCTGTGAAAAATGGCGGAACAGACAATGTAACTGCAATAGTGGTGGAGTTTTGAAATGTATTATTTAAAAAATAAGACATTATGTCTTCAAGCTTTGCTTCCGGCATTGGCAATGCTGATTTTTTATATTAGGGACAATTCGGTGGCTACAACAGAAAATTTGGTGATAACTACAGCGGCATGTTTGTTATTTATTGCGGTTCCCTTGGCATCAAGGAAGTTTATAAAAAACATTGACGGATATATATTACCATTGATATGTTTTTTGTGCAGCATGAGCCTCATTATGATGCTGCGCTTGAAAATGAGTTTATTTCATGCGCAATTTCGCTGGATTGTAATAGGAATGATTCTCATGTTTCTCACAATTTATTTTTCAGAGAAATTGCTGCGGCTTCTCGATTATCCTTATATACTCGGCTTATGCAGCATTATTGTGATCGGGTCGGTTATAATATTCGGAACAGAAATAGGGGGCGGGTTAAACTGGATTGTAATCGGACCTTTCCAGATGCAGCCTGCAGAATTTTCTAAGTTGTTGATACTTGGTTTTTTGGCATCATATTTACAGGAAAATCAAAATATGCTTAATTTACCCAATAGACACTGGGGTTTTTTGTATTTACCGCCGCTGAGATTTTTTGCGCCGCTTGTAGTAATTTGGGGGATAGCCCTGCTTATATTTGTTTATCAACGCAATTTGGGATTTGCGCTGCTGTTTTTTGGTATGGCTATGATGATGACTTACGCTGTGACAAGTAATAAATCATATATATTTTTGGCGGTGGTGTTTTTCATAATAGCATCTTTTTTTAGTTATATGGTGTTCGCACATGTGAGAGTCAGAGTCATTATATGGCTTAATCCATGGGCCGATCCTATGGGGCAGGCTTATCAGATTGTTCAATCCTTATTTGCACTGGGCTATGGGGGACTTTTTGGTACAGGTTTTTTTCAAGGGTCCCCGGAAATAATACCTATTGTCCATACTGATTTTATTTTTTCTGCTATTGGTGAAGAATTTGGACTCATTGGAGTATTGGCGGTGATTATGACATATTTGCTGATATTTTTCCGTTCTATTAAAATAGCCTTTTCCTGTACTAATGAAAAATATAAGTTATTGTCTTTTGGCATAGCAGGAACCATGCTTTTGCAGTCTTTCATAATATTGGCAGGCGATACCAAGTTGATCCCGCTGACAGGAATCACACTGCCATTTATCAGTTATGGCGGCAGCTCGATGCTTTCAGAATTTATGGCTATGGGCTTGCTGCTGGCCATAAGCGCAAAGGAGAATTATCGTGCGCGACAATGATATAAATAGGAACATGCTGAGAATAGTGCGTGTTTTTATAGTAATGTTTGTAGTCCTGATAGGAAATTTATCCTATATACAAGTTATAAAGGGTGACTCATATACTAATAATCCACTTAACCCGCGCATTGCCAATAAGGAGAATTCTACTTTGCGCGGAGATATATTGGATCGAAACAATAAAAAGATAGCCTATAGTCAAAAAGAAGAAAATAAGGTGAAACGCGTTTACCCATATAGTATGCTTTTTGCTAATTCAGCGGGATATGTTGGTAAAAATATTGGAAGTGCAGGAGTTGAGCAGACAGAAAACAGCAGCCTGAGCGGAGTAAACATGCTTTTGCATCAACTTGGACCGTTGGAACAGCTCTTTGCAGCGGAGAAGGGGAATACCGTAAAACTGACATTGGATGAAAATATTCAAAAAGCTGCCTGGGATGCTATGGGAAATAAGCGGGGAGCAGTGGTTATTTTAAATACTAAAACAGGAGCTGTTCTGGCTATGGTGAGCAGACCTGCTTTCGATCCTAATGGTGTAGAAGAAAATTGGCAGGCTTTGCGAACCGATCCGCAGAGTCCGCTTTTAAATAGAGCTGCGCAGGGACTTTATCCGCCGGGATCAGCGATAAAACCGATGATAGCAGATGCGGCTTTGGAGCAGGGTGTTATAAACACAACAGAAAAAATAAATTGCGGTCCGTATTATGATCTTGGCAACGGTCAGAAAATATATGAAGCCGACAAGGCGGTATACGGCAATATAAACCTAGAAGAAGGTATTATTCATTCCAGTAATGTAATGTTTGCCGGGCTGGCTGTCCAGATGGGCGATAAGGGTTTGGAAAATGCATTCAAGAGGTTCGGCTTTTATGATGAACTAAAAACGGATTTTACACAGCAAAATGCACATTTGTCTGATTTCGCGAAATTGAGCAGGGGAGAAACAGCTCAGGTGGGAATCGGACAGGCAGATTTGTTGATATCACCTTTGCGAATGGCTATGCTGGCATCGGCTTTTGGCAATCAGGGAAAAATGATGAAGCCATATATGGTGGATGAGATACTTTCACCGGGCGGCACCACTTTGCAAAAAAACTCACCGGCAGTCTTTAAAGAGGTTACCACACAGGACAGGGCGAATACAATAAACAGTTATATGGAAAATGAAGTGTTAAAGGGAACAGGACGAAATGCGGCGGTAAAAGGAATAACCATCGCTGGTAAAACGGGAACAGCAGAGAATTCATTCGGCGCTGATCATGCATGGTTTATAGGCACGGCACAGGTGAAGGATGAAAAAATATCTTTTGCCATCATTTTGGAAAACAGCGGTTTTGGCGGAGCCGAAGCTGCGCCGGTTATAAAATATGTAATCAACACTATGCTTAGGGAGGATTAAACATAATGTCTAAACAAATTTTGGCTGAACGCTATGAATTGATAGAACGTATCGGCGACGGGGGCATGGCTGCTGTTTATCGTGCACACGATCAACTGCTGGACCGTTATGTAGCTGTGAAGATACTTCACCCTCAATTTGCCAATGATGAAGAATTTATAATTCGCTTTAAAAAAGAGGCACAGGGAGCCGCGAAACTTTCGCATGCTAATATTGTAAATATTTATGATGTAGGTGAGTGGGAAGAAAAGCATTTTATTGTAATGGAATATGTTGAGGGTGAGACGTTAAAATGCAAGATTCAACGCGATAAAAAATTATCAATACGTGACACGCTGAATATCAGTGCTCAGATCAGTGAAGCTTTGGAACACGCGCATACACATAATCTTATTCACTGTGATATCAAACCGCATAATATACTGATAAAACCGAACGGGCAGGTAAAAGTAGCCGATTTTGGCATAGCCCGCGCTGCATCATCTTCCACTATGACCTATAGCGGCAACGTAGTCGGGTCAGTACACTATATTTCACCGGAGCAGGCACAGGGTAATTCGATAACACCAAAATCAGATATTTATTCATTGGGTGTAGTTATTTATGAAATGCTGACAGGCCAGGTTCCCTTCAAAGGTGAAAATGTTGTGAGTATAGCTTTAAAGCATTTACAGGAAACACCTGTTCCTGTTCATGAATTACGTCCAGATGTGCCTCCTGTAGTGGAAGCGATAGTTTTAAAAGCAATGGAAAAGGATCCTCTGAAACGCTTCAGCAGCAGTCAGCTCATACTTGATATACATAAAGCGGAAAAAATGCTTTTTTCTGAGGAACAAACAGCAGATGATCCATATGCAACCAGAGTCCTGCCCCGTGAACAAATTCAGGAAATAATGAGCCAAAACGCAGAAAGATCCGTGCATGGCAAACAGCAGGGTTCTGTCATGAAGTCAAAAAAGTTCATCATACTGCTTGTATTCATATTGATGATCGGTTTTTTCACTGGAGCGTTTCTTTCTTTCGGTAAATTTTGGAGCAACGCGGAAGTTTCTGTTCCAAACGTCGTGGGACAGACTGAAGAACAGGCTAAAGCTATGCTGGAGGATAAAAAACTTCGTGTGCAGATTTCCCAGAATTACAATACAGATGTGCCGTCAGGCATTGTAATATCTCAAACACCGGAAGCGGGAACTACGGTGAAGGAAGACAGGATGATAACTATATATGTCAGCAAGGGCGCAGAAAAAGTTGCCGCACCTGATATAACAGGGCTTACAAAGGAAGACGCAGAAAAGCAGCTGAGTAAGATCGGTTTGAAAATAGGAACAATTATCGAGGAATATTCTGATAAACCTTCTGGGACTATTTTGCGGCAAAATCCCACAGCAGGCGATAAAATAGATAAGGGCAGATCAGTTGATATTGTGGTAAGCAAGGGAAAAGAAATAAAAAAATTGACCGTTCCTGATGTAACGGGCGACACACTTAGCGCTGCGCGAACGATTATAGAAAATGCAGGATTCTCTGTGGGAACAATAACAGAGGCAGAAAGTGATAAACTGCCGGGAACTGTACTTGAACAAACACCTCGATCGGGCGGGCAGGCTGAGCAGAAAAGTGCAGTCAATATTGTAGTGGCGAAGCAAAAGATCACAAAGGAGCAAGCTAAGGAACCTGCTAAAGACAGCGGCAGCGAAAAGAAAGTAAATACGGACAAAAAAGGAAACTGAGTTCGTCTTATAATGAGGAGGATAAATTTTTGAAAGCAGTTATTTTATTATCCGGAGGATTAGATTCTACTGTTTGTATGGCAGCAGCCAAAAACAAAAATTATGATCTTTATCCGATAAGTTTTGATTATCAGCAAAGACATAACATAGAATTGGAAAGCGCAAAAAAAATAGCAAAGTTTTTTAATGTCAAGAAACACTTAATAATCAATACAAATATGAACGCTATCGGCGGTTCTGCTCTTACCGATAATAGTATTGAAGTGCCCGATAGAGATCCTGACGAAACAGATGTACCAATAACGTATGTTCCTGCCAGAAATCTCATATTTTTGAGCTATGCTTTGGGTTATGCTGAAGTATTGGGAGCAGAATATGTTTATATAGGCGTGAATGCAGTTGATTATTCAGGTTATCCGGATTGTCGTCCTGATTTCATAAAAAAATTTCAGGATTTGGCTGACTATGCTACAAAAGCCACAGCGGCTGAGCATAAAAAAATAGAAATAGTAACACCTCTGCAAAATCTCTCGAAGAAAGATATTGTTCTATTGGGCGCTAAATTGGGAGCACCGTTATCTATGACCAGAAGCTGTTATAACGGCGGAGAAAAAGCATGCGGACATTGTGACAGCTGCAAATTGCGATTAAGAGGTTTTGAGGAAGCAGGTCTGAAAGATCCGATAGAATATATGGAGTGATAATGTTTTGAAAGATGTTCAAAATATGGGAGATACCCGAGGTATTGCTATTCAGAGCGTAGGTATAAGCAAGGCTTGGCTGCCTTTTCTCGCTGCATCAGAAAAGGGGAATCCACAAAATGTAACAGCCTTGGTCGCAAAATTTACTGTCGACTTGCCTAAAGAATATAAAGGAACACATATGAGTCGTTTTATGGAAATATTACATGAATATGCAAATAAACCACTCAATTTTACGGCAATCGATGAACTACTCAAAGAAGCATTGCGCAAGCTCGATGCAAAATCAGCGCATATCACCATAAATTTTAAATATTTTATAGAAAAAGCTGCACCTGTCAGCAAAAGAAAATCGTTATTGGATATTGATTGTATATTCAGCGGCGATAAAGTTGAAAATAAACCATTGGAATTTACAATGGCTGTAGCGGTCCCAGTTACTTCTTTATGTCCATGCAGTAAAGAAATAGCTGATTATGGGGCACATAATCAGCGCAGTATGGTAAAAGCTGCTGTCAAATTTTCCTGCCCGAACGGACTGACTATTGAGAAGTTAGCGGAAATTATTGAAAAAGAAGCTTCATCATCTGTCTACTCAATATTAAAACGTGAAGATGAAAAATATGTTACTGAGGCGGCCTATGAAAATCCTAAATTTGTCGAAGACATTCTGCGCGATTTAGTTTTATCTTTGCGAAAATTGAAAGGGATAGATTATTTTTCTGTCGAATGTGAAAATTTTGAGTCCATTCATAATCATAATGCATATGCTTCACATGAAGAATATGCATAAATATTGTTGAATATAAAAGGCTGCGATACATGATGAAAAGCATGTGCCGCGGCCTTTTGCAGGCACAATAAGAAAGGTGTGCGGCAGGAAGAAAGGAGAGGGAAAAAGAGCAAAAAGGAAAAATCTGAAAAAAAGATCAGAAAAAGGATTGACAAAGAATGTGAGATTAGATATAATAATTTCTGCGCTCAAGAGAGCGGCAGGGACTCGGAAACAAATCAATAAGATTTGAAAAAAAGTTCTTGACAAACGAAAACGCCTGTGATAATATATACAAGCTGACTCGTTGAGGCAGGCACCTTGAAAACTAAACAATACATCATAATGTTTTCAAACATACCGGATGTGCGGTTTAAATATAAACCTGAAACAATTTCTTTTAAAACAAAATGAAAGAGCCAAATTGGCTCTCCAATAAATTAATGGAGAGTTTGATCCTGGCTCAGGACGAACGCTGGCGGCGTGCTTAACACATGCAAGTCGAACGGGACTTTTATTTCGGTAAAAGTCTAGTGGCAAACGGGTGAGTAACGCGTAGGCAACCTACCTTCAAGATGGGGACAACATCCCGAAAGGGGTGCTAATACCGAATGTTGTAAGAGTACTGCATGGTACTTTTACCAAAGGCGGCTTTTAGCTGTTACTTGGAGATGGGCCTGCGTCTGATTAGCTAGTTGGTGACGGTAATGGCGCACCAAGGCAACGATCAGTAGCCGGTCTGAGAGGATGGACGGCCACATTGGGACTGAGACACGGCCCAGACTCCTACGGGAGGCAGCAGTGGGGAATCTTCCGCAATGGGCGAAAGCCTGACGGAGCAACGCCGCGTGAACGAGGAAGGTCTTCGGATCGTAAAGTTCTGTTGCAGGGGACGAATGGCATTAGTGCTAATACCACTAATGAATGACGGTACCCTGTTAGAAAGCCACGGCTAACTACGTGCCAGCAGCCGCGGTAATACGTAGGCGGCAAGCGTTGTCCGGAATCATTGGGCGTAAAGGGAGCGCAGGCGGACATTTAAGCGGATCTTAAAAGTGCGGGGCTCAACCCCGTGATGGGGTCCGAACTGAATGTCTTGAGTGCAGGAGAGGAAAGCGGAATTCCCAGTGTAGCGGTGAAATGCGTAGATATTGGGAAGAACACCAGTGGCGAAGGCGGCTTTCTGGACTGTAACTGACGCTGAGGCTCGAAAGCCAGGGTAGCGAACGGGATTAGATACCCCGGTAGTCCTGGCCGTAAACGATGGATACTAGGTGTAGGGGGTATCGACCCCCCCTGTGCCGGAGTTAACGCAATAAGTATCCCGCCTGGGGAGTACGGCCGCAAGGCTGAAACTCAAAGGAATTGACGGGGGCCCGCACAAGCGGTGGAGTATGTGGTTTAATTCGACGCAACGCGAAGAACCTTACCAGGGCTTGACATTGATTGACGCATTCAGAGATGGATGCTTCCTCTTCGGAGGACAAGAAAACAGGTGGTGCATGGCTGTCGTCAGCTCGTGTCGTGAGATGTTGGGTTAAGTCCCGCAACGAGCGCAACCCCTATCATTTGTTGCCAGCACGTAACGGTGGGAACTCAAATGAGACTGCCGCGGACAACGCGGAGGAAGGCGGGGATGACGTCAAGTCATCATGCCCCTTACGTCCTGGGCTACACACGTACTACAATGGGATACACAGAGGGAAGCAAAGGAGCGATCCGGAGCGGAACCCAAAAAATATCCCCCAGTTCGGATTGCAGGCTGCAACTCGCCTGCATGAAGTCGGAATCGCTAGTAATCGCAGGTCAGCATACTGCGGTGAATACGTTCCCGGGCCTTGTACACACCGCCCGTCACACCACGAAAGTCATTCACACCCGAAGCCGGCTAAGGGCCTTATGGAACCGACCGTCTAAGGTGGGGGCGATGATTGGGGTGAAGTCGTAACAAGGTAGCCGTATCGGAAGGTGCGGCTGGATCACCTCCTTTCTAAGGATTTTTTATAAAATCTGTCGAGTACATCCGGAAAATGTGTATGAAAAGTTTATGTATTGTTTAGTTTTGAGGGTTTCTCCCTCTATAATAAAGTTTATTGTAAGCATTGTGATGATGTTTATGTAAAATTTAGATTGCACATTGAAAACTACACAGAAGAAAGCAAAGAACAATTATCACCAATGCCAAACTTGTGAAAAAACATTTTCTAGAGAATGGCGGGGAATAGTTGGACCAAGCACAATTAGGAAACTAAAAACAAAAGCTAAGACGAAACATATGAACTTAAGCTAAAAGGTGACATTTTAAGAGTGATCTTAGAATGTAACGGCAAAGCTGCAAGAAACATCATAATGCAAGGAAGGGCAAAGCTGAATGAAGAAAGTGTATTAATATACGCTGATGAGTGAAGCAAAGCACTGACGAAGCAGGATGGTATTAATGGCAGGTTTGACGAAGTTAAGCGAATAAGGGCATACGGTGGATGCCTTGGCGCCAGGAGCCGACGAAGGACGCGGTAAGCTGCGAAAAGGTACGGGGAAGAGCAAGCATCTAGTGATCCGTACATATCCGAATGGGGCAACCCGTCAGAAGAAGTTCTGACATCCGAAAGGAAGGTAAACCCGGGGAACTGAAACATCTAAGTACCCGGAGGAAGAGAAATCAAACGAGATACCCAAAGTAGCGGCGAGCGAAATGGGCAGATGCCCAAACCGTAACACTTCGGTGATACGGGGTTGAGGACCGGCAGAAATTAAGGAACGTTTAGCCGAATGACTTGGAAAGGTCAGGCATAGGAGGTAAAACCCCCGTAGGCGAAAAGCGGAACTTAAGGGCCGGGATCCAGAGTATCGCGGGGCACGAGAAACCTTGCGAGAAGCTGGGGGGACCACCCTCCAAGGCAAAACACTAACTGGCGACCGATAGCGCATAGTACCGTGAGGGAAAGGTGAAAAGAACCCCGGAAGGGGAGTGAAATAGAACCTGAAACCGTATGTCTACAAGCAGTCGAAGCTCCGTAAGAGAGCGACGGCGTGCCTATTGAAGAATGAACCGGCGAGTTACATTATATTGCGAGGTTAAGTGGAAGACACGGAGCCGAAGCGAAAGCGAGTCTTAATAGGGCGTTAAGTAATATGGTGTAGACCCGAAACCGCAGTGATCTATGCATGTCCAGGTTGAAGCGCAGGTAAAAATGCGTGGAGGACCGAACCCGTGAGTGTTGAAAAACTTTGGGATGAGGTGTGCATAGGGGTGAAATGCCAATCGAACGCGGAGATAGCTGGTACTCCCCGAAATAGCTTTAGGGCTAGCCTCAAGGGAAGATTACAGACGGTAGAGCACTGATCAGGCAAGGGGGCGTAAAGCCTACCGACCCTAGTCAAACTACGAATGGCTGTAATAAAATACTTGGGAGTCAGACTGCGAGTGATAAGACCCGTAGTCGAAAGGGAAACAGCCCAGATCACCGGCTAAGGTCCCAAATGCTGTGCTAAGTGGAAAAGGATGTAGGACTTCATAAACAACCAGGATGTTGGCTCAGAAGCAGCCACCATTAAAAGAGTGCGTAATAGCTCACTGGTCGAGAGGCTCTGCGCCGAAGATGACCGGGGCTCAAGCACAGAACCGAAGCCGTGGCAGGATATAGAAATATATACTGGGTAGGGGAGCATACTGTATGCGACTGAAGATGTACCGTAAGGAGCATTGGAGCGTACAGCAGAGAGAATGCCGGTATGAGTAACGAAAAGAACAGTGAGAATCTGTTCCACCGAAAGCCTAAGGATTCCTGGGCAACGCTCGTCGTCCCAGGGTAAGTCGGGACCTAAGCCGAGGCACAAAGCATAGGCGATGGACAACAGGCAAAAATTCCTGTACCACTTCGGATCGATTGAACGAAGGAGTGACACAGAAAGCAGTTTGAGCGCGCGAATGGAAGAGCGCGTCGAAGCCGGTAGGCTGCATGGCAGGCAAATCCGCCATGTGAGAAGGCTGAGAAGTGATAGATAGGTGAATCTACGGAGGAACCGAATTCAAACGAGCTACGCTGTCGAGAAAAGCTTCTAGTGAGAGAAGAAGTGCCCGTACCAAAACCGACACAGGTAGGCGCGGAGAGAATCCTAAGGTGCGCGGGACAACCCTCGTTAAGGAACTCGGCAAAATATATCCGTAACTTCGGGAAAAGGATAGCCGCAGACGGTGAAACCCGAACGGGTGGAGCTGAAGGCGGTGGCACAAGAGAGGCCCAAGCGACTGTTTAGCACAAACACAGGTGCCTGCGAAAGAGAAATCTGACGTATAGGTGCTGACACCTGCCCGGTGCCGGAAGGTTAAGAAGAGGAGTCAGGAGCAATCCGAAGCCCCGAATTGAAGCCCCGGTAAACGGCGGCCGTAACTATAACGGTCCTAAGGTAGCGAAATTCCTTGTCGGTAAGTTGTCCGACCCGCACGAAAGGTGTAACGACTTGGGCACTGTCTCAACGAGGGACCCGGTGAAATTGAAATACCTGTGAA
>NZ_WIQM01000002.1 GCF_015732185.1 Pectinatus haikarae
CTCTTATGTGGCACCGCTTTACCTTTCTGAAATGTCTGAAAAAGAACACAGAGGTCGTTTAATTTCTATGTATCAGCTGATGGTCGATTTTGGTGTGGTTATCGCTTTTGTTTCTGACACTGTTTTAAGCTCAACTGGTAATTGGCGATTAATGCTAGGAATTATCAGTATTCCTGCATTTCTTCTTGTCTTCACAATCGCTAAATTACCGGACAGTCCCCGTTGGCTTGCTTCTAAGGGTTTCACTGAACAAGCGTTGTCAGTTCTTAAATTATTGAGAGGTGATACTAATAAAGCTAAAAAAGAATTCACTGAAATTATTGATAACCTAAAAATAAAACAAGAAGGTTTTTCTCTGTTTAAGGCCAATAAAAATGTTCGCAGAGCTGTATTTTTAGGTATGTTCCTCCAATTCATGCAGCAATTTACTGGTCAAAATATCATAATGTATTATGCGCCGAAAATCTTCAGTCTGGCTGGTTTTGAAAGCCATACTGATCAAATGTTTGCTACGATTTTAGATGGTATGACTTTGGTTATTTTCACTTGGCTCTCTATGCAATTTATTGATAAAACAGGCCGTAAGATTGCTTTAAAAATTGGATTTTCCGTCATGTCGTTTGCACTTATCATTTTGGGATTTTGTTTATTGCAATTTGAAAATGGAAATGCTGCCAAATGGATATCGTATATGGCGGTTGGAATGACAATTCTTTCCATCGCTGGATATGCAATGAGCGCTGCTCCTGTTATTTGGATCTTATGCTCTGAAATTCAGCCATTAAAAAGCCGTGATTTTGGTATTGCCTGTTCTACCACAACTAACTGGATATCAAACATGATTATTGGTGCTACATTTCTTTCTCTTTTAGAAGGAATTGGGTCTGCCCAGACTTTTTGGTTATATGGATTACTGAATATTTTATTCGTCTTTTTTACAATTTATATTGTGCCGGAAACAAAAGGAGTTTCTCTTGAAAAAATAGAACAAAATCTTATGGAAGGCAAAAAACTTTGTGACATTGGATATCAAAATTCTTGAGAAAATTAAATCAAAGGAAAAACTATATCAGGATGTATTGAAAAACAACCAATCAGAAAAACCTATATTGATGATGTAGTGAAAGTATTAATAATTATGTTGACACAATAGCAATAGTCTAATTAAAGTTTTAAATTATTCAGGGCGGAGATGTGCATAATCGATGATATCTATATTTGATATTGAAAAATTAAAAAAATTATTACAATGTTTTTATATTATTACGCACATAAGAATCACTATTTTTGATAGTGATTTACACGAAATTATTGCTTATCCATCTCATATTCCTGAATTTTGCTATTTGGCACGGAAAAATAATTATATTGATAACGCATGTAAAGAATGTGATAAACAAGCGTGCGAAAAAGTAAAAACAACTGCCAAAACGTACATTTATAACTGCCACATGGGCTTGATAGAAGCCATCTCACCAATAAAAATTAGAAATATCGTTATAGGATACCTTATGTTTGGACACTTAAGACAAAGTATTGAAAAAGTAAAAGGGTGGCATCTTGTTAAGTCTAATTTTGACAACTATTTATTGACTACGAAGCAATTAAGGAATTTGCAGTATGCTTACAATAATAATACCAGGTATTTCTCTGAGGAATATTTGATTGCGGCAGTACAAATTCTGGAAACAGTTGCTTCATATGTACATGTAAATCATATGGCAGATTTAGAATATGACGCTTTACCCGTTCAAATAGATAGTTATATAACAGAACATCTCACAGAAAATCTCTCTTGTCAGTCTATTTGTGAACACTTCCAAATCAGTAGATCTAAACTCTATAAATTAGTAACAAATAATTATGGCGTAGGCATTGCCACTTATATTCGTAAATGTAGAATAGAAAAAGCAAAAATATTATTAAAAAAATCAACTTTTTCTATCAAAGACATAGCTTATTTTACCGGTTTTACAGATTATAATTATTTTACTAAAATATTCAAAAAAATGACGGAAAAAACTCCAAGAGATTACAAAAAAACTAAGTTCTAAAAGCTGTATTATAATTTAGCTATTGTCAACTAATAGCCAGAGAGATATTTCAACAGATACGATAATTTTATACAGATTGTAGTGATATAGTGAAGTTGTAACACCTCTGTCTAATAGATTACAATAAATCTATTAGACAGAGGGATAAAATGAAGCAATATGATGAAGAGTTCAAGAAGAAAATTGTTCGACTGCATATAGAAGAAGGCCGGAGTTTAAAAAGTTTAGCCGACGAATATGGAGCTTCAAAAGCTGTCATTTCAAAATGGACCCAAAACGTAGCGAAGAATGCCAAGAAAATACTGGTAACCAAACAGAATTAGATTATATGAAAGAAAACCTGAAGCTAAGAAAACAGCTTGAAGAAATGGAAAAGGAGAATCGTTTCTTAAAAAAAGCGGCAGCATTCTTTGCGAAGGAAATCGAGTAAAAATTTATAACTTTATTAAAAAATACCAGAGAGGGGGGCGGACAAAAAGTTGGACTATGAGACTGTAACTAATTATGTGTAAATAGAAAAATAAACTATTCCTCCTGGATTAATGTTAGAATAAATATTAATTCAGGAGGCTTTTATTATGGCTAGACAAAGAAGACTTTTCCCAGAACGTAAAGAATTTCTCCAAAAACTGCTGAGTGCATATCAACCGGAAGATGCGCAGGGTGTTCAGAAACATGTTCAAGGACCTTCTCGGAGATACGCTGCAAACCATGCTGGAGACTGAGATGGATGATCATCTTGGTTACTCCAAATACGACTATAAAAACAAGGATACGGATGATAGTCGGAACGGTTATAGCAAGAAAACCGTGACGTCTACGATGGGGAATATTCCTCTCGACATTCCTCGTGATCGGAAAGGTGAGTTCCATCCGCAGGCTATGAAGAAGAATCAGACGGACGTTTCCAATATTGAGGACCAAGTATTGTCCATGTATGCCAAGGGGATGACCACCCGGGATATCACTGCTCATCTTAAAGAAATCTATGGCGTGGATGCTTCTGCTGAAATGATTTCCCGCATGACAGAGCGTATTCTCCCGATTGCTAAACAATGGCAGAACAGACCGCTGGCCAAGAAATACGCAATTGTCTTCATGGATGCTGTCCATTTTCATGTCAGACAGGATTCTCAGGTTGTAAAGAAGGCGGTCTATATCGCCATTGGAACTCGTCTGGATGGTTCCCGTGAGGTCCTTGGCCTTTGGATTGGCGGCAACGAAAGTGCAAAATACTGGGTTGGCGTCCTGAACGAAATCAGGAACCGGGGAACGGAAGATATTTTTATTATCTCCGTTGACGGTTTGACCGGATTTGCCGATGCCATTGGCGCAGTTTATCCTGAGGCAGAAGTACAACGCTGCATAGTCCACCAGATCCGTTATACGACCAAATTCGTCTATTACAAAGACATGAAACCATTTGTCCAAGATCTGAGGGAAATTTACCAGGCGCCCACTCTGGAACAAGCAGAGGTGGCCCTAGACGCCTTGGAAGAAAAATGGAACGATAAATATCCCTCTTCGGTTCAGTCATGGCGAAATAACTGGCCGCAGCTATCCACTTACTTCAAATACCCATTGGAAATGAGAAAGATGATTTATACGACGAACCAGATTAAAAATTTCAATCGTCAGTTACGGAAAGTCTCTAAGAGCCGGACGATTTTTCCTACAGATGATTCCTTATTTAAGCTGCTCTATCTGGCGACCATAGAGATCACCAAGAAGTGGAGCGGCCGCAACCGTGACTGGAATAAAATTATTTCCCAGCTTTGCATTTATTTCGATAACCGTATCGAACCAGCTGATTTGGAATAACGACAAAAAATAGCCCGGCTGCTGATTGACAACCGAGGCAACTAGTGCCATTATGTTGGCATATATTTTTCGTAATTTTTGAATTTCCAGCATTAATCCATGGAGTTTACACAGAATTAGTTATACTCTCTGGACTATCGTTATGCGATCAATCCTAATTTTTGTCCGCACCCCCTTATCTGCGACTATTTCTTGTCTTCTTATTTTTATAGTCATATTTGGAGTAACCAAGTTCTTCATCAAGAGCTGTCTGAATGGTTTCAGCTATGAGCATTTTAACAAAATTATGGCCATCATTCATATCTTTAATACCATACCCTTTGATAAGCTCTTTGAGCTTGTTATTTTTTCTGTTTACCTAATATTGCAGGTTTACACAATTATTTCAGCACTACTTCCTATGAATAATATTTACATCTCTATTTTATAATCTGATTTTAGGAAATTGCAACTGTATTTTATAACACAAAACGACCACCCATTGAGTTAGGTTTTATAGCCAATTCACTGGGTGACTGTTCGTTTCCCTTCCTCTATAAATTGCCCTTTTCATTAAAATATGGCTCAATAAATTTCCAGGCCCGCTCAAAATCGTTTTGCATATCCTCATTCCAAAAATTGGCAAACACAGGATGATGAAAGCGTGAAAACAAACCTATCATACATAAAGTTTCCTGATTGTCAGTCATGCCGGAAGCCGTCGCGAGACTGCTGACCAGGTTGTTCATATGTTTCGCAACAAGTGAAGGGTTAGCACTTAAATACTCCGTATACAGTTTGAACATAACAGGTTCAGCCTTGTAAGCATTGTATTTTGCGTTTGCAAGAGTCCAGAGCCAGTCATGAATTATCTGCTGCTGTGACTTTTTTGAATCTATTTTATAAGGAAAAAGATCTGTCAGCACTGCATCCAGCCAATTAAAAGCGAGCACTTCCCATAGCTCTGTTTTATTCTTAAAATGCCTGTATAATGCCGGCTGAGAAATATTTACAGCAGCCGCCAGAGTTGTTAAACTAACATTTCCGTAACCTTTTTCTAATAGTAATTCTTCTGCCTTTTTTAAGATTTTTTCCTTTGTATTCATATTTTTATTTTATCACAAGTTATAATTATTGACAAATATAACTTTGCAGGCTATAATGACTTTATCGTTTAGTTATAAAAATAAAAAAATATAACTTTATAAAGGAGAAATAAATCTATGAAAGCTCTTATCACAGGTGCAAACAAAGGTATAGGCCTTGCCATTGCAAAATCTCTCGGAAAATCAGGTGTCAAAATTCTGGTTGGAGCACGCAACGAAAGCAGGGGGCAGGAAACAGTTAAAAAATTATCATCGCAAGGTATTGCGGCAAGTTTTATAAAAATTGATCTGAATAATTTTGATACTATTCATAATGCTGCAAAAGAAATTAATGAACTTGATCTACTTATCAATAATGCAGGAATTCCCGACAGTCATAAAACCGATCAACCTGATCTTGACCAGAAGAAAATGATATCTGACTATACTACTGATGACCTCCGCGAAACACTGGAAGTAAATTTTCTTGGTACACATGAAATGATCAAAGTTTTTCTGCCGAAACTCGTCAAAAACGGAAAAATCATAAATATCACTATCCCTATTCAGCCAAATGATTTTTGGCATCCTCTCGCCTATCAGACCAGTAAGGCAGCTCAAAATGTAATGACAATGGCCTATGCACTTGAGTTCAAAAATATGCACAGTGAAAAACAGATTTTTGGTATAATGCCGGGGGGTGTGGCAACAGATCTCAACGGACATACTGCCGGTGCACTTGATGGTTATATCAAATCAGCGGAAGAAGCGGGCGAAATTATCGCAAAACTCGCCCTCGATACAGAAAATCACAATGGTCAAATAGTTCAATTTGACGGAAAAATCATCACTGATTACGAAGCACAAATACATTGACGATCTGAGGTCTAAACATCACGATCGCTTTTCCGAAATTTACAAAAAACACGCAGTTTCAAAACACCTTGCAAATGGTGATTTGAAACTGCGTGTTTTTCAGATAATAAGAGAATTTCTTCAAATGGTGCAAAAAAGTTCTCGCATATTACCTGCCGTTCAAATTTATCTTTGACTCATCGCCATTAACCAGACGATGAATATTTTCCCGATGCCTGTATACTACAAAAGCCGCGGCAAGTATACCAAAGATTATATATTGCCATGGTTTATTCCAATAATATGCCTGCAAAGGCACAGAGACTGCTGCGATCATTGAGGCCAGCGAAACATATCTGGTAAACAAAACTACAATGAACCACAAGAGAAAGACACACAGCGCCGCCTGCGGCATGAGCATCGTTATAACGCCCAATCCTGTCGCAACACCCTTTCCACCCTTAAAAAAGAGAAACAACGAACACGAATGGCCAATTATAGCCATAATTCCCCCCAGAAGCAGCGCATAAGCTGATGCTGGCTCCATTCCATTTGCTCCGGCATACATACCGATAAAAACACCGGCTGCGCCTTTGAAAAAATCCAAAATAAAAACACTGAACCCTGCTTTTTTACCTAAAACACGCCATGCATTTGTAGCCCCGATATTATGGCTGCCATATTCACGAAGATCAGTATTAAAAAACAATTTACCGATTATAAGGCCGCTGGGAAGAGATCCTAAAATATAACCTGCAAGTAAAATAAAAAGATAACTCACTCGTCATCTTCCTTTCTTCCTTTCACAATCAGTTTCAACGGAGTACCTTCAAAACCAAAACTTTCCCGTAATTTATTTTCTATAAAACGCAGATAAGAAAAATGCATAAGCTCTGGATCATTTACAAAAATAATAAACTTCGGTGGCTTTACATCGACCTGTGTCATGAAGTATATTTTTAATTGTTTGCCCTTATGTGCAGGAGGCGGATTCACTGAAAGTGCATCCATTATAAGTTGATTCAGTACACTAGTCTGAATACGCATAGTCTGCTGTTCTGCCACATACTTAACCAATTCCGGCATACGATGTACACGCTGTCGCGTGAGAGCAGATATATATATAACCGGTGCATATTGAAGAAAGCCCAATTCATCGCGCAGATCTTCCGTGAAACGAAGCGGCGTTTTTGAATCTTTTTCCACAAGATCCCATTTGTTAACGACTAATATACAGCCTTTACCTGATTCATGGGCATATCCGGCTATTTTTTTATCCTGCTCTGTAACACCGTCCGGTCCGCTTATGAGCATCAAAACTACATCACTGCGATCTACGGCACGTAATGAACGAATTACGCTGTACCGCTCAACTGGTTCATCAATTTTGGCCTTACGCCTCATTCCGGCAGTATCGATGAGTGTATATTTTATATCATCTTTAATAAAATGTGTATCAATGGCATCACGCGTTGTTCCGGGTATATTACTGACAATAACGCGATCCTGTCCAAGCATAGCATTGACCAGCGATGACTTTCCTACATTAGGTCTGCCGATAACGGATATATGTATTTCATCCGGATCCTCAACCGCATCATCCATCTCGCCGAAAGCTTCAACTACCCGATCAAGCAAGTCACCCAGATTTAAAGAATTTGCTGCAGCGACAGGAATTGGATCACCAAGTCCCAAATTATAAAATTCATAAATATCCATTTCCTGTTTCTGTGTATCTATTTTATTTATCGTCAATATTACAGGTTTTCTGGTATTGCGCAGTATACGTGCGATCTCTTCATCAGCGCTGGTCATGCCTGAACGTCCGTCAGTCAAAAAAATGATCACGTCTGCTTCGTCAATAGCCAACTGCGCCTGAACACGCATTGAGGAAAGTATTGTATCCTGACTTTCCAGCTCTATTCCACCAGTATCGATCATAGTAAAATTTTTATCAAGCCATTCAGCATCCATATATATTCTATCGCGAGTCACACCAGGAAAATCTTCGACAATAGAAACTCTTTTTTTCCCTATTTGATTAAAAAGGGTAGATTTACCTACATTAGGTCTTCCGACTATCGCCACTATTGGTTTACTCAAATTACGCACCTGCCTTTATTTCGTATATGCGGCATTACTCTGCCACGTGTATAAATTATTTTCCCTTATATCTTTTACATGATTCCACCGAGTCAGCAGACTATAAAGCGCATCTGCATCAGCAGCGACTTTCATTTCCTTCTTATATTCATCTTTTAATTTTTGCAGCGTCCAATCATCTAGGAAAATATCTTCTCCCTCTCTCAATGCTGATGCAGGTAAAATTACTCCATCGCAGTCGCCTTCCTGCTTTTTTAAAGCCTTCAATATATCCTGTCCCGTTAAAAGACCTGTAACAGTAATATCTTTTCCAAAAAATTCATTTTCTACAGCCAGGATATGAACGTGGAGATTATCTATATTCATATTCTTCAAAAGAGGGCGAAAAACCTTTCCTGCCGATATGCCACAGACAACGGTTATATTTAATAATCTTTCATATCCGTATTGATTTCCTTGATCTCTTTCCTGCTGTATCCGCCACTCATCTATAAAATTACGGCTCAAACCGATACCATTATCAAGCTGTGGAAAACCATCATAATAACAGCTTTCCGGAAAGGGATATTCTGCCGTCAAATAAAATTCATCACTGAGATAAACAAATGAATTATCTATTTTCTTTCTAAATAATTCCTGCCATTTTTCAACTTGAGCAATAACAGCACTCATACCTTCTTTATCATACATAGTAAGCTTATAACAGTGCTCTCTGTATTTTGTCAATCCCACCGGAACAATAGCTATGCTGAGTGCATTAGGAATCCTTGCCCCGATATCTTTTATGGTCTTTTCAAGTTCAGCACCGTCATTGAGATCAGGACATAAAACAATTTGCGTATGGTACTGCACGTCTATAGAATCAAGAATGTCCAGTTGATTTTCTATTTCACCTGCCCGTTTGCTATTCATCATGCGAGACCGTAATTTGGCATTAGTAGTGTGCACAGACAAATATAAAGGGGATAAATGCAGTCTGCGTATACGTTCAAAGTCACTCTTTCCCATATTTGTCATAGTGACAAAATTGCCATACAGAAACGACATACGATAATCATCATCCTTAACAGATAAGCTTTCACGCATATTCGGAGCTATCTGATCAACGAAACAAAAGCAGCAGTTATTACCACAATGATGAATACCGTCAAAAACGGCTGATTCAAACTCTACACCCAATTCTTCATCATATTCTTTTTCAAATTCGATCAATTCCTGCTGCCCGTCTTTATGCTCGACTAAAAGAGATATATCTTCTTCCGCAAAAGCAAAGCTTAAATCTATAATATCAATAAGCTGTTGCCCATTTATTGATATTATCATATCCCCGACACCTAAACCAAGCTCTTCTGCCAAACTATCTTTGTTTATTTTTATTATTGTTCCACTATAAGACATTTGTTACCCTTTCTAAAAACCTTTATACAGTCAAAATAGTTCTATAAGCAACTCAAAAAGGAGTAATGATAAACGCATTACTCCTTTTCTCAATAAGTTCTTAAATTAAGACGGAACCTACTCCATCCAAGGTTTAGAAATTATTATGCATGGAATGACCAGCTGTTTGTTTTTTAACAAACAGCTGGTCAAATGTTTAAATGCTATTTCTACCGTATATTACAAACTCATTCTTTTTCCACAGCATCAGCAACAGTAGAAGATTGTGCATTTTCAGCCTGCTGTTCCTGATACTGATCAAATTCTGCGGCATCAGTATCTTGCTTAACCCTTGTAATACTGAGCGCAATTTTTTTATTTTCTTTATCTATATGAATAATTTTAACTTTCACTTCATCACCGATTTTAACAACTTCATCCGCCTTGACTATATGTTTTTCTGAAAGTTCACGCATACGGATAAGCCCATCAATACCTTCTTCCAACTGCATAAAAGCACCAAAATCAGTCAATTTTACAACTTTTCCGACCACATAGCTGCCAACAGTATATTTTTCCACTTTGGCAAACCATGGATCAGAAACAGTATCTTTTATACTGAGGGATATACGTTTCGTTTCAGGGTCAAAACTCTTGACTAATACCTCTACCTCATCCCCGGCATTGACAATATCGGATGGATGCTTTACATGATCCCATGACAGATCTGAAATATGTACAAGGCCGTCAATACCGCCTAAATCGACAAACGCACCATAATCAACGACTCTTTTAATACGTCCTTTTCGAACCTCTCCTTCCTGTAATGAAGCAAGAAGTTCTATTTGTTTCTCAGCACGTTCTTCTTCCAAAAGGATCCTGTGTGAAAAAATCAGGCGCTGTTTTTTACTGTCTATTTCTATAATACGAGTCTGCATTTGCTGTCCCACATAACTTGCCAAATCACGAATAAAATGAAGTTCGATCTGAGACGCAGGTAAAAAACCTCTCAATCCAGAAAAAGCAACCAGCAAACCACCCTTTATCAGCTTGGTAATTTTTATTTCAACAGAAGCCTTATCTTCATAAAGTTTTCTAGCATCATTCCACGCTGCCATTTCATCCGCACGGCGCTTAGACAGCACCATTCCATTTTCTCCGCCGATATAAACAATATAAACATTGATTTCATCACCGACGCTGACTGCATCAGATGCGTTGTCAGGTGCAGGATAAGCCAATTCTTTATTAGGCACTGGGATTTCCTGCTTATAGCCGACATCTACATATGCGGCATCACGGTCAACCATTATAACAGTTCCCTTTATTATTTCATTTTCGGCAAAATGCCTCATCGACTCTTCTTCTAATAGACTTTGCATATCTTGTTCATGTTCTTGCACTTTTTATATACCTCCTTGATGAGCCAGTCAGGGGTAGAAGCTCCCGCCGTCACACCAATTTTTTCTATATTATGAAACCAATCATCGTCCAGCTCATCAGCTGTCTCAATATGATGTGTTGGACATCTCTGAGCACATAATTCAGCCAGCCGAGTGGTATTGGCACTGTTCCTGCCGCCTATGACAAGCATCAGTTCAACTTCTGAAGCCAATTTTTCAGCAGCTGCCTGACGCTGTTCAGTTGCATTGCAAATTGTACACAGCACTTTTATTTCATTAGACTTATCAAGCAGTATATCTACCAATTGCTTGAATTTCGCACGAGAAAAAGTAGTTTGTGCTACTACTCCAAGTTTCTTTGCCGGCTGAATATCCTGAGCCTGAGCTGATGTTTCAACGGCAACGGCATTTTTCCCTGACCATTCAAAAATACTTTTGACCTCAGGATGAGTTCTTTCTCCTATGATGACAACAGAGTATCCCTCATCGACAAGTGTCTTTGCCGCCATTTGCGCTCTTTTCACATGCGGACAAGTTGCATCAACAATATTCAAACCTTTGGCTTCAGCTTTCTCATATACAGAAGGTCCGACACCATGCGACCTTATTATTATAGTTCCATGATCTATATCATCAAGCGAATCAATAGAAACTATGCCTTCATCAGCAAGCTGTTTTACAATCTGCGGATTATGGATTATCGGGCCGAGTGTAGCTATATAACTATCTCTTCCAGACTGCATGCGGGCCATTTTTATAGCCCGTTTTACACCATAGCAAAATCCCAGATACTCCGCTAATATTATGTCCATATGATCACCATTCATAATTACTATCTTTTATAGTATAACATAAATATAACCTTATGTCTTGTAAGAATTTATCAAGTTCTGAATTTGTTGCATAATCTCCGCTGTGAACCGCTGTAATTCTGCCTTATCTATTTTATCACTTTTATAATAAACAGGTTTACCATAGATGACCTTGATTGCAGGAAAAAAACTTCCCGCTTTAAAAATACGATTTGTATTTATCACAGCTGTTGGAATAACCGGTACTTTGGCTTTGGCGGCAATAAGGGCAGCTCCATTAGCAGCTTTTTGAAGTTCCCCTGTTTTACTTCTGTGTCCTTCAGGAAACAACCCCATGCACTCTCCCCTCTGAAGTTTGCCGACAGCCATGCGTACAGCCTGCCGGTCACCGATACCGCGGCGCACCGGAAAAGAATGTAAAGTATAAAGTGCCCGTCCCAGGATTGGAACATCAAATAATTCCTGTTTCGCCATATAGGCAATCGGTCTGTCCACAAAGCAGCTGATCAGCATGGGGTCCCAATTACTGAGATGATTTGCAGCTACTACGACGCCTCCCTCAAGCGGAACATTTTCCGTAGTATAAGCTTTTGCAGAAAAAAGCACCGTATATAAGAGATGAAAAAACCAACGCAAAAATCTATATCCTAAACTCAATAGCAATTCACTCCAATTATTTTGATGCCAAAGACAATATTACATCAGTCACTTGTCTGACCGACATAGACGTAGTGTCAAGCAAAATGGCATCACTTGTTTTGATCAGAGGCGATATAGTCCTTTCCATATCTGCCTTATCCCTGTTCTCTATGTCTTCTTTCAGTTTTAGAAGATCCACTTCATATCCTTTTTTCATCATTTGCTCAAAGCGCCGTTTAGCTCTTTCTTCTACCGACGCGGTTAAAAATATTTTCACATCTGCATTTGGCAGGACATTACTGCCAATATCCCTGCCATCCATAACAACCGCACCGTTTTCTGCCATTTTTCTCTGCAAAAACACCATTTTTTCACGTACAGGGGCAAGTTTTGCCACTTGTGAAACTACCTTGCTCACCTCAGGGGTACGCAAATGATCAGAAACATCTTCTCCATCAACATATACTTTTGTCGTTTTATCTGCATACTGCAGCCGTACATCCATATTCTTTACCGTCTTTATTATAAAATCATCTGTCAAAAAAACCGTATCATTCTCTCGTAATGCTTTCCAAGCGACAGCTCTGTACATTGCCCCTGTATCTATATAGATGTACTCTAATCCGGCAGCAACAAGCTGTGCTACCGTGCTTTTTCCTGCACCTGCCGGTCCGTCTATGGCAATCACTTTATTTTTCATATAACAATGCTCACCCTGCAAATTATTTTTCCAACATTTCAAGTGTAGAATAAAACTCTGGATAAGAAATCTCCACACAGTCTGCGTTATCTATAAAGACCCCGCTTCCTGCAGCACCTGCTACTGCCAATGACATCGCAATACGGTGATCATTGCAGGAATCACACTTTGCGATACGAAAACCAGAGCCGCCTTTTATGATAAGCCCGTCTTCTTTTTCTGTCAAAGCATCTGTTAATCTGCCAAATTCATGACAAATTGCCTTTATGCGGTCACTTTCCTTTACGCGTAATTCCTGTGCCCCACTGATTACAGTAACTCCCTCAGCCGCCACTGCGGCAACCGCTATAACAGGAATTTCATCAATGAGCCTCGGGATAATGTCTGCCTTTATTTCCGTTCCATGCAATTTGGCATAGCGAACATGCAAATCGGCCACAGGTTCACCACTGACATCATGCTCATTGCTAATTTCTATATCTGCTCCCATATTGCGCAGCACATCAATTATACCTGTCCGTGTCTCATTTATGCCAACATTTTTGATAAGAACATCACTGCCCTTGATAATACTTGCCGCAACAATAAAATATGCGGCAGAGCTGACATCCCCCGGCACATTGATACATTCTGGTGCATTTAGCTTTTTTGCCGGCCTTATTTTTATATGATTCACCGATTTATCTAAATCGGCACCAAATGCCCTGAGCATTCGCTCTGTGTGATCTCTCGAAGGATACGGTTCTATCACCTCTGTAGGTCTGTCTGCATACAGTCCTGCTAGTAAAACAGCGGACTTTACCTGTGCACTGGCCATAGGCATATCATAGGTTATGCCATGCAGCAGATCCTGCTGCGGAACAACTGTTATAGGCAGCAGAGAATTATTCTTCCTGCCCACTATCCTGGCACCCATGCTGCTCAAAGGATTAATGACTCTTCCCATAGGGCGGCGGCTTAAAGATGCATCACCCGTAAAAGTAGTCAAAAATTTCTGTCCCGCCAGAATTCCCAGCATCAATCGCAATGTAGTTCCAGAATTTCCGGCATCAATTATGCCTTCCGCTTCCTTCAAACCATGCAATCCATTGCCGCAGACGACCAGATGATCTCCTCTGTCTTCCACCTTTACACCCAATGCCTGCATACATTTTACAGTACTCAGACAATCCTGTGCGCGTAAAAAATTAGTGATCTTCACAGGCGTATCACACAATCCAGAAAACATTACACTGCGATGTGACACTGACTTATCACCCGGAACAGTAATTTGTCCGCGTAATCCGGTTGAACCTGCAGCTTGTATCTCTTTAGTTGCCATTACACATAACCCTTCAATAATAACTGTATTTTATATTACTAATCTGTCTGGCTTCTTGATTTTTCCTGCAAATAAGATAACTATGAAACAAACAAAATACATGACAAATAATAGCTCTTAACTTATTGTGCATAAAAGATAAATAATACTTCTATAATTAAAACAATTTTTCCTGCCAACATCTGTATTTACTGTTTTCCTGCCATAATACCTGCCGTATATCCCATGGAAAAAGCTGCCTGAAGATTAAAACCACCTGTATATCCATCTATATCTGTTACTTCTCCTGCGAAAAACAACCCCTCAAGCAGTTTTGACTGCATTGTTTTAGGATCTATTTCCTTTACGTTCACACCTCCGCAAGTAACTATAGCCTCCGGCAAAGGACGAGCTTTTTCAATGTCGAATGGTAGTTTTTGCAAAGTTTCTGTCAAATGGATTCTCTCTTTTTTAGTAATTTCATCCACAGATTTATCGCCATCTATATAAGCCAGATCAAGGACTATCGGTATAAGCCTATGTGGCAAAAGATCAATCATAGCATTTTTCACCTGCTTGCGTGTATACTTTTTAAAATCTCTTTGTATACGTGCGTTCAGTTGCTCCGGTGTGAGTGCAGGTTTTAAATTAACAGCCAGATATACTTTCTTTTTCTCCGCTAAGGAAAGGACAATCTGCCTGCTAAGTGATAAAACAATCGGTCCCGTCACACCAAAATGTGTGAACATCATTTCCCCGAACATTTCAGCTGATTTTTTTTCATCAGTAAAAACACTAACGCGCACATTACGCAGCGATAATCCCTGAAGGCTTTTAACCCATTCGTCATCACTCACCAAAGGAACCAATGCAGGCTGCAAAGAGATAATATTATGTCCAGCCTCCCGTGCCAATTTTGCACCTGAACCATCCGATCCTGTGACTGGATAACTGGCTCCGCCAGCTGCCAAAACAACAGCATCAGCTTCGATTACATCATCTTTTATCTTAACACCCTTTATTTTTCCATCGTGGCTGATTATTTTTTCAACATCTGTATTAAATCTCATTTCAACCTGACAATCATACATTTTATCAGTCAAAGCTTTTACAACATCCGCAGCCTTATCACTTTGCGGAAAAACTCTGCCACCTCGTTCCACTTTTGTAGGCACGCCAATCTGTTGAAAAAAATCTATCACATCTTCATTAAAAAAATTTTTAAAAGCACTATACAAAAACTTTCCATTTCCAGGAATGTTTTTCATAAACCCAGACAGATCCGCTGTGTTAGTAATATTGCAGCGGCCTTTTCCCGTTATCATCAGCTTCCTGCCTGGTCTATCTTTCTTTTCCAGCAAAATAACTTTATTATCCGCTGCTGATGCCTGCACCGCAGCCATCATTCCTGCCGGACCGGCTCCTATAATTACTATATTTTTCATAAATTATTTTCAGTGATTACAGTAATCAACTGAGTAAGTTCCTCCTCCGTCAGTCTGCGATATTTTCCTCTTTTAAGACCCTTCATATCAAGCCCTGCAAACTGTTTTCGTTTCAATGTCAAAACATCATTTCCTGTCGCTTCAAACATGCGGCGTACCTGGCGATTGCGTCCTTCGTGAATTTTAAGCTGAATTCTGCTGCGATTTGTACTATCATCGTATTTTATGATCTTTACATCGGCGGGTGCCGTCACTCCATCTTTCAACATTATACCATGTCTGAGCCTGCCAAGATTTTCACTGCTTAATCTTCCCGCAATAGTTGCTGAATATACTTTTTCAACCTTAAATTTAGGATGAAGCAATTTTTGCATCAGATCACCATCATTTGTCAGAAGAATCAAGCCTTCCGTATTATTATCAAGCCTGCCTACAGGAAAAATCCTCTGTGGAATATCAGCCACTAACTGCATTATTGTCTTCCTGCCATGTTCATCTTTTACAGTAGAAATAAAACCTTTTGGCTTATACAGAATAATATACACTTTTTCTTCTGCTTTTTTTATTATGTTCCCATCAAATCTTACCACATCTTTTATGGCGTCTACAGTAATGCCCTGCTGTCTGACTATTTTTCCGTTGACACTTATGCGACCGCTGTCAATCAAGCTTTCTGCATAGCGACGCGAAGCAACACCGCAGCCGGCAATAAATTTTTGCAATCGTTCCAAAATATTACTCCCAATACTAAATTATTATTTTACATTTTTATATAAATCCTTAAGTTTCTCATTAAAAATTTGGGTTCATATAGTAATACATCATTCTATCCTATAAGCACACTGCATGGCAAGCAAATCATAAAAAAAACTAATTATTAACAAAAAATAAAAGGCTGATACATTGATCTGCATCAACCTGGCTAATCTATTTCACTTTTTCTTTTTCATAAATTTGCACAATCATATCTACTGCTCCTCTGCCGATTGACAACATACGGCTTATCTCCTCCGCAGACATGCCTTTATCAAGCAAAACATGCACTTTTTTCACCTTTTCTGACATAACATGTTTACTTTCCGTCTGCCTATATACTTTTTTATCAACTGCAATTGATTGACTGTCTTCATTGGAAAAAACGTCTATTCGTCCTCCATACCTGCTTTCTGAAACAGAATTCAATAGATCATCAAAATCTGCTGCATTTGATGCGTTTTCTGTGGTTGCCATTCGCAAAGAAGTTTTATTTTCTTCCTCCGCAAAAATTGCACAATAACGCCTTAATTCTTCAGTCTTTTTATCAGCAGTATCTATCATTTTCTCCAGACGATCCAGCTGCTCATTTATTTGTTTGGAAATTCTGTTTCCTGTGTTCTCCAACTCTTTTTTCAGTTGCTGCGCAGCCTGGGCAATACCTTCTTCTGTATCATCAGCAATATCTTTTTTATTATTGCCGCTATGCTTAAGCAATAATATAAGCAAAACGCCTACAATGATTATTACTCCTAATATTTCAGTAAACATTTCGCACTCCCAAATATACTTATAACTTGATATCTATATTATGTCCTCGCACCGCATCGGTCAAAACTTCATTTTCATCCTGAACTGCTTCCGCCGGATCATTTTTGCGTCTGTTTGAAGTGCCGCTGCCATCACCACCGCTTTTTCCCTGTTGGTCATTCCTGATCTTACCGCCCTCAGCTTTTTCTTTCGCATAGACCTGCATCTGTTTTTTTTCTGATTCCTGCTGGAGTTTTTCGTTACCGAAATTCTGCGCAGTAGCCACCTGATGATTCATTTTATTTTGCATATTCCCGACTTCTGAACTGTTTGGCAGCATAGCTTGTAAATTACCAATCGGATTAACAGACATATTTTCTCCCTCACTTAAAATATCAATAAGGATTCAACCTTACACATTCCTTCTCAACATCCGCTGAAAAAGAACAGTGCTGTGCTTCTGTCTGAACAGTATAAAGAAATTTCGCCACTATAATTTTAACACCAGGGTTCACTTTATCAGACACTCTTATTTTAGCATTATCCATACTTTTCAATTGTCCCGAAATTTCTTTTAATTCGGCTTCTTCTCTTTCCAGCTTCCCTGCCAGAGGAAACTGCATTCTCTTCAGCTTAGCAAATTTTTCCTGCCGCTCTGCAGACAATTTCTCGTCTGTGCCTAGCATATTTAAAGCATTCTTAATATTCTTTAATTGTTTTTTATCATTTCCTATACTGTCAGTTATAAGCCTATACTTTTTATTGATAATCGGATTGACTCCCACTTCAACTTTTGTAACTATATCCATAAAGTTCCCTAAAATTTTAACATCTATCAGCACACCTGCCGTAGAATGTCCGCCTACAATTTGCCCTCTCCGGTCCTTTATAATTATTTTGCGCCCGGCATTTATCTCTGAATGTAAAGCTACATCAGCTATATATATATCTCTTTCGGCAGTAATATCCGCATTTTCAATAAAATTGGTGCGTATGTCTTCCCTGGCATATATCTTACCGCGGCGCATACCTAAAATACCGCCTTCTATATAAATATTCCTGGCTTCAACAGTACCTCCGCTCACAGTGCCGCCGATATTGACATCACCGTCAGCCCTGACAGCGAAACCATCTTGAACATTTCCCTTAATAAAGACGCTGCCGTTAAAATTTATGTTACCAGTAGATACATCTACATCACTGCTTATCTCTAGCTTGGGATCAACAGTAATACGGTTGCCCTCTTCAATAGCCTGTCCGTCTATAGCCGCAATAAGCAGATTCTCATCTATGATTTCCGTATTTTTTCCCTTAGCAAGAGGAATCGGCTTGCCCGGCCGGCAGATAATTTCCTGTCCCATAATATTCATGCCATTTTCGCCTTTTGTCTGCGGTATCCGTTCTGCCAGAGGATCCCCTTTAGCTACGAGAAAACATAAATTCATATCTTTATAGTTTACTTTACCATAATTTCCGCTGCTTGGCCTACCTTTTTGGGAAAAATCAATATACTTTTTTATATAAGCATTTTCACCATTTTTCGCAATTTTTCCTTGGGCAATCACTTGGCTGCACGAGGGAACTTTCACAAATTCATCTATAAGTGCTTCGTCTATACCATAGGTTATATTTTTATCCGCCAAAAGCTCCATGATATAATCTCTATCATACTGAAATTCGCCGTCATCACCTGAAAAACTTATAACAGCCTCCATCTTATCCTTGCTTATATCTATTACTGGCACAGGGATGACTTTCTCCTGTGCTGCCTCTGGTGCAACAATTTCACTTCGCACGCCCGAATGTTCTTGGATAGTTTTTAATAAATCCGTAATTTTATAATTCTTTATCCCATGTTTTTTTAAAAGAGCACATAATAATGTAACATCTTTAAAAAAAGGGCTGTTTTCTTTTGGTACATAGATAGTCAGAAAAACGCCCTCAGATAAAATTTCAAGCAAGAATCCTTCTTTTTCACTGCCAAATACAATGTCTGACACATTAAATCCTCCTAACTTGCCAACGCTTGGAATTTTATTGATATTATTACAGAGAATATATTTCGATTATACTATGATCTTATTAAAAAAAATCTGACTTAGATCTCGCCAGATATCCTCTCAGCCTAAGAACAGCTCTCTTATGCAGCTGGCTTATACGGGCTTCTGATAAATTCAGCGTCAGTCCAATTTCCTTCAAAGTCAATTCTTCCGAATAATACAGTGATATGATCAGCTTTTCCTTAGGCGCCAATTTATTAATAGCCTCTGTCAGTTTTTGTTTAATAAATTCACGATTAAGGCTTTTGTCCAAATCACTGCCTTGACTAACCGCATATTCTGCACTTATATAGTCTTCAAGTGACACCAGAGATGCTGTACTCATATTAGATTCCAAGCTATATAATTCGTCAAGGCTGACTGACAAAGATTCGGCTAGTTCATTTTTAGTTGGTACCCGTTCCAGTTTAGCTTCCAGTTTCGTGTACACAGTCTCATATGTCTTGATTTTTTTCCGCAATGACACCGAAAGCCAATCTTTGGATCGCAGATAATCAAGAACAGACCCACGAATACGACTTCTTGCATAAGTTTCAAACTTTATTCCCAAATTGATATCAAACCTTGCTATAGCGTCCATTAAGCCGAAAAAACCACTGCTTATCAAATCATCGCGTTCAATATGAGACGGCAGATTATATGAAATATGACCCACTACAATATTCACCAATGCCAAATAATTTTCAATCAGATTATTTCGGGCAGCCATATCATTATTTTCTTTATATTTTTTCCATAAATCGGCTATATCGGTGGCAGAAAAGGATTTAGCTATTTGCAATTTTCGAGCCCCCTTATTATCAGTTATACATAATAACTATTATTAATAATCAGCAGCAAATAGTATATGTCACAGCCATATTACTTTTCATTTAATATTAATTGTCTTTTGAGCATCATTGTTCGGCAAAACACTTTGCTTTTCCTGCTCTTGTCCAAAAAACTTTTCTGTTATTTTTTTAGAAGCTCTTAAAGAGCGAACTCATCAGCAATAATATTAAAAAATTTGACAGTAATACCGTTATGAACATAAAACACATTCTTCTAAAAATCTGATAAATCCTTTATCGTATCGGCCACCATAATATTCAATGCCGATATACATCCTAAAAAAATGAATAGAATAAACACCTGCAGACATTTTTTTCTAAAAGCCCGCACCCATATTATTCTGATGTCCATTATATCCATCATATCAATCACCTGTTAAATGGTTTTTTCACCCTTATTGATAGTCCTTATTTTATAAAGTCCTGTAGTCAGATCCATTTCTACAGTACGACCATATGTACCGCCCAGGTCCTCACTAGCAATCTTTATACCGCATTTTTGCAAGGTTTTTTTAGCTAATTCTGCATTTCTTTTTCCGATCGCCATAATGTCCGATGCGCCGGCAAATTGGAACATTTGTGATCCACCGGCCATCTTAGCCTCTATTCTGGACTTAACAGCACCCAGCGCGATAACTTCCTTCAACAATAAAGGAATACCCGTATCCGCAAATTTGGCGGGATTTTCATTGGCGCGGGCTTGTGTACTATCAGGCAGCATAATATGCACCAACCCGCCAACTTTGCTTTTCGCATCATATAATGTGATTCCTATACATGACCCTAATCCGTAACTGATAATCGTAGCAGGTGATTTACCAACTTTATAATCAGCTATACCGACCTTTAACAATTCAGCCATGTCATTTCACTCCTACCGCATTCAAAATTATTTGGAGCGAACCTGAATCAGGTATCAAAAAGAAATGTCCATTTATGCCATCATCTTCGGATAAAAACTGAGTTTCTATAACCAAAGCATGGTCTCCCATCTGACCAAGCTGAACAATAACAACATTTAAAATTGCCCCTGCCATATCAACTGCCATAGCAGGAATAGAAGGCAATAATGTTAACTTCGTATAATAAGATAATGCATTTAAATAAGCCCCTGCAAGTATATTGCCTATTTCCATCAATGCAGATTGATCCATTTCGGTCAACTCTCCATCGGCACTTTTTTGCTCGCCCAGTAAATGTTCCACCAAATAAAAGGCACTTTCTCTTGGCATAAGGAACAGTACACTGCCAGGAGCTTTGCCATATACTCGCAGAAAAATTCCAGCCACCATAGTGTCAGGACCACCTACCAAATCAGGAACATCAGCTAGTGGAACTACAGAAACACTTGGAACATCCATATCGATTTTCTTGTTGATAAGCTGTGAGAGAGCCGTAGCCGAATTTCCAGCTCCTACATTTCCTATTTCTCTTATTGCATCCAGCTGCATCGCTGATAGATTTAACATACTGTCCGACACACGCTCACCTCATTTAATTTCACCGTTCAGTCCCAATATTTCAGATAGATTTAACAATATAACCAGTCTGTTGTTAAGATTGCCTATACCATTGATGAACTTGTTGGATTCAGAATGCGCATCATTTTCTGTAGACGTAATTTGTTTTGAACTTGTTATATGTGCAGAATCTATAGTCAAAACTTCTGTAACAGCATCAACAATCATCCCGACTGTTATTTCTTCAAGTTTTACGACGATAATACGTGTCGCATCAGTATATTCCGCATCGGGCAGTCCTATGCGTTTTTTCAAGTCTATTACCGGCAGTACACTGCCTCTTAAATTCATTACACCCTTTATAAAATCTGGCGTAAATGGTACGCGAGTTATATCTGTAAGACGCTTTATCTCTTCAACATTTAAAATACTCATGCCATATTCTTCACGTTTTAATTTAAATGCAACTATCTGCACTTCATTCGATGAAACCTCATGCTGCTCCATGTGATATTCCTCCTAAATTATTGCATCAAAATAGCGACATCCAAAATCAGCGCTATCTGCCCGTTTCCTAAAACAGTAGCTCCGGAAATAACTTTAATACCCGACAAAAGCTTACCCAATGTCTTAATAACTATTTCCTGCTGACCGATAAGTTTATCTACCATGATACCGCATTTTTTATCGCCGACATGAACTACTACTACATAAATTTCTTCATCTTCTTTGTCTTCCGCACTAACGACATTAAGGGCACGGTCCAGACGGACTATAGGAATTATTTCACCGCGGATGACAATCGTTTCTTTATTTTGGATAGTCTTTATATCTTCAGGCGTTATATTTATCGTGCTATCAATGGCGGCTAGCGGAATAGCATAAATCTCTTCCTGAACATCAACCAGCAGCGCTTGGATGATAGCCAAGGTCAAAGGCAGTTTGATCTTGAATATACTGCCTTCATTCTTTTTCGTTTCCACATCTATAACTCCACCTAAAGCCTCAATGGTGGTACGAACGACATCCATACCCACACCGCGCCCGGATACATCAGTTATTACGTCAGAAGTAGAAAATCCCGGCAGGAAAATAAGCCGCACAGCTTCAGCATCTGTCATGTTGTCGCCGTCTTCCTGGGTAATGACACCTTTTTCGATAGCCTTATTACGAATAATATTGGCATCTATCCCCGCACCATCGTCAGTGACCATGATAATGACATTATTACCTTCATGACGAGCGATAAGCCCTACCTTGCCGACACGTGATTTGCCTTTTGCTTCACGGTCATCAGGATGCTCAATACCATGATCCATTGAATTGCGAATAAGATGAACCAACGGATCCCCTATTTCATCAATTACCGTTCTATCCAGCTCTGTATCTTCACCTTCGATTGTAAGATTGACTTCCTTATTAAGTTCCTTGGCCAAATCGCGGACAACTCTGGGAAATCTATTAAAAACCTGACCGACTGTTACCATTCTTACCTTCATGACGATTGACTGCAAATCACCTGTCACACGGTCCATCTGCTCTACCGTTTCAACCAGTTCTGCTATACGGTGAGTATTGCCGATCTGCTCAAGTCTCGTTTTATTAATGACAAGTTCCCCAACCAAATTCATCAACGAATCCAATCTCTCTATCCCAACACGGACCGACTGCCCGCTTTTCATATTGTCATGATGCTGAATTGCCTGTTTTTTTACTGCAGGTGCATTTTTTTTCACTGCAGCCGGAACTGAAGCCTTCTTTTCAACACTTATATTCTTTTTAACAGGAGCAGGTACGTTTATCAATTTTATAATCACTTTTTTTATTTCAGAAATATTCATAAGAATAGATTCTACTTTTTGTTCTTCTTCCCCTGTCAGCAAAATAAGCTCAAATTCAAGATCAAATTTTTCCTGTTCAAGATCTTCTGTTGGCGGGATGGATTTTATAACATCACCGATCTCATCCAAAGCAGACATTACCATATAAGAACGCACTGTCTTTAATACACATGTATCCGCCAAAATGACTTTTACCTGCATAGCGCGCAATCCTGAGTCCTTAGCACTATTTATCAAATCTAAATCTATATCAGAAAGTTCAATGTCTGTTGGGGGAACTATTGTTTCATTATCAGCTTTTTTGCCGGCAGACTCTGCTGCCTTAGGTGCCGCCGGCTGTTGATTTCCTGTAGCTATAGCATTCAACCGGTCTACTAAATCTTTGACTTCTACAGAATTTTCCGGATCGCCGTCACTGACATTATCTACCATCTGCTGCAATGCATCAATGCATTTGAACAAAACATCAACAATATCTTCATCTGCTTTTAGTTTATCATTTCTGATTAAGTCAAGGACATTTTCCATATCATGAGTAAGCTCAGCTATAGCAGTGAACCCCATTGTCGCAGACATACCTTTCAAAGTATGTGCGCTTCTGAAAATTTCGTTTATTGCGCTCGAATCTGCGGGGTCCCTTTCGAGATCCAGGAGACGCTCATTTAATGACTGCAGATGATCTTTTGATTCTTCTAAAAACATCTCCATATACTGATTAGTATCCATTTTTATTCCCCCAAAACTATATTATTTTCTTTTTACAGCATTAACTATCGCATCAGCTATCTTGTCTATAGGCAGCACCTCATCAGCTATCCCAAGATCAATTACAGCTTTCGGCATGCCATACACTACTGAAGTAGATTTATCTTCAGCAATTATATATCCATTAACTTTTTTTATGTTTTCCATTCCATGCATTCCATCATTGCCCATTCCTGTAAGTATGACAGACACAAGCTTTCTGCCAAATGGAACAACAGATTCAAATAGCGCGTTCACCGATGGTCTGTGATTTCCAATAGGGGGATCCTGATTAAGAGAGATTATACCGCCCGCTGTATCGTAACGCACACGCATATGATAATTCCCCGGTGCTATGTAAACATGCGCAGGTTTTATGCGTTCACCATCTTCTGCCTCTTTGACAGATACCGCAGAAAGCTGGTTTAATCTCTCTGCCAGTGATTTTGTAAAACCAGGCGGCATATGCTGAACTATCACCACCCCGCACGGCAGATCAGCTGGCAGTCTGGTTATTACCTGCTGAAGAGCCTTTGGTCCTCCTGTTGAAGTTCCAATTGCGATTAATTTGCCTAAACTGCCAGCCGAAAAAAATGACTCAGGCAGCGATCGTCCAACCTTGTTGTGTTCAGTATATCTTATGACGGATTGCAAATTAGCCCTGGCAGCTGCATAACACTTGCCGGTTATTTCATCACTGATAGTATCTATCCGTGAAATACTGCCTCCTGTTTTATTTATAAAATCCACTGCTCCCAGTTCCAATGCTTTTATTGTTTCTTCAGCTCCTGACCTTGTAAGGCTGCTTATCATTACAACAGGCAGTGGACATTCCTTCATAATCACTTCCAGTGCCTGCAAACCATCCATAAGCGGCATATTTACGTCAAGAGTAAGAACATCCGGTTTCAATTTCAAAACCTTTTCTATCGCGTCTTTTCCATTAATTGCTGTTCCTGCCACTTCAAAACGATTATCTAAAACAAATAAATCTGACAGGATTTTTCTCATAAAACTGGAATCATCTGCTATTAAAACACGAATCAACGATATCCCCTCCTTATTTTGAAATAATCCCCTTATTGATCAGCTCTCTTTGCTTACTAAACAAATACTTCACTAATCTGTTCTGAATTGCTTTAGACAAATCAGTAAACCGACCGCCAATCAAATATTTTTCTCCATTTTTTAAAAATGCACAACGTTTTACTTCTACAAAAGTATGTATCCTGCCCACTGAAGGAATCGGCGTAGTTTCAACAGTCAATATTGTACCAAGCGGAAATGGTTCAGCAGATAAAAAGGATACGCCGTTCCCGCTCATATCCACACTGTCTGTACGAAAAGGTACCCCCAAACTGCCATCTTTAGCAGCAACTGAGATCTTCAAAGCCACTACCGCAGGTATCCGTACAAATTCCCGATTCTGACTTTTTACAACAGTAGCATTCATCGTTAATTTCCATACAGGAATAATTTTTTTATCCATATGACCATATCGGGCCGTAAACGAATATATATGATTTTGTTCTATGATACGTCCTTCTATTATCTGCCCTGCCCCAGGTATAACAGGCCGCAGCATTGAATCCATTGGCAATGCAAGAAAAACATCGTCATTTTTTATATCTTCCACTCTGCTGGTATATACTTCACTTTGCTCATCATCGACATCACCTATTTTGCTGATTTCTACACGTTGACCGATTTTTAAAACCTTTTTTGTTTCAAAAACATCAATCCGTTTCATCACCTATTTCCTCCATAAAATTATCTTGAAAAAATCAAACGCTGCAAAAAATCACGCCAGCCTCGTTTAACTTTTAGATTGCATCCCTGCAGAATTGATTGAGCTATGACTGTGATACATTTTGCTGCTATTGTATCAGGATACGATAATAGAAGCGGATTCTGCCTCTTGATTGCATTCACCATATTGCGATCATCATAAATCACGCCAAGAGACTCTATAGAAACTCCCAAAAATTTTCTTGTTGTCGTTATAAGCTTCGAGCTGACTTCAATGCCCTCATTCTCATCATATATTCGATTAACGACAAGCTTGATATTTAAATTATCACAGCTCACCCGGCAAGCCTTCACAACAGCATATGCATCTGTAAGTGCCGTCGGTTCCGGAGTGGTAAGTAAAATAATTTCATCAGCAGCCTCCAAAAAATCCAACACATTTCTGCCAACACCCGCACCGGTATCTACCAAAATTATATCAGCAAAAGCTTCACATTCATATAATTTTTTAATTAACAAGACACGCTCATGCATTGATAGGTCAGCTAATTGTTCAAAACCTGAACCTCCTGAAATGTACTTGATCCCCTCGGGTCCCTCCAAAATGATCGTTTCTAAAGAAATATTATCATTCAACAGATTCATCATCGTATATTTAGAAGAACGTCCCAATATTACTTCAACATTTGCCAGTCCTAAGTCTGCATCAATAATCAGTACACTTTTTCCTGCACGGGAAAGAGCTATAGCCAAATTAACAGTAAAATTTGTTTTCCCCACTCCGCCTTTCCCGCTTGTAACAGCGATGATACGCAAAGACTCAGAAGTATTTTTTTTATTGTTCTGTAATTTTGCTGCCTCTTTCCCATGCGAAAGATTTCTATTTTCAATCATCTGCCTTAGTTTGGCAGCCTGGTCTTCCATAACATCTACCTCAATAAAAGGTCTGCTAAATTTTTTGACTGTGCCGGGAAAATATCGTCCGGCACACTTTGACCATTTGTAAAATATGATAAAGTAAGCGGATATTCCTTCAACAAATTAAGAATCATTCCTATGCTTGAAGTTTCGTCGGTTTTCGTAAAAATAACTTTGTCTGGGGCACATAAAGAAAATTTTCTTATAATATCTATTACATCTTTATACTTTGTTGTCGCACTTAAAACCAGATGTTTTTCAATATCGTCATTTACGCTCAACAAATCATGCAGCTCCATCAGCTGATAATCATTATGCTGGCTCCGACCGGCTGTATCAATCAAAATTAACTGCTTATCCCTATGTCTGTTTATAACATTTTTCAACTCTACAGGAGTATATACAATTTCCAAAGGCAATCCTATTATATCAGAATATGTTTTCAATTGATCAACAGCTGAAATTCTATATGTATCGGCAGTAATTAAAACCGCACGCAGCCCCTGCTCGAGCACGAAGCGTGATGCTATTTTTGCCAGTGTAGTGGTTTTGCCGACACCCGTTGCTCCGATGAGAGCAACAATTTTCATTTTTCCCTTTTCAATTTCTATTCCTGCGGATGTCCCCATATATTTTTCCAGATACTTTAATAAGAACTCCCGTACGTAAGGATCATCTTTATCTGCCAAAAGCTCCTGTTCGTCTTGATTCCCTATGATTTCCTGAACAATTGCCTCATTGACTTCCTGCCCCAGCAATGTCTCTTTTAAGGATATCTTCTTTTTTACCGCACTTGAACTTTTACTTTTTTGCAAGCCCATCACGTTATCCAGAATAACCTTCATTTTGGCAAGCTCTCGTTCCATTTCCTGAATCTTTTTCTGCTGATCTATTTCAGTCGGAGAAAGAACAGATATTTTATCATCCGCCTTTACAACATTAAGATTTTCAGCAGCCGTATTTTGCGGCAAAAAATCCTGTGCATCCAATTTATCTGATAAATCATCACGAATGTTTGCTGTCTTATAGTTTTCCAATATCTGCCTTGGCACAATAGGTCTAATATAGGATTCCTGTTTTATATTAGGTGCACCCGCAGGAACACTTTCTTTTTTACCAGAAGCATTTATCGGCGGCAGGATCTTAGCCTGTGGCGCGTCCTCAATGGCCGCGGTCACTTCAACCATTTTTTTCCCGCCATAGCCCAAAATTCCGCCCGTCGTATATTTCTTCGTGTGTAAAATGACCGCATCAGGTCCCAACTCACTTCTGACTTTATCCATAGCATCCTTCGCAGTGCGTTCTTTAAATACTTTTATTTGCAATTATATTTTCACCACCCCAAGGATCTGTATTTCGACATTCGAATCTATTTCAGCCTGGGACAATACTATAACACCAGAAATAGAACGTTCCACCAATTTTTTAAAATAAATACGTACAGCAGGGCCTGTCAGAACAATAGGCTGATATCCCAAATTCGTAAGGTCCTGCAGAACTTTATTCAATGCCGTTATGAGGTTTTTTGTAGTATTTGGATCAAGGCTGACATAAGATCCGCGTTCCGTTCTTTGTACCGCCCCTGCAATCTTATTTTCCAATTCGGGTGAAAGTGAAACACACGGCAGAACATTGTTCTGCACATATTGACTCGTTATCTGTCTTGTCAACGCATGCCGGACATATTCAGTAAGTATATCCGGGTCCTTGGTTACTTTCGCATAATCAGACAAAACTTCCAAAATAGTTGCCATATCACGTATAGATACTCGTTCATGAAGCAAATTTGCCAATACTTTTTGAATTTCACCAACAGTCAATAAATCAGGAACAACTTCTTCAACGACCGACGGGCTTGTCTTTTTAATATTGTCAATAAGATTTTGCGTTTCCTGCCGTCCAAGTATTTCATCGGCATGTGCCTTTATGACCTCTGTTATATGTGTTGCCAGAACAGAAACAGCATCTACCACTGTATACCCATTAAGTTCTGCTTGTTCCCGCTGCGCTTCCGTTATCCATATAGCTGGTAACCCAAAAGCAGGTTCTGTAGTTGCAATACCGTCAATTTCCTCCACAACAGTACCTGAATTCATTGCTAAATAATGATCAAGTATTAATTCTCCCTTTGCTATTTCAATTCCTCTTAATTTTATGATATATGCATTGGGTTTTATCTGTATATTATCACGTATGCGTATGGTAGGTACAACCAAACCAAGTTCCAGTGCGCATTGCCGCCTGATCATGACAATACGCTCCAAAAGATCACCGCCTTGCCCTGTATCGACAAGAGGTATCAGACTATATCCTATTTCCAATTCCATAGGATCAACCTGAAGAAGCGAAATAACATTTTCCGGTTTTTTAATTTCCTCTTTGTCTTTTTCCTTCTGCTTAACCTTGTTTGTGGCTAAAGAAGCCTTCTGCGATTTATTGAGATTATAGCCTATCAACAATGCCAGTAAAGACAGCGTTAAAAATGGAATAGTCGGCAATCCCGGCGTAATGGCCAAAAACATCAAAACACCTGAGGCAATGAAAAATATCCGCGGATTTCTAAACAGCTGACTGATCAAATCGCTGCCAAGATTGGAATTTGATGCTGCTCTCGTCACGATTATACCGGTGGCCGTGGAAACCATCAGTGCCGGTATCTGATTAACCAAACCTTCACCCACAGTGAGCAGAGTATATTGCTGCAAAGACTGTGCTATAGAAAGATTACGCTGAACCATACCTATTATAAACCCACCAAAGATATTAATGATAATTATTATGATAGCAGCTACAGCATCTCCCTTTACAAATTTACTGGCCCCATCCATAGCTCCGTAAAAATCCGCTTCATGCTGTATCTTTTCACGTCTTGCTCTGGCTTCTGCATCCGTTATCGCCCCTTGATTTAAATCCGCATCAATAGCCATTTGCTTGCCGGGCATAGCGTCCAAAGTAAAACGGGCAGAAACTTCAGCTACACGTTCTGCCCCTTTGGTTATAACAATAAATTGAATTATTATCAAAATAACAAAAACAATAAAACCGACTATAGGATTGCCGCCGACCACAAAATTACCAAAGGAAGTTATTATTTCACCGGCATATCCATCCAGCAAAATCAACCGTGTTGACGAAACATTCAATGCAAGACGAAAAAGTGTTGTTATTAGCAACAATGACGGAAAAACAGAAAAATCTAATGGCTCCACATTGTAAATAGTTACCATTACAATAGTCAATGCCAGTGTAATATTCAAACACAGCAATAAATCCAATAAAAAAGTTGGCAAAGGAATAATCATCATTATGACTATCATGATGATTGCCAAGGCAATAACAACATCACTATATTTATTGATAAAATTTCCTGCCATTGTAGCCGGTGTTGCCATAACGTATTTACTCCTTAAAATCTGATTTAGCGAATATTTAAGCTAATTTTTTCTTTTTGAGTCTGTATACATATGCTAAAACTTCTGCAACAGCCTTATATAATTCCTGCGGTACAACATCTCCGATGTCAGCAGAAAGGTATAGAGCTCTTGCCAAAGGTTTATTTTCTACTATGGCTATTCCTGCATCACGCGCAATTTGTTTTATTCTCTGTGCAACAAGATCTTGTCCTTTTGCAATAATGACCGGAGCCGTCATTCCTTTTTCATATTGAAGAGCAATTGCAAAATGTGTAGGATTTGTAATGATGACATCTGCTTTTGGCACTTCATGCATCATACGCTGCAAAGACATTTGTTTTTGCTTTTGCTTTATCTTGCCCTTTATCTGAGGATCACCTTCAGTCTGCTTGAATTCATCCTTTATGTCCTGCTTACTCATTTTCAGCTCCTGCTTATGCTGCCATTTCTGATACATGAGATCCATAATTCCCAGTATGAGCAATACAGCACATATTTCAAAAGCTAACTTAAAAATAATATCGACTATGCTTACAAGTGCCATCTGCAGATCCATAAAAATAAGCTTAGGCATTTGTATGACCTGATCTATTATATATAAATAAACAAAATACCCTACTATGAGTATTTTAGCTATAGACTTTGCCAATTCCACCAAAGAACGTTTGGAAAAAATACGACCTATGCCTGTAATAGGATTTAAGCGATTTAAATCAAAAGTCAAAGGTTCCGTAGAAAAAACAAAACCTACCTGATAATAATTGAGTGCCAGGCCTGCAAGTAATACGGCAAACATAATTGGCGCCAGTGTTTTTGCCAAAACAACCATTGTTTCCATAAACAGATGAACAACTGATTCAGCATTGAGAGGTCCCTCTAAATTAGTAAAAATCAATGCCATAAACTGCGTTAATTCCCTATAAATATAGGTACCACAATTCCATAATGTAAAAAAACCCGCCAGAATAACAATCGAAGCTGATAAATCCTGACTTCGCGCTACCTGCCCTTTATTATGCGCATCCGACATACGCTTAGAAGTCGGATCTTCTGTCTTTTCTCCGGCAAACAGCTGAATATCAAATGAAATATAGTTTTTTTTACCCTGATATGGCTCGCAGCATCGCTGTAATATCGCCATACAATTCATTAAAAATCACATCCAAAAAGAGTGCATAAAATGGCAGCATAATACCAATTACAAATATGCCTATAATGATCTGGGCAGGTATCCCGACAACAAAAATATTCATCTGCGGCATTGTTCTTGCCAAAACTCCGAGTCCCACATTGGTCAATAATATAGCAAATAATACGGGTAATGCCAATTTCAACCCAGTGGCAAATACGCCGCCGATAATATCTATCATAAACATTACAATTCTACCGTCAAATTGAGCAGACATCGCCGGTACTGCCATAAAACTTTCAGACAGTGCCGATAGAATAATATAATGTCCGTTGGCCGATAAAAAAATCAGGATACACAGATTATAGAGGAAACTTCCCACCAACGGTACCTGTTGCCCTGATGTCGGATCCATGACACTTATTGTCGCAAATCCCACCTGCATATCAATTAACTGACCGCCGACATTTATAGCCGAAAATAGAACATATCCTACAAAACCTATCATCCAGCCTATCAGAAGCTCAGCCACCACAAGTGCGGCATATTGGTCAACTCTTTGCGGCAGGACGGGCAGACCCTGCATTTCAATTACAGGGAAGAGTACGATACTTATAAAAAACGCCGTACCCACTCTTATTTTTGCGGGAATATTAATACTGCCTAAAAATGGCGATATTAAAAATATACCGCTTATTCGTGTCAGGACCAATAGAAAAAGACCTATATGGTTCTGCAGCATATCAAATAAATCCAAGATTAGAACTACTGCGCCCTAACACAGCTTTTCCTTTCCTAAATACAGCTAACCGTCAGCCTATATAACGAGGCAGATCAATAAAAATACGGGACATATAATCAACCATCATAGTCAGCATCCAAGGACCGAATATAAGTATAGCAACAAAAACAGCAACTATTTTAGGAATAAATGCCAACGTCTGTTCCTGAATGGATGTTGTAGCCTGAAAAACACTCACAAGAAGCCCTATAGCCAGTCCCAAACCAAGCATTGGTGCTGAAATCACCAAAACCATAAGTAAAGCATTTTGGCTCAAATTTATTATTGTATCACCTGACATTTTTCAGCCTCCTATTTAAAACTGACAATAAGTGAATTTATCAAAAGATGCCATCCATCTACCATGACGAACAATAACACTTTGAACGGCAGGGAAATCATAGTTGGCGGCAGCATCATCATCCCCATAGACATTAAAGTACTGGCAACTATCATATCAATAACTATAAAAGGAATATATATCATAAACCCTATCTGAAAAGCTGTTTTCAGTTCACTGATAATAAACGCAGGAATCAAAGTAAATGTTGAAACATCCTCCTGCGTTTCCGGCCGTTCCGCCTGAGACAGATTGACAAACAGAGCTATATCTGCCTCACGTGTCTGCTTAAACATAAATTCCCTCAGAGGTGCAGCAACATTGCTTAAAGCCTCTGTCTGAGATATTTCTCCATTAAGATAGGGCTGCAGTCCATTTTGATTGGCTTCTCCCCAATACGGAGCCATAATATAAAAAGTCAAAAACAAAGACAACCCTATAATCACCTGACTCGGTGGTGCATTTTGGATCGAAAGCGCATTACGCAAAAATGATAATACGACAACAATTCTCACAAAAGCTGTAGTCATGACCAAAATTGCCGGAGCAATAGATAAAATAGTGAGCAGTGCCATCACCTGCAAGGTCACTGCCAAATCCTGAGGATTATTTGATGAGCCTATTCCTATGTTGACATTTGCCGAAGGCAATGGCGCTGCCAGCAAATGAGATGGGATAAGTATAAAAATTGCTGATAATATTAATATTTTAAGGTATTCTTTCAAAACGTGAAAACCTTTCTTTATTTATGATATTTGTTTTTAAAAAACTCTGGCAGTCTTTTGGATATTTTATCCAGAGAGTTTAATTGCTGACCGAAAATCCCCAATGGATTTTTTTCAAGAGATTCATCCGGAAATGATAAATGTAATTTTTCTATTTCCTGCATATCCTTTATTTCCTGCAAAAGTGTTATATTATGATCAGTAACTCCCAAAATCATAATATGACCCGCAATCTCCACAACACAAATGGATTTATTAGGTCCTAAAGGCAAACTCATCAATAATGCCCCATTGCCATTACTTTTAAACTGTTTACCAAAACGATCTCCCAGATAATGTGACACATAATATGCCAAAGCCACAACAAAAACAAATATAACTACCAAACTAAGTAAATAACCAAAGGTGGATATCCATGACGCACTGGTCGGATGCGGATCAGCGTTTTGATATTGAGATAAATAGCCGCCTGATGAAGAATCACCGGCGGCTAAAACGAAAACTACAGGTATAAGCCAACAGAATAAAAATACAGCCGCAGAAAACACAAAAATTCTATACTTTTTCATCAGCCTACAGCTTTGCGAACAGCTTCTAAAACTCTATCAGGCTGGAAAGGTTTTACAATAAAATCACGAGCTCCTGCCTGAATTGCTTCGATAACCATAGCCTGCTGCCCCATAGCACTGCACATGATAACTTTTGCATTTGGATCAGCTTTCTTTATCTCCTTAACAGCAGTTATCCCATCCATTTC
>NZ_WIQM01000015.1 GCF_015732185.1 Pectinatus haikarae
CGCTGCAGCAGGTCGGCATAAATGGTTGCTTTCAATACATCTATAAAAAGGCCCGTAGTCATTTTAAACGAATCTGTTTCTCTGCCCCAGCAGGCAAAAACAGGAACCTGCGGCATACCAGCATCATGCAAGGCTTTGCGCATAAGATTCAAATAGTTAGTAGCACGACAGGCACCGCATGTCTGAAAAAGCATAATAGAAGTCTTATTCACATCATACTTGCCCGATTTTAACGCATAAAGGAGCTGCCCAATGACTATGATAGCCGGATAACACATATCATTATTCACATAACGCAGACCCTCATCGACAGCTGCTTGATTCGGCATTTCTGGTATAACAATGCGATAGCCATGTTTCTTTACGGCAGCTTCTATAAGCTCAAAATGCAATGGAGACATTTGAGGTGCGAGAATAGTATGCTCTGTCTGGCATTCCTGCCTGAAATAAGCTCTTTCTTTAACCGGAAGCGGCGTTCTGCCGCCTTCTCTCATTCCGTATTTCCATGCAGCCATAAGAGAACGCAGTCTTATTCTGGCTGAGCCAAGATTGCTTACTTCATCAAGCTTTATCATTGTGTATACACAATTACTGCGCTCCAAAATTTCTTTTACCTGCCCTGTAGTTATCGCATCCAATCCGCAACCGAAGGAACTGAATTGAATCAGAGTAAGTTCAGGATGTTCCGCAACATACTGCGCCGCCCGATACAAGCGTGCATGGTAGACCCATTGATTGACAATGCTGAGCTTTTCATCTTCTATCGGCAAATGAGCGAGCGCATCTTCGGATAAAACCGCTATACCATAATTTTGAATCATCTCAGGAATACCATGATTTATTTCCGGATCTATGTGATAAGGTCGGCCGCAAAGAACAACCGCCTTCATATGTTTTTCCCTGATCTGCTCCATTATGACCTTGCCATAGTCCTGAACATCTCTTTTATAATGTTCAAGTTCAGCATAAGCATTTTCCAATGCCCTGCGTATATCCTTTTTTCCGCAGCAAAGTGATTTTAATTCCTCTGTAAGCCGTATATACATTCTTTTTTTGTCATTTATCGGTAAAAACGGCTGCAGAAAATTTATATTTTTCTTTTGCAGTATATCCATATTTGCACGAATATTTTCCGCATATGATGCCACAACAGGACAATTATAATTGCTGTCTCCATTGTCAAGTTCATCTTTTATATTAGACGGGATACATGGATAAAAAATTGTTTTTATCCCTTTTTCTATCAAATCCACTATATGTCCGTGCACCAATTTCGCCGGATAGCACAGTGAATCCGACGGTACCGTTGACATACCCTTGTAATAAAGCTGCGCTGAAGATTTGCCGGAGAGAACTACCTCATACCCCAATTCCGTAAAAAAGGTAAACCAAAACGGATAATCCTCATACATATTAAGGCTGCGCGGCAAGCCTATTTTCCCCTTTGGTGCATTTAACTGTGGTTTGTAGTAAGAGAAAAGCCGATCATATTTGTATTTATAAATATTAGGGAAATCCTGCATTGTTTTTTTCACGCCGCCGATTCCTCTTTCACAGCGATTGCCGATGAAGTATCTTCCTCCATCCGGAAATTTCTGCATGGTTATAAGACAATTATTTCCGCATTTCTTACAGCGATATGAAGTCTGTTCTGCCTTAAAACCGACCAATGCACCGGCAGACAGCAATGCAGATTTTTCCTGTTTTCTTTCCATCGACAGCAGTGCCATGCCATATGCACCCATAAGGCCTGAAATATCCGGACGAATAACTTTTTTATCAAGCAAAATCTCCATTGACCGCAAAACAGCGTCATTATAGAACGTACCGCCCTGAACTACTATTGCATCGCCAAGCTCCTCAGTATCCTTTATCTGTATAACCTTGAACAACGCATTTTTTATGACAGACAACGCTATTCCCGCAGAAATATCGGCAACAGCCGCACCTTCTTTTTGCGCCTGTTTCACACGGGAGTTCATAAATACGGTACACCGTGTACCAAGATCCACAGGATGCTCCGCGGCAATACCTTTATCGGCAAATTCAGCGGCTGTCATAGAAAGTCCCTGTGCAAAATTTTCAATAAAGGAGCCGCACCCGGCAGAACAAGCCTCATTCAGAATGATTTGAGCTATATGTCCATCCTTCACAAAAAAGCACTTCATATCCTGCCCGCCGATGTCGAGTACGCAGCTGACTTTCGGACAAAATTCCCTGGCTGCTCTTAAATGGGCAAAAGTTTCAACTTCGCCAAAATCAGCATGCACGGCCGCTTTTACTATATGCTCGCCGTATCCCGTTGTTCCTGCACTTTTGATATAGGTTTCCCCATTTATCTTACTGTATAAATCGCGCAGGGCCTCTAGGACACTGTCAAGAGGGACTCCCTTATTGCTGCCATAAGAAGTGTACAGAAGTTGCTTTTCAGCTCCTACAGCAACGACTTTTGTCGTTGTCGATCCTGCATCTATTCCTACATACAAGGGTCCCTTGTATGTACACAGATTTCCTCTTTTCACAACATCCTGATCGTGCCTTTTCTTAAATTCGGCATATTCCTCTTCGTTTTTAAATAAAATAAATGGTGTTTTTTCTATATCCGCCTTTACGTTTTTTCCCGCAAAAAGAGCCGTAAGAAGCTTTTCATAATCAAGAACAGATGCATTTTCAGAAAGAGCTGCTCCCATGGCCACAAAATAACAGCCATCCGGCGTGTTTACAATATGTTCATCCGACAGATTCAATGTTTTTATAAAACGATCACGCAGCATAGGCAAAAAATGCAGCGGCCCGCCCAAAAAAGCGACGTTCCCTTCGATAGGCCGGCCCTGCGCCAAATTGCCGATAGTCTGATTTACTACAGCCTGAAAGATGGAGAATGCTATGTCTTCTCTTGATACTCCGTCATTTATAAGGGCTTGCACATCAGTTTTTGCAAAAACACCGCAGCGTGAAGCAATTGTATGAACCTGACCACCATTTTCAGCCAGCTTCTCAAGCCCCCTGGCATCAGTATGCAGAAGAGCTGCCATATGATCGATAAAGGATCCCGTGCCGCCCGCACAGACCCCATTCATCCGCTGTTCGGGCGCTGTACCAAAATATGTTATTTTAGCATCTTCACCGCCTAATTCAACTGCGGCATCTGTATGCGGTATCCATTTTTTCACAGCCTGTGTACAGGCTATAACCTCCTGAACAAATGTAACTTTCATAGCCGCGGCCAGTCCCATACCGGCCGAACCTGTAAATGTACAGTAAAACTTGCGGTTATGCAGCTTATCTTTCAGTGCAGCAATATCTTCACTCAAAGCTTTATAAATCTCAGAAAAATGTCTTTTGTACTGTTTAAACACCGTTCTGTCCGATTCATCCAAAACTACAGTTTTAATCGTAGTAGATCCTATATCAATACCGATTTTCCAAGTAGGATTCATAACTAACACCCCAAAATATAATAAACAAAAGCTCCCGGTGCCACCATGAGAAAGATCACCGGAAGACCATTATCCCCAAATCACACAGCCCGTCTGCAGCCAAAACAACTGACAAAACATTCAGCATAAGCCGGACAATAAATACAGTCATGCATATGATAATATAAATGCTGTTTACTGTAAAGGACAGATCAGCAATAGATTCTATGCATTCTGAAGGAATAAGGCCGAACAAGTTTTCATTGGTGCATCATCACTTGCACACTGGCAACTGTTGGTAATTCTGTTAAAAATCAACCATAAAAATAATAAGTGATATTATAAAATATACTTATCTTTATTCTTATCAAAACAATAATTCTTCTGATTATGTTATACCATAATCAATAATTAATTTCAATAAGTAATGCGTCCTGCTTGGCAAATTGTCCTATAAGAATTATAATCAGAGCTTATTTAGCCCTGGCATTTATGCTATAATAAACGAAGATTGTTCTTTGCGATAAGTTTTGCAATTATATGTCCATTTATACCAGGAAAATCCAGCGTTATCAAAAATCGCTATATTATAAGCTTGGAGGAACAAAAATTGAGCGAAATCATTGTTATCACATCGGGTAAAGGAGGAGTCGGCAAAACGACGACCGCAGCAAATCTCGGTGCTGGTCTGGCCTCCTTAGGAAAAAAAGTCGCCCTCATAGACACTGATACAGGCCTCAGAAACCTTGATCTTATACTCGGCGTTGAAAACTTCATCTGTCATACTCTCATAGATGTAGCAGCAGGAAAAATCCCTTTTGAGAAGGCTCTTATCCGCCATCCCCAGTACAAGAGCTTATATCTTCTGCCTACGTCGCAAAAATATGATAAATCAGCTCTCAATGGCGATGATCTTATAAAAATATGCGATCAGATGCGCAATCAATTCGACTTTATTATAATTGACTGCCCTGCTGGTATCGAACAGGGATTTAAAACTGCTATCGCAGCCGCTGATTCGGCTATAATAGTAACTATGCCGGAAATGGCAGCACTGCGGGATGCCGATAAAGTAGTCGGTGAATTAAACCGCGCTGAATTCACAGACATCAGGCTCATTATCAATCGCATCCGTCCTGATATGGTAACCCGCGGCGATATGCTCGACATAACAGATATAAAGGATATCCTTGGTGTAACCGTCATAGGGCAGATACCTGATGAAGAAACGATCATAAAATACACCAATAAAGGCCGCCCTGTCATCGAAGATAAAAATTCTCTCGCTGCACAGGCATACAGAAACATAACCCACCGGCTTTGCGGTGAAACGGTTCCTTTTCCCGATCTTGGCTGCAAACCTACATTTCTCGGCAAGCTCAAAAATCTTTTCAAATAATTTAGATAAGCAATTCTCTTTTTACACTAGAATCAATTAATTTCCCCTGACTAAATAAAAACAGCAGCAATGTCTTTTTGCACAGTATGTTTTTTAGTCAGGGGTTTTTATTTCAATAATTTACATGCCACAGCGTCAGCCCTCTGGCTGGTGCTGTTTTTCCGGCTTTGTTTCTGTCCTTAGCCTGCATTATCTCCGCAAAATTATCCGGTGAAAGCCTTCCGTTGCCAACTTTCACAACAGTGCCGACAATATTTCTGACCATATGATATAAAAAACCATTACCCCAAAAGCGAAAAGTAAGCATAGCCCCTTCCTGTTTACACTCCGCCTCATAGATAGTCCTCACCGGATTCATCCCGAGAGCACCTCCTGCCGCCCGAAAAGCTGAAAAATCATGTTCGCCGGTCACCAGTGTCAGGGCTTTTCTCATATCCGCCAAACACAACTTATATTCATACTGCCAGCTATACCGATGCAGAAGGGGATCCGGCACCTTGCTGTGATAAAGTTGGTAAACATATATCTTACTCTTTGCACTATGCAGTGCACTGAAGTCTCTGTCTGCTTCCTGTGCTTCTGTCACTACTATATCCTTCGGCAAGAGTCTGTTTGCGGCCTTTGGAATATTCTCTATAGGTATCATCCCGTCTGAAAAGAAATTTACCACTTGCCCTCTGGCATGAACTCCCGCGTCTGTTCTTCCTGCCGCTGCTATTTCTATGGAATCGCCAAAGACAGCCGGCAATATTTCTTCCAATACATTTTGAACAGCCACACATTTATTTTGCCGTTGAAAACCATGATAGGCAGTCCCGTCATATGCCACTGTCAGTTTTATATTGCGGCGTCTTCTTTTCATTGTTTCCTTATGTTCTTGCCTCATCAGTCATATTCCCTTTATTTTTAATACAATCATTCCCGCAATTATCAAAACAGCTATTGCCGCGATAAAAAAATCCAGTCTGCCAAATTTCATTTCTTTCATACGTGTACGTCCCTGCCCGCCCCGATAGCAGCGCGATTCCATAGCCAGTGCCAATTCATCGGCACGTCGGAACGCACTGACAAAAAGAGGGATCAATATCGGCATAATATATTTTATCCGCTGTATAATATTGCCCGAAGAAAAATCAGCGCCGCGTGACTTTTGCGCTTTTATGATCTTATCGGTCTCTGTTATGAGCGTTGGTATGAATCGAAGAGCTATAGTCATCATCATAGAAAGTTCATGTGCCGGCACGCCTATTTTTTTAAAAGGACTAAGCAGGCTTTCAAGAGCATCCGTTAAAACTAAAGGTGATGTGGTAAAGGTCAGTATAGATGCCATCAGTACCAGTAATATCAATCTTAAAGTTATGAATATCCCTTCTGTCAGCCCTTCCCATGTAGCTGAAAAAATCCACAGATCAGCTATTATTGTCCCCTCTCCACTGAAAATATGCATTATGAATGTAAATAGAACTATCCAGAACATCGGTTTAACAGCCTTTAAGTACATGACAAAAGGTATTTTTGAAACAGTCATCAATATTATGTTCAATAAAGTCAAAAGGATATAATCAGTCTTACTGTCGCATAAAAATATAGCAATAATGAAAATGAACAACAGCATGATTTTCAATCTGGCATCCATCCGGTGAAGGACAGAATCAGCAGGGAAAAATTGGCCCAGCATCATATCATCTAGCATCTTTTTCTCTCCCGTAATATGCCGCACAGACGGCATCTGCCGCATCACTTTTATTCAAGCAGTCACTTCTTACCGGAAATGCCTGTTCATTTATTTGCCGCAACAGTTGTGTCAGATGCGGCGCACGCAGTCCTGCAGCCTGCAAAATATCATTCTTTTTAAAAATATCCTGCGGCATTCCGTCCGCAGCAACACAGCCGTCATGCAGCACAATTATGCGTCCTGCCAGTCCTATTATATCATCCATATTATGCGACACCATTATAATTGTGGTATTGCCTTTACGGTAAAGAGCTCTTATATTTTCCAGCAAATCATGTTTTGCCTTTGGATCCAGTCCTGCCGTCGGTTCATCCAGCACCAGATATGCCGGTTCCAGCGCTACTATTCCTGCGATTGCCACACGCCTCATCTGTCCGCCGCTGAGTGCAAACGGTGAAGCGTCTCTATACTGCTCATAGTCAAGCCCGACAAAGGACATCGCCTTTTTTACTCGTTTGTCAACCGCATCCGGCTCAAGGCCAAAATTTTTTGGACCAAATGCTATATCAGCGTATACGGTTTCTTCAAAAAGTTGTGTTTCCGGATACTGAAAAACCATTCCTACCGAGTGTCTTGCCTTTATTTTTTCTTTTCCCCCGCGGTTTATATCCACTCCGTCCACCTTGACGGTTCCGGAGCAGGGAGATATAAGTCCGTTTAAATGCTGCATCAAAGTAGACTTTCCTGATCCGGTATGTCCGGCTATAGCAACGAATGATCCCTCTTCGATTTTGAGATTTACATTTTTCAAAGCATCTTTTTCGTATGGAGTCTTTTTCATATATGTATAGGTAAGATTTTCTATTTCAATAGACACTTGCTTATCACCATTACCTTATTTTTTATTTCCGTCGTCACATATTATACATCGGCAAATATTGTCAACGCAATTATTTATCCTATTTACCTTATAAATAAATTATCTAAAAAATACGGCTCAGTTCAAAACACACAGAAAACAAAAAGAGTTTTTGAGCAGAAAAATAAAAGCATCTTCTGAAAAATCTTCAAATAGATGCTCTTATTGTCAGCTATATACTATATTTTTCTTTATTTCTTCAAAGAACTTTTATCTAATTGATCAAAGCCGATGAGCAGTTCCTGCATGACAGCCGTTATTTTATCACAGTCACCCGCACCGTTTCCTTCTATATTAAGCGGCATTTTAGGATCATGCAGAGACTGACGCAAAAGGGCCCAGCCATTCACGCTTCCCTTGAATGACAATCGTACGCCTTCATAAGATGGTGTGACAACTGTATATCCTTTTTCCTTAGCACGTTCCTCGAAAGTTTTCAGTACCTTTTGTCCGTATTCTCTAAAGTTTTCACAATTTATAGACATGCGATATTCTGCCTCTTCAAAAATGGGCTGCAGCTTTTCTATAAGACTTTCTAAAGATTTATCTTCTTTTTTTGCAATAGCCGCTGCAACCAGCAGCTTCACAGCAAGATATGCTCCGTCATCCAGATAATAGTTTTCTTTAAGAGCGCCGTGGCCGCTTGTTTCTATGGCAAGAGGCGATATTTCGCCCTTATCGTTAAGCCGCCTGCATTCATTGATAACATTTTTATAGCCGCGCATATAACGATGATGCTTTAAATGCAGTTCATTTTGTAAAAAGTCAGTCAGTTTATCGGAGGTTACCGAATCAGTTATAATTGTAGATTCAGGATAATCGGGTGCCAAAATCGCTGCCATCATAGCGATAAGAGCATCACGATTTATTTCTCTGCCGTCTGCCAGGACAGCTGACATTCGATCGACATCAGTATCAAAAATGAGACCTAAGTCGGCTTTATTAGTGATCACAGCACTGCGCAGAGCCTCCATAGCCTGCTTATTTTCCGGGTTTGGTATATGATTGGGGAAATGCCCGTCCGGCTCAAGGAACTGACTGCCCGCAGTATCAGCACCTAACTGGCCCAATACCTTTTCGACAAAAAATCCGCCGGCTCCATTGCCCGCATCAACTACAATATGAATACCCTTAAGCGGGTGATAAAATTCCTCTGAATTTATGCCTTTGCGTATTTTTTCGCAAAGATCCTGTGCATAAAGGTCTATGAGCTCACAGTTTTGAACAGTGCTTATGTCTGTATCAATCTTTGCCGTATTCACCGCAATTTTCAATGCATCCGTAAGATCGCTTTTTTCCATTCCGCCATCAATAGTAAAGAATTTCAAACCATTGCGATTGAAGGGCAGATGGCTTGCCGTTATCATTATTGATCCGTCAAATTTAGTCTGATCATATACAAGCGACATAAACATCGCCGGTGTCGTAGCCATATTGCAATCATAAGCTTTTGCCCCAAGACCCATTATTGCCTTCAATGCCTGTTTCTTAAGATCGGACGCCGATATTCTGGAATCATGTCCCACAGCAATTTTCAAGTCTGCCACAGCTTTTCCGTTTTTTGCAGCAAGCCATTTCACAAAACCTGCTGTGATCCTGTTAGCGTATTCGCCGGTCAAAGTAACTGGTTCCCCTTCAACACCTTCTACGGCAACACCGCGGACATCACTGCCATTCTGCAAACTTAATATCGCTTTTTCATCTGACATATAAACCTTCCTTTCATTTTTAAACATATTATCTACCATAATAAAGCTACTATCATAATAGCAGTTTTATTGCCGCTGTGAAAGAAAAAGAGCGTAAAATGATGACAAACTATGCCCATTTTACGCTCCTGCCTTCCGATTCTTTAAATCTGCCGCAGACTTTTGATCACTTAGCTGCTTTGATATGATCCTGTTCAAGTTCATTTATCCGCATTACTTTTGGCTGTGATCTTGATTTTTCAGAGTAATCGGAATCAAGCCATGTATCAAGAAGAGCTTTGGCAAGCTCAGTGCCGATAACGCGTTCTCCCATACAGATTATCTGCGCATTATTGCTCATTCTGCTGCGCTGTGCCGAAAATTGATCATGACATACTGCCGCGCGTACACCCGGCACTTTATTTGCACAGATGCACATTCCTATGCCCGTACCGCAGACAAGCACTGCCCGTTCATATTTGCCTTGAGCGACAGCATCTGCCACTTTATAAGCAACATCCGGGTAAAGAACAACTTCGCCTTTTTCTGCACCAAAATCATCAACTTCATAGCCTTTTGCTTCCAAGTGTTCCTTTAAGACGATTTTCAAACTATATGCTGCTTCATCGCAGCCGATTGCTATTTTCATGATATTTTTCTCCTTAGCTTCAATATTATTTTAAATATGCACTTACTTTTTTATCTATGCCTTCAGCATCAAGTCCAAACTCATGCAGCAAGCCCACTGCCGGACCTGAGTGCCCAAAACAATCATTCACACCCAAACGCAGGACAGGTGTAGGACAATTTTCTGAAAGAACTTCACATACAGCACCGCCCAGGCCGCCGATCACAGAGTGTTCCTCAACAGTTATGATCTTACCTGTTTTTTTAGCCACTTCTATGATCAGTTCCTTATCTATCGGCTTTATTGTATGTATGTTTACAACTCCCACATCAATACCCTTTTGTGCCATCTTTTCTGCAGCCTCAAGAGAAGCATTCACGCAAAGTCCCGTTGCTATAATGGTAGCATCTTTACCTTCGCGGAGCACAATACCCTTGCCCAGCTCAAATTTGTAATCCGGCTTATCATTGATAATAGGAATTGCCAAGCGGCCGAAACGCATATAAACCGGACCATCGTGATCATATGCGGCCGTTACGGCAGCTTTTGCTTCAATATCATCGGCAGGATTGAGCACTACCATCCCCGGTATAGTGCGCATCAGGGCAATGTCTTCATTACACTGATGTGTGGCACCATCCTCACCTACAGATATCCCCGCATGAGTAGCACCAATTTTAACATTAAGGTGCGGATACCCTATGGAATTTCTTACTTGTTCAAAAGCACGCCCTGCCGCAAACATGGCAAATGTACTCACAAACGGCACCAAACCTGTGGAAGCCAGTCCGGCAGCTATTCCCATCATATTGCCTTCTGAAATGCCGCAGTCATAATGTCTGTCCGGAACGGCTTTCTTAAAAATTCCCGTCTTGGTTGCGGCGGCCAAATCAGCATCCAAAACAATTATATTATTATGTTTTTTGTATAATTCTACAAGAGCATTTCCATAGCTGTCTCTTGTAGCAATTTTTACTGCTGTCATGCCAACGCCTCCCCATTTTTTTCCAATTCAGCCATTGCTTGCTTATATTGTTCCTCATTAGGAGCTTTTCCATGCCAGCCCACAGCATTTTCCATGAAGGAAACGCCTTTTCCTTTTACACTTTTAGCAATTATAGCCGTTGGCTTTCCTTTTGTTTGTGCCGCTTCTTTAAAAGCAGCTCTGATCTGATCAAAGTCATGCGCATCAATATTTATAACATGAAAATTAAATGCCTTGAATTTTTCATCTATAGGATACGGAGAACAAATTTCCTCAACCGTTCCATCAATTTGCAGATTATTATTGTCGACCACAACTGTCAGATTATCGAGCCCGTGGCTGCCGGCAAACATGGACGCTTCCCAAACCTGTCCTTCCTGCAGTTCACCGTCTCCCAGCATGGTGTATACGCGGAAACCTTTATCCTGTACTTTTGCAGATAAAGCCATCCCTACCGCGGCAGAAATTCCTTGTCCGAGAGAACCTGTAGACATATCCACACCTGCCGTATGCTTCATATCAGGATGTCCCTGCAAGTAAGAATCGATATGGCGAAGTGTTTTTAAATCAGCCGCCGGGATGTAACCTCTCAACGACAGTACGGCATACAGGCCCGGTGCGGCATGTCCCTTCGACAATACAAACCTGTCCCGGTCCTGATCATCAGCTTTTTTGGGATCTACATTCATTTCTTCAAAATAAAGATACGTTAAGATATCAGCCGCCGACAAAGATCCGCCCGGATGACCTGATTTTGCATGAAATGTTTCAATTATAACATTTTTACGCAATTCATTGGCAGTCTTTTTCAAAGCTAAATTATCCATTTAGAACCTCCTTTAAATTTACCAGTAAGACTGGTTTGAACTGTAAATACAAGCAACTATCAACATAAAACAAAATTTTCCGCATACACGGAGAAGCCGTATTCATTATTTTTGGTAACTTTCTTATTTGATGCGCAGTAATTGTTTTGTTTGATATTGTTTATCTTTTTTTACAGTTTTTTTATTCTATTTTTGCTTTTATTATAACAAAGTCCAAAATTTTTTCAAGTGTTTTTTCACTTTTATTTTTTCAGTCTCTGTATTTATTTCTTGTTTTTATTTTTGCATGCTTGTTTTTTATTATTTTTTTTGTGGAACAATCATGAAATTGATTGTCAAAATTTCCGCATTGCTATATAATATTAACAAATTGATGATATTATTCAAAATTACTATCCGAGGAGGCTGTGCTATGTTTGCTATAGAACGGCAAAATATTATACTGGAACATATAAAAGAACACGGTAAAATAACTACTCAGCAAATTTGCGAAAAATTTACAGTTTCGGCCACAACAGCAAGAAACGATATGAAAGAACTGGAAGAAAGGAATCTTATAACAAGAACACACGGCGGAGCTACTCTGACTGATAAGCAGTTGACAATGCAGCCGGATATAACGCATATTTTTCAAAAAGGACAGGAAGACAGCTACAGCTTTCTTTCCAGAGAAAAAAAATGCACTGAAGAGAAAGAACATATAGCACAAAAAGCTCTTTCCTATATTACAGAGCGGGGATCAATCTATCTTGATTCAGGAACGACTGCACTCGTAATGGCTAAAAAACTTGCTGCCATGCAAAAAAAACTGATCGTAGTTACACACGGCATTCATATTATGTCCGCGCTTATATCCAATCCTAATATTACAGTTATATTTGTCGGCGGTATCGTCGGCAAGGATGCCGCTTACATAGAAGGCACTCTTGGTTCGGGTATTTTTGATAATCTCAATATTGATCTGGCATTTGTTTCCGGTTATGGCATGACCATCAAATCGGGGCTTACTGATTTCAATCCCTACGAAGTAGAATTAAAACGCATTGTTGTCAAGCATTCCCACAAGATAATCGCACTTGTCGATTCATCGAAATTCGATGTGGTCTCAACTGCAAACTTTTGTCCGACAGACAGTATATCCACGATAATTACAGATCCAAAAGTTTCTCCGGATGTAATTCATGAATATCAAGACAAAAATATCAATATAGTATACTGAATAATATATTGCTGTTGCACCGTGCCAAACGCATATAAGCAGACCGCAAAATAATTCACGCACGAAGGCCGGGTCCTTTTGATAGGGCCCGGCCTTCGTGCGTGAATTATTTCTGTGCTGTCTGAAAAAACATTATATTTCAAGCTGATTTTTACTGTTCTTGCCTAATATCATCTACCGTCTTTCTGTTTTAAATCAGCAGGCTACTGGCATACCTTCATCCCAAAAACCTGTCTGAAATTATAATTCCATTATTAAAAAATTTATAAATAAATTGACTATTTTAAAAAATATGCGTTATAATTTCATCAAAAGTTATCAATCAGAATCTAATCACAATATTATATAGGATATTATAACATCGCCAATTTATTTCTATAAATTTGGCGATGTTATTGTTGAATATTTTTTTGTATGAGGAGCACATATTATAATGACGGTACAATATTATATAAAAAAAATTTTCCGACCTGGCTTAGAGACAAATACCAGATTACTTTATGTATGCAATGCAGATGAATTTCAGACCAAACTACCAACAGTTTTCCATTCTCATCACGACCGTATAGAAATTGTATATATCTATAAAGGATATGGCATACATCGAATAGACAATCAGCTGTACCATACCAAAGCCGGTGACCTGCTGATTTACAACAGTGGCATTATTCATGACGAATGTGCAGACCAGCATACAGGTATGTGCGTATACAATTGTGCTATAAGGGGTTTAAAAATAGACAATCTGCCGGAGAATCACCTGATAGCCGACGACATGTGCCCGGTATTGAGCTGCGGTGAAATGTCTGTACAGATTAAGCACATTTTTTCATCCATGCACGAACAGATTGCCCAGAACCAGTCCCACAGTGAAGCAATCTGCCAATATCTACTGAATGTGCTTCTCATGATCCTTATATATCAAATGCCCTGGCAGAAAAAAGCATACACCAGGAAGGATTCTCTGTTTGTCAATCTAAAGGCATATATTGATCAGCATTATCTGAATGATATAAGAATAGAAGATTTAAGCAAAAGAGCTTATATGAGCACTTCTTATTTTACACATCAGTTCAAGAAGCAGACAGGTTTTTCACCCATACAGTATATTATCCGGCGGCGGATCGGGAAAGCCCAGTCATTGCTCATCAGCAGTGATCAAAGCATCACTGAGATCAGCGGCAGTATAGGCTATGACAACATAAGTTATTTTAACACTCTGTTCAAGCGGATTGTCGGCATGACGCCCAGGAGTTACCGAAAATACCGTGTCGGTGAAAACCAGTATAAAAGGCTGAATTATCTTTGCAGGCTCTGGGATAAATTTTAAAAACAGCGTATGTTCTGAATTCGGAACATACGCTGTTTTTTTCTGACACGGGGCCGGCCGGTTCCATTCACTCTGCATCCGTCCCGGTTCAGCATATTCGGCAACCCGTAAAAAGAAAAATTCTGCATGATATTTGCGGTATTATTTTTAATATTTATAATAATTAAGCAAAAAGGCAACAATTACTGCAAAAAAAGTCCTCTTTATATCCCAAAATGAGCAATTTAAAGAAAGAACCGTAGGAGCTATTCACCTATAATAAATCCATCAGTTAAGTAAAGCTGTAAAAAATATAAAGGAGTTGTATAACTATGTTGAATGGAGAAAAAAAAATCAAAAGACCTTTGCGCTGGGCAATGATCGGCGGAGGGCGGACAAGCCAGGTCGGTTATAAGCATCGCAGCGGCGCGCTGCGTGACAACACAGCCTTTCAATTGGTTGCGGGAGCATTCGATATAGATGCGCAGAGAGGCCTTGCTTTCGGCACAAACCTGGGCGTTGCGGCAGATCGCTGCTATCCCGATTACAAAATCATGTTTGCTGCGGAAGCCGGACGCACCGACGGCATTGAAGTCGTATCAATAGCGACCCCCAACGGTACGCACTACGAAATTTGCAAAGCTGCGCTGGAAGCCGGTCTGCACGTCATCTGCGAAAAACCACTTTTCTTTCAGGTGGAGCAGGTGCAGGAAATCAAGCGTCTATCCGAACAAAAGAAAAAAATTGTCGGCGTAACATATGGTTTTTCGGGATATCAGATGCTGCGGCAGGCCCGCCATATGATCGAAAGCGGCGATCTGGGTGATATCCGCATGGTGAATCTGCGCTATACGCACGGATTCTCGTCAACAGAAGATGCCGAAAAATACAGCGATGCGCAAAAATGGCGCGTAAATCCCCAAATTGCCGGTCCCACATTTGTAATCGGTGATCTTTCCACACACACATATTATATGTCGCAGCTGATATTGCCGAAATTAAAAATCAAAAGCGTCCTTTGTGACCGGCAGAGTTTTATTCCCAGCCGTGCCCCGCTTGAGGATAATGCTTATATTTTAATGCATTATGACAACGGTGCCGTCGGCTCGGCATGGATCTCATCTGTAGATGCGGGACACATGGGCTCCCAGACAATCCGCATTACCGGGTCAAAAGCCAGTATAGAGTTCACTGATATCAATCCGACGCAGCTTTTATACGAAGTTCAGGGAAAACCCAACCAGACTTTATACCGCGGAATGGATTATCTGGATGAAACCGCTCTGGCCGATGAACGTCTGGGAGCACTTCACGTGGAGGGACTGTCCGATGCCTGGGCTAATATATATCTGAAATTTGCCGTTGCCATTGAAGCAAAAAATGAAGGCCGGGAAGATTTCCTAGAAGATTTTGTGTTCCCCGATATCAATGCCGGCCTGGAAGGTGTCCGCTGGATCACAAATTGTGTCCGTTCGTCGGAGCAAGGCAGCGTATGGGTTGATTTCAAATAAGCAGCATACCGTCTGCATCGCGAAATAAAAAATATATAATAATATGAGTACTGTAATCCGGATCATCTAATAATTATAATGTTTTTTTATGGTTATTAGATGATTGTTTTGTCCGATGATTAATCCGGTCTTTATATACCGCTCTTATAAGCGGCATATAAAGACCGGCATATTCCATGCATAATAATTTCTGAATTTCAGCAAGAAAAAGCCTCCGCTTGAAATAAAAATTCATTTATTCACAGTGTAAAAAATTTACTATCGGGAGGGTAAAAGATGTCTACAATGATTACCTCGGCAAATGCTCAAAGCTATCAGTTTTTACGAAAGATAGCTGTTTCAGCGACATTTGGTGCATTATTATTCGGCTATGACACAGGAGTCGTAAACGGCGCACTGACATTCATGTCAAAACCGGATCAATTGAATCTTACTCCGGCCATGGAAGGCGGCGTTGCCAGCAGTCTGCTGTTCGGTGCCGCATTCGGCGCATTTTTCGGCGGACGCATAGCGGACAGCAGAGGACGGCGCAAAATGTTGATGATCCTATCAGTGATCTTCTTCTGTGCCACTATCGGATGCGCTTTGTCACCTAATTTTGAAGTTCTCGTGTGTTTTCGTTTTATCCTTGGCAACGCCGTCGGCGGTGCCTCGGTAACAGTGCCTGCATATTTATCAGAATGTTCACCCGTAGAAGGACGCGGCCGTCTGGTAACGCAAAACGAACTGATGATAGTTTCCGGACAATTGCTGGCGTTTATTATAAATGCCATACTAGGCATTTTCTTCGGCGAAGTCGGACACATTTGGCGCTGGATGCTGTCCGTGGCCACCATACCGGCGGTCTGCCTGTTTATAGCCATGTATAAAATGCCGGAAAGTCCGCGCTGGATGGTGCGCCAGGGCAGGATCAGCGAAGCTCTTGAAACCTTGAAAAAAATCCGCAGTACTGAAGAATCAGCCGTAGCAGAGCTTGAGGAAATCAAAACAAATATTGAAAGGGAAAATTCGGCGAAGAAGGTAAAATTCAGTGAACTTGGTATTCCCTGGATTCGCCGCATAATCCTGATCGCCGTTGGCATTGCGATGTGCAATCAGGCCGGCGGAGTCAATTCTGTTATGTATTACGGCACACAAATTTTACAAAATGCCGGCTTCAGCACCAATGCCGCAATGATCGGAAATATAGCCAATGGTGTTATTTCAGTAATTGCCACTTATATGGCGATCTACCTGATGAAAAATCATGGCCGCCGCAAATTGTTGATGCTGGGTTTCATTACTACCATGATTTGTCATATCATTATAGGGACTTCCAGTTTACTGTTCTCGCATGAAACAATTTTTCCATATTTTATCCTTTTTATGACCGTAACATTTATGTTCTGCAATCAAGGACTTATCGGTCCCATAACCTGGCTACTGCTTTCGGAAATTCTTCCAATGCGTCTGCGCGGTATGGGTATGGGTTTTGCAGTTTTCTGGCAATGGATTGCCAGTTTTACTATCGGTTTTTTATTTCCTGTTTTTATGTCTCTGGTGGGATTATCGGGTACATTTTATATATTTGCCGTAATTGGCCTGATCGCTTTGATTTTCACGAAACTTTTTGTTCCTGAAACTAAAGGTTATTCTCTGGAAAATATCGAAGAATCATTCCGAAGTTATAACGCTATCGATGAGGCAAAGGCAAAACAATATATAGAAAAACTTTAAGCACTGCATATTATAATAACATTAATTAACAATATTTTCTAAATAAAATGATTATTTTAATCAAAAAAAATATGAATATGTACTGTATAAAAAATCCTCTATAATTCCAAATATCAAAATAGAGGATTTTTATATTTATATATGCGTAGTGATTATTTTTATTATATAAGCTACCTCTGCATCGCTCACTTTCACATTATAATCTTCTTCTATAGGCTGAAGAACCTTGTGCACACGTTTGAACAATTCCTTATGCTTCAGATGAAACTCATCAAAGTCATCAAAGGTAATGCTTATCCCGCCCACACATCGATCCAATACGCATCCCATATGAAGGACCAGATCCAGCACCATGCTTTTATTTTTATCTGAATAATTTATTGCTTCCACGAAATTCCGTATCTGGAAAATAGCATGCCTGGGATTAACGAATTTTACATATTTTTCCAAAAGTCCCTTCGCTGTTTCATATAATGTAGGCATTTGCAACGGTTCAGGCAGCGAAAACGGTCCCTCCATATTACCGTCGAGCAAATGGAAAAATATCTGCTGAGTTTGTTCCTGTAACAGTTGATCAATAGGAAAAAATGGTACGGGCAGCTGCGGATCTATATTCCCGACAACTGCTGCAACATAACTATATTCACCGGACTGTTCAAAAACCTCCCTGGCATTTACATAATCTGTCGCTATAACTTTTATTGAATCTGTATAATATTTTTCCAAAAGCTCGTCAAGCATATTCTTTATTATCATACTGCTGCCTTGTCCTGTGGCACAAACTGCCAATACAGCAAGTGGTTTTCTTTTCACAGTGGCAGCAGTTTCTTCCTGTTGATTATTCTTCTGTGCATAAACCTCATCGATATCATCCATATCATAAAGGACGTGACGCAGTACATCTAAAACTGCAGGCGTAGACACGGATTTTACAAGCTTGGTCTTTATTCCCGTATCAGCAGTCAGCCGCTTGTCAAAAAATAAAAGTGATCCCATGTCCACAAGGAGGATAATTCCTTTCCCCTTGCTTATTGTCAATGCCATCGCTTTAAGCTTTCCATATGTTTCATCAATGCTCTGATTTAAAGGCATATCCACAGCCTTTACAAGATCTGTATTAAGCAATGCATTACATGCGCCGGCCATGCTTGAAGCGGTGGAATCACCATGACAGATAATGATCATACCGATTTTCTTGCTGTCCGCTTCCACCCTGCTATGATATAAAAGCAGTGCAATAAAACCCTTTTCATTTTCCGGTACTATCATCCCAAACTTGTCACTGAGCATTTCTACCATTTTTTCTGCCACTTTAAATTCATCAGGATGCTCTGTTTTTATTTTAAATAGATGCTTGTCATCACCCGCAGAAATTCTGCCGGCCCTTTTGATCAATGCCTGAATATGCATTGATAAGCCAAACAAAAAATAATTGTTGAAATTTACTTTCAGCTCTTCTCTTGCATATTCGATAAACTGCATTGTGGTATCTATGACCTCTTTGGGCACCAATTTATGCAGATTTATTATTTTTGAATGCAGATTGGAAAAATATTTATTGACACTGCTCAAATAAGCATCTATTTCATTCTTTAATACGTCTGTTATATTTTCTACATTTCCTCCCTGTTGTTTGAGTTTTTTCAATTTATCCAAAATTATATCGTAGACATCATTTTCAACCTCATCAGACATGATTCCTGTATTTTCCTGAGGTTGTATAGCTATATCTTCTGAAAACATATCAAGATATCGTGTAGCTGTTTTATCCATTTTCACATAATTGAATAAAATATCACGAATATCCTTATCCAGCATTTGGTATCCTACATAAATAGCTTGGTTGTTCTGCAAATGCTGTAAAAAAGCATTTGCACAAAGCAATTTTACTTCCGAGCGCAACTGTCCGATATTGCCTCCTTTAAATTCATATAAGGCCAGAGCCCGCAATACTTCAGGTGCGATATTTATTGTTTTTTGCAGATTCATCGCCTCAAAGCGAAAAAATTGCTCTATTATTTCCACCTTTTCCGCGATCGGCTTTTCTTTATAATTGGGTAATATTATATTTACAGGCACCCGTCTCATAAATGTATTCAATAACACATCCGAAGGATTTTCTGTGGTTGCCGCAATAATCAATATGTTGCTTTTTCTTTTATTGCCATCTCCCAGTCTGTTGTATTCTCCCTTATCCATCAAATAAAACAACATTTCCTGTCCATCAGGCGGCAGCCGATGTACCTCGTCCAAAAAAAGTATTCCGCCGTCAGCCTGCTCCACCAACCCTTTTTTATCTGCTTCTGCTCCTGTAAACGCATTTTTGGCATGCCCAAACAACTGTGACAGCAAAAGCTGCGGATTATTAAAATAGTCTGCACAATTAAATGTTATAAAAGGATATTCCGATATGTTTTTATTATTTGCCAACAATCCATAAGCATGCATGGCTTGCGCAAAAGTGGTCTTTCCCACACCGCTTTCCCCCAGAAGCAGTGTATGAAGACCGCGCGGAGGATATACAATGGCTGCTTTTGCCTGCCGTATTTGGTAAAGCAGACTGCTGTTACAGCCCAGAAGCCGCATAAAAGGATCTTCCATTTCCATTTGCCTGTCACTGATTTTTTCCTGCAATTCTGCCAGGGTATACATGTTTTTCTCTTCTATACCATATTTCTCACACATACGGCATGTAACTTCATGAGGCAGAAACGTCACTGGTCTGCTGTTTATTTTTACAAGTCCCCCATCCTTGCAGATAGAATTTAGAATACTGCTGGCATTGTTGCGTAATATACCAAAATGCTTTTGTATCTCACCAGCCTGTATCCCCGGATTATCTCCATTTTGTATAGCTTCTATCATTTCACCAAACACGCATTTTTCCTTGATATAAGTTATTATCATATCTGTTTGCCGCATTATTATCCCCCTATTGATACAAAATATTAGTCATATAAAATATTTTATGTCTCTCATAAAAAAATTTATTTATATTTTTTGTTTATTGCAAATTTTATTTAAATTTTTTATAAATATAATTTTAATAATATATACACTAATAATTTATTTATATACACTATCATATTTCACGCAATTTGTGTATATATTTTTTCAACAGCTTAGCTAAAAAGGCCTATACACTATCTTGGCATGATTCTTGCATTCTCTAATAGCAGAATATACTTGCAAGTATTTTTTATCATTGGCAGCTCCTGTTTGTAATTATTTCCATCAAGTATCGGAAAAAGTGCATCATTGCTTTCGCTTATATTTTCTGATACGGCTTCCGTGAAATCAGCCGTCACTTACGCTCACGTGAGTATTGCTATTTCAAAACTGTTGGTGCAGCGGCACGACGGCGTTATTTTTTTAATAAAGGAGAAAAAATCCCATGGACGCAATTCAAAATCTTATACGTTTCATCTTGGATTTAGGCGCTACAGTAATGATGCCTATAATCATAATGCTTCTGGGCTTAGGATTAAGGCAAAAATTTTCGCAGGCGATCCGCTCTGGTTTGACTGTGGGAATGGGTTTTGCCGGTATATTTTTAGTGATAGGTCTTTTTTCCAGTAACCTTTCTCCCGCAGCAAAAGCTATGGTGGATAATTTTGGTCTTCATCTTGATGTGCTCGATGTCGGCTGGCCTGTTCATGCCGCGATAAGCTTTGGTACACCCATAGTTCCCATTGTATTCATTTTAGGTGTCCTGATAAATATCATTATGCTGACAATGAACTGGACTAAGACTATGGACATAGATCTTTGGAATTACTGGCATTTCATTTTTGCAGGCGGTCTGGTAATGTACAAAACAGGCAGTGCTCTGCTGGGCATTGTTGCTTCTTGTATAACAATCATAATCGTTCTCAAACTGGCAGATTACACCCAGCCTTATGTTGAAAAATTTTTTGGCATGCCGGGAATCTCTCTGCCGCATACAGAAGATGTCGGATGGGCACCCATATGTATTTTTCTTAATAAAGTAATAGATAAAATTCCTGTAATAAATAAAATTGAATTAGATCCCCTGTCTATTCAAAAACGCTTTGGTGTGATCGGCGAACCAATGTTTATCGGTCTTATCCTTGGTGGATTCATTGGTTTCCTCGCCGGTTATGATTCTAAAGGAGTTATCCAGCTTGGCATCAACATGGCAGCCGTTATGTTTTTACTGCCACGTATGTCCAAAATTCTTATGGAGGGGCTAATGCCTTTATCTGACAGTGCCCGTGAATTTTTGAACAGCAGGTTTCCTGGTAAAAAAGTCTTCATAGGTCTTGATTCAGCTGTAGTTGTCGGTCATCCGTCCGTAATGGCAGTATGTCTGCTCATGATCCCCATTACACTTCTGCTGGCAGCGGTACTGCCCGGCAATCGCATAATGCCCTTCACTGATTTAGCAGGTCTTTGTTTTTGCCTGCTTTGGGCCGTTGGCGCTTCGCGCGGCAATGTGTTCCGCGGCCTTGTAATCAGCACGATTCTTATGGTTTTCATTCTTTATATTGCCACAGATATAGCTCCGGTAAGTACAATAATGGCAAAAGAAGTCGGCTTCCCCTTTCCTGAAGGCACCCTTGCAGTATCTTCCCTCGACGGAGGTTCTCATTTTGTTCCATATATTATTTACAAAATCATTGCTCTGTTCCAATAGAAAAATACGATCCGGGTATTTTTCATCCCGTACCCCGGACAGCGAGGTGTTTTTATGTTTCTTATTCAGACAATGCGGATAATGGCGGGACCCTATTTATGCAGTATGGCTGACATGTATTATGCAAATCAGGATATATTAAACACAATCGTTGTATTGTGCGGGACCGCATGGCTAATATATAAAAGATATACCAAAAAGCCTTCCGTATAAAAACAATTTCAAAGGAGTAATAAAAATGGCAAAGATAACAGTCATAGGTGCCGGTGCAATGGGCAGCGCTTTCACCAAGCCTATAGCCGATAATGGCAATGACGTGAGATTATGGGGTTCTCCCCTTGATAATTCTATAATTGATGCGCTCAAAGCTGGCAGAGATCATCCTAAGCACAAATATCCATTGTCCAAAAATATCAGTTTTTTTTATCATCATGAATTGGCAGAGGCACTTCATGACGCCGATGCTATAATAATGGCCATCACCTCCGATGCTCTGGGTGATGTTTTTGAACAGATCGTTCCCTATCTGAAACCGGGGATACTCATTGGCAGCGTAACTAAAGGCTTCAATTATAACAAAGCCGGTGAAATCGTCCTTCTGCCGGATATTTTAGAAGAACGCCTGCCCGATAAATTAAAGCATCAAGTAGATTTTGTATTTGTTGCCGGTCCATGTAAAGCTGTTGAAGTATTATGGGGTGTCCCCAGCTCCGTAACTTATGCCAGCACAAATATAACTGCCGCAGAAAAATTGCGTTCTTTCGCCGAAACGGATGTTTATAATGTAGATATAACAACCGATGTTATCGGTACGGAAATCTGCGCCGCTATGAAAAATGCCTATTGTGTCGGTCTTGGTATGGCTGAAGGATTTCCCCAGCAGAAAAATAATTTTCTGCATAAAAACACCAAGGGATCTCTCTTCACATATGCCGTAGCCGAAATGGGCATTTTTGCAAAAGCTCTCGGTGGAACTCTTGGTCCTGTACTCGGTCTTCCCGGTATCGGCGACCTCGAGCTTACAGGTGAAGCCGGACGCAATCGCACACTCGGAGAAGCCATAGGCAGCGGGTTATCCGCCAGTCAGGCAATAGCCAAAATGAAAGAAAATGACATTACAGTAGAAGGATATCCTGCAATAAAATTTGGCTATCTTCTGATGAAAACTATGGAGACCGAAGGAAAAATACGATCCTCTCAGATGCCATTATTGTCCGGACTTTACGACATTCTCTATAATGATGCTGCCGGTTATGAATCTATTAAAAAGCTTGTCAGACTCTGCACTGCTGCCAACATAAGCAACAGAAAACTATAAGCCGCAGGGAGGTGAACCGTCTATTATAAAAATCAGATAATAGACAATATGCATGGAAAAAACATTTCAATTTGATACAGCCGTAAATCAAATAAAGCTGGAAGTCAAAAATTCAGATGAAGCATTAAAAAAAATAAGTTCTCTTTTGTACAGCTTTGGTTATGTAAAAGACACTTATTCTGATGCGATAATTGCCAGAGAAAAATTATTTCCCACCGGACTTCCCTTTGAAAAATGCGGTGTTGCGCTTCCGCACACTGATTGCTGTCACGTAAATAAACCCATGATTGCTATTTGTACACTCAAAACTCCCGTCACCTTTCAAAATATGGGAGATGCCAGTCAGCCTGTATCTGTAAAAATAATTTTCATGCTTGCGATGAAAAAAAGTGAAAATCAACTTCAGCTTCTATCCGAGCTTATGGAAAATCTACAGGACAATATGCTTATGGAAAATCTTCTTCAAACAGATTCAGCGAAAGAAATTACAGCTCTTATGGCAGGAAGAATAACCGTATGATTTCACAGTGAAGAAAACTGTATATATCGAATCTTATTGACTGAAAAACTTATTTTATTAAAAGAAATTATGAGGTGTTTATTATGAAATACAGATTGCTCGCTATTTGCGGATCAGGTATCGCTACTTCGACAGTTGCCGCTGAAAAATGCCGCAAACTTTTAACTGAAAAAGGAATTGACATAGACGTTCTGGAATGTAATGCCACTGACATAACAGCCAAACTGGCGACTTTTCATCCTCATGTGGTCGTGCCCACAACCACGGTAGCAGATTCCATGCTCGGAGGCGTGAAAAGATTTCCGGGGCTGCCTTTTATCACCGGCATAGGAACCGAAGCAGTAGTGAATGATATAGCAGAATACTTAAAGACTATCAAAGAATAATTATTGTATCTCTTATAAAAAAGGACTGTACATAAGTGAAAACTCACTCATGCACAGCCCCTTTTTATACTACATTATATTTTTACTCAATTGTAATAATATCACCAATTTTAGGAGATGGTACGCTGTCTCCCTTGAGATTTATCTGTCCCGGCAGCTCAACCTCATGATTATCGACAAATTTCAATGTACAGTGTCCCAGTGTTGCCAGCGTATGCTGCGCCTCTTCCCCGACAGCAGCTACAGTGTATATATTTTCACCAATACTAAAGCGGTCTCCCACAGCTACCAGTTCCCTGAGCTCTCCCTTAGTATGCATAAAACAAACTTCTGCCAAGGCTTCCATTTCACACTGTTCAAATATGACCATATCACCGGCTTCCAGCAGATCTCCGGCTAAAGGCCCTATGCTGGTTATTTCCACTCTATATTTCAAACTAACCACTCCTAAAATATTACGTTATTATCTTCTTAAAAACATTATGCAAATAATCCGATACCGACAAAATAAGCCACGATGACGCCGATAGGTCCGCCTACAGCACGCGACACAAGTATAGCCGGCACCCCGATATCTACCGTTTCGGGTTTTGCTTCCATAAGACTGAGTCCTACAGGCATAAAGTCACAGCCTACCTGTGAGTCGATGGCAAATAAGGCCGGAAGGGCAAACTGCGGTGAAATGGCTCCGGCTCCTATCTGTGTGCCGATGAGTACGCCGATGACCTGCGCGATGACCGCACCGGGGCCAAGCATCGGTGAGAGGATCGGCAGTGAACAGATCACTGATATGATAAACAGTCCCGGCAGTGAGCCTGCGTACGGTGACAGATGGGCTGCTATGAAGTCTCCCAGTCCCGATCCCATTATAAGTCCTATTATCATGCTGACAAAGGCCATGAACGGCAGTATCGTTTTTACTACCATGTCTATGGTATCACGTCCCGCCTGGAAGAAGATGGCTATTACTCCGCCGGCTGCTTTGCCGAATCTTGTCAGTATGTTTCCTTTTTCTGTTTTTGCCGGTCCCGCAGGTTTTGCCGCTGCGGGTGCTGCCGCGGGTGCCGGCGCGCTGCTTACTGCTCCGTCTGCCGAAACTGCGCTTATTCCTGCCGGTTTTACATCAGATACATATATTGTTTCATTTATAAATGCTGCCAGCGGGCCTGATTTTCCCACCGGTGTCAGGTTTACTGTGGGAATGCCTTTTTTCGGGTATATGCCGCAGCGCAGGGTCCCGCCGCAGTCTACTATCGCTACCGCTATTTCTTCATCCGGCACGCCGTTTTTAAATCCGTCGATCAGTTCTGCTCCCAGTATTTCTGCTATTTTGTCTGCTATTGCCGGTTTTTCTCCTCCGGTTATATAGACAACTTTGTTTCGGCCGCCTTCCAGTTTTACGGTCAGCGGTCCGCCGAATCCGTTTGGCCCTTTTTCTATTCTTACTGCATTAGCCATTTTTATATCCTCCTTATACCTGCATGCCTTTTTTCTTCATCATATACAATGTGATTTTTTCAGTAATGATGCCGCGTATCAATATTACTATGACACCGGCAACGAAATAGCGCACAGCGAGTTCGCTCGTCGGCAGTCCCAGCTGGGTGATCCCGTTTGCTATCCCAAGCCATACAAAAAGTTCTGCCGGATTGGCATGCGGAAAAAGGCCTGTGATCGGATGACAAAAAGTAATGCATGAATCCATAAATGCCGGTTTGTATTTTTCCGGCAGGAAACGGCCTAATGTATATGCCATCGGATTTCCTAGGAAAAACATAGCTATTACGTTAAATACTGTGTACCGCAAAATAATATTTTTGCTCGTCAATTGTGCGAACCTGTTTATTCTGTCCTGTCCCAAAACATTTATGAACGCGTTGATAGCCGTAATGAGCACTATCAATGTTGGCAGCATGCCTGTGACCATCCCGACAAAACTCTCACCGCCCTTATGAAAAAGGCCGATAAATCCTGCTGCCAGAACCCCCAGATACTGCATAATTCCTGTTACTCCATCCATCTTTGTTCCTCCTCAACATTTTTTACTTATATGGGGCAATTCTTTTATATAAAAATATTACTCCCTTTTATTATTGGAAAATTAACTGCATAAACCGTCTGGCAGACTACACAGCTTATGCAGTTAATTTTCCTGTTGCTGCACAATCATTGTAATAATTATATTAATTTTTATAAATAAGATATTACAAATTTTCTAACTATTTATTGAAAAACATTTTTTAGGCTATTTTCAACTTTTCTTCCAGACTTTCCAAAGCCTGCAGCAATGCCTTATCCTTTTTTTTCTCACTTTCAGCTTCCTGTCTGAGCTCTCTAAAGTCCCGAGTTTCCCATCTGGCAACATTTTTAAATCTGGCAAGTAAGGTCATACCCTTCATCCGTTTTGCTTCAATTATCATTCCCGAATCATCACTTACCAAAACGACAACATTGCCTGAGGACATTTTCCGCTTTCGCACGCCTATGCCAACATGCCCTTTACTCATCAATTCTCTTACCGTAGCTTTAAAATGATTCATCTGTATATACATAAAAAAACATTGGGCAATATACAAGACAAACGCAACGAACAATACTTTTTCCATACTCTTCTCCTATTACTGCAGAATGCGAGAAACAGTACACCCGCATTCTGCGGTATATTAACGCTTATTGCTTAATGAAATCATCTATAATATGAGTATATTTTTCAGTCAGCCCCAAATCAGCAAGCATATTCAAGATAGTATATCTCTGGCGCACTTCTTTAGCCACCAGCATGCTATTGTGAACTATTTCTTCATCAATCCCTACTTCCTGCGGACGAAGAGGAGCTCCGGCACGTTTCATAATGCCTTCAATAAATGCCGCTGTCTTTGCTGTCTTTACCAAAGCCGATATTTCAGCAAATTTTTCTTTTATAGTTTGAATTCTCTTAAGACGATTTTCTATTGAATTTCTATTGTCTTTTTTGGCATTCTTTAAAATACCGGGGGCTGCTTTTCCATAAAGTTCCTTTATTTCAGCTTCCCATTTCTTTTCGTCAAAATTCTTTGCTTTATCAACAGCTTCATCAAAATCCACTGTTTCCTGCGCAAAGGTTTCATAAAGTTTACCGGCGATAATACTTGTAAGACCAACCTTTGTTCCGTGTAAGAGAGCCTCTCTTCCCTGGAACAAGAATGTCATTTCCCAATAATGTGACAGATGATGCTCGCATCCGGATGCAGGACGCGAATTATTCACATAACTCATGGCAATCCCGGTACGTAAAAGTCCATCCATAATATTGCCGATTGCCGCATCGGTGCGTGTTTTTACTCCGTCTATATTTTCTACGCATTTTTGAATAGCATCTTCCGATATTCTGGCAGTTGCTTCACAATAATATTCATTATTTATGATCCGGCTCAACTGCCAATCGATAAGAGCCGAACACTTTCCTATCATATCACCCAAACCTGCTAAAATCATTCGTTCCGGTGCTTTTTTCAATATATCTATATCGCCAAGAATAACTTTAGGCAATTCACATGAAACACTAGTCTTTAAATTGTCAATTGTCAAGGCAGATGTATCTGAAACAAAACCATCCATTGAGGGAGCCGTAGCCACGATCATTGATTTGACTCCGGTGCGCCGGCTTATATATTTAGTCAAATCATTCAATACACCGGAGCCGATTGCTACAAGGAAGTCGATTGAATCATCAACAGCCAGAATTAGTTTGCCCATAGCCTGTTCATCCGGAACTAAATCTCTCTCTACCTGATAGATTAAAGTTTTATACTCAACACCATTTTTCGTTAAAATATCCTCTATTTTTTTACCGGCTACTTCGTATGTATGTGTATCTGCTATCAATAGAGGATGCTGACTTTTATATTCGCCGATTACATCAGCGATCTTATTTATAGCACCATTCTCGATAATTACCTTATCGACGTTCATATAATGTCCGCGTCCGCATTCACATTCAATTTTTTTGCCAATAAAATCATTAATATTCATCTTATCAACAGCTTGTGCCACTAATTTCATATAATTCATCCTTTCTTCATTCTGACCATGAAAACATCCCTTCTCCTGATATACATAAGATTTTTTGCTCTTCTCAATTGTCCCCGTAATTATATTTTAGATCGGACATTCGTTTTGAGCAAAATCAGAAGATAAAATGCTTTAATTTTTATTTCTTTTGTTTTTTATCGTTTATATGATGTTTACCGTTATTTACATTTATTATAGCAAACTTTTTTTAAAAATCAAGTGTTTTTTTATAATTTACATTACTTATTTCCGTTTTATACTTTTCTAAACCACCTTGGTACATTATCACAATTGATTCTTTGCTATAAACTTTTTATTGAATAGACTTTTTCAATAAAAAATCATCCCTTTAACTTATTGCAAAAACATTTATTAATACATAATACATTCATTGCTTCAACATCATAAGTAATATTTTTTCCTAAATTATTGTTCGTAAAACTTCCTAAGTTCCTTATATAATCAGCCTTATTGCCTATTATCCGGAAAAAAATTGTCTACCTTGCTTCTAAAAAAGAATATATAAATATTTAAACAGTATGCTAATATATAAATTTCAATATTTTTAAATAATAATTTGACAAGGCATCATTTATTGGTTATACTCTAAGCATAAACGGAAAGTAACCAAAGGGGTGTAAACAAATGTTTGCGAATACAAACGAAGATAAAAACAACATTTTAAAAAATATTGATTGTTTTGCACTTGATATGGATGGTACCATTTACCTTGACGATCATTGGATAGATGGTGCAAAGGATTTTTTAAAGAAAATAGAAGCATCCGGTCGAAAATATATATTTCTGACCAATAATTCATCCAAAAATCCTAAAAATTATGTTGATAAACTTCATAAAATGGGCCTAGATGTTGATTTAGATAAAATAGTCACTTCAGGACAAGCAACAGTTTACTATCTGCAACAAAATTATCCTGGAAAAAAAGTTTTTCTTTTGGGAAATGATTTGCTGAAGGAAGAATTTGAAGAAGGGGGAATTTTACTTGATGATAAAACCCCTGATATGGTAGTCACAGCTTTTGATACTTCACTGAATTATGAGAAAATGTGCAAAGTTTGCGATTTTGTGAGAGCGGGTTTACCTTATATAGCTACCCATCCAGATTATAATTGTCCAACTAAAACTGGATTTATACCAGATGCCGGTGCTATTCATGCTTTTATAAATGCTTCAGCCTTCAGAAATCCGGATCGCATCATAGGCAAACCCAATACCGATATTATTAAGTATTTACTGTCAAGGCTTCATACTTCCGCCGACAAAGTCATCATGGTAGGCGACCGACTTTATACCGATATAGCTGCCGGTAAAAATAACGGTCTTTATAGCATGCTCGTACTCAGCGGTGAAACCAAGCTTGAAGATGTGGAATCTTCCGAAGTCAAACCTCATCTTATATTTGACTCCGTAAAAGAAGTTATCCCACTTTTATAATATTTACAACATTAATAACCACCTAAATCATCAAAACAAAAAGGACAACAGCGTATCTCTTCCCAAGATTAACCGCTGCTGTCCTTTTTGTTTTGTTTTATTTATTTTCACCATCAATATCTATTCTGTCAAAAATTAACCTCATGTCATTTTCGGATGAAGTCTTACAAAAATCATCTACCCATTCTTCATTTTGAAGAGCCTTCATCAATCTCGCAATAACAGCCAATTGTTCATTGATCCCCTTGACAGCCAGTAAAAAGACTATGCTTACTGGCGTTGTTTCACTTACCACTATCATGGAACCAAATGAAACAGGTTTTTTCAAAATTCCTATTGCTACTGCCGTATTATTAATCAATTCTACATTATTGGTATGTGGTATGGCGATAGAAATATTATTTAAATCTATCCCCGTTGCTAAATTTATCTCTGCTTCAATGACAGATGAGGTATATGCCGGTAAAACCTCTTCATTCTTAATTAAAATGTTGCTTAAAACTTCTATAGTTTCTTTATCTGTTTTAGTCTCTAATCCCGAAATAAAATATTTAGTGATCACTTTTTTGCCCCCGTGCCGTTATTTTCATAACGGCGTATAGATTTTGCATATGTGCCTGTTACTTTTACGCATTCCTCCATACTTTTGGCGCTTGCTATTCCTTTACCGGCTATATCAAAAGCTGTTCCATGATCTACAGATGTTCTGATGAATGGTAAGCCTACAGTAATGCTGACCGTTCTTGTCAGATCATGTACTTTAGCAGCAATATGTCCTTGATCATGATATAACGACAATACCGCATCGCACTTTTGCAATTCAAAAAGCCGAAATACAGAATCTGCCGGAATAGGTCCAAATACATTAACTTTGTTCTTGTTTGCTGTCTCAACAGCCGGCTGCAATGCTGTTATTTCTTCATCGCCGCATAATCCTTTTTCTCCGCCATGCGGATTTAGAGCAGCTAATGCCAAACGTGCATTCGGCATTCCCAGCTGAGTCATTGCCTTATCACTGTTTTTTATAAATTCCAGCACATGGTCATATGTTACATATTTGCAAGCGTTTATCAGTGACAAGTGCCTTGTCAAAAAGAAAATTCGCATCTTATCGACGTGAAACATCGTCAATGCATCCGGGCTGTTTGTAATCCCCTGATACATTTCTGTATGTCCTATATAAGGAATACCCGCCATATGAATAGCTTCTTTCTGAATTGGTGCGGTTGCCACCCCGTCAACTTTTTTTTCAAGCCCCAGTTCAATGGATTTCTTTATGTAATCATATGCTGCTGCACCGGCCTTCGCACTTATAACGCCGCAGGGAATTTCCTCTGTATCCGCATTGTCTATATTCAAAATATCCACTGTACCAAATTTAAATTTACCTTCTTCCGGTGAACTTATTATATTGAATACGGATTTATTATCCACTACCTGAGAAACTCTTTCCAAAAATTTTACATTACCAATTATAAAAGGCCTTACTTCTTCATATATTTCTTCATTATTCAAAGTCTTTAAAACTATTTCCGGGCCTATGCCAGCCGGATCTCCCATTGTAATCGCAATTATCGGTTTCATAATTTAACGCTCCCTTTTCATTGGTAATTCACATATATAATATTTTCCAGCCACATATAGCTATTTATTGATTTAACAAATATTTTATACAGGTCAAAACTGTATCCGGTGCTCCTATTAAACCACCTTTAGTAACAATGGGAAGATTATCACTGTCTCCTCCCACTAAAAAACCATATGATATATGCGGTTGTATTTCACCTTTAAGTTCCAAAGCCTTCACATTGCATTCTTCACAGAATGCCACCGTCATATCACCTCCCGTAAGATAAATTCCCTTCAAATTATCAATTCCCATCGACAGTATGAGCGATGATATCCTGGCCAAACCGTGTGTTATCCGCCTTGTTATGTCGTCAGGCTTTATTCCCCTTTTGGCAGCTTCAATATTAATATTAATAAACATATCACTATCCCCTTCAACTCTGAACCCGATAACATCGCTGAGATAGGATAAGCCGACAACTCTTTTTGCTATTATTTTTTCTTCCGGTATAGGTTCATCCGAATCAATAAAACGCCTTATATCAATTGAAATTATTCTTGCATCTGTTTGCGCGTGCAAAAAAGCCATCTGTTCATGGGTGAGACTGGAAGCACTGCCGGCAACTATCAATATTTTCCCATTAAATTTCTTCTTTTTCTTTCCATTTAAAAGTTCATATCCTTTTTGTGTATACGGCCCCGGATCTACGGCGATCCACGGTCGGTCAAATGATGACATAGCCTTTGCAATAATATCTATATCATTGAATGTTATTGCATCAAAAATAATTATTTTTTTACCGTGATCTATATTTTCCTGTATAGCCGCTATGGTATTTTCAATTCCTGCCGTTATGTCATTAAGTGATACACAACCTATTTTCAATTTTGTTTGATTTTTAAAATTGTCCACCATCAGACTGCTTCGCACAGGTTTTACCGGATCAGCACCAGCCATTGTTAAATGAACCGGCACACCATTCACTAATTGATAATTCCCTACTACTATTCTGCCAGAGGCAGGAAATGCCGCAACAACACATGCTATGGTATCTTCCGGCAAAGCATCGAGCATCCCTTCCGTTTCAGCTCCCAGATTTCCCCTGATAGTGCTGTCTATACGTTTGGAAAAATGACGTATCCCATAATCATACAAAATTTTTGTACAGAACCGTACTCTTTCTCGTGCATCCTCCCCATTCAGAGTGCGACTGGCTGCATTAACGACTATTGCATCATATTTGTCTTCCAAAAATTCCGAAATATGCCTGTGATCCACTGTCGTAATTGTCCTAAAGCCGCTATTGGTCAAAAGTGCCGCCGCAGTATTTGCACCAGTAAGATCATCGGCAACAACGCCCCATTTTATCATTTCATTTCCCCCGAAAATATATTTGCAAACAGATAACAATTTAGAAATAAGCAGCGGAACCCTTCGCCGTTGTTATGAAAAAGCAATTTATGATTCGCCGGATATTCATCCCATTTCGCTGCTTACTTCATTTGACCAATATAGTAAGTCTGTCTCAAGTATTATTTATCAATCTGATACTTTATCAACCGCTTTCCCCATAGGTTCATCCAAAGTTAATATTAAAATAAAACCAATCAACGCGGCCACACCAAAATACATAAATACAGTGTTAAAGTTTCCGTACATATCCAGCAATGCACCTGCTATCATCGGTGCAAAAAAACCGCCCAGATTTCCTCCAGTATTCACTACCGAAATAGCCAATGGATATATTTTTTGATTTGTTAAGCCCATGGGATATGCCGTAAATGCCGGCCAACCGACATTCAGCAAAAGCCCGGTAGCAAATAAAGATAAAGCAACTGCCATTACGCTATTGGGAATATTCAGCATTATTATCATCATTATCACTGTAGATATTGCAGTTATGAGCATCGTAGGTTTGCGGCGTTTTTTGAAAATCTTATCCGATATATATCCGCCGGATATAGCTCCTATTAAACCGCCGATCCACGGTGCAGCCGCCACAAACCCCATCTTAGTGAAAGAATAACCGGCTTCTTTTACCAGATAAGTGGGTATCCATGTCATCAATCCATACAGAACGCTGACCATCATGAAGTATGCAAGAGTATCTCCCCATATATTCCATGATTTAAAAACATCAAGTCTTTTCTCCAATTTGACAACTTCTTTAACACGAATCAGCCTATCCAATGGTCCCATAGATTTAAAAACATTTTCTATTTTCTGATTATTTTCATCTATATTTTTTTCTCGTATATAATCAAGCTCCGCCTGATTAACAGATTCACTTTGCTCCGGACGTTCCCTTATAAGCCAGTACCACACAGCAGCCATTATAAATCCGGGAACGGCGCAAACGATAAACATAGAGCGCCAGCCATATGTCGTTGCCAGCCATACACATAACGGAGGCACAATTATAGGCGCAAACATTGTTGAAGCGATGTATACACCGACAGCCGTGGCTTTTTCCTTAGCAGGAAACCAATTATTTATAGTCGATGTCAAACCAACAGGACAAGGGCCTTCCGTCAAACCTAAGCCGAAACGCAGCCATTTAAGCATGCTTGCCGAACTGGCTGTCCCAATAAGAAAAGTAATAATAGAAAAACCTATTATTGAAATAGAAACCAAGCCTCGCAAACTCATCTTGGTGAATAGATATCCTGCCGGAATCTGAGATACCGCATAGCCAAAAAAGAACATCGATGCAACGGCACCAGCTTCAAAATTAGTAATATGGAACTCCTCAGAGATAAATGGCAGCGCTATTCCGATATTGCTCCTGTCTGCGAAGTTTATTGTATAAGCTATAAAAATTACTGTCAAGACAACCCATCTATAATTTGTCATCTTCTGAACCATACCTGAAATCCCCTCCTGTTTAATTAGATTTAGCATCAAATGCTGCTTTGACCGAACGTATCAATTCGTTGAATTTTTCTGCCTTCCATGCACTGCGTCCGACATAGAGCCCGTCTATATATTTTTCAGAAATAATCTGCCGGGCATTATCCATATTTACACTGCCGCCATATAAAACAGGAACCCTTGTCCCTTCATCGCCAAAAAGTTCTTTTAGAGTATCTTTTATAATCGCGTGCTTTTCCCTTGCATATTCGGCACTGGCAGGTTCACCATCTATACCGATAGACCATACCGGTTCATAACCGATCATCACATTTTTTATATCTTTTTTTTCAATATTGTATAACCCTATTTTCAACTGTCTGCGCAAGACTTCATCGCTGACATTGTACTGCTTTTCTTCTTTAGTTTCTCCTATACATAAAAGCGCGGTAAATCCATGTGCCAATGCAGACAAGATTTTTTTATTCTCTTCACTGTCAGTTTCTCCAAAAACATGGCGTCTTTCAGAATGACCTGCCATAACTATATCTACATTAAGCTCTTTCAGCATAAGGGGTGATATTTCTCCGGTAAATTGGCCAGTTTCTTCCCAGCACATATTTTGTGCACCGATTTTTATATATCTTTTATCAACAGCATCCACCGCTGCAGCTAATGTAGTATATGATGGTAAAACAAAAATTTCCATTTTTTCTCTGTCAATATCCGATGTCAATTTCTGGAGATCATTTAAATAGGCTTTAACAGCACTTATCGTTTTATACATTTTTAAATTAGTTCCTAAATACAATTTCACCACTCAGTCATCTCCTATTACAAATTTTCATGTTTTTCACAAGATATAATTTATTCTTCCTGAACTTAATACTGATAATGGTTTGCAAACAAAAACAAATAGGCCGCTATATAGCTTTTAATTAATATTATCATATTGAGTATCAAAAGTAAATAATTTTTGATTAAAAATTATTTACTTTTGATACTCAATATTTTATTTCAATGTAATTTTCCATTTAAATCATTTTCATATACTATATACATTCTTCGTTCTATGATGATATACTAAATTTATGTATGATTCTTATGCCAGCCTGATGTTATAAAATATGTGCATTAATATTGTGAACAAAAATAATTTTTATACGATCAAAAATATATCATGACTATAATGTGAGGAGAAACTATAATGTCTACACAAAAAGAACGCTTGGAATTTATAGTAAAAGAAGTAAATCAGTCGGGCGAAGTCAGTGTGTCCAAATTAAGTCACAGGTTCGACTGTTCAGAAGCTACTATAAGAAATGATATAATCAAACTGGACCAAAAAAACCTAGTAAAAAAAGTTTATGGCGGAGCCGTAAAACTACTCGAAGATTTCAAAATAGAATTTCAAACGGGAGAAATTTTTCAGCATAAAGAAAAAAAAATAAGAATAGCTGAAAAAGCCTATTCTTATATAGGAAATATGGACTCTATTTTTATTGACGACTCAACCACTGCGTATTATCTTGCAAAATATATATCCCAAAATAATCAAAAATCTATCTCAGTTGTTACAAATTCAATAGCAACTGCGGCCACATTATCTAATCTGTCTTATATTGAGCTTTTTATGCTGGGAGGGCATGTCATCGGTACCCCGCCGGCCACACTCGATAATATATCCAAAAATGATCTTGAACAATTTTATGTAAATAAAGCTTTTGTTGGAACCAATGGTATAGATTTTGAATACGGCCTAACTTCAATTGGTCTCCCGCAAAAAAACATCAAACAAAAAATCATAAGTATTGCCCGGCACACTTATGTTCTTGTTGACAGTTCAAAATTTGGCAATAGAAGTCTTTTTCCTGTTTGCTCTGTTGCCAAAATACATAAACTAATAACAGATACTGACATCAGCGAAAAAGATTTGGCTTTTGCCAAAAAAGAAAAAATTAATATTGACTGTGTATAAATCAGCAGATAATGTTTAACCTGCATGCACACACCATTTTACCCTAAAAACTATCCACATATTCTCTGGAAATCCGATGATGTATTTGCTTATGATGATGTATTTGCTTATTTAGAAGTAACATGTTATTTTGATTTAAGTTTGATCCAAAATAGAATAGAATAAACAGAGTAAAAGCCATCGTACAATCGGAAAAAGAAAAAACCGTTGTTCGATGGTTAGTTGTATCATATAATTGTTTTTTATATTTATAGGCCCTGATTTTCGGTGCTTTTCTATAAAAGCGGCTTTGTATACGACACCAGTTCGAGATTTTTCTCGAACTGGTGTTTTTTTATACTTCCACGCCCCTCTCCATTCATCAACCTATAACCCCCTGCGTAACAATTCACAAACATATGATATCTTTTGTAATTAATGAATTCCTTTCGGTTGCAAAAACATAAATTTCTTAATCTAACAAAGATTCAAAAAAATTTATGTTATCGTTTCATCATATCAGTGAAAATACTTTCATTGCTGCTTTCACATTTTCTTTTATACCGTCCTGCCCCATTTTAACAATATCATGATAAAATATTTTTCTGCCGCCCGCTTCCTCCACACCCCTCTTCACTGCCTCAGCCCCGGACATAGCTCCGTATGTGTAATAATTGATTTTGGTTATACCGTTATATATTGCGGTTCTGAAATCCTCATCGGATACTCCCGACCCGCCGTGCATTACAAACGGAACATCAATCTTGGCCTTAATTTCGGCGATACGCTTCAAATCAAGCTTGGGTTCTGTCAAATACACACCATGCGTCGTGCCGAAAGAAATAGCCAGCGCGTCTACTTTCGTGGTATCTACAAAATCCCTTGCCATTGCCGGATCAGTATAGCAGTCCTCAAGCGACTGAAAATCCTCTGCTCCGACCGCACCGCGTCCTTCTCCGCCGCCCACGGCCGAAGTAAATACGTGTCCCAGCTCCGCTTCCACAGAAACATTTACGCTATGGGCTATCCGCACAATTTCACTGGTTTCCCGCAAATTTTCCTCATAGCTCTTTTCCGACGCATCGTACATGACCGATGTAAAGCCCAGGCGTATTGCCCGCATGCACATTTCAAAGCTGGCGCCGTGGTCGAAATGAACGGCTACGGGCACACTGCTCTCTTTAGCATACATCAGCATGATCGGTCCTATTTCAGACAGCGGAATATAATTTTCATGCACCTCGGCGTGCTGCAGTATGACGGGTACGCCAAGCTCTTCAGCAGCCGCGGTCACGCCTCTTATCGATTCCAGATTGGGGACGTTGAAAGCCCCTACCGCATATTTTTTTTCCTTTGCTTTGCGTAATATATCAGATAAATTTACCAGCATTTTCTCTCCCGGCTTTCATGAATTATTCTTAGAAATCGATCACTACTCTGAATTTATCGCCCCTGCAGGCCGACTCAAAGGCCTCCTGCACTCTTTCCACAGGATAAACCTCACTTATAAACGGTCTTACATCAATGATTTTATATGACAGCAGCCGAACAGCTTTTATAAAATCCCGTGTATTGGAATTGGCGGTTCCCATGATCTGTACGGCACTTTTATGCACCCAGTCGGCACTGAAGGTAATCGGCTTATCCGGATAAAATGAGCTGTAGAGCACCAGTCTGCCGTTATTGGCAAGGCATTTTCTTGCTTCCTCCACGACCTCGCCGATCGGTGTAGTATCAAATACCGCCTGAGCCTTCACACCCCCGGTGATTTCGCTGACTCTCTTTTCAAGATTTTCAGCCACGGGATTGATCGCATATTTGGCGCCTAATTCCAATGCCAGCTTAGTTCTTTCCTCATTGGTATCCGAAACGATGACAGCCGCCCCCTTCCGCACAGATAAGAGCACATGCAAAAGCCCCATTATGCCGCAGCCGATCACCACTACCACTTCGCCCAGCTGAATGTCGGCAGTTTCCACACTGTGAATAACGCAGGACAGCGGTTCGGTGATAGTTGCCTCCTGGGCGGAAATCTTATCATATTTAAATAGATTCACCGGATCCGCCAGTAAATGCGAGCTCATCCCGCCCATTCCTCTGTGAGGCAGACCATCCAGCTGCTTGCTGTGATCAAAATGGGGGCAGTTTTGTTCATTGCCAGTTTTACAGCTGAAACAATTATGGCAGGCCAGCGTCACTCCAACAGCTGCCTTATCATTTATATGCCATTGCTCCCTATTCACTTTATCACCCATTGCAATGATTTTCCCAACCATCTCATGTCCGCCGATAAAAGGAAATTCCACTTTTTTTATTCCCAGATATACACGCTGCTCCCATGTACAGATAGCGCAGGAATCCACTTTTATCAGTATCTTATCAGAAGGCACCTGTGGTATTGCACATTCTTCCACATGAACTTTCTTCACATCCGTAAATACAACTGTCTTCATTTTTTCCATTAAGCCTGCCTCCATATATTTTATAATATTCCCAATGCCCCTCCCACAGCGCCAATTATTATCAATATCCCCATTACAGTCGTCGCCTTCATCTGCCGATTTTTCAGCATGTACAGTGTCAGCAGTGTCACCGCGAGCGGCAGGATTCCCAAGAACAGTTTATCGAACACTGCCGTCTGCACTTCCATTTGCAGCGCCCCCAGTACTATCACAGCCGGGGATTTCACCGATACAAACTGAGCCGACAATGCACCGAGAACAATAGCCCCCATGCAGGAAGCTCCTGTTATTATCATTTTTATCTGATTGCCGCCGAGGATTTTTTCTATACCGTCTTTGCCAAGCTCATACCCTTTCATCCAGCACAAATATGCCACCGGAAACATTATTCCAAACATCAAAAGAGTATACACCAGAGGTCCCAGCAAATTTCCTTGTGAGCCTATGCTTATACCGAATGCCAGCAGTATTGGTGTCAGAGTCCCCTGCCACAATGTATCGCCGATGCCTGCGAATGGCCCCATCAGACCGGTCTTCACTCCGTTTATAGCTTCGTCCGTGACCGGTTCTCCATTGGCCCGCTCTTCCTCCATTGCCAGAACGATCCCCGGAATTATACCGCCGACATGCGGTTCTGTGTTAAAAAACTGCATATGGCGCTTGATCGCTGCTATATATGCCTCTTCATCGTCACCGTAAAGTTTTTTTATTATATGCTTATAAGCAAAAACCAGACCTGTTGCTTCAAGACGTTCATAATTATAATTGGCATGGGAAAAAAAAGTCCAGCGCCAGAAAGCTCTTACAATATCACCTTTGGATAATTTTTTACGCTTTTCCGCCATATCAAAAATCCTCCTCATCGTCATCAGCCACACCTGCCGCACCAGCAATCTCAGCCGGCGGCTGGTTGCTCAGCACAGTATAAAAATAAGCGATTACGGCGCCGAGCACCGCCACGGCAATAACCGGCAGCTTCAAATAAACCACAAATACGAAACCGGCCATAAAGAACAACAAGGTTCCCGGTCTGCCTATGGCACGCAGATTCATTGCTATCCCCAAAGCCGGCAGCAGCCCGCCGATGACTTCGAGTATATGCAGCGGCGTTCCTGTCAGATTGGCGATGATTCCCTGTACTGCCTCAGACCCGAAATAAGTGGCGACAGCAGCCGGCACCACGCATAGAAAAAACATCAGCAGCTGCGGCGGGACCACATGCAGAAAACATATTTTATCCAGATCCCCTCGTTCGGCAGCCTTATCAGCCATATGAACAAATGTCACATCAAGCGTCATATGCAAGACCCATATCATAGTCCCTAAAAGTCCCAGCGGAAGTGCTATTGTTACAGCTGCGGCCGGTGAAACTCCTGCCGCAAGCGCCCATGCCGTTCCGACTGTCCCCGCCAGCCCCGGATCCTGCGGCGCCGTTCCGCCCGCCGATATAAACGCAACATAGGGAAGATTTATTGCCGCTCCGATAATACAGCCCTGGACCGGATCGCCCAGAATGAAGCCCACCAATGTTCCCGCGACCAGCGGTTTGTACACGACACTTATGCTGCCCAGCAGGGACAGCCACGGTGTCCCTATATTTCCCAGATAATAAACAATACCTATTGCCACTGCCTGTCCGGTCGATATAGTCATATTCCTGCCTCCTATCATAAAAAATCCTTACAGCATGCCCGATATATCCGTCTCGCTGTCCTCAGCGATGATTCTTACATGAATTTTTGATCCCTTCACTGTAAGCTCTTTAAGCATGGCCTTTTCTTCCTCCGACATTGAAATATTTTTATAAAATTTTTTTCTTTCTCCCGTCACCCCCATACCGCCTATATTAACAGAATCAAATACTATTCCCTGCTTCATTAAGCCATATAATGTTTCCGGATATTTGATAAGCACGATGCATCTATCACCGGCAAAGCCTTTTTTCAGCCGGACCGCTGCTTTCTCCACAGAAAATGTCGCCAGCTTCACATTTGCCGGAATACATGTTTTTAATACACTTTTTATAAAGGGATCTTCCGCTACCTGATTATCAATAATCATTATTTTATTGGCACTTGTATAATTGAGCCATGACGTCATGACCTGCCCGTGTATCAGCCTGTCATCAATTCTCACCAATGTTATTCCCTCAATATTCATTTTAAATTCTCCTTTCTGAATTTTCTTTATATTTAATTTAAAAATCAGCGCTGCTTTCCTCCTCAACCATCATTTTCTGTGCAACAGCATTCAATGACACAATCCCAGAAATCCCGGCAGTGCGGCATTTTTCAGCCAGCTCCCATACGTCGGTATTACCGCGATTCATAACGGCCTCAAGCACCATCGGCATATTTACTCCCACGATGCATGGAAAATTTTTCATTTTCATGCATCTGAGCATAGCATTGGACGGTGAACCGCCCAAAAAATCGCATAAACCTATAACGCCATCTCCCTGGTCCATTTCCTCCAGATAATAAAACACCTTTTCCTCAAATACGGTTATCCCGTCCCCGTGATTCAGCCCTATCGTTTTTACGTTCTCGTGGGTCCCCGTGATGAGCTTTACCGCGTTAATAACCCCTTGTCCGAAATCAGCATGAGTAGCAATTAAAATACCTATCATTTTCCAACTCACCTCAAAAAATTTTTAAAATTTGCGGTCAACCATTTATTTTGCGCACTGAAGTCAGCTTCACCAGGTTCGTATACGGCTTTCTATTCAGTCAAGCACAGCCGCAGGACAAAATTGCCTCCGCTGAGATTCACACAAAGACTCATCTGTACAAAGTCAAATTGAAGCAGTACTGATCTGACCTGAGCCAGATTATTCCAAGATCGACCGGGACATCGTTATCCAAATGGGCCAGCTGCTCTCCATACAGAACCGGTGTTTCCCTGTCTATTCCCAGCAGAGCGCCCCGCTTGCAGCCTATGCTCCTGGCCACATAATGCCCCTTTATAAATTTTATCTTATGCTGTGATGAACCTTCCACCACTGAGAACAAAGTTTTCCTGTTAAAATCATTCCTATCCGCGTTCGGACACAGAACAGGATTTATCCAGTTTTCCATGAAAATTGCCTTATTTCCGTTGATCAAGCGTATGCGTTCCAGATAAAAAACTGCATCACCTTTTTTTATCTGCAGTTTTTTTGCAATATCTTCATTTGCCTTCTCAAAGCAGGCCTTAACTACTTTTGTCTCATAATCGATTCCCATGCGGTCAAGCGACTCCGAAATTGACAAAAAACCGTGCCCATTGGTTCCCAGCGAATAGGACACATTACTGTCAGCCACAAAAGTGCCCTTCCCCTGTATTTTCAATATCAAACCTTGTGTAGCTAAAGTTTCAACCGCTTTTTTTATTGTGCCTCTGCTTATCCGCAGAATATCCATCAGCTGATATTCGGAAGGAATACTTTCGCCTGCCTTCCATATGCCCGCATAAATATTTTCTCTTATCCAATCAGCTATCTGCATATATAAAGGCACTACGCCATTCTTTTTAAAGTCCAGCATCCTGCTTACCCCCATGGTTTATCAGTTATATACAACTATGAACGACTATATACAACTATATACAAGTTATATTATATATTCATTTACTGCTTTTGTAAATACCGTTGTAAAATATTTCGGAAAATTCTATTTCTTTTTTTTTGCAACGCACTCTATATTAATTTATAGGAATGGGCAGAGGTCATATTCCAGCCTATGATTTTTCTGGCAAAAAGATCAAGGTCAATGCACAGATAGTTTTGAACCTGCCATTGACCTTGATGTAGGTAAATAACTGACCCAAGGAACAATCCACATCCGAGTTGAAACCTTGATTAAGAGGCCTTACACATAACCCATCCTAAGAGTTCTTCAAGTTTTGTGTAAACACAAAGCTAATATAAATTTAAATAGGCACCTTGCAATTACGGTAATATTATTGTATCATTATATTGCTAGGTACCTATTTATAAATGGAAGGAAATTTTATTTATGGAAGATGAAAAGCAAAACACTACTGATCTAATAATTTCTGTCAATGAATTATTACCTGTATTCACAAGATTTATCAAAATGTATCAAAGAAGTCTTTACAAATTAAAACCACCTTTTATTCCCTATCAAGGACAAATACGTGTATTGAATGTCATTGCTGATAACGATGGTATATTATTTAAGGAACTTATGGAATTACTCGACATCAGATCGGCCTCATTGTCTGAGCTTTTAAATAAATTGGAGAAAGCTGATTTAATAAGGAGAGAAAAAGATATTGCGGATAAGCGCATAACACATGTTTATTTATCTACTTCAGGTAAAATAATCGTAAAAAATTCACAAAATCAATTTAATCCTGCCGAGTTACTATTCGGTGAATTATCATCAGAAGAAAAAATATCTTTTTATAATATAATAAAAAAACTCTGTGCGTCTTGCGAAGCACAATTGATTTTAAGCGACGAATTTGATGAAACCAGACCGCTTCCTCCTCATTTAAAAGATCATTTACCTGGCGCCCCCTTGCCCCATATACATGATCATCCGACTTTACATGTAAATCCATCATGTTCTCCACATAAGAAAAATTTAGATGGTGACGATTGATTTATTTTTTAATCGTACAGAAAGGAGACTATAAAATGACTTTAAAATTTACTGTTCTATCGTCTTTGCTTAGAAATCAATTTAATAAAAACATCGTTTTTTCAATTTCATTGCTAAGTGCTATTTTTACTTCTATGATAAATCTGCCTAAGTTAGAATACATTAATTTCAATGTAATTATTTGTCTTTTCGAATTAATGATCGTAATAAAGATAATAGAAGAATGTGGGATGCTCAAGTACATTGCTGTAAGAATAGCAAGTAGTTGCAAAAACCACCGCAGTTTGACACAAGCACTTTGTCTTATTTCCTTTTTTACCTCTATGTTCATCACAAATGATATTGCCATACTCACTATAATACCTATTTTAATTGTAATTTCTCAACGCAGCAATTATCCTATTATTTTTCCCTGCGTGTTGCTGACAATATCAGCAAATTTAGGCAGTAGTATTACACCAATAGGAAATCCTCAAAATTTGTTCATCTATGCATATTACAAAATGAATTTCTTAAATTTTTTGTCTTTATTATTTCCCTTCTTTTTATTAAGTCTACTGCTGTTAATAAGTCTTACTTTTATTATAAAAAAAGAATATATCCAAATATCTATCCCTGCAAAAGAAATTACAGATAAATACTTTAATTTTTCTTTAATTTCATTATTTACTGTCCTGATTATACTCAGCATGTCCAACACTAATTTTACAACCTTTACTGTTTTTAGCATAATCATAATCACATTATTGTCCAAACGATCTTTACTCACAAAACTTGATTATCGTTTGCTTTTAACTTTTTTATTTCTATTCGTTGCAATCGGAAATATTTCCGCTATGCCATTGGTAAAAATGTATTTGCCATATTTGACGCATACTGCTTTTCAGACATATTTATTGGCTTTATTTTTAAGTCAATTAATAAGTAATGTTCCTTGTACAGTCATGTTGGCTCCTTTTTCAAACCATTTGCAGGCTCTACTTTATGGTGTTAATGTCGGTGGATTAGGAACACCTATTGCCTCACTGGCTAGTATAATAACATTCACACTATTTAATAATGCTCATCCTCAAAAAAGCGGTGCATTGATCAAAGCTTACTCTATACTCAATTTTTCCAGTTTAATTATACTGGGCAGTTTGTTTTATATAATATTATTATATTTTTGATTTTTTCCTAAATCGCAATAACAGGCTGTATGCTCTAATGAGATTCCAGCAAATCCAATCCATATACAACATATCGAGAAACATATTAACAAATTTATTCTATGTTGGATATATTGTAACAATATCTATTTATGCATTTATATTCACAAATCAAACGTTGTGTCTTTTTATACTATATCAATGACTGCAAACCTAAAGGGGGAGGCCGCTACTTATAGAACGGCCTCCCTCTGCATTGCTGCGGGAACAAATTCCAGATCACTATTTCATTTTTCTATCAGGACTCTTCTTGTTCCTATAGGACATAAAATAGATTGCTGTTCCTGTCACGGCAATTGCAATAGCAATACTTCCAAATGCTATCATTCTATTATCTATTGATTCATATAGACCGAACAGCCCGAAAAAAATAAAAACTATTGCAGCGGCCCATTTGACTGTGCGCTCCGGAATCTTTTTCCCCAGAACAATGCCTATAATAATTCCCAGTCCATCGGCCAGCATCATCCCTGTGGTACTGCCTATCCATACTGGGAGCAGTGTGTTGAATTTTGCTGAAAGAGCTATTGTAGCCAATTGTGTTTTGTCTCCCATCTCTGCCATAAAAAAAGCAATCACAATTGTCCAAAAAGGTCCATATCGAGATGCATTTTCTTCTCCATTTAATTTATCACCTCTTATCGTCCATAACCCAAATACTATAAACGAAACAGATGCAGCGATTTGAATATAATGTATCGGGATCAGCTGTGTAAGATAATTCCCGATAAGCACCGCAAAAAGATGATTGACAACGGTAGCTGCAAATACTCCCCACATTACAGTCTGCCAACGATACCTCACAGCAAATGCCATAGCCAGGAGCTGTGTCTTATCTCCCATTTCTGCCAAAACCACAAAAGCCAGCGAAGCTAAAAATGCTGTCATTCCTTCATTCCTCCAATAATTTTTCTCTCTATATATAAATAAAAAAACGAGACCCCCGGTGTGATAAAAATCACGCCGAAAGTCTCGCTAATCAGCATTTGCTAACGATAAGGCCAGGTAAAATACCAGTTTGTTGACCTCATCTATTTAAGCTACTCCCTTTTGGACATTAGTGGTAGTATAACCTATACCAATACCATTGTCAATATACACAAATTTTTATTTATTGGCCATGGCATCAGACTTTTGTATAATATGCCGATTACTTAAAACTGTTATTCTATTTTTTTTACTTGAGCACAAACGGCATCTGCCAGTTCTTCCTGCCATCCGCAGTCAAATATAAGCTGCAGCAGCCCATATCTGTTACGCAATTCCTTTGCATAGATAATACCGTTTCTGAGCATTTCCGCTGTCACATCTATCTGCTCCGGATGATATGGTGCATTTATATTTTTCATGCGCTCAATCATTTTGTCAACGGATGGAAGATTTTCCGTCAATTCAATAATTTCCCGTTTATGTTTTCCGATCATAATAAGACGCTTAGCCACATTTTCATCAGCATTTTTTCGTACCCGATTTTCAAGGGCTATCACACTCGGCGCCGCAGGACCATATACACGCCGTATGTTTTCCTCCCATCTGTTTTGATCAAAGTGTGGTTTAGCAAATTTTACTGTATTTTTAAGTTTTTCAGCTGTTTTTTGATACAAAAGCAATGCTATTATTGTTCCCACACCTACTTTTGTCCCATGATGCACGCCTTCATGCCCGTGCTGCAGGAAAATCATTTCCCAATAATGTGACATATGATGTTCACTGCCCGAAGCCGGACGTGAATTACCGCTGTAGCTCATATCTATCCCTGCCAGAATCAAGCCTTCCATTACGGCTCCCACTGCTTTTTCATCACGTTCTTTTATGCCGTTGTCAGCTGCCGCAGCTACATCCGCCACTGCACTGTACATCATGTCAACCAATTTTGAACAATAATATTCATCATTTACTATGTGTGCCAGCTTCCAATCGGTGAGACATACATATTTGCCGAAAATATCTCCTATCCCTGCAGTAATCAGATGCATCGGCGCATTTTTCAGAACAGCTGTATCGGCTGCGATCACTGCCGGACGTCCCATATTTTCATAAGTTGTTTTTAAATTATCAACCATGAGCGGTGCGACATCAGAAGCATACCCGTCCATTGATGGCGCAGTGGCAATTATAAAATAGTCGGCCTTTATGGTGTGTGCCGTGAATCGGCACAGATCATTAATAACCCCCGATCCTATTCCCACCAGAAGATCGCATCCGTTTGGTATATGCGTTATGATCCTGCCCGCCGCCAGCTCATCCGGAACAATCTCATGATCAGAAAATATATATTTGTCATAAGCAATACCATTTTTTTCCAATATTCCGTAAACTTTTTCTCCGGCAGCTTTTTGTGTATTAATATCAGCAATAACACAAATCTTTTTGTATTTTTTTTCCTTTACATATTCCGCTACTGCAGAGATCGCATCGTGACCTACATGTACATGCCGCATATCACATTCATGTACTTTCCCGCAGTCGCAATCTATTTTTTTACCTATATAATCGTTCCATGTGCGCAATGAAATCCCTCTCTTCGTTTATTGCAAGCATAATTGATCGCCGCTGACATAAATCTTCCGTTCAGAAATGCGGTCCTATTTCAAAATATCCCCAGACAGCCTGTTATAATACCAAATAAAATCAAGGCACCCATCATTTTTATCGGCGATACTCCCTTGCGTACATAATGCAGAACAACTAAAGTCAACACCAAAGGTATCAGCCCCGGCATCAATTTGTCGAGCAGATCATGCTGTAAGCTGAACGCGGCACCCCCGCCCAATTCAAAATTCAAATAGAATTGAAGAGGTATAAATCGTCCCACCAGTCCGCCCATTACCATCGTTCCTAAAAGTGAAGCTGCTTCAATGACTCTATTGACCTTGCCGCCTGACATTATTTCTTCAACAGCTTTTCTGCCATATTTATAGCCGTTAAACCACATATTATAAGAAATTCCTGTCATTATGACAAATTGTGCTAAGAGGAAAATTATCGGCCCCGCGATATTATTATTATTTGTTATGCCGATACAGATGGCCAGCATGATCGGTGTAATAACACCTTGTGTCAAGGTATCGCCGACTCCGGCCAGTGGTCCCATCAGACCCGTTTTTATCCCGTTAAAGGCCTCGTCGGTTATAGGCTGCCCGTTGGCACGTTCCTCCTCCATTGCCACAGTCACACCATGTATAACAGAACCGCAAATAGGTTCTGTGTTGAAAAAAGACATGTGGCGTGTTATCCCCTGCTTTTGTTCTTCTTTATCCTGCGGATAAAGTTTTTTCATTATGGGCAGCATCGAATGGGCAAAAGCAACTGCCTGCAACCGTTCATAATTGTAATTCGATTGAGCGAACATAAACCAGTTCAGCCATGATTTTCGCACATCTGCTCTTGTAAGTTTATTGCCATCCATTAGGCATTTCCTCCCTTATCACCGCGATAATTTACGGCACTTATTGTAAGTGCGATAACTATACCTATGATTGAAATAATGATAATATCCATTTGGAAATAAACCGAACATAATATACCTAAAACAAAGAACGGCATCGTAAAACTATTGCCGATCAGCTTCAGATTCATAGCGATCCCCAGTGCAGGGAGCATCGCACCGATTACATTGAATACATGCAGAATATTTGGCGTCAGCAGGCTGAGCATGCCGTTCACAGCTGTAGGTCCGTAATAAACAACAAGCGTTGCGGGAATAAAACTCATTACAAATAATAATATCTGCGGCGGCACTATATTTATAAATGCAACCATATTCAAATTTCCTTTTTCCACTTCCCTGTCAGCCCAATGCACAAAAAATGAATTTACCGTCATTTTAGCTATCCACAAAACAGTTGCAATCGTTCCCAAAGGAACTGAGATAGCCATTGCCGTTCCTACGTCAAGATTCGATGCTATAGCCAAAGCTGTCCCCACATAACCCGCAAAGGAAGGATCTCCCATCTGGGCTCCACCGGCTGATATAAATCCTAAGTAGATAACATTTATACCTGCGCCGATCAATGCGCCTTCCATTGGCTGTCCCAAAATTATCCCCGTTACAAGTCCTGCCAAAAGCGGCCTGTTGAAGGTGAAAAAACCGACATAAGTCAGCCACGGACTCCACGAAAGATAATAGAATAATCCTATCAAAGCTGCCTGAAGCAATGTCATTTCCATTTTTGTACCCCTTTCTTTTTAAAAGAAATTTTGAATATCTTTAGGTGAATCGTCCGGCACTATCTGGACTACCACATGAACACCCTTGTCTATAAGCTGCCTGAAGCAGTCTTTTTCAGCCTCTGAAATGGAGATATTGCGGTAGAGCTGTTTACGGCCTTTTGTCGCCCCCATACCGCCAAGATCAAGTTCTTTTATTTTTACCCCCTTATCCATAAGAGCCTGCACCGTCACAGGTGTCTTCACAAGCACTATCACTCTTTCTCCGGTATCATCCTGTTTTAATATTTCTGCCGCCTGCTCTATAGTGTGTATGCCTATTTTGAAAGATGCCGGAGCAGCCATTTTAATTATTTTTGACATAAAATCATCATTAGCCACCCCATCATCTACTACCACAATACGATTTCCCTTGGTAACCTTCGCCCATGCGGTAACCACCTGTCCATGTATCAGCCTGTCATCGATCCTTGTCAATACAATGTTTAACATAATAGCATTTCTCCTTTAATCTTTTGCTGATGATAACTCTTCGAATAATTCTTTTATACCTTCCCTGCCTGATTTTATACAGTGTTCTGTCAGCCCAGATAAATCATAACTGCTGCGCATCGTCAGTGCTTCAAGAAGCATCGGAAAACTCAATCCCGTGATACACTTATACGGCACATTTATGCTTGAACTGGCAATGGCCGCTGCATTATATGGACTTGCACCAAACAGATCAGCAAAAACAAGTACACCTTCCTTTTGATCCAGCTCTTCGATCTCGTTTTTTACTTTACCGCAAAATTCTGTAATATCATCTCCTCTATGCAGACCCAGCGTCTTTACTCTTTCTACAGTTCCCAATACCAATTCGGCACTTTTAAGCATGGCTTTCCCGAAATCTTCATGAGTTAAAAGTAAAACTGCAATCATTTGAACTCCTCCCTGTGTTGCTGTCTCGCTTACTATATAAGCAATATGCATGCCAATACACATTAAAATGTGTATTGGCATGCTAAAAATATCCACATTTTATATACGTTTAAATGTTTTATTCAGATTTTTCTTTTTATATGGATTATCCTAAAATTTATTAATTTTAATACAGATTATTATGTTATAATTATCCGTATTAGCTATTATTTTGATCTGTATTAAGAAATAAAGGAGTTTTTTATATGCATTATTCACGCAAACAAAAAATATTGCATATTCTCAAAAAGCACGGAAACACTGTCCTCGAAAAACTTTATCCCGGAATATCGCCCCAGCTGGGCTGCACTACCATGGATATTGCGGCTGCCACCGGTATATTGCGGAATAATGTGAGTATGGAACTCAACGCCGCCCTAAAGCAAAATCTGGTAATAAAAATAAATGGCAAGCCTGTCATCTATATTGAAAAAAATTTGCTGGAAACCGCCTATAATACACATCTGACCGCAAATGTTTTCAACAGCTTCTCCGCTCTCGAAAACTGCCTGCATCTCTCTGCCGCTGATACATCACCTCAGTCATTATCCGTCGATGACATTTCACCCTTACGACCGGCAGATAAAGACACCACACCGGCCAGCGCGCCACATGATGTTTTTGACAATCTGATAGGAGTGACCGATGACCTTTACACCCAATCCAAACAGGCAAAAGCAGCTGTCCTGTATCCGCCCAACGGTCTTCATACTCTTATAACAGGACCTACCGGCAGCGGTAAAACTACCTTTGCCAATATAATGTACCGTTATGCGATAGAAATGAAAACATTATCGGAACATGCTCCCTTTATAATTTTTAATTGTTCCGATTACGCGGAAAATACACAGCTGCTTTTATCTCATCTTTTCGGACATATAAAAGGTGCCTTCACCGGTGCCTTTAAGGACACTACCGGTCTCGTCGGGCAAGCCAACGGCGGTATTCTTTTTCTTGATGAGATACATCGGCTGCCCCCAGAAGGACAGGAAATGCTTTTTTCACTCATTGATCACGGCAAATATCGTAAACTTGGCGAAACGGAAAGCTACCATGAAGCGAATGTACTAATTCTGGCAGCCACGACAGAAAATCCCCAGTCAGCTATACTCAAAACATTTTTCCGCCGTATTCCCATTCTTATTACTTTGCCTGAACTTAACGAACGTCCTCTAAAAGTGCGCATGAAACTTATCAATCATTTTTTTCAGACTGAATCGAAAATTATAAAAAAACCGCTTGTCGTTTCCAAAGAAGTTTTAAAGGTACTTCTTACCTACAAATGCAGCGGCAATATCGGTCAATTGCATAATGACATTCAAGTCCTGTGTGCCAATGCTTTTATAGAAAATGTATTATCATCAGGTTCAGGGGATAAACAAAATATAAGCATAAAATTATCGCAGCTGACTGATAACTTGAAAAATGAATTTTTTCAATCGGCATCCAATCGTCAGGAACTTTATAAAACTTTTAATTTCAATGATATTAAACCTATTATTTTCGACGGTGATAATGATCAGCTAAGCGATCTGCTGCTCAAAGATGACTATGCTGTCGATGCTGGTTTTTATGAATACATTCTTAAAACAGCTCAATCTTTTTATAATGATGGTATCGCTATAGAAACCATAAAGGAAAAAATCCATTCTAAACTGCATCACTACAAAACCGTAACCAATGACAGTCAAAAAGTAAAAATCGACAAAGATATTCTTAATAAAATAGTCAATACTGATCTGACAACCATAATTAAAAAACATCTTAATCCCAGTGAAATTACTATTGCTGACAATAAAACAATCTACAGTCTGGCACTTCATCTTGAACTGCTTAAGGACAGACTGGAAAATGGTCAAGCCGCAACAGGTATCAATGCTAACGAAATAACAGCTAAACATCCTAATGAATATAAGCTGGCAAAAATGATATGCACTGATGCGGCCAGCTTGTTCGATATAGTAATACCGCCGGAAGAAACAGCCATTATCGCTTTATTTTTATACACCATCAAGCAAAACAAGTCTGCTGCTCTTCCTATAATTGTTATCTGCCACGGACGCAGCACTGCCAGCAGTATGGTTGAGGTTGTAAAAACATTGATAGGGAACTCGGAAATATACGCTATAGATATGCCTCTTGATGCCAAGGTCGACACTATTCTGACACTCGCCGCGGGGTTGGCCGAAAAACTTCATTATGAGCGTGGTATTCTGATTCTTGTCGATATGGGATCATTGATAGATTTTGGCGATATGATCACTGCAAAAACAGCCATTCCCATAAGAACCATCAGCAACATTTCTACGCCTCTTTTACTTGAGGCTGCACGGCGCTGCCTGATGCCCGATATTACATTGGATGCTATTGTAAAATTACTCAATAACCAGCTTGCTTATGCATCTGAGCTGTCTTCTGAGCTTAATAATCCCCCGCTTTTTTCCTGGGCCTCGTCCATAGATGCCTGGCTGCTAAACAAAATAATCACCGCTCTAGCCGATATCGCTACTTTTATTGACGTAAAAAAAGCGACAGACCTGCTGGGCCAATCGCTTAATGATATATTAAAACATTATAACCAACCGCTCAATGAGCATATATTTGTAAAATTTATTTTTCATTCAATTTGCATGCTTGAACGTGTTATCCGCAAAGAAGAGCTTCCGTACAAAAACTATGACAAATTAAAGTGCGGCCACGAAATGCTTTTTAGCACAATCCGAAAAAGTTTTATTGTCATAGAAGAGACATACGGAATAGCAATACCTGATACCGAATTATCCTATGTCGCAGAAATGTTTCTTCTGATTTTGCCTCAGAAACTGCAGGCATAAATTACAAACTACGAAATATAATAAAAATATATAAGATATGCTAAAATAATAAGCAATGAATTTTAATGTTTATAAATCAAATAATATCATGGGAATTGCCAATATTTATCAAAATTGTAAAACAACGACGGAAATTCAGGCGGCAAATAAGAACTATTTTCTGAAAGAATGCAAAAAGCTTGATGCCTGAAGTGAAGATAAAAAATCAACGTTGAATGAAGAAACCAAGAATTTGGATAAACTAATCAAGGAGAAGATTGAATGATGAGTGGAAAGCATCAACCAGCCCAAGGAGAAATCCTGATTTATCAGACGGAGCTCGGAGATACTAAAGTTGATGTGTATCTCAATCAGGATACGATATGGATGAGCCGGGTGAACATAGCAAGACTTTATGCCACGACGCCGCAAAATATTTCCATGCATATAAAAAACATCTATCATGATAATGAATTGAAACAAGAGGGAACTAGTAAGGATCACTTACTAGTTCAATCAGAGGGAACACGTGATGTTTCACGGCGAACAAAATTCTATAATCTTGATATGATTCTGGCTATCGGCTATCGGATACGTTCCTCTGTTGGTATTCAGTTTCGCAATTGGACGAGTAATATTCTCAAGGAATATATGAAAAAAGGGTTTGTCATGAATGATGAACGGTTGAAAGATCCGCAAAAGTTCGGACAAGATTATTTTGATGAATTACTCGAACGGATTCGTGATATCCGGGCATCAGAAAAGCGTTTCTATCAAAAGGTACGAGATATCTATGCACTATCTGTGGATTATAATCCGTCTCTAGCGATAACCAAAGACTTTTTTGCATCGGTTCAAAATAAGATGCTATATGCCGTAACAGGAAAGACGGCTGCTGAAATCATTATGGAACGTGCTAATGCGCATAAGGATAACATGGGCCTGACTTCCTTCAAGGGAGCAAAAGTTCGTAAAGCAGATGTCGTGATCGCAAAAAATTATTTGCAAAAGGACGAATTTGAAGATTTGAATCGCATTGTAACGATGTTTCTGGATCATGCAGAGGATCTTGCTCGTCATGGTCAGGTGATGACTATGCAGGATTGGGCCGTCAGCGTCAATGAATTCTTGACTTTCCGTCATCGGAAAATTTTGCAGGACAAGGGAATTATATCGCATGAAGCTATGGAGTGTAAGGCTTTAGAAGAGTATGCAATCTATCATGTCCGACAGCTGCAGCTGCCGGAGAATGAAGATATTAACTTATCAGATTTACCGAAGAAAAAACAGTAAACGTTAGAACAAGGAGTGCCGGAAAATTTTTGTTACTTTTCGTAATTGGCGGTTGAAATTTTCAATAGCATTGGTGGATCTTTGAAATATGACAATACCCGCCTGCTTCATTTTTGAAGCGATTTTACCAGGTCATTATCCGTATAAATATCCGCCGGAATATTCATCCCGCGTTTTCTCAAATCGTATGCCATTTGTGCAGCCAAGGGCGGTTCGAGCCCTAACTCTCTTATCTTCCCGCTGTTGCGAAATATTTCACGCGGTGTTCCGTCCGCAGCGATTTTTCCATTACTCATTACCACTATTCTGTCAGCAGATACTGCCTCATCCATAAAATGTGTTATCAATATCACTGTCATGCCATATTTTTCACGCACAGCACAAATTGCCTCCATCACGGCCTCCCTGCCGGAGGGATCAAGCATCGCCGTCGGCTCGTCAAGCACCATATAATCCGTCCGCATGGCCAACACACCGGCTATGGCAATAAGCTGTTTCTGCCCTCCTGAAAGAAGATGCGGTGCAAGATTTCGTTGTTTTTCCATGCCTATCGCCTTGAGGCTTTCTGTAACTCGTTTTTTTATTTCTTCCGGCATTATTCCCAGATTTTCCGGTCCAAAAGCAACATCATCTTCAACAATGGCCGCTATTATCTGATTATCCGGATTCTGAAAAACCATACCCACTTTTTGCCGGATCTGCCATATTGACGCTTCGTCCTTAGTATCAAGTCCATTCACTGTACACGATCCCTCTGATGGCAGTAAAAGTCCGTTAAAATGTCTGGCCAGCGTGGATTTTCCTGAACCGTTCATGCCGATAACAGCAACGAATTCTCCCTTATTTATTATCAGGTTTATATTATCGAGTGCCTTTTTTTTCTTATTATCTGCCTGTACATATTCATAAGCAAGATTTTTTACTTCAATTTTATCCATCTTTGTCTCCCGTCCGCCATAGTCATCATGATGCTTTTTAATTCTTGCTGCTGTATATACCAATTATTTTCTGCAATTTTATACTCTATTTTACAGCAATAACTGCTTCTGTGCCATAATCATCACCCATTATCTTTTTATATCTGCAAACGTATAACTGTAATTTATCACTAATGTCTTTGTGATAAGATCCTAATTTTTTGATAAAGTCTTCTCTCTATTGACATTTTTTTTGCCATATGCAACAATGTCGATGTAGAATTTATTATGTTGATTTATTAAAATCCATAAACTAATATAATAGATCTATTATTGTCTAAGGAACAGGTGTCAGCGACTTAATAGAGAATCCGGGAAAAATAAACCGGAGCTGTCCCGCAGCTGTGATGCGGAGTAACCTGCAGGGACCATTGAGGTATTAACCTTGAGAAGGTGCAGGACGCAATGAAGCAAAGCCAGAAGAACTGCCTGTTCATCAGTCACCATACCGTAAATTTATGTATGCGGTACACCTACGAGTGATAGGGAGGAGAATTTTCTATGATTAACAAGGGTAAAATCGTGATCATCGGTGCCAGTAATGTCGGTTCGGCAATACTGAATAAAATAACCGATTTTCAGTTGGCGTCCGAAATAGTCCTGCTGGACATAAACGCCGACAAAGCAAAAGGTGAGGCGCTCGACGCCAGCCACGCCACTTCGTGCATATACAGCACGAATATCAATGTGCATGCAGGCACCTATTCCGACTGCAGGGATGCCGGTATAATAATTATTACCGCAGGTCCCAGTATCAGACCCGGTGAAACACCCGATCGTTTAATATTGGCAAAAACCAACATCAAAATAATGAACAGCATTATGACCGAAATAACCAAATATACCAAGGATGCTATGATAATCGCGATAACGAATCCTCTCGATGTGGCAACGTACTATATTTCCACTCATTTTGATTACCCGCGCGAGAAAATAGTCGGCACCGGAACAATGCTGGAAACATTTCGTTTCAGACGCATTCTGGCGGATCATTACCACGTCGACCCCAAAAACATTCACGGTTATATTCTCGGAGAGCACGGCAATTCTGCTTTCACGGCATGGAGCACTGTTAATATAGCAGGTATGCCTCTTGAACATCTCGATGAGTGTTTCAATTTTTCTCAAAAGATAAACCGACAGGCAATTGAGGATGAAATCGTTCAGGTTGCCTATGATATAATAAATCTAAAAGGCTGGACCAATACCGGCATAGCCATGGTAGCCTGCCGCTTCATAAAGTCCATCCTATATGACGAACACACTATTTTGCCCATGTCAGCGGTTTTTGAGGGAGAGTACGGACTGCGTGACATTGCTCTGAGTATCCCTCGCATGCTTTGTGCGGAGGGGGTTGTAAAATCGTTTGAAGTAAAGCTGACCGAGACTGAACAAAATTTACTGTTCAGTTCTGCTGCCAGTGTAAAAAATGCTTTATCCTGCTGCAAAAACCTGTAAGCAGTTTATCATATTTTGCCATTTTGTACGCCTTATACTTTTGTATAAGGCGTTATTAATTTATAAAATAAAAAACTACTGTATCGAAAGCCTTTATTTATAAATACCTATATATCTATTATTTATATTTATAAGTAAAAGGCTCTCGAGAACAGCAATTTTTCTGTTATTTTTGCAATAAATCATTTTTAGATATAAAAGTGAAAAAATAACTATTGTTTATATCTTATCATAGTAGTATAATATCATCAATGAGCTATACACTAATTTAATCATATTATAAGATTTTATTCAATAAACCTTACATCAAATCACTTAGTCAAATTTGAAGGAGAGTTTTCAATATGAGCGATAATTTACTTGAAGTAAAAAATTATTCAGTTGCCTCTACAGACAACGTACCTATACTGCATTCATTGAATCTTACTATAAAAAAGGGAGAAACTCATGTTCTTATGGGCCCTAATGGTGCGGGGAAATCCACTTTCGGCTCGTCGCTTCTATCCAATCCGGCTTACAAGCTCACTGATGGCAGTATTTTTTTTGAAAAAGAAAATATAACGGAACTATCTACCGATAAAAGAGCTAAGAAGGGCATTTTTCTGTCCTTTCAGGCGCCTGTCGAAATACCGGGAATTTCTCTTTATAGTTTTCTGCGGGCTGCTGTAAAGAATGCGGAAACTCCATTGACAGGAAAACTTTTCCGCAAAAAGCTCAACGAAATATTAAAAGTCTTAGACCTAAAACAGGAATATCTTGAACGCGATCTCAATGTCGGTTTTTCCGGCGGTGAGCGAAAAAAAGTAGAAATGCTTCAGCTTCTCATGCTTTCTCCCAAAATGGCTGTTTTAGATGAAACTGATTCCGGTCTTGATGTGGACGCTGTCAATATCATGCTCAAGGGTATCAATGAATTCCAGCAGACGGACGAAAAGGGAATGCTCATAATTTCACACAATATGCATATTTTAAATCGGCTCAAGATAGATAAAGTACATATTCTTGTAAAAGGCCGTATTGTAGCCGACGGCGGCAGTGAATTGATACAGGAAATAAATGAAAACGGCTTTATTCGTTTTGAAAATCAGGCGGGTGATGGAAATGTCTGATATTTCAACTAAGAATTCGTCAATAACTGATGTCAATCGCAGCTTATATGATTTTACAAAAGAAGAAAAAGACGTAGAAAAACTCGCCAGCGGCCTTACAGAAGAAATAGTCCGTCAAATAAGTGCAAAAAAGAATGAACCGGCATGGATGCTTGATCATCGTCTCAAGTCTCTGCAAATATATAATGAATTAAAAGTTCCCAATTGGGGCCCGGATATTTCCGGACTTGACATAAATAATATTGTTACCTACGTTCGTCCCAATACTAAAATGGCGGCAAAATGGGATGACGTTCCCGAAGATATTAAAGACACTTTTGAACGTCTTGGCATCCCCGATGCTGAACGTACATCACTCGCAGGCGTCGGCGCACAATATGATTCAGAGTTGGTTTATCATAACATTCAGGAATCAGTGGCTGAAAAGGGTGTAATCTACAGCGGTATTGAAGAAGCTTTAAGCGGTCCATATGCCGAAATGATAGAAAAACATTTTATGAAGCTGGTCCCTTCCACCGATCACAAATTTGCTGCTCTGCACGGAGCCGTCTGGTCTGGCGGTTCATTTGTCTATGTGCCTCCATATACGGACGTTGAGATTCCCCTGCAGTCTTACTTCCGTTTAAATTCCCCCGGAGCCGGGCAGTTTGAACATACTCTCATCATCGTCGATAAGGGTGCGCGCTTGCATTTTATCGAAGGCTGCTCTGCACCGAAATATAACGTCGCCAATCTTCACGCCGGCTGCGTTGAATTATTTGTCGGTGAAGAAGCTCATTTAAGGTACTCGACCATTGAAAATTGGTCCAAAAACATGTATAACTTAAATACTAAACGAGCAAAAGTAGAAAAAAACGGCGTTATGGAATGGGTATCCGGGTCCTTCGGTTCACATATTTCATATCTATATCCCATGACTATTTTAAATGGTGAATATGCAAAATCAGAATTTACCGGTATAACATTTGCAGGCGAAGGTCAAAATCTTGACACCGGTACAAAGATACTGCATAACGCACCTCATACTTCTTCTGTCATCAGTACAAAATCTCTTTCTAAATCCGGCGGTATCAGTACTTTCAGAAGCGCCGTCACCGTGACAGAAAAAGCTCATAAAAGCAAAACCAGCGTTTCCTGTCAATCGCTTATGCTAGATGACAAATCACGCTCTGACACCATTCCTTTAATGGACGTCCGCTGTAATGACGTCAATGTCGGTCATGAAGCTTCCATCGGCCGTATTGACGATGATGCGGTCTTCTATCTGATGAGCCGCGGGCTCAGCGAAGAAGAAGCAAAAACGCTCATCGTCAATGGCTTTGCCAATCCTATATCAAAAGAACTGCCCTTGGAATATGCCGTAGAAATGAATAATCTCATACGTCTTGAAATGGAAGGGAGCATAGGCTGATGTATACTGCACTTAACGCAAATAAACTTCCTGTTCTCACATGGAACCGTTTCAATGTAAACAGCAAAGAGCTTCATTTGTCAAACGAACCAGACTCCGCAGTCACTCCCAAGATTATTACAGACAATGATGCTATTAAAATAAATGATAATCGTACACTTGACGATATCGTCTTTTCCGGCAGTGACAAAAAAACTGAAGCATATATACTGAAAAATGCTTCAGTGACAAAATCTATAATTGTTCCCCAAAACAGCACCTTGGCAGCACCTCTCATTTTTGACCTGACACTGCAGCCGACTGATAAGCTTACAGGTATTTTTGACATAAGCCTTGAAGAGAACAGCTCCGCCAACATAATGATCTCGGTAAGCTCTCTTGCACAGAGTACCGCACAATATGCCGATCTTATCAGAGTACATGCAGCAAATGGTGCTTCACTGAAACTCACCTGTCTGCAGCTGCTGGGAAGCTCAGCTGTATCCTTCAATAACATTGTTTCCCGTCTTGAAAACGATGCCAAAATCAGCATACTGCAAATTCCTTTGGGCGCGGGAACTGCACTTGCCTCCGCAACAGCAGATCTGCGGGGATATCATTCATCCGCCTCAATACGATCTGACTATATCGGTCACCTTGAGCAGGATATTGATCTTAATTATGTGGTACGCCATTACGGCAAAAAAACTCTCTCTGACATAAAAATGACCGGATTGCTTTCGGATGCAAGCAGGAAAACAGCCCGTGGTACCATAGATTTTCACCGAGGCTGCAAGGGTTCATCCGGCAACGAAAGCGAAAATGTACTCCTTTTGAGTGAAAAAGCGAGAAACAAAAGCGTTCCTTTGATTTTATGCGATGAGGATGATGTAGCCGGTACGCATGGAGCCGCCATTGGCACATTGGATGAGGATCGTTTCTTTTACCTGAAATCGCGCGGTATTGATGAGAAAGCTGCCCGACAGCTGTTTCTTGATTCTGCTGTCTCCCGTTTGAAAAATCTATTACCAGAAATACTAGCGGCAAAAATCGATAACTATAGTAAGGAAGTGCTTTTTAATGAATCAGTATAAAAATTTTTTCCCCATTATGCGCCACTATAAAGATCTGGCATATCTTGATAATGCTGCTACCAGTCAAAAGCCGGATATGGTCATAGATGCCGTGGCTGATTATTACAAACAGGAAAATGCAAATCCGTTGCGCGGTCTGTATGAACTTTCCCAAAAAGCCACTGATGCTTACGAAAATGCCCGCAAAAAAATTGCTGAATTTATCGGCGCCGCAAAACAGCAGGAAATTATTTATACAAGAAACGCTTCCGAATCACTCAATATAGTAGCTTATTCGCTTTCTGATCTTCTTTTGTCCAAAGATGATGAAATACTTATTTCCGTCATGGAACATCACAGCAATATGCTTCCATGGCAGCAGGCCGCAAAACGGCATCAGGCAAAACTGGTTTATCTGTATCCTGATAAAAATGGACTTATAACAATAGATGAATTAAAAAACAAACTTTCTGCAAAAACAAAAATACTGTCTCTGACACAACTTTCAAATGTGCTGGGGGCGGAACAAAATCTGAAAGAACTCATAAAAATAGCTCATGCCAATAAAACCATCGTTTCTGTTGATGGCGCACAGGCTATTCCTCACAATAAAATAGATGTTCAGGCTCTTGATTGCGATTTTTATTCTTTTTCCGGTCATAAAATGTATGCGCCTATGGGGATAGGCGTCCTCTATGGCAAAGAAAAATATCTTGAAGAAATGCCTCCGTTTCTTACCGGCGGTGAAATGATCGATTATGTAGATGAACAAAGTGCCACTTTCGCTGAACTGCCTTATAAATTTGAAGCCGGCACACAGAATGTCGGCGGAGCTGTGGGTTTATCGGCCGCAATTGATTTTATGGAGTCAATCGGTTATGATACTATTATCAAAAGAGAAACTGAGCTGGGTCGTTTTGCGGGAGAAGAACTTAGCAAGCTTCCATATGTTACGATATACGGTGATAATGACTTTTCCCAGCACCATGGAGTTATTGCTTTCAATATTGAAGGTATTCATCCTCATGATGTCGCTTCTCTTATGGATTCCGGCAACGTTGCCATACGCGGCGGACACCACTGTGCCCAACCGCTCATGCGCTATTTAAAATGCAATTTTTGCTGCAGAGCAAGTATCGCTTTTTATAATGATGAAGAAGATATCACCAAACTTATCAACAGAACAAAATACATAAGGAGTTATTTCAATGGCGCTCAATAATATTTACAATGAAATTCTTATGGAGCATAATACACATCCTGACCATAAGCATAAGCTGTCTGTAAGCAGTGATTGCAAAACAGCCATCAATCCGAACTGCGGCGATGAGGTTTTAGTAAAAAAAGGAATCAATCCCAGCTGCGGTGATGAAATAGTATTAGAACTCAATATTGAGGACGATATTATAAAAGATGCTGCTTTTAACGGACAAGGCTGTGCCATCTCACAAGCATCGACCGATATAATGGCCGACCTGATAATCGGCAAGAAAATCGATGAAGCCGTAGAATTAACTGATTTATTTATAAAGATGGTACGCGGCGAGGAAAAAGATGAAGAAAAGCTGGAACAATTGGACGAGGCAATGGCATTAAAGGATATTGCGCATATGCCCGCACGAGTAAAATGCGCAGTTTTGGCCTGGCACACATTAAACGAAATGCTCAAGGAAAAAAAGACTGCTGAATAATCCCCATCTGATAAGGAAAACTCTGATCATAAATGATCGGAGTTTTCTTATTTTCACAGCAGAATCATTTGCCGTATTATCTCTGCCCCAACCTCTTCAGTTGATGCGCTGCCGCCGAAATCAGCTGTCAGAACAGTCTTTTCTGTCAAAACTTTTTCCATGGCGAGGATAAGTTTATTACTCCATACCTTTTTGCCAAAAAATTCCAGCATCTGCGAAGCTGACCAAATTGCTGCCATAGGATTTGCCACTCCTCTACCTGCAATGTCAGGAGCGGACCCATGTATAGGCTCAAACATAGACGGATATTTTTTATCCGGATTAATATTAGCTCCGGCTGCCAGCCCCATTCCTCCTGCAATAGCGGCTCCCAGATCAGTTAATATATCACCAAACAAATTTGAAGTGACAACAACTTGAAAACGCGCCGGATCTTTTACAAAAAACATAGCTGCTGCATCTACCAAATATGTATACTGTCTGACATCAGGATATTCTTTTCCTACATCACGGAATATTTCATCCCAGAATACCATTGAATAGTTCAGAGCATTTCCCTTACTTATACTTGTTATTGTTTTCTTTTCACGTCTGGCCAATTCATATGCATAGCGAATTATTCGTTCTGTTCCTTTACGGGAAAATACACTGGTCTGTAAAACTACTTCCTGCTCTTTTCCCTTATAAAGCCAATCACCTGCACCCGCATATTCACCTTCCGAATTTTCTCTTACTACGACCATATTTACGTCTTCACGCCTTACTCCTTTTATGGGACAGGGAACTCCATTCAGCAGTTTAATCGGCCGCAGATTAACATATTGGTCAAAACCCTGCCGTATCTTGATCAGCAGATCACGCAGAGATATATGATCCGGCACATTTGGAGCACCCACTGCACCAAGATAGATAGTGTCAAATTTACTCAAACGTTCCAATCCGTCATCATCCATGACCTTTCCTGTTTTGCAAAAATATTCACATCCCCATGGAAAGTATTCAAATGAAAAAGCAAACCTGCCATCCAGTTCTGCCACCTTTTTTAAAACCTTTATGCCCTCAGCTATTACTTCCGTACCGATTCCATCGCCAGGTATAACTGCAACATTGTATTCTTCCACATTAAGCGCCATCCTTTCATTGTATTATCTTTAAAGTAAACTTTATTAATAAAAAAATCAATAGTTATTTTAAAATAATACAACATAGCTATATTGGGATAAAAAAATAAGAACCGCCAAAAGACAGTTCTTATAGATATCAAGTTTATCATTGACAGGCATCACCTGCAATAACAAGTTTTTATTTTACTAGTTCAAGAATAACCATCGGAGCGGCATCACCGCGGCGAGGACCAAGCTTAAGAACACGTGTATAGCCGCCTTGACGTTCACTATACGAAGGTGCTGTTTCATCAAACAATTTTTTGATTACCGCTTCATCAAGCAAATCTGCAGCTATCTGACGGCGAGCATGTAAATCACCACGTTTAGCCAAAGTAATCATTTTTTCAGCAAGAGCACTGATTTCTTTCGCTTTGGCTTCGGTTGTTTCTATACGTTCATATTTAAATAACGAAGTCAGCACACTGCGGAAAAGAGCACGACGGGCACTGCTGTCACGACCTAATTTTCTGTAAGCCAATTTCTTTCCTCCTATTCTTCATTATGTGAAAGTGAAAGACCAAGTTCTTTCAGCTTATTTCTCACTTCATCAAGTGATTTACGTCCTAAGTTTCTGACCTTCATCATATCGTCTTCGGATTTTTGGACAAGATCAGCTACTGTATTAATTTCTGCCCGTTTAAGACAATTGAAGGAACGAACCGATAAATCAAGATCTTCGATAGTCATTTCCATTACTTTGTTTGCATCATCTTCTTCATTTTCCAAAAAAGTGCTTTCTGATTCATTTTCTTCTTCTGAACAGCCTGCCATACTTTGGAAAAGTTTAAAATGTGCAATCAATATACTTGCAGATTTACTTATAGCTTCTTCTGGCCGCAGCGAACCGTTAGTCCATACTTCCAGAGTCAGCTTATCATAATCTGTGACATTTCCTACACGAGTATCCGCTACAGTATAATTCACTCTTTGAATAGGGGAAAAAATTGAATCTATAGGAATAACACCGATAGGCTGATCGGCTCTTTTATTCTTATCGGCCGGTACATAACCGCGTCCGCGTTCAACAGTCATTTCTATTTTGAGTGAACCGCTTTCGTCGACAGTTGCTATATGCAGATCGGGATTTAATATCTCAATGTCAGCGTCAGCTTTAATGTCAGCACCGGTTACTTCTTTTTCACCTGTGACATCTATACTGATCGTATGCGGTTCATCATTATGCATTTTGAGGCACAACGATTTGAGATTCAAAATGATATTAGTGACATCATCCCGCACACCAGGTATTGTAGAGAATTCATGAAGCACACCATCAATTTTTATTGATGTTATCGCAGCCCCCATCAAAGAAGACAAAAGTATGCGGCGCAGCGAATTACCGAGAGTAGTCCCATAACCACGTTCAAGTGGTTCACAAATGAACTTACCGTATTTTTGATCTTCACTTATTCCTACAATTTCTATTTTCGGCTTTTCGATTTCGATCATCTAAGGTTCCCCTCCTTTATTCTATGCACATAAAGTGCCACAATATGACCAATATGACATATTATCTGGAGTACAATTCGACGATAGCCTGTTCGTCTACTGGAACATCGATTTCATCGCGATTAGGAAATCTGCTGACAGTGCCGCCTAATTCACCAGCACTGAGCCAAGCCGGAACACTCAGTTTATTGCCTGATTCAGCAATAGCTTTGAACAATTCGCTTGAACGGCTGCCTTCTTTTACACCCACTATATCATTTGCTTTAACAAAAGCAGACGGAATATCAAGACGTTTGCCGTTGATTGTAATATGACCGTGTGTAACCATTTGTCTTGCTTGACGGCGTGTATTGGCAAGGCCCAAACGAAATACAACATTATCAAGGCGCCTTTCCAGTAAAATCAAAAGATTTTCACCGGTAACTCCCTGCATTTTTTTAGCTTTATCATAACAAAGGCGGAATTGTTTTTCCAATACGCCGTATATAAATTTTGCCTTTTGCTTTTCTTTGAGCTGCATACCGTATTCACTTACCTTGCGGCCTGTGCGGCGAGGCTGGCGCTTGGATTTTTTGCCAAGACCAACAACAGCAGTTTCTATGCCCAAAGAACGGCATTTTTTCAGAGACGGTACTCTATCAATTGCCATTTATCTATTTTTCCCTCCTATTATACTCTTCTGCGTTTTGGCGGACGGCATCCGTTATGCGGAATTGGGGTTACATCCTTGATCATATTCACTTCAAGACCTGTAGCCTGAAGAGAACGGATAGCTGCTTCACGGCCTGCTCCCGGTCCCTTTACATAAACTTCTACCTGTTTCAAACCATGTTCCATGGCTGCTTTTGCAGCTACTTCTGCTGCCATCTGCGCTGCAAACGGAGTGCTTTTGCGTGATCCTCTGAAGCCAAGACCGCCGGCACTTGCCCAGGAAAGAGCGTTGCCGTTTTTGTCAGTAATGGTAACTATTGTATTATTAAAAGTTGATCGAATATGGGCTATGCCATATTCAATATTTTTACGTTCCTTTTTTTTCGGACGAGATTTACTTGCTGGCAATTCTAACCCTCCTTATGCTTCTTTCTTCTTACCCATAATGGTCTTTTTAGGACCTTTTCTCGTACGCGCGTTATTTTTCGTATTCTGTCCGCGTACAGGGAGTCCGAAACGATGACGTCTGCCACGATAGCAGCCTATTTCAACTAAGCGTTTAATATTGAGTGATACTTCACGACGAAGATCACCTTCTACAGTATAACTTTTTTCAAGCGTTTCACGAAGTTTGGCTACTTCATCTTCAGTCAGATCGCGAGAGCGAGTATCAGGACTGATTCCTGTGACTGCCAAAATATCACGTGCCGACTTCGGGCCGATACCAAAAATATATGTTAAAGCGACTTCCATTCGTTTATCGCGTGGTAAATCTACACCGGCAATACGTGCCATATATTAACACACCTCCTATTATCCTTGTTTTTGTTTATGCTTAGGGTTTTCGCAAATGACCATTACATGGCCCTTGCGTTTAATTATTTTACATTTTTCGCAAATGCGTTTCACTGATGGTCGTACTTTCATTGCATTTACTCCTTTCAGCAATATTCCTATAATCCCGGTAAGCCGTTTATTTAAATCTGTAGGTAATACGGCCTCTCGTAAGATCATACGGCGTAAGCTCAATCGTAACCTTATCACCCGGCAATATGCGGATAAAATTCATACGAATCTTGCCGGATACGTGAGCTAAAACGACATGGCCGTTTTCCAGTTCTACCTGAAACATTGCGTTTGGTAATGCTTCAAGTACTCTACCTTCAACTTCAATTACATCTTGTTTAGACATGAACCTGCTCCCTTTCGAATAAAGGTTGGGCGAACTAATTTTTCAGGCAACCTTTTTTCTAAGGAACCATCCTTGCCCAACATTATTGCAATGAATTGTCTTAATAGTGTCTTCACAAAACTACTATCCGACATAAACTTTTCCATTATATCAGCCGCGCAGTACAGCCACAATGTCGCCATACACCTTATCCATCGACTGTCTGCCATCAATTTTCTTATATAGATCTGCATCTTTATAATACTCGATAAGAGGCTTTGTTTGCTCATCATAAACCGACAGGCGGTTTTTCATAGTGATCTCACTGTCATCAGCACGCTGATAAAGCTCCCCACCGCAAAGATCGCAAATGCCTTCTTTAAGAGATTTTTTAAACTTTATATGATACGTTGCACCACATTTTCTACATATCCGGCGTCCCACGGCTCTTTCAACAAGGTCCTGTGCAGGCACGTCTATATTGAGAGCACCTGTGAGCTTCAAACCTAATTCATCGATTATCTCGTCAAGATTCTTCGCCTGCTCCACTGTCCTGGGAAATCCATCAAGAATAAATCCCTTTTTACAGTCCACCTGAGAAAGACGTTCTTTGACTATACCGATGGTGATATCATCAGGTACAAGCTTTCCCTGATCCATGCAGGCTTTTGCTTTTTTCCCAAGTTCAGTCTGATTTTTAACTGCCGCTCTAAACATATCACCCGTAGAAATATGCGGTATCTTAAATTCTTCAACTAATTTTGCCGCCTGCGTACCTTTACCGGCACCAGGAGGTCCCATTAACAGAATGTGCACAATAAAATTCCTCCTTATTTCATGAATCCTTCATAATGGCGCATGACCACCATGGATTCTATCTGCTTCATAGTATCAAGGGCTACCCCTACAACAATGAGCAGTGCCGTTCCGCCAAAATATACACCTTGAATATGTGTTGCATTAGCAATAAGCATCGGAAAAATAGCAATCAATGCTAAAAATACCGCACCAGCCAGCGTTATCCTTGTCATTATCCGATCAAGATAATCCGCTGTATCCTGTCCTGGTCTTATACCAGGAACAAATCCGCCATATTTCTTAAGATTATCAGCTAAATCAGGTATTTTTAGTGTAACAGCTGTATAAAAATAAGTAAAGAAAATTATCAGCAAGGTATATGTTATTGTATGCGTGAGTGTTCCCCATTGAAAATAAGAAGCAACGGTTTTCACCCATCCCACACTTACAAACTGTCCTATAGTTGCAGGAAACATCAGCAGAGACGAAGCAAAAATGATCGGAATAACTCCTGCCTGATTTACCTTAAGAGGTATATGAGACGAATGCCCGCCATAAGTTTTATTTCCAACGACCCGTTTAGTGTAAGATATAGGCACTCTGCGCTGTCCCTGTTGAATCGCTATAACGAAAACGACCATAGCCAATGCTATAAACAAAAACAAAAACAGATTGAAATAGTTTATTGTTCCTGCCTGCAAATACTGGTACATAGTGCCCAGAGAATGAGGCAGTGCCGCTACAATGCCGGCAAATATTATCAGAGAAATCCCATTTCCTATACCATTGGCTGTTATCTGTTCACCAACCCACATTAAAAAAACAGTTCCTGCTGTTAATGTGATAGCGATAATCAATATGGATGCAGGATTTGGATTTATTATAGCAGCCCGTAAGCCGATGGACATGCCAATAGCCTGTAAAAACGCAAGGACAACCGTTAAATAACGGGTGACCTTAGTCGTTTTTTTATGACCTTCCGCACCTTCTTTAGACCATTCTTCCAAGGTAGGAACTACTACAGCTAAAAGCTGCATTATGATGGAAGCGTTGATATAAGGAGTGATACTCATTGCAAATATGGAAAACTTACTTAAAGCACCACCGGAAAATAAATCCATCAATCCGAATAAATTACCACTATTAAAAAGATGTTCGAGTGCGTCGGGATTGACTCCCGGAACAGGAATATGCGTTCCCAAACGAAACACTGCAAACATTATTAAGGTGAAGATGATTTTTTGCCTTAATTCAGGAATTTTAAATATGTTCCCAAGGGCTGAAATCAACTTAGATCACCTCAATTTGCCCGCCTGCTGCCTTGATCTTTTCTTCGGCAGATTTGGTGAATCCCTGTGCTCTTACAGTAATTTTTTTCGTTATTTCACCGTTGCCGAGAATACGAATACCATCATGCACATTTTTCAATATTCCGGATTCCACTAAAGCAACTGCATCAACCACACTGCCGTCTTCAAAACGTTCCAGCATGCAAACATTGACTTGTGCATATTCTTTAGCGAAGATATTTTTAAAGCCGCGTTTCGGTAATCTGCGGTACAATGGCATCTGACCGCCTTCAAATCCGGGACGAACACCACCGCCGGAGCGAGAGTTCTGCCCTTTATGTCCGCGTCCAGAGGTTTTGCCTAATCCGGAGCCAAGACCGCGTCCGACACGGGTACGTGTTTTCTTAGATCCTGGAGCAGGAGCTAATTCATGTAAGTTCATAGTCACCTGGCACCTCCTTTTTCATTATGCATTTATTTCTTCTATTTTGATAAGATGTTCTATTTTATGAAGCATACCGCGGATAGCTGGATTATCATCTTTTTCTACCACGGAATTTATTTTTTTTAAGCCTAAAGCTTTAACTGTCGCGCGCTGATCCTGCGGATGACCGATAAGGCTGCGGGTAAGAGTAACTTTCAGTTTTGCCATTGAAACAACCTCCTTAACCCAAAAGTTCCTGAACAGTTTTGCCGCGCAGCTGCGCAACTGTTTCTGCTTTTTTAAGCTGATCCAAGCCGCAAATAGTAGCACGTACCATATTGTTAGGATTGGATGAACCGAGCGATTTTGTCAGGATATCGCCTATGCCGCACAGTTCCAATACCGCACGGGCAGGACCTCCGGCTATAACACCAGTACCTTTTGCTGCCGGTTTTAAAAGAACCTTGCCGGCGCCAAAAACACCTGTTATCTGATGCGGGATTGTCTTTTCTACTAATGATACTGTAATGATATTTTTCTTTGCATCTTCAATGCCTTTTCTGATTGCCTCTGGTACTTCGCTGGCTTTACCGAGTCCTGCACCAACATGACCGTTCTTATCACCGACGACAACCAAAGCACTGAAAGAAAAACGACGACCGCCTTTTACAACCTTGGCTACACGATTTATATAAACGACTTTTTCCTGTAATTCAAGCGCATTAGCATCTATTCTGGCCATCAATTAACCTCCTGTTCCATAAATTAGAATTTAAGTCCTGCTTCACGAGCTGCGTCAGCTAAAGCTGCTATACGACCATGATACACATATCCGCTGCGGTCAAACACAACTTCTGTGATTCCTTTAGCTACAGCAGATTTTGCAACTGCAGTGCCGACAGCTTTTGCTGCTTCGGCATTTCCGCCATAATTTTCAAAACCTTTATCTTTTGAACTTGCTGCTGCTATCGTAACACCATTCACATCATCAATAACCTGTGCATATATATTGCTGAGGCTGCGGAATACGTTCAAGCGAGGTCTTTCTGGCGTACCGGACACACGATTGCGTACACGTAAATGACGCTTTTGACGAGCCTTGTTCTTATCCTGCTTTTTAAACACGTCAATTGCTCCTTTCTCTTAAAAAAATCATTTGGCGCCCTTACCGCCGGCCTTGCCGACCTTACGGCGAATATGTTCATTTTCATATTTGATACCTTTGCCTTTATAAGGTTCGGGTTCTCTATAGCCGCGAATCTTGGCAGCAACTTCGCCAACAACTTCTTTATCGATTCCGGACACAATAATTCTATTAGGCGCCGGAGCAGTAAGTGTAATTCCTGTCGGTGGTTCAACCACAACAGGATGAGAAAATCCCAAAGAAAGATTGAGATTTTTCCCTTGTTGTGCAGCTCTGTAGCCTACACCATTGATTTCAAGATTTTTAGTGAATCCTTCAGTCACGCCCACAACCATGTTATTAACAAGACTGCGCGTAAGACCATGTAATGCTCTATGATTTTTATCGTCTGAAGGACGTTGTACAGTGACAACATTCCCTTCGACTATTACTTTTATATCTTTATGGCACGTACGAGACAATTCACCCTTCGGGCCTTTTACAATTACATGATTGTTATCATCAACCGTCACTGTAACCCCGCCTGGGATCTCGATAGGTGCTCTACCTATTCTTGACATTTGTACACCTCCCAGTTCCAAAAATTACCAAACGTAAGCTAATACTTCGCCGCCAACTCCTGTGCTGCGGGCTTTCTTATCACTCATAATACCCTTTGATGTAGATATTATTGCGATACCAAGTCCACCCAAAACGCGTGGCAGCTGATCTTTTTTAACATAAGCGCGAAGGCCGGGACGAGAAACACGTTTCAAACCGGTTATTACCTGTTCACTGTCAGGACCGTATTTCAATTTAATTGTAAGAACACCCTGCTTATTATCCTGCGTGAAGGTGTAATCTTTTATAAAACCTTCTTCTTTCAAAACATCAGCAATAGCTTTTTTGATATTAGAACCAGGGATTTCAACTTTTTCATGTAAAACAGAGTTTGCATTGCGCAAACGTGTAAGCATATCTGCAATCGGATCAGTCATTCCCATAAAATCGATATCCTCCTTTCTTTCTAACTTTACCAGCTGGCTTTCGTTACACCAGGAATTGCGCCTTTATAGCTTTGTTCTCTAAAGCAAATACGGCACATGTCAAATTTACGCATATAACCGTGCGGACGGCCACAAATTTTACATCTATTATATTGACGAACTTTATATTTTGGTTCTTTGCTCCACTTTTCAATCAGTGCCTTTTTGGCCATTAAAAATTTACCTCCCCTTTTATGCGCTGAACGGCATTCCCAAAAGGCGGAGAAGTTCCTTGGCCTCTTCGTCGGTTTTCGCCGTTGTTACAACAATAATATTCATACCACGAACTTTATCAATCTTATCATATTCAATTTCCGGAAAAATCAATTGTTCTTTGAGTCCCACGGAATAATTGCCACGACCATCAAAAGCCTTTCCACTGACACCGCGAAAATCACGTACACGCGGCAAGGCAATACTAACAAATTTATCTAAGAATTCATACATGCGGACACCGCGCAAGGTAACCTTACAGCCAATAGGCATGCCGACACGTAATTTCCATGCAGCCAAAGATTTCTTGGCTCTGGTAAGAATAGGTTTCTGCCCTGCAATGATAGTTAAATCTTCAACAGCAGAATCAAGTGCTTTGGAATTGCTGACAGCTTCACCGACACCCATGTTGATAACGATCTTTTCAACTTTCGGCAGCTGCATAACATTTTTATAGCCAAATTTTTCGGTCAAAGCCGGAATAACTTCTTTTACATACTTTTCCTGCAATCTATCCATCAATAATTCCTCCTTCCCTTATTATTTTGTCTGGTCTAAAAGTTCGCCGCATTTTTTGCATACACGAACCATTTTCCCATCGACTAATTTTTTAGCTACACGGGTCGGTTTGGAACATGCTGAACATACGATCATGACCTTGGATGCATGCATAGGTGCTTCCTTAGGAATAATACCGCCTTTAGGAACGTTCTGATTAGGTTTCGTATGACGTTTTACTTTGTTTATTCCTTCAACCACGACTTTATCTTTTTTCGGTAGAGCTTGCAGAACTTTGCCCTGTTTACCTTTGTCTTTACCGGATAATACTAAGACTGTATCATCCTTTTTTACTTTTAACTTATATTGCGACAATCTTGCACCTCCTCACCATTAAAGTACTTCTGGAGCCAACGAGATGATTTTCATGAAATCTTTGTCACGTAATTCTCTGGCTACTGGTCCAAAAATACGAGTTCCTCTAGGGGTTTTATCTTCTTTTATAACTACAGCTGCATTTTCATCAAAACGGATGTAAGACCCATCTTTTCTTCTAAGTCCTTTTTTAGAACGAACAACTACAGCTTTAATGACATCTCCTTTTTTAACCATACCACCAGGAGATGCGGATTTTACTGCGGCGACAATTACATCGCCGATATTGGCATATTTGCGATAGGAACCGCCTAAAACACGGATGCACATTATTTCCTTTGCCCCAGTGTTATCGCCAACATTAAGCATTGTCTGTTGTTGGATCAATTGGTTTACCTCCTTTATTAAAATCCTTCGGCTTTAATAAAATTATTTTGCTCGTTCAAGAATTTTAACGACTCTCCAGCGTTTATCCTTGGATAACGGGCGTGTTTCCATGAGAGAAACGGTATCGCCGATATGAGCATCACTATTTTCATCATGAGCTTTAAATTTAACCGTTTTTTTGATAGATTTCTTATAGAGAGAGTGCTGTTCAAGATCCTCAACAGCTACTACAACGGTTTTATCCATTTTATCGCTTACGACTTTACCGATTTTAGTCTTGCGTTCATTTCTTTCACTCATAAAAGAGCCTCCTTCCTTATGCATATCGTTCATCATCAAGCATTAGCCTTTAATTCCTGCTCACGCTGAATTGTTTTAATACGGGCAATGTTTTTTTTGATATCTTTAATACGCATAGGATTTTCAAGCTGACCTGTGGCAAGCTGGAATCTTAAATTAAAAAGCTCTTCTTTAAGCGAAGCAAGTTTTTGGTTAAGTTCACCGTCACTCATATCACGTATATCTTTAACCTTCATTTACTTCACCGCCCTCTTGCTGTTCTTCACGTTTTATAAACTTTGTCTTAATAGGTAACTTATGTCCTGCAAGACGCATAGCTTCTTTTGCAGTTTCTTCAGTTACCCCGCCCATTTCAAACATGATGCGGCCAGGTTTTACCACTGCTACCCAGTATTCTGGCGATCCCTTACCACTACCCATACGAGTTTCGGCAGGTTTTGCAGTTACCGGTTTATCAGGAAAAATCTTGATCCAGACTTGTCCGCCACGTTTAATATAACGTGTCATAGCAATACGGGCTGCTTCAATCTGGCGGTTGGTAATCCATGCGGATTCAAGTGCCTGAAGACCATATTCACCATGTGATACTTTATTACCGCGATGAGCTTTTCCTCTCATGTTACCGCGGAATTGTTTACGGAATTTTGTTCTCTTAGGTATTAACATTAAGCTTCGCTCCCTTCAGCTGCGACCTGAACAGGCTGCTTTTTTTCTGGAAGGATTTCGCCTTTAAATATCCATACTTTTACGCCGATACGACCGTATGTCGTATGTGCTTCAGCTGTCCCATAATCAATATCAGCTCTTAATGTATGAAGTGGAATACTGCCTTCACGATGAGATTCACTTCTAGCTATTTCAGCGCCGCCGAGACGTCCGCCTACAGTAACTTTTATGCCCTTTGCCCCCATACGAATGGTACGACCCACGGACTGTTTCATAGCACGACGGAATGCAATACGGCGTTCAAGCTGTGATGCAATATTTTCTGCCACAAGTGTCGCATCCATATCCGGCTGCTTAATTTCAGCAATATTTATATCTACATGCTTTGTGGTTAACTTTTTCAAACTGTTTTTGATCTGTTCGATTCCAGAACCGCCGCGACCAATTACCATACCGGGTTTTGCAGTATGAATTGTGAGCTTAAGGCGATTTTTAGAACGTTCAGTTTCAATTTTTGACACGCCGCTTTGTTTGAGACTGTTTTTGAGATATTCGCGAATCTTTATATCTTCATATAAATTTGCTGCGTAGTCTTTGTCGGCATACCATTTGGCATCCCATGTCTTAACGATGCCAATGCGCATCCCATGCGGATTAACTTTCTGACCCAAATCTATTCCCTCCTTTTATTTTTCTTTTACTACAACCGTAACATGCGACGTACGCTTCAAAATTTTGAATGCCTGCCCACGAGAGCGCGGATGAATGCGTTTGAGAGTAGGTCCCTGATCAACATATGCCTCAGCTACATAAAGAGCATCGACGTTCATATCAAAATTATTTTCAGCATTTGCCACAGCTGATTTCAATACTTTATTTACTACATCAGCGCCTGCCTTAGGCGTAAATTTCAAAACTGCAAAAGCTTCCGTCACGTTTTTGCCGCGAATCAGATCTATAACTACGCGAGCCTTGCGCGGAGCAATGCGAATATATTTTGCTGTTGCCTTAGCTTCCACCAAAGTTCCTCCTTTCGGCAATTATTTTAAAGCGGTTTTGCGTTCTTCGCCGGAATGACCTTTGAAAGTACGTGTAGGTGCAAATTCGCCCAGCTTATGTCCGACCATATCTTCAGTTATATATACAGGCACATGTTTGCGTCCGTCATGTACAGCAATTGTATGACCCACAAATGCAGGCAGAATAGTCGAGCTTCTTGACCATGTCTTTATAACTTTTTTTTCGTTGGCTGCATTCATCGCATCAATTTTTTTCACAACGCTCTGATGGACATAAGGTCCTTTTTTAATCGATCTTGACAAGATACATCCTCCTTTCAGCCAGCTGCGCAGCAATATATTTACTGCTGCAATTTATTATTTTTCGCGCTTACTTACGCGACGTTTAACAATAAATTTATCTGACGGTTTTTTACGGCGTGTCTTAGCGCCCATTGCGCATTTACCCCACTTGGTAACAGGATGCTTGCGTCCGACAGGACTTCTGCCTTCCCCGCCGCCATGTGGATGATCATTCGGGTTCATAGCTACACCACGGTTAGCCGGACGAATACCAAGCCAGCGTGAACGACCTGCCTTACCGATGGAGATATTTTCATGTTCAAGATTGCCTATCTGACCAATAGTCGCACGGCAATTAACGTGTACCTTGCGGATTTCACCCGAAGGCATGCGCAAAAGTGCATAACTGCCTTCTTTTGCCATAAGTTGAGCTGCGGTTCCTGCTGAACGAACAAGTTGTCCGCCTTTACCAATTTTTAATTCAATGTTATGGATCATTAAACCGACAGGAATATTAACTATAGGAAGTGCATTCCCGGGTTTAATATCTGCATCAGGACCAGATACAACTGTATCGCCGACCTTTAATCCATTTGGTGCCAGAATATACCGTTTTTCACCATCAGCATAATTGAGCAACGCAATGCGTGCACTGCGGTTAGGATCATATTCAATAGTTGCTACCCGAGCCGGAACTGTGTCCTTATTGCGTTTGAAATCAATTATACGATAAAGACGTTTGTGTCCGCCGCCCTGATGTCTTACAGTCAACCGGCCATGCATGTTACGACCGCCTGTCTTTTTTAATTCTTCTACCAAAGATTTTTCAGGTTTATCTGTTGTTATTTCCTCAAAAGAAGATACTGTCATAAATCTTCGTCCCGGGGAATATGGTTTGAATTTTTTTATTGCCACTTCATTTACCTCCTTTTCCTCAAGTTACGCTTCGAAGAATTCAATAGTTTCTCCGGCAGCGAGCTTAACGATAGCTTTTTTATAATCGGAACGCTTGCCGATATTACGGCCCATGCGTTTCATTTTACCGGTAACATTTATAGTATTTACATCCGCTACTTTTACTTTGAAAATTTCTTCTACCGCTTTACCGATTTCAATTTTATTAGCTCTCTTGTCAACTTTAAACACATATTTTCCCTGAGCCATTAAATCTGTGGATCTTTCAGTCACAAGCGGTTTAATAAGAATATCTCTTGCTTCCATTATGCCAATACCTCCTCAATACGGGTAACAGCATCTTTCGTTATGAAAAGCTTATTATGATTCAAGATATCATAAACATTCAATCCATTAGAATTTATTGCCTTTACACCCGGGATATTACGGGAAGATTTTTCCACATTTTCAGCAAAATCAGCAGTTATGAAAAGTGCCTTATTATCTACGCTGAAATCATTGAGCAATTTTACAACATCTTTTGTTTTAGGTACGGCAAAGTCAAGATTTTCCAGCACGACGAAATCGTTGCTGTTAACTTTATCTGTAAGTGCGCATTTAATTGCTAAACGGCGCTGTTTACGCGGCATAGAAAATGCATAGGAACGGGGATGCGGTCCAAAAATAGTACCACCGCCGACCCAAATAGGAGAGCGTGTGCTGCCGCTTCTTGCACGTCCCGTACCTTTTTGACGCCAAGGCTTGCGACCGCCGCCGCGTACAAAACCTCTTGTTTTAGTAGCGTGTGTTCCCAAACGCTGTGATGCAAGCTGCATAACAACAGCTTGATGTACCAGTCCTTCATTTATTTCAACACCGAATACATTTTCAGCAAGCTGAACGTCACCGACCTTTTGTCCGGTCATATTAAATACTTCTACTGTAGGCATATTACCTCTTTATCCTCCTTCCGATTATTTTTTATTTGGTTTAACAGTTTCTTTTATCATTACAAAGCTGTTTGTTGCGCCAGGGATAGCACCCTTTACGAGTAAAAGATTACGATCCTTATCAACACGCACAACACTTAAACGTTGAATGGTAACTTGATCTGCCCCCATGCGTCCCGGCAATTTTTTACCTTTCAAAACTCTTCCGCCATGACCACTGATCATAGCGCCTGTCGAACCCGGTTCACGATGAGATTTAGACCCATGTTTCATCGGACCGCAAGCAAAGTTATGACGCTTGATGCCGCCGGCAAAACCTTTACCCTTAGATGTACCAATAACATCCACCAGATCGCCTTCAGCAAATATATCAACACCGATTGCATCACCGACATTATATTCCGACGCATCAGCCAGTCGTATCTCACGAATAACTTTCACTGGAACCGTTCCAGCTTTTGAAAAATGACCGCGCATAGGTTTAGTTACTTTTTTTTCTTTTATTTCACCAAAACCGATTTGCACTGCATTGTAACCGTCATTTTCTACTGTTCTATTTTGAAGCACGACGTTTTTACCGGATTCAACCACTGTAACGGGTATTACTCCGCCTTCTTCGGTAAAAATCTGAGTCATGCCGAGTTTTTTACCTAAAATTGCTTTTGCCAATTTTGCCACCTCCTATTACAATTTAATTTCGATATCCACGCCAGCCGGTAAATCCAAACGCATTAAAGCATCAACTGTCTTAGATGTAGGTTCTAAAATATCAATAAGACGTTTATGTGTTCTCATTTCAAACTGTTCACGAGAATCTTTATTTACATGTGGAGATCTCAAAATTGTATAGATATTTTTTTCGGTAGGCAAGGGAATCGGACCGGAAACCATAGCACCGGTTCTTTTAGCTGTTTCAACTATTTTAACAGCACTCTGATCAAGTGCTTTGTGATCATAAGCCTTCAAACGAATACGTATTTTCTGTTGTTTAGACAAAATAATTCCTCCTTATCGCCCGGATTCTCTGATCCAGACATTTCTCTGTGTTAGTTACCTCGTCCAACAAAACGAGCAATCTAACACATCATCGCATTGGACAAAAAAAAGCCTTATATAAGGGCGGCGTTTCGCCGCCCTTATATAAATTTTATATTTTCTAAAATTACTTATCAATTTCAATTACACGGCCGGCACCAACTGTATGGCCGCCTTCACGAATAGCAAAACGCAAACCTTTTTCGATAGCGATCGGGGTTATAAGTTCAATATCCATTTCGATATTATCGCCAGGCATTACCATTTCTGTTCCTTCAGGTAATTTGACAACACCGGTAACATCAGTTGTACGGAAGTAAAACTGAGGACGGTAGTTTGAGAAGAACGGAGTATGCCTGCCGCCTTCATCTTTAGTCAATACATATACCTGAGCTTTGAATTTAGTATGCGGATGAATTGAACCAGGTTTAGCAAGAACCTGACCACGTTCGATCTCAGTACGATCAACACCGCGCAGAAGCGCACCGATGTTATCACCGGCAACAGCATTGTCCATGCTCTTGCGGAACATTTCTATACCGGTTACAGTTGTCGATTTTCTTTCATCAGAAAGACCAATAATTTCAATTACATCATTAAGTTTGATTTCACCACGTTCAACACGACCAGTAGCAACTGTGCCACGGCCTGTAATGGTGAATACATCTTCGACAGGCATCAGGAAAGGTTTATCGGTATCACGAACAGGTGTAGGGATATAATCATCTACAGCATCCATGAGTTCGAAAATCTTTTTTTCTGCTTCGGGATCGCCTTCGAGTGCTTTCAATGCAGAACCGGTAATAACAGGAATGTCATCGCCAGGAAAATCGTATGAAGAAAGGAGTTCACGAACTTCCATTTCAACGAGTTCCAAAAGCTCAGGATCATCAACCTGATCTGATTTATTAAGAAATACGACCATTGCAGGAACACCAACCTGACGAGCAAGCAGGATATGTTCACGAGTCTGAGGCATAGGGCCGTCAGCCGCGCTTACAACTAAAATAGCACCATCCATCTGTGCTGCACCAGTGATCATGTTTTTTACATAATCAGCATGGCCCGGGCAGTCAACATGTGCATAATGTCTTTTTTCAGTTTCATATTCAACATGTGCAGTATTAATTGTAATACCGCGTTCACGTTCTTCCGGAGCTTTGTCAATCATGCTGTAATCTTCAAATTGAGCAAGCCCTTTTGTAGAGAGAACCTTTGTGATAGCAGCTGTAAGAGTTGTTTTACCATGGTCAACATGACCGATAGTACCAATATTAACATGTGGTTTAGTTCTTTCAAACTTTTGTTTAGCCATTGTGAGTAATTCCTCCCTTATTCACCTTTGTTTTTTGAAACAACTGTATCTGATATATTTCTAGGAACTTCTTCATAATGAGATACTTCCATTGAATAGTTCCCACGACCCTGTGTTCTTGAGCGCAAATCCGTAGCATAACCAAACATTTCAGAAAGAGGCACCATACCGTTAATGACTTGTACGCCATTACGAGGTTCCATCCCTTCAATACGTCCGCGGCGAGAATTCAAATCGCCGATTACGTCACCCATATAATCTTCAGGGACGGTAACTTCGACTTTTACATATGGTTCTAAAAGCACTGGATCAGCCTTTTGGGCACCGCTCTTGAATGCCATGGAGCCGGCAATCTTAAATGCCATTTCCGATGAATCGACTTCATGATAAGAACCGTCATACACAACGGCTTTGATATCAACCATAGGATAACCGGCTACTACACCGTTTCCCATAGCTTCTTTCACGCCATTTTCAATTGGGTTGATATATTCTTTAGGAATAGATCCTCCCACAATTTTGCTTTCAAAAGAGAATCCAGCACCCGGTTCCTGAGGTATAAGTTCAAGCCAGCAATGACCATATTGACCTTTACCACCTGACTGACGGATAAACTTGCCTTCAGCTTTGACGTTTTTCTTTATAGTTTCGCGATAAGCAACCTGTGGCTTACCGACAGTACATTCTACTTTAAATTCACGAAGCATACGGTCTACAATTATTTCCAAATGAAGTTCACCCATTCCGGAAATAATCGTTTGTCCTGTTTCCTGATCAGTTGCCACACGGAAAGTAGGATCTTCTTCAGCCAATTTTTGAAGAGCTATACCCATCTTTTCCTGATCAGCCTTTGTTTTAGGTTCTACAGCGACTGAAATAACAGGATCCGGGAATTCCATAGATTCAAGAACAATCGGCTTCTTTTCATCGCAGAGTGTATCGCCCGTTGTCGTGTCTTTAAGGCCAACTGCAGCAGCAATATCTCCACTGTATACGACATCAAGTTCCTTGCGATGATTCGCATGCATCTGTAAAATACGTCCAATACGTTCTTTTTTATCTTTTGTCGAATTATACACATAGGATCCCGCAGACAGCGTACCAGAGTACACACGGAAAAATGCGAGTTTACCGACAAACGGATCAGCCATGATTTTGAATGCAAGTGCTGAGAAGGGTTCATCATCACTTGCTTCACGTACGCCTTCTTCTCCAGTATCAGGATCTGTTCCCTTTATAGCTGGGATATCCATAGGTGCAGGCATGAAAGCGATAACAGCATCAAGCATTGGTTGAATGCCTTTATTTTTGTAAGAAGAACCGCAAACTACCGGACAGATTTTACATTCAACGGTAGCCTTTCTGATTGCTCTTTTGATTTCATCTTCGGTAAGGTCTTCACCTTCAAGATACTTCATCATCAGCTCATCATCAGTTTCAGCTATAACATCAAGCATTTTCTGACGGTACTCTTCAGCCTTTTCCTTAACTTCATCAGGTATAGGACCGAATGTTTCCAGTCTGCCTTCTTTATCTTCATAAAGAATGGCTTCCATCTTTATAAGATCGACCATACCGCGAAAGTCCTCTTCTGCTCCGATAGGAATCTGGATAGGAACAGGATTGGCATGCAGACGATCAACCATCATCTGAATAACATTGTAAAAATCAGCACCAACGATATCCATTTTATTGACATAAACCATACGAGGTACATTGTAGCGTTCTGCCTGGCGCCAAACAGTTTCAGACTGCGGTTCAACACCGCTCTTTCCTGAAAGAACTGTTACTGCACCATCAAGCACCTTTAATGAACGTTCAACTTCCACTGTAAAGTCCACGTGACCGGGTGTATCTATAATGTTGATACGATGATCCTTCCAATGGCAGGTAGTAGCAGCTGAGGTAATTGTTATGCCTCTTTCCTGTTCCTGAGCCATCCAGTCCATGGTAGCTGCGCCATCATGAACTTCCCCAATCTTATGAACAATACCGGTGTAAAAAAGTATACGCTCGGTCGTAGTGGTTTTTCCGGCATCAATATGGGCAATAATACCGATGTTGCGAGTTTTTTCAAGTGAAAACTCTCTGGCCACTTACATCGCTCCTTGTTCTATAAATTACCAACGATAATGAGCGAATGCTTTATTAGCTTCCGCCATTTTATGAGTATCTTCTTTTTTCTTGATAGCAGCACCAGTATTGTTAGCTGCATCCATGAGTTCTCCCGACAATCTTTCATTCATTGTCGTTTCGCCACGCAAACGAGCATAATTTACCAGCCAGCGAATTCCAAGCGTCATACGACGATCTGGGCGAACTTCAATAGGTACCTGATAGTTAGCACCGCCGACACGGCGTGCACGAACTTCAAGAACCGGCATTACATTATTCAATGCTGTTTCAAAAACTTCTAACGGATCTTTTCCCGTTTTATCTTTAATGCGATCAAATGCGTCATATACTACTTGTTCTGCGACACTTTTCTTTCCTGAAAGCATTATCTTATTGATGAATTTTGTCACCTTTTTGGATTTATAAACTGGATCCGGCAACACATCACGCTTAGGTACAGGACCTTTTCTCGGCATCTATGTCCCTCCTTATCATTAAACATTTTAAAAATTATTTTTTCTTACCGCGCTTCGCGCCATATTTGCTTCTTCCCTGTGCGCGATCTTGAACCCCTGCGGTATCAAGTGAACCACGTATAATGTGATAACGAACACCCGGTAAATCTTTTACACGGCCGCCGCGTATCAAAACAACACTATGTTCCTGAAGATTGTGCCCAATTCCAGGGATATAAGCCGTAACTTCAATACTATTGGTTAAACGGACACGGGCAACTTTACGCAATGCGGAGTTAGGCTTTTTCGGGGTAGTAGTATAAACCCTGGTGCAAACGCCACGTTTCTGCGGGCAGTTTTTAAGTGCCGGAGCCGTAGATTTTTCCTGCATGCTCTGTCTGCTTTTTCTGATCAGCTGATTAATTGTAGGCATACATGCACCTCCTTCCTAAAAGATAAAACCCTTAATGGGCATATCGGCAATTACTTGTTTATTATAGCTGCTGCTGCAGCGCCGACTTCAATTGAGCAGGCCTTGCCAAGTTCTGCCATCGTAGCTCCCGTCACCACTTCAATTCTTTTTGTTTCACATAAAGTCCTAAGTGGTTTAAGGATTCTGTCATCTGCGTCAATAGCTAAAAAAACATACTGTGCCAAACCGTTATTGACAGCCTTTGTTACTTGTTTTATTCCAATAACTCGTTTTGCATTTTTCAGTTCTTCCAGCATTAATATCACTCCTGTAACATTACCGCAGTCTTAGACACTCATATATATTACCATGCTCAAAAACCTATGTCAACACTTTGTTTATAAGTATTTTTTACTACACGCCTCCTGGTGTGTCATTTATATTTTTCGAACAACAAAAAAATTGCTTTTCAGATAAAAAACTGCCGCAAATGTATTGAGTTTCCCATAAGTTCAGATCGAAAATCCAGCTTATAGGGACACTGTATATCTGCGGCAGTTTTTTTATAGCACTTTCGAAAGAAACAGCCTTGTTCTCTCTTCCTTCGGTGTTTCAAAGACAACCCGGGGCTCGCCCTGTTCTATTATTTTACCGTCATCAACAAACAGCAGCCTTGTGCCTACTTCTCTGGCAAATCCCATCTCATGAGTGACGATAACCATCGTCATCCCTTCTTTTGCCAAATTCCGCATAACATCCAAAACTTCTCCGACCATTTCCGGATCGAGCGCTGATGTAGGTTCGTCAAACAGCATAACCTTAGGACGCATAGCCAGCGCTCTGGCTATTGCAACACGTTGCTGCTGCCCGCCAGACAGCTGTGTCGGATAAGCATCGGCTTTATTTTCCAGTCCTACTCTCTCCAGAAGTACCAGCGCATCCTGCTCTGCAGTTTTTCTGTCAATATTCCTCACCTTCATAGGGGCAAGCAGAATATTTTGCAAAACCGTCATATGTGGAAATAAATTAAACCGCTGAAAAACCATGCCAATTTCAGATCTAACTTTATTGATGTCAGCCTTTTGCAGATCCGTTCCATTAATCAATATCTGCCCTTGAGTAGGTACTTCCAAATAGTTCATGCACCGCAGCAGAGTGCTCTTTCCTGAGCCTGACGGTCCTATTATCACTACCACTTGACTTTTCTCTATACTGAGATCTATTCCTTTCAAAACCTCGGCAGATCCAAATGATTTGCGCAGATTCTTAACGTCTATCATATTTTGTATCAAACCTCCGCTCCAGATAAGCTACCAAGCGAGATATAGTAACTGTCATTATAAGGTACAGAAAGGCTACGCTAAGCCATATCTCCAAAGAACCATATGTTCTGGCTATTATAAGCTGCCCGCGGCGGGTAAGTTCTTCAAAGCCTATGACAGAAACAAGCGACGAATCCTTCAGCAAAGCAATAAACTCATTGCCCAGCGGTGGAATAACACTTTTGAAAGCCTGCGGTATGATGATATAACGCATAGTTTGCGGCCAGGTCAATCCAAGCGATCTGCCCGCTTCCATTTGTCCTTCATCAACTGCCTGTATCCCTGCGCGAAATATTTCTGCTACATAAGCACCGCTGTTTATACTGCAGGCAGTGATTGCCGCTATCAGCGGGTCGATTTTTATACCAAGGACAATAGGCATAGCAAAATAAATTATAAAGATCTGTACTAGCAGAGGTGTTCCGCGGATAAAATCAACATAAACGGCCGCGAACAATTTTACAGCCCTTATGTTCACAATGCGTGCTATACCAACAAACAACCCTATAAAAATGCCTATTGTCACACTGATCAGCGTTATCTTTATAGTAATCAGCGCGCCAGCCAATAAAAGCGGGAACGATTTAATAACTAAATCCAAATTAAAACTCATCTGGTCAACATCCTATACATTTTTTCAGCACTGCCGATTATTTGTTATCTGTCGGTTCAGTACCGAACCATTTTTTATAAATTTTATTATATTCGCCGTTTTCTTTGAGCTTTTTAAGAGCAGCATTGAGCTCTCCCACAAGTTTAGTATTATCTTTTTTAACTGCTATTCCATAGCTTTCAGAAGTAAGTTTTTCACCAACACGTTTTACCGTATTATCGCTGTTTTTCACCATATAATAATCATTGACAGGCTTGTCATTAACCACTGCATCGACATTACCAGCTTTCAGCTCAAGAAAGGTATCCGCTGAACTGTTCATTTCCTTCACCTGTGCGTCAGGAATTTTTTTTGCTTCTTCAGCCCCAGTAGTACCTATCTGTACAGCAATCTTCTTTCCTTTAAGATCCGCAAAAGAATTGATATCATTATTATCGGCCTTTACTGCTATCGTCAACCCTGAATCATAATAAGGATCAGAGAATCCCACTTGCTGTTTGCGTTCATCAGTTATCGACATCCCTGAAATGGCAATATCTATGTTGCCGCTTTGAAGCGCTGGTATCAGTCCATCAAAAGCGATATTGTTTATTTCTACATCAGTGCCCATTTCTTTGCCTATGGCTCTTATGAGATCCATATCGAATCCCTGATATTCATTGCTGTCTGCGCCTTGAAATTCAAAAGGAGCAAAATCAGCACTGGAACCTATTTTTAATGTTTTCGCAGTGCTGGAGCTAGAAGAAGAGTCCCTGTCTGCTGCATTATCACCACAGCCAGCGGTGAGCATTGCCACGCTCATCAAAGCCGTCATGCATAAGAATAATATTTTTTTCATATTGAATCCCCCATACTTTAATTTACAGTCTTACTTGCGGCGTTATTGCTTCACTACGTAAAAAGGAGCACGGCTCATTCCCATGCTCCTTTGCCGACTATCCATACACGTAACCGTTCATTATTGCCACACAGTCTTATTTACGAAAAGTATTAAAGCAATCACGGCAGTATACCGGGCGATCAGATTTTGGCTCAAACGGAACTTGTGTCTCCTTGCCGCATTTCGCACAAACCACTTCATACATTTTACGCGGCGCCGACTGTCCGTCGCGGCTGTGTTTTTTTGAGTCGCGGCAATCATGGCAACGCCCCGGTTCGTTTGCAAAGCCTTTTTCCGCATAAAATTCCTGTTCCCCTGCGGTAAAAGTAAATTCTTTGCCGCAGTCTTTGCATACCAAAGTCTTGTCTTGATAATCCATCTGTAAAATCTCCTTACATTTCAAGCCCGTTCGTTCTCCATCGCCGTAATGTCTAGCTGTGCAAAATAGAACAAAATAAGCTTATATAAATTTACGGCAAAGCCGTATAATCAAACACTAAGGTCCACATTAACACCAAGGTTTGGATCCGAGCCGGCAGACATTTCAGTAATCATTTCAGCAGATGAATTCATATCATCAAAAACCTTGCCAAGAACTGCCACTCCCACACTGTCCTGTGTCCGTTCCTGACTTATGCCAACTGACATTGCAGCAATACTCATAATAGCATCCATAATGAACATATCCTTTCGGCATAGATATCGCAAATCTGTCTTTATTATAAAGGAAGGTCAGGTAATTTGCAATAAAATTTCATTTTATGACAGTAAATTCGCGATAATAGAAATTATTTTTTCCTAAAAAACCCGCAGGGCACTTTAAAAGTGCCCTGCGGGTTTTTATCATCTGCAGCTATATCTATTTATCATTCGCTGAATAAGGCTGTAGACAAATATCTTTCGCCCGTATCAGGAAGAACAGCAACTATCGTTTTGCCTGCATTTTCAGGTTTTGCAGCCAGTTCTACAGCAGCGGCAAAAGCAGCCCCCGAAGAAATTCCTACCAAAACCCCCTCTGACTGAGAAAATTCACGGCCGTATTTAAATGCATCTTCATTGGAAACAGTTATAATACCGTCATAAATATCTGTATCAAGGGTATCAGGCACAAACCCGGCGCCTATTCCCTGGATTTTATGCGGGCCGGCTTTTCCTTCACTCAGTACGGGCGATGTCTGCGGTTCAACCGCATAAACTTTTACTGAAGGATTTTTTTCCTTCAAATACTTGCCCGTGCCCGAAAGAGTGCCGCCCGTACCAACTCCGGCAATAAAAATATCCACCTTGCCTTCTGTATCATCCCAAATTTCCGGACCAGTAGTCTGGTAATGAGCTTTTGGGTTAGCGGGATTAGTGAACTGAGACGGGATGAACGCATTGGGAGTTTTTTTTGCTAATTCTTCAGCTTTTGCGATAGCGCCCTTCATGCCAGCCTTGCCATCAGTCAGTACAATTTCTGCACCATAAGCTTTCAACAAATTGCGACGCTCCACGCTCATCGTTTCCGGCATTGTTATTATTATTTTATAACCGTGTGCGGCAGCAATAGCAGCCAATCCTATTCCTGTATTTCCGCTGGTAGGTTCAATAATAACAGAATCCTTCTTCAATATGCCATGTTCTTCGGCATCTTCAATCATTGATTTTGCAATACGATCCTTTGTGCTGCCGGCCGGGTTAAAATACTCTAATTTAGTGAGTATATCAGCCTTTAAGCCGTGACTCTTTATGTAATTGTTTGCCCTTAAAAGGGGCGTTCCCCCTATAAGTTGTGTGATACTGTCATATACTTTAGCCATTTTAATAACCTCCATTTATATTGTTATAGTGCATATAATAATGATTTATTTTCCCAGCGCCCGCATATGCCAATAGTCTTCAAGTAAAGCTAAATAATCTAAAAAAAGCCTGGAAGGATACGCTCACACCCCTCCAAGCTTTTAGTTTTCTAATCAGCTTGCTGTCCGCTAAAATTGATCAATAACTGACGCTTCTTATGTTTATGTTTTCAATTTTAGCACGCTCAATTTATAAAGTCAAATATTTCTTGTTGGCTGTCTCAGATTTTTCAATTTATTTAAAAATATTTTGTTGGGTTATGAATAAAACCATATTATAATGAGTGTAATATATTTTCTATAGTTTGAAAGATCACATGGGATAGGACGGATAATGTAATGGATGAAAAGAAAGTTTTTATCTCTGTATTGTTAACCTCTTTTTTCGGTCCTTTTATGGCCAGCTCTGTAAATGTTGCCATTCCCTCCATGGCTCAGGAATACGGCTTGAACGCTGCAGAGCTTACAGGGGTTTTAACTTTGTTTTTATTAGGCGCTGTTTCTTTTTTACTTCCTTTCGGCAAAATTGCCGATATAAAAGGCCGCCGCAAAATATACCAATATGGTTGTTTTGGTGTAGCGGTCAGTACATTTTTGTGTATTTTTTCTCCCAGTCTTAAAATATTGCTCATACTGCGGTTTATTCAAGGTGTATGTATGTCCATGAATTTCTCTACAGGCATGGCTATGCTGATAGCCAGCCACCCGGCACAAAAGCGCGGGCAGGTAATAGGTTATTCTGCGGCCTGCGTATATCTCGGACTTTCTCTGGGGCCGGTACTCGGTGGCGCCCTTACTGAGTTTTGGGGTTGGCGTACCGTATTTATCTTCACTTCATTTGGCATCTTGGCCAGCATTTGCATAATGCAAACTGTCCGCCAGGAGTGGTACGGCAATCAGTGTGAAAAGCTGGACATCATCAGTTCTGTACTTTATTTTTTATTTTCTTCCTTAATACTATACGGAATTTCCAACTATTCAGGACACCCGTCCATGAAATGGCTGTGTCTTTCAGGTTTTATCTTAGGAATAATTCTCATAGTCAGACAAAAATATACACCTTTTCCACTTTTTAATCTCTCTTTGTTTAAAAACACTATCTTCACCATGTCAAATATTGCTGCGTTCATCCACTACAGCGCAACATTCGGCATTTCCTTTGTTCTGTCTCTGTACCTGCAGGTTATTCGCGGGCTCAATCCATTCAGCGCAGGCATGCTGCTGCTTTTACAGCCAATAATGATGTCTGTATTATCACCATTTGCCGGTGCTCTGTCTGATAAATTCGAACCGCGTCTGGTTGCTTCCTGCGGTATGACATTGACCGCTGCCGGCCTTTTTTCACTTTCGTTTTTGACATATGAAACTTCATTTTATCATATCGGTCTGATCTTACTTGTAATAGGAATAGGTTTTGCCCTTTTTTCTTCGCCAAACAACAATGCTATCATGGGTGCAGTTTCCCCCAGTCTGTACGGTGTAGCTTCATCAATTTTAGCTGCCATGCGAATGTTTGGGCAGGCGGCCAGTATGGCTGTCGTATCATTGCTGCTGACTGTGTACACCAACGATATTGTCGCCGCAGCGTATCTTCCAGCCTTGCTTGAAGGTATGCAGAAAATTTTTATAGTCTTATCTCTCACCTGCACAGCAGGGATTTTTTGTTCATTAGCCAGAGGATCAAAAAAACATAACTCAGTATAAGTTTTCTCGATCTGATTGTTGTAATAGCTTATCAACCATGCTATACTTATAAAGTTAATAATTTATTAGACTGGTTTCAAAATTTATTTTTGAATCCCCTGCCCCTGTTTTGGGGCCGATAGTCCAGAGAGGGAGGTGATTTCGTGAGAAAGTACGAAGTCATATTCATTGTAAGACCAATGGAAGAAGAACAGACCAATACCGTAATTGAAAAGTTTTCTAAACTTATCACTGACAACGGTGGCACCATCGATAAAGAAGATCGCTGGGGCAAAAAACGTCTTGCCTATGAAATAAAAGGCAGTATGGACGGTTTTTATTGTCTGCTTCATATCAGTGCTGAATCTGCTTGTGCTGATGAAATTGATCGTGTAATGAAAATTACTGATGAAATCTTAAAGCACATGATTGTTAGATTAGACGAAAAATGATTCGTTTAGGGGGGAAACGCATATGAATAAAGTCATCCTGGCAGGACGACTTGCTACTGATCCTGAGGTTCGTTATACTCAGACAGGGAAAGCTGTAGCTTCGTTCCGTCTGGCTGTAAACAAAAGATTTTCCCGTGATCAGCAGAATACAGCTGATTTTTTCTCCATCATCGCATGGCAGAAATTAGCGGAAATATGCGGTAATAATCTGGTTAAAGGCAGCCAAATTCTAGTGGACGGCTATTTGCAGGTACGTAATTATGACGCTCAGGACGGTTCCAAGCGTTATGTGACTGAAATAGTGGCTAACGATATAGAATTTATGGGTACACGCCCGGCTCATTCCGACAATGACTATTCCGGAGCACCAAGCCAGCAGCCTGCCGCATCTAGTCCGGCTTCCTCATTCGGTTCGGAACTGCCCCCTGACGAAGAGATTCCATTTTAATTAGGAGGTATATACCATTGGTTAAACGTGATAGAGGTAGAAGACCAAAGAGAAAAGTTTGCAGTTTCTGCGCAGATAAAGTAGAAGCAATTGATTATAAAGACGTTGCTAAATTACGTCGTTTCATTACCGAACGCGGCAAGATTTTACCGCGCCGTATCTCTGGTAACTGTGCACATCATCAACGTCAGGTAACTTTAGCGATCAAACGTGCCCGTAATATTGCTTTATTGCCTTTCACAGCAGAATAAATAAAAAGTCGGTGCAAGTTTTGCGCCGACTTTTTATTTATTCTGCAAAATCTATTCAGCAGTTACTGATAGAACCTTGACACTAATTGTTTATTTTGCTAGACTGAACGCAGCAGGGGTGCTTTATGCTGAGAGGGCAATTTTGCCCAACCCTTTGAACCTGTTGGTTAATACCATCGTAGGGAAGCTGACATTGTCATCTACCGTCTGCTTTCTCTTATGAAGGCAGACTTTTTTATTTGGATAAATTATCTGTAATATGAAGCCGCAAAAGGCAGAAAAGAGGACTACATGCATTACAAAACACAGATAGAAGCAGCAAAACAGGGTATCTTAACGGATCAGGTCAAACTGGCTGCAGAAAAAGAAAACCGTTCGGCAGAATGGATCAGAGAGCGTCTTGCCAACGGAGTTATTACTATTCCCGCTAATATCCACCATCAGTCACTTTCAGCTGAAGGCATCGGTGATGGATTAAAAACAAAAATCAACGTAAATCTGGGTATATCAGGTGATGCTAAAAATTATGATTTAGAAATGAATAAAGTAAAAATGGCCGTCAAAATGGGGGCCGAATCTATCATGGATCTCTCCAATTACGGAAAGACACATGAATTTCGCGAAAAACTTATCGAATATTCACCTGCTATGATAGGAACAGTTCCCATGTATGATGCCATAGGCTATCTGGAGAAGGATCTGCTGAAAATGACCGCTGACGACTTTCTCCGCGTGGTGGAAGCACATGCAAAAGAAGGCGTTGACTTCATGACTATCCATGCCGGTATCAATCGCCGCGCAATAGAAGGCTTCAAGAGATCAGGACGCCGCATGAATATCGTTTCCCGCGGCGGTTCGCTTCTGTTCGCCTGGATGGAAATGACAGGCAACGAAAATCCATTTTTTGAACATTATGATGATGTTTTAGAAATACTCCATGAGCATGACGCCGTTATTTCTATAGGAGATTCATTGCGTCCCGGCTGTCTTGACGATTCCACCGATGCGGGGCAGATCGGTGAACTTATAGAGATTGGTTATCTCACCGACCGTGCTTGGAAAGCCGGTGTTCAAGTGCTGGTCGAAGGCCCCGGACATATGGCCATAGATGAAATCGCCGCCAATATGAAGCTTCAGAAAAGACTTTGCCATAATGCACCTTTCTATGTACTGGGCCCATTAGTCACTGATATAGCCCCCGGCTATGATCATATAACCTCTGCAATCGGCGGTGCCATCGCCGCTTCAAACGGTGCAAATTTTTTATGCTATGTCACTCCGGCCGAACATCTGCGCCTGCCGGATCTGACTGATGTTCGTGACGGCATTATAGCCGCTAAAATTGCTGCGCACGCTGCCGACATTGCCAATAAACTTCCCGGTGCCAGAGATCAGGACAATCGTATGGCGGATGCCCGTCAAAAACTAGATTGGGACGCTATGTTCAAAGAAGCTATAGATCCTGAAAAAGCCAAACGCTATTATGAAAGCGTGCCGCTCGCACAAAAACATACCTGTTCCATGTGCGGCAAAATGTGTGCAGTACGCACAACGAATAAAATTCTCAGCGGTGAAAAAGTTATTTTCTGTGACGAGGACGGCGATTGCAGCTGACCCACCTTTGCTTATTACACAACAGTATCACAGCAAGAGTTTGCAGCTTGATTTGCAAACTCCTGTTTTCACTTGTCTAGATCATTATTTTTCGTTACAATATTATTATCTTTTTATTGTGAGGTTTTAATATTATGATGGATTTGCACTGTCATACCGCAGCATCGGACGGACAATACTCTCCTGTTCAGCTCATAAAACTAGCGAAAAAAACCGGCATTACTGTTCTTGCCATAACGGATCATGATACTGTAGACAGCCTCTGGCAGGGAGAATTGTCAGCTAAGGAGTCCCGCATACGTTTCATCCCCGGGATTGAAATAAACGCCCAAGGAAAAAATGTTCACATATTAGGCTATAATATCAATTATAAGAGCTCTGCTACGCAGGATATTTGTGCTGCCAACAAACAAATGCGCAGAAAAAGAGCCAAAATGATATTTGATTATTTGGCGGATAAAAATATTTATCTGACTTGGGCAGACATTGAAAAATATGCTCCCGGCGGTATATTTGCAAGACCGCATTTTGCCCGGGCAATGATCGAACAAGGTTATATTTCTACGGTCAGTGAAGCCTTCGAACGATATCTTGATACCGAGGAATTCCGCAAAATAAAACGTCCCCGCCCAACTGCCGAAGAGGCAATAAAAATGATAGAAACCATGTCTGGCATTCCGGTCCTTGCACATCCTGCATTACAGAAAAAATCAGATAAAGAAATCGAAGCATTGATTGTCCATTTAAAAAATACAGGACTTGCCGGCATAGAATGTTATCATAGCGAACATTCAAAAAACGACATAGAAAAATATCTGGCTTTCGCCCACAAATATGACCTTCTTATTACTGGAGGCAGCGACTTTCATGGTGAAAAAATAAAACCATCCATTAAACTTGGAACAGGTATAAATAATAACTTAAACTTTCACGACGAAAAACTGATAGAGAATCTGCAAAAATTTAAATCTTGGAACTAGTCTTTCTATTGTTTTTATTCCAGCAGCTCAACAATGGCATCACCCATAGCTGCCAGCAGCAGCCGGCAGGATACCGAACCAGCATCGGGCACGCCGATGCTGCGCTCGCCCAGTCGGCTGGCTCTGCCGTATCTGGCCTTAAGCTCTCTGGTGGAATCGCTGCCGGCTTTTGCCGCAGCTTTCATTTTTATCAGGGCTGTCTTAAAGTCTTCCTTTTTCTCGGTGCTTTTTTTGAGGCTTTCAAGTGCCGGAGCGAGCGTATCAATAAGGGTTTTATCGCCGGGGCGGGCTTCGATTATTTCACTGAGTTTGCTGTATCCTTTTTCGATCATCGCTGTGAGATCCGCCAGGCTTATCTTGGTCAGCCGGCTGCCAGCTTCACCCATTCCGATAAACAATGTGCCGTATATCGACCCCATAGAACCGCCGATTTTATTCATTAGGGTTGTTCCCAGTTTTTCGAGTCCTTCATTGAAACTGAGTTCTTTGTCTTTATATTCCTTCTCAAACAGAGAAAATCCTTTGTTCATGTTTATACCGTGGTCGCCGTCACCGATCAGTCCGTCAATATCGCTTAGATGTGTTTTGTTCTGTTGTATGCTCCGCACCATTGCCTGCAGGATAGAACGGCCTTTTTTATTATCAAATGCTGTCATGAGCAGACGCCCTCTTTAAGCCCCATACTGCAGGCAGGCATATCGATGAGCTCCTTTAGTTCGTCGTCGAGCTTCATCATTGTAAAGGTCGCTCCTTTCATTTCCAGGGATGTGAAATAGTTGCCGACATAGTTTTTATAGATTTTTATTCCTTTTTGCTGAAGCAGTTTTTCAATTTCATTGTACAGTACATAAAGCTCCATTACCGGGGTCGCACCCAGTCCGGAAACAAGCACGGCAGTCTGATCACCTTCTTTGAAAGGATAATCTGGAAGCACTATATTGACCATTATTTTGGCAATATCTTCGGCTGAACCAAGAGGTTCTACTTTCATGCCGGGCTCTCCGTGATGTCCTATACCGATCTCCATCGTTGAAGGTTTTATTGCAAAGTTAGGATGGTCGGCAGCCGGCAGTGTGCATGGAGACAGGCCTATACCGACACTTCGGGTAGAATCCACGGCTTTTTGCGCTGCGGCTATTACCTCGTCAAGCGAAGCACCCTGTGCCGCTTTGGCAGCACCGACCTTCCACATAAAAATCTCTCCGGCCACACCGCGGCGTTTCTCCCGCTGGTCTGCCGGAGCTGATGCCACATCATCATTGGCAATTACGGTCTTTATGGCAATTCCTTCTTTTTTTGCCATAGCAACAGCCATTTTGACGTTCATATTATCACCGGAGTAATTCCCGTAGAGACAGGCCACGCCCTTTTTCTGATCGGCGACTTTGGCCGCGTCAAGAAAAGCGGCGGCTGTAGGGGAGGAAAATATTTCGCCGACAGCTGCGGCATCGCACATATTTTTGCCCACATAGCCGATAAAGGCAGGTTTGTGTCCGCTGCCGCCGCCGGTTATTATCCCAACCTTGGCTCCCGGGATGTTCCTGGCTTTTATCACGCGAGGATTGGCAGTCGCTTCCACAATATCGGCATGTGCCTTTAAAAATCCCTCCAGCATTTCATCCACTATATTATCAGGGTCATTTATTATTCTCTGCATACTGTCCTCCTATTTAGAATCAATTTATTATATCGGTACCCACTATATTTAAAATATCTTCTGGTCTGTCCGCTATATACACTGCCCCATACTTTTCAAGTTCCTTTCTGTCTCTGAATCCCCAGGTAACACCAATACTTTCTATTCCTGCATTCTTGGCTGTTAATATATCTGTTTTTGAATCTCCGACATATATAATTTTGCTTTTGGGAATATTCATTGTTTTTATTATTATCTCTGCAGCTGCGGGATCTGGTTTTTTAGGAATATTTGTTCTTTCCCCGTATATGGCAATAAATGAAATCATTGACAGTTTATCACTCAGTAATATTTTGGTGTAATCATCTCGTTTATTGGAATTAACCGCCAGTGACATTCCTGCATCTCTGAGTTTTATCAATGTTTGCCCGATACCATTATAAGGTTTTGTATTTTTTCTATAATTTTTATCGTATACTGCCAAAAAACTGCTTAAAATTCTATCAATCATTTCTGCCGGAGTATCTGTCGGTAAACTGCGTTCCAGCAAATCTCTGAATCCGCCGCCAATTTTTAATTTATAATCTTCTTTCGCATATCTTTTATAGCCATACATACCTAATGCTTCGTTTACACTATTTGATAAATCTTCCAGTGTATCCAGCAATGTCCCGTCCAAGTCAAAAATAATTCCATCGTATTTCAACATATTCATATTTTTTATTCACCACCGCTATTATAACTTTTCATTTTCCGTATTCTTTTTGAACAAAATCAAGCATCCCGCTGTTACAAAACCTGCGATAATCAATGCCAGTAAAAATAACAATATATTATTGCAGAGAAAAAACACAAACAAACCACCATGCGGCGCATTCATTGTAAGATCAAATGAGTAGGACAACACTGCCCCCACCGCCGAACCTGCCATCAATGCTGGAATGACCCTAAACGGATCGGATGCCGCAAACGGAATGGCAAACTCAGTTATCATTCCAAAGGCTCCTGCAAAAAGTCCCGGTACCGACGCCTTTTCAGCACCTGTAAATTTATTTTTTGCCAGCATGCATGCGATAGCAATCCCCAATGGCGGCGACATTGACGCAATAAAATTAGCCGACATCGGGGCCCAATTACCGGCTTCCGAAGCTGCTATCGCAAATGCATAGGCTACTTTATTGCAGGGACCGCCCATATCAAATGCCAGCATGCAACCTTGAATAATACCCAAAACTACCAACCCGCTACCGCTTAATCCATTTAAAAAGTCCTGTAAAAATTTATTCAGCCATGAAATCGGGCCGCCTATAATATATACCATTATAAGCCCCATAATACCGACTCCCAGCAAAGGAATTATAAGTGTGGCCAAAAGTGATCGCAAGGACATCGGCAGCGGTATTCGTTTCAGCTGATTAACAATATATCCTGCTATAATCCCTGCTATCAATGCTCCTAAAAAACCCGATCCTTGATCCGATGCCAAAAGTCCCCCTACCATACCTGCGGAAATTCCAGGTTTATCGGCTATTGAATATGCCACATAAGCAGCCAGCACCGGACACATCAATGAAAACGCCGTCTTACCCACCCAAAATGATGTTGATGCAAGATCGCCGTATTTTTCAACCGAATCAGGTATATTATAACCGCCGATTGCAAACCCTACTGCTATCAAAATTCCTCCTGATATAACAAATGGCAGCATATAGGAAACTCCTGACAATAATGCTTCCTGAATTTCACGCAGTCGCTCCTTCATCATGTTATCCCTCCACTATATTTTTAAAGATTATTTCTGGGTTTTGAATTACTTCATGCGGTTTGACTTTTACGATTTTATCCTTATATTCATCAAATCTCTCTGCCTTAACGACCTTTATATCATTAGCAAAAACAATTAAATCGGCATTTTCTATTTCAGCGGGTGATAATTTATTTTCTAACCCCAATGCTCCCTGCATTTCTACTTTACAGGAATAATTTTTTTCTTTGCATATTTTTTTTATGGCTTCTGCGGCCATGTATGTGTGTGCTACTCCGGTAGCACAAGAAGTAATTGCTATAACCTGCATACAGAACCTCCTGTTAATATTATAAGAATTAAGCAAATTTTCTTTACTTTATTTGTATTTTACTGCCATTTTTCAATTATCAGCAGAAGCTGCTCATATGACTCGATAGTTTCCAGCGCATCTATAAATTCCTGATGTACCAGCATCCCTGCTAATGCCGCCAACACTCTAAGGTAATCATTTGCTGCCTGACTTTCCGGAATAGCCAGCATAAAAATATATTTCACCTCTCCTGCCGTATCAGCGCTTTTATAGATAAAAGGTTTTCTGCATCTGCAAAAAGCCACTCCCGGATTAACAACCGTTTTACTTTTACCATGTGGTATGGCAATAAAATTCCCCATATAGGTTGGTCCCAATTTCTCTCTGTAATTAAGAGCAGCAACAAAATCGTCCTTATTTTTCACAACCTGCACCTGCTCTAATCTGTCAGCCAAAAAATCAAAGACTGCCTCTTTGTCATTAAATGAATCAACATTCAACACGACAGCATTTTTTTGCAATGCATTTGATATTAGAACCTTTCCCATTTGTTTATCGGCATAATGCCAACAATTATTGACATTATGCCATCCTCCTCATTTATTTATTATTACGAAACATTTTTATTATATCTTGAGCATAATCTTTAATAAAATGATACGCATCTTCTTGAACTTCATGATAGAACATACTGCCCTTCGCTGCGTTCAACTTTTCCCAAACATGTTTGCTTGTGGCTTTAGCCATATAAGAATAATAATTTATTTTCGAACACCCTGCAGTTATGGCCTGCTGTACCTGATCTGCATCTACACCGCTGCCCCCGTGCATTACTATCCGGCACTTGTCATTAACTTGCTTTCTTATTTCCTTCACACGTTCAATATCAAGCAACGGCTCCTCCGCATAGATTCCATGCATAGTTCCGAAGCATACTGCCAGTGCATCAATACCTGTACGTTCAGCAAATTCAGCAGCCTGAGCCGGATCAGTAAAGCTTTTTTTAATATCTTCACGTGTAAGCGGTTTACCTCCATGAGAATCTTCTTCCGTACTTGACATGACTCCCAGTTCAGCTTCAACTGTTATATTAAGCTTATGCGCAATCTTGGTAAAAGCTGCCAATTCCTCAACATTTTTTTCAAACGACATTGCACTGCAGTCATACATAATAGAAGGAAAACCACATCGTATAGCGCGCATCACAAACGTAAAATCACTGCCATGGTCAAGATGCACACAGATAGGTACTTTGGCTTTTTCAGCATACTTTATCATTAACGGACCTATTCTTTCAATAGGAATGAGCTGGTCATGCACTTGCGCATGATCTATAATAAGCGGTGTATTCATCTCTTCTGCGGCTTTTATAAGCCCTCTGATCGTTTCTTCATTTGGCGAATTTATGCATCCGATTGCATAATGATTTTTTTCGGCATCCTCAAGAATTTCACGCATATTAACTAACATTATATGACCTCCCATGTTTAATAAAATTAAAGTTTTGTTATTGCAAATACAGCCTTAATTTGATGTTTTTCAAAGTTAACCAATTGATATTTTACTTTGGCCGGTATAAAAAATGTATCTTCTCGTTCTAATACAAAACTTTCTTGTAGATCAGGAAGATTTATAGTAATAGGACCATCTATACAAAAAATAGCTGCATCGCCTTCATGTGAATCAATATCTGAACAGCGTGGTCCATATCCGCCGCCGTTTGGCAGAATAAATTCGCCAAAGTGCCCGTAATCATTGCTGGTAATAAATCGCATAAGCATTGGATGTTTTGTTCCGTGAACATTATTGAGCTTTTCAAAGTCACGCACACCATATACTGCTCCCGTCCGTCTTGCCTCTTTTGCATCTACGGGCCATTTTCCTATATCATCGGTACATCCCTGTCTGGAAATATCATATATTTTCTCATTCATGTTGGGCAGTTTATCGTTATTTGGCCCTTTATAAAATTTAGTTTCTTCGTCAGTAGGTATAATCGCCGGAGGGATCTCTGTACTCCAAGCCTTAGGTGTTATGAAATAAAGTATGCGTGCCTTATCATCAGAAAAATTATGACAGCAGTGCCATGCTCCTTCAGGCATAAATAACCCTTCTCCTGTTCTGAGATAGGCAAACTGTCCATTACCGCTTCTCTGTACCACAGGTCCTTGAAGGATATAATACGATTCATCGCCCGGATGTATATCAAGCGGAGCAAATACTCCACCCGGACCCAACTCATAAATTCCCAGCATAAATGTATCTGTTGATACAAGCGTAAACGTATTATCACTGGTAAATGCATTATCAGGCGGATATAATGCTGTAGAATATTCTGTTCTTTTTATCAACATAGGTTTTTTATCTTTTACTTTGAAGGGAAAATTTTCTAAAATATCTAATAATTTCGCCAATTATTACACCTCATAATTTATAATTTTTCTGCCAATCAAATTCTGACTGCAATAGCTTCTAAATTGGCTAATCCCTTAACTGCCAATTCTTCTCCTGTATCTGCAAACTTCCGCCAAATAGCGCACTGCCCATTCAGTTCTTCAAAACCTGGATCGAATGATTCTATCACGCATGGTCCTTTATACCCTATATTTTTTAGTGCAGTAAAAAACTCCTTGAACGGCACCATCCCTGTCCCCGGAATCCCACGATTGCTTTCGCATACATGCACATAGCCTAAATATTTTACTCCGCATATCTCCACAGCCTTTGTGTAGCTTTCCTCCTCTCTGATCATATGAAAGCAATCGAGATGCACTGCCATATTTCCTGTTCCCACATCCTGGCAATACTTTACGCCATCTTCTGCAATATTGATGAAATGTGTTTCAAACCTATTTACCGGCTCAACACAAATCTTCAGCTCCGGATGTACTTTAAGCGCATATTCTGCGGCCTCCTGCATCGCATTTACGGAGTGCGTCCATTCTATTTCCGTACGCGGCCTGCCGGTCAGACATCCCCAGCCCGCATAATTTACACCGCCCAATATTTTAGAACCGATAGCTCTGTTTATATCTATCAGCTTCTTTAATGAATCAATACCTTTTTTTCTTATTTGAGAATCCATCGAAATAATACTGTTATCAGCATTTAAGGTCGTACTTGTCACCGGTTCAAGTCTGGTTTTTTTCAATTCTATTATTACTTTTTCCGTAGGAAATGTTTCCGGATGAGCGATAGCAAAATCAATTGCCTTAAATCCTAAATTCTCGGCTTTCTTTATTATCCACAAATCTTTTTCAGTAAATACCTCTGTCCATATAAAGGTATCTACTCCAAATTTCATATCCATATGTCCTCCTTATAAAAGAAATTAAAAAGAAATTAAATAAGCTTATAAATAACTTTAAAGAAATGATATCACACTTTATTTCTTCTGTAAAGATGTTTTTATTTTCTTTTAACTTTCTTATTGCTTTTTTTTAACATTTGGGCTAATATGTATATAAAAATAAAAAAGGACTTGTAAATATGGCCAAGCCTATAAATTTAGAAAGACGCAATCAGATAGTTCAATATGTGCTTGCTAAAGGCTCTGTGACAGTTAGTGAGTTAGCAAAAAATTTTGATGTGTCTATGGTAACAATGAGAAAAGATCTTGATTATCTTACCTCCAATAATCTCCTTGAAAAAGGACATGGAATCGTTAATATTGCAAAGAGTTATACCGAAAATAGCTTTTCCCTGAAGGAAGAAAAAAATCTCAAAGCTAAAACTCTGATAGCTAAAAAAGCAGCTGGTCTTATCAGAGAAAATAATGTTGTCTTTTTAGATTCGGGATCAACTACTTTACAACTGGCAAAAATATTGTCCGTGCGTGATGACATAATTATTGTCTCAAATTCAGCTATTATTGGTGCGAATTTATACAATGCTTCCTGCCAAATATTGATTACCGGCGGTGAATTAAGAAAAAAGAGCCTATCCTATGTTGGCCCATGGACACATATGGCTATTGAACAAATAAAAATTGATATTGCATTTTTATCCTGTAGCGGTTTTCAAGAAAAAGGTCCTTCCATTGACTCCTTCAGAGAACTCAGCATAAAACAAGATATTATAAAAAAAGCCGACACAAATATATTACTTGCAGATACATCAAAATTTCAGCGCCGAAGTCTATACCGTTATGCAGATTTTTATAATTTCAGCGCCTTTGTAACAGAAAGAGCCCTTCATGATGAAGAGCTGGAAAAATATGCTGATCTTAAAAGCATCACTATTTGTTAAGCCCATCGCATCATGCACAGATATCACCATTAACAAATAACTTGACCAAATTACAAGTATATATTAGAATATGGAAGACACAGAAACATCGCGTTTCTCTGCATCCATCATATCTATGTACTGCAATCTGCCGCGGTACAGACAGATGATCAGCAAAGGAGGTTTCAGGCTTCACCCAAAAGCATATCGCTTAGCGCTGGCTCTTGTTATTGAGAGGACGAGGAAGAGGTCGTCGAATTATTCAGCGGATGCCTCTCGGCCGTGATCCGGTCGTCAAAATCTGGCAAAACCACGGGATAACCCATGGCACAATACAGAGAATAAGGATCGGCAGATACATCTTTAATAATTATTTTATTTTGGAGGTATCTTTATGTGTGGAATTGTTGGTTATGTAGGAAGCAAACAGGCTGAACCGTTTCTCATTGACGGTTTGACCAAACTCGAATATCGCGGCTATGATTCTGCCGGAATCGCTGTTTTTGACGGCGATAAAATCAATCTGGAAAAATCAGTTGGCCGTCTTGATGCGTTAAAATCAAAAATCAAGGGACATGAACCGAAAGGCGTCATTGGCATCGGTCATACGAGATGGGCTACCCACGGTGGTCCGTCCGACATCAACGCCCATCCGCATATGGACTGCAAGGGTGACTTTGCTGTCGTCCATAACGGCATTATTGAAAATTACATGCAGCTTAAAGATGAGCTCATAGAAAAAGGCCATAAATTTTTATCCGAAACGGATACAGAAGTAGTAGTTCACTTGCTTGAAGACATATATGACGGGGATTTTGAAACTGCTGTCCGCGAAGTTCTGAAGAGGATTGAAGGTTCATACTCTCTGCTGTTCATGTCGAGAAAAGACCCTGATAAGCTTATCTGCACCAAAAAGGATAATCCGCTTATTGTCGGACTTGGTGACGGAGAAAACTTCATAGCTTCGGATATCCCGGCTATAATTGGCTATACACGCCGCAATTATATAATCAATGACGGCGAAATAGCTGTAGTAAAAAAAGATTCTATATGGATAACTAATCATGAGGGCCTGCCCGTAACGAAAAAAGTTTTTGAAGTAAATTGGAATGCAGAAGCTGCTGAAAAAGGCGGCTATGAGCACTTCATGCTCAAGGAAATATACGAACAGCCTAAAGCTGTTCGTGACACAGTAATGCCTCGTATTGCCAAGGATAATCTCAGTGTGGTGCTTGACGAATTAAAATGGAATAAAGAATACCTTGATTCCTTCCACAAAATTTTTATCGTTGCCTGCGGTACAGCTTATCATGCAGGACTCGTCGGCAAATACTATATTGAAAAACTTGCCCGCATACCTGTTGAACTAGATATAGCATCAGAATTCCGCTATCGTGATCCGATAGTTGATGAACATACGCTGGTAATAGTTATAAGCCAGTCAGGCGAAACTATTGACACCTTGGCTGCATTAAAAGAAACAAAACGACTTGGTGCAAAAACATTGGCTATTACCAATGTAGTGGGCTCTTCTATTGCTCGAGATGCGGATGAAGTCATTTATACATGGGCTGGTCCTGAAATAGCTGTTGCTTCTACAAAAGCATATACAACCCAGCTCGTGACTATGTTCCTATTGGCAATGTACATGGCCGGAATAAAAAAATGCATCTCTGCCGATCGTACCGAACAGCTTTTAAAACAACTTCGCGAACTGCCTGCTCAAATTGATAGAACACTGGAAGATACAGAACCAATCAAAACATTTGCCAAGCAATATGGCTTTAACGAGGATGTTTTCTTTATAGGCCGGTCCTTGGATTATAACGTTGCTCTTGAAGGTGCTTTAAAACTGAAAGAAATTTCTTATATTCACGCTGAAGCTTACGCTGCCGGCGAACTGAAACATGGCACGCTGGCACTTATAATTAAGGGTGTACCGGTTATAGCGCTGGCAACACAGAAAAGTGTTTATGAAAAAACCATCAGCAACATTAAGGAAATAAAAGCGCGTGATGCTGTTGTTATCGGTATTACCTCAGAAAACAATAATGATCTGATAAAATGCGTCGATCATGTGATAAAGGTTCCTGCTACCGATGAACTTTTGATCCCGCTTTTGACAGTAGTCCCTCTTCAATTGTTGGCGTATTATGCTGCTATTACCCGTGGTTGCGATGTAGATAAACCTCGCAATTTGGCAAAATCCGTAACAGTTGAGTAAATAGTTATTCGCAGGCTGCCGCAGCTGATTGCGGCAGCCTTTTCCATTTTGTATATCTTCTCATCAGCGCAGTCCATATTTACCGCTGCAATATTATTAAACTGCATATTATCAGGAGGTTTTTATGAAAGCATTTATTTTTGATATGGACGGAGTTATTATTGACAGTGAACCGATGCATAACGCGACTCTTTCAGAAATGCTGAAAGAATACAATATCACCGCAGATGAAGAATATATGTTCACACTAAGCGGCCTTAATATCAGTGCGATGTATCGTAAAGTGAAAAAAGAAAAGGGACTCTTGATCCCCGCTGATATATTTATCAATGAATACAACAGCAGAATTTTATCACATGTCCAAACAAATAAAATAGAAGCTATCAATGGTATTTACAAATTATTGCTTGATCTTAAAAAACATAATGTACCAACTGCCGTTGCGTCATCTTCTCCTATTGAATTTATCGAGGCCAATATAAGCAGACTAAACTTTAACGCATATTTTCAATTTCTGCTCAGCGGGAATGAGGTAAAGCACGGCAAACCCGCTCCTGACATTTATCTCACAGCGGCACAGCGACTTGACGTCCTGCCTCAGGAATGTATCGTTCTTGAGGATTCGCATAATGGTGTCACTGCGGCAAAGTCTGCCGGCATGACCTGTATAGGTTTCCAGAACCCCAACAGCGGCACTCAGGATATCAGCAAGGCTGATATGATCGTTGACAGTGTGACTCAAATTGACATTTCGGTTCTTTAATTTATTATTCATCACAATATATTTTATGCAAGATTGCCTTCTTTGAGTCTGCCATTTTGGCAGGCTTTTTATTTATTATCAACCAATAAGATAACTATCCCCTATCTTTTATTTACAGCAAAAAATTATATTATTTGCAATGTATATTCCAAATATTAAATTTATCTATTCGATTTTGTCTTAAATTGATTGGTACTTATCAATATGTCTTTTGATTGTATATATTTTTATTATATTCTATAATTAAAATAACTTAATTAAGCAATTTGTCAACGATGAATCTTCTGAGTGATCATTAGGAGGATGAAAATTGAATAAAGGGGAAATAAGTCCAAGAGTAAAAAGCATTATTCTTATTTTGTGCGCCCAGAAAAATTTTATGACGATAAGAGCTATCGCTGTTAAGCTATCTGTCAGTACAAAAACAGTAATACGCGATCTTCCAGAAATAGAAAAACTTATAGGAAAATATCATGCACATCTGGACAAAAAACAGGGTGTTGGCATTTGTCTGCAAGGCAGTGAAGATGTTTTAATAAGGATAAAAGCAGCATTTGACACAGCTCCGGAAAAACTTATTTATCAACCCAAAGAACGCTCTACCTTTTTAACAGCACGGCTGCTGCAAAATCAGGCTCCTATCAAACTTTTTGAACTTTCAACGGAACTCAATGTCGCTGAAAGCACCATAAGCAGTGATCTGGACAAGCTCGAAGATTGGTTTATCAAACATAAGCTTATACTCATACGCAAACCGGGGCTCGGCGTATATGTGAGCGGCTCGGAAAAAAATATACGCAAAGCTATCCTTCATTGTATTTATGAAAATATTGATGAAAAATCTTTGGTAAGTATCCTTCATGATACACTTTCCCGAAAACATGACGTAAAAAACCTGGTCGATCAATCTTCACAAAGACTTTTGAATCTTGTTGACACTCATGTCCTGCACAGGCTGGAAACCGTTCTTCGGCAAATCGAAACAAAGGATTCTTTTAAATTATCCGACAATGCCTATGTCGGTCTGCTGATTCATCTTGCACTGGCAATACAGCGTATGGGACAAAACGAAAAAATAAGTTTTGATGATTCATTTTTAAAGCAGCTTTCCGGGAAAAAAGAATTTACGATCAGCAAACAAATAGCCTTATCAATAGAAAAAATGTTCAGCATCAGTGTTCCGCGCGAAGAAATAGGATATATCGCAATGCATCTGCTCGGAACACGGAATGAATATTACACCGGCAGCACTCCTTTTATTCCCAATTTCCAGCTCGTACAGCTGGCAAAAAAAATTATAAAAACTGCTCAGGCTGAGACTGGTCAAAAGCTTGAGAATAACGAAAAACTGCTTATCGGTCTTGTAAATCATCTCGGTCCATCCATAAGCCGATTGAAAATGGGTATGGAAATACGCAATCCCCTGCTGTCCGATATAAAAAAAGATTATGCACAGCTCATGCAGCTCAGCCGCATATGCTGCACACCTTTATATAAAATAGTCGGCCCGCATATTCCTGATTCTGAAGTAGCTTATATTGCCATGCATCTTGGTGCTGCCTTAGAAGACACAAAGCACACTTCCCAGACAAAATATCATGTGGCCATAGCATGCCCGACAGGACTGGGGTCTTCTAAACTTCTTGCCTCTCGCATAAAGCATGAATTTAATAGGATCCACATCGTGGATATTATTTCTGCCCTGCGTCTTGACTCGAACAAACTTTCAAAGGAAAATATTGACTTTATTATATCCACAGTCCCTATTCCCGACGCTTCGCTTCCCGTTTTGGTAGTAAATGCTCTGCTTCGTTCCGAGGATATTCATTCCATCAATAAATTTCTTTTAGTCTGTAAGTCTTCTTCAAAAAATATACGTTCCGCTTCAAAAGAGCAGCTTCCCTTTCAGGACGCTTTATTGCAGCTTACTCACTATCAAACCGCTATCTTTGATATACTAAACAAATTTATCTTTATTGATGAAACCGGGCCAATACATGTGAATGATCTTATCAAAAAAATAGGATCTTTGCTAAGCGATGACAATGCCGATGACGCTGTTACCCAGGCAATATGGGAGAGGGAAAAATACGGCAGTACCTTTCTTTATGACCAGAAAATCATGCTTCTGCATTGCCGCGCTCCCGTGAGCTCTTCGCGTCTGTCTATTGCAAGAATAGAAAATGGTTTTTCGCACACGGATGCTTCTGTCAAGCTCACAGCTGCGGTGGCGCTGGTCATCCCGATCAACGGTTATCAGGAAAATGCCGAAACAATGGGTGCCATAACTGAGGCGATGGCCGAAAATTGGCTTTTTTCTTCCACAATAACTAATGGGACAAAAAATGATATTCTAAAAGCTTTGGAAACAATTCTAAAAAGTTTCCTGCAAAAAAAGATCAATCTATTGCTAACCTAAATTATTATTAATTTTATTAAAAATTACAAAACGGAGGTATTAACATCATGAATGAAAATGCTAAAACAAATACCATTCAGGAAAGCATTCAGGTTTTTGGCCGCTTTCTAAGCGGTATGGTAATGCCCAATATAGGTGCTTTTATTGCCTGGGGCTTGCTGACAGCTTTATTCATACCCACGGGCTGGCTGCCTAACGAATATCTTGCCAAAGCCAGCGGTCCAATGGTCCAATGGCTTATACCTTTACTGATAGGTTACAGCGGCGGACGGGCTGTATATGATCACAGAGGCGGTGTAGTAGGTGCCATAGCAACGGCTGGTGTCATCGCCGGTGCGGATATACCGATGTTTCTTGGTTCCATGATAATGGGACCTTTAGGCGGATGGGTCATCAAAAAATTTGATGATGCTTTTCAGGAAAGCATCCCTGCCGGTTTTGAAATGCTGGTCAACAATTTTTCCGCAGGTATCATCGGCGCTATACTTGCTGTGCTTGCCTATGTAGTCGTAGGTCCGATCGTGCTCGGTTTAAACAATATCCTGCGGGCTGCCGTCGAGTTTCTCGTAAATATAAACCTTATTCCTCTTGTTTCCATACTCGTTGAACCGGGAAAAATACTTTTCCTGAACAATGCGATCAATCATGGCATTTTTACACCTATAGGAATTCAAGAATCGCAAAACTTCGGTAAATCTTTATTTTTCCTGATTGAAGCAAATCCTGGTCCCGGTCTTGGTGTTCTTCTTGCTTTCTGCCTGTTTGGCAAGGGCAGTGCCAAAGGTTCTGCCCCCGGTGCCGTCATAATCCATTTTCTCGGCGGTATACATGAAATATATTTTCCTTATATCCTCATGAAACCAATGCTTCTGCTGGCTTTAATCCCTGCTGGTATGTGCGGTGTTCTGACATTGCATATCTTAAATGGCGGTCTCATAGCTCCCGCTTCTCCCGGCAGCATTTTCGCCGTTTTGGCCATGACACCAAAAGGCGCATATTTTGCCAATATAGCGGCCGTAGTAGTTGCCACAGCAGTCTCTTTCATCATAGCTTCGATCATTCTCAAATCTTCCAAAGATACTGGGGACAATACCGCACTGGAAGCTGCTAAGGCAGATATGAAATCAATGAAAAATCTTGGTAAGGCTTCAAATGAAAATAAAATTATTCCCGGCACACAAATAAAGAAAATCATCTATGCCTGCGACGCAGGAATGGGATCTTCCGCAATGGGTGCGAGCGCTCTGCGGAACAAATTCAAAAAAGCCGGCTTTACTAATATTTCCATAACTAATTGCGCCATCGAAAATATTCCTGCCGATGCCCAGATAGTCGTTTCCCATGAAAAATTGGCGGAACGGGCAGAAAAAGCATCTCCGCAGGCAGAACATATCTTCGTCACTGATTTTCTGCAGAACAATGTCTTTGATCTTTTGGCCCAGCGAATACGTCAAAATTCAGCTGCCGCTGATGTCCCCGCCGCTGTTCCAGATGACAAACCGGCTGCTTTTAACGGCAGTGTCTTGAAGATCGAAAATATCAAAATCGGCCTAAACACCGTTTCCCACGATGAAGCCATCAAAATGGCCGGACAAATCCTCGTAGACGGCGGATATGTAAATAACGACTATATTGCCGCCATGCTGCGCCGCGAAGAACAGATCAGTACCTACATCGGCAAGGGCGTCTCCATACCGCACGGTGACAGCAGCGCCAAAGGCGAAATCAAAGCTTCCGGACTTTCCGTACTGCAATTTCCGCAGGGTGTGAAATTTGGCGACGAAACAGCCTATATAGTTATCGGCATAGCCGGCATAGGCAACGAGCATTTAACTATACTTTCCAATATAGCCACTATGCTGGATGAAAATGAAAATGCCGTAACGATCCTTAAGAATGCAAAAACACCGCAGGAAATCTATGATCTATTCACGAAATAATTATTGATAAAGCTTTTCTGAGACAGATATATCTTTCTCAGGCTGATCAGAAATTAAACACAACTATTCAGGAGGAGTTCACATTGAAAGCAGTACATTTTGGTGCAGGCAATATCGGCCGTGGTTTTATAGGAGAACTGCTCCATAATTCCGGCTTTGAGATCACTTTTATCGAAGTAGACAAACACACAGTAGATTATATAAATAAAACCAACAGTTATGATGTATATATTATCAACGACAACTATCGTAAAGAAGTAATTGATAATGTTTGTGCGGTTTCCCCCATAACTGATGAGAAAAAGGCTATTGATGCAATCATTGCAGCGGATATAATAACCACGTCCGTTTGTGTCGATAATCTGCCGAAAATTGCCGGCACTTTGGCAAAAGGACTTAAGGAACGTCTTGCTAAAAGTGGAAGCAAAGTAAATATTTTATCATGCGAAAACGCATTTTACGCCACTGATATGCTGAAAAAAGCTCTGACAGAATGTAAATTCGCTTTGACGGAAGAAGAGCTTGATTCTATCGGCTGTTTTCCTAACGTAGCCGTCGACCGCATTGCATTAAGCACAGAGCAGGACGGCATTCGTATTCCGCAGATAGAGATTTCTTTTGAACTTGTCATCGAAAAAAACAAACTTAAAGATCCGTCAAGCCAACCCATCAAGGGAGCTGAATACGCTGACAATCTTGGTATGTATCTGGAAAGAAAACTTTATGTATTCAACTGCGGACATGCTACGGCAGCATATCTTGGCTATGCAAAAAAATTACCGACAATTTATGACGCGTTGAATGATAAGGCCATTTACGCTTCTGTAGTAGCTGCCATGCGCGAATCTGCTGTCATGATGACAAAGAAATTTCCTTTCACAACAGAAGAGCTGGAAACCTTCATCCAAAAAATATTGAAACGTATCTCACTTAAAGATCTGCATGATGAAGTTACCCGTGTCGGCCGTTCACCGATCAGGAAACTTGGCAGAAAAGATCGTTTGGTCGGCCCTGCCATGCTGGCTCAGGAATATGCTCTTCCTAATGAACACTTGGCAGCAGCCATCGCCGCCGGATATCACTTTGATTACGCAGAAGATGAACAGGCCGCGGAAATTCAAAATTTCATAAAAAGCAATGGCATCGAAAAAGCTGTGGAAAAATATTCTCAGCTTACAAGCAGCGATCCTTTATTTGGAAAAATAGTATCTGCTTACAATAATATATAGCAACAATTTTTATAAGAAGGCACGGCATCATTTAAACGATACCGTGCCTTTTATATTGCCCGGTATTAGCACCATCCTTTTTAGCAAAACTTTGTTTACAATAAATATTGCTTCTAAAAAAACAACGCAGTATAATTAATATATATTTTTTAATAAGTACGAAGGGATTTGATATTGTTATGATGAGCGATTCTATGCGTGAAATGCTTGATTTAAAGGAACTTGCCGAAATAGTTAACGGTGTACACAATGCCAATGCCGATGCCTATCGTGATCGTTTGCGCAAAAAAATGGATGCTATCCCAGAATATGCCTATTTGAATTCGTTGCGTATGGAAGATTTTAAAAAATTAGATGATCTGTATGCTGCTGTCAGAGAAATAAAAACTGAAGATGAACTGGAAAAAAGGATAATCCGCACACCGGAAGTTCAAAAAAGTGCTTTTCGCCGCTTATGGAAACAGCTTCCCGTTACTGCCTGAATTCCTTAATATTTTGCAATAAAATTTGTCTTTTGCTTTTGTTGTCGATAAATCCCGCTGCCATTTTTCAAAGCAGCGGGATTTATTTACACTAAAGCTGCAAATTAAACCTGCGCTTAATTATCCTTGTCTTTTTTTGCCTGGTCTGCCGTTTTATATTTTTCTGCTTTATAAATAATCGGTCCGTGCCAATAGATAATATATCACCGGTAAGAGGGGATATTGCATCAATATAGAACTATTATTATATAAAATTAATAGTGAGGTGAATTATATGTGTAAAACAATACCTGATATAACATTGAACGACGGTTTTAAAATACCGGCAATAGGCTTCGGCACATATACATTGAAAGGTAAAAACGGCATCAAATCTATACAAGATGCTGTCAATGCAGGCTATCGCCTGCTTGATTCTGCTTTCAATTACGAAAATGAAGGCACAGTAGGACACGCTATAAAAAAATGCTTTATCGGACGAGACAAGCTGTTTGTCTGCTCCAAGCTTCCGGGACGCCGCCAAGCTTATCGGGAAGCCCTGGAAACGATCGAAGAATCTCTTTACAGAGCCGATCTCGACTACTACGATCTTTATCTTATCCATTGGCCGAATCCACGTATCGATCAATACGTGGAAGCATGGCAGGCTTTCATAGAAGCAAGAAAAAGAGGCTATATACGCTCTATAGGTGTATGCAATTTTCTTCCTGAACATATTGACCGGCTGCTTAAGGAAACTGATGTATGCCCTTGTATTAATCAAATTGAATTACACCCATACTTCAACCAAGAACTTCAGCGAAACTATAACAGCAGCCATCATATTGTCACCCAGTCATGGAGTCCTTTGGGCCGTGGCAACGCCTTACTCACAGACCCGGTCATTGCCAATATTGCCAATACACATCAAAAATCCGTATCGCAAATTATTCTCCGCTGGCATGTACAGCTCAATGCGCTGCCTATTCCAAAAGCCTCCGGCATTACTCATCAGCGTGAAAACATTGATATTTTTAATTTTCAATTATCCGATGAAGAAATGCTCCAAATTTCAGGTTTGACTCGGACTGACGGCCGCAGCTTCGCTCAGGATCCGGCTGTCTATGAGGAGTTTTAAATAATATAAGCTCTCAAAAATGGCCATTCAATTAATATGTCTTCCACATTTATCTGTTACAGCTCGTGAGCCGATTAACAAAGTAATTTAATTGATCAATTTGATAAATCGAAAAGGATTTTACGAATGAAAATGATTCAGGATTTTCTGTTTGATATTTTGGGTTCAATCATACCAGTTTTGGTAACTGTTATGCTGCTGATAGATAGTATAATCAATATATAATTTGACTTTGAGTTTTTTTCATGCACCAAATATAAAAACGGCATCTGCTGCCAGTGAAAGGTGCCGTTTTTATATTCACTGATCCTCAGTATTTACATATTCGCTTACCTTCCATAGTAAAATTTTTTTAGTTATCATATTATCAAAAATATAAAAGGAATATATCATTGAAATATTGGAAATACAATATAACCCAAAAAGCTACTGTTCTGCTAAAGCCTTTTAATCATTTTTTCAGGCACAAATCCTCTAGCAGTGTAATATTACTATTATTCGCCATATTAGCAATGCTGCTTGCCAATAGCGGCATATCCGCTGAATATCAAGCAGTATTAAATTCGTATTTTTCAATGGGCATCATCAAGTTGTCTGTCTTACATTGGGTAAATGATGGGCTGATGACAATATTTTTTTTCGTAATCGGCCTGGAGATAAAACGTGAATTTCTCTTTGGCGAGCTTAAATCTCTATCTGCTACGGTTTTGCCGATTGCAGCTGCCATAGGTGGCATGCTCGTTCCTGCGTGTATATATTATATTATCAATCAAGGTGAACCTACCTCAATAGGCTGGGGTATTCCAATGGCTACTGACATAGCGTTTTCACTGGGTATTTTATCATTGGCAGCAGGCAGTGCACCACGTAGTATAGCAATATTTTTAACTGCACTGGCAATAGTAGACGATCTGGGCGCCATTATTATAATTGCTTTATTCTACAGCACTGATATCCAAATCTCGGCACTCAGCTGCGGATTGGCCTCCTTATTGACAGCCGCCCTCTTCAGCAGATACAACTGCAAGTATATTACCATCTACCTGCTCACAGGTCTGGCAGCCTGGTTTTCCTTTTACAATGCCGGTATACATCCGACTATAGCCGGGGTTGCATTAGGCTTGATCATTCCTGCCAATGCCGCACAAGACATGAAAAAATCACTTCTGCACAGACTGGAGCACATTCTCGCTCCATGGTCAGCATGGTTTATCATGCCTGCTTTCGCTCTAGCTAATGCCGGCATAAAACTGAACTTTTCCGAAATAAACGATCTGTTTACACACGAAGGCATAGGAATATTGGCTGGCCTGGCTTTGGGCAAACCATTGGGTATATTTGGTACAGTTTTTTTATTATTTAAAACAGGCTTCATAAAAATGCCAGAATCAACCACTTACAGTCATTTTTTGGGGGCAGGTGTATTAAGCGGTATTGGCTTTACTATGTCCTTTTTTATAGCCTCGCTGGCCTTTGCAGATATTCCGGAATACCTTACAACTGCCAAATTGGGGATCATTCTGGGTTCAATTTTATCAGGACTTGCAGGTGCCTTTATATTCAAATTCATAGATTACAGAACAACGTAGCCTATTCGATTTATCTTACGCAGCTTATCCGATAAAGAGCTGTTTTCGGATCAAAAACCAACCGCCTAATTTGCTTAAATAACAATTGTCCCTTAGATAAAAAACCGCAGCATTATGCATATACTTATAAAAATGCATATAATGCTGCGGTTTTATTTTTATTTCATGGTAAATTTCACATAGCTTTCACATAGCTTCTCCATATTTTCTGCATATTTAAATTGTAAAATTATTTGATGTAGATCCTTTTTCTCAGTCAACAATACTGATATAACTGGCTACATAATCTGATAAGCACGTCTGTTCCTAAATTATCTTGAGGAAGAAGGTCAAAATTTTGCGGAAATTTTTTATGGGATTTTTTGTGCTGTTTATAATCATGGGCAGTATCTACCCGCATGTTTATGCCGCCGAACAAAACGTTGAACATCAGCCCCATGCCATGGAAGAACACAGTCACGGAGACAACATGGACCAGCAAATGCACATGAACGGAAGCATGCAGATGAAAAGTGATGAAATGAACCATTCTGCTGTCGAAAATTCAGGCACGGAAGAACACAATCACGGAGATAAACCCGAAGGACACACGCATGATGAAAGAACTACCGGAAAATCAGGAATCGGTCCTGACTGGCCGTTCATTTATGTATTTTTAACTGTCAACATCATTGCCATTGCGGTTGCCGCTGCAATGAAGTATAAAAAGAAGAGGGTATATCATCATGCAGACAAAAATTAACATTTTTTTAAAAGAGCTTCTAAAAAGCCGATGGTATCCCGGAATATTTCGTTGGCCGACGGCAGCTGTATTTGCCGTCATCGTATATCAACTTTTATTTGGGGACTCCTCCCCTCATGACAATTTTGGAACGGCCATGACATGGATTTTCTGGTGGTCAATAATCCCCCTGACATTTTTGGTGTTAGGCAGATTTTGGTGTGCCATCTGTCCGTTCGCCACATTGAGTGACGTTATTCAAAAATTTGTGGGAAACCATCGGCCGGTACCTCGTTTTTTAAAAAAATATGGCATATGGATCATTGATTTTTTGTATATTCTAATCACGTGGAACGACCATGTCTTTGGCATGGTAGAAAATCCGCGCGGCTCCGGAATCATTATGCTGCTGCTCATTACCGGAGTCATCATCTCAGGTGCATTCTTTGAACGAAGAACCTGGTGCCGATATCTTTGTTTTCTCGGCGGATTATCCGGAAATTATTCACGAAGCGCCTCGCTTGAACTCAGAGGCACACCGGAAAAATGTCAAAAATGTACGGTAGCTGCCTGCTATAAAGGCGGAGAAAAAGCCCCCGGCTGCCCTATGTTCGAGTTTCCGAGGACAATGCAAAGCAATGCCCGCTGCAATTTTTGCGGTTATTGCGTAAAGAACTGCCCTAATGATTCCATCAAACTTTCCGTGCGTATCCCTTCCAAAGAGCTTTGGTTCATTCGCAAACCAAGATTTGATGAAGCCTTTTTAGCCGTTATAATTATGGGAATCGTCTTTGTGCAAAATATTACAATGCTTGATATCTGGGCACAAGCACAGCATCATCTGGAGGTATTTTTAGGAACAAATAATTATGCGATAACCTTCACCGTAATTTTTGCTGTAGCTATGTCGATCCCCGTTGCGTTGCTTTACGCAGCCAGCTGGTTTGGCTCTCGTCTCAATAAAGATTCTGTGCATATGAATTTTGCACGCTTCGGTTATGCTTTGATTCCCTTGGACTTTGCCGGTCATATGGCTCATAATTTATTTCATTTATTCGCAGAGGGAAAATCCGTATTCTACTCGGCACTGTCAATGTTCGGCTTTACCAGTCATCCCGCATCCACAGCCGTACTCTCTTCAGGTACTATAGAAATAATGCAGTTCTTATTACTGTTTTTAGGCGCAGCGGGTTCAGTTTACACCGCTTATCGTATAGCTAAATCCAGCTATGGTCAGACCGTAAGAAAGAAAAATTCTTATATTCCTTACGCTGTACTGCTTATTCTGTTGACACTGCTCAATATCTATATATTCCTTTTACCAATGGCACACCGCACCTGAGCAATAAAAACTTCACAAAAAACCGTAGAGAACTGATATCTGCAATATTTATCATTTCTCTCCGGTTTTGCTGTATTGATTTTTGCATCGACGGCTGCTGTCAAACAATGACTTCCTTTTACATTGCGGCTCGATATTTTCCACTGTAATATTATTTGTCTAATAGGAGTATATATGTAATTCATTGGAAATATACTCAGCTAGATAAATTTCATCAATGTGATAACCAGCTTTTTGGACCTCATTTAAAAGCCAGAGCTTATCATGATTAATCAATTCTAAGATAGTTTCATCAACTTGCCCATCAAGGATAAGCGGATAATGGACATCCTTTTCTCCATACTGGATAATTGTTAATTGCCCATTTTGCTCCATGACCGCCCGTTTAACGTTCTTTATATGATAAACACCCGACACTCTAAGTTTCAAAATAAGATCATGTGCGGATATTCCATACAGCATACACTGCTTTACAAAAATTTTACCATTCAAAATCAGCAGCACAGGACGTCCGTCAATTAGCACTTTTGCCAGATGGCTATTTGTTTTTATAAATTTTAATACCAGGACCAATAATGTCCAAATCATTAATATTAAAACGAACTGCCATACACTTATATTGTCATTGTAAATGACACCGCCAATTATACCGCCCAGAACATAATTCTGGATTTGATCCATTGCCGACGTTGGTGCAAGATTGCCTTTACCCAGTACATTGATCTGCAGTATCAGACATAATAAACCCAATGTCAGTTTCATAATTATAGGATAATAAATAAGCATATTTTTCTATGATATTGATATAGGAAAATACCATAATCCTTTCTTCAAATTTTATTGTTCATACGCCCTATTTATCAATAAACCGTATATCGGGACTTATGATAGAAATACTTTTTAATTCATATGCGCTGTAATTCGAAAAGAAGTTCACCTGATAAAAAGAATCCCCTATGCAAATAATCATTTCATTCTTTATACGTGATGAATTAGCACTTATTATATCTTTAGAAACACGTCTTTCTTCTGCCACGCTTTTAATGAACGCTATCATTTGAGATGTTTGTTCCGCGTCAGTCTGACTTTTTTGATAATCAGTCATTTGAAAACCTATTAATAAAATAATCAATAATAAAAATATAATAAGCAAATCTCTATTTTTTGTTTTTAAACGATTGCGCATATATTTAATACTGGCAAAGAGAAATCCGCTCAAAATCAAAAAAGATACAGTATATTCAAGGAAATAATTTATCTGTGATTGATTTTCAATAAAATTATAAGTATAAAAATCCAAATTATTTCTTCCCTTCACACATGATTTAATTATGTATGTTCATATTGCTATTATATAAAAATTTTTCTAAAATTAAAAGAACCTTCTGATTATATGAACGAAAATATTCACATATAATGGCATTTAGTTTTTCTATAAGTAATAATTATCCACCCGCATAGCGGGTGGTTTTTCCTTTTCGGGCATAGCCCTTTTTCACTGGCTGCGCATAAATGCGCCTTTTATTGGCCTGCCAGCCATGCAACTTTTATTTGCTACCCGTAAACGGGTCTCTTTGATCAAATAAACTTAATTGGTCTGCTTCCTTATCTCGTTTTAACTGATTTGCTATATATTCTGTTATAGCTTTTGTGTCTTTTCCAACTGTATCTACATAGTACCCTTTGCACCAAAATTCGCGGTTTCTATACGCAAATTTCATATTCCCAAATTTTTGAAAGATCATTAAGCTGCTTTTCCCTTTTAGATATCCCATAAATCCTGAAACACTTATCTTTGGTGGTATACAAACTAACAAATGTATATGATCTGGACATATTTCTCCCTCAATAATTTCTACATCTTTCCATTCACATAAAGTTCTCATTATATCTCGCAGTTCTTGCCGTTTTTCCTTATAAAATACCTTTCTACGATACTTCGGGGCAAAAACTATGTGATACTTACAATTCCACTTCGTATGTGCTAAACTATGTGTGTCATTATTTTCTTGTTTCGGCATTTAGTGGCATCTCCTAATGTATAATCTGTATTTTAAGCTGGCAGGCTTATTTTCAGGTTAGCACATTAGGACTCACCGCTTAAGCTTTTTTGAACCACGCGACTATCGCGTGGTTTTCTTTTATACAAGAAAATGCCCTGCAGCGCAAGTCTGCAGGGCATTTCGTGTCTTATTGTTTATGTTGTTATAATATCAACATTGCGTCACCAAAGCTGAAAAATCTGTATTTTTCCTGGACAGCAGTGTTATATGCCCGCAAAACATATTCCCGTCCGGCAAAGGCGCTTATGAGCATGATCAAAGTTGATTTTGGTAGATGAAAATTCGTTATCATCCCATCTACTATTTTGAATTTGTAGCCAGGATAGATAAAAATCCCCGTTTCACCGCTTTTGGCCGGTAAAGTACCATCGTCCGCAGCTGCCGATTCAAGAGTTCTTATTGATGTGGTGCCAACTGCAATTATCCTTCCGCCCCGTGCTCTCGCATCATTTATCCGTGCCGCAGTCTGGCTGTCAATATGAAAATATTCCTTATGCATCACATGATCTTCGATATTATTTTCATTAACCGGACGAAAAGTACCCAACCCGACATGCAGTGTCACAAATTCCAGATTCACTCCCATGTCCCTCAATTCAGCCAAAAGGTCCTCGGTAAAATGGAGACCTGCTGTAGGAGCAGCTGCCGATCCATTTTCTCTGGCATAAACTGTCTGATAACGTTCTTTATCTTCAAGTTTCTCATGAATATAAGGTGGAAGAGGTGTTTGTCCAAGCCGATCAAGTATCTCTTCCCATATGCCCTCATAAGAAAATTCGGCAATTCTGCCGCCGAAATCAGTGTTTTCTTTTATTTCGCAGCTAAGCTCCGTGCCAAAATTTATCAAACTGCCGACAAGTGCTTTCTTTCCGGGCTTTACCAGCACTTCCCATGCATCGCCTTCAAGTCTGCGCAGGAGGAAGACCTCTACTTTCCCACCTGTTTTTTCCCGCCTGCCGATAAGTCTGGCAGGAATTACTCTTGTATTGTTAAAAACTAACGTATCTCCTGCCTTGAGATATTTCTTCAATTCAAAAAAATGCTGATGCTTTATAGTTTCATCATTTCTGTTCAGCACCATGAGCCTCGAATGGTCACGTTGCGGGCCCGGTGTCTGTGCGATAAGGTTTTCGGGCAAATCGTAATCAAAATCTGTCAATAACATGGATAGTATTTAAATCTCCTTTTTAATCAGCCTGTCCTGCAGAGCCGATTCCAATTCATTCACAATAATCATTGCTGCGGCAGAAACAGCACCGCCGACTGATATTGATCAATACCAATCTTCTATAGAAACATCACTATAGTATGCATACAGAATAGCCTGATAATCATAGCCCTGTTCAGAAAGTGCCTTTGCACCCCATTGTGACATGCCCACTCTGTGTCCTGATCCATATCCTTCTATTTCCACAACTTCTCCGCTGCGATTCGTGATCGGGTGTATGTTGCCCGCTCCCGTCATCATCTTAGGAACTTTGTAATCCGGCAGATCAACATCAATATCCTTGCTGTACCCAGAATATTGATCAATTGTCACATTTATTTTTTTTGGAGAAGGTATGATTACATCAATTGCAAATTTAGTGCTTTTTAATCCCATTACACGGCGTACTTCGCTGCCCGTCAATTTTACAATGCTTTTATCACCGCTGAATATAACTGTCTTTACTGCACCGTTTTCAGACCGGTCAGACTGACCGCTGCCAAATCCTGACAATGTCACAGTCTGGAGATTTCCTATATCATAGCCATACTGTCTCAATTTTTCACTCAAGTCTGTGGGCGATATCTGTAAAGTCCAATGATAAGCGGGCGATTTCTGGTCGTAGTCTTTTACTGAGCGCAAATAGGGAATATAGGTTCCCCATATATCCTCGCTGTTTTCTGTATTTCCGCCAGAGCTGGCATGAAAAGCCGCAAAAATAGGTTTATGCGCATAAACCAATACTTGCCCTCTTGTATCATCCACCGCTTTTTTTGCTATATCATTTTCTACGTTACTGCCGCCGTACACCTGACAATGTGCCAGCGCGCAGACATCAAACCCTTCATTTTCATGACGATTAAGACTATACAGTGCGTAGCTTCTCGCCGCTACAGCCTGTGCCTTTAATGCCTCCGCCGGCCATGTTGACGGCATTTCCTCCGGGACCACACTGTACAGATACTGCTCAAGCGGCAGGTCATTTACAACTGTCATTCCTTCAGCTGCCTTTTTTATGAGAATCCTCCCACGATATGCTTTCTTATTTACTTCTGTACGGCCATCTTCTCCCTCTGCCTGAACAGAAAGCACCATGCTTTTAGCAGGAAGATTATTTATATACAGACGTCCGTTTTTTTGTGTTACCAATATTTTTTCACCGGCATTATACTTGCCGAATATATCATTCGTCCCTGGATCCTTTACTGAAAAAACCTTATTGGCAGAGATCATTATACTTGACTGACCTGTCCACAAACCAACGCGGATATTTGCTTCCGCTGCCAATACCGAGGTAGAAGAAGATATTGACACGGCAATTGTTATGAGTAAAAACCGTACAATCATTTTCAGACATTTCATACTTTCGCCTCCTTCACTGCTGCCCTGAGCAGATTATCTTCTTTTCGTTTTAGATGTCCTGCCTGTTTTTATAGGTTCTGCAGTATCTTTTCTATTTCTGTCTCTCCAGCCACAGTAAATAAAGCCGGCAAGCGCAAGTACAAACGCTATAATGCTTGTCATCTGAGCTGATGTACATATACCGAAAACCAATTCACTGTAGTCACCGCGCAAAAATTCGAGAAAAAATCTGGCTGCCGAATACAGCATCACATAAAGAGTAAAGGCCTGTCCTCTGCCATGCTTAAACGAACGGAAAAGCAGCAGCAGTGCAAAAATGACCATATCCAGCTGACCTTCCCAAACTTCTGCCGGCCAGAGAGGCTGACTGCCATATACGTGATGTGCCAAAGTAGTAGCAGGGTATATAATTCCGTATCCTGTACCAGTCGGTGTACCAAAAGCATCACCATTGAGCAGATTTGCACATCGCCCTATCGCCTGACCCAAAATTATAGCCGGTGCCAGAATATCCGCCAATGCCAATACATCTATATTATGCTTTCTTGCATATATAATCCCCGCTATCGTTCCTAAAAACACGCCTCCCTGTATAGCCATTCCGCCCTGCCATACATTGAATATTTCTGTAATATGATTTCCGTAATAGTCCCAGTCAAAAAAGAAGACATCCCACAAGCGTGCACCTAAAATACCGGCCACACCGGAATAAATTCCCAGATCGACTATATGTTCATGCCATCTTCCATCCTGCTTTGCCAGAAAATATCCCACACCTACAGCAAGAATGATACTCAGCGACAAGACCAGACCATAAGAACGTATGGGAAAATCACCTATATAAAATAAATACTGATGCATTTATTATCATCTCCATCCATATAATACATTCAAAATATCAGCCACATTATTTCGGCGTCTTCATTATTGTCCAGATAATAATGCGGGCGCCTGCCGACACTTTTAAAACCAAATTTTTCATACAGGCGGATTGCTTTTTCATTACTGGGGCGAACTTCCAGTGTTATAGATGAAATATCCTTTATCTTCGCTGTTTCTATCATTTTTTTCAGCAATAATCCTGCTATCCTTCTGCCCCTGTATTTCGGAAGCAAAGCTACATTGGTGATTTGTCCTTCACCGAACACCAGCCACATTCCCGCATAACCGATTATTTGTTCACTGCCGCCTTCTTCATCCACTGCCAGCAAATAACAGGCATCCTCTTTTGCCGCTTCTTCCCAGAACGACTGTCTTGACCATGGCATGGAAAAGCAGGATTTTTCCACTTTTTCTACCCCTTCTGCATCTTCAGGCAACATTCTTCTAAAGCCTATTTTCAATTCTTATCCTGCTCTTTCCGTCTCTTTTCCCAGAGTTCTTCAGCCTCGGAACGTCTTATATATAACGGTTCCAATGTCATGACATTGTCACACCTGCCGGATGCCAATCTATGTATACCTGCAAATGCAGTATTTGCCGCCCGAGGCATTATATGATGCGGCAGCGCCGGTCTGGTATTAAGGCACCGCGCAAATTCATCCAGTCGCCGCTGCACAACATCCCCCATAGCAACAACCGGTCTGTCCATGCCTTCACAAATATCTACAGCCTCAGCCATTTCAAGTACAGTCATTTCCCGTACAGTCTGCAGACATCCTTTATCCCATTTTTGAAGAGAAAAATAGACATTTCCCTTTTGAGCATCAACAAAAGCTGCTGAGTAGATATTTTCGACAGGATAATGATAGGCCAGTACCTCATCAATCCTGATCCCCGCTATAGGTATGTCCAGCGCATAGGCCATCATTTTAGCCGCTGCCAGACCAATTCTCAAACCTGTAAATGAACCTGGCCCTATATTGACCGCAATACCTGTCAATTCACTTTTATCAACATGCGCTATTGCCAATGCATCCATTATATGTCCCATAAGCACCTCAGACTGAGGCTTCTTTAGCTGCATAACAACTTCCGCGAGCAATCTATCCTTCGTTGCCACGGCAGCACTAGAAACCATCGTTGCCGCATCTATCGCAAGGACTGGCATAAATATTTCAACTCCTCATACTGTTTTTGGTATTTCATGCCGTTCAGCGTTACAGTTATTTTACGTCTTCCGTCTTTTTGTTCACACATTCTGATATATAGATTATCTTCGGGCAGGGCATCAGAAAATCTGTCCGGCCATTCAATAATTATTATTTCTCCATTTTCCTGCACATATTCATAAAAACCGATTTCATACAAGTCATCTTCTGAGTTGAGCCGATACAGATCAAAATGATAAATAGATACATCGCCTTCGTACACATTCATTAAATTAAAAGTAGGACTTGACGCGCTGTTGCAGTGCAAAAAAGCTGCCATCCCCTGTGTAAGCGTCGTTTTTCCTGCACCAAGCTCTCCCTCAAGGCAGACAACTATACCACTGCGGCCGGCTTCTCCCAAAAAAGCTCCCAGACGTTTTGTCTGCGCAGGATTATCCGTATACAATAAAAAAATTTTTTCTTCCAATATCTACACACCCTGTCCAAGCCTGATATAACGAATCTTAATTCATTAATTATAGCATAATATCAAAAATTTCGCAGTCTAAAAAGAGCATCGTCCTTTGCTTCAGATGCTCTTTTGCTGCTTGCCCTGACCATATAGTTTTTTCCTCTGCAATCCTAAAGAATACAGAAGTATACAAGAATACTCTTTTAAATTGGCAGGATATCTGTAGTTTATCCAGAAGTTTATAAATTCATAACAATATTGCATTAATTAAAATTTTAGGGGGAATTATTTTGACTTCAAGCATGGCCGCCTCTCATTCAGTGGGAAAGGTAGCAAAGGATGTCATTTTCGGAGCAAGCGCTGCTTGCAGGAAAGCTGTCGATAAGTATGGCAGTGCTAAAGTAACAAACGCAACAATCGGCGCTATCATGGATGATAATGGGCAATTGGCTTGCATACCGATCGTAGAAAAAGTCCTGCGCACACTGCCCATAAATGATCTTATTTCTTACGCTCCTATTTCCGGTGTTCCCGATTATCTTGATATGACTACCTCACTCACATTCGGCGACCATAGGCCAGACGGGTACACGGCCGCAGTGGCTACTGCCGGCGGCACAGGCGGTATTCATCATACAATCTGGAATTACACCGAAACAGGTGACAGCGTACTAACTTCTGACTGGTTTTGGGGTACATATAATATGCTTTGCCGTGAAGTGGGCAGAAAGCTCGTAACCTATCCACTTTTTGACGAAAAACAAAATTTCAATATAGCAGGTTTTACCGCTGAAGTAGATAAACTCATGTCCAAGCAGAATTCTCTGCTGATAATAATAAATACCCCTGCACATAATCCTACAGGTTACAGCCTCACTGAAACAGATTGGTCGGATGTCCTTGACGTCTGCAGAGAGCATGCAAAAAAATCGGATAAGAAAATTACCATAATGGTCGATATTGCTTACATTGATTTCGCCGGTGAAAAAAATGAAACACGCAAGTTTATGCGCCAATTCTCTGATCTTCCTGATAATATCCTCACAATATTTACCTTTAGCATGTCCAAAGGCTATACTGTTTATGGTCAGCGCTGCGGGGCGATGATAGGCCTGTCATCCTCCAAAGAAGTCATCACAGAGTTTGCTGATATAAACAAATATACAAGCCGTTCCACCTGGTCCAACATAAATCATGGTGCTATGGCTCTGCTCGTTGCCATAAACAAGGATACTGCTCTCCAAAAACAATTTGAGGCAGAACGTGACGCTCTTTATCAAATGACACGCCGCCGCGGTGCCATATTCATGGAAGAGGCAAAAGCATGCGGCCTGAATGCATTGCCATATAAGGCAGGCTTTTTCCTTTCAATTCCCGCCAAGGATTCCGCCGCAGTATGTGATAAAATGCACGATGATCTTATCTTTGCCGTACCGCTTAAGGCAGGTGTTCGCATTGCTGTCTGTTCTGTTCCCACCGATAAAATGCGTGGAATGGCAGTAAAAGTGCTGAAGGCTCTGCATAGCGCAGAATGATACAAAGCCATCTATTTACAATTATCCATCATTAGGAACTGAATATTTTTTTGACAGCTTTGGATAATATCCAAGGCTGTTTTTATATTTTGGATTTACTATTTGTAAAAAGTCCGTTATAATATTTACTGTTAGTAATTACTTTTAATAATTATTTATAAAGTGTGGTATTTATGACTCCAAATTTAATCAGAGAACTGCTTGATGCCTGCTTTTACGGCAAACAAATTATTGAAAAGATGCCGGCTCTGCCGCTTGGGATGAAACCGCGCCATCTGCACGTGCTACATGCCGTTGAGATTTTATCAGCCCAGGATATTGTACGCATTAGTGATGTAAGTAAAGTTCTCCGTACCACTATGCCCAGCATCACAAAATTGATTAATGAGCTTGAAGAACTTGATACATTGATCAAAAACCGTGCCTATAGCAAAGATCATCGCGTTACAACTGTCAACTTGACACCGCTTGGCAAAAAATATGTTGCCAAATATATCCATCAATATCATTGTAAACTTGCTGAACTACTCAGCTCCCTTAATGAGCAGGACTGTCGTACTACTGTCCATACTTTGAAAATTATGGCGCAGCTCATGGAAAAACACCCAATACAATTTAAATTATAGGAATTTTTCATATGGAAAATTACGAACGAAAAATTGATACAAAATTAATTATGTCAATCATTGCCACAGGTATTATGGCATTTACCGGTGTCGTCATCGAAACAGCCATGAATGTTACCTTTCCCACACTTATGCGAGAATTTCAAATAAACACCTCAACCGTACAATGGCTTACTACTGGTTATCTGCTGATTCTTTCAGTAATTATCCCCGCTTCTTCCTATTTCAAAAAAAATTTCACATTAAAATCCTTATTCATAACCGCTGAAATTTTTTTTACAGCCGGTACAATTCTTGATGCATTTGCCCCAAGCTTCTTTATTCTTCTCGCAGGCAGAATTCTGCAAGGTTTTGGGGCAGGAATTGCTCTGCCTCTGATGTTCAACATAGTTTTGGATCAGGTCCCCCTGAATCATCTGGGCACAATGATGGGAGCAGCAACCCTTATAATTGCTATTTCTCCGGCTGTCGGGCCTTCCTTCGGTGGTTTTATCATCAACTACTGGGGCTGGAGAATGATTTTTATTGCCCTGCTGCCTCTGCTTGCCGCCGCCTTTTTTGTCGGTGTATTTTCTATACGTTCTACTGCAAATCCTGTGCGGACACCTTTTGATTGGCTCGGGTTCCTTCTTCTGTCCATCAGTTTCAGCTGCCTCATTTTTGCTGCCGGCGCTTCAGGGAACACTGGCTGGAACGATCCCTTTATTCTTGGTGCATTTTTCATATGTATTATGACTTTTATAATTTTTTATAAGTATGCAGGCAAAAGCGCGCATCCCATCTTTTATCCGTCTGTTTTTCATATAAGAACATTTACACTTAGTGTAATAGTCATAGGCATCGTGCAGTTTCTCTGTCTCGGCCTTGGTTTTTTGATCCCCAATTATTCACAGCTTGTTTCCGGGGAAAAAGCATTGGTGGCCGGGCTGTTGCTGCTGCCAGGCTGTATTATCGGTGCTTTCATTACTCCATTAAGCGGTCGGATAATGGATCGTATCGGTGCCAGAAAACCCATTATCATAGGAAATATCTGCATGATCGCAGCAACCTTTTTATACAGTATACTGGCGCAGCATCTGACAACAATGCTTTTTGTACTCATCTATACGATATTCACAATCGGTCAGGGATTCAGCAGCGGTACATCAATGACGAATGGCCTGCGGCAGCTTCCGGCAAAATTACGAGCCGATGGAAATGCCGTATGTACAACATTCCAGCAACTATCGGGAGCAATTGGCACAGCCGTTGTCAGTGCCTTGATTTCTGCCGAACAAAAACGTCTGCCGGACCAGCTGCCTTATGCTACTATGCTGGGCAGTCAAAATGCATTATTTTTATTGTTCATTCTGGCATGCGCTGCTCTTATTTGCTCCGTTATTATCTTCCGCGATATAAAAAAACTGCAGCGCAGTTGAATGTATTCCCTATGTCAGAAAATAAAAATCAGCTCTGCCTATACCACCGGCAGAGCTGATTTTCATTATTTTGAGTCAATCCGCGTCCTTATTTCCTGCAAATAAGGAAAAAGCTTCACATCCAGTTTATTGATAAGTTCCTGCAATTCATGCGAGTCAAAATCATAGCTGACCTCAGGGATATCAAAAATACGGCTTTCCCCAAAAAATTCATTACGAAAAACATTATAATAAATTATAAAATTACTTTTGCTGGTAAAATCGCTGTAATCAAAAACAATATATGAACCATTTATAATACGAACAGGCTGATCAGGCGTTATAAACAATCTGAATCCTGCAAAAGTTTCCGGCAATTTTTTCTTATAATCCCATTGCATAATTTTTTTGTCATGAATGATGGAAGTTATATGTTCCGGATTAAAAGTCTGCATATCAGCCAGCAGGCCAGAACATCTCTCCTGAAGTATTTCCTGAAAAGCTTCAAGTTCAGCATAAATATATTCTATGACACAAAATTCTGTCAGCCCAATCCGCATACGCAGCTTATACTCACTGGTCTCTTCATGGTAATATACCGTTATACTGCGGTGTGCTTCTTTATTTTCGTAACGATAAAGATCCAGCACATCTCCCTTTTCTTCCATCAGCAGAACATAGTTGAACCCATGCATCTGTTCCGGCAGGTTTTTCATATAATCCCATGCTTTGACCTGAGACAGTATTTTTTCTTTTGTTGCCGCCTTCATACTACCACCGCTGTAATTTTATTTACCCGTACGACCGCGTTTTGTCATTGGAATGTTATTTTTGCAAAGAGGACATTCCTCCGGTTTATAAGCTGTAACGCTAAGATTCAGAAGAGCTTTATGAGGCACATCCCCAAAATCAGCCTTACCGCCGCTTCTGTCGACAAGCAGCCCTACACCGACAGGTACAGCCCCTTCACTGCGGACGACGTCAATAACTTCCTTGACTGAACCGCCGGTCGTAACTATATCTTCAACGATAAGAACACGTTCTCCCCTTTTAAGTGAAAAACCGCGGCGAAAAGCCATTTTTCCATCTACACGTTCAGTAAAAATAGCTCGTGTCCCCAATGCCTTGCCGACCTCGTGAGCCAATAAAATACCGCCTGTCATAGGACCGACCACAGTCTGAACCTGCATATCAGCAAAACGTTCAGCCAGCTCTTTACAAAGAGCCTCCGTATACCTGGGATGCTGCAACACGTTGAATTTTTCCACATACATTGGGCTGTGCAATCCAGACGTAAGCAGAAAATGTCCCTCCATTACAGCATTTGTTTGCATCAGCAGATCTTTTACTTCCTGTTCGGTCATTATTATCTCTCCTAATTCTTATTTACGTTATTATATCATTTAGCAAAATTTTTGTCATGCACTTGCCACTATACAATACTCTAAGCCCGCGTAAATAGATATCCTGAAAAGACTGCCCCCATCTCACTGCTGCTTTTTTCTGAACCATTGCCAAAAACACAACACAAAGGCTGCTGTCCACGCCGCACTGCCTTCCATATTTCCAGCAGCGCCGTACAAAGGCAATACCATACCGGCCACACTCAGCCCAAATATCCAAACAGGCATTAACCAAATATTTTGATTTGATAGGACTTCTGCGGAAAAATTGCTTTTCGCAGAAGTATTATTTACTTTTGCTGCACGTTTCCACCATCCTGCAAAGCCTGCTATGATAACAACTATTGTGATTATATCTAAAATTGCCCAGATAATTTTAAGTGCCAATGTATCATGATTATGCACGTGCAGATCCAGTGAAGCTGCAGCAGCTGACAAATAAACCGGCAGCTCTTTTGTATAATACTGCATATTTCCCTGTGCATCGGCGCCGACAAAAACCAATTGGCCCATAAACTCTGTGGGTCTGTCCTTAGCCGGTGTCATATAAAAAACATAACGCGAATGATTCAATTTTTTATCGGGCATATCAACCGATAAAATATAATCTTTGCTGAATTGCTGATTAATGAAACTGATCGCTGCCGGAAGTCCAATATTGTCAGCAGTTACCTGCGCAGACATATTTTTTGCCGCTTCCGCTTTTGCACTGCTGATGTAACTTCCATAACCAAGAGAAAAGATAACTATCATTACACCGCTGAAACATAAAAGTGCCGCCCACGCCGCTGTGGCAATCCCCAAAAACTTGTGCCAACCGAACCACTTTGCAGACGATGTCCTATTGTCTATTTTGCCAAATCTATTTTTTTTCATAAACGGTCCGTAAATAAACATTCCCGATACCACCGATATAAAACTCAGCAGACACATAAATCCTAAAAATATCATCCCCCCCTTACCAAAGCCCATATACATATGCAGCACATGCATTTCATGCATAAATTGGGCAATGAATTGTGATTTTACGTCCTCTCTGTGCCAGTTTTGCAGCGCAGCCGTATCCGGATAAAACGCGATCTGCTCTCCGCCCATGCTCAAGCGTGCATCCACCAGCTTTTTACTATATTTATCCTGCACCCGGTAGAGCATACGCCCTTCCTCCGGCTGTACAGAGACTGCCCGTACGACCTTATCCGGATATTTGTTCAATATTGTATCAGCACCTGTCTCTGCATAATCCCATACAGAAGAATAGTCAAATGCCTTATGGTACATATTTTCCTGCATCATATTGTGATCATGTATTTCCATTTTAAATAAAAGGGGCAGCCCCGTGATGCAAAGCATCAAAAAAAATATTACACAAATCAGGCTGATCCATCGATGAAGCTTATACCAGTATCGCAAATTCGTCATCTCCCTGAAAAACAGCAAAAAAATAAGCCCTTCCTGAAAAGAAACGGCTTTTATCTATGAAGTGACCAAGATAATCTCCTCCCTATCGCTCGCAGGTAATAATGGTGATTTTCAAACAGGCAGTTCTCCTGACTCAGGTTCATTGCCCATTCGCGCCTTCCCGGAAAAAATTTCCAGTGACATCATGCGATAAGCTCCCCTTACAGTGGCGGGACCGTGCCGGCTTTTACCGGCTTCTCTATCAAGTCTTACGACACCTGTTCAACAATATTCAGTTACAATAACAAATATACTTTCCTTTCTTATAATTGTCAATAAATTACTGCAAATATGTACTAACTTAAAATCTATAAAAGTATTGTGTGGGATAATAAGCTCTATCATCAATTTTATATGCAGTCAAAATAATTTCATCAGGATATTCAATGATTAGGCCTTTTTCTTTAGGATGTGTTCTTGAAATAATAAACCTTGGCCTACTGTTAGTTTTATCAAAATGTTTTTCTTCAACCAATATCTCATAACCTAATTTCCGCTTTATATAGATAAAATATGATTTATCACTCTGAGACTCTAACTCTATATGCATTAAAAAGAACTCATTATCCCAAATATGCTCTAGTTTCTTCATATTGCAATTTCTCCTTGTATAATAAGTTTTGTAAGCAGAAATCTGCCAACGTACAAAGCGTATTTCCTTTTTATTACATGTTGTTTAAAAAATTTTGATACTGCAATAGATATAGTAATTTTGGCAAATGTTACCTCTTTTTCCTCCTCTGGCTAAACCCTGTAGTTTTTGCTTAAAAGCTTAACAACTACCTTATACTATAGATAAAAGTTACATGAAATGAAAGATAGTAATATCTTGGACGATAAGTCATATGGCAAAATTTTTCGTAGAGTTGCTACTCACTATGAAAAGCTGGTAACATCTTTTCTTGCCTTTGTTTATTGTGCTTCCATATTCATCTTGTGCAAATAATACTCAGCATTGAATGTTTTCTTTATTTTTATGGATTTAACATATTACCAGATTATTTCTTGGTCATTAAATATGGTTCTTCAATTCCCGTTTGATACCCACACTTATAACATTTACCGTTGGAAAGCAATGAATCTTTTACATATGTGCACAAACCATATCTTTCCACAAGCAGTTCTTTACAATTTGGGCAATAAGTATTTAACCCAATACTTTCAAAAACATTTCCAATGTATGCATATTTTAACCCACGTTTTAATGCACGCTTACGCGCTTCCATAACATCTTCAACTGGAGTTTTAGCATATTGCATATATTTGTAATCAGGATGAAACCTTGTAAAATGAATAGGGATATCCGGAGATAATTCACTGAGAATAAAATCAATCATTTTATCGTAGTTATTAACATTGTTTGTTAGACCAGTAACCACCAAATTACTGAGTTCATAATGTATCCCGGTAGAATGTATATATTTGGTATTTTCCAATACGGGCAATAACCATCCCTTTGTAAATTGTTTATAATAAGCTTCGTCCATAGCTTTAATAGAAATAGCAAAAATATCAATCACATAATTGTATTACGGCATCTCTCGATAGAAAAAACGCCGATTTAAATAGGCTTTTTATTCCGTATTTCTTCGCTTCTCGTGCAGTATCAATTACAAATTCGAACCAAACTGCAGGATCATTATACGTCCAAGATAGTATTTTTACATTATTTTTTAAGGTTATTTCAACAATAGACTGTGTAGTGTACTCGTGAATATATTCTGGTTTAGTATATTGAAATTGAGAATACATCCAATTCTGACAATAATCGCAATCCAAATTGCATCCAAAATTTCCAAGTGATAATATTTGTGCTCCAGGAGCATAATTAAATAATGCCTCTGTTTCAATTTTTTCGACCGTGACATGGGCGGCCTTACCATACGACTGAGCATATAATTTTCCGTTTATATTTTTTCTCACCTTACAAAAACCAACAGAGTTAGACTGGATTACACATTTACGTGGACATAATCCACATTGAACCTTTTGATTTTGCAATTTTTCATACAAATACGCCTCTTTTCTCGTATCATTCCATTTTAAATGTAAATTATATTTTGGAGAATTTGTTGAATAGACATTACTCATGCTTATACCTCCCTGACAATTTCAACTTATTCAAACAATATGTAATGCTATGCTATATTAATTGAATCCAGATATAATAGTAATACCAAAAGCAATTAAAATTGCACCTGCACCAATATCCAAATGTTGTACAAGCTTGATATTCAAGTGTTTTTTGATCCTCCCTCCGGCAATTGAAACTGCGCCTAAGAATATAATAGTAGCAGAAACACACCCCAATATAGTTAACGCAATATTTATTAATCCACTGATCTTTTTTAAACTGAGCAGAGCGCCAAGCGTACTTGCCCATAAAACTATTGTAAGTGGATTAATGGATGTAAGTTTAATGCCATATAAAAAACTATTGCAGACATTTTTTTCTTTCTCCCCTATATCACTGTTTTTCTTTCTTAGCCCAGTTACAATATAAGATATTCCAAATAAAATTAGTCCTATTGCAGCAATTATAGTGAAGATATGATTCACAGATGGTAATTGAATTAAATTAGCAACAACTCCTGCTGATAAAAGAATATAACAAAAATCCACTAACGCAACACCAAATACCATTTTAATTGCTTCAATAGAGCCTCTTGTAATGGAGTGGTGCAGTACAGCAATAAAAACAGGCCCTATTGAAAGCTGCAGTGTAAATCCTAAAATAAGACCATCAAAAAAATCCATGTTTAACTCTTTCCACATAATAAGTAAAGATATGCAATATTTAAAGTTTTATGTATCTCTTCTATTTTCATTATTTATTAAGTAATTGGAAATAAAATTTAGTATTTTAAACTATATCTGCCCAAATAACTCTCATTTTATGTCTTTTTCTCATAAACAATTATTTCTTACAAAATATATGATGCTAGAAAACAATTACATAATAAAAATGATATTTTAAGAATATGCCTAGGATAACAATTTGTCAGTCGGAAACATGACAATTTTAGATAGAAAATTATACTAGGCAGATGTTCCTATTTACTTTTTCCAATTTAGTAACTATTCTTTCTATGATATATTTTGACTTCTTTGTTTGTTATATTCTTATTAAAATTCCAGGATCTACATTATTGGGTAATAAATTTTTCCCTTGAAAAACAGCAAAAAAATAAGCCCTTCCTAAAAAGAAACGGCTTTTATCTATGAAGTGACCAAGATAATCTCCTCCCTATCGCTCGCAGGTAATAATGGTGATTTTCAAACAGGCAGTTCTCCTGACTCAGGTTCATTGCCCATTCGCGCCTTCCCGGAAAAAATTTCCAGTGACATCATGCGATAAGCTCCCCTTACAGTGGCGGGACCGTGCCGGCTTTTACCGGCTTCTCTATCAAGTCTTACGACACCTGTTCAACAATATTCAGTTACAATAAAAATATACTTTCCTTTCCTATAATTGTCAATGACCAGCAGTAAATATACCACGATAAATTGTATTAATTTTAATCTCAAGGGAAAAGATTCAATGGACATTAAATTATTTCCAATCTGCTTAGCTGTACCAATAAATATGGGAAACAAGCTTATATTTACTTGTCTCCCATATTATTGTAAACTATTTTTCATTTGATGAATCAGTAAGCCGCATCATTGCCGCCTTTTCTTTCACCGGATATTGTTTCATTATGGGCTGTCCCCGTATGGTATGGACTTTGTACATTAACTACCGGATCATGCAATTTTATTTTGCGGTCTTCCAATACTTTTTTCAAAACCCATGGTTTGTCGGATATTATTCCATCTACACCCATATCCAGCAACATTTTTATATCGCTTTCTTTGTTCACTGTCCACGGTACTACCTTCATGCCCAGTGAATGCGCTTCCTCCACATCCTGCTTAGACAGTTCTGTAAAATACGGCGATATTATATCCATTCCGATGGCATGCGCTGCGCGCACAGGGTCACCGTTATAGTCCTTTATGTCAAGCCCTCCAAGCCAGGGCGACTTCGCTTTCTCATAACGGCGCAGTGATTCGGAATCCCGTCCCCAAGAGGGCTGCTCCTGCCATAATGCTGATGTAGTAATATTGGGGTTTAATTTTTTCATTTCGATTAATGTCTGCCAATCGAAGGATTGGAGCACCACACGATTTTCCATACCATACTTCTTTATGATATCATTGAATACTTGAACAAATTTTTTCGGATCGGCATTATTTTTATAGCCTATACTAGCCGGGTCAGGATAAGATTTAGTTTCTATATTAAGTATGATTTTTTTATCCCCATAGGATTGTATAAGCTGCAGCAGCTCTTCAAGCGTGGGGATCTTGGCGTCATGCGTTATTTGTGTACGCCCGTGCAGATCATAGTATTCGCCATTCTTAGGGTCCATCACACCTACATCGAATTTGCGCAGTTGGTCAATTGTCATTGTACGTATGTCATATTTCCCTCCGGACACATATTTACCTGTTTCATCACGGGTTATATCAGGATTCAGTATCGGATTATGACTCATAACTATTTGTCCATCTTTTGTGAGCTGCATATCGCATTCGATAGATGTCGCTCCCATTTCCATTGCATAAGCATAGGAATACAGCGTATTTTCCGGTCTGGCATCACGTCCGCCCCGATGCGCTTCAAAATCGAATACATCATAGGATACCTTTGCCTGTGCAGCCGGCGTATATATTACTCCTGCACCGCAATAAAGGCTGATTGCCACAAGCCCAGTCATTATAAGTTTTTTTCTCTTCATTCCTGTACGCTCTCCTTTAAACTTCAAGTATAGTATGCTTAATCTATTCATATGCTTAATCAACTATAGCACACTGTCCACCCTTTTGTATTAATCTTAAGTAAATTCTGCATTTTATACACATATTCCCGTTAAGTTTATCCAATCGTAATCCTCCGTCCCACGCTAAAGCTGCAATATCCAGAGGAAAAAGACAACTTGTTAATCTTCCCTGGGTTTGGTATTCCAAACAAAAAGTGCCAGTAAGGTGGAAACAACGGCTGCACCAACCCAGAATTCTGTTGCCAAGCCAAAATCATATACTTTAACACCGTTTACGACAGAAATGGTCATCAATTTGCCCGTGACGAATTCCTGAATAGCGGCACCGGCGTAGCTCAGCAGACCAATCATCCCCATAGCAGCACCAGTAACGCGCTTCGGTACGATATCGACGGCCATAAGGCCACCCATATAGCAAACCAATGCTCCCATAGTAAAGCCGTAGAAGGTCATGCAGAAAAGATCCATGGTGAAGGACTGGGGAGCCCATACAAAACCAGCAATTGATAAAGAGTATAATATGCCATAAATAAGCGCCGGTGCATTCCGTTTATGATTAAAAAATTTATCGGAAATAACACCACACAGCAGTGCCCCGAAGATACCAGCCACCTGCATATATGCCATGACGCCGGCAGCTCCCATCATATCATAGCCTTTTTGAGAAGTAAGATATACAACGCCCCAGCTTTCAACGGCATATCGGGCAATATATACACAAAGAGAAGAAAATCCGAGGATCCAGACCGCCGGATTTTTGACAACGGTATTCCATTGCATAGCACCAACGGATTTTTGTTTTTCTGCCTCTGCCTGCGCTTGCGTTTTTTCTCCATAATAAACAGCCCCATTGGGGAGGCCCTGTGTTTCCGGGCGATCACTCATGCCAAAATAAATGAAGGCTGTACCGATTAAAGAGATACTTCCTGCAGCAATAAATCCCATGGACCAATTATAAGCAGATACAACAGCCGCAATAGCAAAGTATGCAAAGGAAGAACCTAAATTGTGGCTCGTGAACCATACACCGTACAAAGTGCCCCGCTCTTTGTTGCTGAACCACTGATTCAATGCAACGATAGATGGACCCGCGCCATAGGATTGAAACCATCCGTTTAACCCCCATAGGACTGCCAACGGAACAAACGAATTTACAAGCCCCATACCGACCATTGTCAAAGATGAAATGAAAAGACCGAATGAAAAAAACCGTTTATTGTTCATGCGGTCGGCAAGGAAACTGTTGGTAAATTTGCCCAAGCCGTAAGTAATAAAAAAAATAGAGCCAATAATGCCTACTTGCTCAGGGGTTACAATACCGGAAGACAAAAGCGGTTTTTTGATGACCGAATAGCTCTGGCGAATGATGTAGTAAAATGCGTATCCGATCGTGATAGAGGCAAATACACGCCAACGCATGCTGTTGAATTTTTTCTTGACAGCTCCGTTTTCCTTGATTTGTTCGATATCCGGACCGGTTTTAAAAAATTGATATAATAGATTGAACATAAAAAAACTCCTTTCTTTTTGATGGATGAAACTCAACCTGTTCTTTTAGTTGAATCCGCTTCCACTACTGACAATGCCAGTATAGTACATTATTTTTAACATATATAGCAGAAAAAATCTGATTTTCTTGTAAGAATTTTTCTGACATAAAGAAGCTGCCACACAGGCAATAACAGCCGTCATAAAATGAAAAATCCCCCAGTCCATAACGGCTGACTGAGGAAACTCCTGATGTTTAATAAAATCAAGTTCATATGTTTTTTGTGCGGATCAAGCGTGTTTCCCTTACACTCATACGTTTTTTATATACAATTAAAAAACATACGAAGGCTGTTATTATGCTCATACACCATTTCAACAACAGGTACTGCATTTCCTTGCTGCTTGTTCTGATCCTTTTCTTCATCTTTTTTTAATTATTCTCGCTCTGATGCATATGATTCTTACATCGACTTTTCTAAAGGTGAACCCTTGCCCCATGAAGAAGAAGCTTCGCCCAATGTCACCATTGAAGACTGGCGGTTTTTTTCTAACTATATAGGCAAACGGCTGAGTTATGTGTTAGTTTTCCTCTATCAGATTGCAGCCCGCTTTTTTGCAAAGCGCATATAATTTATGCAGAGGCAGTCCCACTACATTTGAGTATGAACCATCTATTTTTTTTATAAAAACTGCACTTTTCCCCTGTATAGCATATGATCCCGCTTTATCCAAAGATTCTCCGCTGGCCGCATATCTTTCTATTTCTTTTTCTGTCAGGACTGCCATTTCAACTTCAGTGACAGAAAAATCCTGCCAGTATTTATCATTATAAACCAGCGCAATCCCAGTATAAACTTGATGTGATCTGCCTGACAACTTTCGGAGCATAGAAATGGCATCAGCTTCATCGGCAGGCTTACCATATACTTCTTCGCCGATTGCCACGACGGTATCTGCTCCTATTACCCACATGTCCTTATGCGTTGCCGCTATCTGTCCGGCTTTCAATAAAGCATTCTCACATACCAGTTTCTTAGGAGAGCCTGTCTTTACCTCTTCTGTCTCAGATGGTTCGAAAATGAATTCACAGCCTATCTGTGTCAATAATTCTCTGCGCCTTGGTGATGCCGATGCCAATATTATCATAATTACCTCTCAACAGTCTGCTGGATTTATTTCTGCAAGTATTTGTTCCGCCGCCTTACGCGGATCATCAGCCTTATAAATAGGTCTGCCGACGACAATCTGGCTGGCCCCATTTTTCAATGCCTGCTCAGGTGTTGCAATACGGCTTTGATCATCCGCAGTACTGCCTGTCGGCCGCACCCCAGGAGTCACGATCATAAAGTTTTTTCCGCATGCCCTTCGTATCCTTGCGGCTTCATGAGGAGATGCCACAACACCGTCAAGCCCTGCATCCTTAGATAAAAGCGCCAGCCGCACCGCCTGTTCATCTATAGGCATGTGCATACCGAGCCCATCCCAATCATCTCCGTCCATACTTGTGAGTACTGTTATAGCAATCAATTTGGGAGGGTTTATTCCCATTTTATCCGCTTCTTCCCTCACCCGCTGTGCCGCTCTGCTCATCATGGTAAAACCGCCTGAAGCATGAACATTGAAAATATCGACACCAAGCCTCATGAGCGAAACGAGACCTTCAGCCACCGTATTGGGTATATCATGCAGCTTCAGATCAAGAAATATTTTCTTGTTTTTCCCTTTCAAATATTTTATTATCTCCGGACCGACGGCATAAAAAAGCTCCATGCCAACCTTATAGAAGACGATACTGTCACCAAGCTTTTCCACCAGTTTCTCAGCTTCTGCCAGCGTCCGTACATCAAGTGCTGCGATAATTCTTTCATCCGCCATTGTTATACCTCCACCTATAAACTTATATTCTGCCATTCATTATAGCATAGACTGATAATCTTTTATATTTCCCTTCTGCTCATACAAGCCCCACCATGTGCTGAACAACAAGCGAAACCACCGCGACGGCAAACCAACAGCACAACCCCAGAAAGATAGGCCGAAAACCATTTTTTACCAATAATCGAAGATTTGTGTTCAAACCGATCGCACTCATCGCCAATATTATGCAAAATTTTCCTGTTCCTGCCAGAGTATGTGAAAACTGCGGAGAAAGAATGCCTGTTGTATTGACAACAGCCGCTGTGACAAACCATAAGATGAACCACGGAAAAATTTTTATTATACTGAAATTTCTGTTTTTATTTCCTTTATGCATAGTTAGTGCCGCGAAAAATATACAAGCAGGAACAATCATCAATGCACGTGTCAATTTTACAATAGTGGCATACCCTCCTGCCGCAGTACTGTAGGAATAACCTGCCGCAACCACAGAAGAAGTATCATTGATAGCTGTTCCTGCCCACATACCGAATCCTGTATCAGACATTCCCATTGTATGTCCCAGAAACGGGAAAAGAAAAACGGCAATAACATTAAAAAGAAAAATCGTCGATATAGAAAAAGCTATATCCTTATCCTTTGCCCCTATGACAGGAGCCAGGGCAGCTATTGCTGAACCGCCGCATATGGCTGTACCCGCACCGATAAGTATAGTCGTATCATAGTCAAGACCCAGATATTTACCTATCAGCCACGCCGTCAAAAATGCCGTCAGCAGTGTAAAAATCATTACATAAAGAGAATGTGATCCGACTTTCAGCACATTGAACAGGTTCATTTCAAATCCTAAAAGAATTATGGAATATTGCAGTATTTTTTTCCCTGTAAATTTTATGCCTGCTTCAAAAGATTTCGGCCGTCTGAAACCTGAGGCAAGTATTCCCAAAAGTATGCCAAAAACCGGCCCACCTATAATAGGAAACATATTCCCAAGAAAATAAGCGGGAACCGCAAAAACGAGTGCATATAAAGTTCCTTTGATATATTTCCGCACTATTATCCTCTCCTTCCAACTGAGGATAAGTATACCTGCCGTTCATCCATAAGTAAAATACAAATATATTATATTTATCATAGGTAAATTAATATGGATAAAAACAACAGTGTTCCCTGAAGATAAATATGGCACAAATTTATTCATAGCTGCCAAATAAAAGCACAGTGTCGACTGGAGACTCTTCTTAAACGGCAGACTATGAATCATATCAGGCGCATTATAAGGTCTTGTTTAGATATTTTTCTGCTGCACGTTAAGCAGTTTTTCAATTTTTTCTTTTGTTTTTGTACCTGTTGCAGGTGTATTAATATATATTTTAAAATTATTTTCCGGTGTCAAAAAAACAGTATGTTCAAAATACAATTTTCCTATAGTCGGATGCCGAATAATTTTTTTCAATTCCTGTTCTGCGGCCACATTATGCAGCGGCCACCATTGTTGGAAGTATTTGCTCTTTGCCTGCAAAGAACCACCAAATTCCTTTAACCACTGGTCATTGATAAATTCGGCGCAGGAGACACGAAAAACAGCAAGCATTTTTTTGCCTTTGTGGGCCAATCAGGAAATAAGCTTTGATATTTTTCGTTGGTAAACATCAGTTGGATAATATTCCTGTTAACGACATCAAGCTTATCGAAATCTACGAATACAGCGTTAGCAGCCTTGTTCCAGGCAATCACATTCCAATATTTATCCATCATAGTTGATGGCGAACAGACAAGACTGTCCAATACATTCTGAAATATAGAATGTGCTGTCTTCATGCCCGATATATTATGTCTCAAGGATGATTGCGACAATTCGAAGATATAGGCTATTTCATGAGAATTCAGCATCAATGCTCTGGCAATACTGTGCATTACTTCATCTGAAACCTTTATGGAACGTCCCTGCTCAAGCCATGTATACCAAGTGACACTGACCCCTGCCAGCAAGGCAACTTCTTCACGCCGCAGACCCGGAGTGCGGCGCCTCGTGCTGTCCGGCAGACCGACCTGCGGCGGACGTATTTTTTCCCTGCGCGTCTTTAAGAAATTTCCTAATTCTCTGCGCTGTATTATGTTATCATCCATAATAATTCCCCCTGTTATATACTAATAGAAATTATACTATGATAATTGGTCTTCTTGTAATAGGATAAAAACATTGTATAGTTATTTTTATAAAAAAACAATATATAGTGATAAATTAAAAACTACAGGAAAGCCGGGAATCTTTTATGGAAAAAATATTTATACACAGCAAACAAAATTTACCGGAAGGTCAGATTCGGCTCACAAAAAGACTTATTTGGGTTATGGCGGCAGCCAGCGGTATTGTGACGGCCAATCTTTATTATATGCAGCCGTTGCTTTATCAGCTGGCCGCTGAGTATCATATCACGCAGTCAAGTGCCGCATTAACTGCAACATTGACACAGCTGGGTCTGGCGTTAGGCTTTTTTTTCATTTTACCGCTGGCCGATATACTGGAAAGGCGCCGGCTTGTTCTGTTTGTCCTGTTTTCTTCAGGCTGTGCGCTTATGACCATATATTTTTCACCAGATTTGTATGTAACAGCTGCCGCATCACTTTTGGTCGGATTCACTTCAGTTATAGGACAAATCCTGCTTCCTTTCGGCGCTCAATTAGCTGCGCCAAAAGAGCGAGGCAGAGTTATTGGCAGTATTATGAGCGGAATCCTCACGGGGATATTATTATCTCGTGTGGCAAGCGGTTTTATCGCCCAAATATATAATTGGCGAACCATCTATTTCATAGCGGCATTGATGATGCTCTGTCTTATGATAATTTTGCATCTGGAATTGCCTCGGTTTGATGCTTTATCAAAAATAACTTACAGTGAATCGCTGCGGTCTATTATTCCAATAGTCAAAAATTTTCGGGGACTGCGCAAGGCAAGTCTTATAGGTGCGATGGCATTTTGCGCATTCAGTGCATTTTGGACATCGCTCACATTTTTATTACAGGAAAATTACCATCTGGGATCAAATTTTGCCGGTCTGTTTGGTTTAATAGGTATTGCGGGAGCTTTACTGGCTCCGATGGCAGGGAGTATTTCAGACAGAAAAGGACCAAATTTTAGTATTGGCATCAGTATATCAATTATTATTTTTTCATATATTGTATTTATTATCTGGGGCTATCATTTATGGGGATTGATCACAGGCATCATTTTGCTGGATATCGGTGTACAGTGCTGTAATATCAGCAGCCAGACTAAAATTCAGCAATTGAGCGAAAAGGCGCGAAGCCGCATCACAGCAATATACATGATTACTTTTTTTATTGGCGGAGCATTGGGAACGTATACAGGTGCATGGGCATTTCAACATTTCGGCTGGATCGGAACATGCATTGTCGGACTGACATCGCAGTCTGTCGCTGTGTGTGCACACTTGTTTAAAGATTAGGTTTATTGCCGTTCGGCAGGCTGATATTCCGCACAAAAAAATAAACTGTCACTGCATTCTTTCAGGAGTGCAATTATCAATTTCTATTTTACTTAGATAATATAAATCTTCGGCAGCCATATAAACATGAAAGATCATCTTTTTTATGCCCCAATATTTAATAAACTTTACGCTTAAACATTTTTGCACTATAATTGTTAACATATTGTATGAAATGAGGCAGTAAAAATGTCTATTGATAACGTAAAGGCTTATTTTTCTCAACTGGGCAGAGCAGATTCTGTCATGGAATTTCCTGTTTCAAGTGCAACCGTCGCAGAGGCAGCCAGAGCGGTGAATTGTGACGAAGCACGTATAGCAAAAACTTTATCTTTAAAATTAAATGATAAAGCCATATTGATCGTTGTTGCCGGAGACAAAAAAATTGACAATCATAAATATAAACAGTTTTTTGGTAAAAAGGCTGCTATGCTTAAAGCCGATGAAGTCGAAAATTTGACAGGGCATCCTATAGGCGGAGTATGCCCTTTTGCCGTGAAAGAAGGAATAAAAACATATCTGGATGAATCACTTAAACGATTTTCCACTGTGTTCCCCGCATGCGGCAGTTCCAACAGTGCAATTGAACTGACAACAGCTGAGTTGGAAAAATACTCGCATGCTGTCGGCTGGATCGATATAAGCAAAACTTCTGACCACTAAAAATCAACGATTTGTTTTTAATGAAGCGTTCCGTATCATGATGCTTCATTTTTTTGCTGATAATATTAATTGCGAGGCGATTACATGATATTTGCTGCCATGCTCATACTGGGTACGATGATAGGTTTTGTCGGTGCCGGCGGCGCCGGTGTGGCAATCACACTTCTGACTGTCGGCTTCGGTGTGAAAATCCATACAGCTCTTGGCATAGCTCTCGGTACCATGATGTTTACTACTTTATCCGGAGCGATAAGCCATTTGCGCGAAGGCAACGTAGATTTAAAAATTGGTTGTGCCATGGGCATAGGCGGCGCCATCGGTGCTTTTATAGGTGCCGGCGTTTCCAATTATATTTCTTCCGCTGATTTAAAAGCAGCCACAGCTGCGATGATGCTTATTTCTGCACTTCTTTTGTATGTAAGACTTTTTCACTCTCAGTTTACAACGAGTACTTTGCATATAAATCATTCATTTTCCTCTCCTTCCCGCTTTTGGATCATCGCTCTTATTACAGGTATAATAAATGGTTTTTTATCAGGAGCCTTTGGTATCGGCGCTGCCGCTTTCATTCAGCTCAGCATGCTGCTTATATTTGGTCTGCCCTTATATAAAGCGGTGGGCACAACCATGATGATCATTATCCCTATATCTGCCTTCGGCGGCCTCGGTTACCTCATTTCGGGGCATCTGGAACTTTCTCTTTTCGTTCAGACATTACTTGGGTTGATGGCGGGTGCTTTCATCGGGGCAAAATTCACCCGTATGGTTTCCCTGCCTGTATTAAGGTTTTTCATGGTGGCTATGCCTGTACTAGGCGGTGTTATACTGATGTTTTCCCGTTGATGCCGGAATCAGCCGGTGACACTCGTCCTGGTCTGTCCGAATTTTACTTTCGCAAAGGATATTTATATGGAAAAAGTATGTGATATTTCTCCTTTTTCAATGAAAAAACTTTTTTTTACATGGTGCAGCATTGGCATTACTTCTTTCGGCGGCGGTGCCATCACTCAATTTCTGATCCAGGATAAATTCATATACAAACATCACTGGCTTACAGAAGCAGAGTACACCACTATTATCGGTATCGGACAGATCACTCCCGGTATCAATATTCTGGCTTATACTATTTTAATCGGCAGAAAGCTTGCCGGCTGGCGCGGCAGTATTTTATCCGTACTGGGTCTTATCATCCCCAGTGCCGCCATAACGCTTGCTTTATCTGCAGTGTATTTGAACATAAGTCAGTATCCCGCCGTCCAGAACGGTCTGAAAGCTGCATTTGCCGCGATTTTTGGAGTATCGATAGTCACTAACTGGCGCAATATAAAACCTATTCTGCAGCACGGCTGCCATGAAGGCGCTCTGCCGCTGCTTTCCTTTTTACTCATAATGACTGCTACGGCCATATTATATTGTGTTTTTCACGTTTCTGTCATCCTGCTCTATATAATGGGAAGCATTTCGGGAATATTTGTCTATACCTTTATTATAAAAAAGAAACCGAGGTCGCCTAAATGATAATCTATTGGTGCCTGTTTTTTCTGACTATCCTGAAAGCTGTATTATTTTCTACCGGCGGCTTCGGCCCTTTACCGTCACTTCATGCCGATTTTCTTGCCAATGGCTGGGCTACTGAGCAGCAGTTTGCCGAAGCTATCGCCATAGGGCAGATTGCTCCCGGCCCCAATGGCTTGTGGGTTGTCAGTCTTGCCAATCTGGCGGGCGGCATGACAGGTGCTGTTCTTGGTGCCATAGCTTTAATACTGCCTCCTTTTTTTATTCTTCTCGTCAGAAAATTTTATGCCCGGATAAGATTTTACCCTTCCACACAGGGAATACTTGACGGAATGGTACTTGTGGTTTCAACTTTCAGTATCGTTGTCCTTGCAACTATATATTTCAACAGCAGTCCTGATATCATTCTGCTCTTTATCACGGCTGCAAGTGCTTTTCTTGCCTATACGAAACGGATATCGGTCAATCTTATTCTGATAATTTCTGCTGCGGCGGGTGCTCTTTTTTTCCACTGATCAAAACTTTACGGCAGATCATAAAATTTGCCGTATGCGTCTTTTCAATTTCCAGGAAAGGATGTGGTAATAATATGCAGGAACTTTATTCCATAGGCGACACTGCAAAAATTATGGGTATTTCCGTACAAACCTTGCGCAATTACACCAATATGAACCTCGTTATCCCGCAGCATATAGACCTTGAGACAGGCTACCGTTACTATTCTTTTAAACAATTTCACTATATTGACCGTATCAAATATCTACGCTCGCTTGGCATGTCATTGGCAGAAATAGCGGAAATTCTCCGGGCCGGAAAACCGGAAAAACTGCTTATTCATCTTGAGGCACAGAAAAAAAAGCTTGTATGGGAACTCAAAGAAATGGTAGAACGCTACGAAGATATTGAATGGTACATAGATTATTTCCGTTATCTTGGACGATACCGTATAGAAAATGTTCCTTATATTCTGCAGTTCGAGGCACGTCACCTGATGTATGTGGACCATCTCCGTCAAGATACTATTGAAAGTGTCGAAACAAGATTGGCAAAATTGAAAAATAAGGCCAATATACCATATCGGCGCCAGTATGGTTACGTAATTGATTTTCCCGATTTTCTAAACGGCAAATTCACTCCCCAGAAATATTTCACATATCTAAAAGAGAAACCTGAGGATGATATCAATGGCAAGTATCTGAATCTTCCGGCCGGACTCTATCTTTGTCTGTGGGTCACTGATCGTTCTGCCATAAAAGCTGAACTGGTAAAAAAGTTTTTTGCTGAACATCCTTCTCCTTCTTTTGCTGTTGCTAATGAATATGAAGACAGTCTGATTGAATATCATCATTGTCCGTATGAAATTCAGGCATTAATAACGTAAACTGTTTTTTGACGGCCCCAGGTTTGTATTTTTACAATAAAATACCGCCTGAGGCCATTTTTACGAAACAGGCAAAAACAGCTTGACTTTATAACTGCTATAGACTTTAGACTTAATTCATACCTCAGTACAGATTCCGCTTCCTGCATTGACGGTTAAATCCGCATTCATATTAAGGAGGATGTAACATGGAAGATTCCACAAATTTTTCCGAAGCTACAGAAATTTTATATCAGGGTGAAGATTACTCACAGCATCTAAAGCCTGAGGCATCGCCTATTTATATGACCACAGCTTTCAATATGGGCGATCTTGATGACGTACAGCAAACTTATGATAAAAAAGGCTATACATATATCCGTACGAGAAATCCCAACAGGCGTTCGCTGGGAGAATTGATTTCCTTCCTGGAAAAAGGCAAAAACACCCTTATTTGCTCATCAGGAATGGCCGCTATAACGACAACGTATTTTGCCCTTTTGGCCCCGGGCGACCATTTCCTTGCCAATGAAAATATTTACGGAGAAACCTTCGATGCCATCAACATCTTTCTGAAAAAGATGCATGTTGATGTTGACTTTGTAGACTTTTCTGATCTTGACGCGGTAAAAAAAGCAATTCGCAGCAATACTCGCATTGTTTATACAGAGGTTGCTTCTAATCCCACAGACAGACTCGCTGATATCAGCGCTCTGGCAGATATAGCCCACACAAAAAATGCGCTGATGATGGTGGACAATACTTTTACCACGCCTATAGGGATAAAACCGCTGGCACTTGGTGCCGACATAGTCATAAGCAGTCTTACAAAATTTATGAACGGACACAGCGATGCTCTGCTCGGATCAATTACCGTAAAAGATGAAAAAATTTTTGATATCATACATTCTGTGCGCATGCTGACCGGAACTTCCGGCAGTCCGTTTGCCGCATGGCTTGTTTATCGAGGCATTCACACACTTGATCTGCGTGTCCGCAAGCAAATGAAAAATGCTGCGCTTTTGGCGGCAGCACTGGCCAAACATCCGAAGATCCTGCATGTGAATCATCCTTCCTTGGACAACTTTCCGCAAAAAGAATTGGCGAAAAAGCTTTTTAAAGACAAGTACACTATGACCGGCATGCTCAGCTTCGAAATGCCAGATGATCCCTCAAAAATAAACTGTTTTATGAACCGGCTTCATCTGGCTCATTACGCGCCTACCCTCGGCGGTATACGGACTACACTTTCTCATCCGCTTCACTCTTCACATCATCATGTTCCAAAGGACGAATTGAAAAAGATGGGCATATCTTACGGTCTTATGCGTATATCTGTCGGCATTGAAGAAGCTGACGATCTCATAGCGGATTTCACTCAGGCACTGAGTGTCTTCTCAGACTGATCCTATACAGGAGAAAATTTTATGAAACTATCGCATACAATCGAAAAAATCGTCCGTACTGAAGTAACAAATAATTTTCTCGAATATCGTGAACCGATAATAGGCTATGCGGCAGCTGATGATCCTCTCTATGCCACATTGGACGACAAAATCGGCGCCAGACAGTTTCATCCAAAAGAAATGCTGCCGGACGCCAAAACAGTTATTGTCTATTTTATCCCGTTTCCATTATCTTTGATACATGCCATCAGACAAAAGCAGCATATTGTTCCCATGTGGTCGCAATACTACGACACCACGAACGAATTACTCGAAAAAATTGGCAAAAACATCCTGATAAAAATGTCTGCTCTTAATATCAAAGGAGCAATGGACCCGCCGACAGAAAATTTTGATTCTATTTCGCTCACAGGGCACTGGGCCCACAAAGCATCCGCCGTTATTGCCGGAATCGGTACATTTGGTCTTAATCATCTGCTTATCACACGTCTCGGCACCGCGGGAAGACTGGGCAGCGTGATCATAAACGCAGCCATACCGCCATCCACGCGTCCGTCCTCATCATACTGTCTTTATTACAAATCCGGGAAATGCCGGGTTTGTGCAGAAAAATGCCCCAGTGGTGCTCTTACAGAAGAATTTTTCGACAGGTTTCGCTGTAATGCCTATCTGGATGGAAAAAATATACGTGATGATCAGCAGGGCTGCCCCGTGTGCAGCTCCGGGCCATGTGCTGACAAAGGTTTTTAAGGAGTACCGCATGAGTTTTTATACAGATAATGAGCATGAAAAAGGACGTTTGGCTACACTTCATTGGCTAGTACATCCGCCTGAAACAGCTGCTGAATTCTTTCTCTATGGTGAATACGCTTTTCGCTTGTACGAATTTCGCAAGGCCTTTGCTGCCTATAAACACGCAGCAAATGAAGAAATCGGTGCTTTATTCAAGCTTGGCTGGTGCTTTATGCACGGCTACGGTACTGCCACAGATAAACGGAAAGCCGCAAGCTGCTTCGGCAGACTGCTTAAATCTGCCAGCGAAAAAGAGGCCCGTCACCGTTATTACATAGGCATGTGTTATCTTTACGGTTCAGATTCCCTTAAAGACGAAGAACATATCTGGTACTTATTTGCAAACTGTTCAGAAAAAATCGAAGCTGCACTTTATGAGCAGGGTTTATTTTTTATTGATGACAGAAAATCCTTTGCCAAAGATCTGCCAAACGCTGTTTTTTATCTGCGCAAAGCCTATGATATGGGTGAAGAAAGAGCCGTCTTCGCCATGGAAGATTTATTTCACCTATATAAAAAAGATTATCCTGATCATACAGAATTAGTACAGGCCTACTCATGGCGTCTTGGCAGAATATTGCGAGCTGCCGAAAAATCGCCCTGCCGTGAATATTATCTGCGTCTTTCTGACTGCTACAGACAGGGTTTCCCTGATGATTCTCCCGGCAACAGAAAAAAGTTTCTGCGTTTGGCAGATGAATATAAAAGGTTTGCCGAAATATTACCTATCGAGGATGATGCCACTTGACTAATATCGGGAAAATTCTGCCTCTGATTTCCGCCACTTTTTTTTGGGGAATACAGCCGATCGCCTTAAAAATGCTATTGCTGCAATATTCGACATCTACCATAATTCTTTTTCGCTCTGCTGCTATGCTGCTTTTTTATTTTGCATTAATAAAAGTCAAAAATATGAATCTATGGCCTGCGCTGTCAAAAAAAGAATGGTCTATTTTAATATTAATGGGACTTACCGGAACCACCATTTGCAGCATTTCTCAATATGAGGGCCTGCGCTACGCTCCTGTTTTCCACTGTGTCTTATTCAGTGCTGCAGTCCCTGCCATTACAGCATTTCTGGCCAGAATATTTCTCAAGGATCAGCTTTCTTTATTGCAGTGGGGCGGCATCCTGCTTTCCTTCTTTGGTGTCATATTTATGCTGACCAAAGGCAATATAGGCAATATTTGGTACGAATCTCTTAACATCGGTGATCTGCTTTTCTTTATCAATGAAGTGTCCTGGTCTGTTTATATCATAGCCAGCCGTTATGTTCTGAAAAACCTGCCGCCATTACAAGTCACCGCTCTGGCAAGCTTTACCGGGATAGGCACTTTTATTCCCTACATCTTAAGCATAGGAAATTTAAGCTGGACAGTACCGAATATGACATCTGTGCTTTCATATATATTTGTTGTTATTTTCGGCGGTGTTTTAGCCATGCTGGCATGGAATAAGGGCATTGAACTCATCGGTGTCAAGGGTGCTGTATTCAACAATGTCACACCTTTCACCGGACTTATCTTCGGCAACCTAATTTTAGGTGAGGTCATCAGCAGTTCCGATATTATCGGACTCGCAGCAGTCATCTGCGGCATCTATATTCTTATCTGGCAAAAATAATTTTATTTTCTTGTTGACTCTGTATCAAATATAGAGATTATGATGTGTCCATAGCAGATTGACAGACTTTTTGCAGTAAATATCTGCCACCTGTTTAACGGCTGTATTTTTATTATTGACTTTAGTTTAATAACAGACAAAACAAAGATGTTTTGGGTAGTTTTCTTTTTTGAAAATTTTCCGAAACATCTTTTTGTTTATTTTAAGGAGGGTTTTCTTCACATTATTTTTCTGCAATATATATCGTCAACCTTTTAAAAGAAAGTGAGTGCATACTAAATGAAAAAATTTATTATTGCAGGGATCATTCTATCCCTTTTCGGATTACTTATGACCGGCTGCGGTTCTTCTGCCGGCCAGGCGGACAGCAAGAAAAACATCAAAGTAGTCACATACGCAAAATGGAATCCTTTTGAATATGTGGACAATGGTAAAGTAGTTGGTTTTGATATTGATCTTATTAATGCGCTGGCCGCAGATGCCGGATATGACTGTACAGTTCAGGATGTGGGCTGGGATCCGATGTTTGTTCAGATCAAGGACAAATCAGCTGATGCAGCAATTGCAGGTATTACCATTACTGATGACCGCAGACAGACATATGATTTCTCCAATCCTTACTTTATTTCCAGACAGTCCATAGTGGTTAAGGATGGCAGCAATATCCAAAGCGCCCGTGATCTGACAGATAAAGTGGTAGCCGTACAAAGTGGCAGCACCGGGCAGGAGGCCGTGGAAAAACTGATGGGCAAAAATGATGAACATATCAAGAAAATAAAAGGCGGGCTGACTTATATAGAATTACTTCACGGCACCGCTAAAGCGGTTGTCGGCGATGACACTGCAAACAAGATTTTTATTCAGGAAAATCCTGATGAACAACTTAAAATCATTGAAGACAAAGAAAATTTTTCTCCCGAATATTTTGGCATAATGTTCCCTAAGGGGAGTGATCTGGCTGTGAAGATGAATGAATCACTCCAGCATATCATTAATAATGATAAATATGCTGAAATCTATCAAAAATGGTTTAAAACCGCACCAAATCTGGATGAACTTAAGGCACAGCAAAAATAATCTTGAAGGAGGACATATAAATGATGGATTTTCGCTTCGATATCATTGCGGAATACTCCCATTTTTTTCTCATGGGAACATTATTGACTATAGGCCTATCTTTAGCAGGAGTTTTTCTTGGTTCACTGATGGGATTATTTATTGCCATAGGAGAACTGCTTGAAAATAAATTTATTGCTTTTATTTTCAAGGCTTATGTAGGTTTTTTTCGTGGTACTCCTCTTTTCGTGCAAATACTTATCATTTATTTTGGTGTTATTCCCGCTCTTTTTGGTGAAGCCAATGGTATTGTCTCAGCTATTGCGGCATTATCTATGAATGCCGGGGCCTATATCGCCGAAACAATCCGTGCCGGTATCCAATCGATAAACCGAGGACAGTCTGAAGCATCACGATCTCTGGGAATGACTAAAATTCAGTCCATGCGCTATATCATACTTCCGCAGGCAATACGCCGCATTCTTCCTGCATTGGGTAATGAATTTATCAGTCTTATCAAGGATTCCTCGCTTGCTTCGACCATAGCTACTCCAGAATTGATGTATTGGGCTCAGTCAATGAATGCCCAGTATTACCGTGTATGGGAATCTTATGTATCTGTGGCGTTAATCTATCTTATACTCACTCTTACCGCCAATTTTATACTCAAACATTTCGAAAAGAAGGTGCCCGTAAAATGATAAAAATAGAAGATCTGAAAAAATCTTTTGATGAAAATGTCATTTTAAAAGGTATCAGCCTAACTGTTAAAGCTCAAGAAGTCGTCGTGCTCATAGGCCCGTCAGGAGCCGGTAAATCAACATTTCTTCGCTGTTTGAATAAACTCGAAACCATTAACAGCGGTCATGTCTATATCAATGCGCAGGACATAACTGATCCTAAAGTAGACATAAATAAAATACGCCAAAAAATCGGTATGGTTTTTCAGGACTTCAATCTATTCCCGCATATGACCGTTCTGGAGAATATCATGATCTCGCCGATAAAAGTAAAAAAAGAATCCCGCGATACAGCTTATGAAACAGCCTCACAGCTTTTAACCAAAGTAGGACTTGCCAATAAAGCTGACGCTTACCCTGACGATCTGTCAGGCGGTCAAAAACAGCGCATAGCCATAGCCAGAGCGCTGGCCATGAAACCCGACATTATGCTTTTTGATGAGCCTACCTCAGCACTTGATCCTGAAATGGTCGGTGAAGTTTTAACAGTCATGCAGAATCTGGCTAAAGAGGGTATGACTATGGTAGTAGTAACACATGAGATGGGTTTTGCCCGTGAAGTCGGCAGCCGTATTATTTTTATGGACAGAGGATACATCGTTGAAGAAAATTCTCCGCAGGAGCTCTTCTCTCACCCTCAAAAAGAACGTACAAAAGCATTTCTAAGCAAGATATTGTCTTCCCAAAACAATAAACTGCCGTTGTAGAAAATACAGGAGGGTATTCATAATGTTTAAAGAAACAAATAAAAAATTTTCTTTTGAAACTGAATTATTACGCAGCGGCGCATACACCCGCTATCCGGTGACCAATCCAGAAGCTATGCCCATCTATATGACCACAGCTTTTAATGTAGAGGACTTAGATGATCTTGAACAAAGATATAAAGAAAAAGGATTTTGTTATAACCGCAATCGCAATGCCAATCGCAGTGCTCTGGCAGAACTGCTCACACAGGCAGAAAACGGTGATGATACAATCGTCTGTTCATCAGGAATGGCAGCTATCTATACTTCGATCATCTCTATAGTTAAGGCGGGAGACCATATTATCGCTGACCAGACACTATATGGTGAAACGATAGAAATATTCACAGAGATAATGAAAAATTACGGTATAGAAACCACTTTTACCGATTTCACAGACCTTAACATGGTAAAGGCAAATATTCGTTCTAATACAAAGCTGTTCTATACAGAAACAATTGCTAATCCAATGATTACTGTTGCTGATATCGATGAGCTTGGCAATATTGCTCATGCTAATAATGCCTTTCTTGTGGTTGATAATACCTTTATGACCGCAGTCGGTTTCAGACCGCTTGAGCATAATGCTGATCTGACAGTCATCAGCCTGACCAAGTTTGCCAACGGGCACAGTGATGCCGTATGCGGCGCCATCGTCGGTAAAAGTGAACTGATAGCGCAGGCATATAAAATGCAGATTCTTACCGGCTGCACAGCAGACCCTTTTACTTCATGGCTCGTTTCACGCGGTATGAGAACTATACATCTGCGTGTCGAAAAACAAATGGCAAATGCCCTGAAACTGGCAGAGGCACTGGAAGAATCTCCATATGTAGAAAAAGTTAATTATCCCGGATTAAAATCCCATAAACAATATGAATTGGCCAGCAAATTATTCACCAACGGCTTCGGCGGTATGATGAGCATTATTTTACCGGAAGACAGGAAAAAAATGAATGCTTTCATGCGCAGGCTGAATCTTGCCCATTACGCAATGACACTCGGTGGTTATCGTACCACACTGTCTTATCCGGTCCTGTCCTCTCATTATGATATGCCGGAAAAGGATCGCTTAAAAATCGGTATTACCAACGGTATGATGCGTATTTCCGTTGGCATTGAAAACAGCGGCGATCTGGTGGAAGATTTTCTCCAGGCACTGTCTGTCTATGCATAATAAGAAGAAAGGGGCCTCATGGCAAATATACAAAATGACATGAGAATAAAATTAATGGAAAATAAATATGATAAATCCTTACAAAGCATAATGGACGAAAACACCCCTACTATAATAGGTCCTTATGTACAGGCAATGATCTATGGCGATCTGGTATTTATATCCGGACAGATAGCCATAGATCCTGCCACAGGTAAAATTCCTTCTGATATAGAATCTCAGGTCAGACAGGCAATAAAAAATGCTGAAATCGTTCTTAAGCAGGCCGGTTCAAGTCTGAAAAGAGCAATTAAAGTCAATATATATATGACTGACTTAGATGATTTTCCTGTTATCAATCGTGTCTATCAGGAAATGTTCACTGTCTCCTATCCCGCCAGATCATGTATGGAGGTCAGCCGTCTGCCCGGTGGGGCAAATTTCGAAATTGATATTGTGGCGGCAAAATAATTTTTGTGTCTTCATATTTATCTTGCATATATTAAGCTGTTTTTTTATAATATCCGTAACCCCTTTTCCTTGAATATCTTTTTGGCCACAAACACAGCATTTAATACTTTTGGAAAACCTGTATATGGAATACATTGCAAAAAAGTCTCTATTATTTTTTGTGGTGGAATTTTCACATTTAACGCTCCATTAATGTGAACTGCTAGCTGCGGCTCACATCCACCGGCAGTAAGCAGGCTGGTAATTGTTATAAGCTCCCTTTCTTGCAAATTCAGCCCGTTTCTTGTATAAATATCCCCGAATGCAAATTCTACGATATACCTTCCCAGATCTGGAGATATATCCTCCAATGATTCAATAACTTTTTCTCCGCCTAATCCATCAATACTTTTTAATTGCTCCATACCGCGTTCAAATCGTGTTTTTTCCATTTGCAGTTACCTCCTTAGATTATTACAATATAACTGTATTACTTAGACTATACTGTAAGTCAATATTTTTTATAGGAGATATAATATATGACAATTGGAGAATTATCTAAAAAAACAAATATAAGTGAGTATACTTTACGCTATTATGAAAAAAAAAGATTATTGCGCGTCAGCCGTGACAGGATAGGCAGACGCTGTTACGCCGAAAATGACATTAGTTGGATTTTTTTTATAAAGCGATTAAAAGATACCGGTATGCTCCTTAAAGATATCGAAAAATATGCTGAACTTCGCTACGAAGGAGATTCTACCATGCCCGAACGCTTGGCAATGCTTCAAGAACATAGAGTATACATTCTTCGCGAACAAAGAAAATGGGCAGAATACTTAAAAAATCTTGATAGTAAAATTTCTTTTTACCAAGAAGAAATTAATAAGTAAGTATCGTCAAAATGCATTCACCGCATGATGACAGGGCATGAATAAAAAATCTTATATTTGTGAACAGCGAAAACGACCTCCTGTGATAGCGTAGGAGGTCGTAAGTCTATACTCGAGAGTTCTTCAAGTTTTGTGTAAACCCTAAAAGCTAATATAAAATTAATAGTAATATATTTTAAGGGGATTGCTTGTAAAAGTGATGCCCTTTAAAAACTTTACTTCGATTGAATGAAAATAGAGTTATATCGGATATATAGAACCTACATAATTTGAATATTTTGAGGTTCTCTACTAAATAGCGCTTGCACTGCTTGTTAGGGAGTATCTACAGGAATGGTCGTATTGAGGATTTTCTCTTAATTTGGTTTATCATCATTTTCGGCAGTGAGCATTTTGATGAATTCATGGATATCAGTCATGCTTTTGACGACATGTTCGGCGATTATTTCCCTTAGTTTACTGCTGTCTTTTTTTCATAAGTAAAGCCTCCATGTTCAGATATTTTTACTTTACACCTGTTTTTGGAGGTTTACACATTTTTTTAGATGCTACCTAGAACATCTTTACCAAAGTGGCAAATACAAAGAAATATATGAAAAATAGTTCCATAAAACACCAGATATTGGGCAGTTGAAAAATTGGGGATAAATTGCTTTTTTTAAATGCTGCAACAAAAACAGCCAGCGCTATTTTAAAGCTTGGCTGTTTTTGTTATTTATTTGCGTTCCGCATAATTAATCAAAAATGTGGATTAAATGTAAAATTACTATTACTGCCAAAAAGCTATTCGTACTAAGCGGTGAAATCATTGTTGTTCAAAGTTTATTTCTCAGAAAAATAACATTTTATTGTAAAAGCACGTCATATACAACTCTTCAACTCAATCCAAAGATTCGTATACATTTTACTATCCATAACCGATATTACGAATATGATACTATAAAAGAAAATCTTTTATTTCCGCAGGTTAAGGAAATTTAATAGCTGGAATTATCATAATAATATTTATATAATGACAATATTGGAGGATATAAAAATGGTTATTCAAAATAAAAGAATTTTGCATATTTTGAGATTGCTTAATAAGAGTAACAAAATTATTACAGGAAAACATCTGGCAGATTCGATTGGGGTGAGCAGTCGCACGATAAGAACCGATATGAAAGAGGTTGCTTGTTTTCTAAAGAATAAAGGAGCACATATCACTGCTGAAACGGGCAGTGGATATTTATTGATTGTTGATGATGAAAAAAAATACGAAAATTTCATTGATGAACATTCCATTAATGCATCTAGGGATTACAAGGGAATAAATATCGTTCCTTCAGACTATAACGATCGTATATCTTTTATCATTGCCAGAATTTTGCTGAATTCATTGCACAACAAAGTAGTCAGACAGGAAGACCTCTCTGATGAATTATTTATCAGTCTGTCAACGTTAAAAAAGTATCTCGGTGATATAAAAAGGAGTGTTGCCCGCTTCAATCTTGAACTTACTGCCGATAGGAAAAACGGTATAAAGATAAATGGCAATGAGGCACAGATAAGATATTGCATATCCGAATATGTTTTTAATCGAGACGAGTTATTAAATTTGTCGAATAATAAATTTTTTAATGATATATTTCCCAGACAGGAGATTGAAGCGGTAAAACATATTTTGCTGAAAGTGATTCTACAGCATAATATTCATTTGACTGATATAGCTTTTAAGAATTTGCTGGTTCATATTATCATAACTATGCGACGCTCAGGTAAAAAAAATACGGTAGAATACACTGAAAATGAACGTATGAAGTTAAAACAGTCAGCGTATTTTTTGCCGGCGGCTGAAATACTTAATATTGTTGAAGAACAGCTTGGTGTGGATATTAATAATGAAATATATTATTTGACGCAGCATTTTATTGCCAGTCAAAAATTTATCGAATCATCGAAAAACAGAGATGATTTTCAAAAATTGATTAATGATATTTTATTGAAAATAAAAGAAACCATCGGAATAAATTTATTTGATGACGATGAACTGTTTTCCGGTATAATGATCCATTTGATAGCCGCAATCAGCAGACTAAGATTTAATATGAATATACGAAATGATATTTTACATTCAATTAAGAATAATTATCCTCTGGCATTTGATATGGCAGTGATAGCCAGTGAAATAATGGAGCGGGAAGAAAATGTAAAAACCAATGAAAACGAAATAGGATTTTTGGCTATTCATTTCGGAGCCGCTCTGGAACGTAATAAGCTTAATAATCAAATGGGCAAAACAGCTGTTATTGTCTGCGGAACAGGTCTCTCTGCCGCTCTGCTGCTGAAAAGCAAACTGCAGAGAAGATTTGGCGGTATATTGCAGATAAAAAAAGTAATGAGCTGTTATGAACTTAACAGTCAGACAATAAATGACACTGATTTTATATTTACGACAGTACCGGTAGAACATATAAAATCAGATAAGATAATTCGTGTAGAGCCTATAATGACGGAATATGATCTTGCAAAGATAGAAAAAAGAATAAACAATGTCTCATCTGAAAAAAATGATATTAATTATGATGAATTTTTTAAGAAAAGTTTATTTTTTTCTTCTTTAAATGCAACATCATCAAATGAAGTTATTGAAAAAATAGCTGACAATATGATTAAGGCAGGCTACATTGACAAAAAAATTAAAAAGTCGATTTTTGACAGAGAAAATATGGCTTCTACCGAGTTTTCTAATTTTATAGCAATTCCTCATCCTTTGGAAAATAATATGGAAAAACCGGCGATAGCAGCAGCGATTTTGAGGGATCCTGTTTTATGGAATAAGGAAAAGGTGCAGATAGTATTTTTATTGGGAATACCACAGAGACTCCATAGCGTTTGGGAAAGTATATTCAAAAAAATATATGATAATTTCATAGAAGGAAACAGCGGTGAAAATCTATTAAAATCACCTCTGTTTGAAACATTGATTACAGAATTAAAAAAATAAAAAATCAGGAGGTATTTTAATGATATTCCAAGATGACAACTCATTGGATATGCATATAGATCCTAAATATATATTTATGGATTTTGAGGCTGAGAATGACATGGATGCGATAAAAAAAATGGCTGCAAATTTGAATAAGGAAGGAGTTGTAAAAGAAAGTTTTATATCAGCTATTTTAGAACGAGAAAAAAAATTTTGCACAGGACTACAATTTGACGAAGCAGGAATAGCTATTCCGCATACCGATACACAGCATGTCAATTTACCTGCAGTGAGTATTGCAGTATTAAAAAATCCTTTGAGTTTTCAGGAAATGGGCACACCTGGGACAAAAGTGAATGTAGAAATAATATTTATGCTGGCAATAAAAGCCGCCCATAGCCAAGTAGAATTTTTACAGACATTGATGACTGAATTTCAAAAAAATGGTGTATTAACAAGTTTAATTCAAAGCGAATCAAAGAATGAGTTATTAAATAAGTTTAAGATACTTTTAAGAAAGTAGGAGAAAATTATGAAAAAAATTCTTGTAGCATGCGGCGCCGGTGTTTGCACCTCTACCGCAGTATTGAGTAAAATGAAAAAAATTCTTGATGATAATGGTTTTAAGGGACAGTATGAATTAGCTCAGTGCAAAATTGCAGAAGTGCCTTCAAAATCATCAAGTTTTGATTTGTGTGTGGCCACCACAATGGTTTCCGAGGTAAAATGTCCCTTTATAATGGGAATTGCTTTTTTAACGGGACGGGGTCTTGAAGATACTGTAAAAAAAATTTTTACTGAACTGAAAAAATAATAATTGATAAATTAGAAAGGCGGAAAATAATGGATACTGTATTGGCTGCTTTTAAATTTGTGCAAGGTCTGGGACCGTCAGTAATGATGCCCATAATAATATTTATTCTTGGAGTCATCCTGAAAACAGGTGTAGGAAAAGCAATAAGAGCAGGGTTGACCGTAGGTATAGGATTTATCGGGTTGAATCTGGTAATTGGTCTTATGAGCTCAAATCTCGGTCCGGCGGCACAGCAGATGGTGGAAAGATATGGCTTGAGTCTGTCAGTAATTGACGTAGGCTGGCCGGCAGCGGCGGCTATAGCTTTTGCATCTACGGTAGGAACGGTAATAATACCGTTGTGTTTGCTGATAAATATTATTATGCTACTTACGAATACGACACAGACGGTGGATGTCGATATATGGGATTATTGGCATTTTGCTTTCACCGGTGCATTGGTTGCGATAATCACTGACAGCCAGATATTTGGCATTATAGCAGCTGTATTGAATATGATAATAATAATGGTCATAGCAGATTATACTGCACCGGCACTGGAAAAAACCAACGATCTGGCGGGAATATCGCTGCCACATGGCTTCAGCGGAGCATATGTTCCAATTGCTTTAATAATTAATAAAATGATAGATATGATTCCCGTGGTGAGGAATATAAATATTGATCTCAATAAAATACAAAATAAGTTTGGTGTGTTCGGAGAGCCTGTTTTAGTGGGAAGTGTACTGGGCTTGATTATAGGTATAGTTGCCGGGTATGATATAGGTCCTGTACTCACTCTTGGTATAACACTCGGCGGAGTTCTTGTACTTATTCCTAAAATGGCGGCAATGCTGATGGAAGGACTGCTGCCTATATCAGATGCAGCTTCTGAGTTCATAGAAAAAAGATTTAAAAACAGAGGTAAGATTTATATCGGCCTTGATTCGGCGATAGGGATAGGTCATCCGATAACACTGGCAGTTTCACTTATTCTCGTACCATTGACAGTATTTATGGCAGTTATACTTCCGGGAAACAAAGTTCTTCCCTTTGCTGATCTCGCAGTCATACCTTTTATGTTTGTATTGATAATACCGATGGTAAACGGCAACGGTTTCAGAGCATTAGTGACAGGCATTTTAACCATAGCAGCAGGCCTTCTGATTGCTACGAATCTCTCACCATTGATGACCACAGCGGCAATAAACGCCAAATTTAAAATGCCGGAAGGAGCTATGGCTATTTCAAGTATTTGTGATGGAGCTAATCCACTTACATGGGCTATTGTTCATTTAAGCGATATAGGTGTGATCGGTGTATGTATATTGGCAGCAGTAGCATTAATAATGGCCGTGATGAACAGAAAAAGAATTATGAAAGAAGCTGACGAACTACATGCAGTAAATGATAATTAGGTGTTTAATATTATGAAAATATATATTTGTTCGAAAAAAGAATTTATTTTTCGGATTTTAATTCCTGCAGCAACTTCTGTATGCGGATTAACAGCTTGTATGACAGTATTATTTATTTATCCAGAATACAGCACGTTTTGCCTTTTGGCGGGAATAATATCTCTGTATACTGTTTATAATACTTTTTTTGCCGGCAGTTATCCTGATAAAATTATCATAGCTGATGATTACATTTCATTTTATTCTATGGGAAGAGTTCAGTACTATAGTTACTGCAGCATAAAATATTTTAAAGTAAGGGAATCAAGATATTCAAGAGATATGTTCATTAGAATAAATAAACCATTATTCGGTAAAGGACGATTTTGGTTTAATGCAAACAGTTTTAACAATGGCAATGCTCTGTATAAATATATAACAAATCTTGAAAACAGGATACATCCTGAATCATTGAAAAGCATTGCAGGTAATCGGTGTTCACATGTGGAGGGAAGATAAATTGTTTGAAGAAGAAAAGCAGCAAATTATTGATACGGGTATAAAAATTGATCGTTATGGTCTTATTGCCCTTTCAGGCGGGAATGTAAGCTGGCGCATGCCCTCGGGAGAAATCCTGGTGACTCCTTCAGGAATGGTGTATGAAGAACTCACGGCAGACGATATTCTGATGATGGACATTGACGGAAAAATTTTAGAAGGTACAAGACGTCCTTCAGTTGATACAATAGCATTATTGTATATATATAATAATATGCCTCATATTAACTCAATTATTCATACACACCAGCCATACGCAACTGCAGTCGGTCTTGTTGCCGATGAATTACCATGCGTTCTTACGACATTGGCAAATGCCGTCAAGGGCAGTGTGAAAGTCTGTAAGTTCAGCTCTGCAGCCAGCAAACAAATGGGTGTGGAAACCGTAAAAAATATTGGAGAAAAATTGGCGGTAATATTAAAAAATCATGGCGTAATATCCGTAGGAACAGATTTGAAACAGGCACTCTGCTCCTGTGTTTATTTGGAAGAAGCCGCTAAAACCTATCTTTCCGCCAGAGCTGTCAGTAGTGATATAGCCTTTCTGACCAAAGAACAAATCAGTCAGGCTATCAAAATTTTTGATCATTATGGGCAAAATAAATAATCGAATAAAACTATAAAAAGAGGTAATAATATGCTTGTATCAACAAAAGAGATGCTGCAAGAGGCAAAGAAGCGGGGTTTTGCAATACCATCGGCAAATTTTGTCGACCAATTATCGGTTAGAACACACATAAGAACTGCCCAAAAATTGGGACTGCCTTTGATATTATCATATGCACAAGCACACTCAATATATCTAGATATAGAGGAAGCCGCACTTCTAGGAAAATTGTATATAAAGAAGGCTTCCGTCCCAGTGGCTTTACACTTGGATCACGGAATGGATCTTGCCTTTATAGAAAGAGCCGTGGAACTTGGTTTTACATCAGTAATGATTGACGCTTCAATGCATGATCTTGCAGGAAATATAGAAATAACAAAAAAGGTCGTCATGTTCGCCCACAGGCATAATATAACAGTAGAAGCAGAAATAGGTCATGTAGGGACGGGCATAAATGTTGGACAGGGAGAAACTGACCTTGGTGATAATAGTATTTATACGACTGTTAACGAAGCAAAAAAAATTGCTGAACAGAGCGGTCTTGACAGTCTGGCCGTCTCTATAGGCACTGCACACGGCCTTTATAAAGGAACGCCAAAAATAAATTTTGCCAGACTGGGCGAATTAGCAGAACATATAGATGTGCCATTGGTACTGCACGGAGGTTCATCTTCAGGTTACGAAAATTTGGAAAAATGTGCACTTGGCGGTATAGCTAAGATAAATATCTATACTGATTTTATAGTTAATGCTTATACCAGGTTAAGACAAAATCTGCCTGAAAACTATTTTGAAGTAAGAGATTCTATAGAGCAGGGCATGGCAGATACGCTGGAACATTATTATAAAGTATTTCATACCCAAAAAATATAATAGTTAAAAGTCAGTGTAAAGTTCATTTCACGCGAAATATCCCGGCTCATGTTCTGGCAAAGAAAAAAGCCCTCTGATTACTCAGAGGGAAAAACATAATATATCCTCTCATTTTATAAAGCTTACATGCTTGCATATTTCTTTATACGCTTCATCTTTTCGTTTATCATAAATAATCTTATTTTCCTCAAAAAGATTGCGTCCGTGTGTGTCTATTGATACTATAAGCGGCCCGAATTCTTTTACCTTACAGGTCCAAAGTGTTTCGGGCATCCCTAAGTCCTTCCACTTTGCACTTTCAATATATTCTACACATTTCGCAGCTACTACAGCACATCCGGCAGGAAAAACCACATGTAATGCCTTATACTTTTGGCATCCTGCCATAGTGCCTTTCCCCATACCTCCTTTGCCGACAATCAACCGAACACCTGTTTTTTTTATAAATTCTTCTTCAAATTTTTCCATACGCATGCTGGTTGTAGGTCCTACCGAAACCATTTCATATTTATCTTCATCCAATGTACGTATTATTGGCCCTGCATGTAGAATTGCTCCTCCACGAATATCAATAGGCAGATCACGTTTTTCTTCAATGAGCCTTCTGTGTGCGACATCACGGCAAGTCGTGATATATCCGTTAAGATATATAATATCTCCTACATTTATATCTTCAAGATCTTCTGCCTGAATTGGTGTTGTTAATATTTTTTTATCCATTAAAAATTCACCCCCGAATGTGAGTCGATAACATAATTCAGTTCACGGTCAAACACAATATGTCCGCGGCGATGAGACCAACAACCCACATTTACAGCCACACCTATAACGGATGGATGACGTGCAGCATTCTCAATATGGACACCCATTACGGAATTTTTCCCCATGAGTCCCTGTGGTCCAAGTCCTATTTTATTTATACCTTCCTCTAAAAGTTTTTCCATTTCAGCTGCACGTGCATTCTTATTATGTGATCCCAAAGGCCTCATGAGTGCTTTCTTAGACAGCACAGCTGCAACTTCGACAGAGGTTCCAATGCCGACTCCGACCAAAAGCGGCGGACATGCATTTAGTCCATACGTCGTCATTTGGTCCAGTACAAACTTCGTGACACCCTCATATCCTTCTCCCGGCATTAATACCATAGCTTTTCCGGGCAGAGAACATCCTCCACCTGCCATATAAGTGTTAATATCAAGTTTATCGGTATCAGGTATAATATCCCAAAAAATTGAGGGAATATCTGTTCCCACATTTTTACCTGTATTATATTCGTCAAAAGTTTCCACACAATTATGTCTGAGAGGTGCTGCTTTGGTTGCACGCATTGTGGCATCTTTCAATAACGCCGGCAGCTCTCCAATATAAGGAAATTTCGCACCGCATTTTATGAAAAATTGTATAGCTCCTGTATCCTGGCAACTTGGTCTATCCAAATCTATCGCAAGTTTTTGATTTTTCATCATTGTATCATAAATTATTTTTGCCAGTGGAATAGTTTCCTGTCTGCTAAGTTCATCAAGTTTTCCACGCACATCATCGGGCAAACATTTACCCGTATAATCTATAAATTTTACCATCGTATCCGTAATTTTTTCTGCGGCTTCTTTTTCTATCATAATACCATCCCTCTTTAGTAAAATTAATTACTACCAAATACCAATAAGTTTCCACCAAAGCGAACCAATACCGATCCAAATGATGAAATTTATTATTGAACATGTGAAACCAATTCTCCACCAGTCTTTCTGGCCTATAAATCCTGCACCAAAATAGACCGGCGCAGCTCCTGTAGCATAATGAGTAAGTCCTGCCATAAGATTTGAAAGTACAGCAAGACCAATTGCAGCAAAATAAGGCGGTGCACCTGCTGCAACGGCAACTGCTAAAAAGGGGGCATATATAGCAGTTGCATGAGCGGAAAGACTTGCAAATGCATAGTGACTATAAAGATATACAAGAAAAAGTACACCAAGTGTTATTACCCAAGACACTCCGTTCAATGATTGTGTAACATTTTGGGCGAACCATTGAATAAAACCCGATTTATTTAGTGCCTCAGCAAGACCGATGATTCCTCCCATCCACATCATACTATCCCATGCGCCCTTTTCACTGATAACATCCTCCCACTCGAGTACATGAAATATCAGCATAACCGACACTCCCAGTAAGGCAACTATTGTGGCATCTATATGTGTATATTGTGATGTACTCCAGAGGAGCAGTGCTCCGATAAAAACACCGCTTATAATTTTTTCATTATGTGTCATTTCACCCATATTTTTAAGTTCTTTTCCCGCAAGCTGTTGTGCCTCAGGTGTATCTTTTATTTCTGGTGTATATGTCCGATAAAGGAAGAAGGGAATTACAATAATAGAAATAATCCCCGGTACAATACCCGCTATCGCCCAAAGGCCCCACGTAATATCTAAATTTGCAGTTTGTTTAGCTAACGTAGCCATCAGGGGATTCGGTGCGCATGCAGTCAAAAAAATTGCTGCAATAGGCGCATCAGCCTGAAAGGAAACAGCTAAAAGAAACGCCCCTATCTTGCGGGCAGTGGGGCCTGGTTCTGAATCAAATACCGATGCCAGACTTCTCACAATAGGAAACATTATCCCCCCAGACCGTGCTGTGTTTGAGGGTGTCGCCGGGCTAATAATGAAGTCACTGATAACAAGCGTATAACTGAGTTTCAAGCTACTACTGCCAAACCAAAAAATTAATTTGTAAGCAATACGTTTCCCCAGACCTGTTTTGATAAAACCTTTTGCAAATAAAAACGCCGATATTATAAGCCATATTGTTGTATTACTGAAACCGGCAAGTACTTCTGATGGTTTCAATAATCCAATAAGTGCCGGATAAGTAACACCTGCCAATGCGACTGCTCCCAATGGCATTGGCTGCAAAATAAATCCTAAAATTACAGCTGCAAAAATGGCAAATATATGCCATGCTTCTACAGTAAGACCAGCAGGAACAGGAAGCAACCATATCAACATTAATGATACCAATACGATGCTGCCTCGTACTAAACGATTCATCTTATCACCTCTAATGCATTAAATTTATTTCAATATTTAGTTTTTATAGAAAAAAATAAATATTTCTATGAAATTATTGTAGATTATAATATAATATAAGTAAAATACTTGTTTTATTATGATTATCATAGTATAAAGCCTATGGAGGTCGCTTATATTTATGGAATATAGACAATTACGTTATGTCCTAAAAATAGCTGAAGAAAAAAACATTTCATTGGCGGCAAAAAAACTCTATATATCACAACCATCTTTAAGTCAATTATTATTGACTGTAGAAAAAAAAATTGGTGCTCCTATATTTGACAGAAGTGTAACTCCTTTAAAGTTAACTTATATCGGTGAATTATATGTAAATACAGCACGGCAGATTCTTGACTCAAGTGAACAATTCTACCAACAGGTAGATGACGTTATGCATTTAAATCAAGGACATATTACAATAGGATGCTCTCCATTTCGCAGTACATATTTATTAGCTAAATTTATCCCTTATTTTCAGAAAAAATATCCTGCTATTACCTTGGAATTATGTGAAGATACGACTTTACGGCTGGAAGAACTTGCCCTAAATGGAGAAACAGATATATCAATTTCTCTTTTGCCAATTAACAAAAAAAATTTTTCTTATGAGGAACTATTTAAGGAAAGACTCCTCTTAGCCATTCCGCCGTATCACCCTATCTGTCGTGAATATAATCTATCTCCCGGTATTTTCTCAAAACCGCCAATAATTAATTTATCAAAATTAAAAAACACTCCTTTCATTCTGATGGAACAGGGTCAAAAATTGCATTGCACATTACTTGAATTATGCCGTCAAGCTGGTTTTTCTCCTCAGATCAAACTGGAAACACAAAGCATGGATGCTGCACAGGCGCTTGCTGGAGCAGGTATCGGCGTCACACTTTTACCTCACACATTAATCCAATCTGTGCAGCCTAAGTTGGCACCTTGCTATACATCGCTTATCGAAAAACCATCCCGCATAGCTATTGTCATTTGGCGTAAAAATCGTTATTTATCCAGGGCTGCACAAAAATTCATTTGTTTGCTAAAGAATTTTTGCGCTCAATCCACTAAAGAAAAAGAGTCCTCTACTTGAGCAATATTCAATGCCACATCTCCTTATGGGCAAAACAAAAAACTGTCTCACTTAATCAAAATATGTAAACAGTTCTTTCGAAAAAAATACTCCCGGACTAAAAAAGTCAGGGAGTATTTCCATGCTTATTCAAATTTCCAATCCGCTTCTCTCAGCGCGTCTTATATCCTTTATAGTCCTTCAATTTGGTGTTTTTCTGCAGAACTTCAGCAATACTTGCACCGTTATTTAACTCGGTAACAGCTTTATCTGCTTTATCAGACAAAAATACTTTATCCTGTTTCCCCAGCAGCAAAGTTTGGTCATCAGGCCAAAGCCGCCCTGTGTTTTCGTTGCGTCCCTGCAGAACGAATTTCGTATCACCTGCCGCATTGGCCTGCTGCAATGTTATGTTATGGCTTTTTTGATATTCCGCTACAGCCGCACATAAAGCAGCGTCGTCCTTACGGCGGCGATTCATAATGAGTACAGCTTTAGTATCCTTGAATTCTGTACAAAAGTTGAAATCCCCCTGCGAATCCATTGCCGTAAAAATCGGACCTCTCCCATGATATAACGGCGCGATAACTTTTTCGATCGTCAGTGATTTGCCCACTCCCTGCGTCTGAGGATGTGCATTATAATCATAGGCATTGATATATTTACCATCACTGCCGAGCCGGTTAGTCATTGCCACGATGCCTTTTACCCCCGGTATATCAAAATACTTCACAGCGGCACGTATTACGTCAATTGCCGAGGCCGAATTGATCCAGACATCCATACCGTTTTGAGCCAAGGCTTTATATAGCTCCTTGATTTCCGGTGTAACGGTGATTCCCTGATTATATGACACGGTAATAACACCGGTATCACTTTTTCTGTCAGCCGGACTTGTATATTTCCCTTTTGACCATGTTTGTGCTTTGGCCGGATCACCATAATAGCTGTCACAGGCATAAGCAAGATTATAAACCTGCCCCGGCGTCATACCTGTAAACCAGTATGTCACCCACGGATAAGAGACCGATGTGTCCATCGTTTCTGATATAGCATCATATAACCAACGCATTTTAGTGACAAATTCCTGATATTCAAAACTCTGTTTGATCTGTCCGGACTGTTCCCGTCCTTCAGCTGAAACCACTCCCGCCTTATAGAGAGAAGCATAAGCCCTGACCGCATCATTTATACCGGCTTGGATCGTCACAGGCCGACCGGAACCGTCATCAGCCCCATATGTCAAGGATAATTTTTCGATTGGTATGCCTGTTTCCAGTACTTCAGCCAATTTCTGAGGAGGAACGGCAAATGCCAGATGTTCAAGCTGCCAGATCATCAGCTGTTCTTCCACATCCAAAACCGATGTCGTATTATCAAAATCAAAAACGGCATAGGGACGCTCATGTTTATCATAGTTTGGTGAATATTTTCCGTAAGTCAGCAAAAAATCATTTAGTGTGCCTCTGACTTCCGGCGCCCAATTCTCACTTTGCAGCTGCGGTGTGCTGGCAGTTTCTGTTTCTGAAACTGCCGCAGCTCCTTCAGTAACTGGGGGGCTTACCAATACACAGATTACCGTCATTGCCAAAGCAACACCCAGCATACGGAAATTTTTTAAAAGCCTCATGGTTTAAAACTCCTTTTTCAGCATATTTATACTGTTATAATATAATTGTTAAAGTCATGTTTGATTATCAATATATTATTTTTTTATTATATTCTTCACATTGGAAGAACTTTTATCAACAACAAAAAGCCCTCTGAAATCAGAGAGCTTTTTGCCGGAATATCCAGTATGCAGCTGCAAACATATATACGTTATTTTTATCTGCTTTTATTCTGCCGCCCGCATAACCGCTTCTTTCATTTTTCTCACATATGCACCGACAGGTTCCGGTGCATTCCTGCCATGCTGCGCTATAATATTTACTATTGCACTGCCCACTATAGCTGCATCAGCTGTTTTTGCCGCTTTATATGCCTGTTCCGGAGTCGCTATGCCGAAACCGATGCCGACTGGAATCTTACTGTTTTGGCGGATAACTTTTACTATACCGGCAAGATCTGTCTTTATTTCGCTTCTCACACCTGTTACCCCCAATGAAGATACGAGATAAATAAAGCCCTGCGCTTCTTTTGCTATCATGCCTATACGCTGCAGAGAAGTAGGTGCTATCAATGACACCATTTCAACCCCCTCTTTATTTGCGTATGATATAAGTTCATCTTTTTCTTCAAAAGGGATATCAGGAATAATGATAGCATTTATGTCCGCTTCACGGCATTTGGCAAAAAATTTTTCTTTCCCGTAAACAAACAGCAGATTGGCATATGTCATAAAGGCCATCGGTATCTGTACTTTCTCTCGTACTTTTTTCACCATGGCAAAAATCTTATCAGTTGTCGTGCCGTTGGCAAGAGATCGCAGACTAGCCTGTTCTATGACAGGTCCTTCCGCAACCGGATCAGAAAAAGGTATGCCTATTTCTATCAGATCGGCACCATTTTCCGCCATCGAAATAATTATTTTTTCCGTGGTTTCCATATCAGGATCACCTGCGGTGATAAAGGCAATAAAGGCTTTTTTATTTTTGAATGCGTCCTGTACTTTAGTCATGTATATCTATCCCCCTGTAACGCGCTATTGCTGCCACATCCTTATCACCACGGCCTGACAGGCAGATAATCATCACTGCGTCTTTTTTCATTTTTGGCGCTATTTTTATAGCATGCGCCACTGCATGAGCGCTTTCTATGGCCGGTATTATACCTTCTACATGTGACAGGTACTCAAAGGCGTCTACCGCTTCATCATCCGTTACCGGCACATACTCCGCACGGCCCGTGTCATGCAGATATGCGTGTTCCGGTCCTATTCCCGGATAATCCAGGCCTGCCGAAATAGAATATACAGGTGCTATCTGCCCGTATTCATCCTGGCAGAAATAGGATTTCATGCCGTGGAATATTCCCTCCGTACCGGTAGTCAGCGTCGCTGCGTGCTTACCCGTCTCAATACCTCGCCCTGCCGCTTCACAGCCGATAAGACGCACACTCTTATCATTGATAAAATTATAGAACATGCCCATAGCGTTGCTGCCGCCGCCGACACACGCCATTACAACATCAGGCAGCCTGCCTTCCGTATCAAGGATCTGCTGTCTTGCTTCTTTACTTATAATACTCTGGAAGTCCCTGACAATTGTCGGAAAAGGATGAGGTCCCATTACCGACCCCAGTACATAATGTGTATCATCAATCCGTTTTGTCCATTCACGCATCGTTTCGTTGACTGCATCTTTCAGCGTTTGTGTCCCGCTTGTCACTGCGTGCACTTTCGCACCTAAAAGTTCCATACGATAAACATTGAGCCGCTGTCGATCGGTATCCTCCCTGCCCATAAAAATTTCGCATTCCATTCCCATAAAAGCCGCAGCTGTTGCCGTGGCAACACCGTGCTGTCCGGCTCCCGTTTCGGCAATGACGCGTGTCTTGCCCATTTTTTTTGCCAGCAGGATCTGCCCCAATGCATTATTTATTTTATGTGAGCCTGTATGATTGAGATCTTCACGTTTTATATATATCTTTGCACCGCCCAGATCTCTTGTCATACGATCGGCATAATATAAAAGAGAAGGCCTGCCTGCGTATGTTTTCAATAAATCGTCCAGTTCTTTTACAAATGCTTCATTGTTCTTATATTCATTATAAGTTTCTTCCAGTTCTATTACAGCATTCATCAGTGTTTCCGGTATATACTGTCCGCCGTGAATGCCAAATCTGCCTTTTTTACTCATTTCAATCTCCTTATGATCGACATTATTTCTTTTATTTTTACCGCATCTTTCACACCGTCTGTTTCCACACCGCTGTTGATATCTACGCCCCACGGAGCAGCCTGTCTTATTGCTCTGGCAATATTTTTACTGCTGAGACCGCCTGCCAGCATAAAGGGTCTGTCAACTCTTTCCAGAAGTGACCAATCAAAACTATGCCCGGTACCGCCTGCTTCAGTTCCCGAAAATGTATCAAAAAGCAGCAAATCAGCCGCTGAGTTTTGCCATTTATCTATATCACTGCTGTCCTTGACACGAACCGCCTTCCATACAGCACAGCCTGTTTCTTTTTTTATGCGGATGATATCCTCTTCCGTTTCATCACCGTGCAGCTGTATCACATCCAGCGCAAGCGAATGTGCCGCATTGATTATGGCCGCTGTTACTTCATTGACAAAAACACCTGCCGCATCTATTGAAGATGAAAGCGGCACTTTCATTTCATGGACACGCGACGAAGTGACCTGTCTTCTGCTTGGTGCAAAAATAAAGCCTATGTAATCCGGCTGGACCATATTTATCGCATCAATATCCTCCATACGGGAAACACCGCATATTTTCGTACGGGGTATCCTGACCGGCCCATACAGCTTCGTCAGTTCCTTCACTTTGTCTGCGCTGCGCATGAATGTCTCACCGATCAGCGCTCCCTGTACATTATTTTTCCGCAATCTTTCAATATTTTCTGCTGTTTTAATGCCGCTTTCCGATATGAATATAACATCTGCCGGCACCTCTTTGCGGAGGTTTATACTGTTGTTTATATCCACCGAAAAATCACGCAGATCGCGGTTATTGACCCCGATTATACGTGCTCCTGCGGCCAAAGCCTTTTTTATTTCGGCATCGTCATGTGCCTCTATAAGACACGAAATTCCCAGTTCATCAGCTATCTGCCGAAAACGAATCAGCTGTTCGGTTAAAAGCAGCGCGCAGATCAGTAAAACCGCTCCCGCACCCAGAATAGCCGCTTCATAAATCTGATATTCATCCACTGTAAAATCCTTGCGCAGTACCGGGATGTCCACAGCAGCGGCTATCTCGCGCAGGTATACGTCACTCCCCAGAAAAAACTCCGGCTCTGTCAATACAGAAATAGCCGCCGCACCCGCTTTTTCATAATCCCTGGCAATATCAAGATAAGGGAAATCTTCCGCAATAATGCCTTTTGACGGTGATGCCTTCTTCACCTCGCAAATAAAGGATATATCTTTTCCACGCAAAGCTTTTTCAAATAAGAACGGATTTTTGTTTTTTCTGCCATATGCCTCCTTCTTCACTTTTTCGAGCGATTTTTGCCGCTTGCGTTCTTCCACACGGATGCGTGTTTTTGCGGCAATTTTTTCCAGGATCATACTCGTCACACCTCGTTGGTTGTTTTTATAAATTCTTCCATCTTTTTATAAGCGTTTCCGCTGTCAATTGCATTTGCTGCTTTTTCCATGCCGTCTGCCAGATTTGCTGCCCTGCCCGCCAAATATAATGACATTCCCGCGTTTAAAAGCACGGCATCTCTTTTTGCGCCCGGAGCACCTGATAAAACCGTTTTCGTGATCTGCGCGTTCTCCATGCCCGCACCGCCGACCAGCTCACTGAGTGCAGCATATTCCATATCATAATTTTTAGGATCTATTTCATATTCATTGAATTTGCCGCCAGCAATTTCACACACAGTTGTTTTGCCGCACACTGTAATTTCATCAAGTCCGTCACCGTAGACCACGGCACCTCTTTGCACTCCCAGTTTTGCCAAAACTTTTGCCATAGGACGTATAAGCTCTTTGTCATAAACACCCATGAGCTGTATATTGGCTGCTGCCGGATTACCCAATGGTCCCAGTATATTAAAAATGGTTCTGACACCCAGCTCTTTTCGTACAGGCGCCGCATATTTCATGGATGCATGGTAAACGGGTGCATACATGAAGCACATACCTATATCATCCAGCATTTTTTTATTCTGCAGAGCGTCAAGCTCCAACCTGGCACCAAGCGATTCCAGACAATCGGCAGCCCCGCATTTGCTTGAGACACTGCGATTGCCATGCTTTGCCACAGTTACACCGGCGGCCGCGACAACAAAGGAAGCCGTGGTTGAAATATTGAAAGTATTCGCTTCATCACCGCCGGTGCCTACTATTTCCAAAACATCGTCACTCCGGTGTCCTACCTGTGTGCATTTTTCCCTCATGGCTGCGGCACAGGCTGCTATTTCGTCGACTGTTTCTCCCTTTAGACGAAGAGCTGTCAAAAAACCGCCTATCTGTGCATTTGTAGCTTTACCTTCCATTATTTCCAGCATGGCTGTATTAGCAGTTTTATAATCCAGATCATTTCCCTTTACTATTTGATGAATAGCTTCTTTTATCATTGTACCGCACCACCTGTCTGCAAAAAGTTCTGCAAAATACATTTTCCGCCAAATGTCAGAATAGATTCCGGATGAAACTGCACACCGTAAATAGGATAATCGCGATGCCTCATAGCCATTACTTCACCGTCATCAGTCTGTGCCGTCACTATCAGTTCATCGGTAATAGTATTCCTGTCAACCGCAAGCGAATGATATCTGGCCGCCTCAAATTTTTCCGGCATTCCCTTGAAAATGGGCATGTTGCCTGTTACTGTGATCATGCTTTTTTTACCGTGCATGATTTTCTTCGCATAACCGACTGTTGCCGAAAATACCTCACCGATAGCCTGATGTCCCAGACAGACACCTAATATGGGAATCTTACTGCCCAGTGTGCGCACGACATCCTTACAGATACCGGCATCCTCCGGTCTGCCCGGTCCAGGTGACAGAACGATTCGAGCCGGAGAAAGCGCTCTGATCTCTTCAACGGTCAATTCATCATTTCTGATTACTTTTATATCAGCGTCTATTTCACCCAAAAGCTGATAAAGATTGTAGGAAAAACTATCATAATTATCTATTAACAGCAGCATTATTCTCCGACCTCCTGTGTTCTTTCAATTGCCTCGATCATAGCTCTGGCCTTATTCTGCGACTCCATATATTCTGTCTGCGGCACACTGTCAAAAACGACGCCGCCGCCGGAACGGACATAGACCTTGTTATCATAGGCAACAGCCATTCGTATGCCTATGCATACATCCATGTTGCCGGTAAAATCTATATAACCGACCGCTCCCCCATAAATGCCGCGCATGCTTTTTTCCAATTCATGCAAAATCTGCACGGCCCTGACCTTAGGCGCCCCTGACAGCGTTCCCGCGGGCAGCGTGGCCTCTATGGCATCAAGTGCATCCTTATCCTTGCGTATTCTGCCGGTAACTGTCGATGTTATGTGCATAACATGAGAAAAGCGTTCTATCTTATGAAAATTTTTGACTTTTACGGTGCCGAATTCACTTATCTTGCCAAGATCATTTCGCCCTAGATCGACCAGCATATTGTGTTCTGCCAGCTCTTTTTCATCATGGCATAATTTTTCTTCCAATGCCGCATCCTCTGCCGCATTTTTCCCGCGCGGCATAGTACCTGCTATCGGAAAAGTAGAAAGTTCACCGTCTTTGAGTTTTACCAAAGTTTCCGGTGATGCTCCGGTCAGCTCTATCTGTCTGCCGCTCAAATAAAACATATATGGAGACGGATTGCTCGTGCGCAGCATACGGTAAGCATTGAGCAGACTTCCCGTAAATCCGGCTTCCTGTCGATTGGAAGGAACTGCCTGGAATATATCGCCCTCTTTTATATACACTTTTGTTTTTTCGACTAATTTTTCATATTCCTTTGCCGTCATTTCCCCGCTGAAGGGAGTAGTAAGTTTTCCCGGCTGCTCATTGCATGGTGCACCGTTACTGACGAGCATTGCTAAATTATCCAGCTCTTCCTGCGCTTTTTCGTAGTTCTTTTCTAAATCATCCGTCCGTATATTGGCGATCAAAAATATTTTCTGCTTCAGATTGTCAAAAGCGACGATCTTATCGAAAAGCATCAGATCCACATCATTAAGCTCTTGTTGTTTACCGGCAAAATTTAATTTTTTTTCACTGTATCGTATATATTCGTAAGAAAAATAACCTATTAATCCACCCGTCAGCGGCGGCAGAAAATCAAATCGCGGACTTTTGTACTGCTGCAGCAGAGTACGTAGTTCTTTAGAAGGATTTTCCGTATAAAATGACTTTTCACCATTTTTATCTTTGATCATCATTTTATGATCCTTGCATTTTATCTCTACCGACGGATCAAAACCCAGGAACGAATAACGGCCCCATTTCTCACCGCTTTCCACACTTTCCAGCAAAAAACAGCAATCACTGACATTTTTCATTGCTTTTAACACAGCTATAGGCGTTTTAATATCAGCGAAAAGCGTTCTGCTCACCGGCAGCACATCATAACTATCTGCCATTTTTTTCAATTCTGCCAGACCCGGTTTGTAGTTTATCATTTATTTATGCACCCCTTTATAGTAAATGGACAAAATAAAAATACCCGCCCTAAGACAAATTACTTTGTCAAGGACGAGTATATATTTTCAATTACTCGCGGTGCCACCTTGCTTGGAAAAAACTTTCCCTCTCAATGCAGGATACCAACATATCCCTCACAGATAACGCCTGTGCTGCGTCACAGAATACTCGGCAGAGACTGCTCTCTTCCTTTGACTGTGCCCTCTGCGGTCCATTTAATACCCTGCGTCCTGCCATCTCTCAGCAACGATGGCTCTCTGTAAGTGCACGATGTATTTTTATCTCCGCATCAATGGTTTCTTAAGGCAGATATTTAATTTGGTTTTATTCTACTATGAGGATGTAAAGTTGTCAAGAGTATATCAAAATTATTTGGTGAATTTTACAGATAAATAAACACTGCAGATAATCAGCGACGCCCCAAACAAAAAGCTGACAAAAATATGTTCACCCAATAATAACCATCCCAGTATTATTCTATAATCAATTTCTATGTCATACAGGCCCATCCCTGCGCTGATTTGCCAAACATCAAAATTAATATATTTGCTTTGTGCCTGCTTAAAATTCTGCTATACTATACTTAGTTAATAATTATTTTCCCGAACAACAAGGAGAACTTATGCCAAAAGAACCTGAAAGCAAAGACTGTGACATGTGTGAAATCTACCATGTTCATCAGGATATGATCAATAAATCAAAGCTGCATCTTTTAGACGAAAAAACAACGGGCCATCTGGCTGATACTTTTAAAATTCTTGGTGACCCTACTCGGATTAAAATACTTACCATCTTGTCAAATGATGAAATGTGTGTCTGCGATATAGCTGCAACATTGCAGATGGGACAATCAGCGATTTCGCATCAGCTGCGGCTTCTGCGCGGTGCCCGTCTGGTAAAATTCCGCCGTGAAGGCAAGGAAGCATGGTATTCGCTTGACGACAACCATGTTGTCATATTGCTGAAGCAGGGATTACAGCACATATTGCATGACTGAGAACAGAAAGGATTTTTCGGCCATGAATAAAATAATAAGAGGCATCATCCCTGCTGTATTCATTTTTTTTCTTTCACCTATTGGTACATTACATGCTGCACCGATCCTGAAGCTGCATTCAGAAGGCCATGATGTAACCGTGCTGCAACAGCTATTATTAAAGGGCAATTATACCGTCAGTGTAACCGGCATTTTTGACGAGTCCACACAAAAAACAGTCAAAGCCTTTCAAGCTGACAACAACTTACCGGATACCGGTATTGTCGACAGGAAAACATGGTGGCTGCTGACCGGAGAAAAAGACACCGGCAGACCAGCCTCTGTTTCTGCAGCAGCTCCGATTTCTCCCGTCGGCAATCATATTGCCGCCAAACCGCAGACGACTGCTTCCGTTTATGTGCCTCCTGTGCAAAAAAAGTCTGCCTCCGCAGGCACAAAAAAGCCACAGTCTGAAGCTGCGGCCATTGCTGCTATCCGCGCCCGAAGCGTTCCTGAAACACCTGTATTTCTTCCTTCCGGCAAAGTGGGTTCTATAATATCCACCGCAAAAAAATATATGGGAACACCATATATTTACGGCGGAGAAACACCGAAGGGCTTTGATTGTTCCGGGTATCTGCAGTACATCTTTAAGCAAAATAATATTATTATTCCGCGTACCGCCGATGAACAATATAAAATCGGCAAAAAAGTTCCTGTAAATCAATTGCAGCCGGGCGATCTGGTATTTTTTTCTACCGATCTCACAGATATCAGCCATTGCGGCATTTACCTGGGAAGCGGCCAATTTATCCATGCTTCCACCAGTAAAGGCGTTCGCATCGATCGTCTGGATAATGATTATTGGAAAAATTATTTCATAGGCGGCAAACATATCGTAAAATAAACGATAAATTAATATTTTTACTCGGGAGAAACTCTTATATGGAATTAGTTGTCAAACGTTTTGAAGAACTATCGACCTCGGAACTCTATGAAATATTGAAAGCTCGGTTTGCTGTGTTTGTCGTGGAACAGAAATGCTTATATCAAGATCTTGACGACAAAGATCTGCATGCCTATCATGTATTTTTACGCGATGAAAATACGGTACAAGCTTATCTGCGCGTGATAGATAGGGGATTTGCTTTTCCAGAAGTCACTATCGGCCGCGTTTTGACCATGAAAAGGAGATGCGGTTTAGGCAGTAAAATTGTTGCCAGCGGTATCCAAGTTGCAAAAGAGCGAATGAAAGCGGATAAAATAAAAATAGCAGCGCAATTATATGTGAAAACTTTATATGAAAAAGCTGGCTTCCAACAAACCTCTGATGAATTTCTCGAATGCGACATACCGCACATCCAGATGACTCTTACAATTATTTGATCATATACCTTTCCATATGAACACACAGCTGCCCACATTCACCAATGCTGTTGAAGATAAATTTCTGTCGGCGCCCAAAAACACTCACATCTTTTCACCATATTTATTCTGAATCACTTTTTGTGCATAGGCAATAAATTTTTTTGTTGCCGGCGACGCATTATGCAGGGAGGGCAGTGCTATTCCCAGTGTTATATAATATGGCGGATCAAGCGGCTTTATTGCCACATTGCCTGACCAATTGACTGACATCAGTTCCTTGTTCAGACTGATGCCCAGTCCCGCTGCGACCATTGAATAGGTTGTATAATTATCTATCGTCGTAAAACGTATATCAGGACGAAGTTTTTTTTCCCGCAGAAAACGTTCAATATCCGTGTTGCAGTCAGGCAATGTTTCTATAAACGGAGCGCCGTTAATTTCTTCTATAGGAAAAACAGATAAATCAGCCTTGGGATGATCCTGCGGCAGCCAAACGACAAGCCGATCTCGTTTTAACGGTATCCAGTCTCCTTCTACGGGATATTCGCTGAAAAAACAGCAATCGATCCGATGTTCTTCAAACCAATGCAGCAGGTCACTGTTTGCCCCCTCCATTGTATGCACTTTAATGCCAGGGTAGTCAGACTGAAAGGCTTTGATTATTTCCGGCAGCCAGCACGCAGCGATGCTATAAAATGTGCCAATTGTCAGATTTCCAACATCAAGCCCGCGAATCTGTGCTCCCAGCTGTTCTGTTTGTTCATGAAAATGCACCAGCTTACGCAGAAGGGGCAGCATTTGCGCTCCATCCTTCGTAATTTTTACTCCTTTGTGACTTCTCATAAGAATTGCGAAGCCTATTTCTTTTTCCAAAGCATTTATTATTCGGGTCACCCCTGACGGCGTATACCCCAAGATCGTTGCCGCAGCAGAAAAACTCCCTGCATCGACTGCTGTCAGCAGAACTTTGCATTTAATTATGTCCATCGCCATTCTCCTTCTATGACATTTACTCACAATGCATGTGCAAATTTGTTTCTTCCCGCATATTAATTTGTATTGTATACTATTTATTATTAAAAAAAAAGTATCTGTTCATATTGAAAGGATTGCATAATAGTGTCTTCTAATTTCATCCAAAAAGGCGACAAGGAATATTGGTCAACAATTATTGCCTTATTCTTTGGCAGCTTTGTAACTTTTGCTCTGCTTTATTGTTATCAACCGCTTATTCCTATTTTTTCTTCAGAATATTCTATTTCTCCGTCTACCGCGAGTCTTTCCATCTCGACGGCTACTGCCAGTCTTGCTGTGGCAATGCTTCTTACACCTTCGCTGTCGGATAAATTTGGCAGAAAAACAATAATGAGCATTTCTCTTATCGGCTCTACGATTTTAACGGGAATTGTTGCCTGCACGGATAATTTTTCAGCGATACTTCCACTGCGCATTCTTCAGGGAATATTTTTAGCAGGCTATCCGGCTATTGCGATGACATATATACAGGAAGAATTTCATCCTTCCATTACGGCAATTGTAATGGGTATTTTTGTCAGTGGCAATTCAATAGGCGGTCTTCTCGGCAGAATTATCATCAGTACCATTTCTGATTTTTTTTCCTGGCATGCGGCTATTGCTGTATTAAGTATTTTAAGTCTCCTAATAAGTATCTGGTTTTTCAGGAATCTTCCCGTTTCTCGAAACTTCACCAGGCGTACTCTTGAAATTCATGACATCGTCCGTCAATTTTCTGCAAATCTAAAGGTCGGCAATCTTCTTTGTATATATATGATTGGTTTTCTTATTATGGGAAGCTTTGTGGCATTATACAATTATGTCGAATATCCGCTGATAAATCCACCTTATTCACTGAGCCAGACTATTGTCGGCTTCATTTTTGTTATCTATCTTGTCGGTACATTCAGTTCAACACTGATGGGGCGTCTGGCAAATAACCGGGGAGCTTTCAAGATGCTGGATATTTCTTTATGTTTCATGCTTGCCGGCGTTTTGCTCACTCTTTTTATGCCTCTTTGGCTCAAAATACTCGGTATTGCGCTTTTTACCTTCGGTTTTTTCGGCAGTCATTCTATAGCCAGCAGTATGGTTGTAAAATTAAGTCCCACCGGGAAAGCGCAGTCCTCTGCATTATATCTGCTGTTTTATTATGTAGGTTCCAGTATTATCGGTGCATTGGGCGGTAAATTCCTTATCTGGCAGGGCTGGATCGGTGTAGTGCTGCTTTTGAGCTGCGCAATAATACTGGCATTATTCTTATCCAATGCTCTTTTATGGAAAAAGCACGTATCATTGCAAAAGGCTCATGCTTAAATACACAAAATTTAATTTATCATTTACAAAAAATACATTGTAACCTGACAATAATAATATTATCATGAAGACAGTTTCCCTAAACAATATGGCATGCGAATTCATTGATATTATTTTACCGACAGGAGGACAATTTATAATGGCTATGAAATCGTATCCGCTTGAAAAAGCATTTACCTTTATCGAACCCGGTCCTGTGCTCTTAGTGACCACTTACAACGAATCCCGTTATAACATTATGGCTATAACCTGGCATATGGTTCTTGATTTCACACCAAAAATAGCCGTGGCAACCGGACCTTGGAACTATTCCTTCAATGCGCTTCTCAAAAACAGGGAATGTGTTCTTGCCGTCCCTACCATAGAATTAGCCGAAAAAACAGTTCATATAGGTGATTGTTCCGGTAAAACCATAGACAAATTTCAGCAATTTGGTCTTACTGCTTTACCTGCTGAAAAGATCAAAGCACCCCTTATAGGTGAATGCCTTGCCTGTATCGAATGTAAAGTAACTGATTATCTGGAATCACAAAATTTCTTTGTGCTGCAGGGCATCAATGCCTGGTATGATGAAGAGCACAAAGAAATTCGTAAATTTCACGCCAACGGAGACGGAACATTTGTCACTGACGGACCGACACTTGACCTGCGAAATCTAATGGAAGATAAACTTCCTGCCGGTGTCTAGAGATCTTTATAGAAAAATAAAATTGGCAGCTGCATAAACAAATGCAGCTGCCGATTTTATTCTATACTTAATTATCGACCCTTAAATACCGGTTTTCTTTTTTCTCTGAACGCAGCTGTACCTTCCCTAAAATCCTCCGTCTGCATACAAACAGTTTGCTGAGCATTTTCACCTTCAAGTACATCATCAAGCGTCATCCCTCCGCTGCGATTAAGCATAGATTTTGTAATTGACAGCGCCAGCGGAGAACCTTCTGCCAAATCACGTGCGAATTGACAAACAAATTCCTGCAACTTTTCTTTTTCTATAATTTGATTCACAATTCCCAGATGCAGCGCTTCCTTTGCTTCGATAAGTTTACCTGTAAACATCAATTCTTTTGCTTTATATATGCCCACAGCCCGCGGTAAAAGATAAAGACCGCCGCAATCAGGTATAAGTCCCACCTTTGCAAAGCTTTGTCCAAAGCGTGCTGAGTCAGCGCAAAAAACAATATCACAGGCTAAAGCCAGATTAAAACCAGCACCCGCAGCCACTCCGTTTACCATCGCAACAACTGGTTTTTCCATTGTCATTATTTCCCTGACAATATCTCCTACCGATTTTATAAACTCTCTCGCTTCAGCAGGTCCGAGAGACGAAAGATAATTGAGATCACCACCTGCCGAAAATGCTTTTCCGGCACCTGTGATAACAACTGCTCTTATAGAACTATCATTGGCTATTTTCTTGAGGATACTGTAAAACATCTTCACCAATTCATCATTAAAAGCATTCATTACCCTTGGTCTATTCAAGATAATCACTGCAATGTTTTCTTTTATTTCCAAAATCACGGTGTCATTTTGCTCCGGCAATACATATCACTCCTCTATTTTTCTATTTCTACCTGCTCGAAACTGTATAATCATCAATTTAACAATCAAATGATGATTATACATAAATTTTTTTAAAACAAATGACTTCAATAAATTTTACCATAAACCATATTTAATATCTAACGGAACTGTTGCACTAAACATTTTTTCTATCAATAATTGATTCACAAGCTGTCTATTTGATCTAAACTATCCAAGCAGCAAGAGTAAAGATTTTTATTTTTGTTCTTTTCCTAACAATTCTATATCTTCTCCTTGCTGTTGCCGTATTTTAATATTATCTCTGCCCCATGAACACATAATATCAATGATTTTATTTGCCGTAACCCCGTATTCAGTCATATAATACTCAACTTTCGGCGGCATTTCGCTGTATTCATGGCGTCCCACAACACCATCTCTTTCAAGTTCACGGAGCTGCTGTACAAGAACTTTTTGGGAAATTCCGGGGATAAGACGCTGCAGCTCCCCTGTTCTTTTTGTACCGGACATCAATAAGCATATAATTAGCGCTTTCCATTTTCCGCCGAGTATTTCAAGGGTTGCCTCAATACCCAAACGATATTTTTTCATAAAATTACCTCTTTATTTCTGGTTAGTCCACCAAATTCAGCTGACACACTTATTATTGCACATTTTTCTGTTGATTTCAGTACATACCTGCAAGTAAGTATTCAGTGACTTTATTGTGTGTATTTACAAAGATCGGCCTGTGCCTGATAATAAATGTATTAAATATATATAAAAACAATCAGCTTTTATTTAAGTATTGTCTGCAAAATGCAAATGAGGAATGAGGTAAATTATGAAAAAAAATATACTAATCGTTTTTGCACATCCGGAACCAACATCGTTAACATGTCAATTGGTTAATGTATCAAAACAAACATTTCAGAATCGTGGAGACAATGTTATGATATCCGATCTCTATAATATGAAATGGAAGGCAGTTTTTGATAAAGATGATTTTCCCGGCAGAGTTCTTTCCGAACGCTTATCCTTCATTGACGAATCAAGGCATGCCTTTCTGACAAATCAACAGACAACCGATGTTACAGCAGAGCAAAAAAAACTCCTTTGTGCAGATGCCGTTATATTTCATTTTCCTCTTTGGTGGTTTAGTATGCCGGCAATTTTAAAGGGGTGGATAGATCGGGTATTCGCTTACGGTTTGGCTTACGGTTATAAAGATGCGGGAAATCGTTTCCGATATGGTGAAGGCGGTTTCAAAGGAAAACGGGCTATATTATCAGTATGTGCAGGCGGGTCAGAAAAGGATTATTCACCGCGCGGTATCAATGGACCGTTGAATCAACTCCTGTTCCCGATCACGCACGGAATGCTTTTTTTCTCGGGTATGGATGTATTGCCAACCTATGCGGTCTATGGAACGGTTCGGCTCACTCAGACTGATGTAGTGTCAGCTGAATCGGCCTGGCAGTCACGTCTTGAGCATCTCTTTGAAGAGACACCTATTGCTTTCCGCCAGCAAAATGACGGAGATTATCCGGACCATCATGTACTCGCAGATCATATTGCTGTCGGTAAGACCGGACTGTCCGCTCATATAAAAGAATAAATAATACACCGTCAAAAAATGGGCAGCTGCATTTTATTTGTGCAGCCGCCCATTTTTGTTTTCAGGTACATAATCTCTTCCGCTCCGGCAATACATATCACTCCTCTATTTTCTTATCTCTGCTTAAAAATCGGTATAATGCTCATCAATGTCGGCAAACACCTGCACCGAACGTTTTAATATGCCGTTCATATACGCTATGGCCGTTCCATAATTGGTCATCGGCACCTTCTGCTTTTTGGCGCAAGCTAATCTGTACTGCATTTCCTTTTCATTGAGCATGCACCCGCCGCAATGGATGATCAATTTATATTTTTCTAAGTTGTCGGGGAACTGTGTTCCGCTGGAAAATACAAACTTTGGTTCCGTTTTAGTATAATCTTTTATCCAGCGGGGCAGTTTTACCGTACCTATATCATCACATTGCCGATGATGTGTACAGCCTTCAGCGACCAATACTTCATCGCCGTCCTTCAAAAAATCAAAAGTTTTTACAGCCTTCATCTGTGAAAGAAGATTCCCCTTATAACGTGAAAATAATATGGAAAAAGATGTCAGCAATATATCCTTCGGTGTTTGTTTATTCACATTTTCAAAGGCCTGACTGTCTGTGATCACCAATTTAGGTTTCACGTTGAGTTCTGAAATTGTTTTCGCCAGCTTATCATCCTGTGTTATTACCGCAGTGGCCCCTACATCAAGTATTTCCCGTATGGTCTGCTGCTGCGGTAAAATAAGCCGCCCCTTCGGTGCTGCCTTATCAATGGGTATCACCAGAATGACTGTATCATCCGAGGATACTATATCTTTAAGCAAGGTTTTTTCATCTTCGTTTTTTACAAGATGGGCCAAACGTTCCTTAAGTTCAAATATCCCCTTGTTTTCCTTTGCACTGATGAATACTATATGCTCATTGTCTGTATTTACTGGCGGAACAGTACCTTTATCTATTTTATTGTACGCAACGACATAAGGAATTTTTTGCTCTTTGAACAGTTTCAACATATCATGATCAGCAGAGGTCATGTTTTTCGCCGCATCAACAATAAGCACGGCAATATCTGTCTTACGCAGCACCTGTTTGGTTTTTTCAATACGCAGCTGTCCCAATGTGCCCTCATCATCTATTCCCGGTGTATCAATAATTGTCACCGGTCCCAGCGGTAAAAGTTCCATAGCCTTATACACCGGATCTGTCGTTGTACCTTTGATATCAGAAACAATGGCTATATTCTGCCCTGTAACGGCATTCATAACACTTGATTTGCCGGCATTTCTTACGCCAAAGAAGGCTATATGCGTACGATTCGCCGAAGGTGTGGCATTCAAATCCATAAAAGCTCTCCTTCACTTTTTTATCTGTATATAAAAGCTCACTTAAAAACGAAAATCTCTCGCTCCGTCTTCAATAAGCGCGAGTTCCTCGCGAACTTTATTAACTACGTTCTCCCGAGTGATATGCGCTATTTGCTTGTCTATTACTTTAAGCCCAAGCGCCTTTGTGTCATTCCCTGCATAATCACACAAATACTCCTTGAGCGTCAGCAGTGCGTTCGGCAGACAACAGTTCGATATCTGACCGCTTTTGCACAAACTCATAAAGCGGTCACCTACACGTCCGGCACGATAGCAGGCTGTGCAGAAGCTCGGTACAAAACCACGTTCCATCAGCCAGTCAACCACTTCATCAAGACTTCTGTTATCGCTGACATCGAACTGTTTGGAATTATCCTCTTCTGCTTCTTCTTCCGCATAACCGCCGACGCTTGTCCTCGAACCGCCGCTGATCTGTGATATACCGAGTTCCAATACTTTTTCGCGACATTTTCTGCTTTCACGTGTAGAAACTATCATGCCTGTATAAGGCACAGCCACTCGTATACACGCTACTATTTTAGCAAAAACATCATCGGATATGCCATTATCAAAGGTCTCCGGATCAATATCTTCAGCCCGCCTTATGCGTGGAACACTTATTGTATGCGGTCCCACACCGAAACGTGCCTCCAAATGCTCCGCATGCATTAAAAGGCCGGCAAATTCATACTTATATGTAGACAGTCCAAACAGCACGCCGCAGCCTACATCGTCTATACCGCCCAGCATCGCTCTGTCCATAGCTTCTGTATGATAATCGTAATTATGTTTTGGGCCTGTCGGATGAAGTTTCCCGTAATTTTCTTTATGATACGTTTCCTGAAAAAGAATATAAGTTCCTATCTGTGCTTTTTTGAGCATTCTGTACTCTTCCAGCGTAGTCGCCGCAATATTGACATTCACACGTCGTATGGCACCATTCTTATGCTTTATATTATATATAGTATGGATACTATCCAGTATATACTCAATGGGATTATTCACAGGATCTTCGCCGCATTCTATGGCAAGACGTTTATGTCCCATATCCTGCAAGGCTATTACTTCTGTCTTTATATCCTCCTGCGTCAATTTACGTCGGCATATATGTTTATTTTTTGCATGATAAGGGCAATATACACAACCGTTCACGCAATAATTGGACAGATACAAAGGTGCAAACAAAACTATCCTGTCCCCGTAGAAGTCCTCTTTTATCTTTTTTGCCAATTTGAAAATCTGCTCGTTCAACTCCGGTATATCGCATGCTAAAAGCACGGAAGCTTCACGATGCGACAGTCCTTTGTTCTTTTGCGCTTTTTCTAAAATTTCTTCAAGCATCACCCGGTTATGTTTATTTTTCTCCGCATAGCCGAGAGTTTCCATAACTTCCTCATGGTTTATAAAATCATCTGCATGTTCTGACTTGGCCTCATACACAAAATCGTCTTCTTTCTAAAACAGCTTCTTCATAAATTATTAGTTTCCAGATAAAACCTGCATATTACCTGCCCTGCGCTCTATCTTCTTCATTTGCTAAAATCAAATTCCTTTTCTCTTGCATGATAATGCGTGTGCAGCAGTTTATGTGCGGTTTCACTGCCCGGTGCCTCCAAAAATTCAGCATATAATTTTTTCAGATAAGGATTTTCATGTGATTTACGCAATTTGCTGCTTCTATCTATCGTATAAAGTGCTTTTATGCGTTCTTTTGTAGCCGCAAAAGTAGTAGTCACCGGCTGTCCGCCGCCGCCTACACACCCCCCGGGGCAGGCCATTACTTCAATAAAATCATAGTCGCATTTACCGTCACGCAGTTTATCCATGATGAGTGCGGCATTCTTCAAAGTGTGCACTACCGCGATCTTTAAATTATGCCCGCCAATTTCCACCTGGGCTTCCTTTATACCCTCAAATCCCCTGACAGGTGTATATTCCAGTGTAGGCATCGGCTTATCCGTCATCCATTCATAAGCCGTGCGCAAAGCTGCCTCCATAACACCGCCGGTGGCTCCGAAAATAGCTCCGGCGCCTGTAGACTCGCCCATGGGGTTATCAAACTCGCTTTCCGGCAAATTATTGAAATCTATACCAATATATTTTATGAGCTTTATCAATCCACGTGTCGTTATAACTGCATCGGTATCGAAAAGCCCGTTTTGTGTCAATTCCTGACGTTTCGCCTCATATTTTTTTGCTATGCATGGCATAATTGCCACCGAAAAGACATTTTTCGAAGCTATATTTTCCTGTTTGGCATATTGTGTTTTAGCTATAGCTGAAAAAATAGCCATAGGAGATTTTGTTGTAGACAGATGTGCGATCTTATCGGGATAGTGCTTTTCCATAAAATTGACCCAGGCCGGACAGCAGGATGTCGTCATCGGCATTGTTTTATTATTTTTCAGCCTGTCAATGAGTTCCCCTGCTTCTTCCGTTATGGTCAGATCCGCACCGTAATTTGTGTCGAATACTTTATCAAAGCCAATCATCCGAAGCGCTGAAACCATTTTCTTCGTCACGATACTGCCGTCCGGCAGCCCAAATGCATCACCGAGCGCCACACGCACAGAAGGAGCCGTCTGCACTATAACAGTTTTATCAGGATCAAAGATAGCATCCAAAACCCTGTCTGTATCGTCTTTTTCTACTAATGCTCCGACAGGACAGACAACTGTGCATTGTCCGCATAAGACACAGTCAGTCTTATTAAATTCCTCCTCATAAGGAGTAGTAACCTTCAGACCCGTACTTCTTCCCGCAAAACCAATTGCCTCTATTCCCTGCACATCCTTGCAGACACGTATACAGCGCCCGCATTTCACACATTTTTCCGGATCATGAACAAGGCTCGGATTAGTCGTTTTCACTGGTATTGATTCGGCAACATGTGTCAAATTAGGACGAAGTACATTAAAGCGACTGCATAAATGCTGCAGCACGCAATTTCCATTACGCGGACACGTCAGACAATTTTCTTCATGGTCAGCCATTATCAGCTGTAAAATCCCTCTTTGTGTATCGCGTACTACTTTTGTATCAGTAAAAACTTCCATACCGTCCCAGCATTCAGTGGCACAAGCTGCCAAAAGGCGTTTTTTCCCTACCACCTCCACAGAACAAATACGGCAGCGGGCCTTGACTCTCTGATCAGGATGATAACACAAATGCGGAATATCAATGTGCAGCACTTTAGCTGCTTCCAATATCTTAGTCCCCTTTTTAACTTCCACAGGCATACCATTTATTTTTAAGGTAATCTTTTCTTCCATCAGCCAACAGCCTCCGTTTGTGTTTTTGATGCAAAAACCTCAGGGAAAACATCAAATGCCGATTTTAAAGCATTCTGCGCCGTTTCTCCTAACCCGCACAAAGATGACATAGGCATAACTCTGGCAAAGGTTTTCATCGTCTGTATATCTTCATCAGTATAAGTCCCATTTTTTATTTTCTCCAGAAATATTCTTATATGCCTGTTGCCTTCACGGCACGGCGTGCACTGTCCGCAGCTTTCATGCAGGAAAAAATCCTGCGTATAACGCAGAAAATCTATGACACTGGTGCGTTCATCTATTACCAATATTGACCCTGATCCGATTATTAAATTATTTTTTGCAAAATCTTCATAACTGTATGATATGTCAAGTATACGGTCATCCGATATTTTTCCTGATGCACCGCCAAACTGTATCAATCTGATTTTGTGATCTTCCTGTATTCCGCCCGCCAGCCCGTAAACTATATCACGCACTGTTATACCAAAGGGAACTTCATATACTCCCGGTTTATTGACATTTCCACCCACACTGACCATTTTTGTCCCTATTGACTCTTTCGTTCCTGCCTGCATATACGGCACCGCATCATGCAAAAGATGAGGCACAATAGACAGACTCTCCACATTATTGATACATGTTGGCCGGGCAAACAGTCCGCTTTGCTTCATGAAAGGAGGCTTCATCCGCGGTCTTCCCGCCTTTCCTTCTATAGAACGAATAAGCGCCGTTCCTTCTCCGCATACATAAGCACCGGCGCCGCTGTATAAATGTACATCATAATCCCATCCTGTACCCAGAATATTTTTTCCTAAAAAACCGCGTTCTTTTGCCTGCTTTATAGCATTTATGAGTCTTGGCCTCAGATGAGAATATTCAGCGCGCATATAAATATAACCATCCTCCGCATTAACGGCCCAGCCTGCGATCACCATCGCTTCGATCAGATTAAATGGATCATTTGTAATAAGTTCACGATCTTTGAAAGTACATGTTTCGCCTTCATCCGCGTTGCAAATGACACAATGATGCGGTCTCTTTACCGCTCGAGCCTGGCTCCATTTTCTGCCCATTGGGTATTCCGCACCGCCGCGTCCTTTTATCCCCGCGTCTGATAAAACTGCGGCAATGTCCTCCCCTTCCATATCAATCGCTTTCTGCAAAGACTGAAACCCGCCAATATTCATATATGAATCTATGGAAAAGACATCGTACTTACCAAAGTTTTCTGTTATATAATTAATCTTCTGCATAAACAATCCTCCAGATAATTCAAACAAACTGCTCAAGCAATTTGCGTACTTGTTCTTTTGTTTTCAACGGTCCGTATACCGTTTTATTGATTCTCACCGCAGGTGCACGATCACAGGCACCAAAACAAGAAACTTTCTCTATCGTGAATCTTCCATCGTAGGTTACTGTACCAAAATCTATACCTAAAAGTTCTTTTAGTGACCCTAATAAAAAATCGTTATCGTTTACCTTACATGCAACACTGTCACAAATTTCGATGGGATAACGGCCGCGCGGTTCCTCATTGAGTGCGTCATAAAAAGTTATGCAGTCATATATTACCGATAATTTCAACGGTAATTTCTCAGCAATATAAAATGCTGCCGCCTTAGGAATATAATGCTGCGGTATTTCATCCTGCACATCAAGAAGGATACCGACAATCTGAGTAAAATCATGATAATGATTGTCCAAAATTTTTTCAATTTTGCTTTTTAACTCATCTGTAATTTCAAATTTACTGCTGTCCTCAATCATAAATACAACCTGCTTTCAAATTATTTTTTAGCTGTATACACTTGCAAAGCTTTAGATATTCGGAAAATATTGATATACCAGTCAGTTGACATTATCACTTATGAAAAAAAAGAATAGAACTCAGCCTGTTTAAACTAAAATAAATAAAAATTTTTTGTCATTTTTTATTTAAAAAGTCTTTTATATCATTATAGTTTTCGAAAAATTTAATATTATTAGTATTAATCATCAGATAAATTTAGTATACTCTATGCTTATAGAAAATAAAAGTTCTTCTGCAAAATAAAAATTTCACTAAGTTATGTTTTTACCAGCAAACAGCAGCAAAAAAACACCCCTCAGAACAATTGAAGTGATTCCATAAAGTTAAACCTAAAATCTAACTTATGGATATCACCCCAAATAACTTGTTCTAAAGGGTGCTTTTTGCAAAATCAGCCGACAGAAATCTTATATATGGTCCGCTCATTTCTTTCGCTTTGAGGCGGACACAATTACAGCTTGATTATTATTACAGGTTCTATATTTCTCCGACCAAATCAATGCCCGGTTTTAATGTCTTTGCGCCAGGATGCCAATTGGCAGGACATACTTCGCTGCCGTGTTTAGCTACAAATTGCGCTGCCTGCACTCTGCGCAGAAGTTCTTCCGCATTACGCCCGACGCTGCCTTCAATTACTTCATAGCCAACAATCTTTCCTTCCGGATTGATTATAAATGAGCCTCGGTCAGCAACTCCCGAATCTTCAATAAGTACATCAAAATCTCTGGCAAGGGTGCCTGTGGGATCACCCAGCATAGGAAATCTTATCTTCTTTATTGTATCCGAAGCATCATGCCATGCCTTATGAACAAAATAGGTATCGCATGAAACAGAATATATTTCACAACCGATTTCCTTGAATTTATCATATGTGTTTGCCAGATCTTCAAGTTCTGTAGGACACACAAAAGTAAAGTCAGCAGGATAAAAGAAAAATACCGACCACTTGCCCAGAATATCTTTTTTGCTTACAGTAGTGAACATCTCATCAATATACGCCTCAGTAGAAAATTCACCGACTTCCTTATTAATCAACGACATAATATTCCTCCTTACAAATAAATAATGTTTGTACCTAATGATAATTAATATCATCTACTGATGGTTATTATATCAAACTCATATCAAATTTGCAATAATTCAATTAAAATATGTTTATGCGATGAAGTATATTCACTATCCCAATACTTTTTTTGCAAAATATTATTAGATATCATCTATAATATGAAAAATTTATCTGTACACTGTCGTTTCTGCGACATACTTTTTATTCTAAAAATGCTATTATTATTTTGGTACATAATTTATCGCTGATCGTGATTATCTCATATACAATCAATTATTCTACACAGTTGATCATAAAAATGAAGACTGGGCATGCGCCTGGTCTTTATTTTTTTTATTTGACGATATTATTTCACATCAAAAATTATTAAAGCAAAGGAGTAAAAAATGTTATTAAATCCAAAAGTTTACGAACTGTTAAAAAAGGAAAGCACTATAAAAATTTTATCAACCATAAATGAGAATAATCAAATCCACACTGTAATAAAGGATTCTCTGCAGATCTGCGATGATCAGCTGCTGTATCTGGAATATCTGGAGTCATCTACTACAAATAGAAATTTGACTTTCAGTATGTGGTTTAAAAACTCTGTTACTGTTCTTATTTTAAGCGAAAATAAAACCTCATATCAAATAAATGTCACTCCGGTAAAATGCATCGTCAGCGGCCCCGTATTTCAAAAATTTTATACTGAAACTCTGCAAAAACATAATGACACTGATCTGGCTGCTATATGGATCTTTGAACCGGATGCAGTTGTCAATGAGACTTTATCGGTACGACAAAAAGAAGAACGTGCCCAAAGACCTTATTTTAAACATTTAGACAGACTGGCTTTATAAGGAGAGAATATATTGGTATCAATTTCATTAAAAAACAAAATCAGCACTGAATATCCTTTATCCAGTGAACTAAAAAGCCTCACTCAAAAATATGCGCAGTTTCCATATCTTATAATGTTAAAAACAGATATCCAAAGGCGCGGCATTTATTATACTCATGAAGCTTTGAAAAAAGCCGATCCTACTGTTCATCAGTTAGCCGGTACACATATTTTCGGAACACGTGATGGTATTCTGACCCATCGGCCTGAAGCATTTATGCTGCGTGACGGCACCTCTGTTCTTACTACACCGACTCCGCTGGAGCAGAACCCTTATATAATTGATCTGAGAAATGACAAATTGACTCTTGTAGACGGACAGAACGAGCTTGAAGAAATAGAATATTGGACAAAACCCGATTTTTATGACAAAACCACAAAAAGCGGCATACCAATGAATTTAATAGCCAGCGCCAGACCTCAGCGCATTTACATAATGCCCAACCGCTATTGTTTTTTCTGGAGCGATAAACAAAATTGTCTGTTCTGCGACATTGTTAATAACCTGCAAAAACAAAAAAAAGAACTAAGCATGCCTACACGCTTAAAGCCAGAAGATGTTGAAGAAACAATCAGTGAAGCTTTAAAACAAAAAGGCCGTTTTACCGCAATTTGTTTGACATCCGGCTCTGATTTCAACGGTGTCAATGCTTTTGACCGTGAAACTGATTATTATATTGAAATTTTAAAAGCCGTCGGAAAAAATTTCAAAACAAAAAAATTCCCCAGTCAGTTAATTGCTACGGCTTTTAATCAGGATCAGCTTGGCAGACTTTATGAGCAGACAGGTATATTAAGCTACACTCCTGATATTGAAGTACTTAACGAGCGCTTGTTCAATTGGCTTTGTCCCGGAAAAGCTCATTGGGTGGGCTACAAAGAATGGAAAAAAAGACTTAAGGAAGCTGTTCCTATATTTGGCCGCGGTTATGTAAATACCTGCATCGTTGCTGGAATAGAACTTGCGCAGCCTTATGGATTTAAAAGCGAAGATGAAGCTTTAAAAAATGTTCTGGAAGAAGCTGAGGACCTCGCTGCAGATGGAGTCAACACTGTTTTTACCGTCTGGTCACCCCGTCCGGGCTCAATAATAGGCAATCAAAAAAACGCTTCACTGGAATATTACATTCGATTGGCCTCGGGACTGCATGCTCTCAGGAAAAAATATAAGTTGCGTCTTGATCATGACGATTACAGACGCTGCGGCAATCATCCTGATTCTGATCTCGCCAGGATTTTATAAACAGCTTTTTTACAATATCCGGAAAAAATATAAATAAAACTCGCTTATCAGGCGAATTATCAAAAATGACAGGAGATTATAATATGGCCTACCACAAATTTTTAGTTCATGAAAAAAAAGACAGTGTTGGTGTCGCAATAACCGATATAAAAAAGGGCGAATTCGTCAAGGGTGTTTTTTTGGCAGATGAGGGTGTTCTTAATATAACCGCTGCTGATTCTATTCCTCTTGGTCATAAGATAGCTCTGAATTCTATAAAATCCGGTGAATTTATAATCGAATACGGAGAAAAAATTGGTCGTGCCTTTAAGGATATCAACCAAGGCAGCTGGGTTCATACACATAATTTGAAAAGTATCCATTGGGTAAAAAAATAATTAAAATCTGGAGATAATAGATATGAGTAAAAAAATTTTGGCATATAAAAGAGAAAATGGCAGTTTGGGAATACGCAATTATGTAGCAATTATTCCTGTTGACGATCTGTCAAATAACGCCGCCGAATCTGTTGCAAAAATAATAAACGGCACCATAGCTTTATCCCATCCGTATGGACGTTTGCAGTTTGGCGAAGACCTTGATCTGCATTTTCGTACTCTGATCGGAAATGGTGCCAATCCTAATGTTGCAGCTGCTATCGTCATTGGGATTGAGCCGAACTGGGCAAAAAAAATTGCCGACGGGATTGCCCAAACCGGAAAACCGGTGGCATATTTTGGCATCGAAGGTTACGGCTTGCTTAAAACAATCGAACGAGCTTCCCGTAAAGCAAAAGAATTCGTTCAATTTGCCACCGCACAGGAAAAAACAGAAGCAAATTTGGCTGATTTGATAATAAGTTTCAAATGCGGTGAATCCGATACTACCAGTGGTCTGGCTGGAAATCCGACAGCAGGCCGTGTTGCAGAGCATTTAGTTAATGAAGGCGGCACAGTTATAATAGGCGAAACATCAGAAACCACTGGTGCCGAACATATATTGGCGCAGCATTTTGCTTCAAAAGAATTAAGTGATAAATACCTGCAAATTCATCGCAACTACCTGAAAATTATCGAAGCCAGCGGAGAAGATCTATTGGGTTCACAGCCTACCGAAGGCAATATTGCCGGCGGACTCACTACTATAGAAGAAAAAGCTTTAGGCAATATTCAAAAAGCCGGCCGCAAGGAAAAAATTCTTATCCAAAGTGTGCTCGATCTGGCAGAAAAACCGCACACTAAAGGTCTTCATTTTATGGACAGCTCATCAGCTGCGGCAGAATATATAACACTTATGGGCGCCGCGGGAGCAGCATTACACTTATTTATTACGGGACAAGGCAATATTGTCGGTAATCCGATAGTCCCAGTAATTAAAATTACCGCGAATCCTAAAACAGCAGCCGAAATGTCAGAGCATATCGATGTAGATATCAGCAGTGTACTTACTCATGAAATCAATTTGGATCAAGCTGCTGATAAAGTTCTTGATGCTCTCACTGCTGCGGCTCGCGGACAGTATACGGCAGCCGAGGTCCTCGGTCAGCAGGAATTTGTGTTAACCAGATTATATCCCAGTGCATGATATAATTCGCAAATAAATTATTCAGAGCAGGAGCATACATATGAAAAAGGTCATTATTGGTATATTAATAGCGATAGTAGTCATAGCCGGTATCAAGGCGGCTTTATCCTTTCAACAGGCACAGACCAGCCAGCCGGCTCAGGACGGCAGTACCAAAGTGATAAGGGTAGGTTATCAGGCCAGCAGCTCACTGACTGTCCTGCAAAAGCAAAAGAAGATTTTAGAAAATGAATTTGCGAAAGATAATGTGAAAATAGAATACAGACTATTTTTAGCAGGGCCGCCGATGAATGAGGCACTCGCCAGCGGGCAGATCGATGTGGCCAACATGGGCCCGCTTCCTGCGATCTCGGCTAAAGGCAATGGCATTGATGTAAAGGCAGTAGGCAGATCCTACTCGGATGATTATTATTACAGCCTGTTAGTTCGTCCCGATGCAAATATTTCCTCCTTGAACGATCTTAAAGGTAAGAAAATCGGTGTTCAGCTTGGTTCAGGTGCTTATGTTTTTTTCCTGTTTCTCATCGAACAAAATAATTTGACACAAAATGATTTTAATATAGTAAATATGACCACCTCTGATCAAAAAACCGCCTTGCAGGCCGGTAATGTCGATGCAGTTGTTACATGGCAGCCTTTTGTTGCCGATATCGAACTTGATCAGGCAGGTAAAACTTTGATCAGCTCCAAAGGCATTATAAAAACAGCCGGCGTATATTTAATGAGGACTGAATTTACTAAAGAACATCCCGATCTGGTCAAGGGATTTCTAAAGGCACACAATGATACTGTCACCTATTTGAAGGAACATCCCGACGAATCCCTGAAATTGATAGCCGATGATAGCAAAATACCGGAGGCTCCATTGAAAAAATCGTTGCAGACAATTAATTGGGATATATATTTCACACAGGACGATCTCAATACTTTCACTAAAATAAAAGATTTGATGAAGGCCGACGGAAAGATAAAAAAAGATTTTGATATAAATGATTTTGTAGATCAATCCTTCCTCAATTAAGTTAATCCAAATTGAACGCAGCCAATTATGAAATATAATTTATTGGCTGCGTTAATAAATTATATTTAGGATAATATCATGAAAAAAATATATTTATGGTTCACTGAAAATTATTTATCGATAATAGTTCCTTTAATTTTATTGCTTATATGGGAGTCTTGCAGTCGTTTCAACCTGATAGAAACCAAATTTTTACCATCACCTTCATGGATCATAAAAGAATTCTTCATTCTTCTGTCTAACGGCGAACTGGTAAGAAACCTGCTTATCAGTATAATACGCGTTGCAGAAGGATTTTTCATTGGTGTCAGTTTAGGTATAATTGTCGGTATTCAGGTTGCATTAAATAAAAATCTGCAAAAATCAGTCCGCTTTATTTTTGGTATTTTAAGACCTATTCCAGTCATCGCATGGATTCCTGTATTAATATTGTGGCTGGGTATTGATGAATCTTCCAAAATAGCGGCAATATCCATCGGCAGCTTTTGGTCAGTTTTAGTCAGCGTAGTTCAGGCAATAAGGAATGTGGATAAGAAATATCTGGAAGTGGCTAAAGTTTTACGAAAAGACTACAAGACAACAATGCTTGACGTGATACTGCCTTCAACGCTGCCGGAAATTTTTACGGGTATACGGATCGGTATTGATGTAGCTTGGCGAAGTGTGATAGCAGCTGAACTCATTGCCGCTTCAGCAGGTATTGGCTATATGATCATGTACGCCCGTGAATTATTTCAGATTGATATCGTTCTGGTAGGAGTGTTTTCCATCGGGCTGACGGGTATAGTCATCGAAGAGTTGGTAAAGATGGCCGAACGTCATCTTTTGCGGTGGAATACTAATATTTACCAGGAAGAAGTGACAAGAAAAATATGAAAAACTTAGAAAAATTGTCATTGCTTAACATAAGTAAATCTTTTTTTATCAAGGATAAAAAAATTGATGTTCTCAATGATGTAAATCTGGACGTTTCTCCGGGTGAATTTGTAAGTATTATCGGTCCAAGCGGCTGCGGAAAAAGTACATTGCTGAAGTTGATTATCGGCCTCAGCAGTCAGACTGCCGGCAGTATTTTATTGGGTGGGCATGAATTGCAATACTCCACCCACGACATCGGCATTGTTTTTCAGGAGGCACGCTTATTCCCCTGGTTATCAGTATATAAAAACATTACTTTCGGACTGGAAAATAAGCAATTGTCGAAAGATGATAAGAACGATGTCCAAAAGCATATTAAACTTGTAGGCCTGGAAAGTTTTGCTGATGCTTATCCTTCGCAATTATCCGGCGGTATGCAGCAGCGTGTGAGTATTGCCCGTGCCCTCATAAGCCATCCTAAGGTATTGCTGCTTGATGAACCCTTCGGTGCACTGGATGCAATAACACGTATTCATATGCAGCAGGAAATAACTCGTATATGGCAGACTGAAAAAAGTACTATATTGTTAGTTACTCATGACATTGACGAGGCCATATTCCTCAGTGATCGTGTAATAGTCATGTCCAACAGGCCGGCGACTATCAAAAAGATCATACCAGTGGAACTGCCCAGACCGCGTGACAGAAATGGTTATGACTTTCTGCTGCTGCGCAAAAAAATCTATAAAGAATTTTTTGATGAAATTGAAATACCTTTTTCTTTCAACATATAAAATATTTTAAATCAGAACGGGACAATAATTTAAATTGAAATCTTATTAAATTTATTATTGTAATTTGCATCTTTTCTTAATATATAAAATAATTCAAATAAAATATTTTATTAAATGATAACTTTTTTCAATTTACAATGTGTCATTTTAATGATATTATTATTTATAGCAACGGCGCTTGAAGTAAATAATTTTGCTTTAAGTGCTGTTTTTATATTATTCTCATTTAAAACAATTGGAAAGGTTAGATTTTTATGGCAGAAAATCAAATACAAAAGGAAGCTGACCGGTTTAAAGTAAAGACCCAGCTCCGTTCTTACATCGGTGCAATTTTTCTGATGGCTATAACGGCGATCGGTCCCGGTTTCCTGATGCAAACTACAGTATTCACTCAAAAATCTGGCGCCAGTTTTGGTTTTGTTATCCTGGCTTCGGTGGTCATCGACATCATCGTACAGATAAATGTTTGGCGAATCATCGTAGCCTCCGGCAAACGCGGGCAGGAAATCGGCAATGCCGTTCTTCCCGGTCTCGGTTATTTTATTTCAGTCCTTATTATTATCGGCGGTCTGTGTTTTAACATCGGCAATGTTGCCGGTGCGGCTCTCGGTCTTAATGTTCTTTTCGGCGTTCCGGTAAAGGCGGCAGCTATAGTCTGCGGCATCATTGCATTATCTATTTTTTGTTTTAAACAGATCGGTGAAATCATGGACAAATTTGTCAGCACATTCGGCATTGTCCGCATTCTTTTGGCAGTATTTGTGGCCGTGGCAGCTCTTCCGCCTGTCGGTGATGCTGTGGTCAAAACGTTTGTGCCTGACACAATTGACATCATGGCTCTCATAACATTGATAGGCGGCAGTGTCGGCGGTTATATAACCTTTGCCGGCGGCCACCGGCTCCTTGATTCAGGTATAAAAGGATTAAAATTTATACCGCAGGCTACAAGAAGTGCCATCAGCGGTATATTGATAACCGGCGTCATGCGTATAGTTTTATTTCTTGGTGCATTGGGCGTAATCACTCACGGTTATGCCATTGATCCGGCAAATCCGGCGGCATCGGTCTTTCAGGCAGCGGCAGGTGACATTGGCTACAAACTTTTCGGTATTGTTATATGGTCTGCCGGCACTACTTCGGTCATAGGCTGTGCTTACACATCGGTGTCCTTCTTAAAATCCTTCAGCAGTAAAATCGATGCCTATTACAGTAAAATCATTATTGGCTTTATCATATTCTCTACACTTGTTTTCGTTATCATCGGTCAGCCGGTAAAAGTCCTCATCATCGTCGGAACGATCAATGGTTTTATCCTTCCGCTGGCTTTAGCTTCCATATTGGTCGGAGCTTACAGCAGAAAAATCGTCGGTGAATACCGCCATCCTGTTTGGATGACCGTAACGGGTATTTTAGTTGTCATCATGATGGGATATATGAGTGTGCATACGTTCATGAACCAATTTCTTGGCTGACTGGATAATTTCACATCATAATAGTTTTACGCTGTGAGAAAGTTCATATCATTTATTTTCCAAGACGCGGTTCTGCTGCGTAGGACCATTCTGAGGAAAAACTGCCATATCGGATATGGCAGTTTTCTTTTCCAAATTGTATAATTATAATATATATTTTATAATTACTCTTCATTACTCTTGGTCAATAAAAATCAAATTTAAACTGTTATGTTTTATAAATGAGGACTTAATTCAGACAGCGTTTTGACACCTCCTGAATAGTACGAAATTATCCAGGGAATATTAGAACGGGTTAGTCATCGGATAAATACCTATCATTTCTTCAGCTGATCATAATTTGAGAAAGGATTGTCTTTTATGAAAAAAATAGATTTAAACAGCGATCTTGGCGAAAGTTTTGGTGCATATAAAATCGGCAACGACAGTGCTGTTTTGCAATATGTCTCCTCAGCAAATATAGCCTGCGGTTTTCACGCCGGTGATCCTCATGTTATGCACAAAACAGTTGCTCTGGCTCTTGAAAATCACACTGCGATAGGCGCACATCCCGGTCTTATGGATCTGAACGGCTTCGGCCGCCGCAATATAAACATAACACCGCAGGATGCCTATGAAATAACGCTCTATCAAGTGGGTGCCTTATATGCTTTTGTCAAAGCAGCAGGCGCACAAATACAGCATGTCAAGCCGCATGGCGCGCTCTATAATATGGCGGCTAAGGACGCAGCGCTGGCTGAAGGTATTGCCAATGCCGTTTATGATATAGACAGCAGTCTCATTTTATACGGTCTTGCCGGCAGCGAACTTATAAAAGCCGGCAGTCATGCAGGTCTCAAAACAGCAAGTGAAGTATTTGCCGACAGAGCGTACATGCCTGACGGCAGCCTGATGCCTCGCAATCTGCCAGGTGCTGTTTTTTCTGATGATAAAACAGCTATTTCTCAGGTGCTGCAAATGGTTACAACAGGAACTGTAACAACGTCAGACGGCAGTGAAATATCGGTACAGACTGATACGATCTGCATTCATGGTGATAATGCCAAAGCTCTTCTTTTTGCTGAAAAGGTAAATAACGCTTTAAATGAAGCCGGCATATCAATAAAATCATTTAAAGATTGATTTTATTTGTTGTTCTGTTTTCATTCCAGCGGAATTCAAAAATTGTTATCCTCGGAGGAAAATTTTGGATAAAACATCTTACATTATAAGACCTCTCGGTGAAACAGGACTTATAGTAACTTTTGGTGACCAGATAAGTCCGCAGATCCATAAAAAAGTAAAAAATCTGGCTGATTATATAGAAAAACATTCTTTTAGCGGATTTTATGAATATGTTATTTCTTATACCAGCGTGGCTGTTTTTTATAATCCTTTTATTATAAAAAATGAGAACGCTGCAAAAGATAAAACTGCATATAAAATCGTTTCAGAAATAATCGAATCGTATATCACTGCAGCCTCCCGTCTGCCGCAGCCACAACCGCACACAGTAGAAATTCCCGTATGCTATGGCGGCGATTACGGTCCTGATATATCCTTCGTAGCGGACCACAATAAACTGGCTGTCGATGAAGTGATCGAGATCCACTCACAGAATACTTATTTAGTTTATATGATAGGCTTCTGCCCCGGATTCCCTTATCTTGGCGGTATGGACGAAAGAATCGCCACACCGCGCAGAGCGGAACCGCGTTTATCCATTCCCGCAGGCAGCATCGGTATAGCCGGTAAACAGACAGGCGGCTACCCGATCAGCACTCCCGGCGGCTGGCAGCTTATCGGCCGCACACCAATTGACTTATTCCGCCCCGACTCACTCACTCCCAGCCTGCTTCATTCTGGAGATATGGTGAAGTTCATTTCCATTTCACCGGAAAAATATCAGCAGCTAAAGGGGGATAAATCATGAGTTTACAAATAATCCGTCCCGGTCTGCTCACTAGTATTCAGGATACCGGCCGCTACGGTTATCAGAAAATAGGTGTGCTCGTATCCGGCGCCATGGATGTTTATTCCATGCGCATTGCCAATATACTCGTCGGCAATGATGAAAATGAAGGCACATTGGAAATCACTCTGCTCGGACCCACTATAGAATTTACTGCTGATACTCTTATTGCTGTTACCGGCGGTGATTTTCAACCGATAATAGACGGCATGCCCGTGCCTTATATGCGTCCTGTTGCTGTAAAAGCAGGTGCCATTATGAAATTCGGCAGCTGTCATACAGGCTGCCGTGCCTATATTGCCGTTGCCGGCGGATTTGATATCACCGCTGTTATGGGCAGCAAAAGCACTTATATGCGGGCCGGCATCGGCGGTTTCAAAGGACGTGCCCTGCAAAAGGGAGACAGCCTCAATACAGGCTCGCCTAACCCTTTCGGACAGCAAATGCTTTTTCATTTACTATCCCGCGGCGCCCAGTCGTTCGCCGAAGCCCGCTGGTACATCGGCAAAACACATGTTTCTGCGGAAAGTCTGCACAAACCTATACGTGTTACGGCAGGTCTCCACTATAAATATTTTGACCAGCAATCAAAATACAGTTTTTTCTCATCTGATTATATTATCACTAATAATGCAGACAGAATGGGCTATCGTTTAAAAGGTGATTCACTGAAAACGGAAAAACCATTGGAAATCATTTCTGAGGCTATCGGCCTCGGTACTATCCAAGTTCCTCCTCAGGGCATGCCAATAATACTGATGGCTGATCACCAATCCGTTGCAGGCTATCCCGTCATAGCTCAGGCAATAGCAGTTGATGCCGCACGCATTGCCCAAATGAAGCCCAATGATCATATCCATTTCAAGCTCATCAGCAACGAAGAGAGTGAAAGGCTGTTCATCGAAATGGAAAAATATATGGAAAATATTAAAATAGCAGTAAATGCCAAGCTGCAAAATTAGCAGGAGGAATATGCTTTGTTTGAATTAGATGAAATAAAAGATTTGATGCATGCTCTGGAACATTCTTCCCTGAACCGTCTTAAAGTGAAATTCAGTGACGGAGAAATAGTACTAGAAAAAAACAGTGTACCATCCGATTTTGCCCCTGTCAAAAAAGATGACGTCACTGCTCCGGCAATAGCGGTAAATAAAGAAAGCGACAAAATAGAGGAAATAACAGCACCGATGGTGGGCACCTTTTATAGTTCGCCCGAACCTAATATGCCTTCTTTTGTCCAGCCCGGAAGCAAAGTTCATCCTAATACAGTTATTTGCATTTTAGAAGCCATGAAACTATTTTCTGAAATTGAGGCGCAGGCAGAAGGCGAAATCGTGGAAGTTCTCGTAAAAGACGGTGACTTTGTTGAATATGGTCAACCGTTATTCAAAATAAAAACTTATTAAAAACAGAGGTACTCATGTTAAGGAAAATTCTTATTGCCAATCGCGGTGAAATAGCAGTCCGTATAATAAAATCCTGCCGCGAGCTGGGTATTTTATCAGTAGCCGTTTATTCAGAGGCTGATAAAAATTCACTTCATGTAAAACTGGCAGACGAAGCTTACTGCATCGGTGCCTCTCAGGCAAAAAAAAGCTATCTGGACATTTCAAGAATAATAACCATAGCTATTCATGCCAAAGCCGATGCAATCCATCCGGGTTATGGATTTTTGGCCGAAAACGCCAATTTCGCAAAAGCCTGTGTCAACGCGGGTATAATCTTTGTCGGTCCTTCAAGCAATGCCATTTCCAGCATGGGGGATAAAGCCATCGCCCGCCGAACCATGTCTGCGGCACTGGTCCCGATCATTCCCGGAACAAAAGATCTAATAACTGATTTTAATGAGGCAAAAAAAATAGCCGACAATATCGGTTATCCTGTTTTAATAAAGGCTACCGCTGGCGGAGGCGGCAAAGGCATGCGTGTCGTTGACAGCAGCGCCGATCTGGAAAAAGCACTCCATCAGGCTGCGCAGGAAGCTGAAAGGTCCTTCGGCAATGCGGGAGTTTATCTCGAAAAATATCTGACTCATTCCCGTCACGTAGAAATACAAATCATGGCGGACAACTACGGTCATGCAGTCTATCTCGGGGAGAGAGACTGTTCTCTGCAAAGGCGCCACCAAAAGCTGCTTGAAGAAGCTCCATCTCCTGTCATGACGGAACAGCTGCGCGAGAAAATGGGCCAGGCTGCCGTTTCGGCCGCGAAAGCCGTCAATTACAGCGGGGCCGGCACTGTCGAATTTATCGTAGACGAACAAAAAAACTTCTATTTTATGGAAATGAACACACGCATCCAAGTAGAACATCCTGTCACCGAAATGATAACCGGCACAGATTTGATAAAAGCCCAAATACTTGTCGCCGCCGGTGAAACTCTGCCATGGACACAGGAAGACATTCATATAAACGGCTGGGCAATAGAATGTCGTATCAACGCAGAAGATCCCTATAATAATTTTATGCCATGCCCCGGTACAATACAGTCATATAAACCGCCCGCAGGAAGCGGTGTCCGTGTTGACAGCGCCATGTACGCAGGGAATATCATCACCCCATTTTATGACTCGATGATAGCCAAAGTCATTGTATGGGCGCCAACCCGCGGCAAAGCCATTGAAAAAATGTCTGATGCACTGAAAAACTTTACCATTACCGGTGTGAAAACAACTATAGATATGCATCGCAGCCTGCTTGCTGATGAAACATTCTGTGCGGGAAAAGTCGATACCAATTATCTGGAAGATCATCTCGAAAATATATTAAAAAAACCGCTGCCAAATAAATAACAGTTCTGTTAAACATTCAGTATGAAGTCCAATCATCTGTTGAAAAATCTTTATTATTTTAGGAGGATAAACTATGGATTACAGTAATTTCTCACCGGCCCAGGTGCGTGATCTTGTCCGCAGCGGCAAAATAGATATGCCTACCAGTGGCATGTGTAACGGCTATGCTCAGGCAAATATGGCCATTTTGCCTAAGGAGCTGGCATTTGATTTTCTTTTATTTTGTCAGCGCAATAAAAAACCTTGTCCTGTACTTGATGTCACAGAGGCCGGCAGCCCTGTTCCAAAGCTGACTGCCCCTAATGCCGATCTGCGTTATGATATCCCCCGTTACCGTATCTACAGGCACGGTGAAATGACTGAAGAAACTACTACTCTGGAAAAATATTGGACGGATGATCTTGTGGCCTTTCTCTTAGGCTGCAGCTTCTCCTTTGAAAGCCCTATGCTGGATGACGGTCTCGAAGTGCGCCATATAACAGACAATCATAACGTTCCCATGTATCGAACAAATATCGAATGTGTCCCGGCCGGTGTTTTTCATGGACCAATGGTCGTATCTATGCGTCCCATGAAACCTGCCGATGCGATCCGTGCGGTGCAGATAACTACGCGTATGCCTTTTGTCCATGGCGCGCCTATCCATCTGGGAGATCCCGCCGCAATCGGCATCAAGGATATCAACAAACCCGATTTCGGTGAACGCTCGGAAATACAGGACGGAGAGATTCCTGTATTCTGGGCCTGCGGTGTAACTCCGCAATCAATTGCAATGACTGTTAAGCCAGAGCTTATGATAACGCATGCTCCTGGCTACATGTTTATAACTGATATTCCAAACTCGCAGCTTGCAATAATGTAAAAAAGATCCCATATTCTGCTTGACGGTGTTTTTTTTACATACTATAATTGAACATGGAAAATTGAATATCGTAAGGAGTAAGGTGCCCTTTCGGGCTCAATAGAGAAGCTGGTGTAAAACCAGCACGGTCCCGCCACTGTGATGGAGAGTCCATTTGAATAATGTCACTGAAATGAAAATTTTGGGAAGGCTCATTTGGACGATGATCCTAAGTCAGGAGAACTGCCTGCTTAACATTACCGCTGACCTACGAGTGATAGGAGGGGAATAGTATTATTATTTTGTCATTTTTTAATTCTTCTGTTGTTTTTCACAGAAGAATTTTTTTGTTTTTCCTCCTCCGCAATAAAATGCAATGGAAACTATTTTAAGGAGGAAAAATATGATTAAGACCAGGCAATTAATTTTAAGTGTTTTTTCCGGTTCATTTTTTTTATTGGGAGGTATGGCAACATCCCCGGTATGTATTGCTGCTGATGCAGCAACACAACAAAACGCCTCAACTGATTCTTCTGACATGGATAAAAAAGATACTGCCGGCGCAAGTCAGAAGCAAAAGACAGCCGCAAGAAATGTATCTGAAACCGTGCAGCACGGCGAAACATCAATCCAATCGGAAAACAGCAAACCATCGGTAAAGCCAGCTCTAGATGCATATATTTTAGAAGATATTACGATAAAGGGTACCCGGAGTTTTTATGCGGGCGGTTTTGCAGAAAGATATGGAAATATCGGTTTTCTGGGCAGGCAGGATACAATGAACACCCCATTTTCCTCCTACTTTTTATCGGAAAAAACAATAGAAGCTTTTGGCGATCCAACACAGCCATTGGACAGTATACTGGCAAATGTGCCTTCTATACGACAATCCGGCAGTCTGCTGCATAACGATTTTACTTTCAGAGGTTTCCGAGCCAATGGCACAAGTTCATATGTAAACGGTATTCCCGGGATCTGGACCCAATTTAACGCACCTACAAATGTAGTGGAAAAAGTCGAAATAATTTCAGGTCCTAACAGCGGTATCAGCGGAACAGGTACACAATACGAATCGAATACAGCCGGCGGAATTATAAATTTTGTTACAAAGCGTGCCGGTGATAAACCGCTAAACCGGTATACACAAACCTTTTCCGGCAGCAGTCTATGGGGTGAATATTTAGATATCGGTCAGAGATTCGGCAGAGACAATGAATGGGGCATACAGATCAACGCTGAGAATTTGAACGGTCAGACTTCAATCGACAAAGAGAAGGTAAAAGCCAAGGGTATATCTATGGATATTGATCACCGCAGTGCCAAAAGCACTACAAATCTGTTTATGTCGTATCGCGATATCGAAATAACTAATGGACAGCGCTGGTTTTTATTGGGAAATAATGTAACAAGGTTTCCTTCTGTGCCGGATGCCAGCAAAAATTACTCTTTCGATGGCATGATAAAAGGTTCATACGGCTGGGTCGCTGCTTTAAACCATGAACAAGTACTTAATAAACAGTGGAAGGTATTTTTCAACGCTGGTTTTATGCGCAATAATCTGGATAAAAATCTCATGTATGCAAACAGTGCCGTGACATTGAACGATAATGCCGGAAATTTTGCAATAAAAACCCAGAGCACCACCACACCACAAGAGTCTTATTATCTGCAAACCGGTGCAACCGGAACATTTAAAACAGGGGAACTAGGGCATACGGTTACCATTGCCGCCGACCGCACCTGGCGCCAGCGCGAAGCGGCTAAGTCCGTCAATACATACATGATCGGCACGGGAAATATCTACACCGGTATTATTGATCAGCTGAGTGATGCAAATGGCTATTATCTTAAAGCATTATCTAATAAAACAAACATTTGGGGCGTGTCCGTTCTTGATTCCATCGATTATAAAAAATTTAATTTGCTGGTCGGCGTCCACAAACACAATGGCAGGGTCGATGCTTACAATACAGCCACCGGCGCTCTTTCTTCACATATGGAAAGCGATGCGATATGTCCGACATACGCAGTATCATATAAACCAACAGAAAATATATATTTTTATGCCAGTCATTCCGAAAATTTTGATGTGGGTACACCGGTCGGTACGACATATAAAAATGCCGGAACCATTTTGCCCCCCGCAAAGACAAAACAAAATGAAATCGGCATTAAATACACAAATAAAGGGTTTCTTACAACCTTAAGTGCTTTTGATATCAAGCAGGCAAATAATATTGATGTTATACAAGATTCATCGACATATTACGAACAAGAGGGCAGCTTACGTCATCGGGGTATTGAATTGGCAGTAAGCGGTAATTTTGCCCGTAAATGGAGTGCAATGGGGGGCATATCGTATTTAAACGCCAAATATGAAGAAAGTGCAAACGGCCAATATAATGGCATACAGGAGTCAGGACGACCGGCATGGAGCGCAGTGGGGGTTCTGAAATATGCGGCAGACAATGCTTTTGATGTGATTGGTCGTATTATGTATACCGGACGTAGTCCTGTCCTATATGAAAAATTATGGGCACCTTCATACACGACTTTCGACTTAGGCGTGAATTATAAAACCAGGATAATGAAATATCCGGCCACTATAAGTCTTATGTGTTATAATTTGCTGAATAAAGATTACTGGATGATTGCCCGTGGTGATAATCTTTATTTGTCCACACCGCGCACCTTATCATTAAGTGTCAGCATTGATTTTTAAAAAATTGGACAATATGGATACATTAAAAAAATCTATTTTCATAATTGGCTGCATATGTATAACTATACTAATCTGCAGCTGTGGAAAATATTATAAGCCGACAGAAACTTCCTCCGAAGCCAGTACTGTTATTCTGGCTGCCGGCCGCCATCTGGCCCCGGGAGAAAAAGACGGATACTATTGCAGCAAAATCCTGCAGGTATGGGAACCATTGATCACTGACAACGAATTAACGGGCAGGCCGCAGTCATGCCTTGCGACCAGCTGGGAGATGCGCGACAATGGAAAAGTATGGCTGTTCACTCTGCAAAAAGGTGTGCGCTTTCAAGACGGAACAAGTTTCAACGCAGATGCTGTACTGAAAAACTTTGACCGTATGAAAAAGGGAATAAAAACATCAAACTTTTATCTGCTGAACATTGATTCTTTTTATCCGGGATTGGAAAAATATGAAAAATTTGATGATTACACTATCTGTCTTACATTTAAGCAGCCAAATGCCACCCAACCATATAATATGATGAATTATGGCAGCGCTATATACAGCCCGGCATGTTTTGATGACGACGGCAATTTTAACGGACCAGCTGTTGGTACAGGTCCGTTCAAAATAACAGAAAATAATATGAATAAATATGTAAAGCTTGAACGAAATGACGATTATTATGGTATTCCAGCAAAAACTAAAAAAATCGTTGTCAAAAATATTCCTAATGCGGAGGTTCGTTATTCAGCGCTGAAATCAGGCGAAATCATGGGCGTTATGGATCTGGATGCAATAACCCCTGTATTAGCAGAGGAATTAAAAAAAGATAATAGATTTGCTGTTTCTGTCAGTAAGTCAATGATAATAAGATTTTTATTGGTAAATGGCACAAAGTTCCCATTCAATGACCCACGGATGCGCAGGGCGGTCAGTCTGGCGATAAATCGTACTGCATTGGTGCAGACGTTATATGCAGGATATGCATCGCCTACTGTGAATATCCTCAATTATACAAGTTCGTATTATAAAAAAATTCCAGTTGCGTATGATCTGGAAAAAGCAAAACACCTGGCCGCAGAAGTGCTGCAGGGGAAAAAATATACAATGGTATATTGCATCAATGGAGCGGATGTTACACAAAAAGGCGAAGCTGAACTCATTGCTTTCTGGCTGAGTGAAATTGGCCTTGATATAAAAATTCAGTCTATGGAATATTCCAGTATGTTGTCTGCGCTCAGACATGGCAGATATGATTTGGCCAGATCACAGCAAGGAATGCCAAATGGAGATCCGTATTTTATTTTCCACTCTTTTATGATGCCGCAGGGGAACAGAAATGTCAGTGACCATATAGGCTTCTACGATGAAGCGGCCAGCAGATATATGCAGGAAGTCAAGTATTGCGTGGATGAAAAAAAGCGCAAAGAAATTTTCGATCACCTGCAGGACATATCAGTTGAGCAGCAACCGGTGATTCCTTTGTTTAATGATGTTACTATTGTTGCTTATGATCGCCGTCTGCACGGCTATGATGCCAAACCCTACGGAATTACTTTGTCGGCTATTGAAATGGACGAATGAATATGAAAATGAATTTTATCGTAAAGAGAGTGCTGTCTGTTATTCCTGTTTTATTTGGCATAAGTATTATCACCTTTAGCATTGCCTTTTTAGCACCGGGAGATCCTGCAGAAATGACCCTTGACCAAAATGGCATATATTTTCCGACGCAGGAACAAATAGAACAGATGCGCGTAACTATGGGGGTTAATGCATCTTGGCACAGCCAATATTTTTCATGGATCAAGAAGGCTTTATACGGAGACTTAGGACATTCTTATCACAATAAAAACAGTGTTTTATCCGAATTGCGGATGCGAGTGCCGGTCACCTTGCAGCTGGCAGTACCGGCATTGCTTCTCACCGGTTTAGGCGGTATTATCTTGGGAACTTTATGCGCTTTAGACCCCAAGACACTGCCAATAAGGATACTTTCGCATCTATTTGATATTTTTTTAGCGACACCTCGATTTTTGCTGGCATTGCTGCTGATTTTTGTGATGGGTGAAATTTTGCGGCTGCTACCTACCAGCGGTGTGACAGATTACAAAGGCTATTTACTGCCGACCATGGCCCTGTCAATTACAACGATAGCAGTTGTCGGTCGTCTGGTAAAAAACAAGCTGGCTGAAGAAATACGAAAACCTTACTGCTTTATAGCTTTGGCACACGGAATACAGCATAGACAGATTGTTTTTTTATATGCACTGCCCAATATTATTTTACCTATAATAGCGATTTTGGGAAATTTTTTTGGGGAAATATTGGGCGGCTCAATTATAATAGAAAATATTTTTGCCCTGCCCGGACTCGGTTCAATGGCGATAGAGGCAATCCGCTTCAGAGATTATCCATTGTTACAGGGATATGTATTGTTTACCGGCTGCACATATGTACTTATTTCTCTGGTACTTGATTTACTGCTCTACCTCTTAAACCCCAAAATAAGATTCGAGGAATATTGATGATAAATAAAACTGTTTTCAAGACGATTAAATTTAAATTGGCAGTGCTTATTTTAACTACAATTATAATTGCCGGAATTGCGGCACCGCTGCTGGTACCATTTAATCCATTCCAGCCCGATATACTGCATCGTTTACAGTTCCCCGGCGCAACACATTTATTTGGCACAGATTCATTGGGGAGAGATTTATTCAGCAGAATATTATTTGGCAGTCGCTACACAATTTTATTGGCACTGCTGTCCAGTCTGGCAGCAGTCTTATTGGGCACAGCCATAGGCTGCCTGGCCGGATATTATGGCAAGTGGCCGGATACGATCATTATGCTGCTTAGCAATATTTTTCAGGGGATCCCCGGAATCTGTTTTATGGTAGCTATAGCCGGTTTTTTTGGACCGGGTTTGCCAAGTTTGCTGACAGCACTGATAATTACTTCATGGGTTGATTTTTCACGAATCATTCGGACCGAGACGCTAAAGCTCAAGGGGGAGCCTTTTATTGAGGGCCTCATATGCATCGGCTGCAGCAATCGGCGCATTATTATAAATCATATTGTCCCCAATATGTTCAGCAGCTTGCTGATTCTGGGCACAATGCGCATGAGCAGAAGTATTTTATCCATATCAGCATTAAGTTTTCTGGGCCTCGGCGTACAACCCCCGGCTCCTGATTGGAGCGTTATGGTCAGCGATGCTCTGGTATATTATCGCAGTTATCCTCACTTACTTTTGATTCCGGGAGGATGTATCCTTGCTCTCATATATTCTTTAAACGCTGTTGGTGAGTCATTACGTGAGGCATTTGATGTTCGTTTCAATGAGGTCACAAGATGAAGGACATACAAATCACTTCTGATTTTTGTGTTGACCATTTGTGTGTAGCATTCCCAAATTCTATGAAATCTGCTAATGTTTTATCCGATATAAATGTAGTTTTCCGTCATGGAATAGCTGCTGCGGTCATAGGCGAAAGCGGTTGCGGTAAATCTGTGCTGGTTTTGGCCCTTTTAGGCCTATTACCAAAGTACGCATCTGTGCACGGCCATATTTTTTATAATAGCTTTGATGTTTTATCTGTTCCCTTTGCTATAATACAGTCAAATTTATCAAAACACTGGGGCATTATCCCTCAATCACCAAGTGACGCTTTAAATCCTATAAGAAAAATTAAAAAACAGTTTGATGATATCGGTAAAAATGCAAGCCGAGGGAATTTTTCTGTTGAGGAACTTTGCGATAGTTTAACTTCATTGGGTCTATCAGATATAGAAAGAATATTACAGTCGTATCCCCATGAACTGAGCGGAGGAATGCTGCAAAGAATATTATTTGCAATGGCAGTATGCTGTGAGCCCGAATGGGTATTTGCAGATGAACCGACAAAAGGATTGGATGAGCAAAGCAGACAGCAAGTAAGTCATAATCTGCTGCATTTAAAAACAAAAAAAACCCAAAGTATGATATTGATTACACATGATCTGCCTTTAACCGAAGAAATATGTGAAGTTGTCGTTGTTATGTATGCGGGAGAAATTATGGAAATCACCAATAGTGTATATACAAATGGTTTACACCCATATACTCGGGCGTTAATCGCTGCCCTGCCAATAAACGGTTTTAATCCTATTCCAGATGGTCCAGTCAAAAACGGGTCATCCCGACAATGCAGATTCGCACCGCATTGCGCATATGCAAGTAAACAATGCAAACACAGCCATCCAAATCTATATAGTGTTGACGACATGCATAAGGTCAGGTGTTTTTTATATGCTTGAAGCGCGGAACATCACAAAATCATGGCAAAATAAAGCCGGTTCGCCCAACTTGGTTTTAGATCACTGCAATTTAAAATTAAAGCAAGGTCAGTCCTTGGGTCTAATGGGGACGAGTGGATCAGGGAAAAGTACCCTTGCAAGGATTTTACTGGGTCTTGCATCACCAGATATAGGAAAAATATTTTTTGACGGACAGCCATTAAACTCTTTCAACCGCAAAAATTGGCTCCACTTCAGACGACGTGTACAATTTATTTCTCAGTCACCGGAATGTTTTTGGGAACCAAGATTTACGGTAGGTAAATCGCTGGAAGAAGTTATAAAGATACATAGTCTATGCAGAAAAGATGAGTGGACTATATTTATTGATAAATATTTATATTGGGTTAAAATTCGCAGACAGCTGCTGTCACGTTATCCCCATCAGCTTAGTGGTGGTGAACTCCAGCGTTTGAGTATCTGCAGATCACTTTTACTTGAACCACAAATATTGATTCTTGATGAACCTGTCTCAATGCTGGATGTATCCGTTCAAGCGCAAATTATGCAGCTTCTGCGCAAATTAAAAACTGAAAAGGACATGACCTATTTGTTTATATCGCATGATCGGACCATTCTGCAATGGTTTTGTGATGAAACTTTAAATCTTAGGCAAGGTAAATTATTCGTGTCTGAATAATTTTATAAAGTCAGACCATTTTCGATAGATCCGGTAAAATTCTCACACCTAATGTATTTATTATTATATATTGACCTTCCCACAGCCTCAGCCCCAAAAAGCATTAAAATACAACTGGCAAATGTATATATTTGCCGGAAATATTATTTTTATCTCAGCCGATTGTTCGGAATTCTATTTTCACAGGGTACTTTTGTTTGACATTTGGCACATCCGTAGCGGGGAGTGTACATTTCCTTTTCTTTAGCAATATACACTCTACAGCGTTCATTATCCTTTCCCGTTTTATCAATAGCCTGCGGCGGACAGCGGCGGACACAGGCCATACATTTTATACAATACTCGTCAAATTCCGTATAGGATCGCTGCGTCGGTTCCAATGGAAAATCAACTATCACGCTTCCAAACCGTCCGGCGGCGCCTTTTGCTGTAATCATCGATCGACTCAAGCTGAAGGTTCCCAAGCCTGCCACAAAGGCCGCGTGCCGTTCCGACCAATTTGCGCGAAGATTTTTGACAGCAAATCGTTCATTCAAAGCAGGTGCCATCGCATGACCGCCATTTTCTTCGACTAATTCAATAATAACCCGGCGCAATGCCTGATTGAATAATTCGCCCTCCCAGCGGCCATAAAGCCACTCTGTTGCTGTCATCCTTTCAATTCTGTTTGCCTCACGGATTCTCTCGGTATATGGCAAAAAATATGAGATCACAGACTTGGCTCCGGGAAGCCATTCACCGGGAGACATATGATCAGGTCCAATCACATCAACGCTCTTGAATGTATTCCATAATGAATCTTCAGCGTCGGCAATACCAATCAATGGTAATTCATATATCTGCATAGGCTCAAAAGAAGTTGGCGGTGAGGACAGAGTATCAAGATGTTCTACTATATTCAGGTGATTTTTTAAAACAAATTCATTAACTTTTTCTTTTATATCATTTATCAGCATATTATTCCCACTCCGCTTAATATTATTTATTATATTATCTCTATCTGTTGTATACAGATCAATGCGTGCACATACACGTATATTCATATATAGTACTTTTGCTCTAGAATTTTCATACATACTATCTTTTTTCTTCATAGTGCGCAATTGTTTCCAACTTTAAAAGCAATTGAACAAGTCTGGTTAAATCATCTCCCATATATTCTTTTACTGAATTCTGCGCTTCTTCCCATAATTCCGCGCCTCTGATTGCTGCATTTTCTCCTTGAATTGTCAATGCTACCTGTCGTGTACGTGAATCCCTGCCCTGCCTGACATCAATAAATTCCTCTCTGATCAGCGGTTTCATGTTCCGATTCAGGGTCGTGCGATCTATTTGCACCATTTTTGCCAATTCACTGATAGTGGCTGTTTTCACCGTTCCAAGATGCCGCAAAAGGGACAATTGCGTAACGGTGAGTCCACTCGGTTTCAGTGTATCATCATAAAACTGGGTAATCGCTCTGGAGGCTCTGCGAAGATTCATGCAATTACATCGACTGGGTTGCTTAGGATATACTTCATTCATTTGTTCCTTCATAGATAAACTGCCTCCGCTGTTTTTGTTCTATATAGTCTATGTGTATATACACTATTATTTATAATAATACTATTTTTTTTCACTTCATGTCAAGCATCAGTATACAAAAAATTCCCGACCATGCTACCCCGGCGGCTGCATGACAGCGCTCAAGACTATTTTCAAAAAACTGTCAGTAAAAGCTGCATTGCTATAATATTACTTGATATCAATGCAGCTTTTACTAATTTTTATGATCCGATTCAATTGGCTGATATATATCCAACTCGCAGTAATCATCAGCGGCTATACTGCTGTCAATTAATTCAAAACGGAATGGGACAGAGAAGCGATAGCCTGAGCCAAAAATCCATTTAGTATACATATGCACTAAAAGTCTTCCTATCTTGCGGCCATTAAGATCTTCAGGTCGAAAAAAACCAACAAAACGAAAAACAACATACTTACCGGCAGGAATCTCGATCCCTGCCATATCCTTCGGTACATCCTGTAAATTTTCTACCTGTGCTGCAGGCATATAATAAATATAACCATTTTTACTATTACTCCAATCTGTATATCCATAATATATATTTTCATTTAATACATTTTTAATCTTTCTTCGTTCACCATAAAAAAATTTTTTCCCCAGTTCATTCGCTGCACGATCACCCGATTTATTTACAATTTTAGTCTTTTTTCCTATCAGATAGGTCTTTGGGCGAAATACAAAAAAAGGTTTGTAGATCGCTGAATTTTCTACTCCATATATATCATTTATATTCATTTTTTCAACAATCCTCAGCGATGCTTTTCCACGGCGTGCCTGCTGGGGTGTACACTTAAAATTTTGCCGAAAAGCACGAATATAGGACTGCTCATATTCAAAACCGTACTTTAATGCAATATCCAAAATACGTAAATCACTGTAAATTAAATCGGCTATACTTTCCGATAATTTTCTTGCGTGAACATAGTCCATCAGAGGTGCTCCTGTCAGTGCTCTGAACATACGATGCAAATGATACTTTGATATTAAGCTATGTGCCGCTATCTCATCCAAACTAAGTTTTCCTGTAATATTTTTTTCTATGAATGAAATGCAGCGATTGATGGTGTCTCTTGTATCGACCATAGAATACTGCTCCTAAAAGTTATTTTCACTCTTGAATCCGGCGAAGTACCAGTGCAGCATTTTGTCCGCCAAAACCGAAAGAATTTGTCAACGCAGCAAAACATTTTTGACAGCGTCCTCTATTGGGAATATAATCCAAATCACAATCAGGATCAGCTGCTTTATAATTAATAGTCGGCGGTAAATATTGCTCCTGTATTGCCTTGGCAGTTAATATCGTTTCAATGCCGCCCGCTGCTCCCAATAGATGTCCCGTCATGGATTTTGTTGCACTGACAGCTATCTTTTTTGCATGCCGGCTGAAAACCTTTTTAATTGCCTCCGTTTCGTTCTTATCACCTAAAGGCGTAGACGTTGCATGTGCATTTATATAATCAATTTGATTTGGAGAAATTTCCGCGTCTGCCAATGCCATCCTCATACACTCGGCTATTCCTTCCGGCTTATTGGCCGTAATATGAAAAGCATCATTATTACAGCCATATCCAACAATTTCAGCAATGATGTCCGCTCCCCTGCCGCGGGCATGCTCCAACTCTTCTAATACGAGTATTGCCGCTCCTTCACCTATAACAAAACCATCTCTGAAAAGATCAAACGGGCGGCTTGCGGTAACTGCATCCTCTGTTTTTGACATAGCCTTCATTGCTGTAAAACCTGCTATAGTAAGCTCAGTGATCGGGGCTTCTGCCCCTCCTGCCAGCATAAAATCCATTTTGTCATCACGAATCAACTGAAATGCATCACCAATAGCATTATTGGATGACGCACATGCGGTAACAACGCACTCGGAAAACCCTTCCAGTCCATACTTTATCGCAATCTGCCCATTTGCCATATTCGGAAGCATCATCGGAATCAAAAAAGGGCTGACTCGTCCGATGCCCTTATTATGCAAAATGTTACATTGCTTTTCTATCGTTCCTATACCGCCAATACCTGTTCCAATAATAGAACCTGCCCTCCTGCTGTCCATACTCGCTGCAGTAAACTTACTTTCTTCAACGGCTAATTTAGAGGCAGCCAATGCATATTGTATGAATAAATCCATGTGATTTATATCCTTTTTGCTGAGGAAATCCTGTGCATTGAACACTTTTATTTCTGCGGCATTTTTAGATGGAAATCTTTCTATATCAAATTTTTCAATCCTGCTGATACCAGATATCCCTTTTTTTACTTTCTTCCAAATCTCAGGTACACCGACACCTTGTGAGGTAATCGCTCCCATACCTGTAATAACAACTCTTCGCTTTATCATTAATTAGCTCCGTTCATTCCTAAATTTAACCAAAGGCTCATCAGCCTGAAATAAATATATCATAGAAATAATTTTAGAAATGAACATTCCTTGCTTTTATTTGAAAATACATATATTCTCCACTTTTTCTAAGAATATTTCAGCAAGCTTCTTAACTATAAAATATACGTTCTCTGCAGCAATATTATTTGCCAAAATTCATGATGGAATATTTATACACATAAAAACTTCATACTGCCGATAAAAAATAGAGACATATAACAGGCTGGCTCTGAATAACCTGGTTAATGTCTCTATTTTTCACGGCTGCCATTGTCCTCAATCCGGCAAAAGCTGCTATATATTGAATAAACTGATATATTTTGACCACTTATAAAATTTCTTGGACTCTTCCGATAATGCCGTTGTCAAGCCGCACCTTTATTCCCCTGTGATGCACCTGACTATTAGTCAAAATATCTTTTACGAGACCTTCGGTCAATTGACCTGTCTTTTGATGCTGTTTCTGTACTATTTTTACCCTGCTTCCAGGATGAATATTTTTTCGTTCTGTTCCGTTCATCGTATTCCTCATTTCTACTAATTATTATACCCTTTAACGTGACTGATCGAATATAGTATAACATAGTTTTACAGATACAGTCCCAAACAGATATTTTCAACAAGATCTATCCGTTATTTTATATTTTTAGACCCAAAGGTTCTGTTACTCTCTGACCAAGCTCAATATACTTTGAAACATCGAATTTATTTCTTCGACGCTGGCATTCACTTCCTGCGTAGTAGCAGCCTGAACTTGTATGTATTCATCCATGCTATGTACCTGTTCGGAAATGGATTTTGCAGAGATCACCATTTCATTCAAACTGCTGTCAACTTTTCCTACAGCTTCTGTGCTTTCTCCCGCCAGTTTTCTTATTTCCTCTGCCACTACCTGGAAACCGCGGCCCTCCTGTCCTGCTCTTGCTGCCTCTATTGCGGCATTCAAACCTAATAAATTAGTTTGGTCTGCCAATCCTTTTATCAATAAAGTTATACCTTGTGCCACTTCGACACTCTGATTTGTTTTTTTAACCATTCCTATTGTTGTCTGCTGCGCGGACGTCATACGCTGTGCAGACTCGGCAATACTGCCCACTGTATCTGACAATTGCTTAATTGCCTGAGAAAACTGCTCGGAATGTACTACCAACTGCTTTTCCCGCTCCTGCTTATTCTTTTCTTCCGTTATGTCATACATTGAACCAGCGACCCTGACTGGTATACCCTTATCATTGCGAATAGTAGCGCCATCGGCTCTGAACCAATGATATTCTCCATTTTTAAGCTTAAGTCTATATTCCATCGGATAAGGATTTTTCCCCGACAAATTATGCAGATGTCCTGACAAATCGGTCAATATTCTGTTTTTATCCTCAATATGCAATGAATCACTCCAACTTTCAAGAACATTTGGAAAATCAGTTTCATCAGTATAGCCCAATAAATGACGAAATTCATCAGACCACCAGTAAATATTGTCCGGATTATCCGGATTACCGCCTATAAGACTCAAATCCCATAATCCAACTTGCGAAGCGCTGTTAACCAGCTTCAGCCTTGTTTCTATATTAGCTATATTTTCCCTGAGCTTTTGATTTTCTGTCTCTGCATGCGCCAACTGTTCGGCGTAATCATTCTTTACCACGACTTTTTCCTGTCCCGGCCCGCACATGGAAACAATATCGTTCAGCACCGCTGCTATCTGCAGTACTCTGTCATCATCACTGGCAATGCTGATTTGCTGCTTATAATTTTTCCGGCTGAGATTATCCCGTACGATCTTCATTTTTTGTAACAATGCATCCACATCAGCCCGTTCATCTACTTTTTTAACTCTGGAAAAAATCATCAAGTTCACCCTTTATTGCATACATTTATTTTATAACCCATGAACCATTGAAATTATTACACTTAGCTATGAATAATTCAATTTTATTTACTTAAATAGTCTACAATATATTACGTTCTTATACAATCTAAATGTGAAAATAATTATCATTATATGTTAATATTTTCACATTTAGATTTATTTTTCTATAGCCTGTAATTACTATATCATATCGAAATTAAATAGATAAAACCTTCAGGCTGATTCTATCCATATCAGCCTGAAGGTTTTCAAAAATGCTATGATGCCGATAAGCATCATATTTATCCCCAGATATAATAATCCTTTTACATATTTATACTTTCTATTCAACCAGATAAAAAAAGTTGATATTCCTTTCAATTTCTGCCGATAATGCCCGTCAAAACAATTATTTCATACTGCTACATTACATTCTGCGGTTTTCCATCAAGCCACTCAGCCACATTTTCAAATGCAATAACAGCTCTTTTTTCCAATGCTTCTTTCGTGGCAAAACCTATATGCGGTGTCAGCACAATATTTGGTGCTTTCAGCAAAGGATTGTCTTCCGGTATAGGCGGTTCACCATCAAAAACATCAATCCCTGCACCTGCAATCTGTCCGTTTTCAAGTGCCTGCGCCAACGCTTTTGCATCAACTATAGGTCCTCTTGCTGTATTTATCAGAATAGCATTTTTTTTCATCAATTCTATTTTTTCGGCATTTATCATTCCGCGTGTGCTGTCGTTAAGCGGCATATGCAAAGAAATTATATCGCAAGTACGCAAAATACTATCCATGTCAGAAAATTTATACTCGCTGTTTTGCGGAGGAGTTCTTTTATAACAATATACCTCACAGCCAAAGGCCTTTGCCAATGCAGCTGTTTTCATCCCGATAGCACCGGCCCCGATAATACCGAATGTTTTGCCCGCAAGCTCCAGTCCTAAAAGTCCCGCTCCTGTCTTTCCCTCGTATACAGCCTTGCCGCATTCAGCCAATTTTCTATACAGCGCAATACACATGCCAAGGACTAGCTCGCTTACAGCTTCATTGGCATAACCGGCACAATTTGACACTATTATATTCTTCTTATGACAATATTCCATCCCCACATGATCAACACCGGTGAATGCAACTGAAAGCATTTCAAGTTCCGGACATTTTTCAAGAATATTGTCCTTATAGGGCCTGTTTGCAATCATAACTGCCTGCGCTCCCTGAGAACGCTTTATCTTTTCTTTGTCATCGGCGGGGCTGTTATAATATGCCACTTCAATCCTGTCATGCAATATCTTCCTTGTAAGCTCCTGACATTTTTTCTCATCAATTCCTATGGACTCCACTATTGATAATTTCATAAAATTCCTCCTCAATTTAATTTTACATATTATTTTGAGAATTCACCCTATATTTCGGTTTATACGAAATTTTAGTGTTTCTCTTCGCCATGCACCATTTGTGCAGCGTCAAATTATATTTTCCTGCTACAAAAATTATTTTAAAACAATTATCGCTGCAACACAACCAGAAATAACTTTTATAATATTTGAATGTGCAAATAAAATACCATGAATAGTAGTCCCCGGATAAAAAGAAACCGGTAAAAATCTCCCGGTTTTCTTTAAATGATACATTACAAAAATATGTATCAGCCCAATATCATCCGTATTGCCGCTTCACATTTCTCCACAGCTTTATCCAGTGTTTTTTCGTCTATATTAAGCGCCGGATTAAAATACAGCACATCGCCAAGCGGTCTCAGCAATAATCCTTTTTCCAAAGCTTCTTTATATATCTGATAGCCTGTACGCAGTCCGGCATCAAATGGTTCTTTGCTGTCTTTGTCTCGAACCAGTTCAATAGCGTTAATAAGTCCTATATGGCGTATCTCTCCGACATTCTTATAGTCTCCCAGAGCTTCCTTGAGTTTAGCATGTAAATACCTGCCCGTAGTTTGTGCATGTTCCAATACCCGGCCTTCACGCAGTATTTTCTGCACTGCCAGCGCCGCACTGCAGCCGAGAGGATTGCCGCTGTATGTATGGCTGTGCATAAAAGCCCGCCCTTCACTGTAATCCGCATAAAAAGCAGCATAAATCCTTTCAGTAGTTATTGTCATTGCCATCGGCATATAGCCGCCGGTCAATCCCTTGGAAATACACATAATGTCGGGAGTTATCCCTGCATAATCACAGGCAAACATCTTTCCTGTGCGTCCGAAACCTGTGGCTATTTCATCGACGATAAGCAGCACACCCGTTTCATCGCAAAGCTTCCGCAGTTTCCTCAAGTAAAGGGGCGGATATATCCTCATCCCCGCGCTTCCCTGCAGCAGAGGTTCAATGATCATCGCAGCTGTTTCCTGCCCATAACGGGCAAATGCTGCCTCGGCTTTCTCAAAACACTCGCAACCGCATATTTCTCTCTTTTTATCATACGGGCAGCGATAGCAGTCCGGTGCTTCTACATGGATCGTTTCCATGAGCATAGGTTTATAGATTTTAGCATAAAGATCCATGCTGCCCACTGACAGCGCACCTATCGTTTCACCGTGATATCCTTCAGACAGACACATGAAGCCTGTCCGCCTTGACTGCCCGGTTTGAGCATGATATTGAAATGCCATTTTCAATGCACATTCCACTGATGCTGAACCATTATCAGAAAAATTAAATTTAGTCAATCCTTTCGGCACTATTTTTATCAGTTCTCTGCATAATTCAATAGCCGCTGCATGTGACAAGTTGGCAAAAATAACATGCTCCAATTTATCGAGTTGCTTTTTTACTGCGTCATTTATATCCTGATTGCAGTGCCCCAATAAATTACACCACCAGGAGCTGATAATATCTATATATTCATTGCCGTTGATGTCATAGAGATAGCTGCCTTTTCCATGATCAATAACTATAGGCGGCAGTTCCTCATAATCTTTCATTTGCGAACATGGATGCCATATATACTTCAGATCATCTTCAACAAGCTTATTCATTCAATACACCTCACCTTTATTATCATTCATAAAATGCAGCTAACGCCTCTGCCTCTATATCAAGATCTTTGTCGCCATCCTTCACAAGTGCCGCGATCTTTATCCCTGTCATAGCCTCAATCATCCTGATATTATCCTCCTGCATAGTTCCCCCCATATAATTATTAAGAATGATCCCTTTTACTGGCAAAGAACGATTTTTCATATACTCCACCGTAAGCACAACCGCATTTATTGTACCAAGCCCCGCATCCGCTACAATAACAGACGGCAGAGAGAATTCTTTAATAAAATCTTCCAGAAACAATTTTTGCCGCGCATCATAGCGAATAGGGCAGATTATACCGCCGCTGCCCTCCATTGTAAGATAATCAAATTGCTGTGCGTTTTTACTAAAACCTTCTTTTACCACAGACAGTTCTACGGGATTTTTTTCTATGCGTGCTGCCAAATGAGGTGATACAGCTTCTTTGTAAAGATATGGCACCAGCATTTTATCGGTTTGTCCAATATTGGCAATACGATTTACATACCCGGCGTCACTTTCACCCACACTGTCCGCTCCGCTTATAGCTGCTTTATAATAACCACAATTCAAGCCTGCTTCACGCAGTTTTTTTATTATCAATCCCGTTACATATGTTTTGCCGACATCCGTTCCCGTAGCTGTTATAAACAGCCCTTTTGCTTTTCTTTTCATTCTGATAATACTTCTCCCCTCAATGCATTATTTTCTCAATATCAACCAAGAAACAGGAATCATCTTTTTCCCCAGTACAGCTGCCAATACACATAGTATAAAATCTCCCGGCACAGCCAGAACAAACCCATACAAAAATACCATCCATGCACTTACTGACTTTCCAAGATAAAAATTGCTAATAAAATAACAGTATAACAATCCGCATGCATAAACAATGATAAGCCCCGCCAAATTTGCCGCCAAAAGCCTTTTATATGACGGGCAATTTTTAGTTTTGGCAATACAGCCTGTCAAATAACTGCCCAGGACAAAACCGATCAGATAACCAAAGGTAGGCTGCAATATATACCCCGGACCTCCACCCTCAGTAAAAATCGGCATACCGATAAGCCCCAGCAGTACATATACACCTACGCTGATAGCCCCAAATCTGCCGCCGAGCAAAAGTCCAGCCAGCATCGTAAATAAAAATTGCAGAGTAAACGGTACAACCGGCACCGGAATTCTTATAAATGCTCCTATCGCTATCAATGCCGTAAACAGTCCGCATAAAACGATTTCTCGTTGATTTATTTTTTCAAACATACTTCACCAACTCCTGCATTATTAATTTATCAATAAAAACATATATATCAAGCCAGCTCTTCCTTTTCGTTAATTATTAAATCATAAAAATAAGCTATAGTCAACTATATAATTTTAAAAGTTAACAATAGCTTAAAATCTTTTCTATTTTGATAAACATTTCTAAATGTTAGAATATATATCGCAATAGTAGTTTTTTATATGGATCATTGCTTTTGCAAGATTTTTTTATTATTACATAAAAAAATAAAACCCACATTTTTTTTGGGATTTGCAAAATTATATTGAGTTTTACTGAAAGGAGAGATTTGTTATGATTGGTCCAGACGGAGGGAATAACATGAAATTAATAAGACGACAAGTAAATCTCATGAAATACATACTTGAGAACCCGAAAGCCGGCTTGAAGGAACTTGGCGAAATTATGAATATTTCTATGCAAACCGTCAAATCAGATCTGCAAAACATAAACGATTTCATGCAGGGTTATGGTACCACGGCGGAAGTATTGCCGGGAAGCCAGCTGCATATATACGGTATAGAGAACATGCCTTATATATTAAAAACTGCCGGCCTGATGCTTGAATTTCCGCTTGAGAAACAAATAATCTTAATGCTGCTTTTTAATGATAGTTTCATTGTTTTGCAGGATATAGCTGATACCTTATATGTCAGCAAATCACTTATCGAAAAAATTATGGCAGCCTTATTAAAAAAATACCCTGAGGAATTGCAGTCAGTACGTCATTACGGCATCCGCAGCACTGCCACCCAAGCCGAAAGAAGAAGCCGCTTCGCGGAGATTATGAAGCCGTATATTCAAGGCATCGATTTTAATGAAGAGCTGAAACAATTTCATGTCAGACACTTCCCCATTCTGCGGTATATTACTTCTGACGATATCTCGAAAGGGACGGATGCGCTTAATTATCTTCAAGGCATTTCAGCTTTTACCTTCACTGACGAAGCGGTATGCCAGCTCTTTCTGCAGATCCTCTATATCCGCTTTTATCATCGTAATTATCCAAAAATGCGTATAGAAGCTGCTTTCTTTGATATTGTTCACGGCATGCATAAAGAAAGAGAATATTTGTCGGCAGCTGAAAAAATGTCTTCCATACTGTGTCTCAGTGATAAAAATGAAACCTTTTATTTTTGTTATTTATTTATGACACTGCGCAAACAAAGAATGTCAGACAGCGCTCGCTTTGTACAGGATATGAGTGACGTAATAAATGAGATATTTCAAAAAATTCTCGAACGCACATCAATAGATTTCAGTTCCGATCATGAACTGCTTAACGGCCTTTCCATCCATATTTACACCACAGTTCTGCGCAGAGATTTATTAAAAGCATTTTCTCCTGATTACAGCTGGCACGATATAATGCATCAATATCCACTCGGTTTCGAAATTTCCACTGTTGCAGCTGAAGTGATTTCATCAAGATTTTCATACAAGGTCTCCAATGATGAGATGATTTATTTGACCTTGCATTTTCAGGCGGGAATCGAACGAATGAAAAGCGGTGAAAAAAAACTTCGTATTCTGGTTGTATGTCATTACGGCATGGCTGCCGCAAGTCTGATCGCAACCAAGGTCGAGAGAATCTTTCACGCCGTGGAAATTGCCGATACCATATCCATTCAGCATTTTCTGCAGCTGAAAACAATTGATGCTGATCTTGTTTTGTGTACAGAAAACATAAAATCAGAAAGTATTCCTGTAATTTACATTTCTCCTTTGCTTACACAAAATGAACTCAGGCAAATAAAATATTTTATAGAAATGCACTGCATCAATAATTTATTAGCACTTTTCATTATGCACGCAATAATACTGGATGTGGAAAAGGCCGACTCACGTAATGACATCATAAAAAGTGCCGTTGCCGCACTTCATGACGACAATTTAGTAACAGAAAACTATTTGGCAAGCGTCATAGAAAGAGAAAATATCTCTTCGACAGATGTAGACTCGATCGCGATCCCGCATGGTAATCCAGATTTTGTCAAAGAAAGTAAATTGGTTATCGTCCGTCTTCACAAACCAATACACTGGGAAATATCGGATGTGCGCTATGTTTTTATGTTTGCCGTTTCCAAGGAGCAATTTGTGACAAATTTGACATTGTTTTCAACCTTTTACAAGAAAATGGTCCATTCAAATATAAGAAGTGAAATCAAAAAATTTGGTCATGAAGATGCAAAAATTTTCAGAAAAAAATTAGCTCATTTGCTGAGTTCATAACATGGGAGATGTGAAAAGTGATCAGACAAAATCTGATTTTTATTAACCAGCCATTCCGAAATCGTTCCGAAGTCATCAGCTTTATTGCTTCAAAAGCTGATGAAGCCAAGCTATTAACTGACCAACACGAATTTATCAAAACTGTGCTGCGCCGCGAATCGGAAATTTCTACTTCGATAGGCTATGCGATTGCCATCCCTCATGGGAAAACAGATGCTGTAAAAGAGGCATTTATTGCCTATGCAACCGTAAAAAAACCGTTTGAATGGGACTCTGACACAAAAGATCGTGTAAAAGCAATATTTCTCATAGGTGTACCAAAAAAAAATACTGATAAATTACATCTGAAGGCCATTTCCGAAGTCAGCAAAAAACTTATAAACGATGAATTCAGAAAAAAGCTGTTCGACTGTGAAACAAATGAAGATGCCTTCAGTCTTTTAAATTCTATTAACCGGGAATTTTAATTCATTATTAAAACACAAGGAGCTTGATTTATATGAAAATTGTAGGAGTAGCTGCCTGTATAACGGGCGTGGCCCACACATATATGGCGCAGGAAGCCATTGAACAAGAATGTAAGAAAAGAGGCTATGACGTAAAAGTCGAAACTCAGGGCGGTATGGGGATTGACAACGAGCTGAGCGAAGAAGAAATTGCCGATGCTGACGTTGTGATCATGGCTATAGCTATAGGTATAGAAGGAGAAGAACGTTTTGAAGAAAAAGATGATGAGGGCAGAATCCTGACATTGAATCCAGCAGAAGTCATTCGCAACCCCGCCGCTGTCATCGACAAAGCAATAGGTCTAATAAAATAATTTATATTGCATATATTAAGGAGGATGGAACGATGTCCGCTACTATGAAAAACTTCATCGACGACTTGACTAAAGCATTCAGTACAGGCGTTTCTTATATGATGCCCACGGTCGTTGTCGGCGGTATATGTCTTGCGCTCTCGTTAGCCGGCGGCGATGCCACCGCAGGCAAGGGTATGGTAGTCACGAACCCGTTTTTACAAAATATCGGCATTATCGGCAGTGCCGGTTTCTCCATGATGATCCCGATATTGTCTGGCTATATCGCTTATTCTGTTGCAGGGAAACCCGGCATAACCCCCGGTATGATCACCGGCTTCATAGCCAATACCCCAATAGGAGAAAATCATGTACAGACCGGTTTTCTGGGAGCAATGCTGTTGGGAGTATTATGCGGCTTTCTTGCCAGATGGGTGAAAAAATGGAAGGTCAGTGATACTGTCAAAGCGATCATGCCGATATTGATAATCCCCATTGTCACCACAGTGATCGTTGCCCTGATATATATATATATACTGGTAGGACCGATAGGGGCTGCCATGAGATGGTTGATAGACCTATTGTCCGGAATGCAGGGAGGCAGCGCTTTAATCCTGGGATTGATTCTCGGTGCCATGGCGGCCTTCGACATGGGTGGTCCTGTCAATAAGACCGCAACAGCTTTTACGCTGGCACTTATGGCAGAAGGAATATACGGTCCGAACGGAGCTTATCGCATCGCAGTTGCAGTCCCTCCGCTCGGTATAGCATTATCCACTTTTGTATCACGCAGCAAATGGGGGGCGGATGACCGCCGGATGGGACCATCTGCGGCTTTTATGGGACTTATCGGCATCACCGAGGGTGCTATACCCTTTGCCGTTAAAAGTCTGAAAACAGTCATCCCATCCATAATGATCGGCAGTGCCGTTGGCGCCGGCCTCGGCATGATGCATGGTGTTGAATGCATGGTCCCGCACGGAGGACTCATCGTCATCGCAGCAGTCAATAAAGCCCCATTATGGTATGCCGTTGATATGGCTGTGGGTGTGGTAGTCACAGCCATCTGTCTGCATATCCTGCGGCCGAATATAGAGACCAATGATATAAAATAATATAGTAAACGCAAAGGAGTTCTTCACAATGCATAAAATTACGTTAAATGAAGTCGTAAAAAAAATGTTAACCCTGAAAGGCAAAAACAAAGCCAGTTTGCTGGGTATCGGACCGATGTCAATAAATTTGCTGAAGGCCTCCATGCTGCTTGCCAAGGAAAAAGATTTTCCCTTAATGTTTATCGCCAGCCGTAATCAAGTGGATGCCGATGAATTAGGCGGTGGTTATGTATGCAGCTGGGACCAAAAACGTTTTTCTGACGCAATTAAAAAGGCAGCAGATGAAATAAACTATACCGGCCTTTATTACCTCTGCCGCGATCATGGCGGTCCCTGGCAGCGTGACAGCGAACGCAACGCGCATTTGCCTGAGAAAGAAGCTATGACACTTGGCAAAAAATCATATATAATAGATTTGATAAATAACTTCGATCTTCTGCATATTGATCCTACAAAAGACCCTTATACCGTCGGTAAAGTTATTGACATGAACGTCAATATTGATCGCACCGTAGAATTAATAGAGTATGTAGAAAAAGAACGTATAGCACGCAGCCTTCCGGCTATCAGTTATGAAGTGGGAACAGAAGAAACTAACGGCGGGCTGACTTCCAGTGAAAACTACGAAAAATTTATAAAAGCGTTGACCTCACGGCTTGATGAAAGGAATCTCCCCCACCCTGCGTTTATTGTGGGAAATACAGGAACTCTCACGCGTCTCACCGAGAATGTGGGGCATGTTGATTCTACCTCATGCAAAAAACTGTCTTCAATAGCAAAAAAATATGATGTAGGCCTGAAAGAACATAATGGCGATTATCTTGACGATGCGATTTTACTGGAGCACCCTGCACTCGGGGTAACAGCAATGAATGTGGCTCCTGAATTCGGTACCGTTGAAACGCAGGCATATCTGAAACTCACTCAGGTCGAAAACAGACTGACAGAACAGGGACTTCTGGATAAAGCTTCCGATCTGCGTAAAGCCTTACAGGAAGAAGCCGTAAAAAGCGGTCGTTGGAAAAAATGGATGGTTGACGGTAAAGACAAATTATCCCCCGAAGAAATTTTTAAAGATAAGAAATTAACGCTTCTTATCACTGAAATAAGCGGGCATTACACATTCAACAATGATCGAGTAAAACAGGAAACAGCAAAATTATATGATAATCTGGCCGCCAACGGAATCGACGGAGAAAAATATGTAATATATAAAATTAAAAATTCTATTGACCGTTATGTTGAATGCTTTAACCTAAAAGGCCTTACTTCCAAACTAATGAAGTGACATGATATAACAGAACAGCAATGAAGGCAGAATAGACGTAATATTCTGCCTTCATTGCTATAATCATTACTATGCTGTATCATAATTGCAGGTGCGTCCGGCCTTGCTGTATTCGGTTTTTATATTCTGTCCAATTTACTTTTCTCTGCAAATTTACCTTAAATAGAAAAGGAGCGCTACTTTGAATATTATTTTTGATATGGATGATACTCTTTACAATTTGATGCAGCCCTTCCGGCAAGCTCATGAAGATTTATATTACGACAAAAATATAGATTGTAATAAATTGTTTATGCTCTCCAGAATATATTCGGACCAAATACTTGAAGCAGAAAAAAAGGGGCTTATTCCTCATGAGGACTGTTTTTATCTCCGTATAAAAAAGACATACCATGACGTTGGCATTCAAATATCAAGAAAAGCCGCGGAATGTTTTGAAACGAAATATCGGTATTATCAGTCCCATATATCAATTCCGGAGCATATAGTTAAAATACTCAATTTTTGCAGGACAAAACACATATTTATTGCTTTGCTTTCAAACGGCATGCGAAAGTCTCAGTATCTAAAGATCAACGCTCTGCATTTAGAGCAATGGTTTTCCCCTGACAGAATTTTTATATCGGAAGATACTGGTTATCTGAAACCAGATGCAAAAATCTTCAAATTTGTTGAAAGGAAATTAGGCATATCCGCTGCCGAAACCTGGTATATAGGCGATACATATGAAACTGACATCCAGGGCGCAAATGGTGCTGGCTGGAAAACCATATGGTTTAACCATAGAAAGCGTACTTGCCCCGTTCCCAGTCTTGCCGACAGGGAAGTGCACAACGGTTCTATGCTGCTGTCTGCGATAAAGAACCTTTTATAAAATATTACGCGCAGAATCAAAATTGTCTTATCTGCCATATATTACAAATGGCAGGCACTTCAATATGGAGAATAAAGCTGCCTGCCATTTCATGAGTATGGTTTGCCAATCTGTCACAAAATACTATTTCAAGTTTTCCGGATTGAGACATTGCAGATCGTCGGGAAGAAATATGCCATCTTTTCTTATCAGCTCACCGTCAAGATATATTTCTCCACCGCCATAAGCTTCCGTCTGAATCAGCACAAGATCCCAATGAACGGATGACCGATTTGTATTATCGGCGTCATCATAGGCACAGCCCGGTGTAAAATGCAGGCTGCCACTTATTTTTTCATCAAACAAGGTATCCTTCATTGGAAAAGTTATATATGGATTCAAACCAAAAGAAAATTCGCCTATATAGCGGGCACCTTCATCCGTATCGAGAATTTTATTCAGTTCTGCGGTTTTATTTGCTGTTGCTTCTATTATTTTTCCGTCTCTAAAAGTAAGTGATATATTTTCAAAAGTAACCCCTTGATAAACCGCCGGCGTATTATAGGTTATAGTTCCGTTTACAGAATTTTTTACAGGTGCCGTGTACAATTCTCCGTCAGGTATATTGCATTCACCGGAGCATTTTACAGCCGGCATATTTTTTATGGAAAAACTTATGTCCGTGCCCGGTCCTTTTATATGAACCTTATCCGTTTTCTCCATACGTTTCTTCAGCGGTGTCATAGCTTCATGCATTTTGCCATAATCGAGATTGCATACGTCAAAAAAGTAATCCGTAAATTTTTCTGTGCTCATATTCGCCAATTGCGCCATAGCTGAATTCGGATAACGCAGGATACACCATTTTGTCTGCGGTACTCTGATATCACCATGTACCGGTTTGAGCCAATACATTTGATAAAGCTTCATCTCTTCCTGCGGAACATCGCTCATTTCACTGACGTTATTGCTGCCGCGCACCGCGATATAAGCACTCATCCCTTTCATGCGCATAGACTCATAATCCGCAATGAACTGCAGTTGCTCTTTTTTAGCACCCATAATTAATTCCCGCTGCAATTCCTGCATTTTTACACTAAGAAAAGGCACCGCACCAGCCTTATAGGCTTCTCTTACCAATGCCTTGCCCAGCTCTATTCCATCGTCAAATACCTCGATAAGTATTTTTTCATTTACCTCGAGGTGTGTAGAATAATTTATAAGATTATGTGCCAGTGTTTCTATACGTTTATCCAAAATAAATTCCCCCTCATATTAGTTTCAATAAAAGTGTAGTGCATACTGTCTTTTTTTTCAACAGCGATCGCAAAAATACATTTGCGGCAATGCTCCTTCCTGCCTGTTTTACAAAGCGTTTACAGCCCGTAAGATAAGGCTTGCCATATGTATTTTTAAATGGTAAACTATATGAGATATAAGCATTTTTCGGGGGATATAAATTGGAAAAATTAGTCATAAACGGTGGCAGAAAACTCTGCGGCCGTGTTAAAATAAGCGGTGCAAAAAATGCTGTCCTGCCTATTATCGCTGCAACATTATTGGGTCAGGACCATCCTTGTATTTTGGAAGAAGTTCCCTGTCTGGACGACGTCGAAACGATTTCTGAAGTTTTAAACGAACTTGGCGTTACTGTAAAATTTGATGAAACCAATCATACCTTTACAGCCGACAGTACAAATATAGCCTCATGTGAAGCTCCATATGAACTTATACGTAAAATGAGGGCTTCTTTTCTCATTATGGGTCCTTTGCTTTCGCGCTGCGGACATTCAAAGATTTCTCTGCCCGGCGGCTGCGCGATCGGTACACGCCCTATAGATCTCCATCTGAAAGGCTTTGAAGCTTTGGGGGCGCAAATAGAAATAGGTCATGGTTTTATTAATGCCACCGTTCCGGATAAACTGCGCGGTGCTAAAATCTATCTGGATTTTCCAAGCGTCGGTGCCACAGAAAATATCATGATGGCCGCATGTATGGCAGAGGGAAAAACTCTTCTGGAGAATCCTGCACAGGAACCTGAGATCATTGATTTAGCTAACTTTCTCAATATGATGGGGGCCAATATCCGCGGTGCCGGCACCAACGTCATTAAGATTGAAGGCGTAAAAAAACTGACCGGCTGCAATTATACTATAATTCCCGACCGTATTGAGGCCGGCACTTACATGGTCGCCGCCGCAATGACTATGGGAGACATATATATTGAAAACGCTATCAGCGAGCATCTTAAACCAGTCATCGCAAAACTGTCGGAAGCCGGTGCCGAAATCATTGAAGACGTAAAGGGCATTCGTGTAAAAGGCACTAAAAAGCTTAAGGCTGTCGATGTTAAAACCATGCCGTATCCCGGTTTTCCTACAGATATGCAGGCACAATTCATGGCCATGCTGACCGTTGCCGAAGGCACCGGTCTCGTAACCGAAACCGTCTTCGAAAACAGATTCATGCATGTTGATGAATTAAAAAGAATGGGCGCCAATATAAAGATAGAAGGACGAACTTCTGTCGTTGAAGGAGTTGCCCATCTTCTCGGCTGTCAGGTAAAAGCTACTGATCTGCGGGCAGGAGCTGCTATGGTGCTGGCCGGACTTGTAGCTGACGGCGAAACGAGAATCGGCTATATACATCACATTGACCGCGGCTATGACAATCTTGTCGGCAAACTTTGCAGCCTGGGCGCAAACATAAAACGTATAAACGATTGAACTAATAATAATAAATAACTGTTCTCATCCAATCCGCTCTTATGAAAATCAGCATTCATACAGAGCGGATACGTATTAGTATCTACAACTTCCTCAACAGCCAAAATTCTTTCAACACATTCTCATTATTTTTTTGTAAAGGACGTAAGAAATGATTCCCCTAGACAAACCTGCAAAACTTTCGCATTTAACATTAAAAAACCCCTTCATTCGCTCAGCCGTACATAGTTTTTTAGGCTCGGAAGACGGTTTCATGACGGATCTGGAATTTCAAATGTATGAAAAACTTTCCAGCAATAATATCGCCCTTATCATAAGCGGACATTGCTGTGTACTTGCCGGCGGCCTTGCTAACAAAGAACAGATACGTATTGACGATGACAAATATATCGCTCAATTCAGCAAAGCAGCAGCGCTAATACATCATAATAACTGTCTTTTCATGCCGCAAATAAATCATGCCGGACCGCGTGCTATCGATACAGAGGAATTTTTCGATGTCAGTGCAGGTGATTTACCCAAAAATCACCATGCAGAAGAGCTGTCACTTAAACAAATCAGTCATATAAAAACAGCATTTATCAATGCAGCCAGCCGCCTGAAGCGGGCCGGTGTCGACGGTGTACAACTACACGGAGCACACAGTTATCTTTTATCACGCTTTATAGATAAAACTTTTAACAAACGCCGTGACGAATACGGCGGCAATATTGAAAACCGATTTCGTCTGTGCGCACAAATTATAGCCGGCATAAAAGAAAAATGCGGTCCTGATTTTCCGGTATCCATTAAAATAAATAACGATACCGATACAGATAACAACGATTATGCCGCAGATATGAATTATGTTATGAATAAATGCCGTGAATTAGACGTGGAATTTGTCGAATGGAGCGGCGTGGACTTTATCAATCAGCCACGTGCAGACTCCCTGTACTATTTTGACAGAATAGCGGAATTTGCCAGGAGTGCGCCTCTGCCGATAAGCATTGTCGGCGGCATCAAAAGCGTCGATGACATAGCAAAAGTGCTTGACAGCAAAATACCGCTTATTTCTTTGGCCCGTCCATTGATCTGCGAGCCGGACATATTGACAAGGTTTGCGGCGGGGACGGCTGAAAAGTCTTCCTGCCTTGCCTGCAATCGCTGTTTTGCCGTACCTCATCTGCATCATGGAGTGCGCTGTATCCTGCATTGGCGCGACATCCGCAAACAACAGGAAAGTTAAAATAATCATTAAAAGGGTCAAACGCAGAAATTCAATAATCTCTGCGTTTGACCCTTTTAATAACAGCATACTTATATTATATAATAAATCACCATGGTTCAGATTTCAATCCTGCGCCACACATCGGAATGAGACACTTGCCCATTTTGCCGAATTGTTTGCAGTAAAGCTGATATGCCGCATAACTGACCGCTGTTGTATGCTCACAAAAAATTCCCTTTGCCGCAAGCTTGCCGCGTGTCGGCAATATCATTTCTTCCGGAACGGCAAGTACTGTTATATCGTACTTATAAATATATTCCAATATCTCTTTGCCGCGCATCGGTACACCGACGGCAATACCTTCCGCCAAAGTTGGTTTTACCTGCACTTGCACCGGGACTGCGGATTTTCTTTTCACTGCTTCCACAAAAGGTGCGCAGGCTTCACTTTGAACTGCAATAATTTTTGGCATCTTATCAATAATACCTGCCGAAAGAAATTCTTCAAGTGCCTTGATCACGCCGATGAGCAATGTTCCGTTGCCAAGTGGTACTATAATATTTTCTGGGATTTTCTTTAATTGTTCGTAAACTTCATAAATATAAGTTTTTGTTCCTTCATAAAAAAATGGATTATACACATGATTGGCATAATAGCCGCCTTCTTTTTCCACTTTCGCCCGGCACACATTGGCACAATCATCACGTGACCCTTGTATTACATTGCAGACAGCACCATGTGCACGAATCATGCCTACTTTTTTTGGCGATGTACTGTCAGGTACAAATATTTCACAATTTATGCCTGCCCTGCCGCAGTATGCCGCCACGCTGTCTCCTGCATTGCCGCTGGAATCCTGCACTACGCCCTTCACACCTATGCTGTGACAATGCGATATAAGAACTGCCGCGCCGCGATCTTTAAAAGATAAGGTGGGCATATAATAGTCCATTTTAAACAAAACATCATCATCGAAATTGATAATAGGGGTCATGCCCTCCCCCAATGAAATATTCCGCCAGGAATCACCCTCTACAGGCATAAATTCCCGGTAGCGAAAAATGTTCCAAGTGTCCTTATCAATCTTCTCCAAATCAAATTTAGGAGCCGTATAATCAAGCTTCCACAATCCCCCACATTTATCACATTTAGCTTTATAGGTTGCCGCACTTTCCTTATGACCGCAATCCGAACACACAAAATTCATATAAATTCCTCCATATCAGCCGATGAAAATAACCCGCATGATGACTTTATCTTCTGCAAATCCATTATTTTCAGACACAGAATACAGGCAGATGACCTTTTCTCAATTCTGACGATACCAATCGCTGCAAGATAATTCCATCAACAGATCTTTTGTACACATTATAACATAAAAAACTTCCTGTAAAGTGTATCATGCCAAGGAGTAATACCTTCTATGATTTTCTTGCATAGCAACTATATGCTGATGATATAAAAACACTGTTTTGTTTATTATATTATTTTTTTAATATATCAAAATGCTCTAAAAAAAATGATTTTTCATTGACTAATTCTATCCGTTAATGTTATTTTTATTATAATGAATAGATTATATATGAAGGAGGAACCACCATGCCAAAAGTAATTTTTAAATTGACTCTTATGCTCTTCACCGTTGTTTTACTCTGTATGGGTACAGTTTATGCCGGCAGTAAAAAAATCACTCCCAGTGACGTCACCAGTGTCAATTTCTATCTTGGCAACGAAAAATCCGAATATCCAATCGTGCGAACAGCTGATTTTGATGCCAGTTACAAAATCAACAAAGACATAGAACTTTATCTTGCCGATATGCGTGCAGCTTTCGACAGCAGCGACGATGTAACCAGCAGTTTCAGTTACAAGCTCCATTATGAGGACAGCCAGACCTTATCATTGACCTTCAATGAATATCGGTATCACGACCATGCCGCCCATGGCAGCTACTATATCCATGGTGCTGTATATGATAAAACTACCGGAGAACAGGTACCTTTGGAACATTATCTTGTTTTCACTCCTCAGCAGCTTCAGGAATCCATTGATAACAATACTGCAAAAATCTATGGCGGAGATGGCACAGCCTCTCTTTCGGCTGATGAAATCAGTAAAATAACTTATATCCCCGCTGACTATTATCTTTTAAAGCGTCCTGATGGCATGTATATAGGGCTTTTATACCCTCCTTATGAACTTGCGCCTTGGGCTGCAGGTATAATCCATATCGTTCTTCCTATGCCTAAAGGCTGAAATATTTAAGTAAAAAGCTGCTGCAAATACAATTGCGGCAGCTTTTTTGATTCTTAATTCAATTATCAGCCTGTATAAAATCCTCTAACTCTTCTTTTACAGGAAAGGAAATCTGAGCACCTTTTTTCATCACACTCATTGCGGCAAACGCAGATCCCCGTCTCATGGACAGAGGGATATCCCTTGTCTCAACATAACTTGCAGCAAAACTGCCGATAAACGCATCTCCTGCTCCGGTCGTATCTACCGGCACCACCTTAAAGGGAGCAATCTTTTCACAGTGTTTTGCATCCATCCACAAAGACCCTTTTTCCCCCATGGTGACAATAACATTTTTCATTCCTTGCTTTATAAGCTTTTCTGAGGCAGCCAATATTTCGTCGTCCGTTGAAACCGGCATCCCCGTCAAAATAGCAAGTTCTGTTTCGTTAGGAACAAAGAAATCACATTTGCAGGCTGTTTCCACAGGCAGTTCTTTACAAGCCGGTGCAGGATTCAACAAGATCGGAATGTTATTCGCCCCGGCAAATTCTATAGCCGTACAGACAGTTTCCAATGGTATTTCTAATTGCAGAATAAGCAAAGAACATTTTTTCAGCGCTTCTGCCGATTTTTCAATATCAGCTGGTTGAAGATGAAGATTAGCTCCTTTATAAATCAAAATACGATTTTGTGCGGATGCATCGACAAGAATTGCAGCCATTCCGCTGCCCACTCCCGGTACTTTTGTCACATATGTCGTATCTACATTATATTGAGAGAAATTTCTCATAGCAGTTTTTCCAAACATATCATCCCCGACCTTGGCGATCATCATCACATCCGCTCCGGACTTTGCCGCCGCAATTGCCTGATTGGCCCCTTTGCCGCCGCAATTTATAAAAAAATCATCGGCCTCTTTTGTCTCTCCCGCTTCCGGGATTTTATCCGCATATGATACCAAATCAATCATGACTGAGCCGATTACTGCAATTCTCATTCTTCTTTCCTCCGCAGTATTTTGTTAAAAAAACATATTACATTATTCTTCGCCTTTAGTATCATTTCTTGCCTGCAATGCTATTTTCGCTTCCATATTACGTTGGAATTGATCTACTATGACAGCAAGAATAATAACCAGGCCTTTAATTATCATCTGCCAGAATTCAGATACCCCGCACATGACCATACCATCCGAAATAACACCAATGACAAAAGCACCGATTATCGTCCCGCCAATAGTGCCGATACCGCCCATCATGGATGTTCCGCCCAGCACAGCTGCGGCAATAGCATTCATTTCCCATGTTTCTCCCGAAGCCGGATGAGCCGCTTCCAACTGAGAAGCCGTTATAATTCCCACGATAGCAGCACAGACTCCCGAAAAAATATATACCAGGATTTTTACTTTATCAACTTTCACACCTGACAATTTAGCCGCTTTTTCATTGCCGCCTATAGAGAATATATGCCAGCCGAATGTCGTTCTCTTCAACAAAATCCCGGCGGCAACAGCAATGACTGCCAAAATAATCGCACCTACCGGAATTCCCATGACCCGCCCGCCAAGCAGTGTAAACCCGACATTTCCCAGTGCATCGTTGCCAATAATATTGGAATAGGTCGCCCCATTAGAATGCAGCATAGCAAAACCGCGGGCAATATACATCGTTCCCAGCGTCGCTATAAATGGCGCTACACCGAATTTGGTAATAGTTATCCCATTGATCAGCCCGACAACAGCACCTACCAAAAGTGTAAATAAAATAACCAGCGGAATACTAAAATATAAAGTCACATCAAATACCTGCAGCGTTATCCCGTTTTGAATCATCCCGCCGGCAACCATACCTGCAAGTCCGACAACAGCGCCAACTGAAAGATCTATCCCTCCCGTAATAATAACATACGTCATCCCGATTGCCAAAATACCGTATAGAGCAACATGTTTTGCCAGCAGCAAAAATGTATTGGCTGACAGGAAATTTGGTGTTACTATGCTGAAAAAGATTAACAATAATATCAGTACAATCAGGGTCCGTCCTTTCAGCAGCATCATCGTCAGTGAATTACTGCCCTGTTTCTCACCAATCATTGTCTCCATGAAAGTCGCATTTTTCGTTTTCACAATACTCATCCTTTCTCACTGCACGACAGTTTACTATAAATTCTGCCTGTTCTCAGAACTGTGCCCTTTATATGATGCCAGCACCAGCTTATCTTCTGTGATCTCTTCCTTTTGCATCTCACTCGTTTTGATCCCGTTGGAAAGAACTAATATTCTGTCCGCAATAGCCATAATCTCCTGCAGCTCAGAAGAAACCACTATGATAGACAATCCTTTTTCTGCATAGCCCTGAATAATTTCAAAAACTTCTGTCTTGGCTCCGATATCGATTCCTCTGGTCGGTTCATCCAGCAGTAAGATCTTGGGCTTGGTCAGAAGCCCTTTCCCTATAACTACCTTTTGCTGATTGCCGCCGGAAAGAGACAGGATCGGCAGCGTTTTATCCGCTACCTTTATATGTATATCCCTGATCTCTCGTTCTACAGATTCAGCTTCCTTTTTCCTATTCAAAAAAATGGCTCTGGCATAATTTTTTAAACTGGACAAAGAAATATTCTTCGCAATATTCATAGTCTGCACAAGACCTTCACTCTGACGATCTTCCGGAACGAGAGCAAATCCCTCCTGAATCTGCTGAGAAACACTTTTTATGCGAATTTCTTTGCCATGCAGTTTTACCGTCCCTTTATATTCCGGATGCAGCCCCATAATACATTCAAAAATTTCCGTTCTTCCTGCTCCCATCAGTCCGTATATACCAAGAATTTCACCCTTTTTCAGGTCAAAACTGACTGAATTCAGCAGATAACCTCCGCCTTTTTTCGGCAGTGTCAGGTCCTTAACCTCCAGCACCTTCTCACGCGTGCCCCAATCAACGGCGGTTTTTCGTTTAGGAAATATCTTTCCTTCCCCTACCATTTGTCTGACTATCCATGAAATATCAATTTTTTTCACTTCTGATGAAGCTACAAGGCGTCCGTCCCGCAGAATAGTGATATAATCACCGATCTGCATAATTTCTTCCAGACGGTGGGAAATATAGACTATCGATATACCTTCTGCCGTCAGCTCTCTCACTATTTTAAAAAGGACCTGTACTTCCTGCGCACTCAAGGATGATGTCGGTTCATCCATAATAAGAATTTTCAAATCATCCTGCACCAGATTACGGGCGATTTCAATCATCTGCTGCTGCCCGACCCTCAGATCTCCCACAATAGTCTGCGGACGTATGGGATATTCCAGTTTTTTCATGATCCTCTCGGTCAGTTCTATATGCTTTTTATTATCCAATCCAAATTTATAACGAGTACATTCCCGTGACATGAAAATATTCTGGTACACATTCAAATTAGGAAAAAGGCTCAGTTCCTGATGAATGATCCCTATTCCATGCTGCTTTGCCTGCGTCACATTCTTAAATACTGCCTGTTGTCCATCCATATACAATTCCCCGGAAGAAGGCTGCTCGATTCCGGCGATTATTTTCATCAAGGTAGATTTACCTGCACCGTTTTCACCGATCAGAACATTTACCTTTCCCTTATGTACATCAAAGGACACCTCATCAAGTGCTTTTGTTCCCGGATAAACTTTGGAAATCTTTTCTGCGTGCAGACAAATATCTTCCGGCATTTTAAATATTTCTCCCATATCCGTCCCTCCTACTGTACACTTAGTTCAACCGGTGTGATCAAAATTTCATCTGGCTTATCTGCGCTGAAACAGCCGACAAATTTGACTGTCTTTCCCTGAATTGTCTTCAGATCCTGCTTGCCCACTACATCCTTGTTTACAATATCATGAATACTCTGTGACACCTTCGCCCAATCTACTTGATTCTTATAATCTTCATATTTGATAAAATCTAAACTGTCACGCACAGCCGATCCTTTATAAACACTGCCGATCTGTAAATAAATTTTGATCGGTCCTGTGTAGCCATCCAGCTGCAGAGTCATAGTTCCCGCTTTTTTTACCTGATTGACCTCTGTGATCCGGCCCTGACCTTTGACCACATAGCTCAATTCACCTTTATCCCCCATCGAATACCGACCATACTTTCCTGCCAAGGATTTCAAATTTCCATTGGCTTCAGCCAAAAACTGTGGCAGATCAACTGCTTTTTTCTCCAGCTGTGGGATAGCCTGAGATTCCCAAATACCGGCCACATTTTCAGAAGCATTAAAAACTGCATTGCCCGTGATCTCTGCCTCATGTCCGATTTGCACCACTTTGACACAGCCTGTCAGCAGCATCGTCATTATCAGACATGCCATCATTATTATGCATGCACGCCTTTTCATAGCCATACTCATTCCGCCTTCCGCCAGTAATATTTAACATTGTTTGTGCAGAAGCCGTAAAATTCCGCCTTCTGCACAAACAAATAAAAAACTCTTACTCTTTATAAACAAATGTTTTCAGCTTATCTACATTTTTTGACGTAATTGCTATACAATCCACCAACTGTTTTTCTTCCAGCCCGGTTTTACCTTCTTTCAGATATTTGTCTGCCTGTTCAACAGCCATTTCAGCAATCAAAGCAGCCTGCTGCAGTGCAGTGCCGGTCATCGTACCTTCCCTGATAGCTGCGGCCGCTTCATCGGATCCATCTACACCGATCACTGCCACATCCTTCAGCCCTGCATTCTTAATGGCCGCAACTGCCCCTATAGCCATGGTGTCATTGCCACAAATGATTCCCTTGATATCCGAATTTGACTGCAAGATAGTTTCCGCTTTCTGATAAGCTTCTGTCTGTTCCCAATTTGCCGTCTGCTGAGCGACCATTTTCATATCGGCATACTGATCTATTACTTCATGAAAAGCACTGGAACGAACACCGGCATTTGTATCTGACTCTTTCCCCAAAAGTTCCGCATATTTGCCCGTTTCACCCATCTTTTCCACGAAAACCTCTGCTATCGCCTTCGCCCCCTGGTAGTTGTTTGCAACAATCTGAGAAACAGCTATACCGTTTCCGTTAATTTCGCGATCGATCAGAAAGGTCGGAATATTTGCGTCGCGCGCTTTTTGCACAGCTGCCACAGTAGCATCGGCACCTGCATTATCACAGATAATGGCGGCAGCTTTATCTGAAATAGCATTTTCAAACAATTCTGCCTGCTTTGTTGCGTCATCATCATGCGACACCATTTTCACTTCATAGCCAAGTGTTTTTGCCTTAGCGGCAGCGGCATCTGCTTCTGTCTTAAAAAATGGGTTGGAATGCGACGGTGTAATAACATAAATTATCTTTGAACCGCCTCCCGTCAATACTTTTGCTTCCTTCCCCTGTCCTGAAGAAGCGGCTGAACCACTGGTCTTACTGCTGTCGTCCCCGCACCCGGCAAATAAGATTCCCATCATCCCGACAAACAAAACCATTGCCACTATTTTTTTGAATCTTTTCATGTTACCCATCCTCCTAAAAATTTTTAAATACTATGATTCATCAGGAACTGCTCCTGTGAAATCCGTTTTACTATGTGCACCTGAGGACCATGCATTACTGCTTATATATAGTTCGTAAAATAAAAACATATCTGTTTAATTATAATTTTTTGTTAATTCTGATGTTTATTGAAAAAGATTTGCACAAGTATAATTTCGTATGTCATGTCAAAACCATATTAATTAATTACAATAATTTCAACTTTCCCTGACACTTAAGCAGCAGCTGCTGCCTATTTATACTATTTCCACCGGTAAGAGTCGTACTATTCCATGAAGAAATAGTGCGACTCAGATTACTCCGGATTTTATCCAAACCATATGGCTTGACTTATAGTACGTTTTTATTCACTTTTTGCAAAAATCATGCATTTGCTGTTTTTATTGCATTCATTTCTTCATGAAGTTTTGATACTTTTTCTTCATCAAGATCATATTTTTTAAGGTAATAATAACTTACAAAATGGCATATCGCAGGAAGACCTGCCACAATGCTCAATATACCAGCGGCTATTTTTCCGTTGACAGCACCGCCGGCAACATAGCCTACATAGGAAAGAATACCGCCTATCAAAATACCGACTATGCCCATTGCGAACTTTTGTGAAAATAATGCCAATGCGCCTAAAACACCAATCATTTTTTTGTTATATTTAACTTCACACAATTCCGCACAATCACAGGGAAGTGCCCAGTAAACGATAATGCCCAGTTCACCAAAAAAAGTTGAAATAACCAGAAATGCCGCTGATGCAAAATAATATTCTGCCGGTATGAACATAATCGGCACCGCTGTGATGCCGGCTCCTAAAGTAGCAACCTCCAGCATGCGCAGCTTTGTAAAATAGCCTCTGTTTATAAGCAGCATAGCCACCATAGGTGCTACAATACCCGCTATGGAAAATGCTGCGAGAACGCCTGTCAGAAATGCGTCATTTTGCTGTAAATAGTATTTGGCATAATAGATGGCAGAGCTTCCTTTAAATGTAAACGCCATTTGCGTAAGTGCAAAAAAGATATAAAAAGACCGTAATGTTTTTGTCTTGAAAATAATTTTTATTTCCGAAAGCAGCGAGCTTTTTTTATTTTTTGTATCTACTTCAATATGAACACGTTCTTTCGTACCGAAAAAACATGTCAATGTACAGCCTGCCGCGATGATCGCAATAATGATCATTGCCGTCATATAACCTTCTGCTTCATGTGCTTTATCATAAGTGGCAACAAAAGCCGGAACTACAACGGAACATAATAAAAATGCTGATTTCGCCAGAGGAAACCTGTACGAGTTTATTGACAAACGTTCTTCGGGATTACCGGTAATAACTGACAGCAGTCCCACATAAGGAACAACTGTGGATGCATACATCATGATCAGGAACAAATATGTAAGATACGCATAAATAAGTTTGCCAGACGGAGAAAAATCAGGAGCCAAAAATACTAAAAAGCATGATAAACCATACGGTACAGCCATATACAACAAGAACGGCCGATAATGCCCATATTTCGTATTAGTATTATCCGCCAAATGGCCTATGATAGGATCTGAAAACGCATCGAAAAATCTTGCCACAAGGAACAGAACTCCCATTGCGCTTGCTGATATACCAACAACATCAGTATAAAAGTAAGGCAGAAACATCATCGTCATGCCAAAGAAAATATTTGCCGATGAATCACCCAAGCCATAACAAATTTTTTCACGTACACTAATTTTTTCTGAATTCATCAAAATATCTCCCTTTCATCTATTGCAACTAAGCGATTCAACTTTGCAGCCATATATTGCCATTGTTTTCACATATATAATTGCTGTCATGAATAAAATTCAGGCTTGATATATAATTTTCTTTATTATCTTTTTTGCTGTAATTAGCAGCTTAACAGAAATATTATTTCAACATATAATTTTCTCAATTTTCTGCTCAAAAATAAAATTCATCATCATTGCCTGTCATTCATAATTTCATGCAATATTTGGCGCGGCAATCCCATAGCGTTTAGGTATAGTTAGTTTCTCACATTTTGCTTAGAAACTTCATCTATGAGACAGCCGTACGAAACATTGTTATATATGAGCTTACACGTCTATATGCTGAATCGTCCGCTCTATTGCCTCTCTCCAGCCTGAATACAGGATTTCGCGTTTATTATCATTCATCAGAGTCTTGTAAACTTTATGATTCCCTGTTGACGCAATCTTGTTTTTATCATAAAATCCTGCTGCTATGCCCGCCAGATAGGCAGCTCCCGATGCGGAAAGTTCTTCTACATCGGATACCAATACCTCGCAGCCCTGAATGTCACTTTGAAACTGCATCAGATATTCGTTGCCGGTAGGACCGCCATCCACACGCAAGGAAGTTATCTTTATGCCCGATTCTTCTTCCATCAGCCTGAGGACATCCGCGATTTGATAGGCAATACTTTCCAGTGCCGCTTTTACAAGCTCATTTTTGCCTGTCATACGTGTCATTCCTGTGATGAGCCCTTTTGCCTCATTTTGCCAGTATGGCGCGCCCAGACCTGTAAATGCAGGTACGAGGTATGTCGTATCGGTTGGATTGGCCGTTTTTGCCATATTTTGAGTTTCAGCAGCTGACTGAATCAATCCGAGATCATTTTTAAGCCAGCTTATCACGGCTCCTGTGTAATTGACATTTCCCTCCAACACATAATTCACCTCGCCGCCAAGCGACCAAGCCAGAGATGTAACCAGTCCTTTTTTACTGTCTATCCTTTTTCTGCCGGTATTTATCATTACTGATGAGCCTGTGCCGTAAGTAGCTTTTACTCCCCCCGGCATCAGGCAGCCCTGCCCCAAAAGAGCCGCATGGGAATCTCCCATAACAGCATGGATAGGTATCCCTTCCGGCAAATACCCGTCAAGATCCGTCTTGCCATAAAAAGCATCAGAATCAACAACCTGCGGCAGAGTATCGGCCTTCACGCCAAAGGCATCACATACAGCTTTGTCCCAGCTTAATTCGACAATATTGAACAACTGTGTCCGTGAAGCATTAGAATAGTCAGTTTTAAAGCTTTGTCCGCCCGTCAGGGAATAGACCAGCCAGCTGTCCATCGTTCCACAGCAGAGCTCACCTTTTTCTGCCGCGGTTCTGGCCTCTTCGACATTTTCCATTATCCATGCCAATTTAGCCGCAGAAAAATACGGTGATAAAAAGAGCCCTGTTGATTTTTTTATTTTTTCAGCCCATCCCAATTTTCTCAACCGCTCACAAATCGCTTCTCCGCGGGCGCACTGCCAAACAATAGCCGGATAAACAGGTTTTCCCGTTTTTCGATTCCAGGCCATGGCAGTTTCGCGTTGGTTGCTGATCCCTATCGCAGCTATCTCGGCTTTATTGATTGACGCTTTTTTCACGACATCAGTTGTCACTTTATATACATTTTCCAGTATTTCCTGCGGATCATGCTCCACCCAGCCGCGCTCATCAATCATCTGCCTGTGCGGCAAATCGCTGCGGGCTATAATTTTTCCTGCCGCATCATACAGCAGCGCCTTTGTCCCCTGAGTGCTTTGATCAAGACCCAATATATATCCCTGTTCCGGCATCTCATTCTCCCCTACCTGTCAGACTTTCTTCTTAGTCAGTGCTGTCGGCCAGTTTTCCATAAATCTGCTATTGTCTGTCCAGCTGACAGCTCAACGCATAATAGATTTTATTTCATCAAGCTTCTGGCATTTTCAGCAATTCCTGCTGCATTAAGTCCGTATGTATCAAAAACTTCCTGAGATTTGCCTGTAATTACCGGTGTGTCCGGAAGACCCATACCAATAATTTTGATAGGGCATTTGGCTGCCGCGATCTGACTTACCAGAGAATTCAACCCTCCATACAGAGTATGTTCCTCTACCGTTATTATCCCTTTCGTTTCTTTCGCAGCTTTTATGACAGCCTCTTCATCAATCGGCTTGACACAATACATGTCCAGCACGCGTGCGGATATACCTTCCGCAGCCAATAATTCAGCTGCATCCTTAGCCGGTTTAACCATTTCGCCGCAAGCTATCAATGTTACATCCGAACCGTCTTTGACCAAAACGGATTTTCCCAGTGTAAACGGCACATTGCCTTCTTCATAAACATCCTCTACCGCATTGCGGCCAACACGTATATAGCTTGGCTTTTCATCTTTCAGTACTGCTTCTATCAGCTTTTCCGTCTGAAATCGATCGCTCGGCAAATAAACCCGCATATTAGGAATTGAAGCTATCGTGGCTATATCATTGGCCGAATGATGTGTCATACCAAGTGCACCATAGCTTATACCGCCGCTTATGCCCACAAGTGTCACATTGGTATTGGAATAAGCGACATCCACCTTTATCTGCTCCATACTGCGTGTGCTCAGGAAGCTGGCAGGAGAAACGGCAAACACTTTTTTCTTACAGGATGCAAGTCCCGCACTGACTGAAACTAAGTTTTGTTCAGCTATACCGATTTCAATGAATTGTTCCGGCCGTTCATCAGCAAATTTGGTCAGCGAGGCTGAACCTCTTGAATCACTGCAAAGTACAACAATGTCCCTGTCGTTTTGTGATGCTTCCAAAAGTTTGTTGCATATGACCTGCTTATTGGCGATCTTATTCATATTGAGCTCTCCTTTGTTCCAATTCTTTGATGCCCTGGGCAAATTCTTCTTCTGTCGGTACACGATGATGCCATACAGGTTTGTTTTCCATATATGAAATTCCGCAGCCTTTTGTTGTATTGGCAATTATTACAGTTGGTTTGCCTTTAGTGTGTTTCGCCAAAGTCACAGCCGCATCAATGGCATCTATATCATTGCCGGCTATTGACAATACATTCCAGCCAAAAGCTTCCCAGCGCTTTTCCTGTGAATCCTGAGACATTACCGTTTCTGTCGACCCTGAAATCTGCAGCCGATTGCGATCGACAAAAGCCGTCAGATTATCAAGCTTGTAATGTCCCGCTGCCATAATGGCCTCCCACACTGAACCTTCTGCCATTTCACCGTCACCCATGACTGCATAAACTCTATAGTCTCTTTTATCCATTCGTCCTGCCAAGGCCATACCTGTGGCGACTGCCAAGCCATGTCCCAGCGAACCGGTATTCATTTCCACACCGTTTACCTTATTATTGGGGTGCCCGATATATTTTGAACCATAGCATGAATAAGTATCTAAATCTGCTTTAGGAAAAAATTTCAAATCAGCCAGCACACAATACAAAGCTTCGGCCGAATGGCCTTTACTCAGGACAAATCTGTCATGTTCCGGATCTTTTATGTTCTCGGGTCTTACATTCATATGTTTATAATAAAGTACCGTCAGTATATCGATAACACTCATATCACCGCCAGTATGACCGGTTCTTGCATGGTGAATCAGTGTTAAAATATCTGCTCTCAATTCAGTAGCTTTTATTTTTAAATTCATGCTCATTCTCCTCGTAAATATGCTTTAGTGTCCTCTTCAATCGGATCGTAGAAATCAGGTTTGATATTTATATACTTACATGCTTCGTAAAGTACAGGGACTATATTTTTATGTATGCCTACACAATGGTGGATATAAGGTCCCTCAACAATTTTAGCCTCCAATCTTTTTATATTTTCCACTTCTACCCACAGATAGGTTCCCATTCCCTTGGGTCCGTCAACGCCCTTGGCATTTCCCATAAGCAGAGAATATTCCCCGTTGTCGCCGTCAAATCTGCATAATGTTACCTCACCATGTTTAGCTTCCGCTGTGATGCTGCCAGGATGGTCAAAAGCCAGCGGATAGGTGAGCTGTGCCTTTTCCTTGGCTATGGAAATTGGCCACGGACCGCAATGCTGCAGAAGTTCTCCGTTTTCAATATCCGGATGGCGAATAGTCCAGTCGGCAAAAAACGATCTTGTCTGGCCCATACCGGCCGCTTCTGCCATCAGAGCTGTAACGGCACCATGTATATCGGTTTCACAGACCACGGGAATGCCTTCTTCATTTAACAGAGAGTTAGCCGCGCAAGGCATTATTCCCAATTCTCCCTGCAATGCATTCCAGCACTGTATCGCGGCAGCGTTGCAGCCATATTTTCTTACCAGATTCTTCATCGCTACAGCCAGAGCTGCAACGGTTTCCACTTCATCTTCTTTGATTTTTACATCCATATTTTCATGAAGATATCTTACTGTTTCGTCAAGACCGCTTTTTTCCGCTTTCACTTTGTTCACTTCCTGAGTCAGTTCGGGCAGCGGGATCGGTGACAGCTGGATATTGAACTTTTCAAGCAGTTCTCCTTCATTGCACATTGTTGACCAGAAATCAAACGGACGCGGTCCAATTTGCAAAATACGTGTATTATTAAATGTTTTTACAACATTGCAAACAGCAAGAAAATCTTTTACACCCCGTTCAAAAACAGGATCATCCAATCGGCAGTTGGTCAGATATGTGAAAGGTACTTTGAATCGGCGCAGAACTTTACCCGTGGCAAAAAGTCCGCACTGGCTATCGCGCAGCCGGACACCATTCTCATCCGGACGTTCATCAAGCGGTCCCCAAAGTAAAACCGGCACATTCAAATCCTTTGCCAGTCTGGCACATTCATATTCAGTTCCAAAATTACAATGTGGAATAAACAATCCATCTATTTTATTTTTTCTGAATTTTTCACTTATTTTTTTCCTATCATCATCGTTGTAAAGCAATCCTTCATCATTTATATCATCGATATCAACAAAATCTATTTCCAATTCTTCCAGACGCGCTTTAGTGAGCCTTCTATATTTTAATGCGTCAGGTGCACTGAAAATCGAACGGCGTGTAGGTGCTAATCCTAATCTAATCTTCTCCATATCTATTCCCTCTCTTAAATTATTTAATTAAAATTATATCATTATCTATTTAAATGTCAATAATTTTAATTAAATATTTTAGAGAAAATAAGACACAAAAAGAGGATGGATTTAAAAATCCACCCTCTTTTCATACGCTGCTCAATATTGTTCTGGCCTCCGCTGCAAAACATTGTACTTAAAATCTCTTCATTTTACGGTGCTTATTGCTCCTGCCGCGTTGCTGCCAGCGCTGCCGCGGGCAATAAACGATGTTTCCACTGCAATTCTCAAAAAGCTGCTGTCAGCACCGCTGTTATTAATCTTTTCCATCAGCCGTCGGACAGCAATAGTCCCCAATTGCTCTATGGGCACCGAAATCGAAGCCAGCTCCGGCTCTATGAATGTGCACATAGGAATATCATCGAAGCCGATAACGGACACGTCTTCGGGAATACGAACACCGTTTTGCCGCAGCGCTTTCAATGCTCCGACAGCAATAAGGTCATTATCTGCCATAAAGGCTGTCGGCAGCTGCGGCGACTTGGCCAAAAGGGTATTCATATCCTCAAAGGCCCCATCCATTGACGGGTCCAGAGAAAAAGTATATTGACTGCTATATTCCAGTCCCAAATGATCCAGTGCATATTTATAACTTAAAAATCTATATTCAAAGTTGCGTATAGAAAATGAGCTTTTCAAATATCCTATAGTTGTATGCCCCTCAGAATAAAGATAATTTACAGCCTCACAAATGCCCTTCATATTATGGATCATAACTGTATCAACCGACATTCCGAGCAGCTCATTATCAAGTATCACTATCGGTATATCAAGCCCTTCAAACAATCTTACATCCTTTTCCTGCATCTCCGTGCCCAAAACAATCAGGCCCGCCGCACTCGTTGCCAAAACATTACCTATATTTTCCAAAAATTGTGTTTCATTCTCGCAGTAGGTCAGAGTTATCGTATAATCGCATGCCCGTGCCGCTCTTTCCACAGATTCAATAAGTGTCGTAAAAAACTGCGTATCGGCTATTACCTTGCCTGATCTCTTGTACACCAGAAAATTTAAAATGTCATTGTTCTTTTGGCCCTTGCGTGTCCGTGAAAAACCAGTCCCCGTATAGTTAAGCTTTTTCACAATATCCAGCACTCTTTTTCTTGTCTGTGCATTCACGCCGGGACGATCGTTAAGCGCCAATGAAACTGTTGCCGGTGATACGCCCAATTTATCTGCTATATCTTTTATCGTAATATCTGCCACCGGTTCTCCTCCCCTTGGCAATTATTTTGAATCTTGTTCTATATTGTATAACATATATCGTAAATTTAAAAGTTATATAAACATCACTTTCAGAACAAAAGGCAATACAAAAACCCCAAATTATTAAAAAATAACTTGAGGTCACTATTCCCCCGGGCCAGCTCTCCCTCTGTATTTTTCCCTTTTCCCCGAACCCGGCCCATAGGGCACGGCTTTTACAGACAGCCGGATTGCACTGTCTGCCGATTCGTTTCATACCGGAAGAAATGCCCATTCACAGCCCGTCAAACCTTAAAGGCAACTCCCGCCCGCATAATAATATTGGGATATGGCGTAAATTCCCCTGTGCGGATGACAAATTTTACATCTGCCGACCTTTTCTTAAGCTCTGTGTGTTCTATTAATTCATATTCCACATTTTGCAGTTTGTCCTGTATATAACGGAGCAAAGGCATATTTTTTTCCTCTATATCCTTTGCCAGTGTATAAAATTCAATCTCAGTTTCTGCCAAAACCGCATCCATAACTTGTTTAAATGTAGGGACACCACCGCATAATGCCAAATCAACAATCGGTACACCTCTGGGTATAGGCATGCCGCCGTCAACAACCATGAATACATCTTTATGCCCCAGTCCGGCAATATATCCAGCCAGCTGTGCATTAATAATTCCTTGTTTTTTCATAAAATTCACCTCATTTATTATTTATTATATTTTATAATATTTAATTAAATAATTCAAGATTTTTAATTAAATATTATAAAATTATGTTTTAAATACATATAGGCACAAATAAATTTCATCTTAAAAACAGGGAGCGGTTGTCATATGACAACCGCTCCCTGTTTTCAGAAATGATCACTGCATCCGAGTTTTTCTGCAGCCAGATAATATTTTTTACAGCTTAAACTGCCTTACGGCATCTTGCAGTTCCTGTGCCATTTTATTCAGTTTTTCACTTGAAGAATTTATTTCTTCCATTGAAGCTGCCTGTTCCTGTGTAGCCGCAGAAACCGTTTGCGTTTCATCAGTAGATTTTTTCATCAGAGTATCTATTTCTGCCATTGACGCCGCAACATTCTGTCCGTCGTCAGCCAGTTCCTTTATAACCGAAGAAACATTTGCCACCTCATTGGAAAGATCGGTAACCATCTTCATAATGGCATCGAAATTCGTACCCGCTTCCTTTATGGCACCCATACCATTTTTCACTTCATCAGTACCAACCTGCATATCGCTCACAGCTTTTTGTGTTTCATTCTGTATCTCGCTGATCATCCCAGCTATTTTAGTGGCTGCTTCCTGTGATTGTTCGGCAAGTTTTCGAACTTCATCAGCAACAACGGCAAATCCCTTACCCTGTTCACCGGCTCTTGCCGCTTCAATGGCCGCATTCAGCGCCAAGAGATTAGTTTGGCCTGCTATTCCCGAAATAGTATCGACGATCTGTCCTATCTCCTTTGATCTTGCCCCCAGATTAGCGACGGAATCAGCTGAAGCATTGACAGTTTTTTCAATATCCCGCATTTTTATTATCACATTTTGTACGGAGTCACCGCCCGCCTTGGCTGTATCAACTGTTTTCCGGGAATAATCAGTAACATCGGCTGTTTTTTTGAACACCTCTTCAATATGTTCAGACATGCTTTTAACTACATCAGCAGAATCATTTAATAGCTTATAGCTATGTTCACTATTTTGTGCAACACCAGCTATAGAATTAGCTACCTGATCTGCTGCAAGAGCCGTCTGTGATGCTCCTGTTGAAAATTGATCCGATGAACTTATAAGCTGATCTGAATTTGTACGAACATGATTTACCAGTTTCCTCAGGCTGTCTATCATCTTGTTGAAAGCTTCAGCCAGTCGTCCTATTTCATCTTTAGCATCAGCATTTAATTTCTGATCAAGTCTGCCATCTGCTATTTTTTCTGCCAGTTCCTGCATTTCAAGAACAGGCTGTGTAAATTTACGCGCAATATAATAAGAAATTCCTGCAACCACTAATAATATAAAACAGATAAAACCAATCATTGTAAAAAGAAGGGTATGCGTTTTCTGCGTTATATACGAATAAGGAGTTTCCAGGCATATCACCCACCCTGTACGCTGATCATATATGTAACTGACAATTTGCCTGCCAGACTCCCCATCAACTATATCTACTCCGCTCGTCTTCTTTTCCAGCGCATTTTTAATAAAAGGCAGCCCGCTTCTGTCCTCCTGCTTTTTAGCAAGCTCTTCATCCGGATGTGCTATCAGTTTTCCGTTTTGGTCAACAATGTACGCTACCCGCCCATCTTGAGAAAGTGTTGTCACAAACTCACTCATCTTGGTCAACGGCAGTGATCCCTGCATTACACCTACAACATTGTTATTAATATCCCGAATCGGCGTCATGAGATTAACAACAAGCCTTTGCGAATTTTTGCTGAAGACAACTCCTGATATCGATTCCTCTTTCCCTTTTAATGCCTCTTGATAAAAAGGTCTATCCCAAATATTTGTAAGAGAGATATCGTCACCTCGAACCACCTGATTTCCTTTCATATCATCAAGCGAAAATGAATTTGGATTCACCTTGGATGCCTCTGTCAAAAAATCCTTTGTATGTACCAAATCATAAGACTTAACCGCCGGATTTGAAGCTGCTGTTTTCAATGCGATAAATGTCTTATCCAGATAATCCTCCATTTGTATCTGTATCTGTCCTGTCACATCACTACATTGAGAAATCGTTTCCTTTTCTAACGTGCTGTTTAGATAGCGCATTACCACTGTCACCACAATAAGCAGCGGAATGAAACTTATCACCAGCATAATTCCCATAACTTTTTTTCTCAAGGACATCAAACTACCTCCCTGTATAATATATATTGTATTGTATTTCCATATTATCATATACTTTCGGAAATGCAAGTCATATCTATAATATTTAGAAATTAATAAAAATACAGTATAGGTATAAAGATACCAAATACTGCATTTTTATTAATTTTTTGTTTATTATATTTACTTATCTATTTTGATCGGCTCTATTTTGCCCAATACAAAAATAACATCTTACATTCTACCTTTTTTTACCAAAAGATTAATCCCAATCCCAGTCAATAACATCCCCCTTATCATCAAAAGTAATCGGTTGAGGTTCTGAAATAATTGTTAAAGCACTATTTTTTTCTACTTCTGGGATCAATGCTTCTGAAACCCAAAAGCGGTGCATCATAAGTGTATTATGCAACCACACCACTTTAGGCCCTTTTTGTCCATCCACATTAAGACAAATTTTTAAACCAAATTTCATAGCTAAACGATCATTGGGCATAACAGGAGGAATATTAGCTGCCTTAGGCACTAAACTTGTAATATTATTTGGATAGGTTGATTCCATGTTAAATTTTTTAAAAACACGCATGGTCGTTATATCGGCATTACCGATTCCTGTCACATTCCCATGGGATTCATCAGTCAGATCGAACATAACAATAGCATCGGCATTTGGTTCCCATCGTCCCATAACAGGGGATCTTCCAATAATATTTGGATCCGCACCGGTCCCACTAATATTTTTACCCAGCTCATCAACAAAAATAGCATCTACTTTTTTAAATGGAATTTTAGGCATTAAAGACTTTGCTTCTTCTAAATATGTCGGTTCTTCTGCTTCTATTGTGTCATGTGGAAATGCAATAATTTTATATGTTTCATGAAATGCATTCTCAATAATACCAACAGCCATTATATTTGAATAATGTTCCAATATCGTATGAGCAAATTCACGGACATTCTTTGACATTTCACCAAATCCACGCGAATGACAAATATTTGCACCGTATTGTTTTCCCATTCCAATGACAATCATCTTTTGAACACCGCTCTCTATAGAGCCATGAAAAGCAGTGTGTGGCTTAATACGTCCTACCGGAATTATCCAATCGGCTCCAGAGGCGTATTTATCCAGCCGCACTTCTAATCCTGATGCAGAGATTCCAACATGAACAGTCTCCATAGTCGCCTTTATTGGAGCTCCTACATTTTTTTCAGACAGACCAAAATTCAGTAATATTTCCTTTTGCCCTTCTGCAGATGCACCGCCATGACTTCCCATTGCAGGAATAATAAACGGTCTCCCACCATGTATTTTTATTTTCTTAATCAAAACTCGCACTATATCTGCTAAATGGGCAATTTCTCTGCTTCCGCAAGCAATACATACAGTATCACCGGGTTTGATCTTTTGAAGTATATTACGTTTTTGTACAGCTTTGCACAATTCCTCCTCCGGACTGCTTACATGAGATTGTGTGATTTCATAATTCACTTTCACAAATTTAGGAAGCGAAATACTCTTTAATAAATTCTCAAATAAATCCACATCCACCATCCCCTGATTTTAATAAACAATAAACCATGTCAATAGCATTATACCATTAACAATATATCAATTATATGCACACGACCATCACATACAAAAACTAAATCTTATTCCTCTTTACTCCACCTTAATTTGTTCAATTTTTCCTAAATAGAATATATAATTCAATAATCCAATTATCAACAAGAATGCCGTAAATAACAGAGCAAATTCAAAATGTCCTGTAGTTCCAACAATAAAACCTGTAACAACTGGACCAACAACACCACCAAAATTAGAAACACAGTTCTGAATACCAGCAACAATTCCCGTCATATTGCGCGGTGCAATTTCACTGGGAATTGCCCATACTTGCGAAGCTGCAATAACCGTTCCAGACTTTGCACAGCAAAGTAAGAATAATGTAACCCACAATGACTCTGTAACTGCAGCAAATCCAATAAAAGAGGCCAGAATTAAACCACCGCACATAAACCCCTTTCTTGTTGCCGTTAGTGAAAACTTACCTGAAGAATGAACCTTATCGGAAGCCCATCCTGCAATAACTTCTGCAAATGCTCCGCATAGAAGTGGAAGAGACGCTGCAAATCCCATTTCAGCAAAGCTGAGCCCACGGTCTTTCATTAAGTACATCGGTAGCCATGTAATAAAAAAATATGAACTATAGTTTGTTGTAAAAAATCCTATGCACATAGCTTGCACATTACGGTACTTCAATAATTGATACCATTTACACGGCATCGTTCTATCTAACGCTGCTGCTTTAGCGCCATCTCTGATATAAGATAGTTCAGCTGCATTAACACTTTTATGATCAGCAGGATTGTCTTTAAAAAACAAAAACCATATAATAGACCAGGCAATACCTAATACGCCTAAAACAACAAATGTTCCCTGCCAACCAATCCGTATCATAAGCCAAGTCAAGATTGGTATCCCAAAAGCTCCACCAAATTTTTGTCCGCTGTCAAATAATCCGCCAACAGTAGCACGTTCACTCTTGGGGAACCAGTTTCTTGTGATAGCCGCATTGCTGGGATATGCACCGGCTTCTCCTATCCCCAATATCATCCTTAATCCCATCAATGATTTGAATCCCGTTGCTATACCAGTCAATCCCGTCGCAAGTGACCACCAAAGAACAGACAGCCCCAATGCTTTTCGCTGCCCTATTTTTTCCGAAACAAAACCAGCCGGAATTTGCAGTAATGCATAGCAAAGAAAAAACGCTGACATCAGCATTCCCATTTCTTGTGTTGTAATACCCAAATCTCGCATAATATGAGGTGTCGCAATCGCCAGTGTTGTTCTGTCAATAAAATTAATTGCAATAGCCGCCCACATCATCGCAGCAACAGCCCACCGCACATGTGTACGTTTTTGATTCTGCGTTTCAATGTTTATTGCATATGTCTCTTCCATTATTATCCTCCCCTGCATCTTTCATTTACAATTTCATAAGTTTTATTATTTGATTAGTGCATATCTTCATGGCAAAAGTTCATTTCAGCCCATAGATCATAGCAATTTTTTCTGCCTATTTCCTATTCTCCTAAATTTGATATATCACCAAATGTACATTTGCTTTCCTTATGCAAATGATTTTGAAATAATAATAATTATCTGTATTTTATTATTAAGAGAAAATACAGTATTAATTTTTTTATAGATAAATTCAGTTTATTTATAAATAAGGCTGCATAAACAGCCTTATTTATAAATTTATCAAAAGGGGTATATTACATGCATTTATATAGCTGACAAAAGTATATTACATGACTTGTTTATAAATATAACGTATATCATCCAGCGATAATTCTTTACAATTATTAACAAGCAATCTTGTTTGCTGACTCCCTGCATTAACGAGGAAGTCCAAGTCATTATCCTTTACACCAAATTCCTTTAGACTTACAGGAATGCTTGTATCTTTAACGATTCCAGCGATTTCCCCTATAATATAATCAGCTTTTTCATCTGCCGATTTACTCGAAAGTTCCGGATAAACAGCATCACAGAGCTGCGCCAGCCTATCTATACAGGCATCTTTATTAAATGCCATCACATGTGCGAATAAAATTGCATTGGATACACCATGTGCGATATGGTATTTACCGCCGAGTGGATAAGAAAGTGCATGAACAGCGGTGGTACCTGATCCAGTGATTGCCACCCCGCCATAAAAAGCACCGATCATCATTTCACTTTTTGCCTCTGTATCATCCGCATCATCATAAGCTTTTCTTATATTATGAAATATTTTGCAGGCACCTTCTTTTGCATAAGTATCACTCAGTGCTGTAGCTTTTTTGGAGGTAAAGCATTCCACTACATGGGCCAGAGCATCCACTCCTGTTGCGGCTATAATTTTAGGCGGCAGTTTTGCTATCATATTTACATCCAGTATTACATAATCAGGAATCATACAGTTATTTACAATACCCTGTTTTGATTCTTGTTCCGGAATAGCCACAATAGCGTTGCACGTTGCTTCTGAACCTGTACCACAAGTAGTTGGCACCATTACCGTTTTGATATATTTTTTTGCTATATTGCTGTTTTTCAATAAATCTTTAAGCGTATAATCAGCACCGACAATAATACTGGCAAGCTTTGATGCATCCATTACACTGCCGCCGCCAACACCGATTATAAGATCAATCCGGGCTTTACCTACTTCTGCAATTACACGTTCTATATCGCCTACAGCAGGTTCAGCCGTTAAATCGTCTATCACTTTATATGATACTTTGGCACATATTTTTTCCACTGAATCACACAAGCCTGCGCCTCTTACTCCTTTATCAGTGAACAGCAATATATTTTCAGCCTGTTCTTTGTCAATAATTTCTGCTATCTTTTCTATACACCCCTGACCGGCATGAATGATTGACGGAATTGCCAATTGACATTGTTTCATTTATCTTCCTCCAAAATATATTATAATAAACCTATTTTTTGTACCCTATTTATTCCATCTGGGATGTTCATATGCTTTAGGATTACATACTTTTTCCCATTTTTCGCCTTTTATTACTGCGGCCACACCCTCGGCTGCCATTGTGGCTACACCCGATGCAGCTTCTCTCGTCTGACCTGCCATGTGTGGAGTTACTATAATATTTTTACACTTAAATAAAGGATCATCCACGCTTATCGGTTCATTAACAACCACATCTGTGCCCGCACTATGTATCCAATTTTCATTCAGTGCCCTGCACAATGCAGCCTCATTAACAATACCGCCGCGCGCACAATTGATGAGTATACCGGTTGATTTCATCATCTTCAGCTCTGCCTCACCTATCATGTTTTTGGTCTGTGGTGTCAGAGGTGTGTGAATAGAAATAGCATCTGCTTCTTTTAAAATATCATGCATGTCCGTTTTATACACATATCCCTGTTTTTCCACTGATTCTTTTTTTAAAAACGGATCATATATCATAACTTTCATACCGATTGCCGATGCCATCTGTGCCAAAAGCCCACCGATGTGTCCGCAGCCGATCAGCCCCAGTGTTTTCCCTGACAGCTCATAGGCTTTATATTCACTCCGTACAGCAAAATTTCCGTTACGCATTTCCTTATCGCAATGTACCATATCTTTTGCGCAGGCAAATATCATCGCCATAGCATGTTCAGCTACCGAACGCGTATTTGCTCCCGGAGCAATGACTACCGGAATCCCCAATTCAGTTGCCGCCTCTACATCCACATCATCGACGCCGACACCGGGGCGCCCTATTACTTTTAATTTTTTACATTTAAGCATCGTTTCTTTATCTATGGAGCCTATTCGGATAATAAGCCCCTCTGCATCGACCAGCTCAGGCAGCATATCGACCGGTTTTCCACTGTTGGTTATTGCCACGTTGAGTCCTGCTTTTTCCAGCACAGCCATTCCATCATCATGCAGCCTGTGCGAAATAACTACTTTTGCCATTATATGCTGCTCCCATCAATATAAAGTAAATACTTTCTTCAATGCTTCAACTATAGCCGGATTTGTGCAGTTAGATGGTTCTCTGGCCGGTCCGACCCCATTGCCGAGCATATTTGCTGCCAGCTTAACAACCGAGTTCGGATTACCCATCTGCATTACATTGCGGAAAGGACGTATCTTTTTCTGTGCTTCATTGGCCTTTGCGATATCACCGGCTGCCCAGTATTTATAAATGCTTACCATTAATTCCGGGAATACATTCGAGCAACCTGATATAGCTCCTGAACCGCCTGCCATAAGGGTCCATAATATGAGAGAATCGCTTCCGGCAAGAACACTGAGACGGGGATCTGTATTTTCTATATATTTGAGAGTATTGTCAAAATTACCGCTGCTGTCTTTTATGCCGATAATATTTTTATGTTCTGCCAATTTTTTAACTGTCTTAAAATCAATATTATTTCCTGTTCTTGCCGGTATATTATAAAGAAGAATGGGCATATCAACAGCATTCGCCACAGCACTGTAATGCCTGTAAAGATCATCCTGGGAAACTGCGACAAAATACGGTGATATTATCGAGAGGACATCTACGCCTAAATCTTTTACCTTTAGTGACATTTCTATTGTTTCTTTTGTAGTGACACAGCCTGTGCCTGCGTAAACGGGCACCCGCCCATTTACTGCTTTTACCGCTGTTTTTATTATTTCCAACTTTTCTTCATTATTGAATGCATAGAATTCTCCGTTTGTTCCCAGCGGAAATATACCGCTTACTCCAGCATTGATCAGTTTATTGATAAAATTTGTATAAGCTTCCGGATTAAATTTCTCATCATCCGTAAGCGTCGTCAATACCGGTGTAATAATCCCTTGTGGTTTTATTTCTTTCATTATGAAGGCCTCCATAGTAATTTATAATTATTTATTTAAAATATCAGCAAATTTAACCTTAGCCATTTGTGCCCCGAGTTCCAAAGCAGCTGTCATGCTCTTACTGCTTGCAGTTCCCTTACCCGCGACAGGAAATGCTGTTCCATGGTCTACCGATGTTCTGATGCACGGCAGTCCGACAGTTACATTTACACCGCTGTCAAAGCCAAGGACTTTAATAGGTATATGCCCCTGATCGTGATACATAACAACAACGATATCAAATTCATTCAAATTTGCTGCTCTGTGAAACACACTGTCCGGCGGTACAGGACCGGTGACATTATATCCTTTACTGCGTGCCGCTTCAACGGCAGGAACTATTTCTCTATCATCTTCTGTACCGAAAAGCCCCCCTTCACCACAATGTGGATTAAGCCCTGCCACAGCAATTCGAGGCTCTTGTATTCCCATCAGCTTCAGCGTATCATATGCCAGATCAATAACTTTACTTATGCGTTCTTTTTTTACCAAGTCAGGCACTCGGCTGAGAGCTACATGTGTACTGACATGTATTACTCTAAGTTTAGGACTTGTAAGCATCATGGAAAAATCTTTTTGCCCCGTCAATGCTCCAAGTATTTCCGTATGCCCCGGATAATGTACACCGCCTAAATTGAGTGCTTCCTTGTTCAACGGTGCCGTAACGATGGCATGTACTTCTTTCTTCATCGCATATTCGACAGCTTTTTCTATATATTCGTAGGCAGCCTTACCGGCACGGCCATCCACTTTTGCAAAAGGCAGCTCGGCAGGCAGGTTGTCAAGATCGACAATGTCAATAATACCGTAATCGCCACCCCCTGCAGCAGGTCCTGAGACTGTCCTGCACTTTAGGTCAGCGCCTATTATTTCTACTGCTCTCTGCATTATTTTTTTATCACCAAAAATAACGGGACGGGCTTTTTCATACAAGAGTTTGTCAGTCAGTGATTTTACTATCACCTCCGGACCAACTCCGGCAGCATCTCCCATGGTAATACCCAAAACAGGTTTCATTTAGCTATACCTCCAGATTTATATTTTATATTTTTAGTATTTTTTATAGCAGAGATAGCTTTTACAAAAATTTCTGGTTTCCCAAAAGCTCCTGCCTTTGTGACAACAAACATTCCGCCAAAATCCCCGCACAATCTGCCCAGTGGTACTCCGCTGTCTATCTCTTTTATTATTTCTATTGCATCAGCACCTATTGCCCTGCAAATATGAACAGCCGTATCACCACCGGTCAAAATCATGCCTGCCAGTTTTCCAAGCTCCAATTTTGATACTATTTCTGCTAAAAAACAGGCTGTACGCTCACTTACTTCTTTGCCTTCCAATCCGCATTGCGTTCCCATCCACATAGCTCGCGTAACATCTTTATCATTAACTGCCGCTGTCACTAATATATTATTTTTTGCGGCAATCAATTTTTTTATTTTTGTTATTGTCTTATCTCTTTCATTTTCCTGTTCTGTTAAGATCGCTGATATATCAAGCTTTACTATTTTGATATTTTCATCTGCAGCCGCATATTCTATTTGTTTTTGAGTGATATGGCTCACGCTTCCTGCAACTATCAAAACAGGTCCGTTTCTTTGTACGATTTCTGCATCCGCATTTCCCTGCCAGCCATAAAAATCATTCAGATATTCTGCCAAGCCTGCCGAACCGGCCCATAAAATATTTTCATACCCTTTCAGCGCCTCGGTCAGCACAGCAAAATCACTTTGCCGTACCGCATCGCAAACCAACCATTTGATGTTTTTTTTGGCAAATTCATCTATTTTTTCCTTAATGAATTTTTTCCCTTTATTAATAACCAATAGTTCAATCAATCCTATTTTCTCATCTACCTGCTGCTGTAAAATAGCCGGTATGTATGAATTATTAATAGGAGTTTTCGGGGCATGAGCCATCTCTGTATACTCCAGCGGAATACCGTCCAGTAAATGATACCCGCCCAGCGTGATGCGATTATTTTCCGGATAGGCTGGTGCAATAATTATCAGCTTCGGCTTTAAAACATCTGCAGCTGCTTTTATTTCTATCCCCACATTGCCCCGCATCGTTGAATCTATCTTTTTATAAATGCAGGAAATCCCCTGTTCTGCTATTTCGGTGCAGATTATTTTCACCTTGTCGTATGCATCTTTGGGGCATAAATCTCTGCTGTCTGAATCAATTACCAAAACATCAGACTCATTTTTTTTCAATTTATCTATATCAAGCTTTACAAATGAGCGCATATGTCTTTTTGCAAATTGTACTGCTGTATCATTGGCCCCTGTCAGGTCATCGGCGATAACAGCTAGTTTAGTCATTACATCACCTACTCTGCAATCTATCTGATCAATATAATAAGCAAATACCATGCCAACTATTATGAGCCTATAATTCAAGCAACTCAAAAAATATGCATCACCAATTGTTGTATATTGTAACAATTAGTGATGCATATTTCATCAGTGTTGCACATCGTATTTTTTTAATCTTCGCCATAGGGTAGTTCGATGTATTCCCAGTCTTTTTGCCGTTTTGGTATAGTTAAATCCTTCTTCTCTCAATGTCTTCTGTAATAATTCATCTTCCAGCTCCATAAGATTTTTACAGACTTCCCTATTTTCAATAGATTCTTCGCCCATACGGCTGTCATCTTCACATGCATCTCTCACATCAGAAATCGTTATCGTACTGCCCGTCGTAAGCAGTAATATACGCTCCATCATATTGCCAAATTGCCTGATGTTACCCGGCCATTCACATTTTTCGAGATAAACTACCGCGTCCCTCGTGATATCCGTGATCTGCGGATTTTTATCACGCATGCTTACCAAAAACTGCCTGGCAAGCAAGTCAATGTCTTCCTTTCTGTCTTTTAACGATGGCATATGGATACGCAAAATATTAAGTCTATAGTACAGATCACTTCTAAAATTACCATCCGCAATCATCGCAGCCAAATTTTTGTTTGTGGCGGCGATAATTCTCACGTCTATAGGAATGACCACTTCCCCGCCTAACGGCATGACCTCTCTCTCCTGCAGCACACGCAGCAGACGTGATTGAAGAGGCAACTGCATCTCTCCTATTTCGTCTAAAAATAATGTTCCTCCGTGTGCCAGTTCAAACATTCCCTGTCTGCCGCCGCGCCTTGCCCCAGTGAAAGCTCCCTCTGCATAGCCAAACAGTTCTGATTCCAAAAGGTTCTCGGGCAGAGCCGCGCAATTGACCGCCACAAAGGGACCTTTAGCTCTCACACTCAAATTATGGATACTTTGAACCAGCATTTCCTTTCCCGTCCCAGACTCTCCTGTAATTAAAATTGTAGACTGTGTCAAAGCATATTTGGCTGCTTTTCTTTTCATGTTCAGGCACGCTTTGGACTGCCCTATTATGTCATCGATATTATATTTTGCCACTAATCCCTTTGCAGAAAGCTTTTTACGGATACTTCTTTCCAGTTTTTGCACTTCAGATATATTTTGCAGATTGTAAATATACCCCTGATCGCTTCCGCGGACAGATATAATTGCTTTACGAACAGCATATTGCTTTTCACGAATCTTTATCAAATTATCCTTTTCACCAGAGCAAAACTCAGACAGCTCCGGAAAAATTTTTTCAAAAACTTTTCCCTTCCCGTCAAAATGAGAAATATTGAATATTTTTTCTGCTACCGGATTCAATATAGTAACAAGTCCATTTTGATCAGCCGCAATTATTCCATCATGTGATTCATCGACCACAGCTCTCAGCTGTTCAGTCTTACGTTGTTCTTCCCGGCGTATGGAAGCAATTAAAACCGCTGTCTGTAAAGCCCTGTATATGGATTCTTTTCCCGATTGAATGAAGGCACTTTTAATGCCATATTTTGCCGCCATCTTAACAGAAATTGCATCACCTACGACAAATTCCACCCCAGCTGCGACAGCTTCTGCTATTTTAGGCTGAGCATCATCTGAATCATTCAAAAGTACTTCTGTAAAATTTATATGCAATATTTTGCCCAATTCGTCACAGCCGTAAATCATATTGCCGAAACCGGCTATTGCTATATTTTCAGGGTACTCTCCCGCATTCAAAAGAGCCTGCAGAATATCTGTGATAGTGACTTGAATATAAACCATAGGCAGATCTACTCTATTTTCTATAAACGATGCTGTACCGCCTCTGCTCACGATCACTTCTATCCCGTCATCTGCCGCCTTTTTTACTAAAGCCTCCGCCTCCTGTAAATCTGCTCTCACCACATGAAAAAGATTTTTCTTATCTGGAAATTTTTCATTGATCACAGTTGCCGCCAAGTCTGCCAGCTCTGAAAGAGGTGCCACAAACAATATTTGTGCCTGCAATATATTACCTTCTCTCGTTTTTCATCATAATAACACAACTTATAGCATCTAAACAAATATTTGGAATAAATAATAATTTCTTTATTAATTAATAATAATTATGTATTGACAAATATTATTTTATATATTAATATAAATATTATGTGATAGATAATATATAAATTTTTTTTATCACAAAATACTATTGAAAATGAGGATATCTATGAACAATCTTAACAAAAAAACAAATGAAGAAATTTTAGAAGCATTCAAAATCGTTATGCCGTACATTAAACATATAGTCAGAGAGGATCTTGTCATAGGTTTGACAGATTTAAATGAGTATATAGGTTATGAAAAAGGAAAAAATTTTGAAATTAATCTTCAAACCGGCAGAGCCATCACCAGTACCATTCAAAAATGTATCAGAGAAAGAAAAGATGTCTCGGAAGACGCAGCTGCCGATGTCTACGGTATTCCTATAAAGGCCATATTCACTCCCATCTATGGGAATAATAATGAAGTTATCGGAACCCTCAGTTCCGGAATCGATATGGAATCAAATAACCTTTTGATAAAATCCGTAGAAAATATATCAAATTCCATACAAACAGCTCATCAGGCAATCAATCAAGTTGCCAACAGTGCCGGTGAGCTTGCACAAACAGGTCAGGATTCTATAACTCAAGCTGTCGATCTAAAAGAAAGAAACAAGGAAACTACGAAAATAATCGATTTTATCAACAATATAGCTCAGCAAACCAATCTTTTAGGGTTGAATGCCGCTATAGAAGCAGCACGTGCTGGAGAACATGGCCGGGGATTTGCAGTAGTTGCAGAAGAGGTCCGTAAACTTGCCGACCAGTCTAAAAGTGCAACTGAACAAATACATGTTACTCTTGGAAAAATAAACAGTGCTGTAGATGAAATATTCAAATCCATTGAGACTGTTGGTGCTATAAGTCAAGAGCAAGCTGCCTCTACAGAAGAAATCAACGCCAATCTTTCCCATGTGAGTGATTCCGCTGACAAATTAAAAGGCTTTATGGCTAATTACAATTGATATAAAAAATAAAAAGCCGGCAGAAAAATCTGCCGGCAAAAAATCAAGGACAAAAAAGACATAAAAAAACGTCTATGACAATAGTTTAACTAAAATCATAGACGCCTTCAAACCGGCAGCAACCTAATCTCCCAGGGGGCTGCCCCCCAAGTACCTTCGGCCTGTGGATGCTTAACTACTGTGTTCGGAATGGGAACAGGTGGATCCATCCAGGTATCGCCACCAGATGCTTCAGATCTTACTGCTTTAGCAGTCTAGAGATGAAGTACGCAGAGTGAGCCTACGAACGCCGCGTTTCCTTAGACGTTCTTTTCTGCACCTTAGTGCTCATATATAAAGTAAACCAGGAACTAATCTGCTTCCCCTTTACCTATATACTTTCATGAGTGATCTTGCACACTCAAAACTTCACAGAAGAAATCAGGACCAAACATTTATAGATGAAATTAAGTTAAGCTCTCGGCTTATTAGTACCAGTCCGCTTCGTATGTCACCATACTTCTACTCCCGGCCTATCTACCTCGTCATCTTCAAGGTGCCTTCCAAGCCTTACGGCTCTGGGAAACCTCATCTTAAGGCAGGTTTCACGCTTAGATGCTTTCAGCGTTTATCCTTTCCGAACGTAGCTACCCAACTGTACCCCTGGCGGGATAATTGGTACACCATTGGTTCGTCCACTCCGGTCCTCTCGTACTAGGAGCAGCCCCCTTCAAGTTTCTTTCGCCCGCGATGGATATGGACCGAACTGTCTCACGACGTTCTGAACCCAGCTCACGTACCACTTTAATGGGCGAACAGCCCAACCCTTGGGACCTGCTTCAGCCCCAGGATGTGATGAGCCGACATCGAGGTGCCAAACCTCCCCGTCGATATGGACTCTTGGGAGAGATTAGCCTGTTATCCCCAGGGTAGCTTTTATCCGTTGAGCGATGGCCCTTCCACGCGGTACCACCGGATCACTAAGCCCTGCTTTCGCACCTGCTCGACTTGTTGGTCTCGCAGTCAAGCTCCCTTCTGCCTTTGCACTCTTTGCGCGATTTCTGGCCGCGCTGAGGGAACCTTTGGGCGCCTCCGTTACTCTTTCGGAGGCGACCGCCCCAGTCAAACTGCCCGCCTGGTACTGTCTTGAAGATCGTTACTCTTTCAGTTAGATGCCCGTTAAATAAAGGGTGGTATCCCAACAATGACTCCTCACTGACTTGCGCCAATGTATCTAAGTCTCCCACCTATCCTGTACGTTATTTACCGAATATCAATGCCAGGTTACAGTAAAGCTCCATGGGGTCTTTCTGTCCAGTCGCGGGTAACCTGCATCTTCACAGGTATTTCAATTTCACCGGGTCCCTCGTTGAGACAGTGCCCAAGTCGTTACACCTTTCGTGCGGGTCGGAACTTACCCGACAAGGAATTTCGCTACCTTAGGACCGTTATAGTTACGGCCGCCGTTTACCGGGGCTTCAATTCGGGGCTTCGGATTGCTCCTGACTCCTCTTCTTAACCTTCCGGCACCGGGCAGGTGTCAGCACCTATACGTCAGATTTCTCTTTCGCAGGCACCTGTGTTTGTGCTAAACAGTCGCTTGGGCCTCTCTTGTGCCACCGCCTTCAGCTCCACCCGTTCGGGTTTCACCGTCTGCGGCTATCCTTTTCCCGAAGTTACGGATATATTTTGCCGAGTTCCTTAACGAGGGTTGTCCCGCGCACCTTAGGATTCTCTCCGCGCCTACCTGTGTCGGTTTTGGTACGGGCACTTCTTCTCTCACTAGAAGCTTTTCTCGACAGCGTAGCTCGTTTGAATTCGGTTCCTCCGTAGATTCACCTATCTATCACTTCTCAGCCTTCTCACATGGCGGATTTGCCTGCCATGCAGCCTACCGGCTTCGACGCGCTCTTCCATTCGCGCGCTCAAACTGCTTTCTGTGTCACTCCTTCGTTCAATCGATCCGAAGTGGTACAGGAATTTTTGCCTGTTGTCCATCGCCTATGCTTTGTGCCTCGGCTTAGGTCCCGACTTACCCTGGGACGACGAGCGTTGCCCAGGAATCCTTAGGCTTTCGGTGGAACAGATTCTCACTGTTCTTTTCGTTACTCATACCGGCATTCTCTCTGCTGTACGCTCCAATGCTCCTTACGGTACATCTTCAGTCGCATACAGTATGCTCCCCTACCCAGTATATATTTCTATATCCTGCCACGGCTTCGGTTCTGTGCTTGAGCCCCGGTCATCTTCGGCGCAGAGCCTCTCGACCAGTGAGCTATTACGCACTCTTTTAATGGTGGCTGCTTCTGAGCCAACATCCTGGTTGTTTATGAAGTCCTACATCCTTTTCCACTTAGCACAGCATTTGGGACCTTAGCCGGTGATCTGGGCTGTTTCCCTTTCGACTACGGGTCTTATCACTCGCAGTCTGACTCCCAAGTATTTTATTACAGCCATTCGTAGTTTGACTAGGGTCGGTAGGCTTTACGCCCCCTTGCCTGATCAGTGCTCTACCGTCTGTAATCTTCCCTTGAGGCTAGCCCTAAAGCTATTTCGGGGAGTACCAGCTATCTCCGCGTTCGATTGGCATTTCACCCCTATGCACACCTCATCCCAAAGTTTTTCAACACTCACGGGTTCGGTCCTCCACGCATTTTTACCTGCGCTTCAACCTGGACATGCATAGATCACTGCGGTTTCGGGTCTACACCATATTACTTAACGCCCTATTAAGACTCGCTTTCGCTTCGGCTCCGTGTCTTCCACTTAACCTCGCAATATAATGTAACTCGCCGGTTCATTCTTCAATAGGCACGCCGTCGCTCTCTTACGGAGCTTCGACTGCTTGTAGACATACGGTTTCAGGTTCTATTTCACTCCCCTCCGGGGTTCTTTTCACCTTTCCTCACGGTACTATGCGCTATCGGTCGCCAGTTAGTGTTTTGCCTTGGAGGGTGGTCCCCCCAGCTTCTCGCAAGGTTTCTCGTGCCCCGCGATACTCTGGATCCCGGCCCTTAAGTTCCGCTTTTCGCCTACGGGGGTTTTACCTCCTATGCCTGACCTTTCCAAGTCATTCGGCTAAACGTTCCTTAATTTCTGCCGGTCCTCAACCCCGTATCACCGAAGTGTTACGGTTTGGGCATCTGCCCATTTCGCTCGCCGCTACTTTGGGTATCTCGTTTGATTTCTCTTCCTCCGGGTACTTAGATGTTTCAGTTCCCCGGGTTTACCTTCCTTTCGGATGTCAGAACTTCTTCTGACGGGTTGCCCCATTCGGATATGTACGGATCACTAGATGCTTGCTCTTCCCCGTACCTTTTCGCAGCTTACCGCGTCCTTCGTCGGCTCCTGGCGCCAAGGCATCCACCGTATGCCCTTATTCGCTTAACTTCGTCAAACCTGCCATTAATACCATCCTGCTTCGTCAGTGCTTTGCTTCACTCATCAGCGTATATTAATACGCTTTCTTCATTCAGCTTTGCCCTTCCTTGCATTATGATGTTTCTTGCAGCTTTGCCGTTACATTCTAAGATTACTCTTAAAATGTCACCTTTTAGCTTAAGTTCATATGTTTCGTCTTAGCTTTTGTTTTTAGTTTCCTAATTGTGCTTGGTCCAACTATTCCCCGCCATTCTCTAGAAAATGTTTTTTCACAAGTTTGGCATTGGTGATAATTGTTCTTTGCTTTCTTCTGTGTAGTTTTTCAATGGTGCAATCTAATTTTACATAAAATCATCACAATGCTTACAATAAACCTTTGTTATAGAGGGAGAAACCCTCAAAACTAAACAATACATAACTTCTCATACACATTTTCCGGATGTACTCGCAGATTTTATAAAAAATCCTTAGAAAGGAGGTGATCCAGCCGCACCTTCCGATACGGCTACCTTGTTACGACTTCCCCCAAATCATCGCCACCTTAGACGGTCGGTTCCATAAGGCCCTTAGCCGGCTTCGGGTGTGAATGACGTTCGTGGTGTGACGGGCGTGTGTAAAGGCCCGGGAACGTATTCACCGCAGTATGCTGACCTGCGATACTAGCGATTCCGACTTCATGGCAGGCGAGTTGCAGCCTGCAATCCGAACTGGGGATATTTTGGGTTCCCGCTCCGGATCGCTCCTTTGCTTCCCTCTGTGTATCCCATTGTAGTACGTGGTGTATAGCCCAGGACGTAAGGGCCATGATGACTTGACGTCATCCCCGCCTTCCTCCGCGTTGTCCGCGGCAGTCTCATTTGAGTTCCCACCGTTACGTGCTGGCAACAAATGATAGGGGTTGCGCTCGTTGCGGGACTTAACCCA
>NZ_WIQM01000008.1 GCF_015732185.1 Pectinatus haikarae
GGTTCTGTGCTTGAGCCCCGGTCATCTTCGGCGCAGAGCCTCTCGACCAGTGAGCTATTACGCACTCTTTTAATGGTGGCTGCTTCTGAGCCAACATCCTGGTTGTTTATGAAGTCCTACATCCTTTTCCACTTAGCACAGCATTTGGGACCTTAGCCGGTGATCTGGGCTGTTTCCCTTTCGACTACGGGTCTTATCACTCGCAGTCTGACTCCCAAGTATTTTATTACAGCCATTCGTAGTTTGACTAGGGTCGGTAGGCTTTACGCCCCCTTGCCTGATCAGTGCTCTACCGTCTGTAATCTTCCCTTGAGGCTAGCCCTAAAGCTATTTCGGGGAGTACCAGCTATCTCCGCGTTCGATTGGCATTTCACCCCTATGCACACCTCATCCCAAAGTTTTTCAACACTCACGGGTTCGGTCCTCCACGCATTTTTACCTGCGCTTCAACCTGGACATGCATAGATCACTGCGGTTTCGGGTCTACACCATATTACTTAACGCCCTATTAAGACTCGCTTTCGCTTCGGCTCCGTGTCTTCCACTTAACCTCGCAATATAATGTAACTCGCCGGTTCATTCTTCAATAGGCACGCCGTCGCTCTCTTACGGAGCTTCGACTGCTTGTAGACATACGGTTTCAGGTTCTATTTCACTCCCCTTCCGGGGTTCTTTTCACCTTTCCCTCACGGTACTATGCGCTATCGGTCGCCAGTTAGTGTTTTGCCTTGGAGGGTGGTCCCCCCAGCTTCTCGCAAGGTTTCTCGTGCCCCGCGATACTCTGGATCCCGGCCCTTAAGTTCCGCTTTTCGCCTACGGGGGTTTTACCTCCTATGCCTGACCTTTCCAAGTCATTCGGCTAAACGTTCCTTAATTTCTGCCGGTCCTCAACCCCGTATCACCGAAGTGTTACGGTTTGGGCATCTGCCCATTTCGCTCGCCGCTACTTTGGGTATCTCGTTTGATTTCTCTTCCTCCGGGTACTTAGATGTTTCAGTTCCCCGGGTTTACCTTCCTTTCGGATGTCAGAACTTCTTCTGACGGGTTGCCCCATTCGGATATGTACGGATCACTAGATGCTTGCTCTTCCCCGTACCTTTTCGCAGCTTACCGCGTCCTTCGTCGGCTCCTGGCGCCAAGGCATCCACCGTATGCCCTTATTCGCTTAACTTCGTCAAACCTGCCATTAATACCATCCTGCTTCGTCAGTGCTTTGCTTCACTCATCAGCGTATATTAATACGCTTTCTTCATTCAGCTTTGCCCTTCCTTGCATTATGATGTTTCTTGCAGCTTTGCCGTTACATTCTAAGATTACTCTTAAAATGTCACCTTTTAGCTTAAGTTCATATGTTTCGTCTTAGCTTTTGTTTTTAGTTTCCTAATTGTGCTTGGTCCAACTATTCCCCGCCATTCTCTAGAAAATGTTTTTTCACAAGTTTGGCATTGGTGATAATTGTTCTTTGCTTTCTTCTGTGTAGTTTTCAATGTGCAATCTAAATTTTACATAAACATCATCACAATGCTTACAATAAACTTTATTATAGAGGGAGAAACCCTCAAAACTAAACAATACATAAACTTCTCATACACATTTTCCGGATGTACTCGACAGATTTTATAAAAAATCCTTAGAAAGGAGGTGATCCAGCCGCACCTTCCGATACGGCTACCTTGTTACGACTTCACCCCAATCATCGCCCCCACCTTAGACGGTCGGTTCCATAAGGCCCTTAGCCGGCTTCGGGTGTGAATGACTTTCGTGGTGTGACGGGCGGTGTGTACAAGGCCCGGGAACGTATTCACCGCAGTATGCTGACCTGCGATTACTAGCGATTCCGACTTCATGCAGGCGAGTTGCAGCCTGCAATCCGAACTGGGGGATATTTTTTGGGTTCCGCTCCGGATCGCTCCTTTGCTTCCCTCTGTGTATCCCATTGTAGTACGTGTGTAGCCCAGGACGTAAGGGGCATGATGACTTGACGTCATCCCCGCCTTCCTCCGCGTTGTCCGCGGCAGTCTCATTTGAGTTCCCACCGTTACGTGCTGGCAACAAATGATAGGGGTTGCGCTCGTTGCGGGACTTAACCCAACATCTCACGACACGAGCTGACGACAGCCATGCACCACCTGTTTTCTTGTCCTCCGAAGAGGAAGCATCCATCTCTGAATGCGTCAATCAATGTCAAGCCCTGGTAAGGTTCTTCGCGTTGCGTCGAATTAAACCACATACTCCACCGCTTGTGCGGGCCCCCGTCAATTCCTTTGAGTTTCAGCCTTGCGGCCGTACTCCCCAGGCGGGATACTTATTGCGTTAACTCCGGCACAGGGGGGGTCGATACCCCCTACACCTAGTATCCATCGTTTACGGCCAGGACTACCGGGGTATCTAATCCCGTTCGCTACCCTGGCTTTCGAGCCTCAGCGTCAGTTACAGTCCAGAAAGCCGCCTTCGCCACTGGTGTTCTTCCCAATATCTACGCATTTCACCGCTACACTGGGAATTCCGCTTTCCTCTCCTGCACTCAAGACATTCAGTTCGGACCCCATCACGGGGTTGAGCCCCGCACTTTTAAGATCCGCTTAAATGTCCGCCTGCGCTCCCTTTACGCCCAATGATTCCGGACAACGCTTGCCGCCTACGTATTACCGCGGCTGCTGGCACGTAGTTAGCCGTGGCTTTCTAACAGGGTACCGTCATTCATTAGTGGTATTAGCACTAATGCCATTCGTCCCCTGCAACAGAACTTTACGATCCGAAGACCTTCCTCGTTCACGCGGCGTTGCTCCGTCAGGCTTTCGCCCATTGCGGAAGATTCCCCACTGCTGCCTCCCGTAGGAGTCTGGGCCGTGTCTCAGTCCCAATGTGGCCGTCCATCCTCTCAGACCGGCTACTGATCGTTGCCTTGGTGCGCCATTACCGTCACCAACTAGCTAATCAGACGCAGGCCCATCTCCAAGTAACAGCTAAAAGCCGCCTTTGGTAAAAGTACCATGCAGTACTCTTACAACATTCGGTATTAGCACCCCTTTCGGGATGTTGTCCCCATCTTGAAGGTAGGTTGCCTACGCGTTACTCACCCGTTTGCCACTAGACTTTTACCGAAATAAAAGTCCCGTTCGACTTGCATGTGTTAAGCACGCCGCCAGCGTTCGTCCTGAGCCAGGATCAAACTCTCCATTAATTTATTGGAGAGCCAATTTGGCTCTTTCATTTTGTTTTAAAAGAAATTGTTTCAGGTTTATATTTAAACCGCACATCCGGTATGTTTGAAAACATTATGATGTATTGTTTAGTTTTCAAGGTGCCTGCCTCAACGAGTCAGCTTGTATATATTATCACAGGCGTTTTCGTTTGTCAAGAACTTTTTTTCAAATCTTATTGATTTGTTTCCGAGTCCCTGCCGCTCTCTTGAGCGCAGAAATTATTATATCTAATCTCACATTCTTTGTCAATCCTTTTTCTGATCTTTTTTTCAGATTTTTCCTTTTTGCTCTTTTTCCCTCTCCCTTTTCCCTGCTTCTCTTCTTTTCTGTTGTGCCTGTCCGCCCTTATGTTGCAGGCTTTTCCATGATTTTCAGGCAGCAAGTCTCTTCCTGTTTCGTTCAATAAAAAAAGAGAGAGGCCGGTTCCTTTTTTCCCCGTTTTCTCTCTTTTTTACTGCTCTATTTTGTTATCTGTATCTAATTAAGCTATAATAATTATGTAAAATTATTAATAATAACCAACTATTTTTTCAGGAAGGATCTCAAAAAAAATGAAAAAAACAAATGCCGCCCGTATATTAGATCGTTTACATATAGCTTATGAAATCAAAGCATATAAAGTCGATCCTGATGATTTAAGTGCAGTCAATGTTGCAGCCAAGGTAAATATGGATATAAAGACAATTTTTAAAACACTTGTGGCCCGCGGCGACAAAACAGGGATTCTCATGGCTTGCATTCCCGGCGATGATGAACTAGATTTAAAGAAGCTGGCAGCAATAAGCGGCAATAAACGTGTCGAAATGGTTCATATGAAAGAAATTCAGGGACTTACAGGCTACATAAGAGGCGGCTGTTCGCCGTTAGGTGCTAAAAAGGAGTATCCCGTATATTTAAATGACACCGCTCTTTCTCTGCCACGGATAGCCATCAGTGCAGGTATGCGCGGTGAACAGCTGCTGCTTGCGCCTGCCGATCTTATCATCGCAGCACACGCACAAACTGCTGACCTGCTGAAATAGTCCGGATCTATTGCTATTATTTCATTCAGAAAAGAGGTTTCCATATATATTGAAAAATTTTATCGCAAGGAATGTAAAAATATACCTTTCAATGCAGTACCGTCTGAATCGCAGGCGTTTCATTTTTGCTCATGTCTATTTATTTGCCTGCTGCCTCATTCTTGCCGCCTTAACATTACCTTTTACCATCCCAGTGTTTACGACTTCACTGCTCCATGCAGAAAGTACTGTTATGAATTCAGCTTCTGACATTCTGACCTCCATACCCCCTGTTTACAATCTATATTCTCCAGATATTGCTTATATCATCACAGACTATTTAAGCAGCCTGATCTCATGGAGTATTCTTTTTTTAGCGGCTTCTATGTGTATGAGCATCAGCAGACTTTATGATCTCGGAAAAGATCATCGTTTTTTATTTTTTTATATGCTTCCCCTTATCAATGTTATTTTCTTTCTTTATTTATGTTGGCAAAAAGGAGATACGGATGCTAATAAGTATGGGCCTTCTTCTGACAGTCTCAGTGACAGTGTTCTTCTCTCCATGCCCGGCTATCATTTGCGCGAACCGGTAAATACATCTTATCCGGCCACTCTTTTCGAGCAGTCTTTTTCCTGGGAAGGGAGACTTAATCGACTGCGTTACCTGCTGCGCGGCATCGGTTTGCTCAGTATAAGCATATTAACATGTGCAGCGTTGTCTATTGTCTTTGTCCTTTTTGCCGGTATTGGCATATTATTGCAGTCAGCTGTCAATTTTTCCAATGTAATTGCAGGTTCTTTCTTCATTATCTTCATTTTGTTTGCAGCTTCTGTTTTTCTGTTTATAGGGATAATATTTACATTGATATTCTTATTTTGGAAAATACGCCGATGGCATGATTTGGGGCACAACGGTTTCTTTCTTCTTCTCACGGAAGCACCCTATTATTTAATTACATCTACTCTGCCTGCGTTCAGCAATAGTAATTTCCCGACAGGCAGCATTATCAGTTTTTTGCTGACCGGTATCATGTTTCTTTGGATAATCTGTATAAATTTATATCTTCTGTTTATAAAAGGCGACAGCGGGGAGAATAAATATGGTGAAGATTTATTGCTTTCCAGCAGACCCGATACATTAGAATGATCCGTTCTCATTTTAAAATATTTCAACACTGATCACATTGCTGAGTGCCGATAATTTAGCACTTAACTCGCTGCGTGTAATATCTTTTCCCTCATGAACAACAAATTCCAGCCTAAGTACATTGTTAGGCATTCCGAGGATCTGCATTCCCCTTATAGTCAGCTGATCTGCTTTCAGGCATTTGTAGATCAGCAGCACCTGTCCTGCCGCATCCTCTGTGACCATAACAATGGTAAAATTACCATATTTCATCCAATTATCCATGTGTGACAGCGTAGTCAATACAGCAAAAACTATTGCGGCCGTCAAAAACGCGCCCGTATAATAGCCCGCTCCAATAGCCAACCCTACACCGGAAACCACCCATATACAGGCAGCTGTTGTCAGTCCTATGATATTTACGCCTTCTTTTATTATTGCTCCGGCTCCTAAAAAACCGATTCCGCTCACAACTTGCGCTGCAAGCCTGGCGGGGTCGGCATTTGTTTTCCCCTCAACATCCGCATATATCATTTGTGATAAAAGCATTATCAGACAGGATCCCACACAGACAAGAACATTGGTTCTCAATCCCGCTGATTTATGTTTATACTGCCGCTCGTAGCCGATGATACCTCCCAGTATTGCTGACAATACAAGCCGTATGCACGCCTCCCATTCAGTAGGCACAATAACATCTCCCCGCTCATACTTTTGCTTTATTCCTGTGCACGTATATAAAAGTTATCAACAATCATGCACAATATGTGGATAAAATTGTGGATAACTAATAAGGCATCCCTGCAACCCGCTTTGTTAATGTTTTCTAACAAGTTTACAAAGTAATAATAGTATTTTCTTTTCGTAATTACAAATTAAACATTTCCTGCAAAAGCATTATATTAAGTGCTGTGACTATGATCCCTATTATCCACAACATCACTTTTTGTTTCACACTGTTTGCGTATTTACCCATTATTTTTTTGGACGATGTAAGATATATCTGCAAAAATATCGTAAAGGGCAGCTGCATGCTCAACACCATTTGAGAATATATCAATCCATCAAACGGCTGACTGATAAAAAATATTATCAATACCGCCAAACCATATGTAAGTAAAACACCATGCCACGAATGTTTATCTTTTATATCATAAGATTCTCTAAACAAGCCTGCATAAATGCTTCCGCCGGCCATACCCGCAGTTACCGTGGAAGATAACCCGGCAAACAGCAGCGCTGCCGCAAATAAAATAGCTGCATTTCCTCCCAATAGAGGTTTCAGCATATTCACTGCCTGTGTCAAATCATCTATCACGATGTTATGCGCGAAAAAGGTACTGGCAGCTATCAATATCATTGCGCTGTTGATAGCCCATCCTATTCCCATGGAAAAAAGTGTATCTATAAACTCATATTTCAATTGACGTTCAATAACTTTTTCATCTTCCAAATTCCATTGTCTGCTCTGAATGATTTCCGAATGCAAGAAAAGATTGTGCGGCATCACTACCGCTCCCAGAACACTCATTATAACTACAAGAGAGCCATGCGGTATAGAAGGATATACCCATCCGACTGCCGCTTTTGACCATTCCACGGGTACCAAATATAATTCGGCTATAAAAGATAACCCAATAAGAGACACAAAACCTATGATTATTTTTTCCATTTTATGATAGGAATTTGATTTCAATAAAATGACACAAAACACTGCCATAAAAACAGCTCCGTACATAAGCGGTACGTTAAAAAGCAGCTGCAATGCAATAGCACCGCCAAGAATTTCTGCCAACGCGGTTGATACAGCTGCTCCCATTGCAGATATAAGCAAAAATACAGATACTGCCCTCGGCAAATTATAACTGGCTGCCTCAGATATACAAAGTCCGCTTGCGATACCCAAATGAGCAGCATTATGCTGCAATATTATAAGCATAATAGTAGAAAGTGTCACCATCCACAGCAGATCATATCCATATTCTGACCCTGCCGCCAGATTTGATGCCCAATTTCCTGGATCTATAAAACCAACCGTTATTAATATTCCCGGACCTATATAGCGCAAAAAATCTCTTGCACTCTTTCTGGTTATCTCAGTTTCAAAATATCTTCCTATTTTCACTTATGTCCCTCCCGTATTCGTTACTTGCCGATATACTGCATATAATTTTTCATTAAGTATAGCAAATTAATTGTGAAATTAAAAATATTATTATAAAATGTAATTTGTTATCCACATATAGTATGGCACATTCAAATTGAAAAGTATGCTCAGATAACGGCTGCATTTTATTTATTCAAACAGGAGCAATTTATGGAATACAAAACATATCTCTTTGATTTTGATTATACCCTGGCAAATTCGGAAAAAGGCATCGTAATGTGCTTTGAAAAGCTTTTGACCCAAAATGGCTGCCCATCGAGAACAAAAGATGAGATCAAACACACTATAGGTCTTCCGATGCCAGAAGCAATAAGCATTTTGACAGGTGAAACAGCTCAGGATATTCTTGTCCGCCTGCAAAAGCAATACAGTGTTTTTGCCGATACATGCATGACAGAAAATACTCATTTGTACGAAACAACAGTTCCTATATTAAAAAAACTGAAAAATCTGGACTGCAACATCGGCATTGTCTCCAATAAAACACGCCGGCGTATCCTGCAGACTCTCAATAAGGAAAATATCGCGCATCTTGTTGATACCATAATAGGTACAGAAAATGCTGTTAGACCGAAACCGGCACCGGACCCCGTTTGGCAGGCTCTAGACATACTTCGTGCTGATAAATCCTGTTCAATTTACATAGGTGACAGTATAACAGATGCTCAGACCGCCGAAGCTGCCGGTATATCCTTTGCCGCGGTATTGACTGGGGCAACTCCGTATGACGATTTTACTGAATATCCGCACATAAAAATTATGCAGTCCCTTAGTCAAATCCTTTGACAGTTTATACAAAACCGCAATATTATACTTGACATCAAAATAAAACACTGTAAAATATATCTATGCTAAACGGCACCTGTGCCAATATCTGTCATATTTATCAGTACAGGCTTGCGTATAACAGCTTGAGTCCAGCAAAATCCATATAACGTTCAAAAACTATGGATATATTTAAAAGAGGTGAATGTTTTGCAAGAAAGGGATTTGATTATTTCAGAAATAATGATGCCTAACCAAGCCAACGTTGAGGGGAATATCCACGGTGGTGAAATAATGAAGATTATGGACTCATGCGCCTATGCCGTAACCCGGCGCTATGCACGAACAAACGTTGTTACAGCACGGGTAGACGAGTTGCAGTTTCATCAGCCCATAAAAGTAGGCGATCTTGTCATCTGCTCCGCTAAAATAGTATTTGCGGGCAGAAGTTCGATGGAAGTTCATGTAAAGGTTTTGGTCGAGGATCTGCGTTCACATACTCCGCCTATTCCTGCATTATCAGCATTTTTTACGATGGTTGCTCTGGATCGAAATTCCAAACCGGCTCAGATTTTTCCTTTAGAAATAAATACACCTGAGGAAAAGGCTGCATTTGAGGCTGGCAAAGCCCGTTACGACTCATATAAAGCCAAGCGGCGCTGCGAAAAAAAGGAAACTAAAGCCTGACCATATAAAGCAAGAAAGTGTACCGCTCAATGAGCAGGTGCACTTTTTTATTTTATATAATATATAAACACTAATATTGCGTCTCTATTGCCTTAATAAGCAGCTATTTTGATAAACCTGTGGCAAATATTATCTCATCAGACACATTTATTTTATTCTGATACATCTGGGCTTTTACATTGAACACCTTGGCCAGTGCCGGCACTGACAGAACTTTATCAGGCTGTCCCTCAGAAAAAATTTTATGGTCCTTGATAAGCACGGCGTTATCCGCATAAGACCGGGCATGATTTATATCGTGCAGCACCATTACAACCGTCATATTCCGATGTTTGTTCAGCAGCCTTATAAGCTGCATTATTTCGAGCTGATGAGCTATATCCAGATATGTCGTCGGTTCATCCAGCAGCAGTATTTCCGGCTGCTGACACAAAGCCATCGCGATCCATGCCCGCTGACGCTCACCACCTGACAACGCGTTCAGTTGTCTGTCTGCCATAGACTGAATACCTGTTTCCTGCATAGCCCAGTCTATTATTTTTTGATCGTCCTTTTCATTTTTTTTAAAAATCCCCCTATAAGGAAAACGTCCATATGCCACCAGCTGATATACACTAAGATCGGCCGGTACACTGACAGTCTGCGGCAAAACAGCCATACGACGGGCAATATTTTCTGCCGAAAGTTCCCGCAGCGCCTTTCCATCCAAAAAAACTTTTCCCTCATAGTTTCTATGAAATCCTGCCATTATACGCAGCAATGTTGATTTACCGCATCCATTCGGTCCCAAAACAGCTGTTATTTTTCCTTCCGGAAAATTAAGACTAATATTTTCCAGGACCATTTTATTTTGAAAAGAAACGCATATATTTTCCGTTCTTAGCGCAGACATCACAATTCCCTCCTCAGCAAAAAGAGAAAAAACGGAACTCCCAATATCGCCATAAAAATACCGGCCGGCAGCTCTATCGGCGCAAACGCACATCTGGCTACAGTATCGCTGAGCGTTACCACGGACCCGCCCAGCAAGACAGACGCCGGCAGCAAAAATCTATAATCACTGCCTATTATCAGCCTCGCCGTGTGCGGAACAATGAGTCCGACAAATCCCAGCAAGCCCGCTACCGAAACAGCACTTGCCGCAAGCAGTGCTGCTGCTGCGGTGAGGATGATCCGTGTCCGTTCAACATTCATGCCCAGCCCTCTGGCTATTTCATCCCCCAGCAAAAGAATATTTAAATGCCTTGTAAACAGTAATACAAATAAAACTCCGGCAACAGTATATGGTAAGATCAGTTCCACATGGCTCCATGACCGTGCGGCAAAGCCCCCTACCATCCACATCAGGGCACCATGGACTTTATCACTGTACAATATAAGCAAAGCTGATATTCCCGCACCTATAAACGAAGAAACAGCTACTCCGGCCAAAATTATCCGCAATGGTCTTATGCCATTTTTCCATGCCAATATGTAAATGCATAATGCGGCAAGCAGCGCTCCGATAAAGGCTGCCGGCGTTATCAAAAAGCTGAACTGCGGCACTACTATCATTATGAATATCCCCGCTATGCCTGCGCCAGAAGAAATTCCTATAATATGCGGGTCCGCCAGAGGATTTTTCATAACTGCCTGCAATACCGCTCCCGCTGTTGCAAGATTCATTCCTACAAAAACGGTAAGAAGTGTCCGCGGCAGACGTATGTTCATTATAATCTGGCTGTTTGCCCCCTTCCCGCCGTTTAATGCATCCTGTATTTCCTGCAGTGTTATATATACGGCCCCCTGCGATAAAGCCACACCTGCACTCACAACAAGTAAAACTATCAATCCTGCCAGAATAAGCATTTTGCGTTTTGAAATGCTCCTCTCGATACCCTGTCCGTGTATGTACTTCATAATATGCACCTTATATATGTAAAAATTGCGCCTGCCAGCAACGGCAGACGCTTTGTCTATAACTTATTTATTTTCCTTCCGCCGTCTGCTGCGGATACAATTCTTTAGCCATCGTTTCCACCGCCTGAGGATAATGCATACCCGGATTTAAAAGAAATAACTTTTGCGGCAGATAATATACATGATTTTCCCGTACTGCCCTCAAAGTCTGCCACGCTGAATTATTTTCCACATTATCCTGCATAGCCTTTTTTATAGTCTGCATATCTCCCATGCTTGTCACAAAAACTGCATCCGGATCTGCCTTCACCAAAACTTCCAGACTATACGGAGCCGCGTCCGGATTGTCGTCAAGCGGTTTCGCATCCGCTGCCACATTGACAAATCCCAGCATTTTGGCTACTGAGCCCGCTATCGACCCGTCAAGCTGAACGGTGACATCCTGTGCCGTGGTATGCAGAATAGCTACACGCTTTGTTTCTTTCGGCATCTGTCCTTTTACATCCTCTATTTTTTTATCCATTTTTTCGACAAGTTTCTTGCCCTTATCTTCCTCTCCCGTTATCCGCGAGAAAATATCCAGGCTGCGTTTCACCTGATCATAACTTTTCATATCCAGTACTATAACAGGTATATTGTTGCTTTCCAGATTAGCTACAAATTTATCATTCATGCCCTTCATGGCTATTACCAGATCCGGCTGCAGGCTGACTACTTTTTCTATATTTATATTATATACAGCGCCAACCTTTTCTATATCTTTATAATACTCCGGGATACCCATTTGGGAAGAAGGACAGCCAATGACCGTCGCGTCCACCTCGTGCAGCGGTTCAAGGAAAGACGTGGACAGCGCTACAATCCGTTCAGGTTTTTTATCAAGTGCGACTGTCCTTCCAGCATCGTCCTGTATGGTCAAATATGCTTCTGTTTTTGTTTTTTCAACGATATTGCCGCATCCGGCAAGAAATATCGCTGCACTTATGAATACCAGAAAACAGAAAACGGTCTTTTTATTCATACGTAATCACATCTCCCTGATTTGTCGAGATAATAGCAACTTTTATTTACTGCGTCGTGCTAAAATAGTCGACAGATAATTTGGGACCTGCTTTACTTGTGCTATATCATATATACATTCTTCGTCAGGCAGCCCGCAGCGGCTTACCATAACGGCGTTATCAGCTAATTTTTTCTTTTTGAGCTCTGTTACTATTTCATCAAAATTTTTATAGACCTTCATGACAACTACATTATCTGACACGGCCAGCACCTTTTTTATCTTTTCGGCATCAGCGGTTGCCGGTATCACACTTATAATATCATTGCCTTCAACAAGAGGATATTCCAACCGGCCTGCTATCGCACAAAAAGCCGGTACCCCCGGAATCGTTTTTATTGGCACTGCCTCATTTTTCAGCAGGCGATGAACATAAATATATGTGCTGTAAAACATCGGATCACCCAATGTCAAAAAAGCTACATTTTTGCCCTGATTGAGCAGATTCAATATTTCTTCTTTATTCTTCTGCCAGCTCTGAGGAGATTGTTCAAAATGTGTCACCATAGGGAATACCTGATAAACGATTTCGACGGCCGGTTTCAGATAGGGACTGGCTATTGATAAGGCAACACTGCCATCTTTTTTTTCTGTTTTGGGAGCTATTATCACATCAACTTTTTCCAATGTTTTTATTGCTTTCATCGTAAGCAGCTCCGGATCGCCCGGGCCGACACCTATCCCATAAAAAATACCTGTCATCAATATTCTCCTCAAAAATATAATATACTTAACATACAGTCTAAAATTATACAGAAAAGTTTCTCTAAAAGCAAAAATTTTTTAATCTGTCAGATGGCTGCTGAAATTCCGTGTAGAAAACAATTGCAGTGGATCCCCATAAATGAAATACTCTTTTGCGAAACAGATGACCTTATTCCAAACCGAAAATATTTTGGAATAAGGTCCTATTAAAACTTTCTTTATTTATCCTGCGGACTTACTTTGTTTCCAAGGCGCTCCATGCTTCATTTGCACGTTCCACAAAAATATTGCGCACCGCTGCATTTTCACCAAGTCCATGGATATATGTTTCCACCTTAAATCCTTCTTTTTCCAAAATTGATTTATGTGATTCAGGTTCAGCTCCTGCCATATCGTTATTGGCATGATCACCCGCTACCATCATCATAGGCATAAGTGTTATCTTTTTAATACCTTTTGCCTTTAATTCAGGGATTATAGTTTCCAGATTCGGCCATCCTTCTACTGTATACAGATATGTGTTTTTCAATTTCAGCGAATCTATTCTGTCCTGAATGACAGCATAATAAGCATTACTGGGGTCAGGCGTTCCATGTGCCATAACCAACACGGCTTCGTCTTTTGCTACTTTTGGAAACTGTGTGGAAAATGCTTTCAAAAATTCTATTACATCGTCACGCTGATTTTCCTGTCCCATCCAATACATAGCGGAAGTTCCCAATGTCATCTTTTTAAAATCCTTCTTGTATATATCATATACTGCAGAATCATATGCATACTCCATTCCAGGAATAACGTCCAAAGATGCTATTGCTACGCGCGTGTACCCCTGTGCCTTCAGATCTTTGAGCGCATCTTCCGGCGTAGGAATCGTTATGCCTTCCTTGGCTTTGATTCTGTCAATAATAATATGTGACGTAAAAGACAGCACAACCTTAGCATCAGGATGAGCCGCCTGAATTTCCTGCACAGTTTTTTCGATCGTTTTTTCTCGGGAGTCCTTGAACGTAGTCCCAAAGCTCATGACAAGTATCGCATCTTTATTTTCTTCGTTTGCCATCTGAGGATTATTATAAGTGCGCACACCGATTTCAGCCGCTTGTTTTAAAGCGGGAGTAGCATCTGTGACTTCCGGGTTCAGCTTATAGCTGGCATAGGAAGTAGCCATAAATCCACTTAAAGCAACACACGCCATAGAAGCGACCAACATTTTTTTCCAATTCGATTTCATTTTGACAACACTCTCCTAAAGTTTTTCTTCATTACCATATTCTCAGTGTCAATCACTTTCCCGGCAAATGTGTGTCGCAGGAAATATCATCAAAATAAAAAACCCTTCATGTAAAATGCAATGAAGGGTATAATCCGACGAAATCTCAAAAAATTTGTCTGAAAATACCACCTAACCCATCGCTCGCAGGTACCACACAAATAAAACCATATAGGCAGCTTATCCTCAAAACAAACAATAAGTCTGCCTTATGAAGTAAAGCTTTATCGTGTAACGGTGATCGACAAACAGGCAGTTCTCCTGGCTCTGAGTCATAGCTCTCCTGCGCCTTCCCATGCAGCTAAACTGTCACAGTGACATTTTGCAGAATTACTCGTCATTACAGTGGCGGGACCGCGTTGGCTTTATACCAACTTCTCCTTTAAGTCCTTACGGACACCTGTTTCACTGATATTAAATTTTTGTCGTTATTTATGATACAATTAATTTCTTCTATTGTCAATGAGGGAATCGTCATTATTTACAAAATAACTGATAAGTACAGAACATACGCTGAAATCAATCTGCTTTTCTCATGCCTGCAGCAAAGGAACCGATAAAACATGATTTTAGACTAGAGGTATATCGTAAAATATTGTATAATTGCTAATATGATATTAATTTCTCCACAACAAAAGGAACTGTTTAAATGGAACAATACTCGACTATTTTTTTGGAATTTATTGCTTCATGGGGATATCTGGCAATAGCTCTGCTCATGGCTGTAGAAAATGCCTGCATCCCCATCCCCAGTGAGCTTATTCTCGGTTTTGCCGGCTATCTTGTATCTATTGGGCATATTGATTTTGCAGAGGCAGTTGCAGCAGGAATGGCCGGCGGTATGGCAGGTTCTATAGTCACATATTATATTGGATATTGGGGAGGCCGTCCTTTTATCAATAAATATGGCAAATATTTTTTTATGAAGCAATCGCATATTGACACCGCACAGCGCTGGTTCGACAAGTACGGCATAAAGGCTGTTTTTTTCAGTCGGCTCCTGCCCGTCGTACGCACCTTCATTTCTCTTCCTGCAGGATTCGCCGGCGTAGATATGAAAAAATTTATTTTATTTACCTTTGCCGGTTCTCTTCCATGGACTATCCTCATCATCTATATAGGCATACTGCTTGGTGACAACTGGAAAAAAATGCTCGCCATCGGTCACGAATTCAGCCTGATAATCTCTGCGATCATCATCCTGGCAGTATTATATTTGTATTTTCGTCATCGTAAAAAACAAAAATAATTTCTATTTGGAGTGATTTAATGAAAGCAATATATCTTGATTGTTTTTCTGGCGTAAGCGGCAATATGCTGATCGGCGCATTGCTGGATGCCGGAGTACCTGGAGAATATCTTGAATCTCAGCTGAAAAAACTGCGTTTACCGGACGAATATTCCCTGCTCATAGAAAATACCAATAAAAACGGCGTAAATGCAATATATTTTAATGTTGTTCTTTGTAAAGCGCACTCTGCTCACCGGACCTTGTCCGATATCCAGGAAATTATCATCAAATCTTTACTGAGCGAAAATGTTCAGGATACTGCGTTGTCCGTCTTCAGCAGCCTGGCTGAGGCTGAAGCGAAAATACACGGTACCGACACTAAATCAGTACATTTCCATGAAGTAGGAGCCGTAGATGCGATCATAGATATTGTCGGTGCAGCGATATGTCTTGAATATCTGGATATAAAAAATATTTTCGTAGGCAATCTGCATACCGGCACTGGTTTTATCAATTGTGAACACGGACAGCTGCCAGTTCCTGCTCCTGCGACAGCGGAACTGCTGAAAGGTTTTGAGCTGAAAAGCGGTCCGGCGGAAAAGGAACTGATAACGCCTACCGGCGCCGCCATAATAAAAACATTAGCAAAAAAAGGCTCCGTTTTGCAGAATTTTTCTTACGACAAAATAGCCTACGGTGCCGGCACCTGGGATTTACCGCATCCGAATGTTCTGCGCGTATACATAAAAGAAACCTGTGAAAGTACAAGTATAGATAAGCTTATTCTTCTGGAAGCCAATATAGACGATATGAGCCCTCAGATTTTCAGCTATGCCTCCGAAAAATTATTTGACGCCGGAGCACTTGATGTATGGGTCACTCCTATTATGATGAAGAAAAATCGTCCCGGACAAATGCTTTCTGTACTGGCAAAAGAAAACGATTATACGACTGTGTGCGATATAGTTTTTAGCGAAACTACTACTCTTGGCATGCGTGTCAGTGAAACAGACCGGGTTGCTCTTGACAGAGAAATCAAAGTTGTTTCCACTGCTTACGGCCTCGTTCATTGCAAAGTTGCCCGATACAAGGGAAAAGTCAGTAATATTTCTGCCGAATATGATGACTGTCGGCAGCTTGCGGCAAAAAAAAGCGTCCCTATCAGAGAGGTTCAGCATGAAGCCTTGCGCATAGCCTATTACCTTGCAGAAAACAATAAATGATTTCTTCCCACATTCCAAATGAAGCTTATTGCCTCTGCCATATCACTACAGAAACAGACAGCAGCAATTATCAATTGCTGCTGTCTGTTTTCTATTCATTTTTTACTGTCTCTTGGTTTTCAGTGACATACTGTGCGACCGCAGAAAATCTTGACCATCCGACAGTTCCCGGTTTGACTGTATACCAAACCAGATATGTCGGTGCTGTGCTCCAACGTTTCTCCCCGCTGCTTTTATAGAAAGTTTCCTCACCGAGCAGCAATGTACTATTTTCTAAATTAATTTTGCAGTCAGTGATGCTGTAATACCCATTTTCCAACGTGCCGGAATCCCGATTGATCCTTTTTTCTTTGTAAGCAACAATATTTTTGTTTATGCTGCCATTTTTCTCAGTATCATAATGCAGCGATGTTTTATCAAAATAAAAAATGTCATCATTTCCATGTCCGAGGACAATCGGTATCCAGTCATCCTGAGCAGCAGCCTCCTGCTGCTCATCAGCCGATGCGGATACTGCAAAAAGCAGGACCAGGCTGAATATAAATGCCGCTAATTTTTTTCTCATACGCATATCGCTCCTCCAAAACATTTTGTTTTTTAAAAAAACCGCTTGTCTGAATCATTTATCCATATGCTATTTTTGTTAATTATATCATATATCTTTTAAGTATGCTAAAATTACAAAGGGTGATACCTATGACTGAAAATGATAACAAAAAAAACAGATCAACACTGCAAATTTTCGGACGTGTCAGCGGTCTGGGCATTAGTTTTGCACTCATCATATGCGTGACGGCTTTTCTCGGCTACAAGGCTGATCTGTTTTTTTCAACCGAACCTATACTGACATGCATAGGCACTATAGCCGGTTTTCTTCTTGCATTAGTGAGCATTTATCAAATTATAAAGAAAGATGTTTTATGATAAAATTCACCGTTCCTGATGGACACAAAGAACAAAAGCTCCGTTATTTTTTAGCTTCTCATGCTAAAGTATCTACAAATTTATGGCGAAAAATCAAATGGCACGGCAGCCTCTGCATAAACAATATCCCTGTCCGCGCAGCTGATGCCTTTGTAAAGGCAGGAGATACGGTCAGTTACGAGCTTGAGCAAACTTCTTCTATAGTTCCCTGCAACAAACCTCTCAACATAGTTTATGAAGATGAATGGCTTTTGATTATCGATAAGCCTGCCGATATGATAATTCATCCTACAAGTAAAATATGCAGTGATACCTTGGTAAATATCATTGCAGGCTATTATATGCAAACCGGTCAGACAGCCGGCTGCCATCCCGTTTACCGCTTGGACCGCAATACGACAGGTCTTATAATAATCGCCAAGCAGCCGCAGATACAATATTATTTATCAGCATCGCATGACAGGATTTGCCGTTTATACAAAGCCGTCGTAAAAGACCATCCGCATCCTTATGAAGCCATGCTCTGCAGCTCTATAGGACGCAAACCGGAAAGTATTATCGAACGAATGATAATGCCCGGCGGACAGCCTGCTCTCACTCGCTACAAAGTCCTGAAAACTATGCAAAACCGCAGTCTGATCGAACTCAAGCTTTATACGGGGCGCACTCACCAGATACGTGTGCACATGGCAGCGGACGGGCATCCGCTTCTTGGTGATGATCTATATGGCGGTGACTGCAGCCTTATCGATCGCCAGGCCCTGCATGCATATAAAGTAATATTCAATCATCCGATAAATAACAAACAGATCCATATTTCATCCGATCTGCCTCCGGATATGATGCAGCTGCTATAATCAAACCGCAGTGGATTTTTAACCTGCAATCCTGTATAATTGAAAGTATTGATTATTTCAGATGAATATTGATTCAACCGAAATAAGAACTCTGTTTATATTAATAAAATTTAGAAAGGTGCGGCTGCTATATGTTTAAATCAAAAAATTTAAAATTTGCTGCATTAGGTCTTACTGCCTTTTTAACTGCAGGCATTATCTCCGGCTGCGGCTCACAAACTGCCGACAATTCTTCCGGTGGTAAAAAAACTTTTAAAATAGGTGTCGTTCAGCTGGTAGAGCACAATGCGCTGGATGCTGCCAACAAGGGGTTTATTGCCGGTCTGAAAGAACGCGGCTATGAAGAGGGAAAAAATATTACTGTCGATCAGCAGAATGCACAGGCTGACCAATCCAATTTGAAAAATATTGCTCAGCGCTTTGTTGCCGACAAGGATGATTTGATTTGTGCCATTGCTACTCCCGCGGCGCAGTCAGTTGCCAATGTCACCAAGGACATCCCCATTGTAGGCACTGCTATCACCGACTATAAGCTTGCAAAACTGGTTGCCTCAAATGAAAAGCCCGGCGGTAATGTAACCGGCACGACCGACGGCGGCCCTGTTGAAAAACAAATCGACCTTCTTCTAAAATTGTTTCCCAATACCAAAACCATTGGTACTGTATATTCTTCCAGCGAAATAAACTCAGAAATCCAAGTCAACAGGATGAAAGCATATGCCGAATCCAAGGGCCTGAAGGTGGAAACCGCAACTGTTTCCACAGTAAATGACATACAGCAGGCTGCACAAAGTCTGGTAGGTAAAGCAGATGTATTTTATGAACCCACCGATAATGTCATCGCATCGGCAATGCCTACGTTGGCTTCTATAACGGATGCCGCTAAAATCCCTGTTATTTGTGCGGAACCGAACATGGTTAAGCAGGGCGGTTTTGCCACTTATGGCATAGATTATTATAAATTGGGTGTACAGACAGGATACATGGCTGCCGATATTTTAGACGGAAAAGCAAAACCTGCCGATATGCCTATTCAAACAGCCAACGATTTAAAAGTGACTGTGAACAAGAAAAATGCTGCCGCTCTGGGCATTACTGTCCCTGACGATGTTCTGCAGGGCGCGGACATCATAGAATAAATTCAATTAGGAGAATTACTTTGGATCTCATTATCCCTACAATATCACAAGGACTTTTATGGTCTGTAATGTCCATCGGTGTATATCTTACCTTTCGTGTACTGGACATTGCGGATTTAACAGTGGAAGGAAGCTTTCCCTTGGGAGGTGCAGTAGCCGCAGCACTTCTGACGATTGGCTATAATCCGATCAGTGCTATTTTAGCGGCCTGTGCCGCCGGAATGCTCAGTGGTGTCGTTACCGGCTTTCTTCACACAAAGCTGAAAATTCCTGCACTGCTTGCCGGAATTTTATCAATGATCGCTCTTTATTCTGTCAATCTGCGTATAATGGGCAAAGCCAATCTTTCGCTTTTACAGATTGATACGGTTTTTACTATTTTCCCCGCTTCATTCGATAATCAGACTATGGTTCTGCTCGTCGGCCTTGTTATCGTATTAATAGTCGGCATAATCAACTATTGGTTTTTCGGCACGGAAATCGGTGCTGCCATAAGAGCCACCGGCTTCAATCAGCATATGATACGCGCTAATGGCGTAAACACAAACATCACAATCATATTGGGCCTGCTGATGAGCAACGGCTTAGTCGCTGTTTCGGGAGCGCTGGTCGCTCAAAGCAACGGATTTGCCGATGTGGGCATGGGTGTAGGCACTATCGTCATCGGGCTTGCCTCCGTAATTATTGGTGAAGTACTCTTTGGCACTAAAAGCTTCAGAAACTGTCTTATTTCTGTTGTACTCGGTTCGATTGTTTATCGCGTAGTTATCGCCATCGTTCTGCAGTTAGGAATGCCGCCGAACGATTTAAAGCTTTTCACCGCGGTTCTTGTAACCCTGGCACTTTCTCTGCCCTTATTCAAAGCTAAGTTCAACAGCAAAAAGAGAAGGGTGGCAGGATAATGCTCAGAGTAGAAAATATCTCCAAAACTTTCAATCCCGGTACAATAACGGAAAAGATCGCCTTGAGTGATGTCTCCCTGCGTTTAAACCCCGGCGATTTCGTCACTGTAATAGGCGGTAACGGTGCGGGAAAATCCACACTGATGAATTCAATAGCCGGTGCATTTTTAGTTGACACCGGAAAAATAATTATCGACAACAATGATATTACCAAATGGCCGGAGCATAAGCGCGCCAAATTTATCGGCCGTGTATTTCAAGATCCTATGATGGGGACCGCAGCCGGCATGATGATCGAAGAAAATCTTGCTATAGCTTCACGTCGCGGTAAAACACCGTCCTTCCGCTGGAGCGCTCCCAAAAGCGAACGGGAAAAATTCCGTGAACTTTTGAAATCCCTCAATCTGGGGCTTGAGAACCGTCTTGAAAATAAGGTGGGACTGCTTTCCGGTGGTCAAAGACAGGCTCTTACCCTTCTCATGGCTACAATGGCCGATCCCAAGCTACTGCTGCTCGATGAGCATACAGCGGCACTCGACCCAAAAACCGCCGAAAAAGTTCTGGCTATAACAGAGAACATTATCAGCGATCGCAGTTTAACTACACTGATGATCACGCATAACATGCGTGATGCTCTGCGTTTTGGCAATCGACTGATAATGATGTATAACGGAAAAATCATTATTGATGTCAGCGGTAAGGACAAAAAAGATCTGGAAGTTCAGGATCTTCTTGAAATGTTTGAAAAAGCATCGGGCAGTGAAATGGACAGCGACCGAATGCTCCTTGGTTAAAATATTTCACGATGAATCCCTCAGCTATAAAAATAACGTAAATTGCAATAGCAAATTGAACACTTTGGTAAAATGCCGATGATCTCAGGCAATATAAAGTTTATCGAGAAAAGCGTCGAACAATTCTTCCGGTGTCTGGTAGGCAAGTCGCTTGCGCGGACGGCTATTCAATTCATCGGCAAAATGTAATATATCTTCATAAGTATATTTCTCAATCGAAACGCCCTTTGGAATATATTGACGCAAGAAGCCGTTGTGCCGTTCATTTACTGGTCGCTCCCAAGAGGAGTAAGGATGTGCATAATAAACACTGGAACCCCAGGCTTCAATCTTGGAAAATTCCTCGAATTCAGAGCCATTATCGGTTGTAATGGTTTTGAAAACAGAACTGAAACGCTCACCATATTCAGCGTGTAGTTCTTTCATCGCAGCCATGACAGACTCACTGTTTTTACCAGGAATGCGAATAGCCAGGTAATTGTTTGTAACACGCTCAATCAGAGTTAAAACAGCAGCTTCTCTGCCTTTTTTTCTGCCAATCACCGTGTCAGCTTCCCAATGGCCGAATTCCGTGCGTAAATCTACGATGTCAGGACGTTCGTCAATGCTGCGACCTTTCAGACGTTTATGCTTTCGGGTTCCTTTTTTGTTTTGCTTTCGCTTTAGAATTTCAGGCAGCTCGAACAGCGATAGCGGCAAATTACCAGCAGCCATTTCGTTATATAGGGTCTTCGTGCATACCATTTCTTTATCAGCAAAGAGCTGGTGCAGGCGCGCATGACCGACGCAAGCGTCTAACGACCACTTTTTTGCCCTAACTTGCGCAACCACCCACTTAACAAAATCTGAGCAATGTGTGATATAATGCGGCCTTTTGCACTTCATTCGATTCATTTCATATACTGCAAGACCTCGTTTGGCGCTGTACTCCGGTGTACGTCCTCTATGGCTTTTGCGCAGCGGTGTACCGCGGCGCAATTCATACATGATAGTACTTGGCGAACAATTGATTTCTCGGGCGATTGCCCGCAGAGAGTATCCTTGCTTGTTTAGTTGCTGGATCGCTCCGCGTTCTTCCCGTCCCAAATGCTGACCACGTTTTCGTTCAGGGAATACTGTGATATAATTATGGCAGTCCATAGTGATTGTCTCCTCTTTGGTTAATGGTGCTGTGAGAACTCCATTTTACCATTTAAAGAAAAGTCACTGTGGACTTTTTGCTAACTGTTCATTTTCATTTTACAATCAACCGCTATAAAAATAAAACAAGCCGTAATAATATGACAGTAAATCATATTATTACGGCTTGTTTTATTTTTTATCTCAAATTGCTGCTCATGTTCACAAAAGGAGCTCGTTCCAAATCGTTGTCTATCTTATAGGCTTTGACCAGAGCACCGTCAACTTTTGTATATGCTGTATTGTTTTCAACCCAGCTTTCATAGACACGTCCGTTTATTTCCTTCTTACTGTAGGAGGTGGGATTATTATCCACCGCCCTGTAAATTCCCTTTTCACTGCTGCTCATATTGGTTATGGCAAACGGTGCATCAACTGGATCGGCATGTGTAACTCCTGTAAAAGCAACCCCGAGGAGAATAGCGGATAAAGCAAATATGTTCTTTTTCATTATAAACAATCCTTTCTTTTTCTTAACTCAACAATTATTTTCTTTAATTTTTATTTAGTTATTTAATAACTTTTTGTCTATGTCATTATAATACTATTATACAGTTTAAAAGTAAAGTAGTATTTTTTATATAATTAGATATACTATAGTAACTAATACTTATTTATAAGCAATTTTTTTTATAATTTTTTTAAATTATATTTTTTGATATCTGTTTTTTTGAAAATCTTAATTTTTATGACTTGCTTTTTGCCTTTGTTTACAGTATTATTTTTATAAAACATAATATTTTTATCATACATTGTTTATAATAGTTAATATAAAAATTATATCGTTAGGAGAAGATAGCATGGACACAAAAACGACATTTGGAAAATGCCCATATTTTACGTCACAAAAAGTTTTGACCGGCAAATGGTCACTGCTGATTATGCATTATCTCGACGGCAAAACACTACGGTTTAATGAACTTGAGAAGCTTCTGACCCCTATAGCCCAGGCCACACTTACCAAACAACTTAGGATACTGGAGGGACATGGTCTCATAAAAAGAAAAATTTGCAACCAAATTCCGCCTCGTGTCGAATATTCACTGAGCGATATAGGCAACGAATTCAAACCCGTATTAAATTCGTTGGAACTATGGGGCGACAAATATATCGAATATATTAAAAAGAATGAAAATGCCGTACTAAATGCTTGATATATAATATTAAAAGCGTCAGAGCTCACACTCTGACGCTTTTTTGATAAAACTATAAAATAACAGAACTGCCCATGTCCCAAAATACTCTGCCTATTTTGCTGCACCGTCATTTTTTTTCAACAGCTGTGCTTTTGTAATAGCCGCAGTCCCAAATTTTGCTTTTATATCATCAATTGTCCTGTAAAGATTTTTTTGCTTTTCATCACAGCTGAATAATGATTGTTCCTCAATAGGTGCAAAATTACTGCCGGTAAGTCCCAAAAGCCGTATTTTTCCGTGAAATTTCAAAGCACGAAATAAGTTCACAGCCGCTTCATATAATTTCTCGTCAAAATTGGTTCCCTCCGGCAATGTACAGCTTTTTGTATAAGTAACAAAACTGTCTGTCCGTACCTTTATGCTTACGGTTTTTGCCTTCAGCCCTTTTTTCCTCAGCCTCCAGCCGACGGTTTCCGCGAAAGCCAGAAAATGTTTCTCAACAACCTCCGGTCCCTGTATATCGTCTTCATATGTCTCTTCATTTCCCACCGATTTTACATCATGCCTGCATTCTACTTTTCTCTCATCTATCCCGTTTGCCATTTCCCATAAATGCACCGCACTTTTTTCACCTAACATTCGCTTCAATGCGGTCCTATCCGCTGCTGCTATATCACCGATTTTATGATAACCGGCACTTTGAAGACGATATGCTGTTTTTTCTCCTACGCCCCAAAGCTTGCCAATGGGCAGGTTTGCCAAAAATTGCTTTACCTGCCCCTCCTCCACAATTACCAGTCCGTCCGGTTTTTGCAGGTCCGAGGCAAGTTTAGCCAAAAATTTATTGGGTGCAATCCCTATGGATGCATGAATTCCCGTCTTCGCCAAAATACGTTTTTTCAATTTTGACGCATATTCTTGGGGTGTACTATACAGCTTCTCCATTCCGGTCATATCCAGAAAAGCTTCATCAATAGACAAAGGTTCTATCAGAGGTGAAAATTCAGCAAAAACTGTAAAAATCATATCGGAAATTTCGCGATAACGTTCATGCCGGACAGGAAGGAAAATTCCCTGTGGGCATAATTGACGCGCTTTCATCCCGGACATCGCTGAATGCACACCATAACCGCGGGCCTCATAAGATGCCGTACAGACTACACCGCGCCTTCCGATTCCTCCCACTATTATTGGCTTTCCCTGCAGCTCCGGATTGTCTGCCTGTTCCACCGAGGCAAAAAATGCATCCATATCAACATGCATTACACGTCGCTTCATAACTTCACCATCTTTGCACACTTTTTATAATTTGTAAAAATAGCGGAACATTATTTTCTGCCATTTATTCATTCGTTTATAAAGACCGCAGCGCATTTCACCGATTATTTGCAAACCCTTTATCAATTCTTTTTTATCCGTCACCGGACCGTCGCTGAATTTCGCCCGCAGCACCATATCAACAAAATCTTCTATTGCTGTATTTTGCCAAGCTTTCTCATGTTCTTTCAGATATGCGGCATACTCCATATAGTCCATATGTTGAGGCCGGGGCAGCTTTATATACTCTGCCAGACGTTCCATATAACCATACAATTGCTGCAGGCGCATCACTGTATTTGCCTCAGTAAAGTCATTTGCTAAAACCTGAGATATATGTCCGTTGCAATATTTGCACCGTATGATCACTGCGCCCCCTGCTGCACCTAAAGCTATCAGCAGCAAAAAGGCCGTGGGATGATCTTCTTCCGCAGGCAGTGCCTGTTCCTGTCCGGCAGCTGTTTTTTCCTGCACCTCCGGTTTGTTCTCCGGCGGCTGCGATTTATTTTCCTGCGGACTTTTTTCATTATCCTTACTGCTTTTTTCCGTTTCCGGAAGTGCGCCGGCATATCCCGGAGTAAAATCAACCGGACGCCAGCCCCATCCGTCTTCATAAATTTCCGCCCACGCATGAGCCTGCCGGTCTGTCACCGTAAAAGCCTTCACATCTCTTCCGCTTCCGTCGCTGCCCACAACCTGTCCCGCAGTTACGGTGGTATCCGGCACCGCATATCCCACAACATAGCGTGCAGGAATCCCTGCCTGTCGCAGGATCAGCACTGCCGCAGATGCAAAGTAGGTACAATACCCCTCATGCGATTCATTTAAAAAATAGCTCACAAAATCTTTCCCCTCAGGTAACTTCCCCGGTGAAAGCGTATATTTATAATTTTCCTGAAAATAACGCTGCAGCCGGCTTATCAAGGCTTCACGCTCAGCATATGTATATGCTTTTTTTATAGGAAAATTTTGCTCAAATTGTGTCAAAACACCATCAGGTACCTGCAGATAATAATTATAAACAAAGCTTCTGTACCCTTTTTCCGCTTGTACGTAATAAGCCAAATATTTATTAGAATCACCGTAGCTGTCGAGAAAAGATGGTATTTCATCATAATGCTGCGGCTGTTCATATACTTCTGCTTTGTAGAGCTTGCCGCCCGCATCCTGAGCTATTTTATCATATTTAAAGCCCGAGCTTGATATATCGGTATTATAAGGAAAAAAATATTCATTTTCATTTGTAAACATCTCAGCTATTCTAAACTGACGCGGGCTGAACAATTCAGTATACTGCCCATCGGCGTGCATAAATGCCGCAAACCTATTTTTCCCCTGCGCATCGTCCGCCAAAGCCTCAAAAATAACTACACTTTGATCATACCAGGCTCCCGGTGAATAAGCTGCAAAAAGCTTATCATATTTCGCATATACATTTTCGGGCAGATCATTCCATGAATTATTCATATACACCGCTCCTGAATAATTCCGCATATAAAGGCGATTCTCCGCCCGCAGAGAAGTCTGTACTTCCATTATTCTTCGCCCTGTCTGCCTTAACGTATCTACATCACCAAGCCTGCCGCGTCCGTTGATGCCGTGCCGTATATCGTCCAATGCCGAAGCTGCCCCGTTTGGTGATAAATACTCATTCAGAAAATCCTTCATCTGCTGCGGCAAATACTGCATAAAATCTGGATGCTTATATTCTTCCTTCGGCACTGCCTGTTGAATTAAACCGCTTCCCGCCAAAACAACAATCCATATTATGACAGCTTTCACTATAATTTTTTTATTATAGCTTCCGCTCATATAAATGAAGAGCGTCAGCCAGAAAGCAACAACACCTGTCAGACTGCGCGGGTCCGGCATAACATTAAAATACAAGCCAAAAAAACAGGCGGGTACAGTAAGAAGCAGCAATACGACAGCCCCTCCGGCACTCCCCATCAAAGCATGAAAAACTATCCCGGCAGCAAATATCAGCAAAAGCAGTATCGGCTGTGCTCCTGCCGTATAACCGGTATCTGACGGCAGATTGAGCGGCTGTATATTTAAATGATACGGCTGCTTCAAAACATCAATAAAACTATTGACCGTATATAACAGGCTGAGATATATCTCGTCCCTATATTCATAGACAAAATAAACTGCCAATAAAAAAAACAGCATATGACAAACCAGCCATCCACGTTTCCCTCCCGCATGGGAACAGACATAAACAGCCGAGCAAAACAGCACAGAAAAAATAATATCATTACCGTCCAGAGAAATTTTCGCATATGACAGAATACAGTTCACTACAGCTACAACACCCGCATTCAATAAAATTATACGGACTATATCATCAAAATGCTTTTTTCCAAATTTCATTTCCGCCATACCCCTGCCGCTAAATTTCCGGCAACATCATTTTCATCGATAAATATCTCATTCATTCCGCATACGGCAGAAACCGTGCCCACAACAAATACTGTCAGCATTAAGGAACTTTGCAAGCCTGTATTCTCTGTTATTTCTTGTTCATCCGATGCCGATATATAAAATACATTATGACTATTTTCTTTCATATTATCTGCCAGCCACTGCAAATTAGCAAAAGGCTCCTCGACATGATCTACGCTCATATAGACGAGCAGCTGACGTTCGAAGTCATCCATATTTGCAACTCTGATTTTGGCAGCAGCACCGTTCTTCATCAGATATAAAAATTCAAAGCTGCCATAACGGCCTATGAGATATGCACCCACCGCATAAAAAGTTTCATATATGCCATTGCAGACTTTCTCTTCCGCATCAGGAATAATATCCATCAGCAAGACTGCCGTTATTTCACTCGGAGCATAAAACTCCTTCACATAAATATCATCGTGAGCAATACTCGCCTTCCAGTGAATATTTCTGCTGCTGTCGCCGTACTGATAAGGCCTTATTCCCATCAGTTCCCCTGCTGCCTGCGCCGTCTGCAGCGCCTGCGTTTTTATATCCGCAAAATTTTCATAAAATCTGGGCATCACGAATACAGTTGCAGTCACTTTCATCTTTTTACTGTATGCAAATAATCCCAAAAGATCATAAAAAGTACTTTTAGCAAACTGCAGTTCTATCTTGCCGCAGCGTGTGCCCTTATAGGTGAACTTTCTGCGTGCATTAGCAAAAATAAAGCTTTCTATTGACAGCTCTCTTTCGGAAAGCAGTCTGCCATTTGCATCCTTCACTTTTACACTGACAGTAAAATCTGCCAAGGGCAGATGAAATCGATTTTTCAATATGACAGGTATAGCAGCTTCGTCACCGTGAAGCACCGTAAATTGCCCATACGGCAGCTGCATTTTTAACATCCATTGACTGATAAATAAAAGCAGCAAAGATATTGCAGGCACCGCAGCAAGCAGCGCAAATAAAAGAAATGCCTCATACTGCGTATATAAAATATATAGGGAAATACTGAAAGAAAACGCAAAAATATAAATAAACCAACGTGTCGCCATGCTTAGATCTCCGCAATTTTGGGCAGAGGAACAGTCCTGATTATTTCCTCAAAAATATTATCTGCCGCGTTATGATCAAAAGACACCCTGTTTTTTATAATCAATCTGTGCTGCAGAACCGATTTCAGTATAACGGCTGCATCCTCCGGACGAACGTACTCTCTGCCGCACAGCACAGCATGTGCCTGTGCCATTTTTATAGCGGCAATACTGCCGCGCGGGCTTATACCAAGCAATACTGCCGACGACTGCCTCGTAGCCTCGGCCAGTCTGGCTATGTATTCGTAAATACTGTCCGCCACATGTACGCGGCTTGTGTGTGCCTGCAGCGCCGACAATTCTTCTGCATTCAGGACGCTCCTGACATTGCTGAGGGCGTTGCCATGAATTCCCTTTAATATCTCTATCTCTTCTTTTACATCAGGATAGCCTATCGAAATTCTTATCAAAAACCTGTCCACCTGAGATTCGGGCAGTTCCTGTGTCCCGATAGAGCCCGATGGATTTTGAGTGGCAATAACTATAAAAGGTTTTGGCACGCTCCTCGTAACGGCATCGACTGTCACGCTGCCTTCTTCCATAACTTCCAGAAGAGCCGACTGTGTCCGCGGTGATGTTCTGTTTATCTCATCGGCAAGCAGAATATTGGTCATAGCCGCGCCTTCTACATATCGAAATTCATTACTGCTTTTATCATACATTGAAAAACCCGTTATATCCGAGGGCAGAATATCCGGTGTAAATTGCAATCTTTTCTGCAACAGCCCCAGCACTTTAGCAAAAGCTACAGATATTGTCGTCTTGCCTACACCCGGTATATCGTCTATCAGAATATGGCCTCCCGCCAAAATAGCCATCAGTATCTTTTCAAGCACCGCTCTTTTTCCAATGATGACTTTTTGCAGTTCATCCAGCACAGCTCCTATTATTGCATTTTTATCTGACATAAGCTTATCCCTCCGGGCCTAAAATATAATACAGGTATAAAACCTTCGTAATATTTTACCATTATTAAATTTCTTTTTACAGTAATTTTTACTACGGCACCTGACCTTTTTTCTTAAGAAAAATCAGCCGTGGTGAAACGGCTGATTTTTAGCTTTTCTATCCTCTTTTATATCTTCTTCAACGGCTTCATTTCTTTTGCTGAATCCCTCACCTCTTGCGGAAGTGCCAGCTTCATCACATTATCTATAGGCTTCACCTTTATTATGACACGTGCGGTAGAATGATCTATAACATCCTGTACAGCAGCATTATCTTTTATAATATTGATTCCCGGCTTATCAACCGCAGCAGTGGTCTGCTCTTCGGAGCCACCCGTCTTTTCCTCCTCTGCCGCCATTGCTGCATAAGCTGCCTTTGCTACAATTCTGATTTGATCGGTCAGATCAAGTTCCGTTCTAACAATTTTATGCGTGTTCACATCTATATCTACTGTTCCTGAAACATCACTGCTGTTTTGCAGAACCATAAACAAATCATTTAAAATATTTGCCATCCCCTTTTTATCTTCGGGGGATAGGGATGTATCAATATCACTAAAGCTCACATGCCGCTTATTATCAAATAATTTTTTGCTGTCAAAAGCTATATTCAGACGTTGTATTCCGGCATTCTCATTTTCTGCATGTATTATTTTAACAGCATCGACTATATCCTGTACCTGTTTGGCATATTGCTCGCCTGTCGGCAAAAGAAATATGTTCCGCTTAAGAGAATCCGCTAAAGGATATCTTTGTAAATACCACTTCTCTTTTTTTTCTGGTTGCCCGTCTGAAGAATAAATTAACAATTGTTCATCTGCCGCCTGCACATACTGTGTCATTGAAAAAATCGGAAACTGCTGCTTTTCCATCGTAAAAAACTGAGCCTTTATAATATTTTTCATAAGCAAAGGACTTTTTTGATACTGAAAATCGCCTGCTGCCACCAAATTCCCCATAGGCATATTTATCATCAGCTGCATATCATAATCCGCATTTTGCGCATCCATATTCATCAGCGCTGACTGATATAATTGCTTTGCTGCGGGATCGATATCGGAAACAGCAGCCTTTATCAGCTCCTGTGCCATTGTCCTGCCGGTAAAAATACCAAACAGCAAAAAAAATACAAACACTATCTTCATCAATTTAAAATTCAATTTCTATTCCTCCATCATAATATATGCCGGCTGCAAACACCGCCTGCTGTCCCTAAATTGGTGTCCCGCAAATATACTTTTATTTTCTTATATAATTTTATTATACATAATAAACCCTAAGGCAACAATATACACAGGCCATATTTCCCTTATTTTTATCTGCAGCCAAATTTGACTATTGAGAAGGTTTTTCTCAAGATACAACGAATTTACGTATATAAGTAACATATGCGGACTTTTCATAATCATCCATATGAAGTCGAAATTTACTTAATACAATTTTACAGAGGGGCGATATTTTGAACTTCATTCAAAATCTCAAGGTCAGACAAAAACTTGTTTTATTACTCTTTATTATGCTGATATCCCTTGTCGGAGTTGGCATAGTCGGCTATTATTTCCTCAATAAAACAAATAACAATGTACATATGATGTATGCAGAAAAACTTGTTGCCGTAGAGCTTATCAACAGCAATATGTCAGAGGCACATAAGATAGAGTCGGATGTACATGCTTTGATGCTTACAACAAATGATTCAGAACAAAAAACATTGTATGATGACATTGATGCACGTGCAAAACATTTTGACGCCAATCTGACGAAATATGAAAGTCTTCCCATGAATGATGCAACAAAAGGACAGATTGCAGAAATAAGATCAGATTTAACCCAATACCGTGCTGTGAGAAAAAATGTTCTGGCTTTATCATTGCAGGATAAAAATGATGAAGCATATGCTCTTTTCAAAGCGGACGGCAAGCCTGTCTCTGATAAATTCATGAAAGAGCTGGCTGCACTTGCCACTAATATAAACAATGCCGCTGACGAAATGAATGCGCAAAACGAAAAAGATTTTGCCTTTGCAAACATGATATTTTTAGCCATTATCATCATCGGCATCATTCTGGCCTTTTCCCTCGGCTGGCTTATCACAAAACAAATTTCCTCCCGCATGTCCGATGTTGTCAACTTTCTCAACCTTTTAAGCACAGGTGATTTCTCAAAAGCCGTGCCGGAGAGAAGTATCAATGACCAAAGTGAATTCGGTTCAATCTCAAGAGCTGTCCATTCAATGCAGACAAGTGTAAAAAATCTCTTATCCCAGCTGATCCATCTTGCGGAACAACTGGCCACATCCTCAGAAGTTCTGACTGCCAGTGCAGAGCAATCGGCGCAGGCTTCCAATCAGGTTGCAGGCTCGGTGACACAAGTCGCTGACGGTGCTGAACGGCAGCTCAAACTTACGAACTCTGCCGATAGTCTCGTAAAACAAATTTCCGATGCAATAAAACAAGTCGCTGAAAACACCCAGACTGTATCGGGTTCTGCCGAAAAAACAGCAGAAACTGCCAGCAATGGTGAAGGTGCTGTCAAGCATGCAGTAAATCAGATGAAAACCATCGAAGAAAAAACCAACAATACTGCCGCCGTAATCAGCGAATTAGAAGAAAAATCAAAACAAATCGGCCAGATCGTCGATGTAATATCAAATATTTCCGGTCAGACAAATTTATTGGCTCTCAATGCAGCCATTGAGGCCGCAAGAGCAGGCGAAGCCGGTAAAGGGTTTGCCGTGGTTGCCGAAGAAGTCAGAAAACTGGCCGAACAATCTCAGGATGCCGCAAAGCAGATCACTGAACTTATCAGTCAGGTACAGGCTAAAACTGATAATGCCGTTACCTTCATGAGTGACAGCAAAAATGAAGTTGATACAGGAGCCTCTGTGGTTTCCAGCGCCGGCAGCAATTTTGAACAAATCCTGCATATGGTCAAAGACATGACAGAACAAATACGTGAAATTTCCGCTTCTATTGAAGAAGTAACAGGGCATGCCCAAAATGTAGTATCTGCTGTTCAGGATATAGACAATGAAAGTAAAAAAGCTTCTGAAGAAACCCAAAATATCTCAGCTGCAACACAGGAACAATCGGCGTCTGTGGAAGAAATAGCGTCATCCAGTCAAAAACTTTCCCAAATGGCAGATGAACTGCGTCAGGCTGTCCGTAAATTTAAAATATAAACTTATGACGTGATTATAAGACATTTCTAACAGTCTCTTTTAGAAATGTCTTATTTTATTGCTGTATTTAGATTTAGCATTCTCCTGGCCCATATTATTGGACTATGGCAATAAATATATGGTATGCTGATGTTAATAAAAATTTTAATGCGAGGGCTCATCATGAAATTAAAACTTTCCGGCTATTATAAGCTGCCGCATCTTACATCTCCCATATCATTTGATTTCGAAGATGTATTCAATACGGCATTTATGAAAAAATATACACGGTATAAAACTTTCGAACAATTTTTAAATAACGGTCGCTTTAATATCTCCGACCAAAAGGATTTTGAGAATCTACCGGAGAAATCAATGAATATTCATGTTGCCAAAAACACTAAATTTAAAACCTGGCAGGAAATGATCGATTTTGCCACTGATCGTTATATAAAAAAGAATATTAACCGCACTGAGCTTTAATATTATGAACATTTTTTGGAGGTCTAATTATGTGGGACAGCATTTTCTCATCCATTTCGCATATCACTCTGCACGACGGCCAAACATGTGTTTATACAAAAAACGATCTGGAATCTGCCATATATGACAGCGTTTTTCAATTATTTCCTGAGACAATACAGCAAAATGGCAGTAAAATTGATTTTGCCGGTAAAAGCTACATTATATCTACAGATTATTCCAGCCATGGCGGAATAACCAAAATTTATATAAAAATGAAGAATCCGTCATGGGCAAAGGCTCATCTCATGACCTGTGCATACAGTCGCACAGATTATCAACCATTTGACGAAATAATGAACAATCAGCTTGGTGAAAAAAAGTCTGTCACCCGGCCGCCGCTTCCATATCTTATAAGCAGCGTTGAACCTGGTATCATAATGGATCAAGACTGTCTGACCTGGCTTTCCCCATTTGCCCGCTGTATCGCTTGGATAGCCATGGATCCAAAGAATTACACACGTTTCCTGATATAAAATAAAGGAAGAGCCTCCGGCTCCGCCTTTATTTTTCAGATAATTTATCTAATTGCAGGCTGCATCATACCTTGTCTGCCTCATTCTGCTGTCATCTATCTTTTGCAAGATAGGTTCCTATTTTATATACACTCACACGTCCGCATGCCGAATTATGGCAGCTGCATTTTAAAACACTATACGGCCCTATTTTCAGATCCCGGCTTATACTCACATCACCTTCATCGAAAGGTGTCCCGCAAACAGGACACTGCCCTATAAACTCGTTGACTGCCGGTGTGAAATATTTATAGTAATTTGTATGTTTGCAGCTGGCGCACGGATAGCCGTATTTCGAACAAGAATTATATTTACACTTGTCGCAAATAAGATATTCTCCCATAATTTTCCCTCATCAACAACATTTCCCCGTTTGCTCAGCGCTCGGATCAGCCAATATCAGCAATTGTCACGGCAGGTATCGTCTCCAAAAATTCATATTCATGTGCCAATGTATAAAAAGTATTCAGCGCAGTCAATTGTTTTTCATGCACATCATACTTTATGACATCAAAATAATCCATAAGCTGCTGTCTGGAAAATTTTTTTTTGCCCACTACCATATCGGCCGCTTCTTTCTTAAACGCATTGCCATGATCAAAACCACCGCGCAGGCGACTGTACACTTCCCGCAAAGCCTCAGGAAATGCTTCCGCAAAGGCGCGTGTTGCAGCCCAGACTGCATACACCATAGGCAGCCCTGTCATCTTCTTCCATTCATTGCCCAAATCATAATAATACATCCCTTCCTGCCTGTTATGATTGATGTAAAGGGCATCATCGCCAATAAATAGATCAGCAGTCTCATCTTCGTTTAAAATACATTGCGGATCCAACGGCCTTACTTCATACTGTGGTATGCATTTATAGGCTTTGCGCATAATTATCTTCAAGAGACAATGTGACGTAGCAGACTGTGCTGTCAGCAAAATCTTTTTACCATCCAGCGCATCAATAGGACGCTTAGACACCAGAATAATACTTTGCACAATACCGTCTGCAACAATCCCCAAATTCGGCAGCATCATCAGACTGATGCTCATCTGTCCAAAGGCAAAAGAAGACATCGGACTAACATGAAGCTGTCCCTGTTCCATTGCCTTATTCAAAACCGACGGCACCCCCATTACCAAAGAAATGCCCCTGTGATATCCACATTTTAACAAACTATATGTGAGCGGCTGACAATTAAGAAAATTTATATGCCCCACACATGGCTGCATCAATCCTTACCTCCTAAACAGACACCAGGCAATTGATAATGCGAGACAGGCAGATTCCTCGGCCTTTGCCCACAACATCCATCTTTCAATCAGGGTCTGCTCAAAAATTAAAAGCCCATCATCTATTGCGGTATTCATCGGCTTTGGACCGACGTTCATACGAATTATGCGAAGATGGCTGTATATCTATTATTTTCTGGCTTTGCTTCTCTCTATCAGCTTTGATATTATCTTCATTTTTATTTTTTTTTGAACTTGTTATCTTTCTCCATATAGTCATTGCCAGCATGAGGATCACTGCAAAGATCAATGCATTAGCCACTATCCCGAGCAAGTCACTCATAAAGCCACCGCCCATACCGAACAAATTGGCAAGCATGCCCCCCAGGAACATTCCTCCTGCTAAAAGACCGACATTTCTGAGCATTCCTCCCCACGGTGAGGATGATGTATTTGCTTTTGCCCCATTCTCAGCCGTTGTGTTCTTATTTGCTGCATTTTTATTTAAAGATGCAGCATCTTTAGAAGGTTTATACTCGTTTCCCGTTCCTGCTGCATTCTTTGACGGTGCTGCAGGGACAGATCTTGTAACAGCCGGAGATTTAACCGATGGCATACGAGCCCCTCCTTTAGCTGCAAAAGAAATATTTCCAAAGATCATCATACCAGCTATAAACAATACAAAAATTTTTTTCATATTCATGTTGTGTCGCCTCTTTTCTATAAATATCATTCTCTATATGCCTTTATATCCTCTGGAAAAGCATACACCTCTGCAAGAGTATCCAGCTCTCCCGACAAATAACGATCTATATCATCTACATCAATATAGACTTTACAATCTATATCCAGATATCCCTGCTCCGCTCCATGACTCAAATCACGGATGGCCATAAGCTTTTCCCTCAATTGCAGACACTCTTCCTTCGTAGCATGAATGTCTAATTTTATCTGCGGAACGCCTTCTTCGCGCAAAATCTCCTGCAAACTTATTCTTTCAGACATAATTTATCTCCTTTTTAAAAATTCCGGTAATTTCGTCACCTTTTTCAATTTTTACGGCTGACATTGTTCAGCACTCTTTGTAAATCGCGCATCATATGCAAATGTGTCTCATAGTCCAAATCATTTGCATCATAATTCATTCGTTTCTTTAAGGCTTCAATACGTGCCTGAAGTTTTTTTCTTGTTTCATCAGTCATAATACCTTATTGACTCCAATCCATATTGCCATCGCCAGCTGTATTGTATCTTGCTCCTGTTTATTTGATAAAGTCACCTACATTCCAACGACGGTTAATTCTAATTATAACAAATAGCATTTTCACACACAAGCAAATGTCACAAATAGCTTTTTTCTTGTTTTTTATTTACAGTAAAGTAAAACCCATCTTTTGAGTCATAAAAACATTTCTGCATAAAAATACCATATTTCTTTTCTCAATAGTTATTCACAATTTTATCCACAAAAAGAGCAACCATGTGGATAAGTATTAAGAAATCACAGAACAAACCGCTCTTTTATCTACAAGTAAATTGATTTTATCCACACCCTGATAAAATTTTTGATTATACCATTTTGAATTAAAAATCCACTAATTCCTTTATTCATAGGGATAAATCATCCATAAATAAAAATAATGGGCACTATATTTAGTGCCCATTATTTTTCAACCACAATATAATCTTGTGGATAAGTATATCTCTATCTCAAAACCACTTCATAATATTTTTTCTGCTTTTTTATGCACTTTTAAACCAGATAAGAATATTTATGCATATTTTTTATATCACTGACCTACGAAAACGCCTTATCGCATTTTCCATCTTTTTTGCATTTTCTTCCAAAGACATTTTCTCATCATACACTTTCAGCGCAGCCAGCTGTTCATCTGTATTGTTGCTATAAATCACTTCTATGCGTTTGCCCAAAAGACGTTTAGCTTGATACAGCATAAGATTCATATTAACATCATTAGATAAAATAATATATTTTTCCGCTATATCACTGTGCACTGTATTGACAAAGTTCCCCACTGCCAATCCCTGCTTCTCCGTGTCAGTCATTATAACCAAAGCACCCCGGTCCTGCAGCTCAAAAACAACCTTTTCATCAGATGCCACTGCCAGTATACTCAGTTTATTGAGCGGATGTCCCAAAATAAGCGGCTTATGCAGATCAGCCATGTTATCAACATGTATATCGTATGAATTGCCCCAGCCTGTTATTTGCTCAACGAGCAACCCGGGTCTTTCCATATGCAAATGAATCAGCATGTCGTGCATTTTTCTTTCTATAACGACCATGTTGCCATATTTTGCCAATATCTTCTTTATATCAGCCACAGCTGCCTTGCAATTATAAATAGTCAACTGCACACAATACGGACGGACTATATCATTTTCCGGTTCAGGAACGGTATGTGATTTTTTGGTTCCTGAAGAGAAAATGAGCACAGGTGATACAAAATTGCCGTCAAGCCCTGACTGACAGCCCTGCAAAAGAACCATCAACGCCTTTGCTCCCGCATCAACAGGATTATTTTGCGCTTCCGATTTTTTCAAGGCTTCGTCTCCGGCCTTTATTGCCTCAGCCAATATATCCGAAATAGGACGATTGGCTCTTACCGCTTTATAGGCACCTTTTGCAACAGCCTTAGCTGTAATTATTATAGACCTTTCTGCCTCTTCAACAGAAGTACGATGCGCATAGAGTATCCCAAATTGAAAAGCCTTCCCGAATACAGAAGAATCAACATCATATTTTCCGGCCAGCCCCTTGGCAATTCCGCGAAAAATCTGTGCCAGAAGAACTCCTGAATTCCCCCGAGCACCGAGCACTGCACAATTACTTACCGAACAGGCTATTGCACCGATACTGTCATTGCTGATATCTCTTATTGCCATAGCTGCTGAACCCATGGTTCTGAGCATATTCGTTCCGGGGCAGTTTTGATCAGCGAGCGAAGTTCCGTCCAAACTGTTTATATTTTCATACTCCAACAAAAAAGCGCTGTAAGCGCCGGCAATCATTCGTTTAAAATCACTGCCGGTTATGATTTCTTTGTTTTCGCTCATAAATATCGCCTCCGTTTGATATTGGTTTAATTCTACTAGATTATGCATCAAATTACAATCATAAACCATATCAGCCAAAAATGAACTATATCATATTAAATTGATAATCAATAATTCTAATAAAAAATATATCCAAAAACCTCTTACTAAATCAATAAAAATTACATATAAAAATTTTTGATAATATGATTTTTTTAGTGTACAATTACTAAAACAACTAATTGAAAATGGAGCACTAATGATGGAATTGGAACTAAAATCAGGCTATGATGAAAAAAAAGATATCAGTATACTTTTTACTGAATATACTACTATGCTGGTAAATGAAAATCCAAATTTTGCAAAATCGTTAAAAGCACAAAATTACGACAGTGAGCTTGATAATTTACGTGCTAAGTATGGACCACCTGACGGACGGCTCTATATTGCATATGTCAACGGCAAAGCCGCCGGTTGTGCGGCTTGCCATCGTTTTGACAACAGGCGTTGCGAATTAAAACGTCTTTATGTATCTCCGCAATACCGCGGGCATCATCTGGCTAGTATACTTATCGATAAAATACTGGAAGAAGCCAAAAAAATTGGTTACAAATCAATACTTTTAGATACACTGCCATTTCTAAAGGAAGCCATTTTCCTCTATAAAAATAAATACAAATTCCGTGAAATTCCTAAATATTATGATACACCAATTAAAGAAACTATTTTTATGGAAAAAATATTGTAATACATTTTAGATACAATTGATTTTTTCGTACCCAACAATTTTGCCCCGGCAGAAATGCCGTCCTGTCCTAGTTATACTCTTTTCATATTATATTTTAGGAAGCTATTATGCTATAATTAATGAAAAATATATTTTTTCAATATTTTGTAAAGAGGTGGCAATCCACAGCTTTTCGTGGTGATAATTATGAAAACACAAAAAACCTCCGTACCCGTGCAGCAGACAGCACCCAACGATGATCTCATTTTTGCCCTTGATATAGGAACCAGAAGCGTTATCGGCATAGTAGCGGAAAAAACAGAGACCGAAGACTCCAGAATAATTGATACGGAAAGACAGGAGCATAAAACACGTTCTATGCTCGATGGTCAAATACATGACGTACCACAGGTAGCCGAAATAATCTCCGCTGTGAAAAACAGACTGGAAGAAAGGACCGGCCCCTTACGAAAAGTTTCTGTGGCGGCGGCAGGACGTGCGCTTTATACTATGACTGCCGAGGCTCAGATGGAAGTTGACGGCATCATTTCACCCGAACAACAAAAACAGCTTGATTTTATCGCTGTTCAGACAGCTCAGAAAAAACTGGCAGCTTCAAATATCGTGAAGGATACGTCTCTTTATTACTGTGTCGGCTACAGTACTGTATATTACATGCTTGATGATACAAAAATAAAGAGTCTTATCGGTCAGCGCGGCAGGATAGCATCCGCCAGTGTTATTGCCACTTTTTTGCCCAGGCAGGTAGTCGATTCGATGCAATCGGCACTCGCCACGGCAGGACTTGAAATGCAGGCTTTGACGCTGGAACCTATTGCCGCCATAAGCGTTCTTATTCCGACGACCATGCGCCATTTGAACCTGGCTCTCGTCGATATTGGCGCCGGTACATCAGACGTAGCGATAACGAAGGATGGTTCTGTTATTGCCTATGGTATGGTGCCTATGGCCGGTGATGAAATAACCGAAGCAATTTCCAAATATTATCTGCTTGATTTTAACGTAGCTGAAGATGTCAAAAGAAAGCTTGCTGAGGATACCGCTCAGGAAATAACATTTTGTGACATTCTCGGCTCAGAATATACTCTGCCAAAAGAAGAAATTGTTTCAGCAGTCATCAATAATATTACCGAACTGGCACAGGCGATAGCCAACCAGATCCTTACGCTGAACACGGCCGCGCCACAGGCTGTCATGCTGGTAGGCGGCGGTTCCCTTACACCTCATCTTGCCCAAGAGGTCGCAAAGAAGCTGGATATGCCTGTCCCGCGCGTTGCAGTGAGAATGCCTGATAAGGTGGATGGTATAATAAATATTCCCGATACGCTCAAAGCTCCCGATGCTGTGACTCCGCTGGGCATACTAAAAACAGCCTCTATCCAGACGCTCAGTCTTGTATCCATGTATATAAATGAAAAAGAATATAATATGTTCAATTTTAAGGAGCTCACTATAGCTGATATTCTTTTGAACGCTGGTGTAAATCTGCATAAGTACAATGGTAAACCGGGTTTAGGCATAATGATAAGCATAAATGAAAAAGCTAAAATCCTGAGCGGTACGATGGGCACTCTGGCAAAACTGAAGCTTAACGGGAAAACTGCTTCATTAAGTGATATTGCCCCGGAAAAAAGCCATATAACAATAGAATGCGGCACTGATGGTACAGTTCCGACAGTAAAGCTGTGCGATGTAACGGAGCAGACTGCTGCCTTGAATCTTTATGTAAACGGAGAACTGACCACAGTCAAGCAATTCTATCTTATCAACGGACTTCCCTGTCACGATAAAAATACCATACTTAAAGACAAGGATGCCCTGACTGTGCCTGACTCTTTCACCGTGGCTGATGCTTTGGCATGTGCCGGGTATAATATAAAAAACAGTATTTATAATTATACGCTCAACGGTCTGCAAAAGACCTGCGAATCATCGCCTCAGATAAAGCTGAACGGGCAGGATGCATATTTATCCGATGCAATTCATGAAAATGATGAAATAGATTTTGTCGAACCGGCACGCATTGCTTTAAAAAAATTGCTTAAGGATATGTCTGTTGCCGCAGATATAACAGTGCTTTTCGATGACAAGCCCTGCGTTGTGCATACATCGGCTTCATCGGCGATCTCAGTGAACGGAAACAGCGCTTCCGCAGAATATTTATTAAACGATGGTGACGATATCGTATGTACATCATCAGGCGGCCAATCCCGAGCCATGATCGGTGATGTTTTGCTTGCCGCAGATTTTACGCCGCCAAAACCGGACAGCAGGGTAACCTTTCAAATACTGAAAAATAATTCACCGGCTGAATTTACCACCGTCGTCAATGAACATGACAGTATTAAGCTTGTTCTCACACCCATGTATTCAGATGACAGTCCACAAAAAAAGGAGGAAAATACCGCTAAATGAACTTCCAGAAAGCCGCGGAAGATGCAGAAGCATATATCATCAAGATGCGCCGTTATTTTCACCGTCATCCTGAATTATCTCTGCTCGAAGTCAATACCACCGCTAAGATAAAGGATGAATTGCTCAAGATGGGACTTACGCCCATAGAATATGATAACCATACTGGGCTGTACTGTTATATAGAAGGAACAGACAGTGCTAAAAACAGAAAAACTGTGGCACTCAGAGCTGATATTGACGCTCTGCCGATAACAGAATGCTCAGCCCTGCCTTTTGCAAGCATACAGGACGGTGTTATGCATGCCTGCGGACATGACTGTCATATAGCCATGCTTCTGGGTGCGGCAAAAATTCTCAGCAGCCATACAGATTCTTTTCCCGGCAGGATAAAGTTATTGTTTCAGGCAGGAGAAGAGGTCAGTTATGGTGCTGACTTTTATATAAAAAATAATTTTTGCAATGATATTGATGCCATATTCGCTATGCATGTATGGGGTGATTTCGATGCACCGTACATAAGTATTGAAGAAGGAAGCCGAATGGCCAGCTGTGATAATTTCAGGATAAAAATACACGGCAGGGCAGCGCACGGCGCAGCTCCGCACAAAGGCTGTGATGCCATAGTTGCCGCGGCGCATACTGTGGTCTCCATACAATCTATCGTTTCCCGCATGAGTGATCCCTTAGTGCCGCTGGTCATAACTATCGGTAAAATTGAGGGAGGCCAATTTTACAACATAATCGCTGACAAAGCAGAGCTGACCGGTACAGTGAGGACACATTCTCCACAGCTCCGCATGGCAGTAGAAAAAATGCTCAGAAAAACAGCAGAAGGTACCGCTCAAAACTTCAATTGCACGGCAGAGCTGGATTACAGCTATCATGTTGGTCCTGTCATCAATGAACATAATACACTTACTTCAATAGCAAGACGTGCAGCGATACGTCTTTATGGTCCTGAAATTCTGGGCAGCATGCCAAAGACGATGAGCAGTGAGGATTTTTCTCTTTTCATGGAAAAAGTTCCGGGTGTGCACGCTTTTATTGGTGCACGCAACAAGGAAAAGCATATCACACAAACCAATCACAGCGACAAGTTCACTGTGGATGAAGATATTTTAAAACGCGGTGCAGCTTTATATGCACAGTTTGCCGCTGATTATCTGACAGAACCCTGACTGCCGATACAACTTTTATACACCCGAGGCATCCTCATACAATCTCAGATGCCTCGAGCCTTTTCAGCAGTGTAAATTTGACAAGCACTCGGGTAAGTGTTATATTTATCAATTATAGTTAACTAGTTAATTATAATTGATAAAAAATGGTTAACTAGTTAACTTTTTTCAAAATAAAAAGGAGCTGTCTTATGAACAAAGAAAAACTTTGGACTAAAAATTTTATTGCCTTAACAGGAGCAAACGGTTTTCTCTTCACGGGTTTCCACTGTCTTCTGCCCACACTGCCTGTCTATGCCGCCTCACTCGGTGCCACCGGCAGCCAGATCGGCATCGTTACCGGTATTTTTGGCTTTGCCGCTATCTTTGTACGTCTTTTTACCGACACAGGTGTGCGTTCCTTGGGCAAAAAAAAATGCCTTTATATCGGTTTACTCCTGTCCTTTATTGCTACTGTCAGTTACCGTCTTTTTTCTTCTATAGATATACTTATTCTGGCGCGCATCATACACGGTTTCGGTTTCGGTCTGAGCACCACATTTGCTGCTGCCATAGTATCCGATGTCATTCCCGATTCCAGACGCGGCGAAGGAATCGGCTATTTTGGTTTAGGCAGTACCATAGCTATGGCTCTTGCACCGGCACTTGGTGTGCTGCTGCTTGACAACTACAGTTCCATATCCTTGTTTGCTTTTTCTGCCGCTGCCACATGTTTTGCCATACTGTGCACCAAAACCTCCAATGCAAAGGAAATCATACCTCAGCTGCCTACCAAAGCACTGAATAATTCAATAAAGAATAAATTATTTGAACATGGGACAGGTGTTCCAGCTATACTTACCATTCTGTTCGGTGTTGCTTACGGAAGTGTCAACACCTTTATTATTATGATGGCTAACGAAGCGGGCATCGCTGACGCCGGTCTGTTTTTTATCCTGGGAACTGTTTTTGTCTTTATTTCCCGTCCGTTCGGCGGACGTCTTTTCGATTTGAAGGGTGCTTTCTGGGTGGTGCTGCCCGGTGCGGTATGTTTTCTTCTTTCCCTATTTATTCTCATAAATTCGATATCTCTGCAGATGCTTTTAGGTGCTTCTGTCTTATATGGTCTCGGTGGCGGACTCCTGCTTCCCGCCCTGATGACATGGACACTCAATCTGGTGCGTTCCGATCGCCGCAGTGCTGCCAGTGCCACTTTTTATAACATGCTCGATATCGGTACCAGCGCTGGCATTATTCTTCTCGGCAGCGTAGCAGGAAGCATAGGATATATCAGCATGTATAATTATGTAATCTACACGATGATCGCATTTATTGTCTTTTTTCTGTTGCAGCATTTTTTCAATCCACGTTCGAAATCATTTGCTGCAGATAAGAATGAAAGCTGATATAAGGAAAAACCGCTTGCCTTTTTATGCTCTGCTACTATAAAATAATAAAAGCTGCCAACAATCTTTATACTTAATAAGTTTCTTATTCTTACCATAATAAACACAGAGATGACCTTTTCTGATCCTATGCAAAGAAGATGATAATTATAACCATTCATTCGTCAAATACGCCCCAATCTGATGACCTGCTGATACACTGCCTTTATCAAGCCACCCGCGTTTTTTCCAAAAGCCTGAACAACGCTATCAGCAATTTAGGAATATATAATTCTGAGTGGTCTGTTTTGAAAACAGTCAAGGAGCATGAGGCTGTTTCACAGTCTGAAATAGCCTCATATCTTGACATAGAGCCTGCCGCTATTTCTAAGACTCTTGCCAAGCTTGAAAAAAAAGGCAGCATACGCCGCTGCCGTCTCAACAATAATAAAGAAAAAAATATTCTGCTGACAGATACAGCTCTCTCCGTTTATCCCGAGCTGGCTGCAGCTGTAGAAAAGCATCGCAATCAGGCTTTAACGGGACTATCTTCGGCAGACCGGCAGCTGTTGGCAGGATTATTACGCAAAATATACAAAAATATCACTGAAGGCGATAAATGATAATGTATCTTTGCCATTTCATCCGAATGATTTTTTTGTTATACTTTGGGATAAAGGCCAGCATATATCAAACAGCATTTTACACTCTTTATTCTATACTGGCATTGAGGAAAGGATGATCTTATGAATAAGTTTTTTAGGGAATTTAAGGCTTTTGCCATGCGCGGTAATGTTATTGATTTAGCCGTCGGTATCATCATTGGTTCCGCCTTCACTAAAATAGTCAATTCTCTCGTCAATTTCATCATAATGCCTCCTCTGGGGAAATTACTTGGCGGTATTGATTTTTCTAATTTATTTATCAACCTGAGCGACACGCATGCAGACACTTTGCAGCAGGCCAGCGATGCCAATATTCCCGTCATTGCCTATGGTGCTTTTTTAAATACATTAATAGACTTTCTGATAGTTGCTTTTGCCGTTTTCATTGTCGTCAGGCAGATCAATCGTTTCTCTGCCTCCAAGCCGGAGGAAAAAAAACCGCGTCTTTGCCCTTTCTGCAAAGAAACCATTGCCGATGATGCATTGCGCTGCCCGCACTGCACATCTAAGCTTGATTGAGTATTCTGTTCCTTTTGACCAGAATTAATAGACCAAATAAAAAAGATAACACGTAAACTTAACAGTTTATGCGTTATCTTTTTTATTTTGTCTATTGTCGCCTGCTTAACTATCAGTAAAAACCAATTTAGTAAATTTTTTAAGCTCTTCCACAGCCTTGATATCAATATCTTCATTCGTTATCAGGTAATCAATATCTTTCCATGACGCATATTCGACCAGTGCAGTAGACCGTGATTTATTGCTGTCCGCCAAAACAATGGCCAATTTGGAATTGCTGATCATAATTCTTTTTACATCAGCATCTGAAAAGTCGATCGATACCGGTCCGCAGTGCTCCTTAAACCCGCTGGACCCCAAAAAAGCAACATCGACTTTAATTTTACTGAGAAATTCAGTAGCTCCGAACCCCTCCAATGCCATTGTTGTATTATTAAGCTCTCCGCCGCTCATGTAAACTTTATTTTTACTATTAACCAGCACATTAGCTGCACTGATAGAATTTGTAATAATTGTCAGGCCCTTTTTCAAATAAAGCATCTTTGCCAAGCAGAGAGCTGTGCTTCCTGCGTCAATAAAAAGAACTGCATTATTTTTTATAAAAGAAAGCGCCTTTTTAGCTATGGCATTTTTCAAATCAAAATTTTCTGCACTTCTTGTTTCAAGCGGTTTTTCCATTACCTCAAGAGAGGATAAGGCACCGCCGCGGCTCTTTTTTATAACACCCATCTTATCAAGATATATTAGATCTTTTCGTATCGTTTCCGTAGAAACAGTAAAATTATCGGCTAATTCTCCTACTTTTATGCTTCCATTTGAAACGATCAATTCCGCAATCTTATTTCTTCTCTCAGCAGTTATTAATCTGCCCATAAATAACACCCGCCACCTATAATATTTTATTTAATTATAACAGACAATCGTAATTTTAACCACATAAGGTCATTCTTTTTCCCAACTTTTACCAACAAAAAAGTTGTTGACAAGGAAAAACAACAATGTTATGCTGTTTATAGCAATAAAAAGCAATATATAAATTGCTAAAAATTGGTTTAAGGGGCAATGTATCTTGGAAAATCACATCACAATTTCACCTTCTCTGATATGCGCCGACTTGTGCAATCTAAAAAGCGAAGTCAGTCTTCTAAAAAAAGCCGGCATGCAGTCACTGCATGTTGACATCATCGATCCTCATTTCAGCCCAAGCATGCCCATCGGTTTATCAACGATAGAGCAGCTGCATCATAAATCACTCATGGATTTTGACATCCATATCATGTCTACAATGAATGAGTTTTTCATAAATGAATTGCTAAAAATAAATCCTGCCAGTATCACTTTTCATTATGAAACAACTTTGCATGTTGAAAAAATGCTGCAAATTATAAAGAATGCCGGAATAAAAACAGGTATTGCCTTAAATCCCGCCACTCCGATAGATACACTAAAGTATGTAATAAAAGAATGCGACTATCTTTTGCTGATGCTTATAAATCCCGGATATGCCGACGGTAAAAGTGAGGAAATGATCACCTATGCCACAGATAAAATCAGAGACTGCAAAAATTTTATCAAGGAACACGGCGCTTCCACAAAAATAATTGTTGACGGGCGCGTATCTATGGACGTTATTCCGGCCTTGATCGACGCCGGTGCCGAAGTGCTCGTTGCCGGGAGTAAAAGCATATTCCGCAAGGATAATACTTATGCCGAAAACTACAGGCAGGCAGTCGAGCTTATTAATAAACATTTAAAGGACGGTAATTGATATGACGTACGAAACGGCAAGATCACTGGTTATTGAAGAATGTTCCACCGCTCTGGCAAAGGTTGACGAGAAGGATGTAAATCAGCTCATCGACATGATCCTGCATGCCGATAAAATCTTTCTCATCGGTGTGGGGCGTGTTAAGCTTGAGCTGGAGGCTTTTGCAAAAAGGCTCGTTCATCTGGGTATAAAAGCCCATATGGTCGGCGATATAACGGAACCGGCCATGACTGACAGGGATATATTAATAGTCGGCTCAGGCAGCGGAGAATCACTCATTCCTGTTGCCATTGCAAAAAAAGCCAAACAAATAGGCGGTAAAATTGTCCATATAGGCTCCAATCCGCAAAGCAGCCTTTCACCTGTTACAGATCTTATGGTGCGGATTCCTGTGCAGACAAAACTTTACCTTGCCGATGAAATAACCTCGAAACAGCCAATGTCAAGCCTGTTTGAGCAGAGTCTGTTATTATTGTGCGATACGGTCGCGGCAATGATCGTGAATGACAAACATATAGAGTTAAAAAAATTATGGCATTATCATGCTAATCTTGAATAAATATCGTATATGAGGTGACTTGAAATGATAGCAGAGTATCTCAAGGATAATCTTTCTCTTCTGGACAGCGTGAATTCATGGGAAGAGAGTATAGCCGCCGCCAGTGAAGTATTGGTGAATAAGAAAGTTATCAGTGAATTATATGTGCAGGCTATGATCGATAATGTCAATAAAAATGGTTCTTATATTGTAATAGTCCCGCAAGTGGCTCTGGCTCATGCCCGACCAGATAACGGTGTGATAAAGACCGGCATATCACTTCTTAAACTGAATAAACCGGTAATGTTTCCAGAGGGAAAATCCGTCAATATAGTTGTGGTTCTGGCTGCAAATGAAGAAAAGAATCATTTGAAACTTATGTCAGAATTAGCCGACTTATTTATTGACGACAAAAAAATAGAAAATATAATATCGGCAGCTTCAGTTGATTATTTACAGCAATTAATTGAAAAGTCAGACTAATTTTCAATTTTTAAATATAATTTTCATAATTTTATATAATTGTAGAATATTGAAAGGATGAAACAAATGACAATTAATGTGCGTGCTAAAATACAAGCATTTGGCGGTTTTTTGACGGCAATGGTCATTCCCAATATGGGAGCATTCATAGCATGGGGTTTTATTACCGCACTATTTATCCCAACAGGCTGGATTCCCAATGAAGCCTTTGCTAAGCTTGTAAGTCCCATGGTAAGTTTACTGCTTCCCTTATTGTTATCCTATGCCGGAGGTAAATTAGTTTATGATACAAGAGGAGGCATAGCAGGGACTATTGGTACTATCGGACTTATTGTAGGCTCTGATATTCCAATGTTCCTTGGTGCCATGATAATGGGGCCACTTAGTGCTTTTATTATAAAGAAGTTCGATAAATCGATCGAAAACCGTATTCCTTCAGGCTTTGAAATGCTCATAAACAATTTTTCTCTGGGAATTATCGGCTTTATCCTCTGTCTTCTTGCCAATGCTCTCATCGGTCCGGTCATTCAAGATGCCAATTATCTTATAAGTACTGTAGTAAAGGCTCTTGTGAGCACGGGGATATTACCCGTCCTTGCTCTAATAAATGAACCTGCAAAAGTATTATTTTTAAATAATGTCATTGACCAAGGGATTTATTATCCGCTCGGCATGCAGGATGCCCTGGCTACAGGCAAGTCGATATATTTTATGGCTGCTTCCAACCCCGGTGCCGGTTTAGGTCTGCTGCTGGCCTATTCCATATTTGGCAGGGGCAATGCCAAGAGCACAGCGCCCGGTGCAATAATCATCCATTTTTTTGGCGGAATACATGAAATGTATTTTCCTTTTGTTCTGATGAAGCCGCTTACAATTATTGCGATGATCGCCGGTTCTGCGTGCGGTATATTCACTTTTCAAATGTTTGATGCCGGCCTTGTTGCCGGACCAAGTCCAGGATCAATATTTGCTTATTTAGCATTGACTCCGAAGGGGCATTTTGTCGGCGTTATTGCCGGAGTTCTTGTGGCAGCCCTGGTAAGTTTTATAATAACTTCTTTTATCTTAAAAATATCCAAGGACAACAATGATGACGCATTGAGTGCCTCTATATTACAAACGCAATCCATGAAAGACGAAGGAAAAGCCATCCTTTCAAATATCACTGAAACCGGAACTTCTCAATCTTCACATGCTGTTAATGCTCCGATAAAATTTGTAGCTTTCGCATGTGATGCGGGAATGGGCAGCAGCGCCATGGGTGCGAGTGTGATGAAAAAGAAACTTTTGAAAAACGGTATTGATATCCGTGTGGAACATTTTGCTATTGAAAAGGTTCCCTCTGAAGCAGATGTTGTCGTTACACATAAAAATCTGGCCGAACGGGCTAAATTGGCTTTAAAGGATAAAAAAATCATAGCCATTGAAAATTATTTGGCAGATCCCAAGATAAGCGAGCTCATTGAAAAAATAAAAGAGCAGCAAAAATAATTTCTATAATTTAAAACGGAGGAATATTATGTTAGCCCTGCATTTTGGTGCCGGAAATATTGGACGCGGCTTTATCGGTCAGCTGCTGTCAGCTTCAAATTATGAAGTATGTTTTATTGATGTCAATCAGTCTGTTATTGATGATATTAACTCACTGAAGCAATATCATATCGAAATAGTCGGCGATGTTCCAGAACGCATTCTTATCCAAAATATATCAGCATTAAACAGCAGCGACACCGAAGCCATCACTGACAAGCTCTTACATGCCGATATCATAACTACTGCACTCGGCCCCACCGCATTAAAATTTATTGCTCCCGTCATCTCTGCCGGATTATCAAAAAGGATCTCCCAAGACTGTCCTCCTATCAACATCATAGCCTGCGAAAACATGCAAGGAGCCAGTTCTATTTTACGGGAGCTTGTATGCGATCATTTATCTTCAAAGGATCTTCAGCAGCTTTCTAAATACGCCGGATTTCCTGATGCAGCGGTTGACAGAATAGTGCCATTGCAAAAAAACTCTGAAAAATTGCTGGTGCAAACCGAACGATTTTTTGAATGGGATGTTGATGAAACCGGTATAGCAGGAAATAAGCCACCCGTTAATGGCATAACTTATGTAAAAAACCTACAGGCATATATTGAGCGAAAACTTTTCGCAGTTAATGCCACTCACGCTGCAATTGCTTATTTAGGCTATATTCAAAACATAAATTATATAAATCAGGCGATCAACAATGATAATATTAGCAGTATCGTTAAATGCCTGTTAAAAGAAGCCGGTTTTCTTTTAAACAAAAAATATGATTTTTCCATAAATGAATTTAACGCTTATTCCCAAAGAATTTTACAGCGATTTTCCAGTAAATATATTGCAGATGATGTTACACGAGTGGGCAGATCACCCATTCGTAAATTAGGCGTAAACGATCGTTTGATCGCTCCAGCTATACAATTGGCCGACCTAGGCATTATTTCAGATGGATACGCGACAGCAATTGCGGCTGCATTTTGCTTTGATTATAAAAATGATACCGAAGCTGTTGCCCTACAGGCTCACATCAAAAAGAACGGTATCGCCAGTGCTTTATTTCATTACAGCAGGATAAATCCCCAGACAGAGCTGGGAAAGGTTATCTTGCATAAATATAACCTTCTGCAAAAATAGGCTTTTCCTATTATTGCTAATTTAAAACACGCTCTTTGGTCTGACATGTAATTAAACTTTTACAGTCTACCCGAAGGAGCGTGTTTTTTTGTTTGAAATAAACTTTTTATTTAAGCGGCACTATCTCACCGCTATGGAAAAGATACAGATATTTTTCTTTAACAGGCTTTGTTAAAATGGCCTCGACAGCTTCACTGTATAATTTTATCTGCATTTTATATTTCACAGCGGCCTCATCGCCCGAACAATTATCTGTCTTATAATCCACCAGCACCAATCCGTCAGATTCAGTGAAAAGCAGATCTATCACACCTTGTGTAAATATACGGTTTTCCGGCTGTGCATCGGCATAAAATCTCTGTGCTTCCAGCATACGGGAAAACTGCATTTCTCTCCGTACAAGAGGAGATTTCAACAGTCGTCTGCCCACAGAAGAGCAAAAAAACTTTTGTACGGACTGCCTGTTTACCCGTTTGATCTGTTCGCGTTCAATAATTTCTCTTTCTGCCATTTCCTCCAACTGTATTTGTATGCCCTTATCTGTCAAATCTTTTTTAAGATCCAAATGCTGCATGACACTGTGCATCAATGTACCGTATTCTATACCTGTCATCGCTGTTTTTTCCTGCAGGAAACGCGGTCTTGCATATTCGTCGGCAGAAAATATATTTTCCGTATCCGGTTCGGGTTCAAAGCGGCGTTTTATTTCTGTCACTGACAGCTTAGACGGAAGCTGCACTCCGGCAGCTTTAGAGTACTGCCAATTCAGTCGCTCTTCTACCCAAGCTTTGGCTGCTGTGCCGCTAAGCGGCTGATGTGTCCGTATTTTTTCGAATACCTCCGGCAGCGCGGTGTTTTTTTCTTTTGGAGCTGCCACCGTATTATTCCTTATTTCGATCTTCCATTCTGAATTTCCATACGGCAGGGGACTAGTTTCCGTCCTGCTGCTATCACAAAGTTCGTAAAGGGCGGTTCCGTCCGCATGCCTTGCCAGTGCAGGGCAGAGCCAATCAAGATAAGTTCCCGCATTTAATATTTGATAAACCGGCAGTGTTGTCTTGACAGCTTCTCCCGCCGCCTGACACCACACCGCTGCTTTTTTAGCCAAGCTGCTGACAGTTCCTGTCAATATCAGCTTTTCTCTGGCTCTTGTCATTCCCACATAAAGGACACGAAGTTCCTCCGCCTTGCTTTCTTTCACTGTCTGCCTTGCGATAGCCTGTCTGGCAACAGTCGGATAACGTACATTGTATTGCAGATCATATACATACGGCCCCAAACCATATTTTTTATGAATAAGCAGCACTTGTCTGCTGTCCGCCAGATTTATTCTTTTTCCCATATCGGCAATTATCACTACCGGAAATTCCAATCCTTTACTTTTGTGGATGGTCATTATTCTCACCACATCTTCATTTTCACCCAATGTTCTGGCTACAGATAAATCATTGCCGCTCTTTTGCATTTTCCCCACAAATAACAAAAACCGGAATAAGCCGCGGTAATCAGTTTCTTCATACGCGGCAGCTCTGTCGTACAACATGCGCAGATTCGCCTGCCGCAGTACTCCGCCCGGCATTGCTCCGCAGTAGTCATAATATCCCGTTTCATCATAGAGCTGCCATATCAATTCGGGAACGCTTAATTGTTTTGCCACAGTGCGCCAGCGGTTTAAGTTCTGTAAAAACTCCGCTGCTTTATCTTTGAGAGTGCCGGCAACTTCTTTATGCGGTTCTCCCGTTTTCAGCAGCGCATCAAACAATTCTCCCTCTGTATCGTTGAGCCGTATCTGTGCTAATTCCTCTGTACTGAAGTTCACTATCGGTGAATGAAGGACGGCCGCAAGCGGTATGTCCTGCCGCGGATTATCAATGATCTGCAGTAAGGCCAGCATCACTCTTATTTCTGTTTCGGCAAAATATCCGCTGCTCAAAGCCGCATAAGCCGGTATATTATTGCTGCGTAATGCATCAAGAATTAAATCAGCCTTGCCGGCAGCCGAGCGCATCAGGATAACTATATCCCGGTATGTCAGCGGTCTGTACCTGCCGCTTTGTTTGTCAAAAACTTTTTGACTGCCTTCCATCAATTTTTTTATCCTTTTGGCAATGCAGTCAGCCTCGATCGAAAAACCCGAAAGTTCTTCTGTGCCTTCCTCTCCCTCCCGCGCATCGTCCGGCGCATCATTTTCCTGCGTATTATCCTTGTCCAGCAAAATCAGTTCTACTGTATCATCCAACGTGTCTTTTTGCTGCGGATAATCCAAGCCGCAAACCAGAGCCTCATTGCCGCTATAATTCACTTCAGCTGTTTTTTCCGTCATCGTCTGGGAAAAAATAAAATTAACTGCCTGCAGAATATTTTCCCGACTGCGAAAGTTTTTGGAAAGGTCTATGCGTTTGCACTGTTCCGGCAGGAGAGGATACGTTCGGTATTTTTCCATAAACAGTTCCGGTTCAGCCAATCTGAAACGATAAATACTCTGCTTTACATCGCCTACCAAAAATTTACTTGTTTTTGCTCCGGCGATGAGTGAGATGATGGCTTCCTGCACACCGTTTGTATCCTGATATTCGTCGACCATTACTTCTTTATATTTGCCATTCATTTCTGCGGCGGCCTCTGTGGGGATAAGCTTCTGCACCGTCGATCTTTCATCTGCCAGAATCCGCAGAGCAAAATGTTCCAAATCGTTAAAATCGGCTATTACTCTTTCATGCTTTGCTTTGCCGAAGGCACATAGGAACTGCTCTGTCAGCCCGCATATAAACTGCATATTCTCTTTCTGGATATGCAGATCAAGAAAAAGTTTTTTAGGCGGCATTTGGAAAAAATCGCTCACGATGCTCCCTATTACATCTTTCTCTCTTTGACGAGCGCTTTTTAAATATTCTTTGAAGGGTTCCGGCATATCGGACGGCAGCCGCATAACAGCAAAATGCAAGCCTTCCATTACAGCATACAGGGTTTCCCACCCCGCTAATAATCCGTCACTTATATCACTGAGCATAGCAAGATCACTTTGTATTGCTTTCACCTCACAGCCGCACTGTGAAGCGGCTTTTTCCATGGAAGCGTTTATGACCATACACTCATCAAGTACCAGCTCAAGTTCTGTTTTTAATATTTTTGCCCACTTTGTATCATCAATGCCGCCATTTTCCGGTGAATACAGATACTCCGGCAGCTGTTTGAGCCATTGCTCCGGAAAAGGCTGGCTCATTGCATATTCATAAAGAGATATAATTATTTCATATACGGCAGCATCACCTCGTTCATTGCCGTATGAATCGGCAAAATGCAAAAACAGTTCATTATTTTCATTCTCATACTGCTGTTCAATCAGTTCAGACAACACATCCTGTTTCAGCAGATTTATTTCCTGCTCTCCCGCAAGACGGAATTTAGGATCAATATCTATCTCATGAAAATAATGCCGAATGATACCCTGGCAAAAAGAATGCAGCGTTGATATAGAGGCCGCATTCATGAGAACCAGCTGCCGTTCGAGCTTTTTCATCATAGTGCCCGCTCCCATTTCAGCAGCTGCAGTCAATTGTTCTTCCAAACGCCGTCCGATGCGTTCGCGCATTTCAGCAGCCGCTGCATTGGTAAAAGTTACGATCAAAATTTCGTTTATATCCACATTGTCGTCAAGTACCAGCCGAATAGTTCTTTCGACCAATACTGCCGTTTTTCCTGATCCGGCGGCTGCCGCCACAAGAATATTTTTTCCTCTCGTGCTTATAGCCTCTTCCTGTTCCTGAGTCCAAGCCATATGTTCTGCCTCTCTATTTCTGCGGCTGTTTTGCCGTAATTTTTTAGTCTATCTTTATTTATTATATCATTCGCCTTATATTTTGAGAACGCTGCCCTCACCTTGTACCTTTGCCGTATTTTGTATATTTTATCTCGTTCATTGTAAATATTCGCATACTTATATATACTGTCTATATATAGGCAATCTATAATTTTTTAAGGATGGTGATAATATTGAATTTAGCAATAGCAGGTACTGGCGGTATTGTAGCAACATGTCTTGAAGCTTTGACATTTCTTGATTCAATAAATCTGACAGCTATATGTGCCCGTCCCAAAAGCGAGCCAAAAGCGCACAAATTGGCGGCAAAGTACAAAATTGCTCAGGTTTATACCGATTATAACAGCATGCTCCAAAACAATGATATCGATTTTATCTATATTGGCATAGTCAACAGTATGCATTTCGAATATGCAAAGCTCGCTCTTCTTGCCGGAAAAAACGTTATTTGTGAGAAACCGGTTGCCTCTCATATTGAGGAGTTCAATGAATTGATGGCAATTGCTGAGAAAAACCATCTGTTCTTTTTTGAAGCTATAACACTCCTTTATTCGCCAAACTACGATTTTATCCGCCGCCATCTGCCCTCCATCGGACGTTTACGCATGGTTCAATCCAACTATTTTCAATACTCCAGCCGCTATGACAATTTTTTACAGGGAATTGTCATGCCTGCCTTTGATCCTGCACTTTCAGGAGGCTGCCTGTATGATCTCAATGTTTACAATCTGCATTTTGTCATCGGTCTTCTCGGCAAACCGCTGAATATGAAATATTATGCCAATATCGCTGCCAATGGAATAGACACTTCCGGTGCCGCGATACTCACTTATGATGATACCATCGCTGTCTGCAGTGCCGCCAAGGATGCCGAAGGAATCAGCGGTGTTATTCTTGAGGGAGAAAAAGGTTATATCCATCTGAACAGCGAACCTAATATCTGTCGTAATGTGATCTTAAAGACCGCAGACAATATTGAAAATTTTGACGGCGAACAATATCCGAATCGCATGGTAGATGAATTTGCGGCTTTTGCCGATATTTATGAAAGAAATGATTTTTCCGCCTGTCTGAGACTGCTCAAACACAGTCAAACCGTAATGCATACGCTTACTGCACTGCGCGCTGATGCCGGCATAAAATTTGCATCGGACGGCAAATAGCACCGAACCGAAAATTATATACCATTATGAGGAAATAATGGTATAATTATAGACAGAAAAAGCTTGAAGCATATCGCTGCCGGTCAAAATTTATATTATTCTTTTGTTTTTGCTTAATATTATTAATGATATTATTAACTTGACTTATAGTTATTCTTGTTATAGAATAATCTTGATCTTTAAAGATTCAATTTACCATCAATATAGAAAATTTTATTTTCCCGTTTTTTCCCTTTTGAGGAAAGTTTCTAAACAACACATAGTATTGCTGTTTGTCCCGCAAAATTTATTCTGAAGATGAACTTCAGCTGATTAAGTTTTGTTTTTCACAAACTGTGGAACTACGTAAATAGGAGTGATATTTTTGTTTAAACGTATTTTGATTGCCAACCGCGGTGAAATTGCCGTCCGTATTATTCGCGCCTGCAAGGAAATGGGGATTCAGTCTGTTGCCGTCTATTCAGACGAGGATAAGGATTCCATGCATGTAAAGCTGGCCGATCTGGCCTATAACATTGGTCCTGCCGATGCTTCCCTATCCTACTTGAATTACAATGCATTAATGCAGGCGGCGCTTGATACAGAGGCTGATGCTATTCATCCCGGCTATGGTTTTTTATCGGAGGACGCTGATTTTGCCGAACGCGTCACTAAAGCGGGCATGACATGGATCGGTCCTCATTATACTACTATCCGCCAGGTAGGCGACAAAGATATCGCTCGTGCTGCCATGATTCCTTCCGGCATTCCTATGTCAAAAGGCAGTGATCCGCTTCTCGACGAAGAAGACGCTATCAACAAAGCCAGAGAGGTCGGTTATCCCATCATTTTAAAACCTGTTGCCGGCGGCGGCGGCAAAGGCATGATAGTCGCCAACAGTGAAGATGATCTGAAAAAAATATTGCATATAACCGATCTTCAGAATATAAAGTATTATTACGAGCACTATATAGAACATTCACGCCATATAGAAGTGCAGATCGTAGCCGATAATTACGGTACTGTCCTGCAGCTTGGCGAAAGAGAATGTTCGCTGCAGCGCCGTAATCAGAAGCTGCTGGAGGAGTCGCCTTCCGTGGCTCTTACGCCTGATATGAGAAAACGGGTGGGTGATCTTGCTATTAAGGCAGCCAAAAGTGTTCATTACAGCAATATCGGCACTGTTGAGTTTTTACTCAACCTGCGTGATAACGATTTTTATTTTATGGAAATCAATCCGCGTATACAGGTAGAACATGCTATAACGGAAGCGGTAACAGGCATTGACCTCGTTAAAACACAGATCCGTATAGCCGCGGATGAACCGCTTACCATAAGTCAGGAAGATATAAAGTTCACCGGTCATGCCATAGAATGCCGTATAAATGCCGAAGATCCCGACAATAATTTCCTTCCCTCCCCGGGAAAAGTTGATTTCTTCATTGAACCCGGCGGTCCCAGAGTACGTGTTGACAGCGGTGTCTGTGCCGGTCTGAGTATATCGCCCTTTTATGATTCGATGATCGCCAAAATCATAGTTCACGGCCATACCCGCGGTGATGCCATAAAAATTATGCAGCGTGCACTTGATGAATTTACTGTTGAAGGCATCAAAACTACCATCCCTCTTCATAAGAAAATTCTGCGGGATGATTATTTCCGCACCGGCAATATCGACACTAGTTTTATAAAAGATCATTTTTCCAGATACCATTATACAATGTCAGGCACTGCAGCTGCCACTATGAAGAATGCCGCCGTTTTGCCAAACGGTCAGGATCAGGAAGCCACAAAATGGTCACAGGAAAAAGTGGACGATGACATGCGCGTAGCCATACGCTCCGGTTTGTATTATATGTAACAAAAATCCCATGGTCATGAAGTGCCCCCGTAGGTTAGATTTTTTGATCTAACTTATGGGGCGGTTCATCAAACCATGGGATTTTTATGTCTCAAATAATTGAGAGATTTATCTTATATATATTTCAACGGCCGCAGGAATAGTTTTCACTTCAAGCGGCAGTTTCGGTCCCGGCTCTCCGTCAATATCACTTTGCACATCTTTGTCACAGTCGATTCTGAACGAAGATGCCTGAATATATTCTACGTTTTTGTTATTTATTATATCCTTGCCGGCGACAGTTTCCGCCGTAAATGCCACCAATTCCGGCAGGCTGCACTGCTTCAGCATTATCAGGTCAAGCTTGCCGTCATCGAGTTTCGCATTCACGGATACATTTTTCAGTCCTGCCACAACATTGCTGTTGACGATAAGAACAAAAAACGCACTCACTTTCTTTACGATCCCGTCTGCCTCCACAGTCATATCCAGAGATCTGAATTTAGGCAGTTCCCCGATGCCGCGCAAATAATAAGCCAATTTGCCGAATGTGCTTTTGAGCCGTCTGTCAACATCATGCGCCACTGAAGTCAGCATCCCCGCGCTGGCTACATTAATAAAATATTTATCGCCTATGCTGCCGATGTCAATAACTGTCGTTTTTCCGTCTATTATCGCATCTATATAACTGTCAAATTTACCCGCACAGCACGACAGGCACGATGCAAAGTCATTTGATGTACCGCTCGGTATAATTGCAATAGGAAGTTTTATACCGTTTTTCAGCATGATGTTCACTATTTCATTTAATGTTCCGTCACCGCCGGCAATGATGATCCCTGTAGGCATAACAGCCTTGACAAAACCGGAAAAGCCACGATTTTCCGGGCTGGTGCGGTACGGCACCAATATACAGTACCTTTCCTGAAACATTGCTATCAGATGGTCGAGCTTTTTCCTGAACATTGTATCTCCCGATACCGGATTATATGCAAGCACGAACTTTTTCATCTTCATTGCTCCTGAGAAATTTCTTTAAACACGCCGATCTTGCGAAGCGCCCTTATAGCAATTTTTCCTACAACGGGAATCACAGCCATATCTTCTTCCATCATGCCTTTCACTAATATGAGAATAACGATATATGCTGCCGCACCGACTGCCACTGAACCAAACGTGGCAACAGCATTGCTCCCATCAGACAACAAGATCACATAATAGGAAAAATACAAAACAAATGCCATGACCGCTGCCGCGATCATATTTTTCATTATCTGCTTCATTTCCATCTTATACCCAATATATCTGTGAAGGAAATACAGATTAATTACCGCCGCAATGCCTATGTCAGCCGCCGTTGCCCATGCGGCACCCATAATACCGAGAGACGGCTGCGCAGTAAGCACCCAGTTTAAAATCACTTTAGCAACGGCCGCAATGATCATATTTACCATCGGCACTGTAGGATGGCCAAGCCCCTGAAGCACAGCAGTCGTTATCTGATGAAGCCCCAAAAGAATTATTGAAAAGGCAGAAACCCACACAGCAGGACCTGCCCCGGGTGCATTGTATATAAGGCTGGCAATGGGTACTGCCAATACCAGCACAATAACAAATGCCGGAAAGCAGATAAAATTAGCGATGCGTATTGCCGCGGCCGTTTGGTTAAAGCAGCTGTCATGATCTTTCAGCGTACGCGCCTTTGATATAGCCGGAACGATGCTGACGGCCAGAGCAGCCGTCAATATCGTAGCCAAATTCACAAGCGGCACAGCCATCCCCGTCAGATAACCGAAAAGCTCTGTCGCCTCGTTGACAGAATAGCCCGCCGCTTCAAGCCGCTGCGGCACTATCATCAGATCAAGATTGGCCACTATCGGCAGCATTATGCTGGTAGCCGATACAGGCAGTGACAGCTTAAAAATACGTTTCATGATATTAAAAACTGTTTCCTGCTTCTTATCAGGCAGCGGCGCTAAATGACCACCATACATCTTGTCTATGTCTTTATTTAGCTGCCAGTGAAAATAAACAAGGACCAGCAGTCCGGCAACAGCACCTGCCAATGCACCGAGACTGGCTCCGGCAGCAGCAAATTCCAAACCGTACGGCAGCAGCATCTGTGCAAACAAAATCATTGTTATAACCCGGAATATCTGTTCCACTATCTGGGATACCCCGGTTGGTGTCATTCTTTGCCAGCCCTGCAGATAACCGCGTGAGCTGGCCAGAATAGTGACAAAAAATATTGCCGGTGCCAATGCGACAACAGCATAATAAGCCCGCGGGTCACGTATAAACTGCCAATCAATAAGCCATTGCGCCCCAAAATAAGTAAGCAGGCTGCACAGGATGCCAGTAAAGAACATAAAAGTCATTGATATATGAAAAATTCGTTTTGCTCCCCATATATCTTTCAACGCAATATGTTCCGCAGTTATTATCGATATCGCAATAGGGACTCCGGCAGTAGAAATATTAAATGCAAGGAAATATATGGGAAACGCCATCTGATAAAGACCGATCCCCTCACCGCCCAAAACGCGTGAAACAAATATCCAGTTCAGTGACCCTATGACCTTAACAACGATACCGGCTACTGTCAATATAAGCGTGCCTTTAAGAAAGGACGTATTCCTATCGGCGTTTTTTTCAGTAGTAGTTTGAGTATTTATAATCAGCACCTGCTTCATTTTAAACAAAACTTTTATTTTCTTTTTTAGTGAAATTATATATAATATATTAAACAGCGAAGACATCCATTATCGAATGCCCCAGCTCGGCTTCAAGGCATTTTTCAGATAAATGGCATCCTTTCCGTCAGTATATGTATTTTTATCTGTCAGCTTAAAAAATTATAGCATTTATCTTGAAACTGCGCCAGCATAATTTCCAGTTTCAACATTAAAACGACATTATCTTTATAGTTTAAAAATAATAATCCGAAGGGTTCATAATGAGAAAGAATATTATCAGTTTCAATACAAAAATCGGTAAAAGCAAGCCGGAGACAATTATTGATAAGGATGCACAGTGCCCTTTCTGCGAATATGATCATCTCGAGCATATAATTGATACCTGCGGAGAAATGACTCTGCTGGAAAACAAATATAATGTACTGGAAAATTCCTTCCAGACTGTTCTTCTTGAAACACGTTACTGCGGAAGTGATATGCCGGATTACAGCGATGAGCATATGCGCATGCTTATTCGTTTTGGTATCAGGCATTGGTTCTCCATGCTCGATTCCGGCAAATACAAGTCTGTCCTATTCTTCAAAAATTACGGGCCTCTTTCAGGCGGTACGATGCGACACCCCCATATGCAAATAATTGGTTTGAAAAATGTGGATAATTCCCTGTTGTGTGAAGAAAGTGATTTTCTTGGCACGCAGATCGCTAAAAAAGGCTCTGTCGAACTCAATATATCTACGTTCCCGCGGCTCGGTTTTTGTGAGCTCAATGTTCTGACCGAAAATAATGATGAAACAGATACTATAGCCGACTTCATAAAAATATCCGTTGACTATATAATGAATCATTTTAATAAACGCTGCAAAAGCTATAATATCTTTTTTTACCGTACGGAAGGGCTGATAAAGGTAAAAATAATGCCCCGCTTTCCTACATCACCTCTATTTATCGGTTACAGCCTGCGTCTCAGACCAAATAATCTTAATATAATAGTCAATGAAATGCGGAAATTGTATTTTTCGCATATTTAAAGAACATCTTGCAGTACGGGAGTCAATTTTGGTTCTCGTTATTTTTTTCGAATATTTAACTGTATATTCGAAATATTTAAAAAGGAGTCTTTTTTATGCCAATGTTTAAAAAACAATTTCTCGTCCTGCTGCTTATAGGTGCTGCCGCCGTAAGTGCTGTCATCTATGGCAGTTATTTCCGGCAGAGTATTGATCTGGAAGCTGTACAGCCAGCCGAACCCGCCGCCGGCGATAAACCGGCAGCGGCTCAGCAAGGGAAAATCGTCATTTATGTTACAGGCGCCGTAAATAATCCCGGAGTGATCGAGCTGCCTGACGATGCCCGTGTAATTGATGCAATAAACAAATGCGGCGGCATGAATGAAGCGGCTGATCCGGAAAATATAAATCTGTCCATGAAAATAGCAGACGGCACGCAGATAAAAGTGCCGGCGAAGAATAGTTCTGTTTTAGCGCCTGCGCCTGCACCTGCCGGCAGCGATTCCCAGTCAGGAAAAATCAATATTAATTATGCAGATGAAAGTACTCTGGATAAGTTACCGGGAGTGGGGCCGTCCATGGCTAAACGCATCGCCGAATACCGCCAGTCCGAAGGATTATTCCAATCGCTTGACGATCTGAAAAAAGTGCGCGGCATCGGCGAAGCTAAATTCAATGCCTTAAAAGACAAAATAACGCTATGAGATACGGTCAGCATCCTCTTTATATGCTCAACCTGCTTCTACTGTGTCTGTCCGCGGGTATCTTGCTGGACGATGCACTGCGTTTTCCTCCGCTGCCGTTTATTATAGCCGCCGTTCTGCTTTTGCCGTCAATCCTCTATGCCGCTTTCCAAAAGTCTAAGTATACTTTTTTGCTTTTGGGACTGCTGTTCCTGTCCGTAGGATACTGCCGCTATTCTTTCTTCACTGCCGTACCGCCGGACAATATCATTCATTCGGCTGGTCAGACTAAAAGTGTTACCGGTATTCTCCAGGATCAGCCTGTAATCCTGAAAAACAGTGACGGATTGACACATATACGTTACGAGCTTTCCGCCTTATCGGCAAAAGGAATGCCTGTCAGCGGAGGCTATTATCTTTATACCCGCCAGAAGAATCCCATCAATGCCCAGGCAGGCGACAAGATAACTGCTTCCGGCAAGATACACAAGATCAGCTCATATAAAAATCCCGGACGCATAAATAATACTCTGCAGGCGAACCTCAATGGTATATACGCATATGTAGCCGCGGGAAAAAATCCCGTCTCAGTGGAACCGCAGCCGGATTCCATGCGCCTGCTCAAAAAAATAGGGCAATTGCGCTTTTCAATAAAAGCCGCAATGGAACAGGTAATGCCCGCAGCGGATGCCGCTGCTGTTTTTGCCATGCTTTTCGGCGGATACAACGGTATTGATCCGGATCTGCTCGACGCTTTTACGGTAACCGGAATAGTTCATATATTATCCGTCTCGGGCTCGCATATCACGCTTCTTGCCGGTACTATCATTTCCATAGGCCGGTTTTTCCGCCTGCGCCGCAAGTATACCGTTCTTCTTTTAATGATATGCATAGGCAGTTATGCTGTGTTTTGCGGCTTGGTCCCGCCGGTCATCCGTGCGGCAGCAATGGGTATCCTTTCCTATATGGCATTTGCTCTGGGCAGAGAAAGCCAGTCACGTTACCTGCTTTCCCTCATCGGTATTTTCATGCTCATCATATCACCTGGGCTGCTCCTTAATATCAGTTTCCAACTATCCTTTGCCGCCACGGCCGGTTTATTATATACATCCTCCTTCTTTCAAAAAAGGCTGGCCTTTCTGCCCCGTTTTTTTGCGGTTTCTCTTTCCATAACCTTGGGCGCACAGTTTTTTTGTCTGCCGTTTTTGTCATGGTATTTTCACAGCATTTCCTTGAGCTCATTAATCGCTAATATATTTGCTGTTCCTCTTGTAGACATGATCATCGTGGCCGCTTTGTCAGCAGTTTTCCTCAATCTGCTGCTTCCCTTCTTTGCCTCTATTATCTTTGTTCTGTGCAGCCTGCTTTTAGGTCTCGTTCATGAAATAACACGCCTTTTGGCCCAATTGCCCGGCAGTATGCTTTATCTTCCCTACCTTACTATCTCCGGCAGTATCTTCTATTATATCTGCTGGTTTATCATCTTAAATGACCGATTGTACAAATTATGCAGAGAATACTTCATACGGCACCATACTGTTTATACTGTATTTTTGTGCCTTTTTTTAACAGCGCTGCTTTATAATAATTTCAGGGAACACGATTTATCAGTTCATTTTATTGATGTTGGGCAAGGAGATGCCGCCTTGATCATCACCCCGCATGGCAGGGCGGTGATGATCGACACCGGCGGTATCCGTGACAGTGATTACGATGTAGGTAAAAATGTTGACGTGCCTTATCTCTATCACTATGGCATAACCCGTCTTGATGGTATATTTTTAAGCCATGCACATGCCGACCATGCAGGCGGACTGTACGGAATTACCAAACAGATGCCCGTTTCCAAAATATTTATCGGGCATGAGAAAAACAGCGAATATGCCAGTGTATGGCATATTTCTCCTCAAAGCGATATAATGAATAAAACAGTCGTAATGAATGAAAACCAGACCTTCACTCTGGATGGCGTGAAGTTCATTGTTTTGTATGCACCTCCTGCCGCCAATACCGACGATACCAATGAAACTTCTGTCATCATAAAAGTTCTATATAAAAATTTCAACGTATTATTTACCGGTGATCTGCCCGCCCAAAGAGAAACCGAACTATTAAAAAAAGCGGGCAGAGATATCAATTGTACCGTACTCAAAGTAGCTCACCACGGCTCAAAGACATCTTCTTCCGAGGAATTTCTGGCAGCAGCACGGCCACGCTGGGCAGTGATCTCGGTAGGTGCTGAAAACAGCTATGGTCATCCGGACAAGAACGTGCTCGACCGGCTCAGCAATGTAAAGGCCTCAGTATTCAGAACCGATCAAAACGGTGCTGTCGTCTTTTACACTGACGGTACAAAATGCACAATAGAGCCATACATCGAATAGGGGGAATATTTTTCTTGCAATACGGTGAAGCAATGATATCACTGCGAAAAAATGAATTAAAGAAACTCTATCTCATCGCCGGTGAAGAAAAATATCTCGCGGAAAAATTTTTAAATGCTTTAAAGGCAAAACTTTTACCGGAGGCTAAGCAGAATAATATAACAAAATTGGACGATACTGCTTCCGTGAACGACATAATTGAAGCTTGTTCGACTATGCCTTTTTTCTGCGATAAAAATATTATCCATGTACACAGCAGTCTTTTCCGGGAAAAAAAAGGAAAAACCGCGGAAAAACGCGAGCTGTTATTTATTGATCTGCTGGCAAATATACCTGAATTTACAGTTCTCATACTGGAAACAGATGAAAAACCGGATAAAAGACGCAAGCTGTATAAAACAATCGAAAAATACGGCCTGGTATTCGAAGCGGAACCTGTGAGAGCTTATAATATCGGTGAATGGCTTAAGACAAAATTCAAAGAGATAGGAAAAACACCGGATACGGAGGCGTATGAATATCTTTTGGCAACGATAAACGTCATGCAGAAAGTATCTCTGGGCTTTCTTGATAAAGAGCTTGACAAGCTGGCTCTATTCACTGAAAGACGGGATATAAGAAAACATGATCTCATCGATATATTATCCGGTCTTCCTGAAATCTCTGCCTTTGCTCTGGCCGAAGCAGCGGGCAGCAGAGATCTCAAAAAAGCCTTAGCTCTTTTAGATAAACAGCTAAGCAGCGGCGTTCCGCGCATCAGCATTCTTATCATTCTTATCCGCCACATCCATCAGCTCTGGAAAATAAATTTCTATCTGACGCAAGGCGCAGACAGCCGGATAATCGGGCAAAAACTTGGGCTGGTCCCCTTCATAGCTGAAAAACTTATCGTCCAGGCAAAACATTTTGAACTGCACACGCTGCGGGAGACGGTCTCCGCTCTCGCCGATGCCGATTATAAACTCAAAACAGGTCAGAATACTCCTGTCCTTTTTGAAGACATTTTGATACGGCTGTGCCGATAGCAGCACAGCACTGTATATTCTGACGGAGATAAATCCATATCCGGACCAGTCTCTATTTATATATTTTCTCATTATATACTTTGTAGTATAATTTATGGTATATAAAGTTCTGCATATGTTCAGTTATTTTTAGCAAACTTCAGAGGAGCAATAGATTTTGGACATTACCCTAGATACAATAGAAGATAAAATACACAGCGGCCAACGCCTTTCAAAGGAAGACGGACTGGCTCTTTATTCATCAAACGACCTTGCCAGAATAGGACAGCTGGCAGATTCCGTAAGGAAAAAAATAAGCGGTGATTATGTATATTATAATGTAAATCTGCACGTAAATCTTACTAATATATGCATTGGTCAGTGCAAGTTCTGCGCATTCGGCTGTAAAAGCAGCAGTGATAAAGCTTATGAGCTCACAAAACAATCTGTTCTCAGCAGGATAGCAAAAGCCGCCGAAGATCCTGATATGAAAAATCTGCATATCGTAAGCGGGCTGCACCCCGACTGGCCTTATGAATACTATCTTGATATTATAAAAACCATTAAGGCAAATTTCCCCTTGCTTCATTTGAAGGGGTTTACCGGTGTCGAAATAATGCATTTTGTAAAGATAAGCGGAAAATCAATAGAAACCGTTCTGCGGGAGCTGATCGCCGCCGGACTTGAGGCCATGCCCGGCGGTGGTGCGGAAATACTTGATGACAGCATCCGCCAGATACTCTGCCCCAACAAAGCTACCAGCACCGAATGGCTTGAGGTCGCCCGTACTGCCCACAGACTCGGTATAACCACAAATGCCAGCATGCTGTATGGTCATATAGAAACCAAGGAGCAGAGAATAAATCATCTTCTGACACTTCGTGCTCTGCAAGACGAAACAGGCGGTCTCCAGACCTTTATCTGCTTTCCCTTTCAGCCCAAGAACACAGCGCTGGAGGATTCCATCACTCGGACAAGTGTATGGGATGACCTGAAAACAATGGCTATAAGCCGACTGATGCTGGATAATATCCACAATATCAAAGCCTACTGGGTCATGCTGACCCTGCCTGTCGCTATGCTGGCTCTGGGCTTCGGTGCCAATGATATAGACGGCACTGTCGGCGGTGAAAAAATAATGCACGCAGCCGGTGTCAGTTCGCAAAAAGCTCTTTCCAAAAACATTCTTATTGATGCGATAAGAGAAGCCGGCAGAATACCGGCAGAATGCGACTGTAACTCCAAAATCATTCGGACATTTTAAGATAAACGAGGTTTTATTATGGATGAACTAACTAGAGCCCGCCAAAAAGCCTGCGCCGGTTCACGCTTATCATTTGATGAGGCACTGCTTCTTTACCGGAAAGCGTCTCTTCTTGAGCTTGGCCAATGGGCAAGAGCCGCAAAGGAACGGCACAGCGGTAAAAATGTCTATTACAACATCAACCGCCACATAAATCTGAGCAACACCTGCACAGCCTTGTGTCCGCTCTGTGCTTTTTCCGCAAAGCAAGGCGACACCCGCGGCTATATCCTTTCTCCTGAAAAAGTCGCAGAAATGATCAGCAGAGCCATGCAGGAAACCCCCGGTCTCACCGAGATACATATAGTAAGCTCCCTGTGCCCTGATACGAACTTCTCCTATTATACAGATATTCTGCATACCGTCAGAAAGCTATTGCCGCATGTCCATATTCAAGCATTTACGCCTGCGGAGATAATTTATTTCACAAAAATAAGCGGTCTTTCTATCAAAGAAGTATTGCAGCACCTGAAGGATGCAGGGTTATCCTCTCTTCCGGGCGGCGGTGCGGAAATCCTTGATGACAGTGTCAGACAGATCATATGTCCTGACAAAGCGTCTTCAGCTGAGTGGATAGAGACCATGAAAACAGCCCATTCCATGGGCATTCCCACTAACAGCTCAATTCTTTACGGCCACATCGAAACCACAGAGCAACGTTTGGCCCATTTATTCAAGCTGCGTGCCATACAGGATGAAACCGGCGGCTTTGGCGCTTTTGTCTCCTTTCCTTTTTATCCGCAGAATACCAAGCTTGCCGAATTATATACGATAAAACCTCTGACCGCTTGGGAAAATCTCAAATTTATTGCCCTGTCGCGTCTTGTTCTTGATAATATTGATCATATCAAGGCTTTCTGGATAATGCTCAGTGAAGAGATAGCCCAGCTTTCTCTGGCATTCGGTGCTGATGATCTCGACGGAACAGTGGGAGAAGAGAAAATAATCCATGCGGCAGGTGCCAAAAGCGGCAGTATCATGACAAGGAAAAAATTGAATGATATGATCGTCCAAGCCGGTTACATTCCGGCAGAACGCGATTCCTTATATAATATTATCAAACAGGCGGTTCCGAGCTGAATACCCTCTGTCTGCAACATTAATTACACACAGGAGAAATAAATGGAACGATTGACTGATGAAAGGGCTGTATCCCTTCTCCACAATGAAGATATACTGACACTCGGGCAGCAGGCGGATCAAGTCCGCCGGCAGATGCATCCCGGCAATACCGTAACCTTTATCATTGACCGAAACATAAATTACACCAATATATGCATAAATGAATGCAATTTTTGCGCCTTTTACCGTCGTCCTGGAGAAAAAGGCGCGTATTTGCTATCTATTGATGCCATTCTGCAAAAGGTGCGGGAAACCGTCGATGCCGGCGGTACACAGATAATGCTGCAAGGCGGCCTGCATCCCGACGCAGGCTTCGAATACTACATTGATATGCTGACTGCCATCAAAAAAAACTATGATATCACCATTCATTCGTTCACTGCCACAGAAATACTTCATTTCAGCAAAATCACCGGCTATTCTGTCACCGAAGTATTAAAACGCCTGCAGGCTGCCGGTCTGTCTTCGCTGCCCGGCGGCGGCGCGGAAATCCTCGCTGACAGAGTCAGGAAAATTGTCAGCCCAAAAAAAATCATGACGGATGAGTGGCTGAATATAATGCGCTGTGCCCATGGCATAGGCATGAAGACGACTGCTACTATGGTGCTCGGTCTCGGTGAAACCATAGATGAACGCGTTGAGCATATGCGTAAAATACGCACCCTGCAAGATGAAACAGGCGGTTTTCGTGCTTTTATCATATGGACTTTTCAGCCCGGTCACACGAAGCTCGGCGGAGAAAAACTATCCTCCTGGGAATACTTGAAAACCTTGGCTACGGCACGCCTTTATTTTGATAATATAAGCCATATGCAAGGTTCATGGGTCACTCAGGGTAAAAACATCGGTCAGCTGACTCTGACTTTCGGTGCCGATGATCTCGGCAGTGTCATGCTCGAAGAAAATGTCGTACGTGCTGCGGGGACGTCACATCATATGTCTGTGAATACCATGGCAGACATCATAAAAAAAACAGGCAGCATTCCCGCACAGCGTGATACTGCTTATAATATAATACGTTACTGCAAATAATTACATTTATATTTGATCGGAGGCAATATATTTGACTGAACAAAATATCCCAAAAGCAGAATTTGCCGTGATAGGCGGCTCCGGCACCTTATCCAGCAATTTCCCCGCCAACGCGGGCGACAGCGATGTAAAAGTTCTTGCTGATCATCTTATTTTTGAAACACCTTACGGTAAAACGACTGAGCTTCGTCTTTTCGAAGTTGCCGGTAAAAAAGTGCTGACCTGTAAAATGCATGGCTGGAGAAGCGGAGTCAGCCGCTCGGATGCTTCAAGACAGCTTTTTTGGACGTTCCGCGAAGCCGGTGTCAAAAGGATCATATCAGAAGGCGGTGTGGGGACTGTCAATAAACTGCTGGATACGCGCGACTTTCTCATACCGGATGATTACCTTGATCTTTCCGTGCGAAAAGATGTGGGCCTTGAAGGAAAATATTTATTGGTCATGCGTGATCCGCTTTGTCCCCAGATGCGCAAAGTACTTATCGAAACAACAAAAAAACTTTTTGAAGGCAGAGTTTTTACCCGTGGTATTTATGCAAACACAGACGGACGACATTTCGAAAGCCCCGCTGAAATAGCCATGATGAACGGTCATGCAGATATTGTAGGCCAGAGCATCTGCCCTGAAGTATACCTTGCGCGCGAAATAGGTGCCTGCTATGCCGGTCTTTACTATGTGGTAAATTACGGCGAAGGCATAAGGAAATCATGGTCCCATGAAGAATTGGAAGATATTTTTTATGATGATGCGCCGATGATAGGAAACATCATTCTGCATACAATTCGCACTCTTCCCTCCGACAAAAACTGCGAATGCCTTTCCTTGCGCAAAGAAACTTTGTTAAAAGGCATTTATGATGATTAGCACGATCTCGTCCGGAAGTGATATCCTGTTGTCCTGCCGCAAAATACCTCTGATTTTTCTATTGACAGCCATTTTCACTGCTCTTTTACCTGCGCTGTCATATGCTGCTAACGGAACAGCCGCAGTCCTGCCTTTCACGGATGACTCCGGCAAACGTCTCGGCACAGCGGCAGGTGATATATTTACTGCCCGGCTTACCGATGAAGCCGTCTTTACCCTTATCAGTAATCCCCAGCTATCCGCACTGACTCCCAAAAATAATTACGGCAGCTCTGGCGATCTGAAGACAGCGCTTGAAACAGGGCGCATGCTCAATGTTGATTATCTGATAATCGGGCATATAGATTCTGCCTCCATGGAAAAAAATTCTGTTATCTTTGCCAGCCAGTATGAAGCCACGGTCAGGCTGAATATAAGGATCATAAGCTGTTTCACAGGTGAAACTGTTTATTCATCCAATGCCGAAGGAACAGATCAAAATATCAAAATAAAAGGCTTCGGCGGCAAGGCCGATTATACAAATGCTCTGGAAGATGCTGCCGATAAAATAATGCGTCAATTAAATCGAAATTATCCGGTATATGCCAAAATAGCTGCTGTAAATGGTGAAGAACTCTATATTAATGCGGGCAGCCAATCCGGCATAAAATCCGGTGATATTTTTACAATATACGAAACGGGCGCGGCTGTCATTGACCCTGATACAGGTAAAATGCTCACATATCAGAAAAAGAAAATAGGCACATTAAAAATTATCCGCGTAGAGAGCCATGCTTCTGTCGGGCAGCTGCAGAATAAAGCCAGCCCGCAAATAGGTCAGACCGTTATCAAAGAGGGCTGATGCTTTATCGGTGCCTTATGCCTATTTGTCGTACAGGTATTTTTGTGCTATACTTATGAACGTTCTTGTTGACACTGTGATGAAACGTATTGATGCATGGAGGATTTTTAATGCCAAGCGAAAAACAATGCCGTGAATATACGATCAAGCTTATCCCCAGTGATGGTGGTACAGTGCGCAATATTCACCTGACATCCCGACTTTTCAAATACGCAATAGCTTCTCTTATAGCCGGGGGACTTTTACTTATAGCGGTATTCTGCTTTGCCGGCTACTCTTTTTTTGCCAACAAAGTCGATAAACAAACTATTGAAGATCTGCAGAACGCCAACACCATTCAGCAGGAAAAGCTGACTGAGCTGGCACAAAAGGCCACACAGCTGCAGAGTGATCTTGATAAACTCAACGCTACCGAAAAAGAATTGAAATCTATTTCCAATATCGATGTCCCGACTACTGACGATTCGTCAGCAAGCCAAAATGTCAATACCGACGGAGGACAGGGCGGACCTGTCATCGCGCCGGATGTTCAAAATCTTTCCGAAGTGCTGGCAAATTTGGAAAAACGTGTTGCCATTCATCAGGAAAATATGGAAAATCTGCGGCAGGCTCTTATTACGCAGCGCAAGCAGCAGGATCTTATGGCAGAAAAATCCATAACCACGCCAATGGGAATGCCTACCGGCGGTTCCATAAGCTCACCATACGGATTCAGATGGAACGGTACGGATTTTCATCCTGGTATCGATATCGCCAATGATTACGGCGCTCCTATCAGAGCCACAGCAGACGGTGTAATCACCACTGCCGGTTGGAACTCAGGCGGTTATGGCAATATGGTCGATATAGATCACGGCAACGGTATAATCACCCGCTATGGCCATGCATCCAGTGTAGTCGTGTCAGTCGGCCAGCATGTCAAGCGCGGACAAATAATTGCTTATGTCGGCAGCACCGGGTTCAGCACGGGGCCGCATGTACACTACGAGGTGCGTGTAAACAACAGACCGGTCGATCCATCCAGTTATCTTTAAAATACAGACCGCACCAAAAAATTAAAAATATTGCAATGATCAAATTCATTGTTTAAACGGTATTCAGCCACGGATTTTATAATAATCTGTGGTCTTTTTTTATTTCTTTACAAGTATTTTGTATACTGCAATACAATACAATACATATTTTAAATAAATATTAAGAGTAAATCTTATAAACCATTATTATAATTACAATTATACATTACGTGCATTTTATCACATTTTATTAAAAATATGTATAAAAATTCTTTTTATGTATTTTATACATATTTATATGGAATAAAGATTGTATTTCATTCTCTTTTTGCCTAAAGAATACAATATTTTAGTATAAAACAAGAATTTTTTTATTGACAGTATAAGAATACATTAATATAATTATATATGCGTCTATTTCCTATCTGCTAGTCGTTCTATATAATTATATTGTTATAGATGTTTGTTGAGAGTGGAATCATACCTTATTATTTTTGAGAGACTAATCAGCATTGTTGCTGATGCATCATATATTGGTGAATGACCAATATATGATTTTTTAGTCTATAAAATTAATCCGTTTTATTTTGAAATTTTCTTATTGTGTATTATTTTGGGGGCGAACAATAATGTGTAGAATTGGTTCAATAAAAAGCAAAGTGGCTTTCAGTCCATCAAAGGCTTTATATCTTATGCTGCCGCAGCAGGAAGGCCATGATAACTCAGGTTTTGCTATGGTCATGCAGGATCTGTATGGCATTTTCACGCCATATAAGGATAAGCCGCTTTTATCGCTCGCCTGTACACAGCGTGGTGCGCAAATGGTCGAAGACTTTATGGACAGCCATAATTTTGAACAGGTAGCCGAATGGATCCCTGTTCCCAATGATCAGCCGGGACTTGACATAAAAGCCATGCCATATTACATCTTCCGCAACTATGATTATCCCGAATATTATCGTGATAAAACCATGGCTGAAAAAGAAAAGCTTCTGCTTGATATACGGCTCAAGCTTCGCGAAATATTGGAAACGGCTGGTGAAGGCTATGTTTACTCCTTCTGGCCTGATGTCTTAACACTGAAAGAAATAGGCGACCCGCGCGACATTGCCACATACTTTCGCCTTTGGGACGATAATGGCTGCCTGATGGCCAAAAGTGTCGTTGTCCAGTGCCGCCAAAACACCAATTATGATATTGTGCGTTATGCCGCTCACCCGTTTTTCCTGCAGGGATACACTCTTTGTGCAAACGGAGAAAATACCTTTTATACCAAAAACAAAGAATTCCAGAAATCTCTGCATAAGGGTTATGTCGGTTTCGAATCAGATTCGCAAAATTTTCTCTATACGCTGCATTATGTGCTGCATGAATTAAAATGGCCTATAAAATACTATAAGCATGTTATAACACCGCTGCCTTTCGCCGAAATAGACCAGCGTGAAGACAAAGATGTATTAAAAGCAATCAGACAGTCTCTTGCCAATCTGGAAATAAACGGTCCCAACACAATCATTGCCAATCTTCCCGACGGACGCATGCTGACCTGCTGTGACTCTAAAAAACTCCGCCCGGTAGTGGTCGGACAGACGGAAGATACAGTAGCTATCGCTTCCGAAGTATGCGGGCTTAATGAAATAATGCCTGATCGTGACATGACAAAAGATATTTATCCTAACGAACGAGAAGTTGTCGTTATCGACAATGAGCTGGAGGTACAAAGATGGAAGCAGTAAAATCACAAGACATCAGCAAAGCTGATCTCAAATGGAATATAGAGCACATCATGGAACGCTGTACAATGTGCGGCAGCTGCATTTCGACCTGTACTCTCGGTGCTATCAAAGCCGATGTCATTCGTGTTGACAAAACATATTCGGATGATATGAAACCCAGCCCGCGCCGCACACACAGAACTATTCCCATTATCAAACAAGTGAGCACTATTGGCAATGCCTGCGTCGGCTGCGGCATGTGCGCCAAAGTCTGCCCGAACAATGCGATCCGGCCTGTCAGAAACAGTGACAGCAGACAGACCCTCTTATCGCGTGATGCCGGCCCTGTAAAACGTGGCGGCAGAACCAACCTGAATGCACAGCGCACTCTAGACCACATAATAGTGGGCCGTATCAGCCAGATGACAGACCCTTCACTTGATTCGATCAGACATACATTTGATATACGGTCTCCTTTCGGGCGTGTTCTGCCGGCCAGCGATCTTCCCTTCAGCCTGCAGGATGGCAAGCTGGTCATGGCGCATAAAGCACCTCCGGTCCGCTCCATCTATCCGCTCATCTTTTCCGATATGTCTATAGGAGCTTTATCCACTCGCGCTTGGGAAGCAGTGGCTATGGCAGTGGCATATTTAAACGAAAAATGCGATCTTCCCGTACGCATGAGCTCCGGTGAAGGCGGCATGCCTATCAAGCTGCTCGAATCTGAACAGCTGAAATACATGATTTTGCAAATTGCTTCCGGTCATTTCGGCTGGAACAGGATAGTTAAGGCTATGCCCCGCATGAAAACCGATCCTGCCGGTGTTTTAATAAAAATCGGGCAGGGTGCTAAACCAGGCGACGGCGGTCTTCTCCAGGCTGCCAAAGTAGCCGAACACGTACAGGCAATCCGCGGCGTCCCGAAAGCCACACTTTCCTCACCGCCTAATCATCAGGGACTGTATTCTATAGAGGAATCTGTGCAAAAGATGCATTTATCGCTCAACGCGGCGTTCGGATTCAGAGTCCCCGTCGCCATAAAATGTGCGGCATCAGCAACTTCCGTGTCAGTCTATAATAATTTGCTGCGTGATCCGTATAAAATCTGCGGCGGTTTCTTTATAGACGGCATACAAGGCGGCACCGGTGCCGCAAATGAAATATCACTTGATCATACAGGTCATCCCATAGTATCTAAAATCCGTGACTGCTATCTGGCCGCTGTAAAGCAGGGTCTGCAAGGGCAGATTCCCCTTTACGGCGGCGGCGGAATAGGCATGACAGGCAATGCCGCCGCTGACGCCTTTAAAATGATTTGTCTTGGCGCCAATGGTGTATTCGTCGGCAAAATGCTTATTCAGCTGCTCGGCTGCGTGGGCAACGAAGAGGGTCGCTGCAATGCCTGCAATACAGGCAAATGCCCGACCGGCATCTGCACACAGGACCCGCGTCTTGTCAAACGTCTTGATATAGACCGCGGTGCTCAGAAAATAGTAGACTATGTGCTTACCTTCGACAAAGAACTTCGCAAACTGATGGCACCTATAGGCAACAGCACTCTGCCGGTAGGCCGCAGTGATGCTTTAGTTTCCACAGACAAGTCTATAGCCGAACAGCTGGGAATTCAATATGTATGCTGAGAAAGGAACCGTGAGATATGTTTAAGATAGATACTCTAAAAGGACACGATCGCATGTCCACACAGGATTTACTGCTCGCTGTCGGCAGTGCCGTGGCAAACGGCGAAACTGATTTTGAAATAGCGGCTTCCGGTCAGCATGATATCGGCGGTCCGTTATGGCATCCCGAAGGAAAGACGCTTCATTTCCACGTCACCAATGCCGGTCAGCGGCTCGGCTCAATGTGTCTCAATAATACAGAAATTATTGCCGATGGGTCAGTATCCGCAGATGTAGGCTGGCTCAACGCCGGCGGGAAAATAGTGGTAAAAGGAGACGCCGGTGACACTGCAGGCCATTGTTCATCAGGCGGCAAAATATACATCGGCGGGCGCGGCGGCACACGCACGGGATCTTTGATGAAACACGATCCGCTCTATGAAGAACCCCAGCTTTGGATATTGAAAAATGTCGGCAGCTTTGCCTTCGAATTCATGGGTGGCGGACGTGCCGTGGTCTGCGGCTTCGACAGCGAAGAATTTGATTCCGTACTGGGCGAGCGTCCCTGTGTAGGTATGGTAGGCGGCACTGTATATTTCCGCGGTCATTCACATGATCATCCTGCCGATATTCTTCTTGAAGAACTTGATAAAGATGATATTGCCTTTCTTGCGGAAGGCATGGATAAATTCCTAGAATCGATCGGCAAGGAAAATCTGCATAATGACCTTTCCGATTGGAGTCAATGGCATAAGCTGCGTCCTCTTACCTTTGATGAAAAGCAGAATGCAGATACAAAGCATACTGACATGCGTTCTTTCCGTCTCAATGAATGGATCAAGGGTGGTATGTTCAGTGATGTTGCCGTTGATGATTTTGCCGTCAAAAATCTGGTAGAAAAAGGTCTTTACCGCCAGCATATTCCGGTCTGGAACAATGCCAAATACGCAGCACCATGCGAATTTGCCTGCCCGGCACATATCCCGACACAGCTGAGATATAAATTGCTCCGCACCGAAAAGCAAGAAGAAGCAACCAAACTGATTCTTGAATATACCCCGTTTCCCGGTTCGGTATGCGCCTCTGTCTGTCCCAATCCGTGTATGGATGCATGTACACGCGCTAAGATAGATCAGTCTGTCCAGATCGGTCCTTTGGGTTTTCAGTCCGTATATGCCAAACTTGATATAACCTCGAAAAAAACAGGCAAAAAAATAGCTGTCATAGGCGGCGGTGTTGCCGGGCTTGGAGCCGCATGGCAGCTCATCCAGCGTGGTCATGATGTAACTGTATACGATGAGGATGATCATATCGGCGGTAAGCTTGAACAAGTCATTCCGCGTGCACGTCTTCCGCATGAACTGCTGCAGGCAGAGCTTAAGCGAATCGAAGATGCCGGTGTAAAATTTGTTCCCAAATTCAAAGTTGATGCCGAAAAATTTACCGCTATAAGACAAAACAATGATGCGGTGGTTTTAGCCACCGGCGGTCATAAGTCAAGATTTTTCCCTTGGGAAGGCGCCGAAAAACTGACAATGGGCCTGACCTTCCTGAAAGCTATAAACCGCGGGGAACACCCCTATGTGGGCAAAAATGTTATTGTTATCGGCTGCGGCAATTCCGGTATGGACACAGCTCGCGGAGCTTACGATATGGGTGCTGAAAAAGTCACATGCATCGACGTGCAAAAACCGGCTGCTTTTCAAAATGAAATCGACCATATAGAACAAATGGGCGGCGAGCTTATATGGCCTTTCATGACTTCTAAAATAACCGATGAGGGGATTTATGATAATGCGGGAAAATTCATAGCAGGCGACATGGTCATCGTTTCTATAGGTGAAGCGCCTATCTTGGATTATCTGCCGCAGGATGACAAAATAAAAAAATTCCGCGACTGGCTCGTTCCCGGTAAGGACAATACCATTTTAGACGGAATATTTGTTGCCGGCGACGTGATAAAACCGGGCAGACTGGTAGATGCTATCGGTTCCGGCAACAAAGCCGCCTATTATGCGGATGCCTATGTAATGCGTAAAGATGTTCCCGCTTTTCCCGAAAAAAGAGAAGTTCCTGCCGATATGCTTGGCAAAGAATATTTTGCAAAATATCACCATGAAGATTTACCGGAACCGCTCGGTGATGTAGATCGCTGTGTAAGCTGCGGTACTTGCCGTGACTGCAGGACATGCCTTGACTCCTGCCCTGAAAAAGCTATTGACCGCATCGATCACGGCATGGGTATTATTGAATACAGATCAGATCCCGATAAATGCATAGGCTGCGGTATTTGTTCCGGTGTCTGCCCCTGCGGCATTTGGGAGCTCAATGACAATCCCGAACCTATAAAGATGTATCGCACCGGCAGCAAAGCCGAATAATATCTCCAGCGGCTGGTACTCTCTCATATATTTGATGCTGTCTGACATTCGGACATTCTAAATAAACAACCACATAACGGATAATACCGTCAACTAAAAAATGACACCTCGCTTTGATCCATATGAACCGACCTCCAAAAGTTAGCTTTAAACTCTAACGATTGGAGGTCGGTTTTATTATGCCAAAATATGTAGCAATATAAACAGCCCGTTTTACAATATGCCTATCACAACGAACATGGTAATGAATGGCATCCATAAAAACAACGGCATATACCTCTGCTAATGGTCTTTCCTACCATTCTTTAACTAAGGGCATTATCTTGTCTGTTATACGACTGATGGTGCTGTCAGATATTTCCAGGCCATATAAATTTTGCATATGCGATTGTATATCACTGGTAGTCATTCCTTTTGCATACATAGAAATAATTTTTTCTTCCATATCCTGAGTGACAGTGTTCTGATATTTCTTTACAATCTGTGGTTCATATTCGCCATTACGATCTCGTGGAACAGCAAGATTCATATCTCCATAATGAAAGGAGGCCTTGTTGTTATGAAGATCGTTTACACTATCTGTTGCGGCATCGATGTTCACAAAACTTTTCTCGTTGCCACAATCGGTATCTGCTCTGAATCCTCCCGTGCTTGCCTACAAAAAGGAACGCTTAAGTGTTATGAACGCATATATGAAACGACGCGGTAAGAAAAGAGCAATAATCGCTATTGCGCGCATGATCATGACAGCCGTTTATCATATGTTCCAAACAGGTGAAACATTCAATCCTGTTGATTTACCCAAAATTGATATGCCTCCAGAAATGCGTGAAAATCAGAAGAAAACAGCTGTTGCAGAAGCTGTAAGGTTTCTTAAACGACAAGGGCTGTTACCTGATACATTTTCTGAAGTCTGTACCTAGCCTAAAAAACAGGTACTAATTAAGATGTATTAAAGTTTGCCTTTTTTAATATGAACCAAGTTTAAATGTTTTCACGCTATCCCTCATGACATTTTTAACATCTGCACTATCACGAACATTGGTATTAGTATCCTTTAAATAATTTTTCATCATTTCCCGCATTGCTGTTTTTTGGGTACTTTCATTTTTCCTGCTCATAAATAAAACCTCCAAACTGATTTTATATTACATCAGCTTGAAGGTTTACACAATCTATGAAGAAATCCTTTCCATGTTATCCTTGCACTTATTATTGCGGCATCTTTTTCCCTCTCATCTTTACAGATTTATTATATTCTATTAGACCGAGATGTTACAACTTTATTATACTGCAACAGTACAGGTCATTTTTCTTCATATTCTTTTTTCAAATTTCTTAAATCTGCAGTGGTAACTTGTCTCCATTGCTGGATTACTTGACTTGAAATAGGTATGCGTATCTTTTTTTCATTTTCAGTACTAATCAAAAGAGTTATGTTTGCATTGGGAACATACAATTCATCCAGAAAATGAATATTACCAGTTGTAACACTAAAAGTATCTTTAGAATAAGAACTAATTTTTTTAAGATTAACTATGCTTGTTTTTCCATTTAAATTCAATTCAAAAGAAGGAGGCCTCTTTTTAGAAATAATAAGTGGCATGTTTAATTTAAAAGTAACATTGAACCATAAAGATGTATCACTACCAAATAAAGAGGCTAATCTATATTTTGTGACATAAAAGCTAATTGATTCCTGTCCATCTATCGAATTCATAATATATTTACTACTGCATCTTAAAATACTGCTCAATCCTGCTAAATCTCCACCTTCCCCAAAGCTAGTTGTAAATTCCGGATCTTTTTTAATAAAGTTGCTAAAATAATCTACATAGGGATTATATACTTCAAACATATTGTATGCTTTAGCAGTATTGTCTACTTCCTTTTTAGCAATATTTTCATCTCTAGATGATTGTGCCTCTTCAATTATCTCAGAATGTGATGCATTTTCAACAGATTTAGCAACAATTGGAACTGTTTGTTTTATTTGTCTTGTAGGAGTCAAATGTACAATTGTTTCAGCACTAGTTGAAGAAACAATAGACAAAAATCCTACAAGTATGCATAATATACGTGTTTTGTGAATTTTATTTGGCAATATCATAAACAACACCCCCAATATAATAAGATGCATAAGGATTATATTCAATGTTTTTTAACAATTTCCTTTGATTTGATAAATATCAAAATTATAAATAGCGTATGACCATATAAAAGGCCTTATTTACAAAGGCGCCTTCCTGATATACCTTGCAATGAATCGCATCCAAAAGGATAACTGCATAGGTATTCAACGGACGGTTCTGCCGTTTCTTGATCAAATGCATGAGCTTATAGGTTACGTTAGGATCAAAGTCGGCGATATTCTATTTGACCTCTATCTTAAGAACAGCTTCCTGTGTCTGCAAGTTTTTAGCCAATCGTTTCACTTTTTCATCCATATTCGTTATAGCAAGGACAGTTGTTATCCTTTTCCCTTCTTTTTTTATATATTCCGCATCAAAGCTTATGAGTTTATCCCCGCGCTTTACCAGGTCTGCTTCTTTTACATACGCCGTAAAACCTTTTCCCTCCAGCTCCACTGTATCCAGTCCGATATGAATGAGTATTTCCACGCCCTCAGCTCTTATAGCAACGGCATGTTTTGTTTTTGCCAATATGGCTATTTCCCCGTCACACGGTGCCGAAATAAAATTCTCATCCGGCTCGACGGCAAAACCGTCTCCCATCATTTTCGCAGAAAACACCTCATCTTCCACTTCTGTAATATCGATTACTTTGCCTTTTATCGGTGAAAAAACTTCAATTTTCTTCTTATTAAATAAACCGAACATCATTTGTTCCTCTCTTTCTTCTTTCCCTGCATAGCTAACAAAAAAGCTGTCCCTTTATTATTACGTTTTTTATCCGCACATCTTCACCAAAAACGACAATGTCAGCCTGTTTGCCTTTTTCTATAGAACCTATTCTATCATACATACCTAATTCCTGCGCCGGATTTTTCGTTGCCAGCTCAATAACTTCCGGCAGTCCTGCATTATTATTTACCGCAAAATTTGCTATGGCTCTGTCCATCGTCAATACACTTCCGGCAATAGTTTTATCTGCCAGCACTGCCTTTTGCCCTTTGACAAAAACCTTCTGCCCGCCCAATTCAGACTCGCCGTCTCCCAGCATACACGCTCTCATAGAGTCCGTTATCAATATGATCCTGTCTTTATCCTTGGCACGGTACAGCATGCGCTGCAATGCCGGATGTACATGGACATTATCAGCAATGAGCTCACAGTACGCGTTTGTATCCATAGCGGCTCCCGCTATACCCGGTTTGCGATGGTGCAGCGGCGTCATTGCATTAAACAGATGTGTCACATGTGTAATACCCTGTTCTTTTATAGCCTTTACCGCCGTATCATAATCCGCGGAGCTGTGTCCGATCGATACGATAATATTATTTTTACGGCATTGCTCCACAAATGTGCAGTCATCGTGCAGCATCTCCGGAGCTATTGTAATCATACGTATAACATCCTTGTATTTTTCTATTTTTGCAAAATCAGCAGCGGCTATATCTTCGGCGGCTTGCGCCCCCTTACGTTCACTGTTGATGAAAGGTCCTTCCATATGGCAGCCGAGTACGGCGGCGCCTTTACCATCATCATTTTTAACAAAATCTTTTATACAGTCAAGCGCTTTATATATTCTGGGGAAATCATAGGTCATGGTAGTCGGCAGAAAAGCTGTCACTCCTGTTTCTGCTTGATACTTTCCTATATTCTTTAATGCTTCATGCGAATTGTCCATCACATCAAAGCCCGCACAGCCATGTATATGCATATTTATAAAGCCCGGCCCGATATAGCTTCCCTCCGCGTCCAGAATTTCTTCTGTCTGCTGCTGACAAAAACGCCGCATCGGTAAAATATCTTCTATTTTTTCATTATAAAGCACTGCATGCTCGCTCATTATTTTAAAATGCCCGTCCCGATCTGGTATCAGTACACGTCCGTTAATAATTGCCTTCATATTTCCTCCCTGTGTCACCGTTTTAGTATCGTATTTATTTCCTTGGCAATACTCTCGGCCCGCGTGCCCACGATCACCTGTATATTTTGCCCTTTCCTGACGACTCCCTTCACACCGAGCGCCTTTAGTGATTTTTCATCCACCAGTGCCGCATTTCTAACATTGATCCTCAGTCTGGTGATGCATGCTCTGACTTCTTCGAGATTGTCAGCACCTCCCAGCTTCGTAATCAGCTCCGGTACATATAATACCCCAGTTTCCGCATTTTCCACCGCTTCTTCGGAATAACGCCCGACGGTATGGATATCAAAATATCTTATGGCCCAGCTGAATATTATGTAATAGACAACACCAAAGATCAGGCCAATCGGTATTATCAGAACAGGGTTCGTTGCAATACCCCAATTGAGTATATAGTCAATAAAGCCTGCCGAAAAACTGAAACCATGCAGTATACCTGCACTGTATGCCGCCGCAAGTGCCAGACCGGTAAGGATAGCATGAACGACGTACAATCCCGGTGCCAAAAACATAAACATAAATTCTATAGGTTCCGTGATACCTGTGAAAAAAGACGTAAAGGCCATGATCAGCAGCATGACTTTTATCTTTGTTCTGTTTTCCGGTTTGGCTGCATGATAGATTGCCAGTGCAGCTGCCGGCATACCAAACATCATCATAATATAAAAACCTGCCATAAACATGCCGGCATTAGGATCACCTGCGAAAAAACGGCTGAGATCTCCGGTAACCGCCACTCCGTCAGCGGTGGTATAATTACCTGAAATAAACCAGATGAAGCTGTTTAGGATATGATGCAGCCCAATCGGTATAAGCAGCCTGTTAAGCAGACCGTAAATAAAAGCACCCACAGCGCCTGCATTTACTATCCACACGCCGAGACTATTTATAACATTCTGACACGGCTCCCAGACAATACTAAAAACAGCGGCCGATACAGCTGCCAGCAGTGCAGTAATTATGGGAACAAGCCGAGTTCCGCCGAAAAAGCCTACACATTCGGGGACTTTTATGCAATGAAATCTGTTATATAAAAAGCCTGCCTCGATACCGCTCACGATTCCCGCCAAAACTCCCATATCCAGATTTTCATCAATAGCTTTCATTCCAGCTGTAAGCACCAAATAGCCGATCGCACCGGCCAGCGCTGCTGCTCCATTATTATCGCGCGCAATACCGATTGCCACCCCTATAGCGAAAATAAGTGCTATATTCGTAAAAATCGTCTCTCCCGCCTTCATTATAAAAGGTATATTAAATATATCGGGTGCGCCCAAACGCAAAAGTAAAGCCGCAGCCGGAAGCACCGCAATAGGCAGCATGACCGCCCCGCCTATACGTTGCATTCCGCCAAACCATTTATCCATTATTTTTCTCCCATATGTAAAAATATTCCCGCCAATTGTTATCATAAATAATATTATTTTATTGTACTCCGACAATAGGACAGTGACAATATAATTATTTATATTGCCTTTTCAGGCATAAAAATACACCTTGGCTTGAGTAATTTTTCCTTCAATCCCAGGTGTATGCATCTTACTATTTATTTTTAAACTGAGCCACAGCTTTAAAGGCATTACGGGCAGCGATCTCTGTTTTTTCTATATCTTCATCATTATGCGCACCGCTCATGAACAAGGTTTCAAACTGAGAAGGCGCCAGATATATCCCCTGTTCCAGCATTGATCTAAAGTATATTTTAAAAGCCTCCTGATCGGAAGCCGCCGCCGTTTCATAATCATAAACTTCACCGGCATTGAAAAATATACCAAACATTGAACCGGCCTGATGGGCCTGTATTTTTATCCCTGCTTCCTTTGCGGACGCCTGCATGCTGAGAAGCAGTCTTTTTGTTTTCAATGTCAAAATGCGGCTGTAATCAGGCTGCCCGTCTTCAGGGTCCATAGTCAGCAGAGACAGTGTGACAATTCCCGCCGTCATAGCCAGCGGATTGCCGCTCAATGTTCCGGCCTGATAAACCGGTCCCTTTGGTGCCACCATATCCATTATTTCTTTCTTTCCGCCATATGCGGCAACGGGCAGGCCGCCCCCTATTATCTTACCGAGACAGGTCATATCGGGAACTATTCCGTAAGCCGCCTGTGCACCTCCCAATGATGCCCTAAAACCGCACATAACTTCGTCAAAAATCAAAACAATACCATTTTTTTGCGTCAAATCACGCAAAGTACGCAGATACCCCTGCTTTGGCAAAACAAGGCCCATATTGCCGGCGACAGGCTCGACTATCACAGCAGCGATCTCTTCTGCCCGTTCTTCCAAAACTTTTTTTATAGCTTCACTGTCATTATATGGTACGGTAATCGTATCCTGCGCTGTCCCTTTTGTCACACCCGGACTGTCAGGCACACCGAAGGTAGCCGCACCTGAACCGGCTTTGACCAGCAGACTGTCACCATGTCCGTGATAGCAGCCGATAAACTTGACGATTTTATCCCGTCCGGTGTATCCTCTGGCGGCACGCAGAGCACTCATGGTAGCCTCTGTTCCCGAATTTACCATCCGTATCTTTTCAATGGAAGGATAAACTTGCATGACAAGCTTTGCCAGCTCGCTTTCAAGCAAAGTCGGCGCTCCGTAGCTTGTTCCCTTTTCGACGGCTTTTTGCAGTGCCGCCACCACCTGAGGATGTGCATGTCCCACAACCATCGGTCCCCACGAGCCGACATAGTCAATATATTCATTTCCGTCTATATCATATATTTTGCTTCCCTTTGCATGATCAATAAACGGCGGATCACAATCCACACTTTTATAAGAACGTACCGGACTGTTCACACCTCCCGGCATCAGGGTCTTCGCTTCGCTGAAAGCGGCATGAGATTTATCCAAATGAAGCATACATTTCCCAACTTTCCTCTATAATATTACTCTAAATCTGCTATTCGCTTTCGCGCAGCCATTTTGCCGCATCAATGGCATGATAGGTTATGATACTGTCGGCACCTGCCCGCTTCATACTGGTCAGTGTCTCCAGCACGATGCGTTTTTCATCGATCCAGCCATTTTGGGCGGCAGCCTTCACCATCGCATATTCTCCGCTCACATTATAGGTGACAAGCGGCAGATTTATATGTTCCCTGACACGTCTCACTATATCGAGATATGATAATGCCGGCTTGACTATGATCATATCCGCGCCCTCGTCCAAATCAAGGTCCACTTCCTTCATAGCCTCAAGCGCATTTGCCGGATCCATTTGATAAGCACGCCGATCACCAAAGGAAGGTGTAGAATCAGCCGCATCCCTGAAAGGACCATAGTAGGCTGAAGCATATTTTACGGCATATGACATAACAGATATATTAATAAAGCCATCATCATCAAGCGCCTGGCGGATTGCCGACACTCTGCCATCCATCATATCAGAAGGGGCAACGATATCAGCGCCTGCTTTTGCCTGACTCACGGCAACTTTCTGCAAAAGTTCAAGAGTCGCGTCATTGTCCACATAGTGTCCGCACAATTTACCGCAGTGTCCGTGCGAAGTATATTGACAAAGACATACATCGCCCACGATCACCATTTCCGGTACAGCCTGTTTTATGGCAGTTATCGCGCATTGCACGGGACTTTGCATATCCCATGCCGACGAACCGATCTCATCTTTATATTCCGGCAAGCCAAAGATCTCCACTGCCGGAATGCCCAGTGCCCATATTTCTTTTGCGAGCTTCACCGCATTATCCACGGAAATACGGTAACAATTAGGCATACTCGGTATTTCCTCCATGACATTTTTGCCTGCCACTACAAATATAGGATAAATAAAATCCTTTGCGGAAATTTCTGTTTCCCTGACCATCGAACGGAGAGCAGGAGAGATACGCATGCGGCGCGGACGTAATTTTTGCGGAAATTTACTTTCTTTCATGATCATCAAGAGAGTATTCGGCTCTCTTTGTCACCTCTTCTTACGAAAATATTGAATCTGATTCATATTATAGCACAGTATCATCTGTTTAACAGATTTTTACCTGTCTTTTTCCAATATATCGATATCACTCTTCGGTTATGTATTCTGCGTGAAACGAGCCAAAAATTCCTTTGTCCTTTCATGTTTGGGACTGCCAAAAACTTCCTGCGGTGTGCCATCTTCAACAATAACTCCGTCAGCCATATAAATAACACGCGTCGATACATCTCTGGCAAATGCCATTTCATGCGTTACGATTATCATTGTAAGACCTTCCTCGGCAAGTTCACGCATTACTTCCAATACTTCTCCCACCATCTGCGGGTCCAGCGCAGAAGTAGGTTCATCAAACAGGAGGATCTGCGGTTTGATGGCCAGTGCCCGCGCTATTGCCACACGCTGTTTCTGTCCGCCTGACAGTTGATCAGGCCGGGCATTTATGTACTGTGCCATACCTACCTTTTCCAGATATTTCATGGCTGTTTGTCTTGCCTCTTCCCTGCTCCTTTTCAAAACAGTGACAGGACTTACCATGCAATTTTGCAGGACAGTCATATTCGTGAATAAATTAAAAGACTGAAAAACCATTCCTACCTTTGTCCTGTACAAAGCAATGTTGTTGCTTGTATCCAGAACATTCTTGCCTTCAAAAATGATGTCTCCTGATGTGGGCATCTCCAAAAGATTTATACAGCGCAGCATCGTTGATTTTCCTGAACCGGAAGCACCTATCACGCTTATCACGTTTCCCTGACCGACTTCAAAATCTATATCCTTAAGTATTTCCCGCTCACCAAAATATTTGACCAGATGATTTATTGCCAAAATAGGCTTTTTCTTTTCTGTAGTCAATTTATTTCCCTCCCATTTTCGTACCGTTAGGAAATATGCCGCTCGGATCAGCCATCGGATCGCCGACCAGCTGATAATCCGCCGAACCGGCCATTCTGCGTTCGAAATAGCGTAAAATACGTGATGCGGCAAAAGTCATAATAAAATAAATCACACAGGTAACAAAAAAGACTTCAAAATATCGATAATATACACCCGCCGCAGATTTAGACGCAAAATAAAGCTCTGTGACCGAAATAACATTCAGTACTGATGTATCCTTTATATTTATAATAAGATTATTGCCGATCTGAGGCATTATATTTCTAAGTGCCTGAGGCAGGACAACTGTGTACATCGTCTGGAAATGGTTCATTCCTATTGCCATGGCAGCTTCGGTCTGCCCTTTATCAATAGAAATTATACCGCCGCGCACCGTTTCCGCCATATAAGCTCCCGTATTCACCGAAACCACCAAAAATCCCGCCAGCATAGCTGACATATCGATGTTAAAAACAGCCATTGATCCGTAATAAACCACCATGGCCTGAACTATCATAGGTGTCCCGCGAAAAATCTCTACATAGGCTGCCAAAACAAACTGGACTGCCCTGTTCAGTATTTTAAGTCCCGTATTTGTTCTTTCTGTAATAGGTACTGTTTGCACAATTCCCACAAAAAGACCGATAGCACACCCGATGAGTGTGCCCACTATAGCCAGCAGCAGAGTCACGCCAGCTCCCTGCAGCAAAGCACCGCCGTATTGATTAATGATGAATACAACCCAGCCGAAAAAAGTTGTCGGCATATCCGCTGTCATCAAACCACTCCCTTAACAAAGATTACAAAAAGTCGCAAAAAACTAAACATATTATACTATGTTTACCGCAATTAAACCATAAAAAAATATGAGGGGCAGTTTTTACACCGCTCCCTCACATCTTTGTGCCATCTTCAGATCATTTAGCCAAAGGCTGGTCCTTTATTGCTTCTTCCATCATTTTCGCACGGTCATCTTCATTGATCTTTGCAAGCTGTTCATTTATCTTCTGCAGCAGCTCACTGTTGCCTTTTTTTACCGCTATGCCCATTTCCACATCTTCCGTGGATGCTTTGAATCCGCCTTCATCTTTAAAGTCCAGCATTTTTAGATCGGGATTGGCATAAGCCGCCGCCATGGCTGTAGGTTTGTCCAAAACCAAAACGTCTACCTTGCCGGAAGTCAAAGCTACCACCATCCCCGGCACATTATCAATTGCCGGCTGCTTATCAGCATTTGGAATCTGATCAATCAGATCATACCATACCGTATTGAGCTGAGATGTTGCCACTGCGCCTTTTAAATCAGCAACACTTTTTGCTTCGGCATACTTGCCGTCTTTTTTTACAAGAGCAACGATCGAAGCATTATAATATACGTCGGAAAAGTCCACTGTTTGTTTGCGTTTTTCAGTTATGCTCATACCGGCGATTACAGCATCTATTTTACCTGTATTAACAGCCGGAATCAATCCGTCCCATTCCATCTTATGAATTTCCAGCTTATAGCCCATGCCGTCCGCGATCTTTTTAGCCATTAAAATATCATATCCCATGGCATATTGGTCCGCATCCGCTATTTTTACCGCTCCGTTAGCATCGTCATTCTGCGCCCAGTTAAATGGGGCATACGCGCATTCCAGTCCCACACGCAGTACTTTTTTGTCCGAATCGGCAGAACCGCCGCAGCCGGCAATCAAAGCTGTGCCGATAGTCAGCACACATACAGCGATTATAGCCGCAATTTTCTTTGTCACTTTCATAAACCGCATCCACCCTTTTAAATAATTTACCAGATTATTACAATAATATAATATTTTTTCATTATAACAACGCATAGTTTGCTTGTCAATTCAATCTATTCACTCATAAAATCTGCGGACAGCGTCTATCAAACCGGCAATAGTATACTTCTGTGCAACAACATCAGGTTTTATTCCATTTTCACGGCATGTTTGTGCCGTGATAGGCCCAATGCAGGCCACAACAGCATTATTGATCAATTCTGTCTTGTTGCCAAGCAGCTTAAGAAGATTCGTTACGGTAGAGGAGCTGGTGAATGTAATAGCATCTATTTCTCCCGCCGCCAGCCTGCCTTCAATATCGTCATCAGATGATGCAGCAGTCACTGTTTTATAGCATTGGACTACATCCACCCTTGCGCCGGCCTTAGTCAGCTCATCTGGAAGTACAGATCGTGCCTCTTTGGCTCTGGGAATGAGTATTTTTGTCCCTTTTTCGATACGTGTTCCCAGCTCTGCCAATATACCTTCCGCGCAAAAGTCATACGGTACAACATCCGCTCTGATGCCGCAACGGCTGAGTTCCTTTTCCGTACTGCTGCCGATAGCCGCTATATACGCTTTTCCCAAAGCACGTGTATCCAGTTTCTTATCAGCCAGACGTTCAAAAAATCTCGCCACGCCATTTACACTGGTGAATACGATCCAATCATATGTACTGATATTTTCAATGGCATTATCCAGCCCTGCAAAATCATCATCCGGATCTTCAATACTGATGACAGGTGCTTCCACACATGCGGCACCATACTGTTCCAGTCCTTCTGTCAATTTTGAAGCCTGCTCTCTTGCCCTCGTGACCAGAATTTTTCTGCCAAACAGCTCCTTATTATCAAACCATCTCAATGAATCCCTCAAGTTGACGACATCGCCGACTATAAAAACAGCCGGCGGCTTAAGTCCATGCTTTTCCACATCAGCCGCGGCATTTTCCACAGTAGTCACCAATACTTCCTGCTGAGCCTTAGTTCCCCATCTCACAAGGGCTGCCGGAGTTTCCGGTTTTCTGCCGTTTGCGATAAGCTGTTTGGTTATATGCGGCAGATTGCCTACTCCCATCAAAAATACCAATGTGTCTATGCCGACCGCAAGATTACGCCAATTTATCCCCGACGCACTGCGGGTCGGATCTTCGTGACCGGTGATGACAGCAAATGATGCCGCCACTTTACGGTGTGTAACCGGTATTCCGGCATAAGCAGCCGCGGAAATAGCCGACGTGACACCCGGAACTATTTCAAACGGCAGTCCATTCTCTCTGAGAGCCAGTGCTTCCTCACCGCCGCGTCCAAACACGAAAGGATCGCCGCCTTTTAACCTGGCTACCGTTTTTCCTGCCCCGGCTTTATCCACCAGCAGCTGATTTATTTCTTCCTGCCGCATCGTGTGCTTGTCTGCCTGCTTTCCCACATATATCAGTTCCGCTCCGTTCGCGGCATAAGCAAGTAATTTCTTATCGGCTAAATAGTCATAGACTATTATGTCAGCCTTTTTTATGCATTCTGCTCCCTTTATTGTCAAGAGTCCGGCATCGCCCGGTCCGGCACCTATAAGATAAACAATTCCCGCCATTTTTTCCTCCGCACTAATATCAAGATATTATTTTCCGCAATATGCAAAACCAATCTGCCTAATCGCACAGAAGTCCTATTTCCTGCATAATTGCCAGCCCACCTTCATCAAGCAGTCTTTCTGCCGCTTTTCTGCCGAGTTCAGCTGCGGAAGAAACCGGACCTGACTCTCTGTCATGAAACAACTGTTTTCCGTCCAAGGATGCTATTACTGCCTCCACAGTGATCACTCCGTCGGCAGCGACGGCATGCACTCCCACAGGCACCTGACAGCCGCCTTCCACTCTTGCCAGAAAAGCTCTCTCAGCGATTGCCTCCTGCCATGATTTTTCATCATGCAGGAACTGCAGCAGATCACGCATTGCATCATCATCCTCACGCGCTTCAACTGCCATAACTCCCTGCCCCACTGCCGGCAGGCAGAGACTCTTTGGCAGCAATTCCCGTATCTTTGCTCCAAACCCTAACCTTTTAAGTCCCGCTGCCGCCAGGATGATCGCATCAAAATATCCCTGTTCCAATTTTTCCAGCCTTGTATTTACATTGCCGCGCAGACTGCCTATCTGAAGATCCGGTCTCACATGCAAAAGCTGCGCCTTGCGCCTGAGGCTGGAAGTACCCACTCTTGCGCCTTTCGGCAGAGAAGTAAATTTTTCATATTTGATGCTGACAAACGCGTCGGCAGCATCGGCCCGTTCTGTTACAGCCGCCAAAACAAGTCCGTCCGGCAGCTGTGTCGGCATATCCTTAAGACTGTGTACAGCTATATCGATTTCACCTTCGAGCATGGCAGTTTCTATTTCCTTGGTAAAAAGACCCTTGCCGCCTATTTTTGCCAGCGGCACATCAAGAACTTTGTCCCCCTTGGTAGTAATATGCAAAAGTTCCACAGTTTTTTCCGGATACTTTTTCCGTATGCAGCCTGCAATATACTCAGCCTGCCACAAAGCAAGCTTACTGCTGCGCGTACCTATAACTATCTTGTTTTTCACTGTTCTTCTCCTTAAGCATATCCAGCTTGAATAATTTTTTCATAGCCTCTATATAAAATTCTTCTTGTACCGTTCCTGCCGAACTATTCAGCTTGGTCATAGGTTCACGAAGAAGCTTGCGCACTATCATTTTTGACATATTTTCCATGGCACGTTCCTGAGCAGGTGTAATATTTTCCAACTTATTCATAGCACGCCTCACTTCACGCCGCCTTATCCGATCCGCCTTGTCCGTCAGCAGAACCATCACCGGTCTGAACGACAGATAACGAAAACGTTCCACAAGATCATCGACTTCCTCAGCTATTATTTTATCCGCAACTTTTGCTTCTTCGCCGCGCCGTTTTATATTATCCTCCACCACAGCTTTTAAATCATCTATATTATATAAAAGCACACCTTTTATATTAGCGACATCCGGATCAACATCACGCGGTACTGCTATATCAATAAATATCAGCGGCCGCCCTTTTCTTCTGGCCATAAACTGCTGTGTTTCCCACGGCTTTACCACATAATGAGGCGCCCCTGTGGACGTGACAACTATATCTATTCCCTCCGCATTGGAAAAAGCCTTATCAAACGGTACTGCCTTCCCGGCAAATTTTTCTGCAAGCATACGTGCTTTTTCAATGTGTCTGTTTGCTATATATATCTTCTGTATTCCCTTGCCCAGAAGATTTTTTGCTGTCAATTCCGCCGTTTCGCCGGCACCATAAATAAGCGCAGAAGAATTGCCGAGGCTGCCGCCGAATACTGTTTTGGCAAGTTCGACCGCAGCATAACTGACCGATACGGCATTATACGCTATATGCGTTTCGGTGCGTACTCTCTTTCCCGTGGTTATCGCCCGATGAAACAAAGTATTGAGAACCGTACTCGTTGCCGAATTTTCTCTGGCGACGGCATACGCCTTTTTCACCTGGCTCAATATCTGTCCTTCTCCGATGATCAAAGAATCCAGACTGGACGCCACCTGAAACAAATGCCTGATACATGCATAATCAGGATAATAATACAAATAGCAGTCGATCTCATCTTCATTGCCGGTCAAATCAAAAAGGAACTGCTTCAATATATCTTTTCCGTCATCGCCGTCATCCAAAACCGCATAAATTTCACTGCGATTGCATGTAGATAAAATCACAGCTTCCAATATCGCTCCGTAATCGTCTATATGGCGAAGTCCGTCAATAACGCTTTCCTGACTGATAGAAAATTTTTCACGCACATCAACCGGTGCCGTTTTATGATTGAGGCCCAAAACTGCTAATTGCATTACGAATCTTATCCTCCGCTTCTCCAAGCTTACCTTCACGTACCATTTTCAATATATTCTCATCAAGTGTGCTCCGCCAAAACTCTTCCCGCTCCCGGAATGTCGGTATCACGGTCATTGCTTCCTTTCTCAGCCCTGCCATTATCTCGATGAACGGTGCATACCCCGCATCAAGGAACTTCTCCAGTTCCCGGCGTATTTCCCTCGCCATGGCAGGACTTTTGCCGTTTGTTGATGAAGTCACCAGCAGATCACCGCGTCTTATAACAGCCGGCATAGCAAAATCACATAAAGAAAGCCTGTCCACAACATTTATCAGAATACCTTCTTTTTTTGCCTCGGCTGCGACTCTTCTATTTATCTCTTCGTCATCAGTAGCACAAACGGCCAGAAAAAAGCCTTTTATATCACCATCCTCATATGATTTCTTCACCCAGGCAAAAAGGCCTTTCTCATACATGGAAAAAAGCTTTTCCGTAATGTCCGGAGCAATGACAGTAACCGCGGCAGCGGCTGACAAAAGCCCTTCTATTTTACGATAAGCGACCTCTCCTCCGCCAACGACCACACAGGCTTTTTCATCAAGGATCAAATTTACCGGATACAAACGTCACACCTCTTTTATTTACGAATAACATTCATTATTTTATTATATAACAAACTATAAAACATTGCTATGATATTATAGTTTTTTGACGGAAAAGCTGTATATATATTATCACAGACGCACAAAAAAACCGGAAACCAAATTGGCTTCCAGCTTCTTCAAAAAATATCATGCCGCTAAAAACAAGTCATGCAAAAAGCCATGCCCTGCCTGTCTTTTTCTCTATGGTCGGAACGGCGGGATTCGAACCCACGACCCCTACCACCCCAAGGTAGTGCTCTACCAAGCTGAGCCACGTCCCGAACATAGATATTATAAGTTTATTTTCCCCTTATGTCAAGCATTATAAGCACGGTAAAGTAATTGACTTTTTACCTCCTGCTATCTATAATTTTATTCATACCGCATCACAGCGGACAATATTGACTGATAAGGGTGATCGCATGGCAGAAAAATTTAAAGCGCTGACTATTGCCGGTTCGGATACTTCCGGAAGCGCCGGCATGGAAGCAGATCTAAAAACTTTTGAAGAAATAGGTGTCTACGGAATGGCGGCACTTACCGTCATAGTGGCTCAAGCTCCCACAGACTGGGCTCACGATATATTTCCCATCGACATTGCTACTGTCGAACGTCAGATAGCCACTGTCGGCGGCGGTATAGGCGCGGATGCCATTAAAACAGGCATGCTCGGTTCAGCTGCTCTTGTCAACTTAGTGGTTGACTCTATTCAAAAATATAAATTTAAAAATATTGTCATTGATCCCGTCATGGTCTGCAAAGGCATAGATGATATAATGGTGCCGGAAGCAGCCGCGGTCATAAAAGCAAATTTAGTGAAATATGCCGATGTCATAACGCCAAACACTCTGGAAGCAGCATATTTGGCCGATATGGAGAGTATAGAAAGCCTTGATGACATAAAACAGGCTTGCATCAATATTCATAAGCTCGGCGCTAAGAATATCGTCATAAAATCGGGCAGCCGCTTCGATTCAGAAAAAATGACAGATGTACTTTTCGACGGCAAAGATTTTCTTATCGAGGAAAAACCGAAATTAGCCAACGTCTATAACAGCGGCGCAGGCTGCAGTTTCTCTGCCGCAATGACAGCTTGCCTGGCAAAAGGACTTAGTGTCCATGAAGCTTTCAATCATACTCAGACCTTCATGCAAAAGGCCGTGGCTGCTTCATTCAAGCTCAATCAATATACAGGCGCTTTATGTCACTGGGCTTCACGTCAATAAATTTTTTCTTCAATATAAGTCATATATGGCAATTCGTTCACCGGGCAATAATTCCCCGTGAATTTATTTTACAGTTAATAACATATAAGGAGCATGAAGTATGAAACAGGAAATCCACACTGCCAAAGCACCTGCCGCTTTGGGACCATATTCACAGGCAATATCCATCTTTGACAAATTGATTTTCACATCAGGTCAGATCGCCATTATTCCCGAAACAGGAGAAATTGCCGAAGGTATTGAAGCACAGACAAAACAAGTGCTTGATAATTTGAAAGCTGTCCTGGAAGAAGCCGGTTCTTCAATGGATAAGGTAATAAAAACCACTGTCTTCATCAAAAACATGAATGATTTTTCCAAAGTCAACGAAATCTATGGACAATATTTTACAGGAACATGCCCCGCACGCTCCTGTGTGGAAGTGGCACGTCTGCCTAAGGATATGCTCATAGAAATAGAAACAGTTGCTCTGCGATGATCTTTTTCGCATAATGACTTTTCTCTTCCATTGAAATTTATTTTATTGTGCTGATTGTTTTATTTCACCAGCATCCTTTTAAAAACTCTATTTGTAAAGCAGAAGGTATATGTTCCCTGTACCTTCACTTTATAAATAGAGTTTTATATTTTAAGAATATATTTTGCTTGACAACTGACATAGTAAGTTTTAAGATGTATTATGTCAGTTTTCGGAGTGATTTTCTTAGGAGTGATTTTATAATGCGTGCCAAGCTCAGCACTGCTGCTATCGTTGAAACAGCAGCAAAAATAGCCGATGAAAATGGTCTTGATACAGTGACTCTAACATATATAGCAGCAAAGCTCAATATCAAAAAACAGTCTCTTTATAATCATATAGACAGCCTGTTTCACTTAAAATGTGAGCTTGTAATCTATGCAAACGCACATTTAAAGCAATATCTGACACATGCTGCCATAGGTCAATCGCGCGATGATGCTGTCTTAGAAGTAGCTAAGGCTTATCGGCAATTTGCCCTGATATTTCCGGGGCAATATCAGGCAATAATATCACTTGCCTGGGAATGCAAGGAAGATGAAAAATTTAAGGCAGCTTCCCGGGATCTCATGGATGTTTTATTCAAGGTTCTCTCGCAGTATCAGCTGCGCGATGAGTATCTTACCCACGCTGTGCGCGGTCTGCGCAGTATCATGCACGGTTTCGTGTCTCTAGAAGCATCGGGATGGTTTCATCAGCCTATCGCCAAAGAAGACAGCTATCTATTATTGGTCCAGACATTTATATACGGTGTAGAAGCCGTTGAAAAAGAATAATTTTAAGCAGGTGCTATCATGGAAAATTGGAAACGAAATTTATTTATCTGCTGGCTGGGTTCCTTTGCCACTTCCTCAGCACTGAGCCAGGTTGCGCCTATACTGCCTCTTTTTATCCAAAAGCTGGGTATACACAACCTGGCCGATATCGAATCATGGTCGGGAATCGCTTTTGGCAGTACGACATTTGTCATGGCCTTTTTTTCTCCGTTTTGGGGAAAATTAGCTGACAAATATGGACGAAAACCTATGCTTTTAAGAGCAAGCTTCGGTATGGCCATCGTTGTAGGGAGCATCAGTCTGGCAAATTCAGTATATCAACTGGTCGGTCTGCGCATACTGATGGGAACCATCTCCGGTTATAACTCCGGTTCCATAACACTGATTGCCACGCAATCGCCAAAGGGCAAAGCTGGCTGGGCGCTGGGTACATTATCTACAGGTGCCGTCAGCGGCATGCTTTTAGGTCCGCTCATCGGTGGTTATCTCGTAGAGATATTAGGAATACGCAGTATTTTTATTGTGATGGGGCTCTTACTGTTCACCGCATTTCTCCTGACTTTTTTCTTCGTCCACGAAGATTTTACCCCCTCGGCAAAAAGTCTCATGTCTTTTACCGATATTTGGCAATCTTTGAGTGATAAATCTTTGATTGCCGGGATGTTTGTCACCACTTTTATTATCCAGATGGCTCTTTTCTCAATAGAACCGGTTATAACAGTCTATATATCCACCTTATCCCCGCATACAGACCATCTGGCATTTATCTCCGGATTGGTCTTCGCATCCTCCGGACTTTCCAGTATACTGGCCGCACCCTGGCTTGGCAGGTTATCAGACAAAGTCGGCGCACATAAAGTGATTTTGGTTGCCCTTATCTGTGCAGCAATACTCTTCATACCACAGGCCTTTGTCCAAAATGAATGGCAGCTCATGGGGCTGCGCTTTCTTATAGGCATAGCCACCGGCGCCATGCTTCCGTCGATCAATACTATCTTGAAGCAAAATATTCCTTCAGAGATAGCAGGACGTATGTTCAGTTATAATCAAACTGCCCAATTTTTAGGAGTTTTCTGCGGCTCCGTTTTTGGCGGGCAGATAGCCGCACATTTCGGCATAAGAATGTTGTTTTTTTCTACCAGTTTTCTTCTGCTTGTTAATGTCATAGGGGTCCATGAATATGTTTATAAAAAAGCTGACGAGAAGTTTTCCCACGCAGTTTCACACTCCGTATGACTAGAAAAACAGCAGCTCATCATCAGGGCTGCTGTTTTTTTATATCATTTTTTTTTGCTGACTGCAAATTTCTGCCAAAAAGCCGAAAGGAAACTTATTGAAAAATGAGCCTGCGATAAATATACAAATATAAGCGGAATAACGACCAAGGTGAAAAAGGTAGAAGATAAAAGCCCGCCTATGACCACCCACGCCATACTCACTCGCGTTTCCGATCCGGGTGTTATGGCCAGCGCTGTCGGCAGCATACCGGTCACCATTGTTATTGATGTCATAAAGATAGGTCTTATTCTTGTTTTAGCCGCTTCGACTACCGCATCTCTCGCATTTTTTCCGCGCTGCATAAGTGTCAGTGTATAATCCAGCAGCAAAGTACCATTTTTTGCCACCACTCCGTCCATGACAAGAATTCCCAATAAGGAATACAGATTGATTGTATTTTTTGTCACTGCCAAAAAGAAAAATGCTCCTATCAAACCAAACGGCAAAGACAGCATCCTTATGAATGGCGTCGATAATGATTCATATAAAACCGCCAGAAGAATATATACCAAAAGCAGTGACAAAGCTATGGCCTGCCCCATTTCCGTGAAAGTATCCTTCATGTTGTCCGCCTGTCCCGTAAACCGATAGGAAACACCGCTGCCCATACTTTGCGCCGGCAGTTTTGCGGAAATCTGTGATAATACATCCTGCAATGAGCGATCATCGCTTATATTGGCCGAAATATTTATAGCCTCTCTTTTATCGACCCGCCGGAGCATCACCGGCCCCGCATCGTATTTTACATTGGCAATATCGCCCAGCCGGATAAGACCGGATGCCGTACTTACCGGAATAGAGCGTATGTCCGACTCTTTAAACCCGTCGCTTCCCTTTAACCTTACATATATATCGGTATCCTGATGATCATTGTTGGGATCATTCATCAAATATCCTGCCAGTGATCCAGCAATGGCACCGGAAAATACATTCTGAATATTATTGGCAGTAGTATTGAAATACCGCAGTTTTTCTCTATCTACAACAAGCCGCAATTCAGGAGCTCCCTCTGTATATGAACTGCGTACATCTTTAATCCCGTCAATATTATTCAAAGCGTCCTGCACTTTATATGAAGCCTGCACTGTATTATTTAAATCGTTCCCGCTTATTTCTATCTGAATAGGCGCTGTATTTCCCGCTGAATTACCGGTACCTGTACCGCCTGAAATTCCTGGCATAGAGTTTTCTGATACATTGACCTGAACTGCGGCATCAGGAAATTGTTTTTTCAAATATGACCGCACACGATCCGTGATCTGCCATATATTTTCACGGGTATTTTTGTCTGTCAGCTGCACACTCACAGCACCGTAATTTCCTGCCGGTTGTCCGATGCTTGACAAATAATTCTTGACTTCGGGCTGCTGCATCAAATAATTTTCGGCTTCTCTTATTTTGTCATTTGTCGCATCGATATTTTGCCCCACGGGAAACTGCATCATTATTCGAAAACTTCCTTCATCCGTTTTCGGCATATATTCTCCACCTATGAATCCCAGAGGATAGTAGAGACTGATAGCCAGCAAGAATATCACTGTTACGGCAACCGTAATTTTTTTGGGATGGAAAAAACTCCAGTTCAATATTTTGCCATAATGTATGATGATCTTATTGCCCAGATTATTGAAAAAATCCCATAACTTACCCTGCGGCGGCTCACCAATCCCATTTTTATAAAATCGTGCCGCCAGCATCGGTGTCAAAGTAAATGATATGGCTAATGAGCAAAGTGTAGCAAAAACTATCGTCATGCCGAACTGTCGAAAAAACTGACCTGTCATGCCGTTCATAAAAGCTATCGGCATAAATACAACAACATCACATAAAGTAATCGCTATCGCCGCCGTACCGATTTCGTTCCTTCCGTCCTCAGCTGCCTGTTCAGCATTTTTTCCCTTTTTTAAATGTCTGTTGATATTTTCCAAAACAACGATAGAATCATCCACCAATATACCGACACACAATGACATCCCCATCAAGGACAGCATATTGAATGTAAATCCCGCCACGTACATCATAAAAAAAGTCGTTATCAACGATGTAGGAATAGCTATGAGCACAGCTATGGTAGATCGCCAGCCGCGCAGAAATAAAAACAATACCAACCCAGTGGTAAAAAGTCCCTCAATCAGCGCTTCCAGGGTATTATGCAAGGCGTCTTCCACATAGGTGGATGAATTTGTGATCACAACAAATTGATAATTCGGATAATCTCTCCGCAGAGTATCAAGCTGCTGCATAACAGCCTTTGTAGTATCCACAAGATTGGCATCACTGTTTTTATATACAGATAAGGAAACCGCATCCTGCCCGTTGGTCCTTGCATATCTTGTTACCCGCTTATCCTGCTCCTGCACATCGGCTATGCTCGAAAGAGGGATCGCCGTATTTTTTCCATTATTCACATGTATTGCCGCCAGCTCTTCGGGGGACTTGAACTGCGCTGTCAGACGAACATTCGTTTCCGACTGGGAATCAAATACAGATCCTGCCGGGGTCATTACATTTTCCTGTTCGATGCGTGAAACGATCTGCGCCAGCGACAAATTAAAATATGCCAATTTATCTTTGTCAACATTAACGGCTATCTCCTTATCTCTGCCGCCGCCGAGCTGAACGTCGGAAACACCGCCTGCACGCTGCAATTGCTCAACAAAAGTATCATTGGCGACAGTATAAACCTCTCCGAGCGGTCTGTCAGACAAAACCGATATCTCAAGAATCGGCAATGCGTCAACATCCCGCTTCAATACTGTCGGCGTTTGGATACCATTTGGCAGCTTATTTAAAACAGCATTGACATACTGACTGGTATCAATGGCCGCAGCGTCTATATTTGTCCAAAACTGGAATTCCAGAGTGATCTGCGCTTTCTCCGGTCTGGCCACAGCTGTCATATGTTTTAAATTGGTAAGAGAAGATAACGAATTTTCCAGAGGTTTTATTACGTCCTGCTCTATCTCTTCAGAGTCAGCACCCGGATAATTGACTGTCACCGTGACATAGGGAATATTAATAGCAGGCAGCAGCTCCACGCCGATGCGATAAAAGCTGAACAGACCAAGCACCACAAAAAACAGAACGATCATTGAAATCCCTATAGGTTTTTTTATACAGTACCTGGTAATATTCACTGCCCATCGCTCCCGTCACCCAAAGGATTTATTTTCATGCCATCCTTCAGACGGGACAAATTATCGACGGCTACATTTTCTCCGTCTGAAAGCCCGCTGATGATCTCTTCATCCTCGTCTCCCGATGCTCCGACCGAAATTTCTTTTTGTGTTACCGTATTATCCGCATTAATGATAAAAACATAATTTTTCCCATTCTTAGCTATTACTGCTGCCTTCGGCACCGTTATTACATTGCTGCGCAATATGCTTTTCAGCACGGCATGTGCAAACATCCCGCCTCTGAGCAGTCCGTCGGGATTTTCTACAGAAACTCTGAGCACATACGTCATTGTCGATGAATCAATTGTCGGACTTATATATATAATACTGCCGTCAAAACTGTTGCTCAGTGATTCGATATTCACAGACAAAGAATTCCCCAGTGAAAAAGCAGGCAGATCCTGCTCTGATACCTGATAATCCACATACATTACACTATTATCATATACGCTCAAAAGTTTCTGCCCGGCTGTCACCATATCTCCCGCTTCAACCTGGCGATAACCTATCGTTCCGTTTATCGATGAAGTCAAATACATATCATTTTTTTGTTTCTGTGCCGCTGCCAAAGAACTTTTTGCCTTGGCGATATTTTCTTGTGCTGATGTGACAGATGACGCTGTTCCTCCATCCATCTGATTTTCTATTGAATTTAAAGCGGCTCTGGCATCTTCCACCTGCTGCTGTGCCGTATCCATATCGTCCGCGGAAATCCCGCCTACATCATAAACATTTTTATTCCGCTGGTATGTTGCAAACGCTTTGTCATAATCAGCCTTTGCTTTATCATAATTTGCATTCAGCTGCACTTGTGTTGTTCTCGCATCAGCTACTGCCTGATTATACGCATGCTGGTCAACAGAAACAGTCAATGCCGCATCGTCGGCATCTTCCCTGATCAAAACCTGCCCCGATGACACCTGCTGTCCAAGTGCAGCGCTGACGTTTTCTATTTTTCCCGGATATTTTGCCGCAATATCTACCTGTGCTTTTGGCACAGTCTGCCCAACAAGCGAAATATTTTTAAGAAGATCTTTTTTTTCAGCACTTACGACATGCACTGCTGTAACCAATTTTTTCTCATTTTGTACCTGCTTTTGATAAAATAAATGATATATTCCCACAAAGGATATTCCCGCAGCCATAATAATACCGATAATGATAATCCGTCTTCTCTTTGTTTTTGCCAGACTAGTCAATTGCATAACATTTCTCCGCTCTTCGCTTTTTTTATCAAAACAAAATACATTGCAATATATGATATCTGCCTTATCGTTCATACAGACACTGATCTATATGTTTCTGTCCCGAAGCATTAACTGCCATTATATAGCATCACTGCCTTTATTTTGTATATTATATTACCACTGCATAAGCTATTTGTTGCAAATCTATGTCATAAAAATAAATTTTTTCTAAATTTTTTTATCAAGAATATAAACTTTAGTATCTATTTTATATTTAATAATATTAAAATTACTACTTTACTTTTATTATGTATGATAGTATTATAATATCACAAACAAAAAGTTATTAAATAATAAAATAATATATACGAGAGGATGTTTATAATGAAAAAGAATTTATTTATGTTGGCAGCAGTATTATTTGGGGTTTCTCTTGCAGGGGCGGCACAGGCAAGTCCCGCAAATTCAAATTTTGTGATTACGAATATGAGCAGCAGTGAAAAGGGCATCTATCGCGAAGCCGACACCAATCCCACTTCCTACAGCAAAAAAGAAATCAATGGGCACATCTATGAAAGCTGGGTTGACAATAATACCGCCTATACTAAAGTTGACGGAAACCTCACCAAAGAGTATAAAATAGATAACGATTTGCAAAGACCGCCTATCAACAATATGAGCAGCAATAAAAGATAATAAATCCAAACAAAAAGGTGCTCCTGCTTTATTGCAGGCAGCACCTTTTTTAGTATTATGAAACAAACATATATTTATTCTTATCGAACTTTTTAGCTGTATACATTGCCTTATCCGCCAAGTTTATCAATTTGCTCACTTGTATACCATCACCAGTATATATAGATAGAATCCATTATTAACGGACAAAAATCTCTTTGTTAAAATGAATACACCTATTTTTTAATTTGCACCGATAAAACTATCTTCAACGGTCATTATACATTTTATTGTAATAATTTCTATACGAACCATTCATTATATCTTCCCACCACTTTTTATGCCGCATATACCAATCTATCGTTTTCTTTATCCCTTCGTCGAATAAAGTATGCGGCTGCCAGTCCAAATCTTTTCTTATTTTCGATGGATCAATAGCATACCTTCTGTCATGCCCCGGTCTGTCTGTGACAAATTCAATAAGTTCCCGTGACTTGCCCAATTCTTTCAATATAGTTTCCACCACCTGCAGGTTTGTTCTCTCATTATGTCCGCCGATGTTATAAACTTCTCCCACTTTTCCTTTTCTGACAATAAGATCAATCGCTTCACAATGATCCTTTACATAGAGCCAATCACGCACATTTTCACCTTTCCCGTAGACAGGCAGAGGTTTATTATTAAATGCGTTTGCTATCATCAACGGAATTAGTTTTTCCGGGAAATGATAAGGTCCATAATTATTAGAACAGCGGGAAATGGTCACCGGCATTCCGTATGTACGGCAGTAAGCTTGTACCAAAAGATCAGCCGATGCCTTCGAAGCTGAATATGGACTTGATGCATGAAGAGGAGTGGTTTCGGTAAAGAACATATCAGCAGCTTCAAGCGGTAGATCACCATAAACTTCATCCGTAGAAACCTGATGATAGCGCTTTATACCATATTTTCGGCACGCATCCAGCAAAACGCCTGTCCCCATTATATTGGTGCGCAGAAAGATTTCTGGTGAATCTATCGATCTATCGACATGGCTTTCTGCTGCAAAATTGACAACCACATCCGGTTTTTCTGCCTCAAAGAGTTCATAAATAAATTTTCTATCTGCTATATCGCCTTTTATAAACTTAAACTTTTCATTTTGCAGTGCTCTTTCCAGTGTTGACAGATTGCCTGCGTAGGTCAGCAAGTCAAGGCATATTACTTCATCATTATATTTGTCAAGCTGATAATAAACAAAATTGCTGCCTATAAAACCGGCACCACCGGTAACTAATATTTTCATGAATAATGCTCCTTACAAAATTATTGCCTATCGCAATCAATATACTTCTATATTTTACCATAACGAGTATTTTTAATCAGCAAGATATTTTTCTTCTCAGAGATCGCAATTCCCTATTTTAAACAATCATTGATACTTTTCTGTCACAAAACAATAAAAGGTTTTAATATTTTTTGTCGAATATATTATGAAAATATATTTATAAGGGAGCCAATATTGTGGCAGTAAAAATTATGATAGTAGATGATTCTCCATTTTCCCGTACACTGCTTGCAGATATTTTCAGTGAAGGAAATTATGAAGTCATCGCTGAAGCTGATTCTCTCGACACTGCTGTAGAAATGTACAATAGAAAAAAGCCCGACATTGTCACCATGGATATAGCGATGCCCGGACATGACGGCTTTGAAGTGAGCCGCGCCCTATTACACAACGATCCCAATGTTAAAATAATATTGTCCAGTTCTATGAAGGATTATGAAACAGAAATGCAGGCCAAACGTATCGGCATAGCCGGTTATGTACAAAAACCATTCGAGGCTGCTGAGCTGTTTTCAGTTATAGACAAGGTCCTTTCCCCCGATAATCTTTTTGAAGAATTGTTGCGTACAGGTTTGGAAGCATTCAAAGAGGCACTTTCCCAGAATATAACAAGAATGGCAAAAAGTCCGCTTTCCTTCGCCGAAAATTCCTCCATAAGTGAACCATATATTTCCAAAGGGATCACTTCTATAATAGGCATAACCGGACAATATACCGGTACAATGATCATGGACCTTTCCACTGAAACTTCAAATAATCTTACAAAAGCAATTCTGCACCGCGCTCCAAAAAATTCCGAAGAAATGCTGGCTGTGGTTTCTGAGCTTGCCAATATAATCGGCGGGAGAGCCTGTTCGATGCTCAATAAAAAAGAAAAAGCTCTTGGGCTGCGCGTTTCTCCGCCCAGTATGTTCCATGGTGAACTCGCCGAGCTGGTCAGCCCCAGTTTAAAAATAGAGCAATCACTGTCTAAAACGGATTATGGCGATATATTTCTGGGTGTTGGCTTTAAAAAAGGAGCGACACTATGGATGTAAATATCATCAATCCAGTCCTGACAGCTTTCAAAGAAATTTTACCGCAAATTGGCATTCAAAACGTAGAAAAAACCAGTCTTTCATTGACCGGTCCTTTATTTTCTTATAAGGGCATTTTACTCAATATAGCAGTAGTCGGTTCGATAAAGGGTGCAATTTTAATAACAATGGACAAAGAAAGTGCAAAAAAAGTCGCAGCAAAAATGATGATGGGCATGGAAGTCACTGAATTTAATGATCTTGCTTTAAGTGCACTATCGGAAATGGGCAATATGGTCTGCGCCAACGCATGTACTCAGTTCAGCAAAATAGATGTTGAAGGTCTTGATATATCTCCGCCGACTCTTTTAATGAGTGATACTGAATGCCAGGTCACCCTGCCTGTTCCGAAAACTATAAGCATCGATCTTCTGTGTGATAATATTCCTATAAAGCTTCATGTCGGATTAATGTAAAAAACGACCGCTTTGACAGATAAATTTCCTTGGCAAAACTAATAATGTACTTAAAAAACCTATTTAGGTCTATGCCAGTATATGGAAATACTGTAATAAAATTGTTAATAAAAATGCTGTAATGAGCTAAAATAGCTCATTACAGCATTTTTATTAACAATTTTACGAATAATATAGTGTTTTTTACAAAATTAATTATAAAAAAAGGAAAACCATATATATTTAACTAAAATATACACTGTACATTATTTATTTTTAACAAAGGAGTGTTTTTACATGTCGATGATCAATCGAAGTCAAGGAAGTATATTTGGTTTTACCGGAAAAGCTTTAAGTTCACCTAACAGCATATTTAAAGCAAAGTCTCCTCTTACACAAAATCAGCGGCAGGCCGATTATAACGTTGATGTTGATATCAAGGGAGATTCTCTAAAGGATAAGTTATTCAGAAAACGTATACAGTTATTAGAAGAAAAGTCTAAAAGCCCATATGTTTTAAAAGAGACCGGCGGCATGAAAGATTTGCTGTCCAGCCCAGATACCGGTACACCATTACTCAAAAATAGAAGTGATGATGTTTCAGCATTAATAGACCTGATAGAAAAAAATAAAGACGCAATTGATAAGGCAGACACTGATAGTAAACAGCCTGCAAATACTGCCGCTGATGGGCAGAAAAATATACAGGACGCAATCGCCGATCCATCAAAAATAGGAAATAATGACTCACCGGGAGCGCAGCTTAGTAAAACAACAGCTGCGTCCGGCGATAACTCAACACCCAAAACCCCTGATACTATGCCTACATTAGGCGATATTATACGCAGTATAACAGGTAATTCAACGCCCAGCCTAACCCCTGATATTACTGCTGATATTATTTTCCGATTAAAGAGTAAAAATAGCGCTGAAAAAGATATTATTGAAGTTATAAATAATACTTTTAGCGAACTTGCTCGAAGATTGCCAGAGTATAAAAATCTTGAACAAAAGGGTGCTTTTGGTCTGGGGACAGCCGCTTCACATTTAGGTATGGGATTACGCATCATTGCCAGAGATATAAATTCCTATAACAAAAATTATAATGATCCCTCTTTTTTTGATACAGTAATAGACAGTTTACAGGCAGCAAAAAAATCTTTATTTACTGATCCGGAAGTTAAAAACGATTCAGAGAAAATGTCAGTAGTTGGCACTACCAGCTTAATTGACTACATCACCGATATGTTCAAAAAGGGGAAAACCGGTGAAGTGCTCAGTGAAGGTAGTTATTGGGATGATTCTAATACTATATTAAGTAATGAGTTTGGCGGCGATAACGGTGGTTCATTGGCAACCGTCGATGATAAAGCATTATCCTGGAAATATGAAGAATATAAAAAAAGGCTTACAGCGGAATTAGACAATAAATCCCACTCAAATAACTACGATATATTGATCAGCTATTTGCAAAACGCAAAGAGTGATGATGATTTCAATAAATGTTTAAACCATCTGACAGGAATGGTATATCAGCAGTAAGTCATTATATATTAATAGGGACAATGATTATTATAAATAATTTTAAAACAAAAATATTTACGAATAATATATCAATTTTTTTAATTAAATTAATTATAAAAAAAGAAAAACAATATATGTTTAACTAAAATATACACTGTACATTATTTATTTTTAGCAAAGGAGTGTTTTTACATGTCGATGATCAATCGAAGTCAAGGAAGTATATTTGGTTTTACCGGAAAAGCTTTAAGTTCACCTAACAGCATATTTAAAGCAAAGTCTCCGCTTACACAAAATCAGCGGCAGGCCGATTATAACGTTGATGTTGATATCAAGAGAGATTCTGTAAAGGATAAGTTATTCAGAAAACGTATACAGCTCTTAGAAGAAAGCACTAAACAATCTAATACTGTAAAAACTAATAGCCCTGATACATTATCATCTGAATCAAATTCTGATACACCATTAATTAATAAAGATGATATTTCTGCATTAATGGATATACTGAAAAAAATCGGCAATACAGATAAAACTTCTGGTTCGCAGTATAATTATGATGATGATAATTTACAGGCATTAAGTGATTATATGAATTCCACGGATAAACCCATTATAGATGTTACGGCTAAAGGACAGAAACCGACAGAAGAAGCTATTGCATACTTAACGACACTGGGAGGAAAAAATGTGATACTGCGTTATGATAAATCAACACTTTCTGCTAATGAATCCAATTTAGAATTTACTGCCAATGGTATTGATGCTAAGGCGTTAATAGAGTTAGGCGGAAAAGGACCAGCAGAAAACGATATGATTAATTGTGTTAATAACGCTTTTAACGAACTGGGACGCCGACTGCCAGAATTTAAGGCAATGGAATTAAATAACCAGTTAGGGATGGGAACAGCGACTGCAGATTTAAATATACATTTAAGCAGTATTGCGGTAGCTATAAATGGGTATAATAAATGTTATAAGGATACATCTGTTTTTGATACAATAATAGATGCATTACAATCGGCAAAACAATCTTTATTTACAGCTCCGACTGTTGAAAATGATTCTAAAAAAATGTCGGTAGTAGGAACAACTAAATTAATTGATTATATTACTGATATGTTTAAAAAAGGAAAAGAGGGTGAAGTGCTTAATGAAGTCAACTACTGGGACGATTCTAATAATATATTAACTAGTGAATTTGGCGGCGATAACGGTGGTTCATTGGCAACCGTCGATGATAAAGCATTATCCTGGAAATATGAAGAATATAAAAAAAGATTTATGGCTGAGTTAGGCGATCAAACACCGGCTGAAAAAAACAATGCTCTGCTAAGCAGTTTCCAAGATGTTAATGGGAACATTGATTATACTAAATGGTTTAAAAGTCTAATGGTGCCGTTTGAAGATGCTTATCATAAATAAACTATACAAGGAACCAGCTATATTATTTATAGTCGGTTCCTTATACGAATTAATGGCTATATTATTTTAGAGTAAAAGTATGTGTCCCATTTCCCTTTACCTCAGTGTAATCAGCAGTACCATAAAAGAAATTAGGATTATACATATCGACTACTTTCATTTGATCAACATCAAAAATAAACTGAATTGGTAAATACCCTTCTCTTCTCCAAACACCGGTATAGTAAGGCGTGCCATATTGATCCGTGCCACCGGGATAAGTATGATCAGGCTGACCATAACCAGCTGGATAATCATGATAAAATTTTTTCCGGAGCTGCCAAAAATATAAAGCATTTTTAGCAATACATATCATAGCATTATTAACATTAATAAGGTCAGATGTATATGTGCCAACACCCAAATTTTTATTGTCAAATTGAGTATTGACTTCCCCCAGACCGCCGCACTGATACCCAGGCATGCTGGGCCGTCCGGTGGAAAAATCTATAAACTGCGGGTTAAATTCTTTGCGGTCTACAGTCAATGCATTGCGTTCAAGCCCCGCCACGGCGCCCGGCTGCAAAAATTCAACAAGCTGTTTACCCGACTGAGAGAGCATCCCTGTATATTTGCTGGTATCGATTATATCGGGAGGAATTAAAATCATTGAGAAATCATATTTTACTGCGGGGTCGACTTGCCCGTCAGCGGATACAATCTTTATATAATAGCCGCCAGGTGCTACATTTGGAAAAAATACTCTGGCATTTTGTTCCATAGAAGTAATCAGATTTTGGCTGCTGGACAATATCTGTACCTGGTATTTCAAGGTGTCCGCCGGAACTCTAAGCTCCAACTGATAAGTTCCTGTTTCTTTAACAAGCCATAGCCGGCAATCCTGATCGATGCTATTATCCAATGTACCGATTATTTCACTGTTTACCGGCATTTCTTTAGCCATAGCCATACTGTCGTCACCTTCGGCTTCGTCCCATGTATCACTGATACGGGCCATAATCTGAAAGCTATTCGCAGCATCGCAAGCATAAGAATTGACAGAAATAAAATATATACCTGCAGAAGCAACATAGCTTAAAAGCTCATACATACCGGCTTTGTTTTTAGATTCCGCAGCGACGGTAATGGAGCTGCTGATCTGATCAAATTTATACAGATATAAATCGTTATCGACAGAGATATCGGCAACAGGCGCCATGTAAACGGTCAATTTCTTTTCGGCGGTGAGCTGGAAGGCATACCAGCGCTGATCCCCTTTGGCGGCAATTGAATCCGTATAAAGCGTATTTGGATTTATGACGTAGGCACCGCCGGGTGTGCTGTTTGGAGCGGCAGTGGCAGCATCGGCAGATAGTTTCATAGAGCCCAAAGAGTCAACTGTCATAGCTTTTGGCATCGGCAGCATAACTTTTCTTTCAGCGCTGCTGTCTACCAGTTTACTGATTTCAACAAATGCTTCTTTGTTCTTGATTAGGTTATTGATCAATTTTTCCGTGTTATCCGTGGAACTTAAAATATCTGCATATTCTCCTTCCTGATGCAGCTGCATGATTTCGTCTACGGATTCTTTCGGTCCAAAAACTTTTTCGGCATCAAAACTCATTTTTACATTCTGCGGAACCTGAAATTCTTCTTTTGACATTTTAAAACCCCGTTTCATTAAAATTTATTTGTACAATGAAAATAATCGCTTATTTTCACTACACATTTAATAAAGAGCATTTGGCTTTTATTTTTTTAACATTTTTACCAAAAAAATAAAATTATTTACGAAATGGTTTCAGCTTCTATGCAGAAAATGCTTTTTAATTATTCCATACTGCATTTTCTGCGAATAATAAAGCAAAAAGCCGCTGCCTAAAGCGGCAATGTACTCCATGCAGCAGCTTTTATTTTTATGGTATATTACAGTATTCATCGATTCCGTTTCTGATAGCCGCGGCTATTTCATCCTGATGATCGGTCAATATATAAGCATCGTCTTTTTGATCAATAAAACCTAATTCGATCAGCACAGCAGGCATATCGGTATAACGAAGCACTGCTAAATCGCTGCGTTCTTTGATTCCCCTGTCAGTAAACGCAGAATCTATAGCCTGTATAGCCGCAATCAAATTTTTTTGAATATTATCGGCTAAAACATAGCCTTTAGCCGAACCGGAATACACTAAAGTTTCTGCTCCACGGGCTTCACCATTGAAACTGTTGCAATGAACCGACACAAAAATATCCGCCGGCCAGGAATTGGCAGCATATGTGATGTCGGGCTGCGACGGTGTTTCTCCGCACAAATTATCACTTTGCAATAACTTTACATTGCAACTGTCCTGCCGCAGAAGTTCAAGCACTTTACTGCCTACAGATAATGCGATATCACATTCGCGTAAGCTGAGCGCTGAGTTGCATGCACCGGGGTCCGGATCACCATTTGGCGAATGCCCTGGATTTAAAAAAATGTTCATAATTAATAAAACCTCATTTCATTGATAGTACATGATCACCTTATCAGTTTTATTAATTTTTTTTATTGAATTTGCATTTCAGATAATATAACCCCAATGGAATTACCACAGAAATAATAATAACTGCAATAACTATGGAAAAAAGCAAATAATCGTTATCGGTCTTATTTATTATTGCGGACAATACCGTTATTATATTTTCCATAAAATCACCACCTGAATATTTTTGTAATTCGCTTAAAAAACCTTATATTTATTTCTCTTTATTTACAAGGAGGAATGAATATGAAAAGGAATTTATGTGAATTAATCGCTCTGGTACACCACAATGATCAAATTGCAATGAATGAAATAATTTCTAAATTTTCAGTGCAGTTAAATAGTTATAGCTACCAATTGAATGGTGAAGATACCTTGCAAGATTTAAAATTATTTATTATAGAATTAGTAAAAAAGATAAATCTTGAGAACTTCACAGTAAAAACAGATAAGGTAATCATGTCTTATATATCAAAGAGCCTAAAACATGAAAAATTTAAGCTTACAAGTAAAATTATTTTTAAGAAAAAGCATACCTGTCATTTATCGGATGCCTTTGATCTCCCTTGTGATGTATCTGCCTTTGATGATATTCTGTTTAAGTATTCCATAGACTATTTGAGTGAGGAAGAAAAATCTATAATTTATTATCTGTTCTTTTATGGTTATACAGTAAAAAGCGTTTCCCTCTTGAAGCATTTAACCATCTATAAAATATATGCTATAAGAAAAAAAGCTTTGGAAAAAATTTTTCAGAAAACGTATTCTTATATGAAAAAATAAAATACCAGATTTGATCAGCAAATATACAAAATATCATGGCTGATGCTCAAAAATTTACATCCTGTCTTTAAAGACTACACTGACCCGCATGTGTAGTCTTTTTTTATATTTATCCCGTCGTTGCGGCTTTTATGTGTATTGGCACGCAATTTGCTTTTATAAATTATGAAAATCAAAAGGAGTGAGAATATGCCGCTAAAAATAGTCATAGGTTCAAGAGCGCGGTCAAGATCGAACGAAGCCTTGGCGCTTCTAAAAAATGAAGGCTACAAGCTGGAGCTAAATCCATTTGACCGGACACTGACCGAAGAAGAGCTTATAGACAGGATCAAGGGTGCCAGCGCAATGGTCGCCGGCAGTGACAAGGTCACCAGAAAAGTCATAGAGGCGGGCAGTCCCGCTCTCAAAATAATCGCCAAGCAGGGCGTCGGCTATAATACTATTGATATCGAAGCAGCCAGGGAATTCGGTATAGCAGTCACTGTCACACCGGGTGCCAACAGCAGCTCTGTGGCCGATCTGACACTGGGACTGATGCTCTGTGCCGCCAGAAACATAGCCGGCATGGACAGCGCCGTCAGACAGGGCGGCTGGAACAGATATACCGGCTGCGAGCTGGGCAAAAAGACACTGGGTATAGTGGGTATGGGACATATAGGCGGTGAAGTGGCGAAAAGAGCCGCCGCTTTCGATATGAAAATTCTGGCGTACGATCTTTATCCCAACCAGGAATATATAAAAAAATTCGGCATTGCCTATGTACCTCTGGAAACAATTTTCCGGGAAGCGGATTTCATATCGCTCCACGCTCCTGCTCTTCCCGCCACAGTCAATATGATAAATGAAACCAGTCTTGCAGCAATGAAAAACACTGCTGTCCTGATAAATGCCGCCCGCGGTGAACTCATAGATGAGGACGCTCTTTATCTTGCTCTAAAAAATAAACAAATAGCCTTTGCCGCATTGGATGTTTATAAAAATGAGCCTCTGAAAAATTCAAAACTGACTCAGCTGAAAAACATCATTTTCACCGCCCATGCCGGTGCATATACAAAAGAAGCAATAACCAACGCCGGTGTGATGGCTTCGGAGGAAATCATACGCGTATTATCCGGCAGACAGCCGCAATTTAATGTAATCAAATAAAAAGGAGTCTTAAACAATGAACAGCAAATTCAACAATATGCAGACCATTATGAGCAGTAAAATGATCCTTATAATCAGGACAGATGACAATGACGAGGCTAAAAAGATCGCTGTTGCCGCGGTAAATGGCGGTATCAAAGCGTTAGAAATAACAATGGCGGTCCCCAATGCCGTGGAAGTTATTTCCTATCTGGCTAAAAAATATGAACACGACGATATTGTCGTTGGTGCTGGAACTGTCCTTGATGCCGAAACAGCAAATGCCGTGATGCTGGCCGGTGCAAGACTTCTTGTAAGTCCAAATCTCAATCCGCAAATGCTTGCCATAGCCAATCGTTATCAGGCCGTCACTGTATCCGGTGCCATGACACCTACCGAAATTATCAATACAGTAAATGCCGGTGCCGATTTCGTAAAATTATTCCCCGCAGAAGTTCTGGGTCCTCAATATGTAAAAACCATAAAAGCACCGCTGCCGCAGGCCGAAATAGTCCCCACCGGCGGAGTAAGACCCGACAATGTAAAGGACTGGTTTGATGCCGGATGCCATGCCGTTGGCGTAGGCAGTTTTGTAACGAAAGCACATAAGAAGGACGGTGATTTCAATAAAGTCACCGAAGCGGCAAAAATTTTCGTCAAAGCAATAAAGACAGCTGAAAAATAAGCAAAATGGAGTTGAAATAGTTTGATAGAGATACTGATTTTAACGCATGGTAATTTCGGTGCCGAACTATTAAAAAGTGCCGAAATGATCATCGGGAACCAGCAAAATATCACTGCTTTTGGATTGATCCCCGGGATGGAACCCGAAAAATTTGCTAAAGCAATTCAGCGCAAGTTGGATACTATCCCTGATCCCAGCCAATGCATTATCTTATGTGATCTTTTTTGCGGTACTCCTTCTAATGTATCTGCGATGCTGTCAAATGATTATGATATTGAGTGTATCTCAGGTATTAATATGCCCATGTTGATAGAAGCCTGTACAATGCGTCTCTCCTTGGACAGAAAAACACTGGTCGGCAATATCCTGAAATCCGGCGCAGACGGCTGCAAAAATATAAAAGAAGAATTCAATGCAGTAAAGAAAGATGAAATATAAAAGGAAGTGTTAATATGGCAGACATTGCATTAATACGTATCGATTTCCGACTGATTCACGGTCAGGTTGTAGCGCGCTGGCTGAAAGAAACACAAGCCACAAAAATAATTATTGTAAATGATACATTGTCAAAAGATCCGACAATGGGTAACATTTATCGCATGGCAACACCGGCCGGTGTCAGATGTGCTATTGTCAGTGTTGATCATTTTGTTGACTCATGGAAAACAACCCATTTGGGAGAAGGAACAGCCATGGTATTATTCAAAAATGTAAAAACTGTTTTTGATGCATACCAAAAAGGGTTCAATCCCATAGACTTGCAGATAGGCGGTCTTGGGGCGGGTCCCGGAAGAAAAATAGTCTACCAGAATATAACTTTAAATAAAGAAGATTTTGACATGCTGGAAAAAATATCTCCAAACATTAATATTTATTTTCAGGCCACACCAGAGGACAATAAAAAGTTTTATCTGTCAATAAATCAAACTATCACATTCTGATTTAGAAAGGAAGATATTATGGTTCAGGCACTTTTGGTAGCTGCGCTAGGCTGGTTTCAAAGTTCCTCTAATCCTCTTGGCTGGTGGCTGGTCAGAGAACCTATAATGGCCGGTTTCTGGGTGGGACTTATTTACGGAAAGCCCGTTGAAGGTATAATAATAGGGGCTGCTATAAATGTAGCATTCCTGGGATGGAACAGTACCGGCGGAGCCAATCCTTCTGATTTATATTCGGCCGGATTACTGGGTACAGCTGTAGCCATACAAGGCAGCATCAGCACAGAACAATCTGTTGTAATTGCCATTGCACTCGGCGTTATAGGCAATTATGCGTGGATTTTATTTATGTCTCTAAATTCTTTTATTCCCTCACTTCAGGATAAATGCGCCGAAAATGGAAATATAAAAAAACTTATGTTTCTTCAGGCAGTTCCCTCACAATTTGTCGTCATATTAGTCAGAGCTGTTCCTGCATTCTTAGCTGCGTATTACGGTCCCCCCATCATAGAAAGCCTGTTGGCATCTATTCCTGCATGGGGTGTAGCCGGATTCAATGCTGTCGGTAAAGTACTGCCTGCTTTAGGTATAGCTATGCTTTTAAAATATATGGGCAGAAAAGATTTGTTAGTATTTTTCGGTATCGGCTTTGCTATCAGTTCATTTACAGGAATGAATAATCTGGTTTTTGCCGCTATTTTAGGGGCTGCAATGGGATATATATACATTTCTCTGCAGCATAATGTTCCGACCGCTCAGATCAGTTCATCCCATAAAGCGGAAAGTATGAAAAGTTCCAATAATTTGTACGAAGGTGAGGATGAAATATGATAAACCAAACACACAAATCCGGAATTTCAAAATGGGATTTGGAATTTGCCATACTGCGCTGGTGGATCATGAGCCATTTATCCTATAATTATCAGCGTATGCAGGCAGGTGGTTTTGCTTCCATGATGGCTCCATTATTAAAAAAATTGTATCCGAATAATCCCGAGGCAGTTAAAGAAGGACTTAAAAGGCATATGATGTTTTTCAATACAGAGCCTCGCTGGGGATCTGTCATTCATGGAATAGTGATAGCTCTGGAAGAGCAAAAAGCGCTTGGCAAAGATATTGATGAAGCCGCTATAGTAGATTTGAAATCATCTCTGATGGGTCCCCTTGCGGGGATTGGTGATACTATTTCAGGTGGATTATATAAACCTTGTATCTTGGGCATTTGTCTCGGATGGAGCGCTGCAGGAAGCATAATGGGGCCAATAGTTTTTGCCATTGCAATGCTGGGCTATGATATATTGATTACGCATCTGGCCATCAGAAAAGGTTATAAAATGGGCACCACTGCCGTCACTGCTATTCTGGAAGGTGGTATGTTTAAAAAAGTAACAACATTTTTTTCTATCATGGGTCTGTTCGTTTTAGGAATTATGGTCTGCAAATTCATTACCATAGATATATCCTGGACTCCTGTAATAGGCGATAAGGCTGTAGCCGTTAAAGATCTTTTTGACAAGATAGTTCCAAAAGCTCTGCCGCTGATTGTAACCATTGCCAGCTGGCGCGCGCTCATGCATGGAATAAAGGTGGTATATGTATTGCTGGCATTATTTATTTTTGCTCTTATTGGTGGTGCTTTAGGTGTAATCTCCTGACAATATTCATGATCACATAGAAATTAACAGCTAAATTTCCCTAAATGTCTGGCAGCATTATGAAGAATTGCCTGCATTTAGCAGAAAATATAATATTTCTTTGCTATAATTATCATATATGATAGGGGAATTATACTCTTGCCAATTAACCAGCACTAGGAGATAACTATGAATCGTATAGATAAAATACTCTCATATTTTCATGAACACAATATAAATGTTCCGGCAAAGGGAATCAATACAAATGATGTGGCAGCTATATTCGATATCCATCGTTCTGATGCTTCCGCCGAATTAAACACTCTGATCAAACAAGGTTTATTGCTAAAATGCGGTTCTCGTCCTGTGCTGTATTATTTATCCAGTGATAATAATGTTGAAAATTTTTCCGGGTTTTCCAATATAATAGGCAGTAATGGCAGTATAAAAGCTCAAATAGATCTGGCTAAAGCGGCTATTTTATATCCTCCGCATGGCCTTCATACTCTTATTTGCGGCGCCAGCGGTGTAGGAAAGTCGCTTTTGGCAGAGTCTATGGCCGCTTATGCCAATGAAAGATGGCCCGGCAATGTCCCATTTGTAACATTTTCATGTGCCGATTATGCTGATAATGCCCAACTTCTTTTAACACAGTTATTCGGTTATATAAAGGGAGCATTTACCGGTGCTTCCGAAGAACACGAAGGAGTTGTAGACAGAGCACAAGGCGGCATTTTATTTCTTGACGAAATACATCGTTTGCCGCCTACCGGACAGGAATTGTTGTTCATATTGATTGACAAAGGTTTTTATCGGCGGCTGGGTGAAACAAAAGCAGAGCATAAAGCCAATATCATGCTTATAGGCGCGACTTCGGAGGATATAAACAGCTCTCTCCTGCTGACATTCAAACGGCGTATCCCGGTGCAGATAAATCTGCCGACTATTAATGAACGGTCCATCCATGAAAGAATAAAACTTATTCTGCATTTTTTAAATCAAGAAGCTGTCCGGCTCAGCATGCCCATCCAAATTGAAGGAAAAGTCATCGAACTTTTCGCAAAATATAATTGTCCTGCTAATATAGGCGAACTTAAAAATGATATTTTACTCTGCTGTGCCAAAAGTTATCTATCGGCTCAAGCTCATAGTAAAAATCAATTAGCACTCAACACAGATGCTCTGCCCAGCCGAATATTCACTTACGTGAAACATCAAACCATATTGGATGATACGGTTAACCAGATTTTTTCAAGCGGTCTATTGATCAAACCTGAAAGGGAATCATCCCTTATTGCGGACAATAACTATGGTATTGATCTTTATAAATATATTGACAGAAAAATTGATAATTACCGACAATTAAAAATGTCCGATGAAGATATAAATATACAAACAGCAAAAGATCTCGAACAATATTTTTCGGTTGTCATGAAAGGTTTAAAAAAAGAAGCCGCCAGTGATATTCCGGCAAGTATCATTGATAAGCATATTTGGCATACTGCCAGTGAACTTCTTGAAAATGCGGCTTCTGTACTTCACAGAACGTACAATCGCAATATATTGGTGACATTAGCATGGCATTTACAACAATTCAGAGAACGTGTTGCCTCCGGCAGAAGAGTTTATAATACCAACCTGGAAAAAATCCGCAATGACCACAAACAAGAGTTTTCTTTTATATCCGGTAAAGTCAATTTTATATCCCGGCAGCTGGAAGTCAGTGTCTCTCTTGATGAACTGGGTTTTTTGGCAATGTTCTTCACACATGACAGCAGTGAAGCGCGATCGACCCATATTGGTATTTTAGTCGCAGCGCACGGCAGAGCCACAGCCCAAAATTTAGCTGAGGTAACAAATAATCTGCTGGGAACAGACGAGATCAATTATTATAATATTCCTCTTAACCAGAATAATACTAAAACTATAGATGATTTGTGTTCATTTATAAAAAAAATCAACAGCGGCAAGGGTGTATTACTTTTGGTGGATATGGGATTCCTGGTTACTATGGAAAAAACACTTTTCACCGAAACGGGTATACATGTAAAAATTATTCCCAATGTCACCACAGCATTGGTCCTTGAAGCCGGCAGACAAATATTGACAAAGGATCTATCTTTAGAAACGGCTGAAAAATATATTTACGCTGCTTACGACGAATATGTCTTAACGATGCGCAATAAACCATCCGAATCTTCCGGCGCCAAAAACGAACCTATTGCATCGACAAAAAAAACTATTCTGATCATCTGCATGAGCGGCTACGGCGTTGCTGAAAAAATAAAAGATATTCTTATAGAAAACATACCGGAAGTGCATAAGATGAACATTCTCACTGCCGGTATCAATGATGATATAGAAAAAATATACTCCAGGGAAAAAAATTCTCTATGTATCGTTATCGGCAGCGCCGATCCTCATATTCCTATAGTTCCATTCATTAATATAGGCGATCTTTTTTTACCTGAGGGATTGTCAAAAGTCCGGAAGATACTGTCTGACAAACAGGCTGCCGGTACACGCCTGTTATCCAAGCAATATAAAGAACTGTACCAAATATTACGCGAGCAGATAAATAAATTTGCTGCATCCCTTCCCCCCGAAAAAGTAGCTGACTGCTGTGAAAAAATAGTCGAGAAAATAGCTGCCCACTTTTTTGTTCAGCAAATTGCCCAGGACTCAATAGTCAGAATCTATCTTCATTTGGCATGTATGTTTGACCGCGTGAACTCAAACCAGGCACTCAAAGAACCGGATTGGGGGGCAGAGTTAAAAATTTCCAGACAAAATGATTTTTCTTTTCTTGAAAAACTTATCAATGCGCACACCAAAAATCTGCTGCTGATCGTTCCGTCCGGAGAGATATATTATTTTTTGAACAGCTTGCCGGCCAGTAATTAAAAATACGAGACGGCACTTTTCTGCCATCTCGTATTTTTATGCAGTATTATTTTATTTTGCGTCAAAATGGTAAGCTGTTGTTGATTTATAAATATTCCCCGCCCTCAATACCGGAGTGACAAAGGATGGAATATTGACCGCATTGGGAAAATACTGGCTTTCAAAGCAGTATCCTGAACGTTTTTCCATTGGTGTGTTCTTCTTTCCCTTTACCGCCAGATCAAGGTAGTTGCCGGTATAAAATTGAAATCCCGGCAGCGTAGTATACACGGTCATGCTTATATTTGTTTTATTACTGTGTGTTCTGGCAATTTTTTTCAAATTACCATTATATTCAGGTACTACAAAATTATGATCATAGCCTCCTGCTTCCCTGATAGTTTCAAAATCCGCATCCCAGCCATTTTTAATAGGTCTGGCCTCATGCAGATCAAATGGTGTTCCCTTCACCGGTAAAATTTCACCGTGCGGTATTGAGTCCTTGTCGGCAGCAGTATACTCATCGGCAAACAGCTGTACTGTCTGTTCCCCAACATTGCCGCTGTCGTATCCTGAAAGGTTAAAATAGCTGTGATTAGTAGGATTGCAGAGAGTATCTTTTGTAGTATGTGCCTTATAATCCAATATCAATGTATTGCATTCGGTCAGCTTATAGCTTACATATATAGAAAGTTCTCCGGGATATCCTTCTTCTTTATCCGCACTTACATAGGAGAGCCTTATTTTATTGTTGTCCGCTGATTCGACTGTCCAGATTTTTTTATCAAACCCAACCTTACCGCCATGCAGATGATTTTTTCCGTTATTCAGATAAAGGTTGTACTCTTTCCCTTCTAAAATAAATCTGCCCTTTTCTATACGATTCCCTACTCTGCCTATAAGCGACCCTATATATGTATCCTGTCCTTCATAGCCGGAAACATTATCATACCCCAAAACGACATCTATTTTACCGTTTTCTGTCGGTACAAGTATTTTTTGTACGGCTCCGCCAAAAGTCGATACAGCGACCTGCATTCCGTTTTTATTCGTTATCGTATACAGTTCAGCTGCCTTACCATCACTTGTCTGCCCGAATGAACATTTTTCAATAGTCATTTTTCCGCCCCCATATATTTTTTGTAAACCTTTTCTTTAATAAAGAAAGCATACCACTTTTTTCTAAATTATGTCAATTCAATCTTTTCACTAAAACCTTTTTCATTATCTTTTATATCCTTTTTGCTTCATTCCTTAATATCAAGTGTGAACCTCCTTGATGTCAAGGAACTAAGCAAAAATAATCATCTCATTCCAATATCTGTTCAAGCGCATCCAGAAGAATATCATTTTCTTCACGCGTTTTTACGGCAATACGGATAAAATCATCGGATAATCCCGGATAATTGGCACAATCTCTTATAAGGATATTTTTCTCCAGCATTTTCCCGCAAAACTGCGCCGAAGTCATTTTCGTATCATGTATGTTGATAAGAATATAATTTACCGACGGTTTATAAATCTTCAGTTTTTTCATCTGACTCAGTTCATCATATAAATAATTTATTTCACTGCGGACATAGCTGCGGCTGCGGCGCTGATACGTTTTATCCAGCAGTGCGGCGATACCGGCACTCTGCGCCAGACAATTGACATTCCACGGATCTTTGCTCAAATGCATTCTTCTTATTACTTCCTTATCAGGACATGCCGCAAATCCCAGACGCAGTCCCGGCAGAGCAAAAAATTTTGTCAATGAGTGAAGAATTAACAGATTGTGGCATGTTTTTAAAAGAGGTTTTGCCGAAAATTCCTCTTTATTGCCGATAAAATCCACAAAGGATTCGTCTATGACGACGAAGCAGCTGTTTGCTTCCGCGTGTTCCACAATAAGTGTCAGGTCCTGTACAGTAAAAAGGGTTCCGGTAGGATTGTTCGGATTGCAAAGGAATAAAAGATTTTTATCCTTCATTGCAACGATCAGCTTTTGCAGCTGCGGTTCAAAGTTATCACTTTCTTTTAGGAAAAAATATTGAACATTGGCATTGACACTCTTTGCCGCTCTTTCATACTCACTGAAAGTCGGCGCAGGCAGCAATACATTTTTCGGCTCAAGAACGCGGCATAATATATACAGCAGCTCAACTGCGCCGTTTCCCATTATTATGCTTTCCGGATCAACATCATACAGCTGCCCTATTTTCTCTTTCAATAAAAACATATCAACATCAGGATAATGAATTATGTTTTCTATATTTTCTTCTACAGCCTGTCTTACCATTTTTCCGAGTCCCAGAGGATTGATATTGGCACTGAAATCAACCAGCTGCTGTTTTCCTGTTGTCGCACTGATCGCATGAACAGCCCCGCCGTGTTCAAATTGGTCTGGCATATACGCTGCGCTCCCTTCTATATTGCCTGTACAGTTAAAAATTCGTCAAATCGAATTTATTCTTTTTCCCCCGCCGTAAAAAAAACCGCCGGACACGAGTTCCGTAGAAAATAAATACGTTGTGTACGGACATCGTTTCCTGATTGCCTCCACACAGCCGCGCATCACTTCTGCATTCTCCCGTTCAGTAAATATAGCTCCGATCAAAGTACCGCTATGTGCTATATTGATCCCCGTTCCCTTATATTTTTTTACGATTTCAATTACATCGGCCAGATCTTCCTTATACAGAATATGCTGATTGGCAATGGCACTTATTGTCGTACCCGCCCCCAGCGCCTCTGCATCTTTATATTTTATGCCATACGCGACAAGCTCGAATGCTTTTTTTACCTGCTTTTCTTTTTCTTCGTTGAGCTGAGGCAATTCACCACGCTGGTTGAAGACAACGGTATCGACTTTTCCGCCGCAATCAAATACCAATATCTTTACAGGCGGCGGTTCCCCCAGATACTCCAATATATCGCCCGTTAGGTGATTGAACTTTACTATTCCTCTGCAAAACACGCCGTCAGTCGGTTCTATTTCTGCCGCCAGCTTTGCGATCTGCGCTTCTGTAGGATTTTTCCCTTGTAAAAGGGCTGCCGCCTTGCAAACAGCTGCTATATCGGCACTGCTGGAGGACATCCCCTTGCTTCTCAACAATTGGGAAGTAAGTCTGACGGCGATCTCCGCTTTATCAAGTGCAAATCTCTTGCATACCATATTAAGCGCATGTGCGGCTTTTTCCTTCAAAGCAATTTTTTCATTATGCTCTTTAACAGACGCAGCCGCTGTTGACCACATGTTGATTGGACAGGTAACGAGAAAAGGAATACCATCTGCCACACCCTGCACCAATTCCCCGCATGCTCCTGGCACCTTTACCGATACCGTCAAGCTCTCTCCCCCTGTCTTTTCCCTGTCAGGATTTAGTACTGTCCATAAATGAACGGTGTTTCAAAATCCTTAAAGCACGGTGCCGTCTTATCTTTTGCGGAAAATGTATATTCGCCGTTATTCCAGTTTTCCCATGTAATGCCGATATCGGGGTCATCATAAATGATGCTCCCTTCTGTTTCGGGCGCATAGTAATTATCCGCCTTATACTGTACTTCCACATCATTGCTGATCGTCACGAATCCATGGGCAAAACCACGCGGTACATAAAGCTGACGTTTATTTTCCGCTGACAGCTCCACAGCGATCCACTTTTTATATGTAGGCGATCCTTTACGTATGTCGACTGCAATATCCATCATTGCGCCGCTTGTACAGCGTACAAGTTTTGCCTGTGTCATTGGCGGATTTTGAAAATGCAGTCCCCTGAGCGTGCCTTTCGGTGCTGAATATGATTGATTATCCTGCACAAACTGAGCTTTTATGCCATATTTTTCCAAAACACGATAGGAATATGTTTCCATGAACCAGCCTCGATTATCGCCAAAAACTTTCGGTTCTATCAAATAAACATCTTTTAACTTCGTCTCTGTTACATTCATTTTTTCTAAGCTCCCTTTTCAAATCAGCGCCTATGCTGCAAAACAACGCTGCAGACATATTTTATCTGACACCCATCTGTACATATGATAATCCAAATTTTTCAAGTGTTTTCACTTTATACTGGTTACGCCCATCGAAGATATATTTTCCCTTCAGTCTGTTCTTGATTTCCATAAAATCCGGACTTTGAAATTCCTTCCATTCCGTTACCAAAACGAGTGCATCAGCTCCGTCCAAAGCATCATACTTATTGTCCGTATATGTAACAGCGATATCCTTAAGGTAAAATTCGCGCGCCATACCTGCTGCCTTAGGATCATATACTTTCACTTCAGCTCCGCGGGAAACCAGTTCGCGTATGAGAGATATAGACGGCGCTTCCCTCATATCATCCGTTCCCGGTTTAAAAGCCAGCCCCCATACGGCAAAAACCTTGCCTCTCAAATCATCGCCAAATATATTAACTACTTTTCTGCCAAGGACTTTCTTTTGATTTGCATTGACCTTCTCAACCGACTGCAAAAGTTCGGCTTCATAACCATATTCACTGCTTGTTTTGATCAAAGCCTGCACATCTTTTGGAAAACAGCTTCCGCCATAGCCGCATCCCGGATTTATAAAACTATACCCTATGCGCCGGTCGCTCCCTATGCCGTGACGCACTTTATTTACGTCGGCGCCGACACGTTCAGCAATATTGGCCACTTCATTTATAAAGGATATTTTTGTCGCCAGCATTGCATTGGCCGCATATTTTGTAAGCTCGGCGCTCTTCACATCCATGATTATAAAAACCTCTCTGGAGCGTATGAACGGTTCATAAAGTTCCTTCATCACTTCGATTGATGCCGGATTTTCCGATCCGATTATCACTCTGTCCGGTGTCATAAAATCGGCACAGGCATTTCCTTCCTTTAAAAATTCAGGATTTGATATTATATCAAATTTAAGCTCACTGTTCCGTTTTTTCAATTCTTCGGCGATAGCGCTTCTGACTCTTTCTCCCGTTCCTACCGGTACCGTCGATTTATCTACCACGTACATATCATGCACCATATTTCTGCCTATATCGCGCGCGGCTGCCAACACATAGCGAAGATCTGCGCTGCCGTCCTCACCCATTGGTGTCCCGACCGCAATAAAACAGACATTTGCTTTTTTCAGAGCTTCCCCTATATCAGTAGTAAACGCCAAATTTCCCCGTGCATGGTTATTTTTCACCATATCAGCAAGACCCGGTTCATAAATAGGAATATTGCCATTGCGCAGCTCATTTATTTTCTTTTCATTAACGTCCACACAAATAACATCATTACCGGTTTCTGCAAAGCACGTTCCCGTGACAAGTCCCACATATCCCGTGCCGATCATTGCTATTTTCAAAATAATCTTCTCCCCAAAACGATCCCTTTTCTCTTTTTGCAGCAGTTTCTCTATATTGTTACGCAAATAACAAACTATTCATGCTGATCCCATCGTCGGAATATATAAACCGCATACATAATCATTTAATCTATATTTTCCTATATTTATAGGAATTTTACAAGTGCTTTGATGAAATACGTAAATATCACAAAAAATGCAGCAAAAAATTTCATTCATAATAATTCGCAGAGGGCACTTTTCCAGTAATCTCTTTAAAAATATGTCAGCAAAAATATTGGTATTTTTATCTAAGAAAAATTACTCGGCAAAGTAAACTATTTATTCATGTACTGACTTCATAATAATTTTTTTAATTTTACACACAAGATTTGAGCAACATTTCTTTATTCCCCATACAAAAGACACGTAAACTTTGATATAATTAAAAGCATAATTCCAGTAAGAAGGGATAAAATATATTTTTAGCCTATCCCTGTCAGATTATAATATGCTAAAAAATTTATACTGTTTGGAGAGAATTGATGAACACTTACACATACAAAACAGCTGGCACATGTTCCAGCCAGATAAATATTGAGCTGGATGGCTCAATTATCAAAAATATTTCTTTTATCGGCGGATGCAATGGCAATTTGCAGGGCATCTCCAGTATTACCCGCGGCATGGATGCCAATGATGTGATTGCTCGTTTCGACGGCATAAAATGCGGGCCGCGCACTACTTCATGCCCTGATCAGCTTTCAAGAGCACTTAAAGCAGCTCTATCAGCAAAACATTAAAAAACTGTGCCTGTCTATATTTTTGGAAGGAAGTGAGTATTATTTTATTTGATTGCCACTCTCACACAAAATTTTCGGCTGATTCCGATATGAAAATCGAAGATGCGCTGAAAATCGCTCAAGCTATGGGTTTAGGTCTTATCACGACGGAGCATATTGATTTTGACTTCCCCGGTGATGATTTATATGAATTCGATGCGGCTGATTACTTTGCCCTTTACCGAAAATACCGTGAAACAAATCATTTTCTGCTCGGAGTCGAAATAGGAATGCAAGCGCAGACAGCTTTGCAAAGCGGTGAATTTATAAAAAAATCTCCTTTCGATATGGTCATAGTATCACAGCATATCATAGAAGGCTGCGACATATATTTTCCCGAATATTATCAGGGAAAATGTAAAAATGAAGCCTACGGCATATATCTGCAAACTATTGCGGATATGCTGACGGCACATCCTTTTGGTGATGTTTTAGGGCATATTGACTATATATGCCGCAAGGCACCTTATGAAGATAAACAGCTGCGTTATGATGAGTTTCCGTCTCACATAGACAAAATATGGCAGACGGCATTGTCCAATGATATAATACCGGAAGTTAATACCAGACGCTTTGCCGACAAAGAAGCTGTCTCTTCCCTCACATCTATTTATACACGTTACCATAATATGGGCGGACGTTATGCAACGATTGGCTCTGATGCCCATACTGCAGATGCAGTCGGTTATAAACTGGAAGAAGCTTCATGTTTCTTAAAAAACTGCGGCCTTATTCCTGTGTATTTTAAAAACCGACAGCCGGTTTTTATGCTATAAACATAAATTTTGCCCGATTCCGAAAGGGGATTCCGTATGAAAAATTTTTCCCAGAAAAACTTCAAGACATTATCTGCCGTATTATGCATTGCCCTCACCATGTCTTCTACCACTGTCACATTTGCGGATGCTGCCATAACGACCGGCACATCAGTTGTTTCCGCAGGTGACTCCATAGCCGGCAATGCACTGCAGGATAAGCTCTCCGCGTCCGAAAAGGCAATTTACGGCACACCGCAGACAGGTGCAATAATGGACAGACTGAATAAGCTTGAACGTGATTATTATGGTGAACATAAAAGCAGCAGCCTTTCTGCACGTATAGACAGTATTTACGGTCAGATATTCGATAATAACTACGCTCCTTCGGCAATAGCACAAATGAATGGCATAGAATGGACTTTAATGCATCAGGTGTCCATGCATTCTATCAGCCAGCGGCTTGCCGATTTAGAAAATACACTGTACGGCAAGGCAAAAGACGGTACTTTTTATAATCGCATGTTGTCTCTCGGCAGCGCTGCTTTCGGCACTTCACAGCAGGCCATTCCGCTCTCGCATACCCTGGTGCCAGCGAATACTCTGATAAAAATAAAACTTATCACTCCAATCAATTCGGAAACGATGAAAGCCAGCGACGAAATAAAGTATCAAATTGCCGAGGATGTCATATCTAACGGCAGCCTTGTTTTTGCTGCGGGAGGTCTCGGTGAAGGACATGTTACCAGTGTGCAGACGGCAAAAAATTTTGGTCGCGACGGCAAAGTCAATATTGATTTTGAACAGACACAGGCGTTTGACGGTACCATGGTCGAAACAATTCTGGGTGAAAAAGCAAAAGAAGAAATGAAATCTGAAGCCATGGCTGCCGGGGCCAGCATTGCCGGTATTGCTCTTCTCGGCCCTATCGGCATCGTCGGCGGACTCTTCGTCAAGGGAAAGAATATTGATTTGCCCGCGGGAACTGAACTTTTTATCCAAACCAAATCAGATATGACTCTCTATGGTGTAAAAACCAACGGTGCTTCAACAGACAACGCTCTTGTTTCTGCCGCTCAAACAGTCAGCCAGTCCAATTCGTCTTCAGAAGATATATTAAGCGAGCGCTCTGACAACAGCAATTCTTCGGCAGTGGCTTCAAATACAGCGACGCTCAGCCAATATAATTCCGGTTCGCAAAATGATCTGAAGGAACATCTATAATTTAAATAGATAAGGACCGATAACTGCCCTTTGCTCAATCGCATCCAAAGACAAAGGCTTGAATGGACATGTACGATCTGTCCATTCAAGCCTTTGTTTTATCTTATAAAAATAATCCCTGAATACGAAACAGCAGAACACCTGCCCGAATTTATAATACCTTTTTATATGCATTCTGCCGGCATTGCAATCAAAATGCTGACGTGGTATCTTAATGTTATTGGTTTTTATATTTTTTACTATATAATACCCGAGGATGATGTATTTTGATAAAAACATTTTTTATATTTTTGCCTGCCATTCTGCTGGCATATCTGATCATCACCAATATCAATTTTTCGGCAGGAAAACAGCTGCTGACGGATTTTATATCTCCGCAGGAAAAAACAAAATTAGTCAATATTGCCAATACTTCCAGCGGCTCTTTTCAAGATATAATTTATCATAACAGGCAATCTGCCTTCCCTTATCATGAACCATACGGCTCTGGGATTGGCATATATCCCGGCCGCGTGGTCTGGGCTCATGATCCGGCCAGTGTCCGATGGGATGGTAACGGCTATTGGTGGAATACAGAGCATTTCGATAAAAATGCAATCCTCCAGATGGTGGAAAAAAGTATAACCTCGCTCACAGGGACAAATAATGCCTCTGCCGGATGGAATATGCTTTTCACAAAGCATAATGAAATGCAGGGCATCCTGACAGGCTACACGCCGGGCCAGAAAATAGCCATAAAAGTAAATCTTAACGGCACATCCGAATACAGCGAAGACAGCTCGGGCAATACACAGATAAGTTATGCCAATCCAGTTTTATTAAAAGCAGTTTTAATATCATTAGCCGACAGTGCCGGTGTGCATCCTGAAGACATCTCAGTGTACGATGTCTCACGGATTTTTCCTAAATATATGATCGCCATGTGTACCGAGGGAAAACTTAATGGTATACATTTCATTGGCAGAGACAATGCCGCAGCCGACAAGAATACACCTCTGATCTGGTCGCAGAAGTTTGACGGCAGTGATGTTGTCAGCTATCTTCCGACAGTCGTGACAGAAGCATCCTATATTATCAATCTGGCCAATTTAAAGGGACACAGCTGGGGCATATCCCTGTGTGCTAAAAATAATTTTGGTTCATTTATGAACGACAACTATGTTCGCCCTCCTGTCGGCGCCAATCTTCATCCATTTATGACAGACAAAAAAATGGACGCCTACACGCCTTTGGTCGATTTGATGGCCAACAGTCAGCTGGGCGGTAAAACTATATTGTACATGCTTGACGCTCTGATAACCGCGCCCAGTGAAGAAGCCGCTGTTACAAGTGAAAATTCAAAATGGCAGCAATCTCCCTTCAATGGCAACTATGCCTCCAGTATATTTGTGTCGCAGGATCCCGTAGCCGTCGATTCCGTCGGTGCTGATTTTCTGATGAATGAACCCGCTATCCTCAGTGAAAATGGTGCGATACGTCATCACCCGGAAATAGAAAGCTATCTTCATGAAGCCGGTCAGGTGGCAGATGCACCGTCCGGAACCGTTTACTATGATGGAATGGGCCATGCAGTAAAGAATCTTGGTACCCATGAACACTGGGCAGATGAAAATGATAAAAATTACAGTCGCAATCGCGGCGGCAACAACGGTATTGAACTTATATATATTGATATGGCAAAATAACAGAAACAGCCTGTTGTTTTGCCATATTTTTATTTAAAATCAAATAACTATTTCATTTAAATAATTCAAAATTTCCTGCTTATTTTCAGTCTGAATCAGCTTAGAACGAAATGCAGAATCAATAAGTTTTCTTGACAGTTTTGCCAATATTTTCAAATGTACATCATCTGCGTTATTCGGAACGGCTATCATAAATATAAGATTTACCAGAGTTCCGTCAGAACTTTCAAAATCAATTCCTTTTCTGGAAACAGCCACTGCAACACGCGGTTTATTAACGGCATCTGTTTTTGCATGGGGAATGGCAATCCCGAACCCTATAGCGGTATTTGATACACCTTCCCGTTGCAAAATAGCCTGTTTATAACGATCTCTGTTATTTAGTATCCCGTCAGCCAACAGCATATTCATCATCTCATCAATTGCTTCCATCTTATTTTTGGCCGCTATATTAATATTTATTGTTTTCTCACTAAATAATTTCATTTTTGAATCTCCTTATACAGGTTTTCGTTTTGTTAACTTAAATGAAAATTGAGGCACCGAACCTTTCAATGGTACAATGTTTCTGCTAGAAAACACACCAATCGAAAGGACGATGCCTCATGCAGAAAATTATACCGATTGTATGCCCTAAATGCAACAATAATCACCATTTTCATAAGTTTGGCAAAGATAAATTCGGTAATCAAAAATATCGCTGCCTTGCTTGTAAACATCAATTTGCACCAGATGCTCTCCCCAGGGTCAGAGGTAAAAAGTATCCTCCTTGCCCTATGTGTGGAAAATCGTCTTTCTTGCATCACGATTATCGTGATTATTCTAACTTTCGTTGCTCTGATAAAAAATGTAATCATTCATTTTTTCAACCAAAATCAACTGCTACTTTGCCACCTTCTGTTTCTAAACTTTTTGGTAAATCCGATTTATCACGCATGCGTCATCCAGTTCATTTAATCATCACTGTTTTAACTCTTTTTTTCATAGGCAAAAGTTCTACTCGTAACATTTCTCTCATGCTTTATCAGCTCTACAGCATCAAGCTTTCTCATGTTACTGTTGCTGAGTGGTGCAAAAAATTCGCTCCGCTTTTTGATAATATTTCTTTAAAGCTCATACCTTCTATGAATTTCAATTCTGATGAATGGCATGCTGACGAAACAGTGGTTAAAATTGCTGGAAAGAAATACTACATCTGGTTCATCATCGATAGTGAAACCCGCTTTGTTCTTGGTTTTCATCTTTCACCACATCGTTCTTCTCCTCAGGCACATGCTTTATTTCAGCATGTTTCCCCTTTAGGTAATCCCAATGCCATTGTTAGCGATCGCTATAGTGCCTACAAGATTCCTACTAAGTGCTACTTTCCTCATGCTAAACACATTCGTGTCGAGAGCTTTAAGGACGATATTAGCAACAATCTTATCGAAGCTTTTAACAACCGTTTCAAGGCTTGGTATAAAACCAAACGTGGTTTTCATTCTTTTCACTCTGCTAATGCTACTATTTCTGTTTTTGTCTTCTTTTTCAACTTCATGCGCCCTCATACTGGTCTTAATCATTTAACTCCTGCTCAAGTTGCCGGAGCTAACTATAATCCCAATATGAAAAACTTGTTTTCTTTAGCAAGTTAATAAAATTTAGTGCTTTTCTACAGAAACATTAGCTATCTTTTCATTTTTACTTAACAAAGCCCAGGTTTTTTTCTGGTCAGTCCATATATCAATGCCCCTATAAGAGAACCAGCCAGAATACATATCACCCAAATAAATGGTTTATCTACCAGCGCCAATATCAAAAATCCCCCATGCGGTGCAGGCACCTGTATCTTCATACTATAGGTCAGTACGGCTGACACAGATGAGGCCAGCATCAATATGGGTAATACTGTAAGTGGTGATTTTGCCGCAAAGGGTATTGCGCCTTCGGTAATATGCGTACATCCCAGTATATAATTGACAAATCCGGCTGCCTTTTCATCCTTGGTAAATTTTCTAGGAAAAATGGTAACAGCAATTGCGATGACAAGCGGCGGCGTAATACACGCAGCTGAGACACCAGCCATAAAATAAAAGTTGCCCTGTCCAAGCAAAAGAGTTCCTGTCACATATGCTGCTTTATTTATCGGCCCTCCCATATCAAAAGCACTCATGCAGCCAATAACAATTCCCAAAAGTATAGGATTAGTATTCTGCAAATTAGATAAAAAGTCCATCATAAATTTATTAACTGCTGAAACAGGCCCCCCTAATAAGGCCATTATCACACCAATAACAGCGACGGTCACCAAAGGTATAAGAAAAATAGATTTTAATCCTTCAAATTCTTTTGGTAGTCCAGAGAGCATCTTTACCATCCACTTAGCAAAATATCCTGCCCCAAAACCTCCGATAATCCCACCAATAAAACCGGAACCGGTCGTCAACGCTATGGTTCCCGCAACAAATCCGGCAACAAGCCCGGGCCTGTTGGCAATAGAATTTGCTATATATGCTGTTAATATAGGCACCATCAATCCCATGGAGGCTCCGCCTACCGACTTAATCAATGCTGCAGTAGGATTATATTGATCCGAATTGGGATCAAAGGAATATATTCCCCATAAAAAAGAAACAGCCACCAAAACACCGCCGGCAACAACAAAGGGGATCATATTAGAAACACCGGCCATTAAGTGTTTATATATATTATGTCCTATAGATGGTTTACCATCAAAATTATCCGCAGCCGCGTCAAGAAAATTTTTTTCTCCGCCGCGGACAGCAGCCTTACCCGATATTGCTATTTTTATCAAAGCATCTGCCTTAGATATTCCATCGGATACCGGTACTTCTATTACTGCTTTTCCATTAAATCTTTCCATTTCAACATCTTTATCACATGCGATTATGATGCAGTCTGCGTCTGCTATCTCTTTTTCTGTCAGTTCATTTTCTACCCCGACAGCTCCATTTGTTTCAACTTTTATTTGGACTCCATTAGCTTTAGCCGCTTGTTCCAAAGCTTCAGCCGCCATAAAAGTATGCGCTATCCCTGTTGGGCAACCTGTAACCGCTAACAATTTTTTCATTTTATCTTTCCTTTCTTTATAATTCGTATATTTTGGATATATCTTCCCACGTTCTTCATATCGCCCAAAGCATTGCTTTCAGCGACATTAGCTCCTGTAGCTGCCGATTTCTTCATGGCATCTTCAATTCTTCCCCCATGCAGAAATTCGCTTAAAAAAGCTGCTAAAGCCGAATCTCCCGCACATGCTGAGCTGAGCAGCTTGATCTTCTGCGCTGTAGAAAAATAAATTTCATTGCCGTCTGTGAAGTATGCTCCTTTGTCTCCCATGGTCAGCAAAATATTTCTGGCACCCTGCTTGCTGAGACTGACCAAAGCTGCTGCTGCACTCTCATCGGAAATGATTTCATAGCCGAATATTTGCCTTGCCTCATCATCATTGGGTTTAATAAGAAACGGTTCATATTTGAGCAGTTCCTTTAAATAAGGTGAGCTTATATCCAGAATCAGCTTTATATATTTTTTTTTGCATATCCGAGCTATTTTGTCATAATACTCCTCATCCACTCCCGGCGGCAGGCTGCCGCTTATAGACAGATATTCACAGTCCGCCAGATTTTCTATCTTCCGCAGCAGTTCCCGCTGATTTTCCCCGGATACGAACGGTCCTTTATTGACAAATTTATACTCATCGTCTCCGTCGTTTAAAAACACATTTATCCTTGTGATATCGTCCACCCATACAGGTTCTGCTTCAACGCCGGCGTTTCGCAATTCCTCAATAATATATCTGCCGCTGAATCCTCCGAAAAAACCCATTACAACCGATTTATACCCAAAATGCTTTAATACCAGCGATACATTTACGCCCTTGCCGTTTGGTGTATATACCGGAGACCACGTTCTGTTTACATAATTTTTCCTGATATTGCTTCCGGTAATATTAAAATCAATCGCAGGATTCATAGTTAAAGTATAAATCATCTAATATTCTCCCCGAATCAATATCTGCCGGCACTTTTGCAGACTTTGATTTTATGCTCCACTATTTTTTTCATGGCTTCTTTTCCGGGCGTCATATACTGGCGCGGATCATTTGCCGATGGATTATCCGCAAAATATTTTTTTACCGCTTGCGAGAACGGTATTTTCAAGTCAGTGGCTATGTTCACTTTGCATATGCCCAAAGCTATAGCTTTTTCCACCAATTCATCGGGTACATCTGATGCGCCATGCAACACAAGGGGTATGCTTATCCGGCTGCGGATAGCTTCAAGTCTTGCAAAATCCAGCTTTGGTTTTCCTTTATACAAGCCGTGGGCTGTACCGATAGCTACTGCCAATGAATCTATTTTTGTTCTCTCCACAAAGTCAGCCGCATTATCCGGGTCGGTGTAGACAGCATCTTCGGCCTCCACCGTCACATCGTCCTCTATCCCGACCAGCTTGCCCAATTCTGCTTCGACTGTAACATCATATCTATGTGCATACGCGACTACTTTTTTCACTTTTTCTACATTTTCTTCAAAGGGAAGCATTGACGCATCTATCATACATGAACTGAACCCGGCATCAATATCTTCCTCTATTGTTTTTATATCCTCATGATGATCCAAATGCAGTGCTATAGGAATATCAGCAGTCTGTGCAGCCGTTTCCGCCATTGCTACAAGATAATCCGCGCCCGCATAAGTAACGGTGGACGGTGTAGCAGCAATTATAAGAGGCGATCTCATATGAACTGCAGTTTGAGCGACAATTTGAAGAGTCTCCATGTTATGGATGTTGAATGCGGGAACAGCGTAATGATTTTCCTGTGCATCTATTAACATTTGCCTTGTTGATAATATCATTATTATCACTCCTATTGAATTTATCTTCACGCTGTTATTATAAAATACTTAATCATGAAAATCTTTTCGCAATTTGAAAAATAATAGAAAAAGCCGTCGTAAAAATTGTTTTACAAACAATCAATACGGCAGCTCTATGTTTTTTCGTTATTTTTTTCCACTAAATAATCAACTATTATGCGTGCTATCATCGACAACGGTATTCGTGAGGTGACATCAAATTCTTTTATTGCAATTTTTTTATGATAGTATCCAAGCAGATAATGTGACGCATATTGCAGCAAGGGACTATCGGACGCACAACTAATCACAATCAGCTTAGCTTTATTTAAATAACAATTCTCAGCCACCTCTATAAGTTCCTTGGTTTCTCCCTTCAAAGAAAATAATATAATCAATTGATTATTGGATCGTTGGCTTATTTTAACCATAATAGTGGGATCCTCTGTCGCTAAAACATTATATCCTAGCAATTGCAATCGCAGAGAAAATTCTTTGACCACCTGCTCTGTTGGTCCCCTTCCGAAAATATAAATCTGCTTATCAAACGCTCCTGTTATCTCATTTACGACGTCCAGGACATCCTTTAATGATATCCTTTGCAAAACCTCATTTGCCTCTATCAAAGTTTTTTTCATTATCTCGTTAATGCTTATTAATTCTTTATTATCTTTTGGTAAATTGAGCCTATATCTCAATTCATTGAATCCATTTATACCGCATTTTCTGATAGCCCTGGAAACAGTAGCCGGTGATGTAAAAGTTTCAAAAGCAATATCCACAATCGACATATCCGACAGTTCTTTTTCCTTTTCATTTATATATTGAATAATTGATAATTCTGTTTTTGACAGCCTTTCCACTATATATCTGTCAATATTTATAAGCATTTTTATTCACAAGTCCTCTCCTGCAGCTGCCCATAAACTCTTTTCCTGCCAAGTACAATACTACACATTCTTTTGATTATCATGCATTCATAATCTGCCTATATTTTCCCCGTTCGATATTGCATCTTACAATTTATTTGGTTTCTTATGATTGCCCGGTAAAATTTATCTTCGTCTCTTTGTATGCAGATTCCCTCACTTATTCTGACGCAGTTTCTCCTCGTCAAAAGAAAAAGGCAGTAACTCTTCCAATAATGCCTGTTTTCTTTTGCCCTGCATATTGCTCATGATTATCCTGTTTATCCTAAACTCCGCCATAACCTGGCGACAAGCTCCGCATGGTGCAACAGGCGCTTTAGTATCGGCGGTCACTGCCAATATTTCAAATTCTTTTTCCCCCGCTGAGATTCCTTTGAAGATAGCTGTTCGTTCAGCACAATTAGTGAGTCCATAAGATACATTTTCTATATTGCAGCCTGTATATATTCTGCCGCTTTTGCCCAGAACAGCCGCCCCCACCTTAAACCCGGAATAGGGACAGTATGCATATTCTCTCGCCTTTTTCGCAGCTTCAAGCAGACTATTTTCTATTTCCATAGGGAATACTCCTCAGTATCTTTCAATTTTTTCACTTTCAATTCGTGCAAAAACCAATGGTATTTTTTCCGGTTCTTTTTCATTTATTGCAACAGCATCCTTATATATGTGTTCTGCTTCCTCCAGACGCTTTTCCTCTGAGGTAAATAATTCAGCTAAAATATCTCCTTTTCTCACTGCTTCACCATATTTTTTTCGGATCATTATTCCTGCCGAAGAATCTATTTCAGCACCCTTGATCTCGCGTCCTGCCCCCAGGATAGCTGCTGCTATACCGCATTTTTCAGCATTCATTTTACTGATAAAACCATCAGCGGCTGCAAGAATTTTTCTGGAATAATGCGCTGCCGCAAATTTGTGAGTATCGTAAATAAAAGATGCATCACCGCCCTGTGCTTGGACCATAGCCGCAAATTTTTCTAAGGCACTCCCGTTATTTATAGCATTTTTTGCCATTGCCCGGCATTCAGGCACACTGCCTTTATCAAGCAGATGCAGCATGTTAGCCGCCAGCTGCAAACATATTTCCGTTAAATCGTCCGGACCGCTGCCCCGCAGTGTTTCAACAGATTCAATGACCTCCAGCGAATTGCCTATGGCCGCCCCGAGCGGAATATCCATATCAGTGATCAATGCCACTGTTTTTCTGCCGGCCCTTTCTCCTATAGATACCATTTTTTGTGCCAATTCTATCGATTCGTCCAAAGTTTTCATAAAAGCGCCGCTGCCAGTCTTTACATCAAGCACTATACAATCGCTGCCGGCAGCAAGTTTCTTGCTCATTATGGATGAAGCTATCAAAGGTATACTGTCAATTGTAGCTGTTACATCACGCAATGCGTATATTTTTTTATCGGCAGGAGCAATATTTCCCGTCTGACTTATGACAGACAAGCCGATTTTATTAACAATGGAAAAAAATTCTGTTCTTGTCAGCGATGTGCGCAATCCCGGTATAGATTCCAGTTTATCAATCGTTCCGCCTGTATGTCCAAGTCCCCGTCCCGACATCTTTGCGACCTTACCGCCGCATGCAGCCACAAGCGGTGCTACTATCAGTGTAGTTTTATCCCCAACACCGCCGGTACTGTGCTTATCGGCTTTTTTCCCCTCAATAGCCGATAAATCTACGCTATCCCCTGACTTCGCCATAACTTGCGTTAAAACTGAAAGTTCATGGTCATTCATTCCTTGAAACCACACTGCCATCAGCATAGCCGCCATCTGATAGTCGGCTATGTCCCCCTTCACAAAGGCATTTATCATATAGCTTATTTCTTCATCCGTCAGAATGCCGCCGTGCTTCTTTTTCGTAATGATATCAAATATTCTCATTATATTTTCCCGCGACTTTCTCAATATTTATCCTGCTTAAGACATATTACAGACAAATATCATATCACAATAATATTTTATCCGTCATACTTTTTCCCTGCGTTTTAAAGGGAACATGGAATATATCGGCCACTGTTGCCGCAATATCCGCAAAAGTCGTACGTGTACCCAGATTTATACCCGCCCTTATTTTTTTGCCGAAAAGAAGCAGCGGAACATATTCTCTGGTATGATCTGTACCTGGAGCTTTGGGATCGCAGCCATGATCGGCAGTAATCATAAGTATATCATTTTCGCGCATACCTGCCATAAATGCGCCAAGCTGACTGTCAAATACAGTTGCAGCACGGGCATATCCGTCAGTATCACGTCTATGTCCGTATTTCATATCAAAATCTACTAAATTGACAAAACATAAGCCTTTAAAATCTTCTGCCTGTTCCGCCATAGTTTTTCTCATCCCATCTTCATTGCCTTCAATGGGTACATATCTGCCAACGCCCCTACCTGCAAAGATATCTGAAATTTTTCCCACGCATATTGTGGCAAGATCATTTTTCTGCAATGCATCAATTATTGTATCTGCCGGTGGCAGCAAAGAAAAATCATGACGATGCGGTGTTCTTTCATAATTCGGGTATTTCCCCGTGAACGGCCTTGCGATGATCCGTCCCACTGAATGCTTTCCCTTCATTATCCCGCGTGCTATCCTGCAATATTCATATAATTTTTCCAAAGGGACAACTGCTTCATGCGCTGCTATCTGCAGCACACTGTCCGCCGATGTGTACACTATCAGGGCTCCCGTGCTTTCATGTTCCTGTCCGTAATCATGAATGACCTGAGTTCCTGAATAAGGTTTATTGCAAAGTATTTTTCTGCCAAAAGCCTGCTCAAGTTCCTTTATCACTTCCTGCGGAAAACCGCTGGGATATGTGGGCAATGCCTTTTGAGAAATAATTCCTGCTATTTCCCAATGACCGGTCGTCGTATCTTTTCCCATTGATTTTTCCTGCATGCGGGCAAATGCTCCTATTGGATCTGCTTCACCTTCAAGATAATCGACTCCGTCAATATTAAAAAGACCTATCCTTTTCATATTAGGCGTCAAGTATTCTTCCGATGAAACAATAGAACGCAGTGTATTGCAGTCATGATCGCCAAACCTGTCCGCATCAGGAGCGGCACCCATGCCGTAACTGTCAAGAACAATCAGAAACACTCTGTTTATATCCATTTTCCTACCTCCACAATTCAGCTGCAAATTAAAAATCCATGTTTCTTTATATTATAAACTATTCTCGATGCACAAATTTACTCACAGGCTTATAGATTATCCAGGTCAGGATGGAATTTATCCCCGCCTTCAACAAATTGAACGGAATGATAACAGGCAGCAGCATCTCTACTATCTTTTCCATTGGCGCTCCCAGAAAAAGAGGTGTAAAGATCAGATTAAACACCACCATGACAACGGTCATAGTCAATGTCCCTGACAAAAGCGCAGCACAGGCTGCTTTTCTTGTCTTTGCCCTATGATAAATAGTACCTGCCACCAAAACGAAACTTCCCGTAGCAAAAAAATGCATCAATATGCCGATAGGACCGCCATCCGTACTTATTAAAAGCCCCTGCAGAACAGCTGTAATTGCCGTCAGAAGCAGTCCCGCCGATGTTCCGAATAAAAAAGTTCCCAGCAATATAGGTACATCCGCCGGATCATATTTTAAATACGATGCTGCCGGAATAACCGGAAATGCAACAGCTGCCACCAACACCAATGACACTGCGGTCAGCATAGCCATACTGGTCAAAAATCTTACCTTATTAAATTCCATAAACTCGGTTCCTCTACTTTTATTTTTCTTAAATAATATTGCGGCAGCACATCATTTCGGCAAATAAACCATTTGCTTTGATCAAGTCTGCCGGTTTTCCCGCTTCGGCTATTCTGCCGTCATCAAGGATAAGCACTCTATCAAATTTTTCAATTCGGCTCAGATCATGTGTTATCACAAAAACATTTTTTTCCGCTGACACCTTCATTATTGTTTCGACTATTTCACCGGCTGATAAGGCATCAAGACCCGCTGTCGGTTCATCGAGAATAAGCAGCGGCGACTTTCTTGCAAGAGCCAGCGCAATAATCAGCCGCCGGCGCTGTCCGCCTGATAAATATCTGCCGTCACGGCCGATGTCCGTATCCAGCCTTTCGGGCAATTGTTCGATAAAATCCCCCAGCCCGGCCGACTGCAGCACCGCATATATTTCTTCATCATTTATTTCCGGGTAAAGAATTTTAAAATTCTCTCTTATCGTCGTGTCAAAAATATACTGTTCCTGCAAAGCTGTTCTTATTTTTTCTCTTATTTCTTCCTCGGCAATATCGTTATAAATGCGTTCTTTCCAGAAGACAGCTCCGCTGTTATATGCCAACAACCTTACCAGCAGGTTCACTATAGTACTTTTCCCGCTCCCGCTGCTGCCTATAAGTGCTGTTTTTTCTCCCTTGCCCAAAGAAAAATCAAGTTTTTTATACAGCAGTTTTTCTCCCGGATGAGAAAAAGAAAGCTCCTGTACCGTCAGCAAATTTTCTTTTGGCGGTGAGTCCAAATGAGAGCTGGGTAATTTATTTTCTCTCGCCTGCAAAAGCAGATCAAGACGCGCGAAGGCATCGGCGGCCTTTTGCCACTGCCCTCCCAGACCGGCGAGAGGAAGAATCACCTCGAATGCCGCCATGACCGCCAAAAGCAGTACCGCAGCTTCCACGCCTGTCATTGCCGACTGTGACTCTATAAAAATCCCCAGTATAAACACTATAGCTGCGGCGGCAATAAGCTGCGCTGTCATCTCAGCTGCCGCAGTGGAGCGAAACGATCTTTTTTCTGCCGCAGCTGTCTCTTCTATCTTACTCTGTGCCAGCTCAGCCCGTCTTCCGGCATAACCAAAAGCTGCCATATCCGATGCACCGTCTATAAATTCATACAACTCTGTCTGCAGAGCAGAAAGAAGTTTTTTCCTGCGCGGGTGAAAAATAAACGGTACCATTATCGTTATTATAAAAAACGATACCGCAAAAACCCCCGCAGCGGTTCTATCGTATGGAAAGAGGAACACAAACAGCGCTGCCGTCAGCAAAAAACCGCCCAAAGGAGGTAAAAAAAGCCGCAAAACTGCATCCCGCAATTCATCCAGCGCTTCTATCACTGTCATGAATACATCACCGCTATGTATAGTTTGCTCAGAAAAAGGCAATGCCCGCATAACACTTTTATAAACTTCAAAACGTAATTCACGCCATGCAGCAAAAGCCGCATTGTGTGAAATATATCTTTCGGCATAGCGAAAAACGGCACGGCTGATACCGCATGCGCGTACACCTGTTATCGCCAGAGCCAAAGCATAGAGCGGTGTATGCAGTGCCGCACTGGTGACAAGATAGGCAGAAGCCGCCATAAGCCCGACCACACTCATGTTGCACAAAAAACCGATGAATACAGAAAGCAGCAAATAAGGCATAATTGACCGCAGCAAAAGCCATTTTCTTTTTTTCATGCCAACCCGCCTCCTGAAACGGCTTCAAGCATTTTACAATAAATGCCCCCTTCTGCACGCAGCGATGCATCTGTTCCGCACTCCGACACTGCGCCACTGTCCATAACATAGATCATATCCGCGTTTTTTATTGATGATAATCGATGTGCTATGATTATCACTGTCCTGCTTTTTACCATTTCTTTAATGCCCGCCCAGACTGCCTTCTCGGTCATTATATCCAAGCCTTCCATTGGTTCATCCAGCATCACAACAGAAGATTCGACTAACAATGCTCTGGCAATAGCTACCCGTCTTGCCTGTCCGCAGCTTAGTCCGCGCGCACCGGCGCCCACCAGTGTTTCCAATCCGTTCGGCATGACGTCCGTCAGCTCCTGCAAGCCCGCCAACTTTATAATATTCTTTATCTTTTCATCACTTATCGTTTTTCCCATGCAGATATTTTCTCGCAGGGTGGCATTAAATATATGCGCCTGCTGCGGCACATAGGCAATATTGCTCCGCCATGCCCTTTCATCCAGGGTGGTAATATCCACACCATCGATAAGTATTTTACCTGAAATCGGTGAAATATATTTTAACAGTAATGAAAATACAGTAGATTTGCCTGCTCCGCTGCGTCCCACGATAGCCGTAACCTTTCCTGCAGCAAAATTTAAATCAATTTTTTTCAGCGCATTTTCACGCTGACTGTTATATTGATATCCCACAGAGGAAAATTTTATCTGAGGTGCCTCGGTCAAATTAATCATTGTTTTTCCTGCTGCTGCATTTTTTTCTTCAATTGCCGCAAAAATTTCCCCGGCATTTGTAATTGCCCCCATCGCGTCATGAAACATACTGCCTGTTTGGCGCAATGGCTTATAAAATTCAGGAGCCAGCAGCAAAATAAAAAATACCGGCAAAAAATCCGCCTGTCCGTACAAAAGCCGCAGACCAATATTTACGGCAATCACAGCGATACTTAAAGTTGCTATGAGTTCCAGAAAAAAAGCTGATAAAAAGGCTATACGGAGAACCTTCAGTACCGCCTGTGAAAACCTTTCACCTGCCCACACCGTTTTTTCCAGCTGCCTTTTTCCCTGATTGTAAATCTTAATTACAGCCATCCCGGCCAAAAGTTCAGAAAAAAGCTCGCTTAAATGTGCCAGGGCCGCCCATTGCCGATTATTTTCCGATTGTGCTCTTTTTCCTATAAGTACCATAAAAAAGGGGATCAATGGCAGCGTAAATAAAAATATAAGACCCGATATCCAATCATTATAAAAAGCCGTGATTAAAATAACTATCGGCAATATTGCCGTCAATGACAATTGCGGCAAAAATTTTGAAAAATACGGTTCAAACGAATCCACTCCCTTAGTCACCATCTGCAGTATATTTACATCATATATGGATGACATGGGACTGCTGCATGCCAATTTTTTTATAAATGCGCCGCGTATTTTTTTTCTTATATCAAGCGAAATATTATGTGCGGTAAACCGTATAACCAAATTAGCTGCCGCTTCAAGTGAAAAAAGAAAAAGCAGCAGCGCCAGCTGAGGCACTGCCGCTTCCCTGCTCAAACGGGAAAACAGCATCTTATCAATAACAGAAGCCAGACAATAGCAGCGCACCGCAATGACCAGAGCAGATACGACATCACAAAGAATTATCATGACCACTTTATATTTATAAGGCTGCAATTCTTTCAACAAATTCTTATCAATCATAAACTATTTCCCTACCCTAACAGTCGGACACCCATACAGTTTATCAGCATATGACTGCCGCCCCGTCCGCTGAGAATTTTATTCTTTCATGTCAATGCTTCAAATCATTGACCGTTATGCGCTTCCTAAATATCCAATATGTCCATCCCTGATAAATAATCACCACTGGCACAAAAATCAAAGCGGCTATCGTCATTATCGAAAGAGTATACGGTGAGGAAGAAGCATTTGTTATAGTGAGACTCCATTCCGGATTCATCGTCGAAATAAGTATCCTCGGAAACAGTCCGGCAAAAACACTCACTGTCGTCAGCACCACAGCTAAAGAACTGCCGATGAAAGCTGTTCCGCTGCTATTTTGACGACGTGCGATTATAGCCAGCACAAACACCAGCGCCGCCAAAATCATTAAACCAAGGCATAATGACGATTTATATACGTCCGTATTTGCGTATGTCAAGGCAATGCATATCAAATAAAAAACAGCTGCCGTCCCGCCAAGGCATGTACCGACCAAGCGAAAACGAGGCATGAGCGCTGATTCCTTGTCTATTTTCAATGACAAAAATGTCAGTCCGTGAAAGGCAAAAACAAGCACAAAGGTTATCCCGCCTATTACAGTATACACGGAAAGCAAATCCCAAAACGTTCCCATATATATCTTATCACCGTTAATCATAAAACCTTTCATGAGATTGGTGACTGCCACTCCCCACAAAAATGCGGGAAGAAAACTGCCGATGAATATCATCCAGTCCCATAAGCTGCGCCAGCAGGCAGTATGGTGTTTACCACGAAATTCGAAGGCTACCCCGCGCACTATAAGCCCTATGAGCATCAGGAACAAAGCCATGTAAAGCATGCTGAACATAGTAGCGTAAACATGCGGAAAGGCTGCGAACAGCGCTCCGCCCGCGGTTATCATCCATACTTCATTACCGTCCCACACAGGCCCTATACTGTTTATCAGCATACGCCGCTCATCATCATCCTTAGCGACAAACGGCAGAAGGATACCCACGCCGTAATCAAAACCTTCCAGAAAGAAGAAGCCGGTGAATAAAACAGTTACCAATATAAACCATAATACCTGTAAATCCATTATAAACCGCTCCCTTCAGTAACATCCTGCCGGACTACCTTGGCGGCAACAAACAATGCAGCGATCGCCAGCAGCGCGTAAACCACAGTAAAGCCAATAAGTGATATCCAGACCTCTGTCGATGTTATATTCTGCGACACAGCATCAGCCACTTTTTGCAGCCCGGTAACCATCCACGGCTGACGTCCGCCTTCCGCTATATACCAGCCTACCGTATTGGAAATAAACGGCAGAAATACTCCCAGCATCAGCAGCCGCAGCCACGTAGTATTATATTCTGAAAGACGGTTCGTAAAGCTCATATATAAAGTCACGAGCATCATTAAAAGCATGATTCCGCCGCAGGCGAGCATTATCCTAAAACTCCAGAACAACAGCGGCACATTTGGTATATAATTATCATAGCCATATTTTTTCTGGTCCTCTTTTTGCAGTGTCTTTATCCCTTTGACTTCCCCGTTTGGTGAATTATATAACATAAATGACAATGCATAAGGAACCTCAATCGTATTTTCGTTTTCTTCCTTCTGTGTATCGATCGTTGCATACAGTGTAAAAGGGGCAGGATCCGCATCTTCCCACAAAGCCTCCATCGAAGACAATTTCATAGGCTGCGCGCTTCCTACATATTGTGTATGCAAATGTCCGCTGCCCATAACGGCAAAAAGACCGATAGCTGCATATATGGCTCCTGCTCTGATACCAGTTTTAAAAATACCAATATTTTCACCGCGCAGCAGCTTATAAGCACTGACGGCAACGACCAATATGCCTGCCGTAACGATGCCGGAGGTCATAACATGCGCAAACTGACCAAAAACATAAGGATTAGTTATAAGTGCAAAAAAATCTGTCATTTCAGCGCGTCCGTTATTGAGAGCAAAGCCTACCGGATGCTGCATAAAAGAATTGGCAACAAGAATCCAGAACGATGACAAATTACTGCCAAACGCCACGAGCCATATAGACAGGCAGTGCACTTTTTTTGGCAGTCTGTTCTCGCCGAAAATCCATACCCCAAGAAAAACAGATTCCAAAAAGAAAGCCGTCAAAGCTTCAAGCGCCAGCGGCGCCCCGAAAATATCCCCCATGAATCTGGAGTATTCGGACCAGTTCATCCCAAAGTGAAATTCCTGAACAATCCCTGTGACGACACCCATGGCAAAAGAAATAGTGAACAATTTGCCAAATAATTTTGCCAGCTGCTTATAGACAATATTTCCGTTCTTTAAATATATCGTCGACAGTATAGCAACAAGCACAGACAATCCCAAAGACAGCGGAATAAATAAAAAATGGTAAATAGTGGTTATCGCAAACTGCAAGCGCGATAATGTAATAACATCCATATCTGTATCCTCCCCATTCAAGCAAAATATAATACCTGTGATATAGTATAATTTTTTATAAAGAAAAATGCAATCTGTTATTACTTAATAATATAAACTAATACCGTATTTCTTTTCATTCAAAAAATTTTCTTAGGGGATTCTTAATGCATATTATAATAATACGCTTTTTATTTAAAATGCACCTGCCTGTTTTCCTAATATTTTGTTATTTTCCTTCAATATATAAATTTAATCTATCATATATTACAAAAATCCAGGTCTTGCGACCTGGATTTTTGTAATATTGCATCATTTTAAGACAATTCGTGATATTTATCATATCATATATTTACTAAATAGTAATATACACTGCACTGCAAGGCAGACAGAATTCTGCCCTTATTAATGCTTATCCCTTGCCTTTTTTATTTTATTTTCAAGAAAAGCCGCAAATTTTTTATGGTGTTCAACGGCAAATAAAATACGCTTTTTTACATCTTCTTCCTCTATGCCGGCCATTGACGTTTCCAGCTGCTGGCAACGCTGACGCACCTGCATAAGAGCCGAATTCAAAGGGCCTTCTTCATCAAGGCCTATTCCGTAAACGGATTGTATACAATCCCTTACATTTTCCTTATATCCCTTTTCACCTGAAATTCTTTCCAGATAATCCGCCATATAAAGAATGATTTCATACGGGTCTTTTCCTTCGTTGATCATCTGCATAAGAGCCATTTTTATATTCTGTTCTCCACCATAAACCGTCCGCCCGGATTCTTCGCTCATAATTCAATCACAGTCCTGCATAATTCATTTTCTATCATCAAATTTTTCATGCAGATATGCCTTTATGTCAGATGCATGTTCCATTGACATTACCTTATCCAGCACTTCTTTTGCTTCCGCCATGCTCACGCTTCTGATAAGTTCCTTTACGCGCGGTATTGACGGTGCACTCATGGAAAGCTCAGTAATACCCATAGCCATAAGCAATACGGCAGCATGAGGATCACTTGCCATTTCACCGCACATTCCTGCCCAGATCTTATTTTCATTGGCAGAATCAATGGTACGTTTAATAAGTGCAAGCACTCCCGGATTAAGCGGATCATATAAATAGCTGACATTGCTGTTGACACGGTCAACTGCCAAGGTATATTGAATAAGATCATTAGTGCCTATACTGAAGAAATCCACATGCTTGGCAAATATCGGTGTCATGACAGCGGCTGCAGGTGTTTCCACCATTATCCCCAGCTGTACATTATCCGAATAAGCTTTATTTTCCTGTGACAAAAGCACTTTCGCTTCTTCTATTATTTGTTTGACTTTATCAACTTCACTCAGTCTGATTACCATCGGCAGCATCATAGCCGCCTTACCGTATACACCAGCCCGTAAAATAGCCTTTACCTGCGGCATGAATATATCACGGCGCGACAGACAGATACGAAGCGCACGCCAGCCAAGGAAAGGATTTTCTTCTTTCGGTATGTTCAGATACGGCAGAGGCTTATCCCCGCCTATATCCATTGTGCGGATGACACACAGATTGCCCTTGCATTTTTCGACAGCTTCCTTATATGCCTGAAACTGCATTTCCTCATCAGGAGCTTCATTTCTGCCCATGAATAAAAATTCCGACCGGAAAAGTCCCACACCTTCGGCGCCAAAATTGCTGACAGCAGCTTCCACATCAAGATGGGTACTGATATTGGCAACAAGCATGACTTTATGGCCATCGGTGGTTTCCGCCGGCAGTGAAGTAAGCTGTGCATAATGTTCTTTAAGCCTGTTCTGTTCTTTTATCCGCTCATTGAAAGAAATCAGCTGTTCTTCGGTGGGATGAACATAGACTTCACCCGTTTCTCCGTTGATGATCAGCTGATCACCGCTTTTTATATCCTTAAGATTTGCTTCAAGACCAACAACAGTAGGAATAGCACGAGCCTTTGCGATTATGACCGCATGGCAGGTAGTGCTGCCTTGTCCTAAGACTACGCCCGCTATCTGTTCTGTGGGAATATTTGCAATGACTGACGGTTCAATCTCATGCCCGCACAAAATAACCGGTTCACTGCCTATGTCCGGTCCTTTAAGCCCCAAAATTTGGCGCACAACACGCTTGCCTACATCACGAATATCCACAGCACGTTCACGGAAATAAGAGTCTTCCATGTTTTCGAAAATTGCTGCGGATTCCTCAGATGCCGCTAAAACGGCTCTCGGCGCCGATTTCAATTCACCGGCTTTAGCAACAGCATTATCTTCAAGCATCGGATCCTGTACCATAACACGATGCGCTTCCATAATGCCAGCTTGTTCAGCCATATCCTTGTCTGTGAGAGTTTTCACATTTTCTGCAAGAATATCGGCTACTTCTCCAATTGCCTTTTTTACCTTGCCTATTTCCGCTTCAACGCTTCCCGGATTATACAACGCAACATATTTTTCTAGATCCTGTTCCAGAGTTAAAGCTTTAGCTATGGCTATACCGGCAATAACGCCTTTACCGCGTAATTTACTTGACATCAATAGACCTCCTTGGGGCTTTGTGATAAATATTAATCTTCGCCGAATTTAGATTTTACAAGATCAGTAAGTGCATCAAGAGCTGCCTGTGCATCTTCCCCATCAGCGCTGATCGTAACATCCGTACCCTGCTGAAGACCAAGGCTCATAATCATAAGAATGCTTTTAGCATCGACGGTTTTTCCTTTGGCTGTAAGTTTGATCTTAGCTTTGAACTTGTTTGCTGTTTGAACAAACATTGATGCTGGGCGTGCATGCAGGCCCGTTTTGTTTTCGATAGTTAATGTTTTTTCCATGAGTCATATCCCCTTTTATCTAAAAAAAATTAAATTTATAGCAGTCAGACTGCACTTCTTAAATTATACCGAATAGAATGAAAAATTACCAGTAAAAATTTACATAAAGTATATAATTATTTAACACTGTATTCATACTTATTTTGATTTAATCTTTTTTTTATTTTTTAATTCCGCTGTTTATAGTGATTTTTTTATATATTTTATATGATCAATCTCTGTAAAAGAAATTAAATAAAGTTTCTTTTATAATCGTTATCGTTTGTATATTGATATATAGTTTATTTTGCAAAAAGCATATGGAAAAATATACGGAAAAATAGTAAACTGATATAAATAATTTTTTATCTAAGTAAAGAAGGTATATTATATGTATGATTTTTCCAGCTGTCCTGACAGAGAAAACTCGGGATCGGCAAAATGGGCAGCCATGAAAAAAGTTGCTCCTCAGATCTCTTCCGATATAATTCCCCTTTCCGTAGCAGATATGGAATTACCCACCGCACCGGAAATAATTTCTGGTCTGCAGGATTATCTCTCCGGTGCCGTTCTTGGTTATACGATCCCCACGAATGAGTATTTACAAGCAGTATGCGGCTGGATGCTGCGCCGCCATGAGTTTGAAATATCCCCGGAATGGATAGTTTCCTCGCCCGGTGTTGTTCCGGCAATTTTCAATTCCATACGCTCTTATACAAAAAAAGGCGACGGTGTCATTGTCATGACGCCTGTATATTATCCCTTTTACAGAGCAATCACTGAAAATAAACGCCGCATCGTAAAAAACCCGTTACTGCATACGGGCAGCACCTATCACATAAATTTTGATGATCTGGAACAAAAAGCACGCTCTGAGCAAAATAAGCTGCTTATTTTATGCAGCCCGCATAACCCCGTCGGCAGAGTATGGACAAATGAAGAATTGCAGCGAGTTGCTGACATATGTCTGAAAAACAATGTTCTCGTCATCGCCGACGAAATACATTCAGACATTATTATGCCGGGACACAGGCATACTGTTTTTGCCACTCTTTCCGAAGATGCCGCTGACAATTGCCTGATATGCACCGCTCCCAGCAAAACTTTCAATCTTGCAGGCCTGCAGGTATCCAATATTATTATAAAAAACGATCTAATACGGCGTAAATTTATAAAAACTGCCGTTAAAGCCGGTTACGGGACATTGAATGTACTTGGTTATAAAGCATGCGAAATTGCTTATACAAAATGTGAAGCGTGGCTGGAACAGCTTTTAAAGCTCATTGACGGAAACAGAAAACTCTGTGAAAACTTTATGGAAAAAAACATTCCGCAGATTAAGATAACCAAGCTGGAGGGCACCTATTTGCAATGGTGGGACTGCCGCAAACTTAACATGGAAAAAAATGAACTAGAATCCTTTATGACTAAAAAAGCCTCTCTCTTTTTCGATGAGGGATATATTTTCGGTAAAGAGGGTGAAGGCTATGAAAGGATAAATTTAGCCTGCCCGGCAAAAGCATTGGACAGCGCTTTACTGCGTCTGAAAAATGCGCTGTCAGTCAAAAGCAAATAAAAATTTCAGATTGTTGATTAAATTAAGTAAACCATATTTTAAAATAAGTTGACATATTTTTAACACTAAAATATAATATATGCAATACAGTCTTAGAAGCATTAAATATATAAGGCTACATGCTATTCGACAGACATCATTTTATATCAGCACCGGTAAAATGACAATGCTGCCATTGTTTTTAGAAGAGAGGATAAATAATGTCAAACTTACTGCTTTCTGACCTGACAGAAAAAATCATCAAAGGCTATCGCATAAAACGCGGACAGGATCTCTCTATATTTCTCACAGCTCCGCTTGATGAGCTGCAAAAAAATGCTCAGTTACTGCAAAAACATTTTTGCGGTGATCATGTTGACTTATGCACTATTATAAACGGGCGCAGCGGACGCTGCAGTGAAGACTGCAAATACTGCGCACAGGCTGCCTGCCATCATACGGGCATTGAGGAATATGACATGCTGCCCATGGATAAAATCGTAGCAAATGCCCACGCCAACGAAAATGCCGGTGTAAACCGCTTTTCAATAGTAACATCCGGCAGAACAGTCACTGACAAAGCTTTCACCTCCCTGCTTGAAACTTACAAGCAGATGCGCAAGGAACTCAGCATCGACCTTTGTGCGTCACACGGCTTTCTCACTGCTGAACAGTTTCATCTTCTGCATGAAGCGGGAGTCAGCAGTTATCACCACAATATTGAAACCTCGAAACGTTTCTTTTCTCATATATGCACCACTCATACATATGAAGACAAGATCCGCACTATAAAGCTCGCTCAGGCAGAAGGCCTCTGCGTCTGTTCCGGCGGGATCATCGGCATGGGAGAAACATGGGACGACCGGTTCGATATGGCTGTAAGCCTTGCCGAACTCAATATCCAGTCTATTCCGGTAAACGCTCTTATGCCTATAAAAGGCACAAAATTGGAAAACCTTCCTCAACTTGAAGCAAACGATGTCCTCCGAACAATAGCTTTTTTCCGCTTTATCAACCCAGAGGCAAATATCCGTTTAGCGGCAGGCCGCAAATTGCTGCCCGGCAACGGAGAAACGGCACTTATCGGTGGTGCCTCAGCTTCTATTACCGGCAATATGCTGACTACCTCCGGTACTACCATCCGCGAAGATATGCAAATGCTTGATCGTCTTGGCCTCAGCAATAAACAGCCCTGCTGTGTGTCCTGACCTTAATGCGCTTTATCCATCTGCTCAGCAAAAAGTCCCGGTGAAAAATCACCGGGACTTTTTGCCGAAACGACAAAACCATAAAAATATTATCACTCAAAATATTTCAAGATTCCTGTAAAGTTTCTATATAGCGCCCGGCAACCTGCACAGCGATAGCGCCATCGTTTACAGCGGTCACTATCTGCCGCAGAAATTTCCTGCATACATCGCCGGCTCCGTATATCCCCTTCACTTTTGTCTGCATATTCTCATCGGCAATAACATATCCGTTCTCATCTGTAACACCAAGCTTTTCAGCAAAACCCGTAACGGGATCATTGCCTATATAAGGGAAAATTCCCTTAGCATAAATGTCCGTCAGCTCATTTGTCTTGGCATCTTTGACCTTGAGCCCTGCTACCTTGCCGTCTTTTATCAGCACTTCCTGCGGAAGCTTGCTTTTGATAATTCTTATTTTGTCATTTGCCAGCACTTTATTTTGAATAACTTCATCAGCCCGAAAAACATCGCGCCTAATCACAATAGTAACACTTTTTACTACCCGTGTAAGATAAACAGACTCTTCCAACGCCGAGTTACCACCGCCGACAATAATTACATCTTCATTCTTATAAAAAGCTGAATCGCATACGGCACAAAAGCTTATGCCCTTGCCGATCATTTCCTGTTCGCCCGGTATATTCATAAGTCTTTCGACCGTGCCCGACGCTATTATTACCGCACGAGCTTTATAACTGGAACCATCCCTGCACAGCACAGATTTCAGCATTCCATGATCTTCTACATCAATTACCTCAGCGAAAATAAATTCCGGACCAAGAGCCGTAGTTTGCTCATACATAGACCATGCCAGATCAGCACCGTTTACTGTTTTAGCACCCGGCCAATTCTCAATGGCAAAAGTTTTTACGAGCTTTCCGCCGGGAGCATCAGCTTCCAGCACTATAGTCTTCAAACCTGCCCTGCTGGCATATATAGCGGCAGTCATACCAGCCGGACCGCCGCCTATCACCGCTATATCATAAATACTATTATTTTCCATGCGCTCACTCAGCTTTTTGGGCTGCCAGATCTTTTAATTTCGGCGCCAGTACATTTTCGGCTACAAAACCGCTCATATTCTCTTTTGCTTCACCATTAGCTATAAAATAGAGTGTCGGGACAACACTGACATCATATTTCTGGGCCAATTCCGGTTCCTCATCTATATCCACCTTAACAATATCAACCGGCAATTCACCTTTATTATCTATATTTTCAATAACGCGGCCGAGCATTTTGCAGGGACCGCACCATGTAGCAAAAAAATCCGCCAAAAAAGTTTTTTTATCCGCTACCATCTTTTCGAAAAGTTCTTTATCTGCATGTATTACAGCCATAATAAAATCCCCCTCTCAATATATATCTTACTGACTATATAATATTTTATCCCTGTTAAATTGTCAAGTATTTAAGAAGCTTTTTTTCCCAAAAACATTATTTACCGGCGAATCATTATATATTAATATTCAGCGCAAATCCGGATGGGTAAAAACAGCGGTATCTTCTGTCTTTATTTTCTTAAAATCACTCAGTTTCCCCGCTTCATCTGCTATCTGGGCAAATGATTTATTTTGCTGATAGCTTTCCGTTAAAACACTGTCCACGCTTCTATTTGTCAGCTTGGCTACAATTCCCGCATTGCCGGTTTCTCTCGCCGTTGCTGCAAAGGCCGTAATAGACGCCATGCCGATTGCAAGAGCCGCACAGATGGCAACGATCAATTTTTTACCTTTCATTTCGATACTTTCCTCCCAATTTCAATATACAAGCATATATTAATGTTTTATGATGACATTTTTTATTTATATTATTTAAATATTACCAATAAAGTATGACAAATTTATGACAAAATAGGATAATCCTTTTCATTTGGCAAAATATATAGCTGTTACGGCTTCACTGTTTTTCTAAATTCTGTATAAATTACCATAGAAAAAACAAATTTATCTGGTATTATCATTTACAAATAATATAACCATATCCAATCGTAATTTATTGCAGTAAAATAAATATGCTTTAAACTTTAACATCGTTTTTTACCTGAAATTCAAATGAATCTGCAAGAACACCTGTCATTCTCCGGCCGCATCCACTTTCTAATAGGTGCTGTGTTCCAGAATCCATACACAGGCGGTTCACGTGTAAGAAAGAGGTTACCTATGAAAAATATGCTTATTGCAGAAGACAACGAGCAAATAGCTGTCGTTCTCGGTGAATATGCTAAACAGGAAGGATTTAATGTTTTTTTTGCGGCTGACGGTGAAGCTGCATCCGCTGTATTTGCTAAGGAAAAGCTTGATATCATTCTGCTTGATATTATGATGCCCAAAAAAGATGGTTTTGCTGTATGCAGAGAGATAAGACAGACTTCCAATGTTCCTGTGATAATGATAACCGCCCGGGGTGAAGATTTTGAACGTATAATGGGTCTTGACATCGGTGCCGATGATTATATAGTAAAACCGTTTTCTCCGGCAGAGGTCATGGCCAGAGTCAGAGCTGTGCTGCGCCGTATGGATACAGCCTCCGGACAAAAAAACATCCTCAAATATGATAATCTGCAAATTGATCTTGACAGCTATACGGTCACTGTCACCGGGAAGGATATATCCCTGACCAAAAAGGAAATTGAACTTTTATGGCTGCTCGCTTCCAACTACGGCAAAGTCTTTTCCCGCGACAATCTGCTTGACAGTATATGGGGCTATGATTATTTTGGCGACACAAGAACCGTCGACTCGCATATCAAGCGGCTGCGTGCCAAATTGAACGCTGGAAGTATCTACGGTAAGATGATAAAAACTGTCTGGGGGGTGGGATATAAATTTGAAACTGCCGAAAATGAAGAATAAAATAGTCTATAAATTATTTGCCTTTTTTACCGCTGTTCTTTTTATTTTCATGCTGATAATAAACGGTTTTTTCTATTTTTTCTTTAATAAGCAAACGATAGAACTGCGACGCACCGATCTGCGGGAGAAGGTAAGCACCATCGCCAATACCATCAGTCTCTTTCTCCAAAATGATACAACAAATGATGACCAGCAGCAGCAATCTCCGCCGCCAATACCGCCGGGAAACGGTATGCCTCCCGCCGTCCATGGCCATATGGGTATGGGCATGCATCCAAGTGCCATATCGGACACCGCAATTCCATACTATAGGGCACTTGTCTATTATATAAAGCTGCTCAACAGAATGGATATGTCAGACATATGGATAATAAACAATGACCGCCAATTTCTTATAAGCAATAATCGGCATCATCGCCCTGTACAGTATAATGAGCTTCCGCCTGGCGGCATTGAAGTAATAAACGAGGCACTGCAGGGAAATGTTATAGTAGCAGACAGTTTCAGCGGGGTACTCGGTACTCCTGCCACTACAGCCGCAGCACCCATAAAAGGAGCAGACGGCAGTTATGTCGGTGCCGTTTTGATGCATTCTCCCATAAACGAAATGAATAATTCCATCCTATATGCCATAAGGCTTCTGCTTATCAGCTCTCTTTTTGCTATGATGATAGCTCTGCCTGCCTCACTTCTTGTTTCCTATTATTGCACTGATCCTCTGCGGAAAATGAAGAAAATGGCTCTTGCTATCGCTGACGGTAAATACAACATCAAAACTGATGTCCATCAATCTGACGAAATAGGTGACCTAGCCTCATCTTTCGATCAAATGGCCATAAAGCTCAATGAAGCTGCCAAGGAAAGCGGACGCCTTGACAAAGCCAGACGTATCTTCACCGCCAACGTATCACACGAATTAAGAACTCCGGTCACTGTTCTTCGCGCTTCTCTCGAGGCTCTGACGAGCGGAGTGATAAATGATGAGACACGCCAGAAAGAATATCACCAGCAAATGCTCAATGAAACCATCTATCTGGAACGTCTTGTCAACGACATGCTGGAACTGTCAAAACTGCAAAATCCCGATTTTAAAATAGAAATGTCAAAATTTATCTTGAATGATCTTATAAGCGATGCCGCAAGAGCCATGCGCCCCTTCGCCGCAGCAAAGCAAATACGCATAATCACTGATATCAGCCTTCCCCCTGCCGAAATGTTCGGCGATTATGGCAGGCTGAGGCAAATGCTCATTGTCGTGCTTGACAATGCTATCAAATTTTCTGAACCAGATTCTGAAATCAGTTTGCAGCTTTGTCTTAAGGATGATCTGGCAATCCTCAAAATAACAGATAATGGCTGTGGTATAAGTCCTGACGTATTACCTCACATCTTTGACCGTTTCCATAAAGTAGATAATGAACGCAACAAAAAAGGTACCGGACTCGGCCTTGCCATTGCCAAGCAAATAGCGATGAGACACGGCGTTGAGATTAAAGTTGACAGTGTACTAGACAAAGGTTCTGTATTCAGTTTCATTTTTAAAAATCTGTCATTTCTATAAAAAAAGAAAACTAAGCAGCAATAAGCTGTATTTATTGCTGCTTAGTTTATCTTTATTTTTATCAATAATATAAAAATGATATAATATTAAATAATATTTATTAAAAAATTCATAAAGGAGGATAATTTTGGAAGAATTAGAAAGATTTATTGAATATGATCCTGCCGGCTTTACTCTGCGCGAAGCTATAATAGAAGCTAAACGCTGTCTGCATTGCTCAAAGCCGCGCTGCCGGACAGGGTGCCCTATCGAAAATGAAATTCCGGACTTCATAGAGGCAATGGCGCACGGCAATCTTGGTTCGGCCAGCACCATCATAGCAAAACACAGCAATCTGCCTGCCGTGTGCGGACGCGTCTGCCCCCATGAAAAGCAATGTGAAGGCTCCTGTATATTAAATAAACAGGGCAAAGGCATCAAAGTAGGTAAAATAGAACGTTTCATTGCCGATATGGACGGTGACCTGGCTTTGATCCCTGCTGTTATTAAAGAAAAGCGAAGCGGACGGATAGCCGTTATCGGGTCAGGCCCCGCCGGTCTGACAGTCGCCGGTGATCTGGCAAAAATGGGGTTTTCCGTGACAGTATATGATGCCCAGCAGGAGGCAGGCGGTGTTTTGATGTATGGTATACCGGAATTTCGTTTGCCCAAACAAGTGGTCCGCCGTGAAGTAAAAAAAATAGCTAATCTCGGTGTACAGTTTAATCTCAATACCATGATCGGTCCCAGCCTTACTCTTGATAATTTATTTGAGCAGGGTTTTGATGCTGTCTTCATCGGCACGGGCAATGCATTGGCAAAGTCCCTTTCTCTTCCCGGCATCAAACTTCCCGGTGCCGTGCAGGCAACATACTTTTTGCAAATGGTCGAGCTTGCCAACCAGGGAAGCGTTGATGCCATGGAAGTCCCCATCCATCCGGGCGATAATGTGGTCATCATCGGCGCCGGCAATACAGCCATCGATGCGGCGCGCACAGCCATCCGCAGAGAGGCCGCATCCGTTACCGTACTTAACCGCGACAGAGAAAGCCATATAGCCGCTCTTGCTTCCGAAGTCGCATCAGCCCGAAAAGAAGGTGTGAACTTTACATCACTGCGCCGCCCCCTTGAATTGATCGGTGAATATTTTGTCACAGGTGTCCTCTGCCATATTATGAGTGACCCAGGCGAAGGAAAAGATCTCATCCCTACAGAAAAGACCTCCATTATTCCTGCCAATAAAGTCATAATCGCTATCGGGCAGCGTCCTGCCAGCCGCATCATCGGCTCCACCAAAGGCATAGAAGTAGATGAGTCCGGTTATGTAAAAACCCGTGATATACCTTATGGCATGAGTATGCGCAGCGGAGTTTTTTCCGGCGGTGACGTAGTAAACGGTCCTGCCACAGTCGTAAAAGCCATGAAAGACGCAAAAACAGTCGCCAAGGGTATAGCTCAATATGTGGAAGCAAAAAAACTCATGGAAAAATGCGGCCTGAAAATGACTGACTGAGTATTGCAGGCCACACTTCTCTGTTCATATATCTTGCCGCTTCGACAGTACAGTATATAATATTTGCAATTGGCAAGAGTGATTTTTCCTTATTTTTCACTCTTGTTGCTTTTGATTTTGATTGAGGTTTGATTTATGATGGTGTATAATATTAAAATATTTTTATCAAAAATCATATTATTATAGGAAATGGAAAATGACAAAATTTGATCTGCATTTAAATGATTGCACACTGGAAGAAGCCGTCAAATCTTTTTACGAAGACAACCCTTTTACCAAGGAATTAGGGATCACTATAGAAAAAATCGACAAAGGCAGTGTATGCATAAGTCTTGCCATCGAACACAGACACACTAATGTGTACCGCATAGCTCACGGCGGTGTGATGATGTCACTGGCAGATACGGCTATAGGCGCCGCCTGCCTGAGTATAAATAAACGTGTTGTGACTCTTGATTTCAATATAAATACGTTAAAAGCTGTACCCGAAGACAGCATCATAAGGGCAAAAACACAAATTATTCACAACGGCAGACAGACAATTGTTGCCGAATGTTCTATTTTTGATGAAGAAGATAATTTATGCTGCAAAAGCCGCGCTACGATGTTTGTTATAGGTGAATTGCAGAAATGAAAAATAAAGGGGTATTTTTGTGCGATTTTTACGGTATTTGATTTTTGGGTTGATTGTAAAATGAAAATGAACAGTTAGCAAAAAGTCCACAGTGACTTTTCTTTAAATGGTAAAATGGAGTTCTCACAGCACCATTAACCAAAGAGGAGACAATCACTATGGACTGCCATAATTATATCACAGTATTCCCTGAACGAAAACGTGGTCAGCATTTGGGACGGGAAGAACGCGGAGCGATCCAGCAACTAAACAAGCAAGGATACTCTCTGCGGGCAATCGCCCGAGAAATCAATTGTTCGCCAAGTACTATCATGTATGAATTGCGCCGCGGTACACCGCTGCGCAAAAGCCATAGAGGACGTACACCGGAGTACAGCGCCAAACGAGGTCTTGCAGTATATGAAATGAATCGAATGAAGTGCAAAAGGCCGCATTATATCACACATTGCTCAGATTTTGTTAAGTGGGTGGTTGCGCAAGTTAGGGCAAAAAAGTGGTCGTTAGACGCTTGCGTCGGTCATGCGCGCCTGCACCAGCTCTTTGCTGATAAAGAAATGGTATGCACGAAGACCCTATATAACGAAATGGCTGCTGGTAATTTGCCGCTATCGCTGTTCGAGCTGCCTGAAATTCTAAAGCGAAAGCAAAACAAAAAAGGAACCCGAAAGCATAAACGTCTGAAAGGTCGCAGCATTGACGAACGTCCTGACATCGTAGATTTACGCACGGAATTCGGCCATTGGGAAGCTGACACGGTGATTGGCAGAAAAAAAGGCAGAGAAGCTGCTGTTTTAACTCTGATTGAGCGTGTTACAAACAATTACCTGGCTATTCGCATTCCTGGTAAAAACAGTGAGTCTGTCATGGCTGCGATGAAAGAACTACACGCTGAATATGGTGAGCGTTTCAGTTCTGTTTTCAAAACCATTACAACCGATAATGGCTCTGAATTCGAGGAATTTTCCAAGATTGAAGCCTGGGGTTCCAGTGTTTATTATGCACATCCTTACTCCTCTTGGGAGCGACCAGTAAATGAACGGCACAACGGCTTCTTGCGTCAATATATTCCAAAGGGCGTTTCGATTGAGAAATATACTTATGAAGATATATTACATTTTGCCGATGAATTGAATAGCCGTCCGCGCAAGCGACTTGCCTACCAGACACCGGAAGAATTGTTCGACGCTTTTCTCGATAAACTTTATATTGCCTGAGATCATCGGCATTTTACCAAAGTGTTCAATTTGCTATTGCAATTTACGTATTTGATTTTTGCGGTCATATTCTCTTTATCCTCTCTGACATCAGCATCTGCGCAGGATATCAGCCTGCAGCAATTTTCTTCCGGCGCTCCTCCCGAATATGGGTTGACCGCTAAATCTGCAATACTGATCGAAGCATCAACAGGGCGCGTCATCTTTGAAAAAAACGCTGATGTACATGAATATCCGGCCAGTATGACCAAAATGATGACAGCTGTTTTATCATTGGAAATGACGAATCCCAATGATATTGTACATATTTCTGATGAAGCCACCAATGTTGACGGCTCTTCCTTATATTTGGAAAAAGGCGATATTATGCATATGGATGAATTGCGTCAGGGAATGATGCTTGTTTCCGGCAATGATGCTGCTGTGGCAATAGCTGATGCCATAGGCGGCACCACTTCTGCTTTTGTCGACCTTATGAACAAAAAAGCCCAATCACTGGGCGCTGTGAATACCCATTTTGTCAATCCAAATGGTCTGCCCGATCCCAATCATTATTCAACCGCACGCGATATGGCCAAAATAGCTGCTTATGCTTACGAAAATGAAGATTTTCGCAAAATAGTTTCAGCCAAAGAAAAGGAGATTCATTGGCTGACTCCCGATAAAAAAATGGTATTTGAAAATACCAATCATCTCCTATGGAATTACCCTTACGCGAATGGTATAAAAACAGGCTATACCGATGATGCCGGCGGCTGTCTGGCTGCATCAGCCACACGTAACGGCGTCACTCTTATTGCTGTGGTCATGCATACAGAAGACGGACAAAACCGATTTTCAGAAGCTCAGGAGCTTTTAGATTACGGTTTTAAAAATGTCCGCATGCAGCCGGGCTATAAGAAAACAGATCTCATGCAATCTATTCACGTGCATAATGGAAAAACAGCAAAAATCAATGTCGTCCCGCAGTCTGACATATCATATCCTCTGATAGACGGTGAAAGCGGAACTTCTTATTCTATCAAAGTGAACCTGCCCCAGTATCTTGAGGCACCCGTCAAAACCGGTGACAAAGTCGGATCAGTAGATATATTCTATAACAATAACAAAGTCGGTGAAGTGCCTATGACGGCTGACAGATCCAGCGGCACTGGTTTTAATTTAGAATCATTATGCTATGCTCTGTATGACAGTATTACCAGTTTGTTTGCGACAGCTTGATCGAAATGACGGACACACTTTCATAAATTCATTATCTAATCCGTCATAAATATTAACTGATATCGGCAGAATTTTAAGGAGGCTTTTTAGTGTCTGTTTTCCTTCATGCAATAGAAGGTGTCATCACCCTTCTTCTTATGGGACTTTCAGGATGGTATATGGCCTACAAAGGCTGGATAGACAAAAATAACCGGGCTCTGCTGCCAAAACTGGTAAACTATATATCATTGCCTCTTTTTTTTGTTTATAACCTGACCGCCACTTTCAGTAAGGATCAGCTTGAACATTTGATTTCCGGTGCCGCCGTGCCCTTTCTTTCTATGATAATATGCTATTTTTTGAGTTTGCTTTTTATAAAATTCCTGAATATCAGGCATGGTCATCGCGGTACCTTCAGTGCCTCTTTCACCAACTCAAACTCTATTTTTGTCGGTGTCCCTGTTACTGTTGCCCTGTTTGGCGAAAAAGCCCTGCCTTATGCGCTTTTGTTTTTCTTTGCCAATACGACTTTTTTTTGGACAATAGGCAATGCTTCTATCCAATCGGACGCAAATAAATCTGCTTCATGGAAAGATTATATGACAGCGGCTACCTTAAAAAAAATTTTTTCGGCACCTATCTGCGGCTTTCTGATATCTGTTCTTCTCATATTAGCTGATATCAAACTACCGCCGTTCGTCCTGGACACCGCCAAGTATCTCGGCAATATGACTACACCTGTCGCACTCATATTCATCGGCGCCACACTCTATTCTATGAATTTCAGCAAACTCAAATTCAATCGCGATTTAAATGGTGTTCTTATCGGTCGTTTTATTGCGGCGCCAATTATAACTTATATTGTCGGTTCATTCTTTTCCATACCGGACCTTATGTTCAAAGACTTTATCATAATGTCTTCTCTGCCGGCAATGATCCAGACTGTAGTTTTATCCAGCCTTTATAAAACCGATGTGGAATATGCCACTGTGATAGTATCCATAACCACGATACTTTCCATAATAACAATTCCCGTTTACATGGTATTGCTCAGTTACATATAAAAATATTGGTCAAAAAGGATATTTATGATTTTATTTTGATAAACGATCATATCATGAAAGCCCAGACAAATTATTGATATTTGTCTGGGCTTTCATTTTTATGTAAAAATCTTATCGGCTTCTTTTTTTTATTTTCTTCCGCATCGTCCCCAAACGTTCCAATGCCCCTGTAAGCACTTTTTCACTTTTGGCAAAATGAAAACGGATAAAATCATTTATGTCATCATGGAAAAAAGATGAGCCCGGCACAGCACCAACACCCACATCCCGCGCCAGTACTTCACAGAATTCCAAATCATCCGCATAGCCAAATTCACTTATATCCACCATAACATAATAAGCTCCCTGCGGTTTTGTATATCTTATATTAAGCGCTTCCAAACCATTTAAAAATATATCCCGTTTTCTGCTGTATAAGGCAAGAAGGTCAGCATAATAAACGTCATCCATTTCCAAACCTGCCACCGCGGCCTGCTGCAGAGGAGCTGCCGCACCGACAGTCAGGAAATCATGTACCTTCTTCGCCCTTTCTATGATCTCCGGCGGAGCAATAATATAGCCCAGCCGCCAGCCTGTTATCGAGTAAGTTTTTGATAACGAACTGCAGGAAATCGTCCGTTCGTACATTCCGGGTAAAGAAGACATATAAATATGCTTATACGGTTTATATACAATATGCTCATATACTTCATCCGTGATCACAAACACATCATATTTAACAGCCATATCCGCAATTATCTTCAACTCATCATAACCAAACACCTTGCCTGTGGGATTGGAAGGATTGCACAAGATCAAAGCTTTTGGTCTCTGCTGAAAGGCAGCTTCAAGTTCTCCGATTGAAAAATGAAAATCTGGCGCATGAAGAGAAACATAGATCGGTTCCGCACTGCTCAAGATGGCATCTGCGGCATAATTCTCATAAAACGGTGAAAAAACTACTACCTTGTCACCCGGATCGGCCACACTGATCATAGCAGCCATCATTGCTTCAGTACTTCCGCAGGTCACCACTATTTCCTTATTTGCGTCAATTTTTCGCCCCATGAAATGTTCCTGCTTCTTCGCCAGAGCTTCACGAAAATTCTGTGCCCCCCATGTCACGGCATATTGATGCGGCCCCTTATGTGCTGTGTCTGCCAAAGAATCCATCAATTTATGAGGCGGATCAAAATCAGGAAATCCCTGCGAAAGATTTATTGCATCATATTTCAGTGAAATTCTGGTCATGCGCCTGATAACCGAATCCGTAAAATTCTGCGTTCTTTTTGATAACGACGGCATACTATTATCTCCTTTACCTATAGGACTTATATATTTATCGGATCTCTATTTCATATTGGGTGGAAAAGTCTGCGCCTCCGGCCAGACTGTTGCCAAATTCCCTATCCTTAAGCTCTCCCGTAAAATCCACAGAATCACATCGGCCAAACCACGGTTCAAGGCAAACAAACGGTGCGTCTTTATGCGGCGGTGACCAAATTCCCATTACAGGTGCATGGCACTTCATTGACAAATACGGCTTTCCCTGTTCGTCGAGAAATGCAGCTTTTTCTATTTGATAATTTTCAAAAATATACGCATCCTGATCAAAAACATCTTTCTCAAAACTCCATACATTTTTTTCCAGAGGAAGTTCATGCACCTGATGCTCTGCAAGCGAGTCTTTATTGAGTTTTTTATAAAACAATGATCCCTGCGTATCAAATTGAAGGCGGCACAATTTCTCTCCAGGCATACTTGGGCAGACAAATGCCGGATGAGCGCCTATTGAAAAATACATTATTTTTTTATCAGTGTTTATTACTTTCCAGCTGACTGTTACTTTATGACCATCCAAAGAATATTTTTGAATCAATTTAAAATGAAACGGATATTCTTTATATATTTGTGTATTATCTGTCAGCATAAAGGATATGCTTGTCTCATCTTTTTCTGATACTTCAAATTCTAAATCCCTTGCAAAGCCATGCTGCCCCATTTCATAAGATTCACCCTTATGAATATAACGCTGGCAGTTCAACCGTCCCACAAAAGGGAATAATATGGGTGAGCTTCTTTTCCAATAAGCAGGATCCGCATTCCAAATATATTCTCTGCCTGTCTGCCTTGAAACCAAAGAGCTCAACTCTGCACCCAGACTTTTTACTTTGATTTGAACAAAATTATTATGTAATTCATAAAGCATTATGCAATCCTCCAATTCTTTTTTTTATTATACCATACTGCATCCCTGTGCACTGCAAAAAAGCTGTCCAGTAATATACCGGGCAGCTTTTTCAGTCTTTTTAATCATATTCAGCCTATTGAATAGGTCTGCTATTCATTCCAAAAAGAATACCTGCTTCATTTTCGGCTGGGCGCCTGTTTCCTTGTCCATCTCCATTGTCATAACATCCTTCATATATTCATTCCACTTGTCGACAACGGCGCTTTCAGCCTGATACTTTTCAGCATAGGCAATGCTTTTTTCACATTCAAAATAGCCAAACACTTCATTGCCTGTATTCCATATAGTATAATTTTTTATGCCGGCATCTTTCAATACCTTTTTCATTTCCGGCCAGATATTATCATGGCGTTTTTTATATTCTCCGATCATTCCGTCTTTAATGACAGCCTTCCACGCAAAACGTTCCAACTTTATGCCTCCTTAATATTCTCCATCATTATTTATTTTAAGCAAGCCGTCTGTCTTATTTTACTTCATGTCCATAACGTTCGATTTCTATTTGTTTCAATGTCTTTCCGCTCGTATTAGGTGCTCCCAATGTTCCTATTATCCAGCTGATAAGAGCAAACGCAACCATCAGCATAGCGGCATATCTAAAGCCTAATGAATCCATGATTATAGGTACGCTGAAGCCCCAGACAGCCGCGGCAATACGCGTGATAAAGAACGTCAGTCCCTGTGCCGTAGCGCGATATTTTGTAGGGAAAAGTTCCGAACACCACAGCTGATAGAAAGCCTGCTGACCGGAACCATTATTGACACCGGCAAAAACTGTAAACATCACCAGCATCCACATGCTGAGCATTTCCGGCGGCAATACCCATACACCCCAGCCGATAACGTAAATACCGCCGATTATTGTATATAAAAGCCGACGGCTCACTTTATCACCCAGCCGCATAAATATAAAATAAGTACCTACGAAGGAAATGACGAATGACCCAACTGACATAAGCTGAGACATACTGTTTGACAGATTTCCCACATGTTCATAGATATAAGGCATGAAGAAGCCCCAGGTGCTGGCACAGAGATTCCATACGGAATAAACACCGCAGAGGAACAAAACTGTTTTTAAATTAATCCCCGATAAAATAGTTGAGTATGATACTTTTTCTACCTTGCCTTCAGCAAGAAGTTTTTCTTCAGCTTCTTTTGCCGCGCGCCAGTCTTTCGATTCCGGCATTTTCAGACGCTGATACCATACCCATGCGGCAACAATGATCAAATGAGCAAAAACAATACGATTGCCTATTATACCGAATTGATTTATCCATGCCGAAATCAATAGTACGACTGCCGGCCCCAAAGCCCATGCAAACTGAGCCGAACCGCAATGCTTAGCTCTGTTTTCAGCCGGCGCTTCCTCTGCAATAAGCGTCCATGAAGCAACGATATCAGCTCCGACACCCAGCCCGACGATGATATACCCGGTCAAAAGCATCGCATAATTTACACCAAACACAATTAAAAGCATTCCCACAATGTAAATTAACAAATCATACGTATAAACAAATTTTCTGCCGTATTTATCACATATGCGCCCGCCTATAAGTGCTCCCACAGCTGCAGACCCGGCATTCGAAGACAATGCCGCCAATGCGCCCATCTGATATCCGTCCATACCAAGATATGACTGCCACAGGCTCAATCCTGCCGCCCCTGCCACGATGGAACCTGCATCAATATAACTGGTCATAGCTGCAAGGATCGTTTTTTTCCAAGGTGATGGTTCATTATGATCCATTATAATTCCTCATTTCTTTTGTATAATGCGTATTCACAATATTTATCAAATATTGTGAATACATACACTTCATGAAAACATGTAATATATAATAGCTGTAAATCAGATTGGACAAGAATATATAATAATCCTTATCCAATCTTTTCTCCTCTATCAGTCAGTGCAAAAATTCTTCATTTAGTTTTATATTGAATGCTTTAGCCAGATCGCGAAAATCCTGATCGCCGATAGTCTGTTTTTTACCGCCCATAGAATGAACTTTTACAGATATTTCAGCGGCTTTTTCTATTGTATCCATAAACCCGAAAGCTTCATCAAAATCCTGTCCTGCACAGAACACGCCATGATGTGCCCAAATGACGGCATTATACTTTTTCATAAGCTCTCCTGTGACATCAGCGATAGCTTTTCCACCCGGGACCATCCATGGTATCACACCTATTCCCTCAGGAAAAATCACAGGAACTTCTGTCATCATTTCCCACAATTCATGAGAAAATGCCTCTGCGTCAAGCGGAAGTATAAAAGTAAGCGCTATTGCATTGACAGGATGCGCATGATAAATTACTCTGTTCAATCCATTGGTAGCATCTTTTTTTATGCCGTGATTCATAAGATGAGTAGGCAGTTCACTCGTTGGTCTGCCGCCATGCGCATATCCCCAGAGCACACTGTACCTTTCACCTTTATCGTCTATTTTTATAACGGCTATATTATCTTCCGGACATAAAATTACATTCCTCATATATTTGCCGCTGCCGGTGACCAAAAAATATTCACCCGCGATATTGGGCACAGTAGTGCCTATAGGCTGCCAATCTGCGGCCGGTTTTAAATCCGGCATTATCTCTTTTACTTCTTCATCTTTGATACGATAGCTGAAATTACCGCCGTTTCTTTCATGCCAGCCTTTCCTGAAAGCATCATCGGTCAGTCTGATATATCCTTGTATAAATTCCGCATCTTTAATCGCCATTTGTTCTCCCTCATTCAAGTCTAATTTTATAAAATCAACCGGCAGTAACATTAATTCACCGATTCACCAGAACATATATCGGCAATTTTTCTATCCTGACAGCCTCATGCAGCTGTCATTAGACAAAAACACGATATTTTTTAACGTTTTGCCAGAACATCATGTTCATAGCTCTGTATTTCCTTGTACCATTCTTTCTTCTGCGGCACATTTTGTACCTGACAGTAATAATCCCATACCGCACCGAACGGATATGTTTTCAGTTCTTCCATTGAAGCCATGAGTTCAGTAAAGTTTGCTTCATCCTGCATTTTTTTCAATGCTTCATGTGGTGTGAGCAATGCATAAAGCAGTGCCTTTTCCATATTGCGCATTCCCACTACCCATGCCGAAATACGATTGATGCTTGCATCAAAGAAATCAAGACCGATAAATACTCTGCCCAATGCGTCACAGCGAACCAGTTCCTTGGCAATTTCCTTTAATTCATCATCAAATAAAATCACATGATCGCTGTCCCAGCGAACAGGACGGCTTACATGCAGTGCCAGATTTTTGTTGAACAAAAGCATTGTCGGTATTTTATCGGAAACCATTTCCGTGGGATGATAATGTCCAGTATCCAGCAAACACATCTTATTATTTTTTGCCGCATAATTCATATAAAATTCATGCGATCCCACAGTATAGGATTCCACCCCTATGCCAAACACTTTCCCTTCGATACTGTCAGCCAAATATTTTTCATCATAGTTTTCACTGAATATCTCATCAAGAGCTTCTTTCAAACGTCTGCGCGGTCCGATTCTGTCAGCCGGAACATCCTTATAACCATCCGGTATCCAAATATTATTCAACGATGTCATAGAAAGTTCTTTGCCAAAATATTCCGCTATTTTACGGCTGGCTTTGCAATGATCAATCCAAAAATCGCGAATATTTTTATCTGGATTGGACAATGTCAGATTATCGGATGCCTTCGGATGGGAAAATAACGTCGGATTAAAATCCAAACCAAGATTATTTTCTTTGGCGAAATCAACCCATGCCTTAAAATGTTTTGGTTCCAATTTATCACGATCAATTTTTTCATCGGTAATAGCATAAGATGCATGCAGATTTATTTTATGATTGCCCGGAATAAGCGACAAAGCTTTTTTCATATCCGCCATCAGCTGATCTGGATTTGTGGCTTTTCCCGGATAGTTTCCCGTTGCTGATATGCCCCCTGTTAATTCTGTGGAATCAAATCCAAGCACATCGTCACCCTGCCAGCAATGCATGGAAACACGGACCTTTTTCAGCCTTTCTATAGCCTTGTCCACATCCACCCCAATTTGACCATAAACTTCCTTTGCTTCATCAATACTTGCCATTTTTTACACTCTCCTGTTTTAATAATCAATAATTTAAAAAATCATTGCACAATTTATCTTATATTTATGACTGACTTTATCTGCTGATAGTTCATATAAACTCAGTCTTCAAAGCAAAATTCATCGTCATTCACTTTTTTTACGGCAAATGATTTTGTTATTGTTCCGCGAGCCTGGACCAGATCATCAAATTCTTTTGTTTTCAGCATCTGCGCTGTTATATTACCGATTGCCGTGGCTTCCACCGGCCCTGCATAAATATTTTTCTGAGTGTGAAAGGCCGTAAGTCTGTTTAGAAATCTGTCCTGACAACCGCCGCCGACAACATATATGTTTTTATAATCATTTCCTGTCACTGCTTCAATCTCTTTTACAACATCACCATAACATTTCGCCAGACTGTTGTAGACACAAAACAGCAGTTCGCACTCAGTCTGCGGTTCCGGCTGATTCGTTCCGCGGCAGTGTTCTTGCACAGCCTGCCTCATGCTGTTCGGAGCAAGAAAACATATATCGGTCACATCCACCACAGAACTGAAATAGCGGCCTATATACGCCAAAGTGAAGAGTTCATCAAAGGTATATTTATGGGAAAATTCTTTTCTTATCGACTGCATCATCCATAAACCCATGATATTTTTTAAGTAACGATACCGATAATGATATCCGCCTTCATTAGTAAAATTATGAATGCGGCTTTTTTCTGTACAGTCAGGAATAAGACGCTCTATTCCCATCAATGACCATGTACCTGAGCTGATATAAATAGCATCATCATCATTGGTCGGAACAGCCATGACAGCTGAGCCGGTGTCATGCGTTGCCGGTAAAACCACTTCGCTGGTGAAGCCTACCTGCCTTTCGATTTCTTCCTTCAGCAGTCCCACAGAATCTTTCGGCATATAAAGTCTGCCGAAAACTTTTCGCGGCAGTCCAAGCATATCCAGAAGCTCCCAGTCCCAATCCCTATTTTCAGCATTTACAAGCTGAGTAGTTGTTGCATTTGTATACTCATTTTTCATTACACCGGTAAGCCTGTAATTTAAATATTCCGGTATCATAAGAAAATGTTCGGCCTTTTCCAAAAGTTCAGGCTTATTAAGCTTAAGTGAATATAAGTGATAAATAGTATTGAGAAGCATTTTTTGGATGCCGTTACGACTATATAGATCTTTTTCATTTATTATTTCATATACTTTTTTATCCATTCCCTTTGTACGATCGTCGCGGTAGCCTACTGCTTCACCCAGCATCTCACCTGCTCCGTCTAAAAGAACAAAGTCAACCCCCCATGTATCTATGCCGATGCTTTTAGGAATGCGATTAAGCTCACTGCACTTGCCAATACCGGTCACTACTTCCTTGAAAAGTCGTTCCATATCCCAGCAGAGTTCTCCGTTTTTATTATCAAGATGATTTTCAAAACGGTATATTTCTTCTATACGCATCTTGCCGTTTTCCATCCATCCCAGAATATGGCGTCCGCTGGAAGCTCCTATATCAATTGCCAGATAATAATTTTTCACCCGTTTCTGTATCCTTTCCACATATTAGCATTTTTTCTGTTTTATCAGAAAATTTATATATTTATTTTTTTGATAATTGCGAACAACAGATTAAACAATAATAATAAGCTGTTTTATTGTCTGTTTTTCTTTGTTAGTGTTATATTAACATTCGGAATATTTTTTGTCAACTTTTTTTATTTGTTTATGTCTGTTTATACGTTTTAAATATTTTTTTATGTTGTTTTTGTACAACTGCAATAATCTGCATATTTTTCACCGCCACAGCTCAGATATAAAAATATGCGATTGTCCGCAATATTACACTGCTGTATAATAATTATTTGAACAGCACTTCACAAAAATGCATAAACGAGGTATTAGAATGCTTGGAATAGAACGCAGACAAAAAATCATCAATAAGATGCAGCAGGAACGAAAGGTATACGTAAATGAACTTGCCGCTTTATTCAAAGTCACCGAAGAAACCATACGCCGTGATTTGGAAAAACTTGAAAAACAAGATTTTCTGCGGCGCAGCTATGGCGGAGCAGTTTTAAAAGAACACACTTATGATGATATCTCTTTTTCCAAAAGAATCACCTTAAACCTGGAAGAAAAACAACAAATAGCACAGAAAGCCTGCTCGCTCATAAATAAGGAAGATTCCATAATGGTCGATGCCAGCACAACATGTCTGGAAGTTGTTCAATTATTAAAAAATGAAAAATCACTGACTTGGATAACAAACTCCATAAAAATCGTTTACACACTGATCCATAACAGTGCAAAAGTCATTGCCAGCGGAGGTATACTGCGCAATCACTCTTATTCGCTGACCGGCAGTGATGCTGTCAATACCCTCAACAATTATTGTGTTGATATTGCCCTTATCGGCTGCAAAGGAATGTCTATGCAGCAGGGGATCACCGAATCCAACGAAGCAGAAAGCATAATAAAAAAGAAAATGGCCGAACAAGCCAGGACGATTATCCTGCTTGCCGACCATTCCAAATTTGATAATAACGGATTTGCCAAAACACTTGATTTCAAACAAATAAATTATGTTATAACAGATAAACAGCCTTCTGCCAAGTGGGCATCATTCCTCAAAAAGCATAATATAAAACTCATTTATTAAAACAGATGAACAAAATACCTGCCAAATCATCTGAGCTCTTTCTTCTTTTTCGCCTGCTCCCGTATTTGTGCAAATACAAATCTATTTATCTTTTGCTGCACTATAAAGGAAGGGTCCACAAACTGAGCACCAATAAGATAAAGTCCGTCATTTTCCTTTACCTTATTACAGCGCAGTACCTGCGCAGTCTGACGACAGCCGTCCAAATCAGGCGCTATAAAGGCAAGGTCAATAAGTACATTTGTTTTTGGGGCAATTGCCTCCGTATCATAAAAAGCTATACCGCCGCCGCTTATATCAAAACTTTTTACACGGCGTGTATTTATCGAAAAATCATTTTTCAACAGCCGCCCTGTACCCATTTGTTGTTTATTTTGAGCAACAACAAAAAGCAATATATCTTTATTGATGGAGATACGGACAAACTCGCGTTTTTGTTCACGGAATACTGATACGGGATAATTTACGCTCAATGTAAAAAAGCGTCCGACTTTTATATATGTGCATTTTCCCTGGTAGCTGTAACAACATTCTTTTGTCTTCAATATAACCAATACATCATCGTCTTTTTTAAACGGTATTTTTTGTACATCACATTCTTCAGAAGTACATGTTTTTGTTATCATAAAATCTATTTCGCTTTTCATTACAAGCTTTATATCTGCCAAATAAGAAATTTCTCTGTCATCGGCATAAGCGACTTCAACGCCAAGCGTATTTTCCAATATATCACTGATTTTATTTCCCATATTACTCTCTCACATCCACAAAATTACTTTATGTATTGCCGGTATCAATACTTTTCCTTAAATATCAGACAAATAACAAAAAATCAGCCAGCAGAAGATCTGTATTGCATCAGGCTGCGAAACTATAATTGCAATATGTCATAAAAATCTCAGCACAGATTGGCTGAGTATGTTTATTTTTCTCTTTCATGCCTGAAATATCCTCCTTATATGGCCGTAAAATGGTTTATAAACTTTTCAGCCAGCAGCGATAAGTAACGACCCTTCATCCAAATGGCCGTTATCTGTGTACGCAGCCTTTTCTCTTCAATTATTTTCACACGCAGATTCTCATGGGAAGCCAATGTCACAGCAGAAGCCGGTACCACAGCAATACCATGTCCGGCATTTGCCCAAAGTATTGAAGTGCGCGCATCATCTGTGCGGCAAAAAACTTCGGGTGAAAAACCATGAAATGCACAAACATCTTCTATAAGTCTGTCAAAACGTCTGTAAATTATCAGCGGTCTCCCCTTCAATTCTTCCAGTTTGATATTTGTACCGCTTTGCCAATCATACTTTTTATCCATAACAGCTGCCATAGGCTCTTCTTCTGCATAGCGGCAGTGAAAGAGGGCATTTTTAAAGGGTGTTCTGACTATTCCGACTTCAATAAGACCTCTGGTGAGCAAATCAATAAGCGTATATGTATTGCTTTCGTGTATTTCAAACCTCACCCCGCTGTATTCCTTATGAAATTTTGCTATTCCTTCGTTCAATAAAATATTCCCTGAAGAAGATACTGTCCCTATATTCAGCGTTCCCTTGAAACCTCTTTTGAAATCCTCTATTTCCTTTATCGTTGAATCAGACAATTCTATTATCTGTCTGGCACGATTGAACAATATCTTCCCCGCGTCTGTCAATTGGATCTGTCTCGGTCCCCGCTCAAAAAGGACCACACCTAATTCATCTTCCAGTAATTTCATTTGGTGGCTTAACGGCGGCTGTGCCATCCAAAGCTTTTTTGCAGCGGCTGTTATCTGCCCTTCTTCTGCTATAGTAATAAAATATTTTAGCTGCCGTATATCCATATATTTTCTCCCATACTTTTTTTATATGTCATACTATATTTTAAATATTTTTAATATGTATTTTTTTATATTATAATCATACTAATAAACATTATTAATTACAATTAAAAAATTGCAGAAGGGTATGATCATTTTGCTTAAACTGGCTTTTTTCCTGAAAAACTATAGAAAGGAATGCTTCATAGGCCCGATATTTAAATTATTTGAGGCCATTTTAGAATTGCTCCTGCCCACCATGATGGTGTTCATAATCAATAATGGCGTAGCCAGACATGATATGAACTATGTACTCCGCATGGGCGGCTGGATGCTGTTCATGTCCATTCTCGGTTTTTGCTGTTCAATGGTATGCCAGTATTTTGCAGCAAGAGCTTCACAGGGCTTTGGCACCACTTTACGCGATGCGGTTTTCCGGCATGTGCAGACATTGTCCCACTCAGAACTTAATGCCCTGGGGACCGCCTCACTCATTAATAGAATAACAAATGATATCAACCAGCTCCAGCTTGCAGTAGCCATGCTTATAAGGCTTGTTATACGCACACCCTTCATTTGCATCGGTGCCATAGTCATGTCTATGATGCTTGATCTGCGGCTTTCTGTCATACTATGGGGTGCGGCACCGATCTTTGCCCTGATTTTATATTTCATTGTTAAGCGTTCTTCCTTTCTTTACAGTTCATATCAAAAAAAGCTTGACAGAACGGCTGCTGTACTGCGGGAAAATTTATCCGGTGTCAGAGTAATAAGAGCCTTCGCCAAAATTACAAAAGAAAAGAAACGTTTTTCTGAAACAAATGACGATCTTATGAATAATGCCTTGAAAATAGGTCATGTTTCTGCCCTTTTAAATCCACTTACTACCTTTATTATGAACGCCGTGATAATTATGATCCTTTGGGTTGGAAGCAGCCATATCAATGAAGGAACACTTGCCAAAGGTCAGATAATCGCCTTCGCCAATTATGTGACGCAGATCCTGCTGGCGCTTATCGTTATATCCAATCTGGTCGTAATCTTTACCAAAGCATTCGCCTCTGCCGCCCGTGTCACTCAAGTGCTTGATACTGTCTCATCCCTGCCCGAATCACCTGCTGATGCACCACATATGATCAAAAACAGCAGCGCTCCACTTCTAAGCCTGCATGATGTGTCTTTTAAATACAGCCGTACAGGTGATATGGCTCTGTCACATCTGAATATTGATATTCTCCATGGCGAAACTATCGGTGTCATCGGCAGTACCGGCTCCGGTAAATCAACCTTTATAAATCTGCTGCCGCGATTTTATGACGCGACAGAAGGACAGGTGCTTGTAGATGGTGTTGATGTACGTGACTGGAAGCTTCCTCTGCTTAGAAAAAAATTCGGCATAGTTCCACAAAAATCTTTACTATTTACCGGTACTATCGAAGAAAATCTGCGATGGGCCAAGGATAATGCCTCTCTGTCAGAGCTCAAAAAGGCTTCTCAAATAGCACAAGCCTCGGAATTTATTGATGAACTGCCGGCAGGATACAAAACATTAGTAGAACGCGGCGGACTAAATTTTTCCGGCGGTCAAAAACAAAGGCTGACTATAGCACGCGCTTTGGTCGGAAATCCTGAAATACTTATCATGGACGATTCGACCAGTGCCCTCGATTTTGCTACTGATGCTGCCGTACGCACTGCCATCAACAAAAACTATACACAAAGCACGGTTATAATTGTTTCCCAGCGGGCCAGCTCCATAAAGCATGCTGACAAAATTCTCGTTTTTGATGATGGTCTTTTAGTTGGCTGCGGCACTCATCCTGAATTGATGAATGGCTGCGAAGTATACCGTGAGATCTGCCTGTCACAGCTTTCATCAGAGGAGGCATACGCATGAAAATGAAAAAAACTTTATCCCAGCGCTGCATCGGCTATCTTACCTGCTATCCTGGTTATTTTGCCGCATCTTTGTCATCGGCTCTCATAAGTGTCATAGCCAGTTTACTCGGTCCTTTCTATATAGGACGCAGCGTGGATGTTATGCTCGGTCCTGGAATGGTAAATTTCGACTCAGTGCTTGTCATCTTAAAATTATTATCTGTAATTTACATTTTAAACAGCCTTTTCAGCTGGATTCTGACCTATTGCACAAATGAAATATCATACCGGACCGCAAATAATCTGCGTCATCAAGTATTCGACAAAATCAATAAATTACCCATCAGCTTTTACGATCACAATTCACACGGTGACATTGTAAGCCGCTTCATCAATGACGTCGATACAATTTCTGACGGCATGGTCCAAGGCATGGCAAATCTTCTGACAGGTATCGTCACCATTTTCGGTGCCATCGGTTTTATGCTGTATATAAGTTTCCAAATGACAGTGGTTGTTATCATCTCTGCTATAGGGACATATTTTATGGCCCGCTTCATAACCAGAAAAACACAAAGCCTTTTTAAGGCTCAAGCCCGTTATCTTGGTCTTTTAAACGGCTATGCTGAAGAAAGCATTTCCGGTCAAAACGTAATTAAAGCATTCACTTGCGAAGACAGATCCTTCGATAAATTTCGTTCTCTAAACCAGGAACTATATAAAAAAGGAGTACGGGCACAGTTTTTCGGCTCTCTCACAAACCCCTCCACACGACTTGTCAACAATATTACCTATGCCATAATCGGTGTCAGCGGCAGTGTTCTTACCATACTGGGACAAATAACCGTAGGTGACATAGCCAGTTTTCTCATTTATTCCAGTCTTTTTGCAAAACCGTTCAACGATATAACTGCAGTCTTTACCCAACTGCAAAGTGCGGCAGCTTCAGCTAAACGAATTTTTTACCTTCTGGATCTTCCTGCCGAAGCTGACAGACCGGAATCATCCTCACCTGTCAACTTCAAAGGGCATATAATTTTTGAACATGTAAGCTTTGCCTATGACCAAAAGCGCCCGCTGATACAGGACTTTAACCTTGAAGTAACCCCCGGGAAAAAAATAGCCATAGCCGGTCACACCGGTGCCGGAAAAACGACTCTTGTCAACCTTTTAATGCGTTTTTACGAATTGAACGAAGGTCGTATATTAATTGACGGCAGAGATATAACCTCTTTTTCCCGCAGTGAATTACGCCGTAATTTTGGTATGGTACTGCAGGATACTTGGCTGTTTGCCGGTACTATACGTGAAAATATAGCCTATGGCATGCCAGATGCAACAGATGAACAAATAATAGCGGCTGCTACAGCTTCTGACGCCCACAGTTTCATACGCAGGCTTCCTCAGGGATATGAAACTATCATAACAGATGCCGGCGGCAATCTTTCACAGGGTCAAAAACAGCTTCTGACTATTGCCAGAGTCATGCTGGTAGATCCACCCATACTTATTTTGGACGAGGCAACAAGCAATATTGATACACGTACCGAGCTGCGTATCCAAAAGGCTTTCCTTAAAATGATGAATGGACGCACGAGTTTCGTCATTGCTCATCGCCTGTCAACTATTCGCGAAGCAGACGAAATAATAGTAATGGATCAGGGACATGTTGTGGAATGCGGCACACATGAAGAGCTTTTAAATAAAGACGGCTATTATTCAAAACTATATAACAGTCAATTCTCGCAGGAAAATCTTTCTATATGACTGCCATGAAATTATTATCCTCTTTCATACAAATTTCATAGGAAGAATATATAATGGGGGTAAATGGAGACTTAATTCAGACGGTGTTTTGACGCCGCCTGAATAGTAGTCGAAATTATCCATGGAGTTAGCCGCTCTTTACTCACCGCTTGCAGAAGCGGGAGCATTAGAGCGGGTTAGTTATCGGATAAAATAAATATAAAGGGAGTATTGCCTTGGATTTTATACAAACATTAATTTTATCTCTCGTGCAGGGGATCACCGAGCTTTTTCCGATAAGCAGCCTTGCTCATAGTGTCCTCACTCCATATGTATTCGGTTGGAATTTAGATCCTGTATTCTTAAAAGAAAATTTTCTTCCATTTATGGTCATGCTCCACTTAGGTACGGCTCTCTCTCTTTTTATTTTTTTCAATAATGAGTGGAAAGATATTATCAGCAAATTGTGCCGCGGCAGATTTACCGACAATCATCTGCTTTATTTAATAATTATTGGCACTCTGCCTGCTGTGATCATCGGCTTTTTATTCGAAAAAAACCTGCGCTTTATGTTTAGCAATGTAACCACTGCAGCCATTTTTCTGATGATAAATGGTTTTTTCCTTTATGGAGGCGAAAGATTCAGGCAGCGAGGTACAAAGACATTGAACGACCTTTCTTACAGAGAAGCCTTTATGATAGGGCTCTTTCAGTGTCTGGCCTTTATTCCGGGTTTTTCCCGTTCCGGTACAACGATAACAGGCGGTTTTGCTGCCGGGCTGCGCCACGATGAGGCACTGCGCTTTTCCATGCTGCTTGCAGCACCCGTTATCCTTGGTGCCGGCATTCTGGAAGTTCCTCATCTCTTGAATAACAGTATCACAGGTACATTCCATACAGCTATCATAGGCGGCATCATTTCGGCCCTGGCGGCCTTCCTATGTGTGTGGCTGATGACCCGATGGTTCCATAAAAATGAATATACAGCAATGTTTCCTTTCGCCGTTTACTGCTGGCTGCTCGGCGGTATAATTTTAATAAGCAAACTTATATAATGAAAAAACTGTATGCCCTCTGATGGACATACAGTTTTTTCATTTCATATTTATAGGAACTATTACAAATAGCGGAGAATTCGTTAAGAAATTATTTGCCGAAATAACGCTTGAGCAGACCATTAAAGCCGCAGCCATGGCGGGCTTCATCTTTTGCCATTTCATGCACAGTATCGTGAATGGCATCGAGATTCAATTCTTTAGCCAATTTAGCAAGATCTAGTTTTCCCTGGCATGCGCCATGTTCAGCAGCAACACGAAGTTCAAGGTTCTTTTTAGTACTGTCTGTTATCACTTCACCCAGCAATTCGGCAAATTTGGATGCATGTTCGGCTTCTTCAAAGGCATAGCGCTTATAAGCTTCCGAAATTTCAGGATAACCTTCTCGTTCAGCTACCCTGCTCATAGCCAGATACATTCCCACTTCAGAGCATTCACCGTTAAAATTTTGACGAAGTCCTTCTATGATACGTTCATCTACGCCCTTTGCTATACCCACACGATGTTCATCAGCAAAGATCAGTTCTCCGGACTGTTCGATGAATTTTGAAGCAGGTGCCTTACATATAGGACATTGTTCCGGTGCTTTTTCTCCTTCGAATACATATCCGCAAACACTGCAAACCCATTTCTTCATAATAATTTCCTCCAATTTTATATGTAGTACTATCCAGCTTGTTTATCAGCTGTATTTATCTTTATGTATCATATTATAATCATAATTCATTTATTTTTAAACACCTGTATATGCGTATTTTATAGTATTTTCATTGCATATACTCTTTATTTCTCAATCTTATGCTTTCTATCTAAATATTTACTTTTTTTTAATTTTTTATATTAAATAATAATCACTTTCCTGTTATTCTTTTAAAACTTATCCACAGGATGTTTATAACTTTGTGTATAAGTTTTAACAAGTTTTTAACTATATTATTAAAAAGGCTTCTGCAAATAGTTATCCACAATATATTTTTTATCCCTGTGGATAACTAATATTTCAAGCATTAATCTTTTTTGATACAACTATATATGATAACAGGCTTTATTATTGGATTTTTATATATACATAATATTTATGGCCCGGTTTTTACAATAAAAAAATTTTCTTTAATTATACACATTTTTATCCACTTATCAACAAAATGTATTTACATAAAATGATACGTTTGACTGAACAATTCCATTTTTACATCAGAATATTTATAAAGTCTCCATTGATTGAGTCCGTCCAACATTTTCTGTATCCTTTCGGTGTGACACCAATATATTTTTTGAATATTGTCTGAAAATAGCTTCCGCTGTTAAAACCAACTATATAAGCAATATCAGTGATTGTTTTATTTGTCTGCAGCAAATAAGACTGTGCCTCGCCCAGCCTGCATCTGACCAAGTATTCTATAATCGAACTGCCCACATTTTTTTTAAAGATATGGGCAATATAATATTGATTTAAATTCATTATCCTTGCGATTTTCTCCAGAGAGATCTGTTCTCCAAAGTGGGAAATAATATAGTGGCATATATTATTTGAATATTTACATTTTGCAAACTGCTCTACATCTGTATTTTTTTGCCGACATAACAACTCCAATAAATTCATCATCAATGCTTTTAAAATATGTATGGCAATTTCCCCGGAGTATATACTATTTTTATTTATATGCCCATACATCATTAAAAACATATTTTCTATTTCTTGTTTTTGATATTCAGATAAATCTTTTATTATAGGGAATTGTATATCAGAAATCAGGCAGTTGGCCTTTAAACCGTCGACGTGCAGATTTGTCACAGCACAGCTATACACCACCGCCCCATCATTATCCGCAGCTATTTCTTCATGTGGTACGCCGCTGTTGATAATTACAACATTTCCCTGAGAAGCATAATATTTCTGTCCATTTATAATGTATATATTCTTCCCTTGCTTAATGAATAATATTTCCAGCCGATCGTCATGCTGATGCATAGCCCGCAGCATCCTGGTGCATTTTATATCACCTTTTCCCATGGATACCAATGAGATTGCTGAAAATGCAGTGCAGCAACTGTAATTCTCTATTTTCGGGGGATAATTAACAGTTAACATAAAATATTCTCATTTCTCTGATATTTTTTTTACTAAGTATACATTTTCATCATTTTTACATTCTTGAATTTATCAGAAAGGATTAATTATAAAAATAACTTCCTATTTATTTAAAATACAATTAACAGGAAGTTATGTCAACAATTTATATGCTAATTATTTAAAAACAGTTTTTTATGGCTTTTATGGCCTTGGCAGTATTATTACTGGCATATAATTCAAAGCCAGCAAACTCTTTGTAATCTAATTTTTCCAAGTATTCAAGAAAATTTTTGTAATTGATAACACCCGTACCCGGTTCGCAGCGGCTCGGAGCATCAGCAATGTGAATATGCCCGATATAAGGCAGATATTTTTCAACAGTTTCACAAATTTTGCCTTCATTTAAATACATATGATAAGCATCATACAATATTTTTAAATTAGGTGAACTGACGGCACTCACCAAGTCAACCGAAGCGGCGGTCGATGCCAGGAAATTCCCGCAATGATCTTTTACAGTATTTAAAGCTTCCAAAACGAATGTTATGCCCTCATCCTCAGCCAGGGGAGTGATGATTCTCAAAACATCAAACATTGCACACCACCTGCGCAGATCAGAATAATCTCCGCTCATTGGTTTAGCAAATTGTGGATTGTCTTCCAGCGAATCAGAGTGAATCACCAGAGTAGGACAGCCGATAGCTTTTGCCGCTTTAATGGCTTCTTTTATGTAATCGATGTATACCTTCTTATTAACCGGATCACACATGGAATAAGGACCGTCGCCAGACATTACCGAAATTTTCAAATCATTCTTCTCCAAAAGCTTTTTTACCTCAGGCAAATCTTTATCCTCCCATCCCCAAAGCTCTACGAAACCAAAACCATCATTTTTAGCGGCAGCAAACCTATCCGAAAATTTCAATTCTGTGTACAGTGATTCAATATGAATATCTTTCTTCAACATAAAACAACCTCCTGATTTTTATAACATAGATTTTAAGAGCACTACCTTTACTTCTGTCCGCAATCATCCGTGAAAATAATCTATTGTTCATTTATATTATAAAAAATAATACTGCTGTTGTATTTCTCAATTTTGTCTTCTTTACCCCCAACGATACTGATAAAATAATCAAAATAAATAAATTTATAAAGTATCTTGCTTTTATAGTTTTTTCTTAATATTGCTATTGGATTAATAGCAATATTAAACTGAACAAATAGGAACGTCCGTAAATAATTTTTTACCAAAACACAGTACAAAAGTCCTATCACATATACCGTTGCTTAATCTTTGTCAGATTAATAATCAAACAAGTTTGCATTTTATCCGAAGTTATATAAAAGCACAGTGAGAATATTCATCAGTTCCAGAAAAAAATCAAGGCTTCCGAAAATTTCGGAAGCCTAAGAGCGTTGAGAAAAACCACAAATTTCTTTAAATCAAGGTTTATTTTCACGGATATTTACAGCGAAAGCACCTGCTGCGGATAAATGCAGGTGCTTTCATCTACGGGCATCACATATTTTTAAAATACACGCTGCTTATCAATATATGCCAAACAATAAAATTTTTTCTATTTCCTGTTTCCGGACGGCAGTATTCCTTTTTCAAGAGAAATCAGAATACGCCCGCTGTTCAGGACCACAGCCAATGTCGCCGCATTATGCACAATTGCGGCAACAAGCGGATTTATTCTTCCCAATGCCCCCAGCACCATGGCAATTGAATTTAAGGTGATCGTTGCCGTAAAATTCTGCCTGATCATATTCATTGTGTCGTCACCTATTTGTGTTATCTCCATAAGTTTAGACGGATCATCCGAATTTATGGTTATATCCGATGATTCCACAGCAATATCTGTCCTCCGCCCGCCAAGTGCGACCCCAACATCGGCAAAGGAAAGCGCAGGAGCATCATTTATTCCGTCCCCGACCATCAAAACACGCCCGTTCTTCTGAAGATGACGTACAATATCAGCTTTATCCTCCGGCAGCACTTCGGCATAATAAGAATCAAGATCCATTTTTAAGGCTACTTCCTTCGCTGCCTCTTCCGTATCACCGGTCAGCATCACTATTTCATCAACTCCCCGCCGTCTGAGCTGATTGAGAGTCCGCTTCATCTGCGGTCTGATAGGATCATTTATTTCCAGACAGCCGATAAATTTATCATCACGAGCTATATATACAACAGAGGAGCCGGATGTATGCCTAAATTCATCTATTTCATTATAGTTTACTACATTTTCCTCACGCATAAACCGACGGCTGCCAACGATGATTTTACCGCCGCTGCCGTCGGCAAAATCATCCACCAGTCCTCTTATACCTCTGGCTACCACCGTTTCTGTGGTAATATGCGGCGGAGCTTCCCATTTTTTGTCCTTTATATACTTTTGAATAGCTACCGCCAAAGGATGAATAGAATGCATTTCCACTGATCCGGCCAATAGAAGCAGTTCTTTTTCAGTTACTTCTCCGGTCGTATGAATAGCAGCAATCTGCGGTATGCCAAGGGTAATTGTTCCTGTCTTATCCAGCACCACAGTGTCGATATCGGCAAGTGTTTCTATATAATTGCCGCCTTTTACCAAAATCCCCTGCCTAGCAGCTCTGGCAATAGCAGCAGAAACCGCAGTAGCCGTTGACAGCTTTAATCCGCAGGAAAAATCTATAAACAGTAAATTCATTACTCTTTGCCAGTCCCGTGTAACTCCATACACCAATGCCGCGCCTATAAAGGAAACAGGTACCAGCATATTTGCCATGCGGTCGGCAAAATTCTGCACCGGAGCCCTGCGCGTCTGCGCTTCTTCCACCAGATGAACGATACGTGCGATAGACGTATCGTCACCAACTTTTTCCACTAAAATAGTAAGACTGCCATTCTGCACCACAGTACCCGCGTACACACGCGAATTTTTATGCTTCATTGCAGGCTGCGATTCCCCTGTGATGGAAGCCTGGTCAACAGCAGCACTGCCTTCCGTCACAATACCGTCTATACATATTTTTTCGCCTAAATGCACACATATCCTGTCTGCCGGCCGTATATCCTCAATTGCGGTGCGTCTTTCCACTCCGTCGGTATCTATACGCCATGTAAACTGCTGGTCAAGACTAAGCAGATCCGATATATGCTTTCTTGCTCGTTCCGCAGCATAACTTGTGAGCATTTCCGCTGCATTTGACAGGCTCAGCAAGGTCAGACTTGATTCCGGTTTCCCTGCAATCACCGAGGCTATTACGGCAGTGGCCGTAAGCGTATCGGCATTGGCTTCTCTGTCCTTTACAACACTATTGAATCCGTCATGAATGATTTTACGTGCAGAAAATAGAACAAATGCACTGCGCAGCAATCTCATGCTAATATAAAATTGTGGGAAAAAACGCTTCATTACCTGAAAAAAAACGAATCCACCCAAAGAAACAAAAGCTTCCCGTCCAAATTTTTCTGTCTGATTTTCTACTGCCTTCAAATCGGCAGCCTTATTCCTATTTCCTTTAATTTTTCGGGGAACGATTTCTACCGGTCTGCCGCTCATTGCGTCATTCAACCAGCTATTCTTCCATATGCCTTCATAATATACTGTCAGTGTTCCATTTTTTATACTGGCAAAAGCAATATCAGAAGCTGCCTGCAGACGCATGCAGATTACAAGCTGCATGCGTCTGCTCATCGGAACAGTTAGCGCAATCCGTCTGAAAAAATACTTTTTCATCGGCATCCCCATCTCCTAAGCAAAGAAAATGACCACCACAGCAGCTGCGGTGCCGCTGGCAGCTGTTTTTGCAACAACAGCTTTCGTAATCCTGTAACCATGAACATGAACGCTGTAAAAGAACGCAGGTCGACCGCATTAGCCGTTTTTTCTTTTAAATAATTATCCCAGAAAATGAAGAAATCATATATTTGGCTGCCAAGACTGGCTAATTCGATATTTTTTCTCTTCTTTGCAGAATCAGCCACACCAAAAACGTGTTCTGCTAAATAATCCATTAATTCATCTATTTTCTTGGCATCACGGGAAAATTCAATTATAAGCGACCCTGTAATTGCATTCGCATTTACTTTTTTTACATAATCCAATTTTATCAGATATGTTTCCAATACAGCAGCCAGACCTGCGTTATCTTTCAATGCAGCTATACTGTACCGGCGGCGTTCCTGCAGTGAATGCACAAGTTTTACCTGAGGAACCACACTGATGATTTTATTTTCAGTCACCGGTACACCCTTCGCAAATAATTCAAAAATTTTCTGCCCGACGCTCATCCCCAATACCATCCCAGCAGCATATGACATATACATGCCTCCCTTATCTTTTTATCCTAGTTTGTATATATGTTTCAATATCAGCCAATTCTTTATTTTTGCGGAGTATCTCCGGCCGATATTCTATAAGCACCGAACCTGTAAGAATATTTATCCTTACGTCATCAATTTCCTTATATCTGCTTATCATTTTTTGCAGCATACCTTCGGCATAGCCATTATTAACCAACTGCCGGCTGTATATTCTTATCCGTCCCGGTATATATGAAGCAATCTCCGCTTTCTTCACTATTGAAGCCAAATCTTTATTAGGCAAAAATGATGCAAATATATCCACCTTTTTTAGTTCCTCCGTCAAGTCACAAAAATCTTTATATATTTTTCTTCTGTATTGATAAACATGCCAAAATGAAAGACATGTAAAAATTACTCCCCAATGTTTATGCATGCCGCGTCTACCTGCCAAAGAAAAAATCGTCCCTCCCATGCTTATTAAAAGAGGCAATCCCAAAGGCATTTTTTGCATGATGATCATTCCCTTCCAGAAGCAGTATCAGCAAATCAAAAATCGGATTAACTAGTTTATTTTATAAAAAAAGAGATGCCGCACTAAATTATCTAGCATCTCTCCCAAATAAATAAAAACTATTATTTTTCCTGCTTTGCAGCTTCCTGTGCGGCTATCATATCTTCTAATTCTTCCTTCTGTCTGATAAGATCAGCCATCGGTACTTCTGTTGTTCCCACGGCTGCAGGCTGAAAAGCAGCGCTGCGGCTTGCTGCATATTTATAACCCACAATTCCTGCAACTACTCCGACAGCCATTCCGATCCAAAAATCTCCTCTGGAAAACATAAAAAATCCCCCTTGCTTTTATATAAAATATTACAATATTATAAAAAATATTCCAAAAATAGAATGTTTTTTACATGCACATAACATTATTATATATATTTTAATAATCAACATCAACAATGTTTTTATATTTTTTGAAAAAGTTATTGAAAATAGTTATCATTTATATTATAATTTTATTGTTATTGAAAATCATTATCATTTATCTGGAGGCGGATATATGGAATCTTTTAAGAAATTTGAACATTTACTTGCATTTCATTGTGCTCCTACATTAGCGGGAATAAAATCCGGCAACCTAATTTCAATAAATAAAAACAAAATAAATAATTTCAGGCAAATACAGCAAAAATATAGGAAATGCCTGAGTTGCAATGATGTTTTTATGTTTACCGTATCTGATTCACAAAACTATCGTTTACTGATGATTTATCACAAAACCAACCTTGCCAAAATTCTTTCAGAAGCCGATAATCAGACTTTTTTGAAATCCTATGGTTATAAGGATTTTTCCAGTGTTATTTCCTGTCTTCGTTATTTGAAGATACGCATGCATTTGCAAAAAGGATTTCCCCATGAAATAGGTCTTTTTCTGGGTTATCCACTTCCCGATGTTGAAGGATTTATCAAAAACAACGGCCAGAATTTTAAATACTGCGGACAATGGAAAGTATATTCAGATATTGAATCAGCAGAAAGACTATTTTCGCAATACACAAAATGCTGCACCAAGTTCTGCTCTTCCCTTGCTGAGGGCAAAAGTCTTGAAAATATTATTGAAACAGCTGTTTGATTAAAGAAAAGAGGTAATATCATGGGAAAAATTGCAATTATTTATTGGAGTGCTTCCGGTAATACAGAACAGATGGCGCAGGCTATCGCCGAAGGAATAAGCCAAACCAGCAATGATTATGAGCTTTTCCAGGTTTCTGAGTTCCCCGCTGACCGCATAGATGAATTTTCAAAAATAGCTTTTGGCTGTCCCGCAATGGGTGCTGAAGAACTTGAACAAGATGAATTTGAACCTGTTTTTTCAGCATTGGAATCTAAATTGAATGACAAACTTATAGCTCTTTTTGGTTCCTATGACTGGGGCGACGGAGAATGGATGCGTTTATGGCAGGACAGGATAAAAAAAGATAATGTTTCTTTATTTGACGATAAAGGTCTAATCGTACATAATACCCCTGATGAAAATGACAAAAAAACTTGCAGCACCTTTGGCATGCTTTTTGCGCAAGCTTAATACCATTTCATTTACAATATCCCCCTAATTTTAATATAATAAAAATAACCTGAAGCAGTAAATGCTTCAGGTTATCTTTATTATCCGAACTTAAAATCTCCATAAATTAACATATTATATATAGACAATGTTCACCAATTATTGTATTATGTAGTAAAAGTTTCTGATAATTTTAGTTTTCACCTAAATTTTATTGATATCAATAAAATTTTCTGCTGCTTATTGCGGTGATATGGCTATACCCAATGACCAGCAAAAACGAATAATCTTTGTCAAAGAAGACTGAGAAGTCCTGTTATCTCAAGTCTTTTTTTATTATCCTGAGAAATGAATCGGGGGGGTATTTCAAATGAATTTAAAAAGCAAAATGACTCTTGTCTTCTCACTGCTTATGGCAGTGGTCGTCATCGCGATCTCATGTACAGCATATTTTTATGCAGAAAACACGTTAAAAGAACAAATTGAAGCAAGAGCACAAGAAATTGTGGTATCAACATCTAATCAGCTTGACGGCTGGCTTTCCAGTAAAGCTGCCGTGATAAAGACCAAGGCTGCAACCATTGATGAATTTTCCAAAGACGGTCCTATATCGTTCTCTATGGTAAGCGGCTTTAAAAATGCCGACAATGATATAAGCGATTTGTATTTCGGCAATGCTGCCGACGGTTCTATCGTCGACGGTTCCGGCTGGACTCCTCCTGCCGATTTTGATGCCCGTACACGTTCCTGGTATCAAGATACCTTAAACGCCGGCAAACTTACCTTTGGGGAACCTTATCTGGATAAAGTAACCAATAAAATGGCTTTGCCGATAGGCATCCCTATGAAAAACAGCACTGGCCAAATACGCGGTATATTATCCGAGGATGTACTTATTGATACCATCTTAAAAACAGTAAACCAAATAAAACCTTTTGATGACAGCTTCGCCTTTCTCATAAATACAAAAGGCACAGTAATGGCTTATCCTGATAAAGATGCCGTAAATAAAAACATAAAAGAAACCGCTTCTTTAAAACCTCTCAGCACAGCTCTTGATCAGTTGAACAGTTCTGACCAGCTCCAGGGTATGACCACATATTCTATGGATGGCAGAGAACTTCTGCTCGTGTTTGAAAAAATTCCGTCCACCCAATGGATATTGGGTATAAATATTCCTACGGCCATTGCTTATGCTCCTCTTGCTTCACTGAAATGGATCTTCCTTGTAGGAACTATTCTGGCTTTAGTCGTAGTATTTATAGCCACAAATCTACTGGCAAAAAAATTTACACGACCTCTGCAAATCTTATCTGATCACGTAGAGAAAATTACGAAAGGTGATTTCACTCAAAAGATAGAAATAGCAGGCAAAGATGAAATAGCACTTCTGGCTTCCGGTTTCAATAAAATGCGTGACGAATTGTATGTTCTCATTAAAAAGGTTCAGGAAAAATCCGAACACATCGCCGCTTCCAGTGAAGAATTGACTGCAAGTGCTTCTCAGACAGTTCAATCCGCCAACCAGGTGGCAAACTCTATTACCACTGTGGCAGCCGGTATTCAAAAGCAAACAATATCCACTGATGAAGTTTCATCAACTGTGAATTTGATGAATACCACAATTGAAAAAATTGTCAATGACAGTGTAACTGTGGCTAACGAATCCGTACAGGTCGCAAAATATGCCGACGATGGAAGCAATGATGTTGATCTTATGGTAAAAAATATGCGTGAAATAGAAGTATCGGTACAGGATTCAACTAATGTCATCATAAAGCTTGGTGAGCAGTCTAAAAGGATCGGCCAGATAACTGAAACCATATCCAGTATAGCTGCCCAGACAAACCTGCTGGCGCTGAACGCAGCTATCGAGGCAGCCCGTGCCGGAGAGCAGGGACGCGGTTTTGCCGTTGTTGCCGAAGAGGTCAGAAAATTAGCCGAAGAAGTTCAATCCGCTGCCCAAAAAATATCCGAAGAGATACTTACAGTTCAACAGGATACGGAGTCTGCCGTACTGACAATGACTGCCGGTAATGATAAAGTAAAATCAGGTGTTGACAGTGTCAATACCGTGGGCAACAGTTTAAAGCAGATCGCAAATCTAATCCATACCAGTACAGGAGGAATAAAAAATATTCATACCGCTTTGCAGGAAATTGCCGCCAACAGCGAAAGACTGAATAATTCCGTAAAAATCATTGACAACGTGGGCAAATCAAACACCGATGAATCACAGATGGTTTCAGCTGCCGCCCAGCAGCAGCTGGCTTCAATGGATGAAATAGCTTCCGCCAGCCAAAGTCTGGCGCAAATGGCACAGGAACTGCAAGAATCCATAAATGCATTTAAGATATAATTTTTATTAATAATATTTCCAGCTGTTAAATAATCCCCCTATCGATCAAGGACAAAGCTTCGATCAATAGGGGGATCTGCTGGTAAATCACTGTAAAAATCCTCAACAAACTGCCATATACATAAAATCAGTTTCTATTCATATTTGACAGATTCAGGATCTTCTTTTCAATTCCCTGTCATGTTTTTTGGCATATTCAGCAATATAATCATATATTTTCTCATCATCGCTGCCTTTTATAATTTTTTGCCATGTACTTCTTGTAATAGTACCTATAATCATACTGTTTGCATCAAAAAACGATATATTCCCCTGATATATTTTCTTATTTTTTATATCATATCTATATTCCGCTACAGAATATGATACCTGACTCCAATCTATACCGCTGTCGAGCTGCTCCAGTATTGCAGCTGTATTTTGAGGATTCCAATAAACTTTTTGAGCATAAAAATCTATTATATTTTTATCCGGTTTTATTTCATCCCGCTTATTTTCAGGAGCTGTCCTCCCATACGAGATAGTCAATGTATCAAAATAATATCTGTATTCATCAGTGTTTATAACTTTCTGCCAACGCCCCTCCGCTGAAACCGATACTATAGCCGCCAGCATAATAACAAATGTTATAGCTAAAATTTTTTTACTCATAAGGCAGTCCTCTCTTCCGTATGCTATACCATTCATACTTCGCCGCGGCTGCTTTATTTCCTTTTTAAGGTAACTGCCACTGATACCTTTTTATTAAAAACTCATATATGAAATTTACTGACCTGCACTGTCAGATCCTGTGCTATATCCGCCAGCATTTTACTTGACGAAACTATTTCTTCAAGCGATGCCGACTGTTCCTCGATGGATGCTGATGTACTTTGGATCTGGTCATTTACATTATTGATGTCACCGTCTATCTGACTGACGCTTTCCACCACATCTTTCGATGCTCCGGATAATTCCGCTGCACTGCTTGATATAATTTCTATCTGTCCTGACATGCTGCTGCTTATCCTTGTCAGCTGTTCGAAGATTTCCCCCGATTTATTTACATCGGCAGCGCCTTTATTGACCTCTTTACTATTTACCGTCATTATCTCGACTGTTTTATCCGTTTTTGCACATATATTCTTTATGATTTCTTCTATCTGTTTCGCTGCTTCCTGCGACTGTTCAGCCAGTTTTCTTACTTCATCTGCTACGACCGCAAACCCCTTCCCGTATTCTCCCGCCCGTGATGCTTCAATAGCCGCATTGAGTGCCAGAAGATTGGTTTGCCGGGCAATACTGCTTATTGTATCCACTATCTCAGCTATATGCCCTGAATTTTCTCCCAGAATATTTATTCCATCGACCAGCTTGACATTCGTCATTGATATTGACTCCATCTGTTTTCTGGTCTTTTTTATAGATTTACCTCCTGCTTCAGCAATACTGGCCGAAGCATATGCCTCATCTGCTGAATTTTTCGCCTGCTTTGCCATATTTTCTATATTATCAGACATATTATTCACCAAAGAAGCCGCATTTCTGATATTCTTTACCTGCCTGTCTACAGAATCCGCCGCTGATGCCGCTGATACAGCGACCTGACTGACTACTTCGGAAGATTGCGCGGAAATATCCATTATCTGACCTGCCGTATTCACTACTTTTTCTGACATGTTTTGTATACTGCCTATCAAAGAACATATCTTATCAAGCATCATATTATATGATGCCGCTATCATCGCAAATTCATTTTTTCCGGTAAATTCCAAATGAACAGCCAGATTTCCTGCTGCATTCTGACTGGCCGTCGTCAAAAATTTTTGGATAAATTTATTAAGGTATCTGCCAAAAACAACTGCTATTAAAACTGTCACGGCAATAACAGCCATTATCCCTCCGGCCATTGCTGCAGCAGCTTTTTTATACTGCTGATCTCCATCCTTCACAACAATATTTACATAGCCTTCATTAAGCTGCCTGAATCCTTCCGATAATGTTATAAGCTTACTGTAAGCTTTTCCCAAGTCGCCCGTATTTGACATACTTTTTTCTATATCAGCGGAATTATCGCCATTTTTGTCAACAATTTCCTTTTTAACCGTTTCGCTATACTTTTTCCATGTATTTTCGATATCTGCAACATTTTCTGTTTGATCATCTCTGGCATATTTTTTCATCTGCCTTATGTGTTCATCTATATCTTTAGCTGTTTCATCTATATCCTTTATAACAAATAACTCTGCCTGAGCTGAGATCTGTCCATTATGCCGCTCCCACAGCAATTTATACGTGTCGGCCCTATGTACTTCCAGCAAACGTACCGTTTCCTGCATCGCTGTCATTCTAGTCAAATTTGTGTCTGCCATCATCTGCAAATAACTGTTCACTGTTTGCAGGCAATAAATCGCATAAAATCCCACTGCCGCTGTCAAACAGATGATAATCGCAAAGCTCATTCCCAATCTGACCTTAATTCCCACACGGTATCCCTCCATGTAATATATACTTTACAGCAATTTTTTTTGCAAATTAAGACAAACTGCCTGCTTCATTACGTTAGCACAAATTTACCGTCCTTACTTTAAAAAATTATTAAATTTATGTTAATTGAGAAAAACAGTTCTTTCTTCATCATTTGTAAAATTTATATTTTAGCTGTAAAATAATAATTTATAAGAAATCTTTCATTTACAATCAGTAAATATATAAAGGATGTAATATATGAAAAAATACTACGACGTCGAGGAAAAAGTTCCTTTACTAGAAGGAATTCCTCTCAGCCTGCAGCATCTATTTGCCATGTTCGGCTCCACTGTACTTGTACCTTTTTTATTGAAAGTCAATCCTGCTACGGCACTTTTTATGAACGGCATCGGCACTATTTTATATTTAGTTATCTGTAAAGGCCGCCTCCCTGCATATCTTGGTTCAAGTTTTGCTTTTATTTCACCGGTGTTAGCAGTTCTTGCAACTGCCAACATGAGTTACGGTGACGCACAAGGCGGATTCATAGCTTTTGGACTGTCATTCATTGTTTTATCATTGATCATTAATAAAACGGGAACCAAGTGGATTGATTTTATTCTGCCGCCTGCTGCCATGGGAGCGGTTGTCAGCGTCATCGGTCTGGAGCTTGCCCCGCTTGCTCTTACCATGTCTGGTTTCATTACTGATCCCTCGGCACCTCCGGCTGTACAGCCGCACTTAGCCATGATTTCCTCCGGCCTTACCCTTATCATTACAATTCTAGCTTCCGTCATTGGTCGTGGCTTTATAGGCATTATTCCCGTATTGATCGGTGTCGTCGGTGGATATATCATTTCTTTTTTTCTCGGTATCGTTGACTGGTCAGGTGTCCAAAATGCTCCGTGGTTTGCCGTGCCGACATTTTACCGGCCAAATTTCAATTTTAGCGCTATTATGATGATAATGCCCGCTCTGTTCGTCGTTTTTGCGGAACATGTGGGACATCTTTTCATTACAGGCAGCATCGTTCACCGTGATCTGCTGAAAGATCCCGGACTGCACCGTTCACTTTTTGCCGATGGTCTTTCCAATATAATCTCCGGTTTTGTCGGTTCTACACCAAATACTACTTACGGCGAAAATATAGGTGTCATGGCCATAACCCGTGTCTACAGTGTCTGGGTAATAGGCGGCGCTGCCGTATTTGCTGTTCTGTTTTCCTTTATTGGTAAAATAGCAGCCGTCATCCATGCCATTCCCGTCCCCGTAATGGGTGGTGTCAGTATACTTCTTTTCGGCATCATAGCCTGCTCAGGTATACGTATGCTCATAGAAAAACAGGTAGATTATACCAAATCAAAAAATATGATACTCACCGCCGTAACTATGGTCAGCGGCCTGAGCGGTGCCGTGTTAACGTTGGGACCTGTCCAGCTTAAAGGAATGGGACTTGCTACCGTGGCAGCAATGGTTCTGAGTATTTTTTTCGGCATCTTTGAAAAACTGCATATAGACAATAAAAATTGATTCAAATATAAAAATACAGCCGGAGAATTTATTCTCTTCCGGCTGTATTTTTATGTTCGCAGCTTTCCTATCAGATCTCTTATATCTGTCAAATTCTTCTGCTCCAGATATTTCTTTAAATCCCTATATATTTTAACAGTTGAGTCAGGCTCGACGAAATTTGCGGTCCCTATAGCGACTGCATCAGCCCCTGCGAGAAAAAACTCTATGGCATCCTGGGCATTCATTATTCCGCCCATGCCTATTATTGGCAGAGAAATCGCTTTTCTAACCTGCCAAACCATGCGCAGTGCAACAGGTTTAACAGCCGGTCCCGACAAACCACCCGTAATATTTCCCAATACGGGTTTGCACGTATTGATGTCTATTGCCATGCCAATAAGTGTATTTATCAACGATACCGCATCAGCTCCCGCATTTTCTGCGGCTTTTGCCATAACAGCTATATCTGTCACATTAGGTGAAAGTTTAATTATCACCGGCTTGCCTGTATTTTTTTTAGCAGCCTTTATAACTGCCACCATGCTTTTTGGCTCCACCCCGAAAGCAATACCGCCTTCCTTCACATTTGGACATGATACATTAAGCTCAATTGCTTTCACTCCGTCAATATCAAGTATTTTAGCCAGTTCACCGTACTCTTCCACTGTGTTTCCGGATATATTAACTATTATTGGGCAGTTATACTTTCCAATGCGAGGCAGTATCTCATTAACGAGAAATTGCACCCCCGGATTTTCCAGCCCTATGCAATTAAGCATTCCTGCCGGTGTCTCAGCTATTCGTATTCCCCTATTGCCATTTCTCGGTTCCAGCGTCGTTCCCTTCACCACAATAGCACCAAGCGTAGAAAAATCAGCGAAATCTTCAAATTCTTCGCCAAATCCAAAAGTCCCTGAGGCTGTCATTATAGGTGAATTAAGTTTAATCCCGGCAAATTCCGTTTTTAATGAAACACTGCTCATCAGAAAAATACCTCCCTGCTCTCAAAAACAGGTCCGTCCTTACAAACCTTTTTACGTCCGCATTTTGTTTCTATAGTACAGGAAAGACATGCTCCCAATCCGCAGGCCATACGTTTTTCCAAGGAAACCTCGCATATTATCCCATGTCTGACCGCTACTTCGGCCGAGCTCCTCATCATTATTTCCGGGCCACAGACAAAAATTTTATCATAGCTTTCTGCAGTCAATATTTCCGGCAGATATTCAGAAACAAATCCCCTCATACCCATAGAACCGTCATCTGTAGTTATGAAAGTATTTTTTACTATATTTTTGAATAACGGCAGCGGCCAGTCCATTTCCTCTGCATTTTTACAGCCCATAAGTATATCTGCCTTTCCTGCAAAGCGTTTCGCCAACAAAAGCAATGGTGCTATTCCGAGACCGCCGCCTACAAGCAGCGGTTTTTTGCATGCGAGATCGAAGCCATTGCCCAACGGCCCCATTATACTGACCTTCTGACCTACACTGGTTTTTGCAAGGCGCTTAGTCCCCTTGCCTATCACTCTGTATATCAGTATTAAATTACTGCCCGCTGCATCCGCTATACTCAAAGGACGGCGCAGCAAAATCTCTCCATCAGGAACCTGCAGCTGAACAAATTGTCCGGCCGCAAATTTCTCTGTATTGGCAGAAATATTGATATCCAAAAGATAGACATCATTGGTGCCTATTTTTTCATGCCTTTTTATTACCCCGTCTGCCAAAAAGTGCTTATGCAAGGTCATCACCGCCGCCGACGTAATCCTGCAGAGCCAGTGTATAAACAAGACGGCGTTCACGCATAAAGGAAAGTACCCGCAGAACCTGCCATGCAGTATCGAGAGCTGTAAGACATGCTATACCATGTTCCACTGTCGAACGGCGTATCTTGAAACCGTCTTTGGCTGAAGTTTTTCCCGGCGTAAGCGTATTTATTACCATATTTATCTTTCCTGCCTTGATCATTTCCAAAATATCGCCCTTGCTTTCGTGTACTTTGCCGACAATATCCACAGCTATGCCCATTTTGTCGATAGACTCTGCTGTTCCCTTTGTGGCAACCAGATTGAATCCTAATTCACTGAAAGCTTTTGCAAGCTGCTGCATTTCCTCTTTATCTTTATCCGCTACCGTGAACAGTATTGTTCCGTTTGTCGGTATATTCATTCCCGCTCCGGTGATAGCCTTATATAAAGCACGCGAATAATGATAATCTATTCCCATTACCTCGCCTGTTGATTTCATTTCCGGACCGAGCGATATATCTACATCCTGCATTTTGGCAAAAGAAAATACAGGCGCCTTCAAGGCTACATATGGTTTCGGTGTAACAAGCCCCGAATGATAACCCATTTCCTTGAGAGAATGTCCCAATGCGGCTCTTGTCGCCACATTTACCATTTTTATATCTGTTACTTTGCTTAAAAACGGAACTGTGCGACTTGAACGCGGATTTACTTCTATTACATAAACATGCTCATCGACTATTACGTACTGAACATTCATCAAACCTTTGACATTAAGCCCCAGAGCCAGCCTTTTTGTATAATCCACAATAGTATAAATCACTCTTGCCGATAAGGTCTGAGGCGGATATACAGCAATACTGTCACCTGAATGTATACCCGCACGTTCAATATGTTCCATTATGCCCGGTATAACAACGTCAGTGCCATCACAAATAGCATCCACTTCAACTTCTCTTCCCTGCATGTAATGATCAATGAGCACAGGATGCTCCGGTGACACTTTGACAGCCCTTCCCATATAATCCCGCAATTCATCTTCGTTGTAGACTATTTCCATAGCTCGTCCGCCGAGTACATAAGAAGGACGGATAACGCACGGATATTTTATATTTTCTGCTGCTTTTATCGCATCTGCGACATTGGTGACGCTTTCACCGCACGGCCGCAATATATGAGTTTCTTCCAGCAGTTCATCAAACCGTTCTCTGTCCTCAGCCCTGTCTATATCATCCACCGAGGTACCCAATATTTTTACGCCCGCTTTTTCCAGTGAATCGGCAAGGTTTATCGCTGTTTGTCCGCCGAACTGGACTATAACCCCCTCTGGTTTTTCCTTATCGATTATATTGAGAACATCTTCTGGTGTCAGCGGTTCAAAATACAGTCTGTCGGATATATCAAAATCCGTGCTGACAGTTTCCGGATTATTATTTATTATAATTGCTTCTATGCCCATCTCCCGCAAAGCCCATACAGAATGAACCGAGCAGTAGTCAAATTCCACACCCTGACCAATACGTATCGGTCCTGAACCCAAAACAACTACTTTTCTCTTGTCAGAAGGCTGCACTTCATCCTCCTGAGCATGAAATGTAGAATAATAGTATGGCGTAGCCGCTTCAAACTCAGCAGCGCACGTATCGACCATTTTATAACATGGCATAATCTGCATTTCTTTCCTCATGCGCCGAATTTCCAGCATTTCTTTACCGGCTATTTCCGCTATTGAACGGTCGGCAATGCCTTTATTTTTTGCTGCCAGCAGCAATTCCTGCGTGAGAGGTTCATTTTTTATTCTTTTTTCTATATCAATGATATTTTTTATTTTTCTTATAAACCATTTATCTATTTTGGTTATTTCATTTATTTTATCTATATCAGCTATGCCACGGCGCAAAGCTTCAGCAACAACGAATATCCTTTCATCGTTTATCAGCGCCAGCTTTTTCAGGACAGTTTCATCATTCCATTCCGCCACATGTTCCATACTAAGATAGTGCACACCTATTTCCAGCGAGCGAACGGCTTTTAATATAGCACCCTCAAAGTTTCTGTCGATGGACATTACCTCGCCTGTCGCCTTCATCTGCGTACCGAGTGTATGATCGGCAAGAACAAATTTATCAAATGGCCAGCGCGGGAATTTCACCACACAATAATCCAATGCCGGCTCAAAACAAGCCTTTGTCTTTTGTGTTACAGCATTTGTTATTTCATCCAATGTATACCCTATAGCTATTTTTGCCGACACCTTGGCGATAGGATAGCCTGTGGCTTTTGATGCCAGTGCAGACGATCTGCTTACACGAGGGTTGACTTCAATTACATAGTAATTATTTGTTTTGCTGTCCAGAGCATATTGAGCATTACAGCCGCCTTCTATGCCAAGTTCGCGTATTATGCGCAGCGATGCCGATCGGAGCATCTGATATTCATGATCCGTGAGTGTCTGCGAAGGAGCCACAACAATACTGTCTCCTGTATGTACACCGACCGGATCAAAATTTTCCATATTGCAGACAGTAATGCAGTTGTCTCCGCTGTCGCGCATCACTTCATATTCTATTTCCTTCCAGCCGGCGACGGAACGTTCTATAAGCACCTGTCCGATCATACTGTATTTCAGTCCGCGTATGACGATTTCCACAAGTTCCTGGTCATTGTCGGCTATGCCGCCGCCTGTGCCGCCCATTGTATAGGCAGGCCGTACTATTATAGGATAGCCTATTTCTCCTGCAAATTTTACGGCATCTTCGACAGTTTCAACTATTTTACTTTCCGGTATCGGTTCACCCAGCTTTTGCATCGTTTCCTTAAATAATTCCCGATCCTCAGCCTTCTTTATCGCTTTCAGCGATGTCCCCAAAAGCTCAACCTTATATTTTTCCAGAACACCATGCTCAGACAGCTGTACAGCCAGATTCAATCCTGCCTGCCCGCCGAGAGTGGCAAGCAATCCATCAGGACGTTCTTTGCTGATTATTTCCTCCAAAAATTCAACAGTCAGCGGTTCTATATAAACACGATCGGCAATGTGTGTATCCGTCATTATAGTGGCAGGATTGCTGTTCACCAGAACAACTTCCAGTCCTTCTTCCTTCAAAGCCCTGCATGCCTGTGAACCCGCATAGTCAAATTCTGCCGCCTGCCCAATAATTATCGGACCGGAACCAATTACCATTACTTTCTTCAGATATTCCTTCTTCGGCACGGTTAAATTGCCCCTTTCTTCATCATTGCGCAAAATTCGTCAAAAAGATACGTATTATCATCCGGTCCGGGTGATGCTTCCGGATGATACTGTACTGAAAATAAAGGCAGAGTCTTATGATGCATTCCTTCTACCGTACCATCGTTCATCGATATATGAGTTATATCAAAAGGAAGCCTTTCAAGCGATTTTTCATCCACTGCATAACCGTGATTTTGTGATGATATATACACGCGCCCCGTCCGCAAGTCCTTTACAGGCTGATTTGAACCGCGATGACCGAATTTCAGTTTATAAGTATCCGCTCCGCTTGCCAAGGCTATTAATTGATGTCCGAGACAGATACCAAAAACGGGTTTCTTTCCTATCAGCTGCTTTATTGTCTCTACAATATCCAATACATCCTTTGGATCTCCCGGTCCGTTCGACAAAAATATACCGTCCGGTTTCAGCTCAAGAATCTCGCGTGCACTGGTACGAGCCGGTACAACTGTTACCTTGCAGCCCCGTTCATGCATTGATTCCAGCATATGCCTTTTTACGCCGAAATCCATTGCAACTATATGCAGACCGTCGTTTTCCAATACATATTTTTCCGGAGTGGTTACCCTGTCTACAGTTTTGTGATCAAGAGGTATGCTCATGAGTTTTTCACATTCATTTTCTGCTGCGTCCGCCGCTGTTATTATACCTTTCATTGTTCCTGCCGAACGGAGACAGCGGGTAAGCGCACGTGTATCCACATTATAAAGACAAGAAATACCCTTATCCTTCAGAAATTCACTTAATTCACTTTCTTTTTGCCAATTACTGCCAACATCACACAGCTCTCCTGTTATGAAACCATTTGCAAAACAATTGCGGCTTTGGTTAAATTTTTCGGCAGTTCCATAATTGCCAATCATCGGATATGTCAATGTTATAATCTGCGAACAATAGGACGGATCAGTCAAAATTTCCTGATATCCTGTCATTCCTGTATTAAATACTACTTCACCGCAAGCCGGTTTATCGCCCAGCAGGTCGCCTGTGAATATGCTGCCGTCCTCAAGAGTCAATTTGCCTTTCAAATAGAGCACCTCCGAAAATTATCCATCCCTGTACTATTGGCAGGCAGATATCTTATCTGCCTCCTGTTGAGAGTTTATTTCTATTATAATATATTTCAATCTATAATTATACCATTTTGCATAATTATTCTTCCGTCAACAATAGTCATTATGGGTTTTCCCCTTAATTTTCTGCCTATAAACGGTGAATGAGCACCCATTGTATAAAATTTTTCTTTTTCTACTATCCACTCTGCCTCAGTATCGATCACAGTAACATCAGCCGGAGCATTTTTACTCAAAGTCCCCTTGTTCAGTTTAAAAACCTTAGCGGGAGAGGACGTCATTTTTTCCACTAAAAGAGGTAAATCTATCTTTCCTTCATGATACAAATCCGTCAAAAGAACACCAACTGCTGTTTCCAATCCGGGGAAACCACTGGGTGCATACCTGAATTCTCTGTCTTTTTCCTCTTCAGCGTGTGCGGCATGATCTGTCACTATCGCATCAATAGTTCCGTCTATAAGTCCCTCCTGCATTGCCTTTACATCTTCAGCTGTACGCAAAGGAGGATTTACCTTAGTAGAAGAATCCGCCATATCGACCATATCTTCCGTCATTGTCAGATTATGCGGCGTGACTTCAGAAGTTACCTTTACTCCCCGCTTCTTTGCCTGACGCACCAATTCCACTGCGTTTTTACTGCTTATATGTGCTATGTGGATAGGCGCATCGGCATATTCGGCAAGCAGAATATCGCGCATAACAGCTATATCTTCCGCAACTGTCGGCCGTCCCTTCATGCCGAGCATAGCACTTCTTTTTCCTTCATTCATAACGCCATCTTCCACCAATGCCGTTTCTTCCGCATGCGATATTATTATCTTATCAAAAGTACGCAGATAATCCAGCCCGTTGAGCAGAACACGGGAATTTTGCACGTAATGTCCGTCATCAGAAAATGCCACAGCACCGGACTGACACATATCTCCCACTTCTGCCAGTTCTTCGCCCTTCTGCTCCTTCGTCAAAGCACCTATTATTTCTATATTGACAACAGCATCTTCTCTTGCCCGCTGCTTTAATCCATCTATCAGAATTGCCTTGTCGACGACCGGTTTGGTATTCGGCATTGTTGCGATAGTGGTATATCCTCCCGCTGCGGCCGCCCTTGACCCGGAAGCAAAATCTTCCTTTGCTTCCTGGCCGGGCTCTCTCATATGCGTATGCATATCAATAAGCCCTGGCGTAACTATTTTTCCTGATACATCTATGACCTGCACGGCATTGTCTGCCTGAATATTTTTACTTACTTGCTCTATTTTTCCATCTTCAATAAGAACATCCGCCGTTTTGTCTATGCCATTTGCGGGATCTATCACTCTGCCGCCTTTAAGCAGTAATTTCATTGCTTTTTCCTCCCGTCAAAATAAGTGTTAAAATAGCCATACGTACAGCCACTCCATTTCTTACCTGCTCCTGAATAGCAGAATTACTGCTATAAGCAACTTTCGGTGAAATTTCCCAGCCCTTGTTCATTGGTCCCGGATGCATTACCAATACATCTTTTTTAGCCAACGTCAAGCGTTTTTCATTCAGCCCGAAAATACGTGCATATTCCCGTGTTGAAGGAAACAGACCTGATTTTTGTCTTTCCAATTGTATTCGCAAAACATTTATCACATCGGCATTTTCAATAGCATCTTCAATACGATCATGGATGAAAATACCCTTTTCCTCAAAAAGAAAACGCGGTATAAGCGTCCTTGGTCCTGCCAAATGTACTTCTATACCCATTTTTCGCATTCCCCATATATCGCTTCTGGCCACACGGCTGTGCAGTATATCACCTATTATCGCACATTTAAGACCTTTGAATCCGCCCTTATACTGCCGGATAGTAAATAAATCCAGCAGCCCCTGTGAAGGATGCCCATGTGCACCGTCTCCCGCGTTGACTATAGCTGCCTTTACCACCTTTGTTGCATATTCTGGAGCTCCCTCCGCCTTATGCCGCATAACAATAGCATCAACGCCCATATCTTCAACAGTCAAAAGTGTATCACGAAGACTTTCTCCCTTGACAATACTGCTTGAACCTGCTGTTATATTTATAACATCAGCTCCCAGATATTTTCCCGCAAGCTCAAAAGAACTGCGCGTCCTTGTGCTGGGTTCATAAAACAGGTTTACTATTGCTTTCCCGCGCAATGCAGGTACTTTTTTAATATCCCTGCTAATAATATTTTTCATTTCCTTAGCAGTTTGCAGCACTAATTCAATCTCATCAGGTGAAAAATATTCCAAACCAAGAATATTTTTTCCTCGCAGTGAAACACTCTTACTTTCCACCATATACGCCCCTTTTCATATATAAAAAAAAGCTTTCTCATGCGCAAGGCATAAGAAAGCATATAGCTATCCCATTCAAATAAATCAGATATCCCTTTCAACCTCGCTGGATTTTATTAAAGGGCCATATTATGTTGTTCAAATGATATCACACAAGAAGTTTAATTGTCAAATACCAAAAATTATCTTTTATCATATAACTTCTGATATGATTTTTTATTGTCGATCACCTTATGGACATAATCACGTGTCTCTTTAAAGGGAATTTGTGTGTAATCACTGAAACTGCCCCCCCATCTGTAGGTCTTACTCCATTCTTCTATTTGCCCGTGTCCCGCGTTATATGCCGCAATAGCCAAAACTTCATTATTGCCGAATTCCTTCATCAAAAAAGACAGATACCAGACACCGTAATGAATATTCGTCTCTGGATCATAAAGTTTATCATTATTATAATTTTTATCATTTATATTATTTGCTATCCACGCACCAGTCTCAGGCATTATCTGCATAAGCCCGACCGCACCTCGATGTGATCTGGCCTCCGGCAAAAAACGGCTCTCAGCAAGAATTATACCTGCTACCAGTGAATCATCCATATTGTACTGTCTGGCATATTTTTCCACCACTTCTTCATATGGATAAGGATAAAAATATTTTTTTTCAACTTTTTCTATAACATGCGTCTGTAATCCTTCATAAATTCCGGCAAAAACCACAGACAGAAATATCATTATTATAATAAATCCCTGGGCCGCACTCAATAAATAGTCTACTACCGACCTGCTGTTGTCGTTCATCATCCATTTTCCAGCCTTTTTAACAGGGAAAACCACAATCTGAAAACCCTTTTTTTATTTGTTTCTATCCCATGACTTGTATCAATTACTTGATCTGCTCGCTCCATTTTATATTTTAAAGGCATCTGCGCTTTAATACGTCGTTTTGCCTCGGCGAAGCTGTAGCCGTTTCGCCTTCTTAAACGTTCTATCTGCACTCGCTTATTTATATAGACAACCCATTTTTCATCGACAAACTTATCCCAGCCTGTTTCAAACAGCAGCGGAACATCTATAACAGCTATTTTTTCTTTATTCCCTTCCAATTCTTCCATCTGCCTTTTTACTTCATTCATAATAAGCGGATGGCTTGTATCATTTATCCATTTTTTTTCCTTATTATCGGCGAATACGATATTGCCTATCATTCTCCTGTTAAGACTTTTATCATTATTTATAATTATTTTGCCGAAATGATCAACATACGCCTGCCATAAGATCTCTCCCGGAAGAGATAAACTGTGCGCTATTTGATCCGTATCAATTACCGCTGCTCCTGCCTGCCGCAAAAAAGAGCATACCGTTGATTTTCCGCAGGCAATCCCGCCTGTCAAGCCAATCTTATACATAACATAATCCTCGTATTATCATTTCAAAGCCTGTCAAAAACTTTTATTTCTCCAATTTTTGACATTCAGGACAAAAACACGTACCGCGCCCGCCTACTTTTATCTTTTCTATTATTGTACCACATTTTTTACACGGTTTTTTATCCCGTCCATAAACAAATAGATTATCCTGATGCGTTCCCTTTCTGCCTTCACCATTAACATAATCACGAAAAGTAGTTCCTCCGTCGCGGATTCCCTCGCTTATAACTTTATTTATCGACGCACAAAGTAATTCAGCCTCATTTTCATTTACGAAAGATGATATTTTTTCAGGATTTATACCTGCAAGAAACAAAGCTTCATCAACATAAATATTGCCCAGTCCGGCAATATTTTTTTGATTAAGAAGAAACATTTTTATCTTGCCGCTGTTTTTTTTCAGCCTTGATACTAAATATGAAACAGTAAAATCTTTTGACAAAGGTTCACAGCCTAATTCGTAAAGCCCTTTTATTTTTTCCCGTTCTTCTTCCTTTATGGCATATAAAGTGCCAAAAGTACGCATATCTGCATAAATCACTTTATCCCCATTATCTAAATAAAATATTATTTTCTTATACTTATCTTCTTCATACCCTTTCTTTACATAACACAAACGGCCTGTCATTCTCAGATGAAAAACAGCCATGATATTGTTTTCCATCTGCATTATGAGATATTTTCCTTCTCTTCTCATCTTTACTATCTTTTGTCCTGTAAGACGTTTTTCATACAAAGAAAGTTCAGGAAATTTGATAAGCCTTGGCAATAAGATTTCTATATATTCAATAGTTTTTCCCAATATCCTTTTTTCAAGCGTACGCCTTATTGTTTCTACTTCCGGCATTTCCGGCATAAAATCAACCTCTTCTATTCACTTTTTTGTCTGATTATTTTTTCTGCATACTCTTTCATATTATATATACTGACAACCCGCCACGTATCATCGTCCTGTTTTTCCATTGATATCTCTATAACCGTATTTTCCGTTTTTTCATCTTTATCTGTTTCAATACCTACAACAGCTTTGTTCCCATCAACTTTGGTATATTTTATTCTTTTGAATTTTATATTCCCCACTGACAATTTTTCTGTTATATCACTGTTATTCTTCGATACTGAATATTCCCCGCTGCTTTCCTCATTACTGGAACTTTTCCATTCTCCTGATTTTATATAAGAATCTACTTCAGCTTTCATCTCATTTACTGCCATAGGCTTGGCTAATTTAATTAATCCTTCTGCCAGATTTCTGACAGGATTTTTCTGCATAAAAGGATCTTTTGAAAAATATACATAAAAATAATCATCATATGCTTTATTTAATATGCTGTCTGTATCCACATATTTATCAAAAGTTTCTATATCATGTTTTTTTATAGCATCGGCTATAAGTCCCACTGTATATTGCGGTGTTTTCAGCCAATAAAAATAATAGAAGCTGCTGCCGGCCAGTATTACTGCAATAAATAGCAAAATACATAATCTGAAACCTGATAAAATTTTATTTTTTCTCTCATCCATAAAATAATCCTTTTATTTATTTCTTTTTATACTCAGCTTTTTTTTTGCCATGGTCAGATACATTGATCCTCCAATTATAAATACACCGCCCATCACAGAAAGAAAATGCATTATTTCACCAAAAAAAAGATATCCCCACAGGGCATTGAAAAAAATACCTGTATATAATACAAAGCTGACCAACACAGCATTAGCTGACCCATATGCCTGTGTCATTAAAGCCTGCGCCAAGAGAGAAACTATACCTATACCCGCAAGTAAAAACATCTCCTTAGTATCCGGAGAATGGTAATTGCCAGCCATACCTGCAATACCTATCAGCATACTGCAAAAAAGAAAATAAAATACTATTTCCCATGAATTATGTCCGCCGCCTTCAAATAATTTATGAATCGTAATATATGCCAGTGCAGCCAAAAAAGCCGAAAAAACAGCTAAAATTGCATATATAGAAAAAGAATTATATTCCCATGGACGCAGCAACAGCATAGTTCCTGCTCCTATTGCCAAAAGAGGCAGAAATGTTTTCGGCGGTATTTTTTCTTTAAGCCATACTGCCGATAAAAAAAGAACAAAAATAGCTGATAACTGCTGCAATATAGCAACATCCCCTAAATGCATGCCAGAAATAGCTATAAAAATCAAAAACATACTCATCCCGCCGACTGCACCGCGAAAAACCAATGCCGGGATATCTTTATTCGAAAATTTTATATCAAATTCCTTCATTATAAATAATAGAACTATTATGCCTATTACACTTCTGCCAAAAACTATTTCCCCGCTGCCCATAGAAAAACTGAGACTCTTTACCATTATATTCATAATACTAAAGGAAAGTGCAGCTCCTACAGCCAATATTAAACCTCTATTCAACATGATTACACATCTCTTTTATTTTTTATTATTTTACCACATATAAAAGCTCTTTTACCATTTTACAATATAACGACAGTAAAATTTACTCAAAAAATAACAAAAGCCGCAGTTTCCTGCGGCCTGACTATTACCTGCCCTGCCATACCACAAACGCTGGCACAGACCCATTATAAGATCAATAAACTCATCGTTCATCAGCAAAACTATCGAGTGCAAATTTTTGAAACTCATATACCAAAGGAGAAAGCAGCCTGCTTGTATCCCAGGCTATGCCTATAGTTCTTCGGCAATGCGGAGAAGAAAGTTTTAAAAATTTTACATTTAATCTATCCATTCCGGGGATCTTAGGTATGAGCGAAACACCAAGATCAGCAGCAACTAAATTAGCCACAGTAACTATTTCGTCACCCTCAAATTCAATATGAGGTGTAACACCTGTCATATCAAAAAGTTGATTTGCTAAAAGCCTTAAGCCATAAAAAGGTTTTAATGTTATAAAAGATTCATCCGCTATATCCTTCAAATTAACACTTTCCCTTTTCGCCAGCGGATGATCCAGAGGAACTATCACAAATAATTCTTCAGAACATAACGGCAGCCAACCGATCGTTTCGTTCATTAAAAGATTCGAACATATGCACAAATCTGTTTTTCCCTTTATGAGCCGTTCTGTAAGAACAGTTGAATTATCTTGATTCAGTTTAAATTTACATTGTGGATGATTTTTTCTGAAACTGCTTATAAGTCTTGGTACTATATAGCTTCCTAATGAATGAAGAAAAGATAAATTTATTATCTGCTTATCAGGCCTGTCTATTTCCATCTTAGCTGCAGTTTCTTCTTTGACAATACGTTCAGCATGAGCTAAAAGCATTTCTCCATATCTGGTGAGCGTTACCTCTTTAGTATTACGATTTAACAACTGCACGCCCAATTCTTTCTCCAAACGAATTATTGACCTGCTCAATGCCGATTGCGTTATAGATACTGCCTTAGCTGCTTTTGTAAAATTGCCGATGTGCGCTATGGCTAAAAAATATTCCAATTGTTGAAGCTCCATTTAAATCTCCTTATTATTTTATCTATGATATTTTATCATAGATAAATCATTATATAGTAATAATTATCATTATAAAAAGTATGTCAAATAATTGTATTATACATAGATTATAGCTTCTTTATTTCAATTTTTCCAGTATATAATATTCATTCCATATGGTAATAGATATTTTTTGAAATTAGAATTTGACACATCTTCAATTCAGTTTAAAATTATGTATACACTATACATATTAAAGGATATGATATTTATGGATAATAATCAAGTATATATAAAAGATCCCTATTTTGAAATTGGCCGAAAATTACTTCTCATTCTAAAAACAGGACAAATTCTTATGGAAAGTGCCGCTGATACAAACCGTATAACAAGAACTATGAAAAGAGTGGCTGCCTTTATGGGAATAACAGCAGGTACACTGCATATACACATCACCTATACCACTATTATGATCAATATAAGCGACGGCGATCATTCAATAACAAAATTCCAAAAATGTATCAAGCATGGGATAAATATGACTAAAATTTCTGCTGTAAGTAAGCTTTCATGGAAATCTATAGAAAAAAACTATACATTAGATCAATATGAAACTGAACTTAATAGAATATTTACCCTAAAAAAACAATATACAGCAATTTTTATTGCAATAGGTGCAGGATTAGCCTGCGGCGGTTTTTCCAAACTTTTTGGCGGTGACTGGATAGCATTTTTTTATACTGCCGTATGCGCCTCCATTGGTTTTCTCCTTCGCTCCTACTGCAACAAGCTTGATATAAACAGCTATGCATCAATAGCCATATCTTCCTTTGCAGCAGCCATCCTTGCTTATCTGACACATTTTATCCCCGGCTCATTGACACCATGGCATCCTCTTTTGGCATGCGCACTCTTTATAGTTCCGGGTATCCCCTTAATCAATTCTGTTGACGATCTTCTTGACAATTATATAGTTTCCGGCATAACCAGAGCCGTAAATACTATATTAATGGTCGGCAGCATGAGTTTTGGTATTGTTCTGGCCATAAAACTATGTCAGGTGGAGGATTTTACTATATTAAGCACCCACCCTGACAGTTCCTATTTTGTATACGGCATAGCAGCCGCTATAGCATCTGTCGGTTTTTCAACTATCTTTAATGTACCGCGCCGCCTTCTATGGGTTGTCGCCCTTGGTGGAATGATATCTGTATGCATAAGAAATTTTGTAAACTTTGATCTTGATATGGGTTTAGCTGCCGGTTCTTTTGCCGGGGCTGTGATCGTCAGTATTCTCGCTTTAAAAGTTGTTCATCATGTGCATACCCCTATGCATGTCATAACTCTGCCATCGGTCATTCCTATGATTCCCGGAGTATTTATGTACAGGCTCATGTTTGGACTGATAAATATAAATGCCATGGACACAATTTCACTGATCCACGTTTTTCAAAGCGGTGTTATTGCAAGCCTTACTATTTTGGCAATAGCAGTAGGTGTAGCTATACCAAATATTTTTGCCAGAAGATATCTGGACAGCAATAAAAAAGAACACTGCAAGAAATTATTGGAAAAAAGGAATAATAATTTTAACATCAATTTATTATAGATAAAAATCTTTATTTATGTTAAGAGCCTGATTATTGAAAAACAAAACAACTGGTCGTATAATAAAAAAAGAAACATCACAGCAACTTTTAATATCCATAAAAATTGCTGTGCAATAACTCATTAAATTTACTCCTGTTATATATTTAATTAAGCTTTTCCCGGTAATTTATCAAAATAAGTATAAGGAGAATCTAATTTATGAACAACTTTCAATTTGTTAATCCAGTGAAAATAATTTTCGGCAAAAATACCTTAGAAAATCTTCCTTCTGTAATTCCTGCAGGAAGCAAAGTATTGATTATTTACGGAGGCGGCAGTATCAAACGTTCGGGGCTGCTTAATGAAATAAAAAATACCTTAAAAAATTATAAGTTGGGAGAATTCGGCGGCATTGAACCAAATCCTTCATATGAAAAATTAATGCAGGCTGTAGAAATAATCCGGTCAGAAAAATATGATTTTTTATTGGCTGCCGGCGGCGGATCAGTGATTGATGGCACTAAATTCATAGCAGCTGCAGTACCTTTTATGGCTGATGATCCATGGAAAATAATTTCTGAGCATATTCCTGTAAAAAAAGCCGTTCCCTTCGGTACAGTGCTTACCTTGCCCGCAACCGGATCAGAAATGAATAATGGAGCAGTGATAACAAGAAAATCCTTAAAATCAAAACTTCCATTTATGAGTGCAGCAGTTTTTCCTAAATTTTCCATTCTTGATCCGGTCTATACTTATACTCTGCCTCAAAAACAAATTGCCAACGGTGTTGTCGATGCTTTTATTCATGTAATGGAGCAATATATGACCTATCCGGTAAATGCCAAAATACAAGATAGATTTTCAGAGGGACTTCTCCTGACGCTTATTGAAGAAGGACCTAAAGCCTTGCAGAATCCTCAAAACTATGATGTCCGCGCCAATATAATGTGGGCAGCAACACTAGCGTTAAATGGTCTTATCAGCAGCGGTGTTCCCCAAGACTGGTCCACTCATATGGTGGGCCACGAAATTACAGCTTTATATGGTCTCGATCATGCTCAAACATTGGCTATAGTTTTCCCGTCCATGCTGAAAGTAATGAAAAATGAAAAACAACAGAAGCTGCTGCAGTATGGCAACAGGATCTGGGACATTGATACCAATATGCCAGTTGAAGCACAAATAGACAAAGCTATTCAAAAAACTCAATCTTTTTTTGAAGAAATGGGAGTAAAAACACATTTTTCTGATTATCATTTAGATAAATCCGTTGTAGAAAAAATTATTGATTCACTTATCTCACATAACATGACAAAGCTTGGTGAAAATGGATCAGTTAACCCTGACATAGTACGTAAAGTTTTGAATTTGAGTTTATAGACAAATAAAAAATAATTCTCATATAAACTGCCCTCCATAAGCTGAACAGAAATCTGACTTATGGAGGGCAGTTCATTTTTTATATACAAAAATTATTTTTTCTATTTTATTTTTTTATGCTTCTTTTTTATCCGGTGGTACATTATGCAGTACGATATCAGGATTGTTATCGCTTATCCATCCAAGTGACCACTCATTATTTAACAACAGCACAGGCCTGTTTTTCATATCATAAACAAACATTCCTCTGTCAGCTCCCCGCAGAGATTCAGGTACGACTTCTTTTCCATCATTAAACTCAAGCCATCTTGCTACCTCAAAAGGCTGCATAGTTATCACTATGTCAACATTATATTCATTTTTTAAACGATATTCCAAAACCTCAAATTGCAATTGTCCGACAGTACCGACAATATAACTCTCCATACCTGTACCTGGCTGTTCGAATAACTGCACTGCACCTTCTTGCGTCAGCTGTGTTATTCCTTTTATAAACTGCTTTCGTTTCATAGTATCTTTAGCTTCTACCCTGGCAAAACGTTCCGGAGGAAATACCGGAAAATCAGCAAATTTAAATTTATTTTTAGTGTCACATATTGTATCGCCTATACCAAAAATACCCGGATCAAATAATCCTACTATATCTCCCGGATATGCATCATCTATTATCTGTCTGTCCTGCGCCAAAAACTGCTGCGGCTGGGAAAGTTTTATTATTTTATTTTCCTGGATATGAAAAACTTGCATATTACGTTCAAATTTACCAGAACATATGCGGATAAACGCCAGCCTGTCATGATGCGCAGGATTCATATTAGCCTGAATTTTAAATACAAATGCCGAAAATTTTTCATCATCAGGCATTACAATTCCTTCTGTCGATTCATGCGGCTGCGGCTGCGGAGCTAACCTCAGATATTCTTCAAGAAAATTTTGTACACCAAAATTAGTCATAGCACTGCCAAAAAACATCGGAGTTAACTCACCATGTGAAATTTTTTCATCATTCCACTCTTCCCCTGCCGTATCAAGCAAATCTATATCGCCAAGAAGAGTTTGATATACATCATTATCAATCTGTGCTATTGCATCTTTATCATTCATGGAAAAAACAACAGAAGCTCTTTCCTTCTGCCCGTGTGAATCGTCTGCGGCAAAAAGCTCAATATGTTTTTTTCTTCTATCATATACGCCATGATATTGTCCATCTATGCCTATCGGCCAATTCATCGGATAAGCACGTATGCCCAAAACATTTTCTATTTCCGTCATCAAGTCAAGCGGCGCTTTGCCAAATCTATCTAATTTATTTACAAAAGTAAATATTGGTATATTCCTTTGTTTACACACTTTAAAAAGTTTCTTAGTTTGTGTCTCTATACCTTTAGCCGCATCAATTACCATCACCGCACTGTCAACAGCCATCAGTGTTCTATAAGTATCTTCGCTAAAATCCTGATGCCCCGGTGTATCCAATATATTTATTCTGCATCCTGCATAATCGAACTGCAAAACACTTGATGTTACAGATATACCACGCTGCTTTTCTATTTCCATCCAGTCTGATACAGCATGCCTCTGAGCCTTTCTTGATTTTATGGAACCGGCCAGATGTATGGCGCCTCCATATAAAAGTAATTTTTCCGTAAGCGTCGTTTTTCCTGCATCCGGATGTGATATTATAGCGAATGTACGTCGCTTTTTTATTTCATTTTGCAGCTGCTCCATCAAATATCTCCCTTTATATTAATCATTATAATAACAATGATATTATGCAGTTTAAAGGCTGCACATGCCTAAAAGTTCACCGGAGAACCCGTTGAACTAAAAACTTACTTTATTATTCTAACATAAATAAACAATAAAATCATTTTATAGAGATAAAATAAAAAAAGCACAGCAAATTATAAATCAGCAAAATAATTCACCGTGCTTTTACATGTTATTGTTATTCTATAGTGTTTTTACACTGATTTTTTTCTTAAAGCTAAAAACTTAAAAATAATTATTAACAGTTATGACATTCTTCATATATTCCTGCTGCCTTTAAAGTTTTGACCATCGTTTCTCCCATATGAGCAACAGTATCCGCAACTTCTATGCCTGCAGCATTAAGAGCTTTTATTTTGTCAGCAGCTGAACCTTTTCCTCCGGAAATAATAGCTCCAGCATGTCCCATACGTTTGCCGGGAGGAGCCTGACGACCGCTTATAAATGCGGCTACAGGTTTTTTCATATTAGCATGTATCCATGCCGCAGCATCTTCTTCCGCTGTTCCGCCTATTTCACCTATCATCAATACAGCCTTAGTTTCACTATCCTTATTGAACGATTCCAATACATCAATGAAATCTGTCCCTTTTACAGGATCACCGCCTATACCAATAATGGTAGTCTGTCCAATTCCTGCATTACTCATCTGATACATAGCTTCATAAGTCAAAGTTCCTGAGCGTGAAATTATACCGACGTGACCTTTTTTGTGTATTGATCCTGGTATTATACCTATATTACATTCATCCGCAGTCATTATTCCCGGACAGTTAGGACCTATCATACGTGTTTTTTTGCCTTTAAGGTAGCGGCGAACCTTTATCATATCATCAACAGGAATATGTTCCGTAATGCAGACGACAACGTCCATTTCCGCATTTATTGCTTCCAGTATACTATCTGCCGCAAATTTTGCAGGCACAAAAATAACTGAAGCATTTGCACCTGTCTTTTCTTTTGCCTCTGCCACAGTATTAAAAACAGGAACTCCTTCTACAGTTTGTCCTCCCTTTCCGGGAGTCACACCGCCCACTATCTTAGTTCCATAGGCAAGCATATGATTTGTATGAAAAAGAGCTTGTTTTCCGGTAATTCCCTGTACTATTACTTTAGTATCTTTATTTATAAAAATTCCCATAAAAAAATCCTCCTCTCCGTCAATTAAGCATTTTTAACTAATTCGACAACTTTTTTGGCACCTTCTGTCATGGATTCAACCATAATGACATTAGGAATATTGGCCTTTTTCAATATTTCCCGGCCTTCTTTTACATTTGTACCGTCCAGACGAACAACAATAGGCAATTTCAATTCAAGCATCTTATTTGCTTCAATAATACCTTCAGCGATAATATCACATTTATTTATACCACCAAAAATATTAACAAAAATACCTTTTGCCTGCCCATCTGCTGTCATAATTTTAAATGCCTTGGCATCATCCTCTGCCGATCCCTGACCGCCTACATCAAGAAAATTAGCTGGTTCTCCGCCATAATGTTTAATGATATCCACAGTAGCCATAGCCAACCCTGCTCCATTAACCATACACGCAACATTACCGCCCAGGTTCACATAATTAAGTCCTAATTCCGCCGCTTCCCTTTCTTTAGGATCTTCTTCTGTTTCATCACGCAATGCAATAATATCAGGATGACGGAACAAAGCACTGTCATCAAAATTAAGCTTAACATCAAGTGCCATCACATTATTATCCTGCGTCAGAACTAAAGGATTTATTTCAGCCAAAGAGCAATCCTTATCCACGAATACTTTATACAATCCAGTCATTAAAGAAGCTGCCTTATTAATGAGAGAAGGTTCAATATTTAATTTAAAAGCCATGCGGCGTGCCTGGAAAGGTGCAAGACCAATAAACGGGTCTATATATTCTTTTATTATTTTATCCGGAGTAGATGAGGCTACTTCTTCTATTTCCATACCGCCCGCCTCTGAGCCTATCATAACGGTCTGCGCTGTATTGCGATCAATCGTGAAACTTAAGTACAATTCCTTAGCTATTTTACAGCCAGATTCTATCAAAAGACGATTTATTTTTTTTCCCTCTGGACCAGTCTGCTTCGTAACTAAAACTTTTCCAAAAAGTTCTTTTGCATAGCTTTTAACCTCTTCAGCAGATTTAGCAATTTTTACGCCACCAGCTTTTCCTCTTCCACCAGCATGAATCTGCGCTTTTACAACTATTACATCCTGTCCAAGCTCTTTAGCAACTTTTACTGCTTCCTCGGGTGAAAAAACCGGCTTACCATCAGGAACAGATACGCCATAGGAACGAAGAATTTCTTTACCTTGATACTCATGAATATTCATTTAAACACCCCAATCCATTAAAATTTATTGCTGTAAAAAATTACAAGATATAATATATTGTAAATTTTCACAAAAAAAATAAAAACGGCATCAAAACAAAATATTTCAATAGATTCAACCATTTCCCATCATCTGCAAATTATAAAAAATATGACGTAAAATGATCGAATCAATTATAAAAATAAAATAAGGATTAATATATTTTTACGGTTTCGCCTCTATTGAAACTAGGAAAATATGCTCCTTCAACAGACATTTGACCTGGTAACGAAGCTTTTTTATTAAATAAAATTGTACAATGTCCTATATCGGCCAAATTTTTATTAACATCCGAACCGATATCAACTATCCTGAATTTTAGGGCTCCCCATTCAAGTGTATCCCCTGCTTCAATGTTTTCTGCAAGCTTTCCCTTCGTATGAACAATGGACATCGCTGCGAGTCCTTCACTACATCCATCATTTACAATAGTTATACATTTACTTGTTTTTAAAAGGCTTGATACATTTTCACCAACGGATACTATATCAAATGCATACTTCATCCTTACACCGCCTTATTTTTTATTATTATACCACAATTAAATAAAATTATGAAATAATTTAACGTCATATTAAAATAAATGATGACTATATGAATTTTATATTATATCAATTCTATTTATTTATATTTAGCTGAATTTTCATTAGATCTCTAGCTGAATTTCCATAATAATATGCCGCTTTTTCATAATCACCTATTTCTTCATAATTCCTCCCAGCAAGCAGCATAAGTTCTGGGGTATCAGGTTCCAAAAACTCTAAATCGTTCCATACAGATTGATATACATAGCCTTTATATAATTTATCCATTACAGGAGTATTCCCCTTTAACCAAGGTTTTGCTTCATTGACAAAATGCAATATTATATCATTTTTCTCTCTCAAATCAATCGTCGGATCATTAGGAGCAGTCATTCTATTAAATTTATGTGGAAGATCATAAATATTGTTTTGAAGAATTACATTTATGGCATCCTGATCGGGAAGCAAAAAAAATTCATAAAATTTAACATAACAATCTTCGATCAACTTTGTTATGTTTCCTAGTTTCCATAAATGCATATTTATAAGTAATACTCCAGAATTAAAATATTTATCTGATTTTAACCCCAGCCGATCTATTTGTTCAATACCATGTTTCTTCTTATACTGACTGGCAGCTATTATATATTTATCCGGTATTTCTATGTCCCATAATTGTTTTATATCCCCTACACACAACATATCTGCATCTAGGTATATCAATTTTTTTACATTATCGGGTAAAATTTGTGGGATAAATATTCTTAAAAGTATAGCCTTGTTAAAACGTTTATCCGTATAAATTGATAAATCAGGCAATGATTTTATTTTTTCTTCCAAATCATATGTTTTTATGTAAGCATTTTTATATAAATTATTGAATAAATCTATTTTTTTTCTGTTTAAATCTGATAATTTTTCACTAATAGCAACATGAAATACTATTTTATTTCCCAAAGAATTCATTATTATGGAAGTCATTAAAATACCTGCATATGATAAATATTTATTATCCACACCCAATGCTATATTTATAATGTTTTTTTCTGTCATTTATTTACCGCCATAAAATTTTGTCCTATTGAACGATTATATAGAGTTGATGCAGATATAGATGATATATAGATTTTATTATCCGTTACTATACAGGATTTAGGCAAACTTTTTGATATATCCTCAATTCTTTCTTTCATTGCCAATATAAATTCATCATTCTTTTTATTTTTTATATCATATATAGCAATCACATTTTTCAAAGGAATAGATACATTTTGTCCTATATGGAGAAACATTAATTTTCCCCCTTTTTTTCCATCAATTTTTTCATTTCATTATATATCAAATCATATTTAAGCCTGTTTATATTTTCTTTCACTACCTTTTGGTTTATCTGCTCCGGAGGCAATGCCTTATAAAGCATAATAAGGGTCTTAAGCTGAATATCATCATACGATGTAATTTTTAAATTTATTGTCATGCGCTGAACTAAACTTATTCTAGCCTTGTTGACCATATCTGCAGAGCAATTGTCAACATAGTTCTTTATTTCTCCATATCTAGCCCAAGGTCTAGTCATTAATATTTTTCTTATCTGAGAATAATTTATATTTTTAAGTTCACGTCTGCAATTATCACAGTAATCTTCTTCTGCTGCGCATAATGCAGCACATTTTTTACATTCATGCCAATTATTTTGTTTTTTAATCTTATTAATTTTTTCATTTACTATTAAAACTTTTTTAATATATTTTGCCAGATCTTCATCATTAATTGCCGCACATTTTTTTTCAACAGAAATCATTTCAGCTTCAGAGAGTTCTGTATTTGCTAATATTCTCTTTGTATTTTTTTTCTCCTTTATTCTCGACGAAATTATTTTATTACTGCCATTTTTTCCATAAGTGAAGTGTATATCTTTTATCAATTTATATTGAAGAGCATTATTTATTTTATCTAAAATATCAAATTTCATATACAAAAGATTATTTGCCCATACACTGCTGGATGTGCCTATATGCAAAGTACCAAATGCAAAATTTTTTGGAACAGCATGATCTGCTATGTCTTTTCCCACTATAGATTCCCAATAAAATCTTATTAAATAAAGTTTATATTCCGGAGATTTAGTAAGATGATTTAGGGCCCTGGGCATTATTTGACCAACACTGTTAAAATCAGTATTCTTTCTTTTTCTTTTCAGCATTCTGCAGTCCTTACATCGCCCAGCGACACATTATAAAGATGAGCGTCTTTTAGATCAGCAAACATAGAAATATCAGTAGCTGTAACAATTGTTTGTATCTTTTTTTCTTTAAAAAATACTAACATTTTTTCTCTTCTATTTTTATCAAGTTCACTCATAACGTCATCTAAAAGTAATACAGGATATTGACTGGTGATACTTTTTATATATTCTAGTTCAGCCAACTTTAAAGATAAAACAGTAGTTCTTTGCTGTCCTTGAGAACCAAAATTTTTTAGATTTATTTTATTTATAAAAAATTCTATATCATCATGGTGTGGACCGGCTCCAGTACTTCCCCGCCTGATATCATCCAATCTGTTTCTTTTTATAGTATCAGCATACAATTCTTTTAAATTTTCCATATTATTTTCTGCAAACTCTATATTGTTTATTTTATAGTTCATAGTAAGAATTTCCCTATTATCGGATATATTTTTCTGCATAACAGCTGCAAAATTTGACAGTTGATTTATTGCAGCATAACGTTTTTTCCATATGAAAACAGCTGTATCTATAAGCTGCCTATCCCATATATCAAGCATAGAAGCTTTTTGTTTTTTTTCTCTTATGGATTTTAAAAGGTTATTTCTTTGACTTGTTATCTTATTATATTTTACCAGCATATCATAATAAAATATATCAGTCTGAGACAATTCAATATCCAAAAATCTTCGACGGAGACTTGGTGATCCTTTTATTAAAAGTAAATCTTCAGGAGAAAACATTACTATGGTAATATTTCCCGGCAGATTTTTTTGCCGTATATTTCCGCCATTAAGTATTATTTGACGGCGTTTTAGTTTATTTAAATAAATTTTGATATTATTTTCTATATCTATCCTTGAAAAATCAATATTTATTACTGCCTCATTTTTCTGCCATGATATCAGATCTGCATCATTCTTTATGCGATATGATGTACCCAAAGCAGCATAGTATATTGCTTCTATTATGTTGGTTTTACCTTGAGCATTGTTTCCTGTAAATATATTTAAAGCTGGCGAAAAAGTCAATTCAAGAGTTTTATAGCTGCGAAAATTTTTAAGCAGTAATTTATTTATATTCATAAACATATCCCGTATAAATTATAGAAACATTAAAAAACAAAAATGATATTTTATTATATAGCCTTGCGTACAGGCGTGACTACATAAATAAACAAGTCATCACCGACTGCTTTTATAGAAGCCGGACTGGTTTCAGTATTAAAAGAAAACGTTATATCTTCTGTATTTATATATTTAAGCATATCCAGTATATATCTGGCATTAAAGGCTATACTTATGGGTTGACCATTGAGTTTTATATTTATGTTTTCTTCAGCTTTTCCTATTTCTGGGTTATTTGATGATAAAAGTAAGTTATTTGTGTCAAAATTAAGTGTAATAATATTATATTGATTAGAACGGGATATCAATGCTACGCGATCTATTGCACTTTGTAATTCTCGTGTTTTTATAAGAGCAGATGAGCTAAATGAGGGGGGAATAACATTGTTATAATCGGGGAACTGACCCTCTATTAATCTGGAAACAATGTAGACATTATCATAACTGAAGCTGATCTGATTGTGAGAATAGATAATATCTACATCAGTAGGAATATCAGAAGCAAGTAATGTGGATAAATCGTTGAGTATTTTAGCAGGAATTATTAGTTTCGCTGTTATGTTTGTTTTGTTATCATCCATTATTTCTTTTTTTACAGCAAGCCTGTGTGTATTGGTAGCCGCCATAGTTATTTCAGCATTATTAAGATCAAATAAACATCCTGTGAAAACAGGTCTCATCATTTCTGTGGCACAGGCGAATGATGTTTTTTTAATTAAATCAATAAGTACATTGCTTTTTATTGAGATATTGTTATTGCTTTCTAATTTTTTAATTTTAGGAAATTCAGATGAAGCCATACTTAGAAGGTTAAATTTTGCTGTGTTTGATTTTATAGTTACTGTATTTTGTTCGGAATTTGATGCTATTTCTATTTCTTCTCCTGGTAATGTTTTTATTACGTCTGCAAAGTATTTGCCTGGAAGTACTAAAGTTCCTTCTTCTTTTATATCTGCGGTTATTTTACAGATTATACCTATATCATAATCTGTTGTTTCTATTTTTAGTATATCATTTTCTGCATGTATGTATATCCCTGAAAGTATTGGCATTTGAGGTTTGCTTGATATGGCTTTTATGTTGATTTGAATAGCTTGTAAAAGGTCATTTTTGGTACATATGAAATTCATTTTATTCTCCTTATTTATTATTAATATATATTTATATAAAGTTAGTCGTCGTAGTCGTAGGGGCTGTGAAAATGTTGATAACTTGCTTTTTATCTTTTGTAGTAAGGTTTTTTTGTGTTAATAAGCTGTTGATAAGTATAGCTTCTGAATTCACAAATTCACATTTTAAAGAGCTATAGTTTTTTATCCACATAAAGTTCACCTTTTATACATATTAAATACACATTTTGTGGATAAGTATTTAGATTAAATATTTTTTATCTTATTTGTCAACTCTTTAATGGTATTATCAAGTTTTTTATCAGATTTTCGTCCTTGACTGATTTTATCATAGGCATGTATGACTGTAGTGTGATCTCGTCCGCCAAAAATTTCACCTATACGCGGTAAGGATGAATCAGTTAATTCTCTGCATAAGTACATAGCTATTTGACGGGGAAAAGCCAGATTTCTTGTTCTTTTTTTCGCGACTAATTCGGCAATATCTATTTTAAAATAAGATGAAACAATTTCCTGCACAAGCTCAAGGGTCACTGTACGGCTTTCATTATTTGTAAATACATTTTTTAATGCCTCCGCAGCTAATTCTTTTGTTATTACTTGTTTGTTCAGTGAAGAAAAAGCCATTACACGAGTGAGTGCCCCTTCCAGTTCCCTGATGTTGTTATCTATACGGCTGGCAATATATACCATAACATCATTAGGAACAGTAAGATTTTCTAATAAAGCCTTTTTCCTTAAAATTGCTATACGTGTTTCAAGATCAGGAGCTTGAATATCAGTTATAAGGCCCCATTCAAAACGAGACCGTAAACGATCTTCAAGAGTTTGTATTTCCCGCGGATGCCGGTCACTTGATATTATTATTTGTTTATTGGCATCGTGCAGGGTGTTAAAAGTATGAAAGAATTCTTCCTGGGTATGTTCTTTTTTAGAAAGAAATTGGATATCATCAACAAGCAGCACATCAATATTTCTATATTTTTGTCTAAAAGCTTCTGGTTTGCCGTCGCGGATAGAGTTTATAAGTTCATTTGTAAATTTTTCGCTTGATATATATAGAACACGCATATCTGGATTATTTTGCAGTATTTTATGACCTATTGCATGCATGAGATGTGTTTTGCCAAGCCCCACACCGCCATACATAAAAAAAGGATTGTAAACTTTAGCGGGAGATTCTGCTACTGCTAAAGCGGCTGCATGGGCAAAGCGATTAGAATTCCCCGTTACGAATGTTTCAAATGTATATTTATGGTTTAAAGATGATGAGTCTCCAGGTACTATAGGTAAGGGTGCATTATTTTTAGGAAAATCTGAAACCGAGGGTTCCTCTATTTTATTGACGGGAGCAGCAGGTGTATAAATTAAAGGAATTTGTGTCTGATCTTCTTCTTGCATGGTGTCTTGTAAATGAAAGCTGGTTATTATAATATCAAGTCTTGCTTTTGTGACATCATAGCTTGCATCAAGAATAAGCTGCATATAATGTTTTTCGATCCAATCTTTGGAAAAATCTGTCGGTGTTCCGAGTTGCAGAGCTGTAGTTGTTAATGTCATTGGTTTTATAGGTTTGAGCCATGTGTCGCATACCATTTTTGAAAGAGAATTTTCCAATTTTTTCAGTATTTCTTCCCAAGTAGCATATAACTGTGCATTCTCCATTAAAAAGATCCTTTCTGTCTATAAGTTTAAAACAGGTTGTAATTTATCAAAATACTGAGGAAATTTGATCCTGTCTATTAAGCATATGTAATAATAGTCGATTAAAAAAAGTATTTATCGGACAAAAAAAGTTATCCACAAAGTTATGCACAATTGTTGATAACTTCAAATTTTTTTAAAGTCTTGTCTCTATTAGGCAATGAAAAAGCTTTAAGAAAAAAATACTGGTAATCAAGTATCTACAAAGCTGTTGATAAAATATGTGGATAAAATAAAAATATGTGGATAAATATGTGGATATGTATATATCATCTTATCAAAAGCCAATAAAGTTATCAATAATTATTTTGAATTGTTGACACTATAAGCCGTGTAGTCTATAATTTCATATAGCAAATTGTCATTTTATTAGTTTAAGGAGGTGTATAGAGTGAAAAGAACATTTCAACCTAACAACCATTGGAAAAAGCAAACTCATGGATTTCGTGAACGCATGAAAACAAAGGGCGGACAGTTAGTTATTAAAAGAAGGCGCGCCCGCGGCAGAAAGAAATTATCTGCATAAGCACGGAATATAATATAGATTGCCTGAAGTTTTTGTGTAGTCTTAATAAAATTAATCGTGCGCAGGGGAACATCCCCGGGCAAAAGCCGCGGGGAATGTCAACCCCCATTAATATGGAGTTGTATGAATCAGAAATTATCAAAAAAAATAGTAATGCAATATAATGAGGAATTTCAATATATATATCAAAGGGCAAAAACTTTTTCTGATAGATATATAGTGATGCATATTGCAGATAATAGTAAATTTAATCATAAAATAGGCTTTGCTGCTGGTAAAAAACTGGGTAATGCCGTTGTCAGAAATCGTATCAAAAGAGTTTTACGGGAAATTTATCGCAAAAATAAAAAAAATATTAGTATAAATTGTTGTATTTTACTGGTCGGACGCATGGCATCAGTCAATACAGATTACACTGTTATAGAAAAGTCTTTTTGTCGTTTATGTAAAAGAGCAAAGATTTGGAAAGATGTGCTATAAAAATGATGAAGAAATTAATTATCGGCATGATATACTTTTATCGCAATTATATTTCTCCTTTGAAAGCACCTTCTTGCAGATATATTCCTACTTGTTCCGAATATGCTGTTACTGCGATTGAAAAATATGGGGTGAAAAAGGGCGGCCTTATGGCAATAAAGCGTATACTGCGTTGTCATCCATTTCATGAAGGCGGCTATGATCCCGTTAAATAATAAATAATTGATTAGGATGTGATGAATTGAGTGGATTTTTTGATTCGCTATTTCACCCGATAGTACAGATATTAGAAACTGTGCTGGGTTTTTTTTATTCCCTGACACAGGTTATAGGGCTGGATAATTATGGTCTGGCTATAATATTAATGACAATCGTTATTAAAATGCTGCTATATCCTATTACGGTAAAGCAGGTAAAGTCAATGAAGGCTATGCAGGATTTACAGCCTAAGATAAAGGCATTACAAGAAAAGTATAAGGGAAAACCTCAGGAACTTCAACAGAAGATGGGGCAGATTTATAAGGAAGCGGGAGTTAATCCGTTGGCAGGATGTCTACCGCTTTTAGCACAGATGCCAATATTAATGGCAATGTTTTATGCTTTGCAAAGTGTTCATTTTGATAATAATCCGGCATTTTTGTGGGTACCGAATCTTGCATTACCGGATCCTTTATATATACTGCCTGTTTTATCGGCATTGACCACGCTTATCACTCAGTGGCAAACATCCAGATCATCTGCTCAGGCAGCGCAGATGAAAGTGATGATGATTGCCATGCCTATATTCATAGGATGGATAAGTATTAAATTTGCGGCTGGTCTGGTTTTATACTGGGTAGTGATGAACATTATGCAGGTATTGCAGCAGTGGTGGATGTACCGTAATGAAGGACAGCCAACTAAGTAAGGGGGGCTTCTTGAGAATATGGCGAAAGTTATTGAAGTATTAGGGCGGGATATAGAGGAAGCAAAGAGAAATGCTCTCAGGCAGCTGGAAATGCCTGAGAGTCGTGTTCTGTTTGAAATACTGGAAGAACCGTCAAAGGGTTTCCTAGGTCTTATTGGCAATAAAGGTGCTAAAATACGCGCAAGTGTGAAGGAATTGCTTCCCTCAGAAAAAGCGCAGACTTTTTTAAAAGATGTATTCGCAGCTATGCAAATGGATGTTAGTATAAGCAGGAAAGAAACTGAATTCGGATGTCTGTTTGAAATGAGCAGCAATCAGGATATGGGGATAATGATAGGCAAGCATGGTCAAACACTTGATGCGTTGCAATATCTTACAAACATGGCCGCAAATAAAGGGGCCGATAGCAACAGAGAACATATTATTCTGGACGTGGAAGATTACAGGAACCGCAGAGAGGATACGCTAAAACATTTGGCATGGAGAATTGCCGATAAAGTAAGAAATTCAAGAAGAAAAATGACATTAGAGCCGATGAACAGGCACGAACGCAAGATAATTCATATGGCATTGCAGGATGAAGCTGATATTATAACTTACAGTGATGGAGAAGAACCGCATCGCAGGATAATAGTAGACATAAAGAAAAACAGATAGATTTTTAATGCAGTGTGCATAGTCATGTTTATATTTTGCTGACCAGCCTTTGAATGATATTCAGGGGGTGGTCTGTTTTATTTTTTTATTGGTTATATTTCAGGAAGGCTTATATAGGTGTTTTTAATAGTATTAATTTATAATTTTCATTTAAAAGCTGTCTGAAATGAGGGGCGGCTTTTTTAATTATCTGTTATAATATTAAGGAAACATTGGCTGATATAAAAAGGGCCGAGCTTATTATATGATGGAGGAAAAAATTGATAGCTAAGGATATAAATGATACAATCGCCGCGATAGCGACACCATTAGGCGAAGGCGGTATTGGTATAATTCGTGTCAGTGGAATAAATTCAATTGAAACAGTCGATAGGATTTTTGCGGCTATTAATAAGAGAGCATTGGCAGATAGACATTCACATCGTGCTGTATACGGGAAAATAATAGATCCGAAAACAAAAGATATAATAGATGAGGCAATATGTATTATTATGAGAGGGCCTCATTCCTATACAAAAGAGGACATAGTAGAGATACAGTGCCATGGCGGGATGCTGCCTCTGCGCAGAATATTATCCCTCTTAATAGAAATAGGAGAGATAAGACTGGCAGCGCCAGGCGAATTTACAAAAAGAGCCTTTTTGAATGGAAGAATAGATTTGGCACAAGCGCAGGCTGTTATGGATATAATAAAGGCCAAGACAGACGCATCGCTGAAAGTGGCATCAGGTCATTTATCAGGCTGTTTTTCCTCACATATACGGCAGATAAGGGACCCCTTATTGGAAATGATTGCTCATTATGAGGCAACAATAGACTTCCCTGAGGAGGAAGTGGATGAAATAGATAATATACAGGTTATGGAAAAAATAGGAGAGCTTAAAGATAAGATCAATGTAATGCTTGCCAGCGCCAATACTGGACGTATTTTAAGCGAGGGATTGGTTACGGCTATAGTAGGAAAACCAAACGTAGGTAAATCAAGCCTTCTTAATAGGCTTTTGCATTCTGAAAGGGCAATCGTCACAGATGTTCCGGGAACGACACGGGACAGCATAGAAGAATATGCTGATATGGAAGGCATCCCTTTAAAAATTATAGACACAGCCGGTATACGGCATACTGAAGATAAAGTGGAAAAGATTGGTGTGGACAGGGCTCGGTCTTATATAGAAAAAGCTGATCTTATTTTGGCTTTGTTTGACGGAACGAGACCGATAGAGGACGATGATAGAAAAATAATAAAATTGATAGAAGAAAAAAATGTTGTAATAGTTATAAATAAAAATGATTTAGAACAATCGTTGGACGAACGCTGGATAAGAAAACAATGCTCCGGCAGTGAAATAGCGCATATATCTGCTGTCAGTGATAATGGGATAAAGGAATTGACGGAAGTTATTAAAAAGAAGGTCTATGCCGGAAATGTGGTCTATAATGAGGGTGAATTGGTAAATAATGTCCGTCAAAGTGAAGCACTTAAAAAAGCGGAACGACATTTGAGTGATGCCATAAAGAGCCTTGATAATGATATACCGGAGGATCTTGTGGTTATAGACTTGCGTTCAGCATGGGAAAGGCTGGGGGATATTATAGGAGACACTGCCAGCGAAGATATAATTGATGAGATTTTCAGCCGGTTCTGCATAGGGAAATAATAGATAAAAATACTGCTGCTTGGAAGAAATACTGTAAGTTTAGACATTAACTGGGGGAAATAAAGTGTTTATTGCTGGAGATTATGATGTCATTGTTGTTGGGGCCGGCCATGCCGGAGTGGAGGCCGGCCTCGCCGCGGCACGTATTGGATGCAGGACGCTGCTCACCACGTTGAATATGGATAATATAGCCATGATGCCGTGTAATCCGTCAGTGGGAGGACCGGCCAAGGGGCATTTGGTGCGTGAACTGGATGCGCTTGGCGGTGAGATGGGGGTGAACGCCGATAAAACATGCATACAGTTCCGTATGCTCAATACCAGTAAGGGACCAGCTGTGCAGGCTTTGAGAGCTCAAGCGGATAAGAAAACATACCAGTTTTCCATGAAAGAAACATGTGAAAATCAGGATAATCTTGATATAAAGCAATTGCTGGTGGAAAAAATACTGGTAGAAAATGAAAAAATTGCTGGAGTGCAGATAGAAACAGGAGAGATATACACATGCCAATGTATTGTTCTGGCTTCTGGTACATATCTTCGCGGAAGAGTAATAATAGGTGAAAAAACATATGAAGGCGGTCCTATTGGGCAGAGAGCAGCGGTGGCATTGTCACAGTCCCTACAGAAAATCGGAGTAAAACTTATGCGATTCAAGACGGGTACCCCTGCGCGCGTAGACAAGAGAACACTGGATTTTTCTAAAATGCAGATTCAACCCGGTGATAGTGAAGTACACAACTTCTCTTTCCTGAGCAATGAGCATACACGTGAACAAGTTCCCTGTTGGCTTACTTATACAAATGAAAAAACACATAAAATTCTCAGAGATAACATAGATAGAGCGCCTATGGCAAACGGTATTATCGAGGGCGTAGGTCCGCGATATTGTCCTTCCATAGAAACAAAAATAATACGTTTTCCTGATAAAGATAAGCACCAATTGTTTATAGAGCCGGAGGGGCTGCATACCAATGAAATGTATGTACAGGGCATGTCTACAAGTATGCCCGTTGATATTCAATTTGAATTTTTAAAAACTATACCGGGGATGGAGAACGTAAAAATAATGCGTCCGGGATATGCTATCGAATATGATTGTTTGGATCCTTTACAGCTGAAACCATCGCTTGAGCATAAATATATAGAAGGATTTTTTTCTGCTGGGCAGGCTAACGGGACATCCGGCTATGAAGAGGCTGCGGCACAAGGTCTTATTGCCGGTATCAATGCAGCCATGAAGATAAGGGGAAGAGAGTCTCTCATACTCAAGCGGTCAGAAGCTTATATAGGAGTGCTGATAGATGATTTAGTAACAAAGGGTACACAGGAGCCATACCGTATGATGACTTCACGTGCGGAATATCGTTTGCTTCTACGGCAGGATAATGCAGATATGCGTTTGACTGAAAAAGGCAGACAAGTAGGATTGGTGAATGACGAGCGATACAGCAGATACCTGGCAAAAAAGGATAAAATAAATGAAATAAAGATTTTAATGCAGGGGAAAAAGATCAATCCCAGCCGGGAAATAAATGATTTGCTCAGAAAAAATGATATGGAAGAAATCAGGGCAAGCATTAATTTATATGATATGTTAAAAAGGAAAAATATAGGATATAAAGAATTGGAAGAGGTATTTAATCTTCCTCATATAAATGATGAAGTCATAAAGCAGATAGAAACAGATGCGGTTTATGAAGGATATATCAGCAAGCAGGAGGAACAGGTAAGCCGGATGGAAAAATTGGAAAACAAAAAAATACCACCGGATATAGATTATATGAAAATCGCTAATTTGCGCGAAGAAGCTGTTGAAAAGCTGAATAAAATAAAACCCTTATCACTTGGCCAGGCAGGGCGAATATCCGGTGTTTCTCCGGCGGATATATCTATACTTTTGATTTATTTGGAACAATATAGCCGGAGGAATGATTAATGGATTTTTATGATTGTCTGCAGCGACGAACAAAAGAGTATGGAATACAGCTCAGTGAAGTGCAGTGTGAAAAATTCAATATATATTATAAACTGCTTGTTGAGTGGAATAATAAAATCAATTTGACTGCGATAACTGATCCTGATGAAGTGGCTGTCAAACATATCATTGATTCATTAAGTGGTTGGAATGAGAATTTTTTTGATCCTTCGGCAAGGATTATTGATGTCGGTACAGGTGCAGGCTTTCCCGGTATACCTTTGAAAATAATGTATCCTGCGCTACGTTTAACATTGCTGGATTCACTTGCCAAACGTATAAAATTTCTTCAGGATGTGGCCGATAAACTTCATATATCAGATATAGAATTTGTTCATGGGCGGGCTGAGGAAATAGGCCGCAAAAAAAATTACAGAGAAAGTTTTGATATAGTTTTTTCCCGTGCGGTAGCAAGAATGCCTGTTTTATGTGAATATACTCTGCCACTTGTAAAAAGAGATGGTTATTTTACAGCGCTTAAGGGAAAACAGTATAAAGAGGAAATTTGCGAGGCAGAAAATGCAATAAAAATATTAGGAGGCTCTCTGGCAGAAGTAAAACCTGTCAAATTACCGGGTCTCGATGATGTTCGGGCTGTTGTTTATGTGCTCAAGACGGATAAAACCCCCGATGTATATCCCCGTAAATCGGGTAGTCCGGAAAGAAAACATTTGTAATAGAGGAATTTACTGAGCGGCAGCTAATAATATAGCGGAGGCTATATTTTGAAAAAGTATTATGGTAATGATCATCATAACTATATATGAAGGGTGGGGGATATATGCGCAGATATATTTTACTGGTCCTGTGTATAAGTTTTCTATTGGACTCAAGGGCAGCTTTGGCAGCTCTTCCATCTGCCGCGATAGATTCTGAGCCGGTAGTAAATGCGGAAACGGTGAAAAATCAGGATGTGGGACAGACTGCTGCTGAGGATAATAAGGGATCGGCAGCAAAAAAGGATAAAGACGAAAATATATTTAAAAAAATGAATAAAGCGGATGAGGCCGATAAAAAAAGATTTGTGCTGATAGCAAAAGACAGCAGATTTTTTTATTACCTTGACCGTAAATCAGCCCGCTGGATCTTTGAGCCGAACAGCAGCAGAAAAATAATGGATGTATGGATACAATTGGTTGATGCCAACAAGGCAAGTGCACCGGCTGATAAATATTCAAATATTTCTGCTGATCAGTCATATTTGCTGGATCATTATTATATACGCCCTCAATTGCGGCAGATGCAATTCCTGTGTGAACTTGAAGTCGTAGGGCAGCCATCTAATAATGTGACGCAGAATGTGTATTCTGTTAAGAATTGGGAAGATATTATTCCCGGAAGCATTGAAGAAACCATATTCAACGCAGTCGTGAATACAAAGGAAAGTCTTGTGAAAATTGATACACAGAGCAACAGTATGGACATACAGGCCAGAGACTTTTTAGATAGAGTGCTTAATATAGGTTTGTGATGATTTGGGCAGTATTTAGCTGGATTGTGTCTGTTCGAAGACTTTAGGAAACTGAAATTTATTATTCGGTTATCCACAATATCCACAGGGAAATGTTCAAAATTTGTGGATAACCGTTGAATAAATGAAAAAAACTGTTGATAATCTGTAGGTAACTAATAAAGTTATCCACAGGAGGATTTATGAGCCGGCAAAATTATAATTATTTTTTGGAAACACGAATTTCCTTATATATCAGGCTTCCATGTGATTTATATATAGGCATTTATTTAATATGAAAAATGAAAAAGAAGAATTATCCACAAATTATTTTTAAAAATTGTGGATAATTCTTCTTTTTTTTGCATCTGCTATTATGGCTGCATAGTAATAAATTAGTGATGAAAGAGACGAATACCGGTCATAGCCATAGTTATTGAGTATTTATCACATGTTTCAATGACATTGTCATCACGAATGGAGCCGCCGCTTTGTGCTATATATTTTACACCGCTTTTATGGGCACGTTCTATATTGTCACCAAATGGGAAAAAGGCATCAGAAGCGAGGGCAGTACCAGTTATGGCAGAAAGCCATTCATGTTTTTCTTCTCTGCTAAGAACTGGAGGCTTTTCTGTGAAAACATTTTTCCAGTTGTTATCTGTAAATAAATCCATATATTCATCCGAAATATATACGTCTATGGCATTATCTCTGTCAGGGCGGCGAATATTTTCTTTAAATGGCAGAGAAAGAACTTTGGGATGCTGGCGTAAATGCCAGAAATCAGCTTTATTCCCGGCAAGACGAGTACAATGAACACGTGACTGTTGTCCGGCGCCTATACCTATGGCTTGTCCGTCCTTGGCATAACAGACGGAATTTGACTGGGTATATTTCAATGTTATTAAAGCAACAATAAGGTCTCTTTTTGCATCGGGAGGTAAATCTCTGCAGACCGTAGGAATACTTGAAAAAAGATCGTCAGTAATTTTTAAATCATTTCGTTTCTGTTCAAAAGTGATACCAAAAACTTCTTTTATTTCAGATGCCGGTGCATGATAACTTTTGTCCATTTGAATTATAAGATAATTACCTTTTCTTTTTTTCTTCAATATGGAAAGAGCTTCCGCTGAATAAGAAGGCGCTATTATACCGTCAGAAACTTCACGGGTCAGGAAAGATGCCGTAGCGGCATCGCATTCATCGGATAAAGCGGCAAAATCTCCGTAGGAGGACATACGGTCGGCGCCGCGTGCGCGAATATAGGCTTCGGCAAGAGGTGTAAGTTCAATATCTTCTACAAAATAAATTTTTTTCAGCAAAGCTGAAAGAGGAAGTCCGACAGCGGCACCGGCAGGACTTACATGTTTAAAAGAAGCAGCTGAGGGAAGATTTGTGGCTTCGTGCAGCTCTTGTACGAGCTGCCAGCTGTTAAAAGCATCAAGCAGATTGATATAACCAGGGCGGCCGTTTAATACAGTAAAAGGGAGATTGCCTTCGTTTATGAAAACTTTTGCGGGTTTTTGGTTCGGATTGCAGCCATATTTTAGTTCTATTGAGTTCATATCAATACTCCTTTGGGTTTCAGATATATATGCATATCGATAAGATGTTAAAAAGACAGAAAGTATCTGTTTATGAGCTCACTTTATCATTTTACGTGATATTTTGTCAAGACAGAATAGACGGTATACAGGAAAGCACTTTTTTAGAAAATTTGACAGCTTAATAAGCGATAGACGTTTAGATTTTTTATATGTATAATGTTGATGAAGATAATAGACTGATTTGGGAGGGGGTTTTATATAATGATAAAAAGTATTGCCGTTTTAACTAGTGGGACCGATAGTCCGGGCATGAACGCTGCTATAAGAGCTGTAACGAGGGCGGTATTGTTTGAGAAAAAAACTGTCTGGGGAGTTAATGATGGATTTTATGGGTTGGTACATGATGAGATGAACCTATTAAAATCGATATCGGTCAGTGACACTATTCAACGTGGGGGAACTTTTTTGGGAACAAGTTTTTGTCCTGAATTTGAAACGACCGCGGGAAGAAAAAGAGCCTTTGAAAATTTGAGGAAGCATAAAATCGACGGGATGATCGTTATCGGCGGAGATGGTACGATGAAAGGTGCTAAAGTTTTCAGTGAAGAGTTTGCTTTTCCGATAGTGGGAATTCCCGCTACAATAGAAAATGATATTTGGGGGACTGACTATACTATAGGCTGCGATACTGCAGCTAATACGGTGGTTGAGGCGCTTAATAAACTGCGCGATACGGCACTTTCCCATCGCCGCGTTATTGTAGTAGAAGTATCGGGGAAAAAATGCGGGTGGCTGCCGATGGTATCGGGAATAGCCAGTGGGGCAGAATATATTTTAGTTCCCGAATACAGCATTGATATGGATGGATTAGTAAAAGCACTTAAAAAACGGCATACTTTAGAAAAAACATACAGCCTTATAGTAGTTGCCGATGGCTGCGGAGATATTATGAAAATAGGCAGGGAGATTGCCGAGAAAACGCATTTGGATACGCGTATTTCTGTGTTGGATCTTATTCTGCGCGGTGGTTCTCCTACTGTGGAGGATAGAGTGAAGGCAAGCCGTCTGGGTGAAAAAGCAGCATTGGCATTATTATCGGGTCTTTATGATATGGTAATAGGTTATGACAGAAATGATATTGTTACTATAGATTTGAAAGATGCTGTTGCCAATACGAAGGAGCTTGACAGAGAATATGCGCGTATTGCCAGAATTTTGACCTAATAAGTCTTCATGCGGCAGCCGGAGCTTAAATTTATAGAGCATAAAAATAAGGACCATTTTATTTTGGTCCTTATTTTTGTGCAGCCATATTATTAAAAAATATTTACTGTGGGAAAGAATCATTTTTTCTCTTATTTGTGAGATTTTTTGCTATTTCCACGGCGACAACACCATCCGCGGCATATGCATCGGCTCCGGCACTGTCGGCATATTCCTGTGTGAGTACGGCACCGCCTACTATTACCTGAGCAGTTGATCCTGCTTCTTTCAGAGAGGCTATGACGGCGTCAATTTGAGTCATAGTCGTGGTCATTAGTGAGCAGAGACCAACTATGTCAGCATCATTTTCGATGGCAGCTCGGACAATCTTTTCATTATCAACATCTTTGCCCAAATCTATAAGCTTAAAACCGTTATTTTCCAAAAGTGCGGAAACTATATTTTTTCCAAGATCGTGTATGTCACCCTTTACGGTAGCAATAACAACGGTTCCCTTGCTTTTTGCCAGCTGGGCCGGCAGGATCTCTTTTATTTTTAAGAACGCTTCTCGCATAGCTTCAGCAGAAAGCATGACCTGCGGTAAAAAAATTTTTTTGGCGCCAAAATTTTTACCAACAATATTCATTGCGGCTGTAAGAGCATTTTCCGTTATTTCATTTGATGAATGTCCATTTTTTAAAGCTCTTTCCACCAGTCCGGCAATATTTTCCTTTTCTCCGGTTATGATAGACTGTTTAATTGCCTCAATAATATTTTCATCTGTTATTTCAATTATTGAGGCAGGCTTGTCGACAGCTTGATCTGATGCATATAAACTGTATTTTTGGCCGTTTGAGTCTTTTCCATTTAAAGCAGAAGCAGCCAGTAATGTGTTTTTCATTAAATGATCATAAGGATTTATTATGGGAGCATCAAGACCGACTGCCAGGCACATGGCAAAAAAAGTACTATTTATAAGAGGTCTGTTGGGAAGTCCAAAAGATATATTTGATAAACCCATTGTCGAAGGGTAGCCAAACTCGCTGCGGTACAGAGATAAGGCTGTTAATACTTCAACAGCGGCAGTTTTATCTGCGGCAATAGTCATTACCAGACAATCGAGAATAAAATCATTGTCATGCAGTCCGAATTTTTTGGCAGCCGTAATTATTTTTTTCAGAATAGCGATGCGTTCATTTCCCGTTTTGGGCAGTCCCTTATCGGATAAGGGAAGGCATAGGACCGCAGCACCATATCTTTTTGCCAGCGGCAGAAAATATTTTAAACGATCAGGTTCTGCAGAAACTGAATTTATGAGTGCACGTCCGGGATAGGCTTTTAATCCTGCTTCCAGAGCTTTTGGATCGCTGGTATCTATCGACAGGGGAGTAGGTACTATCTGAGATATTTCTTTTATTGCTTTTTCCATGGCAATGGATTGATCAATGCCACCCACGCCCATATTGACATCAAGAATGTCAGCACCGGCATTTGTCTGCTCTACAGCTTCTTTTTTTACAGATATGAAGGACCCTGTTTTTATCTCAGCAGCAAGCTTTTTACGGCCGGTCGGATTTATTCGTTCACCAATGAGTTTTGTCGGAAGATCTGCACCAATAAAAATAGTCTTGGTGCGGCTGGTCAGAGCAAGCCTTTTTAGCGGTGACTTGCGTATAGGATCAGACTGATCCGCAATAGCATTTTTTATTGCGGCTATATGTGCGGGGGTTGTCCCACAGCAGCCGCCGACAAAAGAGGCACCTGCTTCTACCAGTTTTGGCGCCCAGCTGCCCATATCATCGGGAGTCATCGGAAATACAGTTTGTCCGCCTATCAAGTGAGGCATGCCGGCGTTAGGCTGAACACTGATAGGACACCTGCAATTGTCGGCGAGTATTTTTACTATGGGAAGTAATTCCTCAGGCCCGGTGGAGCAGTTGGCTCCGATAATATCAGCTCCCATTGCTTCAAGTGTGATCGCTGCAGTCTGCGGATCGGTTCCGGTAACGGTTCTGGCATCTTCAGAATATGACATTTGGCAGATGACGGGAATTGCAGGAGAGGCATCTTTGACGGCTAAGAGAGCTGCTCTCATTTCCTGCAGATCTATACATGTTTCGATTAATAGATAATCCGCACCGCCTTCTATCAATGCGTGTGCCTGTTCAAAATATGCTTTATATACTTCATCAAAGCTGATATCACCAAGTGGGTCGATAAATCTGCCGATAGGGCCCATTGAGCCGGCAACTTTGCAGCGGCCTTGTGCAGCCGCTTTTGCATTTTTTACACCAGCAATATTTATTTCACGTACCTTGTCAGCTAAATTATAATGTGAAAGTTTCAAGGAGCTGGCACCAAAAGTGTTGGTTTCAATAATGGTCGATCCAGCGGAAATATACTGTTTATGGACATCGATAATAGCAGCAGTATTATTGAGATTAAGTATTTCAGGACATGCTCCTGTTTTTAAAATACCGGCTGACTGCAAAATAGTGCCCATGGCTCCGTCAAATATATTAAGCATAGATATTAACTCCTTTTAATGTTGCACGTGAAACATGCAGTAAGTTTATTGAATCTTTGTTATTGTATACGGGAAGAACAATTTTTTTGCGGGCATGTAGCACAGGAAGGTCTTTGCGGAGTGAAGGGATCTGTCTCAGGCACAAGTCCGATGATAGCAGTAACAGATTTTCTGGGAGTCAGCATCATGGATGAAGTATATTCTATTCCTATGGCAGACGCGTTAGTCAGACGAAGCATATGCGGCTGACAGCTTATATCCCAATCGCCATATCCTGGGCTGAATCGCCAAATACGTTTATAGCCAAGCGGCTTGATCGAAATATCAATGTTTTTTTCAAGACCGTCAGCTACTTGTTCAACTGCAGCTGTGGCTGCTGCATCAAGCAGCAGCCCGTGTGTGTAGCTTCCCTCATGGAAATTTTTTTCAATGGCAGTTTCAATATTACTGCCTGCTGTCACAGAAAGTAATATCACTTTTTCAGAATGGCTCAGATGCTTAAGAATTTTACTGCCCTGCAGTCTAAACGGAACAGAAGCGGAAACGATACCTTTGATGTTGTCATAGTTATACATTTCCCAGCTTCCTCGCGGTTCTGCAAGATATACCATTTCGTTGCAGGCAGCGATAATAGCTTGTTCACTGAAATCAGCGGCAGAAAGACCGGCATAGCGTCGTGTTTCCTTTATATCAACAGTTCTTAAAGGAGGATTATATATCGGCATGGGAGCAGACCACCTTATGAAATAAAATAGTAAAAATAGTATGTAGAATTCAGAAATATTTCCGGCTGGCAGGTTAAAAAATGGATAGCAGCGAATAAATCTGAAAGGTGAAAAGCACAATTGATGATTTTCTGCTGAATAATATTTATACAGTGAATGAAGATAATTGCGGTAAATATCAATGCGGTTTATATTGCTGTTAAAAATTATTTTCTGTAGGAAAGAAGTATAATATATTCTATCATAAAACAATTATCTGTGGTAATATAGAAAATTTTTAGCTGGATATAGTATATGCCTTAGTAAAAAATGTTTTGTGAATATGCGGCTGAAAATGGAAAAAATGAATATTGATGATAAAATGAATGTATTAATGGACAAGAGAGTTTTCTGCAGAGGGTCATTTAATTGACACGCAGATCAATAAGGGGAGATCAGATGACAAAGATAATTGCTATAGCAAATCAAAAAGGCGGCGTAGGAAAAACTACCACTGCAATTAACTTAAGTGCAGCTTTTGTTAAGGCAGATAAAAAGGTAATGCTGATAGATGCTGATCCGCAGGGAAATGCTACAAGTGGCTGCGGTATTGAAAAAGGACAGATAGAGAAGTCACTGTATGATTTATTGCTCAGAGAAGAAAAAATAAAAGAAATTCTGCGAAAAACGAAGAGCGGAATAGATATTTTACCTGCAACTATAGATTTGGCTGGTGCAGAAGTGGAACTTGTGGCGATGTTTTCACGTGAAACAAAGTTAAAAAAAGCATTGGATAAAGTAAAAGCAGAGTATGATTATGTCGTAATCGATTGTCCGCCCTCCTTGGGATTGCTGACTATAAATGCGCTGACTGCTGCTGATTCAGTAATTTTGCCATTGCAGTGTGAGTATTATGCGTTGGAAGGGATGACACAAATTTTGAATACTATAAATTTGGTAAAAGAAAATCTAAATGAAAAATTGTTTTTGGAAGGAGTTGTACTGACAATGTATGACAGCAGAACGAAGCTATCAGCGCAAGTGGCAGAGGAAGTGAACAGACATTTTCCTGAAAAATTATATAAAACGATAATTCCCCGCAATGTGCGATTGAGCGAGGCTCCATCATACGGATGCCCGATAAATGAATATGATCCTTCATCAAGAGGCGCTGCCGCATACGCGGCATTGGCGGACGAGGTGATGTCTCATGCCTAAAAATACACATACTGGCTTGGGACGGGGTCTGGGAGCTTTGTTGAATAATATTGAAATTGACAGTAAAGAAAAAATAGAACAGATCAATACAAATGATATAAGAACAAATCCTTTTCAACCACGCTCGAATTTCGACGAGAAATCCATTACAGAATTGGCACAGTCAATTGAAAAATGTGGTATATTGCAGCCTGTTTTGCTGAGAAAAATTTCGGAAGGATATCAATTGATAAGTGGAGAAAGGAGATGGCGTGCATGTAAAAAAATAAAACTTGATGTAATACCGGCGATAATACGTGATTATTCGGATAGGGAAGTAGCCCAAATTGCGCTTATTGAAAATTTGCAGAGAGAAGATCTAAATGCTATGGAGGAGGCTTCAGCCTATTCACGGCTTCTTTCAGAAACAGGAATCACGCAGAATGAGCTTTCACAATATATAGGGAAAAGCCGCAGCCACGTGGCAAATTTTTTACGGCTCCTGCATTTAGCCAAACCTATACAACTCCTCATAATGGAAGGAAATCTTAATATGGGACAAGCTAAACCTCTGTTGGCGATAAAAGATGAAAAGCTTCAGGAGAAGACAGCTGTGTATATATTGGCCAATGAATTATCAGCAAGAGAAGCTGAAGATGTGGTAAAAAAGATATTGCAAAAACAAACCGATATAGATGGAAAAAGGAAAAAACATTTTGCTGATGATGTTTTTATAGCAGATATAGAAGAAAAATTGGCACTCCTCCTGGGAACGAAAGTAAATATTAAGACAGGTACCAGAAAAAACAAAATTGAAATAGAATTCGGCTCTGCTGAGGATTTGGACAGAATAATTGATGCTGTGATGAAGAAAGATGAGAAAAAGGAAATAGCAGAGCATGAATTTTTCATATAAGTTTTGATAAGAAAATTATTTTTGTGGTATAATAACTTGTACTCACGGTTGAAAAATTTTGAGTAATTGGTTATGGGCAGCCAATAGAGGTGTTTTTTTAATTCCGTAAAAAATAAGCCTATTTTTAGATAAAGGAGATTAGTAGAACATGACAAATGGTTCTATAGGAATGATGAATGAAACAGTATTGTATATAATAGCTGCGATGGCGGTATTACTTTTGATAGCTTATATAATCACAGTAATTTTGATGGTAAAGCTGGGAAATATGAAAAAACGCTATAAAGAGATGATGCAGGGTGTCGATTCAAAAGATTTAGAAAATATGCTGTTGGAACATATTTCAAAAGTGGAAAAGGTAATGCAGCAAAATACCGAAATAGAGATGGAAAATAAAAAAATTCGTGATATTTTGCAGAATGTGATCCAAAAAGTCGGAGTGGTACGGTTTGCTGCCTTCGAGGATGTCGGTGGCGATTTGAGTTATGCAGTCGCCCTTTTGGACAGGAAAAATTCGGGAATTATACTGTCCGGTATATTTAGCCGCAATAGTTCGACCACATATATGAAACCTGTAGATAAGGGTCATTCTTCATATAAGCTTTCCGATGAAGAAAATGAAGCTCTGAATAAGGCAATTTCGCAATCATAATTTAACTAAGGTAAACCTAAAACTGATTTACAGCAGTTTTAGGTTTTTTTATAAAAATATTCATAAAACCAATTGAATTGATTGGCATTGATGCATAGTTTAGCAGTGATGATTTGCCAATGTGCAACAGCAGAGAAAAAAATATATTTCAGTGATGAGCCTATTAGAAAATGTCTAAATATAAAGCTGTTATCCATGGAAAAAGTATATGAATGATATAAAAAATATTACAATGATTACAAAAATATTTGATGGCTGTATATACTTGTAATGGAAAAGAAATAGTGTTAGACTGAAAAAGTAGCAGATTTGTTTTTAGTAATGTATTATATTTTTCGTCTTTTCAGAGATAGTTTGCCGCTGCGGGCAAATATTGTTCAACATTGACTTCTAAGTGTGGATGAAAGTGAATTCATTTGAGCTTAGGAGTTTATTTACGTGAAACAGAAGAATATAAAGTCGGCAAGTTATACTGTGCAGGAGAAGCTGTCAGCAAATTTATGGGCATCAACAGGCAGGCTGCTTAATTGCATGGACTGGTTGTGAAAAAATGAAAAATAATTCGTGAGGCGATCTTATGTTGAAAAAGGCTGCATTAAAAACTGCATTAAAATTATGGAATAAGGGTGGTTTTTCTGTACAATTTTGGGATGGAGAAGAAAAAAATTATGGAGAAGAGACCCCAAAATTTAAAATAATTTTTCATCGTGAACCGACATTAACAGATATCAAAGATATGAATACGGATCTTGTGCTGACTCTCGGACAGGCTTACATGGATGGCAGTATAGATTTTGAAGGCTCTCTAGATGATGTTATAGCGGTCATGTTCAAAAATCAAAACGGTGATGTAAAAAAATATGCACTTGATGAATTAAAGAGAAAAATGTTTTCTGGAATTGAGGAACAGGAAAAGCAAAACATTCACAGTCATTATGACTTGGGCAATGATTTTTATGCGAAGTGGCTCGATAAGACAATGTCATATTCGTGTGCATATTTTAAACATGAAACGGATACATTAGATGAAGCACAGCTTCACAAAATAGATCATTCTTTGCAAAAATTGTTGCTGAAAAAGGATGAGACTCTCCTTGATATAGGCTGCGGGTGGGGCTGGCTCATAATAAGAGCGGCACAGCAATATGGAGTCAATGCAGTAGGCATAACATTAAGTGAGGAGCAATATGCCGGGGCCACAGAAAGAATAAAAAAACTTGGTCTTGAAGATAAGGTAAGGGTTTTACTGCTTAACTATATGGACCTTGATATTGAAAAATATCAATTTGATAAAATCGTAAGTATAGGGATGTTTGAACATGTCGGGAAGGAGTTTCTACCTCTTTATCTGCATAAGGTGAATACGTTACTGAAAACTGGAGGACTATTTCTGCTTCATTCGATAATGGGTTATACTGAGGCACCGACTAATGGATGGATAAAGCGATATATTTTTCCGGGAGGATATATACCGACTGTGCGTGAAACAGTAAATCTATTCCCCGATTTTAATTTTTATTTACTTCATATGGAAAGTTTACGCCGTCATTATGCACGTACACTTGACGAGTGGTATAAAAATTTTCTTGCATGCAAGGATACATTGCCGGCTAAATATGATGAACAATTTAAAAGAATGTGGGGACTTTATCTTTCCGGCTGCGCATCTGCTTTTAGGACGGGCAATATAGACGTTGTGCAGTATTTGTTGAGCAAGGGAATAAATAACGATCTGCCGATGACCGATGAATATATGTATGAAAAATGATATATTGCACTTGATCAGGCAATAAAAAATTCAGGTGTTATATTTTAGAGACAAGGGACGGCTGCTGTGAATATTATTCATAATGGCCGTCTTTTGTTTTTGATAAATATAATTACAAATATTACATAGTAATTAAGAACAAATCTTGACAAAATAAATGATTTTATTTAATATAAAGCTATAAATATAGACTAAAGTTATTATCCATTCATGAAGAAAAATTTTCATTTATGAATAGATTAAAAGGAGGCTTTCCTATTTTAAAGCTGTTTTCTGATGTGGAGAAAAATAAAAATGAGTTGGAAGAAATACTTTTGCGCGTTCGTACTGATGAAATTATATACAGACAGAAAAATGAAATAGAAATTGCAAATCGATTAAAACTATTGGAAAATCAATTGAACATTGCGGTTAAAAATCTAAATGATGCTATGACGCTCAAATAAATGCAACACGGTTACATCTGCAAAATTTATGCATGAGCTTATTTTCAATAGAAATCGTAAATGATAAGAATTGAAAGAAATATTTTAGACATATATATATTAATAAAAAGGATTTTTGTGTGAATTAGAGAATAAATCCTAATAGATATTAAGATAGAATTCTTGTCTTTTAGAAAAATATCAGTGCACTTATTTTATGTGCCGACTGATTAAAATAGTATCGAATAAACAGAGATCATGTTTGTAGATCAAGCGGCGGAATTAACTGCTGCCTGATATGTTTATTCGACATTATAGCAATAAAAGGCAAGTTTTATTAAAAGGGGGACAAATTAGATGGCAGATTTTGCAAATCCGTTTCAGGGCAATGTTGATCGTAAATTAACAAAGGGAGAATTGATACAGGCAGTACGGCTGGATATTTCAGGAGAACTTGAGGCAATTTACCTTTATGATGCACATGTGCAGGCAACAGATAATGAAGTGGCTAAAAAAGTTATAGCTGATATACGTGATGAAGAAAAAGCTCATGTCGGAGAATTGATGGCGCTGCTTCGTATTCTTGACCCTGAAGAGGCTGAGCATTTTGCTTCTGGAGAAGCCGAAGTTAAAGAATTGCTCGAAGAACTGGAAAATGAAAAAAAGGAAAGTGTTTTGAAAAAAACTGATCCTGAGGCTACCGTAGGAAGTCTTATCAAATAAATAACATAATCGGTGATTCATAGATTTGTTTTAATGGTTGTAAAAATAACAGGAGGGATGTTTTGTATGGATTATTTATCTAGAGACGCAGCACCATTTACTGACGAATTTTGGGAACAAATTGATAAAACAGTTGTAAAAACAGCGGGCAATGTATTGCATGGACGCAGGTTCATTCCATTATATGGACCTTTGGGCATAGGTGTCACCAGTATTACTGTTGATGATGCTGATAAATTAGAAGAAGTTTCCAAAAATGGGTTTATGATGACCTCCGGGCGCAAATTTTTGGAAATTCCCACATTATATGAAGACTTTCTTTTATCAGCGAGAGATTTGGAAAGTGCCGCTCATGCCGGATATCCTGCTGATTTATCAAAGGCCGTTAATGCAGCGGAAGATTGTGCATTGAAAGAGGATCGGTTAGTATTTTTTGGCAATGCAGACTTTAAGATAGACGGGTTGTTTAATGTTGCCGGCTCAAATAAAATCAAAAAAAATGACTGGACTGTTGGCGAAAATGCTTTTACGGATATAGCGGCGGCGATAAATCTACTGGTTGAAAAAGGTATATACGGTGCTTATTCGCTGGCAATCAGTCCAGATCTTTATTTGCAGATGCAAAGATTGCAGCCGGGAACTGGTTTACTGGAAATAGACAGAGTGAAAAAACTTCTTGACAAGAGAATATATTCAACACCTGTACTGGGAAAGGGAAAGGCAGTTCTTGTTTGCGCGGACAGCAGAAATATGGATTTGGTGATCGGCCAGGATCTTAAAACGGCATATCTTGAACAAACAGAATTAAATCATAAATTCCGTATTCTTGAAACAATGCTGTTGAGAATAAAAAGACCTCAGGCAATAGTGATCTTTGAATAAAACGGGTAAACGGCGGTCGGCAGGCAGCCTATAATATATTATATTGGAGGTATAATTTAGAATGGAAAAGGTAGTTTTTTATCGTTGTGAAAGATGCGGAAATATAGTGGCACTTATAAATAACGGCGGTGGTACATTGTCCTGCTGCGGTCAGCCTATGACCAAGCTTGAGGCCAATACTACTGATGCGGCACAGGAAAAGCATGTACCTGCAGTTACCAAGAAAGATGATAAGATAGAAGTCGCTGTTGGTTCAGTGCTGCATCCTATGCAGGAGGAACATTATATTCAGTGGATAGCTCTTGCTACGGATTCACGTGTGCGCATCCAGTTTTTAAAGCCGGGTGAAGAACCTAAAGCCGAGTTCTGTGGGGCACAGAACGGAACAGTCTATGAATATTGCAATTTACATGGTTTATGGAAAAAAGATTTTTAAGAACTTTGTGTGAAGATGAGGGGATTCTCTGGTAGAGGATCCTCTTCTCTATATCAAGATGTGTTTATCGGTGAAGGGCTAAAATGTATGGCTGTAGCTAAGAATTAATCTGTGATTGGCCTAGTATGCTGACAATACCTATTGTTTCTTTTAGTTAGTATATATTTTTTTAAAAATTAATTACAAAAAAATACTAAAAACTATTGAAATTTTTATAACGCAGTAATATAATAATAATTAGTTGAGAATATTTTTCATGCAGAAAATATAATAATTTTAATAAGAAAAGGGAGTTGTTGGCAATGGGTCAGTTTCAGGAAGCAGTAAGCAAACGCCGTACAAATTATGCACTGGGAAAGAACGTTAATGTCTCGTCAAAGCAGATAGTTGCAGAAATAGAACAATTAGTGAAGGATGTTCCTTCAGCATTTAATATGCAGTCAGCCAGGGTTGTAGTGGCCTTTGGCAGTAATCATGATAAAATATGGCAGATCACAAAGGATATTTTGCAAAAAATTGTACCGGAAAAGAATTTTGCTGCCACTGAAGAAAAAATAAACGGTTTTGCCGCAGCATATGGCACAGTTTTATATTTTGATGAAACGCTTACTGTCGAATCGATGCAAAAGCAATACGCTGCTTATGCGGATAATTTCCCGGTATGGGCTCAGCAGGCGAATGGAATGCTGCAATTTGCTATTTGGACAGTACTCAATAATATGGGACTTGGTGTTAATCTGCAGCATTATAATCCTTTGATTGATGATCAGGTAAAGAAGCTTTTTAATGTACCGCCAAGCTGGAAATTAATTGCGCAGATGCCTTTTGGAGAACCATTGCAGGTTCCGGGACCTATCGAAAAAATAGATGTAAGTGAAAGAGTTAAAATTTTTTAATTAAATAAATCTTGTTGAATTTATATTGTGCAAGGAGGGTAAATGATGGCTATTTATGATTTCAAGGTAAAAACTAATCATGGGAAAGAAAAATCACTTGCGGATTATAAGGGAAAAGTCCTTATTATTGTCAATACGGCAAGCAAGTGCGGATTTACGCCTCAATATGAAGAATTACAGCAGGTGTACTTAAAATACAAGGATAAGGGTTTTGAAATATTGGCCTTTCCAAGTAATCAGTTTGCAGCGCAGGAGCCGGGAAATGCTGCAGAAATAGAACAATTCTGCAAGGTAAATTACGGTGTAACATTTCCTATATTTGAAAAAGGAGATGTTCGCGGAGAAACTGCACAGCCTCTTTTTAAATATTTAACAGAACAGGCAGCCTTTAAGGGATTTGATGAAGCTCATCCTAATGCTGCAAAATTGCAAAATGCCATAAACACGAATTTCCCGGAATTTATGAAGGGTGATTCTGTGAAGTGGAATTTTACGAAATTTCTTGTGGATAAAGAGGGCAATGTCGTAAAACGGGCTGAACCCACTACTACACCGAAACAAATGGAAGCAGATATCGAAAAACTATTGGGATAATTTTAACAGGCTTTTATAAGCAGGTAAATACTGTATAGGGGAAAGTGTATCAAATTAATGATCTGATATATTTTTCCCTATACAGTATTTTTTATTAAAAAAATAACGTAATAAAGGTAAAAATCAGATTATATAGAATAATATATATAAGGCTATACTATACTAAGCAGTTGCGCAAGAAAAGGGGCTTTGGCATATGAAAAATTTATATTCTATTAAAGTCAGATTGATTTTTACTATAGTTGCAGTTTCAATAGGAACAATACTTTGCGTCGGTGGTTTTTTTATTTATAATATGATCAGAAACAGTGAAAATCAAATCGCCGATTATAGGCAAACACTGGTCGAAAATGTAGATCGTGAACTTAAACTGCAGACAGAAATAGCCATGAGTCTTATTAAGGATGTGTATAGCAAGCAACAGTCAGGTATGATCACAGAGGCACAGGCGAAAGTACAGGCGGCCTCTTTGGTAAGGCAATTGCGGTATGATGATGGCAGAGGATATTTTTGGATAGATACATATGATGGAGTAAACGTTGTCCTCATGGGAAGAGATATAGAGGGCCAATCACGTATTGACTCAGTTGATCCCAACGGAAAATATTATATAAAAGAAATAATAGAGAATGGCCGTAAAGCCGATGGAGGGTATACAGATCTTATGTTTGCAAAACCGAATGAAACGATACCTTTGCCAAAACGCAATTATTCTATTGCCTTTGACCCATATAAATGGGTCTTGGGAACAGGAGGCTGGATTGATTATATTGATGCCAGGGTAGCTCAAAAAGAAGCAGCTGAAAAACAAATCCTTCAGGACAGTATCATCAGAATTGTAATATATATGGCAGTATTGCAAATAATACTGATTGGCATAGCTATATATGTGGGGAAAATACTGGCTGATCCGATAGAATTTGTTACTGAAAAGATGAATATTTTGGCAACAGGAGATTTCAGCTCAACCGTTGAAGGAAAAATATTGGAACGCAAGGATGAAATAGGAATAATGGGGCGTTCTCTGCAATCTTTGCATAATAATGTTAAGACGTTATTGAAAAAAATCGCTGAATCTGCTGAATATTTGGCAGCATCCGCGCAAGAGTTGACGTCAAGCGCCGAACAATCGGCTACGGCAAGCAATCAAGTTGCCGATTCGATGGTAAATGTGGCACATTTGTGCAATGATCAATTTTCTGCAGTAGATGGTGCGGGAAAAAATACGAGTGATCTTTCCAGTCATATGCAGAATTTTATGAGTGCGATAGAAGAATCGGGACAGAAGATAAAACTGGCAAGCGAAGCTGCCGGGAGAGGAAATAAGGAAGTATCGGCAGCTGTTTCAAAAATGGAAGATATGGAGAGGTCTGTCAGCAAATCCGCTGAGGTTATAGGCGGATTAGGTAAAAGGTCAGAGAAAATAGGTGCTATTGTCGATACAATAGGCAGCATAGCGGGACAGACCAATCTGCTGGCATTGAATGCTGCCATAGAAGCAGCCAGAGCGGGAGAACACGGTAAGGGGTTTGCTGTTGTTGCCGAAGAGGTCAGAAAGTTGGCTGAACAATCGCAAATGGCTGCCAGCGAAATTGCAGAATTGATAAGTTCTATACAGAATGAAACGCAGAATGCGGTTACTGTTATGCAAACAGGTGTAGATCAAGTGAAGGAGGGGTCATCGGTAGTTGATAATGCAGGAAATACATTTGGTGATATCGTGGGCATGGTGGAACAGATAGCTGAACGGTCAGAAAGTATGGAACAGATAGTCGGCAGCCTGGCAAAAGGGACAGAAGACATAGCTGCGACCGTGGAAAAAATCGACAGTATGAGCCGCAGTGTATCCGCTGAAGCTGAAACGGTTTCTGCCGCCACAGAGGAGCAGACTGCTTCGATGAATGAAATTGCTGATGCCAGCCGTACGCTGGCTCAGATGGCACAGGAACTGCAGGGAGCTGTCAGTTCGTTTAAAATATAATGGCCTTTGAACAGAAAGGCAGCAGTATCAAGAGGCATGAGTGACAGGCAGGATAAGGTGTAATTGCATCAGTATGAGTATCATGGGCACAAAGAAAACGGATTTTCGTGTGAGAAATGATATTATTTTGGGCTGGTTTTGCTGAAAGTGGCTTCTGCCAATTTAAGGCAGGAGCCACTTTTTATTGCAATATTGTTTTTTCACCTGATATTGTTTGCAATACAGCGTGGACATTTTCGATATGGAATATTTCGAATATGCCATCGCCGACAGAGTATAAATTACCAAGTGAAGGCATAGTTTGTAGGGCTTCTTTCTGGGAATCTTCTGTGGTGCAGAAAACAGCTGTACCATTAATACGCAGAAGATTATAGTCTATGTCGACACAGCATATTTCTAAATTAGGATTGAGCACCAGCTGTTTGTACATGTCATTTTGGTTGGAAGTGCAGAAGGTCAGCTTGCCATTGTACTCCATGACAAACCCCAAAGGTCTTATGTGAGGGATATTGTCGCAGGTTGTTGCCAGATAAAAAATCTTGTTAGTCTTCAGGAATTTTAAGATGTCTTTCATAAAGCGCCTCCTAGCAGGATTACAATAAATTAGATGGTCAGGCATTGTTTGATAGTAGTCATTGTTTCTTCATATATAATTGATAAGAACTGCCCCAATCGTATATGGCTTGAATTATGGGCTTCATGGATAAACCAAGTTCTGTAAGTTCATATTCAACATGCGGAGGTACTTCAGGAAAAACGGTTCGTTTTATGATTTGGTCCTGTTCTAATTCACGCAGTTGCAGTGTCAGCGATCTGTGAGTTATTGTTTTAAGCAGACGCCGCAGTTCGGTGAAACGTTTTTTTCCGCTTAAAAGTCGATAAAGAATAAGCCCTTTCCATTTGCCGCTGACAATATTCAAAGTAGTTTCTACAGGGCATGGTTCATAGACACACATAGAAGTATCTTGGGTATCGTTCATTCTAAAGCCCCCTTTTGAAAAGAAAAGATTTATTGAAGATAAGATAAGTATACTAGTTGAAGGAAGCCAATAGCAAGTATAAAAAATATACTTTGGTAAAGTTTTATATATTATCTATAAAAATTTTGCGTACTTCCGATTATTTGCTGCATTTGATATACTTTTGATGAGGCTGAAGGATAGGTTTTGCTATGCTATTAAGACGGCTGAGGAAAGAAGGTAGTTGTGATGCAATTTTGTGACAGACAGTTTATTTTAGACACATTTAATTTTCGCCATGCTTGCAAGCATTTTGACAAGGGAAGAAAGGTTTCGGGAGAGGATTTTGCTGTAATCTTAGAAGCGGGAAGATTATCGCCTAGCTCCTTTGGTTTTGAACCATGGTCATTTCTTGTAGTTGAGAACAGACAGCTTAAGGATAAGCTGTGGAATGCGGCATGGGGTGCACAGAACAGTTTCAAGGGGGCAAGTCATTTTGTTATTTTACTGGCAAGAAAAAAAATAGATACAGTCTATGATGCTGCTTATATAAAAGACATCATGAAAAACGTGCAGAATTTACCGGAAGCTGTAATTGAGCAAAGATTGAGTGCTTTTGAAAATTTTCAGAGAAAAGATTTTAATTTGCTCGAGAGTGAAAGAGCAATTTTTGACTGGGCGTCCAAGCAGACATATATAGCATTGGCTGATATGCTGACTGCTGCGGCAGCATTGGGGATAGATTCGTGTCCTATTGAGGGGTTTGATCAAAAAGAAGTAGATCAAATATTATCGGCTGAGGGTGTAATGGACAAAGCTCATTTTGGAGTGTCTGTAATGGCAGGATTCGGTTATAGGATGGCAGAACCGCATTCTAAGACACGCAGAAAAACAGAAGATGTGGTGAAGTGGATAGAATAAAGAATATATAATAGAAAGTGTCCTTTAATCTGCAAAAAGCTGTAGAATTCCCCTTTATAAGACAATGTCTGATAATTGTCTTATAAAGGGGAATTTTATTTTACTCAAGGTTTACATAAATGTAACGATAAAAATATTATTTGATGTTATACTTCATTCATACACGAGGAGGTTAAAATAAGCATGAAAAAAAATATTCTCAAAGCAGTAGCTGCGGCACTGATGACTGCGTCGTTATTGACGGGATGTGGGAACGATAATGCGGGATCAGAACAATCTGCTCAGGGAGATAAGGTAAAAATAGAATACTGGCATGTAAATGCAGAGACACAGGGTGGGAAAACTGTACAGGAACTTGTTGATAAATTTAATGCGCAAAGCAAGGATGTGGAAGTTGTCGCCCGATACAACCCTGATATGTATAAAGGGCTTATGCAAAATTTGCAGGCTGAAGCGGCCGCAGGAAAATCGCCGGCTGTAGTACAGGTCGGATGGGCATTTTTAGATTACTTTTCAAATAATTTTACATACAGTGCGCCGCAAAAGATCATTGACAAAGATTTTTCGGATGATAAGAATTTTTTGCAGGACAATTTTTTACCCAATGTTTTGGATTTGGCAAAAAATAGTAAGGGTGATCAGGTCGGTATTCCCTATTCTCTCAGTACACCGGTGTTATATATTAACAGGGACTTGCTCCGGCAGGCGGGGCTTGATGAGAATGGACCGAAAACTTGGGAAGAGTTAATAAAATTTTCTGATACAGTAAAAAAACAAACAGGAAAATATGGGTTTTATATGCAGGAACCGGCAGATAACTGGGCACAGCAGGCTCTCCTAGAAAGCAACGGTGCCAGAATGATAACTGACGGTAAAGCAAGTTTTGCGTCCGAAGATGGAATAAAAGCATATCAGGCATATGCGGACATGGTAATTAAAACAAAATCTGCATTGCATATTTCTTGGGATCAGGGAGTACAGGCATTTGTCAACGGTGATGTGGCGATGCTATACACTACTATTGCTCAAAGAGCCAATGTTCAAAAAGGGGCAAAGTTTGACGTGGCCGCAGTCAGTTCACCGGCATGGGAAGGCAAACCCAAAAAGTTGCCGGCTGGAGGATGTTTTCTGGCCATAACGGCACAGGATGAAAAACAGCAGAAAGCGGCTTGGGAATTTGTAAAATATCTCTACAGTGTCGAGTCTATGGCAGCATGGACAAAGGGAACAGGGTATGTGCCTCCGCGTAAAGATGTGGCAGATGCAGAGAACGGACTTAAGAGTTTTCTAGAGGAAAATAAAATGATGAAAGCCGCAACTTCACAGATGGATAGTGTAGTTCCCTGGGCATCTTTCCCGGGAGATGCAGGCCTTCAGGCCGAACAGCTTCTTCTTGATACCAGAGATAAAATTCTCAGCGGCAGTATATCTGCCCGTGAAGCATTGACTCAGACGCAGGAGCAGATCAATAATCTGTTAAAATGATGAGACAGTGCACGTATTTATAAAAAAAGATTACGGTAAAAACGGTATGGCTTAGAAAATTTATCTAAGACTATCGTTTTTTACTGTTTTAAGCTTCAATGGAAATTAAAGGAAAACAAAAGTGTGCGTGTAATGAAAAATAAAAAAAATCTTATAACACAAAATACAATGATAGCTTATATGCTCATACTGCCTGCCCTTTTGGTATTTGCTATATTTATGTTTTATCCGCTTTTTTATACGGCATATTTGAGTTTTTTTGATTGGAATATGATAAAACCGCTAAAAGTATTTGTCGGGCTGGATAACTATAAAGCGTTATTCAGTGATCCTCTGATGCCTTTAGTAATAAAAAATACGGTAGTGTATATTTTGATTTTACTTATATTAAATTGTGCAGCGCCATATATATTGGCATTTATTTTATCCTTTGTAGTAAAGAAGGGCCGCGGTTTTTATAAAGGTGCGTTTTTTTTGCCCAGTGTCATTTCTCTGGTAGTCGGTTCAATATTATATTTATGGATATTAAATCCTGTATCTGGACCGGCGGCTGTAGCCGCAGAATTTATGGGGATAAATATTCCCATATGGAGCAAGACTCAAGGTTTGGTTATTGTTGTGCTTAGTATAATAACTACGTGGAAGATTTTTGGCTACAATTTCATTGTTATATTCGGCGGAGTTACTGGCGTGCCTCAGGAGATTATAGAAGCAGCAAAAATAGATAATATTCCCTTGTATAAAATATTTTTTGATATAGTATTGCCGATGAGCAGTGCCACCGGTGTATATATTTTTATAATGACGATCGTCCAGGGTCTTCAATATGTGTTCACACCTATAAAAGTAGTTACTCAAGGCGGTCCGGACAATGCAAGTTCCAATGTTATATATGATATTTATCAGGAAGGATTTTTATTATACCATACCGGATATGCTTCTGCGATGTCCATTGCCGCAATGGTTCTATTTGTAATTTTATTGGTCATTGAATTCCGATATGTGGAAAAGGGGATCTATTATGAAAATTGACAGCAGCCTGAAATGGCATGTGCTGCTCTGTATTGCTTTATTTGTTTCCCTGATGCCAATTGTTTTTGCAATTTCTACATCCTTTAAGGAGCTCAGTGAGGCTTATGGAAATGTTTTGGGACTTATACCGCATAATCCGACAATGGCAAACTATTTGCGTATCTTTCAGGAATTGCCGCTGAATCAGATAACGCTGAACACTGTTATCGTGGCTTTTGCTGTGACAGTATTTAAAATCGTTACAAGTGTTATGGCGGCTTATGCTTTTGTCTATTTTAATTTTAAAGGTAAAAACTTATTGTACATCATATTGATAAGTACTATATTTATTCCTTTTACCATGACTATGATACCAAATTATCTTATTATTTCACAGATCGGTCTGAGAAATAATATAATTGGTGTAATTCTGCCGCAATTAAGTGATGCTACGGGTATATTCCTTATCCGACAGGCAATGAGAAGTATCCCGCTGTCCTTTATAGAGGCTGCCAGATTGGAACAAGCGGGAATTTTTCATATAATGTTCGGCATTGTCCTACCGCTGGCAAAACCGGCCGTTATTTCCACTGGTATAATGTTTTTTATAAATTCGTGGAATGAATATGTGTGGCCGGTGCTGATACTAAAAGATACTGCAAATTATACACTGCCGCTTGCACTGCAGCTGTTTATCAGCTCCGAAGGAGGCACAGATTTTTGTGTGGCAATGGCGGTTTCGGTCGTTACGATGATCATACCTTTGGGTTTATATCTCATTTTTCAAAAATATATTATTAGTACGTTCACTTCTTCAGGTGTGAAGGGGTGATGAGAAAGGAAAGTAGTTATGAAGGAAATAGTATTTGAAAATGTATGCAAAAAATACGGAAAAAATACAATAATAGAGAATCTTAATTTTACTGTTCATAGTGGTGAACGATTGATTCTTTTAGGTGCTTCAGGCTGCGGCAAATCAACAACATTAAGAATGATTGCGGGATTGGAGGATATCACATCCGGTAATTTATATATGAATGGGCAGCGTGTAAATGATATAGTCAGCGGAAAACGCAATTTGAGCATGGTGTTTCAAAATTATGCACTTTATCCGCACATGACAGTGACAGAAAATATAATTTACGGGCTAAAAATTCAAAAACTGCCGCAGGCGGAAATACATGCCAGACTCACGGCAGCCTTGGGAAAATTGGAATTGGACGGATTGGAAAACAGAAAACCAAAGGATTTATCAGGCGGTCAGCGTCAGCGAGTGGCTCTGGCAAGAGCTGTCGTAAAACGCAGTGAACTGCTTTTGCTGGATGAACCGCTGTCAAATCTTGATGCACAGCTTAGAGTACATGCGAGGAAAGAATTGGTAAAAATTCATCAGGCATATAAACAAACTTTTGTATATGTAACGCATGATCAGGTGGAAGCGATGACGATCGGTGATCGTGTAGCAATTCTGGACAAAGGACGCCTGCAGGTGATAGATACACCTAATAATGTTTACAACAGACCGGCAAATATTTTTACGGCAAAATTTATAGGTTCACCTGGCATGAATATTTTTAAAGGTTCGTATTCAGATCACTTCTTACAGTTGGGAAAGCAAAGCATAAAGCTGTCTGAAGCTTGGAGCGCCTATATAGGTGAAAAAAATTGCCGTGAATTTTATTTCGGCATCAGACCGGAACATATTTTGCTGTACAGAGAAAAACACAGAGATACTTTTGCCGGCGTGGTCAAATATGTAGAGGAATATGGCAGCCGCCGCGGAATTTATTTTGAAACGGAAGGCAGCGAAGTCGTGGCGGTCACTGAAGCATCAGATTTTAAACCGGGCAGCAATATATATTTTGCGGCAGATAGTGATAAACTGCATATCTTTGACAGCAAAAATAAAAAAAATATAGGCTATCCAGAGGTGTATCATGGCAATATATATCAGTACCAATCTGTATGAACCGCAGCAGCTGCAGAATATATTTGCGCTCTTGAAAAAGATGTCGCTGCCGATAGGCATAGAACTCTTTCCAGAATGGCAGAGTGAAATATTCTGCAAGATGCTGAATATGTATTATGATGAATTTAAAAAGCATCCGATAACTCTGCATGGGCCTTATTATGGGACAGAACACAGCCGGGCTGAGGGAACGGAGGAATATGCAAGAGCGATGGTATACTTCAAAAAGACATTTGAACTTTCTCGGGAACTTAAGGCCCGGCATATTGTCTACCATCACAACAACTGCAGAATAGATATAGGCCAAAAACAGGAATTAATCACTGTAAGTGAGAAAAATCTGGCAAAATTGCGGCGAGAGGCGGTAAAATTCAAAGCGAAAATAGTCGTAGAAAATGCCGGCATATTGGCTCATAAAAACATGTTATTCGATCAGGATGAATTTATTGAAATGGCTGAAAGGGTACCGGAGAAAATATTGCTTGATATCGGGCATGCTCATGCCAACGGCTGGAATATAAAATATATTATAGAGAGATTGGCAGATAAGATTATTGCCTATCATGTGCATAATAATGACGGATATGAAGATAAGCATGACAGAATATTTCATGGAACACTTGATTTTGCGGATTTTATAAACTGCTATAAGAAATATACACCAAATGCTGATATTGTTGTTGAATATGGTAAACAATGCGCGATGGATTCTGAAGGAATAGCAGAAGACATAGACTATATTAAAAAAAATATAACTGCGGCAGCAAGTAAATAAGGCTGTACAATATTATTTAAGAATCAGAAACATATAATGAAAGCAGACGGGCACCCTAATACATTGGTGAGTCCGTCTGTTTTTTTACGAAGTGTGCTTGTTGACAAATTAACATAGAGGTTATATACTAAATTTAGTAATAAAAAGTAATTAGATAATAACAAGTAATTAAAAATTAAAGGGGGATTTTTGTATGGCATATGCAACAACCAATCCGTATACGGGTGAAGTGGTCAAATCTTTTCCGACGGCGAAAGATGATGAGGTCAAAGCGGCTATAGGGCTAGCTGATGATGCGTTTAAAGGCTGGAAAAACACCAGTTATGAAGAAAGAGCTGCTGTTTTATTGAAGGCAGCTGAAATTCTACGAAAAAGGCATACTGAATATGCAAAAATTCTCACACTCGAAATGGGAAAATTAATTGCAGAGGCAGAAGCAGAAGTTGAATTGAGCGCTAAAATTTTGGAATATTATGCTAAAAATGGAGCCGCTCAGCTTCAGCCACGCAGTATACCTGTCGAAGGGCTGCCGGCAGATGCTGCAAAACTTGTATATCAACCATTGGGTGTACTTTATATAGTAGAACCTTGGAATTTCCCGTATTATCAGATAGTGCGGATATCGGCACCGCAGCTGATGGCGGGGAATACTCTGCTGTTGAAACATGCGTCTAATGTGCCGCAGGCGGCGGCTACTTTTGAAAAATTATTTATAGAAGCTGGTTTGCCTAAAGGGGCTTTTATAAATCTATATGCTGCACATAATCATAGTGAATTGATCCTATCTGATCCGCGGGTGCGTGGAGTGGCATTGACTGGAAGTGAACCTGCCGGTGCGGCTGTAGCTTCAACTGCTGCCAAATATTTGAAAAAGAGTACTCTTGAGCTGGGCGGTTCAGATGCTTTTATTGTTCTGGATGATGCCGATATCGATAAAGCTGCAAAATGGGCGGTGTTCGGACGTCATTGGAATGCGGGGCAAGTGTGCGTTTCTTCGAAAAGAATTATATTAGTCGATTCAATTTATGATGAATTTATGGAAAAATACAGAGCAGGAGTTGCGGCTCTTAAAGCGGGAGATCCGCTTGATCCGTCAACCACGCTTGCACCTTTGTCTTCTTTTGAAGCTTTGGAGCTTTTGAAGAAACAAGTGAGCACGGCTGTTGCCGGAGGCGCCAAGGCAACTGTGGCAGGTCAGCCGGTTCCTGAAAAAGGTGCTTTTTATCAACCTACTATTTTAGAAGATATTGCTCCGAAAAATCCGGCTTATTATACGGAAATGTTTGGGCCTGTGAGCCAGATTTATCGTGTGGCTGATGAAGCCGCTGCTGTTAAGATGGCAAACGATTCTCCGTTTGGTCTTGGCGGATCAGTGTTTACAAAAGATCCTGTACGTGCTCAGCGTGTGGCTAAGCAAATCGATACCGGCATGATGTATATAAATCATCCCACTAGTGTCAGAGCCGATATACCTTTCGGCGGTGTGAAAAATTCCGGTTATGGACATGAATTGATCGATCTGGGCATTCATGAATTCGTTAATATCAAAGTGATTGTGGATATGCCGATTGACGGAGATTTTTGATAAATACATCTTCGGAATGAATAATCTATAAAAAACAGTGAGCATGGAAAATTTTCCTTTCTTTACCTTAAGATCGGATATCTTTCATGCTCACTGTTTTTTGTATTTATTTGTTTTTCATTTCAAAAAAGGTTTTGTATTCAAAAGAAAATTACCTATATTGGCAGCTGTGCCTATCTCCCCTTTTTCTATATGATCAAGAATGGACAGATGAAGTCCGGTGGACGCAGGATGACTGACATAAAACAGAATGAATAATGACAAAGTATCTTTTGTATTAATCAGATTTCTTGCGATTATACAGGAAACTTGACTGGCAACAATTACAATTAATTATGAATAATACAAAAAATATTGACAAAATTTTCAGCATTCATATATAATGATATGGGTGATAATGAATATTGTTATCATATAAAATTTATTGTATATGGAGGAATATAGTTTTGAAAAGGTGCTTTAGACAGATTGGTCCATATGTTATGGCCTTTTTTTTTGCAGCTTCTCCCACGGTTTTTGCAGCGGATAACACTGACGATGCAAAAACGGAGGAAGACGACAGCCAAACTTTTGTTTTCGATGAAGTTGTGGTAACTGCACCGAAAATGAAGGAACCATTAAAAGTAGAAACAGATCCGAGACATCCGCGTCAGCCGGTGCCAGCTGCCGATGGGGCCGGTTATTTGAAAAATATTCCGGGATTTTCGATGGTGAGAAAAGGGGGGACAGGTGGTGATCCTATCTTTCGAGGCTTAGGAGGCAGCCGGCTGAATATAGTGATGAACGGAGGTTATATTTTAGGCGGCTGTCCGAGTAGAATGGATCCTACTACTACCTATGTTTTTCCTGAAACCTTCAGTAAAATAACTGTATTGAAAGGTCCGGAAAGTGTAGAATACGGCAGCAGCATAGCAGGTTCAATAATGTTCGAAAGGGATACAGAGCCTTTTACAAAACCGGGAACAAGACTTAATACAAGCCTTCTTTTTGGCAGTGATAATCGAAGAGATCAATTGCTGGATGTTACGCAAGGTGATGAAAAGGGCTATGTACGTATAATCAGGACGAGAAATAAGGCAGGCGATTATAAAGATGGCAATGGCAATTATATTCATTCTGCATATAAGAGGGACAGTACAACAGGAATAATAGGCTTCACACCGGATAAAGATACGTTGCTGGAATTTTCTATTGATACAAGTTCGGGAAGGGCTGCCTACGCAGATCGCAATGTTGACGGAACACAATTTGACAGAGACAGTTATAATTTGCGGTTTGAGAAAAGAAATATTGGCAGTGTTCTGCAAAATATAAAGGTCAATGCTTCCAGAAGCACAATTGATCACATTATGGATAATTATACGCTGCGTCCTTTAAAAGCCGGCACTATGGCAAGTTCAATGGAAGTGAAAAGGACCACTACGAGCGGAAGAATATCATTTGATCTGGCGTTGGCGAAAAATTCTTCAGCTGTTTTAGGTATGGATTATCAAAAGAATGAACATTCAGGAAATATGATTATGGGTGTGAAAGATTATTCCGCCAAACCATTGTCACCGGATATGACATTTACAAATTATGGAATTTTTGCTGATTATAAAACTTATATTGATGATAACAGCCGGATACTGAGCGGTATACGTTTTGATGATCTGGCTGTTAAGTATGCAAAATATCCGGGAAGAGAAGATCATGACAGGACATATGCAGCTTTTCTTCGATATGAGCATGATTCTGTGCGCATGCCGGTGACGTCATATGTAGGGATAGGTCATGCGGAACGTCCGGCAGATTGGTGGGAACGGAGAAAAACAGGAGGGATGTCGGCATCGCCAGAAAAAAACACTCAGCTGGATACAGGCTGGCTTTATCATAAAGGAAAAATAAATGCAAATGTATCACTTTTTTATTCAAATGTAGATGATTTTATTTTAGTGACAAATGAAGGAAATGCAGTAAAGAATATTGATGCAGTATTATACGGCGGAGAGGCCGATTATACATATAAGTTATCTGAAAGATGGACGGCAGGTGCTGCGCTGGCATATACACAAGGGCGCAATAAAACGAATGACAGACCTCTTCCCCAAATTGCACCTTTTGAAGCGACATTCAGCCTTAAATCAAATATTGATGATAAATGGGAAGCAGGAATACTATGGCGGCTGGTAGCTGCACAGAAACAGTATTCTGTGGGAGAAGGAAATGAAATTGGTACAGATATAGGCCCTTCCGGTGGTTTTGGAATTTTGTCTTTGAACGCTTCTTATAAACCAAATAAAAATTGGACTATAGCTGCGGGTGTGGACAACCTGCTCAATAAAAATTATGCGGAATTTGTGAGCCGCGGCGGTGTGGATATATCTACACTTGATATGCCTGCTACTGTACGGGTCAATGAACCGGGAAGAAGTTTCTGGTTAAAGGTAAATTACAATTTTTAGTTAATAATACAGTCGGCCGGTTTAACCGGAAAAAATAATTTTACTGCCGAAGCTTCAATGTCTGGGAATACACGCAGTCATAATTTTTTCAAAACACATTTTATAAATAGAGCGCATTGTATCCAAAGTGCCCGCGCCAACGTGCGGGGTGGCGATAACATTCGGCAAGGTTACAAGCTGATTCTGTGAATCGAATGGTTCTTTTTCCCAGACATCGATGCCGGCACCTAAGAAACGGCCGTTTTTCATTTCCCGGTAAAGGGCATCTTCATTTATAATTCCGCCACGGCCGACGTTGATTATTACGGCAGTATCCTTGATAAGCCCGAGGTGATCTTCATCTATAAGATTTTTGGTCTGTGGTGAGAAGGGGAGATGGATGCTGATGATATCCGATTTTTGCAGTAAAATATCCAGTGGTTCATATTTAATGCCGTATTCATATTCAACAGCTTCTGTTTGTCTTGTTCTGTTATAGTAGAGCAGCTTTGAACCGAAAGCTTTGGAAAGCTGTGCTGTCCTTTTTCCTATATGCCCGAAGCCGATGATACCATGTGTTTTGCCGCGTATTTCAAAGGATGAACCGCGATATGCCCACATAGCCCATTTTTTTTGACGGGCCATTGCTGCAAGCGGTATGATATTTCGATAAATTGCCAGGATAAGTCCCATTGTAAGTTCGGCTACTCCGTCAGCATTGCCGCCCGGAACATTATCTACCTTGATACCTAAAGCCACCGCGGCCGATTTATCAATATTATCTGTTCCCACACCAGTTTTTTGAACTATTTTTAAATTTTTACATTGTTTCATCAAGGCTTTGTCGACAATATATGTAGCGGTTAAAAGAGCATCTGCTTTTTCCAGATATGTAGAACGTTCTTTTTCATTCAGATCATTTAGAAAGAAAAGTTGTGCATTTTCAGGTACGGCAAGCCGTATTAAGTCCTCGGTCAATTTATCTACTGTATCTAAAAAAATACATGTTATCATATCAAATTCCCCCTGGTATCTTCCTTATATATAAACAGTATAATTCGCCGAAATTAAGGAAAAAGCTTTTTTTATTTCTAAATTGTCAAATTATAACCTCAATAATAAATTTTAATTATTATAAAATAAACTGCAAAATATTTAAATTATTATAGACAATTTAGAATGTTTGTGCTAAATTATATAAAATAAGAAGGGGGAGATATTACCATGAATGGAGTCTATCTTGTCATTATTACGGCTTGTTTTCTTATTTTAGCATATCGTTTCTATGGAGCATTCATTGCAGCCAAGGTGCTGACACTGAATGAATTCAAGACACCGCCGTCTATTCGGCTTGAGGATGGGCATGACTATGTACCAACAAATAAATGGGTGGTATTTGGTCATCATTTTGCAGCTATTGCCGGAGCGGGACCATTGGTAGGACCGGTTATCGCTGCACAGTTCGGTTATTTGCCGGGAACGTTGTGGATTTTATTTGGTTCAGTGCTAGCCGGTGCTGTACATGATATGGTTATACTTTTGGCTTCTATACGCCATGACGGCAAATCCATAGCAGAGATAGCAAAAGCTGAGATCAGCAATCTGGCGGGGACAAGTGCCCTTTGGGCGACCTTATTTCTTCTTATCATAACTGAAGCCGGTATGGCTGTGGTGGTAGCCAATTCTTTGTTCAACAGTCCATGGGGAGCATTTACCGTGGGAGCAACTATTCCTATTGCAATTTTTATCGGTCTTTATCTCAGATACCTGCGTCCTGGTAAAATTCGGGAAGCTACTGTGATTGGTGTCGGACTTATACTGCTGGCTGTGGGAGTAGGTCCGTATGTGAGAGATTCAGCTGTATTGGCTCCGTATTTTACGTTCAGTGTAGTTCAGATAGAAATAGCGATAGCTGTTTATGGTTTTTTTGCGTCTGTTCTTCCTGTATGGCTTTTATTGGCACCGCGGGATTATCTTAGCACTTATATGAAAATAGGCACTATAGCGGCTTTGGCTTTAGGTATACTTATCGTTGCGCCCGAAATACGCATGCCTGCCACTTCGCAATTTCTCTGGGGAGGCGGACCTGTAATAAAAGGGTCAGTAATACCTTTTGTTTTTATTACTATCGCCTGTGGTGCATTATCCGGATTTCATAGTCTGATATCTACGGGCACTACACCAAAAATGATAGTTAATGAACGCCAGATCCTGCCAATAGGTTACGGCGCTATGCTTACGGAAGCGTTTATTTCTATGATGGCCCTTATTGCTGCTACGAGTCTGCATCCATCTGATTATTTTGCAATAAATTCCACACAGCAGGCTTTCAACGCACTTGGACTTAATGTACAGGATCTGCCGATGCTGTCAAATCTGGTCGGTGAAAATCTTATGCATAGACCGGGCGGTGCGGTATCGCTTGCGGTAGGAATGGCGGATGTTTTTTCCAAGATTCCTTTTATGGATCAATTTATGGGTTTTTGGTATCATTTTTGCATAATGTTTGAAGCTTTGTTCATTTTGACATTAATAGATGCCGGTTCTCGTGTAGGTCGTTATCTCTTGCAGGAATTGATGGGCAGAGTGTATAAACCGTTCGGTGATACTGAATGGTGGCCGGGCATTATTTTTTGCAGTGCTATGATCAGCCTGTGCTGGGGATATCTGGTGCTGCAGGGAAATATAGGAGAAATATGGCCGCTGTTTGGTGTTTCCAATCAACTGTTGGGCACTATTACTTTGGCAATAGGAACGTCATATATTTATCGTACGGGTCGGGGGCGTTACGCATGGGTAACTATGATACCGTGCTTATTTATAGGTTTTATTACTTGTTATGCCGATTATTTGAATATTTTTACCAATTATATACCTGGCGATAAATGGCTTTTGGTAGGAATAAGTGTTATTATGCTTATTCTTGTTGCAGTGGTTATGGTAGAGTCGATACGCAGCTGGCTTCATTATGCGAAGACTGTAAAACAGGACTATCGCACGCGAGAGGAATTGGAAGCCGAAACGAAAGCTGAACTTGAAAAAAGCGGACAATTGGCTGAGGTTGAGTAGGGCTGTTTTAGTATGTGCAGATTTGGATAATATATTTATATTGACTGAATAATTCAATAATAGCAGGCTGTATTATTTTTATGAAGCAATACAGTCTGCTATTATTTTATGAAACCTTTATTGGTTTAAGCTCTTTCATTCCCAAACCGTATGATAAAGCACCAATGAGGCACGCTATGCCTGAAAGTACTAGAGCTGGTATGAAATTTCCTGCGGAAGTTATGATATAACCGGTAATTATAGGTCCTAATATACCACCAATATTACCAGCACAATTTTGAATGCCTCCTAAAACGGACGTCATGTTTCTTGGTGCGACATCTCCGGGTAAAGACCATAATGCAGCTCCTGCGAATGCTAAACCTGCGTAAGAAAAACACAATAATGCCATTATTGCGGCCGTCGACTCGATCAAACCTGCAAATGCCACAGATGTAGCGATGAACATTCCGGCAACAAGGTTTATTTTCCGTGCACGTGTTAAATTACCAGTGGTTTTATAGGTATGATCAGTGAACCAACCGCCGAACCATTGCACTAAAACACCAGAAAGAGGGGGCAGCATTGCCAGCCAACCCATTGTGGTCATTTGCAGACCACGGTCATGTACCAGATATGTTGGAAACCATGTAACAAAAAAGTATATGGCATAGTTTAAGCAGAAAAATCCCAAGCACATTGCGCGTACATTTCTATATTTCAGCAATTGGTACCATTTCATAGGCTGGATAGTATCTATTCCTTCCTTTTTAGCCTGATGACTGCGAATGTAGTTTAATTCTACAGAATTTATGAACTTACTTCGTTCGGGGTCATTGTAGTAAGCAAGCCATGCAATGATCCATACAAGTCCTATACTGCCGCTTATAATGAAAGGCAGCTGCCAGCCATATGTGACGACCATCCATGTGACGAACGGCATAGTGAAAGCAGTGCCAAACTTGCTACCGCTGTCGAACAGTGCGGCTACTTTCCCACGCTCATTGTCAGGAAACCACTTTGCACATATTCCGGCATTGCAGGGATATACTCCGGATTCACCCATACCCATGAAAAGTCTGGCACTTATCAGATGACTGACACTGCGAGCTCCTGCTGTTAAGGCGGTTGCGACTGACCACCAGAGAACGGCAATGGCCAGACACATTTTTTGACCAAGTTTATCAGCTAACCAGCCGGAAGGAATTTGACAAAGGGCATAGCTGAAAAAAAACATGGACATGATATATCCCATTTCTGAGGGACCTATATTTAAATCTTTCATCATGGCGGGGGCGGCCGCAGACATGACAGTTCTATCCAGATAATTTATAGCAATAACGCTCACCATGAGCAAAGCGACAACATATCTGGCCTTAGTTGGCTTAACGGCAGAGCTTTTTTCAGAATTTTGTAAAACCATAGTAAAAGTAATCCTCCTTAGTGTATTTATCAATTATTGCATGATAGACATTAATGAAAATACTAATAATGTGTAATATATTTGTCAGACTGATGCTGACAAATGTTTTATCGACCATCCTTTTTAATAAGACTGCAGTCTTATTTTGTAAATTTATTTTACATGATCGGTATAATATCAACTATATTGGGATAAAATTTAATAATTATATAATTTACATAATTTATGTTATTATTTGTATTTTTCAATATTGAATTTCATGAACTTCCATTTTGAAATACTAAAGCCGGAACCGCAATATAGCGGTTCCGGCTTTAGTATTTGGCAATCAGGATAAAATCAAGCTTTACCCTGTGCAGCTACACTGTTGATTTTTGATTGGACAGTGGCTTCATCACCCAGATAGTATTTATCTTTAATTTTCCAGCTCTTATCAAATTCATAAACTAAAGGAACACCTGTAGGGATGTTGACACCTACTATTTCTTCAGCGGAAAGATCGTCCAGAAGTTTTACCAGCGCTCTGAGGGAATTACCGTGCGCGGCGACGACGACTTTTTTGCCGTCTTTCATATCGCGAAGGATATTTTCCTGGTAATAGGGAACTACTCTTGCAATGGTATCTTTTAGGCTCTCACCAAAGGGAAGTTCGTTTTTATCAACGTCCCTGTAGGCTGAAAGTACTGCCGGATTTCTTTCGTCGGTTTCCGTCAGGAGAGGCGGACGCACATCAAAAGAACGGCGCCATATTTTTACTTGATCTTCGCCGTATTTTGCGGCTGTTTCAGATTTGTTCAATCCTTGTAAAGCACCGTAATGACGTTCATTAAGTTTCCAGGTTTTGATGACGGGCAGCCATGTTCTGTCAAGTTCGCTCAGCACAAGATCAAGAGTGTGGATGGCTCTTTTAAGATATGATGTATAGCATACATCAAAGTCAAATCCCTTCTCTTTCAGCCAAACACCTGCCGTTTTAGCTTCTTTGCGGCCCTTTTCAGTGAGTTCAACATCTGTCCAGCCCGTAAAAAGATTTTTTTGATTCCATTCACTTTCACCATGTCTTATCAAGACTAATTTCATTATGTTCCCCTCTTTCCATAGATTTTAATATATGTGCAGAAAATATGACGATCAGCGATGATACGCCCGTTCATAAGCTTGCGGCAGATAACCAGCTATATTATATTTCAATGCAGCCTGAAGGGCAAAGTAAGGGTCGCGCAGAAGCTTCCTGCCGAAAGCAATAAGATCAATATTATCGTTGTGCAGAGCCGCTTCAGCTATCTCCGGATCGTTTAAAAGACCGACAGCCATTACAGGAATTTGGCAGTGTTCTTTTATTACTTTTGCCAATGGAAGCTGATAACCCGGATAGGAGGCCACAGGATCGGGAAGCAGACCGCCTGAACTGACATGAACCAGATCAATGAGCTCTTTTACGGAATGCAGAATGTCGATCATCATATTTCCATTGATACCGTTTTTATTATAATCGGAAGCGGACACTCTCAGCCATATGGGCTTTTTTTCGGGCCAGACACTGTGGATATTTTCCAGAACTTCCCGCAGCATCCGGACACGGTTTTCCAGGCAGCCTCCGTATTCGTCAGTGCGTTTATTCGTAAGCGGTGACAGAAATTCATGAAGCAGATAGCCGTGTGCCGCATGAATCTCAATGCCGTCAAAACCGGCTTTATCAGCGCGGGAGGCGGCCTTGCGGAAACTGTCAGCAATATCAGCTAATTGGATTTTTGTAAGCTCAGCGGGCTGCTGGTATTCATTGCTGAAGGCTAAGGCACTGGGAGCCAAAGGCTGCCCGCATGCAGACTGGCTTTTTCGGCCGGCATGGCTTATCTGGATAGCAATTTTTGCTCCCTGAGCGTGACACGCATCAACTACTTTTTTCAAGCCGGAGATTTGGTCATCGTTCCAAATGCCAAGATCATTATCTGAAATGCGCCCTATTGGGCTGACTCCTGTTGCCTCGACGATTATCAGTCCGGTGCCGCCAATAGCTCTCGATGCATAGTGCATGAGGTGAAAATCGGTGGCCTTGCCGTCAGCTGCCGCAGAATACATACACATTGGCGGCATGACAATACGATTTTTTAAAGTCATATTTTTAACTTTGAATTGGTCAAATAGTTTCATTGTATCACCACTTTCGTTCGATTTTTGTATAAGAAAAAGAGAAAATATCGGCTTTTTGAAAAAGAATCTCAATTACTATTGTTATTATATAATTCTGATGATCGAATTTCAATATTCTCTTATTATTATATCAAGTGAATTTTATTTATATTAGTCTATAAAATTTGTCATGATACGTTCTTCCGGCAGAGGTGAAAAAGAATTTTCTGTGTTTTTCAGCAGCCATGACATATTATGCCCAAGAATACGCATCGTCTGTAGTCCCTCAAGATCTTTTTTTACATCGGCAGGTGAAAATCCGTGGACGGAATTCCAATATTGCGATGTTGCCACAGGCATTTGGTTGATAGTGAAATATTTATTGAGCCGATCAAATGCGGAACTTGCACCGCCACGGCGGCAGCTCACGATGGCAGCGGCGGGTTTTCCCGCTATAGCTTCTCCCCCGGAAAAAAATATACGGTCAAGCAGTGCACATAAAGCACCGTTCGGAGCAGCATAATATACAGGTGAGCCGATGACGATTCCGTCGGCGGTTTTCATTTTTGCAAGGATAGTGTTTGCCGGGTCATCCTCAAAAATACATCTCTTCAGAGCAGTACATTTTCCACAAGCTATGCATCCATGTACAGGTTGATTGCCTATATGAAGAATTTCTGTTTCAATGTCTTCTGCCTTGAGCTGACCGGCGACTTCATTCAGCGCAGTATAGGTGCACCCTTCCTTATGAGGACTTCCGTTAATCAGTAAAACTTTCATGAATATACCCCTTTTCACGGAACCATTTAACCAAACAGCTGTCCCAATATGTTCTGCCCGCAAAAAATTTGCGGGCAAAAGAAAAATATGGTACTGTTGTGACAGCTGTATTGATCATCGGTTCCCTATTTTTTGTAGAATTTTATGGATATTATTATTCTATATAGTAATAAAATTTTTAGCAAGAATAAGTATGAGCAAAAAAGAACAAAATATGAACGTAAAAGGTGAATATGTGGATAAATGGGCGGTCTTTGTTTATGTTTTAAAAAAATAACATAGATTTAATAAATACTTAACAGCATATATTTTTTAGTCCTTTAAAATAAAAATAAAACATTATTTCCATTGGAGGGGATTTTCGGTGAAAGAAGAAAAAAGTGTTTTGGATCTGTTTGCGGAAAGAAATCATGGCATAAGCCGCCGCTTTTTTTTGCAAAGCTGTGGGGCGGCTCTGGCAGTGGCCAGTATGCCTATCAATCTTACTAAAGTTTTTGCTGCCGATGCATTTTCCAGACAGCCTGTACATACGATGCTTACATGGACGCTTGATCCCCGCACGACGCAGACTCTTGCATGGACTACATCTGTGACTGCGGATAAAGGCATATTACAATATACTGATACGAATAATTATAAGAAAGACGGCTGGAAAGCCGCAGTTTCCGTGCAGGGAAATACGGAAGAATTTGATACCAATGAGGACTATGTGAAACTGCACTATGCTACTGCGCAAAAGCTTAAACCAGGTACAGAGTATACATATAGAGTAGGATATGACTCTAATTGGAGCCAGCCTCAGTCTTTTTTGACTGAAGCTGACAATAGGTCGGAATTCAAGTTTCTTGTGTTCGGTGATTCACAAAGTGGATTACCGGCAAATCCTGAATATGGACCGTGGAAAAAAACAATAGAAAATGCGTATGCGGCAAATACAGATGCGGCATTTTTCATGAATATCGGTGATCTTGTGGAAGTAGGGCAGGATTTTTCCCATTGGAAGAAATGGTATAGCGCGGCTGAAAATGTTCTCGAAAAAATTCCGGGTATGGCCGTTGCAGGGAATCATGAAACCTATGATGTACCAAAGGAAAATCATTCCACGCTGCCGGTGTATTTTAAGAAACAGATCCATCTGCCGTTAAACGGACCGGAAGAATTGAAAGGGCAGGTTTATTCCTTTGATTATGGCAATGTTCATTTTGCAGTGCTCGACAGTCAGGAAAATGAAGAAGGAACATATATTGAAAATATGCTGCAGAAAGAAGCAGATTGGCTTGACCGGGATTTGACTTCATCAAAACAGCTGTGGAAAATGGTATTTTTCCATAAGACACCTTATTATAATAAAGCGGAACGCTCCAATGAGAATGTAAAAAGAGCGTTTACACCGATCATAGATAAGCATCATGTCGATATGGTAGTGAACGGGCACGACCATGGCTATTCCAGGACATATCCGATTTACAATGATGAATTTGTCAGCAGTCCGGATAAGGGAACAGTGTATCTTGTTACCGGCCGCAGCGGAAATAAATATTATACAGATCTTTCACAAAAAATATGGGATGCGTTCTTTTTTGATCCTCAGGCAGAACCTAATTATGTCGTTATGTCAGTGAAGGGAGCCCAATTGGTGGTATCCGCATATACACAAAGCGGCAGCTGCATAGATGTTTATACCATAGACAAGAATAGGAAGACAGATACACCGTGTACAGTTTTGCCGGGGAAGGCAAATTATACGCGTCTGGCGATATGGGGCAATCTTTTGCAGACACCGCTTATTCCTGTGTCTCCGCAGCAGATAGATAATATTTGGTATCTGCCTTTGAACAGCTTTATTGATTTTATAGGCGGGGATATGGATCTGAGAAATAGTGCTATAGCTATTTCCTATAAAAAAGACGTTATTTCCTTACAGCTTGACAGCAGTGATGCGGTAGTCAATAACAATACCGTGTCTCTGGCGCATCCTGTAAAATTTGTGAAGGATACGCCGATGATTGCTGCTGATGATCTCAAACCGCTCCTGAAGTTTGATAATAAGTATGACGCATTGCTGAATGTTCTTTTTTTAGTAAGATAATAAAGTCTGGATTAAATTAATCAACTGGTAAAGAGGTGGGAAAAGGCAGCTGTGCAGTTTGGGCGCAGCTGCCTTTTTATTTTTTCTTTACATAGTAAAAATGTAGATTTATACTAACGAGTGTAAAGTACACAAAATAGGAGATGGTTTGTGATGGAAGAGTATGTAAACGTAAAGCTTCCTTATGACAAAACGGTTATAAATGCCAGTATAAAAAAAGTCAATCTGGCAGGGGTGCTTTCTTCTAAAGCTGCTGATTTTCATGCTGCACTGCCGGAAAATGAAATTGTGGAACAATCGCTGGATAGCCCTATTGGATCGGCAGGTCTTGAGGATTTGGCCAAAGGGAAAAAGAATATTGTCATCATAAGCTCAGATCATACCAGACCTGTTCCATCAAAAATAATTATGCCGATATTGCTGCGGCGTATACGCAGCGCCGCACCGGAAGCTCAGATAACTATTTTGGTGGCCACGGGTTTTCATCGTGCGTCCACAAACGAAGAACTGATCGATAAATATGGAAGCGATATAGTGGACAATGAGAATATCGTGATGCATGTGTCAGATGATGATGCCGCCATGACGGCAATAGGGACATTGCCGTCCGGCGGGCCGTGTATTATAAACAAGATTGCGGCACAAGCGGATCTGCTTATTGCAGAGGGCTTTATAGAATCCCATTTCTTCGCAGGCTTTTCCGGAGGACGAAAGTCTGTATTGCCGGGGATAGCTTCTTATAAAACTATTATGGCGAATCATTGCGGTGAATTTATAGCTTCGGAAAAGGCACGCACAGGAAATTTGGAGAACAATCCCATACATGAAGATATGATTTATGCAGCCCGGGCTGCTAATCTTAGATTTATAGTGAATGTGGTATTGGATGAAGATAAAAAGATAATAGCGTCTTTTGCGGGTGATTGTGATAAAGCGCATTTGCAGGGCTGCGAATTTTTGCAGGATTTGGCAAGAGTACCCAAATGTCCGTGCGATATAGCTGTATCCACCAATGGCGGGTATCCTCTTGATCAGAATATATATCAGGCAGTGAAAGGAATGACGGCTGCCGAGGCTACTAACAAGGAGGGCGGTGTAATAATAATGGTCGCTGGCTGTGCCGATGGGCATGGCGGTATAGGCTTTTATAAAAATATTGCCGATGCAGAAACACTGGAAGCGTTTTTGCGCCAGTCACTGGCTACTCCGCGTCAAGAAACTGTACCGGAGCAATGGACCTCACAAATTTTGGCAAGAATCTTGGTACATCATCATGTGATACTTGTTTCTGATCTTATTGATCCGGAAATAGCACATAATTTGCATATGGAAACAGCCGAAAACTTTGAGCAGGCTTTGGCAAGGGCTTTTGAATTACAAGGAGAAGATGCCAGGATAACCGTGATCCCGGATGGCCTTTCCGTTATAGTTGAATAAAATGCTAAAAAAATATTGCACATAAAATGATGATTTTAGAATAAATAAAATATAGATGTATACATCTTTCTTGTAATATTTTATGTAGAAGTCTTGCTGTATAAAAGAAAAATTCCTTATACAGCAGGACTTTTTTGGAGGACATTCAGAATGCACATGCTTTTATGCGTTTTAAAGGCATATTATATTTTAGTATAAACTCTTTTTACTGTCTTTTACTGAGAGAAAAACGAAAAACAATGTATACTTGACAATAGCAGCGGAAGCCTTTTATAATATAGCTCGTTGGGTTAGGCAAGGGCGCTTATCTTTAAGGATAAGTGTCATTTTTTATATCCGGATAGAAATTATATTATTTTTTATAATGTATAATTAATATTATTATACATTGCGGAGGGAGTCAATTATGGATTTAGTCAAAAATTGGAAAATTCATCTGTTTGCCCTGCTTCTTGTTATTGTTGCGGAAAGGATCGGTATACAGAAGTTTGGGTTGGTAGTTTTTCTGCCGTTATTTTATGCGTTGGCCTTAGGTGGAGTCATAAGTGTACCGAAATTTAAAATATTGTCAGTTGCCAATATGGAGAGAGCCGGTCAGTTCATGCCGATCGCCATGCTGGTGCTTATGGTAAAAATAGGGCTTGGCATAGGACCCAATCTTCATATGCTTTTGAATTCAGGGTTGGCACTTATTATGCAGGAATTCGGTCATTTTTTCGGGACGCTGCTGTTTGGGCTGCCTGTAGCACTTTTATTGAAAATGAAACGCGAAGCAATCGGTGCATGTTATTCAATCGACAGAGAACCTAATGTTGCTATTATTGCCGAAAAATTTGGTATTTTTTCACCGGAAGGACGCGGTGTCATGGGAATGTATATCTGTGGCACACTGTTTGGTGCGCTTTGGATATCTGTGCTGGCAGGCATTATAGCAAAATTGGGTATATTCCATCCTTATGCCTTAGCTATGGGAGCTGGGATAGGCAGTGCCAGTATGATGGCTGCTGCAACAGGCTCAATCGTGGCTTCATTTCCGGCCGAGGCCGAAAAAATACAGGCGTATGCGGGCGCAGCCAATCTTATGACATCCGTTATCGGTGTTTATTTTGCGCTGTTTATTTCTTTGCCCGTAACGATCAAGGTGTATGAATTTATAACCGGAAATAAAAGTGTTAAATAAGGAGAGCTGAACAAATGAAAGATACATGGCCTGATATAATTTTTATATTAATAACTACAGCAGTTCTTGTACTTGTTTCCAACATAGTGGGATACGGCGGGAGTGTTCAGAGAGATTTGGTGGGAGCATTATTGCTTGCAGTCATAGCCGCTGCCGGTATCTTTCTTGCCAAGCTGCCTGTTTTGAATAAATTGCCTATTGTTTTCTGGGTGTCGGCGCTTGCCGTGGTTTTATCCATCCCGGGAGTACCGGGAGCCGATTGGATAGTGGCAAGAACAAAGGATATAAACTTTTTGGCCACAACCACGCCTATATTGGCATATGCAGGGCTTGCGCTCGGCAAGGAAATAGAAGGATTTAAAAAATTATCTTGGCGCATAGTACCGATATGTCTGGCCGTATCAGCGGGATCATTTATTTGTGCGACATTGATGGCGGAAATCATGCTGCATTTAGAAGGCATATTTTGAAATTGATATAAACTGGGAGATGCAGATCAATGACTAAAGATGAATTGAAGGCAATGGTTTGTGCCGCTATCGATAAACGGTACAACGATATCGTTGCTCTGAGCAATGATATTTATAGTAACCCGGAACTCGGTTATAAAGAGCATAAGACGTCTGCCAAGGTGCAGGCAGTTTTTGACGAATTAGGCATAGATTATACTGCAGGATGGGGTATGACCGGAGTAAAGGGGCGTATAAAAGGCAGAAATTCAAAACGCACTGTTGCTATGCTTGGTGAACTGGATGCGCTTGTATGCCGCAATCATCCTGATGCGGATGAAGAAACCGGCGCTATGCATTGCTGCGGACATAATGTGCAGATAGCAAATTTGGCTGCCGTTGCCATGGCTTTTAAGGATACTGATGTCATGCGGCATCTTGACGGCGATTTAGTCGTGTTTGCTGTACCGGCTGAGGAATGCATAGAGATAGAATATCGTAGTACACTTCGGCAAAAGGGGAAAATAAAATACCTCGGAGGCAAAGAAGAAATAATTGCTCAGGGCGGTTTTGATGATATTGATGCGGCTATGCAGATGCATGTGAATCCTACTGAGAAAATAAACGGTGAAATACAAGTGGCAGGCAGCAGTAATGGCTTTATAGCTAAAATTATCGAATATAAGGGCAAAGCCGCTCATGCGGCGTTTTCACCTTCGGAGGGCATTAATGCGCTGAATGCCGCCATGCTGGGCATAATGGGCGTCAACGCCTTGCGGGAAACGTTCAAAGAAGCTGATTGCGTGCGATTTCATCCTATAATAAACAGCGGCGGTGATCTGGTCAACGTGGTCCCGGATTATGTTCAGATGGAAAGCTATGTCAGAGCTGCTAATGTGAATGCTTTGAAGGAAAGCAATATAAGAGTGAATCGTGCGCTGAAAGCCGGCGCTGATGCTGTCGGCGCCGAATGCATAATTAAAGATATGCCGGGGTATCTGCCATTGTTTAATAATAAGCAGATGAGTGCTCTTTTGCGAAATAACAGTGAAGAATTTTTTGCACCGGCAGATATTTACGATGGGGAACATTCTGCGGGCAGTACAGATATGGGGGATGTATCGCACCTTATGCCTGTGCTCCATTCATGGGTCGGTTGTGTACATGGTGCGCTGCATAGTGCACAATATGATTTATTTGACAAGGATACCGCATATGCTAAATCACCGAAGGCAATGGCTATGACGATCATTGATCTTCTTTATGATAATGCGGCCGAACTGGAAGAAATTCTTGCAAATAATAAACCGCTTATGACCAAGGAAAGTTATCTTAAATATATGGAATCCATTAAATAATCTTCATGTGCTCATAAAATGACAACAACAAAAAGCACTGCCGTAAATAATGAAGTGATCCCGCAAGGTTAGGTTTTAATCAAACTTGCGCGGGAGCAGGTTCATAACGGCAGTGCTTTTTACTTACGGTATCAGCGATAGTGCTGTGTTTTGCGATCGTGTTTTTCATGATGTTGTTTATGATGTTTTGCTTTGTGGTATTTTTTATGCGGTGCCGGTTTTTGGTTATGAGGAGACAATTGCTGTATTCGATTCTGCGGATAGTGATCTTGCGGAGAGGCATTTGCGACGGCGCCTCCTGCTATACCGGTAAACATGACTGCACTGATTATGAAAACGGATAATCTTTTTAGATTGAATTTTATCATGATAGCCACTCCTTATCTGTAAATAATTATTTACCAATTATTGATTTTATTGTAGCAGGGTTCGTTTAATCATATGTGTTATTTTTATGAAAAAATGATGAAAAATATAAAATGAGTCCTGTTATATGACAGGACCCATGAATATGTTATCTCGCCAGTATATGGTCGCTTTTAGTCAGGATGTTAGTTGGGGGAAACATCAGAATAGTGATCATGCTGGCGATGACAGCGATGTAAGTGCATCGATCATAATCAGTACAGAAGGAGTGAGATACTGATCATAATCGATGCTTCTATCAGATAATTAGTAAGTTTTTACTTACTAATTATCTGATATTATAACATCAGGAATAAATAAAGTAAATATTTATTTACTTTATTTATTCCTGACAGATCAAAATCGCCAGCGAAAAAGATGTGGGCAGCTCTAATTTTAAAAATTTGTGCTATAATATATTCAGTTTTCATAAAAAGAGTACATTAATAAAATGATGTATTCCGGATCTGGCGGAGAATTTATATATGGGGTGTAAACTTTATGCAGCAACGGTTGTGGACACAGGAGTTTTTGGGGATGAGCTTCAGCAGCTTGTTTCAATATATGACACATTATTCATTGGTCACAGTTTTGCCCATCCTGGTAATTAATCAATTTTCAGGAAATGTTTTTCAAGCGGGCTTGGCGATGACGTTCTTTCAGGTCGGAGCGATAGTTTCACGTCCTTTGGCAGGGAAATTGGTAGATTCCTGTAACAAAAGGAAAATATTATTATTTTTTCTGGGAGCTTTTTTTGTAATAAATATGCTGTACTATTTTATAAATAATATAAACTTTTTATTGGGATTGCGATTTTTTCATGGGATAGCATTTGCTGTCGGTACGACATCAGTTGCAACTGTTGCGGCATTGGTGCTGCCGGACAGCCGTAAGGGGGAAGGTATAGGCTATTTTGCTGTATTTTCTAATCTGGCAATGGTCATTGGTCCTTTTATGGGATTGTTATTTTTATCGCGTTTTGGGTATACATTATTTTTCTTTTATATATTTTTGTTAGGAGTTTTAGTATTTTTTACAGGTATATACAGAAAACTGCCGGAGCATGTAATCCTGCCTTCTAAAAAGAAAAATAAGACATTATCCATATCAGATTTTTTGGAACCAAAAGTTTTTTCGATAGCCTTTGTGAGCGGGATGGTCTTTTTTGCATATTCAGGTCTTTTGGTATTTATTCCGCTGTATTTAAAATCACTTAATATGGTGGAATATTCCAGTCTTTTCTTTGCAACATTTGCGTTGGTGATAGTTTTGACAAGACCGATCGTCGGCAAAATTTTCGACAGATTCAGCGAAAATTGGATCATTTATCCGGGGCTTATTTTATTTTTCTGCGGACTCATTTATTTAAGCTTTACGCATACGACATTTGGCCTGATAGTCAGTGCTGTTGTGATCGGTGCGGGATTTGGGGCACTGGGGCCTTCTTTTCAAACGATGGCTGTACAGAGTGTCCCCTTGGAAAGAGCGGGAGTAGCTACAGCTACTTATTTTTTCGCCTTGGATGTAAGTGTCGGTTTGGGTTCGTTCTTTCTCGGACTGCTGGTAAAATATATAGATTACAGTGGAATGTATCAATTCACAGCGGCTGTTATTGTTTTGACGGGAATTATATTCTTTATGATTTTCAGAAAGAAAAAGTGAATCGGGCAGAAGAATATTGAATGGATGGTAATGCAGAAGCCTTATGTGTCTTAGCTGTCGGCTATTGACAGACAAAATTTATTCGGGTAATATAATATCTAATAAAGAAAGACAGTTGATCATAAAAAATGAAGACTGGGCTGTAAAAAACATCTTGCGGTATTTGTAAATAATGCAGGGCCATTGGAAAATGTTTTTTGGCGGCTCAGTTTTTTTATTGTAGAAAGAGTATATGTGAAAAGGGCAGGTTGAGCGGTATGATAGATGATAAGTCTATAGAAAAGAAAATATGTGAGGAATTTTATTGGTTTCACAGGCATCCCGAATTATCCTATGAGGAAATTAATACAACAAAAAGAATAAGACAGGATCTGCAGAACGAAGGTATACAGATTCTGGATCTGCCATTGAATACAGGCGTGGTGGCGCAAATCGGTTCCGGAGACCAGCCGGTGGTAGCTGTTCGCTGCGATATTGATGCTCTGCCTATACAGGAAAAGACAGAGCTGGTATATAAGTCAGAAACTAACGGGAAAATGCATGCCTGCGGGCATGATTTTCATATTGCCGTAATTTTAGGGGCGGCATATAAATTAAAACAAAACGAAAGTGATTTAAAAGGTACGGTCCGCATCATATTTCAACCGGCAGAAGAGGCTCCGGGAGGGGCGCTGGATGTTTTGCGCACAGGAGTGCTGGATGATGTGCAGGCTATTTTCGGACTGCACAGTTCTCCGCTGTTTTCTGTTGGCAGTGTGGGAATTAGGGAAGGTGCCGTTACCGCAGCTGTAGATCATTTTGAGATCAATTTTAAGGGGAAAGGTACACATGCCGCTCATCCGCAGAACGGCATTGATCCTATAGTGGCAGCGTCGGCATTTGTATCGTCGATCCAAACGGTGGTCAGTCGTAATGTGGACCCGTTTGCGGCCGATCTTATCAGTATCACTCATTTTCAGAGTGGCAATACATGGAATGTTATTCCGGAAACGGCATATTTGGAAGGAACGGCACGCACCTTGAGGCCGGAAGATCGTCAGCTGGTGCGCCAAAGAATATATGAGATGGCCGAAAATACGGCAAAGGCGTATGGAGCAAAAGCTGAAGTCATCTGGCATGACGGTCCGCCGGCAACGAATAATGATGGAGAATGGGCTGCCTTTGCAAAAGAACAGGCACAAAAAATTGGTTTGGATGTAAAGGATTCTCCATATTCTCTGGGAGGAGAAGATTTTGCTTTCTATCAGGAAAAAATTAAGGGAGTTTTTGTGCAGATAGGGACAGGAGAGTCGTATTCAAACCATAATCCGCATTTTCAGGTCGATCCTGCAGCAATTTTTCCGGCTGCTGAATATATGGCAGGCATGGCTGCCGATTCATTGGGAAAAATTAAAAAATAATGGAGACCGGAGGTGCCGATTATGATAAAATTTATTGATATCAGTAAAACTTTTATGGTAAAAAAGCAGGAAATAAATGCTTTGCGTCATGTATCACTTGACATACATGACGGCGATATATTTGGCGTTATCGGCTTCAGCGGTGCAGGAAAATCCACGCTGCTCCGAATGGTCAATGCTTTGGAGACACCGACGGAAGGAATCGTGGAGATAAACGGAAGCGATATAAATAAGCTGTCTTTCAATGAGCTGCGCAAAGTACGCAAAGATATAGGTATGATATTTCAGCAATTTAATCTTTTGGAATCAAAAACGGTCTATGATAATATTGCGATTCCGTTGGTATTGAAACGTATGAGCAAGGCAGATATAGAAAAGCGAGTTTCCCGGCTGCTGGAATTTGTTGAACTGTCAGATAAGAAGAATGCTTATCCCGCACAGCTGTCCGGAGGGCAGAAACAGCGTGTCGGCATAGCGCGCGCTTTGTCTACAGATCCTTCTATTTTATTATGTGACGAAGCGACAAGCGCACTTGATCCCGAAACAACAGATTCTATTCTTCGGCTGCTGGAAAAAATCAATCGAGAACTCAATATTACTATTTTGATAGTAACACACGAGATAAATGTCATTCAGCGCATTTGTAATCAGGTGGCTGTGATGGAGCAGGGAAATGTGGTAGAAAGCGGCTCTGTTTTATCGGTATTCAGCAAACCGGAACAGGGGATAACAAAGCGGTTTATCAGTACGGTAATGCCTGATAAAATACCGGATAGTGTTATGGAAAAGCTCAAACAGGATATAAGGCATTATAAAATTATTAAAATGCGCTTTCTCGGAGATAATGTCGATGAAAATGTGCTCTATTTTATCAATCGGCATTTTGCTGCCGAAACGAATATGCTTTTTGCATCGGTCAATGAACTGCAAAAGGCAGTAGTGGGCATTTTCATACTTCAGATAATAGGCGACGACACAGAAATCGATAAAATAACAACATATATCAGTGAGCATAATATACAATGGCAGGAGGTAAAATTATGATTGATCTGGGTGTGCCTTATTCACAAATATTGTTGGCTGCAGAACAGACATTATATATGGTATTTATATCTCTGGCAATAGGAACTTTTATAGCGATTGTTTTATCAGTTATATTGGTGTTGACAAATCCGAGTGGAATATTAAAAAATACAGTTGTTTATAATCTGGTGAATACCGGTGTGAATATTATACGCAGTGTGCCCTTTATTATTCTGATGGTATTTATTTTACCTCTGACAAAAATGATCGTCGGCACTCGTGTGGGAACTACCGCAGCACTGGTGCCATTGGTAATTTTTATAGCTCCCTATCTTACAAGACTATTTGAAAATTCGATACTGGAGGTAAACAAGGGTATCATAGAGGCCGCACAGGCTATGGGCGCATCTCATTTTGAAATAGTATGGTATTTTATTTTACCCGAGGCACGCGGGTCCCTGATTTTATCTGTTACGACAGGCACTATTGGCCTGATAGGGGCAACAGCTATGGCAGGAGCGATAGGAGCCGGGGGTGTGGGCGATCTGGCCCTTACGTATGGTTATGAACGTTTGAATTTTCCTCTTATGCTTTTTACTGTTATCGTGCTGATTGTTTTTGTGCAGGTGATACAGTCTGTCGGAAATTATTTTTCCGCTAAGGTACGGGGACATTAATAATTATATTTTATAGAAAGAAGGATAAAGCATATGAAATTGAAAAAAATGGGTACGGCACTGCTGGCACTGATCGTCGGTGGAGTTTTGTTTGCGGGCTGCGGCGGTGATACTGCGTCAGATAACAATAAAAAGGAATTGGTATACAGCAAATCACAGGGGCCGTATTCAGAGTTGTTTGAACAGGGAATTAAGCCGATTTTGGAGAAAAAAGGCTATAAAATAACAGGTAAGGATATGTCTGATCTGCTGCAGGCTGATGTGGCCCTTAATGAGGGTGAAGTTGATTTCAACGTGGAACAGCATACCGCATATATGGAAAACTTTAACGAAAAACAAAACGGTCATTTGGTAGCTCTCACAGCTATCCCGACTGTTCCGGCTGGGATTTATGCAGGTTCAAAAACCTCACTTGATCAGATCGCTGACGGAGATCGCATAGCGGTGCCCAATGATGCATCAAATACGGCACGTGCATATGCGCTGCTGCAAAAGGCAGGCTGGATAAAACTCGATCCGAATAAAGAATTGACGACGGTCACAAAACAGGATATTGTGGAAAATCCGCATAATCTTGAATTTGTGGAAATGAAATCGTTGAATATTCCTGCGGTACGCGGTGATTTTTCTTATATTGTAATAACCGGCTCAATCGTATATAATGCGAAAATAGATCCTTCGACGGCACTTTTGAAAGAAGATATTTTACACCATTTGCTTTTGCAGCTGGTAGTCAATGAAAAAAATAAAGATGCTCAGTGGGCCAAGGATATTGTTGCGGCCTATCATTCCGATGAATTTAAGGAATATATTAATAAAAACAATAATGGTCTGTGGTTTATTCCTGAGAAATGATATTTTGGAGAAATGAATATTAATGGTATAACTGCCCCCGGCAATTGGTTTTTAAGCCAATTGCCGGGGGCAGTTTTTTTGAGTTTCAGAAGTAAAATAATAAAAAGCTTTTATTATTTTACTATTTAGTATATACTATATAAAAATATTTATTTAATTAGCATATGCTAAATGGAGGGATAATGATGGAAAAGGAAAAAAATTTAATTCTCTGGTTTGAAAAGATAGGCAGACAGGATACAGATCTTGTCGGCGGGAAGTCAGCATCATTGGGGGAACTTACAGCCAAGACTGCAGTTCCGGTACCATATGGTTTTGTAACTACGGCAGATGCTTACAGATATTTCATGGAAAAAAGCGGCTTGAATAATAGAATAGCTGAATTACTGACAGAATTGACGGATGTGGAAAACAGTCTTACGCTCCGACGAGTCAGTGCACAGATTCGCAGAGAAATCATTGAAGCTGAAATGCCGGGAAAATTATCGGAAGCTATACGGAAGTCCTATGATGAACTGGGAAAAAAGATGAGGGAACATTCTCCATATGTGGCGGTGCGGTCCAGTGCCACGGCTGAAGATCTCCCGGATGCGAGCTTTGCCGGGCAGCAGGAAACATACCTGAATATAAAGGGCGCAGAAGATGTGATCGGCAAAGTAAAGGAATGTTATGCATCTGCATATACGGATCGTGCCGTTTATTATCGTACAAAACAGGGTTTTGACCATCTTGATATGGCACTGAGCGCTGTTGTTCAAATGATGGTATTTTCCAAAGCCGCAGGGGTGATGTTCACCGTAAATGTAATCACAGGGGATGATACACATATAATGATCGAGGGGGCATGGGGACTCGGTGAGTACATAGTGCAGGGGATTGTCACGCCGGACAGTTATCTGATAAATAAAAATACATTGATTGTGGACGGCAGGAAAATCAATGAAAAAAAAGTAAAATTTGTCCGGCTGCAGACAGGCGGATGCGAAGAAAAAGCAGTTCCCGAGAATATGATAAACACGGCTGTTTTGACACGGGAGCAGCTGCGCGAATTGGCAGAGTACGCATTGGCTATAGAAAAACATTACGGCTGTTACATGGATATAGAATGGGGCATAGATGAAAGAAATGACAAGATATGGATATTGCAGGCGCGTCCGGAAACTGTATGGTCAAACAAAAAGGAAATAAAGCAGAATAATGTAAAGATTGCTGAAACCGGAAAAGTTCTGGTGAAGGGAATGCCGGCAAGTCCCGGTATGGTAGCGGGGAAAGCCAGAGTGATAAATGATCCGGAAAAAATAGATGATTTTCAGATAGATGAAATTTTGGTGACAGAAATGACGGCGCCGGACTGGGTGCCGGTAATGAAAAAAGCGAAGGGTATCGTGACGGATGCGGGAGGGATGACCTGTCATGCTTCTATTGTGAGCAGAGAACTGGGCATACCGTGTATTGTCGGAACCAAAAGCTGTGGAAGCGCGGGAACCGCGGTCATAAGAGACGGTATGACGATCACTGTGGATGCTTCCCATGGAGTGGTATATGCGGGCAATCTGGCAGCTGCGGCAGACGAAAAAGAAAAAAAGCAGGAAATGGCAAACCATGGACAGGAAAATTTCCCCGTGACGGGAACAAAAATTTACATGAATCTGGGGGATCCGGCGCTGGCGGAAAAATATGGGACGCTGCCATGTGACGGTGTGGGCCTCATGCGCGAAGAATTTATTTGGACAACATATATACATGAACATCCGCTCCATATGATAGACGAGGGCAGAGCACAGGAAGCTGTGGACAAGCTAGCCGAGGGTATTGGCAAAGTATGTGCGGCAATGTCACCGCGTCCGGTCACACTGCGGTTCAGTGATTTCAAATCCAGCGAATACAGAGCGCTTAAAGGCGGTGATAAGTATGAACCGCATGAACCGAGTGCATTGTTGGGCTGGCGCGGAGCTTCACGCTACTACGATCCTAAATATATAGAAGCATTCAGGCTGGAAATAAAGGCCATAAGAAAAGTACGCGAAGAATATGGTTTAAAGAATCTGCATGTGATGATACCTTTTTGCCGTTCGGTGGAAGAAGCGCGCAGGGTAACAGAAATAATGAAGGATGGAGGACTGCGGCGCAGCGCGGATTTTAAAGTATGGTTAATGGCAGAAATTCCGGCTAATATTATTCTGGCTGACCAATTTAATCAATTTGTCGACGGATATTCGATCGGGTCAAATGATCTTACTATGCTCATTTTAGGATGCGATCGCGACAATGATGCCATATCACATTTATTTGATGAGAGAAATACGGCGGTGAAAAGGGCCGTGCGGCATTTAATAGAGGCTGCGCATAAGGATGGAAAAACAGTATCGATATGCGGGCAGGCTCCCAGTGTATATGCTGATTTTACGCAATTTTTGGTTGAAAACGGCATAGATTCTATTTCTGTGAATCCGGATATGGTCGGCTGCACTAAAAAAAATGTTGCACAGATAGAGCAGCGTATCATCTTGAACAACGCTCTTGGTTTGGGCAGGATGAAATGAAGCGTTGGCAGCGGTTTAACCATTGACTTAAATATGCTATTATAATATGAGAGAAATTTTTGAAACAAGGCAGATGCTGTTTGAGGGGGGCGATAATTATTTCACTGACGGAAAGACAGCAGGCAATTGTCGACATAGTTCAGAAGGGCGGTCCTGTCACGGGCGGACAAATCGCAGAGCGGATGCATGTCACACGGGCGGCTCTGCGAGCGGATCTGGCTGTTCTGGTCATGAGCGGATTATTGGGTTCTCGTTCCAAAGTAGGGTATTTTTATACAGGCAAAAGCCTGCTGTCATTTTTTACAGAAGACCTCGATTCTGTCCGGGTGCGTGATATTCAATCTGTACCGGCGGTGCTGCCAAAGGAGTCGACAGCTTATGATGCGGTGGTGTCGCTGTTTCTTGAAGATGTAGGCAGCGTGTTTGTGGTTGAAGGACAGGGCTTGCTGGCGGGGGTGGTATCCCGCAAGGATTTGCTTAAAGCCTCGCTGTCATCGGGCGGCGATCTGGCAAAAATTCCGGTGCAGATGGTCATGACGCCGCTGGCAAAGCTGATTGTCACCGAGCCGGATGAATCTGTAGCGGCTGCGGCGCAAAAAATCATCGATAATGAGATAGATGCCTTACCGGTGGTGAAGGTCCTGCCAAAGGGAAAGCGCTCATATGAGATTGTCGGACGCCTTACTAAAACAAATTTGACACGATTGATAGTGGATCTGGCTAAGGGCAAAAGGGGGTATTCATCATAGTGAAATTGCCGGTTATTTATATAATAACTGAATCTCTGGGAGAGACGGCTGAAGCAGTCGTCAGGGCCACTGCCAGCCAGTTTGATTCAGGGAATTTCGAAATTATCCGCATTCCGTATGTGGACTCGACCGGCGTGCTGGAAAGTGCTTTGCGGGAAGTGGCGAAACGGAATGCCTTTGTCTGCCATACTTTGATTTCTCCTGATCTGCGGAAGGCTTTCAATAGATTGGCGGATGAATATAATGTTGTATTTGTCGATATTCTGGGACCGATGCTGGCGACTGTACAGAAACTTTCCGGTATGCAGCCCAAAAATCAGCCGGGGCTGACGCATATGCTGAATCGGGATTATTTCAAACGGATTGAGGCTATTGAATTTGCCGTGAAATATGACGACGGTAAAAGTCCTGCCGGTTTGCTGAAAGCAGATGTTGTCCTGATAGGTGTGTCACGGACTTCAAAAACGCCCTTAAGTATGTATCTGGCACATAAAGGACTCAAGGTGGCAAATGTGCCGCTTATTCCGGGGATAGCACCGCCGGAAGAATTGCTGGATACTCCTGCACAGAAAATAATAGGACTTATTGCCGATCCTGTGAAACTTAATGAAATACGTATGGAAAGATTGAGGGCAATAGGTCTTATGCCGGATGCCAGCTATGCAAAACTGACCTGTATTGCGGAAGAAATGGAGTACGCAAAGGCTGTTATGAGACGGCTGAAGTGTCAGGTAATAGATGTGTCGAATAGTGCCATAGAAGAAACCGCACATATGATATTGGAGCATTACGGGAAATTTTTGGAAATGAACAGCTGATCTGAAATATAAAACTCCAGCCGATGAGTGGCTGGAGTTTGCTGTATTCGAAGAATTGTCAGACAGTCTGCGGTGTTTCAAATAAATCAGTGACTTCTTTGAGCCAGTCAATTATTTGAATATGCTGCGGGCACATTTTTTCACATTGTCCGCAGTTGATGCAGTCGGAAGCCTTGCCAAAAGTTTTTGCATAATTATTATAATAAACATTTTCAATACTCATTGCCGGTTTCTGAGGCATCATGGAGTGTTGTTTTTTTGTATTGTACAAAGAAAAATAATTTGGTATGGCAATGTTTTTAGGACATCCCTTTACACAATACTGGCAGGCTGTACAGGGGATGGCTATGGATTCATTTATGATACTGACTGCCTTGTCTATTATGGTATATTCTTCCTTGGATAATGGTTGAAAATCCTGCATATAGTTTGTATTATCTGTCAGCTGAGCCAGACTGGACATACCTGAAAGCACCATCATAACGCCTTCCTGGCTTGCGGCGTAACGGACGGCCCAGGAGGGCGCAGACATATCAGGCTGATATTCTTTAAATAAAGCTGCTGCTTTTTCCGGAATATTTGCCAGCATACCGCCTTTTACAGGTTCCATGATGACAATAGGTTTATTGTGTTTTCTGGCTGTTTCATAGCATTTCCGTGACTGTATACTTTCATTTTCCCAGTCAAGATAATTTATTTGCAGCTGCACAAAATCAACCTCGGGATGAGCTGTCAGAATTTCATCCAGAAGGACAGCTCTGTCATGGAAGGAAAAGCCTATATTTTTTACTTTGCCGCTGCTTTTCTTTTCGGATATAAAATCAAAACTATTAAAATTCTGAGCTGTTTTATAATTTTCAACACCAAGATTGTGCAGCAGATAATAATCAAAATAATCAACACCGCACTTTTGCAGCTGCTCATCAAAGATACGCTTCTGATCATCAGGTGATTTCAGCATCATTGTCGGCAGTTTTGTAGCCAGCGTGAAACTGCTGCGCGGGTGGCGCTTGACGAGAGCTTCACGGAGTGCAGTCTCACTTTGAAAGGCATGATACATCCATGCGGTGTCAAAATAAGTAAAACCCTTGGACAGAAAAATATCGACCATTTTTTCTATTTGCGGCATATCGAAGCTGGCCGGTTCGTTTTGATCTTTCAAAGGCAGGCGCATAAAGCCAAACCCAAGTTTTTTTGCATTCATAATCATTCCTCCGCTTATATTGTCTGATTGCCATTTATTATGGCTGTGAAGAATAGCTGATAAAAGAATTGGAGAGCATGGATACTTTTTGCAGCGGACAATTCGTTTGATCAGCATTCCGATGAAATAGAGCAATATTCCAATAATATATTAGTATGAACACTACTGATTTATTTTAGCACTTGAAGTTTACTCCATGTCAATAGAAAAATGGACTGCCACTATAGAAAATAATGACAGTCCATATATGTTCTCTGTATTTCTGGATAAGATGATAAGATAAATGAAGATTATGCAGCGAAGATGGAGGTCATGCCTCCCTGGAGATATGGGAAAGGTCCTGCGGCTCAGTCAATTCGGACATTTTGGGGACCTGGCAGATAGCTGCGATCACAGAACGCAGCATAGTTACTGCCAAAACGGCACCGCTGCCTTCACCGAGGGCAAGATCCGCTCTGATGGGAACCTCTGCTTCTTCTATACCGCCCAGATGTAAAGCATAAGCCATACCCGGCTCTCTTGACATGTGTGAGGCAAATCCGTAGTCAGAAATACTCGGGTCCATGCGTACTGCACAAGCAAAAGCTGCCGCTGTGATAAATCCGTCCAGAACGAAAGGTATGTTTTTCTGTTTACAGGCGAGCATTGCGCCACACATAGCCGCAATATCAAAACCGCCCACACAGCGGATTATTTCTGCCGGATCAGTGAAAAGCCTGCCGTAAATATTTCCGGCTGCTGCCACGACTTCCCGTTTTCTTTTGATAACTTCAGGATATTGAGCATTTGCTCCGCAGCCGACGATAAATTCCGGGGCTATCTGAGTCAAGCCATGAAGAACGGCAGATGATGTCGTGGTGTTGCCGATGCCCATTTCACCGAGGGAAATGAGATTGCAGTCTTTTGCCCGGCTGACCATTTCCTGTCCGGAAGCAAAGGCCTGCTGATATTCTTCTCGTGTCATGGCAGGCTCTTTCAGAAAATTTTTGGTTCCTTTGGCAGTTTTTCTGTTGATTCCTACAGATAAATCATTATTTATGCCTACGTCTATTACTTGGTAGGGAATGTTATTTGTCTGACAAAAAACACTTATCACCGCTTTGCCCGCTGCCATGTTCTGCGCCTGCCGATAAGTGATATCCTGTGACTGTCTTACCACGCCTTCTTCAATGATACCATTGTCGGCTGCAAAGATCAGATGCAGAGGACGGAGCTGTTCAGGCGTAGACTGCCAGGCAGTAAAAAGTTTTACCGCCTGCCTGCCGAGCAGACCGAGACTGCCGGACGGTATTGCCATTTCAGCTAATTTTTTCTTTGCTTCTGTGCTGCTGTTCATGATTAGTTCTCCTCCTGTATCAAAGTTTCAATTCTGTGCCGCTTTTTTTCTCACGCATGAGTACATCTGTGAGGTGTATTATTTGAGCACCTGCTTCAACCGGAGGAATGCCTTTGCGGTATATATTTGATACCACTGTTCTTTGGGATTCCGGTTTTTTTGAGCTTGATTCATATGCCATGTAGCAGCTCATACTTTCACCGGTGGCCAGTCCCGGACGTTCGCCTATAAGCTGGATGGTGACCTTTGCATTTAAGGCTTCACTGATTTTGTCCATTGTGGCGACTCTGCTGTATTTTACAAAAATCGGCGTGCCGACTTTGTATCCTTTTGCGGTCAGACCGTCTGTCAGAATACCAAAAATATCTTCAAGATTGGCATCAATGGCATATCCGCTTAAACCGTCGGCGACTATGAGCTGTACATCAGGTGACATGATGCAGTTTGCCTTTATCTGTTCTGTTGTTTCCTTAGAAAAAATCCTTCCCAGATCAGGACGGCGGATATATTCTTCTTTATTATTGACCTGTGTCTGTACTTTGAAAAAACCCAGACGGTCAATAAGTCCTTCGTCTACATCAGACCATACGGCATCCATGGCAATAGCGTGATCGGCGCGGAATTTAAGCAGTGTTTCCGTTTTAAAGCGGCTGCCTGCCCTGCCGATGCAGATACGGGCATTGGTAGTTTTCTTCAGCTGCCGGCAGAAAGCCGGATTTTGCGGTGTATCTATCAAGACGGTATCTTTGATTTCCTGTGTTGAAATATCTTTTACCATATCATCCATTTTATTTCTCCCATCCCTGAAACATTGAAGGATCGCCGGCTTGGGCAGTGAGCTGTCCGTTTTGCATAATACCAAGCTCCTGCATGCGCGCCGCAAAGGCAGCTATCGGTGTTTTACTGCTCAAGTCGCGCAGTGCGGCTACGTCATGATAGCTTGTTGTCTGATACATGAGCATGACGTCATCACCCGCAGGAATTCCCATAATGTAGTTGCAGTCCGCAAGTGTCAGCATCATGGCAAGGTTTTCCAAATCATTTTGATCTGCTTTCATATGATTCGTGTAACAGACATCGACACCCATGGGGATGCCGGTGAGTTTGCCCATGAAATGATCTTCAAGGCCGGCTCTGATCATTTGTCTGCCGTCGTATAAATATTCTGGACCGATGAAGCCCACCACAGTATTTACCAAAAAAGGATGGTACCGCTTGGCAAAGGCATAGCAGCGTGCTTCCATTGTCAATTGATCGGCACCGTGATTGCCGTCTGAAGACAATTCGGAACCTTGCCCGGTTTCGAAATACATAAAATTTTTGCCGCGGGAACTTTTCTTTTCTTTCATCATGGCATAAGCTTCATCCATCAGGCTTACATCTATACCGAAGGCTCTGCTGGCAAGTTCTGAACCAGCCAGGCTTTGGAACATCAGATCCATCGGCGCATCCGTTTGTTCCAGGACCTTCATTTGCGTTGTTACATGGGCAAGAACGCAGTTTTGCGTGGGCAGCTGCCAATGGTCCATAAAGGATTTAAAATTTTTTAATATTGACGAAACGCTTTCTATGGAATCAACGGCCGGATTGAGGCCTATAACGGCATCACCGACGCCGTAACTGACACCCTCCATGACAGAAGCCATGATTCCGTTTATATCGTCCGTGGCATGATTGGGCTGCAGCCGGGAGGATAAGGTGCCGGGCAGTCCTATCGTTGTATTGCAGGTAGCGGTTACGGGCAATTTATGGGCTGCCGTGACAAGATCCATATTGCTCATAAGCTTGGCTGCCGCAGCTACTATTTCTGATGTCAGACCGCCGCGCACAGCAGCTATTTCTTCAGGTGCCGCTGAAAGTAAAAATTCCCGGAAGGAGCCTGCCGTAAGGCTTTTTATTTTCGCGAAAGCTTTTTCGTCAACGGCATCCTGATCGGCTCTTGTTACATCGTCAGTTTCATAGGGGACGACAGGATTGTTGCGCAGGTCTTCAAGTGTCATATCGGCCAGCACAGCTTTTGCCGCAACTCGTTCTACCGTGCTTTGGGCGGCAACTCCGGCTAAAATATCACCGGACTTTTCTTCATTTGCTTTTGCCAATACATCCTTTACATCACGAAAGGAATATGTCTGGTCAAATAAACGTGTTTTTAATTTCATTTTTTCACCTTTATATCTGTGTATTTAAACTATGCCGTGAAAATTAGAGTTTTCACAACTACCGGCACCGCACTGCCAATACTGCGGCCAATATCTATATAATCACCGTCGTGCGCTTTGATGCGGTCAAGACATATTATCTGCGTATCGGCAAGATAGCGTTTGAGTGTAAGGCCCAGTGCTTTTGCAAAATCGGCCTCCAGAAGAATGACAAGAGGCTGATTTAACTGTACAGGTATATTTTCCGCTATCATTCGCGCTAAAGTTTTTACGTCTGAATATGAAGGAGCTGCCGTCCCGGCAAGGGCTAATGCCGGCAGATCATCAGGGAAAAGCCGGAGCTTCTGCTGCAATATTTTCCCGCTTTTTTCTATATCGGCTGTTGATTGTTCCAGGGAAAGCTGCATGACGGGCAGATTTTTTATGGGCAGGACCGATTCGTCCGCCGATATGGTGCTGCCGCTTAGGCAAAGTGAATGAGTGCCGGCTCCGATAACGGTAGCTCTGATTTTTTCCTTGGGTTTCTGCAGCTGCATACCGTGAGCGGAAAAATAATCCCGGACGGACGAACCCAAAAGAGGGCCTATATCGCCGAATAATGCAACATCTTCTATATTGCGCGGCGTAAAATCCCTGTATACATATTCGGCCACTCCGCCGGAGATCATTGCCAGCGGCAGTTCAAACGGACCGCATTCATGACCGATAAAAAGCTTTTTTGCTGCAGGTGTCAGTGTCAGCTGTTTGATGATCCTGTATAGTATTTTGGCAAATGTTCTGGTTAAAAGATGAAGATCAGCAAAATCCGCTTTTTCCCCGGGGTGTATTTTATCTTCCAGACCAAGTTCCACCAGCAGGTCCTTGATTTTTGCTGATACATAATTTATTGTGCCGTCTTTTTGTAGGCGGAGCAGCCGCCCGCCGATATCCAGCGCGAATGTAGATGAGGCTTCTCCGTCGATAAAAAGAGCCGCGTTTGTGGTACCGCCGCCGATATCAAAATTGAGTACGGCTTCACCGTGATTTTTTGATTTTTCTCCCGCTCCGGCACCAAGGCCCGCCAACAGAGATTCAAGATCAGGGCCGGCGGTCGCAACAACAAAATCACCGGCAAAATCAGACAAAGATTGAAGAACAGCCGAGGCATTTTCTTTGCGGGCAGTTTCTCCGGTGATAATAACAGCACCCGTTTGCAAATCATTTTTTTTGATCCCCGCTTTTAAATATTCTTTTTCGACAAGATTTTTTAGTGCGGGCAGGTCTATCCTGTTATCGGATAGGACAGGTGTGAAATAAACGGTGCTTTTATAAATTATTTCTTTTCTGCTGATTTTTACTTCCGGTACGGCTGTGACAGCTTTGTCTTCCAGATAGATGCGGCTGAAAATGATCTGTGTTGTTGTTGTTCCGAGATCTACGCCAACGCTCAGCAATGATTCCTGCATGAATTGTCACCTTCAGTTAAAATTCCAAAAGGACTGCAGATGACTGCAGTCCCTGAAAATTATTTGTCCAGCTCATCCAATACACCGAATTCTTCTTCAAAAGGACGAATATGTTTGTTGCCCCAGACGAAATAATAAAGGATCGCTACTGCGTAGACACCAAGTACATAGGGGATCACATCACTTGAAGCTACAAAGAGACTGATCAGGCAAAAAATTGCCATGAGCATGCTTATAACGGGAATGACTGGATAGGAAACCCTAAAGGGACGCTTTAGATCCGGTTCTTTGGAACGAAGCACGAACAGGCTGACAAGACTTATGATATACATGACAACGGAACCGAAGGCCGCTATTGTAATAACTACATTTGTAAGACCGGTAAGCGCTGTAATCAGGCAGACGATGCCGGGAAGAATAAGTGCCCATACGGGAGTGTGATGCTTATCGTCAAGCTTTGCCAGAAACTTTGGCAGATAACCGGTGCGGGCCATTGCATAAGTCTGGCGTGAATAGCCGATTATAATGCCATGCAGAGAGGCAACAAGACCAAAAAGACCGATGCAGCTCATGAGAATAACAGGCCAGGAACCCTCACCGAAAACGGCACTTAAAGCCAACGGCAAAGGAAAATCGACGTTATCGACCAGTTTGGTATCGGTAATGCCTGCGGTGATGAATAGAGTAAGAAAGGCCATTACAAGAAGCGTTGCCATTCCTGTTAAGAATCCTTTGGAGATATCATGCTGCGGGTCAACCATTTCTTCCGCGCTCATAGCGCCGCCTTCTATAGCCAGGTAAAACCAAATGGCAAAAGGTACGGCAGCCATTACGCCTTGAGCTCCGTTAGGAAAATACGGTTGAGCCATAACACGGGAAAGATCAAAATACGGCAAAGCGAGTATCCAATAAATGACCAGGCCGACAAGAGCGATAATAGTCACTGTAAGCTCGAAAGTTGCCGAAACTTTCATTCCCAGATAATTGATGAAGATAAAAAATAAGAAAGCAACCACTGTGGCGGCCATTACGTTGATACCCGGAATAATGGAGTGGACATATCCGCCGACTGCAAGCGCGATGGCCGGAGGAGCGAAGACAAATTCTATAAGACAGCTGATGCCGTTCAAATATCCCCCAAATTTACCGAGTGCCCGGCGTGCATATGCCGAGGGACCTCCGGCATGAGGAATTGCCGTGGCAAGTTCAGAATAGGACAATATGAATGTTACATAAAAAATTGTTACTGGAATGAGTGCCAATGCAAGGCCCATTACGCCGCCTTCCGCAAATCCGTAGCTCCAGCCGAAGTAATTGCCGGAAATAACCAGACCGACTGCCAGAGCCCATAAATGGATAGGTTTTAAAACGCGGGACAGATTTTCTGTTTCTGCATTCTTTTCATGCAGTGCTGCTTTTGTGCTAATTTCCATAAACCATTCTCCTTTTTGACATAAAAAAACCCGCAAACAGGGATAATAAGCCTGTTTGCGGGCATCATTGCCCTTATTATAAATACAGCCAGCATCCACAAAAAAAGAAAAAAAGCGCTCCGAAGAGACCTGTGACAGAGGTCTGTTCAAAGCGCTTTTGCCGTATTCCTTTGTGAAAACTTATGGAACTTATGATACCCGATACAGCTTTTATTGTCAAGCAGAGAATAATATTTTTACCGTTGAAATATATGTGAATATCAAAAAAAGCGGACTTCATAAAAGTCATTACAGAGAGATTTTTTTAATATTGCATACTCTATAGAAATAAACTATAATACAAATTGACTTTATCATTAAAACATTTGTAAAGCTGCGGGCGCATAGGCACCGAGTAAAGTAAGGCGTGCGTTCAGCTGCTATATCGGCCAGCGCTTTTAGGCGCTGGCCTTAGCTTTTGCGCAGAAGGCAGACTTTCTCCGACAATAAGAGCTGCATTATTTGCAGATAACAGGCGGAATTATACATATAATCGCAGAAATAGATAAGGAGAACGTACCATGAAATTTTTTCGTACAAAAGACATTGAACAAATGAGAGCACAGGCTCTCGCGTCGGGAATGGCTAAAAATCTTACGGCGGTGGATCTCGTTTTGCTGGGGATAGGCGGGGTCATAGGAACGGGCATTTTTGTTTTGACCGGGGTCGCTGCGGCAAAATATGCGGGTCCTGCTGTTGTGTTATCTTTTATTATTTCGGGATTTGCCTGCGGAATAGCAGGGCTCGCTTATGCCGAATTTGCTTCTATTGTGCCGGCATCGGGCAGCGCATACACATATTCTTATGCGGCACTCGGTGAATTGATAGCTTTCATTGTAGGCTGGAATCTTGTGCTTGAATATACTGTCACCTCAAGTGCTGTGGCGGCAGGCTGGTCCGGCTATGTCACGGGGCTTTTCAATTCTGCCGGTGTTCAGCTGCCTTTTGCATTTACGCATGTTCCGGCAGACGGCGGTATTATAAATATACCGGCTATACTGATAACGTTGCTATTGTCTTTCTTTTTAATCAGAGGAACGAAGGAAAGCACCACGCTGAATCGTATTTTGGTGGGCATAAAGCTTATTGCCGTATTTATTTTTTTGTTTCTTGCGGGACCACAGGTGGATGTTACTAATTGGCAGCCCTTTATGCCGTTCGGTTTTTCTGGTGTAGCGGGCGGCGCAGCTATAGTTTTTTTTGCATATATTGGATTTGATGCGGTCGCCACCACGGCGGAAGAATGTAAAAATCCCGCCCGTGATCTGCCTATAGGGATGATAGGCTCTTTGGTATTGTGCACTATATTGTATGTGGTCGTTGCAGCGGTCCTCACAGGTGTGGTTCCCTATTCGTCACTCAATAATCCGGAACCTGTAGCATATGCCCTGCGCTATATAGGTTATAATATGGGGTCTGCTCTGGTAGGTGTCGGAGCTATATGCGGTATCACGACCGTACTGCTGGTCTTGCTTTACGGGCAGGCACGCATCTTTTTTGCCATGAGCAGAGACGGTATGATCCCGGCGGGCATATGCAAGATCCACCCGCGCTATAAAACCCCTTATCTCGTTACGGGTGCAGGCTGTGTGGTAGTTTCCGCAATAGCAGGTTTTGCGCCTATAGGAGTGATTGCCGAAATGGCCAACATAGGAACATTATCTGCGTTCTTTGTTGCGGCTGCAGGTGTGATGGTTCTGCGTGTAAGAAGACCGGATCTGCCAAGAACATTCAAATGTCCCGCTGTATGGCTTGTCGGTCCTTTAGCAGTGCTTTCCTGCGGTTATCTTATGTATAATTTACCGGTTGAAACATGGATACGTTTTATAGTATGGTGTGTAATTGGTTTTGCAATATATTTATCTTATGGTTACAAACATAGCATATTGAATAATAAGCATGTAGTAAAAAAATAAATATTATGGTGCATTTTATAATTGCTTTTTTGGGAAAAATTTTATAAAAAGCAGCATAATGAGTATACTGAAAATGATCGAAGCGGACTGGGCATTGAATATGCCGAATCCTTTTCCGCTGTTGTAGAATTGCAGGACAATAGTCATCAATACACCACTGCCGGCGGAGAAGAAGGCGGCAGCAGTAGAAGCTTTTTTGCAGAACAGACCAAAAAGCAGCGGTGCAGTGAGAGATACTGACATCAAAGAGTAGAATATGGACAGCGCAGAAATGACATTGGGCAGTATACCGGCAAGAAAAATACCGATCAGGCCTGCTGCCGCCGCGGCGAGGCGGCTCATCTGCAAAAGTTTTTTATCTGTGGCAGAGGGATTTATGAAGGATTTATATAAATCCTTGCTGAAAGATCCGGTGATCATATATAGTACGGCATCTGCGGCGCTGATTTCTGCCGAGAAGATAGCAGCAAGAGCGACGGCCGATGCCCAGAAGGGCATACACTCCTTCATTATATAAGGCAGTGCCAAGTCGCTCTGCGGCAGGTCAGGGAACAGCGCATAGGCAGCCATGCCAAGAAATACGGGGACGATAGCAAAAGCAAGCATTGCCAGTCCGCAAAAAAAAGTGCTTAAATAAACAGTTTTCTTATCTTTTGCCGCGTATATTTTTCCTATCAGTGCGGGTGACAAAAAGAATGAAGGGGTAAGCATCAGAAAAAAAACGATTATGGTATTGCTTCCCAATCCGCCCAGACTAAAATAGTCAGCTGTTGCAGCAGCTGAATTGCTAAGATGGGCGGCAGCTTTTGCATACAGACCATCCAGACCTCCCGCAAAATTCAGTACGAAGGGAACAGCAATAAAAAAACCCAGCAGCTTGACGCACACTTCTACAATATTTACATACGCTGCCGAGAGCAGACCGCCTGTGCAAAAATAAAGAACTATTACAACAGCGCCTATTAGGATGCCGCTGTTTTTATCTATATCAGCAATAACGGAAAGTATCCAGGCTATGCCCATGAGCTGTCCCGCAAAAATAGCGACCGTGCCGATAAGCATAAAAGATGAGATAAGACCGCGGAAATTTTTATTGTATCTGTATTCAAAGTAATCGCCCAAGGTGTAAAAATTATGTTTTTTAGCCAAAGACCATATGTGCGGACCTATTATAAAAGCCAATATGAAGGTCCCGACAGCAGAAGCGGTGATCCACCATACGGCAGAAAGCCCTGCCTTGAAGCTGAGCCCGGCGACGCCGACAGTGGAGCCGGCTCCAATATTGGGGGCAATTAAGGTTATAAACAGGAGCAGCGGTCCGAGCTTTCGTCCACCGACGAAAAAATCATCGGCAGTTTTTACCCGCCGTGACATAAAAGCGCCTATACTGATGAGAAACAGGGCATAAAGCGTAATGACGGTGATATAGCTGATCATGATATCAAAGCAGCTCCTTTTGCGGAAATTCAACTTAGCTTATAATACATGCATTGCTGTGAAATGTAAAGGCAGATTGAATTGTCGGTAAAAGTGTGCAGCAACCCATAAAAAGCAGCACCGTGCATTCATAATGCACGGTGCTGCTTTCGGTTGAAATTCAAGGGTATGATGGTTATATCATACCCTTGAAAATGATCAGTGATTTTTTAATACTTTTTTCATGGCAGCGGCTACATTTTCCTTTGTAAAACCGAATTTGACAAATAATTTATTTGCCGGTGCAGAAGCACCGAAACCCTTCATAGTAACAGTGGTGCCGCTGAGTCCTGTATAACGTCCCCAGCCAAAATCGACAGCGGCTTCGACGGCCACACGCGCACAAATATTTTTGGGCAGGATACTTTCTTTATATTCATCGCTTTGCTGTTCAAAAAGATCCATACATGGCATGCTTACAACACGTACATCAATATTTTCGGCTGCCAGCATTTCCTGAGCCTCCACAGCCAGAGAAACTTCTGATCCGCTGGCGATAAAGATCCCGTCCGGCACTTCTTTAGTGGACGGGGCAACAACGTAAGCACCTTTGAGAGCATCTTTGCTGCTGCCGGCAAGCTGCGGCAGATTTTGGCGAGTCAGAACGAGTGCCGTAGGCGTTGATTTACTGGTGATGGCAAGATACCAGCCGGCAGCGGTTTCCGTGGCGTCGGCTGGGCGGAATATATTGATATTGGGCATGGCTCTGAGCATAGCAAGCTGTTCCACCGGTTCATGTGTGGGACCGTCTTCGCCCACGCCGATACTGTCGTGTGTGAGAACATAGGTTGTCGGCAGTTTCATTAAGGCAGCCAGACGCATCATCGGTTTCATGTAGTCACTGAAGACAAAGAATGTGCCTACGTATGGACGCAGACCACCATGCAGAGCAAGACCATTCTCTATACCTGCCATGGCAAGTTCTCTTACGCCGAAATGGAGATTGCGGCCGCTGTAATCTGCCTTGCTGAAGCTGGCTTCACCATTCATATGTGTTTTATTGGAAGGCGCCAGATCCGCGCTGCCGCCGATGAGCTGCGGCAGGATTTCTTTAATGCGGTTAATCATTATACCGGAAAGGTTTCTGGTTGCCTGCGGCTTATTTTCATATGCCCAAAAAGCTTCATCATGAAGAAGAGCATCGCTGTCAGCATCTTTATGAAATTTGTCCCATAAAAGCTTTTCCTGAGGGAAATTTTCTGTGTATTCATTGAAAAGTTTCTGCCATTTTTCCTCAGCAGTTTCACCTTTTGCAGATAATTCACGATAATGTTCATAAACATCATCAGGGACAGAAAAAGCTTCCTGAGAAGGCCAGCCCAGATTTTCTTTTAAAGCCTTTACATTGTCTTCACCCAATGGTTCGCCATGCGCACTGGCTTTGCCTTGTTTGGCAGGACAGCCGTAGCCGATTTGTGTTTTGACGGTAATGAAGGACGGGTGTTCTTTATCTGCCTTGGCGGCTTCTATGGCGGCGCCTATAGCAGCCAGATCGTTGCCGTCTTCGACGGTGATGATCTGGAAACCGAAAGCTTCCATGCGTTTTTGTACATTTTCCGTGAAAGCGATATCCGTGCTGCCTTCAATGGAAATTTTGTTGCTGTCATATAAAATTATAAGCTTGTCAAGACCGAGCGTGCCCGCAAGGGAAAAGGCTTCGGAAGAAATGCCTTCCATCATGCAGCCGTCGCCGCCGAGGGCAAATGTATAATGATCGACTATAGGAAATTTCGGTTTATTGAATGTGGCAGCTAAATGAGCTTCTGCCATAGCCATGCCGACTGCCATTGACATACCTGCTCCCAGCGGACCGGTAGTGGCTTCAACGCCGGTTGTATGTCCGTATTCAGGGTGGCCCGGTGTAAGGGAATTATCCTGACGGAAATTTTTCAAATCTTCAATAGTCAAACCATAAGAAAACAGATGTAAAAGTGAGTATAAAAGTGCGGAGCCATGCCCCCCTGAGAGAATAAAACGGTCACGGTTGGACCATTTTGGATTTTTAGCATTGTGATTCATATGTTTTGCCCAGAGTTCATAAGCCATAGCAGCAGACCCCAGCGGAAGACCAGGATGACCAGAATTAGCTTTTTGAACGGCATCTGCAGACAATACACGGATGGCGTTTACACATTTCATATCAATATTACTCATGATATCTCTCCTTTTTAATCAGCTATATAAAATACATTTTGCTGTCGTAAATTTAGCGGAAATACTGATATAAAAGATATCCGGGAAAACAGCATAACCCGAACGGCATGCTTTATTCAATATTTCTTCTGTGCGGATATAGCGATATATGTATTATTTTTCGAGGGGATTTTTATGCAGGCTATATCCCTGTATATTAGTATATGACATAAATATATATTTTATCAATATATATTTGTATTTTCTTTCTATGGTAAATTATCTGGCATATTATGTAGATGAAAGAAAAAATAGAATTGTTTACGAAAAGTTTGTTCAAAATATGAATATGATAAAAAACAGACATCTGCATGTGAAAATTGCAGATGCCTGTTTTTCAATCAAATGCTGGAACTAAAAAGACTGCCTGTTAAAGCACTGCTGCTGGCAGAGGAATCGTTGAATCTGTCAAGCTGATTGGTCGGGGCTGAACTGTTGTTTTTGCTGTTTGCCGTTGAATTCTGGATACTTACTTTAGTTTCAGAAATGACCTTGTCACCCTGAGTTACTATTATGAGCATAGAACCATCAGCTAATTTTTCCGTAGTAGTTACGGTTTCGTCATCCTGAGTGCTTTCATTTCCGCCGGCTGAGGAGGTGCCTGAAGTACCTGCGGTCGATGAGGCTGAGGCAGTGGATGATGATGCTTTTTGCGTGGTATACGAATTCAAAAGAGCGGACAGACTGTCCAGAGAGCTTATACTGCTCATTGCCATTCTCCTTTCAATAAAAATAGTTGTTATAAATATGCGTGCATCTCTATTTTCACAGCTGTTTGATATGGTGGCATTAGGACAAAGCTGCTATATAGAGCAGAAAATCCGCATCCGTGCGGCTGGTGTGTATACAGGCTGTCGTATGGAACAGAAGGCGGCAGCCTGCCTTCTTCCTATATAATAACATACTGTATGAAAATATTGCTAATCATACATAATATATATCGTAATTACGTGCAAAAAAATTAAGGTCCATTTCAGGGAGAATTTATATCCTGAATATTAAATAAATATTTATGGCAAACTTGAAAATTATATGTCTTTATGTTACAATATGCCGTATATTGACGGTTTTCAGTAAAGTGACGGTCTGGGCTTTTGCAGATGTTAGTCTGTTGGAAGGCAGATTGCGCTTATATACATAATCTTGCATATGATGAAACGAATAAGCAATGTTGTAGATGGATTTTGGAAAGTCGAATAGTGGGCTGTTTTTTGCTTGGGCTATATAGACACCTATATCTTTTTTTGATATAGGTGTTTTTTTTTCTGAAATATTTTTATAAAAAGCAATAATAGTATGGTTAATTTGGAGGATCTCTGATCAATTAAAGAAGAGTGATAGGAGATAATCTTTTCTTGATCGGGACTTTCATGAAAATAATGATATCAAAGGAGAAATATTTGTGGTTAAAAAAAAATCTTTATCTGCAATCTATTCAATCAATACTGGATTACCAAAAAACACTGAGGCATAATATATATGAGTATTATCAGTTCCCTGAACTGACACAGATAAAGTATATAACAGTGGGAAGGCAGGTAGAACTCATTGTTTATGTGGAGTATTTTTCAAAGTGGGAGAAGGTTTTACTGGGTTATGGAGATGAACACAATAATTTTAAAAAATACTATCCGCTGATCCTGAATTTTATGAAAAAATATGTTTTGCCAAAAAAAGAAAAAGATTATTCATCCCACATCCGCTATTATCATCTGTTTAATCCCTGTATGCAGCAAACGCTATCATACAGCATCTCGCTCACGGTATATGATGATAATATATTTAAGCATCTTACAAAAGGACAGGGCAGCGGTGACGATTCTATGGCTGCAGATATATCCAGATATTATCGGGAGCAGAATTTACGCGGACCGGAATGGGTCACGGTTGTGAGCCTTGATAAAATTTTTGTGGCAATTATAATAAGCGGTGTTACCTCTCCTTTTTGGCATAGATATCAGCAGGTTTCCTTGGAATCAAGAATATTTTTTAAAGATGCTATAAAGCAGTTGTCAAAAGAGGCAATTGAATTTTCATTTAAAAATCACAATATTGCAGGAGGACGCATTTTATTCTCTGATTTTCAATGGAAGGAGGATACCATATTTATTGTGGCAATTCGTGACAAGGAAAGCTGGGAGAAATTATTGAAAGTATAATTCAAAAATTTTTTAAATAATTTATTGTAATTTATAATTAAAGGGGAGATTTTCTAGTGCGATGGTTAAATGATTTGAAAGTCGGCGTCAAAATAAGCCTGCTGGGTGTGGGGTCTGTGGTTGTGCTGATTCTTGTTGGGGGGATCGGTTATTACTGTTTGCAGAGTATTAGTGATGACATGGAAAAAATGTATAGTGAAAAACTCACAGCTGTGCAGTTCATAAATGATACCCGGGCTCAGAACAACAAGATTGATTCGGATGTATTTGCTTTGATGGTGGCGCAGCAGGACAGTGAACAAAAGGTATTTATCGATGATATAAGAACGCGCGTGGAATTATTTAATAAAGACTCGGAAGAATTCAAGAAAATACCTTTAGGTGATGCTGAAAAGGTAAAATATCAGAAATTGATGGATCAGCTGGCCGCTTATCGGGAGGTCAGAAGTAAAATATTGGATCTGGCAGTGCAGAATAAAAATCAGGAAGCATTCAATCTTTATATGACGCAGGGAAAACCAATGGCTGAAGGTTTTGTCAAAGATTTAGGCACTTTTTCCGATGAAATAAAGAAATCGGCAGATATGATGAACGCAGAAAGCAGAAAAACAGCTGCTTCGGCGGGAATGATATTTGTAGGAATAATTTTATTGTCCATATTGTTTATGGCAGGCTTTAGCTGGATGATCATAAAACAGATAACAGGCAGACTGCATGACTTTACTAAGTATATAGATATATTGGCAGGCGGTGACTTTTCTAAGTCAATCAGCCAGAAAAGCCTGGATGATAAAAGTGAATTTGGCACTGTTTCAAGAATGGTAGACAAAATGAAAAATAATATCCATTCTTTGGTAAAAGAATTGACTGATATCGCAGAACAGCTAGCAGCCTCTTCTGAAGAATTGACAGCCAACGCTGAAGAATCGGCGCAGGCATCGGATCAGATCGCAAGCGCTGTTTCCAAAGTGGCCGAAGGATCGGAAAGACAATTGGCCGCGGCTGATAACACGACAAATGTCGTGGAACAGATGTCGACAGCAATCGAACAGGTGGCCGTAAATACGGAAACAGTGGCAAATTCTGCGGAAGATACAGCAAATGCCGCCAACAAGGGTGAAGATTCCATTAAAAAAGCTGTAAGTCAGATGGAGATCATAGAAACCAAAACCAATGCCACTGCAGATGTAATAGCGGATTTGGAAGAAAAGTCCAAACAGATAGGGCAGATCGTGGATGTTATTTCCAATATTTCAGGACAGACGAACCTGCTCGCACTTAATGCCGCAATAGAAGCGGCAAGAGCGGGAGAAGCAGGCAAGGGCTTTGCCGTGGTGGCAGAGGAAGTAAGGAAACTCGCCGAACAGTCTCAGGATGCAGCCAAGCAGATTACTGAACTCATCAGTGAAGTGCAGACAAAAACGGATAATGCCGTCATTTACATGAATGACGGTAAAAAAGAAGTTGATGTAGGAGCAAAGGTCGTATCCGGAGCCGGTGACAGTTTTGGACAAATTTTGAGCATGGTGCGTAATATGACAGGACAAATACATGAAATTTCGGCAGCAGTGGAAGAAATAACGAGCAGTACACAAGATGTCGTAACATCAGCAAAAAGTGTCAATGAGGAAAGCCAAAGATCTTCGGAACATACGCAGACAATTTCTGCATCCGCTCAGGAACAATCATCTTCCATCGAAGAAGTTGCGACAGCAAGCGAACATCTTGCTCAGATGGCAGAAAAACTGGAACATTCCATTCGCAGGTTTAAAATCTAAAATTGGTAATGAGAGACGGTTTTTGTAATAGCTGTACAGTTTAATATATGCCGTTATTTCAATTGAAATAATGCAATAAAAGGACCGCTGCTTTTGTTTGGAAAAGCAGCGGTCCTTTTATCGACATGGAAGGGGACGGCACGGGATAAATTTACTCAAGATGGATAAAAAAATTGGCATTAAATGAAGATAGATCACCGTATTCTGGATACGAAGAGAATTTTTGGCGGGCGATGCAGCGCTGCCGACAACATTTTTTGGCAAGCAATGATTTTTTCTGACCGTATGCATCAAGCTTTTTGAGAAGAAAATTAAACAGTCTGCACAAAATAAATGAATTGTATTGATCCGGCATGTATATTATCCCCTTAAATTCAACAACACGATAGCATGATAAAAGCTTTATAATTATTGGCGCTTTGAGCTTTCTGATGATTAATATTATGAACTCAATATTAGATAAAAGGAAATACAATAATAGAATAAATATATAGTTAAAAACTATATAAAAATGTATAATGTAAATGAAATGAGGGGAGGAATATATGCAGTGAATATAGTTCAAATGCAATATTTTTATGAAGTATGCCGATGGCAGAATATAACAAAAGCAGCGGAGCGGCTGCACGTGTCACAGCCGACCGTAAGCGTAGCAATGCAGTCTTTGGAAGCAGAAACCGGACTCAATCTTTTCAGGAGGAACGGTAAAAAAATTTTTATATCAAAAGATGGAAATTTTCTCCTGACAAGGATACGACCGATTCTGGAAGAAATGGAATATCTTAAACATGAGATCAATGATCTGGCGCATAAGAGGAATCATATACGCATTGCTCTTCCCCCGCAGATAGGCATACGCATGATGCCACTGCTGCTGGGGCGTTTTAAAAAAGAACATCCGGAGATAATAGTAGAGATAATTGAGACAGGACCGGTAAATTCGCTGCATATGATCAAAGATGAAAGTTTGGACTTATCAATAATGAATTATACAGAAGAGTTTGCGGATGGTTTTTCTTACAAAAAACTGGGAAGGACAGAATGCTGTTTTTGTACTTATCCAGGTTCAGGTTTGGACAACAGGTGCTTCATATCGGTAAAAGATATAGGAAGAGAACCGCTGGTTCTGCTCGACAGTACTTTTAATATCACCCATTTAGTAAATCAGATTTTTGCCAGACAGGGAATAAAACCCAATATACTGCACTATTCGCCGTATCTTCATACCGTCAGAAATCTTATAGAACAGAAAATTGCTTCATCCTTTCTTATGAAACATGCTGTTTTAACAGGAGAAGGAATAGTTTCCCTGTCTATGGAAACGCCCCTTTATCTCGACACGGGAATAGTGACGAAAAAGGGGCGGCAGATTTATGCAGATGAAAAAATTCTTATCAATTTTTTAAGAGAAAATTTTCTGTAATAACCACAGCGCTGTTTAATTCATAGTGAGGAATCCATTTTGTTAATATAGACTTCTATTAATATAACGCAAATAAGTCTTAATTAACAAAAATCCGCAGGGCTGGATGAAAGCCCTGCGGATCCGACGATATTCTGCGGAAGAATTTAAGCTTCCGGTTTTATGAGACGCTCAGGATTCATATAAAAATCAAAATCCTTTTCAGATACATAGCCGGAGCTGAGAGCGGCTTCCTTAAGTGTTATATTTTGTTTTGCCGCCTTTTTGCCGATTTCAGCGGCTTTGTCATAGCCTATTAGAGGAACGAGCCCTGTGACAAGTATAAGGGAGTTTTCCAGATGTTCTTTAATGCGAGGCAGATTCGGCTGTATGCCTGCTGCACATTTATGGTTAAAGGAATTTATGGCATCGGACAGCAGGCGTATGCTTTGCACCATATTGTAGGCTATCACCGGCATGAATACATTCAGCTGGAAATTGCCCTGACTGGCAGCTAAGCCTATTGTCGTGTCGTTGCCCATTACCTGGGCGGCAACCATAGTGAGCGCTTCTGCCTGAGTAGGATTAACCTTTGAAGGCATTATTGAGCTGCCGGGCTCGTTTGCTGGAATGGTTATTTCACTGATGCCGCAGCGCGGGCCGCTGGCGAGCCAGCGGGTGTCATTGGCTATTTTCATAAGATCAGCAGCCAGGGCTCTGAGCAGGCCATGCACACAGGCGAGTTCAGATTTACTGGACAATGCCTGAAATTTATTGGGAGCTGTTTCAAAACTTTCACCCGTAAGCTTACTTATTTCGGCAGCTACACGAACTGCAAATTCAGGATGCGTATTGATCCCTGTACCGACTGCCGTGCCGCCCATAGCCAAATAATGGACATATTTCAGTCCTTGTGCCAAGATATCACGGTCTCTTTTCATCATACCGGACCAGCCGCTTATTTCCTGCCCGAGGGTAAGCGGAGTAGCATCCATCAAATGTGTGCGCCCTATTTTTATTATATCTTTGAATTCTTCAGTTTTTTTGTCGAGTGCCGTAATAAAAGCATCTATTGCAGGAAATAGTTGTTCCTTCAGTAAAGTCGCAGTGACCACATGCAGTGATGTCGGAAAAATATCATTTGAGCTTTGAGAATGATTTACATGGTCGTTTGGATGGACTTTTATATCTTTACCATCCTCGTGCAGAATCTGGGCGGCACGGTGAGCGATAACCTCGTTCATATTCATATTGAATTGTGTGCCGCTTCCGGTCTGCCAGACAGCAAGCGGAAAGTTGCCGTCCAATTTTCCTTCATTTATTTCGTCGCAGGCTTTCATGATGGCGTCAGCACGAGCCTGATCAATTAATTTCAGATCAATGTTTACTTTTGCGGCAGCCTTCTTCAGCCGGGAAAAAACTCTGACCAGCTCTACAGGTATTTTTTCTGTACCAATTTTAAAATTTTCATAGCTCCTTTGTGTCTGTGCACCCCACAGTTTGTCACAGGGAACTTTTATTTCTCCGATAGAGTCTTTTTCGATGCGATATTGCATGAGAATCCCTCCTGTTAATTTTATTGGAAAACAGATTATCAAAAGTCAATAAAAAATGTTTTGAGAATTACTCTTAATTACTTTTATAGTACTTCTATGAAAAAAACAAAAATCCTTGGAAAACTTAAAGCTGAGATTTTAAAAAAATATATATTGCTTTGAAAAAGCAGAGGATTGATTAAATACAAAAATTTTGAAGGAAGAAAAATTTTTGACTGTATATCCTTCAGGCAGCTCAAAACAGTAAAATGAAATAATTATTTCTTTTTTCCGGCAATTTCTTGTTTTGTTTTTAAATAATCCAGATAATGCCCGATTTCTGTATTTATCTCGTCATCTGCAGAAATTATTTCGGTAATGAGGGTTTCCTTCAGCAATGAGAGATGATGAGTGTTTATTAAAAAATCATCATTGCCCATCAGATAATCTGTGCTGACATGATAAAATCGTGCGAGCAGGATTATGGTGTCTATGTCCGGTTCATTTCTTCCGGTTTCATAATGGTTATATTTCGTGTAGCCTATATGAAGTTTTCGAGCAGCTTCTTTTTGTGTTAAACCTTTACTCTCACGAATCTCTCTAAGCCTTGATGTAAATAGGCATTTTAGCATAAAATCCCTCCCTACATCAAAAAGTTTAATCTACGTATTATGGAAAAACAATTGAATCTAGTAAATGTATACTTTCGATTGACTAACCCTTATATATAGGCTATTATTTAAATGATAAATATACATTATGTAGACAATAACATGTTAAAAATATGTAAAAATCATTTTTCTGTATACTTTTCAGGAGAGACTATTATGAATCGATGACTGAAATGTATTTTTCTCAAAACAAATGATAGAAAATAACAAACAAGGAAGGTATTTCCTTTAGCACTATATAATAAAAATACGAAGGAGAAAAATTGTCGCGTTTTTATAAATACATATTTCTTATATTTCATTCAGAGTATATAAATATAGAGGACAGGTATATTTATATACTCTGAATGAAATTTTAAGTATTAAAGTAAAATTTGTTGATTCCGCATTTTACATTTTAGTAGTGCTTAATATTCAGTGTTTTGCAAGATATAATTTTTTCATATGTAAATTTGTGAATCTGTATTTATAAAACAGCGGTTTGATTAAATCGTGCCAAAAGATCAGGGCAGGGCTGCGGCATTTTGCAGCAAATTGTAATAGATGGCAGACATTTGAAGTATCAAAGCATTTTTTAAAATATATATGGCTGTTTGCATGTAGCATATTGCTATATTAAAATTAGAAGGTGGAGGTATTTTATGGAATCAGATCAGCTGCTTGTTTTGACAGAAAAACTTATAAATGAATTTTATGGCTTTGGCAGAATAGAGGGTATATTGGCACTATTGGAGGAACCCGTTGTCGGTTTCAGCTGTCACTGCGCCAAATATATTATTGGCGAAAATGCCTTTTCCGAATTTTTAAAAAATGAATATGCCTATGTGAATCCTTGCAGAATAATTGATGAGCATTTTTACGAAGATAACGCCGATGAAGAAAGCATTACCATCAGAAGTGAGCTTATTTTGCATTTGAACGGCAGTCAGATTTTAAAATATTACTATATCCTATTTATCTACAATATAAGAAGATCGTGTCCTGCGATAAAGGGCATTCATATTGCAGAAGAGAATGACAGTGTCAACAGATATTTTAATAATATGCATAAAACGGCAGACAGCATGTATATGCCTGCCGGTGGGGAGGCGGCTGCCAATGACTGTGTCAGAAACGGGCATATTATCTATACTATTGGCGGCAGAAATGAGATACGCTACTATAATGATGATTTTGGCAGCATTTTAGGGTACAGCAGTTCTGATAAACTTAATTATATGGACGAATTGATTTATGCGGGAAATATTGAGGATATACGGCGTGAGCAGCGGCGGCAGCTGCAAAAGGATAATACATACCAGCTGAGATATCGATTAAAAAATAGAAATGGCAGACCGGTTTCCGTAATAGAATCAGGCTGCTGTATGACAATGGAGGAAAGCAGCTTTGTCCTTAACAGTGTAATTATAGACATTGGTCCGCTAAAGAAAATCAATGAGCACTTTTTATCTTCACTGTTGTATGATGAATTGACAGGCATTTATAATAAGGAAACCTTTTATAAAAAGACACGTATGGTTATAGCAGAAAACAGCGGTATATCGTTTGAAATGATGTGTGTGGATATAGAACGGTTTAAGGTCATAAATGAAATCTTTGGGGAGGAAATCGGAAATCAGCTGCTCAGGCAGATCGCCGAATGTCTCCGCAGTACTGCCGTAACACCTCTGGTTTATGGCCGGCTGTATGCGGATAAATTTGTTTTATGCTATCCGGCAGAAAATGACAACAGACAGCGTTTTATGGATATACTTAACAAAATGGCCGCAGCATTTAGACACAATTATAAAGTTATATTATGCTTTGGTGTTTATGCCGTGAGCAATAGAAGTATAAATGTAAGCGCAATGTGTGACAAGGCCAATCTCGCATTGAAAAAAGTAAAAGGCCGTTATTTTATGACTTGCGGTGAATATGATGAAACAATGCATCAGCGATTGATAGATGAACAAGGGTTTATCAATGATATGAATAAGGCATTGACAAATCGCGAGTTTTTGTTTTATTTACAGCCTAAATATGAATTGAGTACAAGTAGAATAATTGGCGCGGAGGCTCTTGTACGTTGGCTTCATCCGCAAAAGGGATTTATTGAACCAAACAGATTTATACCCATTTTTGAAGAAAATGGTTTTATTTTCAGCCTTGATAAATATATATGGGAAGAGGTCTGTAAACTGCTGCGCAGATGGCTGGATGAAGGCAGGCCGATCCATCCTATATCAGTAAATATATCAAGGGTTGATTTATATAGTGATGAATTGGTAGGCTTTTTGGATGAGCTTATCAAAAAATATAATATTCCGGCACGGCTCCTAGAACTTGAATTAACGGAAAGTGCCTATTTTAATAATCCTGAACAAATCGTTGATATTACTCAAAAATTGCAAAAAATGGGTTTTATTATTCTTATGGATGATTTTGGCAGCGGTTATTCTTCATTGAATATGCTTAAAGATGTAAATGTAAATGTTTTGAAAGTGGATTTGAAGTTTTTGCAGAATACCAGCCAAAATAACCGCAGTGGCAGAATACTGAATGCTGTGGTATATATGGCGAAATGTTTGGAACTGCCCATTATTATAGAAGGGGTGGAAACCTTGCAGCAATCAGAATTTCTGCAATCCATAGGCTGCAGCTGGGTGCAGGGATATTATTATTCCCGGCCTATTCCCGTTAAAGATTACGAAAAACTCATCGATCAAATGGAATATCTGCCGTCGGCGGCGGAGCTTTGTCCCTGTACGCTGCCTTTGCAGATAGAAGATTTCTTCGACCCGAATGCCAAATTTAATCTGCTTTTCAATAGTATAACATGCGGGATAGGGATTTATGAATTTACGAAGGGCAATCTACGGCTTTTGCGGGCAAATGACAGTTATTTCTATATATTCAAGCATAGTATTAAGAGTTTTTATGCGCTCCAGGACAATGTTCTCGATTATGTGTATGAGGATGATCGTATGGAATTGCTGGAGAGTATCGGCAAAACCTGTGCAGAAAACGATGTGACACATTGTCATATAAGAAGATATACTTCAGATGGAAGTCTGCTGCATCTGCTGACACATATCAGCTGTATTGTTAAAGAAAATGATTATCATATCATTTATATGGCGCTGGAAGAGGTTTCACATCAAGGCAGCATTTATGCAGAGATACAGAAAATATTTGACAATATACCTGCGGCATTTGGTATATTTGAGCTTTGCGATGATGAACTGTGGGCCAGGCAGGTAAGCAGAAATTTCAACAAGCTGACAGGATACAGGAAAAAGGCTTTTATGGCGCTTACCGGTGGAAATATGAAAAATCTTTTGGATGAACAAAATCTGGACATGCTGAAAAAGGCTATTTTGCATGCATATGAGGAAAAACGGACGGTGATATTGACAGAAGCCTTTACAACGCGCACTGATAAAAGTATATTTATTACGGTTTCAATTAATGCGGTAAAATCAAATAGAGAAACATTGCTGTGCTATATGTACGTGCATGACGGACGATCTGAATAATAAAAAAAGTTCTTATCTTTAGTTGAATATGCGCTAAAATAAGAACTTTTTGTGGTTTATAAACCTGCATATAATTATGAATAAGTTTACATAATATTTTTTTCGGACAAGATATCCTGTAATTTTTCAATTTGATTCTCGTGTATCAGAACATAGATATAATCACCGGATTGCAGTCGTGTCTGTCCATCTGGTATGATCTCATCCTCTCCCCGCTTTATATTGACGATAAGACTGTGCACAGGCCACTCGATTGATTTGACAAACTTACCATCAGCGGTGCTGCCATTGCCCACAATTCTTTCTAAAAGGAGCCTCTTGTAGTGAAGTTTTTCTTTTATTTTCGGATGGTTGCGCAGCGAGTGAGTCAGGAGAGAATCATATATCGGCTTGCCCTTCAGCAGATCGGTTATTACGTAAGCCGTCATGGAAACACAGATTAATGCCAGCATGTGCTGAAAAGACCCTGTCATCTCCATTATCAATATACTGCCGGTCACGGGCGCTTTAACCACAGCGGCAAAATAGGCGGCCATGCCAAAGACTATAAAATTAGTATTGTAAAAGGCAGCATCGGTACTCAATAATACCGCCAGATGACTGAAAATACTGCCGCCCAGTGCACCGAGAACAAGCATAGGCAGGAAGATACCACCTGGCACACCGGAACCGAAAGACATAGCAGTAAATAAAAGTTTCCCGACATAGAGGATACATAAAAATGCCAGTCCGTAATTTCCTTTCACCAGAACATCGACCAAATTATTGCCACCGCCTAAAATTTGAGGCAGTATAAAGCCGAGAACGACAGCTGTAAATAACGGTAAAGCAGGTTTCCACATTTTTTTTAACGGGGTTTGTCTTTCAAACCAATTCATAGATTTGAAGAGCGAGGCATTAAAGACTATACCTAAAATAGCGATAAATACTCCCAGTAAGAATAACAGGCCGTACATTATTAACGGCAGGACGGGCAGGATGCCTGTATGAAATACCGGTGTTTCACCGAAAAATATGGCTGTTACTGCCGCGGCGGTCACCGATGCTGCGGCTGTTCCCATCAGCACCAGAGGAGAAAAATTTTTATATAGTTCTTCAAAACCAAAGATGATGCCAGCCAGCGGTGCATTGAATGCCGCAGCTAAACCGGCGCATGCTCCACTTGTCAGCAGAAGACGTTCTTCCATACGTGAACGCTTTCTGCCGCGGCTTATGCCCTGAGCAAGCGCAGCTCCCAGCTGTACGCTCGGGCCTTCTCTCCCCAATGACAAACCAGCGCCTATGGCGATAACTCCGCCGACGAATTTGCAGAGCAGTACGCTCAGCCAATTCATATGTATTTTGCCAAGCAGTATACCTTTGATTTGGGGGATGCCGCTGCCGGCAGAAAGAGGTTCTTTTTTTACGAGCCAATAAAGTGAAAAGGCAAAAAATAGAATAAAACCGCAATAAACGGCGAATAAAGGCCAATCAGCCCATGAAAAGTGTTTATACAGCCATGGCCGCAGCAGTTCCGAAGCTTCCAGAAGACCGCGGTAGGCAGAGATGACTAGGCCGGCGATTATGCCGATGATTATGCCCTCAATGCAAAGCTGCAGACGAAAGTAGCGGCTGCGACCGCTGCCAAATATACTGACGGCGGTTATTATTTTTGTTTGTTCCATAAATGATTCCCCGGAAGGAACCTTCCCTCCTTTTAAATAGATGATTATTCCCCAGCAGTATTTTTGCTTGCGGTAACAGGTGAAGAACGGAAAACAGCACATCATATACTGCAATTTATTTATATATTTTAACATAATATGATCAGAGTAGACATTCTGCTGATGGCTTTTCTGAAAATTACTGTAATTGCAAGTAAAAAAGCCGGGATTAAAAATAATCCTGGCTTGAAATAATGCAATATGAAAAACAGAATGTCGGATAATACATAAAAATCAGTTAAAAAACAATCTTAGAAATTATCAGTGTGGATATTATTGCCGTTACCGAAGCTATGCATGTAGCAAGCGTGTATGATTTCAGCGCACCCTCCACGGTAAGGCCAAAGTATTCCTTCACTATCCAGAATCCCGAATCCGTGACATGGGAGAAGCAGATGGCGCCGGAACCGACGGCAAGGGCAACTACAGCGGGGTCAAGCGATGGATATTGAGCGAGCATGGGAGATACTATGCCGGCGGCAGTCATCATGGCAACTGTGGCGGAGCCCACCGAAAAACGCATTACAGCAGCTACTACCCACGCCAGAATAAGGGGACTCATATCAAGCGAGGTCAGTATATCACCCAGTTTGGTACCAAGGCCGCTGTCAATGAGCACTCTGTTGAATGCTCCGCCGGCACCGATGACGAGCAATATTCCGGCAACGGGAGCAAAAGACTGATCGGTAAATTTGAGCAGGTCCTGCATAGAAAATCCTCTGTTAATGCCGAGCGACCAATAAGCAAAAAATGCCGATATCAAAAGAGCGACTATAGGATTGCCGATAAAATTGATGAGCTCAATATATTGGAAATCTTTGGATGCAGTCAGGTCAAATAAAGTTTTGGACACCATGATCAGCATAGGCAGAAGAACGGTGAAAAGCGTAATACCAAAATTGGGAAGCGCGGAGTCGGGAGTTTGCTTCAGCTCCTTTGACAGAGCGGGCAGTTCCGCTTTTATATTTTTTTTGATGAAACTTGTCCAAATGGGGCCGGCCACCGCAGCGGCAATTATGCAGACAATAAGACCAAGCAGGATCACTTTACCTATGTCTGCGTGCAATGTAGCGGCTATAGCCATTGCGGCAGGATGCGGGGGCAGCATGCAATGGACTATTTGCAGTGATACACCTATCGGTACGCCGATGGCAACTATGGAAAGGCCTGTAGCTCTGGCAACACTTATGACAAGAGGAATCAAAAGGACAAAGCCTACCTGGAAAAAAACAGGTATGCCTGTAATAAGCCCTACTACCATCATTGCCCAATTTGCCCGCCGTTTACCAAAGGCATAGATCAGTGTACGGGCAAGTCTTTCCGCACCGCCTGAGGCCTCGAGCATCTTTCCCAGAATACTGCCCAGACCGAGCACTGTGGCTAAAAAACCGAGTGTACTTCCCATACCCGCTTCGATTGATGCACAGATCTTGGATAGAGGCATGCCGGTTATAAACCCGACATAAAGACAGGCAACGACAAGACTGACAAATGCGTGCAGACGGGCTTTCATGATCAAAAACACCACCAGCAAAATCGCGGTAAATAAAGTGCCGACTAAAAATGCAGTTTCCATTCATTTTCTCCTGAAATTATATTTTGCCTAATGTAAAGCAGTCCAAATATTCTTTTACTGTTGCAGCCATATTTTCTTCAGAGAATTTGGTCATTGCTTCAAACCGTGTATTTTTATCGGTATGTTCCGCTAAAAATTTTCTGGCTGCCCTTATACCTGTAATAGATATTTCTGTATTAATATTTATTTTCCGAATTCCCAGATTAATTGCTTCGCGTAATGCATCGTATGGAATTCCAGAGCTGCCGTGCAGTACCAGAGGCAGCCGTATGGCTTGGTGAATTTCCTGCAGGCGTGTAAAATCAAGTACCGGAATTCCTTTATAAATGCCGTGCGCATTACCGATAGCTATAGCTAATGCATCCGCACAGGATTCGGCGGCATAAGTTTTTGCCGCCGCTACAGAAGTGTAACCGTGCCGCAAAGCTTTTTCATCGAAAGAGGAGCCATCCTCTTCATTCATATAACCAAGCTCCCCTTCCACGCTTGAACCTACGGCATGCGCCAGGGTGCATATGAGCTTCGTCTGTTCTATATTTTTTTGAAGAGGCATGGAAGAACCGTCGTACATTACAGATGTGAACCCGCAGTTGAGAGCTCTTTCTATGGTTTTTATATTTCTGCTGTGATCAAGATGAAGAACAAATGAGCGGTTTGTTTTTTGCGTATAAAATTGAACCATGGCTGCCATAGCTTCCAATGGCATATGCTTATCGTAAGCTTCGCCAAATGAAAGAATGACGGGCACTTTTGTCTTACTGGAACCCTGCAGCACAGCCTGCAGGGATTCCACATTATAAATATTGAAGGAACCTATTGCTATCCCTTTTTCTTCGGCAAAACGAAGTGCCTGCTGCAGATTGATCAGCATATTTTTCACCTGAATCCTTTCAATGAATGCTGAGCATTCTGACTATGTTATACAACGTGTCTGCAGCTCCCACATTGCCGGGGAAAATGATATAAGACATATCAGGAAATTTGCTTTCACTGCCTGTTTTCCAGACCGGAATGCCGGGTGCTACCTGACCGAGAACCAAAGCATGTTTGACGGAAAGCCCTTTTGTACCAACATCGCTTGAAGTGATCCCGCCTTTGGCGATAAGAAAACTTGGCTGGATGGACAAGCGGCTGACTATGTTTGTGATAGCTTCCGAAATCTTGACAGAAAAACGCAGTGATTCTTCTTCCGAGCCGGCATCAAGACGTGTCCTGCCGGTAAACACAGCTACTGTCTGACCTTTCCTGATAGAAATTTCAGCGGTTTTTATTATTCTGATAAGCTCCTCTTCCAATTGGGGGGGATCGAGAACTAAAAGGTGATTAAACTCTATGAATTTTATATCTTCATCCTTTTTCAATGCATTAAGCTGTTCTGTGGTTTTCTGTACATGAGAACCAATGATAATAAGACCGCCGTTTTTATTTCCTGAGGTGACCAGTTCTTTTTTACTCAAGAGAGGCTTATCTGATATATTGCCGATCACTTTTGTAAATGCGGCTGCCGTGCGGAACATGAAATTTTTGCCTGCCTTCATAGCATTTAAAAGCGCAGCAGTAAATACCCTGACATCAACATAATCAATGGCATTAACGATGACCTTATTAAAATCGTTCACTTGCATAAGCTGATGACAGATCGAATCGATGCTGAGTTTCCGCAGATCGTCAAGAGAAATACACACTGTATCTTTTGCCTTATATTCACCATGAGTTTTTTCTTCCACATACATACGCATATCAGAGGCTTTATAACCGAAGGTCTTGTCTTTGGCAAATTCTGTCTCACCGGCGGGCACAAGTGCAGCGCCTTCCTGCACATAATGAATATTGCCTATCGTATAACGCCCGCCTTCTTTAAAGAAAGGCATTAAGATTTCACCGTCAATTTTTGCGGGGGTGCCGTTTTCAAGGGTATCACGCAGTACCTTCGTTTCCAGCGGATAATGTCCTCGGAGCGTCGAATCGCTGCGGCTTATAATCATAAAGTCCCTGCCCGTTTTTTTGCTTTCCTTTATGATACGCTGTGCTATTTCTTCGTGGATATTTTTAGTATGTTCGGCAGAAAATGCACGTGAATTGGTCAAAATAAAGAACATAGAACGGCTTTCCGCAAATCCTGCGGCAATGCTTGTGGCAGACCAATCTGTATATACAGAAACATCATGGATGGTCTGCACGCCGGTAGGGTCATCATCAAGTACTATAATTTTTTTATTAAAATTTGCGAAGGATTCAGCAAGCAGCTCATCAACTTTATTTTCATCAACTGATGGAATCTGCTTAAAAATATCATTTTTCAGTATTTTCACCATAATAAATGCTTCCTGCTTTCTAAAACGATTATTTTACTCTTCCGTCTTTACTGTGACTCCGGATATTTTTTCATAGAATTGAACAATGCCGCTGTGATCATCCATAATATGACCGTCGGCTTTAAGACTGAGCATGATCTGCTGTAATGAGCTCGTGAGAATCAACGGTACCTCAAGGCTCTTAGCTGTATCCATAACATTTGTAATATCCTTGAGGTTAATAGCGAGAGTTCCGCCCGGTTTAAAATTACGACTATACATCATCGGTGCCTTTGCATCCAGGACGGTGCTGCCGGCAAGACCGCCGCGGACTGCTTCAAATACTTTTTTAGGATCTGCTCCTGCTTTCTGTGCAAGGACAAGCGCTTCCGAAACGGCTGCAATGTTGAGATTCACCATGATCTGATTGGCAAGCTTTGCCACCGAACCGCTGCCGTTCGGACCGACAATAGTTATTGATTTGCCCATCGCTTCAAAGACATCTTTTATTTTTTCAACATTTTTTTCTTCACCGCCTATCATGAAGGCCAATGTTCCGTCAACAGCACCCGGTTCTCCGCCGCTTACCGGCGAGTCGAGGAAAGGGCAGCTTTTTTCGGCTGCAAGTCTGGCAAATTCCTGTGAAGCCACAGGTGAAACAGAACTCATATCGACTATTACCGTACCTTCGGATGCACCGGCAAGAATACCGTTTTCGCCTTCTAAAATATTTTTGACGATGGCTGCATTTGGCACCATTGTGATGACGGCATCTTTATTTACGGCAGCTTCTTTCGGTGAATCCGCTTTTTTAGCGCCCTGCTTCACAAGCTCTGTCACCGCGATCGTATTGATGTCGTAAACAGTTGTTTCGATGCCTGCCTTGAGTAAATTTTTTACCATGGGTTTTCCCATAATTCCCAGACCGATAAAACCTATTTTTGACATATTGAATCCCCCTTGAAATATTTTATAATATATTACATGTAGCACGTTGCATGCTAGTTAATATAAAATCAATAACATATTAAATTTATATAATATATTATTGATTTTACATCAAAACATTTTTTTCAGAATATTCCCTGTTATCAGCATATGCTCAATAAAAATATTTTCGGCTTTTTCGGCATTGCCGCTGCAAATTCCCTCAAAAATTTTTTTATGTTCGGACAGAGCATCTCTGTGGCGGTTTTTGAAGGTCAATGAATTGACTGTGACCTGTTCCAATCTCGTTCTCATCTGATCCACTGTTTTTATAAAATACATATTTTTTGTAAAGTGCACAATGATCCCATGGAATTCTATATCAGCCTTCATGTACTTATAATGGCCAGTGGATTCTTCTAAAAGGCTTTCTGTTTCGTTCAGACAGGCCAGCAATTGTTTAAGTGATTTTTGGCCTTCTGCTGAAGTGATACGTTCCGTGAGATATTTGACACTGTAGCCTTCTATAGCTGTTCTTGCCTGCAGGATCTGATTTATGTCGTCAATGGAAATAGGTTTTACACTGATGCCGCGGTTGTTGTAAATTTCGACAAGGCCCTCATGTTTGAGCTGGAGAACGGCCTCTCTTACCGGTGTGCGGGAAACTTCCAACTGATCAGCGAACATCTGCTCGGAATAAATTTCTCCGGGGTTGATCTCGCCCTTGACAATAGCCTGTTTTAAATATTGATAGACCTGATCTTTGTATGATACTTTTTTTATCATTTAAAATTCCTTTCTCTTCAGTATGTAGCATACTATTTATCTATTAAAAAGTCAATTGAAATTGACAGTGTTAAACGTTGCGGATATAGTATAAAATATTCTCAGTGACCGCCATATTGCATTTTTCCAAAATCAGGAAAAAATGTAGATTAAGTCATTTCTGAAAATTAGAAAAAGACGATATTAACAAGAGCTCTCTGAAATAATATACTGTAATTGTCGGAGGGGAAAGGAGCTTTAAGATGAAATGGTTTGATACTGAAAACCGCTCAATTAAAATAATCAAGCTGCTGGAATATAAATCCGAATTTGCCATCGTCGATTTGAGCAGACGCCTTGGTGTCAGCACAAAGACAGTTCAAAATGATATCAGGGATATCAATGCAGAACTAAAAGGCAGTGCATTGATTGACTTGAATCGGTCGGTTGCTAAGTTGTATATAACAGACTTCCCCCAATATCAAAAGCAGCGGAGCAGAATTGAACGAAGAAATTCAAATTTTGATTCACCGCAGATGCGAATGGCATTTATTGTCGATATGCTCATGAATACGGATTCGCCTTATCTCATTGATGAACTTGCTTATGCAATGAATATAAGCCGGTCTACGCTGATCAAAGATATGAACACACTTAAGGGGATTCTTCAAAATTATAATCTTACTATTCAGGGGCAGTCCAATATAGGTATCAGTTTGCTTGGTGAGGAGCTGAACCTGCGGTTTTTTGTGCTGGATAATAATTATAATATTATTTGCACTGAACCGGAGCTGCCGATTGATATTATGGATATGATAAAAAAAGAGCTCAGTTCTCTTAAGCTTGACAAGATTGTCATTGAGCATTTTTTCCGTTATCTGACCTTGAGTGTTAACCGCAGCAGACAAGGTCATGCACTTATTTCTCTGGACGTAAAATATCAGGAGCTGGCTAATCATTATTACTATAAATTTTTGCAGAATAGTTTTGACAAGCTGGAATCAATGCTGGGGATTGTTCTTTCTGTAAATGAAAGATTGTTTTTGACTATACCGCTCATAAGCATGCGCACTCCCTATGATATTTCTTCACTTGAATCAAATATAACGGTTTCTGATGATGTGCTGAAGATAACAGAGGAAATCATAGCCGCGATCAAGGAGAAAATGGATATAACATTGGATGAAAAAAATAGTGATGTTTTGGATGAATTCGTCTATCACAATTATTTTCTGACAAACAGACTGCGGTATGGATTGACGATGCATAATCAAGGCAATGATGATATCAAGCAAAAATATACGGTAGCATATCATATGGCATTGATTGCAAAAAAAGTCATAGAAAAAAGGATGCACTTGCGTATCCCGGAAGATGAAGTAGGTTTTTTGACAGCGTATTTTCAGATATTCCTGACCGAACAGGAGAGCAGTTCTAATGCATATAAAGTGGCATTGATATGCGGAACCGGCAGAGCAAGGGCAAAGCTCATAATGTCACAGCTCCAGAAAATTTTTGAACGCGGTACGGTTATTGATATTTTTATATACAATGAACAGCTGAGTGAAAGTGATCTGGAAGGATATGATCTGCTGATATCCACAGTAAAAACGGATATGAACAGACAGATTCCGGTGATTTTTATCAATGAAGTCGTTGATGAGGATTATCTGAAAAATAGTATAGATCGAATAAGGTATGCCCATCAGCTGCAAATCCCCTTGCTGCATGGCGTCCGGTCTATCGTGTTTAATCTCCTTACTGAAAAAAGAGTAATGGTATTGGGCAGCGATCTCAACTATAGCGAGTGTGTGCATACAATGATTGCCGGTTTAATGGATGAAGGGCAGCTGGAAAAAGAGTTTTGGGGCAGGATACAGCAGCGTGAGGCGAAATCCTCGATGGTTTTGGATCATTGTGTGGCTTTTCCCCATGCCAGATATGACAGTGGGGGTGATATAGTAATTTCTCTCGGAATTATTCCTGACGGGCTGAATGATGAACTGTATCCGGAGCTGAAAGTAATCTTTCTGGTAGCCGTTCCTGCAGATCCTAATGATGATGCTATTTTGGTAAAGATATATGATGAAATAATAAGTATGGCATCAAGTCAGAAGGTTGTTGAAGATATGTCAAAACTTACAAATTATAATGATATATTGATGTATTTTATTAAGGATTGTGATTTATTTAATTGAGGAGGGGTTTTCATGAATACTATGGCTATTATAATTTTTGGTTTTTTTGCTTTTGTGCTCCAGTATATACTGACCTTTCTGCAAATGAATAAGTTTACCAAACATTACCGTGAATTCAGGCGGGAAGGCAGGGTCGCTATAGGGAGGTACAGCGGTGTTGTAAGAGCCGGTGTGATAGTGCTCTTTCTGATTGACGGAAAAGGTGTGATAAAAAAAGGTAAATATGTTCAGGGTGTGACAGTGTTCGCCGGTTACAAAGATATCAATAAATCATTTACAGGTAAATATGTGGGCGGTCTGACACAGGAAGACTGTAAGGCAGCGCATTATTCCAAGTCGCTGACACAGGCTGTTATGGATGCCCGCAATAATTACAATATAATTACTTCCGGCGGAACTTTGCCGGAAAGAAAAAGTCCTTTCGGACGACTTCTGGATATGTTTAAATTCAGATCCGTAAAAAAAGACAACTAAATTAGGAGGAAAAGATTATGGATTTTGCAGTAAATTTAGCAGCAGGATTTATGAACCTGTTTACTTTGGGCGCAGAAACTTTTGTTTCCTGGGTAACCGGCATAGTTCCGAAGGTTTTGCTATTATTGATTTTTATGAACTCTCTTATCGCTTTTATCGGTCAGGACAAGATCAATAGTTTTGCTAAAGTATGTTCTAAAAATGTATTACTCGCTTACGGCGTGCTGCCGTTTCTTTCCGCATTTATGCTGGGCAATCCGATGGCTCTTTCCATGGGTAAGTTCTTGCCGGAACGCATGAAACCAAGCTATTACGCATCGGCGGCCTATCATTGCCATACCAACAGCGGTATTTTCCCGCATATCAATGTCGGAGAATTGTTCATCTGGCTGGGGATCGCCAACGGGATAACAACATTGGGACTTGATGCTACACCGCTGGCATTAAGATATTTGCTTTTAGGTTTGGTAATGAATTTTTTTGCAGGCTGGATAACAGATTTTACTACTAAAATTGTAATGAAACAGCAAAAAATAGAACTCAGTAATAAATTGAAAACAGAATAGGAAGGAGAGGAAAAAATGATGACAGAATATAGGGCAATTAAAATAGAAAAAGGCAGCGCCGGTTTTGGCGGACCATTGACAGTTAAACCGCAGGATGGCAAAGATGTTCTTTTGTATATCACGGCCGGTGGGGCTAAACCTGAAATTGCGGACAAAATAGAACAGCTGACGGGCTGCCGCGTCATAAATGGTTTTAAAACTTCCGTGCCGGAAACAGAAATTTTTCTGGTTATTGTTGATTGCGGAGGCACTTTGCGATGCGGCATTTATCCGCAGAAGCGTATCCCGACCATCAATCTTAACCCTGTGGGCAAGAGCGGTCCTCTGGCTAAATATATAACAGAGGACATTTATGTATCAGGCGTTACACTGGATAACATTAAGCCGGCAGACAGTGCTGCGGTGACAGAAGAAGCTGCGGAAGTTCCGGCTGAAAGCGAACGCAAATTTAAATATTCGGCAGATAAAAAAGTTTCTCAGACTATGGGTGAAACATCATCCAATACCTTTATCCAAAAAATCGGCATGGGAGCCGGAAAAGTCGTTTCCATATTCTATCAGGCCGGCAGGGATGCCGTCAATTCTATAATCAACACCATTTTGCCTTTTATGGGATTTGTCGCCATGCTTATCGGTATTATCAACGGTTCCGGTTTTGGTGACTGGTTTGCCAATTTGCTGGTGCCATTGGCCGGAAATATGATAGGATTGGTAATATTGGGTTTTATCTGTTCGCTGCCGTTTCTTTCACCGTTGCTTGGTCCCGGAGGAGTCATTGCACAAATAATTGGTACACTGATAGGTGTGGAAATAGGTAAGGGCCATATTGATCCGAATCTAGCATTACCCGCACTGATGGCAATTAATACACAAAATGCCTGCGATTTTATTCCGGTAGGGCTTGGCCTTGCCGAAGCAGAGGCCGAAACGGTAGAAGTCGGGGTACCGGCAGTTCTTTATTCACGCTTCATCATAGGCGTGCCGCGTGTTTTAGTCGGCTGGCTGTTTAGTTTTGGTATGTATAAATAAAAAAGAAAAGGCTTTGTCGGCAGCGTAGAATTTTTTTGTGGATGACGAAGTCTTTTCCTTCAATGATAACTATTCTAGGATGGGAATGATGACAATGAAAGTAATTTACAGCAACAAAATTATTAATGCAGGAAAAGATGTCACCGCTTTTGGTGAAGAAATGGTAATCCTCTTTGGTGACAATGCACCGGATACACTGAAAGATTATTGTTATACCATTCCCATTGTTCAGACCGTAAAAACGATCAAACCAGGGCAGTTCTTTTCAATAGACGGAGAAAAATTTGAAATACTGCATGTGGGTGAGCTGGCTGAAAAAAATCTCAATGGACTCGGACATTTAACGGTAAATTTCACTGCTGAAAAGGACAATAGTCTGCCGGGAGCCATCATTGTGGAAAAAAAATCTCATAGACCTATCAAAATAGGTACTGTTATTGAGATAATAGAATAATGATCACCCGCAGAATGACTATTGAAAATCCTCTCGGACTGCACGCGGCTTATGCAGCCAGACTGGCCGCTTTTGCCAGAAAATCGGGCAGCAGTATTTTTTTGCGTAAAAAAGGGAAAAAATTAGCTCGCGCGGCAGATATGGTGGCTGTTCTCGGCATGCTGGTCAGAGCTGGAGATGAGTTGGAAATTCTGGTAGACGGGCTTGATGAAATTGAAGATATGCAGAAATTTATGGAGCTTATTATCAGTTTGGACAGGTAAATAACGGAAAGAAGGATTTTTATGAGCTGGTTAAATATTGAAGATAAAGTAGTTGTGGTTACAGGAGGTGCATCAGGTATAGGTAAAGCGGTAACCGAAGCTTTTCTTGCGCAGGGCAGCAAAGTAGTGGTCGCTGATATGAATCCGGCTGCACCGGTAATAGACGGAATGAATGAAGACAATTTTCTTTATGCAGTGGCTGACGTTACAAAAGCGGCATCTGTTAAATCCATGATAGATAAGGCTGTAGAACGGTTCGGCAGTGTAGATGTGATGGTGAATAACGCAGGAATAAACATACCTCGTCTTTTGGTGGATCCAAAGGATGAAGGCGGTCAGTATGAACTGGACGAAAAGGTCTGGGATCTGGTCTGCAATGTCAATATGAAGGGCGTTTTCTTTTGTGCCCAGGCAGCGGCACGGCAGATGATAAAACAGGGCGGCGGAGTCATCATTAATATGTCATCCGAAAGCGGATTGGAAGGTTCTGAAGGACAGAGCGTTTATGCTGCTACTAAAAATGCTCTTAATTCACTCACAAGATCATGGTGCAAAGAGCTGGGCAAGCATAATATACGTGTGGTAGGCATAGCTCCCGGTATTATGGAAGCCACGGGTCTGCGCACAATAAAGTATGAAACCGCACTTGCGTATACAAGGAATATCACGGTTGATCAATTGCGGGCTGGTTATTCAAAAACCTCAACAACACCTTTAGGCCGCTCCGGCAAACTGAGTGAAGTAGCAGATGCAGTATGTTTTATGAGCAGCGACAGAGCCGGTTATGTACACGGTGTAACACTTAATATAGCCGGAGGAAAGACCAGAGGCTGATTATCAGAAAGGGGAATTAAGAATGCAATTATTGATCGACGATGCAAATATTGTCGAAATAAAAAAATTAGCGGCTTTTATGCCGATAGACGGGGTAACAACAAACCCTTCTATTTTAGCCAAAAACGGAAAAGCCCCATTTTCCGTACTGCGTGAAATACGTGATTTCCTTGGAGAAAAAGCAATGCTGCATGTTCAGGCAGTTGCCGCTGATGCTGAAGGAATAGTTGAGGACGCACATCGTATTCAGAGGGAATTGGGAGAAAATACATATATTAAAATTCCTGTGGTCGATGAAGGCCTTAAGGCAATCAAGATGCTGAAAAAGGAAGGAGCCAATATTACGGCAACGGCCATTTACACACAAATGCAAGCCTTCTTAGCAGGCAAGGCAGGTGCGGATTATGCTGCTCCTTATGTTAACCGGATAGATAATCTTGGCGCTGACGGCATTCGTACGGCTAAGGCAATACATGATATTTTCAAGAAAAACCATCTGCATACGGAAGTATTGGCTGCCAGTTTTAAAAATTCACAGCAGGTACTGGCATTGTGTGAATATGGTGTGGGCGCAGCCACTGTTGGACCGTCTGTGCTGCGGGGGCTTTTAAAAAATGATTCTGTAGCGGCTGCGGTAAAAGCTTTTACTGATGATTTTGAAAATCTTTGCGGCTCGGGAGCAACGATGGCAAACTGCAAATAAGGTTGTGACAGCTGCTGATGCTTGGAAAATACAGTAGAAGCAATACATATCTCAGAGAACAGGATTGTATATATATTACTTGACAAGTATTATATTGATAATATATAATTTAATCATAATTAAAAGGGAGTAACTGGAACTTTGCTGTCAACAACACTGATGCAGCTTACAGCGCATCTGGCAGTGAGGTCGTTAACAACGTAAGTGAGACTTTTAATGTGTGTTTTACACGCATTAAAAGTCTTTTTTTATAAATTTTAGAAATCAATAAAATTTTAAAAGGGAGAAAAAAATGGATTTTTTGACTGCACTGGGAACAATAATAATACTGGATCTTGTCCTCGCGGGTGATAACGCGGTCGTCATTGCTATGGCTTCGCGCAATCTGCCGCAGGATATGCGGCAGAAAGTGATCTATATAGGCACGGCAGGTGCCGTAATAATAAGGATATTGATGACCGTTTTGGCGGCATATTTATTGACGATTCCTTATATTCAGGCGGTTGGCGGATTGCTGCTGCTGCCAATTGCGATGAAGCTGCTGAATCCTTCGGCAAAAACAGAGAAAATCAATGCCGCAACAAACTTCAGCAGTGCGGTAAAAACAATAATAGCAGCTGATGCTGTTATGGGGATAGATAATGTTTTAGCTATAGCGGGAGCGGCGCATGGGAGCTTTGCCCTGGTTGTGGCCGGTCTGTTAATAAGCGTGCCGATCGTTGTATGGGGCAGCGGCCTGATAGCAAAATGCATGGATAAATATCCTGCGCTTATTATATTAGGGGCTTCCATTCTGGCATACACTTCAGCATCTATGATAATCAATGATCGTGTAGTCGGCAATATACTTTTAAATTTTAATGGGTATATTCGCTATATATTACCTGTTTTCTTTATAGCAGCTGTGGTATCATCGCCCTACTTTTACAGAGTAAAAGAAAGAACGCTTAATAAGTAAAAAAACAGGGGCTGCCGCATGAAGTTATTTTCACTTCATACGGCAGCCCCTGAAATATTTTGGTTTCAAAGTCGGAATTCTATAAAGCAGGGATACTTATCGCATCTATTTCAGCTAATTCCTGTTCAGAAAAAGCTGTATTATCCGCAGCCTTAATATTACTTATAATTTGCTCGGGTCTAGACGCACCGATAAGAACACTTGTTACGACTCCGTCATGCAATATCCAGCTTAGGGCCATTTCTGCTAGGGTTTGTTCTCTCTTCGCAGCCAGGCTGTCAAGTTTTCTTATTTGTTCGAGCTTCTGCGGTGTCAGACTGCCGGCTTTTAAAAAGCGGCCGTCGGTTTTAATACGGCTGTCTGCAGGGATGCCGTCCAGATAACGATTTGTCAGCATCCCTTGGGCCAGGGGACTGAAGGCGATAATTCCCTTGCCAAGCTTCTTGGCGGTTTCTTTAAGTCCGTTTTGTTCTATAGTTCTGTCGAAAATCGAATAGCGATTTTGATTGATAATAAACGGGCAGCGGTAATCTCCCAGAATAGCTGCGGCTTTTACCAATGTCGGTCCGTCATAGTTGGAAAGACCTGCATAAAGTGCCCTGCCGCTTTTTACTGCCTGAGCCAATGCGCCCATTGTTTCCTCTAATGGTGTTTCGGGATCCATACGGTGATGATAAAAAATATCAACATATTCCAGTCCAAGACGCCGGAGGCTCTGATCCAGGCTTGCCAAGAGGTGTTTTCTGCTGCCCCAATTGCCATAGGGGCCTTCCCACATGTCATAACCTGCTTTAGTGCTGATTATGAGCTGATCACGATAGGCTGATAATTGTTCCCGTATAATTCTGCCGAAATGTTTCTCCGCGCTGCCGGGGGCCGGACCGTAATTATTGGCAAGATCAAAATGCGTTATTCCGTTATCGAAGGCAGTTAAGCAAAGATTTTCCATGTTTTCATAAAGCGCCGTATCACCAAAATTGTGCCAGAGACCAAAAGCTATTGCAGGTAATTTCAGACCGCTGTTTCCGCAGTGATGATAAGTCATTTGCTCGTAACGTTTAGCTGAAGCATTATACATGATAATTACTCCTATTCCATTTACGTAAATGTGCGCAGCTTTTGCTGTAAATATAACTCCCGAATTTTGAATAATCCGAGAGTTATACGCTGACTGCTTAAAATGATGACTGGATTTGTATAAAAAATATGGTAAATATCAGTCGTTTTTATTTACTGCCGGCAGGAGTTTTTTCTTCAGCGGGCAGTTCTTTGAAAGACAACAGGCCATTCTGATAATCGGTACTGTCTTGTGTTGTCATTTCTCCTGATTTAAAAAATACGATGACATAATTTGTCTTTTTACCGGGAATATAGGTTTCGATACGCTGGCTTACATTAGTTTTTACGGTATCGGTCTTTTCTTTTTTGTCTGCATCCACATATACGTCCTGCGGAGCGACAGCGTATAACACTTTATGCCCGTTCAAAGGAATAAATAATACGGTCTCATATTTTCCTTCACTGTTCATAACGAAATTAGCGGCATATTTTTGAGATTCCTTGTCAGTCATTTTGTCAAAATCAGGTATTTGTGATGAGTCAAAAGCATTTGTTGCGATGATCCATCCCTGCAGTATATTGTAACCGTCATTTTTAAAAACGAGTACTTCGCCTTTTTGAGTGGGATCTATCAAAGGGATAACGCCGAGTGGTTTTTCCGGGCATTCAATGCTGTAACCATAGTCTTTGCTGACATAAGTATAGGCCGAAGCCTGTGCGGGTGACAGCAGACCAAAAGACACGGAAACGGCAAAAATTCCTGCAAATATTTTCAACATGTTTATTATTTTCATTAATGTACCCTCCTATCACATATTTTACATTATAGCGTATTTTGGCAAAAAAATATAGGGATGTGTTAAATACACATCCCTATACACAAATAATAAGATTACATGTATTCGTCAGGATTTTTCTTTTTATGCTCCTGTTTTTTACTGCCAAAGAATGCTGCAATTTTTTCGACTATGACAAACATTACAGGAATGAGAAATATGCCAAATAACGTGGCGATAAACATTCCGCCGACTACGGCTATACCCATATTGTTACGTGCACCCGCACCTGCGCCTGTAGCGATGGCGAGCGGCAGACAGCCGATGATAAAGGCGAGTGACGTCATCAGTATAGGGCGAAGGCGCAGATGTGCAGCTTCAAGTGCTGCTTTTACGATAGACATTCCGGTATCAACTCTGACCTTGGCAAATTCGACGATAAGTATCGCATTTTTTGCGGACAGGCCGATAAGCATAATGATCCCGATCTGCATGTAGACACTGTTTTGCTGGCTCAACAGCATTTCTGACAGTAAAGCGCCAAATATGCCTGAAGGCACTGATAAAAGTACTGCATAAGGTACGCTCCAGCTTTCATAAAGAGCAGCCAGGCACAAGAAGACGAATACCAGCGCCAGGATCATTACCTGAGTGGTAGTATTGCCTGCTTTTGATTCTTCACGGCTCTGGCCTGACCATTCTGTTTCAAAACCTGAAGGTGCGGCTTGTTTGACTACTTCCTGGATAGCATTCATTGCCTGTCCCGAACTGTAGCCGGCTTTTGCACTGCCCTGAAGCGTTATGCTTTTTGCGGCATTGAATCTGGTTACGATAGTAGGTGCCGATTCCAATTGCGGTTTGAGCAGAGTGTTCAGTGGAATCAAAGTTCCCGCCGAATTTTTTACGTAAATGAATCGGGTGGAATCTACATCACCGCGGAAACCTGTATCAGCCTGCAGCATAACTTTATATGTTTTGCCGAATTTGTTGAAGTCATTCACAGGATATCCGCCAAAATTGATTTGCAGAGCATTGAATACATCACCCAGGCTTACACCGAGCTGTTTGATTTTTTCTCTGTCAATATCAAATTGATAGTTTGGCGTATTTATCTGGAATGTTGTATAGACACTTTGCAATTCCGGACGCTGATTGGCAGCCGCAACAATTTTCTGAGCTATTTCGTTTAATTCTTCATCACTGTGCCCGCTCATATCCTGTAATTGCAGGTTGAAGCCGCCTACTGCGCCCAACCCCGGCAGGGATGGTGGATTCATGGCTATAACGGATGCCTGTGGGAACTGTGCACCGATCTTGAATGCGGTGCCTATTTCTGCACCGATCTGCGTCTGTGGTGTTTTGCGGTCGGCCCACGGCGAAAGACCGATGAATAATGTGCCGGCATTTGATTTGCTTGCGCTTGTGAGGATATCATAGCCTGTTATAGCCATTACGTTTTGCATTTCCGGTATCTTTTGCAGAGAAGCTGCATATGCGGCAACGGTTTTTTCTGTCTGATTTGCAGATGTTCCTTCCGGCATGGTAACGGAAATTATCATGAAGCCCTGATCTTCATCGGGAACAAAAGTTGAGGGCAGTGTTTTGAACATCCATGCCATCAATCCTATGATAATGGCAAGGAAAATCAGACAAAATTTTGCTTTGCCGATAAAAGTACCAACATTTTTTACATAACCGCGTGTCATTTTATCAAAACCACGATTAAAAGCGGCAAAAAATCTGGCTATTATTCCCTTATGCGCATCTGCAACATGAGGTTTCAGCAGCATACCGCATAAGGCAGGAGTCAGGGACAAGGCAACAAAAGCGGACAGTCCCATGGAAATAGCTATGGTCAGAGCAAACTGACGATAAAGGATACCAGTCATGCCGCTTAAAAAAGCAACCGGCAGGAATACTGAAGCCAATGTAAATGCGATGGCTATTACCGGCCCGGAAACTTCATCCATGGCGCGGCGAGTTGCCTCTTTGGGATCAAGCTTATCCTCAGAAATATGCCGCTCGACATTTTCGATAACGACGATGGCATCATCGACGACCAAGCCTATGGCCAGCACCATCGCAAATAAGGTAAGTGTGTTTATGGAAAAATTAAGCATGGTAAATGTAGCAAAAGTACCTATCAGAGAGACAGGTACAGCCAGCATGGGGATAAGAGTTGCCCGCCAGCTTTGCAGAAATACGAACATAATAACCATAACCAGCACAAGAGCTTCAACAAAAGTTTTTACGACTTCGACAATGGATTCGTGGATATAATCCGTTTTATCTAATACTGTTTTATAAGCGAAATCGGGAGGAAAGTCAACAGACGCATCCTGTAGAACTTTTTTGACACCGGCAATTGTATCCATGGCATTGGCAGTATTGGTCAGCTGAATGGCCATCCCGACACTGTCTTTACCGTTGAATGCACTCGATATGCTGTTGTCCTTTTTGCCGGTTTCGACACGGGCTACATCTTTCAATCTAACTAAAGAACCATTGCTGTTTGTTTTTATTATTACATTTTGAAATTCCTCAACACTGTCAAGGCGCCCCTGAACCTTGCCGGTATATTGGGTTTCCTGGTCACCTGAGGAAGGACGGCCGCCGATCGTTCCGGCAGGAGCCTGCTGATTTTGTTCTTGAATCAGAGAGATCACATCTGTGGCGGTGAGTCCCAATTCGGCCAGTTTAGCGGGATTCAGCCAAATACGCATCGCATAGTCGGAGCCGAATACAGTTACGTCACCTACACCGGAAACACGTTTGATCTTGTCCGTCAAATAAACGTCCGCATAATTTTTTAAGAATATGCTGTCGTATGTACCATTAGGAGAGTAAAGCGAAAATACCATGGCCATATCAGATGACGATTTGGTAGTTGTGACACCATTTGTCTGAACATTTGAAGGCAGACTGGAGTTTGCTGATGCCACTTTATTTTGAACCTTGACGGAATCAATGTCGCCGTCGCTGCCTACATTAAAGACTACCTGAAGACTGTATGAACCGTTATCGCTTGATGTGGCAGACATATAATCCATGCCTTCAACGCCATTTACCTGTTCTTCTATTACCTGCGCGACAGTTTCATTTATGACATTTGCACTTGCACCATTGTAAGTGGCACTGACACGAATTGTCGGTGGTGATATCTGCGGATACTGGGCAATAGGCAGACTTAACATGGATATAAGGCCTACAAGAACGATAATGATTGATATGACAATGGCAAAGATCGGCCTGTTAATAAAAAATCGTGCCAAATTATCTCACCCCTTACTGATTTTGTCCGGAGCTTGAAGAATCATCATTTGAATTTGTCTGCGAATCCGAGGCTGATGAGATATCAGTATTGGTATCCAAAGACAGACCAAGCTGTTCACCCGTGACGATTGTTGCGTTGAGAGGAACGCCTTCGCGTAATTTAGTCAACCCTTCGACGACGACTTTATCGCCCGGAGTTATACCATCTTCAACGATATAATAGCTGCCGACTTTTGAGCCTAATTTTACGACTCGGGAAACAGATTTATTGTCGTCACCCACTACCATGACAAAAGATTTATCCAAAAGCTGCTGTACGGCGCGCTGCGGAATAAGAATAGCATCTTTGACTGTTTCTCCGGTCATTTTTATACGGGCAAACATGCCCGGCAGCAGAAGATTATCAGGATTATCAAAGAGTGCCTTAACGGTCAGAGAACCTGAGTCATTAGGCATTGACCGATCTACTTCGACAACTTTGCCGGTTATAGGATAATCGCTGCCATCACTGAGAGTGGCATTTACTTCTTTACCTATGAAATTGCCGTTGAATATCTGGTTGAATTTTAAATATTCATTTTCACTTATGCTGAATTGAATATAAACAGGATTCACAGCACCGAGTGAAACTAAGGTCGTACTGCCGGCAGTTGCATATGTTCCGGAGGCGACATCATTGACATCAAGACGGCCGGATACAGGGGCTCTGACCACAGTATCGCCGAGATCTTTTTCGGCTTTATTTACCTGTGCCAGATTTGCTTCGACAACTGCCTGATAAGCGGCAACGGTCTGCTGCTGATTAGTATAGGATTGTTCGGAGATGGCGTTACTGTTTATAAGCTGTGCGTAACGTGATAGATCCTGCTGGGCATTGCTGAGCTGTGCCTGTGACTGAGCCAGAGTGGCTTTGGCCTGGTTCAATGCGCTTACATAAGTGCCGTCGTCAATTTTATATAAGGACTGTCCTGCGGAAACCTGCTCACCGCCCTGAATATACTTAGCGACGACGGAGCCTGAAACACGCGCCTGTACGTTTACTTCATTAGTCCCTTTGACCTCGCCTGCATATTCAAATGAAAGCGGTGTGTCCTGCTGAATAGCAGCCATTGCTTTTACCTGTGTCTCCGTTGCAGCCTGCTGCTGTTTTGCACCGCAGCCAAACAATAATATAGGCATTGACAAGAGAACAGCAAAAGTACAAATCGTTTTTGTCCAGCTTTTTGCTAACAATTCGTTCTACCTCCATACATGTGATAATACTAAATATCAAGGAAAATAAAAAGAAATTTATATCCATTATTATATAGTAATTTTACAGCATATTCCATATAATAAATATTATTTATAAATAAAAAAACTACAAGTTTTTGTTTGTAAATAAATATTTACTATCAATGAACATTATAGTATAGTATATTTATTGAAAAGTCAAGGTTTTACAGCCTATAATGAAAGGAATAATGAAATGCCAGATGAAAAGAAAATTTCCGATAGTTTTTTAGAAGTACTTTTCCTGATGCAGCATAGTATCCTGCGCCACATCCCCCTGCCTATTCCCGTCAATCAGTTTGCGATAATGATCATCCTCGGGGATGAAGGGAGCATGACTTTTTCTGAGATTGGAGAACGGCTTTCTATAATAAAGCAGCAATTGTCACCGCTTATCGACAGACTGGAAAATGATGGATTGGTTAAGCGGTTTCCCGATACGAAAGACCGGCGGCGGGTCAGAATAAAAACAACAGCAAAGGGCCGAAAATTTGTTACTGATCATCAGCAAATGATCAAGCTTCGCCTGGAGACAACTCTGGTCACACTTTCCGAAGAAGAAATCAAAGAATTTGATAATGCCTTGAAGACATTGGTGAATTTATTTGGTAAAATATCAATGTTACAATAATTGATTATTTTATTTTCGGAGGGAGACGTTTATATTGCAAAAGCATAAGCTTGCAATTATTGGGATGGGGAACGTGGGCTCGGCAGTGCTCGTACAGGCGGTGGCCCAGCAGCTCGCGGCAGAGATAGTCTGCATTGATATTGATGGGAAAAAGGCACATGGAGAGGCTCTGGATATGACGCACGCCACTCCGGCTGCATGCAGTCCGGATGTCAAAGTATATTCCGGCGGCTTCGATGAATGCAAGGATGCCGATGTGATAATCTGTGCGGGCGGTCCCAGTATTCTGCCGGATGAAAAACTGGACCGGCTTATTTTGGCGGAGCGCAATATAAAAGTCATCAGCGGTATTATGAAAGAGGTAACTTCATATACACGCGATGCCGTTTTCATAATGATAACCAATCCCTTGGATGTTACTGCATATCTTGCGGCTACAAGGTTTGACTATGCTCCGGGAAAGCTTTTCGGGACGGGAACGACACTTGAAACACTGCGCTTCAAACGGATAATAGCAAATCATTACAATATCAATGCAAAAGATGTACAGGGATTTATGCTTGGTGAACACGGCAATTCTGCTTTCCCGGCATGGAGTACCGTCAGCATCGGCGGAGTGCGGCTTGATGCTCTGGATAAATATTATGATTACAGTGAACCGTTTGATAAAGAAAAAATAGCGGATACCGTTGTCAAGACCGCATATGATGTGCTTTTATCAAAGGGATGGACCAATACCGGAATAGCTATGGGTGCGTGCTATCTGGCAAAATCCGTATTTCTAAACATCCGCTGCGTGACGCCTGTGTCTGCACCTCTTGATGGTGAGTATGGATTGTCTGATGTGGCCTTGAGCCTGCCAAGCATAATAGGGGAAAATGGAGTGGACAAACGGCTGGCCATTCAGATCCCTGACAGTGAACTGGAAGCACTGCACAGGAGTGCACAAAGTATTAAAGAAGTATTGAAAATCAATGCCCTTATTTGACACCGTTTAATTTAAGGAATTTTAAATAATTGCATTATAAAATAAAAGCTTCTGTGCTTAAAACAGACAGCTTTTATTTTTTTTTAAAAGCGGGATTTATAATTATTCGCTGGTAAAGGAATACACTGCTGAAAAAGTTTGCCAATATCCGCAAAATAGAGTAATTTATATGCAGGAATAATATGGCTGTCAGCGGCAGCTGTTCGAAAAATACTGTTTGGGGGCATGCGTTGTGTACATGGTGCTTTGAACCTGGCAGGGCATCTTTGATGTGGAGGAATTTTTTGAAACTGCAAATTGAAAATAGAGATCGTCACGGACTTGTATATGATATAGCGCAAATAATTTTAAAAAACGGCATTAATATTGTTTCGATGGAGGTAATAAAAAATATTACTTACCTGGAAACGGCCGCACTGCCGTGTGATAAAGAAAAATTCATTATAAAAGAGATAAAAAAGCTGTCAAATATAACAGAAGTAAAAAAAATAGCTTTAATGCCACGCTATAAACAATATCAGCAGATGCAGATAGTTTTTAATACCATAAGTGAAGGCGTAATAGCCACGGACAAGGAAGGAAATGCTGCCTATATCAACAAAGCGGCAAGACAATTGCTGCATCTGCCCGAGAGCAATATAATAGGAAAAAATGTACAAAAATTGGTTCCTTTTTATGGCCTGCTGAAAAAAACATTATGCACAGGAAATAGCTTTTTGAATCATGAGGTGTTTTCCCGCGAGAGTAATGTCCACTATCTGGTAAATGTTCAGCCTGTTTTTGATGAAACGGGAGAGCTTTTTGGCTGCATTGCGCTTATCCGCAGTATAGATGCTGTGCGGAAAATATATCAGAAACTGACTGCTCAGCCGGTCACGAATTTCGATGATATTATATATCAGAGTGATATTATGCATTTATTGGTAAAAAATGCCAGGCAGTATGCGGGCAGTGCCTCTACTATCTTGATACGGGGCGAGACAGGCTGCGGAAAAGAGCTGTTTGCGCGTGCCATACATAATGCTTCACCGCGCCTCAACAATATGTTTCTAGCAATAAATTGTACGGCAATACCGGATACTCTGCTGGAAAGCGAGTTATTCGGCTATGAGGAAGGCAGTTTCACCGGTGCAAGCAAAGGCGGCAAGCTTGGGTTGTTCGAGCTTGCCGGCGGGGGAACGCTTTTCCTTGATGAAATAGGAGATATTTCCTTTGCTCTGCAGGCGAAGCTTCTGCGTGTTTTGCAGGAACATACAGTGCGCCGTATCGGTGCTACGGAAGAAATACCTATCGATGTAAGAATAATAGCTGCTACTAATCGTGATCTTGAACATATGATGCAGACAGAAAGCTTTCGCAGTGATCTGTACTACAGACTGAACGTCATTCCTTTGTATCTTCCGGCGCTGCGGGAACGGCGCGAAGATATAGAGGTGCTTGCCCGGCATCTTATGAAAAAAGCTGCGGCCAGTATAAATACAGCCATAAGTGATATTGATGGGGCTGCTATGAAGAAATTGATGAATTATGATTTTCCGGGGAATATCAGAGAGCTTGGCAACATTATCGAAAGAGCAGTAAATATAGCGGCGGGCAGTAAAATAATGGCAGAGGATATTGTTTTTGATTTTAATAGAACCGCCACAGGCTGGCAACACGCCCAAACGAATGAAGAGCTGCCTGAAAATTTGGAAGCTGCGATGCAGCTGACAGAAAGAAATATTATTGGCAGAGCCATGAGAAAATATAAGACATCAAGAAAATTAGGAGCGGCGTTGGGGCTCTCGCATACGAGTATTCTGCGCAAAATGAAAAAATATAAACTGTCTTTCGAAGAATAAACCCCCGATGAGGGCATTTCTGCTCAGATCGGGGGCGATAAGAGGGGGATTGCAGCCAGACAGTATAATTTTATTTCAGTAATTCTTTTATATCAGCGCAGGGCAGATCCAAACCATTGGCAACGCCTTTAAAGGTGATTTTTCCGTCAATGGTATTTATTCCCTGCATCAGCCCGGCATCTTCAAGGGCAGCTTTTTTGAAACCTTTATTGGCTATAGCCAGTGCATAAGGCAGAGTTGCGTTGGTCAGTGCAAGAGTGGATGTCCTGGCAACAGCACCGGGAATATTCGCCACGGAATAGTGAATAACTCCATATTTTTCAAAAGTAGGATCGTCATGTGTAGTGCAGTGATCACAGGTCTCAATAGAGCCGCCCTGATCAATGGCAACATCTACTACTACAGAACCGATTTTCATAGTCTTGACCATTTCCTCGGTGACCAATTTCGGTGTTTTAGAACCGGGAATCAATACAGCACCAATTAAAAGATCAGCTTTTGCCACCCATTTTGCTATATTGTGGCTGTTTGACATTTCGGTGATCACTCTTCCGTTGAAAATATCATCCAAATAACGCATTCTGTCTATGGACAAATCGAGAACCGTCACTCTGGCACCGAGTCCTGCTGCCATCTTGGCAGCGTTGGCACCGACTATGCCGCCGCCGACGATGACTACCTGCGCGGGGCATACACCGCTTACCCCGCCCAAAAGAACACCGCGTCCGCCATAGCGGCTTTCCAAATAATGAGCACCGATCTGAATGGACATTCTGCCCGCTATTTCACTCATCGGGGAAAGCAGGGGCAGACTATGGCCGTCATGGCCCACAACTGTTTCATAAGCAATGCCTGTAACTTTATGCTGGAGCAATGCGTCTGTGAGCTTTGGTTCCGGTGCAAGATGAAGATATGTATAAAGAATCTGTCCTTCATGGAAGAAATCATATTCTTCGGGCAATGGTTCCTTGACCTTGATAATCATGTCTGCTCTGTCAAACAGTTCTTTTTTATCAGCTGTTATGGCAGCGCCTGTTTTGCTGTATGATTCGTCACTGAATCCGCTGACAAGTCCCGCGGATTTTTCTACTAATACAGTATGTCCCGCTTTTATTAACGCTTCGCTGCCTGCCGGCGTCAGGCCTACTCTGTTTTCATTATTTTTTATTTCCTTGATAACACTTATGATCATGACAAAAACCTCCCTATTAATTAAAGATCACAACTAATTATAGAAGCAAATATTATGCCAATTATTTGAAATGAAGTAAAGAAATTTTTTTGCAAGTAAAAATACACAAAAATACAGGCATGATTCAGAAAATGCAATCGACTGTCTGAGCGAACAACAGACAGAAAAAAGGCATCCGGACAGGATAAAGAAGATCCTGTCCGGATGCCTTTTGGATAAAAATGTATACAATATATTTGCGGAGATTTCTCCTATAGGCTTATATAATAATAAGACTATAGGCCGTGGAACATGTTTGTTCCGGTATGTGGTTCAATTTTGTTACAAATGGAACTGAAAAGTGCCAAATATCAAAATGATGCTATATTTGGTTATTGGGGTAATCTTATATATGTCAGAGGTCATTTTCATAATATTTTATTAAACTTTGTGTGCCTTTTTCGCCCATACCTTTTTCTTCCAGTTCTTTTGCTTCCACTAAAACTTGTTTCAGAACAGGCATGTTTACGGAGAAAATATCACCGGTCTCAATACCGATATTCATGTCTTTTATAAAATGCTTCAGCATGAAACCCGGTTCAAAATTTCCTTTCAAAGCATTGACAACTACATTTGACATCTGGAAACTGCCGGCAGCCCCTTTGGAAATGGCAGAGAACACTTTATCGGCATCAAGTCCTGAGGCCTGCGCATATGAAAATGCTTCACACGCTCCGGCAAGTGCACCTGCTATGGCGATTTGGTTGCAGGCTTTTGTTTTTTGTCCGGCACCGGCACTGCCTTCATAAATAATGTTGCTGCCCATTTTTGCCAAAAGGGGTTTTACTGCCAGAAAAGCAGCTTCATCACCGCCTGCCAAAATACAAAGTGATGCCTTTTGTGCGCCTGTATCACCGCCGGTAACAGGCGCGTCAATGGCGTAAATGCCTTTTTTTTGCGCTGCTTCGTATATTTTTTGTGCCAATAATGGAGATGAAGTTGTCATATCTATGACATATGTTCCTTTTTCTGCATTTGCCAAAATACCGTTGCTTCCCAAATAACTTTCCTCCACATCTTTGGGATAGCCGACTATGCTTATGACTGCGTCCTGTCCGCGGGCGCACTCACCGGCACTGTCACACCATTTTGCTCCTTTTGCCAGCAATCCGGCGGCTTTTTCTTTGGTCCTGTTGTAAACGCTGAGTTCATATCCTGCTTCCAATAAATGTCCGGCCATTGCGCTGCCCATTATTCCGGTGCCGATAAAACCGATTTTTTTCATTTGTCTATCCTCCTGCGTATATTTTTTTTATTATAACATAAATAAAATTCTTGGTTGATCTATAATTCTTGATTTATTTGCAAAATAATACTGTTTTGTTGTAAATTTTTATTGATAAATTTTTGCTTAGTAGGTATTATTGAACATGACATTAATTATATTTTGCAGGAGGCTTTGCTAAAAATACTATGTGTGAAAAAAGTAAGCGGTGTACCGCTGATTTACTGGTAGAATGTCTGGAAGAAGAAGGCGTAAAATATATTTTCGGTATTCCGGGTGAAGAAAATCTGGCTATTATGCGTGCGCTTGAAAATTCTAAGATACAGTTTATCACTGTCCGTCATGAACAAGGCGCTGCCTTTATGGCCGACGTTTATGGAAGACTTACGGGAAAGGCCGGTGTATGCCTTGCTACATTGGGGCCGGGTGCAACGAATCTCGTAACAGGTGTTGCCGATGCCGATAGTGACGGAGCCCCGCTTGTTGCAATAACGGGGCAGGTAGGTACTGAACGGATGCACATTACCTCACACCAATTTCTTGACTTAGTGAAGATGTTTGAACCGATAACCCGACGTACAAAAATGGTGGTACGCCCCGACACGGTGAATGAAATAGTTCGTCTGGCCTTTAAATATGCGGAACGCGAAAAGCCGGGCGCATGTCATATAGATCTGCCGGTTAATATTGGCATGATGTCTATAGATAATTCGGAACGTCCGCTGCAAAAACAATATCCGATAAAAGAATATGCTTCTGTTCATACGCTTGACGAAGCAGCAGAAATGATTTCCTATGCTAAAAGTCCGGTTATTCTCGCCGGCAGCGGAGTTATTCGCTCTCATGCGGCAAAGGAATTGACGGCGTTTGCGGAAAAACTGAAAATACCGGTAATAAATACTATGATGGCAAAAGGGGCCATTCCTTTTGATAACAAGTATGCAATGTGGACAATAGGCATTCCTTTTTCTGATTATCAAAATAAATTATTGGAAAGAGCCAGCTTGGTAATAGCCGTCGGTTACGATATTATTGAATATGCACCGTCAAAATGGAATAAGCGCGGTGATGTGGATATAATTCATATAGATGCGGCTTCCGCCGATATCAATAAGTTGTATCAGGCCAATATAGAAGTAGTCGGTGATATACCCGACTCATTAAAACGTATAATGCAGAGGACTGCACGCCTTCAGGAACCCAAGGAAGCCTTGGCAATGCGTGAAAAAATGGTTGCAGAACACGAGAGCTACGCTGCTGATAAAGCTTTTCCTATGAAGCCGCAGCGCATACTCAACGATGTACGAAAAATCATGGGACCTGATGATATCGTTATTTCAGACGTAGGGGCGAATAAAGTCTGGATAGCTCGTCATTACAACTGCTATAAACCGAATACCTGTATTATTTCCAATGGATTTGCTACGATGGGCATAGCCGTGCCGGGAGCTATAGCTGCAAAACTCGTCAATCCTGATAAAAAAATATTGGCAATAACCGGTGACGGCGGTTTTATGATGAATTGTCAAGAGTTTGAAACGGCTATACGTCTTGGCACAAATTTTGTGACGCTGATATTCAACGACTGCAGCTATGGTCTCATAAAGTGGAAACAGGAAGATCATTATAAACATAGTTATGGTGTTGATTTTACAAATCCTGATTTTGTAAAATTTGCTGAGAGCATGCATGCCGCAGGTTTTCGCATCAAAAAGGCTGAAGAGCTTATTCCGACACTGGAAAAAGCTTTCAGCCTGGATGTACCGGCTATCATTGACTGCCAGGTCGATTATAGTGAAAACATGAAGCTGACAGAACATTTGCAGCAGCTTATGCAGGGAATTTAATAGGAGGCAGGCCTGGTTTTCCATCAGGCCTGTTTCTCAATCTAGCAGAGAATAACAAAATATTCTGCTCAGTGGCTGTATACAGCCGAGATGCAGGTCAGAAAATCGTAAGAAAAATAATTTAAGGTAAAAGTGCTTAAAAAAGAAAAACCTTGCTGTGAAAGCAAGGCCCTGCCAGTGCAGTGTTTAAGAGGAAGTAAAACTCTATGAGCAATCCCCAGTGTATTAGCTGAAGATACAAAGGGGCTGAAACCAAAATAAAAACCCTCTTCTGAGCGAACGCAAAGAAGAGGGTAAACTATACCAAATTTATTTATGCTATAATCTAATCTCCTGCCCATCGCTCGCGGGTACTATACAGTTATGTATAACGGTGACTGTCAATCAGGTAGTTCTCCTGGCTTCACATCATTGCTTCGCCGCTCCTTCTCAGAATAAAATTCCAATGGATAGATTGCGGGGTTGCTCCGTGTTACAGTGGCGGGACCGCACCGGACTATCAAATACAATTACCGGTTTCCCTATTAAGTCATTTCTGACGCCTGATTCTCTTTTATTCAATTGCATATATAATATCACCTGATAAATTTAATGTCAACCTTGCAATAATTTTTGATAAAGGGTATATTAGATACATCATGCCGCCGCAGATGTTGGTGAAAGGAAGAAAAATATGCCACAGGTATATACTGAACAGAATTTTGAAAAAGAAGTTTTGCAGTCGCCGATACCGGTGCTGGTGCATTTTGGCGCTGAATGGTGTGTGCCGTGCCAGCAATTTGCCCCTATAATAGATGAAATGGAAGAAAATGCATCAGGTGAATATAAAGTAGGAAGTGTCAACGTGGACAGATCACGTGAACTGATAGAAAAATACAATGTAACAATGATCCCCACCATTATTATATTTAAAAATGGCCGATCTGCCGCTCAAATAACAGGAGCCGTTTCAAGGGAGAATTTATGTCATATGATGCTGAATGACTGATTTTCCAGAAAATTTAAGGTGTAAACAAAAGCAATTTACGCAGATAATATATTATTTTCAACATTCTTTGGAATAAAGTGGGATGCCCGAATAGATAACTCTATTGCTTAAGAAATAGGGTTTTATTTTATTTCTTGCGAGACATTAAAATTTAAATATAAAGGGGTGCAGCTGCTATGAAAATAATCGATGCACATATGCATTTTTCATCCGTAGGAAACTTTGCTGAAACTGCTGCCAACATAAACTGCAAATGTGATATCCCTACGTTAAAAAGGGAGTTCGACAAATGCGGAGTGGTTCTGGGTGTGGGCATGGGAGTCGATTCGTCCGATATAGTGGACGGCAGCATCAATCCGCAAATTATAACACATGGACTTGAGCAATTTCCTCCTTTTATGGCGCAATGCCTTGGCATAGCACCGGATATGATAACTGCTGAGAACCGTGAACAAACATTGGCTGCTTATGAAAAACTGTTGCAGGAGCCGACAAGTCTTGGCTTTAAAATTTATGCGGGCTATCAGCATTATTATGTCGACGATGCAGTCTACCATCCATTTTTCAGACTGGCGGAAAAATACAACGTACCCGTTGTAATTCATACAGGTGATACTGCCAGCAGCCATGGCAAGCTTAAATATTCACACCCGCTGACTGTGGATGAAGCTGCTGTCGATTTCCCCAACGTCCATTTTGTCATGGCACATTGCGGCAACCCCTGGATAATTGATGCCGCTGAAGTAGCTATGAAAAATCCAAATGTTTATATTGACTTATCCGGGCTGGCAGAAGGGCTTATCAATGCAGAAATCTTTTTGTCTGAGGGAGCCGGGTATATAGAGCATTTGAAGACATGGCTGGGCTATATGAATCATTATGATAAACTTATGTATGGATCAGACTGGCCGCTTGTTGATATGAAAAATTATATTGAGGTAATAAAAGCCGTTATTCCTGAGAAATATCACCGGGCTGTGTTTTATGATAATGCCGTGCGGATTTTTACCAAACTGCAAAATTGTTTGTCGAGGCAAAATGATTGACTGTCTTGTATTGGCAATGACCTTATTGGTGGTTTATATGCTATGGATACTATATAAAAGAATTGCATCAGCAAAAATATTGTGGTAAAATAGTTGAGTATCCCGCGGGCATAGTTTATTGGTAGAATGGCTGCTTCCCAAGCAGCAGAGGGCGGTTCGATTCCGCTTGCCCGCTCCAGAATAGAGTTGTTAGAGTTGCTTTTTTAGGCAGCTCTTTTTATTTTGCATAAATGCTTTTGTTGTTCAGGCGGCTCCCTTTCATTTTCCCGTTTAGCAGAGCTTTGAGGGAAAATACAGGGAGACATTAGGCAATTTCCTTTTTATGTGCAGGAAAATACTGCCAAAGGAGATATTTGAACAGCCGGCAATTATATGATAATATAATTGTAAATTCACCTGTGCGGCTATTTGCATAGGCCGATAAATAAAATGATATTGTAAGAGTATTATGATACAGTGGATAATTTTTATGATACAGTGATTAATGTGACTGTATACAAGAGGAGAAATAGTATGAAAATAGTTTTATCACCTTCAATTTTATCGGCTGACTTTTCCTGTCTGGCCGATGATGTGCAAAGATTGGAAAACAGCGGCATCATGGATATACATCTTGATATTATGGATGGTCATTTTGTAAAGAATATCACGTTTGGCGTGGGGACGATCAAATCTCTCCGACCGCATACAAAGGCAAATTTTGACGCACATTTGATGGTGACTGACCCCGATGAGCTTTTGGCTGGACTTGCTGACGCCGGCGTCAACACGGTTACGGTCCATAAGGAAGCATGCGTTCACTTGTATCATACTTTGGAAACTATTAAAACTTTGGGAATGGACGGCGGTGTGGTCCTGAATCCTGCCACCGATTATGAATCCTTAAAATATGTAGCGCAGGATGGCCTGCTTAAGAAGGTTTTGATTATGTCAGTTGAGCCTGGATTTGGCGGACAGTCATATCTGCCGATGAGTACAAGAAAAATCGCGGATCTGGTAAAATGGCGGGAAGAAAATAACTTTGAATTTATCATACAAGTTGATGGCGGCGTAAATATCAATAATATAAAAACTATTATTGATGCCGGAGCAACAGATATTGTTATTGGATCTGCCATGTTCAAAGACCGCCAGATCGAAAAAAATGTGGAAGCTTTCCGCAAGGCCGCCGATTTACGCTGAAAAAATCAAATCAAAACCATACCCAAGGCAGGGTATGGTTTTTTTTATAAGCATATGATGCAAAGCTATAAAATAGCATATGAAAATAGTATTAATTAATAAAAATAATGGCATCATTATAGTGATAAATAAATATTGCCTGATATATGCGGAAAAAATTTTCTACATGTGTCGAAAATTTCCGTATTTCAGGGAAACTTTTCCATCTATGACAAGAAAGAAAAATTTGCTAGAATAAAATCAAGCTAGGGAGTGACAAAAATGGTCAAGCTGAAAAAGCGCAGCAAAAGAATTTTTGAACTGTTAAAGAATTATCCTAATGGGATCACAGGCGAACAGATGGCAAACCAGCTGGGGGTTTCGTCAAGAACCATCAGATCAGATATAAAATTCTTGCAGGAACTGCTTGAACAGCATAATGTTAACATCATCGCAGTTCCAAATAAAGGATATAGTCTTAAAGATACTGCAAATTTGGGGCAGCTTGAGGATGAATTGTCAAGAGAAGATAATATTAATTTTGAAACTTCAGAAGAAAGAGTAAATTATATAATAGTTAAATTATTAGAAAATACTTTTTCGGGAAATTCCATTACACAAATGGAACTGGCTGATGAATTATTTGTCAGTATATCCACCTTGAAAGCTCACTTAAATGATGTAAAGAAAATATTCAGTAAGTATGACTTGAAAATTGTCCAGTATAAAGGAAAGGGAATGATTATTGCCGGTGAGGAAATCAAAGTCCGCTACTGCATGTCTGAAATAATAAATAAACATAATTTTGAGCTGTTCTATCAAAAAATATTGCCGGATGCAAATATGGCGGAGCTGGATAAGATAATCAGAAAAATTTTAAATCAGAAAAAGTTGCAATTAGCCGACGATGCAAAAGAAAATCTTTGTATACACACTGCCATTGCGGTACAGCGCTCCAAATATAATAAGACTGTATTATATTCGGCCAGTTTGGCGCAAAAGATAGGAAGCACCTTTGAATATGATGTTGCCAAGGATATAGTGGATGAAATTTACGCACAAAATGGCATAGATTTATCATATGCGGAAATTTATTATATTGCGCAGTGCCTTCTGGCCAGTAAGAAAATCTTTGATGCAGGTGAATCAACGGATAAGGCGCATGTTAAAAAACTGGTAGATATTATTCTGCAGGAAATCCATGACAAAATGGCAATTGATTTCACGGAAGATGAATATTTGCGAGACGGTTTGACATTGCATTTGAATATCGCCCTGACACGGATAGAGTTCCATATGATCATACGCAATGAACTTCTGGATACTATCAAAAATGATTATCCTCTCGCTTTTCAGATGGGAGTAATAGCAGGAAAAGTCGTTGAGGAATATGACAACATAAAAATAAATGAAAATGAAATAGGTTATATAGCGCTGCATTTTGGGGCAGCGATAAGCCGTACCGGCATTAAGGAAAACAGAAAAGTAAAAAATGTCGTGATAGTTTGTTCGGCAGGGCTGGGGATGTCTGTATTGCTCAAAGCGAAAATAGAAGAACATTTCCATAATAGATTAAACATAATGAAAATCATACCGGGATATGAAGTTGACGGTTCCATAATGGATAATACCGATTTTGTATTCACTACGGTGCCGCTGAAGGAAATACATTCTGATAAAGTGATAATGATCAATCATATGCTCAAAAAGGAAGATATCACGAAAATAGAGCAAAAAGTTTTTCAAAAAGATAAAATGGATAAAACAGAAATAGAAAAATTCTTTTCCTCAGAAAATTTCTATGTAAATAAAAGCTTTACAGAAAAAAATGAATGCATCAATTTTTTGACGGATCAGGCAATTCAAAAGGGTTTGATGACTGCTAAAATAAAAGAATTGATTTTTGAGAGAGAAGAAATGGCATCTACCTCGATAGGTGATTTGGCAGCTATTCCGCATCCTATGTACAACGAAAATAATAATTCATTTATATCGGTGCTCATATTAAATAAACCTATCATGTGGGATGATCTTCCGGTGCAGGTGGTATTTCTGCTCAATATAGGAAAGAATAAGGCAAGTCTTTGGGAAACAATGTTCTTAAAATTATACAATTATATAAAATTGAAGAGCGGCATAAATTCTATGCTGAAAAATAAGTCATATGATGTCTTTCTGGAAGAGTTTATAGACATGTTCTAATCTTATGACAATAGGGGGATAAATTGATTATGAGCGCAATATCATTGGATGAAAACTTAGTTTTACTGAATCTTGAAGGGAAGGATAAGTTTGATGTCATTGCGAAGATGGCCGGGAATATGCAGAAACTGGATTATGTAAAGGAATCTTATAAGGCTGCTGTTGGTGCCCGCGAGAAAATATTTGCAACAGGTCTGCCGACCTCTTCTTACGGGGTGGCTATTCCTCACACTGACATTGAACATGTAAATGCACCAGCTATCTGCGTTGCTTCTCTTGCCAAGCCGGTTGACTTTGTGATCATGGGAGAAGAATGTGAGACAGTGCCGGTAAAGATAGTTTTTATGTTAGCCATGAAAGAACAACATGCGCAACTTGAAATATTGCAAAAGCTTATGAAAATACTGCAGGAGGACGGTGCACTGGAGGAGATAGCAAAAGCACAAAAACCAGTTGATATTAAAGAATTTGTATGTAAAAAATTAGGTTTGTAAGGAGAGATTATCGTGAAAAATGGCAAAAAATTAGTTTTGGTGGCATGCGGCACAGGGATCGCTACATCAACAGTAGTGAATGAAGCTGTAAGTAAATTGGCAAAGAAAAATAATATACCTGTTGAAATTATTCAATGCAAGATCATGGAGGTGCCGGGGTACTCTGACGGAGCAGATTTATTAGTAACAACAACAGTAATAGATAAATCAAAATATGCTTTTCCGGTAATAAGCGCCAGAGCATTTTTGACAGGAATAGGTTTGGATAAAGTAGAGGATCAGATTTTAGCAGAATTACAGAAATAACAAAATATGCGAAAAAGTTATGGGAAGTATTTACGATCACTGATCTACTTTTTTAGAAGAATAGAAAAAATAACGGATACCGCTTCTCATAATTATTTCGATTTGGATGATGAACAATTTTTAGCTAACATAAAATTCAAAAAATACAAATAAAATAAAATTTTAAGGAGGATATATACATGGATAACTTAATTCCAATGTTCCAATCTTTTCTGGGGTTGGGCGCAACTGTAATTTTACCGGTATTTATCTTTATTTTAGGCTTGATTTTCGGCTGCGGTCCTGCTAAGGCATTTCGTTCCGGGCTTACCATCGGTGTGGGTTTTACGGGAGTTTTTCTGGTAGTTGGCCTGCTTACTGAAAATTTGGGACCTGCGGCACATGCCATGGTAGAAAATTTCGGTATACATCTTAATGTAATTGATGTTGGCTGGCCGGCAGCGGCAAGCATAGCATGGGCTTCTCCTGTTTCGGCGCTCGTTTTGCCGGTATGTCTCATTGTTAACGCTATTATGCTTTTTACTAAAACAACAAAAACAATGGATGTCGATATCTGGAACTACTGGCATTTTGCCTTCTGCGGTGCATTCGTTTATACGTGGACAGGCAGTCTGGTGCAGGCCATGATAGCTGCTATCTTGTTTGAAATAGTAGTTTTGAAAATAGCGGACTGGACAGCACCATATATGGAAAACTATTTTGAATTGGAAGGTATTTCTGTTCCTACAGGCTCCACTTGTTCATATGCTCCCATAGGTATACCTCTCATTTGGCTTATCCAAAAAATTCCTGTAATAAAGGATTTAAAAGCAGATCCTGATTATATACAGCAAAAATTTGGCATTTTCGGTGAACCAATTTTTATGGGCTTGGTTTTAGGCTGCATATTAGGTGCCTTGGCCGGTTATACTCCCGGCAACATCGTAAAAGTAGGTGTGGCAATGGCAGGGGTAATGGTTCTTATGCCGCGTATGGTCAAACTTTTGATGGAAGGGCTTATTCCTATATCTGAAGCTGCACGGGAATTTCTGAAGAAGAGATTTGGCGAAGGCCACAATATTTATATAGGTCTTGATGCAGCTGTTACTACAGGGCATCCGGCAGTTATTGCCACAGCGCTTATACTCGTTCCAATCACTGTATTTCTGGCAGTTATTATTCCGGGAAATAATGTTTTGCCGTTCGGCGATTTGGCTACCATTCCGTTTATAGTGGCAATGATCGTAGCAGCAGCCAGAGGCAATATAGTTCATTCGGTCATAGCCGGTATCATTGTTATCAGTCTGTCTCTTCTGATGGCGACGGCTGTAGCTCAGTTCCATACACAAATGGCTATTGCGGCACAGTTTAAAATGCCTGAAGGCACAACGATGATTTCCAGTATTGACCAAGGCGGTAATTTGATACATTTCGTTATTTTCAAATTGTTTGCTTTGTTCAACTGAGAAAATTCCGTAACGATTTTCTTAGTCCGACAGTGAAAGAAAATGCGGCGCTGCTGGCAAAAGCGGCAGCGCCGGCATATCTTGCTTATAAAATACATTTATGGGCAAGATATGCCGGAAAATATTAAGGCTATGAAAAGTCTATGGAGGAGATAATAGTATGAAAGCTCTGGTAAAAACACAGCCGGGCGGCGGCCATTTCGAAATTATTGATAAAAAGGAACCCGCAGCAGGTGCAGGACAGGTAAAAATTCGAGTAGAATACGCAGGTGTATGCGGCAGTGATATTCATACTTTCGAAGGACATTACAATTACAATGCTTCTGATTTGACACTGGGCCACGAATTTGCCGGTACGATTGCCGAAGTAGGTGAAGGCGTGACCGAATTCAAAGTAGGTGACCGAGTGACATCGGAAACGACGTTTGTAATTTGCGGCGAATGCAAATACTGCAAAGAAAAACAGTATAATCTCTGCGGTTCGCGCAAAGGGCTCGGGACACAGCAGGACGGTGCATTTGCAAATTATGTGCTCGCACGTGCGGCCAGTGTACATCGGCTGCCTGATAATGTAAGCTGCAGAGATGCTTCTATAACAGAAGCGGCAGCATGCGCATATCATGGAGTCAGTCGTGCGAAAATAAATAAAGGCGATATCGTTTTGGTGCTGGGACCGGGGCCGATCGGACTTTTGGTTGCGCAGATAGTAAAATCATATGGCGGAATCGTTGTAATGACTGGACTTACTAAAGATAAAGAACGCCTTGATGTTGCCAAAGAAAAATTTAGTATGGATTATATTGTCGATGTTCAGACAGAAAGCGCAGAGGAACTGGTTAAAGATCTTACGGACGGATATGGTGCGGATGTTTGCTTCGATTGTACCGGTGCAGTTCCCTCAATGCATTTAGGAATGGATTTGCTGCGTAAACAAGGGCAGTATGTGCAGGTCGGTCTTTTTGCAAAAGATGTGGTGGATGTGGATTTCTCAAAAATTATTCAAAAAGAACTATATGTTACAGGGACAAGAAGCCAAAATACGCATGATTGGGAACCCACATTGGAATTAATGAGCAAGGGTGCCATTAATTCGGCTAAAATGATAACGCACGAGCTTAATATAGATGAATGGGATAAAGCTTACGACTTGATAAAAAGCGGCGAAGCGATCAAAGTTATTTTTAAACCGCTTGCTTGAAATTATTCCAGTCAGACAGAAATTGTAACAGCAGTTAAATGAGGTGTATATTTTGAAATCAACTATAGTGATCGGCAGTGATCATGCCGGGTTTCAGATGAAAAAATTCATCATAAAAAAACTGGAAGAAGCAGAATATGCTGTTGAAGATAAAGGCACCTATGATGAATCATCTGTAGATGCGGGAATCTATGCCGCTGCTGTCGGTGAAGCGGTGGCTGCAGATCCCCAAAAAAGAGGGATACTGATTTGCGGAACGGGAATAGGTATGTCGATGATGGCGAATAAAGTAAAAGGCATACGTGCTTCACTTGTTTCAGACCTCTTTTCGGCAGAAATGACAAGGGCTCATAATGACGCAAATGTTTTATGTATGGGCGCAAGAATAATATCAAATTATATGGCTTGGGAATTTGCTCAAAAATGGCTTGCCACGGAACATCTTGGCGGTAAATATGCAAAAAGGGTACAGGCTATGATGGATTATGAGAACCGCCGTTAAGTGATGAGCATGATAAAAACGCCTGTATCCGTATAATATTCGGATCACAGGCGTTTCATATATAATGCTTATGAAAAAATCGGAGGAGGGGGAAGTTGATGGAGATAAATTTACCTATGCCGGCTGTGTCGGCATCAGTTTCCTGCATGGACTTGGGTCATATGCACGCACATATAAAAGCTGTCGAAAACAGTTCGGTTTCTTTTTTTCATTATGATGTGGTAGACGGTAAATTCAATAAGTGCTATATATTGGGGGACTTACTCTGCCAGTATATAAAAAATAACACAAAATTGCCTGTTGAAGTCCATCTGGCAGTATATGATATAGAACCATATATAGAAGTTTTTGCGGATAAAGGCGCAGACTATATAGCAGTACACTATGAAGCCATGAAAAAACCGCATGAGATTTTTGCAAAAATAAGGGCGAGGGGCATGCAGCCTGTGCTGGCATATAAGGCTGATACAGCACCAAAAGAGGATTTTTCTGAATTGGCCGGACAATGTGCATGGGTGCTTAAACTAACGGTAAATCCAGGCTTTTCCGGACAGAAAATAAAACAAGAATCAATTGAGCATATAAAGACTATGCATGACATGTTAAAAAATGCCGGCTTGGATACACGTATTCAAGCTGACGGAAATGTTAATAAAGAAACAATAAAAATGTTGGCGCAGGCGGGGGCAACGATATTCACCGGAGGCACTTCAGGTTTATTTTTGAAGGAAGGCAGCATCCAGCAGAATATAGAAAAATTGCTCGCCCCTATACAGCTTGAAACGATGCAGGGGTGAGACCGGTAAAAGTAATATACGGGAATGTAATAATGTCTGTCAGAAAAAATATTTTTAAAATATAAAGATGAGGGAAATTATGAAAGCATTATGCCTGTATGGAGTTCGTGATATCAGATTTGAAAATGTTGACGAGCCGCAGATTAAAAATGACTGCGATGTAAAAATAAAAGTAAAAGCCGTAGGAATATGCGGTTCGGATATTCATCGCTATTCACAACTGGGCCCGTATGTTAAAGGGATGGTATGGGGCCATGAATTTTCCGGACAAATAACAGAGGTAGGCAGGGCTGTTACAAAATATACAAAGGGTCAAAAAGTTACGGCATGTCCTGCTTTATGCTGCGAAAAATGCGATCCGTGCAAAAAAGGCAGGTATGCGCAGTGCGAGGAATTATCTGTTATCGGAGCATACAGGCAGGGTGCCTTTGCGGAATATATAGTCCTGCCGGAGAATAATGTAGTCGCGCTGCCTGACACTGTCGATTATGCGGAGGCGGCACTTATAGAACCGTCATGTGTTGCCCTGCATGGCATTTATAATGCAGGAGGAATACAGCCGGGAAGTACAGCAGCTGTTTTGGGCTGCGGGACAGTTGGTACTATGGCAGTGCAATGGGCAGCCATATCCGGGGCTGAGAAAATAATTGCCATTGATGTAAATCAAAACAGATTGCAGACTGCCCTGAAAGTGGGAGCGGACATTATTATCAATACTGCGGGGAAAGATCCCTATGATGCCGTTTGCGAAATGACAGGAGGAAAAGGTGTCGACTTTGCTGTCGAGGCAGCAGGGACGGCTGAAACCTCCGCGCAAGTACTCGCACTGCCGGGAAAAGGCGGAGCAGTAATCTATATGGGCATACCATATAGTGATGTGCTGATAAACCGTTTTCACTTCGAAAGAATAGTGCGCAATGAACTTTCTGTGTATGGCACATGGAATGCGATATCGGGACCGTTCCCGGGCAGGGAATGGGAAACGTGCGTGCATTTCTTGGGGAAAGGGATTTTAAAGACGGCCCCTTTGATAAGCAGGAACGTTCCCTTATCAGAAGGACCGGAAGTTTTTGCAGCGGCTGCGGATAAGTATACTGACGGGAAGATTGTATTCCGTCCTTAAAACCGCCGGAAAAATACACAAAATTTGGCGAAGGTCTGTTTATGGATTTTATTATGTGAGGAGTATGAATATGGTAAATTGGAATGAACATTTGAATAAAAAAATAAGTTGTGCATGCGGGCGCGATCATGAGTGTGATATAGCCCATGTGGAAATAGGACAGGATGTCATAGAAAAATTAGCTGGATATGTCGGGGAAAAACAGTATAAAAGCATATGCATAGTAGCTGATAAAAATACGATCAAAGTCGCAGGGGAAAAGGTATATAAAGCACTGAAAAACGCCAAGGCGGATTATTCGGAATTCATTTTTCAGGATGATGAATTAGTCCCCAATGAGCTTAATATTGGAAGAATATTTACACATATACCATATGACTGTGATTTTATAATAGCCGTTGGTTCAGGCGTTATCAATGATTTGATACGGTTTGTGTCACAAAAACTGAAATGTCCGTATGTTATCGTAGCTACAGCACCTTCAATGGACGGTTACGCATCTGCCGTATCTCCGCTGATCGTAGATGATATGAAAGTGACCTATGAAAAACTTGGGTTCCCCTGGGCTGTCATAGGTGATGTCGATATCTTGAAAAATGCACCCGAACATATGATAACAGCGGGAACAGGTGATGTTTTCGGTAAGTATGTATGTCTTGTTGAATGGAAGCTGGCTCATATCGTAAATGATGAATATTATTGCCCAAGCATTGTGGATATCATGTATAATGCTGTAAATAAAACAGCAGAAGCTGCGGATAACGGGATAGCGCAAAGAGATAAGGATGCCATTATTTCAGTAATGGAAGGGCTGGTATGGGCAGGAACCGGAATAAGCTACTGCGGCAATTCCCGTCCCGCTTCAGGCTGCGAACATCAAATAGCACATTTTTGGGAAATGATGTTTCTGCAGCAAGGCCATCATGAACTTCTGCATGGAACGCTTGTAGGGATAGCAACTGTCGCTGCCTTGCATATATATAAAGAAGCATTGGCAATATTGGAGAAAGAAACGGATTTTGTTAAAAAATCTTTTGATAAAGCTGCATGGGAATCCAAAATCAAAGAAGTTTACGGGCCTGCTGCCAACGGAGTATTGAAGCTGGAAAATGAAGTCGGCAAAAACTGCGATGATAAATCCGCGCAGCGCATGAAAAGCGTTCTTGCACACAAAGCAGAAATTATAGATTTGATAAAAACTCTGCCGGATGTGGATGTAATGATAAATCGCATGAAAAAGATTCATGAACCATATTTGCCGCAGCATGTGGGAATATCACATGAATTGCTTAGAAATGCCTTGATCTATGCAAAGGAACTGCGTAATCGATACGGGGTTCTCCAGTTATTATTTGACTGCGGAAAATTGGAAGTGGTAGCCGATAAGGTTTGTGCACAACTGGAAGAATTAAATTGATTATGATAAATTAATAATTATCGCAAAACAAAAACTGCTGATGGGGATTATCAGCAGTTTTTGTTTTGCGTATTTACTTTGGGAAAGCAGCCGACAGCACTTTGCTTATGCCTTTTGCCACACCGTCGTTATTACAATCATCAGTGATGAAGGAAGCGGCTTTTTTTGCTGCAGGGATAGCATTTGCCGTCGCTATGGATATACCGGCGTATTCCAGCATGGCAATATCATTGTCTCCGTCGCCGAATACGAGAATATCTTCCTTTGCTATACCGAGGTAATCTGCAAGATATTTTAAGCCGACAGCCTTGTTAATATCAGGAGGCGTTACATCAATAGTATAGCCGGTATTTTGCTGTAATTTCACAGCGCCGGAAAAATATTCCTGCAAATGCTGGATTATGTATGCGGGAAGTCTGTCTGTGCTGCTTCTTAAAACTATTTGAGTGACATTTTTGGTGTAAGCTTTATAATTATTGCCTACCTCAATAAGATCAAAATTTTTCACAGTATGGTAACCGGAAAACATATCCCAGGAAAAATATGGAGCAAATCGATTTTTTCCTATATACCAGCTGCAATAAATGTTATTTTTAATAAGAAAGGCCAATATTTCAGCCGCGGCATCATCATCAATGTATTTTTCATATATTTTTTCATCGGTATCAATACTGCGTATCATGGCACCATTACAGGATATTACAGGAACCTGAGCGCCGATTTCTCTGCCAAAAAAGGCAGCGGCAAGATGCATCCGCCCGGTAGCGATAGAAGCCGCAATACCATTTTTGCGGGCAATATGAAAGGCCTCTATGTTGGCTCTGCTTACTAATTTTTCTTCATTTAACAATGTTCCGTCCAGATCGGTGACAATAAGTTTTATAGGCATAATAAGATTTCATCCCTTTTTATTTTTCAAAAATGTATATACTCAATGCAGCTGTACAAGACTGTAGATTTTAATATTAACCGCTGGGGTTATTATAACGTATTTAATTGGCAAAATAAATAGGGCAAACAATTGCTATGATACAGTAAATAATATAATATATACTATGTATATCGATAAATAAAGGAAACAGAGGCCGACCGATGATGCCGCTGTTTTGGTATGAGACTATTATGAATAACGGATGGGTAATTATGAAAAAAATTCTAACGATTGCTGGTTCTGATTGCAGCGGCGGAGCAGGGATACAGGCTGACATAAAAACAATAACGGCACACAGAATGTATGCTATGAGTGTCATAACGGCATTGACTGCCCAGAATACTACAGGCGTAAGTAAAATAATGGAAGCAGAAAAAGATTTTGTGGCAGCACAGCTGGACGCCGTATTTTCAGATATTCCTCCTGATGCGGTAAAAATAGGAATGGTAGCTAATGCGGATATTATAAAAATCATTGCGGCAAAACTGAGTGAATATAATGCAAAAAATATAGTGGTAGATCCTGTCATGGTAGCTACTTCCGGCAGCAGCCTTTTGGAAAAGGATGCGGTGGAGGCGTTAAAACAGGAACTTTTGCCAATGGCCGATGTTATAACTCCTAATATATTTGAGACCGGTATATTGTGCGGTATCGTTCCCCGGTCCGAGGAAGAAATGGAGCAGGCCGCAAAGAAAATTTTTGCGGAAATTTATAAAAATTGTGACCGCGAAGCCGCAGTATTGATAAAGGGCGGGCATTTGACAGATGATGCCGCTGATGTATTAAGAGACCAGACAGTTACGTATGTTTATAATGGAACAAAAATCAATACTGCCAATACGCACGGAACGGGATGCACGCTCTCCTCGGCTATAGCCTGCAATATGGCAAATGGGTTCAATATATATGAAAGTGTAAAATATGCAAAAAAATATATCAATTTACTGTTGAACGCAGGACTGGATCTGGGAAAGGGAAACGGCCCATTAAATCATATGGCAGCCGGTGCGTGGATTTCTAAAGAAATTTTGGATTAAAGAGTTTTTATTGAAGCGGGCGGGAATAACATGATGCTGAAAAATATATTGACAAGCAATAAATATGGTTATATAAGTTCATCTCTTCGGCTGCGTCAAATGCTGTCGGTGCTGCGTAAATATGATGCTGTGCGCGGAATGAATCCCGTACGTATGCGGCTGATCCTCGAAGCGCTGGGTCCTACCTTTGTAAAACTGGGACAGGTTATATCCATGCGGCCTGATTTTCTGCCGGGAGAATACATATATGAGCTGAGCAAGCTGCAGACGCGAGCTAATCCCCTTCCCTTTGAGATCATAAAAGAGGTGATCGAGCAGGAGTATGCGCAGAAATGGAATAATGTTTTTGCGCAGATTGATGAAAAAGCATTGGGATCGGCGTCAATAGCTCAAGTCCATCACGCCGTGCTTAAGACCGGAGAAAAAGTTGTTATAAAGGTACAGCGTCCGGGAATATATGAAATAATGGCGCAGGATATCATGCTGTTGAAAAGAACGGTCGCGTTGCTGCAAATTTTCAGTAAATCACGTGATGTAGTTGATTTTACAGCAGTTCTTGATGAAATGTGGACAATTACCAAACAGGAAATGGATTTTATGATGGAAGCTGATCACATCGACGAATTTCGTCATCTGAACAGCGACGATTCAAACGTTGAATGTCCTCAAGTTTACAGGAAACTGACAACAGCCCGTATCCTTGTTATGGAATATGTGGATGGCATACGTATAGATGAAATAGATAAACTGAAGCAGGCCGGTTATGATGTAGAGGCTTTAGGCCGCAATCTTGGGAAAAATTATATAAAGCAAATAATAAAGGACGGTTATTTTCATGCCGACCCGCATTCCGGCAATGTCTGGGTGCGCGGCGGAAAAATAATATGGCTGGACCTTGGTATGATGGGGCGTCTCTCTCAACAGGAAAGAAATGCTCTGAAAAAAGCTATTTATGCGTTAGTGCATAACGATACATTTGCTATGAAATCAGCTATATTGTCATTAGGTGTGCCTAAGGGGAAAATAGATCATATAAAGCTGTATGAAGATATAGATATATTGATGCTGCGCTACAGTGATCTGCGTTTTGAGGAACTTAATCTCGGCAGGTTATCACATGACATCATAGCTGTCTTACGCCGCCATAATATGGGTATCATACCGGGCCTGAGCATGTTTGCAAGAGGTATTATGACCATTGACGGTATTATGCAGATTACCTGTCCTGATATAAATTTTGTAGATATATTGAAGGATCAGATGCAAAGTGAATTCTCTAAAAATTTTAATTGGCGTAATGAATTGAAAAAGATGCGCCAGGAAGGATATTCGCTGATATACAGATCAATGCAGCTGCCGGAGCAGTTATCCGATATGATCAAAATGACTATGAGCGGGCAGACGAAAGTCAATCTGGACCTGACAGGATCAGAAGAACCATTGAAACGCATAGATAAAATGATCAATAAACTTATAATCGGCATAATAAGTGCGGCACTTTTATTGGGATCGTCGATAATCTGTACTACCAATATGACACCTAAATTTTTGGAGATACCCTTTCTGGGGATTTTGGGATATTTGTCCGCATTGCTTTTATGCGCCCGTTTATTGATAAGCATCTGGCGGCATCGATGATGAAATTATTTGAACAGAACAGGAATAGAGTTCAAAATTGTTTGCGGGCAGAGGAATGAAGAGGTATACTGTTATTTTAACAGACACAGGGGATTGCAAATACCGGTGTAAAAGGTGTAGAATTTTCGAGTGAGAAAAATTTCTGAATTAAGCTAAATTAGCAATTGTTTTATTATACACAGAAAATTATGCTGTACAATTTTGAAAGGGGAGATTCGTTTGCGCGGAATACGCGGTGCGATAACTGTAGAGAAAAATGATAGTGTGGAAATTTGTAATGCAGTACAGGAAATGCTGAAGGCTATTATTTCCGAAAATGAACTTGCTGCGAAAGATATAGGAGCAGCTATCTTTTCGGGCACGAATGATATAGATGCAGTTTTTCCGGCAGCTGCCGCACGCAAAATGAAAGGGTGGGATCTGGTGCCGCTTTTTGATGCACAGCAAATGACTGTGGATGGGAGCATAGAAAAATGCATCAGGGTTTTACTGCTGGTCGATACTGATAAACCGCAGGACGAAATAAGGCATATTTATCTGCGCCGTGCTAAAATGCTGAGACCTGATATTTTGAATAAATGATGCAAATATTGAAAAACGCATAATAATATAATATCCGGGACTTTTAGTTGAAGATAATATAAAAAAGAATTTGTTGTATAAATTTTTCATGAATGAATCAATATATATGATTGCATTTATGAAAGTTATATGTTAAAATATTTTTAACTTGAAAGTCGACTTACAAGTTAAAAGATTGAGGAATATATAATGCATATCGTAAAGACAAATGTTACACAGCAGGTGTTCGAGTATCTGAAGAAAAATATCGAAAGTGGTACTTGGCCGATCGGTTCAAAGATCCCATCAGAAAACAGATTGACGGAGCTTTTGGCAGTCAGCAGGTCCAGTATACGGCTGGCCATACAGCAGTGCATAGCACTGGAAGTTTTAGAAAGTCAGCATGGCAAGGGGACTTTTGTAAAGCGTAATGATATAAGCGGTATAATAGGCACAGTCAATACACTTAATGATGCCGATTACGATAATATATGCCAGGTACTGCAGTTTAGAGAAATTATCGAAAAAGAAAGCGCCTATTTAGCTGCAAATAATGCGAAAATGGTAAATCTGAAAAATCTGGAAGAATGTCTCGAAAAAATGAAAAAAAATATCAACAAATCAGATGAATTTGTGCGACAGGATATGCTTTTTCACAAGGAAATCTGCAGGGCATCAGGAAATAAGATTCTGGAGATGGCATTAAGTGATGTTTTAGAGAGAACAGCCAAAAATCATAAACAACTTAATGACCTCTTCGGTTATAAAGATGGAGTGTATTTTCATACGTTGCTTCTGGAAGCTATACGGTGTAAAGACGCAAAAAAGGCTAAACATATTATGAAAGCGCATATACGGCAGGCTATAGATAATTTGAAAACAGACTAGGTCTGTTTTCTTTTTGGGACGTCTTGTAGGACGACTTACAAATACAGGAATACTGGAGGAAGAACATGTCTACAATTATTACTGACATCAAGGTGATTTTGACTGCACCGGAAGGAATAAATCTCGTGGTGGTCAAAGTCGAAACTAATCAGGATGGATTGTACGGTCTTGGATGTGCGACATTTGCGTATCGGCATTTGGCTGTAAAATGCGTTATTGAAGAATATTTGAAACCGTTGTTAACGGGCAGGTGTGCTGAAAATATTGAAGATCTTTGGCAGCTTATGCATCAGAATGGCTATTGGCGCAATGGGCCGATAGAGAATAATGCTATTTCCGGTATCGATATGGCACTATGGGATATAAAAGGAAAAATGGCAAATATGCCATTATATCAGTTGTTTGGGGGAAAATGCAGAGAAGCAGTGCCTGTATATCGTCATGCAGACGGCAAGGATCTCGGTGAAATATGTGAGAATATTGAACGTTTTCAAGAAATGGGCATACGCTATATTCGCTGCCAATGCGGTGGCTACGGTGGGGCAGGTTATCATACGGCTCCCGAATATGCACCTGCCGGAGCTGCATCGGGAATTTATCTTGATGGCAGAAAATATATGAGAGATACTGTCAAACTTTTTGATGGGATTCGCAGCAGGCTGGGATTTGAGATCGAGCTGGTGCATGATGTACATGAACGCATATCTCCTCATGCGGCAGTACAAATGGTTAAGGAACTTGAACCGTACAAGTTGTTCTTTGTGGAAGATGCTATTCCTCTTGAACAGGGGGAATGGTACAGAAGACTGCGTGAACAAACAGTCACTCCGCTGGCACAGGGAGAACTTTTTAATAATCCTGCGGAATGGAGATATCTTATCACAGAAAGACTTATCGATTATATACGTGTTCATATCAGTCAGATTGGCGGTATTACACCGGCAAGAAAATTGCAGATTTTTGCAGAACAATTCGGAGTCAAAACTGCATGGCATGGTCCGGGTGATATGTCACCGCTGGCACATGCGGCAAATATACACATAGACTTATCGGCCGCTAATTTTGGAGTGCAGGAGTGGTCGGGGATAGAACCGCCGAATTTTGTAATTCAGAAACTAAAAGGCCCGCATGGAGCCCTCTTGGACGTTTTTCCGGGATTGCCGGAATTTAAAAATGGATATGTTTATGCCAATGATAAGCCGGGGCTGGGCATTGATCTTAACGAGAAAGAAGCTGCAAAATATTCTTGTGAAAACGCAGTAACAACATGGACGCAGACCAGAAATATAGATGGATCATTGCAGACACCATAAAATGAGAGGAACAGTAAATGATAACAGCAAAAGGACAAAGACCTTCAAAAGTGAGACTATTCATATTAGCGCTGCTCTTTATAGCCGTTGCTATAAATTATACTGACAGAGCGAATCTTTCTGTAGCCGGAGCGGCGATCCAAAAACAATTCGATCTGAGTTCCACAGAACTTGGCGTGCTGTTTTCGGCATTTACATGGTCATATGCTGCGGCTCAGGTTCCTGTGGGTGTTCTATTAGATAAAATTGGTGCACGTATTTTATATGGAATCGCTATAAGCGTATGGGGGCTGTTTACCTTTATCATGGCGTTCAGTGCACACGAAATGTTTGCCAGCGCGGGAGCCGCATTTGCATTTCTTATATTTTGCCGCATTTGTATAGGTATATCAGAAGGACCGGCATATCCGTGCAACACAAAAATTGCATCTTTGTGGTTTCCCAATAAGGAAAGAGCAAGGGCGATAAGCACATATTCATCGGCGCAATATATCGGACTGGCAGTTTTTACACCACTGCTTGCGATTATGGTGTCGACATGGGGCTGGCCCTGTGTATTTTACTTTTCAGGAGGAATCGCAATAATTTATGGAGCTATATGGTATGTTCTTTATCGTGATCCCAAAGACAGCAAAAAGGCAAATTTTCAAGAATTAGAATATATTAAAAACAATGGCGGATATAATCCGGAAATAGATTCCGCGGAAAAAATCACACAAAAAGTATCTTGGCGTGAAATATTTTATGTAATCAGGCAAAGGAGAGTGTGGGGAATCTTTGTAGCACAATTTGCGGCGTCATCCACGCTGTATTTCTTTTTAACATGGTTCATAATATATCTGCAGAAAGGTTTGAATCTGTCTATAGATAAGGCAGGGTTTATGGCCTGTGTTCCCTATATGATGGCGATGGGAGGCGTCTTGCTTGGCGGTACGGTCAGCGATATGCTGTTGAAGCATGGCAAAACTATAACTTTTGCAAGAAAGTGGCCAATGACTATCGGCATGATAATGTCGTCAATATTGTGCGCGGCAAACTACTTTGAGAATACTCCCCTAGTGGCAATAGGAATTTTATCAGTGGCCTTTTTTGCAAATGCAGGATCAAATCTTGGCTGGGTAGCGATGAGTGATATCATGCCAAAAAAAATGATGGGAACAGTAGGCGGTATTTTAAATTTATTCGGGAATTTTTCGGGAATTATTACACCTATTGTTTTTGGAGCATTACTGCAAAATTCGAATAATTTTCATATGGCAATGAATTATATTGCTGCGGTGGCTTTCTTTGGCGCAATTATATTTCATTTTGTAGTGGACAAATTGGAACCTGTAGAAATACCCGAACAATTATAAATAAAAATCAGTTGCGATTTATACAAAATTTTTAGATTTTTGACAAAAAAGTTAATATTTTACTTATTACTAAGGAGTGAATGATAATGAAAGAAGTTATTGTGACAGGTCCGCATAAGGCAGAAGTGCGTGATGTTCCAATGCCCAAAATTGAAAATAAACATGATGTACTGATAAAAATGCAATCAGCAGGTGTTTGCGGCAGCGATCATCATATTTATCATGGAACCAATCCCTGTTCAACATATCCGCGTATACCGGGACATGAAAATGCCGGTATTGTGACAGCGGTGGGCAGTGCAGTGACAACAGTAAAGAAGGGTGATCATGTAATAGTGGATCTCATTATGACATGCGGTGAATGTTATCAGTGTAAAATAGGGAGAAAAAATGTATGTGAAAGTGTACGGGTGAGAGGTTCTGGGGCTGATGGAGGGTGGAGAGAGTATTTTACAGCACCGGAAACTGAAGTTTATAAAATAAATGATAAGGTGCCATGGAAAGATGCTGCGCTGACAGAGCCGTTTGCTATAGGTGCACATTGCACGAACCGAGGGCGTGTAACCGCTGATGATGTAGTGTTTATACTGGGAACAGGAACGATAGGTTCTATTATTTTGCAGACCTGTAAGGCTAAAGGCTGCAAAACGGTTATATGCTGCGACGTCAGTGACAGCTCACTTGAACGGGCAAAGAAATACGGTGCAGACTATGTAATAAATTCCAAAAGGGAGAATTTATTGGAACGCATACAAACGATAACCAAAGGACGTGGGGTGACAATAGCTTTTGATTCTGCATGCTTCAAGGGGTCACTGACATTAGTCATGCAGCCGGGGATTGTATGTAATGCCGGCCGAATCGTTCCAATGGGATTTGTCACAGAACCCGAATCCATTACACAGGCGATGATAAATCAAAGAGAAATAGATATTATAGGATCCAGAATGTCCTGCTGTCAGTTTGAGCCGACAATAAAACACATAGAAAATGGTGATTTTGATTTAGAAGGAATAGCAACTAATTTTATTAAATTCAGCAATATACAGGAAGTTTTCTATCATATGGAACATCCTGATCCTTCTGTTAAAAAAATGGTAATACTTTTTGATGAATAATAAAATCTTAAAAATATTCGAGATTGGATGTTATATATAATATTAATTTTATTGATGGGTGTGACGAAGATGAATTTATTTGATATAAAAAATAAAAAGGCAATTGTGACGGGCAGTACAAGAGGATTGGGTTACAGTATGGCGGAAGGATTGATGCAGGCCGGAGCAGAGGTGGTTATCGTAGGAACATCAGATAAAGTATACGATGTAGCTGAAAAATTCTGCAAGAATGGATTTAGATGTCACGGAGTAAAGGGTAATTTTGAAAAACGAGAAGAAGTTTACAATGTTTTTAGGCAGGCTGTGGAAAAACTTTCCGGTGAATTGGATATTCTTGTGACTTCGCATGGCATTCAGCGCAGATATAGTGCGGAAGTATTTCCCGTGGAAGAATGGGACAAGGTTCTTAATGTAAATTTAAATTCGGTGTTTATTCTCTGCCAGGAAGCAGCTAAAATAATGCTGAAAAAAGGTTATGGGAAAATAGTCACAATAGCATCAATGGTTTCTTTTTTTGGAGGACAAACTGTACCGGCATATTCTGCAGCCAAAGGAGGAATCGCTCAAATGACGAAAGAAATGAGTAACGATTGGCTGGCGAGAGGAATAAATATTAATGCTATTGCGCCTGGTTATATGGCTACAGAAATGAATGAGGCTTTGCTGGATAAAAATAATCCACGGTATAAAGAAATAACGGATCGGATACCGGCGCACAGATGGGGAACAGGTGAAGATATGAAGGGTCCATGCAATTTTCTTTGTTCGCGGGCCAGTGATTATTTAGGCGGGGCAATTATTCCTGTTGATGGTGGATATTTAGTAAAGTAACAAGCTATTAAAGCGGATAGAGAGGAATGTAAAATGCATTCCTCTCTATTTGTATTATCTTTTCCTTGCAATATTAATACTAGTATGGTAGTATACCTATATGAAAGACACTTAATTAAGAATATTGTTTATCTATAGAATATTAAATGGGGGCATGAAAATGCGATTTACTTTTCGTTGGTATGGAGAAAAGGATGATCAAATAAGCTTACAGCAGATTGGGCAGATACCGGGGATGGATGGTATCGTCGGGGCATTGTTTGATATTCCGGTGGGAGAAGTGTGGCCGCTGGAACCCTTGCGGGAAATAAAAAGACAGGCTGAAAAGAATAATTTATATTTTAAAGATATTGAAAGTATCAATGTGCATGAAGATATAAAATTGGGTCTGCCCGGTCGTGATAAATACATAGAAAATTACATTTTATCACTGCGTAATGCTGCAAAGGCAGGAGTTGAGGTAGTCTGCTACAATTTCATGCCTGTATTCGACTGGACACGCACGGATCTTGCAAAACCGTTATATGATGGATCTACAGCATTGGCTTACGATTATCATCTTATTGCAGGCAAAAAACCACAGGATATGGCAAAAGAAATTTTGGATAACAGCAATGGCTTTGTTTTGCCCGGCTGGGAACCGGAGCGTTTGGCACAATTGACAGAGCTGTTCAATCAGTATGATGGCATGGATGAGGATGATCTGCGGGACAATCTGAAGTACTTTCTGCAGGCGGTAGTGCCGGAAGCAGAAAATTGCGGTATAAAAATGGCTATACATCCGGATGATCCGCCGATCTCCGTTTTTGGACTGCCGCGCATAGTAAAAAATGAAAAAGATCTGGATAAAATAGCTGCTATGGTGGATAGTGAAAGCAATGGATTTACCATTTGCACCGGTTCGTTGGGATCTAATTTAAAAAATGATATTCCGCATATAATCCGCAAGTTTGGCAGACAAAAGAGGATCGCTTTTATGCATGTGCGCAATATACAGGTGCATGAACCATGGGTGTTCAATGAAGTGGCGCATAAATCAAAACATGGGTCATTGGATATATTTGAGATTATGAAAGCTATATATGATATAGATTTTGACGGACCAATACGCCCTGACCACGGGCGCATGATCTGGGATGAAAAAGGCCGGCCCGGATATGGGTTGTTTGACAGAGCTTTAGGTGTGAATTATTTGTGCGGATTATGGGATGCAATCAATCGCATATGTGGGAGAAAGTAAAGGAGGTTTTGTATGCTGCAGTTAAATAGAAAAAATGTTGCTGCATATAGGGAACAATGGGAAGATGCAGGTATAAAAACGTATAATTTTTCTGATAGTGAGGTTATTGAAAAAACTGAATCAAAGCCGCAATGGCTGCATTTTGGCGGGGGAAATATATTTCGTGCATTTATAGCCCGCCTGCAGCAGGAGCTTTTGGAAAGAAATCTGGCAGCAACTGGTATTATAGTCGCTACAACTCATAATAAGGAAGTAATAACTAAACTGTATCGCCCTTATGACAACCTGAGTGTAGCGGTGACCATGCACGCAAATGGTGATTTTACAAAAAAAATTATTGGCAATATAACGGAAGCACTTGTTTGCGATTCAGCGGAAGAAGATGACTGGCAGCGTCTGAAAGAAATAATCGCGGCACCGTCGCTGCAGATAGTAAGTTTCACAATTACGGAAAAAGCATATAAATTAAAGGACCATAACGGAAATTATTTTGAAGATGCAGCAGAAGATATGAAGAAGGGCCCTGAAAATCCGCAAAGTCCAATGGGGTGCATAACATCTTTACTCTATACACGGTATAAGGGCGGCGGACAACCGATAGCTTTTCTAAGCTTGGATAATTGTTCACACAATGGCGATAAAATAAAAGAGGCAGTACTACATTTTGCTGAAACATGGGAAAAGAATAAACTGATTTGTTCAGGATTTTCTGCATATATCAATGACAAGAATAAAGTCGCGTTTCCTTGGAGTATGATTGATAAAATCACACCACAACCGTCTGAGAAAGTTCGCATACATTTAAAAAAATGCGGTTTTAAAAATGCCGATGCGATTCATACGGAAAAAAGTGAGTGCTCATTATTCGTTAATGCTGAAAAAACGGAATATCTTGTTATAGAAGATAAATTTCCCAACGGGCGGCCTCCATTAGAAAAGGCAGGGGTTATTTTTACAGATAAAGATACGGTGGATAAAATTGAACATATGAAGGTGTGCACTTGCCTTAATCCGCTGCATACGGCATTGGCTGTATACGGTTGTCTGCTGGGATATACTCTGATAGCCGATGAAATGAAAGATGTGGAATTGAAAAAATTCATTGAGCTTATAGGATATAAAGAGGGTCTGCCTGTTGTAACAGATCCTAAAGTTCTTAATCCGAAGAAGTTCATTGATGAAGTCATAAAAGAACGTTTCAATAATCCTAATGTACCTGATACACCGCAGCGTATAGCATCTGATACTTCTCAAAAAGTGGGTATTCGCTTTGGCGAAACAATAAAAGCCCACGGGAAAAAAGCGGCGGAACTTGAATATATTCCGCTTGCCATAGCAGGCTGGTGCAGGTATTTATTAGGGATAGATGATGCAGGGAATGTTTTCACTCCCAGTCCTGATCCCTTGCTCAAATACCTACAAGATAATTTGACAGGCATAAAAGTGGGTGAACCAGATACAGCAAAAGGGAAATTGACAGAAATTTTGTCAAATAAAAATATTTTCGGCATTAATCTTTATGAGGTTGATTTGGGCAAAAAAGTGGAAAAGTATTTTGGTGAATTAATCTCAGGGAAAAATGCAGTAAGAAATGTTCTAAAAAAATATGTCCGGTAAATTTAAGGGGGAAATAATAAGTATGAAAGCAATTGTAATTGAAAAACCAGGTGAAATTAATATTATTGACAGAGAAATACCAAATATAACGACAAACCAAGTGCTAATAAAAGTGAAAGCGGCAGGCATATGCGGCTCTGATGTTCATATATATCATGGAAAAAATGCTTTTGCAACTTATCCGCGAGTTGTAGGACATGAATTTGTAGGAGAAATCGTAAAAATAGGTAAAGATGTAAAAGGATTTCAGGAAGGTGATCGTGTAGCTGTTGATCCTGTAGTCTCATGTGGGGAATGTTATCCTTGTAAAATCGGACGTCATAATGTATGTAGGAACCTTCAAGTAATGGGAGTTCATATGGACGGGGGATTTCAAGAGTATGTGGCTGTTGAATATCAGCAATTATACAAATTGCCTGAAAATATTCCATGGGAAATAGCTGCGACAGTGGAACCTTTTTCAATAGGTGCACAGGTTGCTCATCGTGGACGTTTGAGTGCGAGTGATACGGTCCTTATTTGTGGAGCTGGTCCTATAGGATTAATTATATTACAAGTTGCAAAAATGAAAGGTGCTAAAGTAGCTATACTGGATATTGTTGAGACACGTTTGAAAAAAGCTAAAGAGTTAGGAGCGGATAAGACTATTAATGGAAAAGAAAAAAATATCACAGAAGCAATTAATGAATTTACAAATGGTGAAGGTGTGAATTTGATTTATGAAGCTACGGGTAACAAAAATATATTGCAAACATGTATACGGGAATTGCCATCACCGGCTGGACGGATTGTTGTATTAGGTTTTACTACAGATGAACTTTCATTTCGTCAGGTTGATATTATGAGCCGTGAATTGGAAATTATAGGGACACGGTTGAATAATCATCGATTTGCTGAAGTAATAGAATGGTTTAAACAGAATAGGGTTCAACAAAAGGAAATTATTACGCACACATTTCCATTTGAAAAAGCAAAAAATGCTTTTAAATTAAATGATGAAAAACCGGAAGAAGTTTTTAAAATTATACTTACTTTTTAATTTGTAATTATCCATATATATAACAGCAAATATTAATTGAATAATGAGAGGCGGTAGTATTTTGAACCCAAAAAGTAACTATCAAATTGAAACACGAGAATTGGTAAAAGTTGCTGCAAGTGGATGGTTGGGAACAGCAATGGAATTTATGGATTTTCAGTTATATTCTCTTGCCGCAGCCATTGTATTTACAGAAATATTTTTCCCGAATACTGACCCTGCCATGGGACTCATAATGTCCATGGGAACCTATGGCGCAGGCTACATTGCCAGATTGGTCGGAGCATGTATTTTCGGAAGAATGGGAGATAAACTGGGCCGGCGGACGGTGCTTTTTGCAACTATAACTTTAATGGGATTGGCATCTACTCTTATCGGTTTTTTGCCCACATATCAAGAGGTAGGTGTATTAGCTCCTATTGGATTGGTAGTTTTACGTATTTTTCAAGGATTGGGTGCTGGGGCAGAGATCAGTAGTGCAGGAGTTATGGTAGCGGAATTTTGTGAAACAAAACGAAGAGGGTTAATTGGCAGTTTAGTTTGTTTGGGAACATCATCAGGAACTTTATTGGCTAATTTAATCTGGACAATTATCTTGATGACAATAAATAGAGAAGACGTACTCACATGGGGGTGGAGAATCCCATTTTATGCATCCTTTGTAGTAATGATAGTTGCAATTTTGATAAGACTTTTTGTAAAAGAAAGTCCTGTTATGGCAGAAAAAAAGAAATTACTGGAAGTTGAGCGTGCAAAAAAAGTAACTGAAATAACTGATGTACAACGGAGTAATACAAAAGGTAAAAAAAGCTTTGCGGTTGCTCTGGGACTGCGTTTTGGACAGGCCGGTAATAGTGGATTGCTGCAAACTTATTTGGCAGGATTCATTGTAACAGTTCTTGCTGTTCAAAAGACAGTTGCGACAGATGCCAATATTATTTCATCACTTGTTTCATTTGTAACAATACCTATAGTAGGTTACTTAGGCGATCGATTTGGAAGAAGAAAAATGTATATGATTTTGTCATTAGCCATGGCATTTTATGCTGTCCCGATGATGATTATGATAAACTCAAAGGATACATTAACATTGACAATAGCGATGATTATAGGATTGAATGTTGGCGTACAAGGTTTATTTGCATTAGAAAACGTAACTTTGTCGGAATTATTTGGAGCTAAAAATAGAGTAACGCTTGTATCTTTGGCAAAAGAAATAGCAGGGCTTATCGCCACAGGGTTCGGACCGCTAATTGCTGCAGGATGGGTATCGTCAACGACAGGAAGTTGGTGGCCTATTGCTATTATGATTATAATATTTTCATTATCAAGTTTTTGGAGTGCTTATGCGGCAGAGGATGTAACGGGACGAGATTTAAATAAATTAGATGATGCTATGTAAGATATAAAAAATTGTCTCATTAGCAGCAGAATATTTCATAAATATTGTTTTTATGAAATATTCTGCTGTTTTTGTTCATATTAAATTATAGATATTTTAGGTTCAGAAGGCTACAAAATGGCAAATAGAAATCAGATCTGTACTTGACTTCATGATAGACTATAATATACTAGTATTATAGTTTTTTATTAATACGAAAATACATACTAACGGAGTAACTTAATGATAGATTTAAAAATATCGGAAGCAAAAGAGAAAGAATCTGTTCGGGAATACGCATATCGTGTTTTACGGGAAAATATATTGAACCTGACCTTGGTACCGGGGACGGCTGTATCAGAGAAGGAGATTTCAGATATCCTGTCAATAAGCCGGACTCCTGCCAGGGAGGCTTTTATTCGTTTGGCGCAGGAGGGACTCTTGGAAATATTACCACAGCGTGGGTCGTATATTTCAAAGATAGATACAGAACAGATCGCTGAATTTCGTTTTTTGCGTGTGACTATGGAGCAGGCGGTTATCAGGCTGGCATGCAGATATTTTCCGGACGAATTTAAAAGGAAATTGATAGAATGCCTTGAGGAACAGCGTTTATGTGTGGCAAATAAGAATTATGAAAGATTTTTCAAGCTGGATAATATGATGCATGATATTATATTCACCGGCTGTGAAAAACCACATATATGGAAAATTATTCAGGAGGCAAATTTAAATTATATACGGGCGCGTGTGCTTGACTTGTCTTCTAAGCAGAGCGAGATAGAGCTTTTATTTAGTCAGCATGAGGAAATTGTTAAATCAATAATAAACGCTGATGAGGAGCTGGGGTATGAGATCATAACAAAACATGTAAATAAGGTCATAAGTGATGTTCATGAGCTGCAGGAAAAATATATAGAGCTTTTTAAATAAAAAAACAATGTACTTATTATAAAATTGCTTCCTATATAATAGGTACGTTGTTTTTCTCATAAACGCAGAACATTCAGCAGAGAATCGCCATTTTGTTTGAGCCAAAGGCGATGCGCTTCAAATGAAGGATCATACTTTTTGACTATTTGCCAGAAGCTTGCGGAATGATTCATTTGCAGCAGATGGGCTGTTTCGTGGATAACCAGATAATCAATTATCGCAGGAGGAGCCATCATTATACGCCAGTTATAATTAATGTTGTGTCTGGCGGAACAGCTGCCCCAGCGGCTTTTTTGATCACGGATCGTTATGTGTAAAACAGCTACCTGCATTTCCTCAGCCCAAAATGCAGTTCGCTGTGAAAGATGGAGTCGGGCCTGTTCCTTATACCAGGGAACAAAAATATCACTTAATGGCAAAAAAATACTGCCCTCATATTTTACAATGACTTTTTCTCCGCTTACTTTTATGAGCGGCGGGGTACTTGCAAAAATGCGTTCTATATACAGGGGGGCGCCCTTGTATGTTATATATTTGTCATTGATAGGGGCATTGAGGGAAAGCTCTTCATAAGTCTGATCCTTTTTTTTTATCCAATCGGCATATCTGTATAAAATTTTGTATACTTCTTCATCAGTGGTATTATGGGGTGTTTTTATTAAAATATTACCGTGTGCTTTTAGAGCAATCGTTATTGTTTTTCTTTTTTGGCGCTCTTGTTTAAAAGTAAATAATTTATCGCCAAGTTTTATGCGCGGCATGCGGAATATCACCTTTTTCATAGCAGATTATCAATGGTACAGTTTTTGCAAAAATATATGATCGTTTTGCAGGAAAGTTTATAACACTATAATAAAATTGTTTTCTATTTTTTACAATATGTTATAATAATATTATACAATATAATCAATAAATAATGTCTTTCAATAGGCTGCGAATGTTTATTCAGGTGATGTTTTATACTGAAAGAAGGCTGAAAAGATTTTATTCGTGGGGGGTAGACTTATGAAGTATGTCATTTTAGGTGCCGGGGGAACAGGTGCCTGTATAGGCGGCTTCTTGGCAGCGGCAGGCAAGGATGTCACATTTATTGCCCGCGGACGTCACTTACAGGCAATGAATGAAAATGGGCTTATTATACATTCCGATAAAAAGGGCGAAATGCATTTAAAAAATATAAAGGCGATGAGTACCGAAGAATATAAGAGCAAGGCGGATGTTGTTTTTGTCAGCGTAAAGGGATATTCACTTGATGAAGTAGTTCCTTTTCTAAAGAAAGCGGCGGACAGGCATACTATCATTATTCCTATATTGAATATTTTCGGTACGGGTAAAGTATTAGCTGAAAAACTGCCTGGAAAAAATGTTTTAGAAGGGTGTATCTATATTGTTGCGTGGGTTTCTGCTCCCGGAGAGATAACACAAAGAAGTGATATTTTCAGAGTGGTCTACGGAACACGCGGGGAAACAGGCTTGCGTGTCCAGCTTGACAAAATCGCAGCCGATTTGCTTACTGCGGGTATCGCTCCTGTTGTTTCGCAAAATATTGCCGAGGATACATATAGAAAGTTTACCTTTGTTTCACCAATGGCCGCTGTAGGAGCTTATTATGATGTTACAGCTGAGGCTATGCAAAATAACGGAGAGTATCGCAGTGAGTTTTCTGCTGCCGTGAGTGAGACACTTGATGTAGGCAGAGCGATGGGGCTTAATCTGGATAGTGCTCTTTTGAATAAGAACTTATCTATTATGGATGCACTTACACCGGAAACAACGGCATCTATGCAAAAAGATTTGAAAAAAGGCGGCAAATCAGAGATCGATGGATTGGTTTTCGAGGTTGTCCGAATGGCTGAACGTTTTGGTGTGGCAGTTCCGTGTTATACTAAAATCGCAAAAAAGTTTGGCTTTAAAAATTGAGTAATAAAGAGTGTGGCTGATATTTATACGGCCACACTTTATTTTCGTTGCCGGAAATTAAAAGAATGCAGTTGACAGGAGGACAGGCAGTTAAGTGGAGGCAGTGCTTTTATTTATTATAGGTATAGGCGTGGGGGCTTTTGGCACTCTTGTTGGTATTGGCGGGGGACTTATAATGGTTCCGCTTTTTGTACTGGTTATGACAGGCAAAGCGGATGCACCACCCAGCTTTTTCAACACGTTTCACACCGTTTCACAGGCAGTGGGAACATCTCTGGTGGGAATATTTTTAAATACACTTTCAGGCACGCTTGCTTATATAAAACAAAAAAAAGTTTATTTTGATGCGGCAATTCCTTTTGCTGCTGCGACTTTACCGGGAGCGTTTATCGGAAGTTACGTTGATGATTACTTTACAGGAGAGCTTTTCGATATGCTTTTTGGCGTAATGCTAATAATTTTATCTGTGATTATGTATTGGAAATCTTCGGCTGCCAAAGCTAAGGTAGAATACTTTGACAAGGAGAATTTCAAATATTCCAAGAAGCTGGGTATCTTTATAAGCATATTTGTAGGTTTTTTATCCAGTGTGCTGGGAATAGGCGGCGGGGTTATACATGTGCCCTTGATGATATATGTTTTATCTTTTCCTCCGCATGTTGCCACTGCTACATCTCATTTTATATTGGCAATATCTTCTTTTGCTGGATCTATATCGCATATTATGCTCAATCATGTCGTTTGGCAGCCAGCAATAGCTATCGGCGGCGGAACGGCAGTCGGTGCTCAGCTGGGAGCCAGTATATCGCAGAAAACTAAACCACGTATAATAGTCGTTTTGCTTTCTGCGGTCATGTGCATACTCGGGGTGAAATTGATTCTAATGGCCGGAATCAGATGAGACAGCAAAATAAAATAAGCATAAACAGCAAAAGCTGTTTATGCTTATTTTATTTTGCTGCGCAGGAAGACTCAGCCTATTTTGAGATTGGATTTTGCCTGACATTCGGGACAGACTCCGTAAAAATAGAACTGCTGGCCGGAAAGGTCATAAGAGGTGTTTTCAGCTACTGCCTTTATGGCAGGGGAAAAATCAAACTGCATTATGTCCTCCACTTTATTGCAGACCGTGCAGCGAATATGGGGATGCAGTTCTACTACTGCATCATACCGAAGACTGTCTTCGCCGACATTGATAACCTGAATAAGCCCTATCTCTTTTAGAATATCGATAGTTTTGTAAATCGTAGCTAAACTCATTGTCGGATAATATGGCTGCAATTTATTGAAAATCATTTCAGCATTAGGGTGTGCCTTTGTATTGCAGAGTACGTTATATATGGCTAACCGCTGCGGAGTTACTTTGAATCCTTTTTTTCGTAACAACGCCGTTACTTTTTTGGCATCCATCATAATGTTCATGCGTCCTTTCGTAAAAAGATAAAATTAATTGTAAGTAATAGTTATTATTAGTAGACTTATACTATGTTATTATTCTAATAAAAACAAAGCTGTGTGTCAATATTTATAGATAAATTTTTATACTAAATAATAATTATCTACAAGAAAAATATGAAAGAGATTTATTTAATAATAAAAACAATTTTTGGAGAATATAATTCCCTGATATTGCAGGGATATTATTTATGCCATTATAATTGACAAGTTTCAAAAAAAATGATATCCTATATATCGTTGCCAATAGAAAATTGTATTGTTGAGAGCATTTGGAGAGTTGTCCGAGTGGTTGAAGGAGCACGCCTGGAAAGCGTGTGTGCGGGAAACTGTACCGAGGGTTCGAATCCCTCACTCTCCGCCATTGAAATCAAGGCTTCTGGCGTTTTTGTCGGAGGCTTTTTTGTGCGCATTAAATAGTTAAGTGTGTGAAAATGCACTGAATAAAAATATATCCGCTGGCGAAGTGAACAATATACTAATCTTTGAATATGAATGAAAGGTCTAACTGCGTTTATACAACTCATTATGCAGTTTCCTGTATTTATAAGTTGCAGCCTTATTCAATAGCAGATAAATTCAAACTGTTTAGCTATAAGATTAATTTGTAATGCCATTATAGATTTTTATTGCAAAAATTTAATGATAATGATATACTAAGCCTACCGAAATCTAATAAATGTTTTTGTGCGATGAAGCCTGTTAACAAAACAGCAATATTCTGTAGTTATTGCTGTTTTGTTAACAGGCTTTTATTTTCGGAAAATATATTGGGAGTGAAAATTATGTTAAAAAGCAAAATTTTAAAGGCCGCAGCATTATCCGGTGCACTATTCTTTGCGATTTTGGGGACTGGCTGCGGAGCCGGCGGTTCCGATACGATCAAGATTGGCGGAGATCTTGAACTGACAGGAAATAATGCATCTTACGGAACCTCAACAGCCAATGGTGCGCAGCTTGCCTTTGACGAAATAAATACGGCAGGCGGTATTGACGGCAAAAAAATTGAATTCATAAAAGCAGATAATAAATCAGAACCCGCAGAAGCTGCAAATGCTATTACAAAATTGATCTCATCAGACAAGGTATCTGTTATTCTCGGCGCATGCACATCGTCAAATACAATGGCAATCACGCAAATTGCTAATGATAGTAAAATTCCTCTTGTAAGTTCATTTTCCACTAATGCAAAGGTTACCGTAAGCGATGATGGCAAGGTTAATCCTTATGTGTACCGCGTCTGCTTTATTGATCCATTTCAGGGCACTGTAATGGGGAATTTTGCTACAAATACATTGAAAGTAAAAAAAGTTGCCGTGTATATCGACAACAGTTCCGATTACTCTAAGGGGCTTGCACATTTCTTCGAAGAAGGCTTCACTAAAAACGGCGGGCAGATTGTAGCCGAAGAAGCATATTTGCAGAAAGACAGTGATTTTAAAGCAACATTGACAAAAATTGCGGCAACAAATCCTGATATGATTTATGTCCCGGGATATTATGAAGAAGTGGGCAAAATAATAAAGCAGGCACGTGATCTTGGTATAACAGTGCCAATAACCGGCGGAGACGGATGGGACAGCAGCAAGCTGGTTGATATTGCCGGAGCAGATGCTTTGAATAATACTTATTTTACGAATCATTATTCTGTCCAGAATAAAACACCGGAAGCAGATAAATTTATTACGGCGTACAAAGATAAATATAAACAGGATCCTGACGCAGCGGCAGTCCTTGGCTATGATGCAGCAACTATGATCATAGATGCTATAAAACGAGCAGGCAGCGCCGATCCAGAAAAAATAAATACGGCTCTTGCGGCTACTAAAGATTTGCAGCTGGTTTCTGGTAAAATTACAATAGACAAAGATCACAATCCGGTAAAGCAGGCTGTTATAATAGAATTCAAAGATGGTAAACAGACTTTCAAACAGGCTATATCACCGGAATGACGGATTTCCTGAGGTGAATAGTGAGCAATAGGCGCATACATGTGTCAGTGCGTTTATATTCCAAAAAAATAACAGCTTTATGTGGTGATCCTCAGGTTTATGACCTGGGGATTATTTGCAGGGAAAAGCTTTTTAAAAGCAGACACGCTTAAACCAATAAAAGATGTTTCGAGGAACCTTGTATTGATAATGCCTATCATCTGTGCTATATTATATACAATATAGTGATTAAGCTGATTCAGCAATTACGATAATCCATTTTTCATTTGACAGAGAATATAGCTGTTGGATGGCAATAGTGCATATTATGGAATATTATTATAAGGGAGATGTTTGTATAATGGTTTTTGACAAGTTGAAGATTGAAAAAGTAATAGGCAGAGAAATTGTAGATTCTCGGGGCAATCCAACCGTCGAGGCAGAAGTAGTTTTAAAAGGCGGAAGCATAGGCAGAGCAGCATCTCCAAGTGGTGCTTCTACTGGTGAATTTGAAGCATTGGAACTTCGTGATGAAGATAAAAGCCGCTTCCTTGGCAAAGGGGTCACCAAAGCTGTTAATAATGTAAATACCATTATTAATGATGCAGTCAAAGGCTTGGATGCATCGGATGTTTATGCTGTTGATCGAGCTATGTTCAAGGCTGACGGAACTGATGATAAATCAAAACTAGGAGCAAATGCAATTTTGGCTGTTTCTATTGCCAGCGCTAAGGCAGCTGCGGCAGCTTTGGAAATTCCTTTGTATCGTTTTTTTGGCGGGATATATGGCAACAGACTGCCGGTACCGATGATGAACATATTAAACGGCGGTGCCCATGCTACCAACACTGTAGATATACAGGAATTTATGATAATGCCTGTCGGCGCTCCCTCTTTTAAGGAAGGTCTGCGCTGGTGTACAGAAGTATTTCATACATTGCAGAAAATACTGAAGTCTAAAGGGCTTGCAACATCTGTAGGCGATGAAGGCGGTTTCGCACCGAATCTTTCTACAAATGAAGAGGTTTTGGATATTATTCTTGAAGCAGTTAAAAAAGCCGGCTATGAACCCAAAAAAGACTTCATGCTTGCACTTGATCCTGCCGCCAGTGAATGGAAGGGCAGCAAGAAGGGCGAATATCTTTTGCCGAAATCAGGAAAGAAATTTACTAATGATGAGCTGGTTGACTATTGGGCGGGTCTTTGCGAAAAATATCCGATAGTATCATTGGAAGATGGACTCGATGAAGAAGATTGGGACGGATGGCGCAAGCTCACTGAAAGGCTTGGACGGAAAGTTCAGCTGGTAGGTGACGATTTGTTTGTAACCAATACACAGCGTTTAGCTAAAGGTATCCATGGCGGATGTGCAAATTCTATACTGATAAAGCTTAATCAGATCGGATCAGTATCAGAAACACTTGAAGCAATCAAAATGGCGCATAAAGCAGGTTATACGGCTGTAACATCCCACCGTTCGGGTGAAACAGAAGATACCACTATCGCAGATTTGGCAGTGGCACTGAATACATGCCAGATCAAGACAGGAGCACCAAGCCGCAGTGAACGTGTAGCAAAATACAATCAGCTGCTGAGAATCGAAGAAGAGCTGGGGGAAAGTGCAGTTTATCCCGGCATGGCTGCTTTCAATCAATGTCATGAAATCTGAAAAAAATATTATTTAATAGAAAAAGAACTTGAGTTTATGTTTGAGCTGTTTCTTATAAGTCGTACTTTTAGGTCTGACTTATAAGGACAGCTCAATTTTATAGACTCAAGTTTTTTTATTTTTTACGGATTGGCGAAGCGGGTAATCCCGCAAGTTTTTTTGTACGGAATAATTTATACCAAAGCATAGGTACCAGCATCATCGGCAGGCCGGTATATAAAGCTGATCGCAGATCTTCGGTAAAAACCATTACCAGAAGGCAGAGAACCTGAATGAAGATGCCAAAAAGCGTAATATAAGGGAAAAAAGGTGTTTTGTATTTCAGCGTATGAACGAGATTTGCTTTTATTAATTTTCTGCGAAAATTGTATTGACTCCAACAGATCGATATCCAGGCCATTGCACCGGTAAAACCTGACACAGCAAGCAGATATGTATAAGCGAGAGAACTCGTATCATAAGTATAAAGAAAAATAATCAGCCAGCAGCCGATAATCGATACAAAAATTGAGTTTTGCGGCATTCCCTGCGCATTCAGACGACCGAGCCATTTTGGTGCCATGTTAAGCCGGGCAAGAGCTTGGAGAGCCCGGCCGCTGCCGTAGAGTCCGGAATTTGAACAGGAGATGGCTGCCGTTAAAACGACAAAAGCAAAACCGGAAGCCAATTGATCGAGACCATATTCCTGAAGCGCGGCTGCAAAGGGGCTTTCTGAAAGTCCTGCATGATTCCATGGAAAAATAGAGATGAGCAGAAAGACGGGGATAATGTAAAGGGCAATGATCCGCCAGCTCACATTTCTGACTGCAATAGGAATACTTTTTTCAGGATCTTTGCATTCCCCTGCGGCCAGACCTATTATTTCAGAGCCCTGAAAATTGACTAAAATGATGACCATTGTTATGAAAATAGACCAATAGCCATTGGGCGCGAATCCGCCGTTGTTCAATAAAATATCAGTTCCTATATAGTGGCTGCCGATAAGACCTATGCAGATCGCAAAAGCAGTGCCGCTGAAAATGATAAGTGCCGCGATTTTTATCAGAGAGAGCCAAAACTCGCTTTCACCGAATTTGCCTACACTGAGGACGTTTATTAATGTTATTATGAAACCAAAAATTATTGCCCAGCCAACCTGTCCTATTTGCGGCATGAAGTTATGCATGATTATTCCGGCAGCAATCATTTCAGACGGAACATAGGCAATCCAGTTCATCCAGTATGCCCAGCCTACGCCGCAGGCCCATACAGGCGAGATATATTCGTTGGTGTAGTTGACAAACGATCCGGATACCGGCTTGGCAACAGCCAGCTCCGCCAGGCAGAGCATGACGCAAAAAACGATGAGACCGCCCAGTAAATATGCCAAAATAGCAGCAGGACCGGTTTTTTCAAGAATATATCCTGTACCAAGAAAATAACCGCTGCCGATGATACCACCAAGAGATATCAATTGCAAATGTCTGTTTTTCAAGCTGCGATGCATACTATGAAGTTTTTCCACTATTAATAACACGACCATTCTTATTTAAATTAAAAGTGACCTAATATATTATCGGGCACAATTGAGATAATACTACAAAAAGACATAATTAGCTATAAAAAACAAAAAAATAAATATGTTATACATAAATGAAAAAATTGGCTATAATATATACAGCTTTTAGAGGTCATCAGCCGTTGCGGATATGAGGCGAAAGGGTAATGCGGAAAGTATGGAAAATCAAATACTGGAAAGATATAAAACATTAAAAAATACTGCGACAGTCGAATATATAATAAACAAATCCCGCTTTATAGTGAATGCAAAAAGAACGGAAAATGAGCAGGCTGCTGCGGCATTTATTATTTCAATAAAAAAGAAGTACTGGGATGCAACGCATAATTGTTCGGCCTACATAATAGGCAGTAAAGCTGATCAAAAAAAAGCAGATGATGACGGAGAGCCGTCGGGAACAGCCGGACATCCTATGCTTGATGTTTTAGAAAAGAAAAAAATTTCAGATCTGACTGTAGTGGTCAGCAGATATTTCGGAGGTATAAAACTGGGAGCGGGGGGATTGATACGTGCATATGGACATGGTGTTTCATCTGTCTTGGCGGCTGCCATAATTGTAGAAAGAACACCGTTTGAAAAAGTGGAACTCGAATTTGCTTATACTTTTATGGGGAGCCTGGAAAATTGTTTGCATAAAACTGATATATGTGTATTGCAAAAGGATTACGCTGATGCAGTAAAATTTACAGTATTGATAGGTATTGAAGAAAGCAAGCAAATCTTGGATACCATAAACGATCTTACGGCGGGCAGCTGTATTATAAATAACTTAGGCTATGTCTACTATGATGTTCAGCTCTCTTGAAATCGGCAAAAAATAAAGCCACCCTCGAAAGGGTGGTCTCAGAACGGAACACTATTTTAATCTTCGTAGGCAGCGAGGATCTCCCCAAAATAAAGAGTATGCCAATCGTTGTCGCTGTACCATTTGTCTGCTGCATCAGCAGATAAGTTTTTAGGAAGCATATTTTGCTGGTAAATTATTTTGCATTCAAGGTGTAATCCCGCACCGGCTATTACAGGTGTGTCGATTTTCTGACCTTTTTGTGCAGTGAGCGAGGCAGCGGTAAATTTATCTGTGTCACGGCCGGATTTTGTACCGCAGATACCTAATGCCGCATGCATATCATGTGTAGGAACACTTACCGCAAATTCATGGCTTTTTTCAATTATGGACCATGTGAACCGCGATTTTCTTACCATTGTCATAAAAATGGGCTTGCCCCAAATAAAACCGATACTACCCCAGGCGATAGTCATCGTATTTACTGTATCAGCCGATTTGGTCGTAAGAAAAGCGCCTTTTTTTAAAACCTCCACAATCTGGTCGGAAACAGCTAATGGATCGATTAGTTTCATATAGAAAGCCTCCTTAAAAAATACATTAGCAATGAAAAATTATTTATTGGCAGTTTGGAATTGTTCCATAAAATCAGTCAGGCATTTTACTCCGTCGTAAGACATTGCATTGTATATGGAAGCACGCAGACCACCAACAGAACGATGTCCCTTTATACCGCAAAGCTTATTATCTTTTGCTTCGGCGATGAATTTTGCTTCAAGTTCTTCTGTGGGCAGGCGGAAAGTGACGTTCATGAACGAACGACTGTCTTTTTCGGCATGGCCTTTATAAAAGCCGCTGCTGCTGTCGATGGCATCATATAATAATGCGGCTTTTTTTGCGTTCCGTTCAGCTATGGCAGTAAGCCCACCCTGCCTTTTCAGCCATGAAGCCACCTTGCCGACCATATAAATGCAGAAAGCCGGAGGGGTGTTGTACAGTGAATTTTTTTGGCTGTATGTATTGTAGCGCAGCATAGTAGGAATGTTCTCAGGGCTGTTTTCTATAAAAGATTTTTTAGCAACAACAATGGTTACTCCGGCAGGTCCGAGGTTTTTTTGAACACCGGCATAAATAAGAGAAAATTTGCTGAAATCAAGAGGACGTGAGAGCATATCGGAAGACATATCAGCTACCAGAGGTATACCGTTTGTTTCGGGAATATAATGATATTCTGTGCCGTAGATGGTATTATTATAGCAGACGTGAAGATATGAGGCATCAGCACTTATTTTAAGCTCATTCTGTTTGGGAATATTGCGGAAATCGTTATCCTTGCTGGAAGCTGCAACAGTGCCAACGCCCTGAATTTCAGCCTCTTTATAGGCTTTGCTTGCAAAGCTGCCAGATAATACATAATTCCCTTTTTTATCGGCGGCGGCAAAATTCATTGGTACCATGGCGAACTGCATGCTGGCACCGCCTTGGATAAATAATACATCATAATCAGAACCTAAGCCCATCAGTTCTTTAATATCTTCTTTTGCCTGATTGTGGACGGCATCATATTCTTTGGCACGATGGCTGATTTCCATAATGGACATGCCGCTGCCGCTGAAATTGAGCAGTTCTTCCTGTGCCTGTTTTAAAACTTCCAAAGGAAGTGTGGCCGGTCCGGGATTAAAATTATATACACGATTTGCTTCCACTGTAAAACCTCCAAAAATAATTACAGATTGCGCTCTGAGAAAACTAAAAGTTGGAATTCGCGCATTATCATTACATAATTTTACGCTAAATATATCACATCGTCAAGGGAATGAACAGCTGCATCTGCAGCTTTGATCCGGCAAATAAAAATATCCTTGCAGAAGGAAGACAGTCGCATTTTGCCGGGAAAAATATTATAATATAAAATAATTGTAGGGGGGATTATACAGTGAGAAGTAAAAAAGAGACGGAAAGTATAACACTGCTTGGGCAAAAGGACGTAAAGTATAATTACGGCTACAGTCCAGAGATTTTGGAAACATTTGAAAATAAACATCCAAACAGGGATTACTGGGTTAAATTCAACTGTCCTGAGTTCACGAGCCTGTGTCCTATAACCGGGCAGCCGGATTTTGCCACAATATATATATCTTATATTCCGGACAGGATAATGGTCGAAAGCAAGTCGCTGAAGCTTTATCTTGTCAGCTTCAGAAATCACGGTGATTTTCATGAAGATGTAGTCAATATAATAATGGATGATCTGATAAATTTAATGCAGCCGCGGTATATTGAGATCTGGGGCAAATTTCTGCCGCGCGGCGGTATATCGATCGATCCCTATGTCAATTATGGGCGCCCGGCCTCAAAATATGAGGAGATAGCACAGCAGCGTTTTATTCAGCATGATATGAATGGCATGGATAAGATCGATAATAGATAAAAAGTGCGTTTGCCAAAAAGGGCAAACGCACTTCACAGTGATGATATTTGTTTCGGAAAGGCAGGCATCTGTGGATAAAGGCGGATTATTTGGGATTATATTCTATAATGTTGATATTATTATGAAGCCGTTCCTCATTGAGATCCAGCACAGTGTCATCGTTTATTCTTATGATGGGCAGAGTTGAGTAGCCGGCAGGATAATAAACGATCTGACCGCGTCTGCCATCACTGAGCCCAACCACAGAACCCAGAAAAGAGTTTTGAATATTAGTGATAAAGGGAATGCAGATCTGGACATCCAGAGAGGTAAACATGCTCTTGCCAATCATTTCAACGGCATCAAATGGTGTGTGCTTGACTTCACCCTCATGCTCGGTGGTGATGTTGTCATAAAAATCGGCGATCATAATTATGCGTGCATATTCGTCTATATCGTTACCGCTAACGCCGAAAGGCTCGCCTGTGCCGTCCATGGCTTCATGGTGCTGCAGTGCCGCCGCACGCACTCCGTCGGAAATGCCGGGGCGGTCGGATAAGATCTTTTGGCCGTTTATTGTATGTTGTATATAAAGTTCGTAATCTTCCGGTTTTAGTGTTTTGGAATTTCTGTTGACAATTCTCTGCGGCATCATGGTTTTGCCGATATCATGTAAAAATCCCGCAAGAATGAGGTCATTTATTTTACTTTCGCTGAAGCGGAGCCATTTGCCGATAACTCCGGATAATATGGAAACACGCACTGAATGATGGCAGACGCTATCGCTGATATTACTCAACGTATATAAAAAATCAATGACACCGCTCTCTTTGACTGTTGGCAGAAGTGAATTTTTTACTTTTTCGCCGGTTTTTTCTATGGATGAATTTTCGCCCTTGCCAACACTGGCAAAAAGTTCATTTGCTTCTGAAACGACATCATTGTATTTTTTTACGAAGGCATTTTCTTTATTGAACATGATCTCTACGACTTGATAATTGCCGCTTAGTTCAAAATCATCTTTTATGTATGCAAAAGGCATATTTAAAAATTCCAGTCTGGTTATATGTGCCTGAGTCAGCATGGTACCTGATGATAAGATGACGACCATTTTATCATTGATAATTGTGCGTCCCAGTATCATACCGGGCATCAGCTTGTCAATGCTTAGCTTTTTCACATGTAGACCTCCTTGTTATATGAATATAATGTATATATTCTTTATAGAAATTATAAATCCTACTTTCGGACAATCAATTCTTTTGCTAATACTAAAAATTAAGATGGGGGTATCTGAATGTTACAAGTATATACAGGAAACGGTAAAGGAAAAACAACAGCGGCCATAGGGCTGTCTATGCGTGCCATAGGAGCGGGTCTGAAGGTCTATTTTGCCCAGTTTATGAAAAGTCTGGCTTATAGTGAACAAAAAATTCTTCAGACCTATGCGCCGGAGCTTATATTAAAGACAAGCGGAAAACCGTATTTTATTGCCGAAGAAGGAATGATAGCTAAGGATAAGCTTGAAGCCTGGGGAGATGATGTTGTCGTGTTCCCCAAGGGAAAACCTCCTGCCGATTATGTGAGGATGATCCAGGAGGGTGTGGAGGAGGTGAAAAAGGCTGCCGCGGAAAAAAAATACGATGTCATAGTGCTTGATGAAATCAATGTAGCATTGTTTTTCGGTTTGATAAAAAAGGCTCAGCTGCAGGAGCTTCTCGACAATATGCCACCGGATACAGAAGTCATATGTACGGGCAGAAATGCACCGGAATGGCTGCTGGAAAAAGCTGATTTAGTTACTGAAATGAAGATGGTAAAACATTATTACGAAAAAGGTGTTTTGGGAAGAAAGGGAATAGAGGATTGAACTTGCCGGCAGGGATAAAATCTTGTTTATCCGATGACTACTATTCAGGCGGCGTCAAAACGCCGTCTGAATTAAGTTTCCATTTATAAATTTTCCTGAGAAAGTGATTTTTTCAATTCGGCTTCCAGTGATATGTTATTGTATAAAACTGCCTCAATGGGAGTAAGTTCAACAGTATCCGAGGCTGCTGAAAATGAAGTTAGAAGACGCCCGCTTTCAGCGGTGTAAATGGTATAGGCCGTTGATACGTAAAAACTGTTTTTAACGTATTTTTGACGAGTTATGGTTATATCCGTTTTGACCAGATATTTGATCGCACTGAAAGCGGGCGGAGAAACCGATGAGTTCTCCCAGACGGTGTTTTTGATATAATGAGAAATGTTATCCTGTAAAACAGAACGAATATAAAAATCAATATTTTCGTTGTCATTATTGAAATCAATATTGAATGTCGGTTTTGCAAAGAATATTTTTCCGGCTGAGGAGGACGCAGCCGGCTCTTTCTTATCATAATATTCACGCAGGCATATATCCAGATACAAAAGTATTTTGTGGCGAATTTTATCATCGAAGGAAGGCGGGGCGGCATACTTTATTTCCCGGCCAAATTGTCTGTAATTGGGATTCAATACCTGGACAAGGTTGCGTACGGGATCACCGGACAGGACAATTCTGGAAAGATTGATATTTTCGCCGTAAGTTTTGGCAAAGGCTTCATTGCCGACAGCCGGCGCACCAAAAGTGATGACACTTATCCGGCTGGGATCAAGCCCCATGCTGATAAGTTTTGCCGCGGTGAGAATTGCTGCTGCTCCGCCTAAACTGTGCCCTGTAATATACAGGTGGGCATGCGGGTCATTCCGCAGGATGGAAATAAATTTTTCACCGAGGGAAGGCTTATCATTTTGGGATGTAAAAAAAGCAGCCTGCACATAACGATTAAATCCGCTGTGTACCATCGGCAGTTGTCCGTTTGCGATCGAACTGGGGTCATTGCCGGAGAAAGGGACCATGTTGATTTTCATATCACTGGAAACATCCTTCAAATCATCGGTACCACGCACAGAAAGTAAATAAGAATTTTCTCCCGGAATAAAATCGGTATTGGCTGCGGTGAAAAATTTTGAAGCTCCGTTTACCGGTGCTGCTTCCAGAAAATTAAAATCCCACCCGTATGAAGTAAGTACATTGCGCGCCAGGTCACCGTATTTATCGTTATAAGCTGTCATCGACATTAATGCGCAAAGGTACTGAGCCTTGGCATCATACTCTGCTGACTGAGCAAAGGCGCTGGTAAGGGCAAAGGCGGAAAAGAAATATATATAAATGATTATTTTCAGAAAATTTTTAAGCATAATATCACCTTGCCTGTATTAACAAAAACAGATAATGCGAACTATTTGCGGCTGCAGTTTTAAATTATGCAGCCGTTCTCTAAATCATTCTACCATAGTTTTACCATTGCTGAAATATTTTTGATTGCAAGAATTAGGGAGCAGTGCTATAATATAACATATGAACAAATAATCATATAATAATATAATAATATTAAAACGAGGTGACATGCAATGCCGAACAGAAATAAAAATGCAGAAGAGGCCGTATCCTGCGCGGCTGAGGAAACATGTGGCTGTTCATGCTGCCAGCATGAAGATGCGGACAGACAGATAGATACGGGAGTATGGTATAAGAGCAGTGAATTTTATGAGATCTTTATCGGTGCGGTTTTTTTTATTGCGGCACAGATGCTTTCGTTCTATAGTGCTGCATATCAATTACCTCTGCTGATAATTTCGTATCTTATTCTTGGCAAGGATATACTTTTGAGTGCCGGACGGAATATTTTGAACGGACGAGTGTTTGATGAAAATTTTCTCATGAGTATAGCTACGATCGGTGCTTTCGCCATTGAAGAATATCCGGAAGCGGTCGGGGTAATGCTTTTTTTCAGAGTCGGCGAATTTTTTGAAGAACGTGCTGCGAATAAAAGCCGTAAACAAATAATAGATGCGGTAGACATGCGCCCGGAAACTGTCATGCTCGTTGATGAAAATAATGAGGTAACAACTGTAGCCGCCGATCAGGCTGCCGTTGGCGATATTATTATGGTTCGGCCGGGAGACAGGATACCTCTTGACGGCACCGTGATCGAGGGCGTGAGCCAGATTGATGCTTCACCGCTTACAGGAGAATCCGTGCCCGTAATGGCTGCCGAAGGCGGCACTGTTCTGTCAGGCTGCATAAATAAAACCGGTGTGCTGAAAATAAGGGTAGAGAAGGTACTGGCGGAGTCAATGGTATCAAAAATTTTAGCCGCAGTACAGAGCGCCGCAGCCAACAAGCCGCGCATACAACGCTTTATTTCACGTTTTGCAAGAGTGTATACGCCTATAGTTGTGGTAATAGCGGTATTGATAGCAGTTATTCCTTCTTTAATGACGGGACAATGGCATGATTATATATATATTGCGCTTACCTTTCTGGTCATAAGCTGCCCGTGTGCTTTGGTGCTTAGTGTTCCGCTGGCTTTTTTTTCAGGAATAGGCACAGCGTCACGTCAGGGGATTTTATTTAAAGATGGTGCGGCAATAGAAGCATTGACACAGATCAAGGCCGCCGCTTTAGATAAAACAGGTACAATAACACAAGGAATTTTTGCTGTTCAGGAAATAAAAGCCGGCAATAATTTTACAGAGGATGAAATACTGCAGTTTTGTGCGTCGGCAGAAAATGCGTCATCTCATCCTCTGGCGGTAAGTATAGTGCGGCAGGCAAAAGAAAAGATGCTGGATATAAAACCGGCGGCGGATATAGAAGAAGTTTCCGGCAAAGGGGTCAAGGCATATATTGATAATAAAAAAATAGTGTGCGGCAATGCGGCATTTATGCAGGATCATAATATTCAAATAGGAGATGCGGCAGAAAAAACCGCAGTATATCTAGCCGTTGACGGTCAGTATGCGGGCTGTATTGTCCTGGGCGATAAAATAAAGGAAGATGCGGTCGGAGCTATCGCAAAACTGAAACAGCAGGGAATAAGTGTTGCCATGTTGACAGGAGATTCCGCGGAGGGAGCGGCATCGGCTGCCCGCGAGGCAGGGATAGATATAATTCACGCAAGGCTTCTGCCGCAGGAAAAATTGGACATACTGCAAAAAATACGTTCTGAAAAAGGAAAAGTCCTGTTTGTCGGTGACGGTATAAATGATGCACCTGTTCTTGCCAACGCAGACGTAGGCGCTGCTATGGGGTCGGGGGCCGATGCGGCTATAGAGGCAGCTGATGTCGTTTTCATGACATCTCGTGTGGATGCCATTCCGTATGCGTTGAAACTGGCTAAAACAACGCGAGCCATTGCAGTTCAAAATGTTATTTTTGCTTTGGCGGTAAAATTGATAATAATGATATGCGGTCTTTTGGGATATGCTTCCTTATGGAGTGCTGTTTTTGCGGATACAGGAGTTGCGATAATCTGTGTGTTGAATGCGGTACGTATTCTGTATAGTGATCGTTTTGCTTAGAATCTTGGACAAAAATGAGAGGGCAGGGATCGGTAAAATCCCCTGCCCTTTTATTTTTGGCATGCATTATTTAATTTATCCGATGACTACCCGCTCTAATACTCCCGCTTTTGCAAGCGGTGAATAAAGAGCGGCTAACTCTCTAGATAATTTCGACTACTATTCAGGTGGAATCAAAACACCGTCTGAATAGTAGTCTCCATTTATGGGATACTCTGCTGAGCATTACTCTAAAAATAATCCAGCAGGAAGGATTCTAATTCAGCCTGTGTTTTTATCTGATACAGTCTGTCACACCAATTATCATCGTTTATATATTGAAGAAGTACCGCAAGAAAATCCAAATGCCTCGTCTGATCGATCGGCGCCAAGCATATAATGCATTTTATATGTTTGCCTCTGCTCAGAGAAACGGGATTTTTACATAAAGCGATTGAAACAGAAAGGCTTAAAACACCATCTTCAGGTTTGGCGTGGGCCAGAAGTACACCTTTGCCTAAGAGCATGTAGTTGCCATTTTTTTCGGTCAGTTCGATGATTCTGTCCACATAATGTTCACGGATAAAATTGTGGCGCAATAATGGACGGAAAGCGGTACGGACTGCCTCTTTCCAATTAGGAAGGTTAAAAGGAATGAATGTAATATATTTTAAAAGAGAGCTCGGCTCATCTTTTGATGAGGCGGGGATTTTCCAATGTTCCTGCCGGTTTTTTTGAAAATATTCCTGCAAACCATTGCATAATCCAGTCGCATCTTCAATTTTTGCGTAATTGGCAATCAAATCCATAAGAGGCTGAATACTTTCCCGTTTATATTCTGAAACAGCAAATCCTAATGATAATAATTTTTTGTTCAGTAAACTCCATTCATATTTTGTCGGCAACGCAGAAATCTGCAGAACAGGAATGGGTTTTGACGTGTTTTGCTCTAAAAAGGTGGTTGTAATGATCAAGCCAATACTGTGAAGGGACAGACGTAAATATTCTGACATGCGGAATGGACCGGAAAAAAGAAGATGGGGATATTTTTCGCGCAATTGCATTAAAAGGAATTGTGAGGTACCGATCCCGCTGGAGCAGACCACTAAAATCTGTTTACGATCTTCTTTTAACTGATCTGTGCGAATATCACTGCCAAAATATGTGGTGAGCAGAGCAATTTCATCATCAGAGGGCTGCTTTCCCAAATAATCAGTCAGAGGTTGAGCTGCCGCCCGGGAGATAATGAATAGATTCTGATAGGATACTCGTATCTGTTCCAAGAGCGGATTATGGTATCTGAGTCCCGCGGTTATCCGATGACAAACGGAAACCAGATGGACGGCCAGCGAATCGACCATCATGTGATGATGGATTCCGGGCAGCAGTCCGGAAATCAAGAAAAATTGGTCAGTCATATCTTCTGCGATTTTATGCATTTTTTTATAAAACAGTGTTTTATTATTCACTTTTGAGCATGCATAAATTCTGAGGATCTTAGATAAATATACATATTCCGTTAAATGATAAAATCCTCTCTTCTGTAAGAAAAATTTTTCCCAGGACAGGCTTCGACTTGCGGGATGAGCAATATCAACGTCCATTTTTTTTAATATTTTCCCTTTGGATAAACGATTGGCATACCAAGTTAAAAAATATTCTAAAATACGGCGGGCATCATCGGTGAAATGATTCCCGGATTCCTGTTCATATTGCCGCAATTCCCGAAAAATATATTTTTCATAGGAAATCTGATAACTTTTTTTTAAAAGCAGCAGGATCATTTCTAAATTTTCCAAAACCCATTTTCTTTGTATTAATTCTGCACCCAGAATAATCCGGCCCTTGGGAGTGGTTTTTATTTGAAGTTCGTTTTCCCTGTTGTAAAAAACCAGAGAACGCAATCGCTTTAGCACGGTATTTCGTGATGAATGAAAAATTCCCATGAGTTCATTAATTGATGTGGTTTCCTGCGTGATGATGATGTAATTGAAAAGAATCAGACTTTCTTTCTGTGTCAGTGCTTTTATATTCAATGACCACTGCTTTGGCAAAACTAAAAGGGCCTGTTGTCTTATATCTGCATCAAGCGGCTGCAAGTATGTTTTGGCTTTCGGGGGAAGAAAATAACCGATGCCCTTGATATTTTCTATAGGAGAAATCTGCTTTATTATTAATTCTTTATTGACATTTTCTAAAATATACATAATGCTTCGTCGTGACAATTGCAGTTTATCCATCAAATTTTCTATGGAAACCGGTGTTTCTGCATGGTGAAGCGCAGCTAATAATTCGTTGCCATGCTTATATTGGGAAAAAATAATCATATATACTGCCTCCGGTAAAAGGGGGTTCATTTTTTGCACATTTACATTTTCATTATTGCACTTGTTCATATTTATGTAAAGCGATATCATAATCGTGTAATAAAAACAAGAAAGGATATGATCCTTGTGGAATTACTTGCAAAAGAACAAATTCAGCGGACTTCGGAAAAAGGCATATCCTGGCAGGATGCCATTACTTTATCGGCAAAGCCCCTGCTTGATAAAAAGATCATTGCCGGGGACTATATTGATGCTGTCATAGCAGTTTGTCAGGAGAAAGGGCCTTATATGAATATTGGCTCGCAGATCGTTCTGGCTCATGCCAGACCGCTGCCAAGCACTAAAGAAGCATGTATTGCCTTGCTGCAGACGGCAGAAGAAATTTTTTTTATGGATGAAAAACATCCGGCAAGGCTATGGTTTTTTCTGGCGACTCCGGATGCCACAAGCCATGTTGCCATTATGCAGAAATTGGCAGCTGTATTGACCGATTCTGATAAAATTCAACGTTTGCTGGCAGCCGAAAGTATCGAAATTCTTGCCAATGTTTTTTCTGGAGAATGATATGGTCATTTACAATTAAAAGGGGGATATGTTATGAAATTTTTATGTATTTGCCAGTCCGGCTTAGGAAGCAGTTTCATGGTCCAAATGAATATTCAGAACGTTTTAAATGCTATGAATGTAAAGAATGAAATTATTGTAGATCATTCTGATGTTGGAAGCACAACACCTGATCTTGCCGATTATTTCTTCATAGAGGAAACTCTTGGCGAAGCTATATCAAATCTTCCTAAAGACCGGGTAGTGCTACTGAAGAGTCTGATCGATAAAAACGAGATTCAGACTGCAGTATGCAAGATTCTTGATAAAGAAAAAATTTCACATGATTGACAGAGAGTGAAATATTTTCTATAACCCTTTTTATCATTAAGGAGTAATAATATGGATGGTATACAAAATCTATTTATCAGCATCGTTCAGACGCCTGCCTTACTTGTGGGTCTGCTGGCAGTATTAGGTCTGCTGCTGCAAAAAAAGAATGGGACGGCGGTAGTGCAGGGCGGTATAAAAACTTTTGCCGGTTTTCTGATCCTGACAGGAGGTGCGGGAATTCTCTCGAATTCTTTGGATCCGTTTGCCAAAATGTTTCAATTTGCCTTAAATGTCCAAGGCGTTGTTCCAAGCAATGAGGCTGTGGTCGCCATTGCCCTTGTACAATATGGGTCAGTGACGGCATTGATCATGTTTGTCGGAATGATAGTAAATATTCTCTTGTCGAGATTTACAAATTTTAAATATATATTTTTAACGGGTCAGGCTATGCTGTATGTTTCCTGCCTGACGGCAGTTATTCTTGTGTCGGCAGGTATGGGAACGGGAATCAGGACAATCCTGCTGGGCGGTATATTTGAAGGGACTCTTTTGACGATTACTCCAGCGCTGTGTCAGCCATACATGCGTGCTATCACCGGCGGAGATACGGTGGCTATGGGTCATACCGGAAATATAGGCTATGCGGTTTCCGGCTGGTTCGGCGAACATTTTGGCAATAAAGCACATAGTACGGAGGATATAAATGTCCCGAAAAGCTTTTCTTTTTTACGGGATTCCACTGTATCTATCACAATTGTCATGGCCGTCGTTTATCTGATTCTGGCACTTTTGACGGGACAAGCATTTGTAGAATCCCAACTGAGCAATGGTTCCAACTATTTGGTATTTGCCGTGGTGCAGGCAGGCACCTTTGCGGCTGGCTTTGCTGTGGTTTTACAGGGTGTTCGGATGATCTTGGCAGAAATCATCCCTGCGTTTCAGGGAATAGCGATGAGACTTGTGCCCAATTCAAAACCGGCACTTGATGTTCCCATTATTTTTCCGTATGCACCTAACGCGGTTCTGCTTGGTTTTTTGATCAGTTTTATCGTTGGTACACTTTCAATGCTTGCTATGGTAGCAATGCATACGGTTGTCATTATTCCCGGCGTAGTCGGACATTTCTTCTGCGGTGCTGCCGCGGCTATTTATGGTAATGCAAAAGGCGGAAGGCGTGGAGCCGTTATCGGAACGGTTATAAACAGTCTGCTGATCAGCTGGCTGCCGCTATTTATTTTGCCCGTTTTGGGAAATCTGAGTCTGGCAAGTTCTACTTTTGCAGATACAGACTATTTAATTCCGGGAATTTTACTTGGCAATCTCGGTGATCTGGGACAGACTGCTTTGACCGCCGGCATTATCGCCTTTCTTGCATTGGTCATTATAATGAGCCGACTGACGGGAAAAACTTCTGCAGAATAGTGATGCCAGGATATTGCCGGATAAAAAGAAAAATAATCGATTTGCGGTTTTGCCGTAAAATTGATAGATAAAAATATCGCCGACCCATATTGGGCCGGCGATATTTTTATCTGTGACAGAAAATTTATATTATAATTATTTCCAATATTGCTGTTATTTTCAAGATAACAGCAAAAAAATTCAATGCAATTCATTGACAACTGAAAAATAAGTGATATATTATATTGTTATGAGTTGTAATGATAATTACTATCATTATATATAAAAAGAGATGCTGATCAATTTATAATATCGGGAAATTAATCGGGATTATGATTACCTGCTAATCTTCATGAGGAAGGGGGTTAGAGTAATGACTACGGCAGAAACATGCTATGTTGAGTCTAAACACGGCATGGGTACTTTTTTGCGTGTTATGAGCTTTGCCAAAGAAGGTACGTATTCATTCACGCCCATATGGGATATTTTTGGAAACGTAGAATATCTTTGCAGTCGTTTCAGCAGCGACAGCCAGCTTTCTTTGATCAACAGGATGGCCGGTAAAAAAAGTGTACATGTAGATAGGAATCTGGTGAAAATTTTGCGGGCCGCACAGCGAATATCTGCTTTTACTGACGGGATTTTTGATATTACCGCGGGAGCGGTTACCGGTCTGTGGCATAGAGAGTCAGGAAAAATCCGGATACCGGCGGAAACTGAACAGATAAATGCAAGGTCTTTAGTCAACTATCAATGGCTGGATGTCAGCGATAGTGAAGTCTTTTTACAAAAGGCGAATATGAAGCTGGATCTTGGTGGTATTGCTAAGGAATTTGCTCTTCATGCGGCAGCGGCGAAGGCTGAGGAAACAGGCATGGGTGCTGCGATAATAGATGCCGGCGGGGATATATGCACTGTCGGTGCCAAGCCAAACAACAGAGCGTGGCGCATCGGCATTCAGCATCCGCGGCGTGAAAAATCTTTGCTGGCAAGTGTTGTTCTGCAAAATTGGGACACGGTGGAAACTTCCGGCGACTATAAGCGATACATAAAAGATGGTGATAAAGTGTACAGTCATATTTTCTCTGAAGAAGTGAACGATGAAGGCGGAAAATTGATCAGTGCATCTTTGATATACAAAAGGCGGGATGATCTTTTGCCGATAAATGGCACGGCTTTGATTGCCGGCGGTCTCGCCAAGGCAAAATCTTTTTTAAAGATGCTCCCCCGTGTTGAGGCAATATTGGTCACGGATGCGATGCAGGTATTCATGACGGAAGGCTTGAGAGGGTATGTCCATATTCTGCCGTATCAAGCGAGGCATCAAACTTTTATTATTAACAGGAGGGCATGTTGATTTGAGTAGTGTAGAATTTTTTAGCAAGGGCGGTCCGGTAATGTATGCATTGCTGCTCTGTTCCTTGTGTGTGGCAGCAATAGCGATCGACAGGTTTATTTTTTATCGGCGGGCGCAAAAGGGAATAATGGTTTTTTTGCAGTCATTACCGGAAATAACAAAAAAACCATTGGAAGATGCTATGGAAGTATGTGAAAGGGAAACTAACGCCGCGGGGTTCATCGCTGTGTCGGGCTTGAAGGCAGCAGAGGATAATACTGATGTAAAGCTTGCTCTTGATACTGCATATGCTTCTGCTGCTATGCAGCTGCGGGCAAAACTGAATTATCTTTCTATGATAGTTACTTTGTCTCCTCTTTTGGGATTGCTGGGTACGATTGCCGGAATGATCCAGTCCTTTAATATTTTCAGTCTGCAGGCAGGGCAGCCGCTGGCCATTACCGGTGGTATAGGCGAAGCCTTGATCGCCACGGCGACCGGACTGTGTGTCGCTATTTTTGCACTCTTAATACATACGTATTTTGCACAGCAGCTGGATAAGATACTTAATGATTTGGATCGTGCGGCATCGATTGTGTTGTCTTCTGTTTGCAAGGGAAATGAGGGAGCAGTAGATGCGACGTGATTTTCGTGTTATAGAACAGCCGAAAGTAGTGATTATTCCTATGATTGATATAATGCTTTTTCTGCTGGTCTTTTTTATGATAAGCACTATTTATATGGTTCAGCTTAATACGATGACAGTCAATCTGCCGGCTGCTGCCGCAGTGCAAAGAGAGACAAAACCAAATCTGGTATCGATAACTGTAACAGACAAGGGCGATATTATATACGATAAAGAACAAAATCCGGTGGAAGATTTGGCGCAAAAGGTACAGAGTGTATTGGCAGATGATGCCGATACGGTGTTTGTACTTCGAGGTGACAGAAAAGCCTCTTATGAAAGTATCGCTTCGGTGCTTGATACATTAAAACAATCTGGAGCGCGCCATGTATCCATTGCCACTGAAGCCAAAGGGAGGTAATGATCTTGCAGTATCCCACTCATTGGCGCATGGCATTTTTAGTGGCATTTTTGCTTCATCTGGGTATCTGGCTGGCAGGCAGTTTTATATTGCCGCATTTGCAGGCAGAAGCGCTGCCTCCCGAAGATACACAAGCTCTCGAATGGGAGAGCGTAGATGAGGAGAATGATGAACCCGGTCCCATAGAAGATGAAAAACAGCCGGAACCCTCTGTGCATGAAGAACGAAGCCCCGCACCGGCTGCTGTTCCCGAACAGGAAAAGGCAGAGGAACAGGAAGTGACACCCATAGTGGCAGATGAAGATGAACCGGCCACAGCGGAGCTTGTCAAAGAATTAGCTGATGATCCTTCAAAAAGCGATAAGGTAATAATCATTGATAAAAAAGGCAGCGGTGGCGGCAGCCAGTCTGTGCAGATGGGAGAACCGCCGATATTGATCGACAAATTTTATCCGCCTGTTAATATTGTAACATTCAGAGGCCGCGTCAGTGTATTTGCTACTATCGATGTGACCGGGAGGATAATAAGGACGAAAATAGCCGTGACTTCCGGCAGCCCGAGTGTGGATCAGATCGCAATGGATTCCGCACGCCGCTGGACATTTAAACCGGCACTTGATCAAAATGGGGCACCTATGGAATGTACAAAAATTATTTCTATACCGTTTAATATGCCGGCACAAAAATAAATTTTTTTACCATATTGATGATAACAATAATCAATATTGAAAGGAATACTTATATGAAAAAAATTGTTATGCTCTTAGCCATGCTGATAGTTTTTTCCGCTTCTCTGCCGGCACAAGCCGCACCAAAGTGGGAGCAGGTAGGACAGCATATTGAACAGGCTATGGCAGAAGCACTTGATATTTACGACTCGGGTGACAGTGAGGGTGCCAAAAATGCTGTCAATGATATTTATTACGGAATTTATGAAAAAGACGGACTGGAAACAGCTATTCGCAATACTGTATCGGCAAAAAATGCCAATTTGACGGAATATCAGTTCAGTAAGTTGAAAAAACTCATGCTGCAGGGAGCGGATGGTGCACAGGTTAAGGACGCCGCTGATACATTGGTCAAAATGGTCAATGCTGATGTGCAAAGTCTCAAGGGGGCACATTCTTCACAGGGCGGCTGGGCGTCTTTTTGGCCGGCATTCTTGATCCTTCTGCGTGAAGGCATAGAAGCGATTCTGGTTTTGGCGGCCATTATTGCTTATCTTTGCAAATCAGGCAACGAGAAATATTTGAGTTATGTTTATAATTATTCGATAGCAGCTATTATTGCCAGTTTTATAACAGCATATATTTTTAATTCTCTTACCAATGAATTCGGCGCCGGTGCTAATCAGGAAATAGTTGAAGGTATAACTGTTTTGATTGCAGTCGTTGTGCTCTTGTCTGTTAGTTTCTGGATGGGAAACAAAGCCAATGCCAAGGTATGGGAAGCATATATCAAGAATATGGTTAAAACATCCATGTCCACAGGACGCGCTAAAACTTTGGGGATTGCGGCATTTCTGGCAGTATACCGTGAAGGAGCCGAAGTAGTTCTTTTTTATCAGGCCTTGTTCAATAGTGCAGCCGGTGATGTTGAAATGATTTGGCTTGGGTTTGCAGCGGCCTGTGTGGCGCTGATCATTATATTTACATTGATTCGCTTGGGTGCTCTGCGAATACCATTGCGTCCTTTTTTTGTAGGGACAAGTATTTTCATGTATTTATTGGCCGTAAGCTTTGCCGGCAGCGGTATAAAAGAATTACAGGAAGGAGGCATTGTCAGCATTACACCTATAGAAGGGATTCCTATGCCTAATATAGATATACTGGGCATATATCCAACCTATGAAACAATAGCGATACAGGTCGTTTTGCTGATTGCTGCAGTTATAGGCATTGTTTATTATAGAAAAAGGGGCTCAGTTCAACCAGTATGATATTATTTTTAAGGAGTGTATTTTATGAAAAAATTTAGATCATTACTCGCTATTTGTGCCGCAATGGTATCTTTATTTGCTTTTGTCGGAGCTGCATCCGCTGAAGGCTTCCAGGAATATCCGATAGGCGATGAACAGGAAGCGCCTAACGAACATTTCAAAGTTGCTCTTGTTTATTTTCAGCCTATAGAAATGGAACCCAAAGGAATGATGCTTCAGCCCGATCAATCTGATATTCATATGGAAACAGATATTCACGCAACCGAAGGCAGTGACACAGGATTTGGCGTCGGCGAATGGCTTCCCTATCTCACTGTGCATTATAAACTCACAAAGAAAGAAACCGGTGAAACAATCGAAGGCGTATTCATGCCGATGAATGCTGATGACGGTCCTCATTATGGTGCTAATATAAAAATGCTCGGTGCTGGTACATATGATTGCGAATTTTCAATCGACAGCCCGCTGCGTATGAACTATGGCCTTCATGTAGATAAAGAAACCGGCGTACAGGGTCGTTTCTGGGAAAAACCAGTTGTTTTGAAATGGACATTCAACTACGTTCCCAGACATTGGTAAGAAATATAACTGACGTTGAAATATTCCTGTCCGGCGTGAGCTTGCTGAAATTACTTATGCCGGGCAGGTCTTTTTCATTGAAAGGAACACGTTATGCTACAAACTTTTTTGCAACAATTCATTCCGGCTATGGAGCAAGGGGTTACATTAGCTGTTCCCTTGGGGATTTTGCTGGCGATTCTCATGAATATGGAAACGAAAGCATACAAAAGAACTTTTTTTCGTGCCTTGTCATGGGGATTTTGGGGATCGGTGTTCATAATAGCAGTCAAAGTCGGTACGCGAAATGCAGTCAGCCGCGAAGTTTTCGAAAGTTTGGCGATAGCTGTTGCTGTTTTTTGTGAAATTGCAATATTGCTGTTCTTTTTCAGAAAAAATATGCGTACAAAAGAGACGATAGATAAAAAAGTTTCTGGAACGATAGCAGCTATGGTCGTAGCTTTGTTTTTATATCACGGCATGGAAATATGGCTCATTCCGGTAACCACCATGTTTACGGCAGCAGGCGATTATTTTAATATTACAGTGTTAATAAGGCTGGTGGGATTTGCGACCGGACTGGGTTTTTCTGTTCTTGGAGGATATCTTGTGCATAAGGCTGCGGCGGCTCTTTATTATCAACGGCTGCTGTTCGTTTTTACTGTACAGATGGCTGCAATACTTTTGCAGCAGATAATATTCTTGATACAAATAATGATGGCCCGGCAGTTATTGCCAGGCGGTCTGCTGATGAAGATCATGGCACCTTTGATAAATCATCAGTCCTGGATTATTTTTGTAGTTTTTTTTGTTACGGTTTTAGTGCCTGTTACGCTTTTTCTGCAAAAAAAGCCGCTGCGGCCGCAGGGAACAGATCCTGCACAGTATAGGAAAATATTGATGTACGCCAAACATAAGCTGCGCTGGGGAACGGCTGTGGTAATAAGTTTGTGCATAATGGTATCAATATCCAGTCTGGGAAGTGTTTATGCCAATAAAAAGGAAGCTTTGGTACCGGCAATACCTGTAAACGCGGTTGACGGGAACGTCAGCGTTTCTCTCGATCAAGTAAATGACGGACATTTGCACAGATATGTGTATAAGGCATCGGGTGGAGAATTGGTCAGATTCATTATTATCCAAAAGGGCGGATCATCTTATGGGGTAGGACTGGACGCCTGTGAGATATGCGGACCAACTGGATATTATGAAAAAGACGGTCAGGTTGTATGCAGATTATGCGACGTAATAATGAATAAGGCAACTATCGGTATGAAGGGCGGCTGCAACCCTATTCCCGTTGAGTATAAAGTAGAAAACGGCCGTGTAAATGTCACACAGGCCAGTCTTGAAAAGGATAGGGATAAATTTAAATAGTGCAGCGAAGGGAGTGACCGAGTTTGTTTTGGCAGATGGTAAAAGGTGCTGTAGTGCGGCAGAGCCGACGACTTTTGCTTGTGGCATTGACCGTTGCATTGGGAGTGTCTTTGGCAACCGCGATGCTTAATGTAATGTTTGATGTCGGCGATAAAGTCAATCAGGAGCTTAAAGCTTATGGTGCAAACATTGTAGTGACCCCTAAGAATGCGTCCGTGCTGAAGGATGTCTATGGTTTGGATGATACAGGCGCGCATAAGGAATATCTGAATGAGTCCGATCTGGGAAAAATCAAAACGATATTTTGGACAAATAATATTGTAGCATTTGCTCCTCAGCTGAGTGCGTCTATAAATTTACAAAATGGACAAACTGTAAATTTAGATGGTACATGGTTTGACCGTCAGATGCTGCTGCCGACGGGAGAATATTTTTCTACAGGAGAAAAATATCTTAAATCGTGGTGGCAGGTTGACGGTGATTGGGCCGCAGATGACGGCAGCAACGGTGTCATGGTAGGAAAAAAATTAGCTAATGATCTCAAGGTAAATAAGGGAGATACCATAAGCTATAAAAAACCGGACGGACAAGCCGATACTTTAAGAGTCAGCGGTATTGTGAGCGGCGGAGGCAGTGAAGAAAATGCTATTTTGGCACCGCTGGCGCTTGTTCAGAAGATAACAGGGCTTACAGATAAAATTGATCAGGTTGAAGTCAGTGCTGTGACTACACCGGAAAATGAGCTTGCCCGTAAAGCGGCGGCTAATCCTAAAAGCTTGACAATGAAAGAATATGAAATATGGTATTGTACATCATATGTCAGTTCCATTGCATATCAGATAGAGGAAGTAATCCCTGATTCCGTGGCTCATCCGGTAAGACAGATCGCCGAATCCGAAGGAAAAATTCTGGATAAAACGCAAATGCTGATGCTGCTGATAACCGGTCTCAGTCTGCTGAGTTCTGTACTTGGTGTATCCAATCTTGTAAGTGCCAATATTATGGAAAGAAGCCGCGAACTTGGATTGCTGAAAGCCTTGGGAGCCAGCAATCTGGCAATTGTGCTGCTGATATTGACAGAAATATTTTTGGCGGGATTGGCAGGTGGGATCTGCGGTTATTTTATAGGTCTGGGTTTTGCGCAGATCATAGGCAATACGGTATTTAACTCAAGCATTGCAGTTAATATAGTAGTCATGCCTATAGTCGCGGGGCTCATGTCATTGGTTATATTACTGGGCAGCCTGCCGGCTATCCGAATGATTTTGTCCCTGCGGCCGGCGATTGTTCTTCATGGCAGGTGAGAAAATTTAATGAAAAAATATAGAATGTACTTTGTTATGGTCATAAATGCATTGCTGCGGCGGCGCACAAGAATGGCTATTGCATTGATGGCAGTTGCGGTAGGAGCAACTATCATCTCCGGCATGATAACTGTTTACAGAGAAATACCGCAGCAGATGGGGCGGGAGTTCAGGGCATATGGAGCTAATTTGCTTATATTGCCGGGAAAAGACCGTACCACATTGTCGGGTGAAGATGTTAAAAAGATAAATGACAGTCTGAACGGCTATGAAATAGTGGGCATTGCCCCCTTTCTGTATGAAAGACTGAAAATCAATGAACAGCCTATACTCACCAGCGGCACGGATTTTTCAATGCTTCAGAAGGTAAGTCCCTATTGGCAGATAACCGGCAGCTGGCCGCAGGCAGAAAAAAGGGAGATCCTGCTGGGGGCCGAGCAGGCACAGCGGATGAATATCAAACCGGGACAGACAGTTCTTGTCAGCGCCGGCAATGATGCCGACGAAGAGACTTTTGTGGTTTCCGGGATAGTTCATACAGGCGGTAAGGAAGAACAATTCGCTTTTGTTGATTTGGCTCTTTTACAAAAAATGCTCCAAAAAAATGGGCAGCTCAGTCTGGCTCAGATCAGTATCGTTGCCGATGGGGCGGCACTGGAAAGTGTCAGCAAAATGATCAGTCAAAATTATCCAGAGGTGCAGCCTCAGCTGGTGAAGCAGATAGCTCATTCAGAAGAAACTGTTTTAAGCAAACTGCAGGCATTGGTCCTTTTGGTTACAGTAGTGGTTTTGCTGCTGACTTTGATTTGTGTGGCAACAACAATGATGGCGGTTGTTACTGAACGGCGCCGTGAAATAGGATTGAAGAAGGCACTCGGTGCTGAAAACAGCAATATCATCTGCGAATTCCTTGGTGAAGGATGTGTACTGGGATTTTTTGGCGGTATCCTGGGCACTGGCCTTGGCTACTTATTCGCCCAGGTCGTGAGCATGAATGTATTCGGCCGGGCAGTCGAATTTGCTCCGTCAATTGCAGTATTTTCGATAGTGCTGTCGATTGTTATAACAGGTATAGCCAGCCTTATACCTGTACGTATTGCTACAAGTGTTGAACCGGCAATAGTATTGCGCGGTGAATGAGGAGGATGAGCATGAGCTTATTGGAGTTAAAAGACGTATCTATGGCCTACGGCGGAAAAGTATTTGCTCTGCAGGACATCAATATGACGGTCGAAAAGGGTGAATGGCTGGCAATAATGGGACCGTCAGGCTCAGGTAAAACGACTCTCATGAACATAATAGGCTGTATGGATAAAGCCACATCGGGGACAGTCGTTTTAGACGGTATTGATTTGACGGATGTAGACCATCAGCAGCTGACAACTCTGCGCCGTGATAAAATTGGTATGGTATTTCAGCAGTTCCACCTTATACCATATCTGACTGCCGTAGAAAATATAATGGTAGCGCAATATTATCACAGCTTGCCGGATAAACAGGAAGCTCTTGCGGCACTGGATCGTGTAGGATTAAAGGATCGTGCGGGGCATCTGCCAAGTCAGCTGTCAGGCGGAGAACAGCAGAGAGTATGTATTGCCAGGGCATTGATCAACTATCCTGTTTTAATTTTGGCGGACGAACCAACAGGTAATCTTGACGAGGCGAATGAAAAGCTGGTGATGAATATATTTCATGAACTTCATGATGAAGGACATACGATATTAACAGTAACCCATGCACCCGAAGTGGGCAGAGAAGCACAGCGGGCGGTTATTATAGAGCATGGGCGCATTGCGGGCAGCGAGGCAAAGGCAGAATGAAAAAGAAATATGGGGCGCTTGTTTTTGCCGGTGTGTTGTCAACACAAATTTTAGCGGGCTGTGCCGGTGAACAGCAGACAGAAAATGCAGCCAATGCCGTTGCGGTTCCGGTTCCTGCAAGTTCGGGAGAAAACGGCAAGGCACCATGCTGCGATTTATCAGATACCAAAGATGGTGAATATGCAGCCGAAAGCAAGGCTGACAGCTTTATGGGACATGGCCGGATAGCACTCACTATTAAGGATCACAAAATAACGGCGGTCAATTTTGTGGGGGTAGATCCTGAGGGAAATATCAAAGGTGCGGATTATGGCAAAACCAATGGACAGGTAGAAAATCCGGGGTTTTATCAAAAAGCGCAAAGAGCTGTGAAAGCCAATTCTCAATATGCTGAACAGCTCCTCCAGGTACAGGAGCTGGCGAAAGTAGATGTGATTTCCGGTGCTACGGCATCTTATGATCAGTTTGTCGAATCTGCCAAGATTGCTCTCGAAAATTCTAAAAAATAGGGACACTTGATTGACAGGCATTGCTGCTGTATATATAATAAAAGCGTACAATAAAATATTTTTACTGAAAAAGAGAATGTATAATCGGTATTGAAAAATAGAATTAATCTGTTTTTTGATGCCGTTTTTTTCTGTGTATTGGATAGTAATTATATAAAAGAAAGGCATATCAATATGAAGAAAAATTTTTCAGTCATTCCATCCGTACGTGACATAAAAGCCTTGAACAGGGCGCTTGCCATTCCCGGGGATACAATTCTTTTAAGCACTATTACACATATAGGCAATTTGAGAGAATTGGTGCTGCTTTGTCATAAAGCAGGTAAAAGAGTAATAGTGAATCATGAGCTGGTCGGCGGTTTAGGCAATGATAATATGGCGTTTGAAATGTTGAAAAAAATGTATAAAGTTGATGCAGTCATTGAAAGTAATCAAATTTATGCGGGCAGAGCAAAAGCAGCGGGGATCGAAGTGATATTGAAGATACCCTTGATAGATTCATTGGCAAGAGAATCGGCGCTCAGGATGATAAATAATGTCAAACCTGATACGCTGGAGGTAAAGCCTGCGATATGCGCACTTGATAATATAACAAAAATACAAAAAGGTTATGCCGGCAAAATTTTTGCCAGTGGATTTATAGATGATACTGCGTTTGCTGATAAACTTTATAACAGCGGTCTGGATGGGATCATGACAAGCCGGCAGGAGCTGTGGGATAGGTTTTATTGAAATTAAGAACTGGATGATTTATTTTAAATAAATAAATTATTCATTATTTTCATATTTATTATTGACAAAACATAAATAAATTTTTATAATGTAAAAAGAATAAGAGTTTCCCGGGAAACTTTGTATTTTATAACAAAATATTTTTATATTGAATGGTGTATTGAATTCGGTATTAGGACGTGAAGATTGTTTCGCGCCTTAATACCGTTTTTTTATTATGTTGGGCACACTAATTTTAAGGAGATATTATTATGCTGGTAAATATGAATGAAATGCTGCAGAGGGCAAAAAAAGAAAAATACGCGGTCGCCGCATTCGATTGTGTAGAGGATATTTTTGTCAGAACCATTTTGGATACTGCTGAACGGATGCATTCACCGGTGATTTTGATGGCGCTGGAATATGATCTTGCTGGACGGGGAATGGACTATATATCAGGACTTATAAAAGCTGTCGCACCTGTCTATGATATTTCTGTGGCTTTACATTTAGATCATGCAACCAATTTCGCGATAATAGAACGCGCGCTGGCTAATGGTTTTACTTCTGTCATGTATGACGGGTCAGCGCTGCCTTTTGAGGAAAATATAGCGAATACAAGACATGTCGTACAAATGGCTCAAAAATATAATGCAACTGTGGAGGCCGAGCTGGGACATGTTGCAGGAAAAGAATTATCAGGATGTGATGACAGCCATGAAATAGAGCTTACTGAACCAAAAGAAGTGAAAACATTTATTGAGGAAACAGGAATAGACGCACTGGCTGTTTCCATTGGCACAGCACATGGAATATATATATCAGAACCAAAGCTCAATATTGAAAGATTGCAGGAAATAACAGCGGCCAGCAAAGTGCCTTTAGTTTTGCACGGGGGGTCGGGAACACCGGAAACGGAGCTGAGAGCGGCTGTAAGTAATGGGATAACTAAAATAAATGTTTATTCTGATTTACGTATAGCATTGGGGGAAGGCTTAAAATCAGCAGCTGTGAATAAAAGGCGTGACCCATTGCCGGATAAGGCATTTTCATCTATAAAAGAAGCGATCGGGCAAGTGGTCGGCGACAGAATAGAGTTATTCGGCTCAAAAAATAAGGAAGTCGATTAAAGCGTTTCGGTAAATTAATTTGCAGGGAGAAAAGAAAATGATTACAAAAGCAGTGAGGATGTACGGAGAAAATGATTTAAGATTGGAAGAGTTTGCTTTACCGGCGATAAAGGAAGATGAAATCCTTGTAAAAGTGATTTCTGACAGTATATGCATGTCAACATACAAAGAAAGCAGGCAGGGGGCAAATCATAAACGAGTTCCGGAAGGGATCGACAAGCATCCTATTATTGTGGGGCATGAAACAGCGGGAAATATAGTGGAGGTAGGAAGAAAATGGCAGCATAAATATCATGTGGGTGATAAATTTTCTTTGCAGCCGGCGCTTGTATATCAAGGAATAAGCCACACTGTAGGTTACAGTTATGAAAACTGCGGCGGTGCCTGTACATATGCAGTTGTTCCGGCTGAAGTAATGCATACGGACAGCCTGCTCAGGTACGAAGGAAAAGCCTATTATGAAGCATCGCTGTCGGAACCTATGAGCTGCATAATAGGAGCTTTTCATGCATCCTATCACAATACAGCGGGAAAATATGAACATGCAATGGGAATTAAAAAAAATGGGTTCATGGCTATTTTGGCGGGGGCAGGGCCGATGGGGATGGGAACTATTGATTATGCGTTGCATGGTGATATATGTCCGGGTGTGCTTGTTATCACAGATATAGATCCTGGAAGATTGAAACGGGCGGAACGCATCTTTCCTGTTGAGGAAGCCGGAAAAAAAGGTATCGCATTGCATTTTGTGAATATGTCGGATTTCGATAAGCCGGCAGAACATTTACGGTCTTTGACAAATGGACACGGTTTTGACGATGTATTTGTACTTGCTCCGGTGAGTGAAGTAATTGAGCAGGCTGATCAAATCTTAAGCTATGATGGGTGTATAAACTTTTTTTCAGGACCGATTGACGCAAATCTCAGTGCGAAGATAAATTTTTATAATATTCATTACAATAGTATCCATATGCTGGGAACATCGGGCGGATATACTTCTGATATGGTGGAATCTTTGACCTTATCGGCTCAGAAACGCATCAATCCCGCAGTGATGATTACACATATATGCGGTATAGATGGAATTATTGATACGACTCTGAAGCTGCCGCATATACCGGGCGGGAAAAAATTATCTTATCCTCAAATAGAAATGGAGTTGACGGCGATAGAGGATTTTGCCCAAAAGGGAACAAATAATCGTCATTTTGCAAAACTTGCGGAAATATGCGGAAAAAATAATGATCTTTGGTGTGAAGAAGCAGAAGCATATTTATTGAATAACTGGCCTGCAAAAAGTAATAAATAGACTGCTTGTATTTTGGCTGAGAGTTCTATTTCAGCCAAAATACAAAAAACTTTTATAAAAATAAACAAAAAATTAAGATTATTAGTATTTTTCAAATAGAAATATCAAGGAGGTATAAAGATGGACGGAGTAACAGGAATTATGCAGTATCTGGGGGTTCTGGCAGCAGGATTTATCGGCCTTTTTCATAAGGGCGGGGAGAGTTTTGTCGGGATGGTCACAGGCATGCTGCCAACATTGATAGTGCTCATTACGGCTATCAACGCGTTCATAAATGTTTTGGGACAGGACAGAATAAACAGGTTCGCACAATTGACGAGCAAAAATATTATTTTGCGGTACACGGTATTTAACGTAATAGCTATGTTTTTCCTGGGCAATCCGATGGCGTATACATTAGGCCGTTTCCTGCCGGAAAAATACAAACCGGCATTTATGGATTCATGCATTACTTTTGCACACCCGATCACAGGCCTTTTTCCGCATGCCAATCCGGCAGAACTTTTTGTATGGCTTGGGATAGCAAACGGGATCACCCAGCTGGGACTGCCGACGAGCGAACTCGCTGTGCGCTATTTCGTTGCCGGTGTCATAGTAATATTGATACGCGGCATCATTACTGAAAAAATCACATTGTATATGATGAAGAAAAAAGGCATGCAGGTATAAGGAGGATATAAAAATGGCTAATGCAGTAAGAATAGAAAAAGGGCCAAACGGATTCGGCGGACCGCTGACCGTAAAACTGGAAGGCGGCCGAAACAAAGTTGTCTATATAACCGGAGGAGAAAAACCGGCAATAGCAGACAAAATAGCAGAAATACTGGGAGCAGAACTGATCGACGGATTTAAAAACGGCGTGCCGGATGAAGAAATAGCGGTAGCGATAGTAGACTGCGGCGGGACCCTGCGCTGCGGCATATACCCGAAAAAAGGCATTCCCACAGTAAACCTGACACCGGTGGGAAAATCAGGCCCGCTGGCAGCATTTATAAATGAAACAATATATGTATCTGATGTAAAACCGGCAGGAATAAGCGCAGTTTCGGCAGACGGAGCAGTAAGCAGCGCGCCGGCACCCGCGGCAGCACCCGCAGCGGCAAAACCTGCGGGACCGGCAAAAACAGAAAAAGGAAACATACTGACAAGATTCGGCAAAGCAGCCGGCGGAGTAATAGCCATCTTCTTCCAGGCGGGACGTGATACCATAGACATGGTAGTAAAAACGATACTGCCGTTCATGGCCTTTGTTAGCATGATAATAGGACTTATAATGGGATCGGGACTGGGAGACTTCATAGCAGCCCATCTGTCACCGTACGCAGGCTCACTGCCGGGACTGTTTATCATATCAGTGATCTGTTCACTGCCGATCCTCTCACCGATGCTTGGCCCCGGTGCGGTCATCGCGCAGGTCATCGGCGTACTCATCGGCACACAGATAGGAGCCGGAGCCATTTCACCGCAGTTTGCCCTTCCGGCCTTATTTGCCATCGACTCACAGGTAGGCTGTGACTTTATGCCTGTAGGACTCAGTCTTATGGAAGCAAAACCCGAAACGGTAGATATCGGGGTGCCGGCTATACTTGTGTCGCGTGCTGTAGGCGGACCTATCGGCGTCATCGTGGCTTATTTTGTCGGTATCGGATTATTTGCATAATAAAACAGACTCTGCCCGATCAGAAACGGGCAGAGTCTGTTTTATTGAGCAGAATCATTAAAAATGTTGATTTTGCTGCCGATCCGTTTTTTCCTTCTTTATTTCATTGTGCTTTTCTTTTTTATGCTTTTTCTGGACAGTCGGTTTCTGATTATGCGAAGATTCCTGCTGTATCTGGGTCGGATGCTGCTCCTGCGGTGAAGCGTTTACGACGGCAGCACCGAAAACACTGGTCAGCATGGCGGCGCCGATTGTCAGAACCGATAATTTTTTTACTTTAGATTTGATCATTTCTATCACACTCTCTTTGTAAATATTTACTATTTCTGAGATGGATTATATCATAATTATCATTTTAAAATGTGACAGCAATATGATTTTTATCTGAAAATAAGCTGAAATTACACCGGATAAGTTCACTCTGATATAGAGCTTGCTGTTTTGCAATGATACAGGCAGGATTGTCTTACTAAAATAAAATAATTTTTATTTGATGGGCAGCATCAATGCAGACATAACATATAAAGGCATAAATCAAAAGTCTACGGGAGTTCCATAATACACAGCTTTCAGCAGTTCACGCATCTGTTCTTTAGTGATCTTGCGCGGATTGCTGAGTGTGCATGCATCATTTACAGCGGCCTCGGCCAAATAATCTAATTTTTGCAGAAATTCTTCTTCATTGACGCCAAATTCTTTTAATGTATGCGGTATGCTGAATTTTTCACCGCATTTGTACAATTTTGTGCAGAGCGCATCCACCGCAGCTTGATCATCACTTTTGCTGATACCGAGATGTCTGGCAATCTCCGTATAGCGTGCGGCAGCTGTTTTATCTTTTGCATTATAGGCGATAACGTACGGTAAATAAATGGCATTTGCGCAGCCGTGCGGAATGTGTCCTGTACTGTATGCCGGACCTGTTTTATGTGCCAGAGAGTGGGTTATGCCAAGCAGTGCATTGCTGAAAGCCATCCCGGCCAGGCATTGGGCATAATGTACTTGTTCGCGTGCATGACTGTCTCCTTTATATGAAGCTTCGAGATATTTATCTACGGTAATTATAGCCTGCATAGCTAACGGATCGGTAAACGGACCGTTCATTGCTGATACATATGCCTCAATAGCATGTGTAAGTGCGTCCATGCCTGTATAGGCAGTAAGCTTGGGAGGCATTGTTTCGGCTAATGCCGGATCGACTATGGCAATATCAGGAGTGATATTAAAGTCTGCCAGCGGATATTTTATACCTTTTTGATTATCGGTGATCACCGAAAAAGCAGTGACCTCCGTGGCTGTTCCTGAAGTTGAAGGAATGGCAAGAAATCTGGCCTTTTTGCGTAAAGCGGGGAAGGAAAATGGCTGTATGATATCTTCGAATTTAACATCGGGATGCTCATAAAATACCCACATTGCTTTAGCTGCATCAATGGGAGATCCGCCACCCATCGCAATGATCCAGTCAGGTCCGAAATCCAGCATCTTTTTTGCACCGTTCATGACGGTTTCTACGGAAGGATCAGGTTCTACTTTTTCGATAAGTTCTGTTTCTATATTTGCTGCTTTCAGGTAGTTCAATACTTTATCGACAAAACCAAAACGGCGCATTGAGCTGCCGCCCAGAACCAGCACCGCCCTTTTTCCTTCAATATTTCCCAGTTCCGCTAAAGAACCTTTTCCCCAGTAAATATCCCTTGGCAATGTAAACCTTCTCATAAGCAACCTTCCTCATCTAACAAGTTTTATGAATCAATATTCGCAAGTGTACAAAACAGATTTTTATTATGCAGAGCAAGCAATTATATTATGAAAAATTAAATAATTGCATTTATAATGATTATTATATAATGTTTCAAATTTACATACAAGGCGGTATTTATATTTTGTCCAATCCCAGCGGTATAGAAAATAATATTTCGGAAAACAATTACCGGCATGAGGTTTCATCATTGGTTTCTCAAATTTAATATTACTACACCAATAATTATCAAGGCTATTCCTGCTACTGTGTATATATTTAACTGCTCTTTCCAAATCAAAACACTTACCAACGCGGTTATGGCTGTCCCTACACCCGACCAGATGGCATAAGCGATACTTAAGGGTATAGTGGTAAGCGCCTGCGATAAGGTATAAAAGGAAATCCCCATGCCTATCACAAAAATAATACTCGGTATAAGTTTTGTAAATCCCACGGATGCTTTCATCATAGAAGTGGAAAAAATCTCAAGAATGATGGCGCTTCCTAATAAAATATAGCCGCTCATTATAATTTATCCTCTCTTGTCATTGAAATTAAATATTGCAATATTTTTTCATAAAGGTTTTTATTTAAATATAATCCGTACAATTGATTAAAGTACATTCCGTCAACTGCCAGCCTGATGATAGTTGCTATGACAGGATCTATCTTGTCATTTTCAATATGTGAATGAACTAGCTTCAGCTGTTGGGCCATAGTCTTCAACAAGTCTGGTTTGGCTGCTGCCGCTGCCAAAAAAGCCGTATTCATATCTATATCATATTTTTCCTGATCAAACGTCAGGTTTATATAGGCTCTTGTCCATCGCCCTCTTGCGAAATTATCTTTTTGAACATTATCTTCCAGATCTTTATTAAAATTCAGAAGCAAATAATTAATCATGCCTTCCAATAATGCCTCTTTATTGGAAAAATGATATAATAAACCACCCTTGCTTATTCCCGCAGCCTTTGCGACAGATTCCAAAGTCAAAGAAAAAATGCCTTCCTCATTAATGATTTTGGCAGCGGCTTTTAAAATTTTTGTTTTTAGATCGTTTTGTTTGCCCATAGTAATGCCCAGCCTTTCCGTAAAATATATTATATACCGTCTGGACGGTATAGTAAATATTTTGTTTATGAAAAGGTGGTGAAGATCAGGCACACTTCATTGACACAAAATATAGTATTTGTTATCCTGTAATATAAGTTTTTATAATATGGAGGTATACTGTGCAGAGAAAAGATATTTTTTTGGGATTGATCACAGTTGTTATCTGGGGGCTTAATTTTATAGCCATCAGTGTGGGCTTGACGACGATACCTCCTCTTCTGCTGGGAACTCTGCGTTTTTTGGTAGTAATGTTTCCTGCTGTTTTTTTTCTGCCGCGGCCGCCGATTGATTGGCGATGGCTGATAGCATTAGGATTGACGATCAATACGGGACAATTTGCTTTCCTTTTTTTCGGGATGAAAATGGGGATGCCTTCGGGGCTGGCGTCACTTGTACTTCAGGCGCAGGTTTTTTTCACGATGATAATGGCTACAGCAGTTTTGTCGGAGCAATGGCATTGGAATCATGTGGTTGGCTTGTTTCTGGCTGCGGTCGGCATGTTCGTCATAGGTTTTCAGCATGGAGACAATATGACGATATTGGGATTTATGCTTACAGTATGCGCTTCGGTCAGCTGGGCAGCGGGCAATGTGATTATGCGCAGGGCAACACTTGGCGTGCCGCCTTATTCTATTCTTTCTCTGGTCGTTTGGGCGGGAGCCGTTGCCATACTGCCGCTGCTTGTTTTGTCATGGATAATAGAAGGGCCTGCTGCGTGGGCAGAAGCATGGAGCGCTTTTAACCTTTCTTCAGCGGCATCAATAATCTATTTGGCCTATTTTGCTACTTTCGGCGGATATGTCATCTGGGGCAAACTTTTGGCACGTTATCCGGCAGGGGTTGTATCTCCGTTTGCTCTTTTAGTGCCCGTCGTCGGACTCAGCAGTTCGGCGCTGGTCCTGGACGAAAAATTGTCCGTCCTGCAGGTGACAGGAGCCTTTTTAGTAATGGTTGGTTTGATAGTCCATATATTCGGCAGAAAAATTATAGACTTAAACAGGTGATTGTATTGTAAAAGGAAGGTTGATTTTATGTCTGAGTTAAAAGTACTGATATTGGTCTTGATGCTCACTGTTTTTAATTTGACACTATGTTCAGCTGAAGCAACTGATGTAAAAACCTTTTCGGATGGTGTGACGGAAGAACTGCTGATCGGGATTAATGACGGACAATATCCGGCGGCAGCAAAATTTTTCGATGCCAAAATGGAAGATGCTCTAAATAAGAAGCGATTCACAGCAGAGGCCAAGAAGACCAAAAAGATGTTTGGTCAGTATATATCTAAGGAATATATGCGTTCAGAATCGAAGGAGTCTTATAAAATTATTGATTACAAGGCAAAATTTACCAAGGATGATAATGTTACAGTGCGGACTGTTTTAACAGAAGATGGCAGTGGTTTCTTGATAGCAGGTTTTTGGATATTGAAAAACTGATAACGGTTGTTTGCAGGAAAACAGCACAGCAGTATGTGCAGGAAACGTATGCAAAATAATATTGCTTTAAAAATCAATATGTAGTATTATAACAATATAAACAGGGTTTGATTTTACCTGCTTATATTAAAACTTTATTAGCAGTCTTTGGGGCAGGGTGAGATTCCCTACCGGCGGTAAAGCCCGCGAGCCTTTTTGGCAGATTCGGTGTAATTCCGAAGCCGACAGTATAGTCTGGATGGAAAAAGATTGTGTGATTTTAATTGTGAATTGATGATATTATCACACCGATTTATTCCGTTTGAGTGTAATTGAGTTTGTTTTGCCGCTTAGCTGCTGAATACTTATGTATTTGGCAGCTTTTTTGTTTTTAGCTGTATGTTCAAAATTTATTTTGGGCCGATAATCATATAAATGGAGACTTAATTCAGACGGCATTTTGACGCCGCCTGAATAGTAGTCGAAATTATCCAGGGACTTAGCCGCTCTTTACTCGCCGCTTGCAGAAGCGGGAGTATTAGAGCGGGTTAGTCATCGGATAAATTCAGGGGAGGCTGCTATATGGAGAGCGATGAGCGATATATGCGGATGGCGCTTGAACTGGCGAAAAATGCAGAGGGAAGAACCAGTCCGAATCCGATGGTAGGAGCGGTCATAGTAAAGGACGGACGAGTGATCGGCTGCGGCTGGCACAAACGGGCGGGAACTCCTCATGCGGAAGTGAATGCCTTGGCGGCTGCAGGTGATCTTGCCAAGGGCGCAACGGTTTATGTAAGTCTTGAGCCTTGTTCTCATTTCGGCAGGACGCCGCCGTGCTGTGATGCTTTGATAAAGGCGGGAGTAAAACGTGTCGTCGTGGCAATGACTGATACAAATCCAAAGGTGTCAGGGCGCGGCATAAAGAAAATACGCGATGCCGGCATTGAGGTGACTACAGGGCTATTGGCAGATGAAGCCAGAAAACTTAATGAAGTATTTTTTAAGTGGATAGAAAAAGAGCAGCCTTTTGTTACGATAAAAAGTGCGATGACGCTGGATGGAAAAATTGCTACCTGCACCGGTCAGTCAAAATGGATCACCAGCGAGCAGTCACGGCAGTACGGACACAGACTGCGCGATATAAATGATGCGATCATGGTCGGTATAAATACGGTCATCGCTGATGATCCTTCTCTGACCGCCAGACTTGAAAACGGCGGCAGGAATCCGATAAGGATAGTTCTTGACAGCTGCGCCCGTATTCCGCTTGACAGTGTGCTGATCAATGACGGCAAGGCTCCTGTGATTATGGCGGTGACAGAAAAAGCACCAGAGGAGAGACTACGGGCTCTTGCTGATAGGAATGTCCAGATACTGGCGTGCGAAGAGGACACAAATGGTCATATATGTCTGCAGAAATTGTTCAGGCAGCTGGCTCAAAAAAATATATGCAGTATTTTGGTGGAAGGCGGAGCAGCGCTTATGGGCAGTATAATAAGCGCAAATCTGGCCGATAAGGCATACTTTTTTATAGCACCAAAATTGATCGGCGGAGAAACGGCAAAAATGGCTGTTGGCGGCGAAGGTATCGGTGAGCTGTCTGATGCTGTGGAGCTTTTTGACACATCCGCGGAAGTTTTGGATGGCGGGGATGTTTTAATAAAAGGATATATGAGGTGATTTTATGTTTACGGGAATAATCGAAGAAGTCGGTCATATATCGGGAATCAAGAACGGGGCATCCTCCGTACGACTTACCATTGCCGCAAAAAAAATTTTGACGGATGTCGGTATAGGTGACAGTATTGCTGTCAATGGTACATGCCTCACAGTCACACAATATACAGATAAAAGTTTTTCCGCAGATGTCATGCCTGAATCTGTAAGAAAAACTTCACTCGGAGAATTGAAGCAGGGCAGTCTTGTTAATCTGGAAAGAGCTTTAAAAGTGGGCTCCCGCCTGGGAGGACATATTGTCAGCGGTCATATCGACGGAACAGGAACGATAATTGAAAAAAAACCGGAAGATAATGCCGTCATTGTTACGATCAGTGCTGATAAGGGACTATTGCGGTATATAGTGAAAAAGGGTTCTGTGACAATAGACGGAATCAGTCTGACTGTGGTAGATGCCGATTATGCTGAGTTTTCAGTGTCACTTATCCCGCATACGGCTTCTATAACGACTATAGGGCAGAAAAATACCGGAGCGTCTGTAAATATAGAAACAGATATATTGGGGAAATATGTGGAAAAAATGCTTTTGATGCAAAAAGCGGAAAGCCCGCAGCTTTCCAAGATAAATGCGGAATTTTTAAGTAAAAATGGATTTTAAAAAAATATGTTATAGCACAGCTATTTTGGGAAAAGAGGATTTTTATGGAAATAAAATTTGATTCGGTGGAAAAAGCAATAGAAGATTTTAAGAACGGTAAAATGGTACTTGTGGTAGATGATGAAGACAGAGAAAATGAAGGTGATCTGCTTGCTCCCGCGGATCTGGTCACACCAGATATAATAAATTTTATGGCAATTCATGCCAAAGGGTTAATATGCATGCCGATGGATGCGTCGCTTGTTGATAAAATGGGTCTTGAACCCATGGTGGCTCATAATACGGATAACCATGAAACGGCTTTTACCGTTTCTGTCGATCATGTTGATACAACTACGGGAATATCTGCTTTTGAACGGGCGCTGACAGTTAAGAAAATGATGGAAGAAGATATAAAACCGACTGACTTGCGGCGTCCCGGGCATATTTTTCCTCTGCGTGCCGTTGAAGGGGGAGTACTGCGCCGGACAGGACATACAGAAGCTACAGTCGATCTGGCAAGACTGGCAGGACTGAAACCGGCAGGTCTTTGCTGTGAAATAATGAGTGCGGATGGACATATGGCGCGTACACCGGAGCTGTATAAATTTGCCAAAGAGCACGGCTTGTCTTTTATAACGGTAGCAGCGTTGATAAAATACCGGAAAAGCACGGAATGTTTTTTAAAAAAAGTGGAAGAAGCACAATTCCCCAGTAAGTATGGTATGTTTAAAATAATAGCCTATGAAAATCAGCTTGATGACAAGTGCCATATTGCTATAGTAAAAGGCGATGTGCGCGGTAAAAAGAATGTGCTGGTGCGTGTTCATTCTGAGTGTCTTACCGGTGATGTTTTGGGATCTATGCGCTGTGACTGCGGGGATCAGCTTGCACAGGCACTTCGTCGCATCGAAGCAGAAGGCGAAGGCGTTGTGCTGTATATGCGGCAGGAAGGCCGGGGCATTGGTCTCGCCAATAAAATAAGGGCTTATGCTCTGCAGGACGGCGGCAAGGATACAGTGGAAGCAAATGTTCTGCTGGGATTTGCGCCGGATATGAGAGATTACGGAATAGGTGCCCAGATTTTGACCGACCTGGGACTCAGCAGTATTCGTCTGATGACGAATAATCCGGAAAAAAGAGCAGCCCTTGAAGGTTATGGTCTGAAAATCGTCGAAAGAGTACCTATAGAAATACCTTCTAATAGCTTTGATGCAGGATATCTTAAAACAAAAAAAGAAAAAATGGGACATTTATTGAATAACGCTCAGTGAGTATATATTATAAGAATGCGTGGAGGATTATATTATGGCAAAGATCATTGAAGGACATTTATCGGCAAAAGGTTTGAGATTCGCAATAGTAGTAGCCAGATTCAATGAATTTATTACAAGCAAACTGCTGTCAGGAGCAATCGATACATTGAATCGGCACGATGCATCACAAGATGATGTGACAGTAGCGTGGGTGCCGGGGGCTTTTGAAATTCCTCTGGTTGCAAAGAAAATGGCGCAGAGTGATAAATACGATGCAGTTATCTGTCTCGGTGCCGTTATTCGCGGTTCGACAACACATTATGATTATGTCTGCAATGAAGTATCTAAAGGGGTGGCGACCGTAGGACTTTCTACCGGAGTGCCGACTATTTTTGGCGTAGTGACCACCGAAAACATTGAACAGGCTATTGAACGCGCCGGAACAAAAGTCGGCAATAAGGGGACTGATGCTGCTATGAGTGCTATAGAAATGGCAGATCTGCTCAGAAAAATCTGATGTGTGGTAAAGTATTGATGGCAGTAAAGCCGGTAAAAAGGAGTTGGGTATTTTGAAAGTGGGAATTATCAGTGACACACATGGCTGCGCCGAACGATTTGCATTGGCGTATGATAAGTTTTTTAAAGATGCTGACATGATCATTCATGCGGGCGATGTTCTCTATCACGGTCCCCGAAATCCTATGCTGGCTGATTATGATCCGGCAAAACTGGCAGAAAAGCTTAACAGTCTGCCTATGCCGGTAATAGTGACACGCGGAAATTGTGACAGTGAAGTGGATACGCTGGTTTTGAATATGCCTGTTCAGGCACCTTATACTTATGTGGTGATTGACGGACTTAAAATAGTGACGACACATGGGCACTATGTTATGACCGATAAAGAGAAAGACGATATGGCTGCCCATCTGAAAGCCGATTTGTTTATAAGCGGGCACGTGCATATCAATGTGCTGGAAAAACGCGGTAATACCATATTCTTGAATCCCGGGTCTCCTGCACTCAGCAAAAGGACAGACGGACGACAGACCGCAGCTGTTTTAACGGATAAAAAGATTGAGATAGTTGATATAGATACGGATGAAGTTTTGCTGGCGCTGAAAAGATAATAAAAGCGGGAGCCTGCGGGTTGACCTCAAATATTTAGAGCAGATTCAGGGCAGTGGGATATTTACATTCCACTGCTTTTGCTTTAGAATATAGAATTAATCACAAACATAAATACAGGGAGGCCGTTAAGGCAGAATGTTCAACAACAGCAGACTTTTACACCGCATAGATCTTCCGCTGATAATAGCGATCACATTGCTGGTCCTGGTCGGTATTGTCATCATAGGGAGTGCCACTCATATTAATGCACCGGGCAGTGAAAGATATTGGTATGTGCAGAGGCAGGGGATTTTTGCCGTGCTGGGCGCAGTTATTGTTTTCTTGATGATGAAGTTCGACTATCGTATGCTGCAGCCATTGGGCAATAAGCTTTATATATTCAATGCGCTGATGCTTTTAGCTGTTGATATAGCCGGTCATTCAGCTCTGGGCGCTCAGCGCTGGATACAGATAGGGCCAATCAGCTTTCAGCCGTCAGAATTCTCAAAACTGATTATGATAATATCATTGGCAGTTTTATTGGAAAATCGTGTTGGTAAACTCAATACTTTCAAGGAATTGCTGCCGGTTGCCATTTATTTAATCATACCGTTTTGTCTTGTGGTCACACAACCTGATTTGGGAACAGCGCTGGTCTTTCTTGCCATATTTTTTGGGATGATATTCGCTGCCGGTGTAAATATGAAATTGATAGGGATAATTCTTGGAATAGGTCTTTCCTGCCTGCCAATTTTCTGGCATTTTTTAAAAGAGTATCAAAAAATGCGTATTATGGTATTTATCAATCCGAATATAGATCCGCTTGGTTCCGGATATCATATCATTCAGTCAAAAATAGCCATCGGTTCCGGCCTTTTATACGGAAAAGGTCTGTTTCAGGGGACTCAGAGCCAATTGAATTTTCTGCCGGAAAATCATACAGATTTTATTTTTGCTGTAATAGGCGAGGAGCTGGGTTTTATTGGTGCGACCATCGTATTGCTGATATTTCTTTTTGTTTTATGGAGGGGAATAAAAATAGCCAGAGAAGCGAGTGATAATCTGGGTATGCTGTTGGCGGTGGGGATGACTTCAATGCTGGCTTTCCATGTATTGGTCAACGTTGGAATGACAATCGGCATTATGCCCGTGACAGGAATCCCGCTGCCCTTTATAAGTTATGGTGTCAGTTCGCTGATAACTAATATAATGGGTATGGGAATGCTCTTGAATATTTACAATAATCGTCAGCAGCTGATTTTCTGAAAATCACCGGTGTATCAAAAAAATCATATTTTCTCCATAGAAAGTTCACAATATTGAGTTATACTGTAAACAACTTAAAGGAGGGAATATATTATGATGGGATATGGCGGTTTTGGCGGTCATTATGGCTTTGATTGGCTGGGTGCCGGTTTTGGTATGATAACTCATCTGGCATTTACAGTTCTTATAGTAATGGCAGCAATATACTTCTATAAAAATATTTTTCGCGGCGGCAATTGCCGTCATTTACGTGGGCAGAACGATGCGGCTTTGGAAATATTGAGAGAGCGCTATGCCAAAGGAGAGCTGCCTGCTGAAGAGTTTCAAAAAATGAAGAAAGAATTGCAGTAAAGACTGACTGCAGATATTTCCCGATGCCAGACTTATTTATTGTCTGTCTTTTGCAGCAAGATGGATGATGAAGTCCGGTCAACGGATAAAATATACTTTTTTACTGGTCCGAGTTTTACCCAAACTATAATAAACAGCAAAAAGCCTTAGTGCAATAACACTAAGGCTTTTTGCTGTTTAATTGCTGCGGATGGATTTAGTTTATCCGATGATTAACCCGCTTAATACTCCCTGGACAATTTCGACTACTATTCAGGCGGCGTCAAAACGCCGTCTGAATTAAATCTCCATTTATAAAACTTCAGAAAAGTAGATAACCGTTACGGTGTCTTCCATTGTGATTCTCTTTTTGTAAATATTTTCAAAATCGGCGATCAGATCTTCGCGTGTATTTATTTCAGGATTTTGATGATCAAGATCTTCAGAAGTTAATTCAGCCATTTTTTTTACCTGAACCTTGTCAAGAAAAGCGACAAAAAGTTTTTTCTTGGGCTGCAATTTAGATCCTGTGGTTATCCAGACTAATGAGCTTTCAGGGTATTGTCTGCTTACATCGCCTAAACGTACAGTACAATTTTTTTGACGGACCATCAGCATTTTTTCGTGCTTGGGTGCTTGGAAATTTAATGACATCATATGACTATCTCTCTCCTATCATGGGATAAAATCCCCAATATATAAATCATTCAAAATGATATGTATGATTTTTTTTAAAATTCCTTTCACGCAGCCAATAGACAGTAAGGCCAATGACAACGCCAAGTAAAGCAACATATTGGCCTTGGTGCAGGGCAGAGTCTTTTTGGGTGGAAAGATACATAAAACCGAAAATAAAACGGCAGCCGGCGGCAAGGATCATAGCCTGAAGAAAGATATTGCCTCTGCGTATTTTCATATAATTTACCTGCAGATATGTCAGTATAAGAGAAAAAAACAAAACAAATGCTAAGATTCCCGCCTGGTATAAAGCTACAGGCCGGAAATATAAATAATGTTCGAATCCCGTCGGCCTCTGCTTAAAATCAACATAAGCGGCCAGACTGTGATCGTTTGCTACGGAAGCTAACGGAAGCCCGATGGTGTTTTGCATAAAAAAATTGCCGATCTGATCGACGATAAGACCAGCAACCATCCCAGGTAAAAGAATATCCATCCAGTGCCAGAAATTTTTCCCGGAAAGATAGAGATAAAATGCACTGCCAAGAAGAAAACCGGCAAATCCGCCATAGATAGATAATCCACCTTGACTGAGCAGGAATATGCTGAAAAGCTTGCCGGCATATTCCTGCCAATGCAGCAATACATAACCTCCGCGGCTGAAAATTATGCCGAGAGGGATACTCCAGAGAAGAAGATCAACCACAGTAGAAAAATCTTCCTCTCTTTTTTGTGTATTCAGCCATGTCACGAGCAGACCGAGGAGTATGGATAAAACGATGGTAATACCGTACCAATATATGTGAAAGTGTCCTAGTATAAACATGATGTTATAGATCAATATGCCTTTCTTTATCCGTTGGATTTTTGTTGATGGTTCAGCTGTTGAACCTAAATAAGTCAATGTATAAGAGACGAATAGATTATTGTAATATTTTAACTCGAATATAAAAAATTAGCAAATAAAATATAAAAAATGTGTTATAATTATATCGTAGTCAAGTACTTGGATAAGGAGATAATAATATGACAATTACAAAGGATATGGGGATTATGGAAGTTGTCCAGAAATACCCGGAAACCGTTGATGTTTTTGCTATGTCAGGTATGGGCTGTATCGGTTGTGCCGCATCTCATTTCGAAAATATCGAACAGGGAGCTATGGCACACGGCATCGATATTGATAAACTGATGGCAAATCTCAACGAAGTTGCAGATGCACAGATTCAATAAATAATAAACCGGCAGGAAAATCCTGCCGGTTTATTATTTATTGAACAGTATATTTTTTATGGCATTATGCACGACTTTTTCCGGGACTGTGTCATCCAAATGAACTTTTCCGATTTCGTCTAAAAGGATCCAGTTTATTTTGCCTCCGACAGTTTTTTTGTCGTGAAAAAGATCGTTATATATGCCTGCTTCGGAGCAGCCGGTGCATTTATCGGGCAGCCTGCATAAGTCGAGGATGCGGCGGATGTCCGACACTGTATCCTCTTCGATAAAGCCAAGCTCACAGCTTATAGCAGCGGCGCCAAGCATACCTATGGCGACAGCTTCGCCGTGATTGTATTTTTTATATCTCGTTTCTCTTTCGATAGCATGGCCCAGTGTATGTCCGAAATTCAGGATGGCGCGCAGTCCTGTTTCCTTCTCGTCTTCGGCTACAACAGATGCCTTGATTTCGCATGATCTGGCTATGATATTTCTCAGAATCTCGTTGTTCAATGTAAAAATTTCGGCGGAATGATCGGCTATATAGTCAAAAAATGTTTTGTCATAAATCAGGCCGTACTTTATTATTTCCGCCAGGCCGGTAGATATTTCTCTGGCAGGAAGTGTCTGCAGCATGTCAAGGTCTATGAAAACGGCTTTGGGCTGATAAAATGCACCGATCAAGTTTTTGCCGAGGGGATGATTTACCGCGACTTTGCCGCCCACGGAAGAGTCGACATGCGCCAGCAGGCTGGTCGGAATCTGAATAAAAGGAACACCGCGCATATAGGTTGCTGCGATAAAACCGGCGAGATCACCAACTACACCGCCGCCAAGTGCGATTATCGGCGACTTTCTGTCCAAGCCGGCTTTGATGGCTTCGGTGTAGAGATCCTGAGCGGAAGTAAAGGATTTTGTTTTTTCTCCGGCTTCCAGTATGGCCAAGCGAGGTGAAAAACCGATTGTCCGCAGCAGATCTGTTATTTTTTCACCATATAATTTGCCTACATTGCTGTCCGTGACAACAAGGGCGGTACGTGAAAAATTACTGCCCGCAAAAAAATCGGCAATTGTTTTGTGTAAATTGTTGTCTATATAAATATCGTAGCTGTTATTTATGATGGGAACGGTTACTGTCTTCAATTCTTTTTCCTCCGCAGATATACGATGATTTCATTAACTATTTGCAGCGGCGTGAGATCATCTGTATCAATCATGAAATCGGCCTGATCATAAAAAGGCATTCTTTTTTCTAAAAGTGACTGCATTTTGCTTTCATCATTTTTCAGCAAAGGTCTGTTATTGCGGCCTTTTGTTCTTCTCATAATTGTCGGGATTCCGGCACGCAGACAAATCAATATGTTGCCGCCGGTTTTCATGGACAGACGATTTTCCTCAAACATGGGCACGCCGCCGCCGGTCGATATGACAATATTAGCGCGGCTGCAAACTTCTTTTACGATTTTGTTTTCATACTGGCGAAAGTAATCTTCTCCTGATTCGGCAAAAATTTGAGGAATAGACAATTCGGTTCTTTCTTCGATAAGTGTATCCGTGTCAACGAAAGAATAGCCGAGTTTTTCAGCTAGAAGACGTCCTACACTGCTTTTGCCGGTTCCCATGAAACCTATTAAAACAATATTCTTCATTTTTTGCCCAGTCTTTTATTATAGTTTTCAATAGAAGAACGGATATCGTTCATGGCGTGTCCGCCGAACTGTTCCAAAACAGCATCGGCAACCGCATACGCGATCATGGCAGCACCTACTATCGATGCTGCGGCTACAGCACAAATATCGCTGCGTTCTGTAGAGGCTAAAACTTCTTTTTTATCTTTGATATCTATGGAATGAAGAGGAGCCATGAGGGTCGGGATCGGCTTCATTACGGCGCGCAATATGATGTTTTCACCGTTGGTCATGCCGCCTTCCAGTCCGCCGGCGTGATTTGTCTTTCGATAGACCTGCTTGTTTTCATCATAAAACATTTCATCGTGCATTTTACTGCCGGGGTTATATGCATAAGCGAGACCGTCGCCTATTTCGACGGCTTTTATAGCTTGTATGGACATAAGAGCTTGTGCCAGTCTGCCGTCAAGCCTTTTGTCCCATTGGATATGAGAACCGAGTCCTTCCGGCACGCCCGTAGTTATTACTTCAAACATACCGCCAAGAGTGTCGCCCGACTGTCCTGCATCACGGATCTTTTGCCGCATTTTTTCTTCGGCCGCCGCATCTATGCAGTTAAGGTCGGAGGTATTGTCTGCGATTTTGGTATAATCAATGCTGTGACGATCTATTTCGACGCCGCCGATATTTACTACATGAGAAAATACACTGATACCGAGGGACTGCAGAAACTGCTGGCATACGGCACCGACTGCTACCTTAGCAGCCGTTTCGCGTGCGCTTGCTCTTTCTAAAATATCGCGGATATCGGTTCTGTCATACTTGTGTATACCCACTAAGTCGGCATGACCCGGTCTGGCTGCGGTCACTTTATCACCGAACGGTTCTCCCTTGACAGACATTTTTTTTATCCAATTGCCCCAGTCGCGGTTTTTTATTTGCAGGGTAATGGGATCACCCATAGTTTCATTGAAACGTATTCCCGATAAGATATCAGCCTTATCCGTTTCTATCTTCATACGGCCGCCCCTGCCATATCCCATTTGGCGGCGGGCCAGTTTTTTGTTTATTTCGTCAGCATCGACTTGCAGCCCGGCGGGAATCCCCTCTAAAATGGCAGTCAGGCATTGACCATGTGATTCACCGGCAGTAAGAAAACGTAACATAACAACAATCCTTCCTTATTCTTTATTGTAAATTTATTTAGCCTTCATCCATTGATTCCAGACTGGCGGTACGAATATTTCATTGAACTTTGCGACTGCGTAACTGTCGGTAAGACCGGCAATATAATCGACAACTGTCTGCTGTTTGCCCCATTTTTCTTCCATTCGGCGAAATTCCAGCGGCAGTTTGTGGAAATGCTTCATATAATAGCCAAATAGCTGTTCGATTACAAAACATGCCTGTTTTCGTTCTCTCGCCAGTATTTTGGAATGATATATGCGCTCGAACATGAAGCTGCGAAAGACATCCATGGTTTCTTTCATAGGTTCCGATAATAAAATATCATGTTTGCCGGTCGATGACAATATCATATCACTGACCATGCCGGTGATCATAGTGGAATGATCGTTACCCAAAGACACTGCCACGGATTCGGGCAGATCATTTTTTTTCAGCAGACCGGAACGCAGACTGTCATCGAAATCATGGCAAAGATAGGCTATTCTGTCAGCTGTTTTTACTATGCGGCCCTCCAGCGAAAACGGTACTGTACTGCCTGTATGATTTAGGATACCGTCTTTTACGGCAAGCGTCAAATTGAGGCCTTTTCCGTCTTTTTCCAGATATTCCACCATGCGCAGGCTTTGTTCATTATGCGAAAAATGACCTATGAGATTTGACATGGCATCCTCTCCGGCGTGGCTGAACGGTGTGTGTCCTACATCATGACCAAGAGCGATAGCTTCTGTCAGATCTTCATTCAGGCGCAGACCGCGTGCGATTGTCCTTGAAATCTGAGCTACTTCAAGACTGTGTGTCATACGTGTGCGATAGTGGTCTCCGGAGGTTATGTAAACCTGTGTTTTATGTTTGAGCCGGCGAAAAGATTTTGAATGAAGGATGCGGTCGCGATCACGTTGGTACGCTGTCCGAAAAAGGCACATCTCTTCATGGCGGCCGCGGACAGCCTCTCTGCTTTTTGCAGCATCCGCAGACAGTATCTCGTATTCCAATTCTTCTGTTCGTTCTCTTACATTCATAAATGCACCACCCTGCACAAAAAAATTATCGCTGTTATCTGTATTGCTCAAGTAAATTACTATAATATATTATAACTGTCCTATGTAAAAAATAATAGAAGTTAATTTTTAGTCGTTATATGTTCGGATCATAATATGATATAATATTAATAAAAGAAGAAAAATTTTATGGAGGCTTTTATGCGTATATTAAAAATATCCCTTGTAATGATCGCAGTCATGTTTATAAGTACATATACTGCTTTTGCTTCACCTAAGGTCACAGCTGATAAAACAACATTTGATATTTTATCGGGCACATACAAGCTGGACGGAAACGTACATGTTGAAACCGGTAAATTCACTGTTACAGCCGATCATGCACAAGTAAATCTCACATCCTTTGAAGTATGGGCGCAGAGTAATATCAACTGTCTTTACGGAACAAATGAAGAAGGAACGGCTCCCATAAATTTTAGTGGCAATGATCTGTACGGCTCATGGGCTGAAAAGACGATCACAGTGAAAGACGGTACACAGTTTAAATCAGGAGGACTGAGCATAAAGGCTGATAAAACCGTATTTAATTGGGAAACGAAGATCGCAGATTTCTCCGGTAATGTCGAAGTAGTTCAGGACGGTAAAACAAAGAAATACGATCAGATCAAATATAATGTAGCTGAAAACAAATTTTTAAATGATGCTGCCGATTGAGCAGAAGAAAAAATAAGTGCAGCGGTAATTTCAAATTCAGTTTATCCCGGCAGAGCAGTAAAAGCATGCGGGCATAAAAACAGGCATTTTTCAATGCCTGTTTTTTTTACATATTTTTTATCGGTGTTGTGCCGCGGGAAAGAGCAATAGGCCCGGTACGGGCAATTTCCAAAATGTCGTAGCAATTGAGCATGTCAATGAGTGCCGCCAATTTTTCCTGCTCGCCCGTTAGTTCAAGAACAACATTTTCATGGCCGACATCCACGATATGAGCTCTGAATATATTGGCAATATTGACAATGTCTGCACGCACGGCAGGCGTGTCAGCTTTTACCTTGACCATTATGAGTTCTCTGTTTATAGAGGGAAGTTCACTTATATTGACAATTTTTATTACATCTATAAGTTTGGCCATTTGATGGATGACTTTGTTCAGTTCAGTCTCATTGTAGGCATTCACTACAATATTTATGCGGGTAACATCATTCTCTTCAGTATATCCGGCATTTATTGTTTCAATATTGAAAGCACGGCGGCTGATCAGTCCCGATACATGAGTAAGCACGCCCGGTTTATTTTCCGCCAGAATAGCGATTTGATATTTCATAAAATCAGATATCTCCTTCCAAGACCATTTCATCAAGACGTTTACCGCCTGGCACCATCGGCAGTACATCCTGAACTTCCGGCACAACAATATCGATGAGTACGGGACCGTGTTCACTGAAGATTTTTTCCAGGCCTGTTTTCAGATCTTCCTTTTTTTCAATACGGTAACCTTTAATGCCCATTGCCTGCGCTATTTTTACGATATCGGCTTTGCTTTTGAAAAGAGAATGTGAATATCTTTTACCGTAGAACATACGCTGCCACTGTGTAACCATGCCCAGTACCGAATTATGGATAACAATTATTTTTATATCTATAGCATAATCGGCCAGTGTCGCCATTTCCTGGCAGTTCATCATGATGCTGCCGTCACCTGAAAATAGCAGCACCTTTTTTTGAGGCATGCCGAGCTTTGCCCCCATGGCAGCAGGCAAACCATAACCCATGGTGCCCAAACCGCCCGAGGTTATAAAATTACGGGGACCGTAAATTTTAAAAAATTGTGCGGTCCACATTTGATGCTGTCCGACATCGGTAACGGCGACAGTATCGGGACCGGACATGTCTGAAATTTTGCTGATTGCCTCTTGGGCAAGAATATGTGTCTTGTCCTCCTTATAGGTAAAAGGATTTTCCTTCTGCATCTTTATAGTGTATTCGTACCATTCTTTGCAATTGCTTTTTATAGATGAAACATACGGCGCGGTTTTTTCCAAGAATAACGGAAGAGACCATTGGAGATCGCCGATTACACTCAGTTCAGTTTTTATATTTTTATTTATTTCCGCATGATCTATATCAAAATGAATTATAGCGGCATTTGGTGCGAATTGATTTACAATACCAGTGACTCTGTCATCAAAACGTACACCAATGCCGATCAGTAAATCGCACTCCATAATAGCTATGTTCGATGCATAGGATCCATGCATGCCCGCCATGCCAAGATATCCGTCACTGTCCGGATCGGCGCAGCCGAGTCCCATCAATGTGCTGGTCACAGGGATATGCATGCTGCTGGCAAACTTACGCAAAAATTTGTGAGTGTCTGATGAAATAACACCTCCGCCTGTAAAGATAACAGGTTTTTTTGCTTTCTGCAAAGCAGTGACGACGCTGTCAATCGTTTTTTCGTCGCCGATATTGATCCCGCTGTAGCCGCGTAAGTTTACACTGTCGGGATATTCATAATCAAATTCGGCAGCAAATGCATCCTTGGCTATATCTATCACTACCGGTCCGGGACGCCCTGTTCCGGCTATGAAAAAAGCCTCTTTAAGCACACGCGGCAGATCTTCTGCATAGCGGACAAGGTAATTGTGTTTGGTGATAGGCGAGGTTATACCGCATACGTCGGCTTCCTGAAAGGAATCCTTGCCGATGAATGGGGTCGCTACCTGTCCCGTTATGCAGACAAGAGGTATAGAATCAATATTAGCTGTGGCTATACCTGTTATCAAATTAGTGGCACCGGGACCGGAAGTAGCGACGCAAACGCCTACCTTGCCCGTGGCCCTGGCATAACCGTCGGCAGCATGTACTGCACCCTGTTCGTGTCTTGTTAATATATGGGGAAATTTTGTTTTATAGATTTCGTCATATAAGGTAAGCACAGCACCTCCGGGATAGCCGAAGATCAATTCAACACCTTCGTTTTTCAGGCTCTCAATAACGGCTCTAGCTCCGTTTATATGCACAACAATTCCTCCTCTGAGTAAGAAAAATCCGCAGGCACAAAAAAAGCGGTAAGGCAGACTGTTCAGTCTGCCCCGCCGCCCTTGATCGCATCATAGGATTTATTAATTTTCCTTTTTATCCAGCCATGACATCATTTTGCGAAGTTTTCCGCCGACTTCTTCAATCTGATGTTCGGCATGTCTGCGGCGCATTGCATAGAATTGAGCGCGTCCTGCCTTGTTTTCAGTGAGCCATTTTGTCGCAAAACTGCCATCTTGAATATCGGTAAGGATATTTTCCATTTCTTTTTTTGTTTTGTCCGTGACTAAACGGGGACCTGCGGTGTAATCGCCGTATTCAGCCGTATCGCTTATAGAATGACGCATTTTTGCCATGCCGCCTTCATACATAAGATCAACAATAAGCTTCATTTCATGGAAACATTCAAAATAAGCAATTTCAGGCTGATAACCCGCTTTGACAAGTGTTTCAAAACCCGCGGTAATGAGATGGGTAATACCGCCGCAAAGAACAGCTTGCTCGCCAAAGAGGTCTGTTTCAGTTTCTTCCTGGAAAGTCGTCTTAATGACTCCGGAACGGGTACCGCCGATGCCGCGGGCATAGGCAAGTGCTATATCCCAGGCTTTGCCGCTGGCATCCTGATATACTGCGAAAATATCGGGAACACCGCCGCCTTCCGCAAAGGTGCGGCGTACAAGGTGACCGGGACCCTTCGGTGCGACCATGAAAACATCAATGTCCTCCGGCGGCTGTATCTGTTGAAAATGTATATTGAAGCCATGCGCAAATGCAAGCGCACTGCCTGCTTTCAGATTGGGAGCAATTTCCGTTTTATATATTTTAGCTTGTATTTCGTCAGGAATTAGAATCATGGTAATGTCCGCATCTTTTACTGCATCGGCGACCTCTGCGACCTTTAGGCCGGCATCCTTTGCTTTTTGTGCGGATTTGCTGCCTGCATAAAGACCTACAGTGACATCAATACCACTTTCCTTCAAATTTAGGGCATGCGCATGACCCTGGCTGCCATAACCAATAATAGCGACCTTCTTGCCACTTATCGCATCCCAATTAACATCCTGATCGTAATAAACTTTTGCCATAAATAAAACATCTCCCCAAAATTCCAACCGGTAAAATAAATACCGATTATTAGATTTACAAAGTTACAAAAGAACATTGTATACATGATACACTTTGACAATAATTTTGTCAATAGAATTTAGCTAAAAAATTTACAGTTTGACACATGCTAAAAATTTACGAAGGTGTTAATTCCGCTGACTGTATTTGCCATCGGTTCGACAAAGGCCTTGCCGGCATTGACAATTATAGCCTGCGGTTCATTAAGCGCAAGCGCATTGCTGAAGGCTTCGACAAATTCATCCATACTGTGTACATCATAAGTTCTGATGCCGAAACTTTCCGTGTATTTAACGTAATTCATTTTGTATTCAAAATTACAGGAAAAATATCTTGCACCATAATACACTTTCTGCAGCTGACGTATCATGCCAAGCGATTCATTGTTTATGATGATCGATATTATGGGCAGACGCAGAGCGGCAATAGTATAGTATTCACTGCCAGTCATTTTTATACCGCCGTCTCCGGCGATATGGATGACTCTTTTTTTATTTTTGTAATAAAGCTGAATGCCAAGTGCAGCGGGCAGACCGAAGCCCATAGTGCCTAACCCGCCTGAAGTGAACCACGTGCGCGGCGTACGGCGTCTGATATGCTGGGCAGCCCACATTTGATGCTGACCGACATCCGTTACGACGGCATAGTCTCCTTTGTTGATTGTTTGCGAAATATGATGCATTATATTGGGCACATCGTATTTTCCGGTGTATTCATATGCAAATTTTTCTTTGTGCTTTTTCAGCGTTTTCCACCATGCATCAGGATTATTTACGGCTTCCCGCTGCATCAAAAGATTCAGTATCGTTTTCATGTCACCGGACAGACCGATGCTGCTGTGAACATTTTTGTCTATTTCGGCAGGATCGATATCTATATGAATAAAATGTTTTTCATATATGTAATGGGCTATATTGCCGGTCTGCCTGTCACCGAAGCGGCTGCCGACAGCTATTACCAGATCGGCTTCGGCAACAGTGTAATTTGCGGACTTCCGTCCGTGCAGTCCGGCAAACCCCATATAAAGAGGATGATCATTGGGAAAAGCGCCTATCCCCATAAGGGTGGACACGACAGGAAGCTTATATTTTTCAGCAAAGGCAATGAGCTCTTTGTGGGCCCGGCCCAGAACTACGCCGCCGCCTGCTATGATCACCGGCCGTTCGGCTTTTAAGATCTCGTCTATGGCTTCGGCTGCGCAGATGATAAAATCGGCATCCGGTTTGGCAGCTTTATTTTCTGTAGTATTTTCCGGATAAGCGATATCAGCATAAAAAAAATCTTTCGGAATATCTATGAGTACGGGACCCTGACGGCCGCTGAGTGCGAGTGCAAAGGCTTTCCTCAGAAGCGGGATAAGCTCTTTTGCGCTTTGGAGTTTAAAATTATGCTTTGTTATAGGCATGGTAATGCCGAAGATATCGGTTTCCTGAAAGGAATCCCTGCCCAGCAGATTGCTGTCCACCTGTCCCGTTATAATTACCATAGGAACAGAGTCCATAAAAGCAGTAGCTATCCCTGTCACAAGATTTGTCGCACCGGGGCCTGATGTGGCGATGCATACACCGGCTTTGCCGCTGGCACGGGCATAGCCGTCGGCTGCGTGTGCGGATGATTGTTCATGTGTGGTCAAAATAAAATCGATGCTGCTGTCTTTGCCGAGAGCGTCAAAAAGAGGCAGAATCATTCCGCCCGGATAGCCAAAAATTGTGTTTACTCTCTGCTCTTTAAGACATTTGATAACTGCCTGTGATCCTTCCATATTTTTACCTCGATGTAAATTCGCTGTCAAAGCATATTTTTGCCGTAGAAACCCGGTTTCTCTTTATAGCTTGTGATCGTTTGTTCTCCTCTTTCCAGAGCGATCTGGCCGGTCCGTATTATTTCTAAGATGCCATAAGGTTCTAACAGCCGCGTGAATGCGACTACCTTTTCATCCTGTCCGGTAATTTCAAAAATAAGTGTCGTTGCCTGTACATCAACCACGCGTGCACGGAAAAGTTCGGCAATTTTTAAGATGTCCAGTCTATTGCTCTCGGACGATTTTATTTTTATCAGGGTCATACCGCGATATACGGCATCTTCCGGATTATGCAGCTGAACAGCAGCAACATCCGGTATTTTACTCAGCTGCTTTATCAGCTGATCGACTATATGTGTTTCCCCGCTGAAAAAAATAGTTATCCGCGAATATTCCGGTGACTGGGTTATCCCCACAGAAAGGCTGTCAATGTTAAAAGATCTGCGGGAAAACATGCCAACGACACGCAGCAATACTCCCGGCTGATTATTGACAAGAACAGAAAGCGCATGCTTCATGAATCACATCCCCTTTTATGAATCTGACAATACTAGGCATATTATTCCGTGAATATGCTTATATATTAATATATGATTTTACATTAATTTTTGATGAAAATCCAGATAAAAGTAAATAAATTTAATATTTTTGTTTATAAATGGAGTGAAAATCATGGGAGACTGTTTTGCAGACCGAAGCAAGAGCTTATTTTTGAGCAAGAATGAACACTGTACCAACAATCAACACACTGCCGATAATTTCCGGCAGACTGAAGGCAACGTTCATGAAAATCACCGAAAGGGCAACTGAGGCAAATGGTTCAATGGAAGCCATGGTGCCTACCTCGGTGGGATAAAGATATTTTGTACTTTCTATATAGGACCAAAAAGCTATTACGGTACCGCAGATAATTACAAAAAGCAGTGCCAGCGCCGCGCCGAAATCAAATATACCTTTGAAGGAAAAAGGTGATTGGAAGAATGACAGCAGCAAACCACCGCAAAGCATTCCCCAGCCGACAACAAGGGAAGAATGATGCTTGGTAAGCATAGCTCTCGGCTGCAATGTATATAAAGCGGCGGCCAGCGATGACATCAGTCCCCAGAATAATGCGGTATGGGAAATAGCCAGGCTGCTGAGAGAACCCTTGGCGGTCAGAAGAAAAGTTCCTGCCACAGCCATCAGGATGCACAGGCACTCCCGCGGCATCGGCCGGCGTTTTTCCGTGAGCAGTATATATATAAGAATGACTACGGGCATGAGATACTGAAGAATGGTCGCCGTTGCGGCATTACTGTGTAAAATGGTGAAAATAAAAGTAAATTGAGTGCCAAGCATGCCGAAGGCGCTGAAAATAATTATATCGCGGATGCTTTTGCCATTCCATATGGACAATGTCCTGCCGTGGCAGATGATTTTGTCTGCAATCAGCAAAATAGCACCGGCACATATCAATCTGATACAGGTCAGCCATACTGCATCAAACATTTTGTCATGCAGCAGATATTGGATCACTACTCCTGTTGCTCCCCAAAGAGCGGTTCCCAGCATGATCAGCAGGAACCCTTTTAAACGACTGCTCATTAAGCTATTATTCTCCTTTTGCGATTCCAAAATAAATACTCTATCATTTTAATTCATATACGTTGAATATTTCAAGTATTGATGGATCACGGTTATGATTTTTCGCAAGTACGGCGGCCGTAGCAATAAGACTGGGCAAATTTCCTGCTGTATAATATAGAATCTGCCGGCAAAGATGTTTGACAAAACTATTTAATCGGCATACAATAATCGTACACAATTGAATATGAAAACAAGGGAGCCTATGCAATAGGCTGAGAAAGGGCTGTGAGCACCTGACCTTTGACCTGATCGGGATAATGCCTGCGTAGGGAGTTTTGTTTTGAACGCATAACGTCTATCCTGATCAGGGTGGACGTTTTATTTTTTTTTGAGGTGATGAAAGTGCAGATTGTTATCAATGGAAAAAAAAGGCAGCTTGCCGAGAACATTTCGCTCCAGACAGTAATGGATGAAAATTTAGCAGCCGGCGGACGAGCCGTTGCTGAGTTGAATGAGCGGATAATCGACAAACAGGCATGGAATGAAACAATGCTGAAGGAAAATGATGTATTGGAAATAGTGGCATTTATGGGAGGCGGTTCTAAATGACGGTCAGTGAAAATGATTATTTGGAAATTGGCGGAAAAATTTTAACAAGCAGATTCTTTATCGGTACAGGTAAATTTGCCGACAACAAAAAAATGCCGGAGGTCATCCACGCAGGAAAAGCTTCTGTGGTGACGGTAGCTTTAAGGCGTGCTGATCTGAAATCGACCGAAGAGAATATTCTTGATCATATTCCGCAGGATGTTGTTCTCATGCCGAATACATCGGGGGCAAGAACTGCGGAAGAAGCAATAAGGATTGCGCATTTGTCAAAAGCGATGGGCTGCGGCAGCTGGATCAAAATAGAAGTTATTTCTGATAATCGTTATCTTTTGCCCGACAATCAGGAAACACTGAAAGCCACGGAAATTTTGGCAGCCGAGGGGTTTACCGTACTGCCGTATATAAGTCCTGAATTGATGGACGCGAAAAGGCTGGTGGATGCCGGAGCTGCGGCAGTGATGCCTTTTGCCGCACCCATAGGTTCCAACAGAGGACTCAGAACAAAGGAACTTGTCCAGATATTGATTGATGAAATAGATGCGCCTATCATCGTGGACGCGGGGATAGGCAGACCATCCGAAGCAGCCGAATGTATGGAAATGGGAGCCGCGGCTGTTTTGGTGAATACGGCTGTTGCCACAGCCGGCTCGCCTGTGAAGATGGCTGAAGCTTTTTCACAGGCAATAATAGCCGGAAGAACGGCATTTCTGGCCGGGACGGGCCGAATACTTGCAGCGGGGGCAAGCAGTGCTTCCTCACCGCTTACCGGTTTTTTGCGCAGGGAGGAAGTATAATATGTCTGCCGAAACTTATCTGCAGGAAAAACAGCAGTATAATGACCTGAACTTCACAGATTTTCTCAATAAGGTAACAGAGGAAGACGTATTGCAGGTCCTGACAAAGAACAGAATCAGCCGCATGGATTTTTTGAGGCTGCTTTCGCCTGCCGCCCAAAAACATCTGGAGGATATGGCGCAGCGTTCCCGCCGCGATACGATAAGAAACTTCGGGTATACTATGCAGCTGTTTACGCCGATGTATATAGCCGACTATTGTGATAACTTGTGTGTATACTGCGGTTTTAATCACAATAATAAGATAAGCCGCCGCTGCCTTACAATGGATGAGATCGCAAAAGAAGCGGAGAATATAACACAGACAGGACTCCGGAATATTTTGGTATTGACCGGTGAATCGCAAAAATACAGCCCGGTTGATTATATTCTGGAAGCGGTGGAAGTCCTCAGAAAATATTTTGACAGTGTAGCCATTGAAGTTTATTCTTTTTCGGAAAAGGATTATATTCGTGCTGCGGATACGGGCGTGGACGGAATGACAATGTTTCAGGAATGTTATGATAAAGACATATATGAGACACTCCACCCGGGCGGACCGAAAGCCGATTATGAATATCGGCTGGATGCGCCGGAGCGCGCCTGCCGTGCGGGTATCCGCAATGTGAATATAGGGGCGCTTCTGGGGCTTAATGAATGGCACGAAGAAGCGTTCTTTACGGGTGTTCATGCTGATTATCTGCAGCATAAATATAAGGATACGGAAATAGCTGTTTCTACGCCGAGGATGCGCCCGTGTTCAGCTGGCTATGCGCCGCGTTCTATAGTAAATGATATTGAACTCGTACAGTATATAACGGCGCTGCGGATTTTTTTGCCGCGGGCAGGAATTACTCTGTCAACAAGGGAAAAACCAAGAATGCGTGACCATTTGGTGAAAATGGGAATTACTAAAATATCCGGCGGCGTAACGGTCGCGGTCGGAGGCCATACAAAGGGAGAAGACGACGGACAATTTGAAATATCCGATCAGCGGTCTGTCCCGCAAATGGCGCAAATGCTTTATGCTCAGGGATATCAGCCCGTGTATAAAGATTGGCAGACACTTATTTGAAGAATAGACGATTAATGATAAATATTTGCAGGAATATCCCCGCCATACGCGAAATAGTTATACGATGTATGTTGGAACATTCATCGCATAATGTACTCACACAGGAGGATATTTATGAATCTAAGAGCAGGCATGGAATCTTTTTTCAACACAGGAATTTACGGGATAACTGCTGAAAAAGTGTCAAACGGGCGTGACAATATTGAAGTGGTCCGCGAAATGCTTGAAGGAGGCATCAAATTTATCCAGTATCGTGAAAAAGAAAAGGATGCCCTTTCTCGTTACGAAGAATGTCTTATTTTGCGTGATATGGTAAAACAGGCAGGCGGAGTTTTTATCATTGACGACTTTATAGATTTAGCCATAGCGGTTAATGCCGACGGTGTTCATATCGGGCAGGCTGATCTGCCTGTACATGTTGTGCGCAAGATGCTCGGCAGCGATAAATTGATCGGCTTGTCAACGCATAGCGCGGAAGAGCTGGAACGAGCCAATGAGTTAAAGAAATATATTGATTATATAGGCGTCGGTCCCATACATGCCACACCTACCAAAAAGGATGCTGTACCTGTGGGTATTGACTATCTTTCGTACGCTGCAAAAAATGCACAGATGCCTTTTGTTGCCATAGGCGGCATAAAAGAGCATAATATTGATGAAGTCATCAGCGCGGGGGCAAAAACGGTAGCTGTGGTGAGCGACGTTGTCGGAGCCGAAAACATAAAAAGAAAAGTGGAAAAACTGCGGGAAAAAATGTTTTCCGGTATTCACTGAGGCTATATATTTTTTTAAATAAGGACGGATCGCCGATGTTTCGGCGATCCGTCTTTTCCTGTGACAAACTGTCGGATTTATAGTATATAATGGATAAGATGCAGGCAAATTTAACAATCGTACAATGAATATAAGATATTACGCATACGGGAGGACATGCTTATGAAATCAGCCGTAACTATAGAAAACATTGATATCGGTTATGGCAGGCATATTATATTGAATAATATAAACGCTGAAATAACGGCCGGACAATTTGTCGGCATTATCGGCTGCAATGGTTCGGGGAAAAGCACTCTGCTAAAAGCACTGAGAGGGCTTCAGCCTTTGAATAAAGGCAGAATCTCATATTTTGGCAGGGACATAAGGGCGCTGACAGCAAAACAGACTGCCCGTATGGCAGCCTATATGCAGCAAAATATAAATTTACAATTCAATTATACAGGCAGGGATATCGTCTCAGCCGGACGATATCCGTATTTGGAGTGGTGGCAGAAAGAAAGCAGGGCAGATGAAGAATTGGTACAGGCCTGCTTGGAATATACGGGGACGAAGGATCTGCAGAATATACCTGTCAACGAAATTTCAGGCGGACAGAGACAGCGGATTTTTCTGGCAAAAGTTCTTGCACAAAAAACACCGCTTATTTTCATGGATGAACCGACAGCCGGATTGGATATGGTTTACCAGGAAGAAACATTTCGCTTTACAAGAGAGCTGGCACAAAATGGTAAAACGGTGTTCATGGTGGTTCATGAATTGAATCTGGCAGCCAGATATTGTGACAGGATAATGCTGCTGGGAGAAGGCAGGCTGCTTGACTATGGAGCACCTCAACATATTTTTACGGAAAATATGTTGTCCAGGGCGTATAATACCGAGGTACAGATAGTGGAAAATCCGCTAACAGGCAGCTTGGAAATAACCGCGAAAGAGAACAGCCTTATCAGCAGAAAGGGAAAGGCACTCCTGAAAAAAATTTGCTGAATAAACAGGTATTTTGTTTTTGCCGCTGATGGTGTTGACTGTATACAAGCTATATGCTTTATAATGGCTCTGTGATTATTATGAAAAATTTATTAAATTATTGTGCTATTAAATGGTATGAAAATGATTTGGCGGCAAGAAATATCAGACTGGAAGAATATTTGAGGCGATATGGGCTGGACGGAATAGAACAATTGATATATGGCACACATATTCCTATTCCTGATTACAGTAAAAGCACTGTCGGTGTGCATCTGGCATATTGGCCATATTGGCTCGATTTTTGGCGGGGCAATATAACCGTAGTAGAGGGACAATTCAAAAATAAGCAGGAAAAGCTTCGTTATTTTGGCGGAGCAGTAAATAAGAGTGAATGGCTGTCTGTGATAAGGAAAAATATAAAGATCGCATTGCGGCAAAGTCCTGAATATCTGGTGTGGCATGTGGCGGAATGCCGCCCGGCGGAAATGTACACCTTTTCATTCAGCTATAATGATGATGAAGTGCTGGAGGCGGCAGCGGAGGTTTTTAACTGTATAGACGAGTGTATTCCCGATGATGTTTCAGTGTTCTTTGAGAATTTGTGGTGGCCGGGTTTGAGACTGCTTGACAAAAAATCGGTATGCAGGTTTTTTTCCTTGATAAAGAAAAAAAATGTGGGAATCATGCTTGATACGGGCCATTTGCTGAATACTGACAGCAAAATTGAAAATGAAAAACAGGCAGTCGAATATATAGCAAGCAGAATTTCGGCATTGGGCGCGGAAGCAGGCCGTATCAAAGGGGTGCACTTGAATTGTTCACTTTCAGGGAAATATCAGCAATCCTTCGGGCACTGCGCACCGCAATGCATGGATCCGCATATATTGCTGAAACACGTAGTGGCAATAGATCAGCATATGCCTTTTACGCATACAGGCATAAAAAGAATATTGAAAATGATAAAGCCGGATTATCTTGTCCATGAGCTTAATTATAAAAATTTTTCTCAATTGGATATACTTTTGGCAAAGCAGCTGACGGCATGCGGGCTTTTAGGCAGCGGTGAAAAATATTCAGGTTAAGGGTGGAAAAAATGACAAATTTGCGAAGGCTGTTTTGCGGCACTGTGGTACTGGCGTTGTGCGTTTTTTTGATTATGGGCTGCGGTGTGAAAGAAGCGGAACATAATGGCGGGTCAGCATATTCGGTGACGGACAGCCGGGGCATGAAAGTGGACTTCGAGCAGAAACCGCAGAAAATTGTTACACTTTCGATGAGTACGGATGAAATTGTATTAGGCTTAGTGAGACCGGATAAACTTGCCGCGGTGAATTATCTTTTGGATGATCCGGTAAGTTCTGCCATTCCGGATCTGGCCAAGAAAATTCCGACAAAGATCAAGAATCCTTCGGCAGAAGAAATTTTTGCTATGAAACCTGATTTGGTCATAATCCCCGATTGGAATAATATTGAAATAGCTGATAGTCTCAGGGATCTTGGTCTAAAAGTCGTTGTGGTCCCCGGTGCAAAAAATATCGGGGAAGTGAAGGTCTCCGTACAGCTCATTGCGGATGCTTTGGGAGAACATGAGAAGGGAACAGAACTCATAGCTCTAATGGATGAAAAGATCAACGAAATAGAGAGCAAGGTTATTAAAATACCGCAGGAGGACAGGAAAAAAGTGGCTATTCTTTCCCTTATGCCGGGATACGGCGGCATAGGGTCTTCCTTTGATGATATATGCAAATATGCAGGGGTCGTGAATGGAATGGCTGATGAGGGACTGCATAATGGACAGCCCGTCAGCAAAGAAGAGCTGATAAAAATCAATCCGGATATTTTGTTTTTGCCGGCATATGCTGACCATAATTCGGTTGATGCGAATGTGCGCAACGAAAAATATCTTGATGATCCGGCTCTGCAGGGGATAAATGCCATCAAAGAAAATAATCTTGTATATCCGCGGGAGAGTTATATTTATTCGGTATCGCAAAATATTGTTTTTGGTATACAGGAAATTGACCGCTGTGTTTATGGCAGTGTCTTTGACTTTCCGGATAAAGCGCATTTGTCTGTTTCAGAGGAAGAGAGCAAATAAAAATATATACAGCAAATGCAAAAAAACTGCCGACTAGGCAGTTTTTTTTGTGTGCTTAACACGAACGATTACTCTGTTTACATAATTATCAATATCGGAGGTGACCCAGTGATTTTCCAGAGGAGATACGAAAATATCTCCCACAGGCTCAAGCTCGTTGACCCGCATAAATTTTTGCAGTAATTTTATTATTTCGTCAGTTTTTTTATAATATGATCCCTTAAATGACAACTTGAGATAAAGACCGGCAGGCCGCAGATATGTATTGGGTTTTGCTGTCCTGGAGTCATTGTCATAAACAGAATAAAAAGAAATGGCTTTCTGCGGATTGCCCTTGAAAAATTCATCGCGGTCGATGACCCAGCCAACATTTTTTTTGCTGAATTGTTTACAGGAAAATACATCGTAAACATGACGGGCAATTATTTTGATCAAATCCTTGCCTTTGATATGTCTGTCTATGCCGGTGAGACACAGAAGCCTGACAGGCTCATATGTCAGCAATACCTGATCAAGAATTGCCGTCTGCATCTGCAGTGTGTTTTCCATGACCAGGGTGAGGCTCTGATGAACTTTTTCCAGTTTGCTGATTGCAAAAAGACATTTTTCGTCCTGCTTTTTAAGCAGCTTTATAAAGGCGGAAGGCGATTTGGCAGTCAGATATTCCTTGATGGTGGCTATTGGTATATCAAGCTTACGCAGATTGAGGATTATTTCCAAAGTCAGATATTGCTCTATGGCATAATGCCTGTAGCCGTTGCTGCTTATAAATTCAGGCTTTAAAAGACCTATCCTGTCATAATACAGAAGTGTCTGTTTAGGTATTTTGTAAAGTGCTGCCAATTCGCCGCTCGTAAAATAATTATCACATTTTTTATCCATTATTACACCTGTTAATTATAAATATAGCATATTGATCGATAACCAGTCAATCGATATACAGGTCATCCGCATATTAAGTTTGTATATTTTTACAAATATGAGGGCAGAGCATATTCGATCCTGATAAATAGCGCTGTTATGCAATTGACAGTATATTTGCTATATAGTTTATTATTTACAAGTATTTATAATTATACTTTATGGAAGGATATGGTATATTCATGAAGAATCATACAAACAAAAAAATTGTCTTAGCTGTTTGTATAGGCAGCAGTGTTTTATGGGAGGGGAATGCTGTAGCATCTGCCGATACGGCGCAGGCGTATAATTTTGATGACATAGTTGTCACGGCATCAAGGCTTTCTGAAAAAATTGCGGACACACCGGCTGATGTATATATTATAACGGCAAAAAATATTGCTGACAGACATTATCAAAGTGTGAGCGAAGCACTGGACAATGCTCCCGGTGTTATGGTTAAGCAGGGCGGATTTGGCGGCAGTGATCAGCACGTATTTATAAATGGTGACGATCGCGTCGTTATAATGGTCGACGGCAGACGGCTCAATCTTGACAAAGGCACAAGCGGACGGTCCGGTTTTGATATCAGTCTTCTGCCGGCACCGGACTTTATTGAAAAAATAGAAATAGTAAAGGGGATAGGTTCATCATTATACGGGTCCGATGCCGCTGCCGGGGTAATAAATATTATTACGAAAAGCGGTGCTGCCGATAAAATAACGCTGGATGCCAATACAGGATCATGGGGAACGCATAACTATTCAGCCTCGGTAAGCGGGAAGAAAAATAAAACAGGTTATTTTGTTACGCTGGCTAAATCCAGTCAGGATTATGTAAAATATAAAAATGCAAAAACCGGTGACAATGAAAAATGGCCAAGTTCAGCCAACGATACACAAAGTGCCACAGTTAAATTGGATCAGGAAATAGGAAAGGATGATATGCTGACGTTCTATTTTTCACATTTGTTCAAAAACGGCAGAAAACCTTATCAATCTCCGGAAAGTATGTACGGCTATGCGCCGAATGACTGGGGAACAGATTTGGCGAATGATGTGTCGCTTAAGTACACATGGAATAAAAACAAGGAAAACAGCGGTTTTCTGCAGATATATAAAAATTATTATGCAGGTAATTTTGTAAGCGGCGGAGTACACAGCGAATATGATGAAAAAAAGGAAGGCATTGACTTTCAGCAGAATATAGCGTTGAATGAAAGACATCAGATGGTAACAGGTCTGGAATGGCGTCAGTCCAGTGTGAACAGTCCCGCTATGTACGACGGAAGGGAAGGCAATATAAACAATAAGGCGGCATTTTTGCAGGATACGTGGAAAATAGATAACTCCTGGAGTATTACTGCGGGTGCGCGCTACGATAAGCATAATTATTTTGGTGATAAAACAACTCTGCATGCAGCAATCAATAAAAAATTCAATGCGGATAACAGAGCTTATTTTTCCTGGGGGCAGGTATTTAACGCACCGCAGGCCAATGATATGTTTTATTATTCACCGGGCGGATACGGTTATGGCTCGTATACGGGCAATCCAAATCTGAAGCCGGAGGAAGGCAATGTTTATACAGTTGGCTATGACAGCCAAATCAATGCAAAAACCGGTGCCGGGATGAGTGTTTTTTACAGTGATATAAAAAATGCTATTGACTGGGCACCTGTTGACGCAGACAATACTTTAGGCGATTGGAAAGTGTCCAATGTTGACAGATTAAAAAAACGCGGTCTGACAATATATCTGAACCGTAAAATTGACAGCAATTGGTCAGCAGATTTTAATTATACATATATAAAGAGCGAAAAAAGTGAAAGCGGCAGCGCATATGAAAGGGACGGAAATATACCGGCTAATCAATATAAATTAGGTCTGAAATACAATAAGGATAAGTGGGATGCAGAAATTTACGGGCGTGGTGCCAGCGGAGCCGCAGAGTCAAAATATGTTGATTCGAAATGGTTGACGATTGATCTTGCGGCGCAATATAAATTAAATAGTAATGTTAATTTATATGCAAAAATCTATAATTTGACAAATGCGGCATATGCTGAAAGCGGCGGGATAACAGACGGCAGTTATAATTATCCTATGCCGGGGCGCAGCTTTCTGCTCGGCATGCAGTACAGTTTCTGAAAGATATTTGACAGTACAGCAGGTATATAGTTTATAATAATCAATTCAGTAAAAATACTCAATATATATTCAATGGGGGAAAATATATGCCTGCAACCGGAAAAAGCAATAAAAAAATTTTGCTGTTTCTTGCATTGTTTTTAATGGTTATTTGTCTGATATCGCTGTCCTGCGGGCAGATAGAAATACCGATGAAAAGCACTTTGTCGGCAGTTTTTTATCATTTAAATATACTGTGGGGAGAAAATGGTTCGTTTACAATGGAGCAGGACGCTGTAATTTGGTTTATACGAATGCCGCGGGTTCTGACGGGAGTGCTGGTAGGTGCTGGACTGGGGATTTCAGGAGCAGTAATGCAGGGGATTTTCAATAATCCGCTGGCTGATCCGGGAATTACGGGCGTTTCGGCAGGAGCCGCGACGGGAGCCGTGATAGCTATCGCGCTGGGAATAGCCGCAGAAAATGTTTTTATGCTGCCTCTGTTTGCCTTATTTGGGAGTCTTCTTGCCGTATTTTTTACTGTGTTTTTGGCTATGCGGGAAAAACGGATACCGGCGGTGACGCTGCTTTTGGCGGGAGTTGTGACAAGCATGCTGCTGGGAGCAGTTACATCAGGTATTCTGACGATGATGAACGAGCAGAAAGCACAAAGTTATTTGTTTTGGATTATCGGCGGCCTTGATTACAGGCGATGGGAACACGTTTATATTGCTGCGGGACCTATATTGTCAGGTATAGCAGTTATGATAGCTGCGGCACGTCATCTGAATGTTCTGGCACTTGGCGATACTGAGGCAAGATCAGTAGGAATGCCTGTCATGACATTTCGTATAGGTCTTATGTTTACTGCTGCCGCAGTGACTGCCGCTGCCGTTTGCGTGAGCGGCAATATAGGCTTTGTAGGTTTGATCATACCGCATATAATGCGAATGCTGCTGGGGCCAGATTACGTGCTGCTTTTGCCTGCCAGCGCTCTGGCGGGAGCGGCTTTCTTAGTGAGCTGCGATTTGCTTGGCCGCATTATCATGCCGTCGGTGGAGATACGGGTCGGTATAATGACGGCATTGTTAGGCGCACCATATTTTTTGTATCTGCTGAGAAAAATGCAGAAAATTTCTTATGATTCCTGACGGCAGGTGATGGTTGGTATACGTAAAAGAGCATTGGCCTATAAGCCAATGCTCTTTTACATAAAATTTGCATATACAGAAACACCAAAGACTGTTATAATACCGGCAACCACTATGGAGAGACTGCTGATGGCAGCTTCGATAGCTCCCATTTCCATGGCTTTGGCTGTACCGATCGCATGTGCCGATGAACCTATAGCAACCCCTCTTGCGACGGGTTCGTTGATTTTAAAGAGTTTGCATACTTTTTCAGCCATTATATTGCCCAAAACACCGGTTATGATTATAACCGCCACTGTAATGGTAACTATACCGCCAAGTTCTGTTGAAACATCAATGCCGATAGCGGTAGTAATGGACTTTGGCAGCAGCGTGACATATTCTCTGTGATTGAAGTTGAATAATATGCTGAGGATCAGAATGGTAGTCATACTTGTGATGACTCCGGATATGATGCCTGCAAGGATGGCTTTGACATTCTTTTTCAGAAATTCCAGCTGCTCATAGAGCGGAATTGCCAGACAGATAGTAGCGGGAGTGAGCAGGTAACTGAGATATTTAGCACCGCGATTGTATTCATCGTATTGAATGTTAAAACCCAGCAGGAATAGAATAATTATAAAAATCGCTATTAAAAGAGGGTTAAATACCGCAAGCCTGAATTTTTTTTTGATAAACAAGCCTATTTCATAAGCTGCGATACTTACTATAAGTCCGAATAAAGCCGAATTGGAGATGAGTTCATTCATCCTTAAGGTCGCTCCTTTTTTGGTTGAAATGAATCACCATTTGGGTAACATGACCGGAAATAACCATGACTGCCAGAGTAGATATAAAAATCACTACTATCAAAGGAAATAATAATTCTTTTACTGTATTCCACGAATTGAGCAGACCAACAGCCGCCGGTATAAACATTATCGGCATAGTTTCCAATAGGATTTTGCCGGCATCCTTTACTGAAACAAGAGGTATTACCTTTGCTTTTAATAAGAAAAGCATCAATAATAATCCGTAGATACTGGCTGGGATAGGCAGCGGAACCAAGGCTTTGACAGTTTCAACTACAAGAGTCAGAGCTAGAATAATGGTAAATTGTTCTAAAAGCTTCATTAAAGTGTCGACTCCTCTCTTCACTGTTGTGTGAAGACAGAACAATATATTCTGCTTAGATAAAAAAAATATATAATCTGATGAAAATTAATTATATATTTTTTTTATGATAAGTCAATATAGATATGTAAAAAAGTTATATTATAAAAAAAGAGAATTTTCTGTATTAAAAAAAGATAAAATAAATACCGAGGCCAGGAATCTCCATCTCCCCCTAGGACCTCGGCATAGAATATATTTATAATAATTTTTTTCGAAATGATCAAATGTGCCGTATCACGTCGATCCCCATATATTTTCGCAGGACTTCAGGAACGATCACACTGCCGTCTTTCTGCTGATAATTTTCCAGTATAGCTGCTACTGTTCTTCCCACCGCAAGGCCGGAGCCATTCAGTGTATGAACATATTCCGGTTTGGATTTTGTATCTCGGCGGAATCTTATATTGGCACGGCGGGCCTGATAATCCTCAACATTGGAGCAGGAAGAAATTTCTCTGTACATATTGCAGCTTGGCAGCCAGACTTCTATGTCATAGGTTTTTGCTGCGGTAAAACCTATGTCACCGCTGCATAAGGTCACCACATGATAAGGAATTTCCAGAAGTTCCAGAATATGTGAAGCATCTCTTACCATTCTTTCCAATTCATCATAAGAATTTTCTGGTTTGACAAACTTTATCAATTCTACTTTATTGAACTGATGCTGGCGTATAAGACCGCGTGTATCACGGCCGGCGGAGCCGGCTTCTTCTCTGAAACAGGCTGTGTAAACGCAATAATGTTCGGGCAGAAAAGCCCCGTCAAGTATTTCATCACGATGATAATTCGTCGCGGGAACTTCTGCTGTAGGTACGAGATAAAGATCGGTATCCTGAATTTTAAACATATCGTCAGCAAATTTAGGCAGCTGGCCGGTACCTGTCATACTTTCCTTGTTGACTATATAAGGCGCCAGCATTTCAGTATAACCGTGTTCGTTGGAGTGGGTGTCCATCATAAAATTAATTACAGCGCGTTCAAGACGTGCACCCATACCCTTATAAAAAGTAAAACGGGACTGCGAAACTTTTGCTGCCCGCTCAGGATCAAGAATATCGAGCTGCGCACCTATATCCCAATGAGCTTTTGGCTCAAAATCAAATTTACGCGGTTCACCGAAACGCCGTACTTCAGGGTTGTCGCTGTCATCATTGCCCACAGGCACAGCCGGATTGAGCATATTGGGAATATGCAGCAGAATGTTGCGCAGCTCATCTTCAATAGCATGAAGCTCCTTGTCCAGCTGATTGATTTTTTCGCCTGCCGTACGCATTTCCAGGACAAGCTGGTCTGTATTCTCTTTGCGTTTTTTCATTTCACTTATCTGTTTGGAAACATTATTGCGGGATCCCTTTAACGTTTCTGTTTCGCCAATGATCACACGGCGTTTTTCTTCCAGCACTTTGAATCTGTCGAGATTCATTGGATTATTGCGTTTTTTTAGCATATCCAACACTTTTTCAGTATTATCTCTGACGAATTTAATATCAAGCATTACTAAATGACCTGCCTTTTTATACAAAGTAATTATCAGACACAGAAAAATTCTGTGCCTGCTTATCATTATGCAGAAATGAGACCAGTAAGATCACAATACTCATACTATTTTATCACATTTAAGGAGAAAAATGTACGGTTATTTTGGTATGCGGAGCAACAGGCGTTCCCGATGCAGGGGATTGCGAGGCAGCAGTGCCGCTGCCGATAATAGTTATATCAAGCTGAAGATTTTTAAGAATTTGAGTGGCATCTCTGATTGTTTTTCCTGACAGATCGGGTACAGCTGTCATTCCCTTGGGAATATTGGCTGCAGATGTCTGCTGACTGGTTTGCATTTTCGGAGCACTGACAGCAGCATTGTCATCCTTTATTGGTACAGAAGGTTCTATATGAAGATAGCGGAAAATGGCAGAAAAAATATCATGAGCTATAGGGGCTGCTATCTGTCCGCCATAGTAGTTGACCTTGTGAGGATCGTCGAGTATGACCAGCACAACAAACTGGGGGTCTTCAACCGGAGCAAAACCGCAGAAGGAAGCGATATAGCGGCCGGACAGATATCCACCGTTAACAGTATCTAATTTTTGAGCAGTACCTGTTTTTCCGGCGATGCGGTATCCGGAAACGGATGCTTTGCTGCCGCCGCCTTCAGATACAACTTTTTCAAGCAGCGATGTCAGGACCTGATCCGTTTGGACATCTATGGCTCGGCGAACTTCCTGCGGTTTGGTTTCTTCATAGACACTCCCGTCAGGATTAGAAATCTTCTTTATGATATGAGGTTTCATAAGAACGCCCTTGTTGGCGATAGCCGACATGGCAGTTACCATCTGCAGAGGCGTTACTGCTATGCTTTGTCCTATAGAAGTGGTAGCAATATTTATTTGAGACATATCCTTGGGATCAAATAAAATTCCCTGTTCTTCACCGGGAAGTTCAACACCGGTTTTTTTACCGAAACCGAATTTTCTGGCGTATTCCATAAGCCTGTCGCCCCCGAGGCCGAGCCCTATATGGACAAATCCTGTGTTAATGGATTCTTCTATTATTTTAGTAAAGGATACTGTACCGAAACTGCCTTCGCTCCAATTCTGGATGCGTCGTCCATCTATCATCAAATAACCCGGGTCGACAAAAATATCATTTGGACCGACGATTTTTTCCTGCAGAGCAGCTGCGGCAACAATAGCTTTAAAAGTGGAACCGGGTTCATAAACAAAGGAGACGGCTTTGTTTTTCCAGCTTGCAGATGAATATGCCGCAAAATTATTGGGATCATAGGATGGCCTGGAGGCCATGGCTAAGATTTCTGCTGTTTTCGGGTCCATTACAACTGCGGTCGCGGCTGCGGGCGCGTATTCTGCCATGGCCTTATCCAATGCCTGCTCAGTAATATATTGGATTGTACTGTCGATTGTCAATTCAACGCTTTTTCTGGAATTGCCCTGCGGTTCGACGTTGCTGAGAACGGAATCAAGGATAGGACGAGCCAATGTGTCGGTAAACAGTGCGGTATTTACTGCCTGTCCCTGTATGACTTTGTCCATTGACTGTTCTATGCCGTCAAGGCCTTTATCGTCAGTACCGACAAATCCCAGGACATTTGCCGCAAGCATTTTATTGGGATAATAGCGTTTGCTTTCTTCTCTGAAACCAAGACAAGTACCGTAAGATTTTTCTTTTATGAGCTTTGCCGCTGCATCGGATTCAGCCGGCTCCATCTGCCTTTTCAGCCACACAAAACCGCCGCCGATAGAAATTTTTTTCAATATATCAGCTGCCGGCATGTTGATGAGCGGTGCTAAATCATTCGCCAATGTCTGCGGATCATCAACATGATTGGGATCAACATAAAGAGATTTTGTCATATTGCTAACTGCCAGTTCATGGTTGTTGCGATCGTAGATAGAGCCTCGCGGAAGATGCACGGTGTATTGGTCTTCGGCCTGATATTGAACTCTGGCTAAAAGCTCGGGATGGAGGATGGTTTGCACCCAAATATAGCGCAGAGACAGCAGTACAAAGGCTAAAATCAGCGAAACTACTATTAAGATTATGCGCGATTGTGCCTGACGCGGGCTGGGCCTATTGTCTGCGTTGCTGTATTTAGGCAATACTGACACTCCTTCCAGAAATTATATAATTATTCTTCCGGCCAGCGAAACATATGCGGCAGCGGAATGGGGTAGGGGTTATCCATTGGTGCGTAGCGCCAGGCTGAAATTGCTTTTATAGCGGCATCATCCACTGCGTCGCTGCCTGATGATTTTGAGATATCAGCGTGTACGCTGCCGTCAGCTTCGATCATGTATTTTACCTCTACTTCGACAGGATGCGGAGAAGCAAGCAGTTCATCAGGCGGTACAAAAGGAACCTCCTTGATAAGCTGAGGCGGAGCTGGCGGATGAGCAGGGTCAATAAGTGATGCCAGATTTACACCTTTTAAAGACGTAATGCGGTAACGTTTGGGTTTGTTTTTGCGGCTGTCCGTGTCAACTGCACTGTTTTCCTTTTCTGAACGGGGCGAAATCTGCTCTGCCGGAGCAGATTCGGATTCTGCTGTTTGCGGAAGAATATTTTTTGACGGTATAGTTATGGTCGTATCTTCCGGTGCAGGTGCTGCTGAGTTCTCTTCATTGCCTGTATTGTCATCAGCAGGTAATGGCTTATCATCAATGAAAACGGCAGTGTTTTCTTCAGGAGGCAGGATTGAAGGCGGCAGCCATTGGGGGATTTGATGAGAAATAAATATAAGTAATAGTATATGAATAATTATCGAAAAAATAATAGCTGTCTGCCAGCGCTTTTTACCATTCATGGTAGAAACTCCTTTATCGACGAGCTGAAAACCATATGCCTTTGTGGAATATGGTTAAGAACGATATAATAAAAATACACCAAAACAGATAAGAGCAATACCGCCGACCTTATATAAAGTCATGCTCTCACCAAAATAAAAATAGCCGACAAATGCCGCTATAACGTAACCTATGCTTAAAAACGGATAGGCATAGCTTACTTCAGTGCGTGATAAAACCATGAGCCAGACAACAAAGCTTAAGACATAGCATAGAAGTCCCAGATAAATATAAAGGTTTGTGGAAGCTTTTAGGATCATTTCAGTGATAGAAGCAATGTCCACCTGTACCGTACCTATGATAGACATGCCCTTCTTCAGTACTAACTGAGCTACGGCATTCAGCAATACTCCGATTAAAATCAAAATAAAGTTCATAATCAGCCTTCTTAATCAATTATTTAAAATTTGTGAGCCGCCGCGGTAAAGCAGTAAAATGACAATCAGCGATATGGAAAAAAAATATTCACCAAAAGAATCTACCGTAAAAATTTTCAAGCCGATTTTTTTATTATACGAAATAAGAGGAACTTTACCGCACAAGGCATCCTCAATAATGTGCAGCAATGATCCCGTGAGAACGAACAGCGGAATAAGCGCCAAGTGCCATAAGGAAGAATCAATCAGGCCGAAACGATGCAGGAGCAGGATCAGAACTATCAGCAACAGATAGGGAACAGGCCAGTGCGTCCAAGTACGATGCTTTTTGCGCCAGCGCCAGTAATCTTTTTTATTTTGCGGAGGTTTTCCTTCAAGTCTGTCGGGAAGAACACTGCCTGCTATGCTGTATACAGCAAGCAGAGGGTCAGCTGTAACGGCATATACTATAGTACCTGTCACCATCATATGATTTATCCATTTCACAGCATTGCCTCCTTATAGAAAAATATGCCAGCGGTTGTGCAGCTGCGGCTATTTATTCATCAGCAAGTATTTTATAATAAGTGAGATTTTTGTCGTCCATGATTCCGCCAAAATTTTTATAAAAATTTTGTGCGGGTTTATTCCAGGTAAGGCATTTCCATTCTAATTTACAGCAGTTTTTGCTGCGTCCGATGCCTTCCCATTCAGTGATCAATTTTTTTCCAAGACCATTGCCCCTAAATTTTTCGCGGATAAAAAGATCATCCATATAAGAAATTCTTTTGCCGTAAAAAGTGGAAACCATGTAAAAATATGTCAAAATGCCGGCAGCCTCACCCGCTTCATCAAAGGCCAACAGAGCGTGCAGCAATCCGTCTGAAAAAAGTTCTTCAATGTCATCGGAAGTTGCGGTACAAATATCTTCAAGAGATTCATAAACAGCCAGCTCCCTTATGAGAGAGGCAGCTAACTTTTGCAGAGCAGGATTATCGGCTTCTTTTATAATATACATCAGTGCTTCCTCGTTTACTTTTATTTCCGGGTGGATATAGATAAAAAAATATTACATTCATTGTATCTGTGCTCTATTTTACGCAAAAACAATATCTTCTGCAAGTGGCAATCTGCCAGAAGTATTCCTATAAATAAAAATATCCCTGAAAGGAGACAGAGTAATATATTTTCTGTTACCTTCAGGGGATAGATTCGGTATGCACAAAACTTAAGAAAATATCAAATCTTTTTCGAAATGATCCTTCGAATGAAGTAAAGCATCATCAGAATACATACAATAAGACCAAAACTTTGGGAAGCCGTGTCAAAATTTTTGCCTACGAGAGAAAGTGGATCGCCGCTGCCTCCGGACGTGACAGAGGCAACTATGGCGGCAGCGATGATCACGCCCATAATGCTTTCGCCGACAATCATGCCCGAGGCAAAAAGGACACCGCGCCGTTCGTGCTTTTCAATATAATCAGGATTTTTCTGCGCATGTTTTTTCAGATGCTTATGAACGAAATAAGCTGCTATAGCACCAATTACTAATGGTTCATCGGCAGAAGGCGGCAGATAAATACCCATGCCGACAGCAAGCGGCGGCAGGCTCCAGAGCGGATTGAGCTTTTTTATAAATATATCAATGATAATCACGATGATCCCAAGCAGGATGCCAATACCGATGAGAGTCCAATCAATATTGCTGTTGAATATGCCCTGGGCTATTGTTGTCATGAGGTTGGCCTGAGGAGCGGCCATTGCCTGAGACGGGTCCATATCAGAGCGGGGAAATGCGCCTGCAAAGCCGTAAGCCTGATAGAGAAGATTTAAAACAGGAGATATCACGCAGGCACCGAAAATACAGCCAATGATAAGTGCGATCTGTTGTTTCCAAGGCGTCGCACCAACTAAAAGGCCGGTCTTCAGATCCTGTAGATTATCATTGGATATGGTTGCCGTAGCAAGGATTATACTGGTAATAAATATTGCAAAAGCTATAGCAAACTTTCTTCCGGCGGGGTCGGCGAATATTCCCTGAGAAGAGCCGACTGCCAGAATGATTAAGGAAGAAATAATTATACCGAGCAGGCCGATGCCTGATACGGGGCTGGAGGATGAACCGACAAGACCTGCCATATAACCGCAGGCAGCCGCCACCAGAAAACCGATCAGCAGAACGAGTAAAGTGCCTATAATAGTAAAAATGATAACGGTACCGGTGGAAAAAGCTGCAGCGGCTGCAAACGAGTACACGGTAAACAACAGACCTATTGTTATCAGGATAAACAAGATCGTCATAGTCTTAAGTGACAGATCCGTATCCATGCGGTGTGCGGTTTTATTGACAGTGTTATTTGCTGCATTAGCCGCCATAAGCTCTTTTATACCGGTTATCACTGGCTTCATCAGTAAGAGAAAAGTCCATAAAGCAGCGACCCCTATGGTGCCTGTACCGATGAAACGTACTTTGCTCACCCAGACAGATGAAGCAAAGCTTATGAGGTCCATGCCTTCCTTAGGAGAAGCAAGTGTGGTGAAATATGGGGTAAAAACACCCCAAGCCAGAATTATACCGACAAGCATCGCTATGCCGCCTGCCAGACCGATCAGGTATCCGGCACCAAAAAGTGCCAGAGAAAAGCCCATAGTGATGCTGAATACAGCTTTACCGACAGCAAAGGCCCAGCTTATTTGATCAGCGAGCAGACGAAAGCCGGCGGTGCATAAATTTACTGCCGCGGCGAGAAATGCCCCCATGCTTATTTCTTTGAGGCCATTGTCGGAATTACTCGATTCATCATTGGAAGAACTGCCGGCTTTCAATATTTCAGCGGCAGCCTTTCCCTCGGGATAGGCAAGATCACTGTGAACTACCATAGCTCTTCTGAGCGGAATGGTGAATAATACACCTAGGGCACCGCCGCACAGACAGATCATAAAAGTCTGCCACAGTGGGAAATCAGCCCAATAGCCGCTCATAAGCAGCCCCGGAATAATAAAGATAACTGCCGACAAGGTTCCGGCGGCAGATACCTGTGTCTGAACCATGTTGTTTTCCAGTATGTTTGAGCCGGCAAACATACGCAGAACGGCCATCGAAATAACTGCTGCAGGTATGGATGAAGAAAAGGTCAGCCCCACCTTTAGACCAAGATAAACATTTGATGCTGTAAAAATTCCTGTCAGCAGCATCCCTAAAAACATTCCTCTGAAAGTAAGTTCGGGTAAAGCTACATCGTTTGCCATTACATCGACCGATTTTTTCATGGAAATCCTCCTATTTGTCGATAGTATTTATCGGGATGTGACAAATTAATCAGTAAGTGATAAGAATTATAGATACATATATTAATTTGTCCGATGACTAACCCGCTCTGATACTCCCGCTTCTGCAAGCGGTGAGTAAAGAGCGGCTAACTCCCTGGATAATTTCGACTACTATTCAGGCGGCATTAAAACGCCGTCTGAATTAAGTCTCCATTTATCAATATCTATAATATGATAACCTTTACTGAGGAGAATGTAAACATAAACTAAAAAATATCTTCTGTATGATACTGATCAATCTTTTTGGGATAGATATAAGGTAAAGATTGTCCGTATATTTTCTTCGCTCTGCACAATAAGCATACCATTGTTTTTTTCTGCCAATGCCTTGGCTATGGAAAGACCCAGGCCGCTTCCCTCGTACTTTTTGGCTTCAGATGATCGATAAAATCTGTCAAATACATATGGCAGGTCTTTCTCTCCTATGCCGGGACCTGTGTTGGAAACAGAAATGGCGGACATACCATTATGACAATGAGCCCGTAAAACGATTTTTCCGTTTCTTGGCGTGTATTTTACGGCATTGTCAATCAATATGGAAATGATCTGTTCAAGATGATTGCGGTCGACCCAGCCGTATAGATCAGGGACATCATCGATGACAGATAAAGCGATATTTTTATCTGCGGTTATGGTCTGAAATCGAGCTGCGGTATTTTTTAGGATGATATTAAGCCAGACACGATTTTTTTTCAGACCGGCAGCACTGTTGTCGCATCTGGCCAGAAGCAGCATATTACTGATAAGAGCCTTCATTTTAAGAATTTCGCCTGTCATATCGCCGATTATTTCTTTGGAAAAGGCAGACATTTTATTGTCGGCATCATCTTTTAGAATATCGAGCCCTGATAAGAGAACACTCAGGGGGGTCCGCAGCTCATGAGAGGCATTTGCCGCAAAAAGAACTTGTTTTTCAAATGATTCGACAACCGGTTTCATGGCTTTGTTTGCCATAAAATTTGCGGCTTTATTGATAATAAAAAGAGTACATAACAAAAGGAGCGTTATCCAAAGAAGCAGCCTGCCAAGCAGCATCAGGTCATGGCTTATGTCAAAACCAGCATATACTTTTCCGGCATATTGGCCGTTATTCCAGATGGATTCCCGTGTGATCACAAAAAAACGAAATTCTTTTTGCGCGGTAAAAACAATATGCATTTCGTACTGTCCGTCCTGCAACAGATCCTGAGTGGTCAGCGTTTCTATATCTGTCTTGCTCCAATCAATTTTATTGGACATTTTAAGCAGCTGATCATTTTTATCATACATATAATAAAATATTTTGTTCAAATATTTCTGACTGCTGTTATTGTCCAGCGGCAGATCGGGCAGCAGCTTTCCGTCGCTGACAATGTAGTTCAGCTCTTCAACTTCTTCCATTGCCAGAAGATGCGCCTGACTGATAAAATTGTTGTAGACGAGTGAAACAATGAAACCATAAATAAGCGTTATTAACATAAAAATGATTATACCGGTCAGCTGCATGTATCTTTTGACTAATTTTTTGCGGAACTGTGAGAATAATTTCATGCTTATTCCTCAATTTTATAGCCGATGCCGTGCACTGTCTTGATCAGATCGTGTTTTCCTGCGTCAGCCAGCTTCTTTCTCAACAATTTTATTAATGCGTCAAGTGCATTGGAGGAGATTCCATCCTCATCATTCCATATCTTATTTATTATCTGTTCCCGCGGCAGTGTTGTTCCCTTATTCTGCAATAAAACGGACAGCAGCTGGAATTCTCTGCGCGTCAGTTGGAGGTCCTTTTCGTGAAGATATGCTGTGAATTTTGTTCTGTCAATCTTCAATTCTCCATCAAGAGAAATAATATTGTCTGTATATTGTTTATCCTGCCGGCGTAAAACGGCTCTTATCCGTGCCAGCAGTTCGGGAAATTCAAAGGGTTTGACGATATAGTCGTCAGCACCCTTGTCAAGACCGGTGATCCGATCATCAAGAGTATCCTTTGCTGTAAGCATAATGATACCGCAATTTTTATTGCTTTGACGGATATTGACACAGACGTCAATACCGCTCTTTCCCGGCATCATCCAATCCAAGAGAACTACGTCATAGTTTGTAATGGACAGATAGCCGATGGCATCTTCTCCGTTGTCAACTATATCGACATTGTAACCCTCCTTCTTTAATAGGAATCCAAGCATTTTTGAAAGCTTGCTGTCGTCTTCCGCCAATAATATTTTCATGGTTTTCACTCCGATTATTAAAAAATAGTAAATAACTTATATATACAGAGAAAAGTGGTTTCATCATGCCGGTACGTTCTGCAATTAATGATCAGCAGGATATTTTATCGGCACGCGGCCGTATCCATATTTCAAAAGCAGGGGCATCTAAAAAATATCTATTTTATTTTAGCGTGCGTGTCTGAATTTATTCTGAAAATTTTCAGATATAAAAGGAGCGTCAGGAAAGACTGTGAAAGTATGTTTCATAAATATTTCATATCTATTGATTAAAATAATAAGAGAGATGGATACTGTCAAACTTGCTTAATGACAGTATAATGATATAATAATTCTAGTTATACGCATTTTTAGGAAGGAGTATTTTATTGCATACATTGAACACTCGGCAAAAAAAAATAGCGGTGCTTGTTATCGTATTTTCTATTATTGCCCTGTATATTGTCCACATTAATGATTACCCCTTGATGGAACCGGATGAAGGCCGCTATGGCGAGATTCCGCGAGAAATGCTGGCTACCGGAGATTTTATAACACCGCGTTTAAATGGTGTTGAGTACTTTGAAAAACCGGTTTTACAGTACTGGCTGACGGCGGCATCCATGTATGTTTTTGGGGAAAATGAGGGTGCTACCCGTGTTGTTCCCGCAGTAATGGGGATAATGAATGTTTTTCTCACTGCATGGCTGGGAAAAATGATGTTTACCAAGCGCACTGGTCTATTGACAGCTGTTATTTTGGCGACATCGACACTGCACATCGTCGTTGGTTCGATTGACATACTTGATATGATGATAACGATGTTTATGACACTTTCACTGGCGTCATTTTATAAAGCCCGTCTCAGCAAAAACAGAAAATGGTATCTTCTGTTTTATGCGGCAATGGCATTGGGGCTGCTGACAAAGGGACTCATTTCCATAGTGCTTCCTTTGGGGATAATTTTTTGGTATATGATCTTTACCAGGCAGTGGAGTATTGTACGTGATATTATATACCTGCCGGGTATTTTTTTGTTCCTGATATTAAGTGTACCATGGTTTTATCTGGTATGTCGTGCCAATCCAGATTTTTTCTATTTCTTTTTTATACGTGAGCATTTTTTACGCTTTGCTACTAAAATGGCGGATCGATATCAGCCATTTTGGTTTTTCATCCCCATGATAATATTGGGCATGTTTCCCTGGCTGGGTTTTTTACCCGCGCTTTTTGCAAAAAAAGGTATTGTCCGCCACATAGAATCGAATAAAAATAAACATGATATTATATTTCTGCTGACATGGTTTTTGGTTGTGTTTCTGTTTTATTCACTTTCAGATTCAAAACTGGTGCCATATATATTGCCGTGTCTTTCCGCTCTGGCAATTTTGATTGCCGCTTCAATAAGAAGATCATCTCAGCTTGGCAGATGGATGGGCAGCGTCCTTTTGCTGAACAGCATAGGCTGGTTCATCTTTATAGCGGCGCTTATAGGATATTCGCTGCATGCTGATTACCTGAGCGCATGGCAGATATTCCGCAAGGGCTGGCTCATTTTTCTTTCTTTGACTTTCGGACTGGCAGGAGTCCTTTTTGTCTGGTTCAAGACTAAGCAGATACGCTGTACTGTTTCGGCTATGGCGGCAGTGGCATTCCTTTTTGCGTGCGGGCTGCAGTCTATTCACGGACAGGTCGCAGTTCAGAGGACAGCAGTATATGTTGCTGATGATATACGAAATATTCAGGAACCAGGAGATATTGTTGTTTCATATGGCGATTATGTGCAGGGACTTGCGTTTTATTTGCAGAAACGTATAGTTGTGGCATCATATCTCGGTGAATTGGAATTTGGCGCAGGGCACCCTGGAGGACAGGGGTGGTTTATTGATGATGACCAGCTCACCGATTTATGGAACAGTGACAAAAGGGTATTTATAGTATTTGATAAAAGCAAGAAAAAACTGATAAAAAATATCTTGCCCGGGGCGGTAAAAGAAATGCAGCCTAAAGGTGGATATTACTATATTGTCAATAAATAAAAACGATTCTTTTATGTATTTTTAGAAAACGATTCGGCTGCCGGTTCTGAGAACTGCTTAAATGCCGGCAGATTTGCAAGCAGTATGAATCCTATAATCAAAGGAGTTTATTATAATGAGAAAAGATTTTTTGCCTTTTTCCAAACCGTCTGTCAGTGAGGATGCCATAGCTGATGTTTGTGATTCCATACGTTCCGGCTGGCTGGCTATGGGTCCGAAAACCGTTGATTTCGAAGCAAAGTTTGCACAATACGTAGGCAGTAAATTTGCGATATCGGTCAATTCTGCCACTGCCGGACTGCATTTGGCCGTTATGGCACTGGTGGAACCCGGCGATGAGGTTATAACCACGCCGATGACTTTTGCCAGTACGCTGAATGCTATCATTTATTCAGGAGCTGTGCCGATTTTGGCTGATATCGATCCGCTGACACTTAATATAGATCCGAAAAGGCTGGAGGAAAAGATAACGGCTAAGACAAAGGCGGTAATACCGGTCCATTTTGCAGGCCGCCCTTGTGATATGGATGCTATTGAACAAATTGCGAAGAAACATGATATTGCGATAATTGAGGACAGCGCCCATGCGATGGGGTCTGTGTACCATGGCAGGAAGATCGGAGCAGGCAGAGGGGCCAGGCATATTGCCGTGTTCAGTTTTCATCCGACTAAGAATATGACAACAGGCGAGGGCGGCATGATAACGACTGATGATGAAAAAGCAGCAGACCGTATGTCTGTACAGCGGCAAAATGGTATGGATAAAGGGGCATGGAATCGTTTTGGCGCAAAAGGGAAAAGTCATTATGACATTTTTGTTCCGGGACTTAAATATCAAATGATGGATATTCAGGCTGCTATAGGCCGTGATCAGCTGAAATATCTGGACGAATTCAACAAGCGCCGTGCTCAGATTGTTGCCAGATATGATGAGGCTTTTGCCTCTGTGCAGGGATTGACGCTGCCGGCAGCGGTCGAAGAGGACTGTACTCATTCATGGCATATTTATACGCCGCTTATAGAAAGCAGTGAAACAGGCTTTACCCGTGACGAATTTATGGAAAAGATGAAGCAGTATAATATAGGTACGGCATATCATTATCAGGCAGTTCACTTATTCAGCGGCTATGCAAAGATAACCGGACTGAAAAAGGGCGATATGCCGGTGGCTGAAGCGATCGGTGAAAAGATAGTATCGCTGCCTCTTTTCCCGGCAATGACGGATCAGGATGTGGATGATGTGATCGAAGCAGTACAGACTGTTTGTAAATAAGAGCGTGAAAAGGTGAAATGATGGTTCCCGAAATATCTATAGTTATTCCTGTGTATAATGAGGAAGAATCTTTGCCCCGTCTGTTTGAGGAATTATATCCTGTAATGGAGAAATTGGGCAGAAAATATGAGATAGTTTTTGTTAATGACGGCAGTAAGGATAAATCTTTTTCCATGTTGTATGATTTTCAGAAAATGCATCCGCATACTGTCCGGCTTATTGATTTCAACGGTAATTTTGGACAGCATATGGCGATCATGGCAGCATTTTCACATGTATGCGGGAAGTTTATAATCACTCTTGATGCCGATCTGCAGAATCCTCCTTCTGAAATCCCCAAACTTGTAAAGAAAATGGATGAAGGGCACGACGTAGTCGGTTCCTGTCGGAAAAACAGGCGAGATCCATTTTTCAGGAAAGCCGCATCAAGGGTAGTCAATAAGATAACAAACAGTATAACGGGTCTGCAGATCAATGACTATGGCTGCATGCTCAGAGGCTATGATCGCAGAATTATCGACATCATAGCGAACAGCAATGAATCAACAACCTTTATTCCCGCACTGGGTCAAAAATATGCGGTTAATCCTGTCGAGATTGTTGTAGAACATCGTGAGCGTGAATATGGGATGTCTAAATACAGCATGTTTCGTTTGATAAGACTGAATTTTGATCTTATGACCAGTTTTTCCTTGTCGCCGCTTCAGTGGGTGACGATGAGCGGGATGGGGATATCAGTGCTTAGTTTCCTGCTTGTGGCTTATATGCTGATAAGAAGATTTGTTATAGGTTCTGAGGCGGAAGGTTTATTTACGCTTATGGCCATTCAATTTTTCTTGACGGGCATTTCAATCATGAGCCTAGGAATAATTGGTGAATACATAGGGCGTATTTATAAACAGATTCAAAAAAGACCTCGTTTTGTAATCAAAAAAATATGGGAAGAGGATATTGATGAATAAAGCAATTGATTCCCGCCCTTCCATCGCTTTATTTGCTTACAGTCAACCGGGATTTGCCTGTCTTGAGGAGCTGATTGCCGCACATGCCAATCTGGCTGCTGTATTTACGCACACAGATTCTTCGGATGAAGAGATATGGTTTAATTCAGTATACGATCTGGCGAAGAAAAAAAACATCCCTGTTTATAGATCAGTAAAAATAGATGAAGCGGCATTTCCTTTTTTTGCAGCGGCTGCACCTGATATAGTTTTATCGGCATATTACAGGGCAATGATACCAAGTGAATTTTTGCGCGCGCCGCGTCTGGGCGCCTATAATCTGCACGGATCTCTGCTGCCCAAATACCGGGGCAGAGCCTGCATCAATTGGGCTGTTTTGAACGGAGAAAAACAGACAGGTGTGACTATGCATGTTATGACAGAAAAGGCCGATCAGGGGGATATAATAGCGCAGAAAATATTTCCGATCGATTTTCAGGATACAGGATATGATATTTTTCTGAAGGCCAGTACGGCTGTTAAAAATATAGTGAAAGAATATTTGCCCCTTATCGAGAACGGAAAAGCACCGCATAGAAAACAGGATGAAACACAGGCTACAAAATTTGGCCGACGCTGTCCTGAAGATGGGATCATAGACTGGCAGGACAATGCCGAAGCTGTCTATAATCTGATAAGATCAGTAACTCATCCCTTCCCCGGGGCATTCACTTTTTTGAGAGAGCGTAAGATATTCATATGGCAGGCATTGCCGCTGACGGATGAATTGTTTTTTCAAAAATATGGGATAAAAGATAGAGAAAATATGCCGGCTCTTATTGCGGGAAGCATCATCACTGTGAGAACAGACGTCCTTGTAAAATGTGGCCGCGGTTTTTTACTATTAAAAGATATATCGCTGGCTGATAAATCGGACAGTCAATTACTCAGGAAGCTGTCCGGTCGTTTCTCCGCAGCAGAGAAGGTCTCGGCGCTAAAAAAATATAAGGAGCAGAATAAATGAAAATATTTATTACCGGAATTAACGGTTTTATAGGAACGCACCTTTTGCGGGCCATATTGCAGAAAACTGATTGGCAGATACAGGGATTTGATCTGCACAATAATAATCTGGGCGAGTTTGCGGGCAATCCCCGGTTTTCGATGAAAACAGGCGACATATTCGAAGAAGAAAGCTGGCTGGAACAGGCTGTTAAAGAAAATGATGTTATTTTGCCTCTTGCCGGCATAGCACGGCCTGCTTATTATATAACGCATCCTTTGTGGACTTTTGAACTCGACTTTGAGCAAAATTTAAAGATAGTAAGACACTGTGCCAAGTATAAAAAAAGAGTTATTTTCCCTTCTACCTCTGAAGTATATGGGATGCCCACAGAAAACAGCAAAGTAATGATCGAAGATGAAAGCACACTGACTTTAGGACCTATAAAAAAATCGCGCTGGATATACAGCTGCAGCAAGCAGATGATGGATCGTGTAATTTTCGCTTTCGGTCAGGAAAAAAATCTTCCGTTCTCTATTTTCCGCCCCTTTAACTGGGTAGGGCCGGGACTGGATACGTTCAAAGATGCCGCAGAACATAAGGCTCGTTCCATAACACAATTTATATATGATATTTTATATACGGGCAAGATAAACCTTGTCGGCGGCGGTGCACAGAAACGGTCATTTATATGGGTGGGAGACGGGATCGACGGACTCATTGCCATAATAAAAAATGAAGACAATAAAGCCAATGGTGAAATATTTAACTTAGGCAATCCCGCCAATCATTATTCTATTAAGGAATTGGCTTTGATGATAATAGAAGAAATGAAAAATTATCCTCAGTTTGCCGCTAAGGCAAGATCTGTTGAATTGGTGGATATACCGGCGGCCCAATATTACGGTAAAAATTATGATGATATGCAGGATCGTCTGCCATCCATACAAAAGATGAAGGATCTGCTCTGCTGGGAACCAAAAACATCATTGCGTGAAGCTATTAAATTCACATTGGATTGGCATGCTGCACAGTTGGAAAAGGGTTTGTGATATATGCCGAAAAAAATTGCCATTAAAATAGATGTTGACACAAAAAGAGGATATGAACAGGGCGTACCCAATATGCTGGATGTCTTTCAAAAAAATGGCATAAAGGCGACATTTTTCTTTTCGATGGGACCTGATAATTCGGGAAAAGCTATACGCCGAATTTTCCGCAAAGGGTTTTTGGCAAAAATGCTTCGTACTAAAGCACCGTCTACATATGGATTAAAAACTATGATGTATGGAACAGTTTTGCCTGCACCGCTTATTGTGGAACCCAATACGGCACCTTTTCTCAGGGCAATGGCAGACGGACATGACTGCGGGATTCATTGCTGGGATCATGTATATTGGCAGGATAAACTTCCCGGATTGTCTGAAGAAAAAATACGCCTGCACTTGACGAAAGCTTGCCATTTATTTGAAAAAATCGCCCACAGAAAACCGCGTTTCTGCGGTGCGCCGGGCTGGCAGACGACCTATAAAAGTTTAAAAGTCCAACAGGAATTAGGCTTTGATTTCTGCTCGGATGTGCGAGGCTATTATCCTTTTTATCCGATAATGGAAGGAAAAGAATTTTCTCCGCTGCAGATTCCCGGTACTTTGCTGACGATGGATGAAGTACTCGGTATAATGGGCGTTACTGAGAATAATATAGTAGACTACTGGCTGAAAAATTGCGATAGCATATGGAATGTGTTTACTATCCATGCAGAGATGGAAGGCTTGTCAAAATTGGCTGTTCTTGATGATTTTATTGTCAGAGCTAAGGCTCAAGGTTTTGAATTTGTACTTTTGAAAGAAGGCAAAAACCTCCCCAATATAAAAAAATGCCGTGTTTATGCCGGAAATCTACCGGGAAGAGCAGGGACTGTTGCTCTGCAAAGTGACCCGTTGAATTAAAAAGAACGGGGCTGTGACAAAATGAGAAATCATTTTGTCCACAGCCTCTTTTTCTATACAATTTGAGGCAACAAGCAGGCAATTACTGAAAAAAGGGCATACAACCCCTTTCCCCATAAAAACTGCTTTTCTACAGTTTATGCGGCTTTCTTCAAGCGTAGTTTTTTATTGTGGTATTTATAAAGATTGTGCCCAATGGAAACCAGGAAAATCTCTAAACGTACCTGTTCCATGCCTTTTCGAACAATTCTTTTGTACCAGCGGTTATTTTTCATAATCCCAAAAGTACCTTCAGATTGAATCGAGCGATTCATACGAAGAAGCGCTCCTTGAATGCTTTCTAGGTTATCCACAACTTCTTGGTGTATAGAGGTTAGTTCCTGGTTAAGACGAATCGTCCTGTTTTTATCCGTCTTCTTGCACTCGGAGGCATACGGACAATCCCTGCAATTTTCACACTGGTAAACTTCTTCCTGACGTCCGTATCGATTCCCTTTTACATTTCGTCTGTATTGAAGGTGAAATGCCTGTCCGGCCGGACAGCGCAGTGTGCCTTTTTCGTCAATCTTGAAATTCACTGCCCGAAACGGATTATCTCGATACTTTGCGTCAGTAGTTTCTTTCTTGTACATAGTAAATTTCATATACTTTTCCATACCGTGTTGCTCACAGTAAATATAATTGTTGTATGAACCATATCCTGCATCAGCAACTGGATACTTTGGATAAAATCCGTAGGTATTATGAAATTTCTCCAGTAAGGGAACAAAACAATCCATGTCTGCACGGTATTGATTTACATCAGCTACAGCTATGTATTCATCTGCAATACCAAATTGAATGTTGTAGGCTGGCAGGAGCTGGTCGTTGCCCATATAATCTGTCTTGATCCGCATGAATGTCGCACAGTGATCTGTTTTGGAATAACTGTTCCGGTCTGGACCACAAATGGTTATCTTTTCAACATATTCTTTGAGTTTCGCTGTATATTCCTGAAGCCGTTCGTAATAGCGCTGCCGGGGTGTTTTTCGATGGCCTTTTCCATGGACAAATTTTGTTTCATCTATTTCATAGATTTTGGCATACCGATCCGTTACTTCACTTAGGTACTCAGGAACGTATTCGGAATTCGTATCAATTTTGATGCCAAAGCTGGCAAGATCGTCGTTGATTTCATCGAGTAATCCCGTGACTTTTTCAAAAAGTCTATATCTAGATTTTTCAGTCGCTTTCTTCCATACCCAGCTATATTTATTAGCATTTGCCTCAAATTTCGAACCGTCAATATACAGATGGCTCAAATCCACATGATCTTTGGCAAAAATTTTATTGTTGATCTCGCTGAACAATTCCTCAACCGATGGTTTGAGCATAGTTTCGATAAAATAGCCGAACGTGCGATAAGATGGAGTCTCGCGTTCCATGAGATACATAAAGCGAAGATTGACTTTACAGCTATCTTCGAGCTCACGTAGCGATATATATCCATTTGTCATAAATCCAAATAAGATTGTTTTCAACATGCTGGTCGGGTTGTATCTGATGCGTCCGGTAACGTGTTCCGGAACATTTTTCAGGTACTTCTCCAAGTCGATTCCCCCCATGAATCTGTCGAAAACCAGCACAGGATCACAAATATCCAGAAAATCCGAAATAAATAGTGGCAAAACTGCCTGTTTTGTTTTAAAATAATTGATGGTTGAATTTTTCATTAGACACGTAAAATTTTACCACAAAAAGAGGATCACCGGCTCTTTCGAGCAAGCGATCCTCTTTTGTTTTTATAGGAGTGTTATTTCACAGCCCCGTTCTTTTTAATTTGCGGCAGACTGACGATGATTTAAAGTGCCGCTTTTATTTTTTCCAGCATTTCTTTATATTCACCGTCATTGAGATGTATTTTATTGGGATTCATGGCAAAAACACCGCCCCATTCAAATTTATCTTTATATTTTGGGACGAGATGTGTATGGAGATGTTTTGCCGTGTCACCGTATGCACCATAATTTATTTTGTCCGGATGGAAAATTTTATGCAAAGCACGGGACAAAACAGCAATGTCCCGATAATATCCGGCAATGTCGGTATTGCTGAGATCGGTGATATTATCAATATGGTCTTTGTAGGCTGCAATGCATCTGCCCGGATGGCTTTGTTCTTTAAATAAATAGATTTTACTGTATGACAGTTCACAGATGAATATACCGAAACCTGATAATATATCATCATTGCCACAGTAAGCACAATCTGGATCCCTCATAATTGTTTCCTCCCACAATATGAAAAATATATTAGTATATAATCAATACAATTATATATTACAACAAAAAAGTAAAAATTACAATTTTTATAAAAAGTAAAAATATTATAAAATGATTATAAAAATAACAAGTTGAATATATGTAAGAATATGAACTTCGTCCATAAATTATAATGTACAGACATTTATTAATATTGAATTGCCGTGTAGTTTAGGCTGATATATGCCATACGCACTTAGAGTTTTATTATACGCTCAGCCGAATTAAAAGTCGGGAAAATAATGGAAGTATTTATTTCCTGACTTTCAATTTATTATTCAGTTGATCAATGATGCCAATAAAATATTTTTATTGAATACTTCCATTTATATCTTCATTCATTTTTGTCGCCCAATGGATCACCTCATTATAAAGAGAGGCAAGTAATTCTTCAGAAAAATTATTCTCATGGCACCAGTTTTTTACCTTCATCCAATCACCGTGTTCATAATCAGTGACCATGTTGAGAAGCTGTCCCAAATCGTTTTGCCGAAACAGCAGGGCTGCTTTTATTTCCGGAGCAAGTCCCAGTTCGTCAATAATTTTTTCTATAGGCTGGTCAAGAACTACATCGGACAATGATAACATACCTATTAAAAAAGCAGTATCCTTTTCTGAATTCTTGGCGGAAATATTTTCGGTGGTGAGTTCGCAAAACTTGGCGCGAATTAACAAAATGACGAATAATTCATTGGGTTTTTCTGATGACAAATCCCGGATGCAGACCAGATTGACCCAATTGCGTACACCGTTTATTCCCAGCAGCGCTATTGCCTGCCTGAGATTGCGAACCTCATTGGGAATGCCTATATATGGGGAATTTATATATTTCAATAGCTTATGAATAAGAGAAAGATCATTTTTGATGATATTTTCTATACGGTTTATATCAACGTGAGTACTATTCATTTCACGCATCAGCATGAATTGTGCTGTTATATCCACGCGCGCTGTTTTCTCCGAAATAATCACAGGTTTGCAGAAGAAATATCCCTGGAACAGTTCATAGCCAAATGATAAAGCCTGTTCATATTCTTCCAGTGTTTCGACTTTTTCTGCCAGAAGTTTGACATGGGGAGGGATGATCTGACGTATTTTTTTTCTTTCTTCAGCAGTATGGGTTATCAGAAAATCAATTTTTACTATGTCTGCCAAGTCGATGAATGGCTGATACTTCGGCTCAAATACAAAATCGTCAAGGGCAAATGTATAGCCGTTATTCTTTAATTCTTTGCATTTGGCTAATAGGGGGGCTGTAGGTTCTGTATTTTCCAGGATTTCTATCACCACCATTTCAGGAGGTAAAAGCTCTACGTCACCATTTGTTATATTCTGTTCGGTAAAATTTACGAATACTTTTTTATTGCTGGCTAATTTACCAATACCAAATGCAACCATACTGTTTGATAGGATCTTTTGAGTTGCAGCATATCCGTTAATTTTGTAATTCATTGAATTTTGCAGGCCATCACGAAAGAGAAGCTCATATGCCACGGTTTCTTTGCTTTGGTTCAGTATGGGTTGGCGGGCTACATATACATTCATGAGATCATCACCTTCTTTTTATACCTATTATAATATATATATTATAAAAAACTACATTTTTATAATAAAAATTGATTACATATTATGATGTAACAATATATAAGAAAAACAAGGGGATAAGTTCTTGGATACTCTTTTATCCAATAGAAAGGTAAAACAGCGGGATCATATAAGCTATACTTTAAAAGTTCTAATATTATTTTGTACTTCAGCAGCCATTTTAGAAAGAGCTTGACTTGCAGACGCAATTTCTTCACTGGAGGCGGATTGTTCTTCTGCGGCGGCTGAAATTGTTTGAGTTTCTGCAGATGATTTTCTGCTTTCTTTATCGGTTTCGTTTACTAATGTGGCTACATTTTCCATATAATTTGTTATTTCGTCTACGGCATGAGCGTTATTGCCAATTTGTGTCAACATAGTATTGACCATGCTGATAATCTGTTCGAAATTTTCCCCGGCCATACTTACAACTTCTGTTCCTTTTTCAACCTCTGCTTTTCCCTCGGTCATAAACGTCACAGCGTTATCAGTCTTATGCTGAACATCAGTAATCAATTCAGTGATTTGTTTAGCAGCATCCTGAGACTGTTCGGCCAGTTTTCTGACTTCTTCTGCCACCACGGAGAATCCTTTTCCTGCATCACCAGCTCTGGCAGCCTCTATAGCCGCATTTAAAGCCAGCAGATTAGTTTGCCCTGCAATATTGGAAATAACATCGACAATTTTACCGATTTGCTGAGATTTATTTTCCAGATCAGTTATTACATTGGATGTGGCATTTGTTTTTTCCTTGATAATGTGCATCTGTTCTATAGTCTTATTTATGGCAATGTCGCCTTTATTGGCAGCTCTAGTTGTTTTTTCGACAGAATCAGACAATATATTTGTATTAACCGATAACTTTTCCATGGATGTAGAAATATTTTTTACAGCACTGTCAGATTTATTACTGAGCTGAAGCTGTTTGTCTGCACTTTCCGCCACTCTAGTGACAGATGCGGCTACTTGGTTGGATGCTTGCGCTGATTGTTCGGCACTGGCGGTGAGCTCTTCCGATGATGCAGCTAATGTATCTGAAGAATGTGTAATTTTTTTTACTAAAGTGGCAATATTTTTTGTCATGGTACTAATATTTCTTGATAAATCACCAAATTCACTTTTGTCATTTAAATTATCATTGGAAATAACATTGGAAAAATCACCATTGGCCATAGCTGTGATTATTTTGTTGATTTTATTCAGACTTTTGGAAATTTGTTTAATAATTACCCAGCCTATTAATATACTTAAGAAAATGGCTGATACAGTTATTACGATAAATAAAAGACTGCTTATTTTAAAATAATCTTCATTTTGAATATTCATTTGATCAGCATTTTCACTGAGCTTTTTTATGAGCGTATATTGGTCATCATAAAACTGAACAAGCAGGGAATCCCCTTTTTCTTTATATAAGGAATGGCCTTGTTCATTGCTATTGTGCATGCCTAATTCAATAATTTCATTTTGAATATTGACATATTGAAGATATTTATTATCGGCATCTTTTGCAGAATCAAGTATATCCTTATTGAGCGATAATTTTTGAAATTTACTTATGTCATTTTCTATGGTCTTTTTAGTTTCAGTGATATCATTGAAATACTGCTGCCGGTCAGCATCATTCTTTTCAAGCAGTATACGGTACATATCTTCTTGTGTCCGGCGGATCATGGTCCTTACATCGTAAATATATTCTATAGCGAGCAAATTTTCATTATACATTTTATTCGTTATCAAATGGCTTTTATTTAAAGAATAATAGCTGATACCGCTTAATAGAATCATAAAGAATAATAAAATAGTCACTAATAAAACGAGCTTTTCCTTTACTTTCATTTTAGTAGTAAAATTCATAGTGATGAGACCCCTTTCATAAATAAAAATTACTCTGTATAAATATTAATTCTATATAAAATATTATTATTCCTTTTTAAACAATATTAATAATTATATTATAAATTTTCAGTTTGTTATAAATATAATATATGGTATTTGCAGTAAGCAAATATAAAAATTATTTATGTATAGATTTTTATGCATAAAAAGGTATGTATGGTTGCAATCAAGTGGCTGACAGCAGTAATATAAGATCAAATATTTCGGAGGAAAATTATGAGAAAAATATTAAGCACAATTTTTTTAATTTTGATTTGCGGTGGGACAGTGGCTTCAGGAAACGTATCTGCAGATGTAATCCTGCCAAACGGTGCCGGCTCATTTGTCATACAGGAATCGGCAACAGGTGCAAATGAAGATCCGATGCCTGTTTTTTATTATCGACCTACAGCATGGACGGCGGATAGACCTGTAGTTTTAATATTCCACGGTGTGCGCAGAAATGCCGATAAATATAGAGATGACTGGATAAAATATGCTGAGCAGTATAATATGCTGATAATATGTCCGGAATTTTCTAAGTCTAAATATCCCGGAGTGCGTTATTATAATATCGGTAATGTTGCCGACTCGGATGATGCGTCAGCAATGCTGCAGCCGAAAGAGAAATGGATTTTTCCTGTCGTCAAAGATATTATTGCTAAGGTAAAAAATTTGACAGGCGCGAAGGAAGAAAACTTTACTCTTTATGGACATTCTGCGGGAGCGCAATTCTTGCATCGCTGCCTGTTTTTCGGCGATATACCAAAGGTCCGCAATATTATTATTGCAGAAGCAGGATGGTATACAATGCCGAATAGTGATGTCGAATTTCCCTACGGCGTCAAAAATATGTATATTGGCAAAAAAAATATGGCAGAAATATTTTCCCGGTCTGTTTTTGTTATGCTGGGAGATGAGGATGTAAACAGAAGTGAGGTTTTTCGCAAAACTTCTTTGGCAGATATGCAGGGGAAAACACGTTTCGCACGGGGAAGTAATTTTTTTACCGGAGCAAAAGAGACGGCAGAAAATATAGGAGTGCCGTTTCGATGGCAGCTCTTAACAGTGCGAGGAGCAGGGCATAATGACAGTGAAATAGCAAAGGAGGCAGCCAAGCTGATTAATGACGGCGGCAATAAATAGAAAAATGTGCCTATTATATTTTTGATAATTTATAAGAAAAATTATTGAATATAATTAAATGGCGATTGGTATAAAGTGTAATATATTTAATTATTTAAGGAAAGCCGGCAAAAGAGCAATTCTATTGCTGCAAAATTTTTTTTTAGATTTGACAATAATCAATGGCAAAATATATTATTAAGAAAATGATGATAAAAAATACAGGCAGCAGTTTAAGGCTGTATTGATTTGTAAGTGAGGTAAAAATGAAGCTTGTAACTGTCTCGGGACCACCCTCTTCAGGGAAAACAGCAGTCATTCTGCAATTGATAGAAAGACTGAAACAGGATGAGTCAACTGCGGGAGCGGTCAAGTTTGACTGTCTGACCACTTTTGATAAAGCGGCTTATGTTTCTTCTGATGTGCCTGTACAAATAGGGTTGTCGGGGAAATTCTGTCCGGACCATTTTTATATCAGCAATATAGAAAAATGTGTTCAATGGGGCATAAAAAATAAGTTCGATTATTTGTTTACCGAAAGCGCGGGACTTTGCAACAGATGTTCTCCTCATGTGCAAGGGGTTTTGGCGATTTGCGTGATCGACAGCCTTGCCGGAGTACATACTCCCCGAAAAATCGGACCGATGCTAAAATATGCTGATATTATAGTGATAACAAAGGGGGATATAGTTTCACAGGCAGAGCGGGAAGTATTTATGTTTAATGTGCTTCAGGCCAATGCCAAAGCTCATGTGATTTTCATAAACGGAATCACAGGCCAGGGGGCGTTCATGTTAAGGAAACATGTACAGACGGCAAGAGAAGTAGTATCCTTGCAGGATTATCGGCTGCGGTTTACAACACCGGCAGCAGTATGTTCTTATTGCACGGGCGAAACTCATATTGGCGACAATTATCAGATGGGCATGATGAAAACGATGGAATTCAGGTGATACTGATGGAGCAGGAAGAGTTCATAAAAAAGAGCAGCATTCTCGAAGTAAAAAAACAATATCCCCAGGCGCAGGATTTTCTTGAAAATATAGGACTGCAAAATCTGCCCGAAGACCTGTCCTTGGATGAGGCATTGCTGACAGTGCCGGAAGATGATCTGGCCCAGTTCGATCTGACGAGAAAAAGTCTGCCGGAGCAGTTGATCGAATTTATCAATACTATCAGAAAAATAAAGGGCACTTGCACACAAGTGAAAAACCTGACAATAATAGGCGGTGAAAATAAAAACAGACAGAAGGAAAAAATAACATTGACTGTTAAGGCAGGCGAAATTATCAGTATAGTCGGCCCTACTGGTTCGGGGAAAAGCTGTCTTTTAGCAGATGTTGAGTGCCTGGCACAGGGGGATACTCCGTCAAAACGGTGTATCATGATCAATGGCGGACGGCTTAGTGATGAGGAGCGGTTTAATTTAGGGAATCGGCTGGTAGCACAATTGTCACAAAATATGAATTTTGTTATGGATGTGAGCGTGGCGGACTTTCTTTCGATGCACGCCAAAATTCGTTTGGTCAAAGATGAGCAGGCGGTGGTGAAAAAATGTTTTGATACGGCCAATAAGCTCGCCGGTGAGAAATTTTCAGATGATACCAAGGTGACTCAGCTGTCCGGCGGTCAGTCCAGAGCATTGATGATTGCTGATGCCGCCTATATAAGTTCATCGCCCATCGTATTGATAGATGAAATAGAAAATGCTGGTGTTGACCGTCAGGAAGCTATAAAATGTCTGGCACGAAGCGAAAAGATCGTTATACTTTCAACACATGATCCCCTGCTGGCATTGGGGGCCGATAAGCGTATTGTCATAAAGAACGGTGGAATGGATAAAATCATAACTACGACCGATACAGAGAAAAAATGCAGGAATACCATAAAACATTTGGATGATACATTATTGGATATCAGAAACCGTCTGCGCAGAGGAGAACTGATAGAAAATATCGATGAATTAAGGAACAATATTTAAAAACGTTGATTATTATGAGAGGACCGGGAATAATTTATGTGGGAAATTTATGACCAATTGATAAACGCGATACCGGACGGCTTAGCCGTAGAGTATGTTGTGGCAGGAACGTATCATGTGTGTGTCAGAAGCGAATTGGGAATGGGGCTGGCACCGCTCCTGCCGGGAGATATGCGCAGTGAACGTTACCCGCGGGAAATAGGGATGCCCTTGAAAAAATTGGCCGAAGCAGTTAAGTCATGGAATTTTATAGAGGCTTCAATCGGACATGCCGCATTAAACGCATATTATAATGCAATTCCCGTTGCCGGAAAGAACGGGATAGACTTCGGCAACGGGCGCCACGGTGAAGACCGCTTGAAGGATCCTTTTATTGCTTACCAAAATGCCATAAAGGGCAAAAAAGTAGCAGTGATCGGTCATTTCCATTATTTGGATAAATTATTTGCACCAGTATGTGATCTTTCTATAATTGAGAGAACACAGCAGGAAGGAGACTATCCGCTGGAGGCAGCCGAATATATTTTGCCGCAGAGTGATTTTGTGATAATTCCCTGTTCGTCAATTGCTTATAAAACATTGCCGCGTTATTTGGAACTTGCTGAAAATGCTTATGTAATTATGGTGGGATGTTCGACGACATTGTCTCCGGTGCTGTTTGAAAGAGGGATTGACGATCTGTCAGGTCTGGTAGTCAGTGATGAAGAAAAGGCAAAAAATATTATCAGCGGAAATATAAAAGGCAATATTCATTTGGCTGCACAAAAAGTAAGCATGAAAAAAACTCTGTTTTTTAAACAATGAAATATGAATTTTAAAAATTCACGTTGACCGTATCTTGGGATGATACAATTTACGCAGTAAATATTTTTATCTGCAATATAGAACAGGTTTGCAAAGGAGACGGATCATGTCAATATTTTCTGTATTGATTGTTGATGATGATGAAAAATTGGTCAAATTGCTGAAAGCTTATTTTGACAGGGAAGACTTTATTACATATACTGCCGAAGACGGACTTTCAGCTTTACAGGCAGTGAAGGATAAAAGCCCCAGTGTCATTATTCTTGATCTGATGCTGCCGGGCATGAGCGGCTGGGATGTATGCAAACAAGTAAGGCGTGATAATGACACTCCTATTCTCATGCTTACTGCCAGAGACGAAGAAAGTGATCGATTGATCGGTCTGGAGATTGGCGCGGATGATTATGTAACTAAGCCGTTCAGCCCGCGTGAAGTGGTTGCCAGAGTGAAGGCGATTTTAAGACGTGTTGGCAATAGCGTTGTAAACAGAAGAATTTTGAAGATGGATAATATTACTATTGATCCTGAACGCCATCAGGTATTTAATGGGGGTCTTCCGGTAGAACTCACTCCCACTGAATTTAAATTATTGGAGTTGTTGGCTGGCAATCCCGGGAAAGTTTTTACCAGACTGCAAATTGTCGAACAAACACAAGGTTATATGTTTGACGGATATGAGCGGACTATTGACACTCATATTAAAAATCTGCGTCGTAAACTGGAAGCTGATCCAAAAAATCCGCGCTATTTGCAGACCGTATATGGTATTGGCTATAAGTTTAATGGCGGCAGTAATGAGTAGGTTTAATAGTATCACCGTACGGATTACGGGACTTACCTTTGTAGCCATTGCAGTCACCGTTTTTGTGCTTATTTATCTGGCGGATGTGCAAATGGAGGAACAGTTCAAGGAATATTTGATAGTGCAGCAAATACAAATGCAGGGCGGAAATATGTATGACAGCGAGCATACGATGGCGCTGGTTATGGGACCGACTGAAAAAACTTTTCTGATGTCAGTTCATAATTCATTGTTCTGGGTAGGGCTGATAATGCTGCTGCTCGGATTGTTGGTAAGTTATCTGCTGGCAAGAAGTATTACTGTTCCTCTTAAAAATCTCGGGCAGGCCGCCAAGGAAGTAAAAAAAGGCACTTTTGGCAAAACCGTATCAGTCAGGACTAATGATGAGGTCGGTGAATTGGCAGATATTTTTAATCAAATGTCGCAGACACTGGCAGATAATACCAGACTTAAAAAGCAGCTGCTTGCTAATGTTGCGCATGAGCTCAGGACTCCTCTGGCAGTTATTCAAGGAAATATTGAGGGAATGCTCGACGGTGTTGTTGAGCCCAGTAAAGATCAGCTTCGTTCGCTGTATGAAGAAGCCATACGTTTGAATCGTCTTATAAGGGATTTGCGGGATCTGTCACTTGCTGAAGTTCATCAACTGACACTGGAAAAATCTCCTGCCGATATAAATAATCTGATCAACCGATTGATTGCTTCGCTGAAACCGCTGAGTAATAAAAAAAATATAATAATCAACTTTACTAATGGTAAGGAAAAGCTGCCTGATATTTTGGTGGATCGGGATCGTATCAGCCAGGTCTTTTATAATGTTATTGTCAACGCTGTCAGATATTCACCGGAATGCAGCACTATACAGATAAAAACGGCTCTCCTGAATAAACAGGAGGGCCGTTGGGTAAAAATTTCCATAGCTGATAACGGAACAGGTATATCAAAAGAAGATCTGCCACATGTGTTTGATCATTTTTATCGCGGCGATAAATCCAGAGACAGAAAGAGCGGAGGTTCCGGTCTCGGACTGGCAATAGTCAGACAACTGATCGAAAATCACGGCGGGAAAATAGAAGTGACCAGTACGATAGGCATGGGAACGACATTTAATATATTACTGCCGTTAAATTGACACAAGGACTATTTGTTTGCTGTGCCGCAACCTAAAGGGGCTGTCGGAATAATGCATTTTGGCAATTCATCGGCCGGTTTCTTCGGCTTCTATTTCCTCCAAAGTACGGCCTCGTGTTTCAGGCACACGTATTTTCACAAAAAGCACTCCCAACATGCATATGACACCGAAAATTGCGAAGACGACTTCCTGTGGCATAGACGCAGTCATGATAGGGAATAATAAGCCTACAAGCCATGAACCGATCCAGTTAAAAGATGAAGCCAGGCCTGCTGCTCGTCCGCGAACAGACAGAGGGAATATCTCACCGACGATTACCCAGGTTATAGGAGCCCATGTAGCGGAATAAAAAGCAACGTAGATGCACAGAAAAAATACTATCATCATAGAGCTGGTGCCGGGTATCAGCCAATTTATAACTGCTGGCAGGATAAAAGACAGCCCCATGATGAAACCGGCTACCATCAAAAGTGTGCGTCTGTTAAATTTTTCTGCGATCCATATATATACTAACGAACCCAGCACAAGGATCAAGCCTTGAATTATCGGCCACATTAATTCGTTGGTTGCCGCGCTTCCGGTAGCTTTTTCTACAATCAGAGGAATATAGTAAAAAATAGCATTAGCTCCTTGGAATTGCTGGAAGGCAGCGACACCGACACCGGCAATGATCAAATAGCGATATTTACTGTTTAGCAAGCTTGCCCAGCTGACTTGATGTGCTGCTTGATTTTCTTTTGCAGCGGTTTCTTTTATGTCATTCAGTTCAGCTTCGATTTCATTTTGCGGACGGACATAACTCAATACTCTGCGGGCCTCATCATAATGGCCGTTTTTAATCAAGTAGCGCGGTGATTCCGGCAAACGCAGCACACCAAAAAATAAAATGATAGCGGGAAGGCAGGCAAAACCAAGCATTAATCGCCATGACATTTCCCCGGGGAGATCTTTCAATAAAAAATCCACAACATATGAAACAAGCATCCCTGAAACGATCATGGTCTGATTGATACCGGAAAGACGGCCGCGCAGCTTTGCCGGTGCCAGTTCAGAAATATATGCTGGTACTAATGCTGAAGCGGCGCCTACGCCAAGTCCTAAGAAAGCGCGAACTATTATCATATAAGTTTGACCGTTATCAGGAGCGATACCTGACAGTAATGCGAAAATAGCAAATAATATTGCTGAAATCAAAATCATTCTGCGTCGTCCGAGTTTATCAGCAAGCTGTCCTGCCAAAGCTCCGCCAAAAATTGCGCCAAACATAACAGCTGAAGTGATCCATCCTATGGTAGACGCGTTTGTAAGCTGCCAATCATGGGTCAGAAAAGGCAGTGCTCCTGTCATGACGCCGATGTCGTAACCAAAGAGAATCCCGCCAAAAGCCCCAAAGAAATAAATATAACTGCTGGATATTTTCTTCTCTTCCAAATTTTTGCACCTCTCTATTAATTAAGAAAAAATCAGAATAGCAGGGATATTATTTTAAATCAAAATAATATCCCTTGATATATCTGCATAACGGCTTCAATTGTAAATACCAAACCACATTTATAATGTTTCTGCATAGTAACGGTGACAGAAAACTTTATTCAATTACAATTGATTCAATCCCAAACATTTTGGCCAAATCGTCTATTTGATTTTCTGTTAAGGCAAAGGAAAATACAGAATGGTGTCCGCCGCCGTTTTCGATCCATTTGATAGAACCTTTTTTCAGACCCGCCTTTGGTGTCCATAATTGTTTTGCTACTGGCAGATGGGGTGTTTCTGCTTCCGGTTTATTGGCATTTACCGGATAGCTGAGCAGTTTAAAACCATTGGCAAAGTGGGAGAGTGTCACATCAATAGCATCTCCTTCAGATCCTGTGAATACAAGACGTGCCGGAGCTTCTTTTCCGCCGATATCAAGCGGATGAACCTCAACACGTGGTTTTTCGCTGGCTATGGAAGGATCTACTTCCAGCATATGCGCTCCTAAAATTGCCTCATGTCCCTTGCGCAGATCCAGCGTGTAGTCTTCCATAAAGGCAGTGTTCTTGTTATGTGCCATGATTTTCAGTAATCTGCTCAATCCTGCGGACTTGCCGTCTCCTTCAGCACCGAATCCATACCCATCGCGCATTAACAGCTGAGTAGCCAAACCCGGCAGCTGTGCCAGTCCGTGTAAATCTTCAAAATTAGTGGTAAAAGCTGTATAGCCGCCCCGTTCCAAAAATCTTTTTATACCCAGATATTCTTTTAGTTGAACACGTACCGAATGTTCAAATTCAGCTGCACTGTTATTGCCCTGCACAAGTGTGTAATGCTTTTGCAGATCGTGGTATTCTTTGTCAACCGCGCTGTCCTCGACTTTGTCGATTTCTTCCACCAGATCGCCCACGCCATAATAATCAACTGTCCATCCCAGTACGATCTGTGCTTCTACTTTATCAAGCTCAGTAACGGCGACATTACGCATTGTATCACCGAAGCGGCATATTTTGATTTTGAAACTTTCGTTATAAGCAACAGCAACGTCTTCCCAGCGTGCTATTTCATCCTGAATATCCGTATCGCCCCAATATCCATAAACAATTTTATTATTTTTGTGCAGCCGGGCATTAATATATCCATATTCACGATCCCCGTGGGCACTCTGGTTCAAATTCATATAGTCAAAATCGATAGTGTCATAAGGGATTTTATTTAAATATTGGGTGGCTAAATGCAGTAATGGTTTTTGAAGCAGTTTTGTACCGCGAATCCAGTTTTTGGCTGGTGAAAAGGTATGCATCCAGGTAATGACACCCGCGACGGCATCATTGTAGTTTACTTCTTTCATAAATTCTGTAATACCATCAGCAGTTGTCATAACATCCTTGAAAACTATTTTATAAGGCAGTTTACCGCTTTCGTTCAATTTATCCACTACAACCTGAGCATCTTCAGCAACCTGCCTTAACTGTTCTTCCCCATAAAGAAATTGACTGCCGGTAACAAACCAAAATTCATACTTATTGACTGATAACATTTTTCATTACTCCTTCTGTAGAAATATTAGATAATATTTCTTAAATTAAAAATTTTCAACTTATTATTTTTTGAGACAATGCTGTTACCTGCCTATATATGAAGACAGGCCGGTTAAGACAAAATTGATGTCCTGCATTGCTCAATTAATACGCAAATTTTTCATGAAACAGGATTCTGTTGTTTTTCGGTAAGCATATCAACAGCATGGTGTTCTATGGACAGGCCGGCTCTGTAAAGATCGATAAATTGCTTACAGCCTGCAACACCCATAGGTTCGGGATTCAATGTCAGCGTTTCCGGGTTTTCAAAAACTTTTTGATCCAGGAAATCTTCTAACCTCAAATCATTTTTTTTCACATAGGCAGCGAGCACTGCCATACCCCACGGGCCTCCCTGACTCGCTGTTTTCATGACAGTGATAGGGGTGTTAAGTGCGTTGGCCAATGTCTGCTGGGCAATTATTGGCGTTTTAAATAAACCGCCCTGTGCTATGAGTACTTCTGTTCGAATCTGTTCTTCGTTTGTCAAAATATCCATGCCTATTTTCAGGGGAGCGAAGGCGGCATAAAGCTGTGTCAATATAAAATTAGCCAAATTAAATTCACAATTGGCTGTTCTGACAAATAAGGGGCGTCCAGATGGCATTTTCGTAATATTTTCACCGGACAGATAACTGTAATTTACAAGGCCGCCAGCGTCAGGCCTGGCTTTAGCCGCCACAAGAAATAATGCCTCATATAATTTATCGGCCTGAAGTTCTATACCTAATCTGCCGGCAAATTGTTTAAAAATGTCTGCCCATGCATTAATATCTGAGGAACAATTGTTAGTATGAACCATTGCTACAGGCGAACCATCCGGCGTCATTACAATATCAATATCCCGATGAACTTTTTTAAGTGGTTTATCCAGAACAACCATTGAAAAAGCGGAAGTACCCACTGAAATATTGCCTGTTTTTTTGCGGACGCTGTTGGTGGCTACCATTCCTGTACCAGCATCTCCTTCGGGCGGAGCCATTACACTGCCGGCTGTAAGTGTTCCCTTCTCATCCAGCAGACGAGCACCTTCTTCGGTCAGATAACCTGCGGGCTGGCCCGCTTTCAGCACTTTGGGCAAAATACTCCTTATATTCCAGGTATACGTTTTCACTTGTTCCAATTGACTGAACATTCCTAAGAATACTGCATCGTAGTCACCGGTCTGTTCATCAATAGGAAACGCACCTGAGGCGTCACCGATGCCAAGAAATTTTTCACCGGAAAGCCGCCAATGCACATAACCCGCTAAAGTTGTCATAAAATCGATGCTGTCGACATGAGCTTCCTTGTTTAATATAGCCTGATATAAATGTGCGATGCACCAGCGCTGCGGGATATTAAAATCAAATAGATCCGTAAGTGCATCCGTAGCAGCTTCCGTCAAATTATTTCGCCATGTCCTGAAAGGGGTCAATAAATCACCGCTGTTTGAAAAAACCAGGTAGCCATGCATCATTGCACTGACTCCGATAGAACCTATATTGATCAATGGCTGATGATATTTACTGTAGACATCAGCCGCCAATTGCTTATAGCTCTCTCTTATTCCATCCCAAACCTGCTGCAGCGGATAGGTCCATACACCATCTTTATACTGATTTTCCCACACATAATATCCTGAAGCTATAGTGTTAAAATCATCTGTAATCAAAACTGATTTGATTTGGGTGGAGCCAAGCTCGATTCCCAACGAAATGTGCCCGTCTTTTATTGCACGAGAAGTTTCGATCAAATTCATTGAAGATATACACCTCCTTATAATTATCATACAACTTTATTTATATAATACAACTTATGCACCAGGATGTAAATAAGATAATTGAAAATATTATTAAAAATTTTTTCACTATTAAAAACACTTTCACTTTTCTAAGCATATCAGAATACAAATTATTTAAAGCAATGATAATAAATTGACACTTATCGACAAAAAAACCAAATAAAAACGACCTGCCAGTGAAACTGACAAGCCGTTTTTCAGCATATTTTTTTTACTGAAGTTCTTTCGATAAGTTCAGGCGGGAATTTCACATCACCGGCTGTAACACCTTTTATTAAATCGAGCAGGGTCTCCGCAGCAACCTGACCGAGCTTTTCCTTAGGATGCCTGAAGGTTGTAAGGCTGAAACCAAATTCCATTTGAAAATCAAGATTGGAATCATCAAAACTGATCAGCGATATGTCTTCTGGTATTGTTTTGCTGTGCTTATATAAAATCCTTGTTATCTCTCTGGACATTTGATCATTGTAGCAAATCATGGCTGTGCATTTTTCAGCTGTTTTTAAAATCCTGTCACTGAAATGCCGGGCAAATGCTTCATTTTTATCTTCTGTGGTATACCAGATCAGATTACCTTCGGCAAAACTCATACCGTTTCTGCGTAAGGCTTCCACACAGCCGGCGTATCTCAATCTCCCCTGCATATCGTCCAGTTTGAACAAACCGCCGATCTTTCTGTGTCCGTTCTTTACCAAACATTCAACCGCTTCTTTTCCGCAGGCATAATCATCCATAGCTACACAGGGAATACTCATGTTTGGATAAATTGCATTTATAAGAACGCAAGGAATTTTTCTGCTTATTATCTGCTCGTATATAGTTTGATTTATATTGGGCAAACCAGTTTTTGCAGGTTCAATAACCAGCCCGTCGAGGTTTTTTGCGAGCAGGTTATTAAGAATTTCGGCCTCTCTCTCCATATTGTTATATGTGAGCGACATTTGGACAAAATAATTTTTTTTTATCAACACATCATCTATTCCCTTTATAATAGCAGGGAAAATATATTCATTAAGATATGTTGTTACAACGCCAATCGTTCGCACATTACTAACAGGAAGATTCTTATTTTCAACAGAGTATTTCACGTATGTACCTGAGCCGCGCCGCCGCTCCAGGAAACCCTTGCTTTCCAGGACACTCGTGGCCTGACGTACAGTTTGGCGGCTTATAGAAAATCTTTCCCCCAATTCATTTTCGGAAGGAATTTTTTCGCCAAAGGCCAGATCGCCATTCACGATTTCTGTTTCCAGCCAATTCATTATCTCTACATATTTAGGAATGTTTTTCATACAGTAAAATGCCCCATTTTTATAATCAAAATCATTTATTAACAATTATGAATGATTTTCAGCAGTTTGTCTAGGCTTTATATTTTACTGCGGCTGTGTTCCGCTGAAAAAAATATAGGGTGTATGTATTGTATGATTTGGGTTTGGTATTCTTGCATAAAATTATATATAAGCATCGGACAGATAAAAATGCGGCTGGATATCTCATCAAATATCCAGCCGCATTAACGAAAATTTATTTTTTCTGCCCGTAATAAGCATTTGCTCCGTGTTTTCGCAGATAGTGCTTATCTAAAAGTTCCTGCTGCATAAAAGAAGTTTTTCCTGACAGGGTCGTTGTATGATATGCCATAAAAGCTATTTCTTCAAGAATGACTGCTTTTTTTACAGCCTTCATTGGATCTTTTTCCCAGGCGAATGGGCCGTGTGAATATACTAAAACTCCTGGAACGGCCATCATATCCAGCTGCCTGTCCTTAAAAGTTTCTATTATGACTTTTCCGGTTTCTTTTTCATAGCTGCCTGCTATTTCATTTTCTTTCATGGCTCTTGTGCAGGGGATGGAACCATAAAAATCATCAGCGTGCGTTGTACCAAGTGCCGGGATATCCTTACATGCCTGAGCCCATGAAGTGGCATAGCGGGAATGAGTGTGGACTATACCGCCTATATCAGGGCAGGCCTTGTACAATTCTATATGCGTATCCGTATCAGAAGAAGGGTTATAATTTCCTTCAACCACGGTCCCGTCTAAATCGACTACCACCATATCCTCTGCTTTCATTTTCTCGTAGTCCACACCGGATGGCTTTATTACAACAAGTCCTTTTTCTCGGTCAATACCTGAAACGTTTCCCCACGTGAATGTTACCATTTTATATTTTGGCAACAACAGGTTTGCTTCAAAAACAATTTTTTTCAACTCACTTAACATTCCTGTACCTCCTATATGTATGACATATTTTATTATTGTAATACATTATATATCATTTATTAATATTTGTTAACCTGCATCTTACTTATTTTTTTTGTAAAATAATCATTTATCACATCTTTCAGTAAATAAGGCGCATAGGTGATTGCATCGATGGTATCACCGGCAATATGCGGTGTAATCGTCACATTATCCAATTTGAGAAAAATATCGTCTTTTTCCAAAGGTTCATGCCAAAATACATCCAAAGCTGCTCCTGCAATTTTTTTATTTGACAGAGCATCCACCACGGCACTGCGATCCAATATTTCGGCACGTGCCGTATTGATAAGATAGGCACTGGGCTTCATCAAGGATATAAGGGATTTATTTATCATTCCGGCGGTCTGTTCAGTCACGCGCATATGCAGTGATATGATATCGCATGTTTCAAATAATTTTTCAAGCGGTAAAGATTCGGCGTTCAGGCCTTCTTCTGCCAAATCGCTTTTTTTTACGTAGGGATCATAAAAAGCGCTTTCAATTTTCAGGGCATTTAATCTTTTCAATACTAGCCGGCCTATATAGCCTGCACCCACCAAACCGATTTTCATTCTTTTCAGTGTTGTTTTGTACGGATCGTTGGCAAACGATTTCTGCCAGATACCATTTTTCACCGCATGATGGGCTCGTGCTATATTGCGCGTTTCCGTATACATTAAGGCCAATGTGAAGTCGGCTACAGGTTCGGCATTCCTTATGACATGAATAACAGGTATTTTGGCTTCTGTTGCCGCTTCAATATCAATATTTTCGACACCGCCCCGGCATGCACCGATCAAACGCAAGTGAGGTGCTCCTTCTATTATTTTTCTGTTGACAGGAGCTAAATGTACAAACAGAGCATGAGCTTCTTTGGTGGCATCTGACATGCCTGCGGGAAGGGTTATATTCTCCGGGCCGTTTTTTTCTATTTCCATTATCTTCTTTTGAAATTTATCCTTTGGTAGATCAGAAAACCATTCCAGCTTTTTTATTTCAAGCGTTTCGCCAAAGTTCATCTCTCTGGCAGCTTTTTCCAAATCATCGCTTTTTACCAGCGCATCGCCCACAACTACAATTTTCATAAGCTGTCATCTTTCCTTATCTTCAAAAATATTTTGCATATATCTGCGGATGTTGACTGCCGCAGATATATGCAAACCTCTCGTGTTCAATTAAGTTTCATGACCTGTCCGCTGACAGCTTCTGCTGCTTTTTCAAGCTGCCCAAAATCATAAAGAAGCTGTAAAAGTCCATAACGATTACGCAGTTCTTTTGCGTATAATATTGCTATTTTCAGCATATCATCTGTTATTCCTATCTGATCAGGTCTGTAGGGTTCTTCTATTTTTTTCATTCTTTGTATCGTTTCAGTGATAGACGGCAGTTTTTTTATTAATTCCTGTATTTTTTCTTTGTTTTCAATGACTTTTTCACGCCGTTTTTTTATGTTGGCGCAATTATTTTTGCCAAACTTTTCTTCCAGCAGGATCACACCGTTTCCGGCAGGACCATATATCTCTGACATTTTTTCAGCCCAAGCTGCCTTGTCAAATTCAGGGACAGGAAAATCTTTTAGGCTGCCTGAAGACAGAATCTCTGCCGCATATCGGTATAAATGCAGAGCTACAATTGTGCCGACGCCGACCTTGGTGCCGTGCAGGATACCGTGTTCACCACGTTGCAAAAACTTCATTTCCCAATAATGCGACATGTGATGTTCACTGCCGGAGGCCGGGCGTGAATTGCCGCTGTAACTCATACCGACTCCGGCCAATACCAGAGCTTCCATGACTGATCCCATGGCATCGGCATCGCGTTGAGCAATACCTGAATCGGCGGCTTTGGCAACAGCAGTCACGGCTTCATTCATGATTTCTGCAATAAAAGGACAATAATATTCGTCATTTACAATATGTGACAGCTGCCAGTCAGTAAGGCATATATATTTGCCGAAAATATCTCCGGCACCTGCGGTTATCATTCGCAGAGGCGCATCCTTTAAAATATCTGTATCTCCTATGATTACCTTGGGTCGGCCAACTTTTTCATAGGTGGTCTTTAAGTTATTCACGATGAGCGGTGCTACGTCGGAAGCATATCCATCCATGGAAGGCGCTGTGGCGACAATGAAATAATCTTTTCCCATTTTATGCGAGCAGAATCTGCACAAATCATTTATTGTTCCGGAGCCTATGCCTATTATCAGATCACAATCATCGGAAACCTGTGTCATTATCCGGCCTATCGCCGTTTCATCGGGGACAAGGTCTTTGTCATCAAATATAAACTTGTCATATTCAAGATCAGCATTGTCTAATGCGGCATAAACTTTTTTGCCCGCTATTTTTTCAGTATTCACATCGGCAATGATACAGATATGGGCATAGCTTTTTTCTTTTACATATCCGGTCAGCTTGGTTATTGCATTTTTACCAATGTCAATATGCCGTATATCACATTCGTGTGTATGTCCGCATGCGCAGTTTATCGTCCTGTTTAAGTACTTGTTCCAGTCCATAGATCTGCCTCCTAAATTTTATGAGCGTATAATTCAGGCAGCTTCTTCGCTGCCTTCAGCACCGGCGTTTTTCATGGCCTGTTTTTGCAGATAATCATTGATTCTGTCATTATTTTTTCTGAACAATATCCATAAGGCAAAGTACAGAATTACAGCAGCGCCTATAAAAAGAGGGCTGGCTGTAAGGAATGCCAAAAATACGAGAGCCATCAGCGGTTTTCCTAAAATATTGAAGCTTGTTATGAGCATTGCCCCTGCAGGGATGGCAACACCGACTCCCAGAGCCATATTAGTAAACAGCGGTGCTGTGTAGGTGCATACATAAAGACCAAGACCGAACCAAATAGTCCCGGATATCAGTATTTTAGCAATATTGCCGTTATGCGTGGCTACAAGTCCCTGCACCATATAAGGCAGTGCCAGCAGATCAACCACCGGCAAGGTGCTGTTGCCGGGCAGGATTATAGCTATTACAAGCATTATTGGGATAAGCAGCAGTCCTGAAATAAGTGTTGCCGGTTCACCATAGCCAACGGCATCATTTACGGCAATATACCATTCCCTGTTGCCGCTATTTTGCATAAATTTGCGGGCACCCTCTGTAATGGGAGCAAATGCCTGAGCAAACATACTGGCTATCTTAGGGAATATAGCCATAACGGCACTTGTCGCTACCGCTACTTTTAAAATCTGGCCCCATGCGGCTAAGGTCAAAATATCATTTATGTTACCCAGAATACCGATGAATCCACCAAGAAAAAGCCCCAGTGTCATTGGTTCACCTAAAAATCCGAATTTTTGCTGTAAATAAACAGGGTTCAATTTGATTTTGTTGAGACCGAACATATTGTATATCGGGTCTGCAACTACCGCAAAAATACTGGCTTCGACATTATGCATGGCAATAATAGTGCAATTAGGGTATTGATAATAGGTGGACCATCTCTTAGCTACCAGTTCAGAAATCAGCAGAGAATACAGATTGAGCAGAACCATACAGGCAATGCCAAGAGTAAAGCTTCCTGTGACACCGATGACCATTGCACCCCAAACCATATAAGAATAATTATTCCATAAGTCGGAGGGCTGGAAGATTTTTGTCCATTTTATCAGAAAAAGTATCGTTTGGAGCGCTATGCCCAGTCCCAGATATATCATGCCTGCGCTGGTGGAAAAAGCAACGAGTGCGGTTGCCTGCCAGCCAACATCAAATACAGGTAAATGAACCCCCGATGAATTGACCATTTGATTTATTACGGGGGTGATGATAGGTGTAAATGAATTTAAAAGCAGCGTGAATCCCTGCAAACCGACACCTGCGTAAACCGCGGAGAGAAAAGATTTTTGTGTAGATACTTTAAATATTTTGGCAATTATAAAAATTATTACCGGCACTATTATGGCTGAACCGAATGTGTCAATAATAGACTTCATAAAAACTAATACAGCATCCATAATTTATTGCTCCTTTATTTCTGCATATTTTCAATTGTTTTTAAAACTTCTGCTAAAAATTCATCCTCGCCTATTCCTGTCAGGCAGGCAAATGCATTTATCGCAGGTATTCCGTAATCACCGGGGGTCAGCGGACTGGTGAATGTGATTAGATTAAATCGGCCTGATTTTGCTAAATTCAATGCTTCGGTTGGTCTTGATTCAGTTGTGGATACGATGTAGCCTTTTTCCTTTAATTTTTCTTTTAATTTACCAGCTACCATAGAAGATGTAACTGTTCCGGAACCACAGACTGATAAAATACTTACTTTTTTCATAATAATTCCTCCAAATCATAAATTATAATATATTAATCCTGCAAGATTAAAAGCATAAGACGGGGGCTATATTATATTCAGACATATTTTTAATATTGTCTGAATGGGACAGCTTTTTATAAAGCTTTAATGTACCGTCTGTCAGGAGATGGCTTTGTCCATAATTTGAGCTATGCTTTCTGTTTTGTCTGCTGTTTCTATTTCTTTTAATATTTCTACGTTTTTAAAAAGATCCATTAATTTAGTGAGCAGTTCTACTTGTTTTTTGGGATCCTTTACTGCCAGCAGGAAAACAACCCTGACATCGAGTTTACGCTCAGGATCGATCATGCTGCGGAATTTTACAGGATTTTTCAGGCAGCCCACCGCTATAGCCGGCATGTTGACATGTATAGGATCAGTATGCGGTATGGCCACACATGTATCCCCTATATTCAATCCTGTGGGAAGTGATTCTTCTCTGTGCAGCACGGCATCGATATAACTTTGCTTTACATAGTTCTTCTTTTTCATTAAACTGCCGAGTTCTTTTATGACTTCCTTGTCGGTCACAGAATCCAAATTGATTTTTATTAAATCCACATCCATTTTTTCATATTGCTCCTTTATTTATAAATACGGCGTCAAAACATACTGCTGAATTCATGCAAAAATATGTCATATGATTTATTTTTCAGCATTGACTCAACGCCATTTTTAGATCTTATATAATCATTCAGCTTGAGGAAGATTGTTTCCCACAATTTGTTGTCGCCTTTTTTTATACTTAACAAAAACACCACCTGAACAAGAAAATTCCCCCATTGTATAGGTTTGTTGAGAATCAGGACCGATATGAAAGAAACTTCCATATCGTTATATATAGGATGCGGAACGGCGACCATATTTCCTATGGCAGTGGAAGATATGTCCTCTCTTTCATAGACAGAGGCTCTTGTCTTTTCACTCATTAATCCTTTTTGGATGGCATTTTCGGTCAAGAAACCGATACAATCTTCTTTACTGGCAAATTCTTTATCCGTAAAAAAATTCCGCGGCTTTAAAAATTCCTGCAAGTATGCTTTATTTATGCTTGTGTTATCGAAAACAATTTTTTCTATTTTCGCAATGTCGTCATCCTGCAATATGTTGTTTATGGTGATTATCTTAGGGGATTTTATATTGTCTATTGGTACCGTAGTAAATATATAATCTACCTTTTTTAAAATTTCTGTGGTAATGCTGTAGGTGGGCATGACTTCCAATATATCCAAACGGTTTTGAAAATGCTCTTTTATTTTTGCTTTTAACAGGACTGCTATACTCAGCCCTGCCGCGCAGGCTATGATGATTTTTTTGGCAGAGCAGATCTTTTCATTTATTCCTTTTCTGCTTAACGCCGCCCCAAAGTGCAGAGCAATGTAGCCAATTTCATTTTCATTCACATCTATTTTATTTAAATTTTTGACTACTTTACTGGCTATAACGCCCATTTGAAATGCCAAGGGGTAATCATTTTTTATTGTTTCCAAGAGTTCATTGCGTATATTCATATGAAACTGGATGCGATTTATAGCTATGTTCAAATGAAGGACAAGACCGTCTATTAAATATTCATCATCAATAAAATCAATGAGGAGTTCTTGCTTGATTTTTTCCAATACAGCATATACAATTTTTTTTGCTTCCAGGTTTTCTCCGGAGGTAGCTGTGTTGAAAAATTTCTTGCTTGCCAAAAGACATTGCGTGATGTAATAAACTTCGCTATAAGCAACATCTATTGCCAGTACGGCGTATAAATATTCTAAAATATCCTTTGCGACATTATATTCAAAGGTCTGATCAATTTTTTTCACTGTACTGATCGGATAAGAAATGCTTTTTCCGCATTGGGCTCGTGTAATTGCTATTGCCACGTGGATACACAGGCTTGTCTTGTCTGTGTCGGGAATCTGCATTTCTCTTTCTCTCAAGACCTTGCTTATCACTTCATCAATAGAGATCATATCTGTTTCTGCAAATATTTTTTCAGCGAAGCAATCGCTTTTGTCAATATAGTCAAATATGCAGTTTCTTACCTGATTTTCATCTCCGTCTATTTGGATGCCATCTTTTTTGTAATGCATTATTTTTATATTGTATTTGCTTAAGATTTGTTTGCATTCAATAAAATTTGATTTTAATGAGGACAGGCTTATATACATTTCATCTGCCAGATATGTTTGCGTCACGGTCGTATCGGTGTAACTGTTGGTCAGCAGCCGGCATACAATATAATCAGCCGGTTCATGGCTGCATTTTATATTTACTGCATTCCGGCCCAAAGTATCGTTGATAAACTTATCAGCAAAAAAAGCTTGTTCGCACACCATCATATATCCTTTACGCGGCGCAGAATTTATGAAAATTGGATATCCTTGTATCATTTTCTCCAGTATCTTCATATCAGAGCGTATAGTTCTTGAAGATACACCTAATTGACCGGAAATTACTTCTCCGCTGACACCGTCAGGATATGCTCGCAGTATTTCGAATACTTTTCTCAACCTTTTTTGCTTATCCATTTTTTCTCTCCTTTATGAACCAATTCTAACAAATGGACATGGTTTTACATAGTTTAAGTTTTTTCCTTATAACACCTAAAATATTTAACAAAAATTCTTTATTAAATAAATTTTCCGCAAAACAAAATTCATTGCGGAAAATTTGCCAAAAAAAAACCTATGCAAATTTTGCATAAGCTTTTTTATAAACGCTATAATTATTTTACTTATTTCTCAGACAATCTCAAATATAAATCCATTATCTCCATAGCGAATATTTTACTCATTTCCGCATTCATCATTATGTCTTCGGCATGTACAAGCAGCAGGTCAATATCTGTTTTCCCGCCATCAGCTTCAGATTGCAGCATCTGTGTATGAACATCATGAGCCTGATTGAAATATTCATCAGATTCGTTGATTTTTTCGACAGCCTTTTCAAATTCTTTCTGTTTTGCCAGCTGGATACTCTGCAAATAGCCTGTTTTGGCACTATTGGCCATTTTTACGATTTCAAGGCATACGTTTTCATTATCCACAGTCTTTTTCTGTTTCAAAAAAACTCCTCCCAACAAATGATTTATGTGCCATTTTCCCGGCGGTAATGTTTCTGTGAGCCATATAAACATTTTACACTTAAAAAAAGCACCTGACTTTTATTGTATAACTTCGCCTTGAAGATTCTTTACTCCTTTGTTTTTATTCGTGGACAAAAAATAAATCGACGGATAAATTTAATATTGGTCAATCAGTTCAGCTGTTTTCAGCTATTTCTTCCAGATATGCCCAACGGGCAAGCAATTTATCCAATTTATCTTTCAAGCCGTCCAACTGTATATTCAGTTCTCTTATTTGCGCATAATCAGCCGCATTTGCCTGCATTTGTTTTTCTACAGCCTTTAATTCGATCTCTGTCTGTGCGATAATATTTTCGATCTGTTCATATTCGCATTTTTCTTTATAAGTGAATTTTTTTTGGACTAAAACGGGCTTCTCTTTCTTCACGAAGGCAGTTTTGTTTTCCGGTTCAAGTTTCATTTCTTTTTTTTCGTCTTCCTGCAGTTTTATTCTTGAGTAATAAGAATATCCGCCTGCATATTGCCGTAAAGAACCATCTTCTTCATATGCGAAAACTTTATCAGCAAGTCGGTCAACAAAAAAACGGTCATGGGAGACGAAAATTATCGCTCCATTGAATTTATCGATAAATGATTCTAAAATGGCCATAGTCTGCAGATCAAGATCATTTGTCGGCTCATCCAGCAACAGCACATTGGGTGCTGTCATCAATATGCGCAGCAGATACAGCCTCCTCTTTTCTCCGCCTGACAGTCGGGCGATAGGCGTCCACTGCAAATTCCCGTCAAATAAGAATAATTCCATAAGCTGAGATGCAGTTATACGTGTGTTGTCTATAAGCGTGATATAATTAGCGGCTTGTTTTATATATTCTATGGCACGCAGATCTTCGTCCATTTCAGTATTTTTTTGGGTAAAATAACCTATTTTTACAGTTTGTCCGATTTTTATACTGCCGGTTTGAGGAGTGAGTTTTCCGGAAATAAGATTAAGCAGAGTGGATTTGCCGGAACCATTTGGACCTAAAATTCCGACTCGGTCACTACGCAGTATTGTGTATGAGAAATTCTTCAGTATTATATTGCCATTTCTTTGGTAAGAAATATTGTCTAATTCGATGATTTTTCTCCCCAGACGGCTGGTTCCCAGAGCAATTTGAACTTTATCGTTCTGAGAAACAGTTTCCTGGGCATTGACTTGTTCAAAATGCTGAAGCCGTGCTTTTTGCTTGGTCGATCTGGCCTGCGCACCACGGCGTATCCATTTCAATTCATTGCGCAGGAAATTCTGTCTTTTTTGCTCAGAAGCATTTTCCCGTTCTGTCCGTGCGATTTTTTGTTCCAGAAAATCACTGTAGTTTCCCGTGTAGATATATGCGCTGCCTCTGTCAAGCTCCAGTATCTTAGAAACAGACGAATCAAGAAAATAACGATCATGAGTAATCAATATAACTGCACATTTCAGCCCCGATAAATAGGTTTCAAGCCATTCGATAGTTTCCATGTCGAGATGATTGGTAGGTTCGTCTAATAACAGCAGATCACATGGCTGTATTAACGCAGCTGCCAGCGCAAGGCGTTTTTGCTGACCACCCGAAAGTTCACCTGCTTTTTTAGAAAAATCAGTGATGCCGAGTTTGGTGAGAATGGCTTTGGCATCGCTTTCAAGCTGCCAGCCGTCAAGTTCATCAATCTTTTCTGAGAAACGCACTAATTTTTGCTGCGTTTCTTCAGATGTGCTTTCCGGGGCGCAAAGAGTCATTTCATATTCACGGAGAGCCTTCATTATATCCTGAGAACCATGAAAAGCTTCCGTAAGAACGGTGTTTTCCAAATTGAGATTTTTGTCTTGATCTAGATATTCTATACGGATGTTTTTCATGGTGATGAAATTTCCGCTGTCTGTCTGCACAAGTTTGGCAATAGTACGCATGAGCGTGGATTTCCCTGTTCCGTTTATTCCTACTATGCCGATTTTGTCTCCCGTGTCCACAGAGAAACTGACATTTTCAAATAATATTTTTTCTCCGTAGCTTTTTGCCAAATTTTCCGCTGTTAAAATCATAATTAATCATCCTGCTATCTTTTTTCTTAATTATAGCATATTTCTTTTCGGTTCATGACATGAGAAGTGGGCACCGGGATGTTATGGGGATATATCGTTTATTTAACAACAAAAGCAATAAAAAAAACCGTCAGAAAAATATCGCTGACGGTTTGCTGCTTCATGATCATCCGGCTGAACAAAAAAAGACTCCGCAGGAGCGAAGTCATGAATTACTGGTGGGGTTAACAGAATTCGAATCTGTGACCTTTACGATGTCAACGTAACACTCTAACCAACTGAGCTATAACCCCGTTAATAATTGTTGCCTTAATAATATATTATAAATTTGTTTGTTTGTCAATCTTTTGTTTTGTCAGCATATCTGCTACAATTTGAGCAGTACAAATCAGATTTTTGTACTGCTCAAATTGTAGCTTGAAAATATAAATGAAGAAGGGATCCTTGTGGATATCACTAAAATACGTCCGGCATGGGTGGAGGTAGATCTTGATATACTTGCGAACAACATGCGGGAAATCCGCCGTCTGACAGATAAGAATGCGGAAATAACCGCCGTTATTAAAGCCAATGCTTACGGACATGGTTCTTGTGCGGTAGCAGAGCTGCTGCTGCAAAACGGTGCTGATCGTTTTGCTGTAGCGGAACTCGATGAAGCAATCGAGCTGCGTCGTGCCGATATTACTGCACCTATTCTCGTATTGGGGCCGCTGTTTGCCGAACAGGCCCGCCCCGCTGTCCTTTATGGGATAGATGTACCTATATTTGATTATAATACAGCGAAAGCCTTTTCCGATGAGGCGGTACGGCAGCGGCGTGATGTGCGTTTACATATAAAAATAGACAGCGGAATGGGGCGGATAGGTTATCGTCCTGCCGAGGAGAGCATTGCCGAAATAAAAAAAATCAGTAAACTGCCTAATGTTGTCATGGAAGGTATTTTTACTCATTTTGCTACGGCCGACTGTACTGATAAAAGTTTCGCGAGAGAACAATATAAGCGTTTCAGTTATGTATGCGCGCGGCTTGAAGAGGAAAAGGTAACTGTCCGCACACATCATTGTGCCAACAGCGCCGCAATTTTGGATCTGCCTGAATACCATTGGGATATGGTCCGGGCCGGTGTAATTCTTTATGGACTGGCTCCATCAGGCGAAGTGGATATTGCAGGGACGGCGCTGAAACCGGCAATGGCTTTTAAGTGCAGGATAACGCACATAAAAAAACTGCAAAAAGGTGATAGTGTAAGTTATGGACGTAAATTTATAGCTGACAGGGAATGCACTATTGCCACCTTGCCTGTGGGCTATGCCGACGGATATACACGTATGCTTTCCGGTAAAGCACAGGTGCTGATAGGGGGGCAGCGGGCAAGCGTAGTGGGGAACATATGCATGGATCAGTGCATGGTTGATATCAGCCAAATCCAAAATGTGAAAAAAGGCGATGAAGCGGTGCTTTTCGGTTCACAGGGAAGCAGTGCCATTTCCGCTGATGAACTTGCCCGGAAACTGGGTACCATCAACTATGAAATAGTATGCATGATGGCCCGCCGCCTGCCGCGTGTGTATGTTCAAAACGGCATAGCTTCTTTCTACAGAAACTATTTATATTGAAAGAAAATAAAATTATTCTGCTTAGATCTTTTTTCTTCTTTTGTACAGCTAATTGATTTTCTCTTTATTCTCGGATAAGTGTTTTATATAAAAACAGGACCGGCAGAAGGGAAACATATGCTTTTACAGGCTGAAAGCTTTCAGAAATGATACATATGATAGTGCCGCTTATGTATTACTTTTACTAATGCAATACTTTTATGTATGAAAAGTCAGTATAAATTTCTCTCCTTGACAAAAAAAACAAAGCTTTATATCATGTATTATAGCTTTTGTTCTTTAATGAAATAATAATGTGTTTTATATAGGAGGAATAATGTTACTGTCATCATCCTATCGCAGGACCGGATGGTTTCTTTCCATGCTTCTTCATTTTATCTTGTTTTTGCTTTTGATCTTTACTGGATTTTTCTCCCGCGTCTATGATCCACAGCAAAATGATATTGCCAACGTTGTTTATGTTGCTGACAGCAACAGCGGTTCAGAAGGGGAGTCAGGGAGCGCTTCGGACCAAACGGCACCGGCGGTGAGTGATATTGTACTCACCGGTGAGGACAGTGAACGCTTGAATTACAAAACATCGCCGTTGCAGAATGGCAGCTTCAAGTATGATACTGCCGAGTATAAAGAGAAAGGTTCAAGTCAGGCTGCACCGAAAGGGCAGTCGGGAAGCGGTACTGACGATAGTAATAGATCATCAGGCTCTGCTGTCACAAAAAATGGTGGCAGCGGCGGTGTGGGCGGCAGTAGCGGCAATAACGCTGGAAGCACATCTGACAGCGCAGATGAAGATGCTGATGCGCTTGTTGCCGTTATACCGCCGTCTGCGTTAAATGCTCCTTATCCGTCGTATCCGGGCAGCATGAGATCATCCGGTGCAGAAGGATCTGTCAGAGTGCTTTTTTCGATAGATGCCGGAGGCAATATTGAAGATGTGTCTGTAGATGCGTCTTCAGGACAGGCTGCTTTTGATCAGGCGGCGTTGTCCGCAGCGCGTCAGTGGACCTTTTCTCCGGCCCGCAATGCCCACGGGAGGGCGGTACGCTGTACCATCAAACAAAATTTTCATTTCAATCTTTATGATTAATAAAACCCAGTGTTCATCTGGCAGTAATTAGGAGGAGCTTCTATGGATTTCGTCGCACAAGGTCTGGAGTATTTTCATAAGGGCGGTTTTGTAATGTATATTTTGCTCTTATGCTCTGTTTTTGTTGTTTCTATAGGTATAGAACGTGCTCTTTATTTCTCTAAGGCAGATTCGGGGCGTAAATTTACCGAAAAATTTTATCATCTTATGTCCAACGGAAAAACAGACGAAGCAAAAACTCTTACCGCTCAGACTAAAGGAGATCTTGCACTGCTGTTGCATCTTGGTATGGATAAAATGCGTAAAGGCATAAGTCCTGTGCACTTTTTTGAAATACAATCCGGCATTGCATTATCTAAATTGCGCGCCCGTCTTTATTATCTCAGCGTGATTGTAACGATGGCACCACTACTCGGTCTTTTGGGCACGATCAGCGGCATGATATCCTCTTTCAGTGTCTTTAATCTGCAGGAAGGCCAGGCCAGCACGATAACAGGCGGTGTGGGAGAAGCTCTTATTGCCACTGCCATGGGATTATGCGTTGCGATCGCGGCACTTGCCATACACGCTTATTTTATGCAGCGAATAGATAATATAGTGACTGATATGGAGCAGACTTTTTCCCTGATAGAAAGCAGCGACAGCAGAGGTGATACTAATGCGTCTGCGTGACCGCCGTTCTTTTCAAAAACCGGAAGTAATGATTATTCCGATGATAGATATCATGTTTTTTCTCCTTGTATTTTTTATGCTCAGCACCTTATATATGGTAAACATTAAAACAATTCCCGTAAATATGCCTAAAACACAAAATGCCCAAATGCAGGCACGGGTTAATTATCTGGTATCCATGCGCAGAGATGGTACCTTGTATCTGGAAGATAAGGCGATTGACGAAGGGACACTGCTGACTCAGGCACAGGCAGAAAACAAAAGAAATCCAAATTTTGCAGTCGTTATACGTGCTGATAAAGATATCGACTATGCGCAGCTGATGTCATTTCTGGATAAACTGAAGGGTGCGGGGATAACACGGTTCGGCCTTGCTTCTGATGATAAAAAATAATAACTGCGAAAAGGACCTGCCGCTGACGGTAGATTCCGGCTCGAAGACAAAAGCACCTGTATCTATGTAGCAGGTGCTTTTGCTATAATTATCCAGAAAAATTTTTCCCATCAAAAACAATAATGGCATTTTCCTCATAACAAGTCTTTTTATTTGATATTGTTAGAAACAACGATCTTCATAGCCTTGACTAATTGCCTCGCGCTCCGATAACCCGGGTTACGCTACTGTCAGCTCGAAAATCTTAAAAATATCGATTTCTAAAATCCCCTTAAAATATAAGTTTCCTCCGGTGACTGTGCCGTTGATCCCAGCGGTCGATACACCGGTTTACCAGTAATAAGGTGGTATTGTTCTATGCAATCGCCACAAGCATAGATATCAGGCATATTCGTTTGCATCTGCGGATTACTCGAATTTAAACTCAAGGTTACTTGAATTGGCATTGCTTTTCACCTCCTGACTTAAATCATTTGCGGATATTTTCAATTGATGCCTCTTGCAGCCAGGGAATCGCAACAAGATTGCCACTGCTGATTTCACTTACTTTCTCCAGCCACTGTTTTTCCGTATTGGCACGTGCCATCAGCATCGGATTCTCCGTTTTTGTCATAGAAAGACATTGATTGACCACCCACCATTTGTTTTGGATGCCCGCTCGCAATAAATCATCACGCAATCTTGCCGCTTCAAAGACCGGCGTTGCCTCCGGCAGTGTAACAATAATGACTTCCGTCTGCTGTGCATCACGAAGTCTCGGTAAAAGACGCTGGACAGAAATCGGCGTTTCACCTTTTGTTCTCTGTACTTCCCTATGATAGCTCTGCGTTGAATCTAATAATAAAAGCGTGTGGCCCGTGGGAGCGGTATCAATTACCACGACTTCATTTTCTGCTTTATCGACAATCTCTGCAAACGCTCTAAATATCGCAATTTCCTGCGTACAGGGTGATCTTAAATCCTCTTCAATATAAGCGATATCCTCATCCGTCATGGTTTCGCGCGCTTTACGCAATACTTCATCTTGGTAGTTCTGTAGTTCCTGCGCCTCATCAATGTGGCTGAGTGTGATATTTTCTTTTCCCGCAATGATATAGCGTAGATGATCAGCTGGATCGGTTGAGGTTAAATGTACCTTTGCCCCTTTTTCGGCAAGAGCTAAAGCAAGCACGGCAGCCATCGCTGTTTTGCCAACGCCTCCCTTGCCCATCGTGAAGATAACTTTTTTCCCCGTTCTGTGCAAATCTTCAATTAACGTATCTATGGAAAGATACTCTTCTGCTTTTATCTTTGAGGCAATCTTTTCATATGCATCACTCTGAAAAAAGGCCCGAATCTTATCCAGCCCTAAAATATTATAGGAGCGCAGCGGCAGAGAAAAGGTTCTAAGTTGTTTCAGACCATGCGGTATATTTTCCATGGCTGCACGCTGTTTATTCAGGATTTTTTGCGAAACATCGTCCGAAGCTTCCCCTAAGACACCATTGATAAGTAAAAGCTGATTGCATATTCCCAGTTCACGCAATTCAATACTGGAACGCTCTGCTTCCAGAAGTGGTGTTTTTTCTGGCCGTGAAACTAAAAGCAGCGTTGTTTTCGTTGAATCGGACAAATTGCTGACTGCATCCTTATACATGCCTTTTTTCTCTTCAAGACCTGCCAATTGCCCTAAACAAGAAGCCCCGTGTGTACTTTCACTGATAAAATCACTCCAGGCCGAAGGAAGTTGCAGCATGCGCAGCGTATGCCCGGTCGGTGCTGTATCAAAGATGATATGATCATACTGACTGGCAGCTGCCTTATCCGTGATGAAATGTGAAAATTGGTCAAATGCAGCAATCTCGACGGTACAGGACCCGGAAAGCTGTTCCTCCATATTAATAAGAACGCTTTCCGGCAATTTTCCCCGATAAGGCCCAATGACTGACTCCCTGTATGCTCTTGCTGCTTCCTCTGGATTCAGATTGGCAACAAGAAGTTCCGGAACACCGTCAATCGCAACGCCCTTGCCGTCAAGCTCGGTATGAAAAACATCCTGCAGATTGGATGCCGGATCGGTACTGACCAAAAGAACCTTTTTGCCCTGATCCGCTAAATTCACAGCAACAGCACAGGCCGTAGAGGTTTTTCCGACACCACCTTTACCGGTGAAAAACAAATACTTCGTGAGATTTATTTTGTCTAATGCAAATGGTTCGTATATAAGATTTATCATATCAGCAACACCCATCAGAATCACAGCAGCATCCGCCTGTCTTTTCTGGCTGCTTTGTCTCAACTTCTACCCCAAGCCACGCAGATAATTCCTTATTTGTAGGATATTCCTTCGTTTTAGCAATCTCACCATCAATAAGCGTTACCGGCAAAACGTCGGCTCCTTCTTTTTGAAGAATGTCATTGATTACCTTGTTGTCAACAAAATCCTGCGGTTCGCCAGACAGACCATGCCTCTTGATAAATATGTCTTTTTCTTTTAATGAATTAATTACCGTTGCCATCCGCAGAAGCTCCGAATCAATCGACGGACCACATACACCGGTAGAACAACACATCGCCGGATCAAAAATTTCCATTTTTTTCATTTAGAATCTCTCCTCTACATTTTCATCACAATAACTGTTTTTTTGTTCTAGCCATTTATTTAAATTTTCCAAATCGCCCTGATATAATTTCATACCTCTCAAATTGTCATAAACCAGACTGTCAATGAAATTCAAATGTTTACCTTTTTGCGTAGTGTAATATGACCATTGTGCTTGCCTTCTATCTTTTACCAGTCCGGCATTTTTCATGTAAATCAAATGTCTGGATGCTTTTGCCTGCGTAATCTGTAAAGTTTCCATAACATCGCAAACGCATAATTCCCGCTCATATAATAGATTTAGTATTCTTAGCCGAGTTTCATCCGACAGCGCTTTTAAAACCTCTACCAGCTTTTCCATGTATGCATCTTCCTTTCATAATCACATAATCGCTTAAACGATTATGTGATTATGTTACCATTATTAATGTAAAAATACAAGCTGAACAACTAATTTATTTTCCGTTTACAAAACATGTATCAAAAAATCCACCCCCATATGATTTCAACATACGGGGGTGGATTTAGGAATTGTCTACACTCTGGAACCTGCCGCTGACGGCAGGTCCTTTTCGCAGTTATGTGGTTTTGGGATAGAAATAATTTATTTGATATTTGCTAAAACGGCTTCTGTCATTCCGGCGGTATCGACTTTTTTAGAACCGGCACTGAAAAGGTCGGCTGTCCGGTACCCATCTGACAAAGTTTTTTTGACGGCACTTTCTATATCGTCAGCTGCGGCTGATGCGTCGAGTGAATAACGCAAAAGTAATGCCGCTGATAAGATGGTCCCTAATGGATTGGCGATGCCCTTACCCGCAATGTCAGGCGCTGATCCGTGGATAGGTTCATAAAGACTGGTCTTCTCACCGATACTTGCTGACGGCATAAGACCGATGGAGCCTCCTAAAACGGCAGCTTCATCGCTTAAAATGTCGCCGAACAGATTCCCGGTGACGATAACGTCGAAGCGCGTAGGCTTTATAGCCAGCTGCATTGCACAATTGTCGACATACATATGATCCAGCTTTACTTCAGGATATTTTTCCGCTACTTTAGCGGCTGTTTTTCGCCAAAGACGTGAAGTGGCTAAAACATTGGATTTATCAACGGAAGTTACGCTGCCTTTGCGTTTTAAAGCAGCTTGCATGGCAAGTTCAACGATTCTTTCCACTTCAGGAATACTGTAATTTTCTAAATCCCATGCTCTTATTGTGCCGTTATATTCTTCCCGTTCGCATTTGTCGCCAAAATAAATGCCGCCGATAAGCTCTCTGACGATCAGAACATCTGTGCCGCGGACAATATCAGGCCGCAGCGGTGAATAATCAATGAGTTCATCCATCGTCTGCACCGGCCTGAGGTTAGCGTATAACCCCAGGCCCTTTCTGAGACCGAGAATAGCTCTTTCCGGCCTCAGCTGAGGTTCGACATTATCCCATTTGTCGCCGCCGACTGCGCCGAAAAGTACTGCATCCGCGGCTTTAGCTGCGTTCAGCGTATCATCCGGCAGTGGAACCCCAAATTTATCATAGGCGGTACCGCCTGCATCATAAAAGGAAAAGGTCAGATCAATCCCGTATTTTTTGTCTATTTTTTTTAAAACGTCAACGGCAGCGTCGGTTATTTCTTTACCTATCCCGTCTCCCGGTATAACGACAATATTTTTAGGCATTTATCTTTTTCTCCTTGATGTAGTTAATAAGTCCGCCCGCTTTTGCTATATCCTCAACAAAACCCGGCAGAGGCCGTGCATGAAAAATATCTCCCGTCGTGAGGTTTTTGATTTCTCCTGTGGAAGTATCTGCACTAAGCCGGTCACCTGCGCTTATTTTTTCTACATCATCGCCTATTTCCAACAGCGGCAGGCCTATATTGATGCCATTGCGGTAAAAGATACGCGCAAAACTTGCTGCTATTACTACGGGTATTCCACTCGCTTTTATGGCGACGGGAGCATGTTCGCGTGAAGAGCCGCAGCCAAAATTTCTGCCGCCCACCATAATGTCTCCCGCTTTTACGTTTTGGGCAAAACTTTCGTCTATATCCACCATGCAATGCGATGCCAGTTCCTGAGGATCAAATGAAATCAGATAACGTGCCGGTATTATTACATCTGTATCTATATTATCGCCGTACCGCCATACTTTCCCTGTTAATGCCATATTCATCGAACCTTTCTCTTATATATATAAACCCCGTTTTTTTAGTTATCCTGCCGATCGGCTATTACTGATATTTCAGCGCAGATCTCCGGGCTGAGCTATTTTTCCCAATATGGCACTTGCGGCAGCGACCTGTGGGCCAGCCAGATAGACTTCGCTGTCTACGTGTCCCATTCTGCCCCGGAAATTGCGGTTCGTTGTTGAAACGCAGCGTTCGCCGGAGGCAAGGATGCCCATATGTGCGCCGAGACATGGTCCGCAGGTAGGTGTGCTGACGGATGCGCCCGCGTCGATAAAAATATCTATATAGCCGCTTTTGACAGCTTCCTTATATACCTGCTGACTGCCCGGAATAACGATGCATCGTACATCTTTATGCACCGTATGTCCTTTCATTACCTGTGCGGCAATCCGCATATCCTCAATACGTCCGTTTGTACAGGAGCCGATAACGACCTGATCTATTTTTATATCGTCTATTTCAGCCACTTTTTTTGTATTGCCGGGCAGATGAGGAAAAGCGACAACGGGTACAAGGTCATTTAAATTTATTTTTACTGTATCGCAATATTTTGCATCTGCATCAGCTTCAACTATGGTATACGGTTTTTTTACTCTGTCTTTGATATATTCCATTGTCAGTTCGTCAACGGGGAATATCCCATTTTTGCCGCCGGCTTCTATAGCCATATTGGCAATGGTAAAACGATCATCCATGGAAAGGGAATGCACTCCTTCACCGGAAAATTCCAATGTTTTGTATAGGGCTCCGTCCACGCCGATCATACCGATCAAAGTAAGCATTACGTCCTTGCCGGTTATATCGGCAGGTTTATCGCCCGTCAATTCGACCTTTATTGCCTCAGGAACTTTGAACCATGCTTCTCCCGTGGCAAGTGCCACAGCCAGATCCGTCGTTCCCACTCCTGTGGAGAAACCGCCAAGAGCACCATATGTGCAGGTATGTGAGTCGGCACCGATTGTGAGCATACCCGGTGCGACAATACCTTTTTCCGGCAGAATAACATGTTCGATTCCGCCTCTGCCTACTTCAAAATAATTTATGATATTATATTTATTGGCAAAATCACGCACTGCCTTGGAAAGACCGGCTGATTTGATATCCTTATTTGGTGTGAAGTGATCCGGTACAAGAGCAATTTTGGTATTATCAAAAACGGGTCCGCCTATTTTTTCAAATTCTTTGAAAGAGGGCGGCGCGGTAACATCATTCGCCAGAACCATATCAAGTTTACATGTCACCAATTGTCCGGCGGATGCTTCTTTCAATCCTGCATGCGCGGCAAGAATTTTTTCCGTCATATTCATTCCCATAAATATTCCTCCAATTATTTCTGCAATATTCTATTGTCCTCACCAATATATTTTCTGTTTCATATTTTATGAAAATCATCAAAAGATATAATTTTACCAATACTTTTCGCCAGAGTATTTTTTGTAAAAATGTAAACAAGCCTGTATGCTATGATAGTACATTGATAATCGTTTTGTCAAGATTGCATGCTGCATTAATAGCAGCGAATGTAACTTTTTCCTTATATTTCTAGGCCATTATTTTCAGATAATCAGCAATATAGAAAGCCATCATTAAATTAAAGCATGTAACGGCATCGCCGAGATCGCATTCGAGTATTCTGCGCACCTTCGCCATACGATAATTTATTGTGTTTCTATGAGTAAAGGCAATATCGGCAGTTATTTTCAAGCTATTATTATGGAAAAGATATATGTGAAGTGTGTCGTATAATTGGGAGTGATGTTTTTTATCATATTCAAGAAGCGAAGCGAGCAGCGAGTCATGTATTTTTTTCAGCAATTCTTTGTCCGAGGCAGCGAAAAGCAGTCTATAAGCTCCGAGTTCATCAAAAAAAGCTGTCCTTTTTTGCAGGACAGTTTCAGGTACGGCAGCAGCCATTGCCGCTTCGCGAAAAGCATTATAAATTTTGAGAACATCTTCATAATATGAGCTGATGCCGCAATGAGCTTTGTCCTGAGTGACGGATTTATCATAGAGAGCAATATTTTGTGTTATTATTTTTTGCAGTTCGTTCTTTTCCACTGAAAAGATTACCATTATAAGCATATTTTTTTGCCAAAAAATAATGTAATCCAATTTCATTTGATTTAACATATTCTTAGTTTGCAGGAGAAGCGAGATCTTTATTCTTTTAGCCAGGGCAGTATTTTCAAAATTGAATACAGACATATAAAAAGGTTTTCCCAGTAAATCATGCAGTTCAAATTCTTTTTCGCAGCGTTTGACTTTTTCTGGTTCAAAAACAGCCATGCGGACAAGTTCAGTTATATCATTTTCTTCCTGAGTAGCCAAAAATAATCTGTTCAAATAATCCTGCATAATATCAGCAAGATGTATACGCCATGGCATTATAAATAGAGGAAAATTATTTTTATTGCACATATTGATTATTTTTTCGTCAAGTTCCTGCGGTTGAATATATTTTCCTGTATTGATAATAAGGCCTGCCGCTCTTCTCGCTATAAGTTCTTCGATAAAGCTGCCCACCCATGTTTTATCATTGCTGCAAAGTCCCGTTGTGATGATCAATTCACTGCCTCTTAGAAAATTAGAGGTGGCTATATCCTCTGTATATTGTACCCACACTATTTCACTGTCCAGTCCCAAATAACCTGCAAGCAGCTTCAGTTGATAGACTTCAGCCGTTTCATCAAAAAGTTTTTTTAATTGAATGGACATTTTTATCCTCCGTTTTTATTTACATGATACAGTAAAATCATTTGTGCGTAAAGTACAAATGATCGGCGAAAAATTAGTTTCTCATACCGTTGCACAGCCCTTGTCTCTGGACTACTATATAGGTATATCAAACATGTAACTGTACGGCAATGAAGCCTGTTTATCCGCAGTTAAGCTGACCGGATAATAATGTGCTTTGATGCGTGCAGTTTTTTACTATGCTGGTTTTTCAAGGAGGGTACGTCTATGTTGAAAGATGCAATGCCTGAAATAATTACAAATTGTTTGCCGGGCCCAAAATCGGCGCAGGTTATAAAGAGAAGAAATGAAGCTGTTCCGAGTGCTATACGCTGCGGTTATCCCGTGGTTATAAAACAAGGCGCAGGTGCTGTTATTGAAGATCTTGACGGTAATCGGTTTTTGGATTTCATTGGCGGTGTGGGTGTTCTGAATATCGGTTTTAGCCATCCTGAAGTGGTGGAAGCTGTGAAGGCGCAGGCCGATAAATATTTTCATGGTATGTTCAATGTTGTCACGCATGAAGGCTATGTGAAGCTGGCAGAAACTATCAACGCCCTTGCTCCTGTCAAAGGCGATAAAAAACGTACATTTTTTGCGAACAGCGGCGCAGAAGCAGACGAAAATGCTGTAAAGATTGCTAAGGCATTTACAAAACGCCCCAATATCATTGTTTTTTCGGGTGCATTTCATGGGCGGACACTTTTGACTATGTCTATGACAGCAAAAAAAGCTTATGCCAAAGGGATGGGGCCTTTTCCGGACGGAGTGTATCGCGCCGAATTCCCCTATACATACCGCAGACCGGAAGGTATGCCGGAGGAAAAAGCGATAGGCTATTACATAGAAAAGCTTTACGAAACATTCAATGACTGTTCTGACCCTGAACATGTGGCAGCAATTGTTGTTGAACCACTGCAGGGCGAAGGCGGTTTTATACCGGCACCTCTTGAATGGGTAAAGGCTGTCCGCAAAATTTGTGATGCACATGGGATTTTGTTGATAGCGGATGAAGTGCAATGCGGTTTTTGCCGTACAGGACGTATGTTTGCCACAGAATATTGGCAGGATGCCGGCGTGCAGCCGGATATCATAACAATGGCAAAATCTATCGCGGGCGGTGTGCCGCTCAGCGGAATCACGGCGCGTGACGAAATAATGCAGTCCGTACCCGGAGGAGTTATTGGCGGTACCTACTGCGGTAATCCGCTGGCATGTGCGGCAGCTTTGAAGGTCATAGAAATAATGCAGCGCGATAAACTTGCCGAACGCTCCGTCGAAATAGGAAAAAAAGTCATGGCACGTTACCGTGACTGGATGGAAAAGTATGCCATCATCGGTGATGCACGCGGTATGGGCGGCATGATCGGTATCGAATTTGTCAAGGACAGAACGACAAAAGAACCAGATGCGCAGCTTGTGGGCCAGCTTATAGCTGAAGCCGCACAACATGGGCTGTTATTGGAAAATGCCGGCATTCATGGAAATGTTATTCGTTTTCTTGCTCCGCTGGTAATAAGTGACCGGCAGCTGGATGCGGGGCTTGATATATTCGAATCAGCTATAAAAAAATGCACGGGAAGTAAAATAACCAGTCAGGCTTGTTAGAGGCTGTTTGAACTATAATGATTGAAAATAATTATCCGATGCTTATTTCATTGATATGAGAAACAAGCATCGGATAAATTCTTTGGAGCGAAAATGAATAATTTTTTTATCAGGCCCAAAATTACTGTCTGTACTTCCGCAGAAGAATTTTGCCTTTCTTATAATATAGGCAGCGGAGATCTTGTTTTTGTGAGTGAAGGTACCCGCCGACGAAACTTTGCCAACGCTTTTGCAGGTGCATTGGTAGTAGACTACAGAAAATATGTCATTGGTGAACCAACTGACATAATGATCGAAGACATCAGCAGGATCATAGGCAGTCAAAAAATCAGCAGGATTTTTGCCATAGGGGGCGGTACGATTCTTGACGCCGCCAAACTTTTTGCGTTAAAGCAAAATATTCCTGTGGACAAATTATTTAATGGGGAAATATTGCCGCAAAAGGATAAAAAACTTTTTCTCATACCTACCACCTGCGGTACAGGCAGCGAAGTGACTGACATATCGATTTTGGAACTAACTAAAAATAAGACGAAACTGGGTCTTGCCAATGAAGCGCTTTTTGCTGATGAAGCGATTCTTATTCCTGAGCTGCTGCAAAATCTTCCGTACAAATTTTTCGCTGCCAGTTCCATGGACGCGCTCATTCATGCGGTAGAATCTTATACTTCACCTAAAGCCACCGAATTTACACGTATTTTTTCTGCTGCGGCTATAGAGAAAATAATATCGGGCTACAAATTAATTACCTCTGAGGGTAAAAAAGTGATCCCATCGCTGCTCAGGGATTTTCTCACGGCCAGCACTTACGCCGGCATTGCTTTTGGCAATGCCGGCTGCGCTGCGGTACATGCGCTTTCTTACCCGTTGGGGGCGGCGCGGCACGTACCGCACGGCGAGGCAAACTACGCGTTTTTTATTGAAGTATATAAGACTTATGCCAGTATTCGTCAGGATGGTTCCTTTGAGCTTTTAAAACAATTTTTGGCAAAACTGCTTGCCTGTACGCCGAATAATGTTTTGGCGGAGCTGGAAACATTGCTGGAAAATATCATCCAACGAAAAACTTTGCATGAATACGGTGTAATAGAAGAAGAGCTGCCGCGTTATACTGGTATTGTCATGGAAAAGCAGGGACGTCTTATGTCTAATAATTATGTGCCGCTCAATAGGGATAAAGTATTGGGTATCTATCAAAAACTTTTTTAAAAGTATGTCTATTTTAATTTGCAACGTGTTTTTCAGAAAATTTTTTCTTATACCAAAGCTGACTGTATGTTTTCGTGCAGTCAGCTTTGGTATAAGAAATTTTTGTTTCATGAATTTTGCAACATGAATTTATTTGGATTTTAATACATTTTATCTTTTTGTTAAAAAATTTTTTTTTCATATTAATTTCATTTTAACAGAATATAATAGTAATATTCACGAATACATTTCAGAGGGAATATGTATGCAATTAGAATGGATCTATCTCATAACAGCTGGTTTTTTAGAAATATCTTGGGCGGTATCGCTTAAATATACAGCCGGTTTTACTGTTCTGCTGCCGTCGCTGTTTACGGCAGCGGCGATGCTGGGCAGTGTGTATCTGCTTGATCTGGCCACGAAGGAGATTCCCATAGGTACTGCCTATGCCGTATGGACAGGGATCGGTGCAGCGGGTACTGCTGTGGCGGGAATTATTCTATTTGGAGAATCTCATGAACTATGGCGGTTTTTTTGTATTTTCCTTATCATTGCAGGAGTTGTGGGACTTAAAATCAACATTGGCGGCTGAACACCGCTTATATATTACTAATGTTTAAGGATGGTGCTTATGGAAAAAATGGCTGTACCCGCGAAGAAGATATTTCAAAAGCAGGAAGATTCATGGGGGTTTGAAAGTTTTACAACGTCTGCCTTACAGGAAGGTTTTTTTCATGATATTTTAACGACAACCAGACCGGTAGGTCCGACAATAACATATGACAATAAAGATTTCATTAATTTTGCCAGTATCAATATTCTTGATTTGCATCAGGAAAAAGATGTGCTTGGGCATTTTCATGAGGCTGCTGATACTTATGGACTGACAACAGGCGGTTCGCGCGTTACACAGGGTGTCTGCAAAGCACACAAAGAGATGGAAACAAAACTTTGTCGGTATGTGGGAAAGCAGCGCGCCATTTCATTTGCCAGCGGACTGTTGGCAAATGTAGGATTTATTAATGCTATGTCTTGTAATTTTCACTTCAGTGAAAGCTGCAATATCAGTAACAGCGATGCAGTTTTTATATTGGACCGTGATTGTCACTGGAGCTTGTGGAAGGCAGCATCGCATTTAAAATTCGGAAAGCAGCTTTTTTCTTTTCGACATAATAATCCGCAAGATCTGGATAAATTATTGAGAAAATTGTCGGTTTCACACACTAAAATAATTGTGATATTTGAAAGTGTATATTCTGCCGATGGGTCTGTTGCACCTATGCGGGAATTGTTTGATGTGTGCGAACGTTATCATGCGCTGAGCTATGTTGATGACGCGAACGGTTTTATGATATACGGTCCTCAAAACCGTCTTTTTGCGGAGGAATTTGCGCAGCTCAGACGTGCTACTTTCGTCATGGTGTCTTTTTCCAAGGCTGTTGGAATGGAAGGCGGCGCTATTGCCGGACCGGAAAATTATATACATGCTTTTGAAGTTCTTTCGGGCACTTCTTTATTTACTGCTGCCATTCAGCCGCCTACAGCCAGTACTATTTGTTATATAATGGATAAATTATCGGCATGTCCGTCAATTATGGACAGTTATCTTGAACGGTCATTGGATCTGCGTAAACGGCTGACCAAGCTCCAATTTGTCTTGAATGATGCATCATCTTATATTATTTCCGTTATTATCGGCAATGATGAAAAAGCCGTGAGTGTATATAATGAATTTCTGCAAGAAAAAATGATCGTACCGATGTTCCGTTATCCCGCAGTGAAACCTGATCATGCACTTATACGAATCATGCTGAATGCTCATCATACGCAGGATCAAATTGACCGCCTGGTTGATGTTCTCAAGCGGCTGCAGAAAAAATATGATTTTTAATTTTTTGCTCAGGAATTGCTGCTTAGTTTAAGATACGCAGCATACTAAAAAAGGGCAGAGTATAGAAATGGCCTCTCTTAAGTCAGTGCTTTAGAACTGACTTGAGAGAGGCCGTTTAGCTTCTTTATGGTGTTTTTATATTTATATATTTTCAGTTTGCAGTGTGTGTACAGCTTCTGCTATCTGCTGCAGCGCTTTTTGCAGCGTATGCCGGGGACAAGCTGCATTGAGGCGCATGTATTGTTCAAGTGTATTACTGAACCAAAAACCATCATCAAGTGCCACTCGGGCCTTATTTACCATAAAATCATGCAGCTGTTTTTGATCAAGACCTAATTGCCTGCAATCCAGAAGAACAAGATATGTCCCCTCCGGATAATTAGGTTTTATAGCCGGAATATTATTTTTGCAATAATCGTTTATATATTTAAAATTGCCCTCAATATATTTTAAAACATTTTCGAGCCAGGCTCTTCCCTGTCTGTAGGCTGCCTCAACGGCCACGAGATTAAAGCAGCTGTTTCTTTTTATGTCCAGCACACCGAGAATGTCATCAAATTTATCACGTTCTTCTTTGGTAGGGAAAATTATTATTGAAGCCTGCAGTCCTGCCAAATTGAATGTTTTGCTCGGTGCCAGGCAGGTAATCGTAATCCGAGACAACAGAGGTGAGATGCTTGCGATAGGCACATGCTTATGCCCGGGAAATACAATGTCTGCATGTATTTCATCGGCTATAATGCGTACCTTGTATTTCAGGCATATTTCGCCTATGCGCTGAAGTTCTTCTCTGGTCCAAACTCTGCCTACGGGATTATGCGGACTGCACAGCAAAAACCATTTAGCACCGTTTTGGGCCTGCTGCTCAAAATCAGCGTAATCCATTTCATAATGTCCGTTTACTTGTTTGAGCGGATTTTCCACTAATTTGCGATCATTATTTTTGATAACATCAAAAAACGGATAATAAACGGGTGTCTGAATAATTATCTTATCGCCCGGCTGCGTAAAATTCTGAATAAGCATACTGAGCGAGACAACCACACCAAGATTGTGCAGCATGAGCTGCTTTTCCGGTCGCCAACCATGATATTTTTCGAGCCAGTCGCAAACTGCTTCATAATATGAATCAGGTCGTGACGTATAACCGAATATGCCCTGGTCCGCACGTTGCTTTATCGCTTCAATGATTGGCTCTGCTGTTCTGAAATCCATATCGGCTATCCAAAGCGGTATTAAATCACTGCGCCCGAATTTTTGTTTAAGTTCGTCATATTTTGCTGCAAAATTATTTTTTCTATCTATTATTTCATCAAAATTCATATATTTGTCTCTCCGTTTTTATTCTAACGCTTGTTCCAGGTCGCTGATTATATCCTGATAATTTTCTATTCCGACTGAAAGCCGCAGCAACTTATCCGTAATGCCCAGTTTATGACGTATTTCCTCAGGAATATCCGTATGGGTTTGACATGAAGGAAATGTTATCAGACTTTCCACACCGCCCAGGCTTTCCGCAAATTGAATGAATTTGACACTGCTTAGTATTCTGGGTACCAGATCAGGATTATCGACTGCAAAAGAAATTATTCCGCCGCAGCCTGAAGCTTGTTTATTATGGATTTCCCTTCCCGGATGATCTTCCAGTCCGGGGTAATATACATGTTCTATATGCGGTTGACCGTTAAGCCAATAGGCTATTTTTTTCGCATTTTCATTGTGTTTTTCCATACGCAGACCTAAGGTTTTCAAGCCTCTTATCAGAAGCCAGCTGTCACTTGGACTGAGTATATTCCCTGTAGCATTCTGGATAAAACGTATTTTTTCACCGATAGTTTTTTCACGTGTTACGACTATCCCGCACAAAAGGTCATTATGTCCGGCCAGATATTTGGTCCCGCTGTGAAGGACAATATCTGCGCCAAGTTCAATAGGACGTTGAAAATACGGTGTCAAAAAAGTATTGTCTACGATAAGCTGTATTCCACGTTTTTGGCATATAGCCGCAAGTGAAGCTATATCTGTGATTTTCATCATCGGATTAGTAGGCGTTTCTATGAATATGGCTTTTGTATTTTCCTTTATTGCTGACATTACCGATTGCTGTGAACTGGTATCGGCTATGGAAAAACTTATACCGTAATTGATAAAAATCTGGCTGAATAGTCTGTATGTCCCGCCATAGCAGTCATCTGTCAGGATAATGTGATCGCCTGGCTTATATAGCATCAATACAGCTGTGGCAGCAGCCATTCCGGAAGAAAAAGCAAATCCGTCACTGCCGTTTTCTAAAAGGGCCAGTCCGTCCTCTGCTACTTGACGCGTTGGATTTTTGCTTCTGGTGTAGTCAAAACCCGTACTTTTTCCCAGAGCCGGATGGGCAAAAGAAGCAGTATTGTAGATAGGTGTGCTTATCGCTCCGGTTTTTTCGTCAGAATTTATTCCTATATGGACAATTTTGGATTCTAAATCCATGTATAACCCTCCTAAAATATACTAAAAAAGACCCTTCCAAAAGAAGAAGGGTCTTTTCGACGCATCCTCTCATTTTTCAGGATTTCTCCTGCAGGAATTAGCACCTTGCGTAAACGCCGGTTGCTGGGTGTCATCGGGCCAGTCCCTCCACCACTCTAAATAAGAGATAATATATGTTTATTATAAAGCAAAAACGATTAAATGTAAATTTTATTATTTATGAAAATTATTTTTTTACTTCTCCGCCTTCAACAACAAGATCATCGGGGCTGACCGCAGTACCGTACACCGGAGCCAGTGTTTCTTCATAATCCTTGTGGAAGAAATTTTCACCGGCCAGTTTTTTGATGTCGTCATTGATAAAATCAAGCAGTTCTTTATTACCCTTATGCACAGCCGCAGCTATGGTATCGGTGTCACCCAGCGATGTTATGCCAACAGTAAAGCCCTTGTTTTTTAAAGCCCAGGCCAGAACTTCTGTATTATCGGTCGAAAATGCGTCACCGCGTCCATCGACAAGTGCATTGTAGGTTTCGGTATATTGGTCAAATTTCAGGAGATTCACATCAGGATAATGTTTTGTGAAATAAGTTTCGGCAGTAGTTCCCTTGGCGACAATAAGTGTCTTTCCTTTAAGCTGGTCAGGACTGGTTATAAGTGCGCCGTCAGGCGATACCACACCAAGAGCCACTTTCATATATGGCAGTGCAAAATCTACCTGTTCGGCACGTTCCGGCGTAACCGTGAAGTTAGCCAGGATTATGTCCACTTTGCCGGTCTTCAGATACTCGACACGATTAGCCGGTTCGACGGAGACATACTTGACCTTTACTCCCAGATCCTTTGCCAGCCTGTTGCCGAAATATACGTCATAGCCCTGATAATTCCCCTCTTTGTCGATATAACCGAAAGGAGCTTTATCGCTGAATACGCCGACAATGACCTCACCGCTTTTCTTGATTTCGTCCAGCGAACGGAATGCAGTTTCTCCCGAACCCGTACTCTGCTGACTGTCTGTGGCAGCTTCATTCTTGCAGCCGCCCGCAAAAACAGCAGCGGCAATAATTGCAAGTGCGGCCAGCAGTAGATATAATTTCCTGATTCTCATGTTAATTTACCTCTTTTCCTTTGTCTATTGTAAATACCTATTTTACCTTTACAGAATTAAACTTAAAGCTATTTAAAAATTGGCCGGCCCGTTCGGTTCCCGGTTTATCGAAAAACCGTTCCGGAACATTTTCCTCTATGATTTGACCGTCGTCAAAGAAAAAAATACGGTCTGCTACCGCACGGGCAAATGACATTTCATGTGTGACGATCAGCATTGTCATTCCCTGTCTGGTAAGCCCGATTATCACATCAAGGACTTCACGCACCATTTCTGGATCCAGTGATGCGGTTACTTCATCAAAAAGCATTACTTCGGGATTGAGAATAAGTGCCCGGATCATGGCAATACGCTGTTTTTGGCCGCCGGACAGCTGACGGGGGTAGGCAGTTTCCTTATCCGCGAGTCCTACTCTTGCCAGCAGCCTGCGTGCAGCCTGTTCTACTTCGGCTTTCTTCCTGTGCTGCACCTGTATGGCAGCCAAAGTAATATTGTCTATGACCGTCAGATGATTAAAAAGATCATAGCTCTGAAAAACCATACCGATATGCTGGCAGATGACCGCTCTTGATATATTTTTGCCGCTGATGCATTCGTCTTTAAAATAAACGGCGCCGCCGTCAATTGTTTCCAGATGGTTGAGACATCGCAGAAAAGTTGACTTGCCGCAGCCGGAAGGGCCGATGATCACGATAACCTCCCCTTTTTTCACTTCCATGGAAATATCCTTTAAGATGGTATGATCACCGAATGTCTTTTTCAGGTGCTCTATTCTCAGCAGCGTTTTATTTTCCATATTACTCCTTCCACCTTTTTTCCAGGCAGTTTGCCGCCAGTGTCAGCGGCCAGCAGGAAAAAAAGTACAAAAAAAATATTGCGCCGTAAATCCAAAGAGCTGCTGTCGGTGCGGTATAGCGGTTTGCTTCAATGATCTGCTGGCCCACCTTAAGCATCTCGACAACACCGATCAATACAACAAGAGAGGTAGTCATGATCATGCGTGTAGCCAGATTCATCGCCGGCGGTATCAGACGGCGCAGTGCCTGCGGCAGGATAATGAATCGATACAGTTGAATTTTGGAAAATCCCAGTGCCGCACCGCTTTCGTATTGATTCCTGGGTATAGAAATAAGTGCGCTGCGTACCAGATCTCCCATTTCCGCGGTACCCCACAGAATAAATACGATCACAGCTGCTGTAAAGCCTGATAAGTTTATGCCGGCTGCTCTCGTCAAGCCGAAATAGGCTATAAATAAGAGAACCAGCTGAGGCATAATGCGGATAAATTCCAAATAAATGCGGGTAATAAAATGGACGGCAGGGTGGCGCAGGGTCATAAGCATTCCCATAATAGTTCCCAATATGCAGGAAGCAATGATAGTAATGACTGATAGTTTTATGGTGACCAGCAGCCCCAGCAGAAGACGAATGCCGTTTTCACCTTCAAACAATACCCGTATTCCCAAATCCTGCATAACGGATTCTCCTTTCCAGTAACGATGCCAGCAAGGAAACGGGCAGTAAAATAATCAAATAAGAAATAACCAGCAGCAAAAGGGCTTCATCTGTTTTATAGTACAACCCGATAAGATCTTTTGCTACATAGACAAGGTCTGACAGAGCCACAACACTGAAAACAGAAGTTTCCTTGATAAGAAAAATCACGTTGGCGCACAGCGGCGGGATCGATACAGCCAATGCCTGCGGCACTATTACATAACGCATTATCTGCATATGGGAAAAGCCCAGCGCCTCTGCTGCCTCTATCTGGCTTTTAGAAACGGAACTCAGACCTGCTCTGAATGCTTCGGCCATATAGCTGCCTCCCAAAAGGGTGAGACCTGCAATGGCACATGCGGGACCGGAAATATGAATCCCCAGCTTAGGCAGACCGAAATAGAGGAAAAACAGTTGAACCAGAAGAGGTGTGTTGCGAAAGAGTTGCACATAAGCAAAAAACAGCTGAGATAGTACCGGGATTTTTCTGTAACGTACAATACTGACTAAAAGACCGGTCAGTATTGCCATTACTATTCCCGTACAGGCCAGCTGTACTGTAATGACGGCTGCCTTGGCATACATGGGAGCAAATTTTTGGATAAACAATAAATCCAAATGCATCAACTTCTTTCCGTATTCAATAAAAAAGGCCGGACACGATAAGTAAATACCGTGTCCGGCCTTCAATTTTTTTGATCAGCCGACATATATGCTTTTGATTGACAACATATTATCACGCAGTTAATATATTGTCAATCAAAATATCATCGGTTGATGATATTTTAATTATAGTTCTATATTCTCTTTAATAATACAGGATTTTTTCTGAATGATCGCAAGCGTGTTTTTATTTGTACGGTTTATTCCCTATTATTTTACGTTCTGTGTTTTAGCTTCATCGGCTGACAGTACCATATAATTTTCGGGAAGTCCGTATTTTTCAAGAATTGTTTTGAGCGTGCCGTCACTGCGCATTTTTTCCAGTTCACCGTTCACGGCATCAAGCAGATCCTTATCGCCGAAACGTATTGCAGCACCGATTTTCCCTGATGCTTCCGGTGTATATGGACTCAAGATCTGCAAATCAAGTGATGCGTTTTGCTTGAGTGTATAACCGGCAACTATACCGTCCGTTATGCATGCATCGATTTTGCCTGTATTAACTGCCATCATCAATTCAGCTTGACTGTTGAATACTTTAACATCTTTGACCTCGCCGGCATCTTTCCATTTGTTGGCAAGTTCAAGGAATGTCACGCCCTTTTGTCCGCCTATAACTTTGTCTTTAAGATCAGCCTTGCTTTTTATCGGCGAATCTTTTTTTATAACGACAGCTTCGCCTTCTGTATACCAGATATTGGTGAACGATGCTTTCTGCAGACGTTCGGGTTTGATATACATGGCATCAGTAACCATATCTATAGAGCCGTTGTCAAGTTCCACCAGCAGATTTTCAAAAGGAACCTGTTTCATTTCTACCTTTGGGATGTTTAGTCTCTTTGCTATTTCTTCGATTATTTCAGAGTCTACACCGGAAAACTTATTTGTTTTAGTATCCATGTAAGCAAATGGTGCATCATTGGAGGAACCCACTACCAATACGCCTTTTTCGCGTATTTTGGCAAGTGTGTTCCCGTCTCCGGAAGAACTTGAGGCGGATGAGCCGGGAGCAGGCTTTGCATCTTCGGAACCGCAGCCTGCGAGAAGGAAAAGTGAAGATAATACCAGGACAGTAAGGATAAAAAGCTTTTTACAGGAATTTTTCATGATAAACCAGCCTTTCATATTCATTTAAATGATTAAATAATAACTACCTGTTTGAAGAAGACAGTTTGTACTCAATGAATTTTACACAATGTGACAACGGAACACTTAAAATAAGATAGAACAATGCCAGATAAGTGTATGCTTCGATAGTATAAAAGGTTTGCGAGGCAAAAGTCTGTGTACGCAGCAGCAGTTCATTCACGGCGACATAGGCCAGCAGCGAAGTATCCTTGATCATCATGACAAGATAATTTCCCAGTGAGGGTATTATGCTGCGCAGAGCCTGCGGCATTATTATGCGGAACAGAGCTTCATAACGTCCAAAACCCAAAACGAGAGCGGCTTCTGTCTGTCCCTTGTCGATGGATACTATACCGGCACGTATAACTTCCGACATGTAGCAGCCATAATTGACAGCCAGCCCTGCTATGCCGGCAGTGAGCGGATCTATTTGGACATCTGTTTTATAACCCAGCATGGCGGCAAGAAGATTGATAATAAGCGGGACTACATAATAAATATATACGAGCTGCACAAGCAAAGGGGTACCGCGTATAATTTCCAGAAAAACATACAAAAAGGCTTTTACCGGCTTCCAGGCAAAAAGGCGGCCGATAGCAATGAAAATACCGACAATAGTGGCCAGTATAAAACCGAAGATCGTAGCTTCCAAAACAACACCGATACCGTGAATCAGTGATGGTACAAGATATTCTGCCGCTGCAGCAAAATGCAGCTGCGAAAGTAAGTTATTCATAGCTTACACCTCCAAGTACTCTGTTTAAAAATTGCTGTGTACGTTCCTGCTTGGGATGGTTGAATATCTCGGCAGGAAGTCCTTCTTCAACAATATATCCCTTATCCATGAATACGACTCTGTCTGAGACATCTCTTGCAAAGCCCATTTCATGCGTTACCACGACCATAGACATACCGTCTTTTCTAAGATTTTTCATTACGGTAAGCACCTCGCTGACAAGCTCCGGATCAAGGGCGGATGTAGGCTCATCGAAAAGCAGCATCTTTGGCTGCATGGCGAGCGCTCTGGCTATGGCCACACGCTGCTGCTGCCCGCCGGAAAGCTGCGATGGATAAGAGTCTGCTTTGTCGGCAAGTCCGACTTTTTCTAAAAGATTACGTGCGATCTCTTCAGCATCTTTCCGCGCCGTATGTTTGACATGCATCGGTGCATACATAACATTCTTTAGAACGGTAAACATGGGAAACAGATTGAATTTCTGAAAAACCATGCCGACTTCTCTGCGCAGGCGTTTGCTGTCAAGCTTATTGTCAAGTATAGTTCCATTATAGTAAATCTGTCCTCCTGTGGGTTCTTCCAACAGATTCAGGCAGCGTAAAAAGGTGCTTTTGCCGGAACCGGATGGGCCGATGATGCAAATTACTTCACCGTCATCAATCCGCATTGTTATGCTTTTCAACACTTCTGTCTTGCCATAGTTCTTTTTTAGATCAAATATATTGAACATAAACAACCACCTCTTTACAATAGGAGATAGACAGAATCATATTTCGGCAGCAGCCTGAAATTTATAAAAAAAGAGCACTCATCCCCTGGTACAGGGAATGAGCGCCCTTGCTCTGTATATTCTCAATTATTGGGTCTATTCTATCATGTGCCGCCTAAACAAGTCAATGTATATAAGCACAATTTTTGAATAAAATTTTGGTATTCTAGCACAATAAACTAATATATTTAGCTGATATGCCATTAATATATAATAAATATAATTTTTAAATGCTAAATTGTTTTTGAGGAAATACTGACAGCAGGATTTTTATATATATTTTGTAAAAATGTTTCACAGACAGAGCGGCAATGCCGATGATCATATCTGTTCATAGGGAAGTATTTCCGCCAGATATCCTTTTTTGTGCAGAGCTGATTCTATTTCTGCCAGCGCTTCCTGTGAATCTGCAGATACAGTGTGAAAGTGATATCCTGAGGTTATATTCATCAGCGGTGTGGATTTTCCCATCTTTATATCCTGCATGAAATTATTCACGTCACGCCGGCTGTGGATATTAAGCCGGGCGAGCATTTTACCGTATACTCTGTGGTTGATAATAACATCAACTACGGTTCCGCCCAGATCAACTATGGTTTTCAGCTCGTCCTCGGTCTGCTCATTGCTGTGCTGCATTTTTAGAATACGTGTGAACTTGTGTGCAGTGCTGAAGATATACCCTCTGTTTGTTGCCAGCACAGGATATTCCTGTGCTCTTAAAAGAGCAATATCCTGTACGACTACTTGTCTGCTGACACCGGTCAGCTTGCCCAGCGCACCTCCGGACAAAGGTTCATTGGAATTTTTGATAGCATCTATAATGATTTTTCTGCGTTCTTCTCCAGTCATTATTTTTCCTCCCTCTTTGATCAGTGAATTACGCAAGCATAGGCTGACGATCCGAAAGTTTCAAAGAATGTGCAGATTTTTCAAGCTCAAATCTAAAATGGGGGCGGAATGCGTCAGCGCGCCGCTTGATATATAGTCTACACCAACAGACAGTATTTTTTCAATATTTTCTCTTGTTATGTTGCCCGAACATTCCGTTTCGGCCCGTCCTGCGATAAAATCTACAGCTTTTTTCATTTCCTCGGCGGGCATATTATCAAGCATTATTATGTCGGCTCCCGCCCTTACCGCTTCTTTTACCATTTCCATATTTTCCGTCTCTATTTCTATCTTACGGACAAACGGCGCGTATTTTCTTGCCGCGGCAACAGCAGCGGATACACTGCCGGCTGCGCCTATATGGTTATCCTTGATCAGAACACCGTCCGATAAATTATAACGGTGATTGAAGCCGCCGCCCACTCTGACAGCGTATTTTTCAAAGATACGCATACACGGTGTAGTTTTTCTCGTATCCAGCAGTTTTGTCCGGCTTCCTTTAAAAAGGGCAGCCACTGAAGCCGTATATGTGGCAATGCCGCTCATTCGCTGGAGATAATTAAGGGCTGTTCTTTCACCGGAAAGGAGCACACGCGCATCACCGGTTATATCGGCGATTTTACTTCCCTTGACTGCACGGCAGCCGTCTTCTGCATAAAAAATTATTTGTGTCAACGGATCAAGCAAATGAAAAACACGTTCAAAAACACAAAGCCCCGCGAGTATACCGTCCTCTTTGCAAATCAATTGTGCAGAAGCTTTTTTGTATACGGGCATGACTGCGTTGGTAGATACATCTTCGCTGCTTATGTCTTCTTCCAGCGCTAATTTTATATATTTGTCGGCAACGGTACGCATTGTAATATCATTCATTATATACATTTCCCCTGGTTTATTCTATGACTGATTTCCTTAGCGGCACGTTTGGCAAAAACAAGACTTTCAAGCAGGCTGTTGCTCGCCAGTCTGTTTTTCCCATGCACTCCGTTGCAGCTTGTTTCTCCCACTGCAAAAAGATTTGGCATAGTTGTTTCAGAGTTGCTGTCTACATGCACGCCACCCATGAAATAGTGCTGGGCGGGCACTATGGGGATAGGCTCTTTCAGGATGTTATAGCCTTCTTCCAGACATTTTTCATAAATATGCGGAAAGTGTTCTTTGATCACTTTTTCCGGTACTTTTGCAAAGGACATCCAGACATGCTGGGAACCTTCTTTTTGCATTTCCTTGTAAATCGCTGCCGAAACCACATCACGGGGCAGAAGCTCATCTACGAAACGTTCACCGCGGCTGTTGAGCAATACAGCATTTTCCCCACGTGCCGATTCGGATATAAGAAAACTGCGTCCGTTGTTTTTACTATACAAACTGGTCGGATGTATCTGTACATAATCCATATGCTCGAGCGCAACGCCGTGCTCTTTTGCTATACGGCAGCCGTCTCCTGTCAGGTGAGGAAAATTGGTCGAATGTTCATAAAGGCCGCCTATCCCTCCTGTGGCCATGACTACATATGGAGAGGATATAATAAGTTCTTCATCATCCTGCATGGCTTTTATGCCGGTACATATGCCCTTTTTTTCCTGAATATCGGTCATAGTAGTGTATTCAAGAATATCCACGTTGGGCAGCTCTTTTACCTTTTCTAAAAGGACCGTAGTGATTTCTTTGCCGGTGACATCTTCATGAAAGCAAATACGCGGACGTGAATGAGCACCCTCGCGAGTATACTTGAGCGAGCCGTCATTGTTTTTTTCGAAACGCACGCCAAGTTCCAGCAGATCATTGATGATGCTTCGGCTTGAGCTGATCATAATACCGACACTTTCTTTACGGTTTTCATAATGTCCGGCCTTCATCGTATCTTCAAAATAAGCATCATAATCATTTTCGTCATGAAGAACGCATATGCCGCCCTGTGCAAGCATCGAATCACTGCTCGCAACATCACTTTTTGTTATTATAAGTATATTTTTATTGTGCGGCATGTTTAAGGCAGTATAAAGTCCGCCAACACCGCAGCCTGCTATTGCAACATCATATGCTGTTTTTTTCATTGTTGTTTTTCTCCTTATGCCAATTCCAGCATTCTGACCAATGTCCTGCGTGCTGGTTCGATCAGCTCTTCAGCGACATGAACAGAATTACTGCCGTTTTTTAACACTTTGACAACACTGTCCAAAGTATTTAGTTTCATGTTCAGGCATTTGGGAACGGTGTCGGGAAAGTAATAGTTTTTTTTCGCATTTGCCAGTTTCAGTTTATGCATTATGCCGATCTCTGTGGCTATAATAAATTCCGTGTTATGGTTCTGCGCCGCATAATTTAAAATGCCGCTTGTCGAACCTATATAATCGGCAGTGTTTATAATTTCTTCGTTGCACTCGGGATGTGCAAGCACAGCTGCATTCGGATGAGCTTTTTTCAGGGCAAGGATTTCCTGTATACGCATATGTTCATGGATCGGACAAAATCCGTCATTGAAGATAAAGTTTTTTTCTGGTACCTGCATTGCTACATGACGGCCAAGATTTTTATCAGGAATAAATAAAATATTTTTATTTGGCAATTTTTGTACTATATTTACGGCATTGGATGAAGTGACGCATACATCAGAGCATACTTTTGTCTCTGTTGTCGAGTTGATATAGCAGACGACAGCAAGATCTTCAAATTTATTCCTGCACTCTTTTATAAATTCATTGTCAATCATATGTGCCATAAAACAGTCGGCACGATCGTCCGGCATCAGTACGTCTTTTTGCGGATTAAGTATTTTGGCGCATTCACCCATGAATTTTACGCCGGCGAAGACTATCGTGCTGCATTTTATACCGGCGGCAATTTTGCTTAGGTAAAAGGAATCACCAACATAATCGGCCACATCCTGCACTTCGGGTGCTGCATAATAATGTGCCAGGATAACGGCGTTCCTTTGTTTTTTCAGTGCTGTTAGATCTTCATCATTAATCATCGGCTTCTCTCCAATTTGCCTGTCAAAAGTTTGGCAGAAATTATTTATCTGCTTTTCAGATATTAACATGCAGTATAACAGATAATTTTACATGTGACAAGACAGATAAAAAGAAGAAATACCGGAGTTTCTTAAATTCATTTATTAGCTTGATAAGTAAATTTATTTGCGTTATACTATCTTTAATTAAACTTTATTTATATTTTTTTATGTTGTATTAAGATTTTTAAGAAAATTGTATATTTTTTTATTTTAGAGAGGAGAACTTGTAATGATATGCAGAACAATATTAAATGAAACGTCTTATTTCGGGGAGGGTGCTATAACAAAAATAGCCGATGAAATAAAGAGCCGCGGCTTGAAAAAAATCATGCTTGTTACTGATAAGGATCTGCTGGAATTCAAAGTTGCCACTAAAGTATGCTCTGTTATGGATGATGCAGATATCGCATATGAAATATATGATAAGATAAAGGCAAACCCGACTATCAAAAACGTTACTGAAGGTGTTGAATTTTGCAGAGACTGCAGGGCGGATGCCATTGTGGCTGTGGGCGGCGGCAGTGCAATAGATACGAGCAAAGCGGTTGCTGTTATTATAAAAAATCCTGAATTCGCCGATGTCAGAAGTCTTGAGGGAGCTTCTCCTACGAAACATAAGTGCCTGCCTATTATAGCTGTTTCCACAACTTCAGGAACAGCCGCTGAAGTAACGATAAATTATGTTATCACAGATGAGGAAAAAAATCGTAAATTTGTCTGTACCGATCCCCATGATATTCCAGTTGTTGCCATAATAGATCCGGATATGACAGCATCCATGCCTGCAAAGCTTTGCGCTGCAACGGGCATGGATGCTCTGGTGCATGCTATCGAGGGTTATATAACAAAAGGAGCTTGGGAACTTACTGACATGATGCATTTAAAAGCCATTGAAATAATTTCCCGCTCTCTGCGCGGCTCAGTAAAAGGTGAACCAAAAGGACGGGCGGATATGGCACTTGGCCAATATATAGCAGGCATGGGTTTTTCCAATGTCGGACTCGGGATAGTGCACTCGATGGCCCACCCCCTGAGTGCTGTTTACGATACACCGCATGGTGTTGCCTGTGCGATGCTGCTCACACCTGTTCTTAAATTCAATGCTGAGGCGACCGGTGAAAAATATCGTACAGTGGCGAAAGCTATGGGCGTGAAAAAAACGAAGGATATGAGTATAAAAGAGGCCCGCAAAGAGTGTATCGCCGCAGTGGAAAAACTCAGCGCCGATGTCGGTATCCCGCAAAAACTGAGTGAGCTGGGAATCAAGGAGAAAGACATAAAGTTCCTTGCAGAATCGGCAATGGCGGATGCCTGTACACCAGGCAATCCTCGGGACGCTTCACTTAAAGAAATAGAAAATCTATATAGATCAATATTGTAATTTTCGATCATAAAACAACATTTAAAAAAAGCTTTAGAAATAATATCATAAAAAGTTTTAAATTGTTTTTAATTTTAAGATACGCATATAAATGGATTTTTTTTGTAATTTTGTATACAAAATTACTTGCCAAAGTTATTTTCATGTGCTATTGTATAAAGCATACGAAAAATGCGTTGCAAAGGAATAGTAATACCTGCAAAAACTACCAGAGAGTTGCTGTGCGGTGAAAAGCAATAGTCTGACCAGGTATGAACTCGCCTTGAAGCAGCTGGCTGAAATGATACAGAGTAGGTGCAGACGGGGATCCGGCCGTTAAAACGGAAAGATATAACATCACGTTTTTAGTGATGCGTATCTGTAAAAGTGCATACCGTTTTTTTACGGTGTGAATTTGAGTGGTACCGCGAAAGCATAGCCTTTCGTCTCTTGCAAAGAGACGAAAGGCTTTTTTATTTGTAAAAATTTCTTTTGCCAAAGAGTGCAGCCGAAACCTCACCATCGCTGCACAACTTTAGCCAAGCCTGTTTTGCATATGCATATACACCCCCGCCAGAGGTGTAGCATCCGTGTATTCAAATGCCTGTCTGCACCTGTTGATCAGAAATTTTTCGTAATAAATTCCTGCTGGAATCACAAGACGGTGCATTTTTCAGAAATATTTTAGGAGGATCTAATCATGTCGAAAATGAACGTCGAAAAGTATACAAAAAACTATTTTATGCCTCCGCAAATTGATATGAGCTGGGCTTTTAAAGAACATCCCGGCAAGGCACCTGTCTGGTGCAGTGTTGATTTGCGCGATGGCAATCAGGCACTTGTGATTCCTATGAGTCTTGATGAAAAGATAGAATTTTACAAAATGCTTTTAAAAATTGGATTTAAGGAAATTGAAGTAGGTTTTCCTGCGGCTTCAGAAACAGAGTATGAATTTCTTCGTACACTTGTCGAAAAAGACCTTATCCCCGACGATGTCACAGTGCAAGTATTGACACAGGCACGCGAGCATATAATAAAGAGGACTTTTGAGGCATTGGATGGTGTGAAGAATGCCGTTGTTCATGTTTATAATTCTACCTCCGTGGCTCAGCGGGAACAAGTTTTTAAGAAATCCAGAGAAAATATAAAAAAAATAGCTGTCAATGGTGCTGTAATGCTTAAAGAACTTACTGAAGCAGCGGGACAGAGCTATCGCTTTGAATACTCTCCCGAAAGTTTCACAGGAACGGAAGTGGATTATGCCTGCGAGGTCTGCAATGCTGTTTTAGATATATGGCAGCCCACAGCTGACAAAAAATCCATCATAAATCTTCCGTCTACTGTGCAAATGTCCATGCCTCATATTTATGCGGCTCAGATCGCTTATATGTCACAAAATCTTAAATATCGTGATAATGTAGTTTTATCTCTGCATCCGCATAATGACCGAGGCACCGGTGTGGCGGATTCGGAAATGGGACTTTTGGCGGGTGCTGACAGAATAGAAGGTACGCTTTTCGGCAATGGTGAACGCACCGGCAATGCCGATATTGTCACCATTGCGATGAATATGGCGGCGCTGGGGATAGATCCGCAGCTTGATTTCAGCAATATGCCGGAAATAATAAATCTGTATGAAAGCGTGACACGCATGCACGTATATGACCGGCAGCCTTATTCAGGGAGTCTTGTTTTTGCCGCATTTTCCGGTTCACATCAGGATGCCATAGCCAAGGGAATGAAATGGCGGGAAAAAGAAAAACCGGCTCATTGGACGGTTCCTTATCTGCTGATAGATCCAAAAGATATCGGCAGGGAATACGACGGAGATGTTATCCGGATCAATAGTCAGTCCGGTAAAGGCGGCGTGGCTTATATAATGGAACAGAAGTACGGTCTTGATATGCCGAAAAAGATGCGCGAGGATTTCGGTTACTGTGTTAAGGATATTTCGGATCGAAAGCATAAGGAGCTTCTGCCGGATGAAATTTATAAAATATTTCATGATTTTTACGTTAACATCGAAGCCCCGCTTTCTCTTATTGATTTTAAACTCAATAAAACAGCGGATGGAATGCGGAACGGAACAGTACACTTATATATCAACGGCAATGAAAAATGTCTGTCTGCGCAAGGCAACGGCAGGCTTGATGCTGTCAGCAACGCCTTACAGAAAGAGCTTAAAATCAATTACAGCAATTTGATCTACAGTGAGCATGCCATGGAGATCGGTTCAAGTTCAAGGGCAATGGCGTATATAGGCATAACTGGAGAAAACGGCAAAAATGTATGGGGTGCAGGTATGGATACTGACATAATAACAGCGTCAGTCAAAGCGCTGATAAGCGCAGTCAATAAATTGCTGTAAGCGGAAAATTGTGCAGTTAAATTTTTATTCTAAGGGATATTTTTCCAAATAACATATTTTATTGGACATCATATACTGCTTGTTATTATAATTTTCGGATTACAATTTTACATGCGGTTTACTATAAAACTAAGAGCATATTCTTTTAATTATTTAAAAATGCATCTTGACAAATTATTTTTAAAATAATAGAATGAATGATATAGCATTTTAGTGCTTATAGAACAATAAAATATATCCACAATAAATTTTATGAAGAGAAAGAGTATGTGCTCATTCGTTTCCCAGAGAGTCAGCGGCCGGTGCAAGCTGATAAACGAATTTTTACAGAAAATCATCTCTGAAAAGCAATGCTGAAAAAAGTAAGCAAAGACGTCTTTCCCACGTTACAGGGAACGCGTATGTCAGTACGTTGTGAGTGCATTTATCGTCAGTGATAAATGAATCAGGGTGGTATCGCGGAAAAATCCGTCCCTTTCTTTGGGGGACGGATTTTGTTGTATAGGAAAGTAAACGCAGCGGCAGTTGATATCGGTTTTTCTGTTCTTTTGGATCATCCATATAATTTTAGGGGGACTATAATAATGAAGGCTTTCAGTTTGTTCAGCAATTTTATGACTAAATATATGTCAGCGCTTGTTCTGCTCATTGCCATTATAGCATTACTGCAGCCTTGGACATTTAAATGGGCTGCCCAATATGTGACATATCTTTTAGGAATCGTAATGTTCGGTATGGGGATGACACTGCGCTGGGAGGATTTTTCTTTGGTTTTTAAGCGTCCGCGGGATGTTTTTATAGGCTCGCTGGCTCATTTTACCATAATGCCGGCGCTGGCCTGGGGTCTTGCCAAAGCTTTTGGGCTTCCGCCGGAACTGGCTGTCGGTGTCATTCTGGTCGGGACCTGTCCGAGCGGCACATCTTCGAATGTAATGACTTTTCTTGCGAGGGGGGACGTTGCGCTGTCTGTGGCCATAGGTATTGCCACGACGGTCTTGGCGCCATTTATTACTCCGCTGCTTACGTGGTATCTTGTAGGTGCATGGGTATCTATTTCTCTCGGTGCTATGTTTTTGTCCATTTTTCAGGTAGTTGTCGTACCTATCGCATTGGGTATTGTAGTCAACAGGCTTTTCGGCGGATTCGTGCAGAACGCAGTGAAAGTGCTGCCGCTTATTTCTGTACTGGCTATTATGCTGATAGTTGGCGCTGTTGTTGCTGTGAGTGCACAAAAAATCATTCAAACGGGACTGTTGATCATAGGCATTGTAATAATTCATAACTTATGCGGTTATACACTCGGTTATTGCGCCGCCAGAATCGCCGGTTTCGATTTTGCAAAACAGAAAGCCGTTATGTTTGAAGTCGGTATGCAAAACAGCGGGTTGGCAACTTCCTTGGCTCTTATGCATTTCAGTGCAGCAGCGGCGATCCCGGGTGCCATTTTCAGTGTATGGCATAATATTTCCGGCTCACTGCTGGCAAATCGTTTGGCCTCAAAGGCGGAAGACGAAGTAAAAACGGATATTTCCAAAGCGCGAAAAAACACTATTAACGCATGATCGTCATCGTCTGAATATATATATATTATTTGGAATTGTAAAGGAGAGTTAAGTTTATGAGAAGTGATTTAGCAAAAAAAGGACCTGAACGTGCAGCACACAGAGCATTATTCTACGCTATGGGGTATGGTCCGGAGGATTTAAAGAAACCGATGATCGGCATCGTCAATTCATTCAATGAAATCGTTCCCGGACATATTCATTTGCGCACTATTGCCGAAGCGGCAAAGCTGGGAGTTGCGGCGGCCGGCGGCATGCCTGTGGAGTTTCCTGCAATTGCTGTTTGTGACGGTATAGCAATGGGACACCAGGGAATGAAATTTTCGCTTGCCAGCCGTGAATTGATCGCTGATTCCATCGAGGCTGTGGCATCCGGACATGCTTTCGACGGACTTGTGATGATCCCCAACTGTGATAAAGTAGTTCCGGGAATGCTGATGGCGGCAGCCAGACTGAATATCCCCTGTGTTGTCGTAAGCGGAGGACCTATGCTCGCAGGACGCCACAATGGGCAGGACGTCAGTGTCAGTACTACCTTTGAAGCTGCCGGTAAATTTGCCGCGGGTAAAATGGATGCTGCCGAAATGGCTTCTCTGGAGGCTGATGCCTGTCCCGGCTGCGGTTCCTGTTCCGGTCTTTTTACAGCAAATACGATGAATTGCCTGACAGAGGTTCTTGGTATGGGTCTTCCGGGAAACGGCACGGTTCCCGCCGCATATTTCGGACAGCGCCGTCTTTTGGCAAAAAGAGCGGGAGAAATCATTCTTGATTTGGTGAAAAAAGATATCAAACCGCGCGATATAATGACAAAAAAAGCTTTTGAAAATGCCATAACCGTAGATATGGGGATAGGCGGTTCATCAAATACTGTGCTGCATATTACCGCCATCGCACATGAAGCCGGTATTACGCTGCCGGCACCGCTCTTTGATGAAATAAGCGCACATACGCCATATATAACGAAGCTGAGCCCGGGCGGCACGCATCATATGCAGGATCTTAACGAAGCCGGCGGAATATGCGCCGTAATGAATGAATTGGCCAAAAAGAATATTCTTCATCTCGATGCTTTGACTGTTGACGGCACTATCGGCAGCAGGATTAAAAATGCTTGCATAAAGCGGCAGGATGTCATAAAAACAGTGGATGCTCCTTATCGTAAAACGGGCGGTATTGCTATTTTAAAGGGAAATCTGGCACCGGACTATGCAGTTGTCAAGGAAAGTGCGGTTACCGAGGATATGCTTCATTATAAAGGAACAGCAAGAGTATTCAATTCGGAAGAGGACGCCATAGCAGCTATAATCGGTAAAAAGATTAAAAACGGCGATGTTGTAGTCATCCGTTACGAAGGACCGAAAGGTGGTCCGGGAATGCGTGAAATGCTTAATCCTACAGCTGTTATCACCGGTATGGGGCTGAAGGTTGCTCTGATCACCGACGGCAGATTTTCCGGGGCTACACGTGGCGCATGTATAGGGCATGTATCACCGGAAGCCATGGCTGGAGGGCCTATAGCCATGGTCAAAGATGGTGACACGATCAGCATTGATATCCCCGGACGTAAATTAGAGCTGCTCATTGATGATGCTGAAATGGACAAGCGCAAGGCCGCATGGACAAAACCAGAGCCAAAAGTAAAAACAGGCTATTTGTCACGCTATGCCAAACTTACGACTTCAGCAAGTACAGGTGCAGTTCTTGCCTGATATATAAATATCATTTTATCTTATACAATGTAATAAAAACCCGGGGAAAATCTCATAGTGAGTTTCCCCGGTTTTTTATATAGCTGATTGATGATATAAATGGAGACGTAATTCAGACGGCGTTTTGACGCCGCCTGAATAGTAGTCGAAATCATCCGGGGACTTAGCCGTTCTTTACTCACCGCTTGCAGAAGCGGGAGTATCAGAGCGGGTTAGTCATCGGATAAAAGAGGATTATTTATTGTTTGTACTTAGACTGCAGGCATATATAAGTCCAATGCATATTGCAACATATTATGATATAATGAAGGCGATAAAAGACAATTGATTCAATTTCCTTTTATTTAACGGTTACTATTCATTATCTCTCATATAGAAATATAATATACGCATTTGAAAGGATGAAATATCATGAGTGAAGAATGTTCACATGCATGCGGCAGCTGCTCCAGCTCGGACTGCGGTCAGCGCGCACCGCAAATTGCTATAGAAAAAGGGAACGCCAATTCTCATATAAAGAAAGTAATAGCCGTTGTCAGCGGTAAGGGCGGCGTTGGCAAAACACTCGTTACCTCTATGCTGGCAGTCATAATGAAAAGAAGGGGATTCAACGTCGGTGTGCTTGACGCTGACATAACCGGGCCTTCTATTCCAAAAACCTTTGGTATTACAGATAAGGCTGACTGCAATGCAGAAGGCAGTATTCTGCCCGTTATCACAAAAACGGGGATAAGGCTTATGTCAGTGAATCTTCTGCTGGAAAATGACACCGACCCTGTTGTTTGGCGCGGACCTGTTATAAGCGGTGTTGTAAAACAGTTCTGGAATGAAGTGGAATGGGGCGATCTTGATTATATGTTTGTGGATATGCCTCCGGGTACAGGTGATGTGCCGTTGACAGTATTCCAATCTTTGCCTGTCAATGGTCTTGTTGTCGTTACTTCGCCTCAGGATCTGGTGTCCATGATTGTGGAAAAAGCTGTAAAAATGGCAGCGATGATGAATAAGCCGGTATTGGGAATAGTCGAAAATATGGCTTATTTTCAGTGTCCTAGCTGCAAAGAGAAACACAGTATTTTCGGTGAAAGCAATATAGCTTCACTGGCTGGTTTTTACAATATCAGGGAAATGGCTCAGATACCGCTTGATCCAAAACTTTCCGCCGAATGCGATAAAGATGGTATAGAATCATTCAGCAATGATTATCTTAATCTTTTGGCTGCTTATATTGAGCAAAATGCCTGAATCGATCGATGTTTATGCGGCGGATATACGCTGCTTGGAAAATGAAAGATTGTTTGCTGCGAGCCTTCTCCGTTTGTCTGCAGAAAGAAGAAGAAAGTCTGCCGCTGCTGCCGCAGTCCAGAACCGCCGCCTGTCTGTCGGGGCAGGTCTTCTGCTGAATCATGCTTTGCAAAAGTACGGAATCAATGGAAGAATGGTGAAATTTTGGCATAATGAATATGGCAAGCCTTTTTTGTCTGATTATAATATATATTTTAGTTTATCTCACTCCGGCCATTATGTTTTTTGTGCAGCCGGCAGTGAAGAAGTCGGTGCCGATATTCAAAAAAATGTCCGTTATAATGCGCATATAATCAAAAGATTTTTTCATCAGGAGGAACAGGCTTATATCTTTTCCTTACCACAGAGCCAACAATCAAGAGAATTTTTCCGCCTGTGGACATTTAAGGAAAGCTGTGTAAAAATGCTCGGCAGCAGCCTGGCAAGGGAACTTTCTTCTTTTTCTATTGATATATCAGAACAGACTGTTGCTGCCCGCGCAAACGGGAACGCTTTGCCATATACTTTTACAGAATATGATATCAACGGTTACTTTGCAGCTGTATGCAGTAAAGCCGCTTATTCTGCGGGATCAATCCAGTGGGTCGATTTTGCCAAATAATAATACGAGGCGATATATATGAAGGATATTCTGGATATGCATATGCATACCATTGTCAGCGGTCATGCCTACAGTACTCTGTCCGAAATGATAGCAGCGGGAAAGAGCGGGAAACTTCATCTGATAGGTGTAACAGAACACGCACCTGCGTTGCCGGGTACGTGCCATGACATGTATTTTCACAATTTTAAAGTTATTGATCGTCATCCCGGGAATATTGAATTAATGATGGGTGCCGAGGTAAATATAATGGATTATAACGGTGTCCTTGATATGCCTGAAAATACATTAAAAAAGCTTGACTATGCAATAGCAAGCCTGCATGATCAATGTATAGCACCCGGCAGTGAGCGAGAAAATACCACCGCACTTATCAAGGCGATGGAAAACCCCTATATAAAAATAATCGGCCATCCTGACAACGGCGCTTATCCTGTTGATTTTGAGGCAGTAGTAAAAGCTGCCAGACAATATAATGTTTTACTGGAACTTAATAACAGCTCCTATGCTCCTCAGAGCGGACGAATAAAATCAAGAGAAAATGCGTTGCTGATGCTGGCTTGGTGTAAAAAGTGCAGAGTGTCCGTCATACTGGACAGTGATGCTCATATCGATGCAGATGTGGGAAATCACAAGTACATATATGATATCTTGGAACAGGCCGATTTTCCTGAAGAACTGGTCGTTAATACTTCAGTCGATAAAGTGAAGCATATATTTTCTCTGGTCCGCGGATAGATTGTAAACGCTTTTATGAAATGACTTTTTTTATAGTTCCTGTCATTGTACTGAAAATGCAATGACAGGAACATTTTTTATTGCTTAAACTGCGGACGGTGAATTCTGCCGTATAATTAATTCGCTTTTCTCATATTGGCAAGAATCACTTTTTTATTATCCATAGTTACTTTTCCGGGAAGAAGCCGGTTCAGTTCTTTGAGAAATGACGCATCGGGTTTAAAAAATATGCGGCAGTTTTCCTCCTTCCCTTTTTTATTTATTTGCACATAGGCAACGGTCCAGACATCTCTGCCGTCGAGTGCCGAATGAAATCTGCTGCTGTGTCTGAAACGCATAATTCCCACCAGCTCAGGCTGATAATGATAAACTCCCATGATGGAAGCCAGGGGGATACTGCAACTCTTTTTTCCCAATAAACCAGTACACTGAAAAATCAACAGTTTTTCACTAAGACAGCAGGTATATTTTGCCTGTATCCGACTAAATAGGACAACAAGAAATCCTATATCTACGGCAATACCGGTCGTACTAAATATGTGCAGCTTCCAGAATTTGATAATATCCAAAGCCAAGAGGAAAGTGAAAAAAATTATACTTGCAAACATGATCAGCATATTTTTTTTCATTACAATAGTTTCTGTGCTTATTTTTTCCATAATGTTTCACCTCCGCAAAGCAAATCATTCAAAACTGAATCCTGTAGATGATGCGTTGTTTTGCCGCTGACAGTTCATAAACCGAGCAGCCCAAAAAATATATAGCAGAGTATCGCGCCAACAACTGACATTGAAAATCCCCATATAAGCAAGCGGCGAAATAATTTTCCTTTGTCCTCTTTGTCATCGGCGCACGCAATACAGATAGCGCCAAACAGGGACAGCGGCGATGTATCCACCATGTGTGAACCAACATTGATAGATGAAATCATTGATAAAGCGTTGCCGCCGCCAAGCTGATCGATCAATCCCGGCACCAACGGTAGGAACATAGGCATGACAACACCTGATGAGCTTGAATAAGCAGAGATTACACCTGTTACCAGAGCCAATATTCCGTTGACGCTTACAGGATTTGATATTGAGGCAATCAATCCAACAAGGGCATTAAGCCCGCCTGCTTTGTCCATAACATCTATCAAAACGCCCATACCGCCGACCATGATGATGACAGTCCATGGTATTGACTCAACGGCTGCCTTACTGTCGCCAGCATTGGCAATAAGTAAAACACTTGATAATAAGAAGGCTATAGCTCCGACATTCGCCGTTTTTCCCGTACCGATAAGATTCATGATTTCGTGCGGGAAAAAATCTTTCGTAATAGAAAGACTTGGCAGAATAACGAGCAGTACCAGTATGCCTATACAGGCTATTGTCAGCCATTGATTTTTATTCAGGGGTTCCGGCTTCGGCGCAATATCATCGATACTCAAAGTGGAATGACGTTGATTTTTTATCCAAGACCAGCCTCCCAGCAGTAAAAAACCGCCTATATTGCCGGCAAGCTGTGCAATTTCAGAATTCAAATGAATTCTCCAGGCTAAAATATTCAGATCCCCCACATGCTGCCCCAGAGCTTCCAACTGCGGCACCATTTTTGCTACTAAAGAATTGGCAATGATTCCCGTCGGTGAAATAGGTGAAAAGGCCGCGCCGTTTGCCGCACCGACAACAAGCAGTGTCATCAGAAAGGCGCTCATGCCTATACGGCTGGCGATAGCCATGACCACCGGTGCCATAAGTGTTACTGTAGCTATGTTACCGGGACCGATAGTGGTTATTATTGTGATCAGCATAAAAATTATAAAGGGAATTAATGCAGTGTTTCCCTTCGCCAGTCTGATAGCATTTGCCGTCAATTTTTCCATTGTTCCGTTTGTCGTCGCTATACCAAAAAGAAAAGTAACTCCTGTCAAAACCATAAACAGGTCTATCGGCCATGCCCGCATGATATCCACCGCCGATAAGTTTGCAAATAATGCACCTACTCCGATTGCAAAGGCAATTGCTATAATGCCGACATTTATATCTTCATTGTACATGGATATTCCGACTACAACAACAACACCAACCAGCGAAGCAACAGCTGCAGCAGACATTTCAAACATATGACTCCCTCCTTGCATTATTATTTTTTAATACAGATATGATTTTTGTATTGCCAGTCTATTCATCCTCTTGTGAGCCGGGGAATGTTTTGTGCAGCAGTTTTGTGGCGGCTATAAAAACCGCTATGACAAAGAACATTGTCGGCAGAGCGATCAACATCATCGTGAGAGCTTTCATTACTGTTGCGTCCATTTTATTTCCTCCTTATTTGGCGAGTGCCGGAATGAGCGCCAGCACCAGGCCTCCTGCTACTACCGAAGCCACTTGGCCGGCCACATTTACACCTATAGCATGCTGAATTATAAAATTCGACGGATCTTCTTTCAGGGCCATCTTGGCTATTACTCTGCCGGACATGGGAAAAGCCGATATGCCGCATGCACCTATCATTGGATTTATTTTTTTCTTGCTGAATAAATTCAGGATCTTGGCGAAAAGAACACCGCCTGCTGTATCAAATACAAAGGCAATGGCGCCCAAAAGCATGATCATTGCAACCTGAGATGTCAGGAAAGATTCGGCAGACATTGTGCCGCCTATTGTAATGCCAAGCAGAAGGGTCACTAAGTTTGCCAGTTCATTTTGCGCACAATTTGAAAGATTGTCCACTACGCCGCATACTCTCAATAAGTTTCCAAACATCAGACTGCCTATAAGGGCCACAGAAATCGGTGCGACTATACCGGAAATAATGACGACCATCACAGGAAACAGAAATAACGTCGTTTTTGAAACAGGTTCTTCATTTTCATAACCCATTTTTATTCTGCGTTCGGCTTTAGTGGTGATAGCCTTGATCACCGGCGGCTGTATTACAGGTACCAGTGACATATAGGAGTAAGCCGCCACGGACAGAGGTCCAAGCAGGTCCTGGGCAAATCTGCTTGCCACATAAATTGTTGTGGGGCCGTCGGCAGCACCGATGATACCTATAGATGCTGCCTGCTCAAAAGAAAATCCCAGCATTGTCGCAAAAACAGCTGTGGCAAAAATACCGAACTGAGCTGCCGCTGCAAACAGCATGACAGAAGGGCGGCGAATAAGAGGTGTAAAATCACACATAGCGCCTATAGCAATAAAAATCAGCACGGGAAACAATTCATTGGAAATGCCCGCTTTATATAAGACCCATAAAAAACCTTCTTCTCCGACAACCTGGGAAATGGCTGAAGAATGGGGAATATTTGCTAATAATGCGCCAAACCCTATCGGCAGCAAAAGTGCAGGCTCATAGTCCTTTTTCACGGCAAGATAAATAAGGACAGCACTTATTCCCCACATAACAATATTTTTCCAGCTCAATCCGATAAATCCCATTAAAAGTTCATCCAGCCATGGATATTGCAAGAATAAAGATTCCATTATTATTCCTCCTCATATTTTCTCTATAAATACTCTTCCTCTTCAGTACCTATTATTGCCAATACCTGATGCCAAATTATCTTATCGCCGATACTGCCGGTGATCATTTTTATTCGTCCGTCAACAGGAACAGCAATTTCTTTTCTCTCTTTCATAGTTTTAATTGTCAGCAGCAAATCTCCCTCTCGCACATTATCTCCTTCCCTTTTCATTATCGAGATCAATATGCCCTGGACACATGCTTTGATGATTGTGTCACTGGCTTTTACCGGTACAGGTTTTTTTTCTGAATATATAACCTCCTTTTTTGGGGGAATATCTTTTTTAACGGTATTTTTTCCATAAACCATTTCTTCGATTTTCACGGCATAGGGCAGACCGTTTACAGTGATTTTTAGATATATATCATCCATAAATAAATCACCTTTTCTTTTTTGCCGATAAATCACCGGAGTTTGCAAGATTTTCCCGACCTGCTGCAGTCCATATTTTGCTGATATGTGTGATTTTAAAATATCCGTTAGGGTTTCTTTCCCTCATCACTGTATAAATGACCGCAGTGATGGCAGCTACAACATTCGGAGATATTCTGTTCACTGGTACAGAGTCCTCTGGCTTAAAAAATTTTTCTGTTTTTTTTGGTTTTTTAAAGCCAAAAAGAAATGAAAATAATCCCATTTTCACACCTCCCTGCTGGAATAAAGAAGTACAGCTGTATAATTATTTGATTAATGATATAATACGGAATAATCATGTAAATATCCAGTTTATGTAATTTTAAAAAAGGTTATGTAACTAAAGTAATCTAAAGAATGAATCGATAAGATCGAACATAAATAAGCTGTTCCCCATAAGTTAAGATAAAATCCAGCTTATGGGAAACAGCTTTAAGAAAGCATTTTCAGATATAAATGGAGACTTAATTCAGATGGCATTTTGACGCCGCCTCAATAGTAGTAGAGCGACTAAATCATCGGATAAATATGTTGGCCGCTGCCGGTCAATTACCTATTGATCCAGGTATTGCCTGATGATTTTGCTTTCAGCACTATTACAGCGGTATTTGTATACGGGTCTGCCCACCGCTCCGTAGATCAATTCCAGCTTCAAGAAGTTTTTTTGTCTGAGAAATTCTAAATATTTTCTCATGGACACTCTGGAAATGCCTATGTACCCGGCCATTTCTTCTGTGGAAAAAAGTTTTTGATCCAATGTATTTATCTGATCGCACACTTTTTTCAATGTATTCTTATCAATCCCCTTCGGCAAATGCGCTGACACAGGTTCCTTTTTGCGTAATATACATTTGTCCAATTCAGCCTGACTGAGGTGATCCTGGCCGTCCATTAATCCTGCTAATCCTTTGTATGCTAAAAGTGCTGTATTCAATCTTTCAAATTCAAAAGGTTTTATTATATAATCCACAGCCCCGAATTGAAGAGCTTTTTTTATGTTCTGTCTGTCACATGCCGCAGAAATAATAATAACATCAGCACCTTTGCCTATTCGTCTCAGGCGCATTAACAATTCAATGCCATTCATTCCAGGCATAAAAATATCAAGCAGAATAAGATCAAATTCATCTTTCCGCAATAAGGAAAATGCTTCATCTGAGCAATGAGCCATCGCCATCACGCTGAATCCGCCGACCATTTCCACATAACGGCGATTGATTTCCGCGACCATAGGGTCATCTTCCACTATCATAACTTTAATCAAAATTTTCCTCCTTGCTCCAGTAAGGAACGATCACACGGAATAATGTACCGTTTCCTTTTTCAGAAATTACCGCTATCTGTCCGCCCAATCGTTCCAGATTCTGTTTTACCAAAAAAAGCCCCATACCTCTTTCAAGGCCTTTTGTGGAATAACCTCGTAAAAATATGTCTGCCTGTCTTTCCTTTTCTATTCCGGGTCCTGTATCATTGACTTCTACGGTCAAAATATCATTTTCCCAAAAAATTCCCAGCTTTATTTCCTTTATGGAAGAATCCTTCAATGCTTCCAAAGCGTTATTCAATAAGTTGCCTATAATCGTGATCAATTCATGAACTGCTTCATCTTCGGCGGCCTCCGGTAAAAAGCTGTCCTGCTTGATCGTCATTGTTACTCCGGCTGCTCTTGCCATACTGAGCTTGCCAAAGATAAAGCCGGCCAATACAGGATCTCTTATTTTGCGGATAACCGCACCGACTTCAGACTGATAATTTTTTGCTACCTCATTTATATAATGGCTCAATTGATCATAATATTTCATACATACCATTCCCTGAATGACATGCAGTTTATTCATGAATTCATGTGTTTGTGCCCGGAGTGCTTCAGCATAAATACTGACACCTATTATCTTTTCAGCCATATTTTTCATTTCTGTTTTATCGCGAAAGGTAGCGATAGCGCCGACAATTCGATTGTTTACTATTACCGGTACACGATTGGTCAAAATGATAATGCCATTGATATCTTGTTCCTGATCCAATTCGGCATTTCCCGTATCGAGAACATTCTGCAGCCTTGTATTCGGAATATATTCATCTACCTTTAAGCCTTCTGGTTCACCGTAAATACCGGCTTGACCAAACAGTCTCAGTGCTTCATCATTTACCATTGTTACATATGAATCTTTATCAACCGCTAAGATGCCTTCCCTCACCGAATGGAGCATTGCACTGCGTTCTTCATATAGTTTTGCGATCTCTTCAGGCTCCAACCCAAACAAAATTTTCTTGATTTTTCTGGCTAGAACCAGAGAACCAAGTATCCCGACCAACATACCGACGCCCACTCCCGCATAAATACCGGCTCTGCTGTTTGCGATCTCTTCTTGCACATGCTCGATCATTATCCCTACCATTACTGCGCCTACCTGCCGCTGATCAGCAGTAAATACAGGAACAAATACCCGTAAAGAAGTGCCCAGAGACCCCTTATTGACAGAAACAGTTTCTTTTCCTTCTAATGATGGAGCTATATCATTTTCCTCATAATAGGTATTTATCATTTCTCTGTTGGGATGTGATTTTCTGATGCGGTGCATATCGAGCACTGTGATAAAGCGTACATTGCTTACCTGCAAAATTTTTTCAATGAATGGCTGAATGTCATTTTGATCTTCGCTGCCATTTAGTGCAGCAATTATCAGTGGTGTATTGGCCACGACACGGGCTATTTCCAGAGATTCCTCTTTGGCGTCATTTTCTGCCCGCTCAGATAAATTATTACCGATCATGAGATCAGTAAACATCAGCGCGGCCGCTACTATCATGCAGGCGAAAACAGCTATTGTCATTTGCAGGCTCATGAGGCTTTTTCTCTTCCGCATATTATATGCTCCCTCTCATGATTTTTTATTATATTAATATTCTATATTTACAAATAATTTCCTATCAAAATAAACATATACTGTTTCTGAGTGTTTATCATTTAATATTAAATCCTTAAATAAAAAAAATCCCCCTAAAAAAATCTGTAGGGGGGAATTTTAGATTCAGCTATTTCTATTTTTATACCAGGTTATAAATTTTTGCAGTTTTCCCGTATCAGAATAGGCCAATGCCGGTTTTGCGGGATGCAGCTCACTTGCTGTGCAGGAAAATGTCTGCATATTAAGCAGCTCTTCAGCTCTTTGCTGAATGCGCCGAGCTTTTTCCGGAATAAACCCCGGATGCGGCTGAACCGCCGCATATTTTAAAACTCTTTCCATGCTTTCACGTTCCCTTCATATGATATATTTTTCTGTAACCTGAAAATATATTATAAAACTAATTGATGATTTTCGTCAAGCTGTACTGTTCTGCGATTTTGCATAGTGAATATTTCTTCTTCATGACTGGCTATGAGCATTGTTTTTCCGGCTGCTGAAAAATCAATTATAAAGTTCTCTACCCATTTTCTCGCTTTTTTATCAAGACCATTCAGCGGTTCATCCATCATTATGATATCTGGATTGAGAGCTAAAACAGCGGCAATGGAAACTTTTTTCTTCTCACCGCCGCTAAGATGATAAGGTACTCTGTCGCGCAAATGTTCTATATGTAAAAAACAAAGCAGTGAGTCAGTTCTTTCCCTGATCTTGTCTTCGTCAAATTGCATCTGTCTCGGACCGAAAGCTATTTCATCGTAAACAGTAGGGTTAAAAAGCTGCAAATCAGGATTTTGAAATACGTACCCTATTTGCTGATGAAATTTTTTGGCGGACAAATTATCTTTTAGTAATTTTGGGGTAATTTCCTGACCCGCAAAAAAATATTTTCCGGAAGAAGGAAAAACAAGTCCATTGAGCAGCTTAAATAACGTTGATTTGCCGCAGCCGTTGGGTCCCGTCAGCAAGATCAATTCTCCCTCTTTTATTGTGAGCGAGATATTTTCAAGTGCTATGATATTATCATATTTATAACTGACTGAAGATAGTTCCACCAGCGTATTCATAAATACTCCTCTGCATATAAAAACACAACGATCATTGTCAATATAATTGCCATATAAATAAAATACCGCGATTCCAGCCGATGCTTCTGCGATACATGATAATCACCTGTAAAGCATCTGCACAGCATAGCGTTATGCGTATCTATAGAATATTCATTGGCTTTTAAAAAGACCATTCCCATTATACTGCCCATGCTTTTATATTTTCGGTCATTTTTTCCTATTGAACGCAGTCTGAGCGCAATAAGCAGATCAGCAGCTGTATTTCCTAATAAAATAATATATTTTAAAGTAAGATCAAGCACCATTATAAATAAGCCCGGAACATGCAACCCGCCTAATGCTTTTGTCAGTGCTGAAAAGGCCGTTCTCTGAGCTAAAAAAGCGGCGGACATAGTTGTCAGGAAAACTTTCAGCGGCAGCATGAGCGTATTTTGCTGTCCGCTGATAAATGCCGGCAATACAATGCATAATGAAAAAAACATTGCCGCTGAAACTGGTTTCAAAATTGACGAGATACGTCTGCTGTCCAGGCAGGCAAGATATGTTAAAAAGACGGCCAGGACTATAAGCGGGAACATTAAGCGGTGTGACAGTGAAATTAACAATATCAAGACGATGGTGCAGATCAGCTTGAATGATGCGCTGAAAAAGCTGTCCGTTGCCATAGCTGGTTGATTTTTCAGCAAAGTAAGCTTACCTGTCAATGCTAACAGCGTCTTGTCTATAAAATGGTCCCGATCCCGGCAGGGGTTATAATTATCGTTTTGCGTGAGCCATACCGGGAGTTTGTTATTTTTTTCCGGCAGTAAAAATTTATGCTGTTTTATTTGCTCCACCTTTTATATTTCCCAAAAGCTTGAATATTATTATCAGTGCGGCTGATCCAATGACAGCTGACAATATATAACCGGCAAGATCCGGCATCCCGGTTACGGTATAATCAGGGAAAAATGCTTCATAATTAAAACCGTTGATCATCTTATCCGGAATATAGCCTAATGTTGTACCAAAAGAGGTATCGGCGGCTATTTCATCGGCGCCCCATTCTCCCCATGCCGTGCCGTCTGCCAGAAGGCCAAGCGGTGAAAGTACGATAAGGGTCACTATAAGAGCAAAAACAGGGTTAAGTTTCGTTTTTTGATCACTGTAGACCATGCCCGGCGATACCTTGAGAATAAATTCGTAAATAGCTATGGTAAAAACAGCCTCCGCTATTCCCGCGATCAGAATATGCGGGAGCACCATAGCCGGTATTGCAACTGACAGGGGGTATGGTGAATATAACGCATGGCCCATACTGTCAGCAAAAAGTAAAGGCTGCAGGCCAAATTCAATAGCAGCGATAAAGGCAGCCATATTAATGCCGGCATATGCCCCGATAAATATGGCTGCTTTTTTGCCAAGCGGTGATGGCCATATTTTCTTTATGAGCCTGAATATATAATAACCGGTGAACGGTAAGACAAATGCCATATTAAAAGAATTTGCACCAAATGCTAAAATACCGCCGTCGCCGAAAATAACTGCTTGTATAAGCAAGGCTACACTTATGGCTATACAGGCGGTATAAGGTCCCAGCAAAACGGCTATAAGTGTTCCGCCGACAGCATGGGCAGTAGTACCTCCGGGAATAGGAAGATTAAACATCATCAGCAGAAAAGAAAAGGCTGCTCCCACACCGATGAGCGGAATTTTGTCTTTGGGCAGATCTTCTTTTATTTTTTTTAATGAATAATACCAAATGGGAACCATTGCTGCCGCAAACACAGCGCAGGTTGACGGACTCAAATAATTATCTGGAATATGCATAAAATGCCCCCCTTGTTATAATTTGTCCATTATAACATCATGCCGCGCAATAAAAAAGCCTGCCCCAGGGGATGCAGTGGCAGGCTTTTTTATTGAAAGCTTTCACCATATCATATGGTGGGGGGATAGGGGATAGAGATATATGCTAACATCAGAAAATATATTTAAAATGACCATAAATACTATGCAGTTGATTTTTGGAAATTTATTCTTCGGTATCGTCGCGGTCAAAGACGGCCATAGCGGCGACAATGTCATTTATTTCCGTTTTCATAAGCTTTACACCTTGGGTGTTGCGGCTGATAATGGAAATGCCGCTGATGTCGGATCGGATTACAATACCATCAGTAGTGATAAGCATAAATTCCTGATCTTCGCTGACAACTTTTATACCGACTACTTCACCGGTTTTCGGTGTGACTTTGATATTTATTATACCCTTGCCGCCACGTGTCTGACTGCGGTATTCGTCGACAGAAGTGCGCTTGCCAAAACCATTTTGTGTTGCGGTGAGTACAGTCAAGCCGCTGTGCAGGTTATCCATGCCGACCACAGCATCTCCGTTACGTAGTAAAATCCCTCTGACACCTCTTGTGTTGCGGCCCATTGAGCGTACATCACTTTCCTTAAAAGAGATTGCCAGACCTTTCTTTGTGCCGATGATCACCTGTCTGTCACCATCGGTGAGCTTTACAGCAATCAGATCATCATCGTCATCAAGTGACAGTGCGATAAGGCCTGTCTTTTTGCGTGCGGTATCGTATTCATGCAAAGCGGTTTTTTTCACTACACCTTTTTTGGTGGTCATGAAAAGGTACTTGCTGTCGTCAAATTTGTCGATCGGGATTACGGCAGTAATTTTTTCACCAGGTTCCACAGGCAGAAGATTAATGACGGCGGTTCCTTTTGCCGTACGGCCCGATTCGGGGATCTCGTAGCCGATCAGCTGATAGACGCGTCCGCGATTTGTGAAGAAAAGAATTGTTTTATGGGTGGTGGTAATTATCATATTTTCCACAAAGTCTTCTTCTTTAGTACCCATTCCGGTGATACCGCGCCCGCCGCGCTTTTGACTTCTGTAAACACCGACCGGCTGGCGTTTTACATAGTTGTTGTGCGTCATTGTCACTACGATGTCTTCTTCATCGATCAGATCTGCTATATTGAGCGCAGATGTATCCTGCGTTATCTGTGTACGTCTGTCATCATTGAATTTTCTTTTTACTTCCGTAAGTTCTTCTTTTATTATTTCAAGTATCCTTTTTTCATCAGTCAGAATATCTGCCAGATCCTTGATTGTCTGTAAAACTTGTTGGTATTCACTTTCAATTTTTTCCTGTTCCAAGCCCGTTAAACGCTGCAGACGCAGATCTAAAATTGCCTGAGCCTGTTTGTCAGTCAGCCCGTAGCCTGTAGTCAAAGCCTCTTTGGCGATGTCTGCTGTGCGTGAACCTCTGATTGCGGCAATGACTGCATCCAGATTTTCAAGAGCAATGGTGAGTCCTTCCAGAATATGTGCGCGTGCCTTGGCCTTGTCAAGGTCATATCTGGTGCGGCGTGTTACGACATCTTCCTGATGCTTGATATAATAACTGAGCATTTGCGGCAGTGTCAGAATTCGCGGCTGCCCGTCAACTAAGGCAAGCATGATCACGCCAAAAGTGTCCTGCAGCTGAGTATGCTGGTAGAGTTGATTTAAAATAACATCAGGATTGACATCTCTGCGCAAATCTATCACGACACTCATGCCTTTGCGGTCAGATTCATCATTCAGCCCGGTAATACCTTCAATAGTCTTGTCACGGACAAGCTGTGCTATTTTTTCCACTAAACGGGCTTTATTTACCTGATAAGGCAGTTCAGTAACGACAATGCGCGATCTGCCGTTTGCTTTTTCTTCTACGTGTGCACAGGCTCTCATTTTCACAGCACCACGGCCGGTAGTATATGCCGAAAGAATACCTTCCCTGCCCATAATAAGCCCCCCGGTCGGGAAATCGGGTCCTTTTATGGCTGTCATTAATTCGGCTATCGTGACTTCAGGATTATCGATCATCATCAAAATGCCGTCAATAACTTCGCCCAGATTATGCGGCGGAATATTTGTTGCCATACCTACCGCTATGCCTGCAGAACCGTTGACCAGAAGATTCGGCATTTTTGCCGGCAACACAGTCGGTTCCTTTAAAGATTCATCATAGTTAGGCATAAATTCCACAGTGTCTTTATCTATGTCGGAAAGCATTATTTCCGCAATCTTGGACATACGCACTTCTGTATAACGCATTGCCGCGGCCGAGTCACCGTCGACAGAACCAAAATTTCCGTGACCATCGGCAAGCATATGACGGTAAGAGAAGCTTTGTGCCATACGCACTATAGTGTCATATACGGAAGTATCCCCGTGAGGATGATACTTACCTAAAACTTCCCCGACGATACGTGCTGATTTTTTATATGGCTTGTTCGATGCCATTCCTGCTTCCTGCATTGCATACAGTATACGGCGATGCACAGGTTTCAGCCCGTCGCGGACATCCGGCAGAGCTCTCATAACAATGACGCTCATTGCGTAATCAATATAAGAATTCTTCATTTCCTCTTCCAGCTTGACCGGCACGACCTTGCCTAAATTGCCAAGCTTCCACGAACCGTTCTGCCCGGAATTTTGAGCATCGTCCTTTTTATCAAAATCGTCTGCCACTTTCTCACCTCAAATATATAATAAGCGGCATAAAACCGCCTGAAAGCATAGATATATAGCTATATATTAACATTTTTCGGTTTAAAAGTCCAATTCCGTGATTTATTAACTGCGCGCCTGTTGTATCATTCGCATCAGATAAGGAAAATGCAGATTAAGCCAAAATTTGAAAAACGTGTGCCGATACATTTGAAAAATAGGTACTCTGTTTAAAGTATATAAGTTGTCATTTGCGGCATCATCACCCAGATTGACTGTAAAGGCAGCACGATAGCCGTATTTTTTAACCTGCGAAATCACATGCTGATTGTAGTCTCCGCATGGATATGCAAGATATTTTATTTGGTATCCCAAATGTTCCTGCAAAGCGATTTTGGAATCCAGCAGCTGCTTTTTCAATTCATTATCGTCTTTTATCTGGCTCAGATTCGGATGGTCATATGTATGGCCCTCAAACACGATATCATTATCTTTCATCGTGTCAATTTCTTTCCATGTAAGATAATTCGGCCAATTGATATAATGAGAAATTAAAAAAATGGTAGCGGTGAGACCATATTGTTTTAATATGGGATATGCGTTCGTATAATTGTCCTCATAACCATCATCAAGGGTGATTACTACAGGTTTTTCAGGAAGTGGTTTCCCTTCCTGCATATAATCAAGCAGTTGATCAAGCGTGATCGCATTGTAATTATTATCCTTGAGATATCTCATCTGGGCCTTGAATTCATAGGTGCTTAAAGCCAGTGCTGTATGCTTGTCGTCATCTATTTCATGATAATTCAATACGGGAATTTCTCTTTTATTAATTATTTTGACGGCGAAAGCTCCGCATATCAAAAGAAAAAGCAGTGCTATATATATTTTTTTGTTTTTCAGCATCTGATACTAAATTCTCCTCATTATAAAGTATAGTTACAGAATACATGCATAATATGAAATTTTTATGACAGATAAAAATTTTTCGGTAAAACAGGCATACTTGAATTTTGTGTTTATTTCAGAGAATATGGACTGAGGTACTATATTGTGATGCGGGTCCGGATGAAAAAGACCAGAAGCTCAACTTCTGGTCTTTTTCAATCTGTAGCCAGTGTAAATGATCAATATCCATATAGGACATAAATAAATGGCTGATCGATAGTCAGGCATTATTGCCATGGTTACACCGATGGACAGAAAATAAATTATGCCGATATAGTTTAATATGGGACACCAGGGCATCTTATATGATAAATTTTTGGCGTCAGATCCTATTTTCTGCCGAAATTTTATCTGTGTATATAAAATCATTATCCAATTCATCAAAGCAGCAGTAGTTGCAATGGACATCACGTAATTAAAAACTTCCTTTGGCGCGGCATAAGTGATTATGACAACAATGCCGACAAAAAAAGAAGAGAAGAGAACAGCCGCTCGGGGAACACCGTTTTTGGAAAGCTTTCCCAGAAACGACGGTGCATTATGCTGCGAGGCAAGCCCGTGAAGCATACGTGCGTTACTGTACAGGCAGCTGTTATAGGCGGAAAATACCCCGGTCAAAACAATGATATTCAATACAGATGCTGCAGACGGAAAGCCTATGGCCGAAAAGATTTGGACAAACGGGCTGCCATTCATGCCGACTTTGTCCCAGGGATACAAGGTGACAAGTACGAACATTGAGCCTACGTAAAACAAAAGAATTCGCCCGATGATCAGATTTATCGCTTTAGGTATAGTTTCTTTCGGATTTTCTGCTTCACCTGCCGTTATTCCTATAAGCTCGGTTCCGCCAAAAGAAAAAGTCACCACGACAAAGGACAACATCATTCCGATGATCCCTTTAGGGAAAAAACCGCCGTTATTAAGCAGATTATCCAGACCCACAGGAGCAGAAGCGCCTATACCGACGAAAATCATAAGCAGTCCAAAGATTATCATAAGTAAGATAGCAGTTACTTTTATCAAAGCTCCCCAAAATTCTATTTCACCGAATGAGCGGACATCCATGAGATTTATGGCATTTACAAGAAGGAACAAGGCCAGTCCCGCAATCCAAGCCGGCAGACCAGGAAACCAATATTGCATATAAATGCCGACAACGGATACTTCAACCATAGATACCGCCACATAATTGAACCAGTAGTTCCATCCTGACAGGAAGCCGGGAAATTCTCCCCAATAATCATAAGCATATGCACTGAATGAACCTGAAACAGGATTGTGGACTGACATTTCACCCAAGGCTCTGACAACTAAATAGATGAATACACCGCCTATCAAATATGAGAGCATGACAGCGGGACCTACCAGCTGAATTGTACTGGCAGATCCATAAAACAGACCTGTACCGATGGCACAGCCAAGCGCTATCATTTGGATATGGCGATCTTTTAGACTGCGCTGCAAATTTTTATTTTTTTCCAAACTGTAAAATCTCCCTCAGGTATGTCATAGTTTATTTTTATTGATGATTTGGTCATAAATAAACCCTTCACGCATGCCGGTATCGCTGTAAATAAAGTGATCAGCCCCAAAATGATGGCAGACAGTATTGATCAAAACTATGCCTGGGATTATTGTCTGCAGCCGATCAGGAGCTGTCTTGAGCAAAGTGACTATATGTTCTTGCGTCATTTGCTGATCGCGCGTGTAACGATTTATAATCTCATCGAAGTTTTTTACCTCCATGCATGCGTTAGCATCGGGAAGAGTAAATATATTGTTGTATAAAAGACGCATGCTTTTTGCTGTACCGCCTATACCGCATATATCTGTTATCTTGATGCCGGTGAAATCTTTCAGCGTGAGTAAGGCCGCTATCGTTTCTTTCTGCATATCGCTTATTTCGTCACTGCTCGGAAGAAAATCTTCTACATATTTTGTGTGCAGCAAAAGAGCGCCCAAAGGGATACTGGTCTTTTTTTCAATGGCTGAGTTTTTATAGTAGATCACTTCCGTGCTGGCACCGCCTGCATCAATAATGATCCCTGTTTTGGCGCTGATCTCGCGCATTACGCCGATGAAATCAAATTCCGCTTCTTCATCGCCTGTTATTATTCGTACAGGAATATGCGTACGGCTTTGCAATTCATCGATGACAGCACTGCTGTTTTTTGCATTACGAACAGCTGCGGTAGTGAAGGCTGATACATTTTCTATCCTGAAATCGTTCAGAAAGTCCCTGAATTCATTTAAAATATTGCAGAGCTTATCTATTCCGGACTGCTGCAATTTGCCATCCTTTACATATGCTGCCAAACCAAGTGTATGCTTTTTTTTCATAAGCATTTCTATTTTTCCATAGTTTATGTTATATACAGCCATTCGCACTGTACTTGAACCAATATCAATTATTGCGTAAAGCATATGCACTCATCCCTCCAATTTTCCGAACGCAGTATTTGCCACTAAATATGCTGCACGTTCATTTAAATAAATCCCAAACTTGCTTGCCAATGAGCAGAACTGTCATTAGAACAAAAAGCGGTTTTACATAAGCTGCGCCATGTGATAATGCCGCTTTTGTTCCACAATAGGCTCCTATCACCATGGCTAAGCCCATGGGTATAGCATAATGAAAATAAATCTGTCCCAAATAAGCGAAGGCCACCACGGCAGAAAAGTTACTGGCAAAGTTTAAAACTCTGGCATTTGCGGCGGCACCCACGAAATCAAGTCCCATGCACAAGAAGGCAAACATCAGGAAGGATCCTGTTCCCGGTCCGAAAAATCCATCGTAAAAACCTATTATAAGTGCTACAAAAATACTGCTTATAAGAATTTTTTTTGTCGTTCCATGATATGTGGCCGACTGACCCCAGTTTTTTCTGCATAATGTGTAAATAGTGATCAAAACCAGAAGAATGACTACGAGCGGACGCAGAAAGTCCGCCGGTATCAGACGGACAACAAGCACTCCCGCCAGAGAGCCTGCCAATGACAGGGGAAATAGATATTTTATGAGGCTGATATCAACTTTTCCGTTCCTTATGAAAGTCACCGCACTGGTAAAGGAACCCATCACAGCAGCCATTTTATTGGTCGCTAATGCCGCCACAGGATTCATTCCGGTCAAAAGAATAACGGGCAGGGATATTATCCCTCCGCCGCCGGCTATAGAATCCACGAATCCGGATATAAAACCGCCGCAGATCAAAAAAATTATTGTAGTAATATCATCCAAAGAAATACAGGCCTCCAATATGGTTTTTCTTTATATTGTAATAAATACTTTTTGAAAATAAAAGTGTTTTAGTTAAAAAATAAATAATCGTTTATAAAAAAGTCTTTTTGTTAAAAGATTTGACAAAACGTTTTATATTGTATATAATATTTATCGTTCGGGGCATGGCTCAGCTTGGTAGAGCACCTGGCTTGGGACCAGGGGGTCGCAGGTTCGAATCCTGCTGCTCCGACCAATTTATGAAAATAAGCTGTCTTTATGACAGCTTTTCTTTTACCCTCTTATCGTTCGCAGATAAGAGGGTTTTTTAAATATTATCGGACAGCATCTCGGCGACGCTACTGTATACTTTGGCTGCGTGTTTTTGAATTTCTGCATCGGCAGAAACGAGGGTGAAGCCGGCAAACATGTCTATCATGGGCAGGTCATTTGCCCCGTCGCCAATGGTCAATACACCCCATTGCCTCCAACCGTTTTCCGCAAGAAGATTGTCAAGACCGACAGCCTTGTTGACAGAATTGTTTACTATATCCACTGCCTGAGCATTGCGATAGGCGTGCACACCCAGGTTCATTTTATTTATCTCATTAACAGCAGCTGCAGCTTTTTCTTCGCTTTCATATTGTAAACTTATCTGACATATACCTTTTAGGCATTGTGCCGTGAAAAGATCAATTTGTGTAAATTCGGGAAGATCATCTATAATTTTAAACCACGAAAGCTCTGATTGCACATAAATGTATTCACCATATGCCGTAAGGCAGGCAATATGCCTGCTTTGTCCCACAACCGGCAGCGAAATGAGCTCTCTGCTGCTGACGTTATTTAATACATCCTGAAAAAGCAGGCTGCCGTCTTTATTATAAATAGTAGCTCCTGTGAGGCAGACTGCAAAATCGAGAGAAAGACTGCTGTCTTTTATACCATGCTGGAGCATTCTGTAGCTTCTGCCTGTGACAATACCAAATTGGTGTCCCGCTGCACGCCATCTGTCGATGGATTCAAGATCAGTTTCTGCGATACCGCCGCTGGTGGAATAATGTTCGGGAAAAAATAAAGTACGATCAAAGTCACTTGCTGCAATCTTCATTTTCCTACTCCTGCATGATACTTCCCGCAAATCCGCCGAGTGTGGCAAAATAATCATCAATGGTTTCTGCCCTGCGAATGAGTTCTATTGAACCGTCTTCTTTCAGTAATAACTCGGCACTGCGTAATTTACCGTTGTAATTGAAACCCATTGAATGACCATGCGCTCCCGTGTCAAAAATAATGACTTTGTCACCGATAGCAATTTCCGGAAGTTTACGGTCAACAGCAAATTTATCGCAATTTTCGCAAAGCGAACCCGTCACATCATAAGTATTTACCGGTTGTTCATTTTCTTTGCCGGCCACAACAATATGATGATATGCGCCATACATGCCGGGACGCATCAGATTGGCCATAGACGCATCAAGACCTATATAATCCTTGTAGGTTTTCTTTTCATGCAGCACAGTGGAAACGAGGTAGCCGTATGGACCGGTTATGGCTCTTCCGGATTCAAAGGCTATTTCTGTTTTATTCAAACCTGCCGGCAGCATGATTTTTTCATAAATTTTCTTTATGTTTTCACCCATTATTTCCAGATTCACTTCATTATCTTCGGGTTTGTAAGGAATACCGATACCACCGCCCAGATTTATAAATTCCATTGAAATACCGAGTTTTTCTTTTAGCTCTACTGCCAGAGTAAACATCATTTCTGCGGTAGCTGAAAAAGCATTTTCGCAAAGTTCATTGGATATTACCATGGTATGCAGTCCAAAACGTTTTATACCTTTTTCCTTCATAATAGTATAAGCTTCAAATATCTGCTCACGGGTCAAACCGTATTTTGCTTCTTCCGGTTTACCGATTATGTCATTGCCTTCAAGTACAGGTCCCGGATTATAACGAAAAGAAACTATTTCCGGCAATCCTGCATTTTTTTCCAAATATGCGATATGTGAGATATCATCCAGATTTATTATAGCGCCCAATGCTATAGCTTTTTGAAATTCATCGGCTGGAGTATCATTTGATGTGAGCATTATTTTTTCACCGATTATTCCCGATTTCTCAGAAAGAATAAGTTCCGGCAGAGAGCTGCAGTCGGCGCCTGCTCCTTCCTCAGCTAATATTTGCAGCAGACGCGGATTAGGTGCTGCCTTAACGGCGTAGTACTCACGAAATCCCGGTGCCCATGAAAAGGCTTTAAACAATCGCCGCATATTTGCTCTGATAGCTTTTTCATCATAGATATGAAAAGGCGTAGGATATTTTTCAATGATTTTTTCAAGTTTATCGGCATTCAATGGGAAAATTTTCTTTGACATTAAGTTATTCCTCCAAGTAATCTATTTCCGATTGATAAAGCTTCTGTTCAAGAAGGAATTTATCCGCCCGGGATTAAAAACAGTCAGCCGCTTCGCAGAGAAGGATACCAACATGCTGATAATTATACCATCGTATAAAAAAATATGTCAATTCTGAATGAATGTCATATTGTAAATCATTTTTCCATGTCCTGAATATAGCATAAATGAATCTGTATATAAAAAGATTGCACTGAACGAGAACAGAATTTATAATATAAAATAGCGTTTATATGTTATTAATACTATATGGTTATTGGAGTCTTTACTATGCATAAAAAGAAAAGAAAATATTTTCCCGTCATAATATTGTTGTTTGTTTTTTTGATTGCTGCCGGCTGCGGAGCCTTATTTGCCGGATTTTGGGACAGTACACCGGATAAAACCAAACAGGACAGCGGGATGCTGGTAGCGGCAGACAAAGCTACGGTTATGATAATGGGGGTCGATTCACGCCATGACGACGTTGGTAGAAGTGATACCCTGATGGTTGCGACCATCGATCCCAAAAAAAATCAGGCTGCTCTTTTATCGGTTCCGCGTGATACACGCGTAAAAATAAAAGGATATGGCTGGGATAAGATCAATGCCGCGTATGCTTACGGCGGACATGATCTGACACGTCAGACCGTAGAACAGTTTCTTGGTGTTCCCATGGATCATTATATTATAATAAACATGGAAGGTTTTCAAAAAATTATTGATGCCATAGGCGGGGTTGATATTGATGTAGAAAAGCGTATGGTTTACAGTGATCCGTGGGATGATGAGGGCGGTCTCGACATAAATCTTCATCCCGGCATGCAGCATATGGACGGTAAAACAGCTGTAACTTATGTGCGTTATCGTGATGAAGAGGGAGATATAGGGCGCATAGGCAGACAGCAGAAGTTTATGAAAGCTGTTATGGATAAAGTGTTGTCGCCGTCAATTATTCCCCGCATTCCTTCTATAATAGCGGAAGTATTTGATACAGTGAAAACTGATATGTCGATCAGGCAGCTTCTGGCCTTTTTTGGTTCATTGCAGGAAGCTCATAATAATGGGCTGAAAACAGATATGGTTCCGGGGATACCTATGTATATAGACGGAATAAGCTATTGGATTCCAGATATTATCAAATTACGGCAGTCTATGTCTGATACTCTTGGTATTGATATGACGGCATCTATGCGTACTGCTATGGAAAGGGCTGCCGCTGAATATAAAAATGCCATTCCTTCAACAGCAAGAGAGGTTCCCGCAGATGATCCTGCGATAGGACGCATGCATATTACAACATCGAAACCGGTCTCAGATAAGGAGTCGGGCAAGGATAAAAGCATCGATAAGACAAAACCTGATGCTTCCACTGTACCTAAAAGTGAGTTGAAGGAGCCGTCTGCTGCACCGCAGGATAATTCTCAGGGTCAGGCAGCCCAGTCTGCTCCTGCAAATACCGCACCTTCGCGGGGCAATCAGGCAATAGGGAAAAATTAATATTATTTCAGGATTTTGCCGAGAGATATCAGAGATTTATTGGGAAGAAAGTATGTAGTGTTCTATAAAATTAAAAGAATGCTTGCATTTAATTTTAAAATATGATAGAATATCTTTGCTCATGAATGAGAAATAAAGCATACATGTGCATGTGGCGCCTTCGTCAAGCGGTTAAGACACCGCCCTTTCACGGCGGGTTCATGGGTTCGAATCCCATAGGCGTCACCAATAATATGGGCGATTAGCTCAGCTGGGAGAGCGCTTGCCTTACAAGCAAGATGTCAGCAGTTCGATCCTGTTATCGCCCACCAATGGCCCGGTAGTTTAGTTGGTTAGAATGCCGCCCTGTCACGGCGGAGGTCAGGGGTTCAAATCCCCTTCGGGTCGCCATTTGCTTATAATAACATGGGATGCCATGTTATTTTTTTATCTGTTGATGCCTCGGTAGCTCAGTCGGTAGAGCAGGGGACTGAAAATCCCCGTGTCAGTGGTTCGATTCCGCTCTGAGGCACCATTTAATTTTAATATATGAACAGTAGTTTAAATTGACATGACAGCTGGTCGATGCTATGATATACGGGGGTAAAAAGTACCCCCGTATATTTTTTTTGTCTAGGAGGACACAGCCAGATGATTGAACGTTATACAAATCCTGAAATGGGTAATATATGGACACTCCAGCACGAATTCGAAGTTATTCTTGATGTAGAAATAGCTGCGTGTGAAGCTATGGCCGAACTTGGTCAGATTCCGAAGGAAGCTGCCGATAACATCCGCTCCAAAGCAAAATTTGATCTGCCGCGCGTCAAAGAAATCGAAAAAGTCACCAATCATGATATTATTGCATTCCTTACGAATGTTGCCGAATACGTCGGTGATGATTCTAAATATATACATAAAGGCCTGACCTCAAGTGATGTCAAGGATACTGCTCTCGGCATCATGATGAAAAAATCTGCTGACATAATCATTAAAGATATCAAGGGCTTGCGTGATGTTTTGCTGCGCCGGGCCGATGAGTTTCGTCATACACCGTGTATCGGTCGCACTCACGGAATACATGCCGAACCTATGACGCTGGGATTGAAGTTTGCTCTTTGGTATTCGGAGCTTGGCCGTGATTTAAAACGCATAGAAAACGCACGCGAAAATGTTGCAGTCGGCAAGCTGTCGGGAGCTGTAGGCACATATTCTAATATAGATCCTCGTATTGAAGAATTGGTCTGTAAAAAATTGGGACTCACTCCCGTACCGTTGGCTACGCAGGTAGTGCAGCGTGACCGCCATGCTGAATATATGACAATGCTTGCCATAACAGCGAGTTCTCTGGAAAGATTTGCCACGGAAGTGCGCAACTGGCAGCGTACCGACATACGTGAAGCTGAGGAATATTTCAGCCCCGGGCAAAAAGGTTCTTCCGCTATGCCGCATAAAAGAAATCCAATAACCTGTGAACGAATATCAGGTCTTGCGCGTCTTGTCCGCGGCAATGCTTTGGCCTCACTCGAAGACATCACGCTTTGGCATGAACGTGATATATCTCACTCTTCCGTTGAACGTGTAATCTTGCCGGACAGCACGATAACAGTTGATTATTGTCTGCGCAAGTTTACAAATATAATTGATAAATTACTTGTCTATCCTGATGCCATGATCGAAAATATGAATAAGACGGGGGGCCTGATCTACAGCCAGCGCATTATGCTTGCTATTGTAAGCAAAGGTGTTCTGCGCGAGGATGCCTATAAATGGGTACAGCGCAATGCTATGAAACGCTGGATGGCAGGCGAAGATTTCCGTACAAATATAGAAAAAGATCCGGATATTATGCAATATCTCAGCAAGGAAGAAGTCGATAATTGCTTCGAGTATAAGTGGTTTCTGCGCAATGTCGACATGATATTGGCCCGTTTTGGCATTTGATGCGATAAATGGAGACTTAATTCAGACGGCGTTTTGACACCGCCTGAATAGTAGCCAAATTTATCCAGGGTCTTAGCCGCTCTTTACTCATCGCTTGCAGAAGCGGGAGTATTAGATGGGTTAGTCATCGGATAAAACAGACTGGGGTCTGACATCTAAATGTAATTTACCGTGACGATTTTCGTCACAGAAAGAGGGATACTATATGTCGACAGTTGTTGTTACAGGAACGCAGTGGGGCGATGAAGGAAAAGGAAAAATCGTTGATTATCTTGCTGAACAGGCTGATATTGTTGTCCGCTATCAGGGCGGCAGCAACGCCGGACATACTGTAAGTGTTGAAGGCAAAGAATTTAAACTGCGTCTGATGCCATCCGGTATTTTATATAAAGGAAAAAGATGTGTCGTAGGTGACGGTGTCGTTTTTGATCCGGAAGTGCTTTTGAATGAAGTTGCCGGATTGAAAAAAGAGGGCGTGGAAATTGCCGATTATCTTATCTCTAATCGTGCGCAGGTCGTTATGCCTTATCATCGTCTCATGGACGGACTTGAAGAAGATTGCCGCGGGCAGCTGAAAATCGGGACAACAAAAAGAGGTATCGGTCCGTGCTACATGGATCGTGACAGACGCATAGGCATTCGTATGTGCGATCTTATTGATGATGAAACTTTTGCTGAAAAGCTGAAAATTATACTGGAGATAAAAAACAGAGAACTTGAAGTGCTGTATAATCATCCGCCGCTTGATTATGAAAAAATTCTTGCGGAATATCGCGGTTATGCGGATCAACTCCGCCCGTTTGTACTTGACACACCTTCTTATTTGAACAATGCGGTGAAGAACGGCGAGAAAATACTGTTTGAAGGTGCGCAGGCGACTATGCTGGACATCGATTACGGTACGTATCCTTACGTTACTGCTTCACACCCTATTTCCGGCGGTGTTTGCGTCGGCGCCGGCATTGGCCCAAAGAAGATTGATATGGCAGTGGGTGTGGTTAAAGCTTACTGTACTCGTGTGGGCGAAGGACCGTTTCCTACAGAACAGCTGAATGAAACCGGCAATCAGATCCGTAATGTCGGGCATGAGTTTGGCACAGTTACCGGCAGACCCCGGCGTACCGGCTGGCTTGACGGTTGCGTGGTCAAATATGCCGGGTATATAGGCAGCTTGGATTATCTTGCCATTACCCGTCTTGATATTTTAGATCATTTTGATGAAATAAAAATGTGTGTTGCCTATAAATACAATGGTAAAATAATTGATGAAATGCCGGCTAATCTTCGTATTTTCGGTAAAGTCGAACCGGTATATGAAACGTTCAAGGGTTGGAACACAGATACATCTTCTATCAAAAAATACGATGACCTGCCTGAGCAGGCAAAAGTTTATCTGAAACGTATTTCAGAGGTAGCAGATGTCAAAATCGGTTTTGTTTCTGTCGGTCCCAATCGCAATCAGACTATCGTTTGTGCCCAAAATATATTTTAAGGATAAAAACGGCAGTGCTGCTTTTTGGCATATGCCGTTTTTTACAAGGTTTCTCAACATGAAAACCAAAATCATTATTGAATCTACTTTGACTAGAGAACTCTGCATGGCCGCGGCAAAGCATATGGTATGGCATAATGCTGTTTTTATATTTTTTTTATGTATAGGAATACTTCTGACACTGACAGTGCCGATATTTATTGCTGCGGGGTATTCTGCCGGCGGCGCATTTACTGCCAATGCTGGGTTTCTTCCCGGGTTGGCACTTACTGCCGTTATTTTATGCGCACCGTGGTATATAGGTAAGAATATGTACCAAAAAGACGGCGGACAGCGTATAAAAATGACTTTTGATGATATGCAGGTCGGTATTGAAGCCGGTGAAAAACGAATACAGCTGCCTTACGGTGAGATAAAGAAATACGCTCACAACGAGAAATATCTGTTTGTTTTTACAAAAGGGCCTGATGCAGTGATGTATGTTTTGCCGAAAGCTAATTTTACAGATGTAAGTTTCCCCGATTTTTTATCTTTTTTAAATGAGAAAATTTAAAAATTTAGCGGATAGGATTTAGACATATGAATGAAAAATTTATAACCCAAACTAATTTTAATAGATCACTCTGCCGTGATTTTGTCAATTATATAAACCTGCACAGACAGCTTTGGCTGTATATTGCAGTGCTTATTCTTATCAGTGTTCTGGAATATGCCAATAATCGTTCGGTAGAGCGCGTAGGCATGTTTATTATCGTAATGGTAACAATGTATTTCATATCGGGCTATATCAGTGCTTTTGTCCTGGCGAAAAGAAACGGTAAATTTTTGAAAATCCGTTTTTATGAACATCATATGTTTGTCGAAACGGAAAATAAACGTGAGAAAGTTACCTATGACACACTTAATAAAATTGTGGAGCGCGATAAGTATTTTTATTTATTTTTCACCAGAAACAGAGGTGCGTTTATCATTGAAAAAGCCGGCTTTGCAAAAGGATCAATGGATGAATTCAATGAATTCATCAAGACGCGGCTGTCAGTGAAAAGCAAATAGGGAGGTTATCTTATGAATATTGTTGACGAAATCATTCGGGCCAATGTAAGCTTTCTGCAGAAAAATCATCCTGTAAAGTTGGATAAAATTCCCAGATGGAAAACAGCAATAGTTACCTGCATGGATACACGTCTTGTTAATTTACTGGAGTCGGCTGCGGGCATTGAGCGCGGCGATGTGAAAATGATAAAAATAGCGGGCAATGTCGTCGGCAGGGGATTAAATGACGTAATAAAAAGTTTGATGGTGTGTGTTTATGAACTGCAGGTGCGGGAAATAATTGTCATTGGTCACTATGAATGCGGCATGGAAAAAACTTCTTCTGAAAGTATGGCAGAACATATGCGTGAGCGGGGCATAAACGAAGATATCATCGCAGATATAAAACCGACACTTAAAAATTGGGCAGATTTGTTCTGCCGTCCTGAGCAGAATGTGATAGATTCCGTAAATAATATAAGGAACTGCAAATATTTGCCTGCTGATATACCGGTGCATGGTTTTATAATACATCCGGCGACTGGTAAGTTGGATCTCATCGCAGGCGGGAGCGAATAGATAAATATATTTTTGTGCCGAAATACCACCCATGAGTCGGGTTCAAAAACTGACTCATGGGTGGCATTTTTATAATACTTTTTACTGACAAACCTTGCAGGGATTCAAAATATTGAGCGGATCAAAAGCTTTTTTGATCCCTTTCATGATCTGTATGGCTTCTTCCGGCATGGATTTTTTCAGGTATTCTTTTTTTGCGTAGCCTATGCCGTGTTCTCCTGAAACGCTTCCTTTAAGGCTGTGGGCTTTCTGGTACATTTTTCCCATTGTCATTTCCAGGGTTTTTTCCCATTGTTCTTCTGTCATATCATCTTTGAGGATGTAGGCGTGCAGGTTGCCATCTCCTGCGTGCCCGAAGCATTTTATTCTTGTGCCTGTTTGTTTTTGCAGCTGGTGGATGTATTCGACGAGGTCGTTGACGCTGCTGCGCGGTACTACTACGTCTACTTCGTCCATGGCCGTGGTGGAGCTTTTTATTGCTTCAAGGAATGCTCCTCTTGCTTTCCAGATGGCTTCGGCTCTTTCGTCGGTGTCGGCTATGAGCAGGTCGGTCGCTCCCTGTTCAAGGCAGATGTGTGCCACAGAGTCATAGTAGGAGGCTATTTCTTCCATCGTGCCTCCGTCGAATTTGAGCAGCAGGTAGGCGTCCGCCTGGTTGTCCGGGAATTTTCTGCCGAGGTATTCTTCGGCGTCTTTTATTACTTCTTTTTCCATGAATTCTATTGCGGTGGGGATGGCTTTGGATTTTATGATGGGGGGGACGGCGCTTATTGCTTGTTCAAGTGTAGGGAAGGGGACGAGCAGGCTGACGTTTTTTTGGGGCAGGGGCAAAAGCCGCAGGATCGCTTTGGTGATGATCGCCAGTGTTCCTTCCGAGCCTACTATAAGGTCTTTTAAGGCATAGCCGGAGCTGTTTTTTACTGTTTTGCCGCCCAGTGTCATTATTGTTCCGTCGGCAAGGACTATTTCAAGGCCGCGGATATAGTCGCGGGTGACGCCGAATTTGACGGCTCGCATTCCTCCGGCATTGGTGCTGATGTTGCCGCCTATAGTTGCTGATTTTTCTCCCGGGTCCGGCGGGTAGAAATAGCCTCTTTTTTCTACGTATTCGGCAAGTTCCATGAGCAGTACTCCCGGTTCTACGGTGAGGGTGAGGTTTTGCTCATCAAGTTCTATGAAGTGGTTCATGAGGGTGGTGTCGAGCAGGATACCCTGCTCGACAGCCACCGCGGCGCCTACAAGTCCTGTGCCGGCACCTCTCGGGGTCACGGGGATGTTGTTTTTATTTGCGTAGGCGAGGATCTTGGATATTTCTTCCGCAGCCGCGGCTTTTATGACCAGTTCCGGATAATGGCGTCCCGCACTCAGTTCGTCATGGCTGTATTCTTCATTGATTTCTTTTTGCCAGAGGATTCTTTCTCTGCCCGTTATTTCGCTCAGGTTCCGGAGGTCTTCTTCGGTTATTTGTTTATAAGGTGTCATAGTGCTTTTCCCCCTGTCTTTATTTTTTGGATCAGCTCGGGGATCACGTCGTAAATATCTGCTTTTACCGCATAGTTTGCCGTCTTGAAGATGGCAGCTTTAGGGTCATTGTTTATGGCAAAGATGGTGTCGGCATGGTTCATGCCCGCCACAAACTGGACTGAACCGGATACTCCGCAGGTAATGATAAGTTTTGGTCTTACTGTGCGTCCGCTGAGTCCTATTTGCTTTTTGGGGTCCATCCAGCCCGCCTCTACCAGCGGTCTTGTGGAGGCTGTCTGTCCTCCCAGCAGGTCGGCCAGTTCTTCGAGCATTTTCAGGTCGTCCTTTTTTTTGATGCCGCGTCCGGCAACGACAATGACATCTGCTCCGTCTATTGTTTTTTCTTTTGGTTTTTTGGTGACGCCGAGCACCTGAATGCGGCTTTTCAGTTTTTCGTCGCTTATGGCAAGCTCATGTACCGTTCCCGTTGCCGTGTCGCTCCATTTGGGAGCGTCCATTATCTTATAGCGCACGGTAGCCATCTGCGGTCTTGTGTTCGGGGTGAGTATCTCGGCCATAATATTGCCGCCGAAGGCCGGACGTATCTGAACAAGATCGGTGTTTTCTTTTATGTCAAGGATGGTGCAGTCCGCCGTAAGACCTGTGCCGAAACGTGCCGCTACGCGCGGAGCCAGCTGTCTTCCCACCGGTGTGGCACCCACGAGAATGGCTGCGGGTTTTATTTTGGTGATGAATTCTTCAAAGACACTGGTATATGCTTCGATTTTAAAGTATTCCAGCTGTGATTTATCACAGATATATACTTTATCCGCTCCGTAGTGCAGAAGCTCTTCGGCCTTATGCTTTATACCGCTTCCTATGAAAAGCGCGTAAACAGGCTGTTTTATTTTTCCTGCCAGTTCTTTTGCTTTTCCCAGCAATTCATATGTTACGGGATGGATCGATCCGTCCACATGGTCCACGTAGACGGCTATGCCCCGCCATTTTGTTTTATCGATCTGCGGTGCCTTTTTATCTTCTACATATTCTATTGCCCCTTTGGGGCCCTTCTTTTCACACAGCCTGCACATGCGGCAGCCTGCATTTATGCTCAGCCGGCCGTCTTTTTCCTGCATAGCGCCGAACGGACAGATCATTGCCAGTGCTTTGGCATCCGTTATCTTTTCCTGATGAATCAATAGTTTTGCCATGGTTTTTCCCTCTATCCCGCTATGAATTTTTTCTGCTTTAAGGTGGTGTATATCTTCTGCGCCAGTTCCCTGCTCGTTCCCTCCAAATGCTCCTGCACCTTATCGCTTATCGGAGGAAAGATCCGCTGCACACTCGTCGGCGAACCCGTCAGACCGTACTTTTCTTCATCCTTATCTTCCATATCACTGAAAGTATATATATCTATATCCTTTTTCATTGTCTGCTGCTTGCGAAGATAAGAAGGAAGCCGCGGCTGGCAGATATCCTTGTTTACTGTCAGCAGACAGGGAAAAGCTGCCTTTATCGTTTCTATATCATGCGGCATATCCATATCCACTATGATACTGCCTTGTTCGGCCTTTTCGATCCTCTGGACATTGCAGACACTCGGTATATCCAGCAGCTCTGCCACTTCCGGTCCTACCTGTGCCGTATCTCCGTCTGTCGTCTGCAGCCCGCACAAAATAACATCAAAACTGCCGAACCTCCTTATACCCTGGGACAGCGTCCGGCTCGTTGCCAGCACATCCGCTCCGCCAAACTTCCTGTCCGTTATGAGCGCCCCGTTATCCGCACCCATCGCAAAAGCCTCGTACAAAACAGCCTTTGCCTGCGGCGGACCCATTGTGATAACGCTTACTGTACCGCCGTACTTCTCCTTGAGTCTCAGCCCCGTCTCCAGCGCGTACAGATCATACGGATTCATCTTGCTGTCCGTCCCGTTCCTTTTCAGCACTCCTGTCTTTTCATCCACTTCCACCTTGTTCGTTCCCGGTACTTGCTTTATGCATACTAGTATTTTCATTTTTCTTCTCTCCATAAATGAATTTTACCTTACTGTAATGCTATTTCTTTATCTATCGCAATTGTAACAAGTTCATAAAAAATTGTAAATAAAGTGAAAAACATAACTAGTGAAGCTTTTTATTATGGATAGAAAGTGTTAATTTTGTAGATATGAAATCTTAAAAATTATATTATTTTGCATAAGTTTAAAAAGTATATTATAATAAATATTTGAATATGAATGCTTATCTTTGCGATTTTTATTTGTAAACTGGTTGCTTGCATTTTCAGGTGATTCTGCCTTGTTATAAAAAGTACAGCTGCTGACAACTCCAGATCGAAAATTTTCATCCGAAAGGCTCAGATAATGGCAAATTACACGACTCGTCCGCTTATTGAAGGTGCGATGCTTACAGCTGTTACCGTTATTATGGCAATAATGGGAACAGCTCTGCCTATGTTTTTCTTTCTCGTTTATATTTTACCTGTTCCCATAGCGATAAATATTTTCAGACATGGTCTGCGTTGGGGAGTTATTTCTATTGTTGCTTCCAGCTTGATAGCAGGCATGGTTTTTGGTATTTATTCTTTTTTGTCTGTGCTGACCGTGACGCTGTTTGTCAGTCCCGCTCTGGGGATGGGTTTCAACCGTTTTTCACCTACGAAGAATCTTATTTTTGCGATGATTGCATCTGTGCTTTCTGTGCTGATAGCGCTTGGGGCTGCGTTTTTTTTGATGAAAGTGGATTTTTTTCAGGATATGCAGACGATACTTAATTCTGCAACAGAGTCATCGATTGAAATGTACAAGTCGATGGGGCTGGCTGATGCCGATATTCAGTCCCGTACCGAACAGATTAGAGCAGTGATGAAGCTTATAGCACTGTCATTGCCTGCCGGAATAGCACTTTCAGCTGTTGGCAGTGCTTTAATAAATTTTCTTTTGACACATCGGCTTTTAAAGCGGCTTGGTGAAAAAAATCTTGAGGGACTGCCGCCGTTTGCAAACTGGCGGATGCCGATAGTGTTCTTATTTTTGTTTGGTTTTTCCCTGATTGGCATGTATTGGGGTAATACTCGCGGCGTTGAAATGCTGTACAATGTGTCCTTTAATATCAACTATTTTGCATCCATGTTCTGCCGTCTGCAGGGACTTTCGCTTTTATATTGCGGCTTGCAGCATTTTAAGCTGCCTGCGCTCCCCAAGATTTTGATAATGGTTTTTGTTGTTTTTACTCCCTTTATGGAAATTCTTATGTATGCAGGGCTGTTCGATATGATTTTTGATTATAGGGCCCGCCTTTCCAAAAGAGGCAGTAATTAGTTAAGGAGTATGAATATGCCGCGCAGATTATCATCATGGATTGACATTTGCATTACACTTGTCATTATTGCCGGACTTCTTTTAACGCTTTTGTGCTACAATATATACTTGGCAGTGGCCGGGCTTTTATTGTTGATATGTCTTTTACTGTTTTTGCGGGAACGTAATCATGACCGGCAAAATGCATTGGCCGATTATTATCATAATGTGATAAAAAATGTGAATGAGTTATCTAATCTGGCGCTTGATCAGCTGCCTCAGGTTATTCTCATTGTGGATCGCGACAGTCGTCTTGAATGGCACAATGATGAGCTGATAAGATGGCTGGGCAGGGAACCTGAGCTGGGAATTGTCATTCATAAATTCTGGCCCAGTCTTAATCTTGATCCTTTTTGGGGGCAGACCGGGGAAACTATATTCAGCAATAATAATAAATTCTACCTGCTGAAGTATAGACCTGTATCCACTAATACTGATCTTAACGGTCTTATGGCACTTTATATTTCTGATGTGACAAAAGTAGAAGAGTTTAAACGTAATACGGCGGCTCATGCTATACTTTTCGGGTATATTCAGATAGATAATTATGACGATGCTATGCAGGGTCTCAGTGAAGCACAGCGTACATCTATTTTGTTTGAGGCAAACAGCATACTCGATAAATGGGCTCATTCACTTAGGGCACTATTGCGTCGTCTTGATGATGATCTTTATATAGTAATTCTTGAGCATCAGTCTCTTGATCTGGCTATAGCGGATAAATTTGATGTGCTTGATCGTATCCGAGCCATGCGCGGTCCTAATAAATTCCCTATAACATTGAGTATCAGCCTAGTACAGACTCGCGAAGGGATGTCGATGGAGGAACTGGGAGCACTTGCACAATCAAATCTTGATTTGGTTCTTGGTCGCGGCGGTGACCAGGTAGCTATAAATATTGACAGTAAGGTCAAATTTTTTGGTGGCAAGACCAAGGCTGTGGAAAAGCATACTCGTGTGAAATCACGTGTTGTTGCCCATGCCATAGGGGAAATAATCGAAAAGGCCGACATCGTTTTTGTTATGGGGCACCACAATGAAGATTTTGACAGTTTGGGTGCTGCCATCGGTGTAGCTGCTATGGCAAAATTCATGGAAAAAGAAGTCCATATTATTCTGAGTGATATGAATGAGGGCATTGATAAATTTGCCGAACTCATCAAGGACAGCCCTGATTATGCAGGTATGTTTATCACCGAAGAGGAAGCCCTTAATTTGACAGCGATAAATCCGGCCCTTTTTGTTGTCGACACACATATTCCTCATCTTGTAGCCGGACAATCATTGCTGCAAAATACCAAGGATGTAGTTGTTATTGATCATCATCGCCGTTCTGAGAATGTAATTCAGAATTCTCTTTTGATCTATATAGAACCTTCGTCATCATCTACAAGTGAGCTTGTTACAGAGCTGCTTATGTATTTCAGCGAAGATCCCTTGATCTCACGTATCGATGCAACGGCATTATATGCTGGAATTATTGTTGACACGAAAAATTTTCAGGTTCAGACAGGTGTGCGTACTTTTGATGCAGTCGCTTATTTGCGGCGTAATGGCGCTGATCCTCAACTTGTCAGCCAGTTATTCCGTACGGATTATGCGACAAATCTCGTCAGAGCCAAGGCTATATCAAATTCCAAATTTTTTGAAGGCGGATTGGTTGTTTCGATTTGCCCTGATGATGCTCCAAATATTCAGATAGTCTCGGCACAAATAGCCGATTTTCTGCTCAGTATTGATCAAGCACGGATGAGCCTGGTATTTTTTCATTTGCTGCCAAACTCGATAGGCATATGCGCTCGTTCACTCGGTGAACTTAATGTTCAGATCCTTATGGAAGCTTTCGGCGGTGGCGGACATCTTAATGTTGCAGGTGCTCAGGTAAAAAATGGCAATCTGCAGGAAATAGAAGACAGGGCCGTTGAGTTAGCAAAAAAAATTATAAAAGAGGTTGATAATAATGAAAGTAATCCTCGTACAGGATCAGAAAAAGGTAGGGAAAAAAGGTGATATTATTGAAGTATCAGAAGGATATGCGAGAAATTTCCTTTTCCCTAAAAATATAGCTATTGAAGCAACGAGCAATAATATAAACGTAGCTAAAGCAAAAAAGGGCTCTGCTGAAAGAAAACAGCAGCAGGCTACTGATGAAGCACGGCTGATGGCTGCACAGCTTGAAAAAGTAGAAGTCAGTATTTTGGTTCGCATCGGTGACGGCGGTAAATTATTCGGTTCGGTGACAGGCAAGGATGTTGCAGATGCGCTGAAAAAAGATTTTAATATCGATATAGATAAGAGAAAGATCGATATAAGAGGCGAAGTAAAAGGTATTGGTGATTATGATGCCGTGATAAAGGTTCACCCTGCTATAACGGCAAAGATAAGGGTTCACATTCTCAGCGAATAATTCTGGCATATTTTCTGACATAATGACCCGCTCTGGAGCCCGCGCTTGTAAAAGCACTAAGTTCCGAGCGGGTTACTCATCATATAAATTCTCAATCGATGAGAATAAATCGTGCACATTTTTCTGCAACTATACTTTTGTAAAGGAACTATTATGTCATTCAAAAACTTTCTGCAAAAATATTTGCCCAAAAAAAATAATATACAGGCATCTCATGAAAATAAGCTGCCTTTGCCGCTAAATCATACAGATTCACAAAACCCTATCGCTAAGGATGTGGATGCGGTTTACAATATTCTGGTCGATGTTATCGGTTCGGAAAAACTGGTTTTAAAAGCGGGAAAGCTCGATGCTATTAATCTGCTCCGTTCGGCTGAATATCCGGAAAGAGTTCTTGCTCTTCAAAAAATAATCTATGAAGATCCTACTATTGATGAAATGCCTGCCGATAAGGATATTCCGGCTGTTTTGGCTGCAATGACTGAGAAAATTGCCGACATAGTGGCCAGACGCAATATGGAAGAAAAAATTGAAAAACGCATAGCAGAGAAGATGGAAGAAAATCATCAGGATTATGTTGAAGATATTCGCATGCAGGTATTGCGGGATGAACAGCCTGAAGAAGATTCACCGCAGGCAAAATCAAAGCTGCAAGAGCTGGAAGATTTGGAAAAAATAAATCTTACGCAGTCTGTTATGGAACTTTTGCGACCGCAGACGCTTGAAGAAATAGTTGGGCAGGAACGGGCTGTTCATGCTTTAAAAGCTAAACTCACGTCTCCATATCCGCAGCATCTTATTTTATACGGACCGCCCGGTGTTGGCAAAACCACAGCTGCCAGGCTTGTCCTTGATGCTGCCTGCAGGGAAAAGTATACTCCGTTTGGCGAAAATGCACCTTTTGTTGAAACAGACGGAACAACGCTGCGCTGGGATCCGCGTGATATGACGAATCCGCTCCTCGGTTCTGTCCATGATCCCATTTATCAGGGGGCGCGTAAAGATCTTGCTGATGGCGGTATTCCTGAACCGAAGCCGGGACTGGTTACGGATGCACACGGAGGGATTTTGTTCATAGATGAAATCGGCGAGATGGATGAAATGCTGCAAAATAAATTATTAAAGGTTTTGGAAGATAAAAGAGCTTATTTTGAGTCGGCCTATTATGATCCCAGTGATCCTGCTGTGCCAAAATATGTACGCCGTCTTTTTGAAAAGGGAGCTCCTGCTGATTTCGTTTTGATCGGAGCTACAACACGCGATGCTGCTTATATTAATCCGGCTCTTCGTTCGCGCTGTGCCGAAATATATTTTGAACCGCTTACGCCCAGGCATATAGAAAAAATCGTGCAGAATGCAGCTGATAAGCTCAAAGTAAGCCTTGCTGACGGTGTGGCGAAAACTATCAGCGAATATACTATTGAAGGACGCAAGGCGATCAATATACTTGCTGATGCATATAGTCTTTCTCTGCAAAATAAAGATTCTTCGATAGAAAATGCTGCTATTACTTTGCAGGATATTTATCATGTCGCGCAGGTAAGCCGCTTGTCTCCGTTTATAACAAAAAAAGCATCCGATGTTCCTCAGACAGGAAGGATTTTTGGGCTTGGAGTAGCAGGCTTTATCGGTTCGGTAATCGAAATCGAAGCAGTCGCTTTTCCGACCACCCGCAAAGGCCGTGGGACGGTGAGGTTCAACGATACGGCTGGCAGTATGGCTAAGGATTCTGTTTTTAATGCAGCGGCCGTCGTACGTAAATTAACGGGGAAGGATATTCATGATTATGATATCCATATAAATATCATCGGTGGCGGTAATATAGACGGTCCGTCTGCCGGTGCGGCAATTTTAACGGTGCTGCTTTCTGTGATTGATCAACGAAAGATCAGGCAGGATACTGCCATTACAGGTGAAATATCAATTCAAGGAAAAGTGAGACCTGTCGGCGGCGTTTTTGAAAAAGCTTATGGTGCACGGCAGGCCGGAATAACAAGACTTGTTATCCCAAAAGAAAATGAAAAAGATATCCCGCCTGATTTACTGGGATTAAAAATTTTTACAGTAGAAGACGCTCAGGAGGCATTGGAGCTCCTTTTTACGAATGATTCTGTATAAAATTATTTTTATTATAAATAATGTAATATCAGTCTGCCTATTTCATCTATTGCGTGCGCACAGCATGTAATTATTTTTTAGAGAGGAGCTGCAAACTTTGATTGACAGAGTTCCCCCGCAGAATATTGAAGCAGAACAGTCGGTACTCGGTGCAATGATAATATCCCGCGATGCAATTGCCGAAGCTGAACAAATTCTTATTGCTGCGGATTTTTACAGGGAGGCGCACCGCATCACCTTTGCTGTAATGACAGATATTTTTAACCGTAATGATCCTGTCGATCTTATAACAGTAACGGAGCAGCTTCGAAAAACAAACCAGCTGGAAAAGGTTGGCGGCATTACTTTTTTAACGGCATTGGCCAATAGTATGCCCACTGCTGCCAATATAATCTATCATGCCAAAATAGTAAAGGAAAAAGCACAACTGCGCTCTCTTATAAATACAGCTACAACTATAGCGGCTATGGGGTATGAGGACAATGAAGATGTTGATGCCGTATTGGATAAATCAGAAAAACTGATTCTGGATGTTGCTGCCAATCGAACTGTCGGTGATTTTATGCCGATAAAAACTATTCTTTTGGATACCTTCAGTAAAATTGAACAAATGCATGAAGCAAAGGGAGGTATAACCGGTCTTTCTACGGGGTTTAAGGATCTTGATAAACTGACATCAGGTTTTCAACCTTCTGATTTGATTTTGATTGCTGCCAGACCAAGTATGGGGAAAACAGCGTTTACGCTTAATATTGCCACACATGCTGCTGTGAGGAAAAAGGAAGCTGTTGCTTTTTTTTCTCTGGAAATGTCAAAAGAACAACTGGTACAGCGTATGCTGTGCTCTGAAGGAGCTATTGATTCACAGCGTATGCGCACAGGCGGTCTTGTTGATGATGACTGGCAGCGTCTTATCAGTGCAGCTGACAGGCTTTCCTCATCTCCCATCTTTATTGACGATACACCAGGCATAACTATAATGGAACTGCGTTCAAAAGCCCGCCGCTTAAAACTTGAGAAGGGGCTTTCTCTTATAATTATCGATTATCTTCAGTTAATGCAGGGCAGAATTGGCGGCAAAGGGGATAATCGCCAGCAGGAAATTTCGGAAATATCACGCTCTCTAAAAGCTTTGGCACGTGAGCTTAATGTTCCTGTAGTGGCATTGTCGCAGCTTAGCCGCAGTGTTGAAGCCCGTCAAATAAAAAAACCTATGCTCAGTGATTTACGTGAATCAGGTTCTCTTGAGCAGGATGCCGATATAGTAATGTTTATATATCGCGAAGATTACTATGATCCCGACACAGAGAATAAAAATATAACAGATATTATTATTGCAAAACATCGTAATGGACCTGTTGATACTGTACAGCTTTACTTCCAAAAAGAATTTACCCGTTTTGGCAATCTGTCGCGTGAACAACTGTCGCCGCCGCAATAAAATACGGCGGATAACCCTTTTCATTGAACTTTCACTGAAAAAATTGGGTTTTATCCGCCGCCATAATAATTATATATATCACATAAAAAATTTTCATCTGAAATAAAAACTATATTTGTTGACAAAGTAGCCTTATGTATTTAGAATAGATACTTGCAAGAACTTATTATCTTACTTATCCCCTTAGCTTTTATGGCTAAGGGTTTTTTTATTTCGTCAGGCTATTGTGACATCAATGTGATTTTTTTCCAACAATTTTTTTATATCATCACTGGTCTTATTGTCAGTTATAATTTTACTTATTTCAGAAAATCTGAATTGCAAAACCACGCCCTGTTTTTGGAATTTACTGGAATCCGTCAGAATTATAACATGCCGTGCTGATTCAGACATATTGTGTACAGCTTCCATACGCATCATTTCCCCGCTGGTAAAACCAACCTTGGGGATAAAACCATCTATACCGATAAAAAGCTTATCCACAAAAAATTCACTGGCAAATTTTTTCAGCAAAGGACCGACCATCGCCTGTGTCTCTTTTTGATATTCGCCGCCGAGCAATATGATCCGCACATTTCCTTTATCTTTTATATAAGATGCTATAAATGCAGAATTTGTTATAATAGTGACGTCTTTTTTTGTTTTTGCTACTTGTTCTGCTAAAAGCGTACAGCTTGATCCCGACTCAACCATTATTGTTTCGCCATCTGCAACCATTTCGGCAGCAGCAATAGCTATCTTCATCTTACTTTCATACCGTACGGCCAATTTATTGTTGACATCATCAACATTGCGGCATAAAGCGTAACCGTGTTCTCTGGCTAAAAGACCTCTTTCTGCCAGAATATCCAAGTCCTTGCGAATAGTGACCTGGGATACATCAAGCATTTCTGCCAGGCGGTTAACTTCAATTTTTTTATATTCATTTACGACATCAAGAATTTGAGCGTGTCTATCATTCATATAACTACCCCCTTTTACAAGTATAACACACGCTGCTTTCGTATGCAAAAACATTATTTGTATATAAGTTTAAATTTACTATTCAAAGTCTTTATTATTCATATGAAATAAAAAGCCCGCTTATTTAAAAGCGAGCTTTTTACTTTGGGGGGATAATATATATTTATATTAGAAAAAAGAGTGGGCAAATAAAAGGGAAAGTAAAAAATATTAAAATACTGCAGTCGGTTCGGCATATAAAGAAGCTTTTTCCATAGCAGCAGCAATCACTGAGTGGGGATCAGATGCTATGGCAGTGGTGAGTGTTCGGAAAACAGGGATATCCGCAAAACGTTCGGCATCGGCTATAGGCATATCTCCGGTCAGGATTGCTACTGTACTGGCCGATACATCTTCCTTCGAAAGACGGCCGTATGTCAGCGGATATTCCTGTATTTCCACTTTTATCTCGATGTTTTTTGTTTCAGCAGCCTTTTCCAGAGAATTAACGGCTCTATACAGCTCCAGTTCGTTTTGAGAATTTGCCATAACTGCAACAATGCTATACATTATCGAATACCTCCTCGTTACTTTCATACGTAATAATTCATATCTTCAGTTGATTACAATACAAATATATAATAAAACATTATATTTGTCAATAAGAATTTAAATTTTTACATTGAAAAATATTATATCTAAATATCTTTTACTAAATGTCTTTCTAAGTTGATATGAAGAGATAAGGCTGATTCTTATCAATATGGAGTTTAAAAAATACAGTTTTTATCTTAGTTTAAAATATTTCACAGTATATTTTTTCCAATGAGAATAAATATGGTACAATTAACAAAGGAAAAAGCTGTTATATAAAGTGCTGAAATGCAAAAAAATCTTGGGGGGCAATAATTATTCTTACTGGAACAATAGTAAACACAGCCGCGATAATCGGCGGCGGTCTTATAGGACTGACTATAAGGAAAGGGCTTACTGGGAACATGCAGGAAACCTTGATGAAGGCACTTGGCATAGCCACTTTGTTTATTGGCCTCAGCGGAGCCATGTGCAAGTTATTGATCATTGATGACGGCCGGCTCCAAACTGCAGGACTCATGCTTTTGGTTTTTTCTCTTATAATCGGGACTATTGGCGGTGAATTGATAAATATTGAGCATGCTTTGGTATCTGCCGGCGAAAAAGTAAGAGTGCTTTTGAATGTGAAGCAAAGTAAAAATTTTACGGAAACCTTTGTAACTGTTACAATTGTCGTGTGTGTTGGTGCGATGGCGATAATAGGTTCATTTGAAGACGGGATACATAATGATTCGACGATTCTTTTTACCAAGTCTATTTTGGATGGTGTGATAGTCATGATTTTTGCTTCGACAATGGGGATCGGTGCCATATTTTCCGCTGCACCGCTCTTTATTTATCAGGCGGGACTTTCTCTTGCTGCGGCAGCAATAGCACCTTATTTGGATGACAACATGGTGGATGGATTATCAGCTGTCGGCTCGGTACTTATATTTGTTGTGGGAATTAATCTTATATTTGGTAAAAATATGCATATACGTGTGGGCAATATGCTTCCGGCAGTTGTGGTACCGATAATTTATTATGCGCTGTTTTGATTGTTTTGTTATGATGCGGCGCTGTTAATGCACATCTTTCCCGGAATTTATATAGTATAGAGGAGAAAAAATGAACAGACAAGAAAAAGCAGCCAGTCTTCATCATAAAGGCTATAATTGTGCTCAGGCCGTTGCCTGCAGTTTTTGTGATAGGATACAGATAGATGAAAAAACCATGTTTATGCTCATGGAAGGTTATGGATTTGGTATGGGTGATACATATGGTACCTGTGGGGCCATTTCCGGGGCAGTGGCGGTATTCAGCCTTTTGAGCAGTAAGGGAAATTTGGACGGGCCATATTCCAAAGCAGATACCTACAAGGCTGTAAAGGCACTGACAGCAGATTTTCGCGTTAAAAATGGAGCAACTATCTGTCGCGATTTAAAAGGTATGGATACAAAAATTATGCTGCGGTCATGTGATGGCTGTATAGAAGATACCGTGACAATTCTGGAAAAAATGTTAGATAATAAGTCTGTTGGATGATACTTATTTTTGTTGATATTGTTTTTTGAAAAAATCGCGGACCACTATTGCTGAAATATCAATGTTTTATATAAATCAAAAAGAGTGCAGCTGCTTTTTCGCAGCTGCACTCTTTTTGATTTATATTATTTATAATATGCGACGCCTGATTCAAATATAAGCTGATTTTTTTCTCCGGGTACGTTTATAGCCAAGTCATCCGTGGTTCTTTCAGAATGCCCCATTTTCCCCAAAATGCGGCCGTCAGGACTGGTAATACCTTCAACGGCATCAATAGATCCATTGGGGTTATACACTATTTCTGTCGATGTGTTTCCTTCATAATCTATATATTGGGTAGCTATCTGGCCTTTTTTGCGAAGTTGTCCTATCACCTGCTTAGAGGCGAAAAATTTGCCTTCGCCATGAGAAACCGCCATTGTATGTATAGCACCCAAGGTTGTTTTAACGAACCATGGAGATAAATCGGAAACGACTTTTGTCTGTACCATTCTGGATACATGGCGGCCTATCTGGTTATAGGTAAGTGTTGGTGTATCAATATCAAGTTCGCGGATTTCCCCGTATGGCAGAAGGCCAAGCTTTATAAGTGCCTGAAAACCGTTGCAGATGCCGAGCATCAGCCCGTCCCTCTGATAAAGCAATTTGTTTATCGCGTCGGCAATGCGCGGATTTCTAAATGCGGCAGCTATAAATTTGCCGCTGCCGTCAGGTTCGTCTCCACCGGAAAAGCCACCGGGCAGAAATACTATCTGCGATGTTTGTATAGCTTTTTCTATTGCCAAAACTGATTCTTCAACAGCCGAGGGAGTCAGGTTGCGAACTACAAAAGTCTGAACCTCAGCACCAGCACGCCTAAATGCTGCCTCCGATTCATATTCACAGTTGGTCCCCGGAAAAACAGGGATAAAAACTTTTGGTCTGGCAACAGGTACAGAACGGTGTATTATATTTTTTGCCTTATAGATAAGGCTGACTGTTTTGGAGAAATTCCGATTGCTGGATAAGGAGACATTGGCACTTGTGCTGGCAAATATTTTTTCTGCTTCAAAACCGATTGATGTATCAAATTTTGCAAGCTTACTTTCATCACGTTTCAGGAGAGTTTTTATTTGTGTAGGGAAGATGCTTTCCAATGGCGCATCATAAGACTTAGCTATATTGTCAAGTGAAATAACTACATCGCCATATATTATACGCGGCATGCTGTTGGTTTCTCCCAACAGACAGAAATTAGCGCCGCGAAGATCGGAAAGATCGATATTCTGAGATACTTCAATGATCAAAGAACCATAAGAGCTGCCAAATATTTTAGGAACATCATAAGCTATATCACTGCTGAATTTGAAACCAATATTTTCACCCAGGCACATTTTGCTGACGGTTGCGGCTATACCGCCTTTTCCGACACTCATAGCTGAAAATATCTTACGTTTTTCCGATAGAGAGCGGACCACTGCAAAATTCTTTTTCAAACCTTCAAACATGGGAAGATCATTTTTATCTCGTTCTGCTGAGAGCATATATACTTTATTGCCGGCTAATTTAAATTCAGATGATACTATGTTTTTAGTGAGTACAGGGCTAACCGCAAAAGCAATCAATGACGGAGGTACAGTCAGATCCATGAATGTGCCGGACATAGAATCCTTACCGCCTATTGCCGCAGTACCGAATTCATGCTGTGCCCGCAATGCTCCTAAAAGTGCGGCAAATGGTTTGCCCCATTTGACAGGATCTTTGCCAAGGCTTTCAAAATACTCCTGTAACGTAAGCCGGGCACGTGTATAATCGCCGCCCATAGCTGTGATTTTTGCCAACGCGGCTACTACAGCATAAATAGCTCCGTGGTAAGGACTCCATTCCATTAAATGCGGATCAAAACCAAAGGCCATCAATGTACCGGTATCTGTATTTCCTCCTATTACGGGCAACTTGGCTGCCATCCCCTCAGCAGGAGTTCTTTGTGTGTATCCACCGTAAGGCATCAGAATACTGCCGGAACCTACAGTAGAATCAAATTGTTCTACAAGGCCTCTTTGATTGCAGACATTGAGATCCTGCAGATTGTCCAGCCATAATTTTTCAACAGCGTCTTTGCCGCAATTAAGTTTTGGCAGCCGTGAAAAGTATGTGTTATTTTTGTCCGGAGCAGCTACTTTTACCGTCACATGCTGCTGAATACCGTTTGTCTGCAGAAAAGCGCGGCTTATGTCGACGATAGTTTTGTCTTTCCAGATCATACGCAGTCTGTTGTCATCGGTCACTACAGCAACAATAGCAGCTTCAAGATTTTCTTCATCAGCATAATGAATAAATTTTTGAGCGTCATTTTCATCAACCACTACAGCCATTCTTTCTTGAGATTCGGAAATGGCCAATTCTGTTCCGTCAAGCCCCGCATATTTTTTCTTTACCTTGTCCAGATCAATGTACAGTCCGTCTGCCAGTTCACCTATGGCTACTGCCACTCCACCGGCGCCAAAATCATTACAGCGTTTTATCAGGCGTGTGACCTCTTCCTTGCGAAATAACCTTTGCAGCTTGCGCTCAGTCGGAGCATTGCCTTTTTGTACTTCTGCGCCGCAGGTTTCGAGCGACTCTACGGTATGCTCCTTGGAAGATCCTGTGGCGCCGCCGATGCCGTCACGTCCGGTGCGTCCGCCAACTAAAATTATCAGATTCCCCGTCTGCGGCTGTTGTCTTACCACATTTTTCTGCGGTGCTGCTCCTATAACAGCACCAACTTCCAGACGTTTTGCCATGAATCCTTCATGGTATATTTCACGCACCTGTCCGGTGGCAAGTCCAATCTGATTGCCATATGAGCTGTATCCGGATGCTGCGTCACGTGTGATTTTTCGCTGGGGCAGCTTGCCTTTTATTGTATTTTCAAGATTGCGGCGGGGATCAGCTGCACCGGTGACACGCATAGCCTGATAAACGTAAGATCTCCCTGAAAGAGGATCTCTTATTGCGCCGCCAAGACAGGTCGCAGCCCCGCCAAACGGTTCTATCTCCGTGGGATGATTATGTGTTTCATTCTTGAACATAACAAGCCAGTTTTCTTTTTTTCCGTTGATCATGGCAGGTACAACGATGCTGCAGGCATTTATTTCTTCCGATATATCCAAATCATCCAATTTGCCGAGTTTTTTCAGCTTCTTCATACCGATGACGGCAAGGTCCATCAGCGTCATTGACCGTTCCTTTGTATAAATATCAGCTCTGTCATTTTTATATAGGGCGTAAGATGTCTTTATATCAGCCGTATAGCTGCTGTTTTCTATTTCTACACTGTCTATGGCAGTGGTGAATGTGGTGTGTCTGCAATGGTCAGACCAATATGTGTCAATTACGCGTATTTCAGTTATGGTAGGATTGCGTCTTTCCTTTTCGCGGAAATAATTGCGGCAAAATAAAAAATCCTCATAACTCATAGCCAATCCTAATTTGTCATGAAGTGTATTTATTTCACTGTCTGCCATTGTAAGGAATTCTTCAATGACTGCGACATCAGCAGGCTCCTGCATCTGCAATGCAAGTGTCAGTGGTTTTTCCATAGAAGCTTCACGGCATTCTACTTCATTTATGCAATAATTTTTTATTTCAGCAAGAGACTCATCATCAATGTCGCCGATGAGCACTATTATTTTTGCAGTCCGTACAAGCGGGCGTTCTTTTTGGGTTATGAGCTGGACACATTGTGCTGCTGAATCGGCTGTTTGATCAAACTGTCCGGGCAGAAATTCCACCGCAAAAATACGGGCTTTTTTCATCTGAGGCAATTCTTCATCAAAAATGACATCCACAGGCGCTTCCGCGAAAACCACGTTCTTCGCCCGGGCAAATTCGTCATCGGTTATATTTTCTATATCATAGCGACGAAAAATACGGACAACTCTTAAATCCGGCACGGTGAACATGCTTCTTAGATCGGCACAAAGCTTTTGTGCCGGAGTATCAAAAAATCCAGGACGTTTTTCCACATAAATTCTCTTAACTGACATTATCCAGCCTCCATAATGAAATAAATACATACGGGAAATGCATGTATAATCTTACATATTAACATTTTACATTAGAAATATGGTGTTGTCTATTGCCTGATATAATATTTAGCTGCAATGAAAAATGTTCATTTCGGCAGTAATATAAATTTTCCTTGCAAAAATATATTTGTATGTGTTATTATAAAGTTCAAATAGAAGCTGAGCAATGAACAAGACAGTATGTTGTGTTGCTTTTTCAGAGAAACGGCGGGTGGTGTGAGCCGCAAAAGCAATTCAGCAGAAAGCTACTTGTGAGCTGTCAATGAAAATTGACCGTTTTGTCTGCGATATCGGACATGAAGTGAGCATATGCTAACTAAGGTGGTACCACGGGAACAATGTCCTCGTCCTTTTCGGACGGGGCTTTTTTTTATCTATTTTTAAGAAGTAAGATTAAAGGAGAATTTTTATGAGAGAATTACTTGAGCTTTTGGAGCATGATGCCCGCCGTCCTGTTAAAGAACTGGCAGCAATGCTTAATAAATCTGAATTTGAAATTGAAGATGCACTGAAAAAGCTTGAAGCCAATAAAGTGATCATGAGTTACAATACACTTATCGATTGGGAAAGATTCGGCGATCATAATGTTACCTCTGTTATAGAAGTCAATGTCGCACCACAAAGAGAAGTAGGGTTTGATGCCATTGCTGAACGTATTTATAGATTTGATGAGGTAAAATCGGTCTATCTGATGTCGGGCAGCTTTGATCTCCTAGTTATTATCGAAGGACAATCGCTCAATAAAGTAGCGGATTTTGTTGCGCGCAGACTTTCTACCATTGAGGGAGTCACCTCTACACGCAGTCATTTTATGCTGAAGGCATATAAGAAGGACGGGACTATAATGGATGATAAAGAAAACGACCGCAGGCTGGTGATGACTCCGTGAATAAGTGGGAAGAAAATTTATCGGCTGCCGTCAAGCAGGTCCCTCCTTCCGGCATCAGAAAATTTTTTGATGTGGCAGCAAAAATGGACGATGTTATAACACTCGGTATTGGTGAGCCTGATTTTGTAACGCCGTGGCATATCCGTGAAAGTTGTGTCTATGGTCTTGAAAAAGGGTACACATCCTATTCCACAAACAAAGGGATGCCCCTTCTGCGTAAAGAAATTGCTGCTCTTTATAAAAGAAGCCATGCTCTTGAATATGATCCTGAGGAAGAAATCATTGTCACAGTGGGGGTAAGTGAGGCTGTGGATCTGGCTTTGCGTGCTGTTCTTGATCAAGGTGATGAAGTGCTGATCCCTGAACCCTGTTATGTTTCTTATAAAGCGTGTGTCATATTGGCCGGCGGCATACCTGTTCCTGTTGCGACCGGCATTGAAAACGAATTTCGTGTTACAGCGGATGCACTGGAAAAATATGTTACACCAAAGACGAAAGTTCTTTTGATAGGGTATCCGAATAACCCGACAGGAACGGTTCTGACTGCTGAAGAATTAAAAGGCATCGCTGCATTTGCCCAGAAGCACGATCTTATCGTTCTTTCTGATGAAATATATGGAGATCTTACCTACGGCGGACTTGAGCATATATGTTTTTCCTCTCTGCCGGGGATGAAGGACAGAACGATCTTGTTTAACGGTTTTTCCAAAGCTTACGCGATGACAGGCTGGAGGCTGGGATATGCACTTGCCAATCCTGTGTTTATTGAAGCTATGAATAAAATCCATCAGTACACAATGCTTTGCGCTCCTGTAACAGCTCAGGTCGCAGGGATAGAAGCATTGCAGAACGGTGATGCCAACATGCATAAAATGATTCATGAATATGACCGGCGCCGTCATCTGATTTATGAAGGATTTTGTCGTATGGGGTTGAAGACCTTTGAACCTAAAGGTGCCTTTTATATATTCCCGAATATCGAAAGTACCGGCATGACTTCGGAAGAGTTTGTAGAAAATCTTCTTGAGCGTGAACATGTGGCTGTTATTCCGGGGAATGCTTTTGGTGAATGCGGTGAGGGGTTTATCCGCTGCTCTTATGCTACGTCTATAGACAAAATATCCGGTGCGTTGAATCGCATCGAAAATTTCTTAAAAAATATTTGAAAATGAGATGGTTTGAGCAGAAGATTAATATTTTAATTAATAAATGACAAACGGGACAGCAGCACATAGGTTTATGTGAAAAGCTGTCCCGTTTGTTCTGCTGAGGTTTTTTGAAAAATATATCAGCTGCAGGCTTTGATATTCTTTATCGGAGCTGCTGTTTTTTTCGGTTTTTAATGTATGCCGCCAGCAGAGAACCGGAAACGTTATGCCAAACGCTGAATATAGCAGCGGGGATCCCCGCTGCCGCTGTAAAATGCATTATCGCGAGTGAAGCGGCAAGCCCTGAATTTTTCATGCCCGTACTTATTGCTAAAGTCCGCACAGAGGCTTCTTCAACAATAAAAAATCGGGCAGAAAAATATCCTGCTGCCAAACCGCAGGTGTTATAAAGTACGACTGCAGCTAATATTTTTAATCCCATGTCAGCTAAAGTACCGGCACTGAGCGACACTACAGTGCCGACTAATATAATAACTGTCATAGCTGATACAACAGGCATAATATATCTGACTTTCTCAGCAGCCGCACCGCAAAAACGGTTAAATAAGATACCGGCGGCCACGGGTAAAAATACCATTTCCATAATACTCAGCAAAACGGCAAAAAAATCAATACTGATCCATTTTCCGGCAAAAAACAGAAGAAGCAGTGGTGTCAGGATCGGAGCCAAAAATGTCGACAGCATAGTCAAAGAAACAGACAATGCTATATCTCCTTTTGCCATGTATGTGATTACGGTCGAAGCGGTGGCACCTGGACATGCTCCCAGCAGGATCATGCCTGCTGCCGCATCCGGTGCAAGATTAAAAACAAAAGCAATAAAATATGCTGCGGCCGGCATAAATATGAATTGAAGCAATATTCCTGTCAGAATGCTGCGGTGTTTTTCTATGACCGTTTTGAAATCGTCTGCAGACAGATTCATTCCCATTCCGAGCATTACCACGCCGAGAAAATAAGCAATTTTGTCAGTAAACCAGATAAATAATGACGGCTGCATAATACCAATTATACCGGCAATTATAACACCAAACGGCATACCTCCGGCAAGCAGGCGGTTCATTTGTCTGATCATTTTGTTTGAGCCTCGAATGTTTGAAATGGTTTTTCTCTGCCGATTGTCTGCAGAAGATGATTTTTTTCATCGACTGTAACTATTTTGGGCATAAAGGTCTGAGCCTCTTTTTTGTCCATCAGCGCATAACCGATAATGATGACAGTATCTCCTACGACGGCTTTTCTTGCAGCCGCACCGTTCAAACATATGACCCCGCTGTTTTTTTTCCCGGCTATTACATATGTTTCAAGTCGGCTGCCATTGTTATTATTTACGACCTGCACCCGTTCGCCGGGAAGAATTCCGGCTGCTTCCAAAAGGGCAGTATCAATAGTGATGCTCCCCATATATGATAAATTGGCTTCGGTTACAACGGCGCGGTGAATCTTTCCATGAAATATATTGTACAGCATATTTATTCCCCCAAAATCACATTATCTATCAGGCGCGTAGTTCCGAATCTCACCGCCACAGCAACTAATGCTCTGCCATTAAATTCTTCATTTGCCGGAATCAGCCCCGGCAGTAAATATGATTCTACATATTCGATACTGCCCAAGGGTTCTGCCGCGATCATGTCATGCACTGCGCTGCATATTGTTTGCAGATTTTTTTCACCTTGCAGGAACAAAGACTGGGCACATTTTAAACTTTTATAAAGAACCAATGCTGACTGTCGTTCCTCTTTATTCAGATAAATATTGCGGGAACTTTTTGCCAAACCGTCTTGTTCTCGTACTATCGGCATAATGTGCAGCTCTACATCAAAAAATAGATCATTGACCATTTTTCTTATAACTTCCACCTGCTGGGCATCTTTTTGACCAAAATATGCTTTGTCCGGCATGGTTATGTTGAATAGTTTTGCAATAATTGTTGTAACACCACGAAAATGTATGGGACGTGTGCGCCCGCATAATACTTTTACAATGTCACCTGTTGTCTCAACCCAGGTCATATCCTTGCCGGGATATAGCGAGCCGGCATCAGGTGCAAATATAATATCTGCACCGGCAGCTTCGGCTTTCTGGCAGTCTCCTGATAAATCACGCGGATACTGGCCGAAATCTTCATTGGGGCCAAATTGGACAGGATTGACAAATATACTCACAATTGTCAGGTCATTTTCCCTGCTGCACGCAGTGATCAATGAAATGTGTCCTTCATGCAGCGCACCCATTGTTGGAACAAGTCCGATCGTTTTTCCCTTTTTGCCGGTGTCTTTCACAAGTTTGCGTAAGCCCTTAACATCAGTACATAAAATCATTTTAAAACTCTCCTCATTTTTTTTGCAACAAACAAAAAAAGAAAAGGGATTGCAATAAAAAAGCGCACTCCGACAAGGAATGCGCATAGAAAGCCTATTGCCCCCGTCTCGGTCATAGTGATCCAAGCGATATAAATAATATAACAAAACAGCTTATATCGTGATACAGTTCAATATGATACTGTTCATTCAAATGTTTGTTACGGATTTATAATAGCATAGATAAGCAGACAGCACAATAAAATTACTATATAGATACACTGGACGCATAAAATTTAATATTTTTTATAAATAGAAGTAAGTAATGTTGAAACTATGCAAAAATTATACTATAATTAAATGAAATTGAGAGCAGTGAAGCTTCAAAACATAATGTTTTGAAGCTTTTTATGTTCCAATAGACAATTTTGCACGGTTGTCACTGCAAGATTATGTATTTTTTATATTTATCCATTTATATGTTCTAATAATTGTTTAGGGAGGGATTCATATGGGAAAAAAATATGGTCTTATTTTGAGCATTCTCGTCCTGCTGATTATAATCATGCTGCCGACGCCGGAGGGCCTTTCCGTATCCGGACAGCGTATGCTGGGCATCCTTGTGTTTTCTGTAATAATATGGATGACAGAAGCTGTGGCGTATTCGGTGAGTTCTGTGTTGATCGTATCGCTTATGGCACTTTTACTGGGGCTTGCCCCTGATCCGGTGCATCCTGAAAAATTGCTTGGTACAGCCGAAGCTTTAAAGTATGCGCTTTCTGGTTTCAGTACAAGTGCGCTGGCCTTGGTAGGAGGGGCCATGTTTATTGCGGTAGCCATGGTTAAAACAAAGCTTGATGCTCGTATTGCTCTCATGATCTTATCCAAGATAGGCACAAAAACAAATCGTGTACTGATCGGTGTTATAGCAGTCGGTTTTATTCTCAGTTTTTTTGTTCCGAGTACGACAGCAAGAGTTTCCTGCATGGTGCCGATAATATTAGGTATTATTAATTCTTTTGGTGTTTCAATGAAAAGCAGATTCGCAGCAGTAATGATGATCGCTGTCGCGCAAGCTGACAGCATATGGAATGTGGGCATAAAAACAGCGGCAGCTCAGAATATGATCGCGCTTACTTTCATCGAAAAACAACTTGGCTACTATATAAGCTGGGGAGAATGGTTCATTGCAGCCGCTCCGTTTGCGGCGATTATGTCAGTGGTCCTTTACTTTATTCTGTTGAAGATGATACCGCCTGAAACGGATGAAATAGCCGGCGGCAAAGAGGCTGTGGCTAAAGCATTAAAGGAACTTGGTCCTATGTCTGTGGCAGAAAAAAAATTGATGATCATTTCTGTGATTCTCTTATTTTTATGGGCCACAGAAAAAATTGTTCACCCGCTTGATACTACGACAACGACTTTGTCAGCCATAACAATTATGCTTCTGCCTAAAATAGGAATTATGGATTGGAAATATGTCCAAAATCGTGTAAGCTGGGGGACGCTGATGCTTTTCGGCACAGGCATCAGCCTCGGATCGACTATTTTGTCCACAAAAGCAGCCGATTGGGTAGCTTCATATATCGTCGGTAAATTTGACTTATATACTATGTCGGCATTTGGTATATTGGCAGTGCTGAGTATATTCCTCATAGTTATCCATCTCGGTTTTGCCAGCGCTACCGCCCTATCAGCCGCCATGATCCCGATTATAATATCAGTTCTTCAAGGGGCGTCGCAGTACAATTCGCTTAATATCGTCGGCATGACTATGGTTTTGCAATATGTGATATGCTTTGGCTTTATTCTTCCTGTCAATGCCCCGCAAAATATGATAGTTTTCAGTACGGAAACTGTAACGGCCCGTGATTTTATCCGCACAGGTATTCCTATTACTATAGCTGCATATCTGCTGATATTGCTGATGGCCGCAACTTATTGGAAATGGCTTGGTATAGTTTTATGAAAAGCAGCTGCCAGTGCATAGGGGGGCAGTCCATTTTTTATGTTTGCTTTTTCTCTATATTTATTGACTCTATGATTATTTTCTGAGTGGGCTCTTCTGTGGAGCGGACAATAAAAACGAAAATCACAGTTGTTTTTTTGATAAATATCTTAAAAACTGATGTTTTCAAAACAGCGAATCATTGGATATCCGAAGATTCGCTGTTTATTATTATTTCTGTGATATAGTGTTTATGACTACAGAAAATGTGTTAAAAATAAAATATACAATATATTTTAATGGTTTGTAAAATATAGAATAAAAATGATGCTTAAAAGCAAATATTTATTTGACAATTTTCACTTTGCATGATATAGTAAAAAAGTATTCAGAGATTGGCAATGGACTCACATGCTCTTGTAAGTCATTGATTGGTTCATTCGATGTTTTACAAGAGCATGTGTTTTTTGTTTGATTCTATTGAATAAAATATTTTTTTAATTCTCAGGAGGACTCATATAATGACAGGAACAGTTAAATGGTTTAACGCAGGTAAAGGCTATGGCTTCATTACTAATGATGATGGAAGTGGAGATTTATTCGTACATTTTTCCGCAATCCAGGCTGATGGCTATAAAACCCTTGAAGAAGGCCAGAAAGTAACCTTCGACGCTGAACCCGATAGCCGTGACAGCAGCAAAATGCGTGCTGTTAATGTTTGCGTTGCCTAATTATATATAGGATACAATCGCGTATCACCCCTGCCATAATGGCAGGGGTGATATTTTTTTGTCTAATTGTTGAAAATATAGCAAGTAATTGCCATGAATTTGCCATAAATTGCTGATATTATTTAGACAATTTAAAGAAGACAAAGATATATTGCTTCTTCTTTGATTGCCGTACGACCTTTTCAGGTGCTATAATAATTCAGACAGATTTACTGATTAATCAAATTTTCAGCGGAATAATTTCCGGCTTCGATGAAATTTAGTTTTATTGGTGATTTCTATTTTATTATTATGACAGGTTTCCATGAAAGGACGAAAAAATTTGCATGTTTCTGTTTTAGCCAGCGGCAGTAAGGGCAATACTATTTTTGTTGAAATAGATAATACACTTCTTTTAATAGATGCAGGGATAAGTGCACGGAGAATCAATAAATCATTGACGGATATAGGTGTCGATATACGTGATATCTGCGGCGTGATAATCACCCATGAGCATCGTGATCATATAAACGGGCTGCCAACTCTCTGCAAAAAATATCATCTGCCTGTTTATTCACGTGCTGCTACTTTTAAAGCGATGTATTGTCTTGAGAAGCTTCCTCTTGATTGTCTGCATCCTATAAAAGAAAATTTTCAAGTAGGCGGCCTGTCTGTTGATGCATTCAGTATCTCGCATGATGCCGCAGATCCGGTAGGCTACAGCATACGCAGCAGCCATGAAAAATGTACGGTGGCAACTGATTTAGGCTTTGTTACCAGCACAGTTCAGGAAGCCATTGATGAGTCTGATGTTCTTGTGCTCGAAGCTAATCATGATCAGAGAATGCTGCGTGAGGGAGCTTATCCGTGGGCATTGAAGCAGCGCATTATGGGAAATAAGGGACACTTGTCAAATGATGATGCTGCGTGGGCACTGGTACGAATGAAAAAACATAATCCATATGTTTTTCTTGCACATATGAGTGAGGAAAATAACTGTCCGTCTGTTGCCAAGCAAACCATCACAGAAATTATCCAGCGCCAGGGCATAAAGTTAGGAACGGATATAACTATTCAGCTGGCAAAACAAAATGAGACTGTCACGCTGCCGTAGAAAAATCGGATTTTACTATTTGATAAAATTTTTTGTGATATTTTTCTTTGATAATTGCTTTTAGATAATGAAAGTCCTGTCGAAAGGGTGAGGATCATGATTGGCATTTCAAAATACAAAATGCGTTTTTCTCGTTTAACTGCTTTTTTAATGATTGTATCTGTAATTTTGATGATTGTCACTGCAGGCTGTTCAACGAGTCCAAAGGATAATAATACTACATCAACTGACAATAATACGACACAGGCTGAAAAAGTACCGTCCGGTCCCGTGTCTGATGCCAGAAATACACCAATTGTCCGCGCTGCTAAGGCAGTAGGACCTGCTGTTGTTGGGATAACAAATAAAGCTGTTGCACGAGATTGGTTTAATAATCAGGTAGAAGTCAGTCAAGGGGTCGGCTCGGGTGTAATTTTTAAAAGTGATGGCTATATCGTAACCAATAACCATGTTATAGACGGTGCCAGGGAAATAACGGTTTCATTGGCAGACGGACGTACTTTGCCTGGTAAACTGGTAGGTGCGGATTCTGTAACTGATATAGCTGTGGTAAAAGTGGATGCCGCTGATCTGCCGGTGGCAAAATTTGGCAATTCAGATGATATAATGGTAGGAGAGCCTGCAATAGCCATAGGCAATCCTATGGGCTTAGAATTCCAAGGCAGTGTTACAGCAGGTGTTATCAGTGCCTTGAATCGCACCCTTGATATCGGCGAGGGACGAGTGAAACTCTTGCAGACGGATGCTGCTATCAACCCCGGCAATTCAGGCGGAGCACTGGTGAATGCTGACGGTCTTATAATTGGCATAAACAGCGCTAAACTGGCAGCTAATGGTGTTGAGGGGATGGGATTTGCCATACCTATAAACACAGTTCAGCCGATAATAGATCAATTGATAGCTAATGGACGAGTGGCCAGACCTTATTTAGGTGTGGGAATATTTGATAAAAATTCAGCGGCTAAAAATGGTTATCTGTTAAATATAGATAAGGGCGTTTATGTTGCTCAGGTGGCTCCAAATGGACCGGCTGCCTCGGCTGGCATACAGCGCGGTGATGTCATAGCCAAAATAGACGATAAAGAAATAAATAGTGTAAATGATCTGCGCGATGCTATTTCTGCACATAAGATAGATGATAAAATTTCCCTGGATATTGTCAGGGATGGCAAAGAGCTGTCAGTATCAGCAGTTTTGAATGAAATGCCGAGCCAGAGTCAATGAGGATAACAATAATCAGTGCGGGTAAATTGAAAGAAAATTATCTGCGTGAGGGAATAAGTGAGTTCACAAAGCGCCTGCGTCCTTTCACACAGCTTGACATTATTGAAATTGCTGAAGAAAAGATGCCTGACGCACCTTCTGCTAAGGAAAAAGAAAAAATTCTCGATATTGAGGGAAAAAGATTACTTAAACAAGTCCCTTCTGACAGCTTCTTGTTTGTTCTTGATGTATATGGAAAATTCTTTTCCTCAGAAGAGCTGGCAGAAAAAATATCTCTTCTGACAGTGACAGGAAAAAGCAGTCTGACTTTTATTATAGGCGGCGCGTTTGGTCTGTCCGATGAATTGCGGAAAACGGCAGATTCACTTATAAGCTTTTCAAAAATGACCTTCACACACCAGATGGTAAAATTACTGCTTGTTGAGCAGATATATCGTTCCTTTAAGATAAACCGCGGTGAACCTTATCATTGGTGATTTACAGTCTGTCCTTTAGCGGTATCGGTATATATGAGAATATTGTTTTTTCGGAAATTGGACAAAAAATTTATCAGTGCATATTGGTGAATTAAATATTTTTTATATGATTTTCTTGAAATTTAACAAATTTAGCAAGCTGAACATTGCTTGAAAATAAAAAAACTTTAGCATGCTTATAAAAATTACGATATAATATATATAGGAGTCATTTTCTTTTCAGGACTCTATGCAAAATTATATCTGGTATGTTTTATCAGATAAACTGATCTGCAAAAGGAGGGGTTCCCATGGTACCACGTATTGAAAAAATTGCAAGAACTGCTGGTGTAATGACGAATTATGCATATACTCAGACTGACATGCAGGGGAATGACCTAAATAGAAAAAAAAGGAAAAATCCCCCTTCTTTCAAGAAAATACTGCATACGGCTATGGAAAAAACAGAAAATGATGCTTATAAGGTAGAAATAAATGCCCAGATCCGTTGACCAGAAAATGATGAAATTGGCATTGAGCGAAGCAGATAAGGCTTTTTTTTCAGATGAAGTTCCTGTCGGGGCTGTTATAGTTGATGACAAGGGACAAATAATAGCTTCTGCGCATAACGAGCAGGAGCACTCAAAAGATGCTACAGGGCATGCGGAAGTGACAGCGATAAGAATTGCTTGCGCAAAATTATCCTGCCGCCGTCTTGTTAATATGACTCTTTATGTTACCCTTGAGCCATGTCCAATGTGTGCAGGTGCCATTCTCCTCAGTCATATCGGCAGACTTGTTTACGGGGCGCCTGACAGCCGTATGGGAGCCGTCGAGTCTATATTTTCTGTTTTATCGCATCCCGCCATAAAAAATAATATTGAAATACGCGGTGGTGTCCTTGAGGATGAATGCAAACTGGTTTTGCGCAAATTCTTTGCTGTAAAGCGAACGGGATATAAAAGCAGAGAACCCTTTTCTTTATGATGAAAGAGGTTTCTCTGCTTTTTGTATATGACAGCTGTCCCTTTATTCAATAAATCGTAATTTTTATGATGGTTTTAGAAAATGAGCTGTTATAGACAAGCACCATTAATTATATTATAATCGTAGTAAGAAAAAGATGTGGAGGGATTTATATGAAGGATATAAAAACAATTCTTGTTCCTGTAGATGGCTCAGAAGGTTCCGATAAGGCAATTGATTTTGCTCTTAGTTTGGCTCAAGTATATAATGCAAAAATAAATTTCCTGTATATAGCTAATATTAATCAATTAGCTATCAACGCGTGTCTGTCTGATGCTATTTTAGATGCGGTCACAAAAGCTGGCGATGCCGTTTTGGATAAAGCATTGGAAAAAGTTCCTCACGATATACAGGCGGAAGCGTTCTCTGAAACAGGGTCTCCCGCAGTTACTATTCTTGAGTTTGTTCAGGAAAATAAAAATGATATGATCGTAATGGGCAGCCGTGGGTTAGGCGTTGTTAAGGGAGTTCTCCTCGGCAGTGTAAGTCAGTATGTTGTAGAAAATGCTAAGTGCCCGGTCGTGATAGCAAAATAAAGTCCTAATATAAAAGCTCTTTTTCATCAGACAAAATAGTTGTTTGATGAAAAAGAGCTTTTTTATATATTCTATTCTTAAAGATTATTTATGGGATAATGAACTTTTTTATTTGTCAAGAAACGTACGGCTTCTTCTGCGGCTTTGCGCTTAAGTTCCTGAGCGGCTTCCTCAGAATACCATGCCATATGCGGTGTAGCTATATAATTTTCCAATTCAAAGAGCCTGCTGCCGGGATTCATAGGTTCAGTTACCACACAGTCGATACCTGCGCCGCCGATTTCACCATCTTTTAGTGCTTCATAAAGATCATCTTCGTTGATGATTCCTCCGCGTGCTACATTCAGCAGAACAGCTGTTTTCTTCATTTTCGTGAATACGTCTTTGTTAAATAAATTTTTGTTGCCTTCTGCGGGAATATGCAGTGAAATAATATCCGCCTCAGTAATAATCTCATCCAAAGATACCGCCTTGATGAATCGGGTTTCATCGTTTTCTTTATAATAAGGATCAAAACCGATAATGTTATATCCCAAGGCATGTGCCTTAATTGCAAAATTTCTGCCTATACGTCCAAGACCAATAACCCCGACCGTTTGATTTGAAGCTCTGTGCACAGGAATGCTCCGTACGTAATCCCACTTTGATTTTTTTGTGAAATCATTCATTAACACGATTTTGCGTGTAAATGCCATCATCAGTGCAATCGCGTGATCAGCGACTTCGTTCATTCCATAATCAGGAACATTGCAGACTTGGATATTACGCTTTGTCGCTTCTTTTATATCGATAGTATCAACACCTACACCATAGCGTACGATCATTTTCAATTCAGGAAGATTTTCCATTACTTTTTTTGTTATATGTGCATACTGCACGATTAACGCTTGTGCGCTTTGGCACTCGCGTATTACATCATCTTCTGTACGGCATTGTTTCAATTCAAGCGGTATTCCCGCTTTTTGAAAAATATTGATTTCAATGTCTATATTCTCATGGTCGCAGTCCGTTATAATTGCTTTCATCATATCAGCCTCCAATTATATAAATTATGCTTTTATTTCGCTTTTTGACGCAGATGTATACAGAAACCGCCGACCTCTTCCGCCAAATAAACAACTTTGGGATTTCCTTTTTCATCATTTATCCAAGTGTCATCGTTGAATTTTATTCCTTTGCGTCTGAAATAAGCCACTGCTCGGATCATATCATTGGTATCGATGCATAAATGTCCGTTTTTTCCTAAAAAGGGAGATTTGATAACTTCTGCCATGCTTCCTGCGAAATAGGCACCGTCATGCTCTATTTTTTCCTGTAAAAACAATTCAGCCAATCTGCTTGTCACTGAATCAGCTTGTTTTGCATTTTCACAGTTTATGCCAACGTGCGCTAAGCTGAATCCCAGCAAGCGGCTTAATATTTGTTGACAGGTTTCTACGATATTATCCCAGTTTTTTGCTTTGATTGCCGAAGAAGGTGTCATAAAACTGCCGCCCACTGCCACGACATTGGGCAATGAAAGATAATCAAGCATGTTTTCTTCATTCACACCGCCTGTCGGCATGAAACTTATACCCGAAAAAGGACCCGAAAGAGCTTTTAAAGTTTTTGTTCCGCCATAAGCTTCTGCGGGAAAAAATTTACATGTGTTGAGTCCCATTGCCATAGCGGCTTCGATATCCGCAGGGGATGCTGTTCCCGGAACAACATCAATATTATTGTCAAGACACCATTTTACCACTGACGGGTTGAAACCGGGAGTGACAATGAATTTTGCTCCTGCATCTATTGCTTGTTCGGCATGTGCTATATCGTGTACAGTACCGGCCCCGACAATAATATCCGGTACTTTTGCGGCCATTTCTCTGATGGAATCCAGACCGGCAGCTGTGCGAAAAGTAACCTCAGCAACGGGAATGCCTCCTTTTACGAGGGCTTGTGCAAGCGGCACGGCATCATTCGCATCATCGAGCGATATAAGCGGAACTAGTCCAATATCAAAAATATCCTGCATGTTTTTACTGGTCATTTATTTTCTCTCCTATAATAATTATTTTTGCGCCATAAAACTTGCCAGTTCATCCGGTGAAGGCAGACCCTCATTGTCACCTCTGCTCGTGACTTGAATAGCACCGATGGCATTGCCTCTTTTAACAGCATCTCTTAAAGATAAATTTTCCATCAGTCCTGTAATAATTCCCACGGCAAAGCCATCCCCTGCACCGACTGTATCAATGACCCTGTCGACTTTATAACCTTCAACGGTGTATTCTTCACTGCCGTCCGTTACAAACGCACCGCTGGCACCACATTTAGTGACAACAATTTTTGCTCCGTTACGACGATAAAAATCATTTATTTTTTTAGGATCGTCGCTGCCCATAAGTATTTTTCCTTCTGCGGTACCAGGCAGGACAATATCGGCACGTGAAGCTAAGTTATTAATCGTTTCACGCATTATTTTTTCTGACGGCCAAAGCTGAGGACGTAAATTTGGATCAAAGCTTATAGTCAGTCCTGCATCACGCGCTTTATCAAACATCATATTGACAGCTTTACGTGTATCTTCGGATAAAGCTGGTAAAATTCCTGTTAAATGAATATAAGAATAACTCCTCATATCAATTTTTTCTACATCGGCGGGAGAAAGTGTAGATGCTGCTGATCCTGCACGAAAATAAAAAATATCGGGATCACCGTTGCTTATTCTGCCTTTTAGCATAAAACCGGTCTTATGAGTATCGGAAAAACTGACAAATTCATCGCCTATTTTATTTTCGTTCAGTACCCTTATTATACGTTTACCGAAAGGATCGTTTCCAAGTTTGGTCATATAGGTCACATGATGATGCAATCGCGCTGTTCCGACAGCTACATTGAACTCTGCTCCGGCTACAGCCAGTGAATAACCAGATACACTGTCAAGAGGACCCTCATTTTGAGCTATAAGAAGCCCCATGGGTTCACCGGCTAAAATCAATCCGTCAGACATTAAACCTCACCCCTAAATATAAATTATTTTTATTAATCATCAGATGAATATTATGATATATCTTATTAATATAAAAGTCAATGCATCTAAAATAAAAACAAAAATAGACATAGCAATTAAAAAAGAGATTGGTGGTAATTCTTGTAGAGGTCTGCTTTATATATAGATGATTTTTAAATTAAATTATTATAATAATAACCAATAGTCAAAAAATTACATATTGTATAAAACTAATTTTTATGTTACCATACAGAATAGTTCTTATGAATTTTTATTAATTATCAGATGAATTATGAAAATGGAGTAGGTAAATATCATGAAAAGTACAAAGAAGACAAAAGCTCGTTTTGTAATTGCAGTATTAATGCTCGCAGCTGTTGTAATAAACTATTTAGACCGAACGGTCATGTCAGCTGCGGCACCGGAAATAATGAATGATCTTAATATTGATGCTGCTGAAATGGGCTATATCATGTCCATGTTTTTCTTCAGCTATGCCTTAATGCAAATTCCGGCTGGATGGTTAGGAGATAGGATAGGACAAAAGATAACTATGTGTGTAGCAGTAGTTTGGTGGTCGTTAGCTACCGCCGCAACAGCGGCATGTCGTACCGTTACTGGATTTATTGGAGCAAGAATTTTTATGGGTATCGGGGAAGCCGGAGTTTATCCCTGCAATGCAGGGATTGCTGCGAAATGGTTTCCGGATCGTGAAAGGGGTAAAATAACGGCACTGTTTGACAGCGGCAGCAAGTTTGGAACAGCATTCGCAATGCCATTGGTTGCATGGATGATAGCAATATACGGTTGGCATATTCCCTTTCTGGTTTGTGGTGCACTTGGTATAGTGTGGGCGGTCATATGGATGTTAGTATATGACGAACCAGAAAGATGCAAATTTATCAATGCGGCAGAACTTGCTTATATTCGTGACAACCAAGCTAAAAAGGAAGGCATTGATAAGACTCAGCCGATGAAATGGTATCAATTATTAAAACATCGCAATGTATTATCAATGTGCTTCGGTTTCTTCTGCTTAAATTACGCGATATATTTTTTTATCACCTGGTTTCCGACATATCTTGTTAAAGAACGTGGCATGCAATTGATGACAATGGGATGGATGGCTATGTTGCCGCCTCTCTGCGGGATAATAGGTCAATACATAGGCGGTTGGTTCACGGATTATTATTATACAAAAACAGGTAACTTGACAAAAGCCAGAAAAATAAATATTGTGATTGGGATGTTGTTAGGTACACTGGTAGCTTTTTCTGGTATGGTAGAAAGCAGCAATATTTCGTTGGCATTACTTTGTATTTCTTATGCAGGATTAGCCTTTGCGGCTTCGGCAATTTGGTCGTTACCGGGAGATGTTGCACCACGGAATATGACGTCAGTATTGGCAGGAATTCAAAATTGCGCATCCAATATGGGAGGATTTATAGGACCTATTGTCACAGGATACATTATTACAGCAACTAACAGTTTTATACCAGCGCTGGCCTTGTCTGGAGCTTTTTGTTTATTTGGTGCAATAAATTATGCACTCTTTTTAAAAGATATAAAACCAATTACACCAGAAAGTTAAAAATGATTCTTTGCTTTTAATGGATAATGTGAATTAGTCCAGGCTAATCTTCCTCCAAAGGATAGCGCATGAAGCTTTATCTTTCGAGAATGAGCAGGATTTAAAAAAGATAAATAAGATTAGAGAAAAACCCTAAATAATCTATATGAAAAAGAAATTTATTTTATAGGTTTTTTGCTGTTTTTACTTAGAGGTTGCATTAAAAACTAAAAATATTATATAATATATTGAATATTAAATAGCATAATAGGAATGATAATATGGGTGTTTCGCTTGTAACTTCAACAATAGATAATATTTTGGATCTTTTAAAAAACAATAATATGCAGCCTGGCGATAAATTACCGACAGTAGATAATTTGGCGGTAAAATTCAAAGTGGGGCACAGTACTGTGCGTGAGGCACTGAAAGCCCTTTCTGCTCAAAACATATTAGCAATAAGGCAGGGGTCTGGCACTTTTGTTTCTCAAAAGAATGGTATAAGTAATGATCCGCTTGGCATAGGCATGATGGGGGAAGACGTGTCTACTATTTTTGATATGCTTACGGTAAGACTTATATTTGAACCGGAAATAGCAGCTATAGCGGCACAAAAGGCCACTTTAAAAAATATCAGGCAAATCAATGAATTGTGTTTAATGGTGGAAGAACTGATTAGGGCGGAAAAAAATTATGATGATGAAGATAATCTTTTTCATTCAGCTATCGGCAATGCAAGCGGAAATAAAATTATTTATAAAATAACGCAGATTATTCACACATCGATAAAGAAGAATATTTTCATAACGGACAATTCCCTTTGTGAGGAAACAATGCTGACACATCGCCAGATTGCGAGAGCCATAGCAAATGGGGATTCTGCCGGAGCAAAGAATGGTATGATTATACATTTGAATGCTCAAAGGGAATTTTTGTTAAAAAACTATGATTTGCAGACTTGAAAATATATAAATTGTCAATTATCGTTAGAAAATGTATGATGTCTTGTTTTCGCCAAAAAAGAAGGTGTGCTCAAAAGCGAGCACACCTTCTTCTATTTTCCTAAGTAGCCTCCGTCTATAGGGATTATGGCACCGTTTATATAATCAGAGGCCGGCGAGGCCAAAAATACGGCCAATCCTTTCATATCTTCAGGGGTTCCCCAGCGTCCGATCGGAATGCGATTTAAAATTTCCCCGTTTCGTTCAGCATCATTAACAAGGTTGATATTCATTTCTGTGTCCATATATCCGGGAGCTATTGCATTTACATGCACATTTTTTTTTGACCATTCATTAGCCAAGGCTTTAGTGAGCTGTGCTACACCGCCTTTGCTGGCAGCGTACGCCGGTACGGTAAAGCCCCCAAAAAAGCTGAGCATAGAGGCCATGTTGATGATTTTTCCATAACCTTCCTCAATCATTTTTTTCCCTGCCAGCTGACACAGACTGAATACGGCATTTAAATTTACCTGCATGACACTGTGCCAGTCAGACAGAGGAAATTCTTCGCATTTGTGCCTGCTTTGCAGTCCGGCATTATTGATTAAGATATCTATTTTCCCGTTGAGAAGGGTCAGTGCTCTTTCGAATATGAGCGGGATGCGGTCTTCTTCAGATAAATTTCCCTGCAGACCAAAAGCCTTGTAGCTTTTGCCGACAAATTCATCTGCTGTCTTAAGTACACTGTCACTTGAACCGATCAGTACCACTTCAGCACCGGCTTCACAAAGCCCTTCGGCCATTCCTTTACCCAATCCGCGGCCACCGCCTGTAACAATAGCTTTCTTCCCGCTCAAGTCAAACATATTTAATATAGACATACTTTTTTCTCCTTTTCTTTGCGGCATAAAAAATATGCGGTGAAACATTTTCTTAAATTATGGCTTACGCTTTTTCAATATGAAATTACGTAAATTATTCAAATGCATGATCATGCCGCAACGTGCACCCACTATATCATTATCTTTTATAGCTTGAAATATCTGTCTGTGATAAATAAGCGTATCGTTCTTTAATGAGTCTTCCGTTACAAAAATATTTTTTTGGACAGATGAATGAATAACTTTTACTATTCTATCAATTATCTTATTTCCGCTGGCACGGGCGATTGCTTCGTGAAAGGCGCTGTCTTCTGTGCTGTACTCATTGCTATTTTCTATCAGTTTTTCTACCACGGTGCAGGCTTCACCTATTGCTGCACAGTCGTCTTCCGTGGCATTTGTGGCAGCCAGCGCTGCCATTTCCGGTTCAAATATAAGCCGCACATTTATCATGTCAAAAGCCAGATTGACATCATCGTTGATAAGCGAAAGCCCCAAGGGGTCTTTTATCATTCCCCTTTCTGAAGAAACAAAAGTGCCTGCTCCTTGCTTTATTTTCAATATATTGCGCGATGCCAATGCCTTTACTGCCTCACGGATAGTACTGCGGCCAACGTTCAGCCTGTCGGCTAGTTCGTATTCGGTAGGAAGTTTATCACCGGCATCCAATGCGTTGGTCTTAATTAATTGAATAATATTTTGCTGCGTTATTTCGGATAATGATACACTCATTTTTTTACCTCTTTATAAACATCTGATGTATTATATATGTTAACACAGGAAATTTAATCATACAAGAGTATTTTTCAATGTGAAAAGAAAAAAAATAGCAATAAATAGCTAAAAATAACTAAAATATTAATATTGACATATAAATACATCTGATGTATAGTTTAACCAAACATCTGATGTATTTTTCTGAACTACAATGGTAGTATTGGTATTGTGAAAGAGCATATGCTTAAAAATTATTAAAAGGGAGATTATGTAATGGATATTAGATATTCGACAAATCAAAATGATTTTAAGAACTATACAACGGAAAAAATAAGAAATGAGTTTCTCATTGAAAAAATATTTACTGAAAACAATGTTAATTCATATTATTCTCATGTGGACCGGGTAATAATTTTGGGCTGCATGCCAACAACAGAAGAAATCGCAATTGACAAAGGAATTGACGTTTGGAAAAATTTTGGCACAAAATATTTACTTGAACGCCGTGAGATAGGTATTTTCAATGTAGGGCATTCAGGTAGGATAACAGCGGATGGTGCAGAATTTGAATTAAAATATAAAGATTGTCTGTATATAAGCATGGGAACAAAAGAGGTATCGTTTAAAAGTGTAGACAGTGCTGCTCCTGCTAAATTTTATATGATATCTACACCAGCGCATAAACGCTGTAAAACGACTTTTTTGTCTATTAATGATGCGAAAAAAGTTCCGTGCGGTGATGCACAAACAGCAAACAGCCGTACGATAAATCAATTTATTCATCCGGATGTTTTAGAAACTTGTCAGTTGTCAATGGGAATGACGGCTCTTAATACCGGAAATGTATGGAATACAATGCCTGCACATACACATGAACGGCGAATGGAAGTATACTTCTACTTTGAAGTACCTAAAGATAATGCCGTCTTTCACATGATGGGAGAACCAAAACAAACGCGTCATATAATCATGCATAATGAGCAAGCGGTTATTAGCCCGTCGTGGAGTATACATTCTGGATGCGGTACATCAAACTATACGTTTATATGGGCTATGGCCGGTGAAAATAAAGCATTTGATGATATGGATAATATTGCTAATATTGATTTAAAATGATGTGAAAGCTCAATTATGTGTGATGCAATTGTCACATATAATTGAGACATTATTAATTTTTATATTAAGAAAATATGGAATTATATAATAAGGAGGATTATTATGCGAATTAAACAAACCATTGAGCATATTCCTGGTGGACTTATGTTAGTACCGTTATTTCTTGGGGCATTATGCCATACCTTTACTCCTGATGCAGGCAAATATTTTGGTTCCTTTACCAATGGCCTTATTACAGGAACCGTACCAATTTTATCTGTTTGGTTTTTTTGTATGGGAGCAGGTATAGATATAAAATCAACCGGTGTAGTGTTGCGAAAATCTGGTACTATTGTTGGCACAAAAATAGTAGTGGCCTGGTGTATAGGTATGATCTGTACGTACTTTATGCCGGCAGGAATGATTCAGACCGGATTTTTTGCGGGATTGTCAACACTTGCAATAGTGACTTCCATGGATATGACAAACGGCGGATTATATGCATCAATAATGCAGCAGTACGGAACAAAGGAAGAAGCTGGTGCTTTCGTACTTACATCAATTGAGTCAGGACCTCTCGTGACTATGATTATATTAGGGAGTACTGGAGCAGCATATTTTGAACCACGTCTTTTTATAGGAGCGGTTATGCCTTTTATTATTGGGTTTATATTGGGTAATCTTGATACTGAACTGCGTTCGTTTTTTGGTAATGCATCAATGACAATGATTCCGTTTTTTGGATTTGCTCTTGGCAATACAATCAATCTGGCAGTTATAGCTCAAACTGGATTGTTGGGAATTTTGTTAGGATTAGGTGTAATTATTGTTACTGGGATACCGCTTATACTTGCCGATAAATTTATCGGAGGAGGGCATGGCGGAGCGGGACTGGCTGCTTCCAGCACAGCTGGTGCAGCTGTTACAAATCCTACTATTATAGCACAAATGGTTCCTGCCTTTGCACCTATAGCTCCAGCAGCAACTGCATTGGTAGCAACATCGGTAGTTGTGACCTCCATAGTTGTTCCTGTTTTGACAGCTGCATGGTGTAATCATTTTAAACCAGCAGAAGAAAAGCAAATTATTGATAAATCTATGCGACATTTGGTATAAAATGCAAGCAAAAGGAGCTATTTATGAAAGCTTTAGTCTATAATGGACCTAAAAAAGCAGATGTGATGGAATATAAGGCACACGAAAAATCAAAAGGAAGTCTCAAAATTGTTATAAAATATTGCGGTGTATGCGGTTCGGATATAGGTATATACATGGGAACGCATCCGAGGGCTAAAGCACCACTTGTTTTTGGACACGAATTTTTAGGGATAGTTGCTGAAAATGGAAATATATTGAAGAAAGGTGACCGTGTTGTTGCGTATCCGCTTATATCATGCCATCATTGTTTTGCATGCAGGAATGGAAATGAACATGTGTGTAATAATCTAAAATTAATTGGAATTGATACCGACGGAGGAATGGCTGAAACTATTTATGCAGCTGAAGATATATTGTTCAAGGTCCCGGAATCAGTAAGTGATAAAGCGGCTGTTACTATAGAACCTTTGGCTGTATTGGTGCATGCGTTACATATGATAAATATGAATGTATTGGATACGGTCGTTATTAGCGGAGCTGGTCCTATAGGTCTATTATGCGGAATTATGTTAAGGCATGCGGGGGCAGCCAATATCTTCATTTCGGATATTGCAGAAAAACGATTGGCTTTGGCAACACAATTAGGATTGATTGCGGTAAACTTAAGGAATCAAGATTTAAATAAAGTAGTAAAAACGTCTACAAACGGAGAAGGGTGCGATATATTTTTTGAATGCAGTGGAGCCGCAGCTCCCGCAATGGAAATGTCGGAAATTACGAGAGTACGGGGTAAGATATGCATTGTATCAGTACACAAAAATCCACATGAAGTCAACTTGCGTGATATAAATTTTAAAGAACAAACTATAGTCGGCACTCGTGTTTATACAAAGGATGAATTCAGACAGGCAGTTAATTTAACGATTGCCTTAGAGAAGGACTTGGAAAAAATTGTCACACATATAATTCCTTTATCTGAAAGCAATAAAGTTTTCGATTTGATTGCAGATATGGACAATGGGAGTGCAAAGGTTGTCGTTGATTGTCGCAAATAGGCAAAAAAATAAGGGGTACCTGTTTTCATCAGGTACCCCTTATTTTTTAACTAAAATTGAATACAATCAATTTTTCTTCCGTTAATTCACGCACGGCGTATTCAGGACCTTCTCTGCCGATTCCACTGTCTTTAACACCACCGTAGGGCATATTGTCCATGCGGAATGTAGAACCGTCATTTATGATAACGCCGCCTGTTTCTATTCTTTCAGCACAAAGTCGAGCTACAGATAGGGATTTTGTGAATACACCTGCCTGCAATCCGTATGTGGAATTGTTCACTGCTGCAATTGCCTCGTCTATTGTATCATAAGGTATTATCGAAAATACGGGTGCGAAAGTTTCTTTGCAAATAACATTCATATTTTCTTTTGTGTTCGTCAAAATGGTCGGATTGAAGAAAGAACCATTTCTCTTGCCGCCGATCAATAGCTTTGCGCCGCCCTTAACGGCATCGTTTACCCACTTTTCAATACGGACGGCTTCCTTTTCGGCAATCATCGGACCAATATCAGTATTTTCTTCTATAGGATTGCCGACTTTCAACGTTTTTGTATATTCTACGGCTGCAGTGCAAAATTCTTCAAAAATATTTTTTTGTACATAGACACGCTGACAAGATATGCACACCTGTCCTGCGTTTACAAAGGCATACTTTGCACATAGTTGAGCAGTCATTTTTATATTTTCAATATCATTATGCACAATATTTGCTGAATTGGAACCCAATTCCAAAGCGATTTTTCTGAAGCCGGCAGCTTTCTGCAATTCCTTGCCGACAGGAACACTTCCGGTAAAGGAAAACATTTTTATTCGCGGATCGTTCACCAGTAAGTCACCTACAAGAGAGCCCTTGCCCATGACTAAATTCAAAAATCCGGCAGGCAATCCTGCATCGGCAAAAGCATCACAGAGCAACGAGGCTGTCAGGGGAGTCGCTGATGCAGGTTTATATACTACCGTATTGCCCGCTGCCAGGGCGGGACCTATTTTGTGGCATGCCAAATTAACCGGGAAATTAAAAGGAGTTATGGCACAGACGACACCGAGAGGCATTCTTTTGGTATATGCCAACCGATTTTCACAGCCAGGGGCTCCCTGAATAGGAACCATCTCTCCGGTGAGGCGTTTTGCCTCTTCTGCGGATAAGATAAGCGTCTGATATGAGCGGGATATTTCCCCCATGGCATCCTTTATTGGTTTGCCGGCTTCTGCCGACAGGGTTTCTGCAAATTCACGCTGACGCTGCATGACGTTGGCTGCGGCCTTCATCAATATATCATATCGTTGATAAGGTGTCAGTTTTACGGTATCGAATGCTTTTTGAGCGGCATCAACAGCCATTTTTATCTCTTTCTCACCGGCGGTGTAAATGGTTGCAAAAGCTTCACCGGTGACCTTATCGTAAACTTCATCTGTCGATGCAGATGTAATTTTCTTTCCATCAATAAATAATTCATATTGTTTCATTCAATGGCCTCCCCATAGGTAATCATAATATATAGTGATACTTATTCATTCTTTAAATCATCAAGCTGTTTTTGCGATTAAAGTTTGCTGTACCCAAGATAGCATGAATAAGATCTATATTTATATTATACAACTTTACTGGTAATACCTGCTGGCATATACTTTTTTCTATGTGATATTAATAAATATTCGCACACTAATCTGTTGAAAAGCGTGCGAATAAAAACGAACATATTAAAAATTTGACATCCGTTAGTGAAATCATAAAGGGCAGCATATAAGAAAGGATATTTATAATTGTGTAAATTATGGTATTTCGGGAACAAATAGTGCCGGCATTTTATTTATTATGTCGGATACTTTTTGTTCGAGAACCAGAGCCGATTGATGGCTGTATTCAGCCTTTACCAGACTGGCTTTTGAATTTTTCCCTATACCGGCAGCAAAATATTTCCATGCCTCCATCGTTTTGGCATTGCTCTGCAATCGTAATATATGCAGATGCAGTGCGCCCGCGGGTACATTTACATTTTGCAGATATTCCTCATGCGATTTATATGCCGGAATTATTTCTGACAGTATAAAGTTTTGTATTAGAGTCCGTTTATCAGCTGATACATCAGAGCCTATGGTTTTCGTCATTGTCAAAAATTTTGTCTGCAATCCTTGGAATATACGATTATACTCCGTTGTCCTGTCTTTTGTATCTTTTATGTATGAAGCTATATCAACATTGCACAAATCACGTACATGAATAAGATAGTCACGGTAATTGATAATTTTTGTTATTTGCCATATGCCTTCAGTATTTTTCTGCAGCTGTAATTCAAGAACAAAATCCGTATCAGTATACCTGTCTGCAACGGTCACAGGAATAATGTAATTGCCATTGTCATCTTTTATCAATGAACCTATTTTTCTCACGGACGTGTTGCGAAGCATAGAGCGTTCCAGCAGTTCATCATAGTCTATTCCGAGTTCTCTGCCTTTTAATACAGATGTTCCCGTTGGGTCGTGCCATACATCATCCTTTAAATAAGTATCCAGCATTGCTAATGTCCCGTCGCAGACGTTCTTTTTGATCAATTTATAGAATTGATCAAAAATCTGTTTTATTTTCGGGGGCATGTTACTGTTATATGTAAATAAATCGCCAGTTACATCATCATAGCCGAATGATACCACCGAGTCTAAATCTATTGTGCGCATCAATAGGGTGGTATTATTATTTTGATAAGCAAAGCGCAGCTGCGTTGCTGTATACCATGGAGTGTACATAAAGAACACGAAACTGGCATATAATGCCAGCAAAACTATCGCGAAAATAAGAACTATCTTGTTCTGCCTAAAGCAATTACGCATTAAATATTATATCCCTTCACCTGTAAAATCATGAAAAATATCAGCTGTTTTGCAAAAATGAGTCACAGCATTTTTATTATACTATATTTTTCTGATAATTACACTGCTAATAATATCTTCTCTCTAATTGACAATATTTATATCCTTGAGAAATTTGTGAAGCACGTCATAATATTCTCTGGGATCGCTGTTTAGAGAGACCGCATGTGCCGCATTAGGAAAGATATGAAACTCTTTATAGGAAGAACCTGCATCGTATAAGCTTTGCATAGCTGTTTTCGGTATGAGCGCATCAGCGCCGCCATGCAAGAATAAAATTGGGCTTTGGGTTTTTACAACCGATTTTATGGGTGATAGATCTGCCATAGTTTCTCCTGTGTGCCAATACATAGAGAGCTGACAATAAAACCATAACGCACTGATGATAAAATTTTCCTGCGGCATTTGAAGAAACATCCGCAGTTTTTCACGGTAAACAAGGGCCAAATCGTCATAGGCGCTGTCTTCCACATAAAAGTCTGCTTTTACAGGTGTGTTCGCTCCACTGTGCAGTAATGCATAAGCTCCGCCAAGAGAAACGCCGTGTATGCCTATCTGATCATTGGCCTTTCTGTCTCTGAGATAGCCAATCCATTCGTCGATATCACCAACTTCATTTTTTCCCCAGGTCATCTGACCGCCGCTTTGTCCATGACCGCGCAGGTCCACTAAGAGAACATTGAAGCCCAGTCTTTGGTAAAGCGGCACATAATCTATCGACATTGATCTGTTTTGATACAAGCCATGCAATATGAGGACGGCTTTCTTTGAAGAAACAGGATTTTTTATATATGTACCGGCAAGTGTATACCCATCCTTTGTGGTTATTTCAGCCCGTTCCCATCCTTTCTTTGCCTCTACGGTTTCTATCCTATCGACATTCTGTGAATAATCGGCCAGGGCAGGTACCAGATAATCAACCTGTTGTTTATTCATCATTAAGTAAAGTGTATTGCCGATGATTATACCTAGTATATTTATAATTATAAATATACCAATAAAAAAACCGGCGAAAAAATAAATAGTTTTGTGAAAGATGTGCATTGTTATATTCACCTGAGTTTAAAATGTAAAATGGTTGTTAAAATAATAAGTCTGTTTCTATATAATGTCAACGTCTATGACGTATAAATGCTGACGGCTATTATTTTCTGCATATTTTTCTTGCATTTGATATTCAAATGCCATATAATAATATGCAGTGTCAAGAGGCCTTCGACAAACTGTGGGGATGTAGCTCAGCTGGGAGAGCGTACGGTTCGCATCCGTAAGGTCGAGAGTTCAATCCTCTTCATCTCCACCAAATTTAATATGGGGACGTAGCTCAGTTGGGAGAGTGCTTGAATGGCATTCAAGAGGTCGAGGGTTCGATCCCCTTCGTCTCCACCATTGTAAATAAAGGATTTATAGTGTTTGAAAGCAATTTACCTAAGACGTTATTGTGAGCAGAATTATAAATCTTAAAGTGGCCGGCAGAAATTTTTCTGTCGGCTTTTGTTATGTCTTTTTATAAGATATGCATTGTGTTTATATTTGCGTTTTGCGCTAGCTTTATGAATTCTTCCATGGTTCTAGTAATATATTTATTTTGTTTATTATAGAAAAATACATTACGAAATGTGTAAGGGGAATCAATTTTGTAATATAGCATAGTTGAGTTACCGTTAGCTTTTTTTACCAACGTATCACTGATGATAGTGGCGCCCATGCCATAACAGGCCACATTATAAGCTGTGGCAAGCTGGTCTAATTCTAAAATTATTTTGGGTATGAGCTGGTTTTTTTTGAAAATTTTATCGGAGCGTATTCGCGTGTCGTTTCCTGACCTTAAGAATATGAATGGTTCATGGGCGAATATGGATAAAGGTACGGATTTTGTCAAGGGATCCAGATGTTTCTCATGGTGAATGTCATTTATTGACAGCTGATATGGAAGCGCGCGAGTATTGGCAGAAAGGTTAGGCGGTACAGCAAGGATGAGATTTTCACTGCAGAACAAGTGCTTTTGATAGATTGCCTCATCTAATGGATAATTATCAAGCACAAAATCCAAAGTACCGGAAAATAATAATTCTTCAAGTTGGGCAGAAGCTGCTTCGATGAGACGGATTTTAATTGATGGATATTTGTCGGTAAATTTTGTTATTATCTCTGGGAGAATAAAGGAGGCAAAAACATTACTCGCACCAATGGAAAGACGGCCCGTTTTCAATTGATTTAAGTTGCTTAAATAATTTTCAAATTGGATTTCTATGTCCATAATAGTTTCAGAAGCTTGTATATATTTTATGCCGGCATCTGTTAGCTGAACGGCTTTACTGCTTCGATCAAAGATGGTACAACCAATTCTGTTTTCAATTTTTTTGATGGCAGCACTCAGTGCAGGTTGGCTGATATATAAATTTTGAGCGGCTTTGGAAAAACTTTTTTCTTTATATACTTCATAAACATATTCCTTTCCTTTAAACACGGTATACCTCCTAATAATATAACTAAATGATTATACTATTTATACTAATAGATATATTTGATTATATTTTAGATAGAATTTATAATAAAATCAAGTTGAAAAATGATTTATGTTATATAACAGGAGCGAAAAGAATGAAAAAGTCAATTGGTATTATTGGTGGTATGGGAGCAGCAGCTACCTGTGATTTATTCAATAAGATTATTACGATGACGCATGCTGCATCAGATCAAGAACAGATACATGTTTTAATCGACTGCAATACAAATATTCCAGATAGGACAAAGGCTATATTAGGAAAGGGAAAAGATCCTGTGCCTGAAATGGTGAGAAGCGGAATCCGCTTGCAATCAATGGGTGCTGATGTATTGGTAATGCCATGTAATACAGCACATTATTTTTATGATAAAATTACACCGTTTTTTGATGTTCCGTTATTGAATATGTTAAAATTGACAGTAGAAGAAATACAAAACAGAGGAATAAAAAAAGTTGGGTTGTTAGCAACTGACGGCACTATACAATCAGGTGTCTATCATACGGTATTGGCAAAAGCAGGGATAGATATAGTTGTTCCGTCAGCGATAAAACAAGTAAATGTGATGGATATTATTTATAATGGAGTAAAGGCATCAAAAAAAAATATTAATCTAAATGGATTTTATGAGACTATGGATGATCTTTTTGAACAGGGAGCAGAAATATTAATATTGGGATGTACTGAGCTACCAATAGCATTTAAAATTTTCCATATTGACAGAACAGCAATTGATCCCACTGTGGTACTGGCGGCAGCGGCAATTCGCTTTGTTAATGAACCTTTAAAAAATGAAAATTTTCAAAAAGCAGCAATGCGGGAAATGATGAAAAATTATTTAAAGAATATCAATGCTAATATTCGTGATGGTGCAGATGTTAAAAATATTATGAGGTATATGCCGATGTTTTTATGGATGCCATTCATTACCATGTTCGTTGTGATGGGCATATTGTAAAACGGGCTGTTTTATATTGCCCTTGGCATAGATATGGACGGGCATAAAGATGTTTTAGGCATGTATGTTGGCGAAAATGAAAGTGCAAAATACTGGCTGTCCATAATGAACGAGTTGAAAAACCGTGGGGTAGAAGATATTCTAATAGCTTGTGTTGACGGTCTCAGTGGCTTCCCACAAGCTATTGAAGCAGTGTACCCTCAAACAGAAATACAGCAATGTGTAATTCATCAAATACGCAGTTCAACAAAATATGTATCTTATAAAGAAATAAAAGCCCTGATGGCAGACTTAAAACTGGTATATGCTGCTCCAACAGAAGAAACAGCATTAGCTGAGCTTGATCATTTTAAAGAAACATGGGATAGTAAATATCCTAAAATTTATAAATCCTGGCATGAAAAGTGGGCTGTTTTAGCAACATATTTTAAATATCCACTTACCGTCAGAAGGCTCATTTATACCACAAATACCGTAGAGGGATTTAACTGGCAGCTTAGAAAAGTTACTAAATCCAGGATAATTTTGCCTTCAGATGACAACCGTTTAAAAATGCTGTATCTGGCAATGATGGATATTACTAAAAAAGTGGACTGGAGTCAAATAAGAGCTTAGTTGGAAATTTATTTTGAAGAACGTCTTTCAGACAGGGATGCTTAAAGGGCATCACTTTTACAAGCAATGCCTTTAAATATATCACTATTAAATTTATATTGGCTTTTGACGTTTACACAAAACTTGAAAAACTCTCAATTTTCGCTGCCGCACCCGCCAAAAGACATTACTTTTTATTTATGCTTAAAATGATAGGTGTGGACCGGAAGCCGACGCCCATTCGATCTATGCCCATATCAATAAGCCTCAGGAAATGTTCTCTGGTGCGTATGCAGCCGCTGCCCTTAATTTTGATGCGGCCATTACAGGTATCAAGCATCACTTTAATGATTTCCGGCGATGCACCGTGAGCTTCGTGGCCTGTTAAGAATCCTGTGCTGGTCTTGACAAAATCAGCTTTTGCCGCAATTGCGCATTCGCAGGCTTTCTTAACCTCATCTACTGTAAGTGCATCGGTTTCAAAAATGACTTTGACTTCTGTATTATATTCGTGACAGACATCAACGACTGCCGCAATATCCTTTGTCACATCATCCCATTTGCCGCTGCGGATCCAGCCAAAATTCGCCACGATATCAAGTTCCTTGATCTTCCAGTGGCTGCAATATTCACGTGCTTGCAGAACCTTAGAGCTGGTCGTACTGGTTCCAAATGGAAAATCACAAACAACACAAACAGCAGTATTTGTTCCTTCTGTGTACTCAGCAGCTATGGGCAGCGACGAAGGATTGATGCACACTGTTGCACAGCCGAAATCTACCCCTTCTTTAATATACTGTCTTATATCCTTCTCAGTAAATTCAGGTTTTAATACGGATTGGTCAATGTAGGCGGCGAGTTCTCCTGTCGTCATTTCGCTTGCTTTTTTTGTCGGTTTCATAATTTATTTCCTTCCTTTATAATAAATGTATGATACAATTCATGCATTTATTATAAAGGTTTTATTTAGATAATTCAAGTATATTTTATTTTTTTTATTCCTCCGGGCAGGCATATACAGCAGCTGCCATATATGCCTGCCTCAAAGTAAAAACTATGTCTTTCCAGCGGCTTGATGAATAGAATAAATTTATGATAAACTTAAGAAAATATTTAAAATATGTGAGGAATAAAAATTTGGACATTGATTACTTTAAAAGCACATTCCATTTTTCTGCAGAAAAAAATATTCCCTTATATGAGCAGTTGATCGCCTATATAAAAATCCAGATACAGCAGGGCGTCCTGAAGCCCGGTGATCAAATGATCACAGAAAATGATCTATGCGGGGCGTTGAATATCAGCCGTACAACTGTGCGTCAGTGCATGAATCGGCTGGTGGAAGAAGGATTGCTTATTCGTCAGCGCGGAAGGGGCTCCTTTATTGCTAATCCTAAGCTAAAACGCAATATTAATTACCTGTACAATTTCACAGAAAACATGCGCAGTATAGGTGCCTCTCCTACTTCCGTCGTACTTACGAAAGAAGTGTCCAATATAACTAATAAACAATTGATCACTTCACTGCAGTTGCCGGAAGCTGATCCGAGAGCATTTCATCTGCTCAGGCTGCGGTGTGCCAATGGAACACCCCTGCTTTTGGAAAACACATATATTCCTTACTATCTTTGCAGCGGAATCGAACAATTCAATTTTGAAGCTGTTTCTCTGTATGACACATTAAGCAGCCATTATTCACTTAACCTGTACCATGCTTCGGAAACGATAGAAGCTATTATAATCAAAGGTGCCGTCGCCAAGCTTCTGAAATGCAGCTCAAATACTCCCGGATATCAAATTGAACGCGTTTCTCATCTTGACTCTGGCTACGTGTTTGAACTGACAACCTCCACTACCAGGGCTGATAAATGTATATTTCGTTTGGAATTATATAAAAATGCAAATTTCAGCAAAAATAAGCTGGATTTTCAGCGCAGCATACATATATAATGCAAAAAGGATACTCAATAATCCGCAGCAGTCAGGCTGCATTGTGATAATATTCATTGGTTCCGGAAAAAAATCAAGGCTTCCGAAAATTTCGGAAGCCTTTTCATATTATAATCTGTATTCACCTGTGAATACACTGAAAAGTGAATAGTAAAAAACAATTTGCAGACCATAAACCGTATTTTACGTGAGCTTTCTGAATGTATAGCAGGCGATGCCCATTTGCAGTATTATCAGCGCGGCAAGCAGCCCAAACGAAAAATAAAGGCTTGTCTGATGGGCAATAAATCCTATGATGGCGGGTCCGGCCAGAGATCCCAGATAGCCCAATGTACTTACAGCCGATACTGCCGCACTGAGCGGCATAACAGTCTGACGGCCCAGCACAGTAAAAAATATTGGCACGACATTGGCGCAGCCCATGCCTATAAAAAAGAATCCCATATATATGCACGGCTGGACCGGTGCGTATATAACCAGCAAAAATCCGCCCGCTGAAAACGCACTGCTGACTGCCATAATAAATTTACTGCCGAATTTTTGGACAAAACGGTCGCCAATCAGGCGCATAATGAGCATCGCCATGGCAAAGGTCGCAAAACCGGTGCCTGCCAGTGAAATATCAAAGCCGCGCACTGCCGTAAGATATATGCCGCTCCAATCCATCATAGCACCCTCGACTAAATATGCAATAAACAAAATAACGCCCACCAGTGTAACAATTCCATGCGGAATGGATATAAGTGGACTTTTGCCAAGATCAGTACTGTTATCTGAAAGATAACGCGAGAAAACAAGAATCAATCCCATTACGGCAAGTGCCGCACATAAGGTTGAGATAACCGGAGATGCGCCAATCCCGAGCAGTCCACTGGACAGGCCGGCCCCGGAAAAGCCGCCGATGCTCCAGAACGCATTCATATTTGACATAAGACGATTGCCGGATGCTTTTTCCAAAGCAATCGCATGAATATTTGTTGTGGTGGCAACACTGCCTATTAAGGCACCGAAACACAGCAACGTTATTACTGCAATCCAGAATGAAGAAATCCAGCTTAATGCAACGAGAAAAACCGCAAACAGCATGCCCGCAGTTTTTAAAATTTTTCTGCAGCCGAATTTTGCCGCTGCCGCACCGCAAAAAGGCATCGTCAAAAAAGAACCGATGCCGATGCATAAAAGCAATAGTCCCAAGACATCTTCCTCAACCTGCAGGCGCAATTTTAAAAATGGCACCAGCGGTGCCCATGACGCCGTTCCGAAGCCGCCGATAAAATAAAATGCGCGTGTGGCGTACAGCTGCCGGGCCATTGATTTTCCGCCTGATCCGATTTTCATAAAAATTCTTCCTGCCTTATTCATAAATTCTTTAATCACAATAAGTATAATAAAATTTCACTGCCAAGACAATACAGCTAATTCATAATGACTCGAGCAGAAAAGCCATGAGCAGCCGAAAGAATTCAAATACTAAATGTGGAACCAATATTGCTAAAAATCAAAAACTCTTTTCAGGTTTGGCATAATAAAAAAGTCTATGCCTATTTTATAGCTTGCTGTACCTGCCCACAGAAGCAGTGTTTCCAGAAGAATCAGTAAAGGATTCATACTTGACCGTGCCCGCCAGCAGATAATTGTAATTCAGCAGCATTCCCAGCAGCAAGGCAAGCGGAGTCAGAATTCCGCATAAAAGGGCAATATCCGCCGCCAATTCGCCAAATACAGTAAAATAAGTGAACAATTCTGCGTGAGGCAGTGAAATATATTTTACGAAAAATGCATAATAGGCAAAGTGTTCATATATACTAAGCTCTTTTACAGTTTTCTATTTTTTATTCCACTTATCTGATACCAATTAATTTTTTCGGATTTTCAGGCATCACACTAGAGCACTTAAAGGATATATGGTCATCAGGAAAGATTTTTATTTTGCCTGTTTATCGCCGCAGCGGTATTCCAATGCCAAGCAGCACCTTATCCTGGCGGGCACTTTATTATACATGTCTTGCGCCGCCCTCTACATGAATAGTTTCACCGGAGATATTTCCGGCATTGAGCAGCCATATGGCAGTATCTGCAATATCATCCGCGGTGCCGGCCCGTCCGACCAAACTGGATGATGCTGCACTCTCCAGCAAATTCTTTTTATCCTGTTCCGCAAGGGTATCCCATGTACCGGAATCCGTAACACCCGGAGAAATCGCGTTGACGCGAACAGGCGCCAGTTCCTTTGCCAGCTGCGAAGCCAGAAAAGCAACCGCGCCGTTTGTCACTCCCATAACTGTATAGCCGGGAGAAGGTGTCCACGCGGCTACGCCGGAAAATAAAAGAATAGAGCCTGTCGGAGGCATAATCGGGATAAAATGCTTTGCCAGCAGCATAGGCCCTATTACCTTCGCTTCAAACGCAGTAACTATTTTATCATGCTCCAGCTCCCCAACCGGTACATTATGGTGGGCGGAAGCAGTTATCACCACATGATCAACATATCCCAGTTCAGCTGCCGCAGCGGCAATCGTTCCCTCATCTGTGATGTCTACATGGATCGCGCTCGCAAAGGGAAGCTGCGCGGCAGCCTTAGCGGCCTGCTCAAGATCACGTGCTCCGATGACCACTTCTGCGCCGGCTTTGCTTGCCCGCTGTGCGACTGCCAGTCCCAAAAATTTTGAACCGCCGATGACCAATATCTTTTGTTTGTCAAGCTGACCTCTCATTTTGATCTCCTCTCACTCACCAAATTATATTTTACACATTGCTTTAAGCCTCAACGGCTCTTTTATTCTATAATATATGCACTGACGATTTCCCCGTAATAAACAGTATGAAAATCCTTATTCGCATCATAGAAAAAGCTGTCCACATCCTGCGGATAATATTTTTTCTTAGTTTCTTGCGCAATGGCATGTTCATCCTGCTTCTGTACATAAATAGCCCGGCACTCAAGCGTCAGGGGAAGTTCCCTGACAGCAGGAACAGCTATGATTTCCGGCGCTTCCAGAGTTAAATTCAAAGCCTCAATTTTATCAACATCACGGCCGGATTTTGTTCCGCAAAATCCCAATATTTTTTTATTGAAATCGCCATGCGGTATATTGATCGTAAATTCCGGATTCTTTGCCAGCTGGGAGCTTGTAAACCGATTTTTTCTGATAAAAGCCGTAAAGGTCGACTTGCCCCAGACAACGCCCAGATTGCCCCAGCCCACCGTCATCGTATTTACTTTATCCCCCGCCTTTGTAGTCAGCAGAATACCGGTGCTGAGCGCCTTTATGATCTCACTGGCATAATCAAACACTTCGATTTTCTTCTTCATAGCCTATGCTTCCTCCTTAAATTTTAGCAGCTTATAGACAAGCCAAATAAATTATATTACCATATTACTTATGTATAGCATAAACTATACTTCAGCATTTGCCTAATCGTTGTTGTATATACCGGGTATAGCAAAAAAGCATATCCCTAAGGAGAAAAATAATGATCAGTCTTGAACAGATACGATATTTTTTGGAAATAGTCCGCTGCGGCAGTCTGAATAAGGCATCCGAACAGCTTTATATTTCACAGCCTTCTCTTTCAAAACAGCTGCAGCAGCTGGAGAAAAAACTGGGCTGTGAGCTGCTCAATCGCAGCTATGACGGCGTAGAGCCCACACCGCAGGGAAAGTTTCTTTATGAGCGAATGAGCGGCGTGCTGGATGAATTTGACAGGGTAATCGGACAGGTGCAGCATTTAAAAAAAATGAACCAGGTGCACATCGGAGGACTTGCCAATCTTGTGACATACTTTCTTCCTCAGTATATGGATAATCTGCGGGCAGGCGGACATAATCAGGTTATTGTTGATACTTGTCTTTCTAACCGGGAGCTTGTCGATGGAGTCGAAAACGGCAAATTCGATATAGTTCTGCTTTCCAATGCAGAACCGCAGCAAAACATCGCCGTAATACCGCTCATGACAGAACCGCTCTGTGCGGTATTCCCTGTGACTCATCCTTTATACCACCAGAAAAGTATCAGCTTCATGGATATCATCGCACACGAAAAGCTGGTGCTTTACAAGGATCCCTGCACTATCCGCGCTTCTATCCGCAAACAGTGTAACCGCATGAAAATCACGCCCAATATTGTGATGGAGCTGGATCTGACAGAATCGCTCCTGGGGTACGTAAGCCGCGGAAAGGGAATAACACTGCTGCCTTCAATTGTAGCAAAGGGAATCCAGAATCCCTCCATCGCTGCGCGTGAAATCAGTCGTATTCCGGTCTACCGGGAGATTTCCGTTGCCATGCGAAAAGAAAATGTGCCGGTTTATCTTCCAATGTTTTCAAAAGATACTACGAGTGTAAACTGGAAAAAAAGCTGACGAATATCTCCTGAACAGTATTGTAATTTCATTATTTTTTATTTATGTATACTTTTGTTTTGCAAAATCAAATAGAAAAAATTTCAAAATATATTAATATATTAGAATATATGCCTCGATTGTTAATAAAAACGTTAAAATTATACTATAAATAACGAATTGAAAAGATTATACAAAAAGTTTAATGTTAAATATTTGTTATAAAGCTGTTATTTTTTTTAAAAGGGATCTATAATATTTCTAAAATAATGTATAAGAAGCCTTGGCTTGGATAATTGAAAAACATCAATTATCCAAATTGTCATATTTTCGGTGAACAAAAATTTATTCTGAATGAAACTCACCGCAATGTATGTTTTTACCATAGCATGTGAAGCTGTTGATGACCAGATTTTACCAAAGTTAATTTTCAGGGAAGGAATCATATAGTGAATATGGAAAATATGAAGATCCGGTATAAAATTATAGCAGGCTATCTGCTTATTGCTCTTGTTTTTATAGTTTTGTGCGTGTGTGCAATTTACGGCTTAACTCATGTGCGAGATCAATACAATAAAATTGCGGAGGAATCTGATATTACAATTATTTCGTTAAAAGAAATCGAATTTTATTTTAGCGGACAGGCAAATGACGAAAGAGGGGCGCTTTTAACCGGGAGTCCCGAATTTCGCGGAGAAATTCAGGAAAAAGCCAGTAAAGTCAAGGGAAATATAGGAAAGATACAACCTTTCATGGAATCTGCAGAGGAAAGGGAACTTCTGCAGCATATAGAAGAAACGCATGATGCGTTTACCAAAATAAATATTCAGGTACTGGATCTTGTGGATAAAGGAAATACAGCTGCAGCAAGGGAGTTATCTTTTTCTCAGGGGCGTGACATGCGCAAGCAGCTGACCACCTCATTCGATAAGCTCGTACAGGAGGAGCAGAAAAAAAATGAATCTATCCGTCAGAATGCCCATGTTTTTATGCAATGGTTTCTATGGACAGCAGTGGCGGCAAGCTGTGCAATGGCCGTGGTTTGTATTGTCCTGGGGATATTGCAGGCTAAGCATATACTGGCTCCCATTGAGGCAATGACTCAGGAAATGAAAAGTGGCAGCATCAAAGCATCTGGGCATAAGGGAAGTGGTGAGATCGGCAACCTGCTTGATGCTTTTTACAATTTGGGTTTAAAATTGAAAAACATGGTTTCCGGTATACAAGGGGCATCCGAACAGGTTGCAGCTTCGGCCGAACAACTCACTGCAAATGTTGAGCAATCGTCTGATACCATGAACAGGGTAGAGGCTTCTGCAGCTCAGGTAGCCATTGCAGTAAATCGTCAAAAGCAGGAAATCAGTGTTGTGGAAAAAAGCATTAATCAAATGTCCCAAAATATGGATATTGCCGTGAAAAATACCGAAGAATCGACAAAATGTGTTAATGCTGCGCTTAAGGCAGTTGACGCCGGAAAAGAATCTATTAAGGGAGCCATGGCACATATGGAGCTGATAAAATCGATAACAGAAGAGTCAGCATCATCAATTGCAGGATTGAACAAACAGTCTGACTCTATAGGACAAATTGTTGATGTCATTGCGGGAATTGCTGGGCAAACGAATCTCCTGGCACTCAATGCTGCCATTGAAGCTGCCAGGGCAGGCGAGCATGGCAAGGGGTTTGCGGTGGTGGCGGAAGAAGTCAGAAAGCTTGCCGAACAATCACAGCTGTCTGCTGCCCAAATTACAGAACTCATTACAGCAATGCAGGACGAAACTCAAAAGGTCGTTGAAAATATA
>NZ_WIQM01000003.1 GCF_015732185.1 Pectinatus haikarae
GCATTATTTTAACAAGGCCGGCGGTGGAAGCCGGAGAGCGTCTGGGCTATCTCCCCGGTGATCTGCAGGAAAAAGTTGATCCGTATTTGAGGCCTTTATATGATGCACTTCAGGATGTGCTGGGGGCTGAGACATATAAAAAATTGATGGAAAAAAACATAATAGAAACAGCCCCGCTTGCTTATATGCGCGGCAGAACACTGGAACGGGCGTTTGCCATATTGGATGAAGCGCAGAATACAACGGGCCGGCAGATGAAAATGTTTTTAACGCGCTTGGGCTTTGGTTCGAAAATGGTCATCAACGGTGATCTGAGTCAGATAGATTTACCGCGGGGAATTGTATCGGGGCTTACTGAAGCAGTGCATATATTATCAGATGTCAAGGGTATAGATTGTGTGCGCTTTGCTGACACCGATGTCATAAGGCACGATGTGGTAGCTCGTATAATCAAAGCATATGATGTATATGAAACATCTGAATTAATAGGAAAAAGAAATAATAAGATGGAGAATGGATATGCAAACCATAATTGACAAAAATCCGGATAGCATAGAACTGGATGAGTCTCTTGTTGACATTATAGAGCAGGTTGCCGCCAAAATGGCAGAGCTTTATGATCTGAAGAACAGTGAAGTAAGTATAACACTGACTGATAATAAGAATATACATGCCCTGAATAAAAAATACCGCAATATAGATCGGCCTACCGATGTATTGTCATTTGCACTGAACGAAGGGGAAGAACCAAATATTGAAGGTGGCGCACCGGTAAATGTGCTAGGCGATATTATTATTTCCGTGGAAAAAACAGCTAAACAGGCCGAAGAATACGGGCACAGCGTAAAAAGAGAAATAGCTTTTTTAACGGTGCACGGAATGCTGCATTTACTTGGATATGATCATATAGAAGAAAATGATCGTGTGGAAATGCGCAGGGAAGAAGAGTTTATTATGGAAAAATTGGGAATCTCACGATAAAAGGGAATCACTATTACAAGGGAGTACTATGGAAAAAAAATATAAATCTGGTTTCGCAGCTGTGATCGGACGACCTAATGTCGGGAAATCGACACTGATAAACAGCCTTATAGGACAAAAAATAGTTATAATGTCTGATAAACCACAAACGACACGCAATAAAATTCTTTGTGTGCTTACACAGGAAAATATGCAGGTAGTCTTTATTGATACACCGGGGATACATAAACCACTTCACAAACTGGGCGAACATATGGTCAAGGCAGCGCAGGAAACGCTGAAAGAGGTGGACGCCATATTATTTGTAGTTGATGCAAATGAAAAAATCGGCGGCGGTGAACGATATATAATGAAGCAGCTGCAAGCTACCAAAAAACCGGTAATTCTGGTCATCAATAAAATAGATTTGATGGAAAAAAGAAAAATTTTACCGGTGATCGCAGGGTATGAAAGCGAATATAAAAATATAGGTGCAGCTGAAAACAATGGCGAAGCCAGATTTTCCGCTGTGATTCCTATTTCGGCGAAAGAGCAGGATAATCTGCCGGAACTTTTGCATGAAATGGACAGTTATTTGCCGGAAGGACCTCAGTATTTTCCGGAAGACATGGTAACAGATCAGCCGGAACGTCTTATCATAGCGGAGCTTATAAGAGAAAAAGTTTTACTTTCAACACGTGATGAGGTTCCGCATGCCGTGGCAGTGGACGTCGATGAAATCGCTACCCGGAAAAATGGAGATGTATATATACGATCTACTATATATGTTGAACGCGAATCACAGAAAAGAATTGTCATTGGGGCAAAAGGAGCGCTGCTCAAACAGATAGGGGCGGATGCGAGAACTGATATCCAGAAATTACTGGGATCAAAGATATATATTGATCTTTGGGTGAAAGTGAAAAAGGATTGGCGTGATAAGGAAAGGGTATTAAAGGAATTTGGCTTTAAGGACTGACGGAGGCGGCTTTGTCATGAAAAGACTAATGAATAAATTATCAAAATGCTTTATAAACGGTATTATGATAATAATACCTATTTTTATTACATATCTGGTTATTTCTACAGTATGGCTGATGATCGATGGACTTATAGGGCATTATATTCCTATAAAATTTCCGGGAATGGGAATAATTATCGTGCTGATCATTATCACGCTTGTAGGCGGATTGTCTTCAAACTGGATATCAAAACGGTTTATATCATGGGGCGAGGAATTTATAGGTAGAATACCCGTAGTAAAATTTATCTATGGCAGTGTGAAGAGACTGTCCGATACGATTTTTAAGTCGGGTAACATGTTTGAAAATGCAGTATTGGTGCCATATCCTCATCCGGGAGTGCGCTGCCTGGGATTTGTGATGACTCCGGTTTCGGCTGTAATGGCAGATTATCTTGGCGGGGAGGAATACGTGTCTGTATTCATTCCGTGGAGTTTGAATATGACATCGGGGTTCAATGTTTTTGTCCCTAAAAAAGATGTGACATATATAGATATACAAGGTGAAGATGCTTTGCAGTATATTATAACTGCAGGGGCAGTTATGCCGGGAAATACCGAAGGCCTGAACGGTGGTAAGTAATGTCTCTTTATAATATAAGAGCCATTGTTTTAGGTGCGGTAAACTGGGGAGAAGCAGATAAGCTGATAACCTTGTTTTCACGTGACCGAGGAAAAATAAAGGCGGCAGCATACGGCTGCCGCAGACCCAGAAGCAGATTGGCTTCTGCAGCACAACTTTTCAGTATATTGGAATTGCAGCTGTCTGAGGGACCGCGGCTGGATATAATAAAAAATTGCGACCATAACGGTTTTTTGGCAGATTTTTCTCTTGATTACACAGCTTTGGCCTATGCATCTTTTGTTGCAGAAATAGTTGCAGAAATTTTTGAAGAAAATCAACCACAGGAACAAGTTTATGAGAAACTGCTGCAGATAATCCCGGCAATGCTCAAACGCAATCCCAGAGTGGTTGCATTGGCTGCATTTTTTCAAATTCTGGAATACACGGGAAGCCAGCTTCAATATGAATATTGTGCTGTCTGCGGCAGGAAGATCGAAGACGATGCTTTTTTTTCATATGAAGAAGGAGGGGCTGTCTGCCAGAAATGCAGAAAAGATGAAAATATAATATACTCTTCAACAGTGAGGAAACTTATTTTGCATTTATTGAATCTTGATTGGCAGGCTCCCTCATCTTTTAATATACAGGCTAAGAATTTGTTATCAGCAGAAAAAATTATGCTGGATTATCTTGAAATTATTTTGGAAAAACGTTTAAAATCTCTGGATTTTATAAAACAAATAACGAAATAGAGCAGTAAAAAAGAGAGAAAACGGGGAAAAAAGGAACCGGCATCTCTCTTTTTTTATTGAACGAAACAGGAAGAGAATTGCTGCCTGAAAATCATGGAAAAGCCTGCAACATAAGGGCGGACAGGCACAACAGAAAAGAAGAGAAGCAGGGAAAAGGGAGAGGGAAAAAGAGCAAAAAGGAAAAATCTGAAAAAAAGATCAGAAAAAGGATTGACAAAGAATGTGAGATTAGATATAATAATTTCTGCGCTCAAGAGAGCGGCAGGGACTCGGAAACAAATCAATAAGATTTGAAAAAAAGTTCTTGACAAACGAAAACGCCTGTGATAATATATACAAGCTGACTCGTTGAGGCAGGCACCTTGAAAACTAAACAATACATCATAATGTTTTCAAACATACCGGATGTGCGGTTTAAATATAAACCTGAAACAATTTCTTTTAAAACAAAATGAAAGAGCCAAATTGGCTCTCCAATAAATTAATGGAGAGTTTGATCCTGGCTCAGGACGAACGCTGGCGGCGTGCTTAACACATGCAAGTCGAACGGGACTTTTATTTCGGTAAAAGTCTAGTGGCAAACGGGTGAGTAACGCGTAGGCAACCTACCTTCAAGATGGGGACAACATCCCGAAAGGGGTGCTAATACCGAATGTTGTAAGAGTACTGCATGGTACTTTTACCAAAGGCGGCTTTTAGCTGTTACTTGGAGATGGGCCTGCGTCTGATTAGCTAGTTGGTGACGGTAATGGCGCACCAAGGCAACGATCAGTAGCCGGTCTGAGAGGATGGACGGCCACATTGGGACTGAGACACGGCCCAGACTCCTACGGGAGGCAGCAGTGGGGAATCTTCCGCAATGGGCGAAAGCCTGACGGAGCAACGCCGCGTGAACGAGGAAGGTCTTCGGATCGTAAAGTTCTGTTGCAGGGGACGAATGGCATTAGTGCTAATACCACTAATGAATGACGGTACCCTGTTAGAAAGCCACGGCTAACTACGTGCCAGCAGCCGCGGTAATACGTAGGCGGCAAGCGTTGTCCGGAATCATTGGGCGTAAAGGGAGCGCAGGCGGACATTTAAGCGGATCTTAAAAGTGCGGGGCTCAACCCCGTGATGGGGTCCGAACTGAATGTCTTGAGTGCAGGAGAGGAAAGCGGAATTCCCAGTGTAGCGGTGAAATGCGTAGATATTGGGAAGAACACCAGTGGCGAAGGCGGCTTTCTGGACTGTAACTGACGCTGAGGCTCGAAAGCCAGGGTAGCGAACGGGATTAGATACCCCGGTAGTCCTGGCCGTAAACGATGGATACTAGGTGTAGGGGGTATCGACCCCCCCTGTGCCGGAGTTAACGCAATAAGTATCCCGCCTGGGGAGTACGGCCGCAAGGCTGAAACTCAAAGGAATTGACGGGGGCCCGCACAAGCGGTGGAGTATGTGGTTTAATTCGACGCAACGCGAAGAACCTTACCAGGGCTTGACATTGATTGACGCATTCAGAGATGGATGCTTCCTCTTCGGAGGACAAGAAAACAGGTGGTGCATGGCTGTCGTCAGCTCGTGTCGTGAGATGTTGGGTTAAGTCCCGCAACGAGCGCAACCCCTATCATTTGTTGCCAGCACGTAACGGTGGGAACTCAAATGAGACTGCCGCGGACAACGCGGAGGAAGGCGGGGATGACGTCAAGTCATCATGCCCCTTACGTCCTGGGCTACACACGTACTACAATGGGATACACAGAGGGAAGCAAAGGAGCGATCCGGAGCGGAACCCAAAAAATATCCCCCAGTTCGGATTGCAGGCTGCAACTCGCCTGCATGAAGTCGGAATCGCTAGTAATCGCAGGTCAGCATACTGCGGTGAATACGTTCCCGGGCCTTGTACACACCGCCCGTCACACCACGAAAGTCATTCACACCCGAAGCCGGCTAAGGGCCTTATGGAACCGACCGTCTAAGGTGGGGGCGATGATTGGGGTGAAGTCGTAACAAGGTAGCCGTATCGGAAGGTGCGGCTGGATCACCTCCTTTCTAAGGATTTTTTATAAAATCTGTCGAGTACATCCGGAAAATGTGTATGAGAAGTTTATGTATTGTTTAGTTTTGAGGGTTTCTCCCTCTATAATAAAGTTTATTGTAAGCATTGTGATGATGTTTATGTAAAATTTAGATTGCACATTGAAAACTACACAGAAGAAAGCAAAGAACAATTATCACCAATGCCAAACTTGTGAAAAAACATTTTCTAGAGAATGGCGGGGAATAGTTGGACCAAGCACAATTAGGAAACTAAAAACAAAAGCTAAGACGAAACATATGAACTTAAGCTAAAAGGTGACATTTTAAGAGTAATCTTAGAATGTAACGGCAAAGCTGCAAGAAACATCATAATGCAAGGAAGGGCAAAGCTGAATGAAGAAAGCGTATTAATATACGCTGATGAGTGAAGCAAAGCACTGACGAAGCAGGATGGTATTAATGGCAGGTTTGACGAAGTTAAGCGAATAAGGGCATACGGTGGATGCCTTGGCGCCAGGAGCCGACGAAGGACGCGGTAAGCTGCGAAAAGGTACGGGGAAGAGCAAGCATCTAGTGATCCGTACATATCCGAATGGGGCAACCCGTCAGAAGAAGTTCTGACATCCGAAAGGAAGGTAAACCCGGGGAACTGAAACATCTAAGTACCCGGAGGAAGAGAAATCAAACGAGATACCCAAAGTAGCGGCGAGCGAAATGGGCAGATGCCCAAACCGTAACACTTCGGTGATACGGGGTTGAGGACCGGCAGAAATTAAGGAACGTTTAGCCGAATGACTTGGAAAGGTCAGGCATAGGAGGTAAAACCCCCGTAGGCGAAAAGCGGAACTTAAGGGCCGGGATCCAGAGTATCGCGGGGCACGAGAAACCTTGCGAGAAGCTGGGGGGACCACCCTCCAAGGCAAAACACTAACTGGCGACCGATAGCGCATAGTACCGTGAGGGAAAGGTGAAAAGAACCCCGGAAGGGGAGTGAAATAGAACCTGAAACCGTATGTCTACAAGCAGTCGAAGCTCCGTAAGAGAGCGACGGCGTGCCTATTGAAGAATGAACCGGCGAGTTACATTATATTGCGAGGTTAAGTGGAAGACACGGAGCCGAAGCGAAAGCGAGTCTTAATAGGGCGTTAAGTAATATGGTGTAGACCCGAAACCGCAGTGATCTATGCATGTCCAGGTTGAAGCGCAGGTAAAAATGCGTGGAGGACCGAACCCGTGAGTGTTGAAAAACTTTGGGATGAGGTGTGCATAGGGGTGAAATGCCAATCGAACGCGGAGATAGCTGGTACTCCCCGAAATAGCTTTAGGGCTAGCCTCAAGGGAAGATTACAGACGGTAGAGCACTGATCAGGCAAGGGGGCGTAAAGCCTACCGACCCTAGTCAAACTACGAATGGCTGTAATAAAATACTTGGGAGTCAGACTGCGAGTGATAAGACCCGTAGTCGAAAGGGAAACAGCCCAGATCACCGGCTAAGGTCCCAAATGCTGTGCTAAGTGGAAAAGGATGTAGGACTTCATAAACAACCAGGATGTTGGCTCAGAAGCAGCCACCATTAAAAGAGTGCGTAATAGCTCACTGGTCGAGAGGCTCTGCGCCGAAGATGACCGGGGCTCAAGCACAGAACCGAAGCCGTGGCAGGATATAGAAATATATACTGGGTAGGGGAGCATACTGTATGCGACTGAAGATGTACCGTAAGGAGCATTGGAGCGTACAGCAGAGAGAATGCCGGTATGAGTAACGAAAAGAACAGTGAGAATCTGTTCCACCGAAAGCCTAAGGATTCCTGGGCAACGCTCGTCGTCCCAGGGTAAGTCGGGACCTAAGCCGAGGCACAAAGCATAGGCGATGGACAACAGGCAAAAATTCCTGTACCACTTCGGATCGATTGAACGAAGGAGTGACACAGAAAGCAGTTTGAGCGCGCGAATGGAAGAGCGCGTCGAAGCCGGTAGGCTGCATGGCAGGCAAATCCGCCATGTGAGAAGGCTGAGAAGTGATAGATAGGTGAATCTACGGAGGAACCGAATTCAAACGAGCTACGCTGTCGAGAAAAGCTTCTAGTGAGAGAAGAAGTGCCCGTACCAAAACCGACACAGGTAGGCGCGGAGAGAATCCTAAGGTGCGCGGGACAACCCTCGTTAAGGAACTCGGCAAAATATATCCGTAACTTCGGGAAAAGGATAGCCGCAGACGGTGAAACCCGAACGGGTGGAGCTGAAGGCGGTGGCACAAGAGAGGCCCAAGCGACTGTTTAGCACAAACACAGGTGCCTGCGAAAGAGAAATCTGACGTATAGGTGCTGACACCTGCCCGGTGCCGGAAGGTTAAGAAGAGGAGTCAGGAGCAATCCGAAGCCCCGAATTGAAGCCCCGGTAAACGGCGGCCGTAACTATAACGGTCCTAAGGTAGCGAAATTCCTTGTCGGGTAAGTTCCGACCCGCACGAAAGGTGTAACGACTTGGGCACTGTCTCAACGAGGGACCCGGTGAAATTGAAATACCTGTGAAGATGCAGGTTACCCGCGACTGGACAGAAAGACCCCATGGAGCTTTACTGTAACCTGGCATTGATATTCGGTAAATAACGTACAGGATAGGTGGGAGACTTAGATACATTGGCGCAAGTCAGTGAGGAGTCATTGTTGGGATACCACCCTTTATTTAA
>NZ_WIQM01000004.1 GCF_015732185.1 Pectinatus haikarae
AAAAGCTAAGACGAAACATATGAACTTAAGCTAAAAGGTGACATTTTAAGAGTAATCTTAGAATGTAACGGCAAAGCTGCAAGAAACATCATAATGCAAGGAAGGGCAAAGCTGAATGAAGAAAGCGTATTAATATACGCTGATGAGTGAAGCAAAGCACTGACGAAGCAGGATGGTATTAATGGCAGGTTTGACGAAGTTAAGCGAATAAGGGCATACGGTGGATGCCTTGGCGCCAGGAGCCGACGAAGGACGCGGTAAGCTGCGAAAAGGTACGGGGAAGAGCAAGCATCTAGTGATCCGTACATATCCGAATGGGGCAACCCGTCAGAAGAAGTTCTGACATCCGAAAGGAAGGTAAACCCGGGGAACTGAAACATCTAAGTACCCGGAGGAAGAGAAATCAAACGAGATACCCAAAGTAGCGGCGAGCGAAATGGGCAGATGCCCAAACCGTAACACTTCGGTGATACGGGGTTGAGGACCGGCAGAAATTAAGGAACGTTTAGCCGAATGACTTGGAAAGGTCAGGCATAGGAGGTAAAACCCCCGTAGGCGAAAAGCGGAACTTAAGGGCCGGGATCCAGAGTATCGCGGGGCACGAGAAACCTTGCGAGAAGCTGGGGGGACCACCCTCCAAGGCAAAACACTAACTGGCGACCGATAGCGCATAGTACCGTGAGGGAAAGGTGAAAAGAACCCCGGAAGGGGAGTGAAATAGAACCTGAAACCGTATGTCTACAAGCAGTCGAAGCTCCGTAAGAGAGCGACGGCGTGCCTATTGAAGAATGAACCGGCGAGTTACATTATATTGCGAGGTTAAGTGGAAGACACGGAGCCGAAGCGAAAGCGAGTCTTAATAGGGCGTTAAGTAATATGGTGTAGACCCGAAACCGCAGTGATCTATGCATGTCCAGGTTGAAGCGCAGGTAAAAATGCGTGGAGGACCGAACCCGTGAGTGTTGAAAAACTTTGGGATGAGGTGTGCATAGGGGTGAAATGCCAATCGAACGCGGAGATAGCTGGTACTCCCCGAAATAGCTTTAGGGCTAGCCTCAAGGGAAGATTACAGACGGTAGAGCACTGATCAGGCAAGGGGGCGTAAAGCCTACCGACCCTAGTCAAACTACGAATGGCTGTAATAAAATACTTGGGAGTCAGACTGCGAGTGATAAGACCCGTAGTCGAAAGGGAAACAGCCCAGATCACCGGCTAAGGTCCCAAATGCTGTGCTAAGTGGAAAAGGATGTAGGACTTCATAAACAACCAGGATGTTGGCTCAGAAGCAGCCACCATTAAAAGAGTGCGTAATAGCTCACTGGTCGAGAGGCTCTGCGCCGAAGATGACCGGGGCTCAAGCACAGAACCGAAGCCGTGGCAGGATATAGAAATATATACTGGGTAGGGGAGCATACTGTATGCGACTGAAGATGTACCGTAAGGAGCATTGGAGCGTACAGCAGAGAGAATGCCGGTATGAGTAACGAAAAGAACAGTGAGAATCTGTTCCACCGAAAGCCTAAGGATTCCTGGGCAACGCTCGTCGTCCCAGGGTAAGTCGGGACCTAAGCCGAGGCACAAAGCATAGGCGATGGACAACAGGCAAAAATTCCTGTACCACTTCGGATCGATTGAACGAAGGAGTGACACAGAAAGCAGTTTGAGCGCGCGAATGGAAGAGCGCGTCGAAGCCGGTAGGCTGCATGGCAGGCAAATCCGCCATGTGAGAAGGCTGAGAAGTGATAGATAGGTGAATCTACGGAGGAACCGAATTCAAACGAGCTACGCTGTCGAGAAAAGCTTCTAGTGAGAGAAGAAGTGCCCGTACCAAAACCGACACAGGTAGGCGCGGAGAGAATCCTAAGGTGCGCGGGACAACCCTCGTTAAGGAACTCGGCAAAATATATCCGTAACTTCGGGAAAAGGATAGCCGCAGACGGTGAAACCCGAACGGGTGGAGCTGAAGGCGGTGGCACAAGAGAGGCCCAAGCGACTGTTTAGCACAAACACAGGTGCCTGCGAAAGAGAAATCTGACGTATAGGTGCTGACACCTGCCCGGTGCCGGAAGGTTAAGAAGAGGAGTCAGGAGCAATCCGAAGCCCCGAATTGAAGCCCCGGTAAACGGCGGCCGTAACTATAACGGTCCTAAGGTAGCGAAATTCCTTGTCGGGTAAGTTCCGACCCGCACGAAAGGTGTAACGACTTGGGCACTGTCTCAACGAGGGACCCGGTGAAATTGAAATACCTGTGAAGATGCAGGTTACCCGCGACTGGACAGAAAGACCCCATGGAGCTTTACTGTAACCTGGCATTGATATTCGGTAAATAACGTACAGGATAGGTGGGAGACTTAGATACATTGGCGCAAGTCAGTGAGGAGTCATTGTTGGGATACCACCCTTTATTTAACGGGCATCTAACTGAAAGAGTAACGATCTTCAAGACAGTACCAGGCGGGCAGTTTGACTGGGGCGGTCGCCTCCGAAAGAGTAACGGAGGCGCCCAAAGGTTCCCTCAGCGCGGCCAGAAATCGCGCAAAGAGTGCAAAGGCAGAAGGGAGCTTGACTGCGAGACCAACAAGTCGAGCAGGTGCGAAAGCAGGGCTTAGTGATCCGGTGGTACCGCGTGGAAGGGCCATCGCTCAACGGATAAAAGCTACCCTGGGGATAACAGGCTAATCTCTCCCAAGAGTCCATATCGACGGGGAGGTTTGGCACCTCGATGTCGGCTCATCACATCCTGGGGCTGAAGCAGGTCCCAAGGGTTGGGCTGTTCGCCCATTAAAGTGGTACGTGAGCTGGGTTCAGAACGTCGTGAGACAGTTCGGTCCATATCCATCGCGGGCGAAAGAAACTTGAAGGGGGCTGCTCCTAGTACGAGAGGACCGGAGTGGACGAACCAATGGTGTACCAATTATCCCGCCAGGGGTACAGTTGGGTAGCTACGTTCGGAAAGGATAAACGCTGAAAGCATCTAAGCGTGAAACCTGCCTTAAGATGAGGTTTCCCAGAGCCGTAAGGCTTGGAAGGCACCTTGAAGATGACGAGGTAGATAGGCCGGGAGTAGAAGTATGGTGACATACGAAGCGGACTGGTACTAATAAGCCGAGAGCTTAACTTAATTTCATCTATAAATGTTTGGTCCTGATTTCTTCTGTGAAGTTTTGAGTGTGCAAGATCACTCATGAAAGTATATAGGTAAAGGGGAAGCAGATTAGTTCCTGGTTTACTTTATATATGAGCACTAAGGTGCAGAAAAGAACGTCTAAGGAAACGCGGCGTTCGTAGGCTCACTCTGCGTACTTCATCTCTAGACTGCTAAAGCAGTAAGATCTGAAGCATCTGGTGGCGATACCTGGATGGATCCACCTGTTCCCATTCCGAACACAGTAGTTAAGCATCCACAGGCCGAAGGTACTTGGGGGGCAGCCCCCTGGGAGATTAGGTTGCTGCCGGTTTGAAGGCGTCTATGATTTTAGTTAAACTATTGTCATAGACGTTTTTTTATGTCTTTTTTGTCCTTGATTTTTTGCCGGCAGATTTTTCTGCCGGCTTTTTATTTTTTATATCAATTGTAATTATCAAAGGAAGATAGGCTTTCATATAGAATATTATATAATAATATATATTTTATAAATATAATACAGTTTTTACAGATCTTATTCAGCAATTGTAGATTTTGCGTGAAAGGTAATTTCTTTCATAGAAAGGAAAATTGATTGGATACTTACAAAGAAAATGATTATTAAATATATTATTGGCAGCTATGCGAAATTGAGGAGCAGAGTCGGTACTGGCAAACAAATAAAAAAGCTCGGAGAGAATATAACATTTATACATAGACTATGCTTTTTATTCAGTGCTTTTTTTATTATGGGATGTATTATGCAGTTTTTGATATTTGATAAAACTTTTTTATCTCATATCAATTCTATGATGCTGGATATAAATAAACAAACTGCTGAAAACATGCGCAGTCAGATAGATAGAAATTTTAGCAGGATATATTCTACACTTAACCGTATTGCTGAGAATGATGATATTAGAGACAGCAAGTATGAATTGGATAAGATTAACAACTTTATTCAGGATGTTGATATTTTGATGGTAGTGAACGAAAATGGTGATATTCTCAATATATCCGGCAATAAGGATGTGCTTTCAGTTTTTAATCTGAAAGACAGAACTTTTTTTAAGCAGGCAATGCAGAAAAAATCACATATTAGTAATGTCCATACCAGTTCAACAGGCCGCAAATTTATACGCATATCCGTGCCAATAATAAGAAATAATCAGGCTGTAGGGGCTGTGGCAGGAATTATCAGGCTGACGGATGATAATCTTGCATCGCCGTTTGAAAATGGTATCTTTGGGAATTATGGTACTGCTATCGTCATGGATTCTCATGGAGCTATTATTTATGGTCCGGATAAAAACCGTATCGGTCAGCAGGCAGAAACTTTTGGTGATATGACTGGTGAAAGTGGTTCATTATTGACCAATAATATGTTTGGTGAGAATTATTTTATTGGTTACAGTAAAATTGCTGATATAGGTGGGCATGTTGTGGTCAAGACACCTGTTTCAGATATAATTAAAAGCAAGAATACTGTCATGTATGAGATGCTGGGCTTTTTTGTTATAGAGACTACTGTATTTATTGCTTTGGCGCTTTATATTATAAGAAGGTATGCTAAATCCACCGAACAATTGCTTAGTGCTTTTGGCAATTTAAAAAAGGGGAGCTATAAAAGATTAAATACATCTGACTATAAAAAGGAGTTTCGTAAAATAGTCGAAGTATATAATGACGCTTTGAAAACAGCCCGGGCTGAATATGATAATTTGACTGAAGCAGCTAATCTCGATCAACTGACTCAGGCGTATAACAGAAGGGCTTTTGACAGAGTTTTAAAGATAGTCGATGATGAAATGCAGTCCGGGATAATAAAAAATGTTGGTTTTTTACTTTTGGATTTGGATCATTTTAAGGGCTTGAATGATAGAGCAGGGCATTTGTCAGGTGATAAAATTTTACAAAAAGCAGTTGCAATAATGAAGGAGTTTGCCGGCGAAAGGAGTGTTTTTCGTTTTGGCGGAGATGAGTTTGCAATATTAAAAAGAGACATAGATAAAAATGATCTGCTGAATATGGCAGAAAATATACGTATAAATGCACAGTCAATGCTCGATGGATGTACGCTGAGCATTGGTGTTGCAAATTATCCCGATGACGCTTCGACTATTTTTACGTTGCTGGATAAGGCAGACAAGGCTCTTTATATAAGTAAAATTGATCGTAATAAAGTTACGGCATTTTGGCATAAATGAGAATGTATCTGGCGGCACGGATTGTCTACCTGTTCTTAAAATACTATTGCGGGAAGAATGAAAACTGATAAAATAAAAAAACGAGCCTTAGGAAAGGGCCCGTTTTCTATTTAACATTACTTACTTTTTTTGCGCAGTATATATTCTTCCCGCAAGGCTAGCTTTCTTTTCATTGCTTCTATAAAAGACATCGCATCATCAAAGTCTTTTTGGTTTGGGTGATAGGAGGCAGTTTCCCATCTTTTTAAATTGTGCTCAGTGGGAGCATGCGGATTATCTGCCGCTATAGAACTTCTTCTGTTCAATAAAGTCGGGTTTATTTTTCCCTGGGCAGAAAAAGTACCCAATATATCACAGCCTTCACCCAAACAGCTTGCGGCTCGTGCAAGTGCTGTGATGCTGTGTTCACTGCCGCACTCTGTGCCATGTGTCTGGAAAAGGATAACCTGACGGTTTTCTATTTTTGCCAGAAATTCTTTGGCAAGCGGATCAGGCCCGCCGCGGGTAAGCCAATAACCAACTGCGATTATATCATATGAAGTTAGAAGATGATCATCAAAGGGGTCTTTCAGGGAATAAATTTGGCGTTCATCTTCATTCAGTGCCTGAAACATAGCTTCCGCTATTTTTTTCGTGTTTCCTGTATTACTTGAATAAGCAATGAGCCATTTTTTCAAAATTGTATCCTCCTCTTTAGAGAAAATATTGTTTACTGCAGAAATTATTACAAAAATATACAGCATTTTTCAATAATGCGGCGAGAATGTATACTGCTATCGAGATTACTATAATATTTTATTATAATATAAAAAAAATAGCTGTTGTAAATATAACAAAAGGTGATTTTTATGAAAAAAGTTTTTTCGCTTAACAATAAGATTTTTGAGAAAATGGATGAAGAATATATCAGGGTATTAAAGCTTTCTGCGTTCTTTATAGGTGCATCGGATAAAGAAATATATGCTATGTTGTCTTGCCTGGGCAGTTATATAGGAAAATTTGAAAAAGGTGAAGCTGTTTTTCATGCCAATGAAAACATTACTAATGTGGGGCTTGTTTTATCCGGCAGCCTTTCCCTTGAGAGAGAAGATTATTGGGGAAATCGCAGTTTGCTGCTGCGTGTGGAAAAAGGAGGCCTTTTTGGTGAAATTTATGCATGTGAGCCTTTGCTTTCGACAAATATCAGTGCGATAGCAGCAGAGGAGGCCGCGGTGCTTTTTATGGATGTACAGAGGATAACTACCATGTGTACGGCAAATTGTGTTTATCATTCTCAGCTCATTCATAATTTATTATCTACCCTGGCAAAAAAAGCCTATATGCTCACATGCAAAATCAATCATATAACAAAACGAACCACACGGGATAAGCTTTTATCCTATTTTTCGGAGCAGGCACTGCTTGCCGGCAGCAGTGAATTTGTAATTCCTTTTAATCGGCAGGAGTTGGCCGATTTTCTTTCTGTAAATCGCAGTGCCATGTGTGCGGAGCTTTCTAGAATGCAGACAGAGGGAATACTTGCATTTTGTAAAAACCGTATCAAGCTTCAACATATTGCAAATCCTCCCCTTTAAAAAAATACTGTCGGCAAATAAAAACCCGGCAGCACTTTTTAACATTTAAACGGATTAGCTTTCATGCCTATTTTATTAAGTAATAAGTAGATATCATCGGCATTGATAGTACGTCCTGCGACAAGTGGAATTTTTGCACAGACTTTCGCATCGTCCAGTGCATCATGATGTGTAAATGATATTTTGAAAAAATCACCGAGCGTATTTAGTTTATGGTTGACAAGCTCAGGCCACACCTTTCGTGAAATCTGGACAGTGCAGCAGGTATCAAATTTTATTTTCGGCAGATGGTACTGCCATATGCAGGAGCGCATAACACCCATATCAAAAGGCGCATTATGAGCGATGACCATTCGGTTTTCCATTATTGAGCGCATTTGTGGATAAATATCAGCAAAGGTGGGGGCGTCTGCCACCATGTCCGGGGTTATACCGTTTATTTCCATATTACCCGGTTCAAAATGCATGGAAGGCGGTTTCAGCAGAGTATTATATGAGGAGACCATTCGACCGTCCTGTATATCTACCAAGGCAACGCTGCAGGCGCTGCTGCGTTCGCTGTTGGCGGTTTCAAAATCTATTGCGATAAAATTCATCATTATCATTCACTCCTGTCATTATAAAATAAGTAAAAAATATATAATATAAAGCTTGGTTTATCATAAATACAGACTGCCTGCAAAAGTAATTATTTGCGGGCAGTCTGTATTTTACAGCCGGTTATAAATTCAGCCTTTGTCCTTTAAATATTTATCAATAGCCTGCGCTGCTTTCTTTCCTGCACCCATAGCTAAAATGACAGTGGCTGCACCCGTGACAATATCTCCGCCGGCAAATACGCCTTCCTTTGTTGTAGCGCCTGTTTCTTCGTCAGCGATAATGTTGCCGCGTTTGTTTGTCAGCATATCAGGGGTTGTAGACTGAACAAGAGGATTGGGACCCTGTCCGATAGCAACGATAACAGTTTCGACCGGCAGGTCAAATTCAGAACCGGCAACGGGGACAGGCCGACGTCTGCCCGATGAATCCGGTTCACCGAGTTCCATTTTGATACAGTGAAGTGATTTTACATTGCCGTCATCACTGCCTATTATTTCAACGGGATTGTTCAGTAATCTAAAGTCTATACCTTCATCTTTTGCATGATGCACTTCTTCCAGACGTGCGGGAAGTTCCTTTTCGCTTCGTCTGTAAACGATATATACATGATCGGCACCAAGGCGCAGTGAAGTGCGTGCTGCATCCATAGCCACGTTACCGCCGCCTATAACGGCAACTGTACCGCCTACCTTCAAAGGTGTATGGTATTGAGGAAATTTGTATGCTTTCATCAGATTGCAGCGTGTCAAAAATTCGTTGGCGGAATATACACCGTTGAGATTTTCGCCTGGTATGTGCATAAAACTAGGCAAGCCCGCTCCGGTAGCCACAAATACAGCACCGAAGTCTTCTTCCTGCATCAGCTCATCAACAGTATATAATTTACCTATCACGGTGTTTAAACGTATTTCCACACCCAGCTTCTTTAAATCATCTATTTCTACCTGTACTATTTTTTCCTTTGGCAGACGAAATTCCGGAATACCGTAGGACAAAACACCGCCGGCTTTGTGCAGCGCCTCGAAAATGGTGACTTTGTAGCCTTTTTTTGCTAATTCACCGGCAGCGGACAAACCGGCAGGACCCGATCCGACGATCGCCACTTTCTTAGCGTCTGAGGCACATTGAACAGGAGCCCCTTTTTGTTGTTCATTCAAGTCATAGTCAGCAGCAAACCTTTCCAAACGACCTATACCGACAGGCTCGCCCTTTATTCCCATGACACAATATTTTTCACATTGATTTTCCTGCGGACAAACACGGCCGCAAACGGCAGGCAGCGAATTAGAACCTTTTATTACTTCGATCGCATCTGAAAAATCGCCTGTTTTCATTTTGGCAATAAACCCCGGAATATCTATTTGAACGGGACAGCCCTGGACACAACGCGGTTTTTGGCAGTTAAGGCAGCGGCTGGCCTCCGCTATGGCCGTTTCTTCATCGTAGCCGAGAGCAACTTCCTCAAAATTATGCGCACGAATTGCCGGATCCTGTTCGGGCATTGTATATTTCTTCATTACTAGTGCCATATCAGAGAGCCTCCTTGACTTTTGTCAGATTGCATACATGATCAGATTCTGTCTTTTCCTTATCTTTGTACATACGCTGTCGAGACATAAGTCCTTTAAAATCTACCATATGACCATCAAATTCCGGCCCGTCTACACAGGCAAATTTGATTTCTTCGCCGATTTGCACGCGGCAGCCGCCGCACATGCCGGTTCCGTCTACCATTATAGGGTTGAGGCTTACCACCGTTTTTATTTTGTAGGGACGGGTTGCTTCGACGACGCTGCGCATCATTACCACAGGGCCTATAGCTATCACTTCATCGATCTTCTCACCGCGGTCTATGATCTGCTGCAGCGCGTTGGTAACAAATCCCTTTATACCGTAGGAACCGTCATCGGTTGTCACCATTACTTCGTCACTGACAGCGCGCATTTCTTTTTCTAAAATCAATATGTCTTTATTTTTCGCACCCATGATGGATATTACTTTATTGCCTGCCTGATGCATTCCTCTGGCAATCGGATATACAGGTGCTACACCGATACCGCCGCCGATGCATACCACAGTGCCCATATCTTTTTCAATATGAGTTTTTTTGCCGAGCGGAGCAACCACATCGAGGATAGAATCTCCTTCATTCAGCTGTCCCAATACCTGTGTGCCGGCACCGACCTCCTGAAATACGATTGATATGTATCCTTTATCTCTATCAAAATCGGCGATAGTCAATGGTATGCGTTCGCCTTCTTCATCTGTGCGGATGATCAGAAATTGACCGGGCTGGGTTTTTTTCGCAATGCGCGGTGCTTCAATGTCGTAAAGCCAGACATTTGGTGAAAGCAGTTCTTTTTTTAAAATCTTATACATTCTATTCCCTCTCCGTTAAAAAAATATCTATAGTTTATCCGAGTGTATAGGATCGGCACGGGCAGCATATGATACATGCCGATCCATGTCCTTCCTATCCGAAAATTTATTCTTTTTTTGAGCCGGTGCTGTATTTTGCGCGTACAATGACGGGCTATGATCTGAAAATGCCAGGAGGCACGTCAGATAAATACACTGCCCATATATTTTGCCAGATCGGCTTTTATTGGCATAATATACATATTACCGCCTGTTCTTTCAACAAATTCGCCGACTTTGCGGGCAAAGTTGATATTCCAGTCTAATGTGGGTTCAAAATCTTTTGGGAAGATAATATTATTTTTTATTTTCCAATAGCTTACCGAGTTTTCGGACAGAACAGGCGATATGCCCCAGTACACATCCAAACCCTCAAGCATTTCTGCGTACATTTCTATATATCGCATATCAAAAAAAGGCTGGGTGAAAAATCCTGTTGCTCCTGCCTGCAGTTTGCGGCGCACCTGATACATTTCCTGCCGCATGCTTGATCTGTATTGGTCTATTCCTGCATATACTTTAACTTCCGGCATTTCCTGCCGAAATTTGCTTATGATGTCTGTACTTATTGTCGGATACACTTTGGTCGCCATACTTTGAGGCGGATCGCCGGTGATCACCAGAACTTTTTTTATCTTTCTTTCCCGGAGATATTTTTTCATAGGCAGTTCATTGAGCAGATCTATATCAAGAGCTCTGATATGCGGCATAGTTTCAAATTCATATTCCTGCGCAATAGCAGCTCCCTCCCAGCCATGAATGTCAAAGCGCAGCAGTTCGGGAACATTAATCAAGCTGATCGGGAAATCATTATTCTTGATTAGCTGCAATTCTTCCCGCAAATCTTTTTCGGTGCGCGGCACAAGTTCAACAGAAATATTCATTGCATACCTCCTGCATATTTTATAATATATTGTAACGAAAAATCTTTATGAAGTCCAATTTATTTTTTCCATATATACTGAAAAGAAATATTATTTTATCTGGGGATGACGTATACCGTAAATTGCCCCGGCAAACCAATTTTGCTATAATAAAATAGATGATTGTTCAATTGAAAACATTTCAAAATTTTCACCATTTTGAGGAGAGATTATATATGCATACAGTTCATATTGTAGGCGCTGGTCCGGGAGATCCTGAACTGATCACAGTCAAGGGGCAGCGGCTTCTTCAGCAAGCCGATGTTATCATATACGCGGGTTCTTTGGTAAATCCGGCACTTCTTGATTATGCGAAGCCCGGCTGTCAGATACACAATAGTGCTTCAATGACGCTCGATGAGGTAATTCATACGATTGAAAAAGCTGTAAAAAAAGGATTCAGCGTTGTGCGGCTGCATACCGGTGATCCAGCTATATATGGAGCTATTCAGGAGCAAATGGATGCGCTGAAGAAACTGGCAATAGATTTTGACGTAGTACCGGGTGTAAGTTCATTTCTGGCTTCCGCGGCAGCTTTGCGGCAGGAATATACTTTGCCGGAAATATCGCAGACCGTGATTATAACCAGAAATGCCGGGCGTACGCCTGTACCGGAAAAGGAAAGCCTCAAATCACTTGCTGTCCATAAGGCGACCATGTGCATATTTTTAAGCGTGCATATGCTTGACAAAGTAGCGGAAGAACTTATCGCGGGCGGTTATTCGTCGGATACGCCGGCAGCCGTTGTGCAGAAAGCTTCCTGGCCGGAACAAAAGGTTGTCCGCGGACAGCTAAAAACAATAGCAGAAAAAGTTAAAGAGCAGTCAATAGACAAGACGGCAATGATTATAGTAGGGGACTGCCTTGAAAGTGACTATGCGCTGTCGCGGCTTTATGCTCCGGAGTTCACGCATATGTATCGCAAAGGTACAGGGGCGGAGGAAAAATAGGCAACGATGAGATATGCAATCATTGCTGTCACGGCTAATGGAGCTCTTCTCGCCGAAAAACTGCGCGGCTCTCTTGGCGCAGTTTGTGATGTTTACGGAAAAACAGGTAAATATAAAGAAGGCCTGCCGGTCATTTCTTTTACAAAAATGCGTGATATTATGCCGGCGATATTTGCCCGGTATGATGGCGTCATATTTTTTTGTGCCGTCGGTATTGCCGTACGCATGACGGCGCCATATATAGTAAAGAAAGATGTCGATCCGGCTGTGGTAGTCATCGATGAACAAGGCAGATATGCTGTCAGTCTCTTGTCGGGGCATCTGGGCGGAGCCAATGAGCTTGCCGAAAAAGCAGCCGCGGTGATTGGCGCTGTTCCGGTAATAACGACGGCAACAGATATCGGCGGTATGGAGGCCCCGGATATTGTGGCGCGCCGTTTGGGTTTTTTGGTTTCACCGCTTGCCAATGTGAAAATTATTAACACCGCTTTACTGGCGGGGAAAACAATAAATTATTATATAGATAAAGAGCTGCCGCACGGTGAGCGCTTTCTGGCTATGCTTAAAAAACAAGGGATAAGTGCAAAAATTTTCAGCATACAGGAATTAGACGGTGAAGGAAAGCCCTTAGTGCTGCTCACGGATAAGGTCATTGAAGCGGAAGGGATACTTTGCTTTCTGCGTCATAAACTTATTGCCGGTGTTGGATGCAGACGTAAAACGCAGCAGCAGCATATTGAAGAATGCCTGAAAAAAGCGTGCAGACTTATAGATTATGACATAGATGAGATCACTCTTATAGCAAGCACACAGGTCAAGGCCGATGAAGAGGGAATTTTGCTTACTGCCGGTAAATATGGTATACCCCTGAAATTTTGGGATAATGAATCTCTGAAAAAAAGTATAGAATATTATGGACTGAAGGAATCGGCTTTTGTCAGAAAACAAATAGGTGTGGGGAATGTCTGTGAAGCTGCTGCACTTGCCGGTGGAAAAAGTAAACTTGTATTAAATAAAACGAAATTTGAGAAAGTGACGGTAGCATTAGCATGGGAAAAATAACAGTCATCGGCATAGGTCCGGGCAGTCTTGAAGATATGACGCCGCGTGCCCGTAAAGCCATAGAAAAAGCCGATACGATAGTCGGCTATAACACATATATAAAATTGATCGAATCTTTGCTTGGTGAGAAAGCAGTGATCGGGACAGGGATGATGCAGGAAATTGACCGCTGCACAATGGCATTGCGGGAAGCCTGTGACGGACATGACGTTGCGGTGGTATCAAGTGGCGATGCCGGAGTCTATGGCATGGCAGGACTGGTGCTGGAGCTTCTGATGCAGGAGCAGCCGGCGATTCGTCCACAGATAGAAATAATACCCGGTGTAAGTGCCGTAAATGCTGCTGCCGCTGTTCTGGGAGCACCTCTTATGCATGATTTTGCCGTTATCAGCTTGAGCGATCTGCTTACTCCCTGGGAGCTTATAAAAAAAAGAGCGGCATTTGCCGCGCAGGGAGATTTTGTCATTTCGCTTTATAATCCCAAAAGCCGTAAACGTGTGGAACATATCGAGGAAATACGTGAGATTTTATTGAAATATAAACCTGGCAATACACCGGTAGGAATAGTGCGGGGTGCAACCCGTGATGATGAATCGGTGACTATTTCCGATTTGGAAAACTTTACCAAAGAAAAAATAGATATGTTTTCTTTGGTTATCATAGGCAACAGCAATACCTACGTTAAAGGCAATTTCATGATAACGCCGCGGGGCTATAAGTTATGATATTTCTGGCAGCCGGTACTCAGGACGGCAGACAGATAGCGCAGCTGCTTCTGCAAAACGGTTATGAGGTAACCGCCTCTGTTGTCAGTGGCTACGGGAAAATTTTATTGAGCGGCCATCAAAAATTGACAGTTATCGAACAAATGCTTGATGAAAAGGCAATGCAAAAAATACTGCAGGATATCAATGCAAAAATATTCGTTGATGCCAGTCATCCCTATGCGGTAAATATTTCACAGACTGCCATGCGGGTATGCCGTCAGCTGGGAATATATTACCTTCGCTATGAAAGACCCGCCATTTCCCTGCCGGATTATGAAAAACTTTATAAAACAAATTCCTTTGAAGCTGCGGCAAAAAAAGCTTTTGAATTGGGACGCAATGTTTTTCTCACTACGGGAAGCCGTCATCTTACTGAATTCACAGCACAGATTAAATCGCCGGAGCAAACGCTCACTGTCAGAGTGCTGCCGGCCGTGGAATCGATACAGGCATGTATAAACGAGGGCATTCTGCTCAAACATGTAATCGCCATGCAGGGACCTTTTTCCAAGGAATTGAATAAATCAATGTATGCGCATACGAAAGCTGAAGTAGTCGTGATGAAAAACAGCGGCAGTCTCGGCGGTTCCGATACGAAGCTTTCCGCAGCGATAGAAGCCGGTATTTTTGTGGTCGTCATCGGCAGACCGCCGCTGGAATACGATAATATTGTCACTGACAGCAGACTGCTTATAGATAAAATAAAAAAAGTAGGAGAAAAATGATTACATTAGGAATAGAATCCAGCTGTGACGAAACTTCTGTGGCAATAATCGAAGACGGCAGGAAAATACTCGCCAATGTTATTGCCACACAGATTCCCATCCATCAAAAATTTGGCGGTGTCGTTCCTGAGATAGCGTCACGCAAACATATAATCAATATAATGCCCGTGCTTGACGAGGCACTCGATAAAGCGCAGCTGAAGCTTAAGGACATCGGACAGATAGCCGTGGCATACGGACCCGGTCTTGTCGGAGCACTTCTTGTGGGTGTATCGGCAGCCAAGGCATTGGCCTTTTCTCTCGGGGTGCCATTGCTGGCGGTGAATCATCTTGAGGGGCATATATTTGCTAATTTTTTATCCCATCGCCAATTGGAACCGCCGTTTGTTTCACTTGTCGTTTCCGGCGGACATACGGCACTTGTTGATATGAAGGGCTACAATTCCTTTTCCATGATTGGACAGACTCGTGATGATGCTGCGGGAGAGGCGTTTGACAAAGTTGCCCGTCTGCTGGGACTTCCCTATCCCGGCGGTCCGCAGATCGATAAACTGGCCAGGCAGGGAAACCCAGAGGCTATAGATTTTCCGCGCGCTCTCATGAAAGATAATAATTATGAGTTCAGTTTCAGTGGGTTAAAATCGGCGGTTATCAACTATATTCATAATGCCGGTCAGAAAAATATATCAATAAATAAAGCAGATGTTGCGGCTTCTTTTCAGAAAACAGTCATAGATATCCTCGTCTGCAAGACGATAATGGCAGCTCGTTCAACAGGCATGAAAACGATCGTTCTGGCAGGAGGCGTTGCTGCAAACAGCCAGCTTGAGGAAAGATTAACGGAAAAATGCCGGCAAAACGATATAGATTTTTATTTTCCAAGCAAAATACTTTGCACTGATAATGCGGCAATGATTGCCTGCCGCGGTTATTATCAAGCACTGACCGGTAAATTTGCCGATATGAATTTAAACGCGGTTCCTTATCTTGAACTTAATGATTCATATGCAGATGATCAATAGCGTGGGGGCAGACGGCTTTTGATATGAAATTTATGCAGTTTATAAAGAAGTGGTAATATTGCTGCCGTGTAAATATAATCCATAGATGAAATTTATCAGCCTGTTTGATTCTCTTATGTGCAAATATAAGAGAATTATTTTTTTCTGCTTACTCCCCCAAATGTATGCGTGCTGTCAAAGGCTATTTTTATATATTTTTTTGCACGTGTTTTTCTGCAAAAAAAAATTAAGTTTTGTTTTAGGATTGACCTTTATTGTTCTTGCTGTTATCATTAAATATGAATTATATTCACATTTAATGATAACAGCATATAGGAGATAAACAGCTTATGATTAGCGTTACAAAACTATTATTTGCTACTGATTATTATGGAGACAGTCTGCGTTACACAAAGAATGCGCGTCACGCTAAAAATGGTGTGCATGAAGGAGCAGGTCCCGTGGTTGTCTGGAATTGCACACGCACCTGTAATTTGAAGTGCCGTCATTGCTATATGGATTCAGACGCCAAAAAATATAACGATGAACTTAATACGGATGAAGCTGTCCGCTTTATAGATGATTTAGCTGACTTTAAAGTTCCCGTATTATTATTTTCCGGAGGAGAGCCCCTGATCCGCCCGGATTTTTTTGAGCTTGCCGATTATGCGGCAAAAAAAGGCATCAGACCCACTCTTTCTACAAATGGAACACTTATTACCAGGGAATATGCCCAAAGGATCAAAGATATCGGTGTGGGTTACGTTGGTATATCTTTGGACGGATTAAAAGATGTCAACGATAAATTTCGTGGCAGAGAGGGTGCCTTTACCGCAGCCATGCAGGGGATAGAAAACTGTGTCGCCGTCGGTCAGCGTGTTGGTCTGCGTTTCACGATAAATCAGCATAATTTACAGGAATTGGAAAGCATTTTTGATTTTATCGAAGAGGAAAACATCAATCGTGTGTGTTTTTATCACCTGGTTTACTCAGGACGAGGAACACAAATGATGGATGAAGATGTTTTGCCCGAACAATCGCGCCAGGCCATGGATATTATAATAAAAAGGACGCGTGATTTTGAAAGCCGCGGACTGAAAAAAGAAATACTTACTGTCGACAACCATTGTGACAGTGTATATATGTATTTGAAAGCAGTAAATGAAGGAAATACCGCACTTGCCGAGCAGATTAAGAAATATGCTTTCTTTAATGGGGGGAACCGTTCCGGTATTGCTTTCGGGGAAGTTGATCCCATGGGATATGTACATCCTGATCAATTTACTCAGTATTATACTTTCGGCAATGTGCGCGAAAGAAAATTCGGCGACATTTGGCGGGACGTATCACATCCGATAATGGCAGGTTTGAAGGATCGCAAGCCCCTTCTTAAAGGGCGCTGCGGTAAATGTCAGTATCTCGATGTGTGCAACGGCAATTTCCGTACACGCGCAGAGGCAAGAAACGGCAGTTTTTGGGAAGAAGATCCGTCCTGCTATCTGACTGACAGTGAAATTGGTATAAGCCGATAATATAGGAGTATATATAATGATAATCTCATGGAATACGACCAATGCCTGCAATATGTATTGTGAACACTGCTATCGTGATGCCGGCTGCAAGGCTGATGAAGAACTGGATACAGAAGAAGCAAAAACACTTCTGGAACAGATAGCCAAAGCCGGTTTTAAAATAATGATCTTTTCGGGCGGAGAACCTCTAATGAGATCGGATATTCTGGAATTGGTCGAGCATGCCACCAAGCTTGGGCTCCGCTCTGTGTTTGGCACCAACGGCACTCTCATAACAGAAGATATGGCGTTTAGGCTGAAGGAAGCCGGGGCCATGGGAATGGGAATATCGCTTGATTCCATGGACCAGGAAAAACATGATAAATTCCGCAAATTTGACAAGGCGTGGGAGGGAGCTGTGCGCGGTATGAGAAACTGCCGCAAGGCAGGACTGCCCTTTCAAATACATACTACAGTTATGGACTGGAATCAGCATGAACTGGAAGCTATAACCGATTTTGCCGTAAAAGAAGGGGCTGTCGCACATCATTTTTTCTTTCTCGTACCAACGGGACGGGCAAAAACCATTGAAACGGAATCCTTGCGGGCACGTGCTTATGAGGATGTTCTTGCGCGCATTATGAGAAAGCAGCAGGAGGTCTCCATTGAACTTAAGCCTACTTGTGCTCCGCAGTTCATTCGCATTGCTTCCCAGATGGGAATAAAAACGAGATTCAGGCGGGGGTGTCTTGCCGGGAATTCTTACTGCATTATCAGTCCGCGCGGCAAGGTGCAGCCCTGTGCCTATTTGAATATGCAGCTTGGCGATGTTCGGGAAACACCTTTTGATGAAATATGGAAAAATAGTGATGTCCTTAATAAATTGCGCACATTTGATTTTAAGGGCGGCTGTGGTAAATGCGAATATAAAAAGGCCTGCGGCGGCTGCAGGGCAAGAGCTGCTTATTATCATGACGGCGATTATATGGCGGAAGAACCGTGGTGCCTGTATCACGGAAGAGAAGGTCAATATTGATCTGATTTTTGCATGAAAAATAGATACTGTCCTATCAGTTCTGCGGGTGCATGAGAATATTTTACCATAACTTCTTTTCTTGTATCTTGTATAGTCTTATCAATAATTGTTATAATAGCAATTGCAACAGATAAAGATATGCTGGATTGTTAAAAGGAGTGTTATGAATGGAAAAAGCAAAAGTTTATTTTACCGATATGCGTGTGTATCCCGGTAAAGATAATTTATTGCAAAAGCTCGATAAGCTCATAGAAAAAGCCGGTATAGGCGGTATCGGTTTCAATGGAAAATTTGCTGCCATAAAAATTCATTTTGGCGAGTTGGGAAATCTTTCTTTTCTCCGTCCAAATTATGCCAGAGTGGTGGCGGACTCTGTGAAAAAATATGGCGGAAAACCTTTCCTCACAGATTGCAATACGCTTTATGTAGGCACCCGCAAAGATGCTCTGGAACATTTGGATACGGCTAATATAAATGGCTTTAACCCGATGTCTACGGGATGTCAGAATATTATAGCTGATGGTCTTAAAGGAACAGATGAAGCTTATGTTCCGGTTCCTGGCGGTGAATATATCAAAGAAGCAAAAATAGGGCATGCTCTTATGGATGCTGATATAATAATTTCTCTTACGCATTTTAAAGGCCATGAAATGACAGGTTTTGGCGGTGCCATAAAAAACATCGGCATGGGCGGTGGTTCGCGTGCAGGGAAAATGGAAATGCATTGTGATGGCAAACCAACAGTCAAAGAAGAAAAATGTATTGGCTGTGGCATGTGCAGGAAAACCTGCGCTCATGACGCACCTGTAATCGAAAACAGAAAGTGCCATATTAATGAAGATGCCTGTGTAGGCTGCGGCCGCTGCATCGGAGCTTGTCCTACAAATGCTATAATCCCTACCAATTGGAATGCGGGGAAAATGGTCAATCTTAAAATGGCGGAATATGCCTGTGCTATTTTGCATGATCGCCCGCAATTTCATATCAGTCTTATCGTTGATGTTTCGCCAAACTGTGATTGTCATGCAGAAAATGATGCTGCAATAGTGCCAAACATAGGAATGCTGGCATCGTTTGATCCGGTGGCCATAGATCAGGCTGCTGCTGATCTTGTTAATCAGGCGCCTGTTATAAGTAATTCGGCATTAGGAGAAAATGTTGAACGGGCTCCTCAGGAGGCTCAGCTGCATGATCATTTCCATAATAATCATCCTGATACGGAATGGCAGTCATGCCTTGACCATTGCGAAAAGCTGGGAATGGGATCACGCAGATATGATCTTATAAAATTATAATTTGCCACAGTAAAAGGCCGCTGTTTGTTTGAAAACAAACAGCGGCCTTTTTTCAGTGCACGATCATTACGGGACATACAGCACATTCTATCAGATAACGGCTTACACTGCCAATCATTATAGCTTGTTCTGGATTAAGACCTCTTGTGCCCATAACGATAAGATCTGTTTTGAATATTTGGGCCATCTCTAAAATAATCTCTTTTGGATCACCGGCTTCGGTGTGAAGTACAGTTCTGTTCTGTATTTCCGACGGAAGTTTTTGGTATACTCTTTCAAGGATATCATCACCTGTTTTCTTCAATGCCTCAATAACATCGGCGGGCATATCTTCACGGCGAATAATATGCTGCGGCATAGGACCGTTGCGCAGCTCTGCTATATAGATGAGGTCAATATGAGCTCCTGTCATGCCGGCAAATTCTGCTGCCTTGGCTGCCGCCCTGTCTGCTGCTGCCGATCCGTCGACAGGAACCAGAAATTTTTGAAATGCACACATTATTATACTTCCCCTCCAATTATGTTTTTTATATTGATAATGAAATTACCATGAATCAGTCAATCGGCACTATTTCACGTTTCCTGTCCGTGAATTTGATCCGTGTGTTATAACCAAATGATTTTGCGTATGCGATGGCATCATCTATATATGCCCCGCAGTCTTCCGGTTTATGCGCATCGGAAGATGTTATTACGGGAAGACCGCAGTGTGCCGCTGCCTTCATAAAAGCAGGATAAGGAGAAATCTCTTTGATCGGGTAGCGATAATATGTTCCGGTGTTGATATCGACAGCCATATCAGCTTTCCTCATTGCTTCGGCGACACGGATAAGATAAGGTTCTACATCAAAATCAGGCAGAAATTTAAAAATACGGATATTGAACGGATGCCCGAGAATATCATATAAACCGGAAGCACATAATTTTTCCGCTTCTTCCGTATACCATTCATAAATGTCTCTGAGGTCGTGCTGTTTCCATTCATCTTTTATCTGGGACGAATCATATGCCCAGCCATGAAGAAAATGTACAGAGCCGATTATATAATCAAACTTGTGTCCGGAAAGAATTTCCCCGACCTTTTCCTGATTTTGGAAATTACATACTTCAATACCTGTTTTTACCGGAAAGCCATTTTTTTTGAGCAAATTAATAAAATTTATATAGTCACGCAAAGGACATTTAAACTTGTTTGTCTGCAGCCATTTTTTCTGAAATTTGCCGATGAAAGAATCATCACAGACAACATCCTCATAGTATAGCTCTTTAAAATCAGTAAAACCATGCGTGTGTTCAGAGATGCCGATTTCCTCAATGCCGCGTTTTTGCGCACTGTCGAAAAATCCCTTGACCCAGTTCAAATCATACGAACCGTATTCAAAATGCATATGATAATCTATTTTCATGATTCATGCCTCAGTTTCAATTTTTGGCGAGCATTTCTCGTATTACTGTCATCACACCGGCCCGGCTGTTAGCCGGCGCGATATGTTTTGCGATTTTTTTGAGTTCAGGAACGGCATTCTCCATAGCGTAACTTTCACCTACGACCTTTAGCATTTCCCTGTCATTGTAAAAGTCACCGAAAGCCATACATTCTTCCGGTTTTATGCCCAGCTGCTGCTGAAGTTTTTGAATGGCTATACCCTTATTTATTTCCTTCGGCATAATATCCACCCACATATTAGTGGCCATAACGACCTGAACATCCTTTTCATATGGCAGTAAATATTTGTAAGCATTTTCTTTAACATTTTCATTATTGCAATCACAAATGGAAATTTTTATAATTGGTTCTTTTATAGAATCAAAACTTTCTATAAATGTATGTCTTGTATAATATTTTCCCATTTCGGCCAGAAGAGCCTCATTATTTGTCGTGACATAACTGCCATTACAGGTGCAGACAACGGTATATACGTCTTTTAAAGAAGCTGCAGCACGAATAAGTGTTCCTGTCAGACTTTCAGGCAGACTCACATAAAATAACAGATCACGTCCTTTTGACACCATCGTGCCATTCTCCGCGATAAAAAGCCAATCGTCCTTATATTTTGAAAACTGTTTTACCAATGCATAATATTGGCGGCCGCTGGCAGGTGAAAAAATTATATCCCGCTGTTTTAATTCTCGCATAACTTCATCGAAGTCCCGCGGAAGATTGCCGTTATCATCAAGCAAAGTACCGTCCATATCAGAAATTATCCATTTTATCATCCGCAAATCTCCTCTGTTAAAATTAATTTTATTATAACATAACAAAATTAAATTATCAGTAAAATAATCATGCCGGATATTTTCCTTATATGAGCGGTGCTTTTGTCTGTCTATAAAATACTATTTTTCATCAACGTATCTGGCAATGATATCTGCGGCATGATGCAGTTCCTGTTCAGTATGTGTTGCCATAATAGCCGCTCGCAATAGTGCCTTTCCTTTTTTTACAGTCGGGTAGCGGATTGCCAGTATAAAAATATTATGTTCAAAAAGTTTTTGCGCTATTTGCATACTATGCTTTTCATCACCGATATTGATAGGAACAATAGCTGAATCAGAATGAGAATAAATACCGTTCTTTTTGAGGCAGTCACAAAAGTATTGAACGTTATTCTGCAATTGTTTCACATGCTGCGGTTCAGCCGCCAGGATTCTTAAGGCTTCATCAGCAGCGGCAATTACTGCCGGTGATAAACTGGTAGAAAAAATAAAACTGCGGGACTTGTTGCACAGTTCATCGATCAAAAGACGGCTGCCGCATACATAACCGCCTTCGCTGCCGAGTGCTTTTGACATTGTTCCCATTATAATATCAGGCTGTGCCGTAAGTCCAAAATATTCACAAATACCATGTCCTGTTTTTCCTATAACACCGGTGGAATGAGCTTCATCTACCATGCACAGCAAATGATTTTTTTTTGCTGTTTCTAAGATATCCGGCAGAAAAGCAATATCGCCGTCCATGCTGAATACTGCATCTGTGACGATCAGCCCCCTGGAGCAAGGTGTTTTTCTTATTTTATCGGCTAGATCAGTCATATCATTATGCCGGTATATAACCGTTCGGGCACGGCTGAGACGGCAGCCGTCAATGATACTGGCATGATTATATTCATCACTGAAAATAACACTGTTTTTATCACAAAGTGCAGTAATGATTCCCACATTTGCCATATACCCGGTATTGTACAGCAGGGCAGCTTCCGTGTTTTTGTAATTGGCAATATTTTTTTCCAGAACTGTATGAAGCGGCAAAGTGCCTGTAAGCAGACGTGAACCTCCTGAACCCGTGCCAAATTGTTCCGTGGCCTTTTGGGCAGCTCTTTTGGTACGAGGATCATTTGAGAGATTTAAATAGTTGTTTGAAGCTAACATAAGAAGGTCGCGGCCATTACTGTATACATGTGAGCATTGAGCGGAATGCATTTCTTTCATTTCACGATAAATGAAACTTTCTTTGCGTTCTTGTAAATCATCGCGCACAAATTGCCAGGGATCTGCTTCCTTGATCTTTTTTGCCGGGGCTGATGGTACGCTGCGGACTAAGACGTGCTGTTTTTCAAGGTAATCTATACATTCATATTTATCTCCGCTGCGTCCGCGGTAAAGAAATATACGTCCGCCGTACGGGCAGGCATCTTTTTTTAGCTTTGTTATGCGTACATAGCCAAATTTTTTTGAAGCAATATATCCCGTCACATAATCAGGATCATCTGATATGCATATTTCCGCAATAATATTAGGGGCATTTGCTACCTTACTGGCGAGTATAACAGCTTCCTGAAAATGATTTTTGCAGCAGCCGTTATCCGTCAGTGCTGTATGTTCCGCATCCATATAAGTAGCACGAATGCCGCGATCAAGATTTGGTTCAAGACGTTCCAGTGTGTCAGCATTAAGCAGCATGGCACCCCGCATAGCATAAGTTTCCTTAAATTTTTTTATAATTGATGAACTGTTTCTGAGTCCCAGTTTTTTTAGATATTCCAGAAGAATATTTTGTCCTTGCGCCGGTGAGTCTACATCGATAGAGGATATGGGCAATGCGTCAATATATTCTATCTTTTGGGCATCTACCGTTTCTATTTTGATATTTATAAGATCGGGTTGCCCTTTTGTGTGGTGGAGTGCTCTTTGCACCAAGGCCATTATATTTGTATCAAGTTCTTTTTCATTTAATATTTTTTCTGCACCGGAAATATGTTCAGCTGATTTACTGGCTCTCATTTTTAAACTGTACAGAGGCATGCATATGCACCTTCCTTAAAATAGATGTCTTTTTAAATCTCCAAATAAAAAATAGATCAGGAGATATGATATTTAATGCTTATTTTAGAGTAAACACGTAAGCAAATAATGTCAACTTATTTTTATAATTAGTTAACGTTAATAAAAGAATGGTTTTAATAAATGCAATGCCGAAAAAATTCCTATGAGATAAATGCTGTTTAAAAGAGCTGAATTAATAAAAGTCGAAAATATGAAAATTTTTTGACTTTTATTATCATATTTAAAGGGTTTAAATAATTTTACACGAAGTAATTATTTAATAAATATGACTAGGAGTGGTAATATGCAATGGTTCCATCAACTGAAAATCAAACAAAAATTGGGCATACTTGTAGGAATACTGTGCATGGCCATTTTGACTGTAGGGGCATTCGGGTACTGGAATTTGAAGCAAAGCAATTTATATCTGGATAATATGTACCAGAATACTATGATGCAGGCGAAATTGGCATATAATAATCAGATACTTATCGGACGGATTCGGAACGACATATTTGAGCTTATGCTGACTTCGGATGCAGCAGAGAATAAAGTATTGCAGAAAGATATAGAAACCAGCCGAAGTCAATATGCAGATATTTTTTCAAAGTTAGGAAAAATGGATCTTTCAGATCAGCAGAAACAAAACTTTCAAAAACTAAATGATATAATTCCTAAATATAAAGAAGCAAATAATGAGGCATTGGCCTTAGCGATAGAGAATAAAAATACAGAAGCTTATAATGTTTATAAAACAAAAGTGGAGCCGTCGGCAAATGCCGCATTGCAAATTTTGAGCGATATGTCGATGCTTGCCGAAAATGAGAGCAAGAGTATGAAGGAACAATCGGATGACAACTTATATCGTATGCAGCAAATATTTTTTGTATTTACTATTGCAATGATTGCAATAGGAGTATTTCTGGGTGTTATAATTATCAGAGAAATAGTGTCGCGCCTGCGTGAATCGGTAGATTTTTTGGGCAATGTTGCTATGGGTGACTTTTCGCAGGAAATCCAGGGACATGCCTTGAAAGACCGCACGGAATTTGGAAAACTTACGCAAGCTATGCACCAAATGAATAACAATGTACGTACCTTGATCAAACAGATGGTAAATACTTCGGAACAGGTTGCGGCGGCATCGGAAGAACTTGCAGCCAGCGCTGACCAGTCATCACATGCGGCCAACCAAGTAGCAAATTCCATTGATAAAGTAGCAAATGGAACCAAGCGGCAGGTGGAAATAGCAATTGCCACAAATAATGTTGTTGAGGAAATGGCAAAAGGCATCCATCAGGTAACGCAGAACACGATGAATGTTTCTGAATCTGCGGAAAAAACTTCTGATGCGGCTGTCACCGGGAATGAGGCAATCGAAGAGACTTTAAAGCAAATGAAGATGATTGAACAATCGACGGCAAATACAGCTAATGCGGTGGATGATCTGGAAGATAAATCAAAGCGTATCAGTGATATGGTAAGATTGATATCAGAAATTGCCGAACAAACGAATTTATTATCTTTGAACGCTGCTATAGAGGCGGCTCGTGCCGGTGAACAGGGCCGGGGGTTCTCGGTCGTTGCGGAAGAAGTGAGAAAGTTAGCTGAGAAATCAGCAGAGGCGACTAAAGAAATCACGATGGATATTACTGATATACAAAGTAAAACGCAGACGGCAGTGACCTTTATGAAGGAAAGCAAGCGGGAAGTGGAAGCGGGCTCTGAACTTGTCAATATAGCACAAAGAAATTTCACGGATATATTGCAAATGGTACGGAGTATTTCGGGCGAGATCACAGATATTTCCGCCGCAGCGGAGGAACTTACTGCGGGAACAGAAGATGTGATACGATCCGCAGGTGTTGTCAAGGATGAAAGCCGGCAGGCAGCTGATGAGACAGAAACGATTGCTGCGGCTACAGAAGAGCAGTCTGCGTCGGTTGAGGAGATTGCTTCTGCCAGCATGCATTTAGCAAAACTGGCGGAGGAATTGCAGTCAGCTGTTCAGAAATTCAAGATTTGATCTGCAGTGCACCGTATAATTTTATTTCTGAATGATTGGTCACATATAGGTCACATTCACAGTATATAATCATCTCATTAAAGAAAAAACAGTATCAAACATGATATTGGCAATGAGAGGAAAATAGAAATGAGTGCAAATGGTTCAGCAAAAGCTATAAAGGCAGAGCAGAGAGTAAAGGAAAAATCAAAAATAGAAGTTGATCAAAGAGTAATCGAAGCATTTCAGCTTATGTGGGGGAACTTTCCGGAACCTGCTACTTTGGTACATAAAAGCAGAGAGGTTATCGCCGTTAATGATGCTTGTGCAGCGATCGGAAGGATAAAGGGGATGAACTGTGCAACCCACGGCGCGCCTGAGGCACACAGAGGCTGTTTGGCTGATCAGGCGTTGAGTAAGCAGCAATCCGCATTCAAAAAAATAGAGTTTGGCGATAAAACGATCATATCCTATTGGCTGCCTGTAGAAGGATATCCTGAACTTTTTATTCACTTTGGAGTCGGGGTGACTATTGATTATGACTCCGTGCAGAGATAATCTATCCAGGTGTTTTTAAACTTGCAGGAAAATAAATAAGATAATAAAGCTCCCTTTAGAGAATGCCACTCTGAGGGAGCTTTATATTATAGGCAGAAATATTGCGGGAAGAAGGTGGGCTCATATTTTCCATATTAGTTGTTGAAGATGATGAGACTTTAAATAAAATGATCTGTGCAAAATTAAAGTATGAAAAATTCAAGACTTTTTCGGCATTCAATGGTAAAGAAGCATTGGAAATACTTGATAAAGAATATATAGACTTGCTGGTTACAGATATTATGATGCCGATAATGAATGGATATAAGCTTACGCGGGAACTCAGAGAAGCGGCGTATAAGCTGCCGATTCTCATGATCACCGCGAAGGGACAGATGGAGGATTTAGAAAAAGGATTTCAAGCGGGAACAGATGATTACATGATTAAGCCGATTAATCTTAAAGAAATGGTTCTCAGAGTGAATGCACTGCTCAGACGAGCGAAAATTGCCAATGAACAGAAATTGGTCATAGGAAGGATGATTCTCGATTATAGTACACTTATGATCAAGGTTGATTCGAAGGAATACAGTATTCCGCCTAAAGAATTTTATTTGCTGTTCCTTCTGCTCAGCAATCCCAATAAAATTTTTACGCGGCTTGAAATTATGGATGAGATATGGGGTATGGAATCAGAGGCTGATGGACGGAGCGTTGATGCCCATATTAAAAAAATTCGCCGCAGATTTGAGTCCGGTGCAGATTTTGAGATCGTTACGATCAGAGGACTGGGCTATAAAGCGAAAGTTAATGTACCAGATGGTGGCAAATGAAAAATAGGAAGATGAGTCTTCGTCCTTACATTACATTTATATCTATTATTACATTATGCTGTGCTTGTCTGATTTCCTGCAGTATTGTCGTAGTAGGAGCATGGCTGTTTTATCATGGCCCCATTACCTTAGTTTCGGGGATTATCATGTGTTTTTTGGCATGTATTCTAAGTATGATCAGCGGAGGGATTACACTATACATAATTTTCGGGCGGTTATTAAAGCCTATCGAAGAATTAAATCCGGTCGTAAATGAGATTGCAGAAGGAAACTTCAATGTCAGGATCGAACGTGATGAACGGAAAAAAGGAAGTTATCTTTACGCTAACGAACTTGATGAACTGGCCGCCAATGTAAATAAAATGGCAGAAGAACTTTCAAGTATGGATTACATGCGCAAAGATTTTATGAGCAATGTTTCCCATGAAATAAAAACACCTGTTGCCGCAATTACGAGTGTCGCGGAACTGCTCTTGGATGAGCTGCTTGAAGAACAAAAGCAAAAAGAATATTTGACACTTATATATCAGGAAGCAAGGAGATTATCAATACTCGGTGAGGATATGCTGCAAATGTCACATTTGGATCATAAAAAAATTGTTGTAAGAAATGATAAGGTTCGGGTGGATGAACAACTTCGCCGTGCAGTTATTTTGCTGTCACAAAAATGGAGTGAGAGTGGACATAAGTTTGATCTGAATTTTTGTGAAGCAGTCGTAGAATCTGATAAATCGCTTATGATGCAGGTCTGGATAAATCTTATTGATAACGCAATGAAATATTCCCCAATAAACAGCACGATCCATATTAATGAGTACATAAAAGAAAATAAACTGATTGTCAGTTTTCAGGATGAGGGAATCGGCATTGAAAACGAAAAAATGTCTAAGATCTTTGATAAATTCTATCAATGCGAAGAATCCCACAAAAAGCAGGGGAGCGGCCTCGGACTGTCCATAGTAAAGAGGATTTTAGAACTCTTAGGCGGAGAAATTCACTATGAAAGTGAAAAAAATATTGGAACGACCGCCATCGTGGAAATATGGATCTATAAATAATATTGTGTTTTTTAAAATTTTGATGGGAGTATAATAGCCGCATAAGAATTTATTTAACATGGCGTAATTTTTGGTCTTTATTTGAGAGGATGAAATAAGCTTTTTTACCGACTGTTCTTTATGCTATAATATTGCCATCTCATACAAAGAAGGTGATAATAATGCCATTGAAAAATATTGTAAATATAAGAGTTCATGATTGTTATTGGAAATATGATTATTGTTGTGCGGCAACCTCTTTAAAAATATTAAGTGAGATATTTGAAATGGAAGTAAGCCAGCAAATATTTTCTGCTGTATCAGGGCTAAGCGCAGGAAGAAACAGATTGCAGTGCGGTTTAGTTCAGGGAATGCTGATGTTTCTTGGCATATATTTTAAGGAGAAAGATTTAGAACAAGATAAGATAGCAGATATATGCCATGAATATGTAAATGCATTTCAAAATGAATTTAGTAGTATAGAATGTAAAGAATTGCGTCCGCGTGGGTTTTCACCGAATGATCCTCCGCATTTGTGCGAACAGATTACCAAAGATGCCATCTATTTTGCGGTTAAATTTGTTTATAAAGTAGCTGATGAGCACAATTTAAAATAATCATCAGCTTGGCTGAGGAGGGCATCCTTTCTTATATAAAAAACGCTGCTGTCTTGAACTGCCCCCCATGAGTTGGATTTTTTAGATCCAGCTCATGGGGGGCAGTTTTTATGGCAAAATATAAATTGATGAAAGTTCAACGACGATCATTATCCCAGTGTCCATCGATCCAATGACCATGGGACCAATGACCGTCGACCCAATGTCTATGATGGTGATAATGATGAGGCGGCGGAGCATCGTAACGATCCGGCGGGAAATTGCCGTGCGGATTGGCTGACGCGATGGTCGCACCGAATATATTAGCTGCGGCAAGTACTGATAATACAAAAGCCGTTATTTTTCCTTTTGGTGACTTAAGCATACATTATTACTTCTTTCTTTTATTTAATAAAATCAAGTGTTTTTAGCTATTACGGCACCGACCACGGCACCGGCAATGGCAGCTGTGGTCACTTCGCCAGTGGAATGTCCATCTTCATTGTGTTTTGGGTGGCGTGGTTCTTCCTGCCGTGGCGGAGGATTATCATTCGGATGCGCCTCGGCAAGCGTTGTTCCTAAAACTGTTATGGACATAAAGGAGGAAAGTATTAGCGCAGTCAGTTTTTTTGCCTTTAACTTGAACATATTAGTCACTCTTTCTTATTGTAAATATTTATTTACTTTTTACATGTATAAGATAGCATATTGCTCTTCAGAATATGTGACAATAATATGACATTTTTTAAAATAAATTTTCAATCTGCTAAAAAATAACATAAGCTATTCAATCTATATTTGTTATTATGCTGATATGACAGCTTTTATAAATGAAAAGTTTGAAAAATTTATATTGGCTGATCCAATGGCGACAGTGCAGGATAAAATTGAAAAATTTTTGATGCTGGAATTTTCCTTTACGGAATATATAGGCTATGAATTGACTTGTCTGGCGTATGCCATGAATTTTTCTGCTTGTGTGCCAGGGCCGTGCGAACATCTTGATAAACGTACTTTTAGTATAAAGCTGAAAGAATTGCTGCAGCAGGGAGAAAAAGCAGGTATTTTTATGGACGGATATACTGCTGAAAAAACATTTTTATATTTAGAAACCAGTGTCAGAGGAATGATGGCAAGCTGGTGTTTCGCAAATGGAGAATTTTCTATTGTCGAAACGGGAGGAAGCTATCTTCAGACTGTTTTAACAGGAATTTATAGATAAGCTGCAAGAGAAATTTTAATGGAAGATAATTTGTATGGGCGAATAAATTGGGTAATATCAGCAATTTGCGACACTTTTATTTGTAATAGAAAAAGCAGGCTGTCAGAAGTCACTGGACAACAAAAAAGGCCTGCCCCTCGGCAGACCTTAAAGCTTACTGTTATATGGCGGAGAGGGTGGGATTCGAACCCACGGTACGTTGCCGTATCACTGGTTTTCAAGACCAGCTCCTTAAACCGCTCGGACACCTCTCCAGCGCAATGCTTCATTATTATAGCAACTAAATAATCTGTTGTCAAATTTTATGTGTTATTAATGCTAAAATCATTGACTTATCATATGGTTTAGGGTAATATTTTAGTGGATATTTCTATCAATTATTAGAAGAAGAGGCGAGGATTATGGATGCAGACCATCCGCGACGGTGCTTTTATACAATAGAATAATCTGGAAGTATGCACCATACATCCTTGTGGTTTATGCTATGTGCTTCCAATTTTGAAGGGAGATTTCATCATAAATCATGCTTAAAATATATAAATCATTGGAATCAGGGCCTCTGCAGGAATTAAGTTTAAAAACACTGGAAAAGGGAGCCTGGATCAATATAGTTTCTCCCACGCCGTACGAGCTGAAAGTAGTCAGCAATTTGACAGAGGTTGAACCGGATTTTCTTCGGTCGGCGCTTGATAATGAAGAACGGTCACATATAGATGTAGAAGATAATTCCATTATGGTACTTACTAATTTGCCGGTAATGAGAGGACCGGAAATGTATGATACTCTTCCGCTGGCTATTATTTTGACCAGCGAGCATATTATTACTGTATGTTTGGAAGATACACCAGTAATATCTGAATTTAATCAGCAGATAAGCAATAATTTCAGAACCTTTAAAAAAACTCGGTTTTTATTGCAGATACTTTACAAATCAGCAACTTATTATCTTCGTTATCTTAGGCAGATCGATAAATTATCTGATGAAATAGAAATAAGGCTGCGTGATTCTTTGCAGAATCGAGAAATTCTGCGGCTGCTTGAACTGCAAAAAGGCCTCACATATTTTAATGCTTCTTTGCGATCAAATGCTGCCGTGCTGGATAAACTTATGCGTATACGTTTAAATCACACTGTGCAGGGAATTATAAAGGTTTATGAGGAAGATGAGGATTTGCTCGAAGATGTAATCATAGAAAATAAACAGGCTCGTGAAATGGGAGACATGTACAGCACTATATTATCACGTATGGCTGATACTTTTTCTTCGATCATGTCCAACAATCTGAATCTTGTAATGCGTTTTTTAACGGCAGTGACGATTATACTGGCTATTCCGACTGCTATATCCGGTTTTTTCGGAATGAATGTGGCGATTCCTTTCAGTGATGATCCCATGGGATTTATATATGTATCCGTGCTTGCTATATTTTTGGCGGGCTGCTGTGCTATATTCTTATGGCGAAGAAATATGTTTTGAATTAAGGGGGTTTTTTTATGCCGACAATGACAGAAGCTGCTTTAAAAAGCGGAACAATCTATGGTGATGGTATCAATAAAGAATATGTTTATATGCCGGCATCTGAAATAGGCATGCTGAATCCTCTGTGCATTTTTGAACGATTCGGAGAGCGTTTTGATGTAAGTTTTGCGGAAGCGATGAATATTGTTCACAGATTGAGTCTGAAGCCGGTATCACATCCCAAATTTGGCAAGAGTTCGTGTTGAACAGGAGAATTTTATGAAGGTAATACCGTCCTCAGCTTTTCTCAAAGAATTTACCGTATATGCAGAGCAGGCTGTCGATGAAAATGAAGTACTTATTATTCAGCGGGCAAACGGTAAAAATTTAGTGTTGATGTCGATGGACAAATATAATGAATATAATAGAGAACTTTTTTTATTGAAAAAAAAGGATGAAGCTGATGGCTCTGAAAAAAGTGAAAAATGAAGAAAATGGCATTGAAATCGATCTGCGTGAAGATGATTATGCTGAACTGCACGCAGATGAAAATGCCGTACATCACGCTCATGCGCATACTCATAAGCACACGCAGACACATGCTGTATTAAATCGTATGGCACGTATTATCGGTCATATGACGGCTGTCCGCCGTATGGTCGAAAGTGAACGTGACTGCAGCGATGTTTTGATTCAGCTGGCAGCGATTAATGCTGCCGTAACAAATGTTTCCAAGCTGATTCTGAAGGATCATATGGAGCACTGCATAGTTGATGCGGCTAAAACAAATGATAATGAGACGATTGAAAAACTAAAGACCGCCATAGACAAATTTATAAAGTGAGCGTTTTTTTATAATGACTCGGCCGCAATATTTTTAGTAATATTTATTACCCCTTTATGGGGTTTTTTTATTTGGTAAACTGATTGATACTGAAAAGTTGACTATTTTTGCATAATAATTTATACTTTTGACAGTCAATAACCAAATAAATTAAAAAAACTGTTTTGTCCTGCTAAGATTATAAAAAGCAGCATATACGGCAGTGATAAAGCGGCAGATAATTTAACCGTTATATAAAATAATACAGGAGGGGATATTTTGACAAAAGGTACAGCATCATTACAAGGTTTTGTTTATTCCGCACTTTTTGCAGCACTTATTATTGTTCTTGGTTTCATTTCGATTCCCATAGGACCGGTCCCTATATCAGGAATCAGTCTGGGGGTAATGCTTGCGGCAAGTGTACTGCCTCCGAAAAGAGCGGCATATAGTGTGCTGATAGTGATCCTGCTCGGTGCAGCAGGACTACCGGTATTTTCCGGTTTTGCCGGAGGGATGGGGGTTTTATTGGGACCGCGCGGCGGATATTATGCCGGTTTTCTGGTCGGAGCATATATAATTTCTTTTTGTATCGGCAGCAGCAATAATTGGGCACGTTTATTGACGGCAAACATCATCGGCGGTATGCTTGTAGTATACGCAATAGCGATTCCCTGGCTGATATTTGTTACACATCTGGAAGTCGGGCAGGCTTTTTTTGCGGGAGCACTTCCTTTTCTTCCTGGAGATTTACTGAAGGCCTTGGTGACGACGGTATTGGCAAGAACTTTGCGCAGGAATATTCCGGGGGCAGTGAGAAGGGATGGCTGAGACTTATCTGATAGGAGGCTTACGCACACCAATTGGTAAAAAAAATGGCTGTTTGAAAAGCTTTCTTCCGGAAAAATTAGCTGCGGCTGTCCTCAATGGCATTTTGGCAAAATATTCGCTTACACCGGAAAGTATAGATGCTGTTGTTGCAGGTAATGTGGTCGGTCCCGGGGGAAATATTGCCAGAGTTTGTGTTTTGGAAGCAGGATGGCCGTATTCAGTACCGGCATTTACTGTTGACGCGCAGTGCGGTTCCGGGCTTACGTCGATTGATATGGGAGCGGCTATGATAGAGTCAGGCCGCGCACAGCTTGTTATTGCGGGTGGCGCAGAAAGTAATTCTTTGGCTCCCAGCAGGCGGCTCCATGCTAATGATCCTCGCTATAAGGGGCCTGATTTTTATTATGAACAAGCGCCTTTTTCACCGGAGTGGGTGGGAAACCCTGACATTGGCAGTGCGGCAGAAACGATGGCGGCGGATTTTGCGGTCTCGCGTTCGGAAATGGATGAATTTGCCCTGAATAGTCATAAAAAGGCTTCAGCCGCACAAAAAGACGGCTTTTTATCAGACATTATCCTGCCTTTGAATTCAGAAGGAAAGTGCATTGATAAAGATGAAGGACCAAAGCAAAACATGAACTTGAAATTGCTTGCCCGCTTGAAAAGTGCTTTTGTTAAAAACGGCAGTATTACTGCCGGTAATTCCTGTCTCAAGCATGATGGAGCTGCCTTTGTATTATTGGCTTCGGCTGAAGCTGCGGCCGAATATGGACTTACGGTGCAAGCCGTTGTTTCTCCGGCAGTCACGCTGGGCTGTGATCCCAATATTTTTCCGCTGGGGCCTGTTTATGCGATGAGAAAAATGCTGCAGATGCAGAAATTGTCACTGCAAGACGACATAGATATAGTGGAAATAAATGAAGCTTTCGCTGTTCAAATGATAGCGTGCTGCCGTCAGCTTGATTTGTCTTTTGAAAAACTTAACAGCTTGGGAGGAGCTATTGCTTTTGGCCATCCATATGGGGCTTCCGGTGCAATAATTCTGCTGCATCTGCTGCAAGCTTTAAAAAAAAGGCGTGGAAAAATGGGAATTGCATCCATCGGTGCTGTGGGCGGGCTTTCAACAGCAATACTTCTGCAAAGGATAAATGTAAATGCTTATAACTGATCTGCTCAAATGTCAGCCGAAGGATAAAATTTGTCTCAGTTTTAATGGTACGGAAATCACATATGGATTTTTGGAAAACCAAAGTTCGATGATGGCAGATTCTGCAGATTTTATAAAAAAAGGTGAAAAGATTTTTCTTCAGGAAAGTGATCCCATACGGCAGCTCCTGTGTTTTTTTGCAATCATCAAGGCAGGCGGCATATGTGTAATGGCCAATAGCAGGATACCGGCAAAACTGGCAGAACGATTGATGAAAGAACACGGGATAACCAAGAAAGCCGCATTGGAGGACTTCAAAAATAAGGCTGTTCATCAATGTCCTGGTTTAAGGCCGGAAGACATATTTCTTGGAGCGATGAGCTCTGGATCATCTACTGGCATTCCCCAAATAGTTTTGCGTGATCACAAAAGCTGGATGGCAGCATTTCCATGGCAAAGTAAATTGTTTAATATCGGAGCACGGGATGTTCTTTATCTTGTCGGCGAGATGGCCTATACTGCTAATTTGAATGCATGTATACACGCTTTTTTTGCCGGTGCTTCAGTCATAGTTGCAAGAAACAGGCTGCCTCAAACATGGCTAAGGGAAATGCAGATGTATTCTGTAAGTGCAGTCTTTATGGTCCCTGCACATTATAGTATCCTTTTAAAGGCTGTAAAACTTCCTGATATCGGTGTAACATCGTTGGTAACAGGAGGCGCAAAAATAGACAGAAAAACAGTTGTTCAGCTGCATGCGTATTTTCCTGCGGCTTCTATCACGGAGTACTATGGTGCGAGCGAGCTCGGCCATGTGAGTTATGCGGATATGCACGATCTGCTTGAAAGGCCGTACAGCACAGGGAAGCTGTTTCCCGGAGTCAGCGCTCAGATAGTGGATGGTGAGGTCTGGGTTGAAAGTCCTTACCTGATTCCGTCGAGAAGGCCTAAGGCAACTGCAGGAGATCTCGGTTCTATCAGCGGCGATGGATATCTTACTCTTTACGGCAGGAAAAGTGGTACTGTAAATATAGGCGGTGTGAAGGTACAGCCTGAACAAATAGAGTTTTATCTTAAAGAACATCCTCAGGTGGAAGATGCAGCTGTATTTGCTTTTCCCGATAAGCTGCGGGGAGAGAAATTAGCTGCGGCAATCGTATCGAAAACAGATGATATAAAAATAAAAGAAATTTTTCATTTTTGCCGGCAGAATGCTGGGTATTCTCCACAAAAAATAATTTTTTTGCAAAAAATTCCTTTAAATGCAAATGGCAAAGTCGATAAAATTGTATTGCAAAAAATAGTTATGGAGTCTTTTGATGAAAACAATTAAAGATTTTTTACCGCAGCGGGAACCATTTTTATTCGTCGATGAAATATTATCTGTTGATAATGGAGTTATCATCGGAAGTAAAAAATATGACAATGATATCATTTTTTATCAAAACTTTGGGGGAAACCTTTATGTACCGTCGATGATACTTTTGGAATCATTGATGCAATGCGGTGGTGCCGGTTCACGGATGATTGCTCCGGCGGAATCGGAGATATTCGTTGTTACTGCTGTCCGCAAGGTCAAAATAAAAGCGCCGGTATGTATTAATGATACAATCATAATGAAGATACAGACGCTGCGTATGAGGGGAAGGTGTTTTCGGCAGAAGGGTTCAGCTTTTCTGAACGGAAAATTTGTACTAGGAGCTTCATGGCAATGCATGTCCATAAAATGAAAATACAGTCAGGCATAACCCCGTAAGAGGCTATACCGGACTGTATTTTCATTTTACGCGGCACGTTATTATATAAACGGGATTCATTCCTATCATCATGTCGTAAGCTCCCGCCTTTCTGAGACGACTGGCCTGAATGAGAATGGATTCATATTCATACATATCGTTTTGCTTCATATAATCAAGGATAGCAGCAGTGTTTTGTACGGTGATTGCGTTGGCAACGATCCTTCCTCCCGGATTGATATGTGCGGTGATCACGTCAAGTATCTCCGAAATATTACCGCCGCTGCCGCCGATGAGAACTACATCATAATTATCTATTTTATTCATGGCATCGGGCGCAGTTCCTTCTATCACAGAAAGTCTGGCTTCGACATTAAATTTTGCAGCATTTTTCCTGATCAAGGCTGCCGCCTCTGGTTTTCTTTCTATGGCATATACATGTCCTTTTTCAGCCATCAGAGCCGCCTCGACAGAAAGCGATCCTGTACCGGCGCCTATATCAAGAACGATGCTGTCGCTGCGAATAGATGCTTTGCATAAGGTCAGGATGCGTATTTCTTCTTTTGTCATCGGCACGTTGCCGCGGATAAATAAATCATCACTGATTCCCGGTATATGCATTATCCCATCACCACCATTATGCAATGCCTTACGGCATCTCTGGCCGTGGCTTCCAAAAGGCTGACGGCGAAAATTTTTTCATCAGGGTATGAGAGATGTTCACATATGTAGGCAGGTGTGTTCTGTGGCCATCCGGCATCAAGCAGGAGCATTGCTATGCGCTGTGAATTATGTTCGTCATCCGTCAGCATTCCAACAATGCGCCCTTTTTCATAGGCAAGCGATGCATAATCGGGGAGTCTTCCGTGAAGGCTCATGAGGTCTGCGTTCTGCCAGGGAATGCCTATGCGTGAAAAGGCCATTTGCATGGAACTTATACCGGGAATGACTTCCAGCCTGGATGACGTAAATTCGTTGCGCAGCGCCGGTAATAAGGAGTAATATCCGGGATCTCCCGATACCATTACCACTACATCTTTTTCTAATGATTGTGTGCGTATAAAAGCGATTACAGCCTGTATATCTGCCGTGATCGGTGCTGTTTTCTGGCCTTCTGATGCATAGTCTGCCAATGCACGTTTTCCGCCGACTAAAACCTCAGCTTCATTGATTTTCTTTAAAGCAATCGGCAAAATATAATCTTTTGATCCGGGGCCGATACCTACTACTGTTATTTTATATTCCAATGTAATTTTTCGCCTATCCTTTTTGCGTTTTCATCCATTCCCAGAAGCTCGCCCTTCAGTGTAGCCATTACTGTTCCGATTTTCAGCTTTTGAAACACATGCTGCATAGAACGGATGCTGGCACGTTCACATAAAAGCGGGTAAAGTTCTTGTTCAAGATGATATTCTTTAATTATTGTCATGGCAGCTTCAGTTGTGATACAGTTAAAAATTCTTTTTATACCCGCCTGCTCCATTCCCAAAAAGGCTGAATAAGCTGCGATTGTTTCCAGTCTGGCATCAGAAATCTTACTGTGTGTGTAAAAATTACCGGCTGATACCTTGACCAGCTTTCCTAAATGGCCGAGAAGTAAAACACCGTTCAAATTTTTGTCGGCGGCATATTCAAGCATGTGACCTATAAAGTTGCTTGTTTGTACTATGGCCTGCCGCGGCAGGCCTAAAGCTACGGCTATATTTTCACCGATTTTTCCCGGGACGAAAATCTGATCAGAAAAACCTGCGGCCAGGGCCACATCTATCTGAGGGGTGAGAGAGTTTTTAAAACCTTCTTCCGACATAGGGCGCACCACGCCGCTTGTGCCTATCACAGAAATGCCGCCTTCTATACCAAGTATCGGATTTAATGTGCGCTTGGCCAGCTCTCTCCCGGCAGGGATGGAAATAGTAATATCGCAGCCTTGTCCTTCAGGCAGCAGCTCATGTACTACTGTTGTCATCATTCGGCGCGGTCCAGGATTTATTGAAGGCTGTCCTACCGGTACGGAAAGGCCCTCTTTTGTGACTATGCCGATACCGTCACCGGCAAAAAATTTGACGGCACTATTATTATTCAACGTCACTTTGGTGAAAACGGATACGCCGTGTGTTATGTCTGGGTCGTCGCCCGCATCTTTGATCACTTCGGCCCATATGCCGTCTTTTGAAATATTGATATATTTGATGGGGATGATTAGTTTTTCTCCGCTTAGAGCAGTCAATTCAACTTCTGTGGATATAGTTTTATTCAGCATAAACAGGAGCACCGCTTTTACGCCGGCTGCGGCGCAGGAACCGGTAGTATATCCGTTTTTCATTTCTTTTGCCATAAATTTTGCACCTTATACTGTTATTACTGTACAGATAAATTATATCTTATGACAGAATAAGGCGCAACTGACAGAATAAGGCGCGATTTTTTCAGTTTTATTTCTTCTTGTATTTATTGGGTTTTATTTCATCATCACCGTATAAGACTTCAATAATCTTCGAAAGACGTTCTTTTTCCTTTTGGGTAACCGGCATGCCGTTTAAAGTATAGTTTTCTTCTCTGATAAAGTTGATAAGCTCCAACGGTTCCTCTTCATGCAATGGATATATCTGATCAAAACCGCTCAGATATTCAGGCGTTGTATGCAGGATACGGCACATCTTTTCCAATACTTCATAAGCCGGACGAACATTTTTCAATTCATATTTTCCTATGGTGGTTCGGTTGACACCGACCATATCAGCCAGTTTTTGCTGACTCATTTTTCTTCGTATCCTAAGTTCCTTTAATCTGCTTCCGAGCATATAGTTCACCTCATACATAATTATAAGAGCTAAATTTTCTCTTGTATATGAGAATAAATTCTCTAATTATATTGACAATGAGAATGTTAGCTATATAATAAGATTATGAGAAAATATTATCTATTATAAATCAAGGAGTGAGAAGATGAACATCATCGAGGAGAAAAGGATAAAATTAGGATTTACGCAAAAGCAGCTGGCAGATAAAATTGGGGTAGACCGTGCTACCGTTGGTAAATGGGAGCTTGGAATCTCTATACCGCGCGTGGAAAAATTGCTGATGCTGGCTAAAATATTGAACTGCTCTATTGAGGACATCTATTCATGCCAACGGCAAAAACAAAATACTGTATGACTTGGGTATAAAATAATCACGGAAAAATTATTTTATCATAATCTTCTAAAAAAAATAAGAAAATAACTTTATTATGGATATTTATCTTATCATATATCTTTTAGTGCTCATATAGTGTAAAAAATTATGCAGATAACATGAAATGTTTTTGGATCGTTGTCTTTGAATGAGAAATTTTAGGCCTTTTTTGATAGAAATTATTATAAATAAAAAATCGTGCTTACATTAATTTGGAAGATTAATGTAAGCACGGTTTTTTATTTACGATCTGTTATATGTTATTATTCTGCGGGTTCAATCGTTCCCTTGTATTTTTCCTCAATAAATTGTTTTACTGCCGGGGAATGAAATATCTCCGCTATTTTTTTATAGGTCGGATTATCTTTGTCCGCTGCTCTTGCAGCTAGTATCATAACTGCTAAAGGTTCTGTTTTGTCTTCCAGGAATATTCCTTGTTTTTTTACATCAAGGCCGCCGCTCATCACATAATTCATGGTGATAGCTGCCGCGTCAACATCATCCAGACTGCGCGGAAGCTGCGCAGCCTCCAGTTCCTGAATTTTCAAGTGTTTTGGATTTTCGGCAATATCGGCTGTCGTGGCTTTGAAACCCACTCCTTCTTTGAGCTTAATAAGGCCGGCTTTTTCCAAGAGCATGAGGCCGCGTCCGCCATTTGTAGGATCGTTTGGAACGGCTATCGTGGCATTGTCGGGAATGTCTTTTATATCATGGTATTTGTTGCTGTAAATTCCCATGCGCATAAGGATGGTAGTACCGATGGGAATCAAATCGGCATTATTCTGCTGTGTGAAATTTTGCAGAAAGGGAGCATGCTGATAGCTGTTTAAATCCAATTGTCCTTCGGCTAATGCGGTATCGGGCATAAGATAATCTGAAAACTCGACGACCTTTACTTTTATACCTTGTTTTTCAGCTTCTTTAGCAACTTCTTCCGCAACTTCAGCATGCGGACCGGCAGTCGCTCCTATTTTTATTTCCTTGTCAGCAGAATCCGCTGCGTCTTTTTTTTCTGTTGCGCCGCAGCCGCTGAGGATAGCTCCCGCAACCCCAACGGCAAGAATAATTGACGCAAATTTTTTCCAGTTCATATAGATCTCTCCTTGCGACGGCGGATATAAATATCCTGTCCATTAAATATAAAACTGACGGTATAAAATTTTAATTTAGGATCAAATCATCTAATTTTCTCTTGGGAACATGATGAATCTGTTTTTCATCGCGCCAATATTTAATATCGTTATCTTGCTTCAATTCTTCAATGACCACTTTTTCTTTTGGATAACCGATTGCCAGCACCAGAGCAATCTCATATTTTTCTTCAAGCGCAAGCAGCTGCTTCAAATCTTTTCTGTTAATGTTGGCAATAATACATCCACCCATACCTTTTTCGACTGCACCAAGAAGAATACTCTGCGCAGCAATGCCCTCATCCTGCTCCATGCCGCTGCCGGCAGATGTATCCTTCACGATGACTATATATGCGCTTGGTTTTTCGCCATCTTCAGGACCGTCCCAGTCAGTATAATAGCCGGCCCAAAATATGCATTTATTGATAATGCTGTTTTTTTCGTTGTCGGCAGACAGAAAAAATCTCAGATTTTGTTTGTTGGCACCACATGGTGAATTTCTGGCCAAATCGACCAATTCTTCCAAAACAGCTGTGCTTATAGATTTTTCCTGATAAAATCTTCTATATGAGCGATTTTTGATGATTAAATCCTTTAACATGGCAGGCACCTCTTTCAATAATTATTGATACGCTGTAATCCATTATGACACAATAGTTCCCTGTTAGCCAGCAGCTTTTGTTTTTCATCCGCTGCCTTTTGAACTTGTTTCACAAAAAGCGTAATTATGGCATTTTCATTATAAGTGTTGATATGAAAGTTATATTTTTTGTATTTTTTCCAAAGTTATTTTTGAAAATTCTTCGGGTTTTTCGTAAGCTATAATTTTTTCGAAACCTATGCCGAGTTTTCCCTGATAAGCTGCGAGTATGGCGTTATTATTCTGCTGATCGCATTTTGCGATGAAGATATTTTCATTTGCTGTACCCAAGAGGCGGAACCGGCCGGCGGGAGATATTGTCCGCCAACCGCCGGAACCCCCGTTAAACATATAGACTGTTCCTGATTTTAAATTATCGTAAAGCAAGATATCTTTGTCGGGAAATACTGCTATTTTACCTATATTTTCTGCCTGTACATAAATGCGGCGCGTATCATAATTGGCATCTGTACGGTATATTTGAAATTTGTTTTCGCCGACCTGCAATTTCATATAGATTACATTAGTGGCGGTAGAATATGCCACATCAACAATCTTGCTGTCTGCGGGAATATTTTTCAGCTCAGTTTCTGCCTTGTTTTCCGGCATAAGAGGATTATACTGCCTGATAAGTACCTCATATTTTTTAGTCTGCGGATTTATTCCATAAAGAGTTAAAATAGCCAGATTGCGATCAGGCAGCCATTCAAAAAATGATACTTTTTCGCCGTCCAGCTCAATATTGTGTGTATTTTCGGTTTTGTCTCCCAATGAATAAATACTCACCTGATCATCTGCTACTTTTGCTGCAAATTTTTTATCATAAGAATAAAGTGTATGTCCATCCGCATCGAGGTCAAGTGTCTGCTGTGCTTCATCATTGATATGAAATTTTTCTGTAGCAACCAGAATGACACTGTCTATATAATAATATGTGCCGCATTGAATTATAATCACTAAAATAAAGGATAAGAATATTTTCCAAAGACTCATAAAGCTCTCCTATTTTACGATAAATGCTGTTGGTATCATTCTTTCACCAAGAAGGTCTGCGGGTTTGTTGATGACCGATCCGTTGAAATATAAAGTGGAGCTGGAGCCGCCGTCCAAATTTGCGGCTGTATAGGCACCTTCTTCATATAAAACATCCTGAACATCACTTAATGTGGCACCAAGAGAATACGGCGGCTGACGGCCGTCAATTACTAAAAATAAAATAGTCCCGTCTCTGCGCTGGCCGATAGCTGTGCGCGGACCTATTCCCCAGCCGCCGTCACCGTTTGTGATCATTTTTTTCCCGTTTAATATGAGCGGAGGACCAAAAGAAATTCCCTCCTGTGCGCCTATTTGCTGCAGATCTCTTTTACTGTATTTGCCGACGAGCAGATTGCCCTCCTGGTTAAAACCGACAAATTCATTGGTTTCTTCCGGCAGATAATCCTGTCCCAAGAGAAATTCTTTATTGTGTATGATGAAACCATAAGGTTTACGGCCTGTTCCTGTTCCGTTGTCGTCATAAAAACCACCGGCGTTTATTGCCGCGACGGCTTTGTTATCAATAGCAATATTACTGGTCGTTTCTCCCTTTTCGCCAAGTTGGTCAGACGTGGCTATCTGTATGCGCTTGGGGTCTGGAATTTCCAGTACGAAGCCTTTATAGCGGGCTGATTCGATAGTATGCAATTTTAAGGATTCGCTGGTGTTTGCCGTAAATTTCAGCAGTTCCTGTTCTTGGGGGGAATCGTTGTTTCCTACTATTTTATTGAGTTCATCCTGCGAAAAGAGCCATGTTATGTATTGCGGGTGCTTGCTTTTTAATATTGCACCCACAACAGTGCGTTTTAAATTTGCAAAAGGGCCGAACAAAATTATCACAGGGGCAGTCAGCAGAAAAAAAATAAGCATTACTGCAAAGAATTTTGTGATTTCCTTAAAGAATTTTTTTTTCATTATGCAACCTTAAATTTCCTTTTGTCTGCCGGCGCCTGGGCCGTCATTGGCAACAGAAACGGCAGCTTCTGCAAATGTTTTCATATCGTTAAGCATGTGAAGCGCTCCGTCGATAAGTATGAGACCAATTTTTTCAGCGGCATACGCGTTGGTGACAGATATTTTTAGGCAGCGGCTCATATCAAAAATGTATGGCAGCAATGAGACTTTGTTTTGTATTATATCATTCATAACGGGATTAACTTTTTTTAAAAATCCTGCCAAAAAAATAGCTATATCTTCAAATTTTCCCAGGCATTTTATTGGTTTTGTCAAATTATCTATGCGCTCCTGGCACAGATTCACTATATTCTCGTCTGTCTCATAAGGCTGATGCGGCAGCTGATCAAATGAGATCACATCGGCGGGCAGATTGTCTGCCTTCAGCATATTATATAATTGTACAGTTAAGTCAATAAAGCGGGCAATTACAGAAGAACCTGCCGTTTCACTGAGCTGCAGGCGCAAATCTATATATGGAGACAAGCCGAGTTTCTGCAGGGCTGCCTGATGTGCGGGCTCACCGGCGAGATGCGAAGGCATTATATGTTTGGCAGACAGGGGACATATGGCTTGGGCAATAAGAGCTGCGGCTGACGTATTGAAGCCGTCCAGGATTATCAGACAGTCATTGGCGGCAGCGCCGAGAATGGCACCGGCGAGACAGCCGAACTCAAAACCTCCTATCTTGGACAGCAGATCCAGCCCATCATGGGGATCCGGTTTATTTGTGATAAGTGCTTTTTTTACAACATCAATTTTTATTTTCAGTCTGCTGTCGGATATATTAGTTCCTCTGCCGGTGGCCTGCTCTGGGTTCAAGCCGCATACAGATGCCGCGATAGCTGCACTGGACGTGGTATTGGCTATACCCATTTCGCCGAGTAAAAAACAGTTATAGCCTTCAGCTGCGAGCTTGTCAGCAAGCTTTATGCCAGATTCTATAGATTTTATGGCGGAATCGCGTGTCATTGCCGGCCCATATACAAAATTTTCTGTTCCCCATGCTATTTTTTTATTGATAAGTCCCGGTAAAGTGCTCATATCTGCAGCAATTCCCATGTCGACTACGAGCATTTTTGCGTCAGAAAAGTTTGTCATGGCGTTGGCTACGGCACCTTTGCTGATGAGATAATTTCGTGTCATATCAACAGTGGTTTTTTGCGGATATGCGCTTACATTCATATCACAGACACCATGATCACTGCAGGCTATAACAGCAGCTTTTTTGAGCGGCTGCGGATCAGACTGATTTGTAATTGAGGCATAGCTGAAGAATATGTCGGATAGGCCGCCGAGAGCGTTGTTTTTATTCAAAGTTGCTGCCAATATTTTTCCGGCCGAGGTCAATCTTATGTCATTGACATTCTTTATATTATTTACAGTTTTTTCTAGTAGTTTCATCAGACATTTTTTCCTTTTGGCACTTGCTTAAGGCTGAGCCCTATTCTATTTCTGCCGGCATCGACATTTATTACCATGACGTCAAGAATGTCACCGACAGAGACAACATCCAAAGGATGCTTGACCCTTTTGTAGCTTAGTTCAGAAATATGGATAAGACCTGCTGTTTTTATACCTATATCGACAAACACACCAAAATCTGTGATATTTCTGACAGTACCGCGCATAACCGTGCCAATTTTTATATCATCAAGCTTGACGATAGATTTACGCGTCAGCGGTGCAGGCAGATCATCACGCGGATCGCGGCCGGGTTTGGCAAGAGCATCCATTATATCACGTACGGTAGGTACACCCGCTTCAAGTTTTGCCGCTATGTCTTCCGGTTTTATCAATTTTAGTTTTGCCTTTAGAAAATCCATTTTTTTCTTATCTGCCATATCTGACAGCGAAAAACCAAGCCTATCCAAAATCTGTTCGGCAAGCTCGTAAGACTCAGGATGTACCGGTGTATTATCGAAAGGCATATTGCCATTGGCAATGCGTAAAAATCCTGCACACTGAGTGTAGGCGGCCTGTCCAAGACGGGATACTTTTAGAATTTCTTTACGGGTTTTGAAACCGCCGTTTTCATCACGGTATTTAACGATATTTTTCGCGACCGTAGCATTTATACCGGCAATGTGCTTTAACAAAGCTGCTGAAGCTGTATTCAAAGCGACTCCTACGTGATTTACTGCTGATTCTATAACGATATCCAATGTGCTGCCGAGTTCCTTCTGGTTGACATCGTGCTGATATTGTCCGACACCGATGGCTTTGGGATCGATTTTTACAAGTTCGGCAAGAGGATCTTGTATGCGGCGGGCTATGGAGACAGCACCCCTGATCGTTACATCATAATCAGGCAATTCTTCAACGGCAAGCTTTGAGGCCGAATAAACGGAAGCGCCCGCTTCACTGGTGATAAGATAATGTACATTAAGATTATTTTCTTCAATAAGTTTGGCGGTAAACTCCTCTGTTTCAAAAGAAGCCGTACCGTTGCCTATAGAAATCAATGTGACATTGTGCTTTTTTATCAAATGGAGAACCTTGTCCGCTGATTTTTCTCTTGCGTCATCACTCATGGTAATATAAAGAACACCATGGTCAAGTATCTGTCCCGTAGCGTCTACGATTGCCATTTTACAGCCGGTACGGTAACCGGGGTCCAATCCCATGACTACATGACCTGCCAGCGGAGCTTGTAAAAGCAGCTGTTTAAGGTTGGCACCAAAAATATTAATAGCCTGTTTTTCGGCATTTTCGGTGAGCAGCGATCTTATTTCACGTTCAAGAGAAGGAAATAGAAGGCGTTTGTAACCATCTGAGAGAGCTTCCGTTATGACGGCGCTGAAAATAGATGCGCGCACAATTACTTTTTCACAAAAGCGTTGAATAGTTCTGTTATGATCAACAGTAAGTTTTACTTTCAGTGAACCTCTTTTTTCTCCCCGATTTATCGCCAGGATGCGATGCGAAGGCAGCGTGCGTATCGGTTCACTGTATTGTGCGTACATAAGAAAAGCCTGCTCGGGATCTTTTTCCTCATCACGTATCGTCTCAATAATGCCTTCCTGCCATAGTAACTTGCGCAGCCATGCACGAACAGCGGCTTTTTCTGTCTCTGCTTCAGCAATTATATCCATGGCACCGGCAAGTGCTTCGTCAACAGAGGAAACTTCTTTTTCTTCATTTATATATGCTTTGGCAAAAGAAGCAACATCACCGGTATTTATATTCTGCGCAATAATGAGCTGAGACAACGGCTCCAGTCCCTTTTCTCGGGCGATCATAGCGCGAGTGCGTTTTTTCTGCTTATAGGGAAGATATATGTCCTCCAATTCTTGCAGCCTGACCGCTTTATCTATAGAGATCCTTAATTCATCTGTAAGTTTTCCCTGCTCCATGATACTATTTAAAATTTCTGCCTGCCTTTTCACAAGACCGCGCAGATAAGTCAGCCGTTCTGACAGGTCTCGCAGCTGTTCTTCCTTTAATTCGCCTGTAGCCTCTTTGCGGTAACGGGCTATAAAGGGAATTGTATTGCCTTCATCTATAAGTTTAACGGCGGAATCCACCTGTTTGGACGTTATGCTCAACTCTCTGGCAATAGCAGGATTAATATTTTGTTCTAACAAAAAAATTCCTCATTTCGTTTAAATTCAAATTCAGCTGGAAGAAAGTATAGCAGAAACACGAACCTATTTATTATAACATGAATAAATAACCAATGCTTCTGATCGGTAATAAATCGGGCATGTGCAAGTGACAGCCTTGGAATGCAGAATCGCGGTTATGATGAGAAAATGTACTGAAGCAACAGCATATGCGTTATTGTTCCAGCAGCTATACTTAGCAGCATATTGCGCTTCCAGACATGCAGCAGGATAGTGACGGTTGTGGAAATGACTTCGGGAAAGCCGTGATTGCCGGATAATATGACCGTATCCTTCAATGAATATACGACGAGCAGTGCTATAATGGCGGTCGGCAAGACATTGCCCAGATATTTTATCGACAGAGGAGTTGTACGATTACGATAAAAAATAACAAAGGGAAGAAAACGTGTAAGCATGGTTCCGCCTATAACGGCAGCGATCGTGATTATTGCTTCATCAGTTGACAGCATTTGTGCGCACCTCATTGTATTTTTTCAGCATAAGCAGAGCAAACACCATCAGAATCATTGCCGGAATGATAAAATTATCGCCGAATATAAGAAGACATATTATAGAAATTATAAGACCGCTCATGGCAGGTACATGGTCAGATTGATTCAACCACTGCTCAAGCATGATAACTATGAATAGCGCGGCAAGAATAAAATCCAGTCCCTGCGTATTTATTTGAAAGTATTTTCCGCGAATAGCGCCCAATGCAGCACCGACAGCCCAGTACAGATGATTAAGAGCTGTCACGAAGACCATAAACCAGCTTTTGTCGGTGTCAGAAGGAATTTTAACTGTGTAATTTATCACAAAACTTTCGTCGCACATACCAAAAATTAGATAAAGCTTTTTTTTACCGGTATTTTTATATTTGTCCAATAGAGAAATACCATAGAATAGGTGACGGGCATTTACTGTGATCGCAAGTAAAAAAGCGGCGGCAGGATTGAATGAAGACATAAGAAGACCGACTGTAATAAATTCCATGGATCCGGCGTAGATCAAAATACTCATGAATATAGGATAAACGGGAGAAAAACCTTTGCTGGTCATGAAAAAACCATAAGATATCCCTAAAAATAAAAAACCTGCCAGAATAGGCAGTGTATGTGGCAGAGCGGTGTAAAAAGCCTTTTTCTGTATGTTCATGGTGAAATGCCCCTTAATATAAAAGTATAGTAGTTATTTTATAGTCTTTTATTTCTTTTCGCAATATGGGGAGATGTGCAATATTAAAATAAATGTAAAATATTGAAGAATAAGTTCTAACGGAATGAGAGGATCGCAATTAGCAGGAAGCTTATTATATCAAAAGTGTTTATATTATTAAATATAATAAAATTTTACATTCGTGTATTTTAAAATATAGAAAAAACTATCAGTATATGTTATAATATTAGCTGTTGTTCATGCGCCCGTAGCTCAGTGGATAGAGCATCGGCCTCCGAAGCCGTGTGCATGGGTCCGACTCCCATCGGGCGCACCAGTATGATTAAAGGGAATAACGTATTTTTATAAAATAGTCCGCTGACCTATGGCAACAAATTGGCAACAAACTTGGAAATTTAAAGTAAAACGGTAGGAATTTTTCTGCCGTTTTTTTTATAATTGTTATAGGAAAAATATTTAATACATAGAATATAATATATTTAAATGTATATAATTATTTTGTAAAGAGAGGAGTGCTTAATAATGAGCAGCGAAAAAGTTGCAATTAGTCATAATGTTATTAATTGGATGTTGAAGTTAACATATGACAAAAAAATTTTGGATATATTAAGTAAATGTAAAACTGACAATAAAAAATTATCTTTTAATCAAATTTCAACTATTAGTAAAAAAATGTGCATTCCTTTCGGGTATTTTTTATTAAAAACTCCTCCAGAAGAAAAATGCTTATTATTAGATTATCGTACATTGCAAAGTAAAGAATTAGATAATCCAAGTAGGAATTTACTTGATACTATCCATTCCATGGAAAACAGGCAAGAATGGATGAGAGAGTACTTACAAAATAATGATTTTTCTCCAGTAGATATTGTAGGGTCGTTAAATATAAAACATGTTAATTCTACTATCCAGTTTGCAGAAAAAATACGAGCTGCTTTAGACATAAAGATGAAATGGTATGAAAAATATACTGATCCTAATGAAGCGTTTAAGTTTCTCAAAGGAAGAATTTCTCAATTAGGTGTATTGATAATGCAAAATGGAGTAGTTGGTCAAAATACACATAGAAAATTAGATTTGCATGAATTTAGAGCATTTACACTAATAGATAATTATGCACCTTTAATATTCATAAATTCAGTAGATTCCCCTAGCGGAAAATTATTTTCTTTACTACATGAATTGGCACATATTTTTATTGGTAAAAATGATCTTTTTAATATAAATAATGATATTGACAGTGAAGTGTCAGAATCAGAAGTAGTCTGTAATGCAATAGCAGCAGAAATATTAATACCAGATTCTATATTCTCTAAAATTTGGGATATTAAATTGGCTGAAAGCACTCATATAACAAATCTACAAGATAAAATTATGTCAATTGCGAAACAAGTAAAAACTGTTTTCGGACCGAGCAGTATAGTTGCTATAGCAAGAAAGGCATTAGATCATAAAAAAATAGATAAACGATTTTATGAAGAAATTAGCCAAAAAGCTATTAACCAATATGAAAAAAATATTAAAGCTAAAAATTCTGGTGGTAATTTTTATGCCACTAATATAAGTAGATTAGATAATAGATTTTTTAATGCATTAACAGTCAGTTTAGCAGAGGGAAAGACACGATACACTGATGCGTATCGTCTCACTGATATGAAAAGAACTACATTTGCAAAGGTAAATAACCAACTCCAGGAAAGAGGGTTAGTCTATTAATTATGGATGAAATATACTTATTGGATTCAAATACATTTATAACTCCTAAAAATTCCTATTATCCGTTTATGATGGCACCTTCTTTTTGGAAACAATTAAAAAAAAATTTGGATAAATTTGTTCTGTTAGATTCGGTAGAGCAAGAATTATTAGTTGGTAAAGATGATTTATCTGAATGGATTGATTCTTTGAAATCACAAATAACAGATTGCAAAAAAAGAACCTTGTTAAAAGAATACCGTCAAGTCTTAGCATATATAAGTGGATGTGAATACTACAATGATAGAGCTCTCGACAAGTGGTCAGATCAGTCTGTCGCTGATCCATGGTTAATAGCAGCATCAATAAAAAATCACTATAAAATAGTTACTTTTGAAAAAAGAGCCGGCGGATTAAACGCTCATAATCCATCAGGTAATCCAAAAATACCAGATATATGTGATTATTTTAGCCTTGATTATGTTACCCTATTCCAAATGATGGAAAATTTGCACTTCCATTTATAATTCTTTTAATTTCAAAGCAAAAGACCGGAGCCTTTTTATAGGCTCCGGTCTTTATTTACCACGTATATTCTAATTTCACAATCGTCGCCTTGTCATCAAAATTATAATCGACACCGACGCCGAGATACTTGCCGTCTTTTGTAATTTTCTTTGCAACAGAATAACCAATTTCTTTTGGACTCGGATTATCTATCGCTTTGGGGGCGTAGCTGACTGTATGAAGGATTTTTTTATAAGCTTGAACATTGTACTGGTTCAGGCTTATTTGCGTGTCAGCGGGCAATTCTGATGTGTCTACCGTTTCAGTGGGATTTGCCGGGTCCGTCAAAATAGAAAAATCAGCATTGGCTTTTTCCTGCGCCACCTTTTCGGCTGCCGGTGCCTGCGCTGCTGTCGTGTAAACAACATATTGCGGCTGTTGCCCGGACGTGACGATATATTTTATCTGCTGTGCCGCCTCCTGCGCTTGACCAGTCGATATAGGCACCTGTGCATTATCTGCAGCAGTTTCTACGCCAGCCGGTGTTTCCGCTTGCTCCTGTGATTCGATCGTGACCGGCTGGGCCAGATGCAGATATTGATAAATGAAATATGCGCTGATGCCTAAAATAATAGCGGCCAGCGCATATAAGATGATCTTTTTGTGACTCTTTATAAAATTTATAGCTGCCATAATGGCCTCCTTACATAGTCAGTCGGACCGCAATGTAAATGAGAGCTGCGATCTTGGCCGCATTAAACACGTCGTCTTTATGATCTGCCCACCAGTTCGTTACTTCCGTTTCCGCTGCCGTGACCGTTTCTGTGGTCTTGGCTGCAAGTTCCGCTTCAGCGTTTTCAATCTTCTGCTCAAGATTTTTAATTTCTTCGGCGAATAGGTCTGCACTTTTGACTTCAAGGTCAGCCTTGGCGGCTTTCATAGCTTCAATGTCGGCTTTGATTGCTGTAGTATCATCATTAACGGTCTGAGCTGGAGTGGTTTCTGCTGTTTCCTGTGTTGCTGTATCCTGTGCTGCAGCCTGATCAACGGTTGCTGTCTGTTCCTGAGTTGTAGTGTCTGCCATATTTAAGACTTCCTTTCAATTTTCACTCATAATATTCGCTTGCATCATACGGTAAGTCATCGCTGTAACGGTCCGTATGCTGCCATATTTTCGATATGCGCTCCGGGTGCTCTGCCTTGAAACTATCCTCATGATATTCGTATTGCGCGCTCCAGATCGGCACATAATCCGGAAGACAAGTAAGGTCAATGACGTTCGTCAGCCAGTTATACGAGCTGTACAGCCCAACATAGCCATAGCCAGCGGCATTAAGGCTCGTAATAAATGCCGTGATCGGATATACGACATTTCGCGGACCGGTCAGCATACTGTTATCTTCTGCATCGTACCAAATACCGAGTTCTGGGTTAACGCCGTTAAGATAGGTTTTAATCCACGCGTCAACTTGCGCCGCTTCGGTTTTTGCGCTGTCAACATCAGCAGCATGGCCATAATAATAAACGCCATATTTCAGGCCATGAGCAACCGCATTATTGACGTGGGCTATAAACATTTCGTCAAGTTTTGAGCGTTCACCAATTTTTAAAATGACGCCGCCGAAGCCGGCATCGGCAATCGCTTGCCAGTTTACATTTTCCTGCCATGCGGACAGATCAATAATTTTCATAGTCAACATTTACCTCCGTTTTAAAAATTTCCCCGTTACCGCCTAAGTCAACGGTATGCCCGTCAAAAGTTGCACCAGGGAACGTGTTGATAATACTTTCGTTAGGATTATGGCTTTCTTTAAAGATCTGCTGTATTTTGTCCAGTTCATCTGCTGCGATATCTGCTCCGGCCTTAGTTACTGTTATTATCATTTTTATCTTTCCTTTCATACGGTTTATCGCCGTCACTACTGTTTTTCCAGCTGTCCATGATGTATTTAACCATAGCCAATACTCCCGCACCTCCCAAGGTCGTAAAGCCATCCCAACATGACTTTATATCAAACTTCGTCCCGTACAGAGCATTGGCAAAATAACCAACGGACCAAAACAAAAACAGGAGCATAAACGCCCCCGTTATTGCTTCAATCATATATTTTTGTATATTTTTCAAGCTCTCACTCCTTTCCTAGATACCGATTTTTATGATCACCTCCCGACTACCCATTCGAAAATGCCAACGATAATACTCGCAATAGTTATAGATATGCCTATTGTCCAGCGTGTACTTTCTTTATAAGCGTCCAGTTCTTTTTTGAATTCTTTTTTATGTTCATCCAGCCGATGATGCGCAGATTTAGCAGACTGCAATGCTTCGTGGGACATATCATTTATGTTTTCCATTTTTGCTCTGCAGGGGGCACAACTATCAACGAGCATATCCAGTTTTGTTTCTATTGCTGACAACCTGCTGACTGTCTCTTTCTCAAATTCCTTTTCATTTTCCAAGCAATCACCACCTCATTTATTGCATAAAAATAGCCGCTCTATGGCGGCGGGGAGAACGCTGTTTTATTTTCATAATCATTTTCCTGTCAGGTGCTTGTTGGATTTGTTGATGTATCTGTCGTATCAGTATTTCTCTTTTTTTGAGCATCAATTATAGATTGTACTGAATCAATACATGTGTCTAAATTAGGCTGTGCGGTATAGTCGTTTATTTTATCATCCGTCACATATACTTTTAATGTTTGGTTGTAAATAACCAAATCATTTGAAAAAGAACCGAAGGAAGGATAATCTTTAAGAAAGTTTTCTTTTGTGTCTATATAAGTATTTTTTCCGTCAGTAACAAGCACTTCATTATTTTCTAACTGAAACACCGTTTGCAGCATTCAAATCACCTCAATACTTGATAATATAGTTAACAACCAGATAAGGCTGCATATTATTGTGTGCGCTTCCGCTGCCATTGCTCCCAACAGAAACACTGACAGAATGTCCATGCGAATAATTAAATCCTACACTCATATTCGCGCCGTTTTTGCCTTCTGGCCCTGGGTAATTATAGCTATTAAAGCTGAATACACCGGTGGCAGTGCATCCAGTATCAAACATTGCCAGATTTAATGCACCAGTGGCTGATTGCGTATCTGTTGCTGCACTAGCACTATGATTATGAGATGCCAATTCTGCGGTCGTCAGGGCGTGTGTTTTTTCACCACCCGTGGCACCTAATGTGCTAAGCGTACTGCTTTTGCCAACACCTACCCTGTCCTGTAAATTCGGAAGGTTAAATGTTGTTGAACCGTCACCGGTACCGTATGTCGTTCCAATAACAGCGTATAAATCCGCATAAGTTGAGCGGCTTACTGCTTGCCCTTGACATAATAGATACCCCACCGGAGCTGCAGCCCCAGCAAACTGATTTATTACACCGATGGGAACTATGTTGGCCGGTTTTCTTAAATCTTTTATTGTCCAAGTTACTGTGCCATCTACCACCGTTTGTCCGGCAGCCGGCCATTCCGGTTCGCTGCTGCCCGTTGTACCCGATACAGTACATTCCGCATATAGCATGCAGTTTGCGGTCACGCTGTGACTTTTTACCGTATCGCCGACGGCTGGTATTGCCCCCGGTTCCCAAAAATTGAGTGTTGCCAGCAGAGCAGTTAAATTACTGATGCCCTGCTCCGGTCCCATACCAATATTAAAATCTATCAAGTTAATACCCCCTTATATCCGCTCTTATGAGCATGCCTGCCATGTTATTGCCGCTATCATCCAGTATTTCAAGATCAAATCCATCTGCGTCTAAATTTGACATACGCCAGGTGGCCTGTTTGCTGTTCAAGTCTGATGTAAATAATGCTACACTGCTTGGCACGGTAAAGAATTTCTGTTTAAAAGATATATGTTTTATGGCCGCGGGCACTTCAATATTTTCGATGATCTCTTCGGTGTCGGGAACATCAATATCTGCTTCAGCCCCAGATATTTTTAGCTGATTTATTCCCGAAAGGGACTGTCCGGTCAGGCGTATTTGCACATACCTGCCATAAAACTGCCTGTGTGTGGATGATATCCAGTCAGACCATGTTTTGCCATCTACACTCGTTTGGTAATCCTGTGTAATGACGATATCATCGCCAGCATTGCTTTTCAGTTTTATTGACATGAATGTACTTGCCAAGTATTTTACATCTATCGGTGTCCATGGGCCATTACCGAACATATCACCGAATTTTGCTAAGGTTTCGATTGTCTCGTTGCTTTTTACGTGCAGCACGCCCCATTGATCAATCCAAAAACAGGCTGTATCTACTATATTCGGGCCTAAATCAATAATAGGTACATATGCTGTGCAAATTTTTGAAAAGCTAAGCTGTTTGAATATATCCGAGAAAAATTCCAGAGAACCTATCGGGACACTGTCGCTGAATGCATTCAAAGCACCGAATTGATCCATATACATATTTGTTATATTCCAGTCTGCCAGATTTTCAGTCCGCTGAAATATAATGTTTTTAGTCGGCAAATTAATCACGTTGACAGTTGCCTTTGTGGCATTTAGGGAATAATTACCGCTATTGTCGACCGCTTTAATCCAAAAAGTTTGAGTGCCTTCGTTCAGAGCTTCAAATTTATAAGAGTTTCCGGTAAAGGTTCCAACTATTGTCGATGTCGTCCAGGTTACTCCTGTGCGCAGTTCATAATAATTTATATCCGGATCATCATTTTCTATAATTGATGCTGTCAGATATTCTCCTGATTGGATTATATACAGCTTACTTATGTTCTGCGGTGGAGCATCCTTGCCAGTGATATATACTGAAACCGTCTGACCTTTTGAAACAATGCCATCTTTTACCGTATAAACATGCACATAATAAGTTATATAGGTCTTAACATTTTCTATTATGCATTTCATGTCATTTGTCGTTTTGGCGGTCTGGTAGGATACGCCATTTTCTGATAAACCTACAACAAATTCATCTACCGACTGACCTCTTTGCAGTGACCACGACACGTTTATGTTTGATATTGTAGTACCGTCACGCTGCATATAGGTTTCTTCGGCGGCCGAAAGGCTGTCTACTTCCGGCTGTGAATTAGGCGGCGTATAGTCAATCACCGGATACTTAGAGTAATCAAGGCTGTCGCTATATACTGCTTCATCATACTCGACTGCCTTTATATTACACAGTTGATCACCGTCACGGCTGATATTGATAACTCTGAACGGTTTTACCGCTTTTTCCGTTTCACCTAGGCAATACACATCATATTGCTGCGGTTTTTCGTCAGAGCTGAAAGGAACCTGAATTTCAAGCAAATTCGTTGTCGCATCCTGACTAACAATGCTTTTTTTGACTATTGTATCATCATAGCGCTGTATTATTATTTCATATGATAAAGCAGATGACAGAGTTATTTCTTTATCAAGCTGAATAGTAGTATTATCACTTACAGCAACTATTCTGCCTGATGCTATGCCGATCTGGCTGACCGCATGATTAAATCCGATAATGTCGCCAAACTCTGATACCATGGCATTTATATCTGCGCTGAATTCAATATCCTGCAGCTGCCGTTCATTTGTTGCCAATGATCTTATTGCCTCACGCCATGCTTGTGAACGCCTTGCCACACCAAACAGCGTCAGATCGGTTGTATTATCCTGGTCAGAATCATTCCATGTCTGTGACCTTGTCAGAAACTGGGTATTTTTAAAATCATTATCGATATCGTTATAGGTGACATTAATTTCTTTCGCGCGTTCATCAAGAGATGTAAAGCTGCCTTTCACCGATGATACAGTCGTCCTGCCTTCGCCGAAAATCTGGCATACGGTTCCCGGTTTGTCAACAACAATACCAATATCATTGCCATGTGATAATATAGTCGCATGGCCCACGGTTGCGGCTTTTTGTGCTTGTGTAATTCTTTTTTCGGATGTATCGAAAAATGCATCGAATTCAAAGCGTTTTTCCTGTTCACCATCGTTATTTAAAATCATTTCATCAGCATAGGCAGCAGCATCCACCCATTGGTCCCAATATTTTATCAGCCGGCTTTTATCAATGCCCTCAACGACATATTCATAGCTGCCCGTATTGATATTTTTCAGGTAGTAGCATTGATGCAGAATGTCATAGGCCGCCCAGATAGGATTTTTAGCAGATCTTTGTTCGTAAACCCCGCTATCTGGGTTAAAGACCCATACATTATTGCGTACCTGCCGCCAATTAACTGACGGTACACCGCCCGACAATTGATTTGTTGCAAGTATTCTGAGCGCAACAAGCACTTTCCCCTGCCGGCAGTATTTGCCGTTTTCATAGCTCGTTAAAAGCGCCCAGCGCGTTATAGTGCTCGCTCTGCTTGATGTATCGCGGCTGATCATTTCGGCCCTGATTTCATATTGCGCTTCCGGCAGTCCATCTATACGAATTGACTGAGTGACAAGTGAACTCTGCGCCGCAGTAATTGACCAGGAAGCATTCCAGCTGTTCCATGCAGTTGTACCTTTTTGCCTGTACATAAGGGCAATTGTCACGGTCGTCGATGTATAGCCGCCATCGTCATTTATTTTAAATAAGCCGCCTGACCATTCCATTGTCACTTCAAGCGATACAGCTTTTTCACTGTTTGTTGTCTGAATAAGCGGGCTGCTGCCAAGTTCAAGACTTACCGACTGATCAATAGGATTATTGTTAAAAAATGATATAGGATCCTGATCATTCGTGCCAAGCTTTGTCTCAATCTGGACATCAGTATAATTGCCAATATCATTATTCCCGATGCGGATATTTTTTATTTCATCAACAGGTCCTATTCCACCGCAAAGCAACAAATTAAGATATTGCTGGCTGTTTACAGTTTCAACATGCTGCGTAAGGACCTGTGCCTGTGGAATGCATTCGCCGAAGGTTATGCCCATAACATTTCCTTCTGCCGCCGTAGGCGTTGGGATATCCCAACCATATGTTTGAGTAGTGTCGCTGTTATTTATTGTTGCGGCTGCCGATTTCTGCGGGAAAACTGAATTTATTAATCTGCCACCCAGATACATAACGGCACCAGACGCTAAAATTGCGCCTAAATGTCCGGCAGCAAAAAAACCACCCAGACCTCCTGCCCAACCGCCCGCCGCTATTGCACCAACTTGTGTCATAAGAACAATAGTTGCCACGTAGCCTAATATTTTACCGAGTCCGCCGCCCCCGCCGACATGCTGAGTAACTATGATCTGGGTATTGTCTTTTGTTATTTTACGCTTTTCCGGCTGCTTTATAAGCTCTCCATTAACAACAAAAATATCTGCATCAGGATAATATTCTTTTACCGTTTTTCCTACAATAAATTCTTCCTGCCGTATTTCTTTGAAATGCGGTTCAAAAGGATTTTTGACAATTATTATTTCTATCATCACAGCCACCCCGGAATATAAAAACCGGCTATATGGGATTGCCATTTCGGCAATCGATCAATAACAACACCAGTTCGGCGGTATGCATGGATAAATTTATTATTATCGATACATACTCCAACATGATCTGCCCAGCCGCCACAGACAAGCTTTATGACAACAAGTGCATATTCTTCCGGCTTATTTAATTTTCTCCACAGCGGTTTATTTTTCGTCAGGGCATCGGTTATTCGTTTTGTGGCCATTGCCGATATATTAAATTCCGGCAGGTCTATACCTTTGCGATAATATATTTCCTTTGCCAGTCCCCAGCAGTCAAGACCCGTTTTATCCCGCCCGCCGTCTTCAAATGGTATACCGATAAGATCATCATACTGCATTATTTACCCCTCCTAGCTGCCGCTTTCAACACCCGGCTCTCCGCCAAAACGTGACGCAATCCTGCATGTCGACAGAGTGCCATTGCAAGCGCTTGCCGACCCAGCATAACCACAACGCACGGATTTAAACTTCCAGCGACAAAAATCACGATTATATTTGTTTGGCGGATACTGCCATGCAAAATCCTTGTCGCTGGTCAGAGCAAATGTTACCCAGTTTTCATCATACTGCGTCATATTATTGCTCAAAGTGATTGAAAACTCCGGCGTAGTATTATCTAAATGAGCTGCATGAATAATATATAAAGTTACTGCTGCATCAACAAAACCGCCGTATTTTTGAATGTATGTCTGTATGACACCGCTGATATTGCTTACTTTAAGGTTAAGAGAGGGAACTTCTTTGCCATCCTGCGTTATGCTGTCTATCTCGATTGGGAACTTATACCATGCCTGGCCGTTCCAGCTGACGTCTTCAGTATTGCGTGCAAGCCTGATCGGCTCTGTCAGTGAACTATGCTCAACCTGTACCAGCAGCAAAAAAGGCATATCGTTGGCGAGTTTGTTTTTTTCTATTATGCCGGCAAGTGACCATATCTGCATTTTTTACACCTCTTCAAATTTAAGCGTCCCCTGCCAGCCGGCGGGGTGATTATGCTGAAAAGAAAAATCTCCCGAAAATCTTACAACGTAAGATTGCCCGTCAATCGGATTTGTCCACGAAAAAGAAGCAAACTTCCCGACCTGTTGCCAAAAAGCTTTTAATAACACATAATCATCATCGGATAAAGCTACCCATGAAAAAGACCACGTACTTATCATTTTTGTTGTACGTGGCCTTGTTATTTTATAATTTGCATCAGTAGTCGTGCTGATCGTGCTGTCTGCCATGCTTTCGGTAAAGCTTTCGCTGCAATTAGATGCAGATGATATATTAGGCGCAGCTATTTCAGGAAAAGTATTCATTTCATCACCTCGATGAAAGCAGCGTTTTCAGACTGCTCGCTGAATTATTTACGTTTCGCTGCACACCATCAACAACGAAATTCAAAACTGTTTTTTGCAGGCTGTCGTCATAAGAACTGCTTTGCATCTGCACGTTTGAATTTGTATTATTGACGATATTTACCTGTACGCCGCCCCCGCCGCCAATTAATCCATTACTGGGAAGCGGCACAACAGCTTCACTTACACCCGGTTTTTCTCCAATTAAAGCCAGCGTTGGGGCGGAAACTATACCACCATTTGCAAATGCGGGCACGGATATTTTAAAATCACTAAGGCTTGTGCCGCCCATGCTCCATTTTTCAGTATTTGAATAATCAAGACTACTACCAAATATACTAGATGCCGCGCTTAATAATGAATTTGTTACCTGTGCCGCAGCTCTTTGTGCCACTATGTTTGCGATAGCATTTAGCACCGATTTCTCAAAATCATGAACAACATCTATTGCTGAATGAGTACCAGTTATAAAATCTGACATAGACGATGACATCGAACTGTAAAAAGAACTTGCTGAACTCGCTAAATTATTGTAAATAGAACTGTGAGCATCATCCCAAAGTGTTACATATTCTTTAGCAAGAGCTTTTTGTCCATCAATATCAAGATCATTTTTTTCTGCCTGCGGATTATTTGTAAGTTCTTCAATTATTTTCCTGTAATCGCCTTCATCCTCAAGCGCCTGCATCCTTTTTTCATGTGACTGCTTGATTGCTTCATCGTATTTTTTCTGAGCTGCTAAAAGTTGAGCATTTGCCCATTCTTCGACAGCGACTTTAGCAACCGCATCATTCTGATCTTCGGCTATTGCTTTTAATTTTTCTTTACGCTCATCTGCCAATTTACGTAGTGCCGTTTGATATTCGACATCGGCGGCAGCAGCATAATCATCGTTTACGGCAGCCAATGTGCTTTTAGTATCTTCTTTGACTTCGGACCATGATTTTTTCCAGGCATCAACGACCTTTGTTTTCATTACGGTTTCATACTCATTGAGTTCTGTCTTCAGACCGTCGACATTTACACCTGCGGCCTGCAGCTTTGCTATTTCACCACTTTTTTGCGCTACGTCTGCAACAACTTTACTCATGCCCTGCTGATAAGTCGTTGCGGTTTCGCCATAAATTCCCTCCTGCATAGAATTCATTAGTGACGTTGCTTCCTGCTGTGCCTTTTTTAAATCTTCAAGCTTTTTTTGAATATTTTGCTGATTATTTTTTTCTGTCCCGTTGGCAAAGTACGTTGACGATGAATTATAAAGCCCCATTACTTTTGCAACATAATTTTGCGTTTCTTCGTAAGGAGGAACATCTCCGTATTTTTCGACAGCGCCACCGCCGGCATTATATCCTGCCGCGGCTAATCTGTAATCACCATATTTTTGATACAGACCTGCTGCATACTGCGCTGAACCCATTATATTTTCATCCGGATCATATGGATTAGAGACTCCAAGGCCTGCCGCAGTGTCCGGCATTAGCTGCCCGAGTCCTATTGCACCCGCTGATGATACAGCGTTTGGATCTCCATTACTTTCCGTTAAAATTATTGATGCTAAAAAATTAGGATCGATGCCATATGTATTTGCAGCATATTCAATTTCATTTGCATATGGCTTTAATTGGTCAGTTTCAAGCAGCGAATAATGTAAAACCTCAGGTGCTTTTTGTTTTTTTCCTTTTGGAGTTTTTTCACCAATATTGTTGATATCTGCAAATTGCGATGCCAGTGCTTGCTGTTGAGCATCTATGTCAGCCTGCTTTCTTTCTGCCTCTTGCTGTGCTGCCCACGCTTTGCCTTGATCAGTATCAAGCCATCTTTCCCCAGCCGCCTGGTCAAGCTGAGAAACTGTATCTTCATCCGTCACCTCTACAGTTTTTTGTGCGTTTGCAGTATAACCGCCTGTTTTAGGGTTATAAACTGTATAGCCCGCATCGTTGTCATCTTCCTGTGTTGTCCATATGCCTTTGTTCGTATCATGAAAATATGTCTGTCCATTAAAATCATAAGTGTTATTTTTATTTTCTTCATCTTTTTCATGTTTCCACTGATACATTTTATAAATACCATATCCAGCCGCTGCAGCTACTCCTAGCCAGCCGCCGGCTAACGCCCATACTAATGATGTCAGTCTGGTAACAGCTGTTGCAGCACTGCCTGCTGCCGCGACAGTTTTTCCTCCGGCAGCAACTGCGGCATCACCTGCAAGTGCCGTTTTTGCCCCTAAAGCTTCCTGTTCCACACCCGCGGCCTGAGTAGCTAGTGCACTTTTTGTCTGTGCCCCTACTGCCTTTTCTCCTGCAATTTGAGATTCCGTTCCTACTAAAGCTGTTGATTCACCCAGTTTATTCTCAGCTAAAGCCGCGGTATTGGCCGATTCAGTAATTGCCGCATTAGCTGCAACGGCAGCCTCAGAAGACACTTTTGCCGCATCTGCCTTCATTGCTTCTGATTCGGTAACACGTCCATTTGCACTAACAACAAGGTTTGCACTTTCAGCTGTCCCCACTTTTGTCGCGGTTTCGGTTGCGGCAAGCTGAACAGCAGCAAGGCCTGTTACCTGCTTTTCAGTGCTTTCAGCATTAGCAAGGTTTATAGCCTGATAGGCCGTGGTCAGATTGGCAGTAATCTTTTCGGCCATTGCCGCAGTTCGTTGTTCTATTTGAATGCAATTTTTGGCAACCAGAGCCGCTTTTTCGTCTTCTGATATCTGCATCGCCATGACTGTTTTCAGCATGGCCTTTTTTTCTGCTTCAGCTGTCTTTTCAAGTGATTGTATGGACTTATTAATACTTTTTTGTTGTTTCGTGTCTACCAGAGCATCAGTTGTGGGTTTTGTCTGCGCCCAGACATCTGATACCTTGCTGCTTATTGAGCTGACAGCCTGAAATGTTTTATAGATGGCAACAAGTTCTAGCAGATCTTTGGATAGTGCAGCGATTTCAATTCTATTATCATATATATATTTTGCGGTCTCCGACAAACCCTGAATTATTGATGGAAATATCTCTGCAGCAATTGGTACAAAAGCAACTCCTCCAGCAAGTTTTAACTGTCCCATCTGCATTTCAAGCAATTCCATTTGTTGATTAACCTTGTGCATTTCTTCGGAATTAATACCTATGCTCTTCACTTTTGCAGCGTTTTCGGCAGCTTCGGTGTAATTTTGAAGTGTTTTTGTTAGTCCTATGCCACGAACACCAAGGGTGTTCATGATAAATTCCTGCCCGTATCCTGCATCGCTGGCAAGTTTATAGCCCTGTGCAAGATTTTTAAGCTGCTCATTGAGCGGCAGGAGCTTGCCGCTTGAATCCTGCATTGACGCACCAACGGCTTTTAAAGTAGCCTGCGCCTTTTTCCCTTCTGTACTGTTTGATGTCAAATTTTTATCAAAACGCAGGAAAGCGCTTGCTGCTGTTTGAACGTCAGCACCAGTAAGTTTCAATATCCTTGACATTTCAACAGCTTCGGCATTTGTTATATGCAGTCTGTTGGACAACTGATAGACATTTTCTCCTGCATCGACTGCACTTTGTACTATACTTGATAAGCCAAAACCACCTGCGGTAACTGCCGCAAGTCCGGCAAATTTTGTTATAAGTGCGCTGACGCTGCTCGTAGTTCCGGTTAACGCATTTTGCATTTCATTGACAGGATTAACATTAAAGGCTTGTTTTATTTCCGTCTGGGATTTATCAAGTTCTTTTGACAGTCCAGACGAATCAGCGCCTATTTTTACCATCAGTTCGGATATTACTGACATATTTATTTCCTTTACACAATAATTTTATTTTTAATCTCAGAAAAAAGTATTTATAAAGGGATTTTTATTTATTGTCACGAATAATTTTATACTATAAAAGGAGGTATGGTTTTATGAAAAAAATATTATTAAACATTATAGCAACCCTATTTTTACTTACTTCTTTCTGCTATGCAGCCCAATTCCCTGATAAAAATAATATGGATAGCGTTGATTGGACATATGGCGGCACAACAGGAACGGCAATTACATTTTATTACGCACCAAGTCTAACAACACTATCGCCACAAGGAAAATTAGAAACTTGGATTAAAATGGTAATAAAAGATTCTAACGGCAATGTAACCGAAACAGATATAGGTCACAATTTTGTAAATTATACTTTCGAAAACTATAAAGAAATAGAAAGCTTGGAATATGATAGTGACGGAAAGTTAAGAGCAGATTATAGTTATACAGATGCAAATTGGAAAAATATGCCAGACGGCACCCCATTTGAATCGACGCTACAATCCGCGTTGCAATATGTCAAGGATAATCAATAATAACATTTAGACGCCGACAATTGTCAGCGGCCTTTTTTGCATATTTATTTTCTTTCCGGCTCCCGCAGACCAAATTCTTTTAGAAGAATGTTTCTGTCTTCAGCAGCCTTTTTTAATTGATCTTCCCTGCTCTCATGAAGCGGTTTCATTATTTGCTGCACCGTTATCGGTTCTTTCAGGTGCGGAGCAATAAGCCATGAGGTAAAATATGCACGTTTGAAATCATTTTCTTTTTCTCTTGCCTCATATCCATCAATAAGCTTATAAAATTCATGCGGCTGTAGTTTTTCAAATTGATCCGGCAATAAATTGAGCGGTCCGTATGCTATTCTTTCGGACCGCTCAATCCAATGTGCAAATGATCTTATTTTTTGCTCTCGTACACCACTTCCGGGGGCTTTTCCTTCACCCCCGGAATAAAAAGACCGGTTTCATTTATTGCTGTGATTATTTTTGCATTCAGACGATCAAGTGTACCACCGTTGTCACAAAATTCCTGAATAATATCATAGGCTTGTTCTATGTCTATCCCTTTATCGTCCACAATGCCGTTTTGCAGTGCCGCAGTGGTGACATTGATATCAAGCTGCTGTACTAATCCCCTCGGACCTGCTGCAAACAAAGATGTGATTGATTTACCTATTGCCCTTTCCATTCTTGCAAGCGATTTTATATTAAAACATAGCTCATATTTTTTGATTGGCTTATCGGCTTTACCGATTACAATATCTACACTGTTTTTCATTATTTATTCCCCTTTTTTATGCACTCACTGCGATAGTCAAGGTAAATGCCGTGGTGTCGGTAGCCACGGCAAGAACTACATCACCGTTGCTTTGTGCATCGAGATAAGACTGCTTAATTGTCAGAGTGCCGCTGCTATAGCTGTAATCAGTGCCGGCCGTAAGTGCAGTGCTGCCGTTTTTAACAGTGCTTACCGCTGTTGTCGACGGTGAAATAGTAAACACAGCATCAGTAGGAACAGCTTTGCTAAATGCAGCGGTTGTTTTATCAATAGTTGCTGCCGTGATAAGTTCAGAGATCGGCCCGTTGCCTTCGAGTGTTATTTTCACTGTGCCTATCGCATCATGGGCATTGTCGTCATTGTACTCAGTGATATAGGCCCAGCCTGTACGGTAAGAACCGTTTTTATAAGCAATTTTTACATGCGCTTGTTTATCATTTATAAAGCAGTAATCGATCATCTGTAAGGCTTCATCGCTCATGATCTGCAAGCCGCTGTAGTCTATCGACCAGCTTTTGAGTCCCGGCACGGTCGAACCCCAGCCGCCGGAGGTTTTATGCGATGCGTCAAGTGTATTTGCTTTTCTGCTGAGCGGAGTGTTCCTCTGCCCGCCAATGATAAGCCAATCGGGAGCATCAACAGTTCCCTTGTTCAAATAGAGCAGTGTATCTTTGCCTGCCTCGGCCACGGATACGTTCGGGTTATCCGGTAAATTATTCAATTCCTGATCTGTTAACATATTTTTTCCTCATTTCTTCTGCAATTTAAAGATCGCCGTTAGTACGCCATGATATCCATACGTTTCTTCCGGGAATGTTTCAACAAAATCAACATCGCAGTCAATAACGGTATAACCTTCTACTTCAAGTTTCCGTCCTTTTGCCGTGATAAGCACCGATACATCATTCAGAATACTATTTACAACTTCCTTGTCATTATTGCCGGCCCATATATCTATCTGCATTGATGCATTCCAGATTACTGCATTTTTTACACCGGCATTTTTGAAGGTTATCGCACCTATTGTCATATACGGTAATGACGTTTTTTCCGGCACATTACCATATATAGGCTTATCCTGTCCTGTTTTGATAAGGGCAAATACCGCTTTTTGCAACGGCACAAGCGGTATATCCTTAATAATAATCATTGCAGAACCTTCTTAATGCTTTCCTCAATGCCCGGACGTTCTTTATCCATTGCCGGACGCAGGAAAGGTTTTTTTGGCATTGCACCGTTATTTACATAGCCTTTTACAAAATGTCCGTTTATGACCATTGCTTTGCGCCTTACAGGATATACAATACGTCCGCGTGTGCCAAATTCAACAAGATGCGAATGTGGAGCGGTAGATTTTACAATACCGCTTGCATAGCTGTAATTGGTATTCGTTTCCATTTTGATGCCCTTTTTCAGATTGCCCGTTGCCGACATTGGGGCGTTTCTCACCGCCTGCTCAAAAACTGCGGTGGTCCCATTCTTAACGGCTGCTTTAATTTTTTCCTGAGTGGCGGCATCATATTTTTCGATCTGAGCCGTTGCCTTAAATACACCTTCTTCGATATTAGCATATATAAATCGCGGCATTACGGATCGACCTCCTTTGTTGTCAGTATAATTTCCCCTGGGGTTGATGTATCGACATGCAGCACCTTATAGGTATGCTCACCTTCAATAATTTCCCAGCCTTTTTCAATATTACGGGGACGTATGCGCATACCCTGCGTTGTCTCGACTGTTTCACCGCTGCCGATCATTGCCGTTGAAACAATCCTGACTCGTAAAAACTCCGCCCAAACATCACCGTCAGAGGTAAAGCTTATCGGCTCACCAAAGCCTTCATCTGCTCCGCCCGATACCGGTTTCATAATTTTTATTCTATGCGACATTTTATTTATTTTCATGAGCTGCTCCAATACTGCATTTGCGTAATCAGTGTTCTTATCGCATAACCATAATCTTTTGCTCCGTCCTGCGTTGAATTACGGTTTTCGTACATTTCTGTAATAACGGCCAATTGTGCAATTTTTGCCTTTGCCGCAAAACCGCTGTCGGTTATATTTGTTGCATAATCTGTCACAGCGTCCTTTAAATATGACTCGGACGCTGCAATAAGATTATTTATTAAATCATCCTCAACAGTGCTGTCAACACGCAAATAAAGCTTTGCTTCATCAAGTGTCACGCTCATAATGTCACCTTAATCGCCAACATCAAGTTTGAGATAAGTCATTGCCGCGGAATCTACTTCCTGCACGTCAAAGCGTTCTATTGCCCTGACAAAAGTTGCATTTTTAGTAAATCCGGCTTCAGTAGACACCGCAATTTCAATTCCCACACGGTCAAAAAAGTGTATCAAGTCAGACATAGAACCGACAACAAACGGAGCAAGAGTTTTGCCGGCTTCGGTGGTGGTGTCATTAGCTAAAAGCGTATCCTTCAGCATGACGATACGGCGCCCTTTGAAAAGATACTGCGTGGGATCGGCAAGACTGGCAGTAAGCAGCGGACGTTTATTGCTGTCTGTTAGCTGGTCAAGATAATCGTATCCCGTCTGGTTTGTAAAAATAGTCGCACCTGCGGATATTGCCGGGTCGAGTGTTTTATTTAAAGCGGTCTGAATCGACTTATAACCAGTCGTCGGTACCGTTGCGGTAAGAGCATTGATAATGGCCAGTATCTGCGCATTTTCGGTATTGATCGCTTTTCTGGCGAAACGCTGGCCGATAACAGACATAATATCAATATCCACATCTTCGAGCAGCTGGTTTGCTATGGGGATAATATCGCCATAATCCTTCACCGCATATTTTATTTGTGCAAAGTCCAGATCGCTCTGTGCTATTTCGTTGAGTTCTTCAAAGTTAGTCAGGGTACCGTCTTCTTCACCTATCGTCGGCTGCTGTCCGTTGCGGCTGCCGGCAGTTCTGATTGTGCAGAAGCTTTTCAGCGCGGTATAGGAGCGTCGGAATTCCAAAAGCTGGGCAAACTGTTCAGTCGGTATCAGATAACCGCCTTTTGCCGGAGTCGCGCCAACCTGCCCCGGAGTTCCCGCGGCATTAACAATTTTATCTGCCACGCTTTTTTCTTCATCGGTCAAAGTCCAGTTAAATACCTGACCAAACACAAGCTTGTTAAATGTGCGGTTGATAAGCTTTTTGTCGTTTTTATCAGCAATTGTGTTTATTGGTGTCATGCTCTGCGTGAAATTACTGAAATCACTGTCCTCCATTGCTTTTACGGTATTATATTCCCGGACAAGGTCTGTCAGTTCTTTTGCCTTAGCCGCGGCATCGTCAAATTTCTCTGCGGCCTGCAATTTTTCAATTTCAGCACGTACCTGCGTAATCTGATTCTTGATTTCATCGGATTTTTTCATGTTTTATACCTCTTTTTTATATTATTTGAGCCATTGCCAGGGCAACAGCTATGTCATTTTTCTGCCTTTTGAGCTTATATTCTGCCAGTTTTTCAATGTTTTTATCATTGTTTTCCGGCTGTTTTACAGGTTTTTTCGGCATATTTTCCGCTACAAATTTGATATTTTCCGGTATATTGCCTATATTTTCAGGGAGTTTACCGGCGCATGCCACCATTTGCAGCGCATCTGTGACGTCGACATTAAACAGTTCTGCTGCCTCTACGCCGGTCAGCCATGTTGAATTATTTACCAGCTCATGAATCTGATCAGCCGTCACATCTTTTTTTGCATTATCCTGATAGGTTGTTTCAAGTCCCTTTTGAATAGTGTCCAGAACGCTTGCCGCCTGCAGCAGATCGTTTGCATTTCCCGCGGCCGCCATGCTCGGCTTGTGTATCATGAGATAGGCGTTTTTCGGTATCTGTTTATTGTCGCAGGAAAAAAATATCTGCGTGGCAATGCTGCCCGCCAGTCCATCAACAATGGCATTGGTCGGTCCGTCATGGCGCTTTAGCATATTTGCTATAGCAGTACCGGCAAATACAGAGCCGCCCCCGCTGTTGATATAGACATTCAAGGTTTTCCCCTTCAGGCTGTCCAGCTGGTTTTTTATATCGACTGGAAATACATAGCCGTTTACATTGCCGTCTTCATCACCCAGCCACCAAGACAATAAATTTTTATCCTCATCGTCACATATCTGTCCGGTGACATATAAATCCGCTGATGTGTCAGTCACATTCTTAATTGCAAATCCTTTCATTCCCCACCTTCGCCTCCTTTCAGTGCAGCATTATTTTTTTTATAAGCACTCCCCAGATCCTGCAGCTTTACATAGCTGCCGTTGGCAATGATCACATTGCCGGCTTTATCCGGCGGCATACCCGCATAACGGCGCGCTTCGTTGACTGTATAGACGCTGCCCGCCACATATTTATTAAGCATATCCGCCTGGGATGCCGGATCACCGCGCAGTATCACGCTGACATTAAATTCATAGCTGAGTCCACGCTGCAGCTCTTTTGTTGTCAATAACTTGCGGTTTAGTTCCTGCTCATAAAGCGTGATGTTATAAAGCAGCGTATCAACGTAAAAAGTCAAGTTTTGCATGGAGCTGTTTGCATAACTTGACTTATCGTAATTATTTAAATGGTTTGGCATGATGCCAAAGGCTGCGGCCACCTGCAGGCTCGAAAACTTTTTTAACTCGTAAAACTGGCTGTCCGTAAGTTTTAATTCCAATGGCACTATATCCCAATTTGGCGGCAGCGGTATAATTCTGTCTGTGCGTTGTCCAGCTAATTCGGTTAATTGGGCAATAACATTTTGCATGCTTTTTTTATCTAAATCACCAGTATATTTAACGACGGCATTTGCCGTCAATCCTTTTTGGTAAAGATCATTTAAAAAACGCTGCGATGCTTTATTGCCTTGCATGTATGACGCCAATATTTCTCTAACGCTTTTACCGGCGAACCCGTTTCTGCCCAGTTTCCAGCTTTTTACATGTATTACATCATCTGGGTAAAACCAGTAACTTTGCCCGCTCACGCTGTCAGTATAAAAATAATAATATTGTCTTTGAGTAAACTGGCTTGTATTGTTAACCCATATCTGCACCATGCGCGGATCAAGGATATATAACCCTTCCATACTTCCGTCCGGATTACGGTTAATGTAAGCATAGCCGTTACCGTAATGATTCCGACAGTATTCGAGGGATGTGAAAAACTGTGCCGGTGTTAAAACGGCATTTGGCTGCACATTCAGATATTGATAAGTGTTATGGTCCGTTATCCTGTTTTTGTCGCTGTCTTTTAAGGCAATCGGCATTTTGCCCAGCGATTCAGACAGTTTTTTCATGCAAATAAAATAGGTTATCTCCGATATATCCGGTCCGTCGGTGCCGATACGATTATTAAAAAATAAAGCATTTACATCAGAAAGAGTAAAACCGCCCGAATCATTTTTGATATTTGATCTAAACGCACCGACCATTTTATTTAAAAATGACACTCTTTAGCCTCCTTTCTTTTAATTTTTTATTGGTTATATATTCTTACCTCTATACGTGGACATTATTCAATATTTTTTGCCGCCTGCATGGCTTTTTCCCACATATCGTAGGCTTCATCGGCTGATATCTGCCCGTCATCCCTATTCATGAAATACAGTTTCCAAGCATCAAGCACACAGTCGACCGGATCAATACGGTCTGTCTGCGTTATTTTGTCGACCTTTATTTCACCAAAACTGTTTTTTGTGGTTATGGCGTTGACCATGCTCCACGTTAAGAGCGCATTGTTTTTATCATAGAACACCATGCATGCTTTGACAGACAGCTGAAAATCCACTGTTGCATCATTTAAACTTCTTGCCGATTGCACGACTTCGGTCAGATCGCAAGGCATGATATCTTCCAGATCAGCAAGAAAAGTATCAGCATTGTGATTGTCATAGCCACAGCCGATGATTTTCAGACCATAATCGGCAATCGCTTGTTTAAGATACTCAATAATCGCTTTATAGTCTGTCTTTATGCCGTACAAACCGCTGGTCAAGGTAATAAGGCCTTGGTTCACCCAAACACGGTACGGTGCGTCATCTGTCTTTTCGTGTTCTGCTAGCCGTAGTTCTGGCATAAAGCTATGCGAGAAGATATAGACTTTATCGCCCTCAAGCGGGAACACCAGCGCAATGCTGGTTAAATCACCGCCGGAAGATAGGTCAATGCCAAGATAGCATTCCCTGCCTTTCATATCATGCAATGTCAGATCGGATTCGCACATTTTCCATTTATCAAGGTTGAGCAGTGCGCCGCCCGCGTATGTCACCCAGACGTTAAGCGATTTAGTCAAAAAATTAACAAGGTCATCGCCTTGTTTTTCTTTTGCATCTATTGCTTTTTCGGCCATGCGGGCAAGCATGTTTTGATTTAGGGTATTATCCGCATGCCACAGATGCAGCGGATTTGCTTTTGCCCAGTTTTTTGAGTCCCATATATCATCATCTTTATCCATTTCGGCAATGAAAATAAACAGGGAATCCTTTTTTATTGTCCCTTCCAACACCTTTTTGCAGAATTGATACTGTTTATAACAGGGACTGTTTAAATCAAATCCTGCCGTTGTTATCGCAATTGTGAGCGCATTGTCAACGGTAATCTGCCCATCAAGCATGAGCTTGTACATCTGATTCGTGGGGTGTGCATGATATTCATCAATTATAGCTAAAATACTACGGAACCCATCCGCACTTTTGGTGTCCCGCCCGATTGCCTTTATGACAGTACCCGTGACTCGGCTTGTAATCGTGCGGTCATGCGTCCTGATTTTATACAACTCTTTTAAATCATCGTCGGACTCTATAAATTTATCTATTTCATCCCAGACAATATTTGCCTGTTCCTGCTTTGTCGCCGTGCAGAATATGCGCCCGAATTGATAACCGGAAAATCCTGCAAAGTCGTTGCCTAGTTCGCCGGCGATAAATGATTTGCCGTTTTGCCGGCCCATCTGCACATATGCTTCACGGAATCTCCGCTCTTTGCTGTGCTTTTTACGCCAGCCAAATAACGCGCCGATTATAAAATCCTGAAAGCCGCGTGTTTTTAGCGGCTTTTTCTCTTCACCTTCGCCGATTGTCAGTGTATTTGCGATATCTATATGTTTTTCTGCAGCTTTTTTGTCAAAGATATATGCCGAATCTTTATTTGCTATGTCGTCAAGATGCCGCCTGCAGGCAAGGTATTCACTGCGCCCGGCTATTTTCTCGCCCGAAACAATCAGCTTTGCATAGGTAGTCGTCCGATCTACCATTACGCATCCAAAAATTTGAGGAATTTATTGACGGCCTTATCTTCTTTGACCGGCACGATCAGCTTGAGCCGGTCTGTCGTGGCAAGGCCAAGCTTTGTACTGCACTGCATGATCTGTTTGACATAGCGTTCCTGCGCTGACAGGTAAGGCGACACCGTTTCATATTTCCCATAACCATTTTTGCGGTAACCGGTATCGCCATATTCCCGGATATGCTGCACAAGCTTCATATACCGGCTCCAGGCATTTGCATATATCGCAAGGATAGCCAGATCAAGATTATCCAGCAGATCAATCTGTCCAGCCTCGGCAGCAACGCGGGTAAATTCGGCTGCGGCATCTTCATCGAGCCATCCAGGCGGTGAAAGCGCATCGCGCGGCAGTTTTATTTTCTTTTCCTGTTGCTTTCGTGCACTGCGTTTATTCTTCCCTATTTTTCCGGTCGATATATCTACAACTTTTCGCGGTCTTCCCGGCATGCGATCACCCCTTTTTATAATTTTTCATTTCTGGCATTTTTGCGCGAAAAAAGACCATGCGCGGTACTATATTTTCATCTCTGAAACTTTTTCAGGTACCCCCGCCGGCCTTAATGATATCAAAGAGAATCCCCTGCATTTTCTTCTTTGACATTTCTGATTCTTTATAGGCTTCATGTATCTCTGCATGGCTTTTATCGCTCAGATAAATGAGATTGGACTGGTCATAGGCGCCGTTCTTGTCTTCTGTTACCTCAATGATGTGATGACTCAGCGTGCCTTTTACAAGTTTATGCTTAACATGCAGCGCGTATAAGTCCAGGCCATTACCTTTGCGTTTGCAGTCATCTGACAGCAGCTTCCACATCTTGCTGTGGTAAATAGCTGCTGATTCTTTATTGCGGCTGTGTCTGTCATATTCTTTGTGCCGCTGCTTCTGGCATTCGCATTGCTCATTGATTTGCAGCTTTCGACCACAGCGTCCGCATATCTTTGTCAGCATTCTTTCGCTACCTCCTGGTTGAAATTTGGGCATTAAAAAAGCACCCTTCAGGGTGCCAAAATCTTAATTATAAATTATTTGCTATCACTAATTGCATTAAAAATCATTCTGCCAGTGTATGTTCGTTTATATTGTCTTTTAATATTATTATGTTGTATTTCTAATGACAGTTCTTCTTTTAATAATCCCTTCCCGGATAATCTTCCTAAAAAGAAATTTAAATTATCACTAAACTCTGGGACTATTCTTATAAGATTGGATTCATCTAATAATTCAAACTGATTTATGCTCATCTCAAACGGTTTAGTTAATGGTTTACTATAATCTGGTGAATCTTGGCTTCGGAACGAATTATATATTTTAAACAGTATTATTGCTTCATTTTCACTTAATTCACTAATTATATTAATGCAGTCTTCTGCATCATCATATCCTAGTTGATTAGAAAAATTTCCGTTTAAAATATCAGCTATGCGATATATTTGTTTCTTCTTACTACAACGTATAGCCTTGAAAACTGCATGTGTTACTAATTCAACTTGGGCATTATTCCCTTCATCAAATTTTTCATCAAGATTTTTATCTGCCCACGCTTCAGCTAAATAAAATAAATTTTGCTGTTCTAAATTTTTTATACAAGATTCACCTATCGCACTAAATAGCGCAACTGCTGGTGCTATATCTGGTATAGCTGCCACTAATCCTATAGCTCCTATTTTGAATAGTTTACCACATTTCCCATTTGTTAATTTTAAAATAGATTCTTCAAATGAATTTGGTTTTTCTATTTTAGACATTGTGTGCACTCCTTTAATATTTTGTTAATATTTCTATAGAGTGTAATTCTATACCTGCAATATTTTATATAATGTTTATACACATAAGAAAAGCCACTAACCTTTCGGCTGCGGCTGTGTGTTACTCTTCACTTTTCTATAGTATAGCATATAAAATGGGGTAGTTATTACCAAAATAAAAATTATTTCAAAAAACTTTTACTAATCCTGCCTGGCAAGCGCATGCCAGTGAAAATTGATTTGCTTCACGGATCATGCAGTAATATATATTTGGACTTATACCTAAGTTTATACAAGTATAATTATAGTCTTTACCCTTGTAGCGTTGCCACAATAATTTTTCTGTCGATTTTCCAGAGTAATGTTTGTATGTAGCCTCAATGACTTGCAGCCACTTTTCAGGATGCTTTATTGTTTCAGTTTCGTATTTGCCTGCTTCAATAACCACCGACTTTATAGGCATAACATCTTTTACAGCCACGTTCGCGGTTGGATCACTAACAAAAGCATGTCCGGTACTATTGCCACCAGTCCTGCCAACACCAGAGTCATTTCTTGCTTCCCATACAGCTTTCTTTATTTTTTCATACTGGTAAAATCTTTTTTCTATGTAGGATATCAAACTGCTTTTTCTCTGTCTCATTATCTCACCTTCCATGAACGCACAAAAGGGACGGTTTATGCCGTCCTTTTTTTAGCGCTGTTTTATATGAAATTAATCTATTATTACCCAAAATTGGGGATATTATTTTGGGTGAATATAATCCAGAAACATCACTGCTGCCATTGTCCTTTTTACTTGATAAGCATTAATGTCCTGTTGCACTATGTAGCTCCGCCCGAATACAGCTTTCATATTGCTCCATATGTTGAATGGAATCATATAATACTTATCTGCGATCCCACAGCATATATAGACAGCCGCCCTTGTTTCCAAGTGCTGTGCCAGCATATCAAACTGTGTTTTAGTTAGGACTGATTGCTGGATTCTATCCTTATCAGTGAATTTAGCCTCAAAGATGATTGATTTTCCGCCTCGTAACGTGCCTTGATAATCCGGCTGTGCTCTGCCAGTGAACTGTCCGGTGAAACGACCAGAAGGTTTTTTGCTGATGCAACGGAAGCTTTCAGGTGTTTTGTATATTACCGCCCGGCCGTCGAGCGCGTATTGTCTGCAGGCTGTATCTATTTCATTTTCTAGGAGCCGCCCTGTCATCAAAGACTGTAGCGCTCTATAGCTTCTTTTATTTCCTATTTGCAAAATAGCACCCCTTTACCATATATATGTTTCATAAATCACTGGATCATCATATTTATTGCGGTTCAATCTGGTATAAAAATCCGGTATCTGCCGACGTATTTCTTCCAAGGTATCTTTTGCTATAAATATTTCTGTCAGTTTTATTTTGGAGTTTACAAGAAGTAACCGTCCAACATATTTATCCGGATAATCCTTTGGTTTTTCATACACAGCAACAATATTTATATATCCGTCTATGCGTCTGCTCAGTATTTCCCTAAATTGTTGGTCTGTTATATTCATCTATTCATCCCTCAACCGTGCTTTTAATGATATCGGCCAATTTAGCTATTTTATTTTTATAGGTGTCGGCTGTAGCTTTATCCTCTATTTTTTCAAGTGAGCTGATAATGTCGTTGATATCGCGCTTGAGCAGTTCAAAGCTGACCTTGATCTGCACGGCAGCCTTATCAGCGTCTTTTGCCGATTCGGCTTTGCCCAGCTGGGCACGAAGTTCTTCAAGTTCCTTTTTTGTTGCTTCCGGGATAACCGGCGGCTTTTCTTTTTCTGCCTGCAGCTTGTTTTCTGCATCTTTGAGCTTCTTTTCCATCTTCTCAGCTTTTTTGACGGCTTTTTGCAGCTCTGTGTCCTTGGAATCAAGCTGGGAGTGCAGGTTATCCTTTTCTGTTTCCAGTTCCGCCCGCTGCTCATCCGACAGGCCGCCGGTCTCAAGCTTTTGCTGCAGATCGGCAATTTCATTTTCAAGGGATTTTATTTGTTCAGCTTTTTCAGTGTTGGCGCTTTCGGCAAGCGATTGCTGGTCATTTTGCTCTTTAAGCATGTTGTCAAGCCGGTTTTGCAGATCGGCCGCCCGCTCTTCGGCTTCTTTTTGTGCTTTCACGGCAGCCTGCAGGTCTCTTGTACTCATGCTGTCTATATCATTATTTTCGATAAAATCAGCTCTGGCATCTTCGGTCGGCAGACCCAGCAGGGCAACAGCCTGCGTATATGATAATTTTTCAAATTCCGGACGGTTGGCCGGAGCATCGAAAAGCTCCTGCTGACCAAGCTGGCCATATTCTTTAAATATCCTGACAAGGTTATTTGCCGTACGCTCGCTGTAATCAACATTTTCTTTGAGCCATGCGCCCCAGTGTCCTTTTTCGACGATGGACTGTGCTTCAACAAGCTTCCTGCCGATATCGATACTGGCATTGAGCATTGCCTGCTGTACCTGACGCTTGATGCTGTTTATTTCGGCGGCGATTATTTCCGGTGTTCTTATTTTTACTGCTTTTGCGTTTACGTCTATCATGTTGCTCATCTTACCAACTCCCCTATTTATACGGCAATAGCCGTTATTTGTTTTGTTTTTGGCTGTATATCTCGGCAGCTTACCCAGTTTATGCCGAGTTTTTCCGCCCAGTCTATAACGGTATCATTTAATTTCCTGTTATTTCTTACCTGGCTGTTCGCTGCAAGCTTTGCCTGCCTTATTGTATTGGCCTCAACTTCTATGCAGATAATCAGTTTGCCCTTATTGTCTGCAGCCAAAACAATATTTGTTTCCCGTGCTGCTACTCTGTCAGTGTAGGTACTTACACAGTTTTTAAGTTTTACACCCGCGTTGAGCAAATCATTTGATGTATGCGGCACTGCAAATTTTATGCTGTTTAACTGCATTTCCATGCTGTGCCGATAATCTGTAATGTCAAAGGTTATCAACGGATTTTTTTCTTTCTTTTTTTCGATTGCCAGCCAGTCATGGGCATCAGTGATTGACGGTTTATTTTTGTTGAATTTTTTTTTCATTTTGTCGCTCATGTTAACCAGCATGTCCCCGGTATCATAAAATTCGTGCATTTTATTGTGTTTAATCAGTCTTAGCACATCATCAGCCGGATAATACTGCCTTATTCTCTTGGAGCTGTTTATAAATCTTCGGGTATCAATATTTCCCGTGTTATCCTCTGTGCATTTTTTATATATTGCCACCAGATGATCAAGATTCTGGCTTATTTGCATAATGTCTCTAAGCAGTAAATAATCAAAGGGTTCTGCCGCTAATATTTTGCGCAGTATGCGTTTATTTGGCAGCCGGGCAAGTTTGATCAGTGCCGTTATAGTGTCTTTTTCTTTTCTGATTGTATTGCAAAAGTCAGCGGACATAATTTTTTCATCATTTGGTATATATGTCTCATGTCCTTTTGGTTCAAGTCTGCTATGCGGATTGCTGTTAAGTATCCGATCTGTTAAATTCGGTGCATCAGTACAGATCATACGGTAAGCAATGTTCATTATCAGGATGGCAAACGGGCCGAATTCCGATCCGTATGGCCGATATATGGATTTTATTTTGTGGCCAAGCCTGTTTTTTAGGCCTTTACATATTTCGTTTCTTAATAGATGCGTCATATCGGTCATTCTTTTTTTGTATTTTGCTATGCACGGGTGTCCGAATAAAGAAGCGAGATGTGAGTTATCCAGGAAGGTGGTGTCAAATGGATCACCAAGCTCAATTTCAATTAAATCATCTTGTTTGAATATTGTTTTTCGTTTATTAATGTCAAAAGTTATTGTTTCCGTGTAGCGGCTTTTATTCCAGAGCGTCATGTCAGCAGCCGGTTTTAGTTCCACTCCGGATATGCTTAGTCTTAGTCCATATTTAAATTTTTCCAGTTTTATTGTCATATCCAGCGGCATAATGTGGTCTTTTGATTTTATAGCAATATCGAAATTTCTGCCTTTATAACTATATGCTATATATTGTTCACGGCAATGCGGGCAGTATATTACTTTGTCGTCAATATAGTCATAGCCCATATTACTTTTTATTTTCAATACAGCGGCAAACATTTGTCCGCATTTTGTGCAGTAGTGGTGCGTTGGCATCAGACCTCCCGTTTCGTTCCATCTGAGCATATGGGCAGTATAAAAGGTAAACACTCTGGGGATCTTTATATAATCAAGCAGCATAGCATATCACCTCTGTTTTTTATTTGTCATTTTTTATAAGTCGTCAAAGTCTATATCAAGCCGTTTTGACGCTTGATTTTTACTGTTTTCCGCAAGCGCTTGCGCGCCGAAACCGTAATATTCATCAATGATTTTAAATCCTTCATCATCGGTCATGACGTATGAACCGCCCGTTGCCTTTTTCCTTGCAGCAGCAGTCATATGGTCTACCGCGCCTTTTATGTTTTTTTTGCTATCTATAATCTGATCGGCCGATACTGTGTTTTCTGCCTGGCGCATCAGGTAATCTAATACGCTCTCATATATGGGTATGTTTTCATGCCCTTTCATTTCATTTATCAGTTTTTCGTGTGCCGCTTCAAAATTTGCCATCAATCGCACTTCCTTCCATTTCTCCTGAGAGATAATATTCCCTTAATCTATTTTTGCTGCTGTTATGATTCTTGATAATGCCTGATCCTTGCAATGGGCAACCACAGCAATTCGGAGTATGCTACCATGTCTATTCTTTCAGCTTTTGCCGCGATATAGGTAAATCCGTCCGTATATAAATAGCAGTCCTGCAAAATTATCTGGGTATTGGATAGTTTTTTATCTGTATCAATATCGTTCAGCCATGCGTTATAGCGTTCTTCCCATACATTAAGCTCCGGTTCCCAATTTTCCGAGCGCATGAGGTTTTGCTTGATCTGCATCCACCATGAGTTGAGCTCCGGCAGTTCTAATTTGCACTGCACAGAAAAGAACTGTGTTTCTGTCATGTTGAGCATAAATTGGCTGGTCACAAGCAGATTGCCGGATGGGCATTTGAACATCATAAATTCACCGGCGGTTTTTGCTTGTTTGGCGACTTTTTTTGTATCAATTAAAATTGCTTCGTTCATTTTTCTCCTCTCAATCTCTTACAAAGATGATTCGCTGGCAGGGATAGCCATCTTTGGTATAGCTTTGATAGGTCAGCTGCTTATTTACGTGGTATCCCTTTGGCGGTGTTATCCGCTGGCTGTAACATTCCGATCTGGTGACTTTTTCTTTTTCTTCGACCGGATTTATCAGGTTGGTGCTGGTCCGCAGCCGCCCGCTGTGCTCTTCGACGTCTTCTTTTTTAAAATATGCGGCAAGCCTGGTGCAGTCTTCGATCTGACCGCCAAACATTTCTATCCTGAGCCGCCCCAGTGTCCAATATCTTTGCAGTACTGCCATGTCTTCAGGTGCAAGGGAATTTATAAGCATATGGGCATGCGGTCTGCCCGCTCCTTTGAGATTTTCCAGCACGGCGATATATTTAAGCACGCTGTTTTTTCTTTTATAATAGCGCCGCAGATTTACCATGAAGAGGTCAAGACTTTTTTTCACTTTTTCTTTCGGCGGCGCTTTGCCGGCTATTGTCATCGTCAGGTACCAGTCACCGATTTTAAAGTTATTGGCTATTTTCAGGGCAAGTTTATTAGCAGCGTGCAGCCGGTTTATTTCTTTTTGCCGCTCTGGGGTATGATTTACCCGCCCTGCTCTTTTTTCTCTTATTTTTTTATCTTTTGGTAAAGTCCGATAAGTATAATAAAGTGTTTTTTCTATGACTTTTTTATTTATTGTTTTCCTGATCTTTTTCATGTATGGCATATAGGTGTCAACCCCGTTGCTGTGAATAAAAATGCATGCTGATTGTTTGACTTATTAATTACTTGATCAAGGGAAAAAGAGACCGAAGCCTCTTTAATTTTTAGGCTGACAAATTACATGAAAAATAGTATAATAATTATAAATAAGTTGTAATTGTCAGCCCTTCTGTACTGATGCTCTAACATCAGCACATTTCTTTATGAAATTTTTACTCTTGACGTTGCCAGCACATGGCAGCGTCTTTTTTCATGTGTTTTTCATTTACTATTTCATTCCCATGTCCTTAGCAGCAGCCAAGATAACTGATACCTTGCTTACAATAATGTTTGACTAAATCGTATGGCAGGCCGCAATGTTCTGCGTACTTTAATGCGCTTATAGCTTTTTGCATGGTTACTTCCCTTTCATGTTTTTTAATATGATATAATCACCTACAGGAGATGATTATATTGGAACATATACAAGATAAAATTTTTTATCATATTAGAGTAGTTACAACAAAAGAAATTCCTTTTTCACTGAGTAAAACTTACACTTTTGGTAAAAAATTAAATAACTACTACTCTTTCTATGAAAGTATGTCTAATCAAACTATCCCTCAATTAGCCAATGAATATATTCGTTATGCTCAAGAGATGATCTTTGAAGAAATGCGACAAAAAGATTTCCCTAGTCTCCCATCAAGGAAAACATGTTTATGGTTGATTCCTAATTCTGAGAATCTATCACAGGCTTTGGTTTTCTGGTTTAAGCAAATGTATAATCCCACCATGTCATCTCTCAAAATATTAAAATTTAGCTGCACCGGAAACATTCATTATGCCAATCAAAAATACTTAACTTTAAACATAAATGATGTCAAATTGTTGCGCGAAGATGCCGTAAAATATTGGCAAGGGGATAATGCATCGTGCGATAATATTGATACAGAAGTATTATTTGAAGGAACGGCCAAAGTAATTGAAATCAGAGATCCTTTTACAATTAATTTTTGATTAATTCTTCCACATGATATGGATCAATAATTTGTCCATGGTAAGTATTTGGATGCACATGAGTACGCGCCGCCATAAGCAGCTGCTCTAACCTATATATTTCTTTTTCATATTCGCTCATTTCAGCTATCCTTTTTAATTCGTCTTTGCTTACATCGCAGGGATACTTGATAGAATCCTTCATTTTCTCACCTCCTATGCTGATTTTTGGTCACGGTTGTCAATGGGTTTAGAAAATAAATAGGTTAAAGAATAAAATTGAAAACCGTAAATACTGGATTAATTCAGTGAAACTCCAATCGCTGTTGCTATTGTGACGACTATTTTAACGGTTTTAATAACCAAATAGTGGTATAAGCAGTTGCGACACTTGCAATAACTGATACCGTGATTGATGTTACCGTCGGATGGTTAAACCACCATTCAAGTTTAAAAATTTTCACCTGCTCACCCCCATCATGATCACCATTAAAATAAAATCTGCATTTGTCACTTCATCACAGCCCCCATCAGCACGGTAGCCACGACTATCATTAAGACAACCTGTAATGCTTTTTCAAATATAGATGGCTCTTTTGCAAGCCACTTGTTCGTCTGATGCATGACTTTTGTTATTTTCATCACGCTATCCCTCTTTTTAGATCATCAAGAGCCTTTAGATAATCATCAGGCGTGTTTATTCTTCTGCTCTGTCTGCGTGGCACTGGATTCATAGGCTTGCTCAATGCTGCCTGTTGTTCGTCCAGATCAGCTAGTGCTTTCAAAGCACAAGAAACGTCAATACTGTATTTCCGGCCAATTCTGTGGCAGCGGAACAGGCCTTTCTTGCAATACCGTTTCACTGTTGCCAACGGCATATTATTTTTGAGTGCAAATTCTTTTGCAGTCATTCTCATATAATCGCCTCCATTGATTTCTATCTGAAAATCAAATATAATGAACGTAAGTTAATTTTTCCTATGAAGCCGTCAGACGTTCCCGCGTCTGCGGCTTTTCTTTTTCCCCGCGTAAATATTTTTCTAGATCAAGTTTATATTTTGTATCAAGTTCCATAATGAGGTTGATATTAGAGTTTGTGCGATCAACAAGCCTTTCAGCAATTATTTTTACTTGGGCATAATCGTCATCAGCCATATCATCGCGACTATTTTTGTTCAGCAGCAGCACAGGTAATTTTTCTAAATCTTTATAAGCAATATTATCTGTAACCTTTAGACTGACGATCATGCTTTGTATATGCCGGTCTATTTTTCTGTATCCAAATAATCTTATAAACCCTGTTGATTCAAGCGCAACAGTCGCAGCCGCTGTGAAATTTAGCTTTGACAGTTTTTTTCTGACTTTAATAGGAATTGTTCTTGTGCCTTTCATTGCTTCGTATATTGCACTCAGGCTGCATCCTACATCTATTGCAAGAGCTTTAGGAGGCCTGTCACAGCACATTATTGCAAGCTGAAGCATATCTGACACATTTTCAACAAATGAGCTGTCTAACATCGAAGGATCAATCATTTCATCACCTCCCTTGTGTAATTTATTGTCACCATTTGCACAAAAAACACTGGTATAATTCAATTAAAGAAATGCTATAATCATCTACAGGAGATGATTATAGTGGAACATATACAAGACAAGATTTTTTATCATATTGGCAATTTCGATTGTGGTAAAACTTATACTATAGGATGTCAATTAAATCCATTCTTTGATTATTTCAATCATTTTGGTTATGAAGGAGCAATCGATTGGGACGAAACAAAAAAATTATTATCTGCGTATCAGTTATATGCACGAGAGCGAATTTTTGAAGATGTGCGTACTGAAATGTTTCCAAATTTTCCGTCAAGAATGTCATGCATATGGTTAATTCCTTCTGATAACCTATCTAATCGAATCGCTTTTTGGAATACAAATATTTCTCATAACTCAAAAATATGCAAACTATCTTGTACTGGAAGGATTCATATTGCAGATGAATCTTTTCTAGCTTCAAGATTCGGTTATCTTCCAACATATCGCACTGATGCAATACAATATTGGTCAGGAAAATTTCAATCTAATTCGTTTGTTCATCAAGAAGTTATATTTACTGGCACAATATACGTAATAGAAAAGTACGCTACTCTTAACGATATTGTTCAATGATGGAGCCTTGGCATATCACTTTCTGATAATGTTCTTTTTTGACATTCTTCAAGTTTTTGCTTAAGTTCGACATTTTCTTTTTTCAATTCCTGAATTTGATTTATCGTAAAATAGTCATTTTGGTTCTTGCATAAATAAGAGCTAGGATGCCCAAAATTATGTTCAAATTTATCATCATTAACTAATGTAGAAGGCGGGATGTCATTTTGTTTTACAGATACAGTCTTCTCTAAATGAGTATGTGTTCCACCTGTTTGAGTCTTGCTGATACAAAGTTCTTCTTTTTTTATAAGTCGTTTAAATTCTTCTGGCGTACATTTTATTATCAATATTGTCACTCCTATGCTGATTTTAAAATATGCTATAATCACCGTAGATGGGAGGTGATTATAGATGTCAGGGACAGCTAGTACTAAGATTGTAAAAGATAATATAGGCACATTAGCTATTCACATTCTTAACAGTAAAAGAGATTTAGCTAAAATGTCTTATTCTGAAATACTCAGAGAGTTATCGAATATCATTTGTGATTTACAGGCTGAAATAGATGATTTACATTTTTAAAAAAGTCGTTCTTTTCTTTCTGTTTTTACTTCCGCTATCTCTTGAATTTTAGTGGAATTCAAGAGATAGTTCCCTTTTTCTGAATATGATTCTGATAAAATACGCAGTATCCATTGCACATCTTCATATGTTGCCTTTTCTTTAATAAAAATACCGTTAATTGTTTTTACAGCTTTTTCACAATCCATTCGCTCACTCCTATACTGGTTTTGAATCTTTCCAAGACACTTCATTGCTAAAAAAAATGGTATCTATACTGGCTTTGAATAAATCTGACACCTTCTTCGCTTCTATCAAACTAAAGGGCGTTTTCCCTAGTTCTCTTTTACTATAGCTTGATTTATTTGATAGTCCAATCTCCTTTGCCATGTAGTCACATGTGTATCCTTTTGTTTTTCGCATTTTGCGGAGGTTGTTGAACATATGATCACCTACTCTCTTTAAGTGTCTTTTTAAGATACTTAGATTATACACGGCTTTTAGTATCTTGTAAAGATATATTTAATATTTATTTCCACATAAGATACTTTCATTGTGTATCTTTAGAAGAAACTTTATAATAAGAATTGAGGTGTAAATGATGAATATTATAAAGAGCCTACGACAACAAAATAATTTTACACAAGAAGAACTAGGGCAAAAATTAAATATACAAAAATCTGCTATTTCCAAATATGAAACTGGTAGAACACGTCCCAGCATGGAAACATTGCAAAAGCTATCAGACGTTTTTAAGGTACCCATTAATGTATTATTAAATGGTTTTGGAATAAAGACCGAAATTTCCGAACAAGAAACTAAGCAGCCTAAGGATTTGGCAAAATTCCTTGATCAAACAGAAATTATGTTTGACGGCGAAGTCCACAAGCTGAATGATGAATCACGGCAAAAACTAAGAAATGCTCTGGAATTTGCATTTTATGAAGCAAAAAAAATGAATAAACGTAAAAAGGATTGACCAGTCAAAATAAGTGAGGTGGTTTTTGGTATGCCTAAAAAAATGAAAGCTGAATTAAATGCAAATGGCCATTCTATTGAAGTATTATCTAGCGGAGATGAAAACGATTATGTCTCTTTAACAGATATTGCAAAATATAAGGATAGTATTAATCCCAGATTTATAATTCAAAACTGGATGCGTAATAGAAACACTATCGAATTTCTTGGCACATGGGAAAATTTGTATAATAAAAATTTTAAACGTGTCGAATTCGAGGCGGTTAAAAATGAATCAGGATTAAATAGCTTTGTTTTGACTCCGCAAAAATGGATATCATCTACGGATGCAATAGGTATAGTTTCAAAATCTGGTCGATATGGTGGAACGTATGCTCACAAAGATATTGCTTTTGAATTTGCTTCATGGATATCTGCGGAATTTAAGCTTTATATTATAAAAGAATATCAACGATTAAAGTCCGATGAAAATAGTCATTTGTCACTGGATTGGAATGTTAAGCGGACACTATCAAAAATAAATTATAAAGTTCATACTGATGCCGTAAAAGATAATTTAATAACAGATTCGCTTTCGAAGAAGGAAATTGGGATAACTTATGCGAATGAAGCAGATGTATTAAATATGGCTTTGTTTGGCGTGACAGCTAAAGAGTGGAAACAATCTCACAAAAATATTGAGGGAAATATCCGCGATAACGCTTCGCTGCATCAGCTCTTGGTAATGGTGAATTTGGAAGCTGTCAATGCTGAGTTTATAAAACAAGGATTGCCTCAACAGGAAAGACTTATACAACTTCGTAGAATAGCAGTTGAGCAGATGAGAAAAATATCATCTAACCCCAGTGTAAAAGGACTTACTAAACAGTAATAATATATATTTTACCGTAGATAAAGAGAATCAGAGGACGGAACGGGCAGCCGTCGCCGGATAACCGAAAGGTTTGATTAGGAGATGTGGAAATGTCACCCCACCTATTCTCAGCCGAAAAGCCAAGCTACAGTAAAATTGTAGCCTGGCTTTTATTTTGCATTGACAAGCGTAAAAAAGGATTGATGCGTATGTTTAATATTCCCATTCGGGTAAAAAATCTTATAAGGAAATATGATACCTCAAGTCCCTACGAATTAGCTAAATATTTAAATATAACAATTTACGAATATGATTTGCCACCAGAATTAAGAGGGTTCTGTGTCCGAGTTTTACGGCGCAAAATGATTTTTCTCAGTCAGTCTATGACTGAGATTGAAAAAACAATTGTTTTATGTCACGAACTTGGGCACATAAGATTACATAGCGAATATGGTTATCATTTTTCTGCCAATACAATATATTTTGTGAAAAGCCGCTGTGAAGCAGAAGCAAATCTATATGCTGCATATCTGCTATCTTATAGGCACGATATTGACAGTGGGTTAATTCATCGAATAATATCTGAGAAACATCCTGATCCCAAAACGGTTCATACGATGCTGAATGATATTATGAGGTGCGAGTTTAATTAGGGAAGTGATAAAAATGAGAAGGATTTCTCTATTATTTTTTATTTTCTTTATTATTTTTATACCTTTTAGTCATGCTGCAAAGGTTAATTGGACATGGATAGATTCTGATAATTATTCTAGTAGATTTATTGATATGGATAGCATAACTTCTACAGAGATGCCATCTGCCTATGTTTATAATGCTCGTCCTTATGTCGGTACGGCTGATATATGGGTAAAGTTAACTTATAACTCCGAAGGCGGTTTACAGGAATTAAATAGTTATGGATTATCTGTACCAGATTCGGCATCAGTATATTCTATTATAAGATTACATTGCGACCTTGATAATCATACGATTCAACTTGTTGAAGGGCACATATATAATTTAAATGGAAAAAGCATATATGATTATTTCCCTCAAACTTATATTCCTGAGATGAGTCGCTATCAAGGTGTTTACTATTATGTATTGTCTCAACTTAATCATACAGATGATTTTAAGCAATATAAGTCATGGATTATCCCTATTGATTATTATCATGATGACAATGGAAAAGTACATAATGTTGTTATAAATAAAATGACTATTAAAAAAAATATCAATCATATTTATTATTCTATTTATTTTGTAGGACTTGCTCCTGATAATAGTATTAGCGATATTCTCATAAATAATAATGATTTGAATATAGAAAATAGTACTATAACGACAATATCAAATTCAGTTTATAAAAAAAATAATGGATGGATCGAAATTAATAATTATGTCAATCGACAATCATTAATTTATCCGGGATCTAATGGAGCAATGCTGCGTGATAAACTAATGAAATATTGTGCAGAAAATAAAGCATGGATTCATCGTTATGACAGTAATATAAGTGGAACATAATTTGAAAGGAAGAATTCTAAATGAAACGGATTTTAATGTTAGTAATTTTATTATGTATTATATCCTCTACTTGTTTTGCGGCAAAACTTGCATATGAACCAGAATCGCCGACCAGTGCGTCATTTTCTGCCACGGATGAATATATGCCCTTCATTTTTATTACCTTTGTTAATTATGCAAAATCAGATGAAAACAGCGATTACTGGGTGAGATTTACCATTACCGAGGACTATACCAAAATTCTCTACAACGCAGCGCTTAATATTGATGGAACTATTTATGATTTACATCCAGTGTATAACATTGAATCAAAATATTATTATGCCGCTTCTAGTAATATTCCTAATCATATATTTACCAATATGCATGGTACGCAGCCATTTCGATACTACGTAATTCCGTTAGCAGTTGTAAATAAATTAAAAACTGCTAAAAAGATAACGTTCATTTATAATCGTGTTGATAAGCTTAATTTGCAAGTGCCACTATATGATAACTATGTGGAGAAAATAAAAAGCATATTAGATTTAAAGTATGCTGACTTGGGTACTTATTTTCATCCTTCATCGGCAGATTAACGCAATATATTAGGAGAAGGAGTGACAAATATGATTTATTGTAACCACAAAAAGAAGGATTGGGTTTTTCTTTATTTTTCTCTATTCATTTTCGCATCTATATTATTTATACCTTCAGCATATGCAAAAAGAATAAATGGAAGTGCAACTCAGATTGTTGCAAATTCAATACAATTTAGTTCTAGTAGCTCTACCTTTAATTTACTGGGAAATGGATTAGACATAACATTTTCTGGATTATTAGCTGGTAGTTATTACGTTTACTCTGATGAGCAAACTTTAAATAATTTTGTTTGGTATAAAGCAGGTGCCTTTGGTCAGAAATTTATTTATGGAGTTCACGGTACAAAACTAATAATAAAAAATACTACTAATACTGTTAGGGTTATTTCATGGAAGGATTCAAATATTACAATAGGTTCATACACTTGTATGCCTGCAATTGGTGGTATGCAATATACAAATTTAGGTGATCCGGCAAAAACACCAAATACTGTAGTACCGCCCAATTCAACAATTAGTATTAATATAACCTTATCACATGCTAATTGGATTAATTCTATGTGGCAGATGGATCACATGGCAATTAATCCATCTGATCCATTTAATGTGCAGTTAAGCATGAAAATATCAGATGAAAACGATAAAGCTACATATTACACAATAAATAGTCCTTACATTATTATCCCACTTAATATTATACAAAAGTATGAGAAAAACTAATTTTAGGAGGCGCTGGATATGCATGGCAAACTCATGGAAGATTTACCTCCACTTACTAAAAAAGATATGCGCAATATAAGAAAGGATTTTGATAAAACCTTCTATGCGCGTTTTAGTCCAGATGATCCAGAGCTGGATGAAGAATCAATGAAATTATTGAAAAAAAGTTACATGACATCAATGATATATGCCAGGCGCATGGCAAAAAAGAAATTTACTCCTAAAAAATATAGGCATGGTGGATATTGGGATAATCAGGAGATTGGCAAATGGATGGATTAATTGCGGAGATTATACCCATTATTACCGATGACAAGTTTATTATATCTTTTATAACGTCTGTATTTACATTTGCTATAACATCTGGTTTTACTATTTGTAGAGATCGTGGAAAAGAGAAAAAGGATCTCAAACAAAATCGTAGTAAGCTTGCAAAAGCATTATACTCTGAAATTAAGGCTTTCATTGATATGTATCAGGAATATAAATTAACAAAAAAACTTCCCCAAAACGGTGATGATATAAAAATAGTTCGTCTTGAATGTAACTATGTTGTGACATTTGATAATAATACGGATAAATTGGGAATTTTAGATGAAGATGATATCCCTAGAATAATTTTTTTCTACATGCAATTGAAAAGTTTGATAGACACATTGATGGTACTAGCTGAACGTTGGGAAAAATATGCCTCATATTGTAATGCGAATGCACCTACTACTCAAGCCAAAGATATCACTATAGTAAGAATATTAAAGAAAAATATAGATGATACACATAAATTGGCATTTAACATACAAGAAAAAGTTTTAAAAGATGCTGGGGAAGCATTATCAGCATTAGAAAAATATAAACAAAAAGCTTAAAAGTAAAAACAATTTATTATTATAAATGATCAAAAACAGAATGAAGGTGATATAAATGCCTAAAAATCGAAAACATGGGGAAGGGTCAGTGTCCTTTGATAATACCCGCAAAAAATGGCAAGTTGCTTTCTTTGACACCGAGGGGAAGCGGCATTATAAGCGCTTTGACGATGAAAAAGAAGCCAGAGCTTATTTAATTAGCCAAATAAACGACATAAACAAAGGTACTTTTATAGCACCGTCAGAAATTACGATAGGTAATTGGGCCGTAGAATATTTACAAACATATAAAAAAAATAGCGTCAAAGCAACAACTTATCAGCATTATGTTGATCAAGCGCGGCATTTATCAGCTATTGCGAACATACGATTACAGGATATTGCGGCAAGACATATAAACAAGTTATATGTGAATTTGCAAGACACATTGTCATTACACACGATCCATAAAACACATAAATTTTTATCATCTATTTTTAAAAAAGCCTATGAAACTGAAATTATTAAGAAAAACATCATGCTTGCCATTCCTGCTCCAAAATTCGAAAAAAAAGAAATTGAAATTTTTACAAAAGAAGAAATTAATAATATCCTCTTAACATGTAAAAAGCATGTTTTGATGAAACAACGTTATCCATTATTTTTGCTTGCGGTAACAACTGGAATGAGACTTGGTGAAATTCTCGCCTTGCGGTGGTGTGATGTAGACTTTAAGCAGATGGAAATATCTATAAAATATACTCTGTCTTATTTACCAAGCGTTGGAATACAAATAACAACTCCGAAAACAAAATCATCAATTAGAAAAATAGCAATACCTATAGAAACAGTGTCCGAACTACGCAATTTGAAATCACAGGTAATTGATATTAACATAAATCAATCTACACAGTGCTTTCGTACAAAGCGCGGTAAGCTTATTTATCCGCGTAATATTGATAGAGCATGGGAAGATTTGTTGCGCTGTGCAAATGTGCCATATCGTAAGTTTCACGCTTTACGCCATACCCACGCAACGACATTGCTGGCCGAAGGTGTTCCAATCGTTGAAGTCGCAAGAAGATTAGGGCATGCGAAAGTGGCTTATACGCTAGATTTGTATGGCCAAGCCATAAAAGGCTATGATAAAAAAATAGCTGATAAAATCAGCACCATTTATAAGTTATAGTCGGCAACAAACTGGCAACAAATTAGTTGCCAATACTATTGAAAACATTGATATATCAAGCAACTAAAAATATCCTAAATACTGTTGCCATAAGTGTCGACGCTTATGATAGTTGGTTTTAAGCTATGTTAAGCCATAATTCTGCGCAGCTCTTATTTTTCTATTTATTTGATTAATGATAACATAGGCAATGTCTTTTAGCAAGAGACAAAAGAAAGTGATGGTGTTTTATTGTGTGAAAAAATATTTTATATAAAAGAGTGCACAGTATCTTTTTTGTGCCAATTCAATAATAAGGATGAGTTTATTATTACAAATACGGATCCTGCATTATGAACTAAAGCACCGGCTACTGGATCCAGAAAACCTGTTGCAGCCATGATTACAGCAAGAAAATTAAGCAGCATGGAAAAAGTCAAATTAAATTTTATTGTTGTCATCATTTTTTTTGCAAGATAAAGTAAATGTGGTACTTCCTTAATACTGTCATTGATAAGCGTAATATCTGCAGCATCTATCGCAATATCACTGCCGGTTTCGCCCATTGCAATGCCGACAAAAGCTTTTTTCAAAGCGGGTGCGTCATTAACGCCATCACCGATCATGCAAATTTTATTACCAGACTGTTGATATGTATCGATTTGTTTTAATTTATCAGCAGGAAGACAATTGGCATGAACACTGTCGACTCCTGAATGAACAGCAGCATTTTTGGCGGAATATTCATTATCTCCGGTCAAAAGTGCTGTGGTAAAGCCGCATTCCTTTATTGATGCTATGGTTTTTTTTATATCAGGACGCAGCGTATCCGTTAACGTGAAAATGGCGGCAAGAATGCCATCTACTGCCATATAAATAATCGTATAGCCGTCGGTCAAATATTTTTCTATAAAGGAATGATAAAGACGGCTGATATGTATTTGCTGTTCTGATAACATTCTTATATTACCGGCGATTATATTTTTCCCGTTGATAGTAGCCTGCAAACCACGACCGGGAAATATTTGAAAATTTTCCAATGAAAATAGATTTTGTTCAGGTTTCTCATAATAGGCTGACACCATAGCTTTTCCCAAAGGATGTTCAGATCTGGATTCAATAGTCGCTGCATATGTGAAAAGTTCATCTTCCGTATAGTCGGAAGAAAACTTTTGCATGCCGGATAATTGAAGACTGCCACAGGTCAGCGTGCCCGTTTTATCAAATACAATTTTTGATACGGAAGCCAGCCGTTCCAGGGCGTCGCCGTTTTTAATAAGAATATTGTGCTTTGTAGCGTTTCCTATGGCGGCAACTATTGCCGTCGGTGTAGCTAAAACTAAAGCACAGGGACAGAAAACTACTAATATAGTCACAGCGCGTATAATTTCTCCCGTGATGAACCAGGTTAATAAAGATGTGATTAATGCGGCAATTACTATCCAGGTGGCCCATTTATCAGCAAGGCCGACAATTTTTGCCTTCCCTGCATCTGCCGAGCGGACCAATTGGACAATACGCTGTATAGAGCTGTCATTGCCTACCCTTGTTGCTTTCATGTCAAAAGAACCAAAGAGATTTGTTGTGCCGCTCAGAACAGTGTCACCGGGGTTTTTATCGACGGGCAGTGATTCGCCTGTCATAACAGCCTGATCGACAGAGGTAGTTCCTGATACGATTATCCCGTCAACAGAGATCATTTCTCCTGGAAAAACACGCAAAATATCGTCTACTGCTACTTTTTCGGCAGAAATTGTCATCTCCTGGCCATTTAATATTTTCCGTGCTGTCTGGGGAGTCAAATGTAACAAATTTTCTATGCCAGCTTTTGCTCTTGCAACAGTTATTTCTTCCAGAAGACTGCCTAATTTCATGATTAGAGCAATTTCTCCTGCTGCAAAGAATTCACCAATACTGACGGAGGCTATCAGGGCTATTGATACCAAAATATCTGCTTTGATATCAAAAGAAGAAATCAGCTTCGAAGCAGCTTCCCTGATAATAGGAATACCGCAAAGAAATATGGCTATCCATGCCATATCAAATGAAAAAGAGAAGGTATTTAGGAAGCTGAGAAGCAGAGAAACAGAAGAAATAATAAGAAATATGATATCTTTTGATACAAATTTATTTTGCCGAAGTTTATAAAACATCTAGCATCACCTCTCTATACCTATAGGGGTATATGTATATAATACATATACCCCTATAGGTTGTCAAGAGAAAAATTATATATCAAAAGAATATATTGCCCTTTTTATTATGAATCAAGTTATATTGGCAAAGCGTTCAACGGCTTTTGTAAAATTATCTATGGTTTTATTCACATCACCGTGTTCAATACCGTCAAGTACACAATGACGTATATGGCCTTCAAGAATTACCTGACCCGATTTATGCAAGGCAGATTTTGCTGCGTTTATTTGCGAAAGAATATCTTCACATGGCACATCTTCATCTACCATACGATCAATTGCCTGCACTTGACCTATGATTTTTTTCAGACGGCGGTGAAGATTTTCAGCGTCCATACATTGTTTCATTTTGGCCTCCATATAAATGAAAATATTAAAATATACTATAATTTATATTCTATCATATAATTTAAACATGGCAATCATAAATAAAAATCCCGCAACCTTGTGGTTGCGGGATAAAAAAATACCATAAAATATTAACGTTTGGAAAACTGTGAAGCCTTGCGGGCTTTTTTTAAACCGTATTTACGACGTTCTTTTTCACGCGGATCACGTGTCAGAAAACCGGCTTTTTTTAATGATTTACGTAATTCAGCATCAACAAGAAGAAGTGCACGAGAAATGCCATGACGAATTGCTCCGGCCTGACCGGAAGCTCCGCCGCCTTCTACCTTAGCGATCACATCGTATTTTCCTTCAGTTTCGGTCAATACGAGCGGCTGTTTTATTATTAATTCCAATGTTTTAAGACCGAAATATTCACCCATATCACGGCCATTTATTTTAATGTTGCCTTCACCTGGAACCAAGCGAACTCTGGCAACAGAAGTTTTTCTGCGACCTGTGCCGTAGTAAGTAACTAATGCCATTTAAATTTGTTCTCCCTTCCAGTTATTAACGAATGTTAAACTCAAGTACTTCGGGTTTCTGAGCAGCATGAGGATGTTCAGAACCGACATATACACTGAGTTTTTTATACATTTGAGCACCGAGACGATTCTTTGGAAGCATACCGCGAATAGCAGATTCCAAAACTTTAGCAGGCTGTTTTTCGAGCATTTGTCCCGCTGAAGTAAAAGTAGTACCTCCCGGATAGCCAGAATGACGGAAATAAGTCTTGTGGACTAATTTTTTCCCACTGAAATTCACCTTTTCAGCATTTACAATAATAACAAAATCACCAGTATCGACATGCGGAGTGAAAGTGGGTTTATGTTTACCGCGGAGTACTTTAGCGATTTCGGCAGCGAGGCGGCCTACTGTCTGACCTTCAGCATCCACGATGTACCATTTGCGTTCAACATTTTGGCTGTTAGCCATGAATGTGGTTTTCATCGATATCTCCTTCCCTATAATGCGATTAACTAAAATAATTTATAAATATAATTATATAAAGCCTCATCACGATTACCGGGGCTGGAAATCACAAGAGAAAACTTCATACTCAATTATTATAATAAAAGAGAATGATAGAGTCAAGGAATTTTTGCGGTAATACAATAGATTTTGAACGGATCTTGAAATTTTGCTGTGATGACATCAATCTATCCATTCATGACCGAAGCCGCGCAGTAATTCATTAGCCTGTTCCGGTCCGGTCGTACCGGCTGCATATTTGAATATAGGAAGTTTTTCCCATATGTATAATTCATGGAGTTTATCTATAAAATTCCAGCTCAATTCTATTTGATCCCATTGTGAAAACCAGGAAGTATTATCATTTATGCAGGCTTTTATAAGACGTTCATAAGCTTCCGGTGTGTTGAGTTTATTAACATAGTCATTTTGACAGAAATCCATTTTTGCCTGGATTATTTCGTCCGTGTCACCGGGTTTTTTTATATTGAATTGAAGATATACACCTTCACTGGGTTGTATTTTTATTATTAGAATATTTTGAGCGGCCTTTTCAAGAAAGGAAGGGCGAAATATAATCGCAATTTTAATTTCCCTTCTGTCCAGCTTTTTCCCGGTGCGTATATAAAATGGAGTGCCCCACCACCGTTCGTTGTCTACGAATAAACGCAGCGCGGCGTAAGTTTCTGTGGATGAATGCGGTTTTACGAGCTGTTCCTGATGATAACCTTCATACTGCCCCAGCACCAATGTTTCACGGATGTCTGCCACCGGGCGCAGTGCGCGAAGCACTCTGATCTGAGCATCATGCATTGCGTCAGCGGAAAATTTTTCGGGCCATTCCATTGCTACTATGGATAATATTTGAAATAAATGATTTTGGACCATGTCTTTCAAAGCACCGCTTGCGTCATAATAGCCGCCTCGTCCTTCTATTCCCATATCTTCAGAAGCGGATATCTGGATAGATTCAATGTAGCGGGAATTCCATAAATTTGAAAAAATAGGATTGCTGAAACGAAGCGTTTGAATATTTCTGATCATTTCTTTGCCTAAATAATGATCAATCCGAAAAATGTTTTTTGCGGAGAAAAATTTTTCCAACTGGATATTAAGAACTTTTGCCGAATCTAAATCCTCACCGAATGGTTTTTCTAAAATGACTTTACCATGACAGGCGTTTTTCACATTAGTAAGGCCGCTGGCGATGATGCTGAAAAAACGGGGAGCAACGGCAAAGTAAAATATATGATCGTTCAAATCTCTTTCTTTATAATAAAGATTCAATGAAGAGTAGGCATTGCTGTCGATAAAGTCCATTTTGTAATAGCTGATTTGAGCAGAAAATTTCTCAAAATCTTCATCGGTATACGGGAGTCTGGAAAATTTTCTCACCCAATCTCTGGCTTTTCCACAATATTCCTCCGTGCTGTAATCACGGCGTCCGATAATAATGATCTGACGATCGTCTGCACTGTCCTTTGCTGTGTGCATATTGTAAAGTGCAGGCAGCAGTTTTCGAAAAGTCAGGTCTCCCGTTCCTCCGAATATTGTAAATGTTGGTGTTGACATGTTAAATTCCTCCCTGTTTCAATGTTATTCCTACCCCTTCATGTACTGTCGTACTGTCAATAATAGCAGTGATGAGGCCGCTGGATTTGTCAATATGCATACTGAGTAAGTTATTTGATAATCTATTGACAACTAAGAGATAACTGCCGCTGGGGCTTAGAAGAAAGTCTCGAGGATGGTCTCCGCCGCAGGATACTTGCTGAATTTGTTCAGGTATGTTGTCAGATATCGAAAAAACTGATAATATATTATCGCCCCGTGTTGAAATATAAATAAAACGCTCATCTTGCGAAAGGCGTATAGCGGCAGACGCATTTGCCGTGCCCTTTAACCAAATGGGTAATTGTTTCATCAACTGCCAGGATTTATCCGGTTGCAATTTAAAATAAAATAATTCATTACTGAGCTCGCTGACTAAGTAAAGTCGCTTTTCATCGGAAGTAAAAACTCCGTGGCGCGGTCCGGTACCGGCAGAAAAGGTTATTTTTCCAGTCAGAGAAAAGTCATTTGCGGCATCATATATATTGACGCAGTCAAGATTGAGACATGGTACAAAAAGCAAATTATGCAAAAGCAGAACTTGATGGCATCCTGCCTCATTTCCCATAGATAAACGTTTTATGATCTGCAGGTTATTACCGTTTACTTTATAGATCATGACAACGCCGTCATGATAATTGGCAGTATATATATTATTATCGTGAAAAGCAATAAAGCATGGAGATGCTTTCTCAGTGAGAAGTTCTGATAATGAATTTGTCTTATTATCTATTAACGTAATTCCCGATTTGGCAGAAGACTCTTTGGTGAATAAAATTTTATCGTCGGCAATAGCCACACATTTGCCACCCTTTGTTTTATAAAACAGACTGGGTTCTGAAAGCCGTCCTGTGTTGTCATCAAAGACAAACTGATAAATACCAAAACTTTCAAATGAATCGTAAGTACCTATATAGCCTGTAAATTTCATTGCAAACCGTCCTTTCTGTTACAGAAAATCTTTAAAATACTGAATTCTCAGGGAATAAAATATCATATTAAAGAAATAACTTACTAATATTATATGTTTTATAAGTGCTGAAAGCAAATAAAAAAACCACGGCTATAAGATCAGCCGCGGTCAAAAATAAACTGCTATATATTTTTTGTTGCATGCAGACGGGCCTTGGCACGGTCTAGTGCCGCATGAGCACGCATTGAATCTATATCTTGATGTTCTTCAGGCGTTTTTTGCAGGATTTCCAGTCGTTCCTTTGCCCTGTCATATGCCTTTTGGGCACGATTTATGTCAATATTTATAGGCAGTTCGGCAGCAGATGCCAGCAAAGTTATTTTATGCGGAGTTACCTCCATAAAGCCACCGCAGACAGCTATCAGCTCTTCACCGCCATTCCTTTTTACACGCATAGCATGGGGCAGGATGCCGGTCAGCAATGGAGCATGTCCGGAAAGAATACCTAATTCTCCACCGGTAGAATAGACAATAGCCATTTCGACGTCTTCAGAATAGACCATTTTATCAGGAGAAACAATTTCCAATTTAATTGTTGACATGGATTATGCCTCCTGTTTTGCTTTTTTTGCTGCCTCTATTACTTCATCTATACTGCCGACCATATAAAATGCGCTTTCGGGCAGATCGTCATGCTTGCCTTCCAGAATTTCTTTAAAGCCGCGTATCGTTTCCTTAAGCGGAACATATTTTCCCGGAGTACCGGTAAATTGTTCTGCTACAGCGAATGGCTGGCTAAGGAATCTTTGAATCTTGCGTGCACGGGTGACAGTAAGTTTGTCTTCATCTGATAATTCTTCCATGCCCAAGATAGCAATGATATCCTGAAGTTCCTTATATTTCTGTAGAACAGCTTGAACACCGCGGGCAACATGATAATGTTCATCACCAATCACATGCGGGTCAAGTATACGGGAAGTCGAATCAAGCGGATCTACCGCCGGATAAATACCTAATTCAGCGATTTGGCGGGAAAGAACTGTGGTAGCATCAAGATGAGTAAATGTAGCAGCAGGAGCAGGATCTGTCAAATCATCTGCAGGAACATAAACAGCCTGAACAGAGGTAATCGATCCTTTTTTTGTGGAAGTTATGCGTTCCTGCAGAGCACCGACATCTGTTGTCAGTGTGGGCTGATAGCCAACTGCTGACGGCATGCGGCCAAGCAGAGCGGATACTTCCGAGCCTGCCTGGATAAAACGAAATATATTATCGACAAATAAAAGCACATCTTGATTTTTGACATCACGAAAATATTCCGCCATGGTCAGTCCGGTCAGAGCCACACGCATACGGGCACCTGGCGGTTCATTCATCTGACCATAAACAAGAGCAGTTTTATTTATAACTCCTGATTCAGTCATTTCTGACCAGAGATCATTCCCTTCGCGTGTGCGTTCGCCTACGCCGGAAAATACAGAATATCCGCCGTGCTGAGTAGCTATATTATGTATTAGTTCCATAATAAGTACGGTTTTCCCAACACCGGCGCCGCCAAATAAACCAATTTTACCGCCGCGTGCATAAGGAGCGATAAGATCGACGACTTTTATGCCTGTTTCCAGAATCTGCGTAGCTGTTTCTTGTTCGTCAAATTTTGGTGCAGGCCGATGGATAGGCCAAAATTCCTTATTGCCCACAGGTTTTGGATTATGATCTACAGTCTGTCCGAGAACGTTGAAGACTCGTCCAAGTGTTTCTTCACCAACGGGAACCTTTATAGCTGATCCTGTATCAACAGCATCCATACCACGTGTCAGTCCGTCAGTAGAACTCATTGCGATACAGCGGGTGATGCCGTCACCTAAATGCTGCATTACTTCTACCGTCAATTTAATATCAATGTCACCGGATTTGCCTTCTATGGTGATTGCGTTTAATATTGCGGGCAAATCTTCGGCAGGAAATTTAATATCTACGACAGGTCCTATGACCTGTACAATTTTACCCTTAGCCAATGATTAAAAACCTCCTCACTTAAGTGCTTCCGCACCACCCACGATTTCGGTGATTTCGCGGGTAATGTTGGCCTGACGTACTTTATTATAGTGCAGATCCAGCCTGGACATAAGATCCTGAGCATTATCTGTAGCATTGCTCATGGCAGTCATTCTGCTGGACAATTCGCTGGCAGCGGCCTGCAGCAATGCGGCATAGATCATGGTAACGATATACTGCGGCAATAAAAAGCCGAGTACCGTTTCGGCTGAAGGCTCGTAAATATATTCGGCGTGCGGTATATTCGCAGCTTCTGCACCTACATTTTCAAACGGCAACAGCTTCACTGTTTCAGGAACGGCAGACATGGCGGAAACAAAACGTGTATAGATCATATATACAGCCTTATATTTCCCTTCAGTGAAAAGCGTTGTAATTTCTGCAGCGATAGTGCGGGCATTGTCGTATTTAGGTCTTTCGCTGAACCCAGTATAGCTTTTTACCACATTGTAGCCATGTCCCTTAAAATGTTCAGACGCTTTTCGACCAATAGCAATAATATCAAGATCATTTTTTGCCACAGTCTCTAGAATGGTTTTTTCCAAAAGGTTTTCAGAATCTGTCTTTGTAGGCTGTTTTTGTGGTGCTAGCTCCGATGCTGTTTTAGTACCAATTTTGGCAGTAGATTTTTTATGTTCCAGTATAAAGTTTTCTGCTTCATTGGTACCGGTAATATGAATTTTTGCTTCTTTGAAAATATTACTGGAATAAGCACCAGCAAGTCCCTTGTCAGAAGATAGAATGACGAACAGTATTTTTCCTGTGTCGTGTTTTTCCAGTAGAGGATGAGAGGTGCCTGATATATTCGAAGCAACCTCGCCAATCACCTGATACATTTTTTCGGCATAGGGTTTATTAGCTACCGCGGCTGCCTGAGCTCTTCTCAGCCGGGCAGAGGCTACCATTTTCATGGCTTTAGTGATCTGCTGGATATTCTTTACGCTTTTTATACGATGGCGTATATCCTGTAAACTGGCCAAAAGTTAATCACCTCGCCTTTTATTTGGCAAATATACTTAGAAAATAGTTGATTAAAAGGTATATGATGATTTGAATTCTTCAATAGATTTATTTATCTGGGCTTCTAAATCATCATCAAGTTTTTTCTGTTTATTGATAAGGTCAATAAGTTCGGAATGTGATGAGTTGATAAATTTAAGATAATCCTGCTGGAAAGATGCTACTTTTTCTGTTGGAACATCAGTCAGAAAACCACGAACAGCAGTATAGACTACCAAGACCTGTTCTGCTACATTCAGCGGCGAGTATTGGGCCTGCTTCAGAGTTTCGACCATACGGGCACCGCGATCCAACTGATCTTTCGTTGCTTTATCAAGATCGGAACCGAATTGAGCAAAAGCGGCCAATTCACGGTATTGTGCCAAATCAAGGCGCATGCGGCCTGCAACTTGTTTCATCGCTTTTATCTGGGCACTGCCGCCGACACGGGAAACAGAAAGACCGACATCAATTGCGGGTCTTATCCCTGAATAAAACATTTCTGTCTGCAGCATTATCTGTCCGTCAGTGATGGAAATAACATTTGTAGGAATATAACCGGACACATCACCGGCCAAAGTTTCGATTATAGGGAGTGCAGTAATAGAGCCGCCTCCCAATTCATCCGATAATTTTGCAGCACGTTCCAATAGTCTGGAATGTAAATAAAATACATCACCCGGATATGCTTCGCGCCCTGGCGGTCTGCGCAGAAGCAAACTCATTGCACGGTAGGCAGCTGCGTGTTTTGACAAATCATCATAAACACATAAAGCATGCTTGCCCTTGTACATAAAGTATTCGGCCATTGCAACACCGGCATAAGGAGCTATATATTGAAGCGGAGCACTGTCTGCCGCCGTAGCAGCTACAACAATACTGTATTGCATAGCGCCATTGTCTTCAAGTGTTTTGACTACACGAGCTACGGTAGAAGCTTTCTGACCTATGGCAACATAGATGCAAATACAATTTTGGCCTTTCTGGTTCAAAATTGTGTCAACTGCTATAGCTGTCTTACCTGTGCCGCGGTCACCTATGATCAGTTCACGCTGACCTCTTCCGATGGGAACAAGTGCATCAATTGCCTTTAGACCAGTCTGCAGAGGTTCATGTACGGATTTTCTATCGGCAATTCCGGGGGCGGGATATTCAACGGGACGATTTTCCTGCGAAGCTATGGGACCTTTACCGTCGATGGGACGCCCGAGTGCATCGACAACACGGCCTATCATAGCGTCGCCGACAGGGACCTGCATTATTTTTCCGGTACGTTTTACAGACGCACCTTCTTTTATTTTATTTTCACCACCGAGCAAAACAGCACCAACGCTGTCCTGATCAAGATTAAGTACTAGACCATATATATCACTGCCAAAATCGAGAAGTTCGCCTGACATGGCTTTATCAAGACCATGAATATGAGCGATACCATCACCGATTTCCATAACAGTGCCAACATCATCAACGTTCAAATCAACATTGTAGTTTTTGATTTGTTCCTTGATGATGGCTGTTATTTCCTCAGGATTCATTTTCATAAGAAGTTAGTCACCTCAATCAACAATTTGCCACCAGTTGTTTTTTTATAGATTTTATTTGGCCCACAACACTGCCGTCGATGAGCCTGTCACCTATTTTTACAATTACGCCGCCTATTATAGAAGAATCAATATTTATTTTCAGCTGTATAGTTTTCGCAGTAATGGTTTCCAATTTTTTCAACAAAGTGGTATGCTGAGCTTCTGTCAAAGGAAAAGCTGTTTTAACATAAGCAATTTGGATACCTTGAGCTTCATTGGAAAGCGCATGGAAACTGGTGATTATCTCCGAAAGCAGTGATATGCGATGTTTATCAATTAGCAAAAGCATAAAATTACATATCTCTGAATCAAAGGAATCAGTTAATATCTGCGACATAAGTTCCTTTTTTGCCTGTGATTTAATCTGAGGATTATCCATGAAGGTTTTTAATTCGCGGTTATCCTCAAATAATTTACTGAGTTGTGCCAGCTGGCTGTCATGTAGTGCCAGCTTATTTTTTTCCTGTGATAATTCAAACATAGCGGCAGCGTATTTTTTGGCTAACTGAATATTCAGCATGATAAATCACCCAGCTTGTTTTTATCAAGCTTTTCAATGAATTCACCGATCAGTTTCTGATTGGCAGCATCATCTATATTGGTCGCAATGATTTTGCTTGCAGCCGCCATCGATAAAGAAACCACTTCGCCTTTAAGCTGTGTGGCAGCGCGAGCGCGTTCACGAACAATATCTTCTTTTGCATTTTGGCGCATCTGTTCAATTTCCTGCTTAGTCTGAACGACGGAAGCATCATATTCCTGCTGAGCGCGTTTCATTGCTTTATCAATTATTTCCTGGGCTTTCAGACGGGCTTCAGCAAGCTGCTTCTGATATTCATCTAAGGTTTGTTTGGCTTTTTTTTCATCATTTTCTGCTGATTCTATAGAATTTGCAATTTTTGCTTCACGGTCATGGAGCATTTTCATGATCGGCTTATAGGCGAATATTCTAAGAAGAATAACCAGTACAATGAAATTGACAAGCTGCGCTAAAAGCGTTCCATCAATATTTATCAATTTTACTGTCCTCCTTTTATTGTAAACTGAAATAAAGTTTAAAATCAGAGGACTTTTGCAGCACTTAAGATAATGAAGCCGACAACGAGAGCGATGATAGGCATAGCTTCAATAAGACCAACTGAGATCAGTGTGTTGACAAATAACGTATTTTTAGCTTCCGGTTGACGGGAAATACCTTCAATAAGCCTTCCTGTTACGAGACCGTCACCGATAGCCGCACCGAATGCTGCCAAACCTAACATGATACCGACTCCCAATAAAGCTGCTGCTGTCGCAATTGAATTTTCCATTAAAGAAATCCTCCTCAGAGTTATTAATATAATATTATGCCGGTTACGGCACTTTAAACGAATTAAAATTAGGCGTCTTCCTCGTCATTGACACCATCGGCGAGATAGGACATTGAAAGCATTGTAAAAACAAATGCCTGTACGATACCGACAAAAGTGCTGAATGCAAGCCAAATTACGCCTGGTATCACTTCCGCAAAAATATTTGGCAGGAGTTTAGGCAGGATGTGAATCAAGAGTTCACCTGCCACGATATTACCGAAAAGACGGAAAGAAAGAGTGATAGGTTTTGCTATTTCTTCAATCAATTTTATAATTACGAAAGGGGCGAATGGTTCAAAAAAATGTTTTATATATTTTGTCCCCTTATAATAGAGCCCTAGTACATGAAGCATTACCACTACTAAAAGCGCCAGACCCAAATTAGTATTTAGCGTATTAGTGGGCGATGCCATACCTGGAATAAGACCCCACCAGTTAGAAATAAGAAGAAAAAGAAACAATGAAATTAAAAATGGAGCGAATAAAACTCCTCTCTTTCCCAGATTTGCATTGATCTGGCTGTTAAGACTTGTTATGATCAGCTCGAATATGTTTTGCAGTCCGACCGGAACCAGTTTCATATTACGGGTCGCGACTATTGACATAATAACAACGACAGCCATGACCATCCATGTCATCTTTAAAGTTTCCATGTTAAAAGATAAACCGAATAACATGAGTTCATGAGCCGCACTTTCAGGCATAAAATCACTCCCTATATTAAATTTTGAAATAAAGCTCTATATAACAGCTCCTGATATAGGAACTATATAGACTAATGAATTTTTTTCTGGTAAGAAAAAATTATAAGATTAATAAATATTACAAGATGCATAATGAAAAAACCTGTGATAAAGGCAATAAAAAAAACCTTGGAAAATTTTATTACGATTAATAAAATCAGCAGAAGAAAGACAATACGGAATAAAATGCCGGACCGAGCACTTCGTTTGGCGGCAGGTTGAGACAGCAGCATTATTTTTCTTATACGTACTGCAAGCATAAAAGCGTAATATACAGCGGCAAGATACCCGCAGATAATAGCTGTAAACAAATAAACATCACTGTTTAGGAATAGATTAATAAAAATCAGCAGTGTGATCGCTAAAATTGAAATTATAATTGAGCGGCCGCGCACAGCCGCAAAATCGTGCATATGTAGCCTGCCTTTCCTTTAATATCGTATTAAAACAACTGCTATAAATATAGCATATAATTATTCCTATAACAAGGGATTTATGTCAAGTGAAATAATGCGATAAAGACAAGAGCCACAACCTAAAAATCATTTTATATATAAATAATTTAGATGATATCATTAGTTATTATTGCTCGATTGAATGTAATAATACAATGATATATGTAAAAGCAGGAGGTAAAGTAAAAGTTCTCCCAATTCTTCGAGAAGTTCCCCCTTATATTTCCCAAAAAAATGTCCGGAGTCGCCTGTAATGGAAAAAAGTGTGCAAATGCAGGAATATACAAGCAACTTTACAGGAAACAGATGGTATGAGAAAATTTTATACCAAGGCGTTGTAAAGATAAAACCAGCTAAAACGACCATAATAAATATGCCGATAATTATATTTATTATGGCATGATGTGGGATTTGATTCATAGGTACAAGAATAGGACCATCAGGACCAATACCCAGAGGGAAAAAGCAACGGCCCCAATTTAATTCTCTTCCGGTAAGTAATAGAAAGAAACCACTGATTGTCAGTTGGAAATTATGACGTCTTTTATAAAAAAAATAAAAATTTATTAGTGCGGCTGCTGCAAGAACAATTACCTGTGTACTTTCCAGAGGTCCATTTTCCCATGCAAAAGAGTCCGGAAGTATAAATGACAGTGGCAAAATAAATATTAATAATAAGATCTCAAATGAATTAACGGCCTGCTTTTTCCAAAATAGTCCATCCATATGGTGTATATCTCCTAAAAATATCCACTACGATAGTAAAGATTTGATTACTATATTGTAAACGAATGCTTACTATTTTTCAAGTAGAGATTAAAAGATATTTTTCCTGAAGAGAAAATAAAAAATCTCCGTGCTGTTGTATTGAATAGGTACAGCATGGAGATTCGAAGAATAAAACAGTCTGTTTGTTTTTGTATTAAATAACGCATCAAATTTATTTTTGAGTAATAACAGTGCGCACAGGAAAGGGAATATTTATATTTTCTTCACGATATCTTCTTGTGAGCTCTTTTATAGCCTCATGTTTTATGACATATTGGTTTAAAAATATATTTGATTTCATATTTATATTGAAGTTAATGCTCGAATCCGCAAACTCAAAAAATCTTACAGATGGTTCAAAGTCGACATTGCCTTCTATTTTAGTCAGAACAGTACGGGCTGCCTCTATGCTGACTTTTTCGACCAGTTCGAGATCGCTGTCATAGCTGACACCTACAGTGAGCGAAATAACTATTTCCTGTTTAGGCATATTATAATTGGTTATAGTAGAAGAGGCTATATCCTTATTGGGAACGATGATTATATTGTTAGCGGGAGATTGTATTTTTGTAAATCGCCACGTTATATCAACTACCTGACCGACGTTTCCGTTGCCGAGTTTTACGAAATCGTATAATTGCAGCTGTTTGGACAAAATAATATGCAGTCCGGAAAAAATATTGCTTAACGTATCCTGAAGACCAAGAGCGACAGCCATACCGCCTACCCCTAAAGCAGTCAGAAGAGGTGTTACCGATATCCCAAGATACTGCAGCACAATGATCGTGCCAGCTGAATATATTATAAAGGAAATTATATTGCTAAGCAGTGAAGTTGTTTGAGTATTTTCTTCGGCACGTTTGATGTGCAGTGTTATCATGCCGGATACAGTACGTGCTGCGACACGTGTCAGAGAAAAAATAATGACAGCATAAAGCAGGGAAGACAGTAACTGTGTTATAGTGGCATTGATAAATTTTACGGAATTAATAGTCCAATATAATCCCACAGCGGAACACCAAGCTACAGGAAGCCCTTTTATTGCGTTGGCGAAAACATAAGGAAGGGTGTGCAGCTCAAGGTGTTCATGCAATTTTTTATTTATAAAACTATTTATTAATTTGCCTGCTATCAGAGCGGCAACCTGAATAAAAAAAGGAACGATAAGAAGACTCAACCAAGCCTGCCAGCCTTTTATACTCTCGAATATATCCATGATGATTCCTCCGGTATGATAAAAATTTGTAAACAAACATTATACTGACTATACGTTGATCAACAGATGAGCGCCAAGGCAAAGCAGTATAATTTACATTGAGTTTGTAATGTATTATACTAACAATATAAAATTATAGCAATGAAGAACCTTTTGATAACGGCTGAAGGATAATTAGGAGGGGTATTATAATGGACGGCAGGATAATAAAAAAAGGTACACGGATTCAGTTTCGGCAGGCAGAAAAAGATGATATGGATTACATCATGGAAGTAGAGTACAAACCGGAAAATGCGAAATTCGTAATTCCCTATACACGAGATGTCCATATGAGTACGCTTAATACAAAAGAAGCAATACATATAATCATCGAAACAATTGATACAAAACAAAAGGTGGGGTTTTTGATGATAGCGGGGCTCGACAATCCATCCAAAGAAATTGAATTTACGCGCATTATTCTTGATAAAAAAGGCATAGGTTATGGCCGGGAAACGCTGAAAATGCTTAAGTCATGGGCATTTGACGATTTAAAGTTCCATCGTGCATGGCTTGACTGCAAGGATCATAATGAACGTGCTCTGCATGTCTACGAATCAGAAGGCTTTATTCGTGAAGGGTTTATAAGAGAGACTATATTGACTGACGGTGTTTACGAAAGTCTGGTGATATTAGGTATACTCGATAGAGAATATTTTGCCAAAAAAAATAAAGCGGCTGTTTTATGATGCTGGAAGAGAAGTTATTGAAAGTATTAATATAGCAAGGGTAAATGCGGGAATTTTTTCCAATCAAAAAAATTCCCGCATTTATTTTTTTATGGTCATGCTCAAGCCTGCTGCTGATGTGAAATATATATTGATAATGTCTTTATAATATTATATAGTAGTACACATACAGGTTTTTAGTTTTAGGAGGAATATTTAATGTTTGGAATGGCTAAGGATATCGGTATAGACCTGGGCACTGCCAATGTTTTAATATATGTCAAGGGCAAGGGAATTGTTCTGCGTGAACCCTCAGTTGTCGCGGTTGATAAAGATACCAATCGTATCCTTGAGATAGGCGAAGCGGCAAAAAAGATGATCGGACGCACACCGGGGAATATAGTAGCAATAAGACCGTTGCGCGATGGCGTGATTGCTGATTATGACATAACGGAAAAAATGATTCAATATTTTATTGAAAAAGTTGCCGGACATAGTTTCCTTGTGAAACCGCGCATAATGATATGTGTGCCTTCAAAAGTCACAACTGTTGAGAAAAGAGCTGTAAATCAGGCAGCAAAACAAGCAGGTGCAGCTGCGTCGTTTTTAATTGAAGAACCGATGGCTGCGGCATTGGGGGTAGGAATAGATGTTTCCGAACCTCAGGGCGTAATGGTGATAGATATAGGCGGTGGTACGACAGATGTAGCAGTGATAAGTTTAGGCGGTGTCGTTGTAAGCGAATCGCTGCGAGTTGCCGGTGATAAATTTGACGAGGCTATAATAAAATACATAAAAGCCAATCACAATATTATGATTGGCGAAAGAACTTCCGAAAATATAAAAATGGATGTAGGTACTGCTATAAAAGGGGCCCGCAATGTAAAAATGGAATTTCGCGGCAGAGATTTACTGAGTGGCCTGCCAAAAACTATTGAATTGACTTCCGATGAAATTGCCGAGGCACTTAAGAGCTCAGTGGATTCAATAGTGCGATGTGTGAAAAAAACATTGGAGGATACGCCGCCTGAACTTGCGGCTGATATTATGGATCACGGTATTATAATGACGGGAGGAGGCTCTATGCTGCACGGTTTAGATCAGCTTATACAAAAGGAAACGGCAATTCCAACATATTTGGCAGATGATCCGTTGTCCTGCGTAGCGATAGGAACCGGAAAAGCACTTGAATGGGTGGATAAGCTCGGAAAAAATAATAAAAGAATCAAATGATTTGCTGTGCGATTTATTTTCCGAATGAGTAATATTATGCTGGTGCAAAAAAGGATAGGCAATAATTTTAGCGAATATATATTTATAATTTGTAGTTTTGTATTTGAATTAGGAGTGATGATATGCTGCGTGGGCTGTATACGGCTGCAACAGGGATGATGACTGAACAAATACGTACTGATACGATAGCCAATAACCTGGCAAACGTCAATACTAATGGTTATAAAAAGGATGAAATGATAAGCGAAGAGTTTGAATCGGTCCTTTTACATCGTATTAATGATGATTCACAGCAGGGCAGTATACTCGATCTGCAAAACATCGATACAGCACGAAAATATCTTTTGAAAGGAACTGTGGCTGCAGATGAAGGCGGTACGGCACCTTCCATAGGTTCTTTGGGACGCGGCGCAAAAGTTGCTGAAATAGCTGTTGTCCGTGATCAGGGAGCACTTGAAAACACGGGAAATAAGTTGGATCTTGCCATCACCGGAGATGGATATTTTTCTGTAAATACACCGCAGGGAGTCCGTTATACACGCGACGGCAATTTTTATCGTTCTGCCGCGGGGCAACTGGTGACAGCAAATAATCAGGCGGTGCTGAATACAGCGGGACAAGCTATAAATCTGCCTCCCGATACAGCGGACATCAATATTGGCGCTGACGGAACGGTAAATGCGGGCGGACAGAATTTGGGACAGATCGGATTGGCCGGTTTTGCTGACCGCGGGGCTTTGCTGAAAGAGGGAGATAATTTATATCGCCCGCAAAATGGGGCACAGCCGCAGCAGGCGGCAGGTTCAATTCAGCAGGGCTGGCTGGAGAGATCCAATGTTAATGTGGCAAGAGAAATGGTTGAGCTTATTAATAATTACCGCACATATGAAGCTGATTCTAAGGCACTGGTGACGCAGGATTCTTTGTTGGATAAAGCTGTTAATGATGTAGGCCGGGTATCGTAAAAAATATTTATGTTATGGTTTTGAAAGGAGTCTTACGATTATGATGAGAGCGCTTTGGACTGCTGCCACAGGAATGACTACGCAGCAGCAAAATATGGATGTTATTTCTAATAATCTTGCCAATGTAAACACTACAGGCTATAAGAAACAACGTGCTGAATTTCAGGATTTGATATACCAGACACTCCGTCAGCCGGGAGCAACAAGCGGGCCGAACACTATTTATCCTGCTGCCATGCAGGCCGGACATGGAGCACGGCTGTCCGCTACAAATAGAATTTTTACACAAGGCAGCTATCAGTCGACAGGCAATCCGACTGATATGGTCATTGATGGCGACGGTTTTTTTCAGATAACGATGCCTGACGGTACGATAGGTTATACGAGGGATGGGTCATTTAAATTGGATGAAACACGTCGTTTAGTCACATCTGACGGATATCCGCTGGACCCTGAAATTGTCATTCCGGAAGATGCGCCATCGGATACAATAACAATTGGCTCGGATGGGACTGTTTCGGCAACACCGGCAGGGCAGGATACTCCGGAAGAAGTCGGCCAGATAAATTTGGCAAGATTTGTAAACCCGGCGGGACTGTCTGCACAGGGAAAAAATATTTTTTATCAGACTAATGCCTCGGGTGACGCTATTGTCAATAATCCGGGTGAAGACGGAGCGGGAACGATAACCCAGGGGTATCTCGAAATGTCAAATGTGCAGGTGGCAGATGAGATGGTTAATATGATAGTTGCCCAGCGCGCTTATGAGTCAAATTCAAAAGCTATCACAACCAGCGATTCTATGCTGGAAATAGCCAATGGACTTAAACGGTAACTGAGATACTTATGATGAGAGAGAAAATTGTTATTGCAGTTGCATTTGCCATTTTTTCTTTTGTATCCTCAGCATCCGCTGCGGCGCCAGCATGGGTGACTGTTAATAGTACAGGGGTGATATGGGGCGAAGACATCCTTCTGGGATCAATAGCCAATATTGCCTGTGATGATGGTCAGCGTCTGCAAGACCTGATAAATATGAAGCTTGGAACTATTTTACAGCCGGGCGGTATAAAAAATATTTCTGCATATGTATTGAAATTAAAGATACAGTCTTCTGGTGTGGATAGTGACAATATAACGTGGTCCATACCGGATAATATAACAGTTACAAGAATGTCACAGACAGTAACTTCAGCACAGATAATCACTGAGGCTAAGATAAAGATGGAGCAGGCTGTCAAGGAAAGCGGTGAGCAGAGAGGATGGGAGCTTGAACCATTGAACGGTACTTCTGATATGGTTATTCCACCCGGCGAATTGCAAATGGATGCAGAAATCCCTTACGGAATAAAATATGCGGTGCCCACCATAGTTTACGTTAATTTCAAGGTAAAGGGCAAAGATGCGGGTAAGGCTGTATGCAGATTGCAGCTGCATATATTTGATAATGTTGTTGTTGCAGCCAGAGCAGTGAGGGCAAATAGCATTTTGACAACGGATGATCTGCGCCTTGAAAAAAAAGAAGTAAGTGCCGTAAATATATATTATATGACTGATCTTGATAAGGCTGTGGGGGAAATGCCTCGTTATCCGCTTAAACCCGGTGATGTAGTGAGAGAAAATTTATTGGCAAGCCCTGTTCTGATTGCAAGAGGGGCACCAGTCCACATTATAGTCAACCATAACGGATTGAAAATACAGACGGATGGAACCGCAATGACTAACGGCAGCAAAGATGAATTTATTAAAGTAAAAAATTCAATAACGGGAATTGTTGTTAATGGACGGGTAGTTGATCAAAATACTGTTGAAATTCAAATGGATAATTAAGATATTGATCGCAGGTGATACAATGAAAAGTGGACGGCTAATAATCATAGTGTTCTTCTTATTTACTGCACTGGGTTTTCAGCAGCCATCGGCTGATGCACAGTCATTATGGGCCGATACGCAGAACAATTCATCTATGAGTTTATTTGCTGACAGGAAAGCGCATGGCATAGGTGACATCTTGACTGTTGTTATAAGCGAATCATCTTCAACGAGTGCCACAAAATCGACAAGCAACGGGAAAACAGCGAGTAATTCACTGAATGCAGGAGCCGGAATCTTTAGTTTCTTGGCACAGGCCAGTGCGGGTCAGACCGACAGTTTTAAGGCCACAGGTTCGGCAAAAGATACGAATACGGTAAGCGGCAGAATAACGGTGACTGTGGTTGATGTGCAGCCGAATGGGAATATGATAATAGAAGGAACGCAGTCTATCTGGCAGAATAAAGACGAACATAAAATCACTTTGCGCGGTGTAGTGCGGCAGGATGATGTAGCTTATGATAATACTATTTCTTCCTACTTGGTTTCTGACGCCACTCTCAAATTTGACGGAAAAGGTCCTTTAAATGCGAAACAAAGACAGGGTATTCTGTCACAGATATTTAATATACTTTTTTGATATATGAAAAAGAGGATGTTATATGCAAAATATATTGAGAACAATAGCCTTTGCCGCAGTAGTCTTTTTTATCGCTGGATCGGCCGGAAATGTTTTTGCTGCTGATGCTTCTGCGGCAAGGATAAAAGATATTGCAAAGGTAGAAGGCGTACGTTCAAATCAGCTGGTGGGTTATGGCTTGGTTGTGGGCCTTCCAGGTACGGGTGACAGCAATAAGACCATTGAGACTTTAAACTCTGTAGTCAATATGCTGAAAAACTTTGGAGTAAGTATTGACAGCACAGCAGTGGGGACCTCCACGTTAAAGACAAAGAATGTTGCGGCTGTTATGGTGACCGCGACTCTTCCGGCTTTTTCTCATGCGGGTGATAATATAGACTTTACTGTGTCATCAATGGGAGATGCGAAAAGTCTGACAGGAGGAGTTCTGTTACAGACACCTCTGAAAGCGGGTAATGGGCAGGTTTACGCTGTGGCGCAGGGACCGATAGCTACAGGAGGATATTCTACTTCGGGCGGAAGTAAAAATATAACGACAGTCGGGACTGCAAGCGATGGAGCAATAGTGGAACAGACAGTAGAGGACAGTCTTGGACAGAATGGAACCATTTCTTTATCCGTAAATAATGCTGATTTTTCGACAGCGGCACGTATTGCGGGAGCGATTAATTCAAACTTTGGCGGAGTAGCTTCGGCAGTCAGCCCAGGAAGAATTAATGTATCAGTGCCGGCTTATTATCGCAACAATATTGTAGGCTTTGTCGCCAATCTCGAAAATTTGCCGGTAGTGCCGGATTCTCCTGCAAAAGTAGTTGTCAATGAGAGGACAGGTACTATTGTTATGGGCGGCAATGTCAGTGTTGATGAGGTCGCTATTGCGCAGGGTGGATTAAGTATAAGTATAGATAAAACGACAAATGTTTATCAGCCGGCGCCATACAGTTTAGGCAAAACAATTGTTACAAAAAATAATACTACCAATGTGAAGGAAGAAAAGGCCAATACGGTTGTACTCGGAGCAACGGCTGATGTAAATGATGTAGTAGGAGCACTTAATGCTGTTGGTGCAACGCCAAGAGATATTATTTCTATTTTGCAGGCTATGAAGGCATCTGGGGCATTGCATGCCGAGCTGCAGGTTATTTGAGGACTTGAAAATGGAAAAAATAAATTCTATAACGACAATACCCGCCATGGAGCAGGTCAAGCAGGCACAAGAACTGAAACAGCTGAAAGCGGCTGGGGAAAGTCTTGAAAAAACCGCAGGAAATGCTGATACAGCCAGAGGCGCTTCTAAATTGAAGGATGCGTGTGTGCAATTTGAGGCGATGTTTCTTGACTTGATGTATAAAGAAATGAGAAAGACGGTACCTGAAGATTCGCTGCTGGGAGATTCAAATGCGGATAATATTCTGCGCTCAATGCATGATACAGAGATGACAAAAAATTTGGCGCAGGCTGGAGGCGTCGGGTTGGCTGATATGCTCTATCGGCAGATACAAAAGCAGGATGTAAAACCACCGCTGATGGCAGTAAATACGTATAAGAAATAGATTTGGCTGATATCAGAGAGGCTGTTGCAAAATATAAATTTGTGAGCTGATTGTTTATTCTTCAGGCTGCAAATCAATGCATTTTGCAATAGGCTCTTTTGTTTTAATTACTATAAAAAGAGGGATATATTCGGTGATAAAAAATTTAAATAAATTTGTTAATATCATAACGTTTTTGGCTATTATATTTCCGTCAATAGCATTTGCGGCAAATCGTCCACTCAATATGACAGAAGCCCGTTCGGGGATCTCTGAGGAAAATGTGCGTATAGTCCTTCAATTTGATAGTGTACCAACATATCAAGTAACTGCAGATCCTTCAGGAAAAAATATTCGTATGGATTTTTCAGGTGTGGATGCGGCCAGAGCTAAAAATAATGTAGCTGTCGATGGCGATATAGTACAATCTGTGGATATTACAAATACGCAGTCAGGCTGTAACGTCCTTATTGCATTGAATCAGGCGGTGCCTTATACGGTAAATACTCTGCAGAATCCGGCAAGAGTATTTATAGATATAAAAAGATATTATGAACATACAACAAAGCGCAGTATTGAAAGCGGACTTGATTATACGGCATACGACAGACGTAATGCTGATGGAGTGCTCAAAGCATATATACTTGATATAGATCCTTCCAAATTTGAATTAATTCCTGTACTTGGCGGCGGACGAACCCTGGGGAAAAATACGGTTTCAAATATGGTACACTATTATAATGCTGAAGCAGGAGTCAATGCTTCTTATTTCGGCGGGCAAAAAGATGTATACGGTTTGACAAAAATTGATGGGACTGTTGCTACGACTACATATCTGGCCCGAACAGCATTTGGCATGGATACTGCCGGAAAAGCGATAATCGGAATAGTAAATTATAGTGGAAGTGTTCACACTAAAAACGGGGATTTTCCCATCAGCGGAGTTAATTGTGATCGCAGTGCTGATACGATAGTGGAATACAATTCTTTTTATGGGAACAGTACGGGAACTAATGAATATGGAATAGAATATGTTGTTCAGGATAATAAAATAGTGAGGATAAATACCAATGATACAGCCCTGAGGGACGGACAAATTGTAATTTCAGCACATGGTGTAATGAAAGATGCTTTGAGCGGTATGAAAGTCGGAGATGAAATGACTGTCAACGAAGATCTCGGCGATATTTGGAAAAATGCGGTTCAAATTGTGGGAGTGGGACCGCAGCTTGTCAAAGATGGAAAGGTAGATGTAACTGCCGATGATGAACAGATAGGACCAGATGTAACAGGCGGAAGAGCACCTCGTACTGCTGCAGCAATCAAGGCAGATGGTCATGTGATGCTGGTAGTTGTTGATGGTCGTCAATCGCAAAGCTCTGGTCTGACGTTAAACGGATTTGCACAATTGCTGATTGATTCAGGGGCAATTGAGGCAGTAAATTTTGATGGTGGCGGTTCTTCGGAAATGGTGATAGGCGGGCAAATTACCAATTCGCCGTCAGATGGAATGGAAAGACCTGTGGGAGTGGCACTGGCTGTTGTGAAAAAAAAATGATAGAAAATATTTGAGGCAAAGCAAAAATATTCTGCTTGCTATTAAAGTATGCTAATGTATAATGAAAAGAAAAGGCTTATAAGAATTAATTGCTATAGTAATAATATGATATATGTTTTTATAGCGAAAGGAGCTGCTTGAATTGAAAAAAAAGTTGTTGATTTTATTTTTTATAGTTATTATGGCGGGAATTTATCATATGGCACAGGCTCAATCCATAATTGAGGAAAAATCCGCTTTAACGGGAACTGTATCATGGACAGCACAAGCTGGAAGTATGGTAAAGGAAGGCAGCGATTTAGTAAAAATAGACACAATGACAGGAGAAACGGCAGCCAGCAGGGCTTCGTCGGACGGAACGGTAAGGGAGATCCTGGTGCATCCGGGTGAAAAAATAGCAGTTGGGCAGATCGTGGCCAGGATTACAGCCGAATAGCAGATAATTTTCTAGTTTGGAAGAAAAAATGTGCAGGGCGTTTATTTGTTGTCGATATGATGTGGGCAATTGCATGAGTCGGTATATAGAATCCAGTAAATTTTGAGGTGAATTTTTTGCAAAAAATTGGGAAGAGTTTTTTTGTGTTATTAATTGCGTGCATTTTATCAGTACCTGTCACTGGTATGGCAGCTATGCCGCCAATATTGACAGCACAGCAATTGCAGCCTGGAATGATAGGAACGGCTGAGACTGTGGTGCAGGGTAACGAAGTGGAAAGCTTCAATGTAAAAATAATAGGTGTAACTGATAACGGGAAGGGCGCGGCCAGGCAGATCATGGCAGAAGCTTACGGACCGGTTATAAATGATACAAACGGTGTCATACATGGAATGAGCGGCAGTCCCGTGTATGTAAATGGATACTTGATAGGTGCTATTGCCCGCGGTATTGGCAGTGATACAAATCCCCGTGTATTTTATATAACACCAATAGAAGATATGTTAAAACTTTGGAATCTGCCTGATCCAAAAGCTGATGAAGGCTCAATCAAACAGGTAAAGATAAATCCATTAGACAGAAAAGAAATGCTTGCAAAGGATGAAGCTAAGCTGGAGGCTATATTCAAAAAGAAAAAAGATATATCGGATAAAATGATAATAGGTACCAAACCGAAAATCAATCAAGAGGAAAGCAGTAAAATGCAATTTGTCGATACGACTGATTGGAAAAAGACATATGGATATGAAAGCACACCTAATGATGTATCAGTCGGCATACCATTGGCTGTAAACGGTTTTTATGGTGCAGGAATGAGTTTTTTGAAAAAAGAGCTTTTGCCATTTAATATGTATCCGTATGCCGCGAGCTTAGGGTCGGGCGTTTCTTCAAATGATGACAGTCCTGTCGGTCCGGCTGATGTGATCCCTGGAAGTTCTGTCGGAGTGGCATTATCTTATGGAGATTTTTCCGTAGGGGCAGTGGGTACCATTACGGCAGTGGATGAAAATCGAATACTGGCCTTCGGCCATCCCTTTACATATAAGGGCAATGTTAACTATTTTATGACGGATGCAAGCATTGTCGGTACAGCGAGCGGCTTAGTGAACGGACAAAAGGTCTCATCTTTTGGAAAAATAATCGGACGTATAAATCAGGATCGCTACTCTGGTGTGAGCGGTATATTGGGCAGATATCCCTCTGTAGTTCCGATGAAGGTTACGGTTACTGATAAACAGACGGGAAAACAATCAGTTTTTGCCACGAGTATTGCTTATGATGAAGAGCTGCTGCCTAATTTAGCAGCAAGCGTTGCTTATGCGTCATTGGACAGGACTATAGATAGCCTCAGCTCTGGCACTGCAAATGTCAAATTTGCCATAAGAACAAATGCTGTTGATAATGGAGAAATAGACAGAAGCAATATGTACTATAACAGTACCGATGTGGGGCAATTTGCTGTTTCTGAATTAGGGCAGCTGCTGAATATTATTTGTACCGATACAAATAGACAGTATGATGTCACAGGTATAAGTATTGATATGATATTTAATGAAAAAAGAAAAACAGCCTCCATTATTAGTGTAATTCCCGATAAATCTGTGGTTCATCCGGGAGAAGTGGTAAACTTGAAGGTTATTCTTGAACCATACAGAAGTCCGCAGGAACAGATACTTATCCCGTATACTGTCCCGCAAAATCAGGCGTCAGGCAATATGACACTGGAAGTGAGAGGCGGCGGTCTTGTGCCGGTGGTTATTTCTCCGTTGCAGGGATTGGATTTGACGCCTGAGGAGAATAAATCATTGTCAGCTGCCGATAAAATAAAGGGATTTTTACAAACTGACAAGAATAATGAAATCATTGTGGCAGCAGCTGTTCCCGCAATGATAAGCGAAAAAGATCAGGAAAAGGCTATAGCCAGCGCTTTGGAAATGCAAAAAAAATTGGAAGCGGACGGACAAATGGGGAAAAAAAGCTTCGAACCAAAAGAAAATAAAGCAGTGACGAGCTATATTATTGATAATGTGGTACGTATAAATTTAAATGTAAAAAAATAATAGTATTGCTTTTTAAAAAAAATAGTAAATTAGTATTTACTATTTTTTTTATTATTGTTAAAATCATGTAATAGAATGTTTTTACATATGAGTATTGCAGATACCTTGTTTTAAAATCTAAGGGATGATTTTGGTGTGAAAATAGTGTAGGTGAATTAAAAACTATTGCTGAGCATGTTTTGAAGCAAAGTGTTTTTATGAAGTGAAGGTGGTGTTTGGATGTTTATGCTGGAAGCTGTTGGAACTGCTGTTCTGAAAGTTTTAGGGACATGGGGCGGCTTTATCATGCTTTTCTTTCAAACGCTGAGCCAGTGCCGGCGGATGCCAAGGATACATCATATTCTTCAGCAGATGGCGCATCTTGGAGTTGATACACTGCCGATAGTGGCATTAACGATGCTTTTTACGGGAATGGTACTGACTTTACAGATCGTTATTGAGTTTATAAGGTTCGGTGCGCAGTCTACTATAGGCGGTGTAGTGACTATCGCCGTTGGGCGTGAACTTGGACCGGTTCTGGTAGGCGTGGTAGCAGCAGGCCGTGTCGGTGCGGCTATTACGGCAGAAATAAGTACTATGAAGGTGACTGAACAAATTGATGCTCTGAAGGTCATGGCTACTAATCCGATCAGGTATTTAGTGGCACCAAGACTGCTTGCCTGTATGTTGATGCTGCCTCTTCTTGTTGTCTTTGGCGATGTCGTTGGTTCCTTTGGCGGATGGCTGGTCGCAAATTATTATGATATTTCTTCTTTTATGTATAAGCAGTCGATAGGTACCTTTGTTATAGTGCATGATTTTACGGGCGGGCTTATAAAAGCGGTGGTGTTTGGTATTATTATTGCTGTTATTGGCTGTTATTATGGATTGAATGCGGAAAATGGGGCTGAGGGAGTTGGCAAGGCAGCAACAAAATCAGTAGTGGATGCAATTATGGCAATCTTTTTTTTCAATTGTTTCTTATCTGCAATTTTATATCGATGAGGTGACTGGATGATAATAAATTTGACAGATGTGAACAAGTCTTATAGAGACCACAGTGTTTTAAGGAATATAAATTTATCTATAGATAAAGGAGAGACCCTTGCAATAATAGGAGCCAGCGGTTCTGGGAAAAGCACCTTGCTGAAACTGATGATCGGCTTGGAACAGCCGAGCAGCGGTCATGTCTGGATAAAGGATAAAGATATATCGAGCTTAAGAGAAGAAGAACTTGATAAAGTCAGGTTGAATATGGGAATGGTCTTTCAATATTCGGCACTTTTTGATTCCATGACAGTTGCCGACAATGTAGCATTTGGCTTAAGAGAACATAGTTCACTGGCTGAAAAAGAAATAGAGAGTATAGTAGAAAAGAAATTACATACGGTCGGCTTGGATCAATTTGGACAGTATATGCCGAACCAACTATCCGGGGGTATGAAAAAACGTGTAAGTTTGGCCCGGGCGATAGCCTTTGAACCTGAAATAATATTATATGATGAGCCCACATCCGGGCTTGATCCAGTTATGGCGGGGAAAATAGATAAGCTTATAAAATATACACAGGAAAAAATGGGAGTGACATCGGTAGTAGTCACACACGATATGAACAGTGCTTATTATATTGCTGATCGTATTGCGATGATTTACGAAGGGAAAATTATAGCTGTGGGGGATGCAAAGGCTATAAAAACTTCTGCTGATGAACGAGTACAGGAATTTATAAATGGTGGACGAATAATATAAAATGGATTGAGCTTATTGTTAAATAGGATGGTTTCGTCTATTAATCCTGTGGTGGAGGTGATTATATGACAACAGAGGCTAAAGTTGGTCTTTTTACGATCTTGGCGTTAGTGCTGGCAATAGCTATCATAATGCAGTTAGGCCACATCAGCTTTGGGGGAGAACCAAATTATAAGATAACAGCATCGTTTAAATATGTTAATGGATTGAAACCCGGCGCACTGGTCAGATATGCGGGGGTTGATGTGGGAAAGGTGCGGACTGTTAATACAAATGGGCTTGGTGCGGATGTTCTCATGGAAATAAAAGACAATATAAAGATACCAAAAAGTTCGGTAATAACTATATCCAGTGATGGGCTTATGGGAGAAAAATTCGTCAATATATATGCTGATGGACAGGAAGATTATACTTATTTGTCTGATGGAGAGATGGTAAAGGGGACGGAAGAACACAGTATTGAATCTTTGGTTGCATCAGCGTCTCAAACATTGGAAAAAGTTGATAAAATGATTACCTCAATGAATAATATCATCGGCAATCAGCAGGTGCAGGAATCGTTGATCGCATCAGCAGTCAATCTGAAAAATATCACAGAAAGCATGGATCAAGCCGCTGCGGTAATAGCCCGTATGGCGGGCAATAATGAGGGAAATATCAATGATATAATACAGAATATGGTATTGCTGACTTCAAGTATGCAACGCACATCCTATAGTGTAGAAAATATGGTTAATGAAATGAATGGTGACGGTCAAATGACTGAAAACATGAGGACGGCAGTTGCCAATCTGGCCAGTACCAGCAACAGAATTGAGAAAATGGCAGCGAATTTAGAGCCTGTTATATCTGATCCGCAGACAGCGGAAGAGCTGCAAAGCATGATTCATAATGCCAGTGATGTTTCGAAAAGGGCCAATAAAATAATGACTAAGATCAGTTCTATCCAAACAAAAGTGGGCACGGATGTTTTGTACAGCGGGAAAAAATCCGATTTGATGGTTAATGCTGATCTTAGAATTTATGATAATCCTAATGATTTTTTATTAATTGGAGGAGATGATATCGGGGGGGATAATCCAACCACGAATTTGCAGATAGGTTCCGGAAATAATTTTTTTTCAGGCCGCATGGGTCTCATCGATAATAAACCCGGAGTGGGGATTGATACATACAGCGGGCCATGGAGATTTTCTGTTGATGCGTATGATTCTGATGACATTCGAATTAAACTGCGGGGACAGTATAGAATAGCACCAGATGTTTATCTTCTTGGCCAGGTCAATGATGTCAACAGCAAGGCTGACCGAACGACCTATTTGGGCATACGCAGGGAATTTTAAAAAGTGTTTTGATTATACACGTTCATATTTGGGAGGCAGCAGTTTTGATAAAGAATAAAAATAAGTGGACAAAAAAATTGACCGCATTGGTTTTAAGTGGAATTTTAACGGTATCATTAAGCTCTACGGTGTTTGCGCGCGCGATGTCTTTGCAGGAAAGTATCACGGAAGCGTTGAATAATAACCATAGCATAAAACAAGAAGAGGCTGATCTTGATAAGGCGAAGGCCGTTTTGGGAGAAGCGCAGGGCAAACGCGGCGTTACATTGACGTGGGCAGGGTCGGCCTACAAAGTGGCCGGTCATTATTACAATGATCTGAACATTGATCATTCATATAGTAATTCTTTGGAAGCAAGTATTCCCATATATACTGGCGGACAACTTGAAAATAATGTAAAAAGTGCCAGACTGGGTGTGGATATAAGTGCACTTACCTTAAAAAATGAACAGCAAAGTATAGAACTTCAAACATTACAGGCGTACTATAGCATTTTAAATTATCAAAATATAAAAAAAGTCGATGAAGATACTGTCACACAGTATAATGAACATGTACAGATTGCCAATGCTAAATATAGTGCCGGAGTTGTTCCTAAAGTAGATTTACTTGAAGCTGAAGTGAACCTCGCAAATGCGCAGCAGGATCTTGTTACGGCAGATAATAATTTGCAGATAGCTGTGACAAGCTTTAATAAGATCATAGGGCAGAATCTTATGACTGCCGTTGAACCGAGTGATAATTACTTGATGGATACAGGTTTTTCTAAGACGATGCAGGAATGCACAGATATAGCGATTGAAAACAGACCCGATGGCATAGCCTCGCAAAAGACGGTTGAGCAGGCTGAAACAGCGATAGCCGCGGCAAGAGCTGGTTATATACCGCAGGTTTCGGCAGTGGCGGAAAAAAGCATAGATGGCAATAACATGCTGAATAATGATCAAAGTGATAAATCCTGGTATGGTGTTCAAGCAAGCTGGAATATATTTGACAGCAATGTTACCCATTCTCAGGTAAAGCAGGCTGAAGCGGCACTTGTGCGCGCTCAGCAGGAACAAGCTGATACAAATGACCAAATACGTCTTGATGTACGTCAGGCTTACTTGTCTATGGATGCAGCTCGTCAAAATATTATAACAACTAAAACGGCTGTTGATCAGGCAGCAGAAAATAACAGGATAGCTGATGTACGTTATCAGGCAGGAGTTGGCACTAACAGTGACAGGCTTGATGCTATTACCTATTATACGAATGCACGCATGAATTATAATCAGGCCTTATACAACTATACTACCAGTAAGGCAGCTTTGTACAAAGCTATGGGAATATCAGCACAATTAGTGGCTAAGGATATTACTGTGCCAGGTACTGATGATATCGATGCAGAGAAAAATGATTCCTCAGGACTTAATGTACTTGACCGCGGTACGGAATCAAATAACTAAAATATATTTTATGGGTGCTTGGCAGGAGGATAATGAATGAAGATGCCGCAAAAAAAGGTTGCGATAATTGTATTTGCATTTATCGGTATATTGATTGCGGCTTCTTTTTTTTATGTAAGCCGCTCAAATGCTTTTATGGAATCCGCTGCACGGGCGATCAGTGATATTTTGACGCAGACTGTACATACAAAGGTTGAAATAGGTTCTTTGCGGGTAATTTCTTTATCAAGCATAAGAGCAGATAAAATAATTATTTATGATAAAAATGGCGATAGGATCATTTCGTCAGATGAGGCTGTTGTTTTTTTCAATCCGGTATCAATCATTTTTGGCGATATGGCAGGCAGCATCACCTCTGTAAATATAAACAGACCTATAGCCGATATAATAAAAAGAGAAGACGGTACGTGGAATTATAACGACATCACTACAGATAGTCAGACAGAGAGTACCTTTAAAGGAAATATAAAAGCAGAAAATGGGGAGATGAATATTGGACTTGAGGGTAAAAAATTTGATTTTGCAAATGTAAACGCAGATATTGATATGTCAGATTTTCCTCAGACATTTATAAAAGCGGATTTTACAAATGCGGGTACTAAAATTGTTCTTTCGGGAAGTATGGAAAATGATAAAAAACATTTTAGTGTAAAATCAGATAAAATTGACGTTTCCTCGTATCTGTATCTTATACCGGAAAATATGCTGCCGCAGAATGTCACCATAAACGGCGGCATTATAAAAAATGCGGATATTGTTGCCGATCTGGATGGCGAAGAATTGACAGCCCTCAGGGGGAAAGCGGATATTGAGGATGCATCGTGCAGAGTGATGGGGATGGATGTCGATGGCATTAAAAGCCAGATTATTTTCAATAAAGATTATCTGACTGTTTTTGCAAAGGCAGCAGTAGAAGGAGAGACAGTGAATCTCCATGGAAAAGTAGATTTTGCAGATGATCCCAAATTAGCTTTGACAGTACAGTCAGATGCAATAAATCCTAAACACATATTAAAAGATATTCCTTTTGACGGAGATACGGCATTTTCTGCTGAGGTAGAGGGAACAGTCAGTTCACCAATAATTTATGCGGATTTATCTGTAAAGGAGGCAAGCCTTTATGGATATACACTCAGCAATGCACGAGTAAAAGGAAGTTTTGCGGATAATGTTTTATATATAAAGGACAGCTCCTTTGATTTCGCGGGTGGGAAAGTCATGGCCAATGGAATATATCATATAAATGATGAATCATATAAGGTATATGCTGTTGTGGAAAATATACAATGTGACGCATTAAAAGAATATCTGCCGAAACTTTCGGGAACAATTTCGGCTAATGCCGTTTTTACAGGGAAAACAACAGATTTTGACAGTATAGAAGGATATGCGTCGGCTTCTTTAAAAAATGCAGCATATAATGGAATCGCCATAGATAAAGCAGATGTTTCTCTGATGAAAAAAGGGCAGCATATTGACATAGGAGCGCTGACCGTATCACTTGACGGCAGGGGAAATGCCTCAGCGGCCGGGACTATTGACGGGCGGCAGCTGAATTTGGAATTTTATGGTTCAAATATAGATCTGGCGTTACTTCAGAATTTTACAACTATGCCAGCAACCGGATCTGCGGCATTTTACGGACATTTGAGCGGGAATATGGATAACCCGTATTTAGAACTGGAATTGGGAGCTGCAGACGGACAGATATTGAATCAACCTTATCATAATCTGCGGGTTTCTGCCGTTGGCAGTATGGATGGAGTACAGATAAAGAAATTTACGGTCAGAAATAAAGACAATGAGATTGTACACAGTGCGCAAGGCGTTGTGGGTTTCAAGGGAAGCCGAGGCATCGATTTGTTAATAAATACTAAGAATGCGCGAATAGAAAATTTTGCAGCTATACTTTTTCCCGGGCAGCCTATAACAGGAAATATTGATAATACACTGCATCTGACAGGATCACTGGATAATATTGCGGCATCAGGACATATACTTTTTCACGAGGGCAGTTATCATGGACTCCTTTTGACTGCAGCGGAGGGTGATTATACTTATTCAAACGGGAATGCGACTCTCCGGAATTTCAGTGTAAAATCACCGTTTGCCAATGTGAAAATCAGTGGTCAGATATATAACAGCAATACACTGGACTTTGATGTGCTGATAGATGATATAGAGCTTGCCAAAATGCCGTCTTATCTGCCATATCCCATTGAGGGGCGGGCAAATTTTACAGGACATATCGGGGGAACTTTTGATAATATAAATTTTTCCGGTAATTTGCAGGCAGAAAAATTAATTTTTAACGGAGAATCTGTGACTTCAGTAAATGGACAATGCAATTATCAAAATGGAGTATTGGCAGTCAACAACCTGCAGTGGCTGCAAGGGGATGGCAGCGTGTCACTGCACGGGCAGGCCGATATCTTTAATGGAGCTTTGATGGGAAAATTAGAGGTAAATGGCGTAAAGGCTGAAACATTAGCAGCAATGGCTAATTTGAAAAATGATTATTTGCGGGGAACATTTAATGGCAGTGTCGATCTAAGCGGCAATTTGGATAATCCTGATATGCATTTATCGGGAGGAATAGAAAATGGTTATTTGAAAGAGTATCCGCTGCAAAAGATCACTATTGATGCATCTTATAATAATAATATGATAACGGTTAATAAATTTTATGGAGAACAAAATGGCGGAAAGGCAGCGGCAAAGGGGACCTGGGTAATAAACGGTCCTATAGATATGACTTTTTCCACGGAGGGCTTGGACGCAAAACTGTTGACAGGTCTTGTAAATTATAATGCGGATGTCACTGGTACAATGAATGCATATGCCCAATTGAGCGGAACTGCTGATGATCCGGAGGCCAATGTGTCTTTTGAAATAATCAATGGCGGGGTGGGAACGGCAACCTTTGATAAGATGACGGGCCTGATAAATATGGATAAGGGTGTTATCAATGTCAGACAAATATTGCTGAACAAGGGTGAATATAGGGCTTCAGCGAGCGGAAAGATTCCTCTCGCAGCATTAAAGGCAAAACCGTGGGAGATGCTGACAAACTATGAACAGGTAGATTTGAATATATCTTTGGATAATGCTGATCTGAACATTATTCCTTTGCTGACAAAGCATGTGGATTGGGCAACAGGACCATTGAAAGGAAATCTGAAAATAAATGGAACGTTGGCTCATCCATTGTTTTCAGGAGCTTTAAAAATGGATAATGGGGCAATGAAAATAAAAGAGCTGGGGCTGCCGATACAGAATATGCAAATGGATATAATTTTTGACCGTGAGAAGATGAAAATAAATAATTTCAGCGGGCAAATGGGCAGCGGAACGTATTCTCTCACAGGAGATACATTAATAACAGGCGGCGGACTGAGACAGTACAATTTTTCTTTAAATGCCGATAAGCTTTCTATTGACAGCAGCTTTTACCGCGGGCCGTTCAGTGCTCAAATTTCTTTGAGCGAAGGGCAGTTTTTTGATAGAGTTATGCCCAAACTGACAGGCAATATTGATATAGAAAAAGCTACAGTATCTTTTCCGGGAATCCCTGACAGTAATTCTTCCTTTTTACCGGAAATGCTGATTGATATGGGCATAAATATAGGCAATGATGTTCGTTTTTACAAGTCGATGCTTTATGATATGGACATAAGTGGAAAAGCGCATTTTGCAGGGACAACAAGCCATCCGATGCCGTCAGGAGAAATCAATGTACTGCGGGGCAGTGTTGAATATCTAAGGACAGTTTTTAAAATAAGAGAAGGAAGCGCTTATTTTAACCAAGTCGGCTCATTTTTGCCTAGCATAACGTTTAAGGCTGATGCAAATTTGTCTCAGACAAAGGTAAATTTAGCCATAGACGGGCCGGTAGACAATATGCAGTTCCTGCTTACTTCGGAGCCCCAGATGAGTCAGGAAGAAATAATAAAACTTTTGACCTTCCGCAATGCATATAGGCAGGGAGAAAATGTCAACTCTTCTGATTTGACACAGCTGGCTACAATTGGACTGCAAATGAGTTTTTTCAATGAGATAGAAAATTTTGTGAGAGATACCCTGCAGCTTGATGAATTTAATATCGTAAGTGATACGGTTTACAATGAAAATGAGCATAGCGGGCAAAACAATTATGATGAAGTATACAATATTGAAGTCGGTAAATATATTTCCAGTAAAACTATGCTTAAATATACAAACAGTATAAATTATGATGATCATAAATTCGGGATACAATATGACATCAATAAAAGCATGAGTATCCTCAATGAGTGGGATAGCAGAGATGGTTACAGGATGACGCTGGAAGCAAATATAAAGTTTTGAGTAATTACTTAGAGGAGAGTCTTAGGTTTTAAAGCTAAAAATTACATCATGGCAGGAGGTGGTTGATTATGGATATAAATGATTATATGGCTGAAATAAAAAAAGTAAAATTGCTTACGCAGGAAGAGGAGAAAATTTTATGGAACGCATATAAGCAGGAAAATGACGAGCAGTCCCGATGCAAAATCATAGAAGCCTATCAGCCCCTCGTATTTAAATGTGTACGACCCTTTTGGAAAATGGAGTCGGCAATGGATTTGATTCAGGAAGGTACAGTGGGACTTATCGAAGCTGTAGAACGATATGATCCGGAGAAAAAGGTTGCATTTTCATTATATGCTGTTCATCGGATAAAGGGGCGTGTACTGAATTATATGGGCAGAGAATACGCCGGAGATAATAAATGCTGCAGCCTGCATGATTTTTGGGATGATATGGTAGCGATAGCAGATATTACAGCAGATGTACAAGATCAAGCCGAAAAAAATTTTTTGACAGGACGTATACAGGAAGTAATGCTTCGTCTGCCGCCTAAAGAAAGGACGGTTCTTGATGGCGTTTATTTGAAAGATAAGGCACCACAAGAATTGGCTGATACAATGCAGGTAAGTTTATCTCATGTTTATCGCCTGCAGAAAACAGCAGTGCGCCGTTTGCGCGGAATGATGGCCAAATTTATGCAGCATTGGAATTGAATAAATATCATATAAAATTAAATAGGTGAGCAATATGTAAGCAATACGTCGTTTGTTGTTATAAAAGCTGTTTAAAAAAGGAATAAGCCTGAATAGAAGCGAATTTAATCTAAAATGACATGCGGAAAAATTTTCTGGAAATGGATTTTAATAATAGCATGGATAGGAGGGACAGCTTTATGGCAAAAGTTGACAATGTGATGAAGGACCATGTCACTGCAGCCAGAAAATGGTTGGGAAAAGCGGAAAATTCCTTGGAAAATAAGAATAATATACGCGGCGATTTGCATATTATGCTGGCAGAAGCGGAAATAAAACGCGCCAGAGAAAAAATGACGGAGTTTGCTAAACCGTTTTGGCGAAAATATATAATACCTTTATCTGCAGGTGTTTTACTTTTGGCTGCAGGCAGTTATCAGCTGACTGTAGTACAAGATAGAGCTGCTGCGGTAAAACCTGTGCCGCCTATTGTCGTTGCAGCAGAAAAACAGGAGGAGAACACTGTAACTGCAGTACAGACACCTCCGCCAGAATCTATAAAAGAAATAGCAGGTAATGAGCCCGCTGCTATTAGCCCTATTGTGCAGCAGCCTGCCGCAGAAAAAGAAATAAAAGAATCTGCCGTAAAAAAAGATCATGAAGAAATAGTTCCTAAAAAAGAGGATACAGAGAAGGCAATACAGGCACCTTCTAAAAAAATGCAGCAATTGATGCACACAGCAAAGAGTACTTTGCAGGAATAATAAAAATTTAAAAAATTCAGGAGGTAATTTATTTGAATAGAAAAAAGGGTCGTTTGTTAGCCTGTGCTTTGGCAGTAGCCGTTACTAATTTTGCTTTTGTAAAAGCACCTGTTGTATATGCGCAGGATGATGGTGAAGTCTATACAACCGCTGATGAAGGTACGACGAGCGGACAGCAATTGGCAGTAACTGATAGAGCAGAAACAAGTCAGGATACTGGAGCTTCTCCGACAGCAGATGAAGAAACGCTTCATTCTGAGGCGCCGTCTGGAGCGGAAAGCAGTAATAAAATAAAACCTATTGATATTTGGAAGCAGCAGCGTCCTTCCGAAGACGATCTGACAAAAACAGAAAATCAATATGACGGGCAAATTGTGGTCAGTGTTGATGTAACAGGTTTGGAAACATTACCGGCATCAACTGTATCAAATGTTGTGAAAATAAAAGCGGGCGATACCTTTAAGGGCAGCAATGTAGAAGCAGATCGTCAGGCTATTTATGAAACGGGATTATTTTATGATAATTTTCCTACATATGAAGTAGTGCCTGAAGGAGTAAAAATAACATACCACGTTATGGAAAATCCCGTTCTTCATAAAGTGAACATATCCGGCAACAAAGAACTTCCCGAGGATAAAATAAGATCTATGCTGACTGTGAAAGAAGGGGAGCTTTTAAACAGCAAAACGCTGAGCGATGATATAGCCAATATAGAAGCAGCATATAGAAAAGAAGGATATATTCTTGCGAAGATCGATGACATGTCAATAAATGAAGATGGCGTATTGAATCTGAAATTTAATGAAGGTGTGCTTGAGGGATATTCTGTAAAGGGCAATGATAAGACAAAGGAAAAAGTCATAACGCGAGAAATGCGTATGAAACCGGGGGACACATTTAATGCAAAACTTGCAAAACGCAGCATGCAGCGTATCTATAATTTGGGCTTTTTTGAAGATGTGAATATGAAATTGCTGCCCGGTAAAAACCCCAATGGCGTTATAATAGAAACTACAGTTGTAGAAAAACGGACGGGTTCCTTTGGTGTAGGTGCAGGCTATAGCAACAGTGATGGTGTAATAGGGATGATCAGTTTGAGCGACAGTAATTTTCGGGGGACAGGCGATGCGGCAAAACTGACCTATGAATTTGGCGGTAATGATGATGATGATCATGGTATTTCTTTTAGTTATCGTCATCCTTGGCTTGATTCGAAAGAAACATCAATGACACTGCGCTTATATGATCGGACCTATGAATATTATGATTATAATACGGACGGACATGAGATAGAAGGCTATAACCGCAATTACAAAGGCGGGGAAATAACTTTTGGCCGCCCGGTAAATGAATATACAACGAATTTTATAACGTTAAAGAACAGGCAGGATGAATATAAAGGTCATGAGGAAGGTGATTATGATCGAAGTAATGAAACTGCATGGCTGGACAGCAATTTTGGTACTACACGCAGCATAATCCTTACTCATTCACTTGACACCAGAGACAATGTTTACAATCCGACACAGGGCAGTACCTACAGTATAGCTGCGGAATTTGCCGGTATGGGCGGCGATTTCAATTATAACAAGTATATGTTTAACAGCCAGCGATTCTATAACTTGGGGCATTCACATGTTTTAGCGCTGCGTCTTGACGGTGGATATTCGGATAATGATCTGCCTGAAGCCGGACAGTTTCAGATTGGCGGACAAGGTTCTCTGCGCGGGTACAAAGATGATCAGTTCAAGGGGAATAACATGATTTCCGGCTCTGTCGAATATAGATTTCCGGTAGTGACAAAAGTACAGGGAGCACTTTTTTTTGATATGGGCGACGCATGGAGCGGAAAGAATTGGCAATGGCAGTCTATAGAAGATTCTTTCAGCCTTCATCATAGTTACGGCATCGGCATTCAAATCGAAACACCTGTTGGTCCTCTTCGCCTTGACTATGGTATAGGTGAAGATGGAGGAAGAACAAATTTCTCTGTGGGCGGAACGTTTTAAAAAGGTTTAAAAGGCAGTATTATGAAATTTAGAAGAATATTTGTGCTTTTGCCGGTATGTGTATTTTTATTCGGATTTCACGCTGCCAATGCAGCAATAGCAAATGATGATAATATTGCTGTTGATGTCGTGTCGGCCGGCCCGCTGCCAACAATGATTAAAAATAGGATGCAGGCCAGTGTTTCAGTGATTGCAGGTCAGCTAATGGATGGCAGAAGCATGGATGAAATCGATACAGGGAAAGTGCAATATCAAACAATAATAAAAGATGTATTTGATAAAATACTTATAGGTTATACTGTTAGTGATGTTTTTATATCATCTGTGAATGAAACTGTGAACGTAAAAGTCAGTCTGCTGCCGTGGAATGACACTATTAAGGATGTCGATGTACAGGTGGCAACGGACGGTGTCTCACCGGAAATCGCTGCTCTGGCGCTGAATGATATACAAGGACTGCATGAGCTGTTTTCGGAAAACTTATGCGGGCTTCCTGTAGATGCGGTCGATTGGAGCAATGGCGTTTTAAAACATAGTTTAAATGATTTTATGGAAAAGAGGCTGCCTGAATTCAGGGCAGATTTTGAGATGAGAACTGGGGAAGTTACAGGTGTAACAGTAACTATTTATCCGCGGATGCCGGTAGTACGAAATATTGACCTGGCGATGAGATCAGATACAGTTCCCAATCTTTATCTGCTGCAGGAAAGAAGTTTTTTTCAGACACAGACCAATATACTTTTAGGTGTTCCGGTAGCTTTTGTAAACAGGCATAAAGATTATTTTGCGAAAAGGCTGGGTGAAGCTTTAGATCGCAGAACGTCATTTTCACTGCTGGCTATACATACACAAGTGGAAATAAGACCGGATGAGCAAACTATGATAAATAGTTATTCTGATACGGCGAAATATAATATAAATATTGAGGGATGGGCTGACTTTGGGCGTGCCAATAACGGTGAAAGCATGACCTATAAACTTCATGCCGGCAGTTTTATAACGCCTAAAAATGAATTTTTTACCCAGATCTTTTTTAAACCACAGGAAGCTGATTTGGACTGGGCCGCAGGATACTATTATCATTTTGACAACAGATGGCGTGTCGGCGGGCGGTACTTTTTTGATAATAATTATTGGAGCATTGATACGCAACGAATATTCAACAGAAAATGGTCGGCTCGGTTTGACTATGCTCCGTCACAGGATTTTTGGGAGGGTGCAGTAAGATATAATGTACATGACTTTGTCAGCCTGGAATATGTCTGGCAGCAGTCCGATCATAAAGAAGACAAGTGGCTGAGATTGATAGGGCATTTTTGACTGTCTGCTTGAATAAAAAAGCTTTGTTTGCTATAATGATTCTGTTCTAAAGGATATATAATATGCTTAAATAAAGGGAGAATAGTTTGATGATCAATTTTGAGAAGAAACAGATAAAAATTATAAGCTTTGTTATTGCTGCAGTATTTGTACTTAGTATTGTGGCTATTGGTATATCGCAATATGACACGGGAATGGCTTCGGCAGCATCTTCCTCTAATGTAGGGGTTGTCGATTACCGTCAGCTTGTCTCAAGTTCACCACAGTTAGCACAAGCACGCCAGCAGATGCAGGATGAACAAAAAAAGGCAGAAGATGATTTCAACAGCAAAACGGCAAATATGAGTGATCAGGAAAAAAGTGACTATGCCAATACGGTGAGAGAAGATATGCTTAAAAAGCAGAAAGAATTGCTGGACCCGATTGTAGAAACAGTAAAGGCTAACGTGCAGTCAATTGCAGATGCAAAGGGATTAGCTGTTGTACTGGATAAAAATAGTGTCATTTACGGCGGACAGGATATAACACAGGATGTTATGAGCAAGATGAAAAAACAACAGTAATTTTATTGAAAATCGCTGCTGTTGCAGGAATCTTAGCCATGCTTTGGGGAGGTGGGATGTTTTATGGATAAGCGGCCGTCAAAAAGAGGCAGAAACGCTGCTGTCGGCGCAGTTGTACTTATTGCTGTCCTGATATCGGCTTTTTTTGCTGTAAAGTATTTTTCAAGGCCGATTGCTGACAAGCCCTCTTCAAATTACAGTGCTGGAGTAATAAGACTTAGTGAAGTTATTAAACTGCATCCCCGTTACAATGATTTGCGCAAACTTTACGATGAAAGGACAGCTATTGCCGCAGAAATAAGTAAGCAGCCCGGAAATATTCCGCAAGAGAAATCAGACAATGAAACAGCAGAGGCTTTTTCTAATCTTGCACAACAGAAAGATGATATGGGCATACGTATTGTTGATAGGAAACTGCAGGATGAACTGGTGGCAAGGGAAAAAAGTTTGCGTGCGCAGGTAGCTGACCCAAAATCGGCAGAGATGAAAACGGAAAATGATAAATATGAAAATGCAATCTTCAATTGTTCCTTAAAACTGGATAATGCGGAAAATTTGCGACTTACTCCCGATGAAATAGATAATCTTCAGAAGGAAATTATGAGGCTGAAAAAAGAACGTTCTGCAAAGGTTCGGGCTGTCTCAGAAAAATATGAAAGTTATATTCAAAAGGAACTGGGAAAATATTACAGCGATCGTCTTAATCATTTTAAAGGTACCTTGACAGAAAGAGATGCTGATAATCTGGCTAAAGCCGATTCGCAAAAAGCAGCTTTCGAAAATGCGAGAGAAGAGATGATAAAAAGGCAGAATGATGAAATGACCGATCGCAGAAAAACATATTTAGCCTTATTAAAAGCATTTGATAATAAGAATAGTGAGATAAATGCATTGAGAGAAATTATGATCAATGATATTGCTGCGAAAGCATCGAAATTTGCTGTTATGTATCATTTGGATATCATTTATGCCGATCAACAGCAAATATCAAATGATACATTTTTGACAAAGGATGGATGGGACAGTCTTTTCAGTGACCAAATAGTGACAACATCGTCTGTGCTGGATATTACAGACGATGTCCTAAAACAAATGCAGAATGCCGGTTAAACAGGCAGGGAGGAATAAGATTTTGAATCAAAAAATGAAATATATTTTGATGGTATCGCTGTTGATTATAGGAATTAGTGTATTATTGGGAGGGTGTTCCAATAAAGCTAAAATAGGTTATATAGATATAAGTCGAGTTGCTGCGGAAAGTCCTCAGCTGAAAGTATTGAACGACAATTTTGAGAAAGAGTATAAACCTTTTACTGAACAGATGGAAGACTTGTCTAAAAAACAAGACAGCATGTCTAAGGAGGATTATACAAAGGCAGTACAGGATCTTCAACGCAAAGTTTATGGAGTGCAGCAGAAATACAATGCTCAGAGACAAGCGCTTATAGATAAAATTTTGGAACAGATTTCCAAGGAAAAAGGATTGTCTGCGGTAACTATTAAATCATCAGCCGGTATTGATCCGACAGCCCCGGAAGAAAATGCGGCCAGTGTGGATGGAGTCGTTGTACAGGGTGGTATTGATGTAACAGATGAAGTTATTCAAAAGTTGCAGTGAGGAGTATTCAGCTATGGAAAAAACATTAGGTGAGCTGGCTCAAATCATTGACGGACGACTGGCCGGTGAGGCGACAATTATGATCAGGGGAGTTGCGGGCATTGCGGCAGCAGCTCAAGGAGATATCACATTTGCTGTTGATGGGCATATTGAAGAGGCTGAAAAATGCGGTGCATCTGCCGTAATTATTCCTAATACCGTAGATAATTTTTCTCTGCCGGCTATTTTTGTGGATAATCCCCGGGAAGTATTTATAAAGCTCGTAAAGCTTTTTACTCCACCGTTGGCAATAAAACGCAAAATAAGTGATAAAGCCTCGATAGGTAATAACGTTGTAATCGGCAAAAATGTGGCCATTATGCCATTTGCAGTTGTTGATGATAATGCAGTTGTCGGCGATAATGTGATATTATACCCACATGTTTATGTTGGACAATACGCAAGAATTGGCAAGGGCAGCATGTTGTATTCAAGCGTTACAGTGCGCGAATTTTGCGAAGTCGGTGAAAATGTGATAATTCACAGTTCAGCCGTAGTCGGTTCTGACGGTTTCGGTTTTGTCACTAAAAACGGTAAACATATAAAAGTTCCTCAGGTGGGAAACGTAGTTATAGAAGATGATGTTGAAATAGGAGCACATGCGGCAGTAGATCGTGCTGCAATGGGGTCTACTTATATTCGCAGGGGAACAAAAATTGATAATCTTGTACATATTGGGCATAGCTGCGACATCGGCGAAAATACTTTGATTGTTGCTCAAACAGGTATATCCGGTTCCACAAAGGTGGGAAGAAATGTGACCTTTGGTGGACAAGCGGGTATAGTAGGACATATTAATATTGGTGCCGATTCGATATTCGCAGCACGGTCCGGTGTTATAAATGATACACCTGAAGGTGTTTTTTACGCAGGTTTTCCGGCCAGGCCCCATCAGGAATGGCTGAGGATCACAGCTGCTTCATCGCATTTGCCGGAGTTGCTGAAAAAAATGAAAAAGATGCAGCGTGATTCAGGGAATGATAATTGATGAAGTTTCATGTAAAGTAGTTTTGACAAAAGTATGCTGTTTTTGGAAAGAGTATATACGTCAATCTGAATACGTGGCATAATATAATCGTTAAATAAAAATTTTGTATTAAAAAACGGCGCCAGCCGTTTTTTTTGGTTAGTTATATTATAATAGATAATATAAGAACAACTTGAAAGGATTATACCATGCTGCGCAACATATATATGTCGGCTATTCTTGCTGCTGTGATTCTGTTTAAACTACCATGTGCTGAAATGGCTCCAACCACATATGGATCGACTGGTCTGATTGATATTCCTACTTCTGATATAGTAAGGACTGATCAAATGGAAGTGGGGTATTATAGTCTTGATAAAAAGAATTATGAAGTTTTTGCTCTTCCTTTAACGAAAAATATAGAAATAAGCGGTTCATTGCGCAATGAAGATAAAGAACATACCTTAAAAACCTTAAATGCCAAGGTTAATATCCGGCAGGAAAAAATTCTTAATCCCGGTATAGCCTTGGGTGTATATGATATGGCAAACAATGATAAAAGATCTGTCTATATTTCGGCTAGCAAGGCAGTGCCTTTTGGGCTGAGACTTACGGCGGGAGTCGGCACCAACTATTATAAAGATGGTTTTGTAGGGGTAGAAACAAGACTGATTCCGCTTTCAAAAGGAGGATCCTTTCCGGATATGTCATTAATGATAGAACATATCGATAAAAAAACATCATATGGTCTTCGTATGGCAACGGCGCGCGGATTGCAAATAACAGCGGGATGGCGTGATAAAGAGCCATTTTGGGGAATTACATATACAGTGCCGTAATGCAGGTAATAATACGGCGGCTGCGTCGTACCGCAAAAGGACTTGCAGGAAAAGCAGAAGTCCTGTAAAATATAATAATATCTAGCGGGAGGATTTTTAATGTGTTATCAGACAACAGTGGCTCGGCAAGTCATATGTGACGGAATGGGGCTTCATTCAGGAAAAGGTGTCATAATGAAGATATTGCCGGCCCCAGTGGATACCGGCATTGTTTTTGTGAGAACTGATATGCCGGGAATGCCGCAGATAGAAGCCGTTGCGGAACATGTAACGACAACCGTTCGGGCCACAACTATCAGCAATGGTGATGTGCGGATTTTTACCATTGAGCACCTTCTTTCAGCCCTACATATATATGCTATTGATAATTGTTACATAGAGATAGATGGAGAGGAGCCGCCTGTTGAGGATGGCTGTTCTGCTTATTTTTTTGCCGCACTGCAGAAGGCAGGCAGAAAAATACAGGACAGGCAGCGCAGGCCGGTGATTATAGATAAAGTTTACCGCATAGATGACGGAGAGAGATTTGTCATAGCTGTTCCTTATGATGGATTGAGAATAAGTTTTACATCATTGAATGAACATCCTTTAATAGGCATACAATATGCTGACTTTATAGTTGATGAATCGACTTATGCAGAAGAAATAGCTCCTGCACGCACTATTGCTTACGAAAAAGAAATTGAGCAGCTCAAAAAGATGGGATTAGGTTTGGGCGGAACGTTAGATAATGTAATTGTTTATAATGATAAAGGATGGATAAATAAACTGCGTTTTATAGACGAGTTAGTCCGTCATAAAATACTTGATATAATAGGTGATATCAGACTGAGCGGCGGAGTTGTAAAGGGGCATTTTATTGCCGTAAAATCAGGACATCAACTTAATACCGAATTGGCAAAGATAATAAGAAGAAATTGCCAATAGTTTAAAAATTGGAGGAATAAGAATGATCGATATAAATGAAATTCAAAAAGTATTGCCGCATCGTCCGCCGTTTTTGCTTATTGACCGTATCCTGGAAGTTGTTCCCTTTAAAAGTGCAATAGGAATAAAAAATGTAACGATAGGAGAGGCACATTTTCGCGGACATTTTCCTAATCATCCGATAATGCCAGGCGTTCTTATTTTGGAGGCTATGGCACAGGTGGGTGGGTTTGCCATGCTATATCCGGAAGAAAATCGTGGAAAACTGGCATTTTTTGGTGGAATGGAAAATGTGAAATTTAAAGTTCCCGTTGTTCCCGGTGATCAATTAGTAATGAAAGCCAGCTTAATGAAAGTGCGGGGAGAATTTGGCAAACTCCATGCAGAAGCTTTTGTCGATGATAAACTTGTAGCTCAGGGAGATTTTACATTTGCTCTAAAAAAAGTAAATGATGCCGAAAAATAGTTATGATCAATAGGAATATGCCAAAAATGTATGAAATTTTTCTGAAAATAGTTGTTTTTAAAGAAATATGAAGGGTGGAATAATTTTCCTCGTATGGATTTTATCCATATAAAAGATGTTGGATAAAGTTCCGACGTTGGTGAGGAGTGGGATTATGAATGCAGAAAATAAAGTAATTGCATATATACATCCAACCGCTGTTATACATCCCCATGCGAAGATTGGTAAGAACGTTCAAATAGGGCCATATGCAGTAATTGATGAAAATGTTGAAATTGGCAACGGTACAAAAATAATGCCGCATGCGATAGTGACAGGTTGGACAGGGATAGGTGAGAATTGTGTTATCTATCCGGGAGCAGTAATTGGATCTGATCCACAGGATTTGAAATTTAAAAGTGAAAAATCTTATGTTTTTATAGGGGATAGAACTACTATAAGAGAATGTGCCACTATTCATCGCGGCTGTGGAGCTGAAAGCGAGACCCGTATAGGTGATGATTGTCTCCTCATGGCTTACACGCATGTGGCGCATAACTGCATTGTCGGCAATCATGTAATTATGTCTAATTCGGCGATGATTGCAGGGCATGTTGTGGTTGAAGACAGAGTTGTTATCGGCGGGATAACAGGCGTTCACCAATTCGTTCGTATTGGGCGCAATGCGATGATCGGCGGGGCTTCTAAACTAGTCCAGGATGTTGTACCCTACACTATCGTTGACGGGCATCCGGCTAAAGTCAGCGGACTTAACAATGTAGGCATGTCCAGGGCAGGTGTTTCTATAGATGCCAGACGAAATATAAAAAAAGCTTACAAAATATTGTATAGATCCAGTCTTAGTCTTTCACAGGCAATAGAAGTTATTGAGCAGGATGTTGAATCATGTGAAGAAATAGAGCACTTGCTGCGATTTCTGCGTAATGCAGAACGCGGCATATGTCGCACGCGTAGGGATAATGTGGAATAAAAGGGGATTTGTATGGAAGCTGTAGGCTTATTGGCCGGTGAGGGCAGACTGCCGGTAGAATTTGCGTCTGCTGCCAAAAGTGCAGGAATGAAGGTTTTTGCTGTAGGCTTATTGGCATCTTCAGACGAAGCTTTGGAGAAGGCTTCGGAATGTTTTGTTAGGATTAATGTAGCAAAGTTAGATGAAATTATAAAATTTTTTAAAGATAATAATATAAATAAGGTTACAATGCTGGGAAAGGTAACAAAAAAATTGCTGTTTAATGGGCAGCATGAGCAGATAGATGATAGAATGATGAAATTGATTATGTCGCTTAAAGATCGAAACGACGATACTTTGATGCTGGCATTTGTACGAGAGCTCGCAGCTGAAGGAATCGAAACGGTTGACCAAACTGCATTGCTGAAACTGCTTATGCCCAAAGCAGGTATACTGTCGGCATGTAAGCCCACAGAAAGTGAAAGTGATGATATCAAGTTTGGTTTTTTAACAGCAAAAAAATTAGGAGAGCTTGATATAGGGCAGACAGTCGTAATTAAAGATAGGGCAATTATGGCTCTTGAAGCCATAGAAGGAACTGATGCATGCATTTTGCGCGGAGGAACACTTGCCGGAGGCGGTGCAGTAGTGGTGAAAACTGCTAAACCACAGCAGGATGACCGTTTTGATGTACCGACAGTTGGTATAAGGACAATTGAATCTATGATTGCATCCGATGCCAAGGTATTGGCGGTTGAGTCAGGAAAAACAATAATTGTAGACAGAGAAAAATTCTTGTCTGTCGCGAATGACAATGGTATAGTGGTAGTGGCGATCTGATAAAATAGACGCGGCGGATTTTCAAAATGAATTATCCTCGCGTCTTTTTCTGCTCGTTGTTTTGCCCATAACGAATTTATTTGGTTGGAGATATGATGCATAAAATAATGTTTTCTGCCGGAGAAGTATCGGGCGATATGCATGGTGCTAATTTGGCGGCTGCATTGAAAAAAATGGAACCCGGCATAAAAATGTTTGGTCTTGGTGGAGCTATGATGCGCAGGGAAGGTGTGGATCTTGTTGCCGACATGGCGCAGTACAGCGTCATGGGGTTTTATGAGGTTTTGCTCAATGTGGGCAGATTGCTTAAACTCCGTTCTAAAATGATACGTTTTATGAAGACCGAAAAACCGGATATACTTGTTCTGATCGATTATCCCGATTTTAACTGGCGTCTGGCACCAGCAGCAAGGAAACTCAATATTCCTGTGTTTTCCTATATTCCGCCGTCCGCATGGGCATGGCGAAAGGGAAGAGCAAAAAATGTGGCAAAAATTGCCAATAAGATCGCTGCAATTTTTCCTTTTGAAACAGATGCTTATGAGGCGGCAGGAGCCGACATTCAATTTGTTGGCAATCCGCTTCTCGACACAGTGAAAGCTGCTATGAACAGCAGTGAAGCTTATGAATACTTCTCACTGGACAGTAAAAAAATACATATTCTGCTTTTGCCGGGAAGCCGTAAACAGGAAATAGAAATGATACTGCCTGTGATGCTGCAAGCAGCATGTTTATTTAAGGAAAAGCATAGTGAGACTGAATTCCATATAGCTGTGGCGCAGGGGATTGATGAAGAACATTTGCGTGATATGGCAGGAAAATACGGATTGATTTTGAAATTCCATAGGGACAGGCTTTATGATCTGATGGGGAATTGTGATGTCGCTTTCGCTACGTCAGGAACGGTAGTTTTGGAAGCGGCTATGATGGGGCTTCCTTCGGTCGTTTTGTACCGCATGTCGAAGCTGACATATTGCATAGCAAAATTATTTGTTGATGTAGAATTTTTCAGTCTTCCTAATATTCTGGCGCAAAAAAAGATTATACCGGAGCTTTTACAAGATAATGTCACTCCGGAGAATATTGTTATTGCCGCGGATTCCATTATGCAAAATGGCAGAGAAAAGAATGAAGCGGTCTTGAAGAGCATAAAAAGAAAGCTGGGCATACCGGGTGTAGCGGACCGCACAGCCGGATTAATAATAGAAACGGCAGATAAATTCAGTTCAGCTGGTTCAGTCTGCCAGAATGAGTAAGTGACATAAAATCGAACGAACAGGAACAAAGAATAACGAATGAATAATTATAAGCGACTTTTACAATTTATAAAACCTTATATCCCGCGTCTGGGAATGGCGGTTGTTTGCATTATTTTAGCAGCCGCGGCGAATCTTTATGTCCCCTGGATTATAAAGGATCTTATTGATAAAGTACTGGCGCAGAAGGATATGATGACGCTCAATCTGCTGGGCGCAGGAATTGTTGTAGTTTTCTTTTTCCGCGGTATATTTTATTATGGACAGACATATCTGGTTTCTTATGTTGCGGAAAAAGTCATTATTGATATCAGGGAAATTCTCTATAAGAAATTCCAGGAGTTCCAGCTTGCCTATTATGAGAAACAACAGACGGGCACAATTATGAGCTATATAACAAATGATGTGGCTGCGCTGCAGGTGGCTTTAGTCAACAGCCTTATTGATCTTGTCACAGAATCTTCTATTTTTATCGGATCTGTTTGTATGATGTTTTATCTTGATTGGAAACTTGCGTTTGTGACAATAATCGTAGTACCCTTAATAGGTCAGGCAATGAAGATTTTCGGCCGCAAACTTAAGGCAAACGGAGCTGTTGTGCAGGAAAGAACAGCAGATATAACCTCTTTGCTGCAGGAAACAATTTCCGCTGTACGTGTTATAAAATCTTTTGTCCGTGAAGATTATGAAATAGAACGATTCAAAAAGCAAAATTATCTTAATTTCAGAGCCAACATGAAGGGCGTGCAGCTTATGTCTTTACTGACGCCTATTGTGGAATTCCTTGCGGCGGTCATAGTGACGTTAATATTGTGGTTCGGCGGATATCAGGTAGTACATGGCTCTCTTACGGCAGGATCATTGGTTGCATTTTTAACGTATGCGGTTAATCTGGCAAATCCTGTCAAACGTATAAGCCGGGTCTTCGGAACGGTGCAGAAAGCTATGGCAGCCGCAGAACGAGTATTCAATGTGCTCGATACTGAAGAAAGAATAAAAGATAAAGAAAATGCAATGATTCTCCCTGAAGTTGAAGGAAAAGTAGAATTCAAGAATGTCAGTTTTTCTTATAATACAGAACGGCCGGTGTTGAGTAATTTATCGATCAAGGCAGAACCGGGACAGGTAGTGGCTATCGTCGGACCCAGCGGAGCCGGGAAAACGACAATTGTCAATTTGATTCCCCGTTTCTATGATGTAACTGAGGGAACAGTCAGTATTGATGATGTGGATGTGCGTGATGTGAAGATCAATTCACTGCGTGAACAAATAGGTATAGTGCCGCAGGAAACGATGCTGTTCAGCGATACCGTGATGCACAACATACGTTATGGGCGGCTTGAAGCTTCAGACGAAGAAGTTGTGGCTGCGGCAAAAGCTGCCAATGCCCATCATTTTATTTCGGAATTAGAAAATGGATATGATACTAAAATTGGTGAACGAGGAATAACTTTATCCGGCGGGCAGCGGCAGCGCATTGCCATAGCGCGGGCTATTTTGAAAAATCCGCGTATATTGATACTGGATGAAGCTACGTCAGCGCTTGATACGGAAAGCGAAGAATTGGTACAGGAAGCTCTTGATAAACTGATGATAGGCAGAACTTCATTTGTCATAGCGCATCGCCTGTCGACAATTCTGCAGGCTGACAATATAATTGTAATGGAAAACGGCGAGATGGTGGAATCAGGCACGCATAGTGAGCTGCTTGCGAAGAATGGTCTGTATGGCCATCTGTATAATATACAGTTTAATGATAAAAAATCTAGGCAGGTGTGATTGATGCAGATACTATATGACATTGTAGTTGTAGTGCTCATAATTATACTGATGCCGTATTTTCTTGTGCGCCTCATAAGGGAGAAGGGGTTTGGGGAGCGCATGAAACAAAGTTTCGGATTTTTGCCGAAGCATGCGCTTGATAAAGTAGCGGGAAAAGATTGTATATGGGTCCATGCAGCTTCTGTCGGTGAAATTGTAGCCACAAGTCCGCTGATCAGGGAATTTCGCAAGGAATTTCCTGATACTCCTATTTTGATATCAGTGGTTACCTGTTCAGGGTATACAATGGCTAATCGAATAATAGGAGATGCAGACAGTATAATATATTTTCCTCTCGACCTGCCCTTTTTAGCGGCCAATACAGTAAAAAAAATACGTCCGCGTATATTCTTACCAGTGGAAACAGAACTTTGGCCAAATCTGCTTAAGGCTGCACGGCGTTACAATGTTGCTGTAATGATGGTAAACGGCAGAATCAGTGATAAAAGTGTGAAAAGATATCAATATATGTTCAGTCTGCTCAGCGATATGATCGGTACGGTCAATAAATTTGCTATGCAGTCTGAAATAGACGCATCTTATATAATAAGACTTGGTGCAGATCCTAAGTTGGTTGCAGTTACGGGAAATACAAAATTTGACCAGACTTATACTAACGTATCGGCGGAAGAGAAAAGGAAGATACTTGAATCAATGGGGTTAGCCGATGCCTCTGGAATAGTAATCGCGGGCAGTACACATAGAGGCGAGGAAGCTTATGTATTGGGGGCATTCCGTAAACTGAAAGAGGAATTTCCCAAAGTAAAACTGATTATTGCGCCGCGTAAAATAATCCGCAAGGATGATGTCAAGGCGATATGCCAGCAATATAAGTTTAAAACAGCTTTTCGGACAGATTTGAACAAAAAGGCAGCTTGCGGGCATGATATTGTTATTTTAGATACGATAGGTGAGCTTGGGAAAATATACAGTGTAGGTGATGTTATTTTTGTCGGCGGCAGTATTATACCGCATGGCGGGCACAATATATTGGAACCGGCAGCTCATGGCAAGGCAATAATTGTCGGCAGGAATATGTTCAATTTCAAGGATACCTATATGCTTTTCAAAAATCGTAATGCCTGCATTACGGCAGACGATGAAAAAATGCTGACAGAACAAATGCTTAAATTGTTCCGTCAGCCGGAGATTCGTCATCGTATGGAAGAGACAAGTCTGGAGATAATACATGAAAATCAAGGGGCATCACGGCGTTCGGCTGTCATTTTGCGAGAGGTCCTGGATGAACTTGGTAAAAATCCTAAAACATTGGCAGTGCCGTCGACAGAGGCAATAGAAAATTTTCAGACATATTTATTTGAATTAGTGCATGGCAGAAGAAAGAAAACCTTTTTCGGACACATATTGATCGCTGTTTTGCGGATATTTTCTTTTATATATGAGCAGCTGGTAAATTTTAAATTATGGCTTTATCAATGTAAAATTTTGCGGCAGGAAAGAATTGACTGCTACGTGATCAGCATTGGCAATATCACTGTTGGGGGAACAGGAAAAACGCCTACTTCACAGAGACTGGCCAAAGAGATAAGAGGAATGGGATATAAGGTAGCCATCCTAAATCGCGGCTATAGGGCTAAGTGGCGTGGTGACGTGGGCGTGGTTTCCGATGGCAAAAAACTGCTGATGACAGCTGCTGAAGCTGGGGATGAAGCTTTTCTGCTCGCAAAAAACCTGCCTGATGTGCCGGTGCTTATCGGTGCTGACAGATCAATTACCGGTCAGTATGCAATTGAACATTTTGGTATAGAAATAGCAATTTTGGATGATGGTTATCAACATTGGCAGCTGAAAAGAAATCTAGATATTCTGCTGGTTGATTCAATAAATATTTTTGGCAATGGCTACGTCCTGCCTCGGGGGACTTTGCGTGAATCTCTTTCACATCTGAATCGTGCCGATATTTGCCTCTTGACGAAAGTTGATCAGGCAGCGCCCCATTCTTGTGAATATATAAGGAAAACATTGACCAAAAACAACAATCATGCCTTGGTAGTGGAAAGTGTACATAATCCTAAAGGTTTTGTGGAAATAAGCGATTGGTCGGATAATATAGGCAGTATCGGGAGAAAAACAACAGAAATGGCTGGGTGTAAGATTATAGCCGTTTCGGCTATAGGTAATCCGGCTTCGTTAGAACAGACTCTGCAAAGTATAGGTGTGATAATAGTAGAAAGTATTCGTTTTCCAGACCATCATGATTATACCGCACAGGAAATAACAGCCGTTATGAAGCAGGCTGCTTCGCGCAATGCGGAAGCGATCATTATAACTGATAAGGACGCGGTAAAATTTCCTAAGCAGATTATCAACCAGGAAGATCGTATACCTATTTATATAATTAGTATTGAAATAAAATTTAAAGACGGTTCTGAGGAATTTGAAGGATATCTAAAGGCACATTTGCCGGCTTTAAAAATAAATGATTTTCAATAGTCCTGCAGTATATGCCAGAGCTGGTCACACATGAGGAAAAATTATTTTTGTTTTATGCACGAAAAAATCTCTGTTGGTGAAGGAGAATGGATATAGTGAAGATAATCTGTATAATACCGGCACGTTTTTCATCGACGCGATTGCCGGGCAAACCTTTGGCTGACGTTGCGGGCAAACCCTTGATTGTGCGGGTGTACGAGCAGGCCGTAAAAGCCAATGTCCCAGTCGATTTTATTGCAGCGGTTGATGATGAGCGTATTTTTAGAGCAGTAGTCGAAGCAGGAGGCAAAGCGGTGATGACACGCAGCGATCATCCTACAGGTACTGATCGGCTGGCAGAAGCGGCCGGTCATTATCCGGATGCAGACGTGGTTATAAATATACAGGGCGATGAGCCGCTTATTGATCCGGAAATTATCGACAGGCTGGGAAGACTGTTTATTGATAATGAAGATCTTAATATGGCAACGGTGAAAACACCTATGCTTGAAGAAGAAAAAAGTGAACCGGGTAATGTTAAAGTAATTACTGATAAGGATGATTACGCAATCTATTTTTCCAGATCGCTGATTCCATATCCGCGTAATAATACGTCTGTGGCAGTTTATAAGCATATAGGCATATATGCTTATAAAAAAGATTTTTTGCTGCGATATGCACAAATGAAACCTACGCCGCTGGAACAGACAGAATCCCTTGAACAGCTCAGAGCCATTGAAAATGGTTATAAAATAAAGGTTATAACATCTAATAAACGTTTTATTGGTGTAGATACACCGGAAGATCTTGTCAGGGTAAACGAATATTACAGAAAAAGAGAAGGGGCGCATAATTATGAATAACGTTAAAATAGCGGATTTTGAGGTTGGACCGAAAAATCCCTTGGTTTTGCTGGCTGGACCATGCGTGCTTGAAGGATATGAAAGAAGCTTATATATTGGCAGACGCGCTAAGGAAATAGCATACAAGCTGGGAATTCCTTATGTATTCAAGGCATCTTTCGACAAGGCAAATCGTTCATCATATAAAGGTTTTCGCGGGCCAGGATTGGAAGAAGGTCTGGCAGTTTTGAAAAGAATAAAGCAAGAGCTGAATGTGCCTGTTGTCAGTGATGTACATTCGGAAGAGCAGGTAGGACCGGCAGGAAAGGTTTTGGATGTAATTCAAATACCTGCCTTTCTCTGCCGTCAGACGGATCTCCTTTATGCCGCAGCTAAAACGGGAAAAACTGTCAATGTGAAAAAAGGGCAGTTTATGGCACCAAAAGATATGAAGAATGTAATCGATAAGATCAAGAGCGCAGGAAATGAGCAAATTATGCTTACGGAAAGAGGCGCATCTTTTGGTTACAATAACCTTGTGGTCGATATGCGGTCATTTCCCATCATGCGCTCTTTCGGCTATCCGGTTATTTTTGATGCTACGCACAGTGTGCAATTACCGGGAGGCGGCGGCACATGTTCCTCAGGCAATCGTGAATATGTAGAATATTTGACCCGTGCTGCAGTAGGCGCAGGCGTAGACGGTTTATTTATGGAAGTGCATGATAACCCTCAGGAAGCTCTTTCTGATGGACCCAATATGGTTTGCCTTGATAATTTGGAAGACATATTGAAAGATGCTTTGGCCATACATGAAATTGCAAAAAAACATTTTTGATTGAGTATAAAATAGAATTTGTTCGGTATTAACCGGGAGGTACACAAATTGGAAGGTACGATAAAGGAGAAGGCACTTGAAGCGCTTGCTATAGAGGCAGACGCTGTAAGGAATCTTGCTGCACATATAAATGATGAATTTGAAACAGCAGTTGAGGCTATTCTGCATTGTAAGGGACGTATAATACTGACAGGTATGGGAAAGTCAGGTCATATAGGCAGGAAAATTGCTGCTACGCTGGCAAGTACGGGGACTCCAGCATTTTTTATGCATCCAGGAGAGGCCTTCCACGGCGACCTTGGCATGGTTACAGATGAAGACATAGTCATGGCATTGTCACACAGTGGGGAATCTACTGAGGTGGTAAATATTCTGCCTATAATAAAAAGAATAGGCGCTTCCATAATTGCCATGTGCGGTAAGAGGGATTCTTTTCTTGGGAAAAATGCGGAATACTATATAGACGTGAGCATTGAGAAAGAAGCATGTCCGCTGGGACTGGCACCGACTGCCAGTACGACGGCGACACTTGCAATGGGAGATGCAGTGGCAATGGCACTCTTATCTGTACGCAATTTTACGGCAAAAGATTTTGCTGTTTTTCATCCAGGAGGAGCATTGGGACGAAGATTGCTGCTGACAGTGGAGAATGTAATGCACAGTGAAGAAGACAATCCGGTTATTGAAAAAGACAGAACAGCAAAAGAAGCATTGTTTTTAATGACAGATAAAGGTCTTGGCGCTACTTCGGTAGTTGACAAGTCAGGCAGCTTTATTGGTCTTATTACTGACGGCGATATAAGGCGGGGATTATCCAAAGGAATAGAATTTCTGAATGAACCGGTGGAACATCTCATGACAAAATCACCGCTTACCATAACGAAAAATAAAATGGCGGCGGAAGCTCTGGGCATCATGGAAAAACATAAACCTCGTCCGATAACGGTTTTACCTGTGATTGATGAAAAGAATAAGCCGGTCGGAATCGTTCATCTTACTGATTTATTGCGTCAGGGTGTGGTATAATGCTGCTAAGAGAAGGCGCTGAAGCGCATGCAGCAAAAGTCCGTATGATCATATTTGATATCGACGGAGTTTTAAGTGATGGCAAGCTGTACTATGGCAGTGATGGTGAAGCTTTCAAAACTTTTTTTGTAAGAGATGGTCTGGGGATAAGTCTGGCGAGAGAAAACGGAATAAAGCTGGCTATAATAACAGGAAGAAAATCGGCTATAGTGGAAACTCGCGGGAAAGAATTAAAGTTTGATGCTGTCTATCAAGGAAATCTCTATAAAATGAAGGCCTACGAAGAACTGAAAGCAAATTTTGCCATAACAGATGAACAGATGGCTTATATTGGCGATGATATTGTTGATTTGCCTATAATGACAAAGGTAGGGTTTCCGGCAGCTGTCGGTGATGCTGTGGAAGAAGTAAAAAAGACAGCACATTTTGTCAGTGATTTTGCCGGCGGATATGGAGCCGTCAGACAAATCGTAGAATTTATTTTAAAAGCTCAGGGAAAATGGCAGTCAATTATAACTGATTATCTTAACGGCGGCAGCTCAGCGAGGATGTTGGATAACAAGTCTCAATAAGCATACTGTTGCCGTCATCATTGACAAAGTGACAGAACAGCAGTCCGCTCCGACGGAAAAACAGCTGTCGGAGGAGTCTGCCAGCATTGCAGGATTCGGACTGCGCAGATACAAGCTGGGAGGGAAAACGCCGTTGCAATATTATATCTTGAAGTTTTTGAGTTTTTTTATGTGCCTGATGCCGCATAAATTTTTATTATTTATCGGTAAAATATTGGGCATATTATATTTTCAGCTGATTGCTAAGGAACGTAAACGGGCAATTCTGCAGATGCGCGCATCTCTGGGAAACGGTGAGACAGAGGCAGCGGAACTTGTCCGTCAGTCTTTTATAAATATGGGTAAGGCGTTTGTAGAGATTCTTTATATGCCGCGGCTTAATAAGGACAATATAAATTATTTTGTTGACCCAGAAGGAATAGAAAAATTGCGTGAGGCATTGCGGGAAGAACATGGCGTAGTTGTTCTGACAGGACATGTTGGTAATTGGGAATGGATGGCGGCTTCGTTGGCCTTTAATGGTATCCCTACCACAACGATAGTAAAACCGCAGCCAAACGCACAGCATACACGTATATTGAATGAATACCGTGAAATGGTTGGAGTAGAAGTTTTTGCCCGGGGGACAAGTGAGCTATTGGCTGCAGCCAGAGCACTCAAAAAGGGTAAAATTCTTGGATTTTTAGCCGATCAAGATGCTGGTCCCGGTGGGGCATTCATTGATTTTTTTGGCAGACCGGCATCAACACCGCTCGGCCCTGCTGTATTTGCCCGCAAATTTTTATCACCGGTGGTTCCCTTATTTATCGTACGCTGTGAGAACGGCAGACACAGACTCATAGTCGGTGATATTATGCGATATGAAAATACCGGCGATACAGATGCTGATTTGTTAAGATTTACTGTAAAGATGACAAAATTTGTTGAAAATGTTATCAGAGAAAATCCTACGCAATGGCTGTGGTTCCAAAAAAGATGGAATACAGCTTCGGACGAAAAAAAAATAAAACATCATGTATCAGGAAGACGATAACACATGAAAAGCTTAAAAATTAATAAAAATAAAATAGCAATATATGGATTCATTATAGTTGTTATCGCAGTCTGTGTCTGGGCTGTGGCGACAAAACCTGTTCCACAGAAAAAAGCAGCCGATGATGTTAAAAATGAACAGACCATGGATTATACGGGAAATACCATCGTTGAAGAGCGCAATGGCAAAAAAGTATGGGAATTAAGTGCGGATAATATTAAAATGGATCCACAGACACAGAAAGCAGAAATGGAGAATATCCATGGTAAATATTATGAGGAAAATGGGCAGATACTTGTTTTGACAGCACCGCATGGGATATATGATGACAAGTCTAAAAATATACTCATGGATAATGGCGTACATGCGCAAAGTGATGACGGAATGGTCTTTGATGCGGAAAAGGTATCATGGGATAATGCGGCGCAAATATTTGTCGGTGAGGGAAGTATAAAGATAACAAAAGGTGATATGCAGGCTCAGGGAGATAGAATTGAAAGCAGCAATGCTTTTCTTCAGTTCAAACTGTCGGGCAATGCGCATATAGTAAAGGGGCGTGGCGCAAATTGAAAATGAACAGCGGAATAAAAATAGCTGCAGCAGTTTTTCTGACAATGGTTTTATATGCGGGAAATGCTTTGGCTGATACGGGAAAACCTACCGAATTGAATGCCAATACCGTTGAGTATGATACAAGCTCTGGTGTTATAACAGCTACTGGAAATGTTGTAATGATACAGGAAAGTTCACGCATCAGCGGCGCACAAGCCGTTTATAACTCAAAAACGAGTGAGGGCCATATAACAGGAAATGTCGTTGCCGATAAGGAAAATCTGCATATGACAGCCAATGAGGTTTTTACGCAGGGTTCAAATATGCTTATTGCCAATGGCAATGTAGTGGCTCATCAACTGGATAAAACTATATCCGGTCCGCGGCTGGAATATAATTCTGATACTAATTATGCACTTATGCCAAATAGCGGAACTATTGTGACAGCAGAAGGTACGATTACCGGAAACCGCTTGGAGGCTTATCTGCAGGATAATCATTTTATTGCTGTGGGCAATGTGCATATAACCAGTCAGACACGTAATATAGATGCATACAGTAATAATGCCGATTATTATGGCAATGATAACAATAAAGTCATTTTGACCGGCAACGCGGTTGCTATGCAGGATAATAATACATTGCGCGGAGAAAAGCTTACCTTATATCTGAACGATACGGGACAAGCAGCGGTAAAATAAGAATATCTGTACAGCGGCGCGTTTTGCGCCGCCTTTGTAATATAAAAAACAATTGCGGTTCATTTTACTTTTGATCGGTATCTGGCGGATAGCGGCAAAATAAATGATTTTAAGTAAATTTGATTTTTGCATTGCAATATTGATAATATTTGTTTATATTAAAAAGTGCATATTAAATATGCACTTTTTAAATGAATAATGTCTGGCAGTGAGACTATCTTGGAGGTACGGACTTGAGTATAGAAGTAAAGGAACTTATAAAGACCTATAAAGGACGCAATGTAGTAGATAATGTGTCCTTGAATGTGCAAAAAGGAGAAATCGTGGGATTGCTTGGACCAAATGGTGCCGGTAAGACTACGACTTTTTATATGATAATAGGGATAGAACGTCCGACGAAGGGACAGATTTTTTTGTCTGATGTGAATGTCACGGGGATGCCTATGTATAAAAGGGCTGAACTGGGCATTAGCTATCTGGCACAGGAATCATCTATTTTTCGTAAGCTGACAGTTGAGGAAAATATACTGGCAATTTTAGAAACAACCTCATTGACAAAAAGTGATCAGCATAAGAAAAAGGACGAACTGCTGAAAGAATTTGGTCTTGAACGTGTCAGCATGCGAAAAGGGCTGCAGCTTTCGGGAGGAGAGCGGCGAAGAGCTGAAATTGCCAGATGCTTGGCATTGGAACCGCAGTTTATTTTACTTGATGAGCCATTTGCAGGGATCGATCCTCTGGCAGTAGCCGATATTCAAGGTATAATAGCATATCTGTGTAAACGGGGTATGGGAATACTGATCACAGATCATAATGTCCGTGAAACTTTGAATATAGTGCACAGGGCTTATATCATGAATGAAGGGAAAATTCTTGTTTCGGGTGACAGTAAGACAATAGCCGGCAGCCAGGTTGCCAGAAAATTTTATCTGGGCGACAATTTTACATTATAGGAGCAGATTGTACATGCGAATTTTAGACCGATATATATTGAAAGAAATATTAGTAGCCTTCTTGTTCGGCATTTTTGCTTTTTCCGCTGTTTTTATCGGTTCGGGTACACTGTTCCGGATCGCCCAGTATGTTACGCAGTATGGAGCATCATTTTCTTCTGTAATACGTTTATTTATTTACAGTATGCCGGCGATAATGCTCTGGACCTTTCCGATGTCTATGCTTTTGGCATCGCTGCTGGTCTTTGGCAAGCTGTCAGGAGCAAGTGAAATAACGGCTATGAAATCCTGTGGTATAAGCCTGTACCGTATTATGCGTCCTATAATAGTAATGGGAATTGTTGTCAGTATTTTTGCAATAGCCTTTAACGAATATGTGGTGCCCTGGGCTAACCAGGCTTATGCTGATGTGGTTAATTATGAAATTAAAAATAGTGCTTCACCTCAGTCAAGAGAACATATAATTCTAAAAGAAATCAAGGATGGAAATATTCAGCGTCTTATCTATGCTCGCAGGTATGATGCCGAAAAAAATCGTATGGAGTGGGTGTCCATGCAGGATTTTGAAGACGGAAAATTGGTAAGGGTAGAAAACGCTGACTATGCAGATTGGACAAATAATGAATGGCTGCTGCATAATGGAGTGATATACTCCATAGCAGACGGAGAAATGTCGCATACCATGCATTTCGATACACAAAAATTACCTATACAGGAAAGTCCGGATAATATAATACGAGAGCAGAAAAAACCGGAAGAAATGACTATGAAAGAATTGGGAGCGCAGATAAAAATAATGCGCGGACAGTATGTTGATACAACAGATCTGGAAATAGAGCTGTATCAGAGAATAACTGTGCCGATGGCAAGCTTCATCTTCACATTGATCGGCGCTCCGCTTGGGTTACAGCCCAACCGCAATAGTTCATCTATCGGTTTTGGTTTAAGTATTATCATTATTTTTATATACTATACTCTGATGACGATAGCTGGTGTTGTCGGCAGAGTGGGTATCCCGCCTGCCTATGCAGTGTGGCTGCCAAATTTAATAGGTGCAGCCATCGGCTGCTATTTGATCAGAAAAGCGGGGCGCATTTAACATATGACGGATTTATGGAGCTGACAGCAGCTTGCATATAGGTGTATGTAAAAATTTTAAAAGAGAAAAGAATAAGTTGTCTGATATAAAAAGAATTTGCAGCTGATGCATTTGATTGGTAAGTGATTGCCAGAAAGGGGGCTTTTTGATGTATGGTATCGTATTGATAGTGGTATTGATTATAGTTGGCGGACTTATAGCCTTTATTGGAGACCGTTTGGGCAGTAAGGTAGGTAAGCGGAAAATGTCGCTTTTTGGCTTGAGACCAAGGCATACATCAATAATAGTGACAATAGTTACGGGAATTGCAATCACTACAGTGACATTTGGTGCTATGGCTGTTATTTCCAAAGATGTCAGAACTGCCCTTTTTGGTATGGAAAAGCTTCAGCAGAGAATAAAGATAACGCAGGAAGATCTTAATAAAGCGGACAGTGATCTGGATAGTGCAAAACAGGAACAAAAACATATGCAGGTGAACTTGGAAGATACCAGAAATGAACTGGTAGATGCTAAGATCCAGACTGAAAAGATGAAAGAGCATCAGGCAAAGCTGCTGGCGGATAATGCCGAACTTGAAAATCAGAACACAGATCTGTCAGGACAGAATATCTATCTGAATGCAACCAATAATACGCTGCAGCTGTATAATAATGAACTTAAGAGCGGCAATAATATACTGCAGGAGCAAAACAATGACCTGGTGAAAAGAAACGGGGATCTGAGCAGTAAAAGGATAGTCTACCAGGCAGGTGAACTTATTTTCGGCGGGGTAGTCCCTGCGACCACAGACCGAGGGGCAGCACAGAACGGACTGGCAAAACTCATAGCGATGGCAAATACGAGAATTGCCGGCACCACGGACGGTGGTCAGGCGGATCAGGCCGGAATATGGATCTACCCCGAAGAATATGAAAATACAATCACTAAAATCAGTTCGGTGAACAAGGATATGGTAGTCAGACTCATAGCTGCATCAAATTTGGTAAAGGGTGAACCGGTGCGAAGTAATATAGAGCTGTATCCGGATAAAACTGTTTATCAGGATGGGACCATGATAACAAGCGGCGAATTTGTTATGGACGGAAGTCAAAATACAGCGCAGCAAGTTCTTTTGGGTTTTCTGCATGACATAAACACTATAGCATCAGCCAATGGTATACTTCCCGATCCTTTAAGAGGATCCATAGGTGTTATCAGTATGGATCAGCTGTACAGTGTAACTGAAACAATGGCCAGAGTGAAGGGAAAAATCAAACTGACTGCTTATTCAAACGGGGCAACGAATATATTGGGACCGCTGCGGCTGGTATTGAAAGTGGATGATCTGGATAATAATGGAAACTGATGAAAAATGCATAATTGCTATAGATCCCGGACGGGAAAAGTGTGGTGTGGCAGTGCTGACAGTCAACAGAAGAACATTGGTTCAGAAGACAGTATCTGCGGGGAAATTAGCAGCTGTTTTAAAAGCTTTGGAAATAAGATATCAGATAACAGTTTTTGCACTGGGCAGCGGAACCACGGGAAAGATGACAAAAAAAATGCTTGAGGAGGAATTTCCTTCTATGAAAGTTGTTGTAGTCGATGAATACAGAACGACGGACGAGGCCAGAAAACGATATTGGCAGGAAAATCCGCCTAAGGGATTATTGCGTTTTATTCCGTCGGGCATGCTTGTACCGCCGGTGCCTGTGGATGATTTTGCTGCGGTTGTTATCGGTGAAAAATATCTGACACATATGAAGAATTTGTGACTTTATTGCCGATTTTGCGTGAAGAGATCAGTGAAAGCAGGGATGTAAAATCTATGATAGAGAAAAAACAGCTGGAAAAATTGATCAATGTGGCGGCAGGCAGACAGAATGCTGATCTGGCGCTGCGCAATTGCCGCATTGTTGATGTGTACAGTGCAAGGCTGCTCTGCGGTGATATCGCAATAAGCGGGGGGGTTATTGCAGGGATCGGCAGCTACAGAAGTGATAATGAAAAGGATATGTGCGGCGCGATTGTTATGCCGGGACTTATAGATGCTCACATCCACATCGAGTCATCCTGCGTAAGCCCGGAAGAGCTGGGCGCGCTTTTAGTGCCGCACGGTACATCGACAATTATCGCGGATCCCCATGAAATTGTGAATGTGTGCGGCCTTACCGGGCTCTCATATATGCTTGAGGCTGCCGCGAATGCAAGGCTGGATATAAAATTTATGATGCCGTCCTGTGTCCCGGCAACTCCCTTTGAGCATGCGGGGGCAGAGCTTACGGCTAAACTTATGGCGGATTCTATGGCTTCGGAGAAAATCCTTGGTCTGGGAGAATTTATGAATTTTCCCGGTGTAATTAATAATGACGACGAAGTTATCAATAAAATTATGACTGCAAAGTACAATGGAAAAATTATTGACGGACATGGGCCGGGCCTTTCCGGTTATGGACTCAATGCCTATATCGTGGCGGGCATACTTACCGATCATGAGTGTTCCTCTGTAAAAGAAATGCATGAAAAAATAGAACGCGGAATGTATGTGCTCCTGCGTAGAGGTTCTGCGTGTGATGATTTGTCCAACCTTATCGGCGGAGTGACAAGAGACAATGAACGGCGCTGTTTGTTGTGTTCTGATGACCGGCAAACAAAGACAATTTTTGAAAAAGGGCATTTGGAAGAGCATCTTCGGTTTTGTGTGAGAGCCGGAATAAGTCCGTTTTCGGCTGTCCGCATGGCTTCGCTCAATGCTGCCGAATGCTATGGGCTATCTGACAGAGGTGCGGTGGCTCCCGGGAAAAAGGCTGATCTGACAATAGTTGATGATCTTGAAAATTTCAATATTTCCGAAGTTTATATTGACGGAATTTTGACGGCTCAGAACGGTAAATATTTGCCAAAGGTGGTAAAGCACCCAATAGACACTGTGGCAGGAAGCTGTCATGTTAAGGATTTTTCCGTTGAAAAATTAAGTTTATATCTGAAGTCTGATAAAGTTAAAACTATTTCTATTCTTCCCGGAGGAGTAGTGACTGAAAAGGGAACAGCTACGGTAAAGCTTGATGAAAGCGGCAGATTTATATATTCGCCTGAGCATGATATCGTTAAAATAGCTGTAGTAGAAAGGCATAGGAACACAGGCAATGTAGCAGTTGCGCTGCTGCAAAATTATGGCATAAAGCAAGGAGCAGTGGCTGTTTCTATTGCTCACGATTCGCATAATATCATCGTCGTGGGGACGAATGACAGGGACATGGAATATGCGGTAAATGAATTGATAAAGCAGCAGGGCGGGATACTGCTTGCCTGTAATCGAAAAACAGCTGCGTCTATGCCAATGCCTATAGCAGGCATTATGAGTGATAAGGACGGCAGATGGGTCAGTAACAGACTTACGTTTATTCATGAAACAGCTTATAAACTGCTCGGCGTTAATGAAAATATAGATCCGATAATGACGTTATGCTTTATGTCTCTGCCTGTTATTCCGGAACTTAAGATCACAGACATGGGTTTATTTGATGTAACCAAATTTGCATTTACCAGCATAGAAGCATGAAAGTGTCTTTATACGGATTGTGTGCTATCAGCTGAATAATAGATATATCGCAGAATGGATACGGAGTGGTATTTGATGAGAGAATTGGTAATGCTGGGCACCGGAAATGCCATGGTAACGAAATATTATAACACCTGTTTTGCTATAAATGAAAACGAGAAAATTTTTTTGGTCGATGCTGGCGGCGGCAACACCATTTTGAATCATATGGAAAAAGCAGGTTTGTCCTTTGCCGAATTGCATCATATGTTTGTGACACACGGTCATACCGATCATGTTCTCGGTGTGATTTGGGTAATCAGAAAAATAGCGGCGCTTATGGGAAAAAATAAATATGAGGGAGATTTCTGGATATATGGACATGACGAAGTCCTCCATATTATAAAGACTATAGCTGAACTCACTCTTAAAAAAAAGGATGCCGAACAGCTCGGTAAACGTATTTTTTTCCGCACTGTAAATGATGGAGAGAATTTGGAAATTCTTGATATGCATGTGACATTTTTTGATATTCTGTCCACTAAAAAGAAACAGTTTGGTTTCAGTGCGGTTTTTTCTGATGGATATAAGCTTTCTTGTCTTGGTGATGAGCCTTATAATGAACATTGCCGTGATACTGTTTTTGACAGTGATCTTTTGATGTCGGAGGCATTCTGTCTTTATGCTGACAGAGATCTATTCAATCCTTATGAAAAAAATCACAGTACGGTGAAGGAAGCATGCTCTGCAGCCGGAGAATTGCAGGCAGGAGCGGTTCTGCTGTATCATACAGAGGACAAGACATTCCCGCAGAGAAAAGAAAAATATATGTCTGAAGCTGAAAAGTTTTTCAAGGATATAATATATATACCGGACGATCTTGAAAAGATAGTCTTCTGATGATCACTGACAGTGAGGAGATAAGGACAGCTTTTTTAACGGTACGGCAGAGCAAATATACACAGCCTGTTTATTGATATTTGTTCAATATTTTTTCAACTGAAAGCAGCAAATAATATATTGATTATTTGCTGCTTTTAGTGTATAACTATATTATAGTTTTTTATTCGATAAAGACTTAACGAAGAAAAATGTAAAATTATTGGGAGGATCATTTAGTGAGTAATCCAAAATTAAAAGATGAATTGAATGACCATTTATGTGAAGCGGTATTAAGTTTAAAGAACCTTGAAGAGTGCTATCAGTTTTTTGAAGATATCTGTACTGTAAGTGAAATAAAAGCCATGTCCCAACGGCTTGAAGTTGCGGCCATGCTGCGGCAGGGACATATTTATGAAAAGATTGTATCCCGCACAGGGGCCAGTACCGCTACGATAAGCCGGGTGAAGCGCTGCCTTAATTACGGTGCCGACGGTTACAATTTAGTATTGGACAGGCTGGGAATAGAAAAAAATATTATCGGACGGAACGGAGAGAAAAAGTAAGTGTGCAGGGAGAAAAATTTTTTATTAGAAATACCTTATGGCATGAGAGATTTTTTGCCGCATGATGCAGCCATCAAACGGAACATTGAAAATGTATTGGCCAATTTATTTAAGGTATGGGGGTATGATGAGGTCATCACACCGGCAGTGGAATATCTTGATACATTGACCATGGGGAATAAGAACAGTATACAGCGGCATATGTTTAAATTTTTCGACAAAAACAACAGAACCTTGGCGCTGCGCAATGAAATGACTACCTCGATAGCAAGACTGGTTTCGAGCCGAATGCAAAATGACGATATACCATTTAAGCTTTCATATATATGCAAGGTTTATCGTTATGAACAGGCGCAGACAGGCAGACAATGCGAATTTTATCAGGCCGGAGTGGAACTGATGGGAAACGGTGAACCTACCGGTGATGCAGAAATTGTGGCTCTTGCCATAGAAAGCATGCTGAAAGCAGGACTGGTCAATTTCCAGGTCTGTATGGGGCAGGTGGCTTTTATCAATGGCCTTATGCAGCAGTGGAATCTGGCACAGGATAAGCAAAAATATATTCGCAGGGCCTTGGAAAAGCATGATCTGGTCGAATTGGACAGGATAACAGCAGAAACTGCACTGCCGGATGAGGCAAGAGCTTTTCTGCGTTCGCTGCCGATGCTGCATGGCAATGAAAATGTTTTGAAAAAAGCGGCTGCGTTTGCACTGGATGAACAAAGCAAAAAAGCATTGGATAATTTGGAAAAGATTTATGACCTTTTGAAAAATTATGGCATCGATAAATATGTGGTTTTCGATCTGGGAGTTATCCGGGATTTTAGTTACTATACCGGAATGGTCTTTGAAATATATGCGCCCGGACTTGGCAGTCCGTTATGCGGCGGCGGGCGTTACGATAATCTTCTGGCTGATTTCGGAAAAAACTGTCCGGCTACAGGGTTTGCTCTCGGCTTGGAACGTCTCATGCTGGCTTTGAAAAATCAGGGTAAGACGGAGTGTCTCACCAACAGTAAAGAAAATTACGTTGCCTATGCCGAAGGAAGACTTGATGAAGCCGTCGAAAAAGCTATGCTGCTGAGAGATGCAGGAGAAATAACGGAACTTGCAGGCAGTCCGCAAAAGCTATCGGAAGCGGAAGCTTACTGCCGGGCAAAAAATTATGTTAATCTGGTTTATATTCAATGATAAAAAGGATCATGCAGTTTTGGCATGCTCTTGCTGCCAGGCTTTCTGACAAAGATAGGGTCTTTGTATCCGAATATTTACACGATAAGGAACTGGGCTTGTTTAACGAAATGAATATCTATGACAGAAGGCATGCGGTACTTACGGCATATACGGCTGCAAGAATGGCCGATCATCGTACGGTAAACAGGAGGCTTTTGGTCAAGGCGGCACTGCTTCATGATATAGGAAGAAACGCCGCTGCTGTTTGTCTTGCTGACAAGGTCGTATTTGTGCTGCTGGAAGCAATATCTGTCAAGGCGGCAGTCCGTGCTGCCCGAAGAGGAAGCAGAGGTACTATTGGCAGAAGACGCAATGCTTTATATATATGCATGCATCACGCAGCGTTGGGTGCTGAAAAGCTGGAACAGATAGATGAATGGGCTGTGGCGCAATTGGTAAAACGGCATCATGATAAACCAAATGCGGCTGACAGCAATGAACTTATTTTGCTGCGTATGGCTGATGCTCTCAATTGAAAACGGCGGGAAATTTTTTGGATGTCTAATGGGAAGGCTGCCGGTCGAAGAGGTGCGATTGTCTGTGCCAGGTAAAGAAGATTGCATTATAGCAAAATCAGAAAAGAAGGGCGTTGGCTTGATGTCTGCAGAAAATATGGAATACTTGACTATTGCTTTGCCGAAAGGAAAAGTTTTTGGCAAAGCTGCCGAATTATTTAAAAAAATAGGCTATACGGCGGAAGGTTTATCGGATAAATCACGCAAACTTATAATAACCAACAGAGATAAAAAAATACGATTCATAATAACCAAAACAGCAGATGTGCCTGTTTATGTAGAATATGGAGCAGCTGATATAGGGGTGATCGGCAAGGATGTTTTGCTGGAATCGGCAAAGGATGTCTATGAGCTGCTGGATCTTAAAATTGCCAAATGCCATTTGATGATGGCAGTGGCGAAGCAAGCAAAAAGAGCACATCTTGCTGATTATGCCAATACCAGGGTAGCTACTAAATTCCCGCATATTGCGGCGGAATTTTTTAATAGTAAGGGCATGCAGATGGAATATATAAAACTGCATGGTTCGATCGAGCTTGGACCTATTGTAGGATTATCGGAAAGTATTGTGGATATTGTGGAAACGGGGACCACTCTGCGGGAAAATGATCTGGAGGAGTATGCTTTTATAGCTGATGCTACAGCCAGACTTATAGCTAACAGAGTCAGTTTTAAAATGAAATTTGACAGAATCAGCAAAATGCTCGAAGATCTACGTGCGATTATCGGCTGAATTTGGAGGGATAGATTATATATGTTGAAATACCGTACAGGCATAAAAAATTTGCCTACCTATGATGTGGTTGAGCGTGACTGGAATATTAAGCTCAATGCCAATGAATGTAATATGAACCTGCCGCCCGTTGTGGAAGAGCGGGTTATGAGCGGCTTGTCAAGGCTTGCTTTTAATAGATATCCGAATACGGAGACTGAGTCCCTGGCCGAGCAGCTCGCGGGGGCATTTCATGTGCAGCGCGGCAATATACTTTTGGCCAATGGTTCCAGCGAGATTTTGGAAAAAATGTTTTTTTGCTTTGGCGGGCGCAATCATAAGGTAGTTTATCCCAGACCGTCTTTTTCAATGTATAAAATTTATGCGGATTTGAGCAATTCAATAAGCGTACCTTTTGATCTGGATGAAGAGTATCGTTTGAATGCGGGAAAATTTGTAGAAACAGTAAATACCAATAAGGCGCATCTGGCTGTGGTATGTGCACCGAACAATCCGACAGGCACGCATATTCCTCTGGAAGACATAGAGTATATAGCGCAAAATATCAGCTGTGCATTTGTGGTAGATGAAGCATATATAGAGTTTGATAAAAAATCAGCCACGGAAATACAGCACAAATATCCGCATATGATTGTGGCACGCACTTTCTCAAAAGCTTACGGTCTGGCGGGGGCAAGAGTCGGTTATATGATAGCTGATAAGAAAATAACGGAAATGACAGGCAAAGTGTTTATGCCGTATCACTTGAATATCCTTTCGGCGGTGACGGCAGATATCGTTTATCAAATGAGACATGAATATGAACCGCGTATTGCGATGATGATCGCCGAGCGTGAACGCATGGCTCTGCAATTGAAGCAGATGGAAGGTATAAAAATTTATCCGTCCGCGACGAACTTTATTTTGATGAAATATGATAAGGCAGCTGCTTTGAACGAATATTTGATAAATATAGGTATAGGGGTGAGAAGCTTCGGCAATGCTCCTGGACTTGAGAATTGTATCCGCATTTCAGCAGGCCTGCGGGAAGAAAATGATACGTTTATGAAAATTGTCAAAGAATTTGTGGAAAATCACACTGAGGAGTGAGCATATGCGCCAATTTACTATAGAACGCCGGACTCTGGAAACCTCTATAAAAACCACGATCAATCTTGATGGCACGGGCAAAGCCGCTGTCGATACAAAAATCGGTTTTTTTGATCATATGCTGACACTGCTGGCTGTGCATGGGCTGATAGATCTGAACGTGACATGCGATGGCGATATAGAAGTGGATGGACATCATACTGTAGAGGATATAGGCATTGCCATGGGGGATGCGTTTTTCAGTGCTGTCGGCGATAAAAAAGGGATCAAAAGATATGGTACCTTTTATATTCCGATGGACGAGGTACTGGCCATGGTATCTCTTGATATAAGCAACAGGCCGTTTTTGGTTTTTGAGGCGGGAGAATTGGCACCGATGATCGGCTCTTTTGATACGCAGCTGGCAGAAGAATTTTTTCGGGCATTTGCTTTTCATGCAGGAATAACGCTGCATATAAAGGTATTGTACGGAAAAAATTCGCATCACAAAATTGAGGCGATATTCAAGGCACTCGGACATGCATTGCGGGAAGCAGTGGAAAAAGATCCTCGAGTGGACGGTATACCAAGCAGCAAGGGGGTCCTGTAATATGATCGCAATAGTGGATTATGGACGCGGCAATTTGTTCAGTGTACAGAAGGCTTTTGCTTTTTTAGGTGCAGAGGCACGTATAACGGACAGTCACAAAGAAATAGAAAAAGCAGACAAAGTGGTTTTACCGGGAGTCGGAGCTTTCGGTGACTGTATGGATACGCTGTCGAAAACAGGGCTTGTCCCTGTGCTGCATGAAGCAGCAAAAAGCAAACCTTTTTTGGGAATATGTCTTGGTTTGCAATTGCTGTTCGAGGGCAGCGAAGAAAATCCGGGAGTAAGAGGACTGGGGATTTTCAAAGGCATGGTGAAAAAAATAAATGCACCTGAACTTAAGATACCGCATATGGGCTGGAACAACATTTTTGCAAGAGACGGGATGCAGCTGCTGAAGAATCTTCCTGAACGCCCCTATGTTTATTTTGTGCATAGTTATCATGCGGTTCCCGACGATCAGTCACTGGTAATCGCGTGGACAGAATATGGTGAAAAAGTAACTGCGGCAGTGGGGAATGGTTTTGTTTGGGCGACTCAATTTCATCCGGAAAAATCGGGAGAAGTAGGGATGCAAATTTTAAGAAATTTTGTTATGCTATAATAAAGATAAATAGAAAATAAAATATTTAAGGGAGGTATTATCTATGTCTGATATTTATGAAATAAAGGGACGTGAAGATGCGGGGAAGTTGGAAGTTTTTTTTGATTATGCTTGTCCCTACTGCTATCGCGGCCATAAAAATCTGATGGAGCTTATGAAAAAGTACCCGAAACTGGATATCATATGGCGTCCATGCGAAGCCCATCCTCGTCCGGAAGAGCACGGTGTGCACAGTGATCTGGCTATTTGCGGCATGTATTTTGTATTGGCGCATGCGGGTGACTTGATGAAATATCATAAATTGGCATTTGAAGCGACCTTTGAACATCATAAAGATATTTCGGATATTGCGGTTTTAAGCGATATAGCAGAACAATGTTCAGTAGATAAAAAAGAATTTACCGAAGCATTGACACAAGGGCTTTATCAAGATCTGGTGACACAGGGAAATATATATGCATGGTCAGAAAAGGAATTTGACGCGGTGCCGAGTTATGCCAGGGGCATGGCAAAAATAGGTTCGGGGAATGGTGTAATGGTAACAATAGAAGAATTGGAAAAATTTATTCAGGATTGATAACCATGTACGGCGGGAACATTTGCCAAATAAACAGATTATGGATATAGGGATTGTGAGGTTATATTTATGTTGATTTTGCCGGCTATTGATATAAGGGGCGGAAAATGTGTGCGCCTTTTTAAGGGGGATTTTACCAGAGAAACAATATTTTCTGAGCAGCCTGTCCAAACTGCCCAAAAATGGGCTGATATGGGAGCTAAATATCTTCATATCGTTGATTTGGACGGTGCTCTGGCCGGTGTATCAAAAAACTTACCGGTAATAAAGCAGATTGTCGATACTACTGATATTCCGGTAGAACTGGGCGGCGGTATACGTACGATTGACAATATAGAAAGTATTTTGCAGATAGGAGTAAGCCGTGTCATTCTGGGATCGGCAGCAGTGCAGAATCCGCAGCTGGTAACGGATGCATGCAGGTTATTTGGCGACAGGATAGCAGTCGGCATTGATGCAAAGGATGGGATCGTAGCGGTTGAGGGCTGGGGCGTATCGGGAAATGTGCATGCTGTTGAACTGGCAAGGAGAATGGCACTGGCGGGTGTAAAAAATATAATTTATACTGATATTTCCAGGGACGGGACATTATTGGGAATAAATGTGCAGGCAACCGCAAATTTAGCTAAGAGCAGCAGGGTAAATGTGATTGCTTCCGGGGGGTTGTCTTCTCTGGATGAAATCGGCGAACTGAAAAAATATGAGAAAGACGGTATTGTTGGCATTATTGCCGGTAAAGCCATCTATACCGGTGCTCTTGATCTGAAGGCCGCAATAGAAATTGCCGAGGGTGAATAAAAATGTATACAAAAAGGATTATTCCCTGCCTGGATGTGAAAGCGGGGCGTGTTGTAAAAGGAACGAATTTTGTTTCTTTGCGCGATGCCGGTGATCCGGTAGAAATGGCATGTCTTTATGATAAGGAATGTGCAGATGAATTGGTATTTTTGGATATTACTGCTTCCAATGAAAAACGCGATACTATGGTGGAAGTTGCGTCCGGCTGTGCATCACAGGTATTCATCCCATTTACGGTGGGCGGAGGAATACGTTCCACAGATGATATGCGGAACATGCTCAAAGCAGGTGCTGATAAAATATCCCTTAATACGGCTGCAGTTACAGACCCGGCACTGATAAGCGAAGGAGCGGTAAAATTCGGCAATCAATGCGTTGTGCTGGCGGTAGATGCCAAAAGGGACGGTGAAGATTCCTGGGAAGTTTATATAAATGGAGGGCGCACACCGACAGGACTCGATTGTCTGGAATGGGTGAAAAAAGCGGTTTCTCTCGGTGCCGGTGAAATACTGCTGACCAGTATGGATGCTGACGGAACGAAAAACGGATATGATATAGCTCTGACACGGGCTGTATCGGAAGCGGTATCGGTTCCTGTCATTGCATCAGGCGGGGCAGGAGAATTGTCGCACTTTTACGATGTATTGACAGAGGGGAAAGCCGATGCTGTGTTGGCGGCTTCGGTATTCCACTATGGCAGGTTTCGCATTCGTCAGGTGAAGGAATATCTGTTGTCACGGGGTGTGGAGGTAAGATTATGATTGATATAGATAAAGTGAAATTTGACGAACAGGGATTAGTACCGGCTGTGATTCAGGAAATAGATAACGATCAGGTATTGATGCTGGCGTATATGAATGAAGAATCGCTGAAAAAAACACTGTCTACCGGTTATACCTGGTTTTTCAGCCGCAGCCGGCAAGAACTCTGGAATAAAGGCGAAACTTCCGGCAATAAGCAGAAGATAGAAGAGATATTTTATGACTGTGACGGTGATACCCTTTTAGTAAGAGTACATCAAACAGGATGCGCCTGTCATACAGGGACATACACATGTTTCAGCGGCAGACGGCTGGGTTCTTCTAATAAAGAAATAGCTGTTCTCCGGGAGAAAGAGCAGCACTCGGCAAGCCTGACAAAAGTGCTTAACGAGTTATACGCTGTAATTCAGGACAGGAAAATACATCCTGTCGAGGGTTCATATACGAATTATTTGTTAAGACACGGACAAGATAAAATACTCAAAAAATTGGGTGAAGAAGCAGTAGAAACGATCATAGCATCCAAGAATAATGATAGGAAAGAAATACTTTATGAAATGGGAGATCTTTGGTATCATTGTCTGGTTGCACTGGCCTACCATAATATAGCACCGGAAGAACTGCTCGGGGAACTTTTAGGGCGGCGCAGCGGTGGTGGTGAATATCATAGTTTTATTGATCCTGATGATTTGGATCCGGAAGAGCAATGAGAATGCCGATGGGTATTGCTGTTTATAGAAAATAATATTTTGCGTAATCTATGGAGGAAAATATGGAAGATGTAAAATGTGCAAAGGAATTTTTACAGGAATCTTCATGGCAAAAAGGCAAAGGGAAGAAACAGACCGGCAGGCCGCTTCTTGAACTGCCGGCCGCTGAGGGCGAGGCAGTGATCATATTGCCGGAACCGGATATGCTGGAAGATCATACTGTGAATTTTCTTGAAATGATAGAACTTAGGGCAACTATTCGCCAATATAGTAAAGAGTCGCTTTCCCTGAAAGAATTGTCATATCTTCTTTGGTGTACGCAGGGCGTCAAAATGGCCAATGAGAATTTTACATTGCGCACGGTCCCCTCGGCGGGAGCGAGCCATTCTCTGGAAACATATATTCTTGTAAACAATGTGGAGGGCCTGGAAGCCGGTGTATATCGCTTTTTGGCTGTTGAACACAGCTTGGTCAAAGTGGATGCAGACAGGGACGCTGTCAGCAATTGTTTTTCTACCTTCAAGGTTGTTCTTAACAGTGCCGTTACTTTTATATGGAGTACAGTCATTGAAAGAGTTGCCTGCCGTTATGGCTCGAGGGGATATAGGTATGCATTTTTGGATGCAGGGCATGTGTGCCAGAATATTTATCTTGCGGCACAAACTATAAAAGCAGGCGTGTGCGCGCTTGGAGCTTTCGATGATGAGCAGATAAATGAAGAGCTGGCTCTGCCGAAAGATGAACAGTTTGTTGTTTATGGCGCCGCCGTGGGCAAGATATAAATGTAAATGATATATAAAATAAAAAGCTGCCGTACTGCATTGTTTTCTGCAGTACGGCAGCTTTTTGTTTAAGTGCTCATGATCCAGCGGATGAAAAAAATTTATTGATTCCATTGTAAATACCGGCAGCAAATTTATCAGTACCGCTGTCAGAAGTCAGCAATGCCTGCTCGGTAGGATTTGATATAAAGGCGGCTTCGATAAGGACTGCAGGCATATCAGTATGTTTGATCACATAAAAATTGGCTGTTTTTGTGCCTCTGTCCGGAGTATTTAAATTATCGATAATGCCGCGGCGAAGATATTCGGCAAGGCGTTCACTCAGGCCGCTTCCATTTTCATAATAGTAAGTGGAGGTGCCATTGGCAGATGTATCGGTAAAAGAATCGTTATGAATACTGATAAATATGTCGGCACCGGCTTTGTTGGCTATATCGCATCGAGCCTGCAATTCTGCAACATCACTTGCGGTGGGCGCAGCGACGGAGGTATCTGTGGTTCTGGTCATTATGACCGTGGCACCGGCGTCTTCCAGCATTTTTTTCAATTTTAAACCTATCCGCAGCGTAGAATCTTTTTCTTTTGCGCCATTGTAGCCTACTGCACCGGAATCATTGCCGCCGTGTCCGGGGTCGATGGCTATCTTTTTGCCTTTTATCCCCGGTGAAGTAAATATATCAGCAGTTGTATTGGAAGGGATTACAGATGTTGAGGCAGAAGACGCGGTTTTTGCGGACGAGGTTTGGGAATGTTCCTTAAGCCTGCCAAAATCCATTACGACACGATACGGAACGCTGCCGGCAGATAAGGAAAAAACATCATATGAATCACGTTTGAGAGAAGTATTGATAACTATGCGGACAGTATCATGAGAAAACTGAGCTACACGGATATTGCGGATATTTTTATTGGCTACTGTAAATTCTTTTTTTACAGATGGGGTGATCCACGCACCTTTCAGATCTATGACAATACGATCAGGAGAAGACAAACCAAAGGATTCATAATCAATTTCCTTATCTGCATCGGCAACAAGCCGTACTTTGCCATTGGCAGAACTTATACGGATATCGGTGATCTTCGCCAGAGAGGACGCAGCAGCAGTAAAATTGCCCGCTCTGGCGGTTTGAGGCAAAGACAGAAAAAAACTGAATAAAAATATATTGATCAAGAAAAAAGATAATATTCTGGGCAAAAAAACTCCCTCCCGCTATGTTGGAATATCGCATATAAAAATTGGCCGCATAATAGTTTAAGTTTGTAAAAAATCAGCAATAAGACAGCTGATGATCAAGCAGGTAATAAACAAGTGATTTTTCAAAGTAAAGCAGAGCACTATTAATATTATATATATTATTACATTCTAATATTCTACAACAAAAATTTGAAAAAGACAAAATAAAAATCTATTACTTGATATATGCCATTGCCAATGTATATAATAGATGACAGATGCAATGATAATTTTGCGCTCGTGCAATCCGGTCCGGCTGATTTAATGCAATGATTGGCAGGACTGAGGATTCATATAACGAATAATAATAAAGAAAAAGCATTAAAAATGTGACGGAATCAGAGATATTGTCGTGTATGGCTGGCCCATGATAATAAAGGGGGGATCTTTTTGCAAAGGGAAGATATACGGGGAACAATTGTCAATATAAAAATTATCGGTATCGGTGGCGGCGGCAACAGTGTGCTGAAACGCATAGCAGATGAGGAACATTCGGGGATGGATCTTATTGCTGTAAATACGGATAAAAAACAGCTGCAGACTTTGGCGCAGAAAAGCATCAGCCTTTTCCAAATAGGTGAAAATGTAACGCGCGGACTCGGCAGCGGCGGTAAGGTGGCATTGGGGCAGACGGCTGCTGTCAATGACGAATCGCTTATAAGGGATTCGTTGACCGGAGCTGATATGATTTTCATTACGGCGGGAATGGGCGGGGGGACCGGCACCGGAGCGGCACCGGTAATTGCTGAAATTGCTCATTCTATGGGAATCCTTACTATCGGTGTATTTACAATACCGTTTTCGTTCGAAGGTTCACGCAAAAGGAAAACAGCTATGGCCGGTGTGGAAGCCATGCGACCCTTTCTTGATGCATTGATCGTCATTCAGAATGATAAATTGCTCGAATTGCATGGGACTAATAAGCATATGTCGCTGCTGAATGCCTTTCATATGGTGGATAGTGTTTTAAAACAGGCCATCCGCTGTGTGTCGGAGTTGATTTTGACGGTTGGCGTTATAAATGTCGATTTTGCAGATGTTAAGTCTATTTTCAAGCAAAATGGCAATTCAGAAGCTCTTTTGGGCATAGGAGAAGGCAGCGGAGCGGTAAATGCTGTCAAAATGGCTGTAGAAAGTCCCTTGATAGAGCGCTCTGTAAATGGGGCCAGAGGTATTGTTTTAAATATAACCGGCGATGAAACGTTAAGCCTTTTTGAAGTAAATGAAGCCACCAAGTTTATTTATGAGAATACAAGTTCCGATGTTAACATAATATTGGGTACAGTTATAGATAAAAGTTTGGCAGGGAAAGTCAGAGCCACGATTATCGCAACTGATTTTGTGGATGACAAGATTGCGGCACCCGCGAAAAAAGAGGAGGCCGCCAGCGAAAATCCTTCATCGGCTCCGGATTTGCCTGTTTTTATGCAGAAGACTGATTCAACTGCGGGCTCAGATAAAAATTTGGGCAGATTGATTTTTGATATAGAAAAAATAGATAAAAAAAAGGATATATGATTCTGACGGCAGAAAAATTTTTTCTGCCGCGCAGATAAAAAGACCTTGGCAGCACAGTGATTTATTATCACTATTTTGCCAAGGTCTTTTTAGTTTTGAGGTGTAAGGTGAAAAGCATATGTTGGAAATTTGTTCATTACAGAAAATTTAGGTATTATAGTCAAACTTTAAAAATATTTATATCATCAGAGAAATACTGTGCCAGTTTTTTGAATTCCCCGATTTTATCAAGCAGACCCTTGATTTTTTCATTATAGATATGAATAGATGCGTTGACTTCTTCTGTGGATGCAGAATTGTCCTGAGCAATATCTACGATGGATTCTATTTTTTCATAAACATCATTCATACCGGACATTTCATGTTCCAATTGACTTATTATTTCAACGATGCTGTCAGAAACTGTACGTATTTTCTTCAAATAGGCAGTGTTTTCGGTCACAACCGAGATCAGATTGGCATTTTCCTCTGAAAGAATATCATATTCGACATCTACATGCTCGACAACTTCTTCGATAGTCTTGGTTATTGTCTGAACATCATCTGAAATGATCTGAGACTGTTCCTGGGATTGTTCGGCAAGTTTTCTGACCTCTTCCGCAACAATCGCGAAGCCTTTACCATGTTCTCCTGCCCGCGCAGCTTCTATAGCTGCATTGAGTGCGAGTAGATTTGTCTGTCCGGCAATGGCAGCCACCGTGCTGGTGATTTCGGTGATGCGCTTGGTCTGATCACGCAGACCTTCTACCGAAGCGTTGACCTTGGCAAAATTAGCCATGCTGGAATTGATTTTCTCGCTTGAATCATGAACATTGGAAAAACAATTTTCAATTTCACCGACGGCTGTTTGCAAATGAGTATTATTGCTGGCCTGTTTTTGAACGACATTTTTCAATGCAGAAATATTATCGTTTAAAATACTTACAGCCTGCGAAACTTTTTCGGAAGCTACAACAGATGATTCGGCACTGCTGTTTACTACCTGCGCAATAGTGTCGGAAGTTGTGCTCATGGTATTGCCAAGATCACTGAAAACATCACCGTAGCGGGATAGTTCATCCTGACCGCCTTTAATGCCGGTGAAGCTGCGGCGCATGCTGATTTTATAAGATTCTATTTGATCGGAAAGTGAGCTGAATATGTCTCTGGAAATTATATTCACAGTAGTAGCATAATTATGCTCATTGAGAGCGGTGAGTAAATCTTTGACGGAGGAAAGAGGGCGCAGGAATAAAGAAGAAATAATACCAGATAAAAAGCCGGTGAAAATTGGAATCCACAAGGGGAAGGAAAAACCGACTGCCTTTGAGAGAAGTGCAGCTATAAACATACATATAGCCGTCAAAAGTCCAATTTTAAATGAGAGAGAAGGTAAAAAACTGAAAAGGCAATTCAAACGGTAGGTATGATTGCTTTGTATCTTATAAGAAAATTTGAGCTTGAGTTTCAGGTGCTCAGTTCCTTTTTCTATTTCTGAAATTTCTATTTTTTCATGATAGTGCGCAGCGGCGCCATCCAGAAGACCGCGAAAATAATCAAATTTTTTCCGCTTGGAACGATATGTAAAAATGGATTCAGTAGAAGAGATGTTTTTCATTTCAACGGCAGGCGGATTTGCACCTGGGATAAGCCGTGTCACTTCTACATGAATGTCGTACAGTGAGCTTAAAAAAGCATGCAGATTTTCTCTTTGAAAAAAACCGGGGTAAAATTCAAAGAAAGTTGTAATATTGTCTCTGCCAATGGCACGCCAGATTTCGGCAGAAGGTTTTCCTAACTTTTTTGCCAGTGTATCACCAAGCGCCTGAGAGACTGCATCATCGATGTCCTCACTCGGTGTAAAAATATGATCGGAACCAAGTCCTATGTCATCCATGACGCCTCTCACGAGATCATCACCCCAGAGTTTTTTGCAGGTGCGTGTCCACGTGCTTACTACTGTACCTTTCATTATATACTCTCCTCTTTATTCTTATGCTGCTAATTATATACTTTTTTTTTAGGGTAGTAAATGATTATCTATTGATGCAAATAATTATCTGAGAAATAAAGTATAGCGGTATTAAAAAAGCTTTTCTGTTGTACAAAAAGCACAAAAGAAAAGCTTTTAAGTTCCCCCGGTCATTGCATATTTGACGCAAAATTTTTTATAAAAAACAGATACAGGTCACTCAATATTTATATGGGTGGTGCTGTCGTTCGGGATCGTTTTCGGCAGATTAATATTGAGTATACCGTCCGTGAACTCGGCTTTTGCCCGTGCTTCGTCTATATTATCTATATAAAAAGAACGAGACATGCTGCCATAACGGCGTTCACGGCGTATATATTTTCCGGTATCGTCTTTTTCTGCTTTTTCATCCTTGCTGTTTGCCTGAATAGTAAGATAACCATTATCATAGTTAAGTGAAATATCCTCTTTCTTTACGCCCGGAAGCTCAGCGGATAATTCATAAACATCACCGAGATCTCTTACATCGACTTTAAAAGAGGCAAAACCAGACATAGCGGTTTGTACAGGAGCAATTGCTGAATTAAAAAAAGGTTCATTGAAAAGATCAAATAAGCGGCCGAAGGCATCTTCCTTCTTGCTAACATTATTTTTTGTAAACGGAACTAAACCAAACATAAGAAAACCCCCTTAAAAATACATTAGTATAAACATAGACGGCAGAGAAATGATCAGCAGACATTTCTTTTCAGCCTTATATTTATATTATACCGATAAAAGTCAAAAAGTCAATATTAAATGAAAAGTGACTTTATTTGTTGGCAATAGACAAAAAGTCTGTTACTATTATATAAAAATGTATTAATGAATAGGTGAGAAAATGGGGAAAAAATTAACACAACTGCTGCTTTTTCGTGATTTTGCACAAGATGCAGTGCTCAAAGCGTATGATGAAGCCGAAAATAGTAATGATAAGAAAAAATGGCATATTTTCTTTGAAGAGCTGATATCTAAGGGCGAGTCGCTGGGACTGTCAGGAAGATTGTTTCCCGCATATATTGTCTATCTGCTGGCGGGAGGCAATAACATGGCTGCCGATAATATTCAACGCGGCGGTCATGCAGGAAAAAGTGTGGGAAAATTGCTGGAAATGGATATGGAAGCCATTTATCCTGTTCTTTTAAAAGAAATAAAAAAATCGGAAAACATAGATGAAATATTAAATAATTATGAACCGGCATGTGAGTCTGCATTTGAAGCTTATAAGGAGCTGCGCTGCACTCTGGAATGTATCGATTCTGCTGCCGGTGCAGCGCAATGTCTGTTGAATCATTATAAGAAATTTGGGTCGGGAGAGCTGGCGCGTTATCGTGCTTTTTGCTGGCATAATAATACAGGTCTTATGGGGATAGAATATTTTGAAAAAATAAGAATGTCAGATCTGGTCGGCTATGAAAAGCAAAAAAAAATGCTGCGCAGCAATACTCAGGTATTTTTAGAAAACAGGCCCGCCAATAATATTTTATTGGCAGGTGCGCGAGGCACCGGAAAATCTTCCGGGGTAAAGGCCTTGGCCAATGAATTTTATAAAAAAAATCTGCGGCTCGTGCAGATAACACGCGATCAAATAAAAGTAATGCCTGAAATAATGAAAAAACTGAGATGTCTGGCTGGGTATAAATTCATCATTTTTCTCGATGATTTATCGTTCAACGAGGGAGAAACAGAATATAAATATTTGAAATCTGTCATCGAAGGAGGCGTTTCTGCCATGCCGCAAAATGTGCTTTTATATGCTACTTCCAATAGACGGCATCTTATCAAGGAGACATGGAGGGACAGAGAAGATACGCAGGAAGAACTTTATCGCAATGACAGTGTGAATGAATCAATATCGTTATCCGATCGGTTCGGCTTGATAATAAACTATGATGCGCCCAGTCAGGATGAATATTTGTCGATTATTGACAGTTATCTCAAAAAAGCAGGAGTTGAACTCGAAAAAAAGGAACTGCGGCTTGAAGGGCTCCGTTGGGAAATGACACATTCGGGAAGAAGCGGACGAATCGCCAGGCAGTTTGTTAACTGGTATTTAGGGCAGAAAAATAAGGATGATGATTAAAGCAGATTCAGGGATTTTTACGAGGAACGAATAAACGGGACACGCCGGCATCACCATGTTCGAGAAGCTCAAGCTTCGTGTCTATGCCGCCGGCGCAGCCTGCAAAATTTCCGTCTGAAGCAACTGCACAATGGCAGGGCGCCGCCTATTTCTGCCAGACATTGTTCTCCTGCCGAGTGCTGCCGGAGGATTATTTTTAGTTGTAAATAAATTGAATAAAAAATAAAGTAGAGGTTTACTTTTTATTTTAAAAGCTGTATAATGTCCCTATAATCGTAAACGTTTACGTAAAAACATATTTAATTTTTGGAAAATTATCAATGCATAAAAAATAATTAATTTTATTTTAATATGATAATTTTTTATGCAAAAAGGAGGCACTATTAATTATGTCAGGAAATAATCAGCATATTTATTCCCGGCTCGCCTATTCATTCGGTGCGTTTGGTCATGATGCTTTTTATGCGACACTGTCGACGTATTTCATTATGTTTATCACATCACATCTTTTTGATAAAGACAGTGGCGCCATGGGCGCCGAAATGATCGGGTATATTACAATAATTATCATGGTTCTGCGAATCTTGGAATTGGTCATTGATCCTTTTATCGGCAATGCAATTGATAATACGCGTACGCGGCTGGGGCATTTCAAGCCGTGGATTTTGATCGGCGGCACGATCGGTTCTGTTGCTCTGGTAGTTTTGTTTACAAATATGGGAGGATTAAATACAAGCAATCCATATTTATATTTAGCGCTGTTTGCTGTCTTTTATATTATGATGGATATTTTTTATTCATTTAAGGATGTCGGCTTCTGGTCAATGATACCGGCAATATCCTTTGATTCGAGAGAACGTGAAAAGACGGCAACTTTTGCTCGTGTCGGTTCGCACATCGGTGCCAATATCGTCGGTATCGTGGTCATGCCTATAGTTCTGCTTTTTTCACAATACGAAAATCATGGACAGGGTGACAGCCAGGGATGGTTTGCCTTTGCGGTGGTTATCGGACTTGTTTCATGGATTTCGGCAATTGTCGTGGTTCTGGGAACCAGGGAAAATGAATCCGCTTTGCGCAAGAACAAAGAAAAAACTACATTCAAGGACGTTTTGAAAGTACTGGTGCGCAATGATCAGCTGATGTGGATAGCTCTGGCTTATGTATTTTATAGCAGCGGCATTCAGATTGTTAATGCGGTCGAACTTTATTATTTTACATTTATTGTGGGCAATGCCGCGCAATTCAGTATTTTGGCGACGATCAACACTGCCATTGGTATATTCATTGTCTTGACCTTTCCAACTTTGGCCAAAAAATTCAGCAGACGCAACGTTTTTTTTGCAGCCGTCGCTGTGCTGCTGCTGAGTATTTTTCTTTTCACTGTGGCGGGCAAGTCGCTGCCGCTGGTGCTGGCGGCAGGGGTATTGTTCTATATACCGCAGCCGCTTGTTTTCCTGTGTGTGCTGATGATAATGACAGACTCTGTTGAATATGGGCAATTGAAATTGGGGCACAGGGATGAGTCTTTGACATTGTCTGTTCGTCCGCTTATAGATAAATTTGGCGGAGCAATCTCAAACGGATTTATAGGAATTGCTGCGGTATGGGCAGGAATGACCTCAGGGGCTTCCGCAGAATCCATAACCGCGCAGGGCCAAATGGTCTTTAAAGTGATGCTCTTTGGTGTTCCGGCAGTACTGCTGCTGATATCGTGTTTGCTTTTCTATAAAAAAGTCACTTTGACAGAAGAAAAGCATGCGGAGATCGTCGATAAATTGGAAAAAACATGGTCTAATAAATTAAATGAAGAAAATTCTTCGCAGCTGTCTGAAGGAGCTGATTTGCTTATCAATGCACCGGTAAAAGGCCGTCTGCTGCCGCTGGAAAATGTTCGGGATGAAACTTTTTCTGTCGGAAAAATGGGACGCGGCTTTGCCGTACAACCGTCGGCGGATGAATTGTATGCACCTTTTGACGGCATTGTCGAAACGGTTTTTCCTACCAGACATGTCATGATCATACGTTCGGCAGGAGGGGCGCTGGTACTGATCCATATCGGCATCAATACTGCACAGCTGCGCGGCAATGGTTTTGCAACATATTGCGCACAAGGCCAGCATGTGAAGCGCGGTGAGCTGCTGGGCAGGTTTTCGCGTGAAGAAATACGAAAGGCGGGCTATGATGATACTGTAATGGTAACTATTACTAACGATAATGAAAAGCTGCGTTTGGAAATGCTCAAAACGGAGGGTACGGTCGAGCAGGACAGCCCTGTTTTGAATTTGAAATAAAATTTTATGCATAGCTGATAAAAATTTGCTGGGAGGGTGTAAATTGGCAATTACAGCAGAAGAAAAAACCGGTACTTTTCATTTGCAGACAGATAATACCAGTTATATTTTTCAGGTGATGGAGAATGGTGAGCTGGGACAGCTGTACTATGGAAGCAAAATACATGTGCGTCCGCAGTATGTCAATTTATCTGTTCGTGAGCAGCGGAATGCCACGACTGCATGGAAATTGGAGAGACCGGATTTCCAGCCAGATGTATTAAAACAGGAATATGCCAGTTTTGGTAAAGGAGATTTCCGGTATCCGGCATATAAATTGATAGCAGAAAATGGCAGCAGGATTTCAGAATTCGTTTACAAACGATATGAAATAGTTGAAGGGAAAACACGTATTGCAGGACTGCCGTCTGCCTTTGACGACACTAAAGACGATGCGCAAACTTTAATTATCCATATGGAAGATGTTTTTTCCGGACTGGAGCTGGAGCTGTCTTACAGTATTTTTCCTCATCAGGATGTACTGGTCCGCAGCGCGCTTTTCAATAACTGCGGAAGTAAGGAGTTTACCCTGGCTGATGCTTTCAGTGCTCAGCTGGATCTTCCCGACTGTAAATACGATCTGCTTCATTTTTCCGGTTCATGGGCAAGAGAGCGTCATTTGCACCGCGCTCATCTTCGCCCGGGGATACAAAGCATTGGCAGTATGCGCACGGCATCGAGCGCTCAGCATAATCCTTTCATTATGCTGGCGCGTTCCGGCGCAGATGAAGATACGGGAGAAGTCTTCGGGTTCAATCTTATTTATTCCGGTAATTTTCTCGATCAGGTAGAGGTGGATCAGTTTGAAACAACTAGAATACTGCTGGGTATCAATCCGGCTGAATTTTCGTGGCGCCTCCTGCCCGGACAATCGTTTCAAACACCGGAATGTATATTTAGCTATACAGCGGCGGGGATGAATGGTCTCAGCCAGCAGCTTGCCCGTTTTTATCGGGAACATTTGCTGCCGGCGCGTTTCGCGGAAACGGAACGTCCTGTTCTGATCAATAACTGGGAAGCCACTTACTTTGATTTTGACGAAAAAAAATTATTGTCTATAGCAGAAAAAGCAAAAGAGCTGGGAATCGAATTATTTGTCTTGGATGACGGTTGGTTTGGCTGCCGCAACGATGATACAACCTCTCTGGGGGACTGGTTTGCCGATACCGATAAATTGCCTCTTGGGCTGGATCATCTTGCAAAACAGATTCATGCGATGCAGTTGAAATTTGGACTGTGGTTTGAACCGGAGATGATCTCTCTTGACAGCAGGCTTTATGACAGGCATCCGGAATGGGTGATCCATGTGCCGGGCAGAGCAATGTCACCGGGACGCAATCAATTTGTACTTGATTTTACGCGCCAGGAGGTAGTTGATTACCTGTTTGAGGCTATGGGCCGGATAATCGAAGATGCACATCTGGATTATATCAAATGGGATATGAACCGTCATATTACTGAAATGTTCGGTGCCTGCCTGGCGCCGGAGCAGCAGATGGAGATGCCCCACCGTTATATTTTAGGTGTCTATCAGCTTTATGAGCGTCTGACAAGTTCCTATCCGCATGTCCTTTTTGAGTCCTGCGCATCGGGCGGCGGACGCTTTGACCTGGGAATGATGTATTATGCACCGCAGGCGTGGGCCAGTGATAATACTGATGCGGCAGAACGCATGCTGATACAGTTCGGTACATCATACGGTTATCCGCAGTCAATGATGGGAGCACATGTTTCTGCTGTGCCAAACGGACAGACAGGACGTGTGACACCATTGGAAACACGGACAGCTGTGGCTTTCTTTGGGGCTTTTGGTTATGAATTGGACATAACTGCATTGTCTGCCGAGGAGACCTTTAAAATAAAAGACCAAATTAAATTTTATAAAAAATACCGGTCATTATTTCAGTTTGGAACTTTATATAGAATTGAGAGTCCCTTCGATGATGAGCAAAATGTAATGAGCTGGCAGGTTGTCAGTAATGATAAAAAACATGCTGTGGCCTGCCGCTGCCAGATCCTGAATCGCGCAAATCCGCCTTACACAAGAATTTATTTTAAAGGGTTGACAGCTGATCAGAAATATACAGTAAATGACAGCGCCGAAAAATTTTATGGCGATGAATTGATGAATGCCGGTTTTTTTGTGCAGCAGCTGATGGACGCGTGCAGGCATGCAGGAGTTTCAGCTGATTTTCAGGAGGCATTGTTTGTTTTGAAGGCAGTGGAGTAAAAAAATTTAGTTTTATCGGTCAGCGGGCAGAGTATTTTAACTGCTGACCAATTTTAAAATTTATTTACGGAAAAGAGGTCGACTATTTTGCAGGCAGATATAAATTGGCTGGATGATCCGGAAGTATTTCGCACAGGACAGTTGTTACCGCATAGTGACCATAGATTTTATAAAAATTACGATGAAGTTAAAAATGAGAAAAGCAGCTTTGTGCAGACATTAAATGGCAGCTGGCAATTTCATTTTTCTAAAAATCCTATGACAAGACCGGAAAAATTTTTTGCCGAAAATTTTGACAGCAGCAGCTTTGGCATTATAAAAGTACCGGGACATATAGAACTTGCGGGTTATGACAAAATTCATTATATAAATACACTATATCCGTGGGAGGGTCATTTTTACCGCAGACCGGCTTACAGTATGGGACCGGATAAAAAAGAAGAAGGAATGTTCAGCAAAGCGGAGGATAATCCGGTCGGTTCATATATCAAAAAATTTGCTCTGAAACCGGAATTTTTTGGTAAGAAGGTCAGAATACGGTTTGACGGTGTTGAAGAAGCAATGTTTGTCTGGCTGAACGGGAATTTTCTGGGATATGCCGAGGATAGCTTCACACCGTCGGAATTTGACCTGACGCCGTACATCAAAAAAGGAGAGAATAAATTAGCAGTTGAGGTATTCAAGCGCAGTACGGCTGCTTTTCTTGAGGATCAAGATTTTTTTAGATTTTTTGGTATTTTCAGGGATGTTAAATTGATAGCCCAGCCTGAGGTGCATGTTGAAGATCTGCTGATCGAGCCAAAAGTAACAGACAACTTTCAAGACGGCGATCTGAATATTCACTGTAAAATATCTGTAGGCGATGCGGCTGCGGGTGTCAGGTTCATTGTTAAGGATCGCGACGATAAAATACTTTACGAAAAAGAGCAGCAGGCCGGAAACAATATAAAAATAGACGGTGTCGTCTTCAAACAGGTTCATCTGTGGGATAATGCGGCACCATATCTGTACAGGCTGTTTATAGAACTTTTTCGGGCGGATGGAACCTTGCTGGAAATTGTACCATATGAATTCGGCTTCAGGCGGATCGAGATAAAGGATAAGCTCATTCTATTGAATGGCAAAAGACTTATCATTAACGGAGTCAACAGACATGAGTGGAGCGCGGAAACAGGAAGAGCCATAACATATCAGGATATGAAACGTGATGTTGATATTATAAAAAACAATAATATCAACGCGGTCAGGACTTGCCATTATCCTGATCAGGATATATGGTACAGGCTTTGCGATGAGCACGGCATTTATGTGATGGCAGAAAACAATCTGGAATCACACGGTTCATGGCAAAAAGCCGGAGAAGTCGAACCGTCATATAATGTACCGGGTTCTTTGCCGGAGTGGAGAGCGGTAGTCCTTGACAGGGCAAAGAATAATTATGAGCTGCTGAAAAATCATCCGAGTATCATTTTTTGGTCTTTGGGAAATGAATCATATGCCGGAGATAACATCGAAGCAATGAATAAATATTATAAGCAGACAGATTCTTCGAGGCTGGTTCATTATGAGGGTGTGGTCAGAAACAGAAAATATGACGGAGTTATTTCTGATGTTGAAAGCCGTATGTACGCATCACCTGATGAAATAGCAGATTATCTGAGCAATGATCCGCAAAAACCGTTTATATTGTGTGAATATATGCATAACATGGGAAATTCTCTTGGAGGAATGAGTTCATATATTCGGCTGATCGACTGTTTTCCTATGTATCACGGCGGATTTATATGGGATTTTATTGATCAGGCTTTGCTGGTGGAAGATGAGCTTACGGGACAAAAGGTGCTTCGCTACGGCGGTGATTTTGACGATCGGCCCTCAGATTATGAATTCAGCGGAGATGGGCTGCTCTTTGCTGATCGAACCGAGAAACCGGCAATGCAGGAGGTGAGGCATTATTATGGAAAATACAAATGAGAAATTGAGAATAATATACGGAGATGGAAGCCTTGGCATCAGCGGCAGCGGTTTCCATTATATTTTCAGCTATGGCAGAGGCGGTCTTGAATCGTTGGTCATAAACGGCAGAGAATGGCTTTACAGAGAACCAAAACCGACATTTTGGCGGGCTACAACCGATAACGACAGGGGAAACGGTTTTTCCAAAAAGTCGCTTCAATGGCTGGGCGCCGATATGTTTATTGATATAAAAAATATATCCGTCAGAGTGAATGATAAACTGATAGAATTTCCGGGACCGCCCGCAAACAATAAATATACAGGAAATGAATATGCCGATAAGGCCGAAGTGGCATATGAATATCAGACAATTACTATCCCTGCCGCATCGGTAAAGGTCAGGTATATTGTTAGATCCGACGGAAGCATTACGGTAAACGTTCATTACGCCGGAAACAGCTCTTTACCGGATCTGCCGGCAATGGGGCTGCGTTTTATCATGCCGACGGCGGCAGCCGGATATGAATATGAAGGTTTATCCGGTGAAACTTATCCGGATCGAATGGCAGGCGGTGTATCCGGCAGATATAAAATAGAAGGAATGCCTGTCACGCCGTATTTGACACCGCAGGACTGCGGTGTTCATATGGATACCGATTGGCTGGAGATCATACGCAGTACTACGAAAAATAACGCGGAGAACAGAAAAGAAAATTTCCGCATAAAAATATGCAGCATTGACAAGCCGTTTGCATTCAGCTGTCTGCCGTATACTGCCGAGGAGCTGGAAAATGCGACGCATATAGAAGAACTGCCGCCGCCGAGAAGAACCGTTCTTTCGATACTGGGAGCAGTAAGAGGTGTAGGCGGTATAGACAGCTGGGGACAGGATGTAGAAACGAAGTATCACATCCCCGCCGGCAGGGATATCAGATTTAGCTTTATGATTACCGGAGTATGAAAAAATATATGGTTAAGTTTTTATAGGAGAGTATTATGGATATTTTAAAAGAAATAAAGAAAGTGTACGCAGAAAAATTTCAGAAACCGGCGCAGCATTTGTTTTATTCACCGGGAAGAGTAAATCTGATCGGTGAACATACAGATTATAACGGCGGTCATGTTTTTCCCTGTGCCATATCATTGGGAACGTATGGGGCTGCATCGCTGCGGGATGATAAAAAAGTCTGCTGCTATTCTCTGAACCTGCCGCAGAAGGGAATAATTACGGCTGATATAGATAAAATAGAAAATGAAAAAGGCAATGACTGGGCTAACTATCCGCTGGGCGTAGTAAAAACATTTCAAAATCATGGCTTTGCAATAGAAAGAGGATTCAATCTTGTGGTGTATGGCAATCTGCCGAATGGCGCAGGGCTTTCCTCGTCAGCATCATTGGAAATGCTTACGGCAGCGGTACTTAAAAAATTTTTTGCCCTCACGGTCGACACTCTGGAAATGGTGAAAATGTGCCAGGAGGCAGAAAATAAATTTGTGGGTATGAATTGCGGTATACTGGATCAATTTGCGGTGGGCATGGGAAAAAAGGATCATGCCATGTTTCTGGACTGCAACACACTGCAATATCGCTATCTGAAATTGGTGCTTAAAGAATGCAGTATAGTAATAACAAATACGAACAGCAAACACAGCCTGGTAGATTCAGAATATAATCTGCGCCGGAGCCAGTGTGAGGAAGCATTGAAGGATATTCAGCAGGTACGCCGGATAAAGAGTCTGGGGGAATTGAATGAAGCTGATTTCGTACAGCTGCAGGGGGCGATAAAGAATCCGGTATGCGTGCGGCGGGCCAGACATGCCGTGCTCGAAAATCAGAGGACAATAAAGGCCGTATCAGCTTTGGAAAATGATGACTTGGAATTATTCGGGAAGTTAATGAATGAATCGCATGTTTCTTTGCGGGATGACTATGAAGTGACGGGACAGGAATTGGATACACTTGCCGAGCTGGCATGGCAGCAGGACGGAGTTATAGGTTCACGTATGACGGGGGGCGGTTTTGGCGGCTGTACGGTGAGCATAGTAAAAAATGATTGTCTTGAATCATTTAAAGCAAATGTAGCAAAGCTGTATACGCAGAAAATAGGCTATGCGCCCGAATTTTACATCGCAGACATAGGAGACGGCACTAAACTGCTTGAATAATGAAGGACAGTCAGTTAAAATAGTTTCGACAGCTAAAATTAAAACTTGCGTTCGGTGCCACCGGACGTAAGCTTTTGTTTTAACGAAAGACGATATTAAATTTAAAATATATTCATGTATTGAGTTTTGCTCTGGAAAACGGCTGAATAAATGAAAAGCGGGGATTTGAAATGGCAGTATTGGTATGCGGCGGAGCCGGTTATATAGGTTCACATATGGTGGATGAATTATTAAAAAAAGGAGAAGAACCGATTGTAGTTGACAATTTGCGTACAGGGCACAAAAAAGCTGTACCGGCGGCTGTGCGGTTTTATCAGGAGGATATTCGGGACAGCGGAGCCATGGACAAGATATTTACTGAAAATGACATAGAGGCAGTTATTCATTTTGCGGCCTGTTCGCTGGTGGGCGAAAGTATGGAAAAACCGCTTTTGTATCTGAATAATAATGTATACGGGATGCAGGTGCTTTTGGAAACAATGGTAAAGCACGGTGTAGATAAGATAGTATTTTCTTCTTCGGCTGCAACGTATGGAGAACCGCAAAGCATACCAATAAGAGAAACGGACCCGACGGAACCGACTAATCCATATGGTGAATCCAAACTCATAATGGAAAAGATGATGAAATGGGTTTGCTTAAAACATGGTGTTCGCTATGTTTCGCTGCGCTATTTTAATGTGGCGGGAGCTTCAGAAGACGGGCACATAGGTGAAGATCACAAGCCGGAAAGTCATCTTGTGCCGATTATTCTGCAGGTACCTTTGAAAAAACGTGAAGCTATAACTATATATGGACAGGATTATCCGACTGAGGACGGGACATGTGTGAGGGATTATGTGCATGTGGCAGATCTGGCGGACGCGCACATGAAGGCTATAAATTATCTGCGGGCAGGCGGAAACAGTGATATATTCAATCTGGGCAGCGGCAATGGTTTTTCCGTGAAGGAAATGATCGATGCGGCACGCAAAGCCACGGGCGAAGACATACCGGTGATCAGCGGACAGCGCCGCTCCGGTGATCCGGCAAGACTTGTGGCTTCCAGTGAAAAAGCAGAAAAAGTGCTGAAATGGAAGGCAAAATATACAGACATGGAAAGCATAATAAAAACTGCATGGAAATGGCACAAAAATCATCCAAATGGATTTTGTAAATAATCGGAGAGATGTTTTATGGATATAAATCATGAAATAAACAGATTGCTGAATTTTGCGCAGCAGCAGGAATTGCTTGAAAATGCAGATAAAATATATTCTGCTAATCTTCTGCTGGATGTGTTGCGAATAGATACTTTTTCAGAGGAAAAAATCGATGAGACATTAAAAGACGCGTCGCCTATTCTCAATAATATCATTGGATATGCTGTATCCAGTGATATTATTGAAGAGACAGGAGAGCGGAGAGACCTTTTTGATACGCGCATTATGAATTGTGTGATGATGCGTCCTTCGGAAGTGATCAGAAAATTTAACGGATTATATGCACAATCTCCGCAGGAAGCAACTAAATTTTTTTATGCGATGAGCATCGCTTCGAACTATATAAGAAAAGCGCGCATCGAAAAAAATATTGTCTGGAAAACAAAGACAGAGTATGGCTGTTTGGATATAACCATAAATATGTCTAAACCCGAAAAAGATCCGCGGGATATAATAAAGGCAGGGCAGAGCAGGACATCATCTTATCCGCTATGTCTGCTCTGCCGTGAAAATGAAGGATTCGCCGGACGCATAGGACATCCGGCCAGACAAACACACAGATTGATTCCCGTTGATTTCGGCGGGCAGGAATGGTTTTTGCAGTATTCACCTTATACATATTATAATGAGCATTGCATAGTGCTGAATAAAAAGCATATACCCATGAAAATATCAAGAGCCACATTTGAAAATTTATTGCTTTTTGTCAGTAAATTTCCTCATTATTTTATAGGATCTAATGCGGATCTGCCTATAGTGGGGGGATCAATTCTTTCACATGACCATTATCAGGGCGGGAATTATACATTTGCAATGGCAGTGGCATCAATAGAAAAAAGATATAATGTTGACGGTTTTTCAGATATAATAATAGGCCGGGTAAAATGGCCTATGTCAACTATCCGTTTGATCGGCAATGATAGAAAACGTTTAGCAGATTTGGCTGAGCATATTTTACTGAAATGGAGAGGCTATTCTGATCCCGGCGTCAGTGTACTGGCTGAAAGCAAGGGTATTCCCCACAACACTATCACACCGATTGCCCGCAGGAAGAATGGGCAGTATGAGCTGGACCTGGTACTGCGCAATAATCGTACCACGGATGAATATCCCATGGGGATATTTCATCCTCACAGCGAGGTGCACCACATAAAAAAAGAAAATATCGGTCTTATAGAAGTGATGGGGCTGGCAGTATTGCCGCCAAGGCTGAAAGCAGAGCTGGCGGCAATAAGGGAAGCTCTCCTGAGTAAAAAGAAAGATATAGGCAATGAACCGGCAATAGAAAAACATGCGCAATGGTACAAGAAAATGTATGAAAAATATGATGATTCTATTGACAAAAATAATATTACTGATATCCTTAATAGCGAAGTAGGTAGAATATTTATGCAGGTGCTGGTGCATGCCGGAGTTTTTAAGCGTGACGGCGCCGGTCTGGCTGCTTTTGATAAGTTTATGGATGATCTATAATTTTGTTTGAGGATGATAAGTTGATGAAATCTACGACGATAATAGATGTGGCAAAACATGCCGGCGTATCTGTAGCTACTGTTTCGCGTGTAGTAAATGGGAATTATCCTGTTAAGGAAGAAACGAAAAAAAGAGTGCTGGATGCCATAAAGGAACTTCATTATGTGCAGAATATACAGGCCCGAGAGCTGAATACACGGCAGTCTACCACCATCGGCGTAGTTGTCCCCAGTTTATTCAATATGTTCTTCGCCGAAGTCTTCGATGGTATCGAAGAATATATAAAACACTATAATTATTCTATGCTCATCACCTGCGCAAAGGATAATCCGCTTAAGGAAAAACAGTGCATGCAGGAGCTTCTGTCACGCAATGTCTGTGGGATTATTAATATATCACCCAATACTTATGCCGTTGAAGCATCGTTTTATGATCAAATTTCAGCGAGAGTACCGACTGTGTTTATAAACAGCTATGTTAAAAGACCCGGCATATCGTATGTTTCAAATGACGAAGCATCGGGTACGAAACTGGCTTTAGAGCATTTGATCGGATTGGGACACAGGCATATATTGTTTATCCGGGGAATGAGCAGTGATTCTTATGAGATCAAAGAAGAAATATACCGGGAAATGATGACGGAATATAAGGTCAAGCCATATGTACTGAATATCGGTGAGGGCAATGTGGAAAAGACTGTGGATAATACATTGGCAAAGGTAATGATGGCGATAAAGAGCGGCAGAAAGATAACGGCAATATTTGCCTGTAATGATCTGATGGCGACGGGAGCTATAAACGGCTGTTATCGTCTGGGTATAAAAGTGCCTGAGGACATATCTATAATCGGTTTTGATAATATATCCATAAGCAGGTTCATCGAGCCGAAGCTTACCACTATAGATCAGAATATGTCTTTGCTGGGGCAGTCGGCAACAGCGCTGCTGATGGAGAAGATAGAATCAAATAATACCGTAAGTGATGAGATTATTTTGGAAAATACACTGATAAAGCGAAATACTACCGCACCTGTGAAAAGATAATATAGAATAAATACTGAATGAACATTATAAAAAGATGCTGCCTTGCTTTAAAAAAAGCAAGGCAGCATCTTTTTTATAATGTCAATGCCGCACTGCGCATTCTTCGACAAGATATGCTATGGATTGATAGCATATGCCGCTTTTGGCAGCCAGACCTACCTCACATGTGCGGCTGTTGGAATAACCGTGTTTGCAGCCGGAAGGTATTTCTTCATTAAGATGATCCAGCGCAGATTCGTTAAGTTCCGGTATCTTAAAACCTTTGTCTCCGGCAAAACCGCAGCAGCGCACTCTTTCGGGGATGATTACTCTGGCGGCACAAGCCTCGGCTATAGCGCGAAATTTTTCGATCAATCCCATCTTTCTGGCACTGCAGGTAACATGAACCATAATTGTCTCATCAGTTTTCTGCAAGTTCAATTTATCAAGCAGGAAATCATGAATAAATTCAACCGTATCATAGATTTTCAATTTTTTGTCCATAACTCTTTTCATACGGTAAACACAGGGACTTGTGTCGCATAAAATAGGATATTCTCCGTCGTTGCTGCAAGTCAGCAGCAATTTTTCCAGTTTGGCACTCAGCCGATCCGCCGCTTCAAAATGCCCTTCACTTTCAAATGGCATGCCACAGCAATATTTATCCATATCCTCGGGAAGTATGACATCATAGCCTGCCTTTTGCAGCAGAGAGATCATAACATCGCCAAGCTGTCTTTGATCGTCGTCATCCTTTGCCGGACCCATCATGCGGGTGACACAGCTGGGATAGTATACGACCTTTAGTCCGATGCCGGTTCCCCGATGAGAGGATTTAGGCGTGCTGCCGCTTTTGGGCATCCATTTTGTCCAGCGGGGAATTTTTTCACCGCCGATATCATGCAGCTTGCCGGCTATATAGTCCATAGCATGTGTGCCGATAACCGTATGCGCTATGTTGGCACCGGTGAGACCGAGTTTCACCATACTGCTGACACCGGAGAAATGCTCCGTTATAAAAGCTGCGGTATCTTTCGCGCGAGGTGTAACTGCCATGGAACGCTTCTGTTTTGTGAAATTGCCCGTGTTTATAGAGACAGGGCAGGTGGTTTGGCACAAACCGTCGACAGCACAGGTTTCATTGCCTAAAAATTCATAATCTTTTTCAAAACGTTTAAGCAGCATGGGATTTTCGCCTGTAGCTTTCAATCTGGCTATCTCACGCTGTGTTGCAATACGCTGGCGCGGTGTGAAGGTGAAATTGCGTGAGGGACAATTGATTTCGCAATAACCGCATTCTATGCATTTATTGATGATATCATGGGTAGGCAGCATAGATTTTATATTTTCGACAAATAAATTGCCATTTTCTGTAATGATCACATCCGGATTCAAAATATTGTCCGCATCAAAAGCTTTTTTCAGACGGGTCATGATGCTGTAAGCTTTTTTACCCCATTCGAATTCGACAAAGGGAGCCATATTTCTTCCTGTTCCATGCTCAGCCTTTAAAGAACCGCTGTATTTTTCAACAACGAATGAACAGATATCTTCGATGAATACCTTATAACGATCTTTATCCTCAGAGGAACTAAATGATTGGGTAAAAACAAAGTGAACATTGCCGTCAAGTGCATGACCATAAATAATGCCGTCCTCATATCCGTGGCTGTTCATGCATTCACGCAGTGTCATTACAGCATCTGCCAGTTTTTCTTTGGGGAAAGCCACATCTTCGATAATAACTGTTGTACCGATTTCACGTATTCCGCCGACAGCCGGAAATATTCCCGCCCGTATCTGCCATAATAGTTCATATTCAGCCTTTACATCAGTGAATTCGATCGGCATAAGCGGTGACATAGAGGCTAGTTTTTCCTTGACCTGCTCGATCTGCTTTCTGAGAGCTGTTTGATTTTCCGCACGTATTTCTACAAGCAGCGCAGCTGCATTTTCCGGCAGAGTTTTTATATATGAAGGAACACCGGGCCAGTCTTCGACTGATTTTAAAGCTATACGGTCAAGTAATTCAGCCGCTGATACGAGAGGACGGGAAAGCTTCATTACAGCAAGACACGCCTCACGCATATCAGGGAAAAACATTAGAGAGGAAGCTTTATATTTGTGATCTAAAACAGTTCTGTAGGTGATTTCTGCTATTAAAGCAAGTGTCCCTTCCGAGCCTATAAGCAGATGTTTTAAAATATCGAAGGGATCATCATAGTCAACAAAGGCATTGAGACTGTACCCCGTAGTATTCTTGATCTTAAATTTATGGGAAATAAGGTCTTCCAATTTTTTATCGGCATGTATTTCTTCATGCAGGGCAGTCAATTCCTGCAGCATTTCTTTGTGACCTGCAGCCCAATTCTTTTTTGAAACGGCATCAGCGGTATCAAGCAGCGAACCGTCCGCAAAAACAAGCTTCATATCTTCAACTGTTTTGTAACTGTTGTCCGCAGTGCCGCAGCACATGCCGCTGGCGTTATTGGCAGCCATTCCGCCTATTCTGGCATAATTTATAGAAGCCGGATCGGGACCGATTTTTCTTGAATAAGGGCGGAGATACAGGTTTGCTTCAGAACCGATGATACCAGGCTGAAGTGTGATTTTTTGGCCGTTGTCAGCAATAGAATGATTTTGCCATCCTTCTGATATGACAACAAGAATAGAGTCGGTGAGTGCCTGTCCGCACAAACTTGTTCCGGCAGCCCTGAAGGTAAGAGGCAGGGTTTGCTTTTTTGCTTCTTTTATGAGCAGCGATACTTCCTTGAGATTTCTTACCTTGACTACTATTTTTGGCGTTATATGGTATAAGCTGGCATCAACGCTGTAAGCATATGTTCGCACGGGATCGACAAAAACTTGTTCCGCTGGTATAAAATGAAGAATATTGTGGCAAAATGTCTGATATTGTGCCGGCAGATCAGCAATATCACGTCTATCTGGTTTCAATTCCATGAGCAATCACCCCTGAGTTAAAAGTTTTCAGCCAGATGGATAATGTCAACGGAAAAAAGTCATTAATCAAAATTATCCAACAGGCATACAATCAGAAATATATTTAATGTAGTGCTGTTAGTATAATTCTCCTTTGATTATAAGGTCAAGTGCGCTGAAAAAGGGCAATTTTTAAACTGGGGTGAAACAGTATATGAGGCTCCAAGCCATATAACAGAAGTAAAATACCAGTTTTTTTATGCGAAGGATATGAAATCATAGAGTGCAATAACGTTCTGACATAAAAAAAATATGTATAGCCATAATATATTTTTGTAGCAGCTCATTCATCTCCGTTTAACTCGATAATGTCAATGCCGGACTCTTTCAAACGTGCTATTTCATCAACATCCGCGCCTTTGCATGTTATTATGGAAGAAATCTGATCAATGGAACCGCTCAAAAAATTATGCTCGCGGCCGATTTTTGAGCTGCCGGCCACCACATAGCATGTGCCCTGACAGCGTTTCATCATCATTTCATTGACAGCTGTTTCCTGCAGCACCGATGTGGTGATGCCGCCCTTGACACTGATGCCGCCCACACCGATGAAAGCTTTATCGGCAGTGATCTTGGAAAGTGTATGCAGCGCAAATTCACCGACGACGGATTGCTTGCGATTATATATTTCCCCGCCAGTTATGATAAGTTCTACATGAGGGTCTCTCGAATGGCCGATCGCGTTGCCGTTATTGGTAACTATTACGGCACGCTTATTTTTTAAGTAATCGAGTATCAGCAGAGCGGTAGAGCTTGAATTCATAAATATAGTGTCGCCATCGTTAATAAGTGAGGCAGCATATCGGGCGATAGTGTTTTTTCAGAAAGACTTTTAGCCGATTGTGGTTCTAATGAAGGATCCTCTTTGGAAGAATCTCTTATCAATGAAGCTCCGCCGTGAAATCTGTTAACAATATGCTGCTTTTCAAACATTTGTAAATCTCTGCGTATAGTAGTGGATGAGACATTGAGTTTTTCTGCAAGCGTTTCGACATGAATTTCTGTCGCTTCTTTAAGTAGCTTTAATATGGCCTGCTGCCGTTTAAAAATGATGCTTTTACTGTTTTTCATGAGAGATTTTTCCTTTCGGCACATGACTAAAAGTACGCATAAAAATTTATATACGTTTATTGAATATATTATACGTATAATTTTTGAAAAAATCAATAAATCCAACACATATGAATGATTCATCATAGAAATCTGATAAATCACTGATTTAGGTAAAAAATATATTGATAAATGCAATAAAATCTATAGATAAAAATACAATAATGCATAAATTTACACTTGATGAACTTTTTAATAGCAGACAGTGCCTGCTGTTAAGAAGCATTATACCGGAATTGCCGATTGTTATGATTTATAAATGAATATAATATGATAATATCGATCGTAAAAATATTGAATAGATTGGAATGCAATGAGCGGGTTTAAAAATAATTACTTTATTTATATATCATTATTCAGGAAAAAAATAGAAAAAGTACAGCAAAAAACGATGTATTAAGAGAAGGTAAAAAATGTATATATAATAATATATTGCTTATTATATGATAAAAACATCTTTAAACGATCATAAAATGATGATATAATAAACAAGTAAATAAAAAATATGGTTAAACGATCATAAAAATAGGAGGGTTATTATGAGCAGGATTGCTGAAATGACTCGTGAAAGCTGGATCATGGATACATTTCCCGAGTGGGGCACATGGCTGGTCGAAGACATTGAAAGTTATGAAGTGCCCAGGGATCAGGTGGCGATGTGGTGGCTGGGATGTACCGGTACCTGGTTTAAGACACCGGGAGGAACAAATGTTACGGTGGATCTATGGTGCGGCAACGGTAAACGAACACATGGCAGCGGCAGAATGAAGAGTGGTCATCAGATGGCCAATATGTGCGGCTGCCGCAATATGCAGCCGAATCTTCGCAACATTCCATTTGTTATTGACCCGTTTGCGTTTAAACGAGTGGATGCTGTACTGGCCACACATTATCACCAGGACCATATGTCGGCAGAGTGGGCCGCTCATGTCTTAAAGAGCGGGATGACGACTATTGACGAATACGGCAAAGAAATTCCGGTGCCGTTTATCGGTCCGCGAAAGTCTGTGGACACTTGGATAAAATGGGGAGTCCCGGAAGAACGCTGCAGGGTCGTGAAACCCGGAGATATGGTCAAGATTAAAGATATAGAAATTGTTTGTCTGGACAGTTTTGACCGCACCTGTATTGTGACAACGGATTCCACAGGGGCGGATAGGGAAGAATTGGCCGGCAAATGTCCCGATGATATGGATGAGAAGGCAGTCAATTATCTGTTAAAAACACCAGGGGGCAATATATATCACTCCGGTGATTCTCATTTTTCAATTTATTTTGCCAAGCATGGCAAGGATTACGATGTGGATGTGGCATTTGGTTCTTTTGGTGAAAATCCGGTCGGCATGCAGGATAAAATGTCCTCGGTGGATATTCTGCGTATGGCTGAAAATCTAAAGTGCAAGGTTGTCATTCCTATACATTGGGATGTTTGGACAAATTTTCAGGCAGATTGCGATGAAATAAAACTATTGTATGATTTTAAAAAAGAACGCAATGAATACAAATTCCATCCTTTCTTCTGGCAGGTTGGCGGCCGTTACGTTTATCCTATGGATAAGGATAAAATTTATTATCATCATCGCCGCGGATTCGAAGATTGTTTTGAACATCCGCAGAATATACCGTTTCGTTCATGTTTATAATTGGAGGAGAGATGAAGTCATGTTTAGAGAGCTTGTAGCGAAGAAGCATTATTCTTTTCATGAAAGTTTTTCTGATTGGCGTGATGCTGTTCGTGCCGCCTGCCGGCCTTTGCTGGATGACGGCACTATTGAAGCAGAATATCCGGAAGCGATCATTGCGAAAGTAGAAGAACTTGGTCCTTATATCGTTATTGCTCCGGATATTTGCATACCGCATGCTCAGGAAGGTGTCGGGGTAAACGATACGGCAGTATGTTTTATGAAGACTGAAGAAGCTGTCAGCTTTGGTGCGGACGGAGAACATGCTGCGCGCTTGTTTTTTGTTTTGGCATCTACGGACAATACCAAACATCTTGCCAATCTTTCCGAGCTGTCGGATGTATTATCAGACGAAGGCTTCGTGACAAGGATACTGAGAACAAAAGGACCGGAAGACCTCAATAATCTTGAATAAATATTTGCTGAAATAAGATTCTGGATAGTTTAATGGGGGACAGAGAATGATAATATTACTTACGATCTGGGAATTCTTTCAGAATAATGTTCTGACAAAACCACAGTTTTTTATCGGCTTTATAGTTTTCATAGGATATGCTTTATTACGCAAACCGGTATATGAATGTTTGGCCGGATTTATTAAAGCAGTTGTCGGTTATATGATCTTAAATGTTGCGTCAGGCGGTCTGGTCGGAAATTTTCGTCCGGTGCTTGCCGGCTTAAAAGATCGTTTCCATCTGTCTGCGGCAGTTATCGACCCATATTTTGGCCAGGCCGCCGCGCAAATGTCGGTTGAGCATGTTGGACGTTCTTTTTCGTTGATGATGATAGTTTTGCTTATTGCGTTTACTATGAATATTCTCTTGGTATTATTCCGCAGATACACAAAAATTCGCACATTGTTTATAACAGGACATGTTATGGTTCAGCAATCATCCACAGCCCTCTGGCTTGTTTTATTTTGCTTCCCGAAGCTTCAGGATCCGGGGGTCGTAATTATGCTGGGTATACTTTTGGGCACTTACTGGGCGGTTGCTTCAAATCTCACGGTCGAACCGGTTGCGAAATTAACTGACGGCGGGGGATTTGCTACAGGCCATCAACAAATGTTCGGTATCTTTCTTGTTTCCAAATTGGCAAAAAAAATTGGTAATCCGAAAAACTCTCTGGATAATCTCAAATTGCCCGGTTTTTTATCCATCTTTAATGAAAACGTTGTTGCCACAGGAATACTGATGTTTATTTTCTTCGGTATTATTATCAGTATTCTGGGGCCGGAGCTTATGCATACTATTGATAAGGAATTTGTCAAAAATCAGAATTTTGGTTTTTATATTTTGGAGAAATCTTTAAATTTTGCAGTTTATCTTACTATTCTGCAGCTCGGTGTTCGCATGTTTGTTTCGGAACTCACAAATTCTTTTCAGGGAATTTCAGAAAAGATTCTGCCTGGTTCGGTGCCAGCAGTTGATTGTGCGGCGGTATTTGGTTTTGGCAATCCAAACGCTGTGACATTCGGTTTTCTTTTTGGAGCGTTTGGTCAGTTCCTGGCGATTATCGGTCTGGTGATATTTCAAAGTCCTATTCTTATCATCAGTGGTTTTGTCCCGTTGTTTTTTGATAATGCAACTTTTGCCGTTTTTGCAAATCGTCTCGGCGGAATACGTGCGGCAGCTATTATTCCCTTTTTCAGCGGTATTATCCAAGTATTAGGCGGAGGCTTTGCCGCTTATTACTTTACTACCGGTAATTTTGGCGGCTGGCACGGCAATTTTGATTGGGATACTCTTTGGCCGATTATCGGTGTCATTATGAATAATTTTCAATATGCAGGTGTTGTGGTAGTAGTAGTTTGTCTGCTGGCTGTTCCGCAGATCATTTATAGGCGCAATAAAGACACATATTTTTTGATTGCTGAAGATTATGAGAAATATAAGGAAGTCGAAGCCAAGAAACAGGGAGTTACGGCAGACGAAGTTGTGATTGAGTGATTTATTGGAAAAGCCTTTACAAAATGGGAAATCAGCTGTGAGACAGAAATATTTCACAAATTGATATTGAAGGGGAGAATGTTGCTATGTTAAAAGTTATTGCGGCATGCGGAAGCGGAATGGGATCTTCGCAGATCATTAAAATGAAGCTGCAGAAAGTATTTAAGAAGCTCAATATAGAAGCTGATATTTATCATACGAATGTTGGTGACGCAAAATCTCAAGCCAATAACTATGATGTTGTTTTTTGTTCTGAATCATTGGTCGGCAATTTTAACGGGACAAAATCCAAAGTCATCGGTCTTAAGAATTTGCTGTCGGAAACAGAAATGACAGCAAAAATTCAGGCGGCAGGCTTGAATCAATAATCAGTGTTTGAGGCAAGACTGCTGCAAAATGCAGCAGCCTTGCCCTTTTTTAACATTCTTTGAGTCTTTAAGGGGAAAAGTCATGAAAAAAGCATACTTATTAGGTCTTTATGAGAAATCCATGCCGGAAATGTTAACATGGGCAGAAAAGCTTCAAGCTGCTAAAAATTCCGGTTTTGATTATGTGGAAATGAGTATCGATGAAACTGAGGCAAAGTTATCCCGGCTGGATATGACGGACGGAGAATTGGATAAGATCCATGCGGCAATGCGGGCTACGGATTTATCTTTTAAGTCGATCTGCCTCAGCGGTCATCGTAAATATCCTCTGGGCTGTCCGAACAAACAAAAACAAACACGCGGTCTTGAGATAATGAAAAAAGCAATCCGTCTTGCGGCTGATTTGGGAGCACGGACGATTCAGCTGGCAGGATACGATGTTTATTATGAAAAAGAAAGTGAACAGACAAAAGCGGATTTTCTCAAAAATTTAAACATTGCCGCAGACATGGCAGCCGCGGAGGGGGTTCAGCTTGGCTTTGAAACGATGGAAACAGAATTTATGGACACAGTGGAAAAAGCAATGCGCTATGTGAATGATGTGAATTCACCATATCTTGGAGTCTATCCAGATGCCGGGAATATTACGAATGCCGCACTGCTTTATGGCGGTGATGTAGAATGTGATCTTGAATCCGGACGCGGGCACATTGTGGCAGTGCATCTCAAGGAAACCCTGCCGGGCAAATACAGAGAAATACCTTTTGGCACAGGACATGTAAATTTTAAGAAAATCATCGATAAAACATGGTCTCTTGGTGTGCGCCGCTATGTGGCGGAATTTTGGTATAAAGAGGGAGACGACTGGCGAAGAGAGTTGACGAAGGCTGGTAAATTCATCAGAGAATATCTGGACAAAGAATAAAGAAGGTGTGCATTATGTTGAAAATTAGTAAGAAAATTGTGGGTAAATTAGAAAAATGTTATTCTCTTGCCATGCTGAAATATCAGGGGAAAGAACATTTTTTATGTGCGGCGGAAAAAGTGGACGACTGCTATCTTGTCAGTCTTGATGGGACTATCGAAGAAACGGTATGGGAAGGGCCCGGCGGTGTTATGACTATGGTACAGGTTCCCGGGACGGACGGACAGTTTTTGGCGACTCATAAATTTTATTCGCCAAATGATTCTAAAGAAGCTTCGATCGTCATTGTTACGCCAAAAGGAAAAAATGACTGGGAAGTACGTACGCTTTGCGATCTTCCGTTTGTTCATCGTTTTGATATTCTTCGGTCAGAAGGTAAAAATTATATTATTGCCTGTGCACTGAAAGCCGATCATGAATACAAAGATGATTGGCGGTTCCCCGGCAAAGTATTTGCAGCCGAACTGCCGGAGGATTTGTCCTCTTTTAATTCCGGTCATCAGCTGGTCCTTACAGTGCTGAAAGAAAATATGCTGAAGAATCATGGTTACTACAGACATCAGGAGCAGGACGGCAGTACGAGCGGCATTGTTTCCTGTGACAATGGGGTATATCAGTTTTTTCCGCCTAAACAAGACGGCTGCGAGTGGAATATAAAAATGCTGACGGCAGACGCAGCCAGCGACGGACTTCTTTTGGATATCAACGATGACGGAGTGGAAGAACTTTGTACGATCGCACCGTTTCACGGTGACACTGTCAGAATTTATCAGAAAAAAGCCGGAAAGTATACAGCAGAATATATTTATCCCGAAAAATTGGATTTCCTTCATGCCGTCTTCGGCGGAAAAATATGCGGTAAGCAAACATGGATCATCGGCAATCGTGAGGGCAGGCGCTTATTGCTGGCACTCACTTATGAAAACGGCAGCTATCAGGCGCAGGAAATAGACCGCGGCAAAGGGGCGGCAAATGTGCTTCATTACACATATGGAGGCAAAGATATTCTCATTGCTGCCAATCGTGAAATAAATGAGATCGTTCAATACGAGCTGACTGATTAAAAGAAGGAGAGATATAACATGCTGGAAGAACTTAAAAGAAAAGTTTATGAAGCGAATATGCTGCTGCCAAAATATAACTTAATAACTTTTACATGGGGCAATGTTTCCGGGATAGACAGAAAGAACGGACTTTTTGTCATTAAACCATCGGGAGTCGATTATGAGGTTATGAAGCCTGCGGATATGGTAGTAGTAGATTTAAAAGGCCATAAAGTGGAAGGAAAGCTAAATCCATCTTCAGATACAGAAACTCATCGCGTTTTTTATAATGAATTTCCCAATATAGGCGGAGTGGTGCATACCCATTCTCGCTGGGCAACAACGTTTGCTCAGGCCGGACAAGGTGTTCGCGCATATGGTACGACGCAGGCAGATTATTTCTACGGAGAAATTCCCTGCACCAGAGATATGACAGCAGAAGAAATTCGGGAAGCGTATGAATATAATACAGGTATAGTCGCAGTGGAGCAATTTAGAGAACGCGGCATCAGTCCTGATGATATTCCGGCTGTTCTGGTAAAAAACCATGGACCGTTTTCCTGGGGAAGAGATGCATTCAATGCAGTACATAATGCCGTGATATTAGAAGAGGTAGCCATGATGGCCTTTCACACACAGATGCTCACAGGAACTCATGATGATATGCAGCAAGTATTGTTGGACAAGCATTTTCTGCGCAAGCATGGTCCGGATGCATACTATGGCCAGAGAAAAAAATGCGAATAAATTAAAGGTATCAATGCCTGTATTGATGAAAAGTATATATAATTACAGATTTTTAATACGGATGCGGTATGAGTGCCGAAAATCTCCGGTACTGATGCTCAGTAATGAATATATGCTTCAAAAGAGAGCTGATATGAGGTGAAATTTGAATCTGCGCACCGTATTATGGTAATATGATAAGACTGATAAATTTTTTTTCGGAAAAGAGATGAGTGTCTTGGAATTTGCATCACGATCTGTGAAAACCAAACTGCTTATGGCTATTTTACCGGTGATAATTATAGGCTTGATAGTATTGTCGACTATAGCGTATAAGTACATGGAAAACGTTTTACAGGAAGAGTTGGTGGATAATGCCGCCAAAAGGGCAGTGGACATCAGCCAAAATATAGATGCGTGGCTTGACGCGCGTCTGCTGGAAACAGAATTGACGGCATCAAATCCTGTTTCGCGGAATATTGCGGCTGATCCGGGAGCTGCCAGACAAAACAATTTATATCGTCTGCAGCTTTTGCAGAAGAAATATTCTGATGTATACGATAGTGTGAGCTGGGGGTATTTTGACGGTTCCGGTGTGCTGTGGGGACAAACTTCAAACGGCGCAAAGGAACTATATAATCAGGATAAAGCATGGTATAAAGAAACTATGAGCGGAAATAAGGATTCTTTCATGTCTTCTCCTGTAATATCTCAGGCCACAGGTAAGATTATTGTCAATGCCATTTCTTTGATAAAGGATGACAGCAATAAAAATATAGGCATGGTTCTGGCCGCTATCTATGTCGATGCCGTCAGCAAAAAAATAGAGAATTTTAAGCTGGGGCAGGAAGGCTACAGTGTTCTTGTTGCTAAAGATGGTACTTATATAGTAAATCCTGATGAAAATATGATCATGAAAAAGAAAATTACCGACAGTGATAATAAAGAGATCAGTCAGCTCGGACAGAAGATGCTTGCCGGGGAGGAAGGCATCCATTATTTTACAGACGCATCGGGTGCGAAAAAAATAGTTTTTTATGAACCGATCCCGACAACCGGCTGGAGCATGGCTGCCGTAGCCGATGAAAATGAATTTTTTGCACCGGCAAGACAGGCTCTTAAAATAATGGCGGGAATATCACTGGTGATCATTATTCTTGTTTCGGCATGCGTATTGTGGGCCATAAGAAAAATGCTCAGACCTCTTTCGCCGATGCTTGGCGAAGTGGATGCTTTGGCGCAGGGGGATTTTGGCAGACGTGAACCGCAGGTCCATACAGAAGATGAAATCGGCACTTTGGCCGAGGCTCTTTATCATATGCGTGACAAGGTGCGCAATGTACTGGTATCTGTATGTGATTCGACAGAAACTCTGGCAGCTTCCGTCGAAGAAATAAATGCCACGACCGAGCAATCTGTACAAGCCTCCAGTCAGGTGGCTGATTCTGTTACCAATATAGCAGTAAGTGCGGCAAATCAGCTGAAAACATTAAAAGATGTTGAGCAGTCGGCCGGCAATCTTTCCGATAAGATACATCAGATTTCAGGAAAGGCCGACGGTGCTGTCGCAAAAGGAAAAGAAGCGGAAAAGATAGTTACGGCGGGCAAGAATGAGATAGATGAGGCCGTATCAGAAATAAGGCATATTGAAGAAATAACGGAACAGTCAGCTGCCAATGTTAATTCTCTGGGAGAAAGATCAAAGGAAATCGGCAGCATAGTAGATACTATATCGGCAATTGCCGAACAAACCAATCTGCTGGCCCTGAATGCAGCTATTGAGGCGGCCCGTGCAGGAGAACAGGGGAAGGGATTCGCGGTAGTAGCAGAAGAAGTAAGAAAACTTGCGGAATCTTCTCAGGCGGCAGCCCAGCAGATAGCCGATATTGTAAAGGTTATACAGCTGGATACGGACACTGCCGTCGCCAGTATTCAGGACGGAAAAAATCAGGTCAAGATAGGCACTGAAAAAATAGTCAATACGGAAAAAACTTTTGAAAATATAGTGGGTTTCATCCAGGCCGTATCTGCGCAGATACAGGACATATCCGGCGCGATAAGCGAAATGGACGAACACAGCAGGCTCATTGTCGAACATACACGTACTTTGGGCAGCGACAGCGAAAAAACAAGTGAGGCAGCGGAAAGTGTGTCGGCTGCTTCAGAAGAACAGTCCGCATCAATGAATGAAATTGCCAATGCCAGCAGATCTCTGGCTCAAATGGCGGAAAATTTACAGACACAGGTTCAAAAATTTAAAGTCTGAGTTAATTTGAAACTAAAAAGAATATGATGAAGCTGTTCTGGTACTAATCTTAGGATGGAGACGGAAGCATCTGCGTTTGTCTAGAGCAAATTGCTTCCGTCGGATGGGATTTTAATCCCACCATTTATTTAAAATTGGGCATAAAAAAGCACCCTTAAGGGTGTTTACTTTGATAAAGCTTTATTGCCAAATATCATTTTAATATTTAATGATCTTATGTTACCGCATTTTCTGCATGTAAGCTTCAAATTCCTACTTGTTTTAGTGGCCAATATATAACTATTACCACAAATAGAACAGGGGTTATCATTAAATCCTTTTTTGTATAGTGCTGCTAGGATTTCTCCAGTTTCTCTATTACTTTTTTCGTACACAATATAATTCCTTTCTTTAATATATATTGATTATAGCATAAATCAAATAGTAAATATAGTATAATGTTTTTTTTAAAATAATTATTATTGAAAAATAAAGGAAATAAATTTTATATAATAAACGATAAGAAACGGTGGATAGCCTTATCCGGTTACTTGAAAGAACCATAGCTGCCAGATAAAATTTTTGGGGATTAATTCTAATTTGATACGGGTAAATGTATTTACCAGAACAGCTTGAACATTTATTGAATTGACTTAGTGTCAACTCTATGCTACACTTAGTTTACATAAAGAGTGTTTTATTCTGAAAATAAAGATAGCGGTGTCTGTGAAAAGCCCTTTTTGTTAAAGGGCTTTTTTTTGTACAAAAAATTATTGTAAAGAAAAAAGAATAATATAAAAAATAGGAATTATTGTTACAGGCGATATATCGATTAATGTGGAGATTAATACCCACTAAAGCGTCAAATGTAGCCGTTTAATTTTTACTTATCCGTGACCGTTGCGAAACAGCACTGGGGGAATTTTGTTTATTTTATAGGAGAAAACACAGCTGATGAAGAAAATAGTTGAATCTTTATCAAAAGCAGATAAAAATTTTTATCATGAACTTTTTCGAAGACCGCAAGCTAATCCTATTCTTTCTGCAGCTGATTGGCCATATGCTGTTAATAGTGTATTTAATCCGGCAGCAACTGTATATCAAAAAAAAATATTGCTTTTAGTGAGAGTGGAAGACAGAAGGGGATTTTCTCATCTGACGAAAGCAATCAGCCTCGATGGCATGCGGCATTGGAAAATAGATCCAAGACCAACATTTGAATCAGATGCTGAGCACTATCCGGAAGAACAGTGGGGTATTGAGGATCCAAGGATCACTTGGCTGGACGAGATAAAAAAATATGCTGTTGTTTATACCGCATATTCTAGCAGTGGACCCTTAGTTTCAATTGCGTTGACTGAAAATTTTATAAATTTTGAGCGCATAGGTGCTGTTACATTACCAGAAGATAAAGATGCCTCATTGTTTTCTAGAAAAATCAAAGGGAAATGGTGGCTTATCCATCGGCCTGTTATCCAGGGACATAATGGCGGAGCGCATATTTGGGTTTCACAATCAGATGATTTGATATTCTGGGGAAAACATAAGGTTTTATTATCTGCGAGATCTGGAGCTTGGTGGGATGCAAATAAAATTGGGGCCAATACCCCGCCTATGGAAACTGAAGACGGATGGTTAGTTTTGTATCACGGTGTAAAAATAACAGCTGCTGGCAGCATCTATCGTTTGGGATTGGCTTTATTGGATATAGAAAATCCTCTGCATGTATTACGGCGTAGTGAAGAATGGATTCTTGGTCCAGAAAAAAAATATGAAAAGGAGGGGGATGTCGATGATGTAGTTTTTCCATGCGGTTGGATCTATAATGCGATTACAGATGAAATAAGAGTATATTATGGGGCTGCAGATACATCTATTGCAGTAGCGATAGCTAAGAGAAAAGATTTGCTTAATTATCTGCGAAATTGTCCTATTCCCGATAAAATTGACAAACGTTAAAATATAAGAAAGGTTATACAATGAAAGCATTATTTTTAGCTGGTGGACTGGGAAGCAGACTCAAAGAAATGACAAAGGAAATACCAAAACCTATGTTGCCTATTTTAGAACAGCCGTTATTGTCCCGAACGATCGAAAAATTAAAAACATATGATATTAATGAAATTGTAGTGAGTATTTGTTATTTACCACAAAAGATTAAGGAGTATTTCGGTGATGGAAAACGTTATGCTATAAAAATATCCTATCAAAAAGAAAATAAACCTTTGGGAACAGGCGGAGCCATTAAAGCCGCGGAGAAATTTTTTTCAGAAACTTTTTTTGTTTTTAATGCAGACATTGTAAGTGATATTGATCTGAAAGCAATGCTCTGCTTTCATCAGAAAAAAAAGGCTGCGGTCACCATTGCCGCAACGCATGTAAAAAATCCGGCAAATTACGGTGTTATTGAATATGATAAAAATGGATATATTACCGAGTTTAAGGAAAAACCCAGACCGGGAGAAACGCAATCACATCTTATTAATGCAGGTATATATATTTTTGAACCAAAGGTTTTCGAGGAAATAAAAATGGGTGTTTACAGTTCTGTAGAACAGGATATATACCCATTATTGCTGCAAAAAAAATATAAATTAGCAGTTTATGATCATTGTGCATATTGGCGTGATTTAGGTACACCTCAAGATTATTTGATCTTTCATCAAGATATTCTTAATAATAAAGTTAATTTTTTTATTCAAAATTTTTCCGGAGAGAATATTTTTGTTGGACAAAATACATGCATTGGTGATAAGGTGCAGCTCATAGCTCCTGTATATATAGGAGCAGGCGTTATTATTGAACCTTATAGCGTAATAGGACCATATACAGTACTCGGAAAAAATACTGTTGTAGGTAAAGGTGCCAGTTTGAAAAATTGTGTCACTTGGTCAAATGTAAAAATTGATAATTATGCAAAAATAGATGGAGCGGTTATGACACCTGGATGCATTATAAGTTCAAATAAAAATTCACCTTATGAGAAAATTCTTGATAAAAAAATCCAGAATTTTGTGTAAAATAATTTTAATCTAGGATAATTTAGAAATTTTTTTGAAAGAAGGAATATTTATGAATCATAATCAGATTGGTTTTCTTAGCACATATCCCCCAAAAGCATGCGGTATTGCCACATTTACACAAGATTTAGCCAAATCTTTAGATAAATATTTTCAAAATCCTCCAGTAGTAATTGCAATAAATAATAAAAATATAAAATATAATGATCGTGTAATTATGAAAATTCAACAGCAGGATCGATCAGCTTATAAGGAAACTGCGCACATATTAAATCACTCTTCACTGAAACTTATTATTTTAGAACATGAATATGGTATTTTTGGTGGGGATTGTGGTGAGTATATTCTTGATTTTGTTGATAACTTGAAGTTGCCACTGATAACAACACTACACACGGTATTGCCCTCCCCTTTGCCAAAACAATTATATATTTTAAAAAAACTTGGAGAAAAAAGTTCAATGATTATCACAATGGCTAATATAACTAAAAAAATGCTGGAAGATATATATGACATTCCCGCAGATAAAATTGCAGTTATTCCACATGGAGTTACCTTACAGACGCAATGTCTTTCTTCAGATGAATTAAAAACCGCCTTTGGATTTAAAAATCGCTATATTATTAGTACCTTTGGATTATTAAGTCCGGGTAAAGGACTGGAATATGGCATTGAGGCAATAGCAAAAATTGCACCTAAATATCCTAATGTATTATATCTTATATTGGGACAGACACATCCCTGCATCAAAGAAACCAGTGGAGAAACATATAGAAAAAAGTTAGAAGATTTAGTATATAAATTGAATCTAAAAAAAAATGTTAAATTTATCAATAGGTATTTGTTGAAAGGGGAAATTGCACAATACCTGTCTATTTCAGATATATATTTAACGCCCTATCTTGATCAGAATCAAGCGGTAAGTGGAACGCTTGCTTATGCAACTGGCTATGGAAAAGTGATCATTTCTACGCCCTATTTATATGCACAGGAAATTTTGGCTGATGAGAAAGGCTTATTAGTTAATTTTGCAGATGCAGATAATATAGCTGAAATGATTGAGATTATTTTAATGAATCCAGCAAAAAGAAAATCATTAGAATCAAAAATGCTTGCATTTGGTAAAACAATGATGTGGGAAAATGTCGCAGATATATATGCTGCGCTGATTCAAAAAATCATATCTAAAGTATGTAAAGAAAGTTTGGTAGATAATGGAAAAATGGAAAGATGACTATTTATATTTAATGACAGATGATACGGGAATATTACAGCATAGTAAATATACTATACCGGATCCCCGCTATGGCTATACAACTGATGATAATGCAAGAGCATTATTGCTTGCCATTCTATTGGTAAAAGAGTGGCCGCATAAAAACTATCATAAATTACTGTACCGATACACGTCGTTCTTGTTAAATGCACAAACTCAACAAGGTGAATTTAAAAATTTTATGTCGTATGAACGTCACTGGCTGGAAGAGAAAGGGTCAGAAGATTGCCAGGGACGATGCGCGTGGGCAATTTGTACGGCAATTACTCATCCGGCTGTTCCTAATGGAATAAAGGCTGCGCTTTCTATTATGCTGGATGCTTTATTTCCTAATATTATGTCTTTAACTTCATTAAGAGCCAAAGCCTATGCAATAATTGGATTAGCCAATTTGCAGGATCTTGCTTCACAAAAATTGATAAGAGTATTGGGAAAAAGTTTGCTTGAAGAGTTTAATCGGGCCAGTAGTCGTAATTGGCAATGGTTTGAAGATACGCTAACCTATAGCAATAGTATACTGCCTTGGGCAATGTTTGCTGCTTATAAAGTTACACGAAAGCCAGCTTTTTTAACAGTAGCAGAAAACAGTTTAGTTTTTCTGTTGGAAAAAGTATTTGTCAAAAACTATTTACAACCAATTGGTTGCAATGGGTGGTTGAAAAAAGGCGGAGTAGCTGCAGAATTTGATCAACAGCCAATTGAAGCCTGTGAGATGATTTTAACATTACAGGAAGCATTTAATATTACACATAAAAATTTTTATTTGGAAAAGGCAAAAAAATGTTATGCCTGGTATGAAGGTGAAAACAGTGAACATTGTTGTTTGACAGATAGTATTACAGGAGGCTGCTTTGATGGTATTACACCAAATGGTGTAAATGGAAATTTAGGTGCTGAAAGTCAAATTTCATATGGAATAGCATATTTTACTATGATGAATCTGGACGGAATCAATAGCAATTCGCAAAATATAAGGTGATTAAAGAGATATTAGCCCCGATTTTTTCACAAAGATGCTAGTGAAATGATACCGCTGAAGTAAGCACCGATGCAAAACTTGTGCCACTGGAAACATTCAAAGAAAGGTCACTGACCACCACGCGCAGGATACGCTGTTTTATTTTTTGCCCGCCGTTGTTTTCTGTATAGCTGCCCAATGCATGAATTATATACGGTGTATTGTTTAGTTCACCAAGATAAAGCATGACATGTCCGTCCATAAAAAATGCATCACCGGGGCGGCAATTTTGTGATATACTGCTGTAAATATCGCTTTCGTTAAGAGAAGTAAAGGGAAAATGCTGTCCGACAGCATTTTCCTGCTGATCGGCATTTCGCGGCAGGAAAATGCCGACAGTTCGATAAATATTGGCAATAAAGCTTGAACAATCCACGCTGTTTCTGAGACCTCCCCAACCGTAGGGTTCGTCAAGATAGTAAAATGCTTCCTGTATAATATTGCTGCGTGTATAGGGAAGATATCCTTCGCTGAAGGATTTGCCGCCGGAGACAGACATTGCCAACTCAGTCAGATTCCCCTGCTCATTGCGCTGCGGTAAAATTATATTATAGGATGTTCCGTTTTTTTGCACAAAGAGAATACGACTGCCCATTTGATAAAAAATAGATTCATTATTGCTGTTAAGTTCATAAGATTTTTCTGTTACGACTAAAAATTTTTGCGGGTCTGCATATCTGAGCCATTGGCCGCGATCAGCAGTGAGTGCTACATCTGCAGCAGATATCCAGCCGCTGTAATTGTACAATTGCACATAATAATATTGACCGTCAAGACTGGTATATAAAACGAGCAACGCCTCCGACGGATCGACAGCGGTCTCCTGAAAAAGATCAAACATGCTCGGATAAGGTTCCTCAAATGCAGGCTCTGCGGTAGGTAAAGTCCTGATGCTGCTGCGGCGCACCGTTACTCCCATTCGTAGGGGAACGGCATCGGGCATGTTTTCCAGATTCATTTCGCGCAGTAAAGCATCTTTTACAGGCTGAGAATAAAGCTGACCGTTTTTATCATATGCGCCATCAGGTATGATGGAAGTAGCTTCAATAATTTTTTTGACAGCTTCGCCCTGTTCAGTATCGGGTGAAGCCGTTAAGTCAATCACATACGGAGTGTTCTGCTGTATAGAGCGATTGAAAGCTTTCCTTTGGGTCTGCGTCATGACAAGAGAGTCACCCTCCGCAGTATTTTGCTGCCAAAATGCTGCGGTACGGAGCGCACCGTCTGTTATGAGACCGGAAGCTTCTGTCTGAGAAGAAGAGAAGCAGGAAAAACTTGTGAAAAAGAGCAGAAAGACTGCATAACTGATTATTTTCATATTTGGCTTACCTCTGATTTATGCAAAACAAAGGCAGGAACATTAAGCGTTCTGTTCCCGCCTTTGCCGCGATTACTATTTCTGGTAACGTTTGATTTGCCCATTGATTAAATCAATATCGTCAAAATAATTTATCCGCATAGCCTTTTTTACCGCCGCCAAAGTTTCGGCAGCAGCGGCTTCTGCTTTTTGACTGCCTTCACGCAGCATTTTGTATATGGCAGGGATATCTTTTTCAAATTCGGTACGGCGTTTTTTGATAGGCTCTAAATACTCCATCAGTACAGAGTATAAAAATTTTTTTACTTTGACATCACCCAGACCGCCCTGCCGGTAATGAGCCTTCAGTTCATCAAGATTGCTGTAGTCCGGCAGATACCGTCCGAAATGTTCATCATTGCAAAAGGCATCAAGATAGGTAAAAACAGTATTTCCCTCTATTTTCCCGGGGTCAGACATGCGTACATGATCAGGATCGGTATACATATTCATTACCTTTTTCTTTACTTCATCGGCGGTTTCTGATAAATAAATGCAGTTGCCGATCGATTTGCTCATTTTTGCCTTGCCATCTATACCGGGCAGGCGCTGACAAACTTCATTGCCCGGCAGCAGAATTTCGGGTTCAGTGAGAGCTTCACTGTAAGTCGTATTGAATTTGCGTACGATTTCTCTTGTCTGTTCGAGCATAGGCATCTGATCTTCACCGACGGGAACAGTGGTTGCCTGAAAAGCGGTTATATCAGCAGCCTGACTGATCGGATAGGTAAAAAAACCGACGGGAATGCTTGCTTCGAAGTTTCTTGCCTGAATTTCCGATTTCACGGTGGGATTTCGCTGCAGACGGGAAACTGTGACGAGATTCATATAATAAAATGACAGTTCACACAGCTGCGGGATCTGTGATTGGATAAAAATAACGGATTTTTCCGGATCAAGCCCGCAGGCCAGATAATCAAGGGCCACTTCAATAATATTTTGGCGGACCTTTTCGGGATTATCGGCATTATCCGTAAGTGCCTGAGCATCGGCGATCATAATGAATATTTTGTCATAAGTACCAGAATTTTGCAGTTTTACACGTTCCCGCAGGGAACCTACATAGTGTCCTATATGCAATTTCCCCGTTGGACGGTCACCAGTTAGAATAATTTTTGCCATGATTTTCTCCTATTGGAATAAGATTTTATATGTATGCAGGAAACTGACGGCCCAAGTAAAAAATTGTGAAGGCATAAATCGTCATTAAGCGGCAGCTTCATAAATCTGCTATATCTCAAAACTATATCTTCTTATTATAACAGTTTTTTTAGCATAGTTCATGGAATAATCATAAAATGAATGATAAATTATATCGTCGAGAAGATATCTAAATAATAATATTACAGGAGGGATTGCTTTTTTCCTGATGCATTGCTATCTTATAATTAAGAAGATAGATTGCATTTACATATAAATACAGGAGGAAGTATTGATAATGGAAATTGTTGAAAAAATCAAGATCGGTTTAAAACAGGAAGCAAGTGACAGTGTCACCGAAAAAAATACAGCTATTGCAATGAAAAGCGGTACGCTGTCTGTATATGCCACTCCGGCGATGACAGCACTTATGGAACGGGCGGCGTCACAACTTGCGCAGGAATATCTGCCGGAAGGATGGACCTCAGTGGGGATATCAATATCGGTCGCTCATATAAGCGCATCGCCGATAGGCATGAAAGTACGCGCCGAAGCAGAAATAACTGCGTTTGACGGACGTAAAATTTCTTATAAAGTAACAGCCTTCGACGAAAGCGGTGAAATAGGAAAAGGAACGCATGAACGATTCGTGGTGGACGAAGTCAAATTTATGCAGAAGGCCGCCGGCAAAAAATAATAACCAGCGATGGATAACGTATTTTGCAATGCTGAGATAAATAAAAGTCCGGTAAAATGTGCGGAAATAATAGAAAATCATTGCTAAAATTGTAAAGTTGTGCTATATTGTTATTCAATAAGATCATGCAAAGGCGCTTTGTCTGTTTCCGATCAGGAAGCAGACAGGCGTCTTTTGTGTTTTTTGAAGGATGCCTGGTTTTCCTGCATAAGGCATTAAAATAATGGGATCAACCAGAAACATATATAATTGGGAAGGTAGAGCAGATGAAAAGATATCCGATTGACAAAAATGAATTTGCTGAAAGGCATCATAGTGCGGTTATGTATCATCGGCGGGCACGGCAGTTTTTAGATGAAGGGCAGTCCCTGAATGTTGTTTTTGATGTAGCCTCGGTGGCAATTGAAAATTATCTTATAGCTGTGTGTGATTTCTATGGGGCCGATCCTGGAACACATAATTACCAGAGTCTTATGGAAACTGTGGAGATGCTGGCAGAACTTGAAGTGCCCAAAGCGGTGAGTAACCAAATTGAGGCTTTGGATGCAGCCTTTGGGATTTGTTCACTGGAAAATTATCAGAGAAAAACAGATTTCAGCCGTGAGGAAATTCTAAAAGTGTTTGGTCTATGCCAATATTTTGCTGATTTGTTGGAGAAAAAAATTGCCTAGAGGAGGAGTTTGATGGAAGAGATTCGTTATCAACAGCGTATTTGCCGCGATGAGGGAAGAGTGACAGAATTTCTTACAAGTATGCGTGTGGGGACACTGGCACTGTATAGTGAGGGAGAACCGTATGCTGTACCTTTGAATTACCTTTGGACAGAAGGTAAACTATATTTTCACGGACTGGCTTCCGGCAGAAAAGAGAAAATCCTGCAGGAAAATCCTCAGATATGTTTTAATGTGCATAAAGAATATGGAACAGTAAAAGATGACATGCCGTGTCATGCGGATACTGCTTATTTCAGTGTGACAATGTTTGGGAAAGCTGTCCCCGTTGATGATGCAGAGGAAAAAGCAGCGGCGATGCAGGCTTTTGTGGAAAAATATATGCCGGGATATTATAAAAAACCGTTGACGGCGGAGCTGATGAGAAATTATAAATCGGGACATGACGGCAGGACTGTGCAAGTTTATAAAATAGTTCCCGAAACGATTACCGCCAAGGAAAACAGCGCAACTAAAGAGGAGCTTTTCAATAAATAAGATATGTAGATTAAATTTGATACAGATATATCTGTTTTCATAATTAAGAAGGCTGCAGCAAGAAGGTCATCAGACTGATATTGCTGCAGCCTTTTTCGATTAAAATTCTCTCCATATATGAAAAGATGTATAAAAACTACAATATGTATATCGGGAAAAAAGAAGTTACTTTTTAAGTTATATTGTAGTAAAATAGTATAATATAGTAAAAGTTATATGCAGATAGTAAAAATTTCAGGCAGAAACATATTATGAAGAAGATGTGCCGGTTAGTAAAAGGTGCCGGCGTAGCAAAAATAACTGTCTCTGCTGCATGGCTGTGATCACATACATAAGATTTAACTGGTTAATACGTTTTTAGGAGGAACTATGACCTTTGCACACAGATTGAGCTTAATGTTCATCTTTTTTATGCTGCTGGGCTGCGTAATTCAGTTTTGGATATTTGATAGAAGCTTTTTGTCGCATACCAATTTTATGATGCTTGAGATAAGCAAGCAGACCGCCAAGCACGGCAGTGAACAGATCGAAAAAGATTTTGGCAGAATTTACAAGACTTTGGATAAAATATCGACGGATGAAAAGATCAGGGATAATAAGGAACTGCTCGATGAAATAAATAAATTTATTCCTGAAGTGGATGCGCTGCTGATCCTGGACGAAAATGGCGAAATTCTCGCTTTTTCAGGAACAAATAATGAGGCGGCAGCAGATTTTAAAGATACAAAATATTTTGAACAAGCAGTGCCTAAAAAGGCTTATACAAGTGATGTCCGTATAACTGAAACGGGAAAAAAAGTGATTTACATGTCTGTGCCTGTTTTAAAAAACGGGAGTATCAGCGGCGCAGTGGTCGGAATCATGGATCTATCTGACAACGGGGAAAATTCTTTTGAAAATAGTATTTTCAGTGATGACGGATCTGTTTTTTTGCTTGATGCGGGCGGAGCGCTCATCTACGGAGCGGACAGCGGTCAGGTCGGTGAAAAAAATAAAGTGTTTGATAAACTGCGGGGAGAAAGCGGTTCAAGAATGACAAGCAACGCAGCCGGAGAAAAATGCTTCACAGGATACAGCAAAGTCGACGGGACTGGCTGGCTCGTTGTAGTCAATACACCGGTCACGGATATCATAAAAAACAGGGATATCGTCATCGGTGAAATGCTTATGCTGTTTATTTTGGAAAATATAGTGTTTATTGCGATAGCGGTTTATATTATAAAGCGTTATACAAGATTGACAGAGCAGTTGATCACAGCTTTTAATTCTATAAAAGAAGGAAATTATAAAAAATTGAATGCCAGTGATTATAAAGCTGAATTTCGCAAAATAGTCGATGTATATAATGCCATGGTGAGAAAGGTGTATGCGGAGCACAGCAACCTTTCCCGGGAGGCAAATATAGATGTACTCACTCATGCTTATAATCGCCGTGCATTCGACAAGGTTCTGCATATTATTGACGACGAGGTCAACAATAATGCTATAGAAAAAGTAGGATGTCTGCTGCTGGATTTGGATCATTTTAAGGAACAGAACGACAGCAGGGGACATCTTTCCGATGATAAGATTTTGCAGGAAGCGGTGAAAATAATGGAAGCTGTTATGGGCGAAAGAAGTGTTTTCCGTTTTGGCGGGGATGAGTTTGCAATATTAAAACGCAATATGGACGAAAAAGCTATGCTGCAAACGGCTGAAAATATACGGATAGAGGTGGCAGAAAAAATTGAAGGATGTACAATAAGCATTGGTGTGGCATCGCTGCCAGGAGATACACAATCCGTATATGATCTTTTTCCGATGGCGGATAAGGCTCTTTACGCAAGTAAAATTCATAGAAATACAGTAACTGCTTATCGTGATGTTGATGACGGCAAATAAAAAAGCATAAAAGCTGCCGGCTATGAAACCTTGTTGAATAATGATGTAGCCGAACTGGCCACTTCTTGTGATACCTGTTTTACATCGCTGGCGGTGGCAGTAAGGACATTTAAAGACTGATCTATGGATTCGATCTGTTTATGATTTTCTTTTGTTGCCATGGTTATTTTGCCTATTTCCTGAACGCTTTTATTTATAGAATTTATGATTTTAAACACAAGTTGATTTTGTTCTTCCATGTTTAAAACGACCGTATGGTTTGAAGCTGTATTGTGCTCGATAAGCTCTCTTATCTTATTGGCAGAGGAACTGCTTTGTTCGGCTAGCTTGCGTACTTCATCAGCGACGACGGCAAAACCTTTGCCGGCTTCACCTGCTCTTGCAGCTTCGATAGCCGCATTCAGCGCCAGCAGATTTGTCTGCGATGCTATTTCTGTGATCGTATCGGTTATGTTGTTGACAGATGTAGTACTTCTGCTTAATTCATCAAGATCTGTTTTCATCTGCTTTACCTGTGCCGATAGGCCATTTAGCTCGCTGATGATATTTTTTATCATAGATTCGCCATTTTGTGCCAGAGAGTACATTTGACCGGATTGTGTATTTAGATTATCCGCCGATGTTTTTATATATACAACACTTTCTGTCATGTTTTCTGAAGATGCAGACATTTCTTCGGATAAAGCGGATAAGGATTCCGACATTTCTTTTGTAAGTTTCAGCAGCTGTTCCTGCTTCTCGATCATAGTGCCTTCTTCGGCGACCTTATTTTTCAAATCGGCAACATAACTCTCTACGAACGTATGAATAACAAGAGCTTCTATGAATTGTATTTTATGCGATAAAGCTTTTATGATGCTATATATTTTGTTTGTATCTTTTTTATATTTCGAAAAAACATAAGATAAAATTATATCTTGCAATTCGGCAAAAGACATTACAAACCATTCAACGGGTAAATCAATGCATTTATGTGTATGGCCTATTTTGTATATTTTTTTAATATAATCGTCTGTAATATCTATTTGGCATAGCATTGATAAAAAAAGGTTGAAGGTATTTTTTAATTTTTCTACAGTTGTATGTTTTTCAATAAAATCACGTATACCAGGAACTGCGTATATTTTATTATAAAAGGAATCAATAATGGATTTTGAATTCGCCTCTATCAATGGCTCAATTTCTTTTAAAGGGCCTATATCACTGCGATTTATCTGCAGCAATATTTTTGTAAGGCTGTCATTGATTTCGTAGCTGGCATAATGATTCATTTCTTCCTTGACCTTTTTAGAAAATAATCATTAATCCTTTCTGAAAATAAAAAAACATATTATATAAAAATTTTTATTAACAAGTAGAGATAAAAATTCATAAAAATTTGCAATAGTGCATCATTTAAATAAATATGAAAGTACGATTAGAAAAGCAGGAATATTAGACACTTGAAGGAAAGTATGTATAAAAGGAATTAAGGAGAAAATATGAAATTTGACTTGAATAATTTTTTACTTGCAGTGTCATTTGCATTAGACTATATAGAAAAGGATGTTTTCGGGCTGGCGTTGAATCACGGCAAGCGAGTGGCTTATGACTCATTGATGCTGGGAAAAAGACTGGGGATGGATGAAGATGATCTGGCCGATCTGGTTTCTCTTGCAGTGCTGCATGATAACGGACTCAGCGAATACATATCTGCGCAGCATGCGAGAGCTTTGACGAAACCGACACAATTTGAAAATGTTAAGGATCATTGTATCATAGGTGAAAGGAACGTTGAAAACTATCCGTTTTTGCGCGAAGAAAAAACAATTATTCTGTATCATCATGAAAAACTTGATGGCTCAGGTCTTTTTCATCTCAGGGGCAGTGAGATACCGTTAAAAGCGCAGATAATAAGTTTTGCCGATTATATAGATATCAGATTTGATTCGAGCAAAATGTATGGTGAATATAAAAACAGGGTCAAGGAACATATTGTCAAACTGCGTGATAAAAAATTTTCTCCGGCAATATGCGATGCATTTTTTGATGAGATAAACAGAGCAAGTTATCGTCTGGATCAGGAAGACGGAAATATTGTGAATGCGATAAATCGTTATACTCCGCAAAAATACATGATAATGGATTACAAACGGGTCAGAGAAATATCAATGATTTTCTCCAGGATTATTGATGCCAAGTCTAAGTTTACGGGCAGGCATTCTAAGGGACTTTCTGAAAAAGCGGGTGCAATGGCGGCATTTTATCATTATAGTGAAGAAAAAACAATAAAGCTGCATATTGCCGCAGACTTGCATGATCTCGGAAAACTGCTTATTGCCAATGATATTTTGGAAGCTGAAAGAAAGCTTACAACGGATGAATTTGCCAAAATACAGTCTCATACATACTATACGAGAGTTGCTATGGAAAGAATCAGCGGATTTGAAGATATCACTGAGTGGGCAGCGAATCATCATGAAAAACTAAACGGAAAGGGATACCCATACGGTTTGGCGGCTAAGGATCTGGATTTTAATTCACGCCTGCTGGGGTGTCTTGATATATATCAGGCTTTGACGGAAGATAGGCCGTATCGTTCGGGGATGGGACACTTGGAAGGCATGAAAATAATGACAGACATGGCAGACGGAGGATTTATAGACAAGGGAATTGTCAAGGATATAGGCGAAGTATTTGCTTACAGGGGAAAAGAAAAAATAAAATGATGTGATGTTTTTCTTTTCATTCGTCAGGAAAGAATGTATAATACAGGCATAGTTTTATTCTTTTATAAATAGAACTGCCTTACAGCCTGGTTTTGAGGTGTACATTGGAAAATTCTCAGAGGAAGTTTACCATGTACGGTTCAAGAACATGCAATCGATAACAGAGGTGTTGGCAAGTGCGTTTCAGAAAAGTTTTTTTTGTTTGCTCGATGGTATTTTTTTTAATGTCTCAGTCAGTATTTGCGTTTAGCTTTATTAGTGATGATGAGGAGCAGATCATTAAGGATACATGGGATGCGCAGACCTTGGATCAGCTGAGCAGCGGTGTGGTTGCCGTGCCGCAGTCAGCGATCAATAATTATCTGGAGTCGGCGCTGGAAAATTATCCGGAAATAAAAAATGCTGAAATTTCCGTTCATCCGGACAATCAAATAGAGGCTGATATAGATACGGCATCATCGGGAAAAGTCGTCTTAGACGGCACTATTACGCGATTTGTGCAGAATGCTGACAGCTCTTCCATGACTATTCATATTGATAAGAAGGAATTGGCGGATCGGCCTGTGACATCATGGTTTTTTTCCCGTATGAGTGTCGGTCTTTTGACAAAATTATTTGGCAATCCGCTTAACGATAATGAATACGGTGTAAAAACGCACATTAATGGCAATAATATGACGATAGATTTCAAACCTTTTGTCGAGCAGTCAGCTTTGAATAAAGTTCAGTTGATGGGAAGCAGTCTTGTCGATGCGGTAAATGTAGACAGCATATCCACCGATGAAGGCACATTGTATCTGCATACTTCATTTAATGCGGGCAGTACAATTTTCAATGCAATTAAAAGTTTTCTTTAGAAGTAGTGATACCGGTATTCCGAACTGAACGGGATGCCGGTATTTATTTTAAAAAAATAAAAAATCCCCGTCTATTGTTCTAAGAATAACTTCCGGCGATATTCGCGCGGGGTTTGTTTGAAAACATCCTTGAAGGCTCTGGAAAAAGTGGAATAATCATGAAAACCACAGTCAAAGCATATTTTTGTGAGGGGAATATCAGAATGAATCATGGCACGTGCCCGCAGAAGACGTTTGTTAGTAATATATTGATGTATACTGTAGCCGGTAGCTTTTTTGAAACGGCGCATCATATGAAATTTGCTTATAAAAAACTTTCCGGATAAAATATCGATAGAAAGATCCGTAAAAAGGTTATCATTGATATGTTTTAAGATGGGCAAAACTTTTTTATCGTATACAGCGGCATGTATCTCGTCTATTTCGTGGCTTAACAGAGCGCGGTTGAGCAGAATCATGAATTCAACAAATAAAATTTCACTGTACAGATCATTGGCAAAGCCTTTTGCATAAAAATTTTGTTCTAATTTTTTTACATGAAAAATAAGATCATGGCTCTTACCCGGAGGCAGATGCATAACACTTGAATGTTTTGCAGCAGATGTAAAACAAGCTGCTAAGTTTTCATCAGAGTGAGAGTATTTTTGTAAAATTTCGGGTGATATATATATAACTATGCGCTCGTACAGTTCATTACCTGTCGGCAGAGGACGGTGTATCTCACCTGCGCTGACAAAAATGATATCACGCGGCATCAGCGGATAAGATTTGCCTTCGACGGTGTAAGTAACGCTGCCGCTGATAAACAGGATGATTTTGTGGAAAGCGTGATAATGAAATTTAAGCGGAACAAGATAATCCCGGATGCGAAATATTTTAAATTGCTGGGCAAGATACCCTCTTTTTTCGTAATTGCACATATATATTTCTCCTGATCGATTTTTATTTAAGTTTTAAAATTATTAAATTCATTATAGAGCATTTTTTGCAATATAAAAAGCAGGTTAAGTATTTTATTTGTATAAGCTGCCTGATATACTGTATCTAATGAAATCGGAGGCGATATATAATGCAGATTGTAATGAATTATGTATTCAGGGGAATTGAATATATGGTATATGAAGCGCAGGAGTATGTGCCGGGTGCCGCAGGAATAAGACTTCTCGGCAGCCGCAGGTATGGCATAGGTGCCGATCGCATATTGATTATGGAGAATCTCTCCCCCAATTCTAATTTTCAGATATTCACCGCTGACGGAAATGAGATTGCGGCAACAGAGCAGGATTATTTAATCCTTAGATGTTACTTGCAACAGAATATTTCGAGTGAGAATTTCGCAGATACTGATTCTTTTAAGAAGGATATACTAAAAATGGTACGGCAAATAGGAGAAGAAGAAATTTGTAATGCTGAGATACATTTGACTGATAATTTCATAGATAAGATGCGGGAAGAGGACAGACAACGTATGGTTTTCGCTTGTTAAAAGTGACGAGAATATTTTTGGAAAAGATATAGAAATGGCAACAAGCATACATTGCACCTTTATCGGAGAATTATTCATAGAAAATTTGTTTGCATTTTTGCGGGATACCAGCATGAAAAACAGCATCATGAGCATTATAGTAAGATAAAGAGTATTATTGCAGGAAGGCAAAAAGAAGTACGATTTTTCCTTTTATTTCATAAAATACATTGCAACCGTTGCGATGGTACAAAATAAAGAGGCCTGCAGAGAAATCATAATTTTTTCTCTCTGGCTTATTATGCGGAAACGTGTTTTCAGAAAGAAATGTGTGAATAAATAAAAAAAAGGAATCCAGGAAAACCAAATGAGCAGAAAACGACAGACAGGATAGACAATATCGGTCAATTGGTATCAACTCCTTTATAAAATATTGGTAAACACCAAAAAGCCTCAGTGGGGTAAGTGTTAAAAATAAAAAAACTCCTACTGTGAGTGATATTACAGTAGGAGTCATTAAAAACATTTTTAACGGCGAACTCCATCGCCTATATTCTTCTATTTTTATCAGTATATCATAAATTATTAAAAAATCAATTGATTTTGAGAAAATAGAATTAATGTTGTAACCTTGGTGGATAGTATGTTGGGAGTTGAGTGCGTATCATATTTTTTGCTGACTATTATCCAGTTTATGAAATACCGATATATTTTTATGGTCATATTGATAAGATGTCGATAAACTGATATAATAAAATTATTAATTTTATTGCACGGCGATGGGGTTCGCCAGAAATCCTGTGAAAACAGTAATGACTCCTACCAACTATGGTAGGGGTCATTTTGTCGTGTGTAAATATTGGAGGAAGGTGAGGAGCTATAGATGCTTTTGTCAAATACTATGTTTAAATACAAAGAAGATGAGGAGAAATTTTATGGCTAAAATTACCAGCAGGGCCAGGCGTTTAAGAATATATATAGGAGAGAGGGACAAGTGGCGGGGTAAATCATTATATACAGCGATTGTTGAAAAAGCAAAAGCTCTTGACATGGCAGGTGCAACAGTAACCAGAGCTCTTATGGGATACGGTGCTCACAGTCGTATTCATACAGCCAACATCGTTGCACTATCAGGAGACTTGCCCATCATGATAGAGATTATAGACGGTGAAGAATATGTTGCAAGGCTTTTGCCTTTTCTGGATGAAATGATGGCAGAAGGAATGATCACCATTGATGACGCAGAAGTAATAAAATACGGACATAAGGAGCCATTAAAAGACGATTAATGAGGTGGAAAATTTTGGGAATTATTTTAGTGGCAATCGGAGGAGGAATAGGTTCGGTAGTACGCTATTTGGTATCCAGATGGGCAGCGGAAAAAATTAGTTTTGATTTGCCTTATGGAACATTTATCGTGAATATAACAGGGTGTTTTATAATAGGATTTTTTATGGCACTGTTTACCGAGCGAATGGTAGCTAGCCCTTATTGGCGATTGTTTATTACAGTAGGATTTATCGGCGGGTTGACTACGTTTTCTTCTTTCAGTTACGAGTCATTACAGCTGTTGTTAAAGGCTAATTTTCTGCAGGCTTTTTGCAATATAGGAGGAAACGTGATAATAGGAATTTTTGCTGCATGGCTTGGAGTCACTGTCGCTAGATTAATTTGATTACATTATAACAGTGGGGAGAATAAGATGATATCTTTAAATTTATTTAATGATGAAGTATACAATCTCAACAATATTGTTTTCGATTTTAATGGTGTTTTAGCGGAAAATGGGCGTATAGCACCTGAGGTAAAAAAACTGTTGAAGCAGCTTGTCTCCACAATATCAATATCAGTAATAACGGCCGATACATTCGGTACGGCACAAGAAGAACTCAGCGATATAGAGGGAGTGCGCTTGATAATTCTGCCCGCGGAGAGTAATGGAAATGAAAAGGCTCATTATGTACAAAAGTGGGGAGCTGAAACGACTGCGGTAGTGGGAAATGGTGCTAATGATCAGCCGATGTTTTCTATTGCCAGATTGAAAGTGTGTGTGATAGGACATGAAGGAGCAAGTTCAGGAATTGTTGCTGCAGCCAATATTGTGGTAACGTCGCCGGAAGATGCCATTCGGCTGTTCATGAACGTCAAACGTCTTCAGGCTACTTTGCGGTCATAATAATTTCCACCGGTATGCTTTTGTCTTATGCTGTGATAAGGCAGTGATGGGCTCTTGGATAATGGAATCAATACCGGATTGTAATACCGGGATGGGCAGTATAAAGCCTGTCCCGGTATTTTTGGGGTTATATGCTGAATTTTATTATGCGGGAGGATGTAAAATGGAGCAAAATACAGGACATGACAATAAAAAAATTTTGTCGATGCAGATTCCATATTTTGAAAAAATATAATGAAATACTGCAAGACCTCGTTTGGCGCTGTACTCTGGTGCACGGCCTCTATAGCTTTTGCGCCGCGGTGTACCGCGGCGCAGCTCATAAAGGATAGTACTTGGCGAACAGTTAATTTCTCGGGCGATTGCCCGTAGAGAATATCCTTGCTTGTTTAGTTGTTGGATTGCTCCGCGGTCTTCCCGTCCCAAATGCTGACCACGTTTTCGTTCAGGAGCTACTGTGATATAATTATGGCAGTCCATAGTGATTGTCTCCTCTTTGGTTAATGGTGCTGTGAGAACTCCATTTTACCATTTGAAGAAAAGTCACTGTGGACTTTTTGTTAACTGTTCATTTTCATTTTACAATGAACCGCAGAAATTTATATAATGGAAATGAAAGGGACGCATATTACAGGGCAGTTATTTATATGGGAGGTGAAAAATCTTTATTATAAGATGGTGCACGTATTATATAAAAGTACCATTAAGTGGGTGGTTAGACGAAATAACCTGCAAAACAGAATATACAGAGCATCATATGCTAAATATTATATCATATGATATAATAAAAATAATTTGTAATTAAGAACAAAACGGCGGGAGAGTGGATATGGGAGTATTTGACATAATCGGACCGGTGATGATTGGACCGTCCAGTTCGCATACGGCAGGAGCAGCCCGAATAGGTCTGCTGGCACATTACATATTAAAAGAAGAGCCGGTGAAGGCAGATATAGTTTTTTATGGATCGTTCGCGAAAACTTATCGCGGACATGGAACGGATAAGGCGGTTATTGCAGGTCTTTTAGGATTCGGCGCCGATGATCCGGCTATACGCAATGCTTTTGAACTTGCTGCCCAAAAAAAGTTTACCATAAATATAGGAACATCATCTGAAGAGGAGCAGCATCCTAACACGGTAAAAATAAAATTGCTTGGTAAATATGGCAAGACCATGGAAATCGTTGGAGTTTCCCTGGGCGGCGGCAAGGTATCAATACGCAGGATAAATGGTTTTGCCGCAGAAATAAGCGGAGAAACCTTTACTCTTTTGTCTGTTTATGATGATCAAAGCGGAGTGGTGTCATTGGTTTCTTCTTTTCTGGCGGAGAAAAATATAAATATATCGCAGATGCGGGTTTTCCGTAAGGGAAAACATCAGCAGGCAGTGATGATTATAGATACAGACAGCAGAGTACCGGATACTGTTGTGGAGAAGATAAGCTCATTGGAAATTATGAAATCAGTAATAGCGATTGATCCGTTGCGCTGAAAATAGAAAATATTGGGAGACATTTTATGTTTGAATATGCTGCGGTGGCAGATCTGCTGAGCCTTGCCGAAAAATACAACACTTCTCTGGCGCAGATAGTACTGCGCAGGGAAGCGGAAGAGTATGAGTTGACTGAACAGCAGGTAACCGAAAAGATGGGGCAGCGGCTGACGATTTTTGCCGATTCTATAAAAGAAGGTTTATATGATGATCGTTTGTCATTGAGCGGCATGGTGGGCCGTGATGCTGGCAGGATAGAAAAAATGGAGCCTGTTTTACTGGGCAATATCGCCCATAGAGCGCTGCTTTATGCGTTGGCTGTGAGTGAGGGCAATGCGAAAATGCATAAAATAGTGGCGTGTCCCACCGCCGGTTCATGCGGGATAGTCCCGGCGGCTGTTTTTGCCGTCGGCGAGGCTAAGGGAGCCGACAGAGAAAGATACTGCAGCGCGTTTTTTACGGCGGCCGGTATTGGGAATGTTATAGCGAGGAATGCATGTGTAGCGGGAGCAGTAGGCGGCTGTCAGGCAGAATGCGGAACGGCTGCTGCTATGGCTGCTGCGGCTGTTGTTGATATTCTGAGAGGGACAAGCGAACAGATCGCGCAGGCTGCGACACTGGCCCTGAAAAATGTCCTTGGTCTTGTTTGTGATCCAGTGGCCGAGCTGGTGGAAGTGCCGTGTGTAAAAAGAAACGGATTTTATGCTGTACATGCGCTGACTGCGGCAGAGATGGCTATGGCAGGTGTGAAAAGTGTCATTCCTCCTGATGAAGTGATAGCTGCCATGTATGAAATAGGAAAGATGATGCCTGTTGCTTTGCGTGAAACATCAGAAGGAGGCCTGGCCAGGACACCGGCAGCGAGAACTGTGCAGAACAGACTGCAAAATCAACAGGGACACTGAGTTTAGCAAATGCTGTAAATGGAGATAAATGATACTATGACACCAGCGATAATTGCTGTTTGTGCTTTTGTAATAGATACGATCGTAGGTGATCCACAGAGCAGGCTGCATCCTGTGGCACTGATGGGAAGATTTGTAAACATCGTGGAGAACATTTTAAGACGGGATCGGCATAAAAAATATCTGCAGATTGCAGCAGGCGGGATTTTTGCTGTTTTTTTACTTTTTTGCGCTTATATGTCGGGCTGGGTTATTATGTGGGGAATGAGGCAGCTTGAAGTTATCTGGTGGGGGAAGCTGTTCGCCGAATCACTGATACTGAGTTTTATGATCTCACCAAAATCACTTATGCAGGCAGGGCAGAGGGTCATAAATAGTCTGCGGCACGGTGATTTGCCGGAAGCCAGGCAGATGGTACACTATATAGTAGGCCGTGATGTTGATAATATGAGTGAACAGGAAATGGTACGGGCGACAGTCGAAACCATTGCGGAAAACACTACAGATGGGATAATTTCTCCCTTGTTCTATTTTTTTGTCGGGGGACTTCCCCTGGCAATTTTATATCGCATGGCTAATACACTGGATTCAATGGTCGGCTATAAAAATGAAAAATATTTTTATTTCGGCAGGGTGTCAGCACGTATTGACGACATCTTGAACTTGGCACCTGCGCGTATAACCGGAATATTACTGGTTGTTGCTGCAGCCATCCTGCACTTTGATTACAGAACAGCATGGAAAATGATTCTGAGGGATGCAAAAAAACATCCGAGCCCTAACGGCGGTTTTACGGAGGCTGCCGTGGCAGGTGCGCTCAATATAAGATTGGGCGGTCAAAATTTTTATTTTGGCACAGCCCATTTTCGGGCTTATATGGGAGATGCAGTGCAGCAATTATGCCCGCGTCATGTCGTTGCCGCTATTCAATTAATGTATACAGCGACAGTATTGTTCATTGCCCTTGCAACGGTGCTCATCCCGACTGTACCGACATGGTGGCCCGGCGGATTTTAAGGACGGAGAGGAATAAAGATGCAGACAAAAGGTTTGGTCATAGTCAATACAGGAAACGGCAAGGGTAAGACAACAGCGGCTTTGGGACTGGCTTTGCGGGCATGGGGGCAGCATTTGCGAGTGTTGATAATCCAATTTATCAAGGGCGGCAGTAAGTACGGAGAATTGGAAGCGTTGCGTTCACTGCCGGGGAATCGTATCGAAATTGTTCAGATGGGCGAAGGGTTTACCAGAAAAGATACAGGAATAAGCAGGGAAGAACATATAAAAGCAGCTCGGGATGCATTGAATAAAGCCAGAGACGCGGAAAAAAGCGGTCTTTGGGATATGCTGATATTGGATGAAATAAATTATGCGGTGAAATTTGGTCTTTTAGACGAACAGGCAGTATTGTGTTTACTGGCGGATAAACCGGAAACAATGCACCTTGTACTGACGGGCCGTGACGCTGCTGAAGCTGTAACGGCAAAAGCTGATCTGGTCACAGAAATGAGAGAAATAAAACATCCGTATAAGGCCGGCATTAAAGCCCAAAAAGGAATAGAATTTTAGAAATGAGCTCAGGTATGATTGTCTTGACCAGAACAATAATTGACGGCAGAAAAACAGGATGGAGGAAGATAGTGTGCTTCGGCTTGAGGGTGTGAAAAAGCTTTTTTCGTATAAAAATGCTCAGGGAGGAAAAGCCGCTAAAGTTGCGGTGGATGATATAAGTCTGGAGATAAAGGACGGAGAGATATTCGGACTCTTAGGGCCAAACGGAGCGGGAAAAACAACAATTATAAGAATGCTTACTATGCTGGCGAAACCGTCGGCAGGAAATATATATTATGGTCAGCTGAATATCCGTGATGACTCGCAAAAAATCAAGGAACTTATCGGTGTTGTACCGCAGCATATAAATTTTGATCAGGATCTGACAGTCGGAGAAAATATGCATCTGCACGGAAGACTTCATCATATGCCGGAAAAAGAAAGAGTAAAATGTATCGGGGAAATGCTGGAATTTGTGGAGTTGTCAGGGCGTATAAATGACAGCGTACGAGCTTTGTCAGGCGGTATGAAGCGCCGGCTTTTAATAGTGCGTGCGTTGATGCATAAACCGTCTATACTGTTTCTTGACGAACCGACTGTGGCACTGGATCCGCAGGTGCGCCGCCGTATATGGGATCTTATCAGAAAAATGCACAGATCCGGCGTAACTGTTGTTTTGACCACACATTATATTGAGGAAGCAGAAAATTTGTGTGACAGAGTGGCTATAATCAACAGCGGTAAACTTATAGCCCTGGATACGCCTAAGGCGTTACAGGAAAAAATCGGCAGCTATGCGGTGGAATGGGACAATGAAAAGGCTGAGCGAGAATTTAAGATTTTTCGCAGCAAAGAAGCGGCAAAAGATTTTGCTGATGGTCTTGTGCAGCAAAATGTGCTGCGGCGCCGTTCAAACCTGGAAGATGTTTTTGTTGAATTGACGGGGAGAAAGGTGAATGGATGATGCTGTATGATATAATTACGGCTTTCTGGCGTGACTGGGTAGTCCTTAAGCATCGTATGATAAAATTTATTTTGAGCCGTATGGTGGCTCCCATCCTTTATCTGGTGGCTTTTGGCTGGGGACTGGGCAAAAGTATAAACGCAGGCGGCGGTTCATATTTGGATTTTCTTGTGCCCGGAATACTGGCGCTGAATTCAATGAATATAGCTTTTAATAGTTTGTCACCGCTGCATGGTGAACGTGTTTATCATAAAAGTATTGAGGAATATTTTACTGCGCCGATAAACCCGTTATCATTTGCCATAGGTAAAATTTTGGCAGCAATATTGAGAGGTATGATTTCTTCGGCGATCATTATCGTGCTTGCCCGCATATTTGGGGCTGATTTTTCGATAACACCGTTATTTTTACTTGTTCTTGCGCTAAACAGCGCTATTTTTGCGGAAATTGGTTTTTACGCCGCAATGACTATCGACTCTTATGAAGATATGGGGCGATTCAACACCTATATATTGATGCCGATGTCATTTCTGTGCGGTACATTTTTTTCGCCTGATAAATTGCCTTTGGTCTTTTATTATTTTATACATGTCCTGCCCCTGACGCATACGAGTCTTTTATTAAGAGAAATAAGCAGGGGAGCCGTGCCGAGCATGGTATCATTCGGCGTACTGCTTTTATATATGGCGGGATGTTTTTTATTGTGTGCGCGAGTTACAAAAAAAGCTCAGGAATAAATAGAGACTTAATTCAGACGAGGACTTAGCCGCTCTTTACCCACCGCTTGCAGAAGCGGGAGTATCAGAGCAGGTTAGTCATCGGATAAATACAGAAATATTGAAAATGGAGAGTTTTTATGCCAGCTATTACTTATGAATTGATAAAACGCTGTTCACAAACAGGTGCGCGTGCTGGGATCATACATACGCCGCATGGCAGCTTTGAAACACCTATTTTTATGCCGGTGGGGACGCAGGCTACAGTTAAGACGCTTTCTCCCGAGGAACTTAAGGAAATGGGTGCCGGAATCATTTTAAGCAATACATATCATTTGTTTTTGCGTCCGGGAGCCGATCTTATCCGCGAAGCGGGCGGACTGCACAGCTTTATGCACTGGGACAGGGCCATATTGACTGACAGCGGAGGATTCCAAGTTTTCAGTCTGGGAGATCTGCGTAAAATATCGGAGGACGGAGTTGCATTCAGATCGCATATTGATGGGTCAAAAAAATTTTTATCTCCGGAAATAGCGACAAAGGTGCAGATGGATCTGGGGTCAGATATTATTATGGCATTTGATGAATGTATTCCTTATCCGGCTGATCATGATTATGCAAAAAAATCAACGGAAAGAACACTGCGTTGGGCAAGACGCTGTAAAGATGCACTCGTCACGGATAATCAGGGATTGTTCGGTATCGTGCAGGGCGGTATATATGAAGACTTGCGCAGAGCGTGCGTTGATGAACTGATAGATATGGATCTGCCCGGTTATGCTATAGGCGGATTGAGTGTGGGTGAACCTAAGAAATTGATGTATGAGGTGCTTGATTATACGGCTTCGGCACTGCCGGCAAATAAACCCCGTTATCTTATGGGGGTCGGCACGCCGGACTGTCTTGTTGAGGGAGTGAAACGCGGTATCGATATGTTTGACTGTGTATTTCCCACTCGTGTGGGACGCAACGGGACGGCGATGACATGGAATGGCCGGCTCATTATAAAAAATGCCGAATTTGAGCATGATTTTCATCCCATAGATGAAAATTGCAGTTGTTATGCCTGCCGTAATTATTCGCGGGCATATATCAGACATTTGGTCAGGGTCAATGAAATTTTTGGCATGCGTCTTTTAACGATTCATAATCTGCATTTTCTTATTGATTTTATGCGAAAAATGAGGCAGGCTATAATAGAAGACAGATTCGGAGAATTTTACAATGAATTTGCCGCCAAATATGTATTAAAGTGAAGGAGTAATTTTTCTTCTTGTCGAAGTAATTTCTATGAGTTTTTAGACAGCTCTGTACTGCAGACGATGAATAATAATATTTAAGGAGTGTTTTATTAATGGATCTTGAACAGTTGCAGTCTTTTGCTTTTCCAGTGCTTTTAGTGGTAATTTTTTACTTTCTGCTGTATCGCCCGCAGAAAAAGCAGCAAAAAAAACGTCAAACTATGCTTGAAGCGGTAAAAGTAGGCAGCCGGGTCATTACCGTTGGCGGTATTTACGGCGAAATAATGGCAATCAATGAAGAACGTGTCCGGCTTAGAATAGCGGATAATGTAGAAATTGAAGTTTCACGCAGTGCCATAGGCAGCAGCATCACTCAGGAAAAAAATGAAGCGGCAAATGCAAAATAAAAAAGAAGTTCGCCGTAAAAGTCTTATGCTGCGGCGAAGTCTGTCTCAGTCACAGGTGAAACAAAAAAGTGATGCAATATGTGAGCTTATATTGTCATCAAAAGAATATGAGAATGCATCCTGCGTTATGGCTTTTGCATCTATGCCGGATGAAGTACAGACAATGCGGCTTTTGCGGGCAGTGCTGGCAGACGGGAAACAGCTGTGTCTGCCGTATATAGATGATTTGGCAAAAGGTATAATGCGGGCTGTTTTTATTGCCAGTCTGGAAAATTTGAGTTTGGGCAAGGCGGGAATACTGACAGCCGCGGAAAATGGGCTGTGCTTTGCAGATCCAGAAAAGATAGATCTGGTAATTGTTCCGGGAGTGGCTTTTGACCAGAATAAATACAGACTGGGAATGGGCGGCGGTTTTTATGACAGATTTCTGCCGAAAGCTAAAAATGCTGTGAAAATCGGCATATATTTCTCTGTTCAGCAGATCATCAGTGTTCCTGCGGAGAAATATGATTTCCCGCTTGAAATGATCATTACAGAAAATGGCCGTGTGGGAGAGTATCAGTACTGACTATTTAAATTTTTGCAAGGAAGTTCATTATCATGGAAATAAAAGTAGCTGTTGCCAAAACTACGCGCTATGCTATGGAATTCTGCGGTGATACATGCGACATAGCGGAAAGACCGCAGGGCGGGCTTTCTCTTATATTGGCTGACGGCCAGGGACACGGACTTTCCGCGCACCATACCAGCAGTCTTGTCGTCAATAAGGCAGTTTCATTGATAGGCGACGGGACCCGTGACGGTGCGGTAGCGCGTGCTGTGCATGATTATTTATATGCTGTAAAGGATAAAAAAGTTTCCTGTACGCTTACCGTTGTGAGTGCCGATCTCGACACTCAGACGATGGTGATCAGCCGCAATTCCAACTGTCCGGTAATTATCAAAACCGACGAATACACCTGCGTGTATGATGAAAGTGTTAATCCGATCGGGGTGCATCATCATACAAAACCTGTTATGTATGAAGTGCCCATGGAAGAAGGCATGGTGATAATTTCCTACACGGACGGAATTCAGTCGGCAGGCAGGAAAACTAACGGAAAAACCGCAGATTTTAAAAAAATATTGGCTATCGCAGAGCACAGCCGAGCGGAAGACGCAGAATTTATAGCCGACAGTATCATGGCGTATGCTTTGAAGCTTGACGAAAATAAAGCAGGAGACGATATGACTGTTGTTGTCATGGGAGTATGCGGAAGTAATGACGCAGCGGTGAAAATCCGTAAAGTCAACGTGAATTTTCCATTGTGATAGGAGCTGCTATGAAAATTGCTGTTGTCGGTATTTGTGCTTCGGGTAAATCTACATTGGTTGAGGGGCTCAGGGCTGAAGGATATGATGCATATAATATGGCACAGGAACACTCATGCGTGCCCGGCTTATGGGCAAAAAAAGGCCCGGATATTCTGATAATGCTGGATGCCGAGCTGCCTGCAGTGAGGAAGCGCCGCCGTGTTTCCTGGACACAGGAGCGAATAGATGTGCAGCATGCACGTTTGGCTAATGCCAGAGAAAATGCCGACTTTTATCTTTGTACTGATAACTTGACCATTCAGGATGTTTTGGCAGAGGTATTGAACTTTATCCGATGACCAACCCGCTCTAATACTCCCTGGATAATTTCGGCTACTATTCAGGCGGAGTCAAAACACTGTCTGAATTAAGTCTTCATTTATACGCTGAATTGACATTGTTTGTCAGATACAGCTATAATGGAAAAAGATTTGCCTGGGTTTATAATGTGATACAGCTTACAGGCGGCATTTTTGCCGCCGTGTTTTATTTCTTGCCTTTAACGGCAGGGGAATTTATTTTTTGGAGGGATATTTTTGAGGCGGGACAGTTTTATTAAACTCGCTGTCGTAGTCGTTGCTGTTGTAACGGTTTTTATTTTTTTCATAAAACCTTTAGCATATTCGATACGGCAAGGGCTTGATCTGCAGGGCGGTACGCATGTTGTACTTGAAGGAGTCGATACTCCGCAGGCACAGGTTACTGATGATGCAATGAATCGCGTAGTGAAAATACTGGAAAACAGAGTCAATGCTATGGGACTCACGGAACCGGTCATTCAGCGCGAAGGACAGCGCCGTATAATAGTTGAGCTGCCGGGGGTCAAGGATCCGGATAAGGCTATTGAGGTTTTGGGAAAGACGGCAATGATGGAATTCAAGGATGAAGATGGCAATACAGTACTTACCGGTACAGATTTGAAAGATGCGCGTGAAGAGACAGATCAGCAGGGACAAAATCTTGTTGCTTTGGAATTTACCGAAGACGGTGCACAAAAATTTGCCGAGCTCACAGCGGAAAATGTTGGCAGAACGATTTCTATACTGCTGGACGGCAGTGTTTTGACTGCACCAAATGTAAAAGAACCCATAACAGGAGGCAAGGCTGTTATAACAGGAAACCGTTCTTTGGAAGAAGCTCATAATCTGGCGCTGCTGCTTCGTTCCGGCGCACTGCCGGTAAAGGTGCAGATAGTGGAAACACGCACAGTAGGTCCTACTCTCGGACAGGATTCAAAGGATAAGAGTGAATTTGCCTTTACCATAGGTGTCGGTGCAGTTGTTTTGTTTATGCTTTTATTCTACAGAGTTTCCGGTCTTGTTGCCGATATAAGTCTGATGGCATATGTACTTGTCCTGTTATTTGCTTTGAAAATGCTTGATGCGACGCTGACACTGCCCGGAATAGCAGGTATAATATTGTCGGTGGGCATGGCAGTTGATGCTAATGTGCTTATTTTCGAACATTTTAAAGAGGAAATGAGATTAGGAAAGACTATTCGTTCCTCAATGGATTCAGGATTTAAAAGAGCATTTGTCACAATTCTTGATTCGCATTTGACGACGATATTAGCTTCTATTGTTCTTTTCTTTTTTGGTACAGGCCCTATTAAAGGATTTGCTATAACTCTCGGTCTCGGTGCTGTGCTGAGTCTGTTCACCGCTACAACGATGACCCAGTATCAGTTGAAATGGCTTATTGCATCCGATATAATACATGATCACCGCTTATTGGGATCGTCTTTATTTGAAGAAAAGGCGGTGAAGAAATGAATCGCTTTGATATTGTAGGGCATCGCAGGATATGGTATGCTTTTTCGTCATTGATAATTATTGCCGGACTCATCTGTATGTTTACTAAAGGCTTTAATTTGGGAATAGATTTTACGGGCGGTACATTGCTTAATCTGGAATTTGAAAAACCTGCCGATATAAATGATATCCGCACTATCATGAATGATTATGTGGCGGGAAATACGCAGATCCAAATGGCAGGCGAGCAAAATGATTCTGTAGAGGCCCAGAATGTCATGATCAGAACGAGAGATCTGTCTCAGCAGGAACGCGAAAATATACTCAGCGGATTCAAAGAAAAGCTGGGTGATTACAAAGTACTGCGTGAAGAAAAAGTCGGTGCAACGATTGGCAGTGAATTAATCATGAATGCGGTCTGGGCAACTGTTATTTCATGGCTGCTGATCATTGCATATATTTCTTACAGATTTGAATTTAAATTCGGCTTAGCGGCAGTAATGGCGCTGATTCATGATACATTAGTGGTATTAAGTATCTTTTCCCTGACGCAAAAGGAGATAGATTCTTCTTTTATTGCAGCTATATTGACTGTGGTTGGCTATTCGGTAACTGATACGATAGTCATTTTTGATCGTATACGTGAAAATCTCAAGCTGCATTTTAAACGCGGCGGCGATATAGAGGAACTGGCAAACCGCAGCATCTATCAAACTTTGACGCGCTCCATCTATACGGTTACGACTGTTTTGGTTACTACGGTCGCCTTGTATATTTTTGGCGGAGCTACAACAAAAGATTTTGCTTTCGCATTGATGGTTGGTTTTGCTTTCGGTTCTTATTCATCTATTTTCACAGCAACACCTTTATGGATAACGTTCCGTGAATATAGTGAAAAAAGACAGGCCAAAAAACGTGTAAATCCTCGTACGGAAAAATAAATTATTTTTTAGGAAATACTGATTTAATGAGTCTGTCGGCCAAGCACCAAAAGATCCGCATGGGCGCGCAGCGCGAATTAATCAGGGGTTTCTTTATTCCTGCAATGAGTAATTTTTTCTGATAGTGAAGGAACTTGATCGAATTATGTTAAAAACTCCGCAGGTGTAATTGTTCTGCGGAGTTTTTGGCGCCGTTGATTTTCTGTGAAGGCTGGCTCAGTTGAATTTTAATAATAATTACGGAGTAAAAATGAAACAGCAAAGAATGGCAATTGTCAATGATATTACGGGTTTTGGACGATGTTCGACAACAGTCGAGCTGCCACTGGTTTCTGCAATGAAAATACAGGTATGTCCTCTGCCAACAGCTATTTTATCGGCTCATACAGGGTTTAATGATTACTATATGGATGATTATACAGCACATATGCGTCCTTATATAGAGAATTGGCAAAGACTCAATTTGTACTTTGACGGTATTTTAACAGGCTTTTTGGGGTCGGAAGGGCAAATCGATATTGTTCTGGAATTTATAAAAAAATTTAAAAAACCGGCAATGGACGAAAAAAAAGAAACCCTGCTGATCGTTGATCCTGTTATGGGCGACGGTGGAAGATTGTATTCGTCATATACTTATCAATTGTGTCGAAGAATGAAGGAATTGGTCGCTTATGCTGATGTTTTGACGCCAAATCTGACAGAAGCCTGCAATCTTCTTGATGTTCCTTATCCGCATGGAGGCAGCATCAATAATGAAGACCTTCTTTCCATGTGCGGTAAATTGGCGGCACTTAGGGAAAATGCAGATAAAAATGCAATGAAGATAATAATTACAGGCATTGAACGCGGAAAAAACATAGGCAACTTTATTTATGAAAATGGCAGAAGCCGTATGCTGGAGTTTGCAAAAATAGGCAGTGAGCATTCAGGAACGGGAGATGTATTTGTAGCGATAGTTGCCGCATCATTACTTAAGAATGAAACAACAAAACAAGCTGTTGCAAAAGCTGCCGAGTTTGTAAGCAAATGCCTGATATTTACGGAAACACAAGGTATCCCGCGCAATGAGGGAATCTGCTTTGAAGAGTATCTGACAGAGCTGAAATAAAATTTATTATAGAACTATAATCAGCATATAGGGGAGATAGGGCAATGATTTTGTATGCGGCTGAAAAAGGGAAATTTACAGAATTTGCCGATGCGGTGAAAAGAAAGTCGGGAGAGAAATGCAATATTTATGTCAATATCACGAATAAGTGCAATTGCTCATGTGTATTTTGTCTCAGAAGTCTGAAAAAGATGCAGGAAGAACATTCCCTTTGGCTCAAAGAAGAACCGACTATAGAAAAAATAAGGCAGGCATTTGCGTCTATAAATAGGGCTGATGTAAATGAAGTGGTTTTCTGCGGCTTTGGCGAACCGACTATGCGCATGGAGATATTGCTTGACAGCCTGCGCTGTGTGCGCACTATGTGGCCGGAAAAAAAGATAAGACTTAATACAAATGGGCTGTCATCCCTGTATTATGAAAAAAATACGGCACCTTTGTTCAAAAACCTGCTGGATGTTATTTCAATAAGTTTGAACGCGTCAAATGCACAGGAATATCACTCTGTCACAAGGACTCAGCTTGGAACCGGGGCGTATGAAGCGATGCTGAATTTCGCGGCAGAATGCATGAGATATATACCGGAAGTTGTTATGACGATAGTGGACTCGATAGGCGCCGAAGAGATAGAAGCGTGTAAAAAAATATGCAGGGAAAGAGGACTTAAGCTGCGTATCCGTCCATATGAAGCTGATTAAAATCTTGTAAAATGTGATGAATTATGCTATACTATGCATACAGACAATGTTGTGTTGTCATTTATAGGGGAGTAGCTGAACGGCCGATGATCGTCATTACGAGCATTTTGCTCCGGTGCGGCCGACGTTATTGTAAGCGAGACCTTGTTTTATAGAATATTCTTCTGTAAAGCAAGGTCTTTTTGTATATAGATATTTTAACTGTCGGGTCGCAGGCTGCAGTTTATTGCCGGCTATATATAGAAAAATTGAAAAAATTTGTATTAATCCTGAAAAAAGAAAGGCGTGCTGGCTTGGAAGAGTTTTTTTCGTTGGGATGGTTAACCGCGTTAGGAAGTATATTGGTGCTTGACTTGATACTAAGCGGGGATAATGCAGTGTTGATAGCGCTCGCCTGTAAAAATCTGCCGGTGCATCATCGTTTGAAAGGTATGATCATAGGCTGCGCAGGAGCTGTCATTATTCGTGTGATTTTGACTTTATTTGCCACAGAACTTTTATCAGTTGCTTATATTCAATTTATAGGCGGAATAGCATTATTTTATATTGCTTTGAAATTGCTTAAAAATGATGATAGTGAAAAAAAAATGCATGCGTCTGATAATTTGGCAGGAGCTGTAAAAACCATTATGCTGGCTGATTTTATAATGAGTCTTGATAATGTTTTATCAATGGCAGGAGTGGCAAATACAGTACCGGATAGCAAATGGAGTCTCATTTTATGCGGTTTGCTCATAAGTCTGCCAATAGTTATCTGCGGTGCACAGCTGTTTTTGGTGATAATGAAAAAAATCCCCCTTATGGTTTATTTGGGAAGTGCCATCCTCGCATTCACATCTGCGAAAATGATCTTACTGGATAAAGCAGTGGGAAGTGAGCTATTGTGGCTGAACGGCTGGCTGGAGGCGATTTTTATTATAGCTGTATTTTTATGGGGAGGGTATAAGGCAAAAATTTCCCGTTGAATACGGATCAAAAAAGTTTTATTGTTTATGAAGATGATATATTTGTAGAGGAGAAGTGGATTATGAATATGGTAAAAACAACTGCATTAATGGCATTGCTGATGGCATTGCTGATAGCTGTCGGGGGATTGGTCGGCGGTCAGCACGGTGCATTGATAATGTTTATGGTCGCGCTTGCCATGAATTTCTTTTCTTATTGGTTTAGTGACTCCATTGTACTGAAAATGTCGGGAGCCCGTCAAGTAAATGAAGAAGACGCCCCCAGCCTGTATAAATTGGTGTCTGATCTCACAGAGCGTGCCGAACTGCCAATGCCTAAGGTTTATATCATTGATACCGATGTTCCCAATGCGTTTGCTACGGGGCGAAATCCTGATCATGCGGCCGTGGCTGTTACGACAGGAATAATGGGAGCGCTTGAATATGAAGAACTTGCCGGTGTCCTCGGTCATGAACTTACTCATGTTAAAAACAGAGATATATTGATAGGTTCAATTGCGGCCACTTTTGCGGCAGCAATTTCCATGCTGGCGAATATGGCCCAATGGGTTGCTATATTCGGCGGCAGCCGCAGCAATGATGAAGAAGACAGGGGCGGAATAATAGGACTTCTGGCAACTATAATAATTGCGCCTTTGGCGGCGTCGATCATTCAGATGGCGATTTCCCGTTCACGTGAATATGCAGCTGATAAAGGCGGCGGACAGATCTGCGGGGATCCATTGGCGCTGGCATCGGCACTGGAAAAAATAGAGTATTATGCAAAACATAAAACAATGCCGCAGGCATCGCAGGCAACAGAGCATATGTATATAATAAACCCGTTTTCAGGGAAAAACATGTCATTTGCCAGCTTGTTTTCAACACATCCCGCCACAGCTGACCGAATTGCCAGACTGCGCGAACAGGCTGCCCAGAACAGATAAATAAGTTGTTTTTTAAATTATAATAAAACTCCTGCATAATGATTGAACATCGTGATTAGATTTGAAATCTAACTTAGAGATGCGTCTCATGATTTATGCCAGGAGTTTTTTAGATGAATATAATATGTTTTGTTGCAAAGTATATACTGGATTTTTGCTGCCGTACGAGGCATTGCGGTCGAACGGGCGAACAGCTGCTATGACGCTTATTCATTTTCCATGAGTATCATAGCGATTTCATCACAATTGGGAAATTTGGGACAGTCAATGCATTCTTTCCATATTTTTTGCGGAAGTTTATCTTTTGTAACTTCTCTAAAGCCCAGAGAGAAAAAAAATTCAGGCTGATAGGTAAGGGTAAAAAAAGTTTCAACGCCAATTTTTTTGCCTTCATCAATAAGGCGGGTGACTATTTCGGATCCTATGTGGTTTCGTGTGGCGTTTTTGGCTACAGCCAATGTCCGTACTTCAGCGATTGTATCCCAAACTATATGCAGACCGCCTACACCTGCAAGCTGACCGTCTTCTTCAGCCACGATCATATCGCGAATCGTTTCGTAAAGCTGATTACGTGACCGGGCAAGCATCAGACCGTCCTGCGCGTAATCATAAACTAATCGATGTATTGATTCGACATCCGGTAAAATGGCATTGCGGTAAATAATATGAAATCACTCTTTCTTTATTATATAATGCGGTAATACTATTTTGCGTCCATGGTAAGCGCACAAGGACATAAATCATTAAGCGGACAGTTTTGACACAGTGGCTGGCGCGCTTTGCAGACTTTTCTGCCATGCCATATAAGCCAGTGATGTGCTTCAGACCATTTTTCCATGGGAATTGCCTTTTGAAGCTTTTCTTCAACTTCATCGGGAGTTTTGCCGACAGCCAGCTTTAAACGATTGGCAACACGAAATACGTGAGTATCAACAGCTATTGCCGGTCTGCCAAAGGCTATGCTCGCAACAACATTGGCCGTTTTTCTTCCTACGCCTGGCAAAGATAATAATGACTCATAATTGCTCGGCACTTGTCCATTATAACTCTTTGCAAGTATGCTGCAAGTATTGAAGATATTTTTTGCCTTATTTCGGAAAAGGCCGCAATCACGAATCTCGTTTTCAAGTCTTTCAAGACCAAGACTTATTATTTTCTCGGGTGTATCTGCCTTTGCAAAAAGCCGCTGCGTTGTTATATTGACACGCGCATCAGTACATTGCGCCGATAAAATGACGGCTATCAATAATTCGAAGGGATTCGAAAAATTTAAAGCAGATTTTGAACCATGATAAGTTTTTTCCAAACGGCGGAGCATTTCTGATTTTATTTTTTGCGTAATACGCATATGTTAATTCCTGCTTATTTTTTTATAGTGTGATGAGGATTTTGACTGACAACTTCTATAGCCTGTGCTATTATTTTTATTATGTGGGCATAATGCTCCTGTTTATAAATATCCAGCCTGGTGTATGCATCACCTATATCGGTACCGACATATCTTGCCGGAAGATGATTCAATGCCCACGCAGCTATATCGCTGAGACATTGGTCACAGGTGCATATGTTTGGGTATGATTTTATCACCTGCTGAAGCAGATCCGTTACGAAATCTTCCATACAATTTTTTACTTGTATTGCCATTTCAGCACTCACCTCATAAATTTTTGATACACTTTTTAATTATAACACAGCTGAGAAGTTTTTGCCTAATAAAAAAACACCTGAAGTGTAGTTAAACAGCTTTAGGTGTTTATATAAGAATGATACGTTGCAGATAGTGTTATTGTTCTTCCTCAAACTGATCCTTGCCTACACCGCATAACGGGCAGACAAAATCATCGGGCAAATCAGCAAACAGAACACCAGGTGCCAAATCATAATCAGGATCGCCCTTTTCTTCGTCATAAATCCATCCGCAAACGGAACAAATCCATTTTTTCATAATAAAACCTCCCCAATAATATATGGTCTTTTTACAGCTCCTTATATTTTAGTATATTGATATTGATTTTGCAATAATAGGTTGAAATATAAAAAAATAAACATAAAAAAAACCGAAATCATAAGATTTCAGTGTATAGTCAAATATTGGTGCGGTCGATGGGACTTGAACCCATATGACTTGTGATCACTACCCCCTCAAAGTAGCGCGTCTGCCAATTCCGCCACGACCGCATATAAAACAAAAGTGGAAAGGGTATAAAATATTATTGGTGCGGCCGAGTGGATTTGAACCACCATAGAGTTGCCCCTACTAGCACCTGAAGCTAGCGCGTCTGCCGTTTCGCCACGGCCGCATATTAAAGTAAAAGATGGTGCCGAGGACCGGAATCGAACCGGTACGAATATTACTATTCGCGGGATTTTAAGTCCCGTGCGTCTGCCAGTTCCGCCACCCCGGCGAATATCTTTATATGGAGCGGGTGATGGGAATCGGACCCACGTGACTAGCTTGGAAGGCTAGGGCTCTACCATTGAGCTACACCCGCATGTTGATCAAATCAGATAAAATTGATTTTAAAACACCAAAATAAAAATGGTGCCTCAGAGCGGAATCGAACCACTGACACGGGGATTTTCAGTCCCCTGCTCTACCGACTGAGCTACCGAGGCATCCTATATATCTGCTTTAAGCTTTTTAGCTTAAAAGGGGATAACAAAAAATGGCGACCCGAAGGGGATTTGAACCCCTGACCTCCGCCGTGACAGGGCGGCATTCTAACCAGCTAAACTACCGGGCCGTTGGTGGGCGATAACAGGATCGAACTGCTGACATCTTGCTTGTAAGGCAAGCGCTCTCCCAGCTGAGCTAATCGCCCATATTATTGGTGACGCCTATGGGATTCGAACCCATGAACCCGCCGTGAAAGGGCGGTGTCTTAACCGCTTGACGAAGGCGCCACTATACTGTATACTTGCCCCATAAAACCTATATGCATTTCACATAATGCAGGGTCAGCATCAGCAACGGATATTATAATAACATATAGATGACTATATTGCAATACTTTTTAAGAAAAAATATTTATTTTAGAAGAAATTAATAAACTGAAAGTGTTATTTTAACGAATATATCGGCAGCTATTCGGCTTTTGATGATGCTTTCGGAGCCGAGGTGGGTTTATGAAAAAATGTATGGTTGTTGTTACATTACCGATTCTTTTAATATTGATCCTGTTTTGGCGGGGAGATGCATCGGCAGAAGAAAAGCCGCCGGTGAGAATAGCTGTTATGCCTGCATTCGGTGATATCAGCGAATATCAGGAAAGCAGCAGGTATATTTATAAAAGCATTAATAATGCTTTGCATATTCCGCTTAATGGTATTCTGAAAAAGGCGGTGTACCTCAATGTGAACGAAATTGCCGGTGCTCTTCAGGAAATGCCGGAAACGAGATCGGATGCGCTGCAGAAGCAGGGGATGATACAGCTGTCCAATATACTGGATGCTGACGTTTTAATCGGCGCCAGAGTAAATTTTATTTCTCAGGACACAACGTATTTCTTTGAAGACGGTCCTTATCTGATGAGCCGTGTGGGAGTGCAGCTTTTTATTTATGATCGGCAGACCGACAGATATATCAAGTACAGCGGGCAGAAGTTTTATAATGATACTTATTCACTGCAGGGAACAGTGGATGCATTGACGAAAGATCTAATGGCTTCCCTGTTGGCAAAGGCTGATTTAAAGCAATATGTGCAATAAAAAAGGGGCTGTGAAATAACACTCCTATAAAAACAAAAGAGGATCGCTGGCTCGAAAGAGCCGGTGATCCTCTTTTTGTGGTAAAATTTTACGTGTCTAATGAAAAATTCAACCATCAATTATTTTAAAACAAAACAGGCAGTTTTGCCACTATTTATTTCGGATTTTCTGGATATTTGTGATCCTGTGCTGGTTTTCGACAGATTCATGGAGGGAATCGACTTGGAGAAGTACCTGAAAAATGTTCCGGAACACGTTACCGGACGCATCAGGTACAACCCGACCAGCATGTTGAAAACAATCTTATTTGGATTTATGACAAATGGATATATCTCGCTTCGCGAACTCGAAGATTGCTGTAAAGTCAATCTTCGCTTTATGTATCTCATGGAACACGAGACTCCATCTTATCGCACGTTCGGCTATTTTATCGAAACTATGCTCAAACCATCGGTTGAGGAATTGTTCAGCGAGATCAACAATAAAATTTTTGCCAAAGATCATGTGGATTTGAGCCATCTGTATATTGACGGTTCGAAATTTGAGGCAAATGCTAATAAATATAGCTGGGTATGGAAGAAAGCGACTGAAAAATCTAGATATAGACTTTTTGAAAAAGTCACGGGATTACTCGATGAAATCAACGACGATCTTGCCAGCTTTGGCATCAAAATTGATACGAATTCCGAATACGTTCCTGAGTACCTAAGTGAAGTAACGGATCGGTATGCCAAAATCTATGAAATAGATGAAACAAAATTTGTCCATGGAAAAGGCCATCGAAAAACACCCCAGCAGAGCTATTACGAACGGCTTCAGGAATATACAGCGAAACTCAAAGAATATGTTGAAAAGATAACCATTTGTGGTCCAGACCGGAACAGTTATTCCAAAACAGATCACTGTGCGACATTCATGCGGATCAAGACAGATTATATGGGCAACGACCAGCTCCTGCCAGCCTACAACATTCAATTTGGTATTGCAGATGAATACATAGCTGTAGCTGATGTAAATCAATACCGTGCAGACATGGATTGTTTTGTTCCCTTACTGGAGAAATTTCATAATACCTACGGATTTTATCCAAAGTATCCAGTTGCTGATGCAGGATATGGTTCATACAACAATTATATTTACTGTGAGCAACACGGTATGGAAAAGTATATGAAATTTACTATGTACAAGAAAGAAACTACTGACGCAAAGTATCGAGATAATCCGTTTCGGGCAGTGAATTTCAAGATTGACGAAAAAGGCACACTGCGTTGTCCGGCCGGACAGGCATTTCATCTGCAATACAGACAAAATGTAAAAGGGAATCGATACGGACGTCAGGAAGAAGTTTACCAGTGTGAAAATTGCAGGGACTGTCCGTATGCCTCCGAGTGCAAGAAGACAGATAAAAATAGGACGATACGAGTTAATCAGGAACTAACTTCTATACACCAAGAAGTTGTGGATAACCTAGAAAGCATTCAAGGCGCGCTTCTTCGAATGAATCGCTCGATTCAATCTGAAGGCACTTTTGGCATCATGAAAAATAACCGCTGGTATAAAAGAATCGTTCGAAAAGGCATGAAACAAGTACGTTTAGAGATTTTCCTGGTTTCCATCGGGCACAATCTTTATAAATACCACAATAAAAGACTACGTTTGAAGAAAGCCGCATAAACTGTAGAAAAGCAGTTTTTATGGGGAAAGGGGTTGTATGCCCTTTTTTCAGTAATTGCCCGCTTGTTGCCTCAAACTGTGTAGAAAAAGAGGCTGTGGACAAAATGATTTCTCATTTTGTCACAGCCCCTTTTTTATTTATTGTTCTGACGGCTTAGTTTTCATATGAGGAAATAAGATAACATCACGTATTGAAGGACTGTCGGTAAGCAGCATCACCAGACGGTCAATGCCGATGCCGAGTCCACCGGTAGGAGCAAGTCCGTATTCCAGTGCGGTAATGAAGTCTTCATCCATCATATGTGCTTCATCATCACCATGTTCGCGCTGATTCTGCTGGTCGACAAAACGTTTTTTCTGATCGATGGGATCATTTAGTTCGGAGAACCCATTGGCAAGTTCACGTCCGCAGATAAACAGCTCAAAACGATCGACGAAGTCGGGATTTTCTTTATTGCGTTTGGAAAGCGGAGATACAGCGGTCGGATATTGAGTGACAAATGTAGGAGCAATCAGTGTTTCCTCAACCTTTTCATCAAATATTTGATACATTATTTCACCGATACCATGATGCTGTTCATACGGAACTTTTAATTCTTCCGCGAAGGAACGTGCCTGTTCGATGGCAGTTACTGATGAAAAGTCTTTGCCGGTAGCCTCTTTGACCACATCTGCCATAGTAACGCGGCGAATACTGCTAAGATCAATTTCAGCCCCCTGATATGTAATTGATGTCGTGCCAAGTACATCTTCTGCTACCTTTGCAATCAAAGCTTCGGTCATATCCATAACTTCATTGTAATCAGCGAAGGACTGATATGTTTCAACAGTGGTAAATTCAGGACTGTGGCGATTGTCAACACCTTCATTCCTGAATATGCGGCCGATTTCGTATACTCTTTCAAGACCGCCGACAATGAGCCTCTTAAGATATAGTTCCGTTGCGATGCGAAGATACATATCCATGTCCAAAGCATTATGATGCGTTATGAAAGGGCGCGCATTGGCACCGCCTGCAATAGAATTCATAACGGGTGTTTCCACTTCAAGAAAGTTTCTGCTGTCAAGAAAACGGCGTACTGCCTGAATGATTTTTGTTCGGCATATAAAAGTACGTTTTACATCCGGGTTTACGATCAGATCGAGATATCGTTGGCGATAGCGTGTTTCAACATCTTTCAGACCGTGAAATTTTTCGGGCAGAGGACGAAGTGATTTTGCCTCTATGCTGAAGCCGGTAACTTTTACTGTGGTTTCACCGCGGTGCGTCTTAAATACAGTTCCTTCTATACCGATAATATCGCCTATATCAAGCAGTCTGAAATTGGCATACTGATCTTCACCAAGAACATCAAGCTTAAAGTACACTTGTATATCGCCGGTAATATCAGCAAGTACGGCAAAACTGGCTTTGCCGTGTCCGCGTATAGCAGTGAGCCGTCCGGCGATGTGTACGGTTTTTTCTTCTAGTGCATCAAAATTGGCCAATATATCTTGGGCATGGTGTGTAACGGAATATTTGCGGCCGAATGGTTCTATGCCTTTATCAATAAACGCCTGCATTTTATCGCGGCGCACTTTTACAAGTTCATTTATATCCTGTGGTGTTTCTGGTGTCTGCTGTCTAGCCAATTTATAGCCTCCATTTTATTTTACTTCAATTATTTTGTATCTCAGCACTCCGGCGGGAACATTTACATTTACGGTATCGCCGATTTTGTGCCCCAAAATAGATGATCCAACAGGTGATTCATTGGATATTTTGCCGTCGGTTACATCAGCTTCGGCCGAACCGACTATAGTGTATGTTTCATCTTCATCAAATTCGAGATCACGAATGACGACTTTATTGCCAAGACGGATAATGCCGCTGCCATCTCCCCGGGTTTCATGGATTACATCGCTTTCACGAAGAACTTTTCTCAAACGGAGTATTTCGCCCTCTATGAAAGCCTGCTCATTTTTTGCATCATCATATTCCGAGTTTTCACTTATATCACCAAAATCAATGGCTTGTTTTATACGCTGAGCTACTTCAATACGCCGGACGCTTTTTAAGTTCTCCAGCTGTTGTTCAATTTTTTTTAAGCCTTCTTCAGTTAAGATACTGCGTTTTTCTGCCATAATCATGCTCTCCCTTATGAATAAATCAGGTGTTTCCCTACCGGGTTTTCAAATTGTAAATATTGTCGGGTGGAATATAAGACAAGGAGTGTCAAGATGCCTTGACACTCCTTTTGATTATATGTGGTTTTTTTATGTTTGTCAATTTCAATGACTTGCGGCGCATTCGATCAGACGGATAAAAATCCGAGTTCCTGCAAGGCATTATAGATGCCGTCATCATCGTTGGATGCTGTTGTTTTTGCGGCTGCATCCTTTATTTCCTGCGGTGCATTGCCCATTGCAATTCCTGTGCCGACGGAAGCCAGCATGCCAAGGTCATTGTAATTGTCGCCGAACGCTATAGACTCATCGGCAGAAACACCGCACAGTTTCAGAAAGAAATTTACCGCATGCGCCTTGGAAATAGATTGATCGATTATTTCCAGTAAAGTAGGAGATGAGCGGATAATGGTAAGCTGTTCGTAAGCGGCAGAAAGAACAGTTTCCATCTGACTGCAGACGGCGGGAGGACACATACACAAAAGCTTATGAGGAAGAATGCCGCCTGTCAGCAGATCAGTAAATGACATTTCAAGAGGTATGGCACCGGTAATACTTATTTCTGCTTTGACGGGGGCTGCGGTTATATCTTCTACATACCAATCATCGTCACAATAATAATTGACAATGGTTTGAGGCCACAGGGAATGTATTTTTCTGAGAATAGACCGGCAGTCTTGTCCCGATAATTTTTTGCTGAAAAGAACATTGCGATCGGCAGAAAGTATCAGGGCGCCATTATAACTGATAATGGGTGCTGCGATTCTCAGATCGTCTATCAGCGGTGCAATGGCTTTGGGCATCCGTGCAGAAACAGGTACAAAGATAATGCCGTTATTGTACAGCTGCCGGACTGCCTCTATCGTAGAAGAAAGCAATTTATGCTGTGAGTTCAGAAGCGTTCCGTCGATATCAGAAAAAACAATTTTAAATGACATGCTGCATATCTCCTTTTTAAATTTAGACTGACAATATATTAATTTTGCAGAAAATCGTTTATTTTTTTCTGTATTTTATTCAAGGCATTATTAAAAGGAATTATTTCATCGATAATTTTTTTTATTTCACTGTCAGCCATAAGCATTGCCAGCGAATATTTTTGGAATTTGGGTGGTGAAACTGCCGACTGCATGATGTTGCTTATGATGGAAAGGTTCATCTTTTCATCTCCGGGAGCATCATACAGAAGCGCCTGTCTGGCTTCATCTGATTCTGCCGCTGCTTTTATTACGGGAACTCCCTGAGATACACTGGGTAAAAAACGCTGTGTTTTGCCGCTGTAACAGAGCTCCTTAAGAAATTCCCAGGCCATCTTTTTATGGGAGCTGCGGCTGCTCATTCCTATCAGCAGAGTGTTAAGCTCTGAAGTGTTGCTGCCGGAAGGACCGGCGGGCATCTCAATGCAGTCCCATTCAAAGGATGAATATTTTTTTATGCGCCAGGGATATGGCTTATAAGTGCGGTATTCAGCAAAAGTGAAAGGTCTGAAGGCTACATTGCCCATATCGAAATCCTTGGCGGTGACGGTATGTCCCATGTTGGTCTTTTTTAGATCGATCATAAATTTCAAAGTTTCAGCCATTTTGCTGTCGGCAAAGTAGGAAAATTTTCCGTCATCGCGAAATAATTGCAGACCATTGCTGGCAGCGGCCTGCTGCCACGTATAATCATAATAGCCAAATTGATCGGGAACACCGTCATCGTCAGTATCCTTAGTGACACGGCGGCATATGTCGATAAAATCCTGCCAGGTCCACCCGTTTTCGGGAATAGCTATATTTTCCCGTGCCAATAAAGTTTTATTTACAAACATCAGAGTGGGAACACTTTCAAAAGGCAGAGCATACTGACGGTGCTTATATTGTCCGTAATCAAGAGACGCCGGATAATAGGCGTCTGTATCAAAAGAAGGATCACTTTCGGCCAGAGTATCAAGATTCTGCAAAAGGCCCATGGTACTGTAAAGATTAAAATCATCGGACAGTACCATAAAAATATCGGGCTCGCTGCCGTCAAGAACTTTTTCTGCGAGCCATTCGGCGTAATCCTGTTTCCTTATACCGCTGACATATGTGATTTTTACATTGGGATGAATATTTTCAAAATTTTTTATTGCATTATCTATAGCTGCGTAGGAATCACCGGAAGGAACATTCCAATTGCTGCCGGAGAAAAGACCGAGGCGGATGACAAGCTGCTCCTGTTTTTGAGCATATATATTGTAAAAAAAGAGAGCTGACAGTATTAGGAGAGCAGCAATGCATAATAAAAGTTTTACGTTTTTCTGCTGTATATTGCGAAACATGCTTATCGCCTCATTTTTCCGTATCAAGCTGTTGGCTCATACCGGTTTGTACTGCCCAGATGGCAAGCTGGGTACGATCCCGCAAATTAAGTTTGCTGAGAACAAAACTAAGGTTATTGCGGACAGTGCCTTCAGATAAATTGAGCTTTTCTGCTATTTCCCTGTTGGACAAACCGCGGCCGACGAGGCATACTACCTTTTTTTCAGTGCGGGTCAAAATTTTTGTGCCGTTTTCTTCTACCTGTACGGCAAAATTACTCTGCGCCATTTCGGAAAATAATTTCACTACCTTGGCAATAAGATTGGGATTGATCATGGCACCGCCGTTAACCACTGTGCGGACAGCATTTGCCAGCTCAACAACGGAAACGCCTTTTAAAAGATAACCGCTGGCACCGAATTTCAGTGCGTTATAAATATATTCATCATCGTCAAAAGTTGTGAGAATGATAATTTTTATTTTCGGCCAGTGTTCTTTTATAAGATTAGTACACTGAACACCGTTTAACTTGGGCATACGGACATCCATAAGTATGACGTCAGGCTGGCTTTTTTTGAGAAGTTCCATTACTTTGCAGCCGTTCTCTGCTGTGGCAGTGACATTCATGTCAGGATTCATATTCAAAACTATTTTTAGACTTTCCCGTATAAGTTCCTGATCATCGGCTATCATTATTTTTATCATTATAAATATCTCCTCGACTCAATGGAATATCTGCTTGTATTATAAATCCGCCGCAGCTTTTATATTTCAATGTGCCATGCAGCAGGGAAAGTCTTTCCTGCATATGACGCAGACCGAAGCCTTCAATGGGATTCTCACAGCCGGTGCCGTCGTCCTTTATATGTATTTTCAGCAATCCATCAGTCTGAGAAAAAATGATTTCTATATGAGCGGCATGACCGTGGCGATTAGCATTAGTAATACTTTCCTGAATTACACGATAGATAACTTCTTCCTCATCGGCGCGGAGATTCTGCGGGCAGCAGTCATAATTGAGTGATATATGCATACCTGAAGCCGAGGCAAAATCCCCGATCATTTGGGAAAGGGCATTTTTTAGAGGAAGTTTTTCCAGATTGTCAGGACGAAGTCTGCGGACTGAGCGCCGGACGTCGTTTATACCGTGACGGGCGGTGTCGCTGATGACTTTCAGCTGTTTTTTTGTAAAGTCAGGAGCGGCGTCGATTGTGGCAAGACAGGCATCAAGGCCGGCTATAATTGATGTCAAGGCATGCCCGAGTGTATCGTGGATCTCCCTTGCCAATCTGTTTCTCTCTCTGGTCTCCGCCATATGCTCAGCCTCTATGGCATAATTCCTGAGTTTTTCGTTAGCATCATTGAGCTGCTTGTTAAGTGACTGTATGCGTTCTTTTTCCTGGTGCTGGTTTTGTACCAGCAGCATCGTATATATAACGAAAAGTATCATATTGAATGAAGTGAGAATATTACAGGCGGCTTTTAAAATCCCCTGTACGGATTGATTATAATAAGAAATATAAACATCAAAAGGGATCATTTTAAGCTGCAGGTCGACCAGATTATAGCTGGCGATAAGATAAAGACTAAACATGGCTGCCGTTAAAATTATGCGCTGATTTTTGCCGCGGTAACCGCTTATGAGATCAGCGACCACCAGGAGAATGACCCCGTCATAGGCCATGTTGATGCTGCGCATTACAATAAGGCAGGAGCAGATTTCCAAGGCAAGAATGATGTAGCGATATTTACTCTGCGTTAAAATACAGCGGCGGTATATAATGCTCAGCGAAAGTAAAAGAAGAAAGGCACAGATAGCGAATAGTATAATTTTGTTTGCCGACCATGGCACGGCAGAGACTGAATCAAGAAAAAGCCGTGCCGACATAGAAGTATTGATCTTCGTCTGGGTGATGCTCATAAATATGGCTAAAAGAAAAACTGAAGCTGCATTGAATGCATACAGAACATAATGCATGGCAGCAGCGGAGTATAATTTTGGCTGCGTCATATTCAGTCCCACCCGTTAATATTATTCTGTGAAATGTTTTCCGAGGTCAGCAATACTGTCGGCAGTTTAATATACCTTTGGTCGATGCGATTGCTCAGCAATTCATATGCTTTTTCTGCCGCGAGCTGTCCTATGCGGCGCGGTGATTGTGCTGCGGTTGCGGTCATATTGCCGCGAAGAATCATTTCTTTTGTTTCCGGCGCACCGTCAATGCCGTAAACATTCACACGGGAAAGCTGCCCGGCATTTTTCAATGCGGCGAGAGCCCCCATGGCAGCAGGATCGTTCAACGCCATCACGACGTCGATATCATTGTGTTTTTTTATAAGCGCTTCCATTGCCGGCATAGCCAGCTCCAGCTGTCCCTTGCATTCCGCGGAGTCAATGATTCTAAAAGAAGGATGGTTTCTGATCGTGTCGGTAAAACCATTTATTCTGTCCACTGCGGATTTTGCCTGGGAGTGTTTAAGAAGGACGATATTGGCACCTGCCAGATTGGCCAGCATATGTTCGGCACAATCCACGCCGGCCTGATAATTATCAGAAACTATGGTCAGGGCAACAGAAGATTCATTCTTGTCATCGGCATTTGTGTCAACCGCTATTACAGGTACATTTGCTTTTTGGGCCATTTCAAGAATAGGATCTATTTGCTGCCAGTCAACAGCGTTAAGAAAAAGAACCTTTATGCCGTCATTTATAAGCTCCCGGACCTCTTCTGTCTGCCGATTGGTGCTGAGTGCCGCGTCACGGGTCAAAAGCGTGTCACCGTTTTTTTCAACCGCGGTGCGTATTTCATCGTCTATTATTTCATAAAAAGGATTATTTAATGTCATATAAACTGCGCCGAATTTTCTGCGTTGTTCATTATGTGCGGCGGAATAATCGGCAGACAGAAATATATTTTCCCGCAGACAGAAAATTGACAGCAGAATGATAAAAAGTAAAAAAACGGACGAATATAATTTGTATTTTTTTTTCATAGTAATTCCCTCATAATGTATTATACTTGAAAAAAGCAAAAGGAACACTAATTTTAAGGGGAATGTGAGAGCAGCAGAAGATGCTTAAAAGGGCGCAGAAAAATCTGCCGCCCTTTAGTTTTAAACAAATCTGAATAGGAAATAAAGATGATCCGGAGGATTGATCAATAGGAAAGACCGGGGTCGAAGAAGCCGGCAAGAACGCCGACAAAGGCAATAACAACCAGAAGCAGCATTACCATGGTCGGTGAAATATTTCTTTTGGTCATGAGCCACCAGCAGAACACTACTGCTGCACCGGAGAGCATCTTGGGATAAATGCCGTCAAGCGTCTTTTGCAATTCACCGCCGCCCGGAAGAATGAGTGATGTGTGAATGTTTATCCATGAGGCGGCTACCGCACCTATGACAATAGTGCCGATCATGATGATGGAATCGCGGATAGCCTGAGCTTTTTCACCCACCAATATTTCAACGGCTTTTCCGCCTAATTCATAGCCCTTGAAGTATGCAAATTTCATGCCGAACCACATCAAAAAATTCCATACTATTATATAAAAAATCGCACCGAGCGGATTGCCGCCGCTTGACAGTCCCAGGCCTATCCCCAAAAGGATCGGGATAAGTGTACCGACGATCATAGAATCGCCTATCCCTGCCAGCGGGCCCATGAGTCCGGCACGTATGCCGTTGATAGCCTCTCCGTCTATAGGCTGGCCGTTGGCTTTGGCTTCTTCCAGACCGGCTGTCATGCCGACTACAAGTGTACCTATCTGCGGTTCGGTATTAAAGAATGCCGTGTAGGTATCCATGGCCTTTTTTTTATCTTCTTCTTTTTCATAAAGTTCTTCTACGATAGGCAGCATGGCACATAAGTACCCGAATGTCTGCATATGTTCCTGGGAAAAACAGGTGAGATTGCCATAAAACCAGGTAACAAAAGATTTATTCAAAGTTTTTTTCGATAAATTTTTCATGCTCAGATATCCTCCTCATCTTCGTCATCATTTGCAGGACCGGCAGGAGCTGTTTTTTTGCTCTGCAGCATCATTATTTTATAATTGATGACAGCGAAAAAAGAGCCGATAATAGCCGCGGCTATCAAATTCAGTCCCATACTTGCCGCTAAGGTAAAGCCAAAGAAAAAGGTAATGAAGTCGACGGCTTTTTTTACGACCTGTTTCAGCAGAATGGCGACCCCGACTGCGGGAAGAAGACTGCCGACAGTGAACAAGGTCTTCATCGCAATACCGTCCATAGGCAGATATGACTTCATTATATCTACCATGCCTGCTCCGGCCATAGTAATGAGGACCGTCGGCAGAAAAGAGAAAATGAAGTGAGATATCCATGGCAGTCCCATATCAACAAGATATAATTTTTTGAATTCCCCGTTTTTAACAGCCTTCCAGCCGATGTGCTGCCAAATCAGATTCATTGTGGCTGTACCGTAGAATAAAACCGTTCCCAGTGTGCCGACTGCGGCTCCCAGAGCGGCAGCCATCGACTGAGCCTGAGCCGTATCAGGATCGAGCCCCATGCCTTTTACGGCACATATGGCAAGCGGTATGCCTATATAACTTATGGCCCGCACATCTGCGGAAACTGTTCCACCGGGGGTTACAAGCGCTATATAGATGACTTGGATAGCGGCGCCGATGATGATGCCTGTCTTGACATCGCCGAGGATAAGTCCGACCACGAGACCTGCCACAAGAGGACGGCCGAGAGTGTAATTGCCGAAAGTAGTGCCTCCCAGTCCGGGCATGCTTGATAAACATGCGCAAATACCGAGCAGTACGGCTTGCAGAATATTAATTTCCATTTTATTACCACACTTTCATTTAAAAATATATAATTATTCCTTAAATGTGAAAATTTCAATAAAAGAAAAATAGAAAAGGAAACTGTCTTATTTTATGGATAGGAATGACGCTCAAAATGATATTGACAGTATCGAAATAAAGATAAAGGTCTTATACAAAACCAAATTGCCCGCGGAATTTTTTCCAATTGCCTATGGCTTTTTCTTTTATCAGAGCAAATTCAACTTCATAACCTGCCTGCATGATATCTTCAAGCGCCTGCGCTTCTTCCTGCGTTATAGATTGATTGTTGCCGAGCTGAACTGCGCCGGGACGATCATTGCACGGACCTATGATCAGGGTTTTTATACCCGGGTCAAATCCTTGATCTACCAGAATTTTTTTCATATCAACAGGATTTTTTGTAATTAAAAAATAACGACTGTCACTGTCCAATACTTTTTGGCATTTTTTCTGCCAGTCCTGCATAGTCCAGACAAAAGTTTTTTTCCCCGAAGCACTTTTGTAAGCTGCCTTCAAAACAGGATTTGTGGCGGCGGCATCGTTTACTGCGACAAGACCGTCACATGGATATTCGAGAGCCCATCGTGTGCATGTTTGTCCGTGTATCATACGGTCATCGACTCTGATAAATGTTATCGACATATTAGTAAGTTCCTCCTTAAATATCTTCATCTGCCTGATCAGTGTCCAGAATAAATTCCTGCAGGGAATCTTTAGCATCATTTAGAAGTGCCTGCGGATCTTCACTAAAAGCGTTTTCCCCGCTCAGGATCACTGTAAGAGCCAAAGGCAGGTTCATGCCGCCGAATGCCCTTGTGCTGCCGAGCAGCCCTCTGTCGGACAATGCTTTTAGTGCGATCGTCAGCGGAGAGCCTCCTATTATATCTGCCAGAATTATTATTTTGTCGGCCGGTGTGAGCGCTGAAATAAGATTTTTGAAATTATGAGTATATTCATCACCCGACATATCACTTTTTAAGCTGATCGAAAGAACATTATTCCGGTCACCGGCGATCATTTTTGCGGCAGAGTGCAAACCGGAGGCAAAATTGCCGTGGCTTACTAGAATGACATAAAACATTTATTCACTTCCCTTCTGATAAGTGCAACATTTATAATTTTTTTACAATTATAAATTTAACAAAATATTAAAAGAAATACAGCTGTATAATGTCATTATTTTGCAAAAAAATAAATGACATTTATCACTTTAAAAAAATTGCTGCTATCAAGCAGCGAATGATCTGATATGCAATTATGCCTATTTATCATAGCTTTCTAAATAAAAAACAGTATAAGCATGTGTTTTTTTTTCAAAATTATGATATACTGAACATTATTTTTGAGCTGGGGATTTTTTGTCAACTTTGCGTATAATTAAGAAAAAGATAACTTAAACTGAAATTATGGATGTAATGAGTGAAGGGAGCAGGATAATATGAGAAATACAGCAGATGAGAAAATTCTGGAGCTTGCAGATAAAATGCAAAAAGATATGGTGAAAATGCGCAGAGATATTCACCGTCATCCTGAAACTGGCTGGACTGAATTTCGCACGGCATCTCTGGTTGCTGAAAAACTGACTGAGCTTGGCTATGATGTACGAACTGGCAGTGAGGCTATCAATGAGGATTATATGATGGGGCGACCTTCTGAGAATGTATTGGCAGAAGCTGCCAAAAGAGCCGTTGCTCAGGGGGCTGCCGCCGAATGGGTGAAAAAAATGAAAGGAGGTATGACGGGAGTTATCGGGACAATGGTTTTTTCACAGGACGGACCGACAGTTGCTTTGCGCTTCGATATGGATGCAAATGATGTTCTGGAGACAACAGAAGAAGGACACCGCCCTTATGAAGAAGGCTTCTCGTCTGTCAATGATAAGGCTATGCATGCCTGCGGACATGACGGACATACAACAGTGGGACTTGCCGTAGCCGCAATACTTGCAGCATTAAGAGCTGATTTGAACGGAAAAATAAAGCTGATATTTCAGCCGGCGGAAGAGGGTGTTCGCGGAGCCAAAGCGATGGTGGAAAATGGCGATGTAGATGACGTTGATTACGTTTTAGGAGCTCATTTTGGCTTTAAGATGAAAAAGACAGGCAGTATAGCCTGCAATGTGAAAGGTTTTTTGGCAACAAGCAAGTATGATGCTCAATTCACCGGTATGCCGGCCCACGCAGGAGCAGCACCGGAAGAAGGGCGCAATGCTCTTCTGGCAGCAGCCTGTGCTGCGTTGAATCTGCATGCTATTTCCCGTCATTCAGCGGGAGCATCGCGTATTAATGTAGGGACTCTTAATGCGGGAAGCGGACGTAATGTCATAGGTGACAAGGCTTTGATTCAATTTGAAACGCGCGGTGCGAACAGTGAAATAAATAATTATATGGAAAATGGAGCTCTGCGTATCCTTAAAGCAGCGGCGGACATGTATGATGTAAAGGTAGATATAAAAAAAATGGGAGGAGCTGCAGGAGCCGATAACTCGCAGAATTTGGCACAATACATAAAAAATAAAGCTGATTCTCTGGGAATTTTTGATAATGTAGTCACTGATTGTGCATTTGGCGCCAGCGAAGATTTTTCATACTTTATGGAAAAAGTTCAGAAAAATGGCGGAGAGGGTGCTTACATGATGGTAGGAGCAGATCTGGCGGCAGGCCATCATGATTCTCATTTTGATTTTGATGAAAAGGCGCTCGGTTATTCGGCGAAGATACTTGCTGTGTGTGCGGCAGGGCTTTTGCAAAAGAAGGACCTCTGATGATATGCGGGGAAATATGCAAAGCAATGAACTTGTTTTTTCCTTTGTTTATTGGAAAGCTGTAAATTTTTGCTAATGGGAGGCGGACAACATAATTTCAACTACTGTATTAGAAGCTTATTTTGCAGAAATGAGAAAATTTTCTTTGCCGGGTGAAGGTGTAACACGGATAGCTTTTTCTGACGAGGACTGGCAGGCCAGAGCGTTCATAATCGACCTGATGAAGCAGGAAAAGCTTGCCGTACGTGTTGACGGATTTGGCAATATTATCGGCAGAAGAGAGGGCCTGAATGCGGCTGCTCCCGCAGTGGTCTGCGGCTCGCATATAGATAGTGTCCCGAATGGCGGGAATTTTGACGGAGTACTGGGGGTATTGGGAGCAATAGAGGCCGTGAAGCTGATGGACAAAAGAGGTTTTAAAAATTATAACCCGTTGGAAATCGTTGTTTTCATGTGCGAAGAATCAAGCCGTTTCGGCGTCGCCACCCTCGGCAGCAGAGCAATATGCGGCGGTCTAGGCATAAACGCTATGAAACAGCTCAAAGATGCTGAAGGCATATCTCTGTATGAAATATTGCGGGCACGCGGTCTTGATCCGGAAAATATGAAAAACACGCTTGTACTGGATAAAATAAAAGCTTGTCTTGAGATGCATATAGAGCAGGGAAAAGTTTTGGAATCAATGAAAAAATCTATAGGTATAGTGACGGGAATTGCAGCACCGACACGGTTGAAATTGAAGCTCACAGGCAAGGCTGACCATTCGGGAGCGACGCCTATGCATCTGCGCAATGATGCTTTGTGTGCCGCAGCAGAAATAATCCTGGAAGTGGAAAGAACGGCGGCAGCTTCTGTACAGCCTGTCGTAGGAACGGTAGGTATCGTGAGGGCTTTTCCCAATGTTATGAACGTGATCCCCGGACAGGTGGAGCTTGGCATAGATATACGCAGCATTTATATGGAGGCAAAAGATGCTGCGGTAAATCATATCAAAAAATATATAGAAAATACGGCAAAAAAACGAAACATCAAAACAAAGCTTGAACTTCTCACCGATGAAAAACCGGTGAAGCTGGACAGATCGGTAATCGATATCATTGAGGATTCCTGCAGAAGAAAAAATATTGAATATCATTTGATGTCAAGCGGTGCCGGACATGATATGATGCATCTGGCGCAGTTTGCTCCGACAGGAATGATTTTTGTACCCTGCCGTGACGGAATCAGCCATAATCCGGCAGAGTGGACAGAAATGGCATATATAGAACAGGGAATAGAGATTTTGTATGCTTCGCTTTGCAGGCTGTCAGAGCCAGAAGTTTGAAAACGGCAGATATTTTGGCATGTAAAATGGCAATAGCTAACGGAAGAATAATTATATGAAATTTATTGACAAACAAATTGTAATTATTTATTATATAAAATACTGATATTATCATTACTGATTGTTCTGCTATCATCTGCAGGCATAAAATGCCTGCCCTGACAGTGGAATCAGTTATATATTACTGCTGACTGAAAGCACGTTGATGTTGCGATACTAAAGGCATATGCAATGACGCATATTGATCCGTGTCATTGCATATGCCTTTTTGTGGAAGTGCTTGCTGTGCAGCACGCTTTTTATTTAGATGATGTTGTTGCGGTGAAAGGGAGTGTGGGAATGGCGGCGTTTATGTCTATCCTCGGAATTATTATTGTTATTGCCGTTGTGTATTTGATCGTCAAGGGATACGATGCCCGCATCGTATTGATCGGATCAGGAATTATTATGAGCGGTATAGGCGGTGTTCCCATGTCGGCGCTCAATGCGTTTGCAAAGAGCATGACTAATGCAGGGCTTATAGAGGCAGTCTGTTCAGTAATGGGGTTTGCCATGGCTGTACGCTTTACGGGATGTGACAAGCATTTGATAAATGCTATGGCGACAGTATTGAAAAATTTCAGACCTCTTTTGATACCGGGAGTTGTTATCTGTACGTATTTAGTAAATATAGCACTGCCGAGTGCGGCAGGGACTGCGGCGGCAGCGGGAGCTATTTTTGTTCCTCTGCTTATGGCTGGCGGTGTTAATCCTGCGATGGCAGCCGCAGCTGTGAAATGCGGTACCTATGGCAGCATGCTCAATCCGGGATTGGCGCACAACCCATTTGTAGCTAAAATTGCCGGGGTCGGAGTCATGGATGTTATAAGCTATCATTATAAGGCAAATCTGGCATCTTTAGCCGTGGCTACTATTATTATCACAGTGATCGCACATGTAATGAAAGAAGATAAAGGATATGTATCCGAAAATTTGACTATTGACAGCTCATTTAAAGTAAATCCTCTTTTTGCAGTTATGCCTATAATACCAATCGTTATATTGATTCTTGGTGAAACACATGTTGTTCCTATTTTTAAAATGGGAGTTCCGCAGGCCATGATTATCGGCGCGATCCTGACCTTGATCGTAACACGCACAAAGCCGTCAGATTTAGGGCAGGCATTTTTTGATGGAATGGGCAAGGCATATGGTTCCATCATAGGAATAATTATTTCGGCAGGAGTTTTTGTAGCAGGGCTTACATCTATAGGCTTGGTCAAACTGTTCATTGATGAAATGCTTAATAATCCGGCCATTGTAAAAATATGTGCCGCAATTGGTCCGTTTATTCTGGCTATTCTGGTGGGGTCGGGTGATGCTGCTACCTTTGCATTCAATGAAGCCATCACGCCGCATGCAGCCGACTTTGGCATGACACCGGTGCAGATGGGTAGTGCTGCAACTCTGGCTGGAACATTGGGACGCACAATGTCGCCTATAGCAGGTGCTACGATTATTGTAGCCGGTATAGCAGGTGTCAATCCGATAGAAATTGCCAAAAGAAATCTTTTGCCAATGCTTGGTGCCTTGATTATTGGCATGCTTATTTTATTTTTCTGAGAAGCCGTGTGGTATTTTTATAGCACTTTTAACGCCTGTCCGTGCGGACAGGCGTTTTTCCTTATATCAATATAATTTTTTATATATGCGATTCAGGCCGGCGGTCATATTTTAGACTTTGCTCAGTATAAGAATAAAGTGTGAAGAAGGCATCCAGGAGAATTTTCATATGCAGCGCACCCTGTCCGAACTGCCGGGAAAAAATATTATCTCTTAGTAAAAGACGTTCATGAGGAGACATTTTATCGTAAAGAGGTGCTATGTAACATGTGATTGATGAAAAAAAGAAGTTGGTTTCTATTTGAGAAATCATTTTCTCAGTAAGACTCTTTTGCTTTTGGGTAAATTCATCTAAAAAAATGAAAAAATCATAAATAGAGCTGAATACGCCGGCTTCAACGGGTTTATGACTGACAGAATCACAATGCTGATAATAATAATACAGAGATTTTTTTGTGCAGGTATATTTTTTTGCAAGAAACATGGCCTCAAAGGAGAAAAGCCAATCCTCACCATAACAGGGAAGCCTGAAGGAAATATCATTTTTTTTGAGGAAGGAATGTTTGTAAATTTTATTCCAGATGACAAACTCAATAGTATTAAGCTTCTCTATGAACGCATTGCCGCCGCAATATATTCCGGCATCAGGTGCATACGAGCGCAAAAAAGCATCTGACGTAATTTTATCATAACCGCATACGGCAATGTCGGCATTATCCTGCACAGCCATATTATAAAGTGTTTCCAAAAATTCTGTGGCGATAAAGTCGTCACTGTCAACAAAAGCAATAAATTCTCCTCTGGCATGGGACAGTCCTATATTGCGGCAGATGCCGGGTCCGCCGATACCTCTGTTATGATACAGGAATACATTATCGATGCCGTCATAATATTGCTTTACTATGTTTACGCTGCTGTCGTCGGAGTTATCATCTATGACAATTATTTCTATTTCCGGCAGACTCTGCACAATGATGCTGTCAATTGTTCTTAATATATATTTTTCTGCGTTTTTCATAGCGATAATAACAGATATTTTAACGGGAAAATTATCTTTTGATTCATTAGAAAACATCTTCATACTCCTTTGCCAGACCAATAAATGGAGACTTAGCCGCTCTTTACTCACCGCTTGCAGAAGCGGGAACATTAGAGCAGGTTAGTCATCGGATAAAATATTGACCGGTAACCTTATTTTAATTATACTGATTTTAGAAATGAAATTATACGGAGGCAGATAAAATGAAAATAAGGATCATATTGGCGGTAGTATTTTTGGCAGCGGCAGCTCTGCTGACAGGAATGAAGAGTATTCCCACCGACACGGAATTTTCCTGCAATGGACTGAAGCTGGGAGATTCTTATACGGCAATGGAGAATTCTTTCGGCAAGCCGTGGTACAGTGAAAACAGGCGTGTTTACGGCAGATCGGTTGACTATTATGTATATCATGATAAAACGGTGATCGGTATAGCAAAAAAGACTGGAGAAGTTGTAGATATAACAGTATCCGACAGAAAATATTTTTTGCCGCAGGGAGTGAAAATCGGTGCCACGCCCTATAAAATGCAGTCTGTTTTCGGCAAGGGCGAAAAGGAATTTGTAGACGGGAAAATTTACTTTGTCTATAACTCTCAGTCAGCACCGCAGCAGCGTCTGCTGCTGCAATTGGATTCTATGGAAGATTTCCTGGTCGGTGTGCGGCTGACAACACTGCCTCTTGACGACGAGGAAGCTGATGCAGCTATGTACGACGATGATGTGGATAAGATAGATGAATTGAATAATGGCGATATCGATACGAGTGCGGTTACTTCTGCTAAAAAGCAGGATGCCGCTGCGAAAATCAGAATTAATTATGAAAAATCATGGTAATATCAATTAGGAGCGGATTTTACTAAAACGAAATTATCGTATAAAATAATCTTTAGCGTTTTTTATATCAATATTCATTTGTGTGAGCAGGGTGTCAATCGATGAAAATTTTTCTTCATCACGCAATTTTTTTAAAAAATGTATCTGGATATGCTCGCCGTAGATATCCTTGTTGAAATCAAAAATATTTACTTCGACACGCCTTGAATGGATATTGAATGTAGGGTTGTCTCCGACATTGGCTATTCCTTCGTATTTTTCGTTATTTAGAGTTACCGTTACTATATATACGCCGTCAGGCGGCATGAGATATTTTTCGGAAACATAAACATTGGCGGTAGGAATGCCCAGCTGATGTCCGCGATTTTCTCCGTGTTCTATCTTTCCCGAGATAGTGAATGGATGCCCGAGAAGCTCATTGGCCAATTCGAGCTTGCCATCGGTGAGCGCATGGCGAACACGGGAGCTGCTGATGATCTTGTTGTGCATATAAGCTGCCTGCGGGATTTCCGCAATGAAACCGTATGCAGCGGCCATGTCATCAAGAAATTGAGGAGTTCCTTCACCCTTGTAGCCAAAGGTGCAATTCGGACCGACCACAATGTATTTGGGTGCAAGATTGTCCTTCAGAAGCTTCAGAAAATCAGCAGGAGATATGTTGGCGAGCTTTTCAGTAAAAGGAATGTTCATGAGGATATCAATGCCGAGTGCTTTCAGATCGTGTTCTTTTTCTGTATTGTCGCTTATTTTCTTCGGGGCTCTTTGGGGAGCAATAATCTCCAGCGGATGATTGGAAAAGGTAAAGACGATGCTTTTTCCCTTTATTTTTTTTGCAAGCTCGGTGGCTCTTTTTATTATTTTTTGGTGTCCTATATGTACACCGTCAAAGGTGCCAAGGACAACGACATTATTTTGGTATTTTTCGGCGATATTGGCAATATGTGAATAAACCAGCATTATTATTACTCCTAACCAAACGAAATCGGATTAAATCGTATTTACTGTATCATAAATTTGATAAAAGGTAAACAGCCAAATTATTGGAGGTATTTATGGGCAAAATAATTTTAGTAACGGGAGGAGCACGTTCGGGGAAAAGCAGTTTTGCCGAAACATATGTGCAGAAACATGGAAAAAAAACGGCTTATATAGCGACAGCGCAAATTTTGGATGAGGAAATGAAACAGCGCGTGCTATTGCACAGGAAGCACAGAGAGACGGCGGACTGGCATACACTGGAAGCTCCTTTCGATGCAGAGCTGGCTATTGATGATTGTTCAGCATATGATGCTGTTTTATTTGATTGTTTGACTGTTTATATGAGCAACCTCATCTGCATGCCGCAGATGGAGAAAAAGAAAGCGGCACAGAGGCAGAAAATTATTTTTGGCGCGATAGAAAAATTGATCTGTGCCGCAAAAAAACATGCGGGTTTTATCGTTTTCGTGACAAATGAGGTCGGCTCCGGAATAGTGCCGGAAAATGCATTGGCCCGCCAATATCGGGATATTGCGGGTTTTTGTAATCAATATGCAGCTGAAAAGGCTGATGAAGTATATTTTGTTGTTTCGGGGATACCCGTAAAAATAAAATAAACGCTTTTTATTTTCGGCATTATTTATGAGAAATAATATTATTTGGGAAGGTGTGTAGCACATATTGAATTCGTTTTTTACAGGGCTGCTTTTTTTAACACGCCTGCCCATAAAGTATGACGCCGAATGGACGCCGGCGGCACGCGGCAGGAGTGTAAAGTATTTTGCGCTGATCGGCGCTGTTTTGGGGATCATAAATGTTTTTGCGGCATTTTTCCTTCTGCTGGTACTGCCTGTGTTTAATCTGAGTATACCTCCTCTGGCAGGAGCTTTTTTGCTCCTGCTGGTGAATATAGCTTCTACCGGTGCACTTCATTGTGACGGATACACGGACACGATGGACGGTTTACTTTCAGGACGCGAGAAAAGCAGGATGCTGGAAATTATGAAGGACAGTCATGTCGGAGCACATGGTGTTACATCATTGATCATGCTGCTGTTAGGAAAATATTCTGTCATCGTGTCTATCTATCCTTCGGCAGGTGCATCAGTCACAGAATTTTACACATTAGGCAGTGCATTGTTCCTGATGCCTGTGATCGCGCGGTTATCCATGGTGCTGGGAATTACATTGTTTCCTTACGCTCGCAGAGAAGGGTTGGGTAAAGCTTTTGCTGATTATGCAGGTAAAAAATCTCTCTTTTGGGTTTTTATTACTGTGCTGGTATTCTTGCCGGCGGCTTACGCAAATATGTATCACGCTGCCGCAGCGCTCCTTGGGGTAATCGTTTTTGCCCTTCTCTTCTGCAGACATGTCACAGCGAAGCTGGGCGGATTGACAGGTGATGTTTATGGAGCGGTCACGGAACTCAGCGAATTGTTAGTATTGTTGATTTTTGCGGTGCACTGAACAGACAGTCGCTTTTATCTGGCTGATATAAAATTATACATAAGAGGGAAGATATTTTATGCTCACAAAAATTGTACTTATCCGCCACGGCCAAACATCATGGAACTTGGAGGGACGGTTTCAGGGACAATCCGATACTGATCTTATACCGGAAGGAATAAAACAGGCTCAGCTGCTGGCGGAGAAGTTTCCGCTGCAAAAAATAGATGCAGTATACTGCAGTGATCTTTCGCGTACAAAATGTACGGCAAAACCGATAGCAGAACGGTTTGGGCTGACGATGAAGCCTGTCAGCAAATTGCGGGAAATGAGCTTTGGCCAATGGGAAGGTATTCTATTTGAAGATATCAATAAAAAATGGCCGAATGCCATGAAGGATTTTTTTGATAATCCTCAGTCGGTATCCATACCTGAAGGTGAAAATTTTCAGCAGGTACAGGACAGGGCAATGCAGGCAATACGCGCAGCAATAAAAGAGAATTCCGGCGGCAGTCTGGCTATAGTGGCCCACGGCGCTGTGAACAGAGCGATCTTGGCTTATGCGGTGCATATACCGTTCGAATATGTCTGGTCAGTGGGCCAAAGCAATACGGCGTATAATATATTGTCTTATGATGATGAATTTGATAAGTTTTATGTTCAGACAATTAATAACACATCTCACCTGCTGAAGCAGTGATATATTATCAGCAGATTTGCACAGGCATAGTTTATTGGTTTTTTGAAAGAGGCATCAGGTGATTTATGGGTAAATATCGTATTGTTCCGCAATCGGGTGATAAATTTCGCCGGCTTATTGATTCACTGCCGCTTGACAGTGAATTTATGATGCTTTTGAAGGCCAGCACAATAAAGCATGTAGAAATAGATCTGAGAAAGAATACATGGGAGATACTGCTCCATACGTATCAATATCTGCCGGAAGACATGCTCGGTCAGGCTGCCGATTATATAGCGTCAAATTGCGGAGTCAGTGATGTTGCGTTTTATCAGGACATTATTGATTTTGCCGCGCAGATAGATAAAAACTGGCAGAAAATAATAACTGCCGCTTCTGATGGCAATCCTACCGTAAAAATTTTGCTGCGCACCGCCAAATATTATATTGACGGAAATCTGTTGACATTGGAGCTGGCAGGTGAGCTGGCAGGTGAGATTCTGCAGGCTCACAGTGTAAGTAAGGCATTGAAGGAAACGATACACGAACTGCTTGAGCTTGAATGCAGAGTTGCTTTTAATACTGTGGATAATGCCGAAGAGCTTTCCGGTGAATGCGGCGATTATGTTATGGTAGATTATACTCCGCCGCCGGTAACGGAAAGACCGGCGGAAAAATACGTACCGGCTGTAAAAAATTATGGCACGGGTTCATCCCACGCAGGCGGTTACAGCAGAAAACAAGCGGGACCGCCGCCGAACAGCACAGATCCCGGCTGGATATACGGCAAGCGTATAACAGGGCAGCCTATGGAAATAGACGGCATAGACGGCGAAATGAAGCTGGCTGTCATGCTGGGGAAAATTAACAATATTAATAACCGTGAATTTAAAACCGGCAATAATCTGCTTACTTTCGAACTATCCGATAAGACCAACGGTATCGACTGCAAGATCTTTTTTAAGGATAAGGACGAATTTGAACAGGTTAAGGGAAATCTGTCAAACGGATCGGTTATAAAAGTGGCGGGGAGTATTCGTTTTGACAGTTTCAACAATGATTTTGTAATGATGCCTGTCAGCATTTATAAAAGCGAAATGAAGAAAAGGGCCGATAACGCACAGGAAAAGAGAGTAGAACTGCATGCCCATACACATATGAGCAATATGGATGCCGTCGTTTCCGCGAAAGATTTGATCTGTACGGCAGCGGGATGGGGCTGGCCTGCCATTGCCATTACTGACCATGGTGTCGTGCAAGCTTTTCCGGAAGCGGCAAAAACAGTTGCTGATAAAAAATTGGATATAAAAATAATATATGGGCTGGAAGGCTACCTTATTTATGATGAGCAGCAGAAAAGGGCTAATCACATTATCCTGCTTGCCAGGAACGCTATCGGTCTGCGTAATATATACAGGCTTGTATCTCTCTCTCATTTGAAGTATCTGCAAAAAAGGCCGCGAATTCCCAAAAAAATACTGGCAGAATACCGCGAGGGCATCATTATAGGTTCAGCCTGCGAAGCCGGTGAATTAGTAAGGGCTATTGTCGCCGGACAGAGTGACGAGGAGTTGCTGCAAATAGCTTCTTTTTACGACTATCTGGAAATACAACCGATCGGCAACAATGAATTTTTAATACGCAGTGAAAATTTTCCTGATATAAAAACGGATGACGATTTGCGAAAAATAAATCTGAAGGTGGCTGAGCTGGCAAAAAAGCTGGATAAGATGCTTATTGCCACATGTGATGTCCATTTTCTTAACCCGCAGGACAGCATTTACAGGGCTATCCTTATGACAGGGAAAGGCTTTAAAGATGCAGACCAGCAGCCGCCGCTGTATCTGCGTACAACGGAAGAGATGCTGGGTGAGTTCACATATTTGGGAGAAGATCTGGCATACAAAGCGGTGGTGGAAAATCCCCGTAAAATAGCCGAAATGATCGATGTGATAAAGCCCATACCGGATGATCTGTATTCACCGATGATACCGGGAGCGGACGAGCAGATACATGATATGAGCTATGCAAAAGCGAAGCTGCTTTATGGCGAGAATTTGCCGCAGATAGTGTCGGAACGTCTCGAAATGGAACTGAGATCGATAATCGGACACGGCTTTGCCGTGCTGTATCTGATAGCGCACAAGCTCGTTAAAAAATCACTTGACGATGGATATCTTGTAGGTTCGAGAGGGTCTGTAGGATCTTCTTTTGTAGCGACGATGACTGATATTACTGAGGTCAATCCTCTGCCGCCGCATTGGCGCTGTCCGAAATGCTGCAATAGCGAATTTATAACTGACGGCTCTTATGGCTGCGGATTCGATCTGCCCAATAAGACATGCCAGTATTGCGGCACAGAAATGATAAAAGACGGGCACGATATACCGTTTGCGGTATTCATGGGATTTGACGGCGATAAAGTTCCTGATATAGATTTGAATTTTTCGGGAGATTATCAGCCGGTCGCTCATAAATATACAGAAGAATTGTTTGGTAAAGATAATGTTTTTCGTGCCGGTACTATAGCAACAGTGGCTGATAAAACTGCTTACGGGTATGTCCGCGGGTATTTTAACGATAAGGGTTTGAAAAAACGCGATGCGTATATAAACAGTCTTGTCGCCGGCTGCACGGGAGTAAAAAGGACGACGGGACAGCATCCGGGCGGTATTATGGTTATCCCGAGAAATATGGATGTCCACCATTTCACGCCCATACAACATCCTGCTGATGATAAGGATACTGCCACTATTACGACTCATTTTGACTACCATTCCATCAGCAGTCGTCTCGTAAAGCTGGATATTCTGGGGCATGATGATCCGACTGTCATAAAAATGCTTGAAAATATAACACACCGTGATCCAAAAACCATTCCCTTTGATGATCCGGCCACCATGAGCCTTTTTTCATCCACGGAAGCTTTGGGAGTGACACAGGAAGAACTTGGCGCCACTTCGGGGACTTTTGGCATACCTGAATTTCGGACTCCTTTTACGCGGCAGATGATAGATGATACGAGACCGGAAAAGTTCAGTGATCTTGTGCGAATAAGCGGTTTCTCCCATGGTACGGATGTTTGGCTCAATAATGCACAGGATCTTATAAAAAATGGTGTGTGTTCTCTGTCAGACGCTATTTCTGCCCGCGACGATATAATGATGTATTTGATCCATAAAGGGATAGAACCACTTCTGGCTTTTAAAACTATGGAGAACGTCCGCAAAGGGCGCGGGATCAAAGATGATGTGGTAGCAGAACTTAAGGCAGGCGGCATTCCCGATTGGTTTATAGATTCCTGTCAGAAAATAAAATATCTTTTCCCGCGGGCCCATGCTACAGCTTATGTTATGATGGCTTATCGGATTGCTTTTTGCAAAGTGCATTATCCGTTGGCTTTTTATGCAGCATATTTTTCCATACGTGCCGATGAATTTGATGCTCATCTTATAGCACAGGGACAGCAGGCCGTTAAAAACCGTCTGAGTGAATTGGCCGAGGAAGAAAAGATAAAAAAACTTTCGGTAAAGGAAAAGGGATTGCAGGTAGTGTTGGAACTTGCCTGGGAAATGTATCTGCGAGGCTATACCGTGGAAAAAGCGGATTTGTATGAATCAATGGCAGATAAATTCATTATGCATGAGAAATCGCTGCTGCCGCCTCTTTCTGCATTGCCGGGAGTGGGGATAACTGCGGCAAATAATATTGTGGAAGCCCGTAAACAGGGAGAATTTTCTTCTGTTGATGATTTGAAAAAAAGAGCAGGTGTACCGACACCGTCTATTGAGATACTGCGCGAGCACGGATGCTTGGACGGTATGAATGAAACGGATCAGATCGCTCTGTTTGTGTAGAGAAAATAAAAAAACACCATCCTTAAAAGAATGGTGTTTTTTTACGCCCATGATGCCGTATCTTCTTACATGCCTAGACCTGCATAATGCAGGGCGGTACCTTAAGACGATACTTTTGCTATTCGTTCGGAGACGATCCAGCAGCCATATGACAAAGTCAGGTTCCTTTTGAAAATGAGTAAGGTTAGACATAATTAAAAAGCTTACGTACACCGCAGGCATAACGCATGCGTTATTTCTTAATAAATAATAGCATAAATAAAAATGCGGTGCAAGACTTGACAAATAATAAGGAGTAAACCTGCAGTTTACTTAGTTGTGCTATAGGAATATTTTTGGTAAAATTGGTGTAGCTTAAGTACTTGATAATTTAATAAAGCAAATAGAATTTTTATATAATTCTTTGGTAGAAAGAGGTTTCATAAATTAATGGAAAATAAATTTTGTGTCGCAGTAAGCTATTTTACACTTGGGGATTACAATGATGTCGGCTATGTTGAATACAGTGCAGAAAATAAAGCTGCTGAAGTGATTTTAAAATCAGAACAGGCTGTGGCAGCTGTTAAAGAATTTTTCTCGAAAAGCCTTACTCTTCAGGTGCCGCATAAAACAATGCATGATTTTACATCTATTACCATAAAGCCATTGGAGAATCTGGAGAATTTTAAGCTTGCGCTGACCAGGCTATGGGAAAATACCAATGTGTATGTTGATTGGAGTCGTCCCGTAGAATATGTTCTGAAAACACTGCATGAAGGTAAATGATTTTGATTTGGCTGTGCGGTGCCGATCTGTTTCATATCAGTGTGTAACTTCTAAACGATTCAGCTGTTTGCTGGATCGTTTTCGTTTTTTTTGACAATATATGAGTTTGAGTATCAGAAAAAATTATTTGCAGATTTTTAGGAAATTGTATTAGTAGCCTAATTGTTCATTGACAATAATGACTTTTATTCTGTCCTTGGTAAATTGACGTTTGATAACGACAAAGGTGTTGCAAATCCTTTCAGGGCTTTTACAGTCGACACAATACCCTAAAGTTGCGCAAGGCGTATTTTTATTCAAGCGTTTTGCATCCAGCGGGGCAGCGTAATTTCTCACTCGTTTTTCTGCTTCAGCTAAATCGCTCACAATTTTGTTTACTCCGACAACAATGATAACTTGTGCAGGAACATATATCATTGGAGCCACTCTGCTGCCGTTTCCGTCTATATTTGACAATTCTCCGTGTTCTGTCAGTGCACTTGTCCCGGATAAAAAAGTATCTGCACTGAAATTAGCCTGATACAATTGTTTTTTTTCTTCACTGGTAATCCCGTCTTTGTACTTGTCGAGAAAATCATATGAGCCATTTCGCAGTAAATCAACTATTCCCGTATCGAATAATGTCACAGAATCACCGATGTCCACTCTGGAACCATCAGGAATAAGTTGTTTAATTTTTTCCCTTAATTCGAAATTATTATTTACAAATAATCCGCAAATATTATTTTTTTCGAGATTGCCGATTGTTTTTTCTACTTTGTTTTTTATGTACCAAGAGATTACTTTATCCATATTCAACATATACTCCATGTATTTTTTACAGAAATTATAGATCAAAAAATGCAGCGAAGACAGATGGTTTTTCGTCTGTCTTCGCTGAAAGTTTTTTAGAATTTAAATTTGTGCAGCTCTATCTGCGATTCTTGGGCTAATTTTGCCAGTGATTCACTTGCCGAGGCTATTTCTTCCGCAGAGGCTGATTGCTCTTCTGTTGCGGCAGCTATAGACTGCATTTCAGAAGTAATATTATCGCCTTGTTTTTCAATAGTATCAACTTCATGACGGACATTTTTTGCATTTTCGGTTACTTTATCCACAGCAGATGCCATAGAATTCATCTGAGTAGATACCTTATCGACAAGAACGTTGATTTCGGCAAACATATTGTGCAGATCTTCAACTGATTTTGCACCTTCAATGACTTCGGTGCGGCCTTTCTGCATTGCTGTTACAGCTCCCGCGGTATCGGATTGGATACTGGTGATAAGTTCAGTTATTCTGGCAGTTGCTTCTTGTGATTGCTCTGCCAGTTTTCTGACCTCTTCAGCCACCACTGCAAACCCTTTTCCATGTTCTCCGGCTCTGGCTGCTTCAATGGCAGCATTAAGAGCAAGTAAATTTGTCTGACCGGCTATATTGGCAATAGTATCTATTATCTGCCCGATTTCCTGCGAGTTTTCACCCAGCTTTTCAACTATTTCCGCAGAAGAACGCACGGTATCTTCAACTTTTTTTATCTTTTCCACAGAAGTATTGATTGAATTATTGCCTGCAGTAATGCGGTCAGCCACGCTGGCTGCATGATCGGCGACTTTATCGGACTCAGCACGTATATCTTCGATCGATGATGTAATATGGTCTACGGCTGATTTTCCTTTTTGGACTGCACTTTTATGCTGGTCGGCTACCTCCGCAGTTTCAGTGGCAGATTGAGCTACCTGTGTAGCTGTCTGCGAGGCCTGCATAGAGCTTGCCGTGAGTTCTTCGGAGGATGCAGCGACCTGCTCTACAGAACCATTCATTTTTTTCATAAAAACAGATACGTTAGCAATAACTTCAACAAGCGCATCGGCCATTTGTCCAAATTCATCTTTGCGGTTCATCTTAGATTTTTCAGGTTGACGATAGTCCCCATCGCGCAGTTTATGACATTCTTCGATCATTGCATTTAATGAAGAGACTATTTCTTTTAAAAACCAGCCGCAGAAAACAAGCAATATTAGAATAATGATTACAGTTTTCATGAGCATGCTGTATATTGCCGATTGGGTATCATGATTATTCTGATCATTAACATTTTTGACAGCTATGTCTTCGATCTTATTCAATTCATCAAGAGCGTCGCGCAATTTTATGGTGTCGGCAGCTCCTTGGTTTTCATAAAGTGCAGCGGCTTCCTCTTTTTTCCCCTGAAGGCTGAGGTCAACTATGCTTTGCATAGTGTTTTTAAAGGTTTGCCAGTTTTCGTGGGCAGCTGCTATTTTTTCTCTGCCCTCCGGTGATGCTGTTTCCTGATATTTTTTCCATTGTGCTTCATAATCATCACTGAATTTTTTTATATCCGCCTGACGCTGCTGTAATTTTGCGGGATCCTTTTCGATGATCATCTGCAGCACCCGGTTCTGCACCACACGGCTGTCCACTGTCGTTTCATTGATATATTGGACAGACTGCATATTCTGAGAATAAATACTTCCCATAGCGGACTGCGCTTTACTCAGATATGAATATCCGGTGTAACCGACCATAATCATTCCGGCGGCGGCAACAAAAATTACAATAGCCATTTTATAGGCTACCTTAAGATTATTTAATTTTTCCATAAAATAGTCCTCCTATTTATTAACTTATATGAATACATTAAACAGATTGAATCGCTTATCCTGCGAGAATAAAAATCACTGATATACAAGAAGCAGGGGTGATACAAAGGAATCCGCATCGTCCCTGCTTTGTTCAACTATCTTGTTTTATAATTTATTATTCGCATTTTGACCAGCCGCAGTATGTGCAGGTCACGCAGTTGCCTTCTGGTTTAAGTGTATAATGACTGCATTCGGGGCATTTTTTATTGATAGCGGCATCCTCCGCGCTATTAGTGTATTTTTCAGCAGGTTTTTTTTGCTGTGTTTCGTTATATATTTCTGCCAGTGCCGAAGCGATGGCATTACCACAGGAAAGAGATATATCACGTCTGCCACCGCGGATGAGCGCCTGACAGGCGGAGCATTTGCTTACGGCAAGCTGTTTTATTATATGTTTCACGCTTATGCCGGACCGGAGAGCGAGTGATGTCAGCCGGGTAATCGTTGCTATATTGCTTGAGCATCCGCCGGAGGCATTGGTGAAAACTTCAAATACCTGTCCGTCAGATGTTTTGTTGATCGTGATGTAAAGTTTGTCGACGCATGAGGTATGTCTGACTAAGGTGCAGCCATCAAGGCGGGCAATGTCATCTCTTTTGATAGGTTGAATAGTGTCATATTCTATTTTTGTTTTTGGTTCTGAAACACCCAGTATATTGCCGCGCCTGCAGCCGTCCCGAAATACGGTTATGCCCTTGCATCCGGACTTCCAGGCTGCAATGTATATATCTTTTATTTCCTCAGGAGTTGCATCATGGCGAAGATTGACTGTGGAAGAGATAGAGTTGTCTACATATTTTTGCATGGCAGCCTGCAGTTTTACACGATCAAGATAAGGAATATGATGACTTTCGATTATCCAGGGGAAGCGTTTTTTTATTTCCGCATCATCAATATCATAGGGCAGTTTATGGTACTCGAGAAGCTCTTTTATGGCATGCGCATAAACTTTAAAAGATTTTTTTTCACCTTCCATTTTATGGGTCGTGCGCATATAGCTTATTTTATAAAGCGGTTCGCAGCCGCCGGAGAAAGTTCCCATAAGAAGTGAGATCGTTCCTGTTGGGGCAATAGACAATAAGGTGCCGTTTCGCAGACCGTTTTCTTTTATATTGTCATATACATCGGGAGCTTCTTTATATAGTAATTCCATCAGGGGTGATGCCTTGGTTTTTTCCCATTCATAACGGCCAAAAGTATTTTTTTCTTTGGCTATTTGCGAAGAGGCTCGGGCTGATTCAATAAACATTATACGGATGACATCCGTAATAAATTGATTGCCTTGCCGGCTGCCGTATTTTAGTTTCATAGCAATGAGAGCATCGGCAACTCCGAAGAGACCGAGACCTATGCTGCGCCAATCATCTATACATTTTCTGTTGGCTTCAAGAGGTTGGGTTTCGTATCCGTAATCGAGAATCTCATCCAGAGCCCGCACTGCCGTATCAATTGCCGAACGAAAAGGTTTTTCGTTCAAATGAGGCATTTCGCCAAATTTATCATCAATAAAATTATAAAGATTAATGCTCATGAGATTGCAGGAATTGTAGGCATTACCGCCAAATTCACCACAGGGATTAGTTATTTCGATATTGTAATCACTATAGCCGCTGAGTAGTGTGTAATTATTGAGCTTGTCGACAAATAAGGCACCAGGGTCACCCCAATCCCATTGAGTACGGCAGTATTCTTTAAAAAATGAAGCCGCATTTATTTTTTTTCGTATTTTTTCACCGGTAGCTTCAACATCAAATTTCAATTCGTATTCATCGTTATTCAGGACAGCCTTCATAAAATCGTCTTTGAAAAGTATGGAAATATTCATCGAAGCCAATTTTTCATTATTTTGTTTCATATGGAGAAATTCGTAAATGTCAGGATGATCACAGTTTAGTCCGACCATCATTGCACCGCGGCGTCCGTTCTGGCTGATCACTTCGCCGGTAGAATCAAATATTTTCAGAAAAGATACTGACCCGGTTGAGGTACGTGCGGCATTATTGACAAGACTTTCTTTGGGGCGCAGCCTGCTGATATTGACACCGATACCTCCTCCGTAAGAAAATATTCTTGCAATTTCAGTATTAATTTTGAAGATAGATTCAATATTATCCTCGGGAGACGGTAATATATAACAATTGCTCAGACTTGCTTTGAATTTTCCCTTGGCACCCGTAGCATATAAAGTCCGTCCTGCAGGGCAGACCGATCCGGCTTCAAGATATTGCCGCATAGCCTTTTGCACGGGAGCAGAAAATATAGAAGTCACACGATCAATAAAAATCTGCGGATCTTTTTCACCCACATGATAGTATTTCGATTTCAGGATATTTTTGCCTATATCACTTTCATACCATTTTTCCAAAAAATTCGCTTCCTTATCAAAAATTATTAATTCAGATGCATCGGTAAGGATGACTGAAGTTTATGAGGAACTTGGCTGCAAAATATAACCACCCGGCTGTGCAGAAACAAAACTGTAAGCAGGTGGTTGTAATTGGACATACAAAAAGAACCGCTGACAACTTTAGGCACTCAATGCAGATGTTTTTCATCTGCCAAGATCAGCCGGTTAGTGCTTCCTGAAATGTTATTTAATAATATTTTGCTGTTGATATAAGTTATTATAATTCAAAATCCCGTCAAAAGCAATATTATATTTATGAAAAGCACTAAATATAGTAAAATAGATATGATTAATAACTACATATTGAACACAAAATGGTATGATTTTTGTTATTGCATAATAAATATTGTTTCATCAGAGAAATCTGATTCATAAAAAAGCTGTCGATGAAGCAGAAATCAGCTTCATCGACAGCTTTGCAATATTTTGTTATTCAACTATTGGTTTTACTAAACCATCTGATTTATTGACAATATCAAAAGTCAAATTACTGTTTACTTTGCCGATATAGCTGTTCAACCAAGCATGATGATTAGTCTCATCCATTTTTATTTCACCCGCTGGTGTATCTATTTTCAATCCTGATGCTGCTTTAATTATATCTGCGGCTGCACCAGAGTTTGCCTTAGCAATTGCGGTGGCCAACATATATACACCATGATAAGCGCCTTCTGCCTGATTCGTAACAGTGGTATCCGTACCGAATTCTGCTTCATATTTTTCAATAAATTCCTTATTGGCGGGAGTATCAATGGTATTAAAATAATCAAATGAAGAATATGTTCCTATAGCAGATTCACCGATACCTTTAACAGTGGCTTCACTGGTGGCTATGGCGCAAATAGGAAGTTGTTTAGGATCAAGGCCATATTGACTGTATTGTTTATAGAAGGGGACGGCACCATTTCCTGCTACTCCTGAGAAAACGACATCTGGCTTGGCTTCCTTTATTTTGTTAATCACGGATGAAAAGTCTGTATAGGTGATAGGGACATATTCTTCACCAACAATTTCTCCGCCGTTTTCTTCGGCAATTTTTTTAGCATAGGCTATACTCTTTTTAGGAAATTCATAATCACTGCCAACAAAAAAGATTTTCTTGCCTAAATTTTTAATGATCCATGGTATATAAGCTTCTATCTGCTGACTGGGTACACTATTGGTATATAAAACATTGTTTGACGGTTTTTCTCCTTCATAAAATGTATTATATATGAGCAGTGAATCATTTTGTTCTATCGTTGGAATTACAGCCAGCCGCGTTGCTGAGGAATTTGTGCCGACAATGGCTGTTACACCGTCTTTCATGATCAATTCCTGCGCTTTTTGTGCCGCCAGATTGGGATCAGAGGCATAGTCCATATAAATCGGTTCTATTTTTTTGCCGTTTATTCCCCCATTGGCATTAATTTCTTCAATAGCCATTTTAGCGGAATTGGCCATAGGTGTTTCACTTATGGAAAAAGGTCCTGTTGTCGAATATAAAACGCCGATTTTTATATTATCTCCTAGACTGCTTTTTCCATCATCGCTTTTACCAGGACCGGTGCACCCTGCGAAAAATAGGGATAAGCTTGCTGCTAAGAGTAGAAATAGAAATTTTTTCATTGTATCCTCCTGAATCAAATTTATAGTTTTCACTTTTTAATTAAATAAAATCAAATACTATTTGCTAAGTCCTTATACATGGCAGCGTATATTTCAGGTTTAAAATCAGGTGTTTTTTCATGATCATTTTTTTGATATATACTCCTGGTAGCTTTGGATAAATCTATAGTTGCCGTATACAGTCCTGTTTCCTGTGCATCAGGATCATTAAAATGATGTCCGCAATAATAAGCTACCTGTCCGTAAGTGCTGGATGGACCCATGATGTTGCTGCCACCTGAAAAATCATTATACAGATCTATTCCTCCAAGATTCGCGGAGGCAATGTATATATCATTCATTATGACTGAAGCTTCTAAAGTGATTTGGGGTTTATTGGTATTGCGGGATTTGGCAAAAGCAGTTGCATTAATATAAAGTCTGCACCCTTTAGCGGCATAATATCTTATCAGTTCTGGGAAATTATAAGAATCGTAGCAGACGCCGCAGCCTATTCCTCCCCATGGAGTGTCTACTATAAGAGGAGTGCTGCCGTGTTTGGCCCAATTTGCTTCTTGCAGCGCCAGATGTATTTTCCGATATGCCATAACTTTTCCATTAGGCGCACATGTCACCAATGAATTATAGATATTATTTTGAAAAAGTTCCGGCATACCAAACATCACGTAGATATTTTCTTTTTTAGCCTTTTCTGCAATTTTTTGTACTGACGGCCCTTTCATTGTTTCAGCCGCACACTTTTGCATTTTTGCGGTGCCTTTTGCAGTAGGCTCATCGTCATATCCAGTGAGACACATTTCCGGCATCACTATAAGGTCGCTGCCTTTTGCAGCCGCATGATCTATAAATTTCATCATACGTTTCAAATTAGCTTCTTTATTCCCCCATTCAGTCTGAAAAGTAACTACCGATACTGTTATAATATCAAACAATGTCTCGCTCCTCTCTTTGCTGTATAGTGCCGAAATATCCACTAAAAACGGCACAAAAATTCAATGGATTTTATACACTCAAATATTTTACACTTATTTCATCCGTCAGTTCTTCTATTTTACCGGCTTTAACAATGCTTCCCTTTTGAATAATGACAAATTTGCTGCCCAATTTTTTGGCGAATTTTAAATTTTGTTCTACGATAATGACCGGAATATGTTTTTCTTTATGATATAACATCAATATATCAGATATATGCGTTACGATATTGGGCTGGATACCTTCTGTCGGTTCATCAAGCATAAGTATATCCGGTTCCCCCATCAGTGCTCTGGCTATGGCGAGCTGTTGCTGCTGTCCTCCTGAAAGCACACCGCCTTTTCGTACCATATGTTCTGTAAGAATCGGGAAATATTCCAGTATTTCACGAAGCTTTTTTTCATAGTCCACTTTATGATATAATGCACCCATTTCAAGATTTTCAGCTACCGTCAGATCGGGAAAGATTTCCCTTCCCTGCGGTACATAAGCGATGCCCTTTTGAGAGCGCCGTGCTGCAGAATATTTTGTTATATTCTGTTCTTTGAAATATAATGTGCCTTTTATTGGCAGAATTCCCATTATGCCTTTCAATAAGGTCGTTTTCCCCACTCCGTTGCGCCCAAGAATAAAGAGACGGTCGTCTTTGTTGACGGAAAAGGAAATATCTGCCACTATATTTCCTGCACCATAGCTAACGGAAATATTTTTTACTTCCATCATCGTTTTACACCGGTCCTTCATCATCAGTTTTTAAGTATACTTTTATAACTTCAGGGTTATGCGATATTTCATCATATGTACCTTCAGCTAAAATTTTCCCTTGATTTAGAACAGTGACGGTTTTTGCTATTTGTTTGATAAAATCCATGTCATGTTCTACAACAATAACTGTTTTATCGTGCATAATTTCTTTTATCATTTCACCTGTCTTATATGTTTCATCATCGGTCATGCCCGCTGCCGGTTCGTCAAGAGTTATAATATCAGGGTCCTGGGCTAATATCATGCCCATTTCCAACCATTGTCTTTGACCATGTGATAAAAAACATGGCAGCATTTCTTTTTGAGTGACAAGATTAATTTTTTCTAAAATATTATAAATACGTTTTTTTATCGTTGAAGTTCTGCGAAAAAAAAATGTTTGCAATAGTTTATTATGGCCTGACAGTGCCACCTCAAGATTTTCGTAAACGGTCATATTATCGAATACATTCGGCCCTTGAAATTTTCTGCCTATTTTATACTTATCCGAAATTTCATAAGGAGTTTTACCTGCCAGATTGTTTCCTTCCAAAAGTATTTCACCATCAGCGGGCTTGGTTTTTCCTGTCAGCATATCTATGACAGTGGTTTTTCCGGCACCATTTGGACCGATAATTACACGTGTTTCACCTTTTTCTATTACCATATTAATTTTGTCGACAGCTTTAAATCCATTGAATTCTGCAGTCAGGTTTTTTAATTCGAGAAACATGTATTATACCTCCGCTTCACGATTAGTAATTTTGGTTTCCTTTTTTTCACTGCCGTGAACTCGTCGCATATATTGCCATTCTACCAGGCTTCCTATAAGCCCCTTAGGCATCAGCATAACAATCAGCAGCAGACATATTCCCAAAATGATCTGCCACATTCCGCCGAAAATGCCCGATAAGGTATTTTGTAAAAAATTTACCAGCAGTGCACCAACCATAGCGCCTGTAAAATTTCCTCTGCCGCCGACAGCCAGCCAAATTATCACCATCGTGGAAAACATGACACCTGAACTGTCTATTGATACGAAGGAGGCTATGGGAACATACAACATTCCTGCATAACCTGCCACAGCTGCGGAAATTGCAAAAGTAACAGTCTTGAATACGGCAGGGTCATAACTGAGAAATTGTACTCGAGGTTCATTGTCCCGGATAGCATGGATAATTTGGCCAAAACGTATTTTATGGAGCCAGAGACAAAATAAATAGATAAAAATCAGTGAAATAAATGCTATATAGTACCAGTCAATAATAGTGATTTTACTGCCGAAAAGCCGCAGGGTCATAACACCTGTAGCTATACCATTAATGCCGCTGGCACCGCCGGTGTATGTCTGCTGATTGACTATGAATAGTTCAAAAAGGGCTACAAATGCCAATGTAATTATATTGTAAAATACACCTTTTATTTGACTTTTGAATATAAAATAACCCAGCAGCAGCGCTATAATTATGGGAACAGCCACACTGAGAATTATGGCTGAGGCAGGATTTTGTAAAGGAGCAAAAAACCATGGAAGCTCTGTTATGCCACCAAATGACATAAATGCAGGGAGACCTTTTTGTATAGCCATTGATATGCCGAAGATGTAACTTCCTATGCCAAAGAATATTGCAAAACCAAGATTCATAAGCCCAGCTTCCCCCCAAAGTATATCAAGGCCCAATGCAAGGATAATATATGTAATAAACTTCCCGAAAATTTGCACACTGTATAAAGATGATACAAAAGGAATAATCAACAGCATTATGAAAATTGCCAGAGCTATATATTTATCAACAGTAATATTTTTTAACTTACTCATTATTCTTTCTCCTCAACGTTTATCCTTGGCAAAAAACAGTCCCTGCGGTTTGAAACGTATAATGATGATTATTATTATGAAAATCAGCAGTTTAGCTGTTATTTCACTCATATATCCAGCCATTACAGTTGAAGATTCACTGATAACGAAGGAACCTAAAAAACTGCCAAATATGGAATTCAATCCTCCAAGAACAACAACAAGGAAACTATCGACGATATAAGATAATCCCATATCCGGTGTCACACTTTTAATAGGAGCTATCAGCGCTCCGGCAATACCGGCTAACATGCTGCCATAGGTAAATGTTATATTATCTATTTTTTGCGAATCGACTCCCAGACATTGCACCATAGTACGGTTTTGCACATTGGCTCTGATCTGCATGCCAAATTTTGTTTTGGTCAGCATTAGCATTGTTCCTGCTAATATCAAAATGGATACAACAATTAAAAGGAGATTATATATGGGAATAACTATGTTTCCCATATTCAAAGCGGCATTTATAGGAAGTGCCATCAACTGATCTTCCGGGCCGAAGATAGAACGTATGGTCTGCTGAAAGATATAACTTAAAGCGAAAGTAGCCAATAGTGTTTCGGCCACTCTGCCGTATAATCGTCTGATGATGAATTTCTCGGTAATTGCACCGATGATTCCTGTAAAAACCGCCGCTGTCAGAACAGCGATTATAAAAGGAAAATGAAATTGATTTATAGAGACACAGGCACTGTAAGCTCCCAGCATGATGAATTCTCCATGTGCCATATTAACTACATCCAAAAGGCCGAATATAATTACTAGACCACTGGCCGCTAAAAATAAAACAGCCGTATTTGTAAGTCCGTTTATTATCTGTGATACTAACAGCTCCATTGTCTGTTCCCTCCCAAATTGCCAACTGCCGTAAGCAGCCGTCTTGATCGATGAGAATAATTGGAATAAAAATATTCTTATTCGTTGATCGTTTTTTCTGTAAGACGCAGGAATGCAGCTATGGCTGTCTCCAAATCTTTATCAGGAGTATTCTCTTCCTTGCAGTGTGATAATCCGCTTGCAGACATAGTAAACATCATAATGGATGGCAATATTTTAGCCATTTCGGCAGCATCATGAAGTGGACCTGAAAAAATAGATGTAGCTTCTCCTGTTTCTTCTTTTACCGCTTCCCTGCACAATTCGGTCAAGTGTGTATCAAAAATTGTTGGAGGAATGCTCCAGACAGGCTCAAATACTACGTCTACTTTATTATCAGCAGCTGCCTTCATACAAGCGATTCGCGCTTCTTCATAAATTTTTTCGAGTATGTTTGCATCTATTGAACGTTGGTCAAGTGATATCATGCATTCTCCGGGAAAGATAGTAACTATATCCGGGAAAACTTTTACTTTTCCCACTGTACAGTAGGCATTGTGCTTAAGTCCTATTTCACGAAAAGCCAAGGATGCCTGCGCAGCTGCCAAAAATGCATCGCGGCGCATAGAAATCGGTGCACCGGAATGCGCCGGCTGGCCTTTGAAGGTAATATACTGACGTTCACATCCTGTGATTCCGTAAACACAAGCTGCTGATTTTCCCTGACTCTCCAATACGGGAGCCTGTTCAATATGCAGTTCTAAATAACTTTTGATATGTTTGTCCATGAATTCCTTACGTGCATTAGGAAAAGCTTCAATATTTAAATTATATCTTTTCAGTGCATCGGTAAATGCTATACCGTTATTATCTTTAAGCTTTGCTGCTTCATTTATATCGAGTGCACCGCTCACTGCTGAAGAACCTATACAGCTTCTACCGAATCGTGCACCCTCTTCATCGGCCCAGCTGACAACATACAACGTCTTTTTGGGTTTTTTGCCATTTTTGCCATAACGTTTTATTCCACCCATGCCTGCTACTACACCTAGAGCACCATCAAGCCATCCACCGTTTGGGACACAATCCAAGTGGCTGCCGATCAGTATCGCTTCGTTTATTTCTCCTTGTATTTTTGCCCAAACATTATTGGCTGAATCAACACTTATTTCAGCACCTTCAAGTTTCATTTTCTTCTTGAACCAATCCTGTGCTTTATCCCATGTTGGTGTCCATGCAACCCGATGCGCACCATCTGCATCTGAAGTCAATGATGCCAATTCCCGCAGGTCTTTTATGACGTCTTTTGCCGAATCTTTCCATGCTGGCTGTGTCATTTTTGTCTTATCTCTCCTTATAAAAAAAGATGCCTATCCGATAAAATCGAATAAGCATCTTTGCTCAACACTGATTTAATTACAGGTCATAGTATACTAAATATTTTTCTTATTGTATATGTATAAAACTAACAAAAAGGACTGAGTGGATTTGTTAAGTATGACATTAGCCTACATATACTGCGCATCGACCCATGAAAGGACAGCATCCATTTTTTGCATTTCTTCTTCGAGCTGGACCTCGGTTATGATCAGCGGAGGAGCCACGAGAAGCATATTTTCATGGGAGTAGGTCATGAAAAATTTCTTTTTCAGCTGACCGATGATTGATGCCATGATGCCTTTAGGATCAGTTCCGTAGTCGACAAGCGGTTTTCTCGTCATCTTGTCCTTTACAAGCTCAATAGCTGAAAAAAGACCTATATAACGGACATCACCCACGCAGGGATGTTTTTCTTTCAGATTCTCCAAAATAGTGCCCAGGACTTTACCGACCTTTTGAACATTGTCAAGCACATGATGCTCTTGATAGTACTGGACGCAGGCGACACCTGCGGCACAAGACAGAGGATGTCCGCTGTAAGTGAGTCCGCAAGAAAGAAAATGTTCATCGAAATATTCGGCAATACGACTGGATATCCCCACTCCGCCCAACTGTGTATAGCCGCAGGTAACTCCTTTGGCAAAAGTGACAAGATCAGGTTTTATGCCCCAGTGTTCAAACGCAAACATTTTTCCTGTTCTGCCAAAACCTGCCATAACTTCATCACATATCATCATGATACCAAATTCATCGCAGATCGCCCGCACACCCTGTAAATATCCATCAGGCGGTATTATAACACCATTTGATCCGGTGATCGTTTCCATAACTATAGCTGCGACATCATTGGGGTTTTCGTAGATTATTTGTTCACGCAGTTTACTTACGTAAAAATCAGCGGCTTCTTTTGATGAAGCAAATTTGATTTTTTCCTGATAGACATACGGATCAAAAAATTTTACAAAACCGGGTATACCCGGCTCAAGAGGATAGCGGCGCGGTTCACCGGTAAGATTGCCTGCACCAAAAGATGAGCCGTGATAACTGCGGTAACGGCTGAATATCTTTTTCCGGCCCGTATATAGTCTGGCTATTTTTATAGCGTTTTCATTTGCGTCAGCTCCGGCGTTAGTAAAAAAGATTTTACCAAAATTATCGGGCAGCAATTTTACAATCATTTCTGCCAAATCAGCCCTGCTCTTTACAGCTATAGCAGGAGATAAAAAACAAAATTCATCGGCCTGTTTTTTTATAGCAGCAGCTATTTCCCGATTCCCATGTCCAAGATTCATATTTACAAGTTGAGAGGACATATCCGTATAGCGGTTACCCTCATAATCCCAATAATATATATTATCGCTTTTTTCCGCGACCACAGGATTGAGATTTCCCTGTTTGGACCACGACTGAATACTATAGCGCAATGACTTTTTTTTGATTTCTTCCGATATAGACATTTATATTCCTCCCCAAAATTGGCAAACAAAAAAAGCTGCACAAGAAAGATATCCTGCCGCAAGCTTCATTGCTTTGTTTATAAGACTTTAACGTGCTTAAGTTTACGCCATTCCAGCGGGGATTGTCTATGTGGCCTTTATACAAAAAAACGCTGCCCCATTTATTCAAACTGCATAAGTCATTGAATAAAATTAAGAAAAGTTTTCATTTTAAATGCTATGCGAAAGTTGAGTCTTGTTTCAGAATCGTCCATGCGGCAGCCTGTTATTTCTTCTATCCTTTTCAAGCGGTAAGTAAGGGTGTTGCGATGGATGAAAAGTCTTTTTATCGTTGCCGCAGCATCTTCATTTTCTTCCAGATAGATTTCAAGAGTTCTTGTGAATTCGGAACTGTTTTTTTTATCATATCGCAAAAGATCGCCCAATACTTCTTCATAATAATTTTTTATAAAAACGGCATCGTCGATATAATAAAACAGGCGGAAAATATTTGTATCCTTATATGCGACATATGTCCGATCACTGCTTTTTTTAGCTATATTAAGAGCAAAATGCGCCTCTTTATGACTTTTGCGCATATCAGAAAAGTCCTGATATGATCCGCCAATGCCAATAAATACATTAAGGGAAAATCTGTTAAATAACTTTTCATGCAGAGCAGAAGGAAATTGCCGGGATTTGCTGTATTCTCCTATGATAAATGCAGCTTCATTGCCATTCCATGTAAAAAAGCACGGCTGCCCATATTCCGCAGTTATTTCCTGAAAAAGAACCGACAGCTTTTCTTCCGGCTCATCAATACAATCCAACTGGTTTGTTTTAAATTCTACCAGCATGACCTGCTTTACACCCTGCAATTTATGATCGTCAAATAAAGCTGTGTCAAATATTTTCTCTCCGGTACCGGTATCAGAAAAAAGCATCTTTTTTACGAGTCCCTGAACATTTTTATATTTTGAACGCTCTGCCAATATGAGTTCGCCTATCTTGCGTGTCATATTGCCAAGTTTTATATCCCATGGCACGGAAAAGACAGGGATTTTCACCATATTTGCATAGTCTATAACATCTTTGGGGATGTTGTGAATATACCGTCCTGTATTGATGATAAGCCCTGCGCCATGCTTTTCATATATTCCTTTAAGCATTGCCAGTATTTTTTTATCATCAGAACCTATTGATATTCCTGTCATCAGCACCAATTCATTATTCTGCAAAAATTGTATTTCTTCTACTCCTTCTATGGCGTGAAACCAGCGAATTACACGGTCAAGTCCTTCGCTGCCGCCGCTTAAGCTTATTTTGCGATCAAGAAAGGAAAGACTTAACAATTTTCTGCAAGTAATAGGCATGAGAATTCCTCCTCCCACTTAAAATTTTACCACATGTATATATTTTTTTCTTGTTTTTTTTATATCCATAGTGCATTTTAACGAAAATAGACTATGGTATTTGGCAAAAGTTACAGATATATTCAATATCTATTGACATTAAATATATACCATTTATACTTAGTGGCAAATTCGAAAAAAGAGGTCATTTTAATGCAGACAATGAAATTTGCTATGCCGACGAAAATATTTTTTGGGAAAAATTGCATAAGAGAACATCATGATATTTTTACACTGGGGAAAAAGGCTCTGTTGGTAACGGGACGTCATTCAGCTAAAATAAACGGTTCGCAGGATGATGTTGAAGCGGTTTTACGCGGCAATCATATACCGTATGCTGTGTTTAACGAAGTTGACAGCAATCCAGATATTCCTACTGTATACAAGGGTGCGGCGGCAGCCAAGGCAGAAGGCGCTGATTTCATTATTGCCATAGGGGGAGGATCACCTATGGATGCGGCAAAGGGAATCGCATTGCTTGCGTGTCAGGATATTGCCGAAAATGATTTATTTTCCGGCACTTATGCCGAAAAAGTGCTGCCGATGATACATATTCCGACCACTTCAGGCACGGGAAGTGAAGTAACGCCTTATTCTATTCTATCCAATCATTTGGCGCAGACCAAAAGTACAATTGCGACTCCTTTGATTTTTCCGGCATATGCATTGTTGGACCCAGCTTATCAAAAAAATTTGCCTGTTAGTATAACAGTCAATACGGCACTTGATGCGCTTTCTCATAATATCGAAAGTGCGTTGTCAATAAAAATTAACCCTTTGATTGGCCAGATAGCGCAAAGCGGTATCAAGCAGATTGGTGAATGCCTGCCTGCTTTGGCAGAAGGCGGATTTACCGAAGAAATACGTGCTAAACTTATGTATGGTTCTTTGGCAGGAGGGCTTTGCATAGCCCATACGGGAACCAATATCGTTCATTCGCTGGGTTATTCTCTTACATATTTCCGTAATATAGATCACGGGCGGGCCAATGCACTTACCATTGCCAGTTATCTCCATTTCATTGCAGCCGGTGCTCCGGAAAAAGTTTCATCTATTCTGTCGGCGATGCAATTTAATAATATCGAACAATTCAGACAATATATCGATCAAATTCTTGGAAAGAAAGAAGATTTTACTGTAAGCGAATTGCAAAAATATACACAGATAGCTCTAAAGGCAAAAAACATAAATACAAGTCTTATTGCTCCGGATGAAAGTGCTGTAATGGGATTTTATACTGACAGTTTGCTGCGTTAATTGTTCGAAAGCTGCTGTCGGAGGACGAACGTAAAAAGGATAATAATCCATGAATGAAGATGACTGCGGTTATCGGATAAAGTGCGCTTTTGTAACAGGAAGCTCTTGTTTTAATGAGCTTCCTGTTATTTTTATGCGCTGACCTGTTTTTTGCTGGGAATTTATTCGTGTTCTTTGCCTGTAATAGCGGATATTTCTATTTTCAGTACGGTTGTTTTGGCTAATGCTCTTTCTATATATTTCAGACCTTCATCGTAAAAATCAGGACTGTATTTTTTTATTAGAGCGGAAAGCCCCCTTTTTTTATCTGTTTCGTCATTGACCATTGTGATTTTACCGAAAACAATGGCTGATTTGAATTTGGTAGAAAATTTTTGCGGCATGAGCTGTATATCTATGACAGCAGATAGGCAGACATTTGCATTGCGTGCTATATTTTCCAATTTATAACCTGCTGAAGCGCAGTGCAGATATATGGTATTGTCTTCATAAACGAAGCTTATCGGTATAGCGTAAGGTTTGTTTTCCTCATTAATCATTGATAAGGTAGCAAACTGCGCTTTTTGCAGAACATTTTCGGCATCTGCGTCAGATATCTGCCTGTCTTTTCTTCTCATTTCTCTGAGCATTTTCAAACATCCTTTCATTTTGTATACTCGATATTATTCTGAAACGGCTTTTGTAAGCATCTGCCTTAGAGGTTGCATATTGAATAATATTGGAATCTTTGTCATATGTCAATATTCTGGTAACAGAAAGAGGATCACCTTTTTTCAAATTTAAGTGTGTAGCCTCCTGCATATCGGAACGTTTCACTTCTATGGTTTTGTCCTCTTTATAAGGAATGACATTATTTTCCTCCAACGTTTTAAATAAAGAAGCATTTGCAAAATCTGTTTCCAAAAGATGCGGGCAGATGTTCAGCGGAATATAATCGTCAGCTAAGGAATAAAGTTCGTTATTTACGTAGCGCAATCTTTTTAGATGAAAAACCATCTCTTCCTTTTTTAAATTCAAAGAGGCGGCAATATCAGTATGCGGGAATTCAATATCCTGTTGCAAAACGTAACTTTTTGTAAATTTACCGGCAGAACTTAAAACCTGGAAAAGCCCCAATCCATGACCACTGGTATTAGAATAATCAATCGGCACTTTGTTGCCGATATAAAAAGAACCACGTCCCTGAATTTTTGTTATGATTTTTTCCCGTTCCAGATTTTCAAGGGCTTTGCGTATAGTAGGACGGCTGACATTAAATTGCTGACATAATTCACGTTCACCGGACAATGGCGAAAAGTAAGCCATATCGTTAAAACTGGCTAAAAGAGCCTGCTGTACCTTTAAGTGCAAGGGACTTGTTTTTTCATTTTCCATTTATTTTCTCCGTTATTTATAACCTTGTAATTTATATTCTATTATAAACTATAGACATTATCAACTGAAATAAAAGCAAAGATATTTATTTCAGGACAGAATAAGATATATAGATATATTAAAAAAATAAAAATATTTTTAATATTATGTCTTGATAATATATATTACCGATGGTAATATATATTATAACCGATGGTAATAATATATAGTTTGGAGGTATTGAAATGGGAAAAGTAAGAAGTCCCTTCTTAGTTGTCAATCCTAAATCGTATTTGTATGGTAAAAAATCTCTCGAGTTAGCGCAGGCAGTCGATAAAATAGCTCAAGAAAGTGGTCTGCAGATTTTTTTTACCTGTCCTTTTGCTGATATTCGTTACGTCAGAGAAAACACCGGCTGCATTGTCGTTACGGCACAGCATATGGAATCATTGAAACCGGGACGCGGAATGGGGCATATACTTCCTGAATCATTAAAGGATGCCGGAGCGGGAGCCGTTTTCCTGAATCATGCCGAAAATCAGCTGACCTTATCCGAACTTTCCAAGACTATTGACCGTGCGAAAAAACTTTCGATGATAACTATAGCTTGTGCGGATTCATTATCGGAAGCATTGTCCATTGCCCGGTTTTCCCCGGATATTTTATTATGTGAACCCACTGATTTGATTGGGACAGGACAGGTAGCTGATAACAGCTATATTTTAGAGACCACGTCACAGATCAAAGCTGTTGATCCGGATATTGCTGTGATGGTTGCATCAGGCATAACTACAGCTGAGGATGTCTACAATGTTATCCGTCTCGGTGCTGACGGTACCGGCGGCACCAACGGTATTTTGAAAGCACCGGATCCCGTTGTCCGCGTTCAGGAAATGGCAGATGCCATGTTAAAAGCATACAAAGAAAAAGCATAATAACAGGAGGTCAAAAAAATGACTGTATATAAAGAAACCATTTCTTTGCAATCTCACGGACAGAGGCCGACATTTATTGACATAACAACTCAGGTGAAAGAGACTATCGCGAAAAGCAATATTCGAAACGGCATATGCACCGTAATATCACCGCATACAACCTGCGCTGTTTTTTTTGAAGAATTTGTTCATGATCGCGATAAAAATGGAGATGAATTTCTTCAAACGGACTTAAACAATGTTTTGAAAAAAATAATTCCTGATAATACCGCCCAGGGACAATATAATTATCCCGGCGAAAAGCATTATCAGGAAGTGGAATCCTGGCCTGAAGCAGAATTTTATCTCCCGGGGGGAGACCGCGATGCACTCTTAAACTGCGATGCGCATTTAAAAGCTACTCTTATAGGATCAAGCCAGATATTCGATGTTGAAGAAGGAACTTTAGGGGTCGGTACTACAGGCTATATTTATTTTGTGGATTTCGACAGAGCCAGACAACGCACCAGAAAATGTAAGATAATAATTATGGGAGAATAATTATTATACCAATGGATTTTGAGGTTCCTGCGGACAGGAGCCTCTTTTTTTTATGCAGTCAGACTTTGCTTATCTGTTTTTTCTTCAAAGGGTTTCACTAAAATAAAAGAGCATATTGCCGCCAGTAAGGCAAATACTGTCAATAATTCCATGGTCGCAGTCAGACCGTACTTGTCTGCGAATATACCCATCAAAGGAATGACCATACCGCCTACACTGAAGTAAAGGCCCAATGTGACACCGGATGCAAAACCTACACTGCGTGCCAAATAATTTTGACCCAGGACAACAATGGAACTGAATGGAGAGAAGATGGCAAAACCGATCGGTATCATCAGTACATAGCCAATAACGGCATTTTCCGTACGCGACAGCAGAAAGACCATAGGAACGAGAAGCGCATAGCTTATTTGCACTATTTTCAAATAGCCAAATTTGTCGGCCATCATTCCCCCGATCATCGTCGTAACAATGCCGAACATAAACAAGATGGTCAGCGCAGAACTAGCTGCAGCCTCAGAAAGTCCCATCTGAGCTACAAGATATAAAGGAATAAAGCTTCTCAACCCGCAAATAACAAGTGAACTGCAAACGATCAGCATAGTAAGCCTCGAAAAAGCACTCCAATGATTTTCTCTGTCGGGTATCGTTGAATTATTATTTCTTTTTTCAAAATTTGTACTGGTTGCTTCTATTTCTTTTTTTATATTGGGCACAATAAACAATAAGATAATAGACATCACCAGTGCAAGTATACTGAAAACTAATGTGCCTTTCATGCCAAAAGCACTTATAAAGGCCACTACAATTACGGGTCCAAAAGCAAATCCGGCGTTTCCGCCCATAGAAAAGATACTTAATGCAGTTCCTTTTTTTTCACCCGAGATCTTATTGACCATGCGCGCTGCCTCTGGATGGAATATAGCACTGCCGATTCCGCTTACAGTCACTACCGCAAAAATAATCCAATAATCTTCAAAAAGACCAATGGCACCCATTGCCACACCCGAAAGGCAGATCCCTAATGACATTATCCACACTTTGGAAATCCTGTCTGCCAGCCAGCCGAAAGTAGGCTGAACGATAGATGACAAGAAGCATGCCGCAAACATCAGCCCTGATACATCCTTATAATTCATGCCATAATTCGCAATGAAAAAAGGCAGTACAGCAGGTAAGATACCCATGCCTATATCATTGAAGAAATGTCCGGCAGATAATGCATACACGTATTTTTGCGTCATAAAAAGTCCTCCGTTTTTCTATTTTAAAATTTCTTTTGAATGCTTATCATACATAATATTTATATCTTCCAAAAATTTTAAGATGACATTTTGTTCTGCCGATGTATAAGCCTTTAAAAGTGCTAATTTATTTTGCATAGCCTTATCATGGTATATTCTGTGTGTTACGTAAATTTCTTTTCCTGTGTCTGTTAAATAAAAATACAGCTCTTTATTATTTTCCACTTTTTTGTGACAGTCAATTAATTTTTTTCTCAGCAATTTTTTACAAATTTTGCTTATTGCTCCTCTGGTCATTTTCATAGAAGCGGCTATTTTTGTTACATTAGCATCTTTTGTCTTACCTATATTATCTATACAGTGGGCCTCCGCCAAATGGATACCTTCAAATATTTTTTCATGGCATTGTTTTAAAATGTCAGGGCGTTCCTGAAATTTTGTAAGAGATTTTATGATCTGCATGGTTGTGTCCATATATCATTTCTCCCTGTTGTATTGTTTCCTTGGAAACAATACAAGTATAGCATAAGTTCATTTTTCTGTAAATATACTTATGCTATACTTAATCAAGGCTGCTGAAGAAATTCAGTTAATAATACTGAATCACTTATAGTTAGATAATGGAGAAAGGATGCTATTCGTGCAATATACTTATGATCTCTATGCATTAAATGCATTTTCCATAAAAGACACAGGAGGAAATGCGGCTGCGGTTATGTTGGACAGCAATGGGGTATCGGAAGAAAGTATGTTGAAAATTGCTGCAAAAATTAATTTTTCCGAGACAGCTTTTTTGCGAAAATTTTCTTCTGAAAATTATGGAACACGCTTTTTTACGCCAAACAAAGAAGTATCACTCTGCGGACATGCAACAATTGCTGCATTTACTTTGCTGCGCGAGAAGAATATAATTCCGTATGATAAAGTTATCTGTCAGAAAACACTTGCCGGTATGCTGACAGTACATATCGAAAAAAGTACCGTATTTATGGAACAGGCGCTTCCTGTTTTTTATGAACATGCCCCTTGCAGAAAAGAAATAGCTCCCTGCCTAAATGTATCGGAAGATGATATTTTCAATAATTTACCGATTCAAATCGTTTCGACAGGACTAAAGGATATTTTAGTTCCCATAAAAAATCTGGGTAGCCTGCTTTCTGTAAAACCAAATTTTGAGTTAATAAAGAAAATCAGTGAAAAATACGGCACTGTTGGTATTCATGCGTTTACGCTTGATACATTGCATGAAGGAACAGCACACTGCCGGAATTTTGCTCCTTTATATGATATTCCGGAAGAGTCGGCCACAGGAACATCTAACGGGGCGCTCGCATGTTATCTTTACCGAAATAAGATTGTTCCTCTCAGCAATAATATTCTAAAATTTGAGCAGGGCTACGTAATGAATAAGCCTTCGGAGATTATCACTAAAATCATAGCTGCCGATAATTGTATCAGGAAAATTTTAGTGGGCGGACAGGCCTTTGTAACAGAGCTGCTGCACATCACGGTATGAAAAATAACCGTTGGCATTGTTCCTTTACCGAAAGCATTTTCTTTTTAGTGATAACGGCTGCTTTGGGTATAGGTCCAAGCAGAACCGGTGCTGTTAGGGCATGAAAGGCTGCACGATACTGTCCGCTTTGCGTGGAAGAAGCAGCGTAACAATATATGCAGCCATGTGGACAGGAATCATATGTGCCAATTTCCACACTTTCCATACAACCGCAGCCGGGACGCTGATTTGTATCTTTTTTTGAACGGACAGAGCAGCCGAGAATATTTTCAATTAGTTTTGCATCAATGCATGCGGCATGTTCTATTCCATACTGCTGCAATTCTATTGCTTCACAGCAGGTTGCCAGCTGTATCTTGTGTTTGCGGGCAATTTTGGAAAAACCTTCCGCGATTCGCAGCATAGCTGATTCCTGCATTTGAATCAGTGCGGCATTTTGCAGGTTTTTACGTATTTTTGCATAAAAATCCAAAAAACTGAAAATACATCTACTCGTATATCCTTCCAAAGCAGCAGCCATTTTATTAAATTGTTCTAAATGCCAGCTGGAATCAATCTGCTTTGTGCATATAATGGGATCATACCGCCATATTACTTTTTCGGCACCGATCAGCCTGCTAAGATCACGAAAAGTTTGTATCAATATGGTTTTAGACGGCAAATATTTTTCTATTTCCCGATCATACGGTGTTAAAGTAAACTGGAAGTAAAACGGATATCCCATCGCAGCAATTTCATTTAATTTCGGAAGCATCGGCGCAGGATTCTTTGTCCAAAAGACAAAGCAGTCAACAGTCTCCGGCCGCAGCTCCACTCGGCTGTAGTTTAGAAGATTTCTTGGATTGGGAACTAATACATATCCTTCCCGCAGACGATTGAGCAGCCACGAAGAATAAAAAGCAGGAATATCCGTACGACGGCTGGCACTCACGATCATAGGTTTATCTCCTCACAGAAAATTTTTTTCGATATGCATTCGGTGAAATTCCCACTAACCGATCAAATTGCGCGTAAAAAGTGGAAATACTATTAAATCCGCTTTGTAAGGCGACCTGCAAAATAGTATCTTGTGTATCGGAGAGTAAGATTTTTGCATTGGCTATGCGCAGCTCTTTTAAATATTTTACCGGAGTTTTTTTATAATGGTGTTGAAATAACTGAATAATTTGATTTCTGCCAAGACACAGCTTCTCTAATTCTTTTTTTAATTGAACATGATCCCCAAAATAACGATCATAGGTCAATCTTATTTTTTCGGCGTTCTCTCGATGTGGCCGGAATTCCAATAAGTCAGGACGGCATCGCTTGCAAGGGCGAAATCCGCTCTTTCTGGCCTGTTCTTCCGCAGTAAAGAAAATTATATTTTCTCGTTTGGGATTTTTGGATTTACAAGAGGGACGGCAAAAAATTCCTGTTGTTTTTACACCGTAGAAAAATTTGTTATTATACGAAGCATCACAAGCTAGTACCGCTTCCCATTTTTCCTCTTCTGTCATGGATTGTCCTTCCGTCAATTTTTACCTTTTTAGTCAATGCCTTTTCATAGCGCGTATCTGTTTTTTTATATCTTTATCTACCTTTAATGATTCCGTAATCTTCTGCAAAGCCTTATTATAGGTAAAATCGTCTAAACAATTCTTCTGCAGATACTGAAAAGTAATTTCAGGGAACTGAATATAACAGATGGAAATTGCCCATGCAACTGCCATCTTTGCATAATACCCGTCATGCCGCACCATATCAAGCTGATGAATGATTTCTGCAATGTGAGTTTTATCAATGTAGTAAAAAATTAACATGACTACCGCGAAGCGAATCTGAAACTCTTCATTTGATTTTAAATACGGCTGTAAAAAATGCCACATCTGCACCGGGCATTCTTTTGTAAACTTAAGGCCGGTGCAAAAACTGTCACACACCGACCAGTTGCTGATTTTAGGGATAAATGACTGTATATAGGAAAATCGTTCTTCCGGCGGGCAGTTTACAGCACCTATCACTATTCCCTGCAGCATGATTTCCTCAAAGGAAGAATCCTGCGCTGTTTTCAGATATCGATGCCAGTCTGACCGTGTAAGCTGTTTTGCCATTTTGCGAAGCAAGGGAAGACGCACTCCGAGAATATGTTTCGTATGCGGAAGTAGTCCTGAAGAAAAAATACGATAGTTTTCTTCTGCCAGTGCTTCAAGTTGGTGTCTGATTTTATCTTGCATCCGTTTTTTCTTCCTTATTGGCTCGTTCCAGTTTCAATAACCTTTCCTTGATCGCAAGACCAGCCGCATAGCCAACCAGTTTTCCGTCCGCACCAATGACTCGGTGACATGGTGTCACGATCAGGAGAGGATTTTTATTGTTTGCCATTCCCACAGCACGGGAAGCGTTGGGATTACCGATCATTTCCGCTATTTGCTTATAGCTGCGTGTTTCTCCATACGGGATTTTACGCAGGGCGGCCCATACACTTTTTTGAAAGGCTGTTCCTTCAGCGGCAAGCGGTAGATCAAATTCTCTGCGCTGCCCTGATAAATATTCTGTGATCTGTTTTTCGGCTTCTTTTAGCATAGGCGTTTGTGATCCGCCTGTTGTTTTTTGCCGATTTTTTGTAAGAAAAAGTTCTGTAATAGAACCGTCAGTTTCAGATATTCCTATTGTTCCTAACTCTGTTTCAATAAAATACGTATATTTCATAGGTTTTTCCTCCCCTCGGTGGATTTTGCGGTAAAATCCCCTGATCGTAATAAAAAACGGCTGCAGTTTTACAAGAGAACTTATCCGTATTTTAAATATACTTGATATTTATTTATTTGTCTTCCGCTTTTGCACCATCAAATTTTATTTGCGGTGTGGTATATGCTGTCAGCTCTTTGGCGGCAGGCTTATTTTATCATTTATACTATTTGTTTTTTAAATAATGCGAGATACTGTTTCTATTGACGTATATATGGAATATACTGCTTATCAGAAAAATATAGCTGAAGATTTCGTGAATTATCTTGTAGTTGAAAAGGCGATAAACTTTCAGTGAAAGGCAAATACCTGTCAAAGAAATAATTATAAAAGAGAGCATAAGTGTGTAAAAAATAATTTTTTTCATAATAACCTCATATCATATAATAACTTGTATTTTGAAATGATCCATGCCGATAAACATAACAAGGATATTATAAATCCTTTTTGAAAATAGTAACAGCCTTATAATAAATTTAACACCAAATTTTTTTATGATAGTGTATTAGATGGGGTAACGGTCTTAATGAGAAAGGTTTGCCAAGGTGCAGCGCAGGATAGTTGTGTTTAATTCTGCTATCTGAAGAGATGCTCCTTAACATAAACGTAACATTAAAATAATATATACTGCATCATGGAATGTTAAACTGAACGTATAAATATTTTTTGATTCGATTGTGTCTTATGAAACATATTCCACGGAGGGGGAAATGAAAATGAAGGGCATCACAAAGAGCATTAAGACACTTTTTATTATTGGAACAGTAGGAATGGTAATTCTGGTCAGTGGTATTCAAAGCGCCTATAGCATTTATCAGTTTAAGCAGAATATGGAAAGTGAAGTTCAGAATAATTTGCGATATCAGTCTGGCGAAATAACAAACAGTTTATCAATTCCGTTGGCAGCGACAGCCAAATATGCGGAGCTTTTGTCGTATAATGTCAGCACTATGTCACATATCGATACTGATTTATTGCTGAATACTATGAATAAATATATTTCATCAGAGGTGCTTATTGCTGGCAGTGGTTTTTGGCTTGAGCCAAATATATATCAGCAGGGTATAACAAATTACGGACCATATGTATTCAAAAATGACGGCAAAATTGATGTGAGCTGGGATTACAGCAATGGTGTTGATGACTATTTCAAATATGATTGGTATAAAGATGGGGTGAAAGCAAAAAACAGCGGTTATTGGAGTGAACCTTATGAAGATGCTGTAAGCAAGGTCGCAATGATCACGGTAAGCTGTCCTATAAAAAAAGATGATAAAATTATTGGTGTAACTACGGTGGATATAGACTTGAGAGCGTTTATAGACTTCGTCCGCAATATAAAAATAGGCCAGACCGGATATGCTTTTGTTATAAGTCCTCAGGGATATTATCTTGGTGACAAGGATGACAATAAAAATCTTAAGGAAAAAATCGTAGATGACCAAAATCCCGCAGTACAGCAGCTTGGAACGGAAATCTTAAAATCGGCAGATACATTTTTGACCGAATCCTCAGCCTTTGGCGAAAACAGCTTTGTCATAGCCGCACCGATCGCCGAAACAGGAATGCATATGGTACTGGTATATCCTACTGCGGAAGCCTATCAGAATGTCAACAAAGTAATGATCATAAGCATAATTATCTTTATCGCAGTTGTCCTGCTGCTGGTAAGCTTCATAATCATGATTTTCAACAGAAAGATCGGCAGACCGATCGAATATCTGATGCATTGTGCGGAACAGATAGCCGGAGGAGATCTATCAACAAAAATAAATATAAAATCAGAAGATGAAATGGGAAGATTGGGCAAAAGTCTCAGCCGTATGACAGAAGACCTGCGCAGCGTTATTTCCCGTGTAGCTGACACCTCGCAGTCGGCCGCGGCTTCAAGCGAACAGCTGACTGCCAGTTCCGGCCAGTCGGCGCAGGCTGCCGATCAGGTTGCGTCTTTGGTAGCTGAAATCGCAAACAACGCATCTGTTCAGACAAAAGAAGTAAATGACACCACTAAAACCGTTGATCAGCTATTAGCAAGAATAAAAAAAATCGCTGACAATGCCGGCCATATCGCCGAACAATCTGCCAACGCTTCGGAAAAAGCCAAAAACGGCGGTCAATCAGCAGACAAAGCCGTCCTGCAAATGAATCAGATAGCCGCAGCTGTCAATGAATCCTCACAGGCGGTAGCAAAACTTGGAACCCGATCAAAAGAAATAAGCATTATAGTGGACGCCATTTCCGGAATTGCCGGACAGACAAACCTGCTGGCGCTTAATGCCGCGATCGAAGCCGCACGGGCCGGTGAACAAGGCAAAGGCTTCGCCGTTGTTGCCGAAGAAGTCAGAAAACTGGCGGAGCAGTCAGAAAACGAAGCCAAGAAAATCGCCCAGCTGGTCGGGGAAATCCAGTCAGACACAGAAAAAGCCGTATCTGTAATGCAGTCCGGCACTCAGGAAGTACAAACAGGAGCTGAAGTAGTAGACCTGGCAGGCACTGCCTTCAAAGAAATCATAACTTCAGTGGAAAATGTCTCCGACCAAATGAAAGAAATATCTTCAGAAATACAGAAAATGCTCTCTGACAGCGGCCATATTGCCAAAGCCTTTGAAAAGATCGATCTCAACAGCAAAGAACTGGCTGACGGAACACAAGGCATTTCCGCCGCCACACAGGAACAGCTTGCCTCAATGGAAGAAATAGCCAGTTCCAGCCAAACCCTTGCAAAATTAGCCGAAGAACTGAAAACACAAATAGCTAAATTTCGTTTATAATAATACGGAGATTTTATGCAGCGTGTTTTTTTGAATGCTTACCATAAAATTCAGAAACTGTTTTAAAGAAGAGTATGGCATGAGGAGCCTCGCTGCCTTATGTCGATATCATGCTAAGAAACCCCGCAGATTCGCTACGGGGTTTCTTAAATTTATTAACTACAAATCACTTTATATAATATAGATAGACTAAAAATTCCTGAGATAGTCTGTCTTATCAGATTTTGGGTTATAGCTCTGAGTTCTGCACTATGACCTCACAGTGATGCGAATGATATCATTTTTTGACATATAAAATATTTTAGGCAAGCCTCCGTTATAAATAATCTATTTTTATAAGCTGTTTAATATTCATAACATTTTCTTTTCTGATGAAACCGCTTTCCGGTTCAAGAACATTGGCCGTTCCACACGCAGAAGCAAATCGGATAGTTTCTTCAATTGGCATCTTATTGTTAAGCGATACCGCAAGTCCGGCCACATATGAATCACCGGATCCGACGGCATTAGTGACATTTAATACCGGGGGGACGGCATGATATATTTTGTCTTTATATGCCAGAACAGAGCCTTGTTTGCCAAGTGAGATAACCGGCATAGTTATTCCCGCCTCAAGAAAATTCTTTAATTCGCATACGGCATCTTCCAGATTATTAATTTTCCTGCCGGTAAGAGCTTCGATCTCATCTTTGTTTGGCTTGATAAAAAACGGCCTTGCGCAAAGCCCCTTTTTAAGAGCAGAACCGCTGGTATCCAGTAAAAAACGTTTATCGGCATCATGTGCCAAATTAATAAGCAGGCAGTAAAAATCATCACCAAGATTCTGCGGTAAACTACCGGAAGCCACAACAAGCGAAGCTTCCTGCAGTAATTTTTTATAGTGAAAAAGAAAAGCATCACGTTCATCCGGGGTAACTGATGGCCCGGGCTCTAAGATTTCAGTCTGCCTGCCATCTGATGTTGCGATATTCAAGCAGCTGCGGGTTTCAGACTGGATGCGGATACATTCGTTGCGAATATTATCCTTCCTGAGTTTACCGGCAATAAAATCACCAATATATCCGCCTAAAAAACCAGACACCATACATTTTTCACCAAGAATATTAATGATATTTGCTACATGAGTACCCTTTCCGCCGGCAGTATTTTGTACTTGTGAGGTGCGCATAGCCTGTCCATATTGCAGTTTTTCTATAGTATAAATTTTATCCAATGATGGGTTAAGGTTGATGACAAGTATCATAAATATATTCCTCTCGTTTCAATAACGATTTTCACTGCCGCACACTTTTATTTTATGTGCTGCAATCTTCGCCATAGCTTCTTTTCCCGGAGTCATATATTTACGCGGGTCGCTGGCAGAGGGATTTGCTGTAAAGAATTTTTTCACAGCATCAGCAAAAGGTATTTTTAAATCAGTCGCCACATTCACTTTACATATTCCCAACGCTATTGCTTTTTGTACCAGCTCATCAGGAACATCAGAAGCTCCATGCAGTACCAAAGGAATGTCCACCTTAGCACGTATATCTTTCAAACGATCAAAATCTAATTTCGGCACTCCTTTATAAAGTCCATGAGCGGTACCGATAGCAACAGCCAGAGAATCAATGCCGGTAGCCAAAACAAATTCGGCAGCAAGCTCCGGATCTGTATAAGCGCTGGCTGCTTCGTCTACGATCAGATCATCTTCCTGACCAACTAATTTTCCCAGCTCAGCCTCCACCGTGGTATCATATCTGTGCGCATAGGCTGTCACTTCTCTGACAAGGGCAATATTTTTTTCGAACGGTTCGCGGGAAGCATCAATCATGGCAGAGCGGAATCCCGCATCTATTGATGCTTTTATGTCAGTAATATTTTCATGATGATCAAGATGAACAGCAATGGGAAGATCAGTTTGCTTAGCTGCTGTCTGTGCCATTGCGACAAGATAATCCCGATCAGCATATTGTACAGTAGAAGGTGTAGCTGCAATAATCAGAGGAGACCGGAGTTGCACGGCAGCATCAACGATTACCTGCATTGTTTCCATATTATGAATATTAAATGCAGGTACTGCATAATGTTCATTTTGCGCTTTTAATAACATTTCTCTTGTTGATAAAATAGTGTGCATGATAAAGTCCCCCATATAAAAATTAGCAATTTTTTAGGAAAAAGTCTTAAAATAATATATAAGCAAAATTTCTGTGTACCGCTTGGATTATTCACTGCTGGGAATTTCATGGCTGCTTTTCGTAGTTTTGGCAATCTGATTTCTGTGCCAGACCCAGGTACATATGATACAGAAGATATAAGATATTCCGATTATAAGAAGACCGCCCATATCTGTATTATGCATGATTTGCGAAAGAATATAAGTTATCGGACTGCCGCCCTGATCAAGCGAAGCTACCTGAGATACACCGGCGCTTATCTGACCAGCATTTTCACCCAAAATAGTATGGAGACCGATCATTTGATTGGAAATCCAAATTGCCATGAACATGACAATTATTCCTGTAATCAATGTACGGAATAGATTTCCCTTGTGTACACCAACAGCTAAAGCAATAAAAAAGCCAATGGTAGGTAAATCGCCAAACGGTAAAATCTGATTGCCGGGGACTATGGCAGCAATAAAAATAGTTATGGGAATAAAAAGAAGTGATGCGGCAACGACACTCGGATCGCCAAGGAGTAAGGCACAGTCAAGCCCGATATAGAATGTAGAATTTTTAAAGCGTTTTTTAAGGACAGACTTAGCTGTTTCTGATACGGGCATAAGGCCTGCCATGATATGTTTTACGACTTGCGGCATTAAAATTATAACTGCGGCCATTTGAACACCAAGCGTGAGAATACCGCGAAGATCATATCCGGCAAGAATACCGATGATCACACCCAGGACTCCGCCCATAATGGAAGGATCTCCCAATGCACCAAATTTCTGGAAATGTTCGAGATTTATATCAATGTCACGAATAATGGGAATTCTATCGAGCAGCCAGTTGACAGGCACAGAAATTGGAGCAAACCAACCACTGTCCCCATGCGGCATCGCTATACCTTCCAAGCCAAAATATTCTTCTGTAACAGGTGCGAACCAATCCCCAATTTTATAAGCATAGGCAGCATGCAGTGCCACTCCCAAAACACCTAATGCATAACTTCCTGTTGCAATGTTGATAATCGCTCCGGTAAAAGCAAAATGCCATATATTCCAGATATCTATATTAACTACTCTCGTCATACGAAGTGTAAGCATAATAATATTCACAAGAATTGCTATCGGAATTGCGACGAGGGCTATACTGCTCGCCCAGGTCATAGGAGCTGCACCCGGCCAGCCAATATCAATAACATTCATAGACAGGCCGAAATTTGCAGACATTGCTTTGGCGGCTGGTGCAAGATTGCTTAACATAAGACCAATGACCAATCCTATTCCTATAAATCCAATACCTATGGAAAGACCGCATTTTAGAGCTTTGCCAAATGATTGTCCCAGAATCAATGCGACTATAAAAATAACAATTGGCAACATAACGGCCGGACCGAGATCAACAAAATATTTTACACAGGCTAATAAAATATCCATGAAACTACCTCCTGAAATTTATTGAAAATCACCGCAAATATGAAAGTATTTTTTCTTCTGTCTCTTCCACATTTATACCGCTGAGAAAGGGCATTCCGTTTACATAAGGTTTTCCAAAATCTTTTTTTATACGCATCGTCGTGACGATAAGATCCACACCACTGAGATTATTTTCAATTTCATTCATGCGAATCTGTAATATTTCTATAGGAATATTATTTTTATTACAAAGTTCTCTTATTGCCGTTGCGGCAACTGTTGAAGTAGCAACAGCACCACCACAAGCTACGATAATTTTTTTCATAATCATCTGCCACCTTTTTCAATTTTAAAATGAATAATTTATTGCATGTTTTCGAGCATAAGTGTTTGAAATTTTTCGGTATTATCAGCAATTAATAACTTTTGCATTAAATCATTTTGCTGAAAGATCCTAAAAAGTTTTTGCAGCATTGAAATATGGCCATTGGCTTCTCTCAGTGCCAACATGAAAATTATGGAAACGGATAATTTATCTTCCGAATCTTCCATGCTATGAAAAATAACGGGTTTTTTTAAGCGCAGGACAGCGATTCCATCTTTTAACACATTATTTTCCGGGGCAGCATGCGGAATAGCAACGCCGGACGATCGCAGGGCAATTCCTGTTGGAAAATCAAATTCCCGTTTTGAAACGGTTTTTATATAGGCCGGAAGAATATATCCAGCTTTGACAAGTTCATCCCCTAATATTTTTATTGCTGAAAAATTGTCACTGGGGATTTTGTCAAAAAAAATTAACTTCTCATTAAATAAAGTGTGCGTGCTCATTAATATCACTCCTGAGGGAACTGTTTTTTAAAATTTTTGATAAAGGTGTCATACGAAGTCTCGTGCAATATTTCTTTGACACCATTATTTTTTACAAGATAATTGAATAGTTTCAGAAAAATAGGTTCCCAAAGTTTAAATTGAGATTTAGCAATACTGATTAAAAAAACAAGCTGAACAGGCTGTTCATCCCATAAGATCGGTCTATCTAAAATGAGAATAGCGATAGATGATTTTGGAGGATCGTTGTAAACGGGATGCGGTATGGCCACTAAATTGCCGATTTCTGTAGGCGATGCATTTTCACGTTCAAAAACGGAGTGCTTGGCAAGATCATCCATGAGGCCTTTACTTTTCAATTGTTCGGTGAGAAACTCAAGAACTTCATTCCTTGTATTGAACTGCATATGCATATTAAAGCAATCTTTACGGAAAAAATCTTCTATTTCTGTTCCTATTCCTATACCTTGATGCAAAGAAAAATAATGCTGTTCCAGAAGATATATTTCCTTATTGTTCAATAAATGTTTTATCCAAATTATCTTTTCTGAGTCAATGTGTTTTATTGGAACCGTGGTGATCACAATGTCCACTGTTCTGAGCATATCCTCAGTAAGCTGATAGCCAGGAATTGTATCGACTATGACTATGCGGCTTTTAAAATGTTCTTCTAAACGGGATTTTAAAAGCACTGCGGTCCCCATGCCACTTGCGCAAACAAGCAAAACACGCCTTACACAAGCATCAGTTTTTATATCCTGCCGATTTAAAGCTGCACCAAAATGTACGGCAATATAGCCTATCTCATTTTCATTGACAATAATGTGTTCTTTTTGTTCGAGAAAATTGCTGGCAATTACAGCAATTTGAAAAGCCAATGGATACTCGGATTTTATAATGTCAATGACATCATTGCGAATATTCATTTTGAATTTCATTCTTGGAATAGATGTCTTAAGATGTAATGCCAGCCATTGAATTAGAGTATTGTCTTTAGAAAAATCAATATTTACATTTTCCTTAATATTGCTAATGATTTCTCTGACCAATTCAGTCATTCTCTGAATAGAAGAATCATCTGCCTCCATATATTTTTTGCTTGCCATGAGATGCTGAGTAAGATAGTAGACCTCACTGGTTGCCACATCAATTTTTGTCGCACGGTAAAGCTCTTCAAATATGGAAGATGCAACTTCGAATTCTTTGGTTTTTTCCATGAATCTGCTTTGATTGAGGGTATAAACGATATAGTTTTCCTGTCCGGCCCGCTTAAGGGCGATTGCAATATGCATGGAAAGATTTTGTACGGCAACATCTGTTAAATGAAGCTCATAGGCATTGATAACACGAAAAATAATATGTTCAATCAATGACAAATCAATTCCTTTGAAAACATTGCTGTAAAATGCATTACTTTGTAAAAAGGAAGGATTCTTTTTTTGCGAAATATATTCTGATATAAAATAGCGGAGTTTTGCCTCATTGCCTATAAGCCGCATTCCTTCTGTTTTATAAGAAGCAAATTCAAGCGAGTAAGGAGCTAATATTTTTGAAGCTTCTTTGATATTAAGCTTTAGAGTAGAAAGGCTGATATAAAGTTCATCAGCTAATTCCTGTTGAGTGAGAGAAGTATTTTTCAATGCGCATTGAAGAAATTTTTGGATGATAAAATCAACTCTGTCTTCCAGAGAAGCTGTATGAGAAACAGTTGCTCCTTGCAAAAAAAATTGAAAAAGTTTAGAATTTATAATTTCCAATACATAACCGGAACGTGTGCCAGAGTGAACTTTAATTCCATACTCATCTGCTGGTAAAATTAAGTTTTTTATATCGGAGCGAATTGTTCGAGAAGAAACACCAATATATTTTGATAGTTCTTCGCCAGTAAGACCATTTTTATGCTTTTGCAAAAGTTTGATAATCTTTTCTTGTCTATTGCTTAGCATATTATCATCCTCTCTATCTGAATCAAGCATAACAAAAAAACGGTGTCAAACATAGTTCATCTATTTCCGATAATAGCGGAAATGTTTTAAATATGTTTTAGTAATTTCCTAAGAAAGATATTTCTTTTTCCTCCTACTTATTTTACTGGTTGCTGATTAAAATAAAAAGCAGACATGCTATTGACAACATGTCCGCTTTTTATTTCAATATCTATTCCATAACATACATAACTTTGATGGCTTCTTGCTTCTTATCAAGCAGCGTTTCGAAAGCCTGATAACCGGCTGAAAGAGGAAATCTATGGGTAACAAGTTCGTCCACTTTCACTTTTCCAGCCTGAAGATATTCGGCAGCGCCGCTCCATTCTCCTCCAGGAAATGGGGCAGAATAACTCATCCAGGAACCCGTGACATTCAATTCACCGCGTAAAATAAGCTCAAATGTTTCTGCCGGAAAAGTGACATCTCTCGGCACTGTTCCTATATATACAACATGTCCCATTTTCTTTACCAATGCAGGAATCTGCGCCTGCAGGATATTAACTCCGGCTGTTTCAAAGGCGTAATCAACTTTGCCATGCTCGAAAAAATAATTTGATATATTGATTTTAGCCGAATTCAGTGTTTTATGAGCCCCCAGCTTTTTAGCAAGTACAAGTTTTGAATCATCAATATCGATAATATAGATGCGTTCCAAACCCTTTGCAAGTAAACATTGCATTGTCAATAAACCGATAGTACCGCAGCCATATACGATCGCCGAAGCACCGCTTTTTAAAATGCCAGCCCGCTCAACACCGTGGATAGCAACGGTAAGCGGTTCTATGCAGGCAGCCTGTTCATATGTTACATTATCCGCAATGGGAACAATATTTATAGAAGGAACAGAGACAAATTCGGCCATCGCGCCTGATTGCCGGGAGCCGACGAAAGAGTATTGGGTGCACATTGCAGGCTGCCCGGCAGAGCAGTTGGCGCAATGAGTGCACGGAATAAGAGGAGCAGCGGTAACACGCTGACCTGTTTTCAGATTTTTAACTTTACTGCCAATTTGAGTGATTTCACCAGAAAATTCATGTCCGATAATAATAGGATAAGAATGTACTCCACCATCTCTGGCACGTGGTAAATCCGAACCACAAATGCCGCAGGCATGAACTTTCACTAATACTTCATGATCGTTAATCTCTGGTATAGGAACGCTTTTATAATTTATTTTTTTTATACCTTCAACAACAAGAGCTTTCATTGTACCCATGGTCATTATCTCCTTTGCCGATAAATTCTGACAAAATTAGTATACCAAAAGCATCATATCTCCCATAGTTTGAAAATTTCCGTGTAGTGAGGAAATTATTGATGAATGGCTAAAGTGATTTTCCAATATTTAGTAACTTGACCATCGCTCAAGATGATAATTATTATTTTCTTTATTTTACATTTGTGAGTAATTTGTTATATGAGAAATATGCCGTTCTTTTGAAATATAAATTACAATGTTTTTGTGTAACGCAATCCGGCTGGCTAAAGAGCTTATTGCACAAGTAAAACTACAGCCTAACGATAAAGTTATAATTACAGTCAATGGAGATTAAATCGTTTAAAAAAAACTTATACAGAAAAAAGAAGCTGCATTTGATGAACTTTTTAAAGACTATGAAAGGGATTGGTTTTGTTCAGAATTTGATGTCGATACAGATTTAGAAAAAGAGGTTGTCGAGTGAAACAATTTCCAGAATCCGAGGATATTATCATCCTTAATTTTAATACGCAAAGTGGGATTGAGATTCAAAAGAATCATCTGATGCTGGTTGTCTCCGGTGGCTTGTTCAATTATGGTTTGTCCAATAATTTTGACATCAAGGGAGTTTCTTACGCATGTGGTATTTGATAATCTCACCAAAACGCATGGAGATATTTTATCTGAAAAAATAGACAGGCATAAAAAAATACAATTTGTAGAACTGAATTGTGATTCCCCAAAATTTGCCTCATATTTAATAAAGAGCATATATGCTTTATTTTTTAAGCGATTTTATAAAAAATAAAAAATAAATAAAAAAATCGCAGTAACAAACATAAACATTGTTACTGCGGGCTTTCTAAGTAGTTAGTTTTTAACGATCGAATGTAAAGAAGCAATCAGACAGTGTGCAGCAAAAATGCGGGCGGTAAAGAGGATAAATGAGTTAGCTTGGGTAGAAAATCATACCAGCAGGCGAAAAACCTGAGTAACTGTTTGCCGGAGATTAAGGCGTGCTGTTTCTGGCTGCATGGCGGTTTGAGTATCCATAGGTAAATGCAGGATCGGAAAATAAGCATCAATACCATATTGGTTTACTTTTTCAGCCATTGGTTTGGCACCTCCGGAAAAAGCAATGACACGAGTTTCTTTGTTGATTTTTTTTGCAAGTTGTGCAACGCCTACAGGTGCTTTACCCATAATCGTTTGTTCGTCAAGACATCCTTCACCGGTAATTACTATGTCGGCATTTTTTAAGGCACTTTTAATATTAATGGCATCAAGTACCAGACTAACACCGGGTTCCAAGGTTGCCGGCAAAAAAGTAGCAAAAGCGTAACCCAATCCACCGGCAGCACCTGCACCTGGTTTGTCGGCTTCATCGCATCCAAGCTGCTGATGAATTTTTTTAGCAAAATTAGAGGCGGCTTTATCCAAAAACTCAATGGTTTCAGATGCAGCACCTTTTTGAGGACCATATACTGCTGCACAACCTTCATTACCGCAAAGCGGATTGGATACATCACAGGCTATGTGAAAGCTGCAGTTTTTTATGTCTGGGCAGAGCTGTGACAGATCAATGGATACCACATCGGCGAGGTTTTGTCCATTGATGCCGGCTGGCTGACCGCAATTGTTAAAAAATTGTACGCCTAAGGCAGTCAGCATACCAATTCCGCAGTCGTTAGTGGCGCTGCCGCCTATACCGATAATAAAATTTCGGCAGTCATTATTTATGGCATGAAGTATGAGCTCGCCCAGTCCATAGGTGGTGGTATATAACGGATTACGTTTTTGGGTAGGAATGAGGGAAAGACCGGCAACATTGGCGGTTTCAATAATTGCCGTACGAGTTGATTTAATAATTCCATAATGGCAGATGATTTTCTGCCCAAGAGGTCCGGTAGCCGGAGTAGTTATTATATGACCGCCAAGACCTTCCGTCAATGTATTTACTGTGCCCTCTCCGCCATCAGCCAGCGGAAAAATTTTAATGACGGCTGTAGGGAGCAAGGTCCTAATGGCTGTGGCAGTTATGCTGCCGGCTTCCACAGAAGAAAGGCTCCCTTTAAAGGAATCCATTGCAATAACAATATTCATTATTGACACCTCATCGTGTATTCTTAAGCAGTATGGCATCGGGATAGTAATAAAATTTCTCAAGCACGCAAAGAGGCATTACAATTTTTCTGCAGTGCTTCCACAATATTTTGAAAAGCAGCGTCTATTTCCGCATCAGTTAATGTTTTGTCATTGGCCTGAAAGGTCAGAGAGAAGGCCAGACTTTTTTTGCTGCCTTCTATTTGTTTGCCTTCATAAACATCAAATAAATCAAGGGATGATAGATATTGCCCAGCTGATTTAGTGATGGTTTTTTCAATGATTCCGGCCTCTACAGATGTATCAACAAGTATGGCAAGATCACGGGAGGTTGAAGGATATTTGGGTAATGGTCTGCTTTTTATGGTTTTGGCTGTGTATTTCATCAAAATATCTATGTCGGCAGTGAAAATGTAAACCGGTTTTGTTATACCGAAGGCTGAAGAAACAGACGGATGAAGTTCACCCACAGTGAAAACAGTATCGCGTCCCTTTTTGAAAACGGCAGTTTTTCCGGGGTGCATAGCAAATTGTTCTCCGGCTTCTATTGTGCATCGACTGATAGATAATTTTTGCAATAATTCTTCAATAATGCCCTTTGCATCATAAAAATCTGCGAGAGAATTATCTTCACTCCAGCTGAAGGTGTTTCTGCGGCCGGATATTGCTCCGGCGATTTCTAAATGTTCTGAGGGAAGTTCGGTGACAGGCAGAGCCTTCGGCAGAAAAATAGAACCGATTTCAAATATTTTTATGTCATTGTTTTTACGGGAAAAATTCCGTGTCAGATTTTCCATTACAGAAGTCAGCAGGCAGGTACGAACAAGCGGATATTCATCGGTAAGCGGATTCATGATAGGAATGGCATTGCGGATAAAATGATCGGCAGGTACATTCAGCTTATCCAAGATGGAGGGATGAGTAAAACTAAAGGAAACAGTTTCGCAAAGACCAAGGCTGACCATGATATTTTTGAGTTTATCCACAAAAGTTTGTTTATCCGACTGCTTTCCTTGTAAAGCCAGTCCGGACGGAAGTGTAGATTCTATTTTATCAAAACCGTAAATGCGGGATATTTCTTCAGAGATGTCCTGCATGCAGCTTATATCACCGCGCCATGAAGGAATAAAGGCAGTTATAATGCCATTTTTTTCCTCGGTTTTTATTTCAAGCTTTCGAAGAATGTCGACCATAATCCGGCTGTCAAGGCCGGTTCCCAGATGTTTGTTTATTGCTTCTGCCGTAAAATCTATTGTGACGGGTTTTTTCTTTTCCGGATATACATCAAGGACACCTGTTACGGCAGCACAAGTTACATCCATCTGTGTGAGCAGCTGTGCGGCCCGGTCAAGTGCACGGATGGTATTTTCTATGTCGGTGCCGCGTTCAAAACGCCCTGAAGCTTCAGAAATAAGACCGCAGGAGCGGGCAGTGCGACGTATTCCGGCTCCGTAAAATTTTGCGGCTTCCAGTACAACAGTGGTGGTTTTATCAGTTATCTCCGTTTCAAATCCACCCATAATACCTGCGAGTCCGGCCGCCTTTTCAGTGTCTGCTATGACGAGCATATCTTTTTTTGCTTTGCGTGAAGTGTCATCAAGTGTGTGAAGCAGTTCACCTTCTATACTGCGTCTGGCGATAAGATTGTGTCCCTTTATCGCATCATAATCATAGGCATGGAGCGGCTGCCCCAGTTCGATCATAACAAAATTGGTCACATCGACAACATTATTTATAGAACGGATCCCTGCGCCTTCAAGACGCTGCTGCATCCATTCAGGAGAGGGCCCGACCTTTATGTTTTTGAGCATACGGCAGGAAAAACGCGGGCAAAGATCTTGGTCTGCAATCTCGATTGAGATAAGATCATTTATTTTGTCAGAGGAGTTTTCTTTTAACGTGATAACAGGCCATTTTGGTTTATTGCCGGTTAATGCAGCTATTTCACGCACCAGACCAAAAACGCTGAAGCAATCGCTTCTGTTGGCGGTAAGCTCAAATTCTAAAATTACATCATTCAATCCCAGCAGATCCTTTACAGGCATACCAATAAGAGTATCTGGCGGGAGAATATATATACCGGTTTTCTGATCGTCAGGCAAAGCTTCAAGATCCAGCTTTAATTCCTGTGCGGAACAAAGCATACCGTAGGACATTACGCCGCGCAGCTTTCCTTTTGATATTTTCATACCATTGGGTAAGTGAGCGCCGATCATGGCAACGGGGACGATTTGTCCTTGTGCCACATTTTTTGCTCCCGTGACTATTATTATATTTTCATCGGCACCGACATTTATAGTGCATATCTGCAGATGATCTGAATTTTCGTGCGGCTTCAGTTCTTCAATACGTCCTGTAACCACTTTTTCCAGTCCGATTCCCGGATCAATTATATTTTCTACGGGAACACCTGCCATTGTCAGCATATCAGCAAGTTTTTCCGGTGTTTCCTTGAAATCTATGTAATCTTTCAGCCATTTTATGGATACCTGCATGTATGATAATCTCCTTTTCCTTTAAAATTGTTTTAAGAAACGTGCATCATTGTCAAAAAATAAACGCAGATCTTCTATTCCATAAGAAAGCATTGCTATGCGTTCGACACCAAGGCCGAAAGCAAAACCGCTGACTTTATGGGGATCGTAGCCGCTCATTTCCAATACATGCGGATGGACCATGCCTGAACCTAAAATTTCCAGCCAGCCAGTACCTTTGCAGACACGGCAGCCCTTGCCGTGACACATCACACATGTTATATCGACCTCGGCACTTGGTTCCGTGAAAGGGAAGAAGCTGGGACGAAAGCGCAGATCAAGATCATCGCTGAACAGCTGACGCATAGCTGTCGTAAGAGTGCCCTTAAGATCGGAAAAACTGATATTTTTATCTATACATAGTCCTTCGACCTGCGTAAACATGGGAGAATGTGTGGCATCATAATCATCGCGGCGAAAAACACGGCCTGGTGCTATTATGCGTATGGGGCTGTTGGGTTCGTGAGCTTGCATGGTTCGTGCCTGGACAGGAGATGTTTGTGTGCGCATCAGAATATCTTCAGTTATATAGAAAGAATCTTGCATATCACGTGCGGGGTGATCTTTTGGCAGATTCAAAGCTTCAAAATTGAAATAATCAGTTTCTATCTGAGGACCTTCCGCTATAGAGTAGCCCATGTTTCTGAATATACCTTTAAGTTTATTTAAAGTCAGTGTGAGCGGATGCAGATGACCTATTTCGTGGCGGCGTCCGGGAAGTGTCACATCTATTTTTTCTGTTGCAAGACGAGTGGAAAGTTCATCGGCCTTTAAGGCAGACTGTCTGTTCTCTAATGATGCTTCCAGTTCACTGCGAACGTCGTTGACTAATTGGCCGATACGCGGTCTGTCTTCCGGGCTTACTTTACCCATACCGCGCAGAATAGCGGTCAGGGAACCTTTTTTACCAAGATACTTTACTCTTTGTTCATTGAGTTCGTTGAGATCACCGGCAGCTTTTATGGCTGTCAGAGCGTCTTCTTTAATTTGGGTTAATTGCTGTTCCAAAATGATGCCTCCTGATGAAATTGAATATATTCAGATAAAATAAAAACCTCCGCCCTGCAAGGGGCGAAGGTAAAAATTCGCGGTACCACCCTAATTGATACTTTAAATGCGTTAACGCCGCCGGCGCCGCTGCTATATAAATAAGTCAGAGCTGCAGACATGACAGCGAATGTCGTGCCAAAAGCTTGTCTCAATTTTCACTGCGGGACTCAAAAGTGAACTTCTGTTCGGTTTTTTGGCATTGCTCTCAGCTAAAACAATACTTTCTGTGCAAAAGGAAGGAACATACTCTCTTTATCATCGTCAATAATAGCTGTATGATATGCAGTAATAAATAAATCAATGCATTAACAAAAAGTATATCATAAAAAGGAATGGAAGACAATCGACGTCAATTTGCTTTTTCTGCTTCCTGTTCTTTATAGGGGATTTCTTTTTTTGCCAGTCTGAAGAAATAATACACTGCCAGAAGAGCACAGAATATCCAGCCGATGATCAGTGACAGCCTCGTATCGTTATTGAGCCACATGCCGATTGTTACGAGAATAAGGAAGATTATGCAGAAGCAGTTGCTGTAAGGATAGAGAAGTGACTTGAAAGGATGCTGTTCCATAACTTTTTTCCCATATTTCCGGCGGAAATTTTTTTGAGCTATCGCCAGTACAAACCAGGCAATCATGCCGGGGAAAACACTGGCGCTGTATATATAGAGAAATAACTTTGAATTGGGGATCAAATAATTTAGAACGACACCGAGAATTAAGAGCGTCATCGTGAAAATAATGGAATTTTTCGGAATGCCGGATTTTGATAATTTCCCGAACCATTTTGGTGCCTGATTATTTTCTGATAATGTATAGAGCATACGTCCGGCACTGTAAATACCGCTGTTACAGCCTGAAAGAGCGGCCGTCAATACTACGAAATTGATTATGCCGGCTGCTGCCGGTATGCCTATCTTAGCAAAAATCGTTACAAAAGGACTGCCAAGCATATCAAGCTGGTTCCAGGGATAAATCGTGATAACAATAAAAATAGCGCCGATATAGAAAATAAGTATTCTCCATACTATACCTTTTATGGCTTTTTTTAATGTTTCGCGAGGATTCTGCGCTTCACCCGCAGTTATGCCAACGAGTTCCACCCCTTGAAAAGAAGCAGTTACAATGCACAGGGCAGTGAGCATTCCTGACATGCCATTTGGCAGAAAGCCGCCGTGGGACCAGAGATTGGCAAAACCGAGAGGCTGTCCGCCATAACCAAAACCAAAAAGAATGACGCCGAAGCCTACTATTATCATTACGATAATGGTAGTTATTTTTATTATGGAGAACCAAAATTCAAATTCTCCATAATATTTAACTGCTGCCATATTGGCCAGGGCAACGATGAGCATGCCGCCGAATGCCGATATCCATTGGGGAATAAAGGGAAGCCAGTATTTTACATAAATGCCGATGGCCGTTATTTCCGACAGACCGACTGCTACCCATAAAAACCAATAGCACCATGCTGTCAGATATCCGGCAAAGGGATGAATATACTTGTAGCCATAAGAAGCAAAAGATCCGGTAACCGGTTCCAGATAAAGCATTTCTCCCATGATGCGCATTATGAAAAAAATAACAAGACCGGCAACTCCGTAGCAAAAAAGTACAGACGGACCGGCAGTCTGGATAGTACTGGCTGATCCCATGAAAAGTCCCACACCTATTGTTCCGCCCAGAGCGATCATTTCCACGTGGCGCGCTTTGAGATTGCGCTGCAAACTTTTTTCTTCCATCATTTCACCTTAATTTATGCAAACTTCGCAAATATAATACGGGATGCATTTTACTATGCACAACAGGATGAGCAATACGTAATTTGCACAAAATAAGGGAAAATACGGTACAGCTCATAGAGAAAACAGTAAATACGAAGTTCGCTTTATTTATTGAAGCATAAATTTAGTAGTTTTAGAGTACGATTTTACTGAAATCGGCAGTTGCCTTGATCAAATTATCAATATTTTTCAACAAGGCAAGACGATTATTTTTAATTTTTTCGTCTTTATCCATGACCATTACTGCATCGAAGAAGCGATCAATGGGAGCAGAAAGAAGTGCCAATTTATCTATAACAGCATCATAATCATCACCTGATAGTCTGACGGCATCCTTTACCTTGCTGTAGTTTTGATATAATGTCGTTTCCTCAGGGCAGGTGAACAATGATTCGTCAATATTGAGAACATCTTGTTTGGCAATATTGCTGACTCGTACGAAGGATTGAACAATACCGGTGAGGTCGGCAGAAGTTAATTTGTTATCAAGAGACAGAGCTTTCTTATAAACGGCATAGATATCATTGATATTATTAAGAACAGAATCTACAATATCATAACGTATATTTGCCTCTGCCAGCACATTTTTCAAACGCAGTTTTATAAAATTTATGATATTGGCGGATAAATCTTTCTGCTTATCTTCATCTATAGAAAGCAGGTTTAATGATTCTTTTATAAAAGAATTCAGCGAAATATTCATTTTGGCATTGATGATAGTATTTACAATACCCAATGCCTGACGACGCAGAGCAAAAGGATCTTGCGAGCCCGTGGGGATGAGGCCGCGGCTGAAAGTAGCAGCTATCGTATCTATTTTATCGGCAAGACTGACCAGCTGCCCGGAAACGGTTGAAGGCAGCTTATCACCGGCGAAACGTGGCATATAATGTTCATCTATGGCCTTGGCTACTTCGTCACCTTCATTGTCGAGCAAGGCATACTCACGTCCCATTATTCCCTGCAGTTCTGTAAATTCGCATACCATGCCGGTGACTAAATCAGCTTTGGCAAGGAGCGCGGCACGCTCGGCGGATTTTTTTACAGAAGGGGCGGTTTTACATGCGTCAGCTAAATAAGCGGTCAATTTCTGCAGACGCAGAGCTTTGTCGTAAATACTGCCGAGTCCTTCCTGAAATACGACAGTTTTCAATTTGTCTAAATAATCGACAAGTTTTTTCTTCCTGTCTTCGTCAAAGAAAAATTGTGCATCGGCAAGACGTGCCCGCAGAACACGTTCATTGCCATGCTGAACTGTTGCTAAGGCATTGTCACCGCCATTTCGAATAGTAATAAACAATGGCAGCAGCTTTCCGGCGGCATCAGTGACAGGGAAGTAGCGTTGATGTTCACGCATAGGAGTGATAACTGCCTCTTTAGGTAAATTAAGATATTTTTCTTCAAATTTACCGCAAAGTGCAGTAGGATACTCAACAAGATATGTTACTTCCTCCAGTAAGTCTTCTGTTATTTGTGCGTGTCCGTTATTTTCTGCGGCGAGTCTGTTGATCTGTTCTTTAATCATATCACGGCGTTTATTTTGATCGACGATGATAAAAAGTTTTTTCATTGTCTTTTTGTAATCTGAAGCATTTTCTATGATATGCTCACCGTCACTTAAAAATCTGTGTCCGCGGGTTTTATTGCCGGAATGAACGTTTGCTGTTGTGAAAGGGATAACTTCGCTGTCAAAAAGAGCTACGATCCAGCGAATAGGGCGCACGAAGCGAAAATCAAGGGTCCCCCAGCGCATGTTTTTGGGAAAATTAAGACCTTCGATCAATTGCGGTAAAATTTCTGATAAAAGATCAATTGTACGGCTGCCGTGTTCGTGGACTACAGCATAAATATAGCCGTCTCTGACCGTAAGCTCGTTAACATCTATATTTTTGCCGCGGGCAAAACCAATGGCTGCTTTTGTCGGGTTATTATCATTATCAAATGCAATTTTTACGGAAGGTCCCTTATGCTCTGTGGAAATATCAGACTGCTTCTTTGCCAAGTCTTTTATAAGCAAAGCAAGGCGGCGCGGGGTGCCATAAGTTTTAGTTTCCGAAAAATCGATATGCAGCTCAGTGAATTTTTCTTCGGCTTTTTCTTTCAGCTGTTGTAAAATAGCAGGCATAAAATGGGCGGGTATTTCCTCGGTGCCTATTTCCATTAATAAATCTTTGCTCATCATTTGTCACCTCGTTTTAACATTGGATAGCCAAGATCCTCTCTTTGTTTCAAATAGCATTTTGCGCACAGGCGGGCAAGGTTTCTGACGCGACCGATAAATGCTGTACGTTCCGACACGCTTATAGCACCGCGGGCATCAAGCAGATTGAAAGTATGGGAACACTTTAATACATAATCGTAAGCAGGATGGACAAATCCCAGATTGATCACACGTACGGCTTCCTTTTCGTATTTGTCGAATAAATCGAAGAGAAGGGTGGTATCGGCCAATTCAAAATTGTAGGTGGATTGCTCAAATTCGTTCTGCTTGAATACATCACCATAGGTGTAATTGCCGGACCAAACAATATCAAATACGTTTTCTTTTCCCTGGATATACATTGCCAAACGTTCAAGACCGTAAGTTATTTCTGAGGCTACCGGTTTTATATCAACACTGCCGACCTGCTGAAAATAAGTAAATTGCGTTATTTCCATGCCGTCAAGCCATACTTCCCAGCCGAGGCCCCAAGCACCCAGTGTGGGTGATTCCCAATTATCCTCAACAAAACGAATGTCGTGTTCTTCAGGATTGATGTTAAGCTTTTTCAGACTGGCTAAATATAGTTCCTGTATATTGTCAGGAGACGGTTTCATAATTACCTGGAACTGATGGTGCTGAAAAAGTCTGTTGGGATTTTCTCCGTAGCGTCCGTCGGCAGGGCGGCGGGATGGCTCCACATATGCAACATGCCACGGTTCGGGACCCAATACTCGTAAAAAAGTGGATGGGTTCATTGTGCCGGCACCCTTTTCTACATCATAAGCCTGAGCTAAAATACAGCCCTGGTCAGACCAAAATTTTTGCAATGTCAGGATAATTTCCTGAAATGTCATCAAAATAAAAACCTCCTTGATAAAATAAAATTTTAAAGCGAGAATTATGCGATTATTACTGTTTTTCAGGAAGAGAGTAAAATAAAAATCCGTCCCTGTGATGTTGACATCACAGGGACGGATTTTTTTATAATCCGCGGTTCCACCCTGATTGGCAAATATGCCCGCTTTTAATATGCAATTTTTATGCTCACAGTCTGCCACCGGTTTCAGCGGCGTCTTTCACTGTCACGCCTCGCTTTATTTTGCAGCCGAATAATACTGTTCATCGCCAAACATTTTCAGTCTAGCAGATAAAATAATACTTGTCAATCAAAGATAAAATATTCTTTTAAATTAAAGAAGCGCGAAGCAGAGACTTTATTCAGAGTTTTCCGACCAGTGATGAAGAAGTACTATAAAAATGTGATAGGATTACGGAAAAAGATTTTTATACAGTTGATCTTTCAATAAATTTTAGAAGCCAACATGATTTTTGTAATCTTTGAACATAAGATATTTGGGCAGTACATCTTCCTCGACATCAGGTAATCGTGACTGGGCTTTGTAAAAACGATTATCTGCCCTGTCATCATTTGTAGTAGAAACTTCAAACAATGCGATATCACCGGTTCCGGGGACGCCCTGCCATTGATGGTATTGTCCTTGCTTCAATGTAATGCTTTGTCCAGGTTTTAAGAAAATATCTGATCCTGCAGGAAGGATAACTTTTTTACCGTCTATGGTTGTTTCTACATCAGTATTAGAAAATTGCTCTGTTTTATCAGAGTTGTATAAGGTGAGTTTTAATGTCCCGCCGCCGCGATTAATGATGTCTTCAATTTTGTACCAATGAAAATGAAATGGCAGAACTTGACCATCGCGTACAAACAGCAATTTTTCGCAATAGGGTTTTGGGTAGAGGTCCTTCATATTGTAATTACCATTTCTAAAAGTAAAAACAGTAAGCCCTGTCTGTGAAAAGTTTCCTGTGGCAAAATCAGTAATATCCCAGCCAAGCATATTATCTACCAACTCTTTTTCATTATCCTGCAGCATTTGCCAATTCTTCACAGTATAAAAAGCAAATGGCGGCAATGGAATTTTGAAATACTCTGCAGCTTCTATTGTATATATTATAATACTATTTATTTCTGAACGTTTCATTTTTCCCTTTCTTTTATGACTGACTTGAAAATGTATAAGTGGAAATCATTACTGCTATTATTTTTATAAAGGTATAAAATTTTAATTGAAAATCATAATCCGGATATTTTTAAGCTAGATAAGTCTAATTGTTGTTCGAGTTCTTCTTCAATTGTTTCTTCGGTAGACTTTCTTTTTAAAAATTGCAGGCATATAGCAAACACAAATGAACCGATAAGCAGGCTCAGCAGCCAAAAGCCTGGATTAGCTATACCGGGTAATGCAAAAAAACCTCCGGCAGGTACAGTAGAGGCACATTGCCAATACATTACCAGTGCACCATCTACAGCGGCCCCTATACCTGTGCAGATTGTGATACGTACAAAATCATTTAAAATAATAGGATAGGAACCCTCAGTGATCTGACAACATCCCATAAGGAAAGCCGATTTTAAAGCATTGATTTCTTGATTTGAAAAAATATTATGTTTAAAAAGCCGGCTCAGAAAATAACCTATTGTAAGTCCGAATGGTGCTATCATAGAAGCAGATATAAGTACGGAAATGGGAGTGCCTATTCCTTGAGTCATAAGCTGCATGACAAAAACGAATACTATTTTATTTATAGGTCCGCCATAATCTACAGCTGAAAGAATACCTAGAATTACTCCAAGTAAAACGATAGAACCACCACTATTTTGCATACTCATTAAAAGAGTGTATACACCATCAGTTAGTGCAAGAATAGCGATTCCCACAATATATTCCATAAATAATCCGACAATTATTGTCGTTAAAAGAGGCAGAATCATTTGTGGAACTATTCCCTCCATGAAGCTTGGTACTTTAATCGATTTTTTCAAATAGTTAACTAAGTAACCTCCAAGATACCCTGTAAAAAGACCACCCAAAAACCCGAATCCATTTGCTCTGCAAAGAAGTCCCAATAAAAAACCTGGAGCAATACCTGGACGGTCGGCAATAGAATATGCAATAAATGTGGAAATAAATACGGGTAATAGTCCCAGACCATCGCCCCCCAACGTTGTTAATGCATCGGCAATGGAAAATCCCTGCCTGTAATCAGTAATTGTGCGTCCGCCAAAAATATTACCAATAACCATTAACATACCTGCGGCACAGACATAGGGAATCATATAGGAAATGCCGGTCATAATATGCTTTCTTATCTGAAGGCTGCCCATTATTTTTTTACCTCCACAGATTCAACAATTTCCTGTAATTTTTTTATCAAGGCTGTAGGTGAATGGACGGCTACTTCTGTTGGAACTTCTACCATTTTTTTACCGATGAACCGATCTTTTCCTTTTATCTGAATATCTATTGCCAATATAACAATATCAGCACTTTTTATATCATTGTCCGTAAGTTTATCTTCTATGCCAATTGTTCCTTGGGTTTCTATGTGAATAGTATGTCCAGCCTTTTCAGCTGCCAAAATTAATTTCTTTTTCGCAATGTAAGTATGGGCAATTCCTGCCACACATGCGGCAACACCAATGATATTCATTATGATCCTCTCCTTCACTCAGCAAAAGCATTTTACTTTATCTATATCGTTGAACAAAGCCATTTTTTCTTCAATTGTATTTCGACACATGCGGATACAAGTTGGATAAATAACATTCGGTTCTCGTTCAAAGCCTTTTTCTTGCAAATATTGTTCTACACCTTTCATAAAGCTGAATTTAATATCACTGGATATATTGATTTTACAAATACCTCTTTTTACAGATTCTGCTATTTCATCGTTTTGATTGCTGGAGCCGCCGTGTAAGACAAGAGGAATATCAATAATATTTTTAATTTCTGATAATAATTCCAGTTTCAGTTTCGGTACAAAACCTTTCGGATAGATGCCGTGTGCGGTACCAATGGCTATGGCTAAAGAATCCACGCCTGTTTTTTCCACAAAAGCTTTTGCATCAGACGGTTTGGTATAAGTTATTTTAGTGGTGCCGCCTTCTATGGAATCGCCTGTTTGCCCGATGGTTCCCAATTCCCCTTCAACAGAAACTCCCACAGAATGAGCTGTATTCACAACTTTTTTAGCCAGAGCAATATTTTCAGTGAAAGGAAGCAGTGACCCATCGATCATCACGGAAGTGAATCCCAACCGGATAGCATGAATGCATTGCTCATAGGTGGCACCATGATCAAGATGTATTACCACAGGTATTTTGGTATGGTTGGCTTCATAAATAACACTGCTGATGAAACTGTCTCTCAGAAACTTTAATTCATCAGGATGAATGGCCATGATGACAGGTGCTTGTTTTTCTTCAGCACTTTCCATCATTGCTGTGAGCAATTGACCCGTTCCGGCATTAAAAGCAGGAACTGCAAACTTATTTTTTTGAGCTGTTTCAAGCATTTCTTTCATGGTAATCAGCATAAATAAAAACCCCTTTTATATTTATTTAAACAATTGTTTAATTAGGACCAGTTTAAAATGTTAACTTATTTCCTGCGATAATAAGCTGATGATCTCTGCTTTATCATTTGTTTTTAATAATCTATTCAGTATGTCATCGTCTGCCAGAGCCATTGCTATTTGCGATAATAATTTTAAATGGACTGTCGTTTTATCAACATTGCGTACAGCAAAAAGAATTACTACATGCACTGGCTTATCATCCGGACATTCCCATATCAAATCATTTTTGGTTCTTCCGAAGGCAATAGAAGTTATTTTTACAGTATCAGATTTACCGTGAGGGATAGCAATATGATTTCCCAGACCGGTCTGACCCTCATTTTCTCTGAGATAAACATCATCTATGAAAATCTTAGAATCACTGATGTGCCCTTCTTTATATAGATTTTTAGTTAATTCTTCTATTGCTTCTTTTTTATTAACTGCATTCATATTTAAATTAATAAGACGTTCATTAAAAACTTCATCAACTCTGGTTATACTCATCAAAAGACCCCCATGTTATTTATTTGCCAATATCCAATAATAAATCTTTTTTATAACGTTTTCAGAAAGATCATTTTTATTTGGCAGATAAATATTTATCGTTTTGTCATATTTGTTTTCTGCGATGGCAAGATTATAAATGTCAACTCTTGTTTTTGTTATTAGACTACTTGTATAAACTGCCACATGCAGGGATGGTACTATAGTCGTATATTGCACTATGCACGCGTCCTTAGCAATTTTTTCTATAGGTATTTTTTCTTTGTGTTCATGAAAAAAATCGTTGGAAAAATCCTTTTGGTCATTACTGATCATAGGAAACTGTTTCGTAAAAGATTTTCTTAGATTTTTATCATCAACTTCATTGAATAGCGCGCTTACATAAGCAATTGGTATACCTATTTTTATATTGATCTTTACAGTGGCAATTATTAAATCAATTTGTTTGTCTGTGATGACTTTTTCAACTTGTTTGGCCGAAATTACGTCTACAATATTCCATTCTGGGAAAAATTTTTTTATGCGCTTTTTTAGGAGATGCGATGTACCTATTCCACTGGAACAGGCTATCACAACATTTTTTTTATTTATAATTTCTTCTACAGCATTTTGAAAGTATACGGTCAAATAAGCTATTTCATCTTCACTGATCTCTGGAAGATTATATTTTATCTGGAGTTTAAGCATAATAAGTTTTAGTAAAATCATAGCTTCAGGAAATTCAGATTTGACTTGCTCAAGAATAGGATTTTTAATATAAATTTTATAGTTTATACGATTCAGCATGGGTCTCAAATGCAGTAACAAAGCTTTATATAAGCTTTGGCTAAAAGAAAACTTCAAGGGATATATGTTTAAACTCATTTCGATAATGTCTGTGGCAATTGTCTGAACATAAATATTGTCATCAAGACCATTATTTGAATCGGCTATGCTGACTATCCCGCCGGAGGATGTCAGGTACTGATAAATATAAAAAGTCTCGGCAGAATTTAAAAAAACTTTAAAATCATTTTCTATATATTGCCTCATTAATTTTGCGGCCATATAAAATTTACTGTCATAGTGAGGCGGGTCTGATCCAAATTCAGCATATACTGTCTTGTCGTATTGTATTCGTTCTATCAGTATTAAAATATGAGTTACAAGATTTATATAATAAGGTTCTATAATTTTGTAATTCATGAAACTTTCTATTTTTTCTATAATATTTTCAATTTTTTTTACACTACCCTGACCAAAATGTTCTTCAAGTTCCCGCAGCGTACCATAATTTATTCGTGGATAATCGTTTGGTAAAGTATTTTCGTTTGTTTCTATAAATTGATTTATTATATCTACTAATGCTCGGCGTATATTTGTTTCGGAGCCAACCAGAGAAGTTCCCTTAACATCTTTATGCAGCTTAAGTTCATATGCAGCCAGTTGTGTTTCGATCATTTGCAAATCATTTACAATAGAGGTTTTGCTCACAAAATATTTATCTGATAATCCTTGGATAGATAAGCGTATTTGTTTCCCTTCAAGCAGATCAAATACTATTTTCATGCGGCGTTCTTTTAGAGTATTGCTGCTTTGCTTTTGATTTAATATAGTATTTACCATATGTTTTTGTGTATCAACTATTCTTATTCCCTTGCCGGATATTTTTTCTATCTTTATGCCTTGATTTTCCCAATAGTTTAAATCATTACGAATTGTTTTATCAGAACATGATAAAATTTTTGCAAAAACTTTAACGGGTGTAAAATTATCAGTTTGGAGTAAATGCTTTAATAGTATTTTTTGTCTGTCATATAAGTTTTCCATCTGATCTTCTCCCTGTTCTTTCTGTGCTTTTATAATATCATTTTTCTGATATTACAAAAATACCAAAATATTTCTACAATATATTCCATAAATTAGTATACTATTTTTTCTATAAGTAATATGGAAACTTATAATATACGTCATGAAAGCATAAAATGAACCTTGGCAGATGCAAATGCCAAGGTTCATAAATAAACTATAAATTTTGATTCAGTAAAAAGTTTAGCCGGCAGGACGATCTTCATATAAATAAGATCAATGATGTGTTTACTGTTCAATCTAATTTCAAATTTATCTGCGCCATAATTTATCTGCTGCTGCGCTTAATTTTTTTTTATTTTCATCAGTCAGTGCAGACAAGGGTTCCTTGCAATATTCCTGTATAGGCTTATGCATTTCCTTCATGGCCCATTTCATAACAGGATTAAAAGTGGAATTGATTTCATAGAAACTCATATATTTATCTATTTGCCGCTGCAGCTGCTTTATCCGTTCAAGATCTTCCTGCCGGAGAGATTCTATAACTTCATGGCACAGTTTGGGATAAACATTGGAAATAGCTCCTATGCAGCCGTTGCCGCCGGATATTACGGAGGCAATGCAGTTATTGTCGTATCCGGTAAAAATTTTGAAATCGGGATAATTGGGCTTGATATCCTGTATATATTTTTGGGTATGGCGCAGCACAGGATGGGTATCTTTTACGCCGACAAGATTTTTGTGCTTTGCCAGCAGTCGTAAAATAGTGTCGCTGGATACATCATAGCCTGTCCGATCGGCATAATTGTAAATGAGAACATTGCCGTTTATTTTGCTGAGTATATCATCATAGTAATTGAATACATCTTCCTGACTGCAGGCACTGTAATAAGGTCCTACTATGATTGCTGCATCGGCACCTGCTGCCAGAACCTCATTTGACAAACTGATTGTTTCGGATTTAGCCATACGTCCTGTGCCGGCAAGGACAATTACCCGGTGATCGATATATTTTACGGCATCAAGAAGCAGTGACTTGATTTCATCATAGGTAAAGGCATAGAATTCACCGGCACTGCCGCCGCTTAAAACACCATCTATCCCGGCTTCTACAAGTCCGTCATATAGTACGTGCATATCCTCATAAATCACACTGCCAGATTCATTTATTGACGTTAAAATAGGACATATATATTTGCACTCCATAAATTTTAGTCTCCCTTTGGTATTTTTTTGTTTAGATCATATACGGGCTGCATATCAGCCCACCATTCATCCTTAGCGGCACCTTCTATGCGTGTTTGGCATGGATCTGTTTCCTTCCACCATTGTATGGTTTCGGGATCATGTGCCATCTTTTCCATATCGTATTCATAGTCATCACCGCAGTATTCCATGATTGAAAAAAGCAGATCATCACGATTGAAGATTTTGTATTGGTTTATGCCGCACTGCCTGATCATTTCATTTACACTCGGATAAGGAGAGGCATGCAGTTTTTTATAATATGATGCTTTTTCAGTCCGAAGGCGTATGACACTGGCCCTGATCTGAGGTTTATTGATTTTATATAGTTTCTTTGCATTTTTGCTGAAAAAATCGGCATTATCATTAAAATATTTTCTTAATGTGTTTAAATGTTCATCAAAAGATGAATAAAGACTAATAACAGGAAAATTTGAAGCGTAGAGTAGTCTTGAGGTACGGAAAATGCTTGTCAGAAAATCAAGCAGTTTTTTCAGAAATACTGTATCACCGGTGGGAAAACCGGAAACTTTGCAATATACATTTGGCAGGCTTGCCAGCTTTTTCATGATTTGCTGATAATCGGTATTAAATTCTGTTATATTGCCGCAATGATTGATAACTGCCTTTACCTGAGGTACGGAAGAAAGAGCTTTATGCAGATCTGTCAGCTCTTCCACTCGGTTGCAGCTTTCAAAAATCAGATCATTGTCCGCCAAAATTTCAAGACCCTCGATAAAATCTTTTTTCAAGCAGCGCCCACGCGGTGACTGCACAGTGTGAAGCGGTTCTCTGACACCTGCCACACCTAAAGGCAGCCGCATGCTTTTGCATAACTGTGCCCGCATTATTTTGGCGAGTATCAGAGGGTGATTAAGGTTGAATATAAATTCATCTTCTTTTGCGGTATTATCACAGTCTACCTCTACGTAGACACCTCCTTTGAAAAGCACATCATGACTGCCGTAGATTTTGCAAAGATTGTCCATAGTATAGTTTTTTTTCAATGACGGGTAAGCTTCAAGCCAGGGCAGATTTAAAACATTTAAATCCCAGATATGAAAATGACTGTCTACAATTTCCAGCATTTTGCCCACTCCTTATACTTCAACTTGATGGTGTTCAGCCGCATCAAGTTCGATACTGCAGCCTTTGAAACTGTACCATGTAACAAACAAATAACAGGGAGCTAAAAGCAGGTATCCGGCTGCGGTGCCAAAATTATCTGCCACATGTCCCATGAAAAAAGGCATTATAGCACCACCAACGATACTCATAATGATTATGCTGGAAGCCGTTTTTACGAGATTTTCCGGTATATGCACAATGCTTAACGCAAAAATAGTCGGGAAACTGATCGACATGAAGAAAAAAGAAGCAATAAGTAAAAATACGCTTACGCTGCCCGATGTGATGTTGAGGAGCAGCATTATAAATACATTTATTATAGAATATATACCGAGTATTTTACTGGCACTGAATTTTTTCATCAATGGAGTGGTTACTATTCTGCCTGCCATAAAGGCGATCAAGGCTATACCAAAAAAATAAGCTGCTTTACTGTCCGACAACCCGTGCCAATGCTCAACACTATAATTTATAAAAAATGCTCCGGCTCCCACTTGTGCCGCAATATAGAAAAATTGTGCCATAGCACCCAGCCGGAAATGACGGTAACTGAAAAGCTGTCCGTATGTCCCACTGCCCTTTGCCGCGTCTTCACCCCCGGATATTTCGGAACCTTCAGGGAGTTTTACTGCCAGAAAAGTTATGAGCAAACATATGACTATGGCTGCTATTCCGACATAAACCATTTGGACATTGCGCATATTTGCGGCAATATCGGAACCGTTGGCAATGGACAAAAATAAGCTGCCGCCTATTATCGGGCCGATGAACTGCCCTACACCGTTGAAACTCTGGGCTACGTTTATACGAAAAGCCGCATCCTCATCGTGACCAAGTTTTGTTATATATGGATTGGCATTCGTTTCCAGACTGGCAAGACCGCAGGCAAGAATAAAAAACGCGCCGAGAAACATATAAAAACTGTGTACATTACTTGCCGGTATGATCAATAACGCTCCTACGGCATACAAAAACAAACCCATGATGATGCCGCCTTTAAAACCGTACTTTTTTGCTACCAGCGATGCCGGTGTGGCAAATACGAAATATCCGCCGAAATAAGCTGCCTGTAAAAGTCCGGAAGTGGCTTTGGTTATGCCGAGCTGGTTCTGGAAATTCTTATTCATTACATCAAGCAGCCCATAACTCAGACCCCATAAAAAAAATAAGGTAGTGACCAGACAAAAAGCTATTTTTATACTTTTGCTGCTTATTTTATTTTCCATTTTTCCTTCCTCCGTTTTCAGGTCAAGGCCCGATCAAGATGAACATAACCGCCGTCCACGAATATCCACTGTGCAGTGGTATGCGAGGAGACCGGCGACAGCACGAAAACCGCCATGTCAGCAATTTCTTCAATAGTGGTGAAACGATGTTCGTAAGGAATTTTATCGGTAATAATTTTTTTTCTGGTCTCCGGATCATCAAAAGTTTTGATCCAGTTAGCATAAAGAGGCGTCCAGCATTCGCTGACTACCACAGCATTACTGCGGACATGATCCTTTGCCAGAGCTGAAGCCCATTCTCGTGTCAGCCCAAGAATAGCACCTTTGGCGGCAGCATAGGCACTTGTTTTGCCTTGACCTGTCAGTGCTGTTTTTGAAGTAATATTTAGGATTGAACCATGACTGTCTTTCAAATACTGTACAGCTGAATGGACAAGCTCGTAATAATGGGTCAGGTTGCCATGCAGACTTTTTTCAAATTCCTGCCATGAGGTAGATTCCAAATCCTTGTTGTCATTTGCACCGGCATTATTGACGATACCGTAAATACTGCCATGTCTTTTCGCGATATCATCAACAATAGGTTTTATTTTATCTGCTTCATTTAAGTCAATTTTAATAAATTCATAATTGTTGGTATATTTCTCCAACTTTTCTTTGAAATCGGCAGTGATTGCTGAGCGGGAAAGAATTATCGGAACAGCCCCCTCTCTGGCAAGAGCGATACTGATGCCGCTGCCTATTCCCTTACCTCCGCCCGTAACAAAAACTATTTTGTCTTTTAACTGTAAATCCATCTAAAAGTCCCTCCCTATATTTTTTAAACTGTAGTAGCCAGACGCCAGATAGAAAAATCATTCTGTTTATTTATTTCGGCTTTTGTCAGCATGCCATTACTGACTGCTGTGATAAAATCCAATATTTCTTCGCCCATTTCACAAGTGTTTTTTTCACCCGTTATGACAGCACCGGCATCAAGATCTATCATGTCATTCATTTTTCTGAATGTTTCAGAATTTGAAGATACTTTGATAGTAGGTACGATAGGACTGCCGGTAGGTGTTCCGCGCCCCGTGGTGAATACGCATATGTTGCAGCCGCCCGCGGCCATTCCGCTCAATTGTTCAATGTCATTGCCCGGAGTATTCATCATAGTAAGCCCTTTGTCTGTGATTTGTTCGGCATATGCCTTTACAGCAGTTACCGGCTGGCTGCCTGCTTTATAAATGCAGCCCAATGATTTTTCTTCTATACTGCTTAGTCCACCCTCAATATTTCCGGGACTGGGATTGGCACCACGAATATCCGCGTGTGCGTCTATAACAGCCTGTTCAAAACCTCGGACTGTGTCAAGTATATCTTTTTTTACTTTTTCATTTTCAGCCCGCTCCGCCAAAAGATGTTCGGCACCGATCAATTCTGTAGTTTCGGCTAAGATCACGCTTCCGCCATGTTCGATAACAATATCAGAAACTGCACCCAGACTAGGATTGGCGCTCAGTCCTGAAAAACTGTCGCTGCCACCGCATTCTGTACCGAGAATAACATCAGCCAGGGTACCTTCGGTTTTTTTCCCCTGAACAGCTTCCGCAAGCATCTTTTTGACGATTTTCACACCTTGTTTTATAGTTTCATTGACACCGCCAACTTCCTGAATTACAAGATGGTGAACTTTTTTATAAGGCGCGCGTTCACTGATTTCTTTTGCTACGTCTTCGGCTGGGACACCTTCACAGCCGAGTCCCACTACCAGAACGCCATACACATTCGGATTTGCGCCTGTGCCGACTATCACAGATTTTGTCTGAGCGGCGTCATAGGATAATTCACTGCAGCCATGCTGATGAGTCACATAAACTACGTTTGTTTCCTGAGTGGCGGATAGATCACTGTAAATAATAGAGTTAGCTATTTGTTCAACGGTTTTGTTTGCGCAATGGACACTGGGAATTACTAAGATATGATTACGAAAACCAAAACTGCCATCACCTCTGCGGTAGCCCATAAGCGAATATTTTTTATCGCTGTGTGCAGTCTCGGGATGGATGAGGCGGCTCTGTATGATTTTTCTTACCTTGGAATCGGTATCGCCCCGGCCGCGCTCGCTTTCAAGATTGTGGATATGCACCCACTGACCTGCTTTTATATCACTTGCGGCAACGCCTATATGCGAACCATATTTAATGATGGTTTTCCCTTGGCGAATGTCTGTCGTGGCAAATTTATGACCCTGCTTTATATCTTGGAGAAGAACGGTGTCCAGAGCAATGTCGCCTTTTGGCAGAAACTTTAATGCTGTTGCGACATTATCTGCCACATTTACATGCAATGCTTTCATCGAGACACTTCCTTTTGTTAGTATATAAAAACTTAGTTCGTATATAATTACAAACATATTATATCAAAGCATAAAATATAGGTCAAGATAATATTTTGACAACTTCGTTAAGTATCAATTTTCTGTCATTACTAAAAAAAAGACCACTCGACGTGCAGTGATCTGTTTAGTAAAAATTTTATTTTGTATTATACAATAAGATATTAATCAGAGAATAATTTTATGCCACCGGGTAGAGAAGATATTTCTGTTTCGATGGCTCTTTCGTGAAATCGTAATACATTTATAATATGTTCTATTTTTTCTGGTGTGGAGCGGAATATAGGCAGACTGACACTGATGGCAGCCTGTATTTTATTTTCTATCTTAATAGGAACGGCAAGACATTCAATGTCTATATTTGTCTCGCCGATTTCATGCGCATACCCTTTTTTCCGAACCTCTTGCAAAGTTTTTAAGAGACCAGTTCTGCTGGCAACAGTGTTTGCTGTGTAAGAAAAGAGCTTTTCCGGATACAATATGGTGATATTTTTCTCGGTCAGACCACTTAAGAGGCATTTGCCCAGAGCCGTGGCATAAGCAGCAATAGTTTTTCCGGCAGATGATTCAATACGTATAGCCTGCTTTGGTTCAGTTTTTTCTATATAAAGAACATCTTTCCCGTCTAAAATGCCCAACTGGCATATTTCATCACAGGAAGTGACGATTTCGCGCATATGCGGTTTGAGTATATACAGATAGCTGAGCGAATGAGCGTAAGAATATCCGAGCTTAAAAGCCCCTCTGCCTATTGAAATAAATGAGCCGTTGCTTTCAAGGTATTCTTTTTCTAAAAGTGTTGCAACTATGGGATGCAGCGTACCTTTTGCTATGCCGGTGCTGCGTGAAATTTCAGTTAAAGTAAGTCCCTTTTCATTATCATATATTGCCTTAAAAACTTCTAAGACGCGAAGTGTAGGCATATGTAATTTATCCATATTTATCGCCGTTTCATAAATTTTATTGTAGAAATCATAATTTTATGATGAAATATCAGGAGCAGATGCGAAAAACAATGTTGTTTTTCTTACGGTAAAAATATTAAGACTCTGAATTCGCGGGAATATTATTCATTGTATGATTGTTGGAGGTCGTAACGCAGTGCTTCCATGGCCCGTTTAGCCGCAGCCACATGGCACTCTGGAGTGCAGACAGAGCAGCGGCTGCATAATTTGTTAATGGCTTCTATAGCTTTTTCAATATTTTGCAGATCATCATTATTTTCCATCAGTTAAGCCTCTTTATTTAAAGATTTATAGCCGAGAGAGGATTACCGGGTATTTTTTTAACAGCGCAGTACTGATTGTTTCGCCGATTATTTTTTTGCCTGCAGCGTCAGGATGGAGTCCGTCAGTAGTAAAACTGCTTTTTAGCAGCCCCTGATTATCGGCAAGGAGCAGATACGTGTCTATTGAGTCGGGATAGGAAAGTATCCAATGATTTAATAAGGAAAGTTGTCTTTGCCAGTCAGGTGCGGGTGTGATATCTATACGCTGCATTTTTTCGGGATAGATGGGACTGGCAGTGACCATAACAGGGATTATATTGTTGTCAAGGCATAAACTGCGTATTGCCGAAAGATTTTGAATAGCTTCATCTGCGCTGATTCCGGCACGTATATCATTTATTCCGCCCATGATGACTAATATACGAGGATGGAAAGGCAGTACATCTTTGGAAAAACGATGCAGCATGGCTCCTGTGGTATCACCGCTGTAACCGATGTTTAAAATCGGTACGACGGAATAGGTCTGCCAATTGTACATGGTATATCCTGGAGGAGTGCTGATAGCACCGCCGCCGTGAGTTATGCTGTCACCCAATGCGGCTACCTTTATATTCTTGTCGGTAACAGAAAAGTAGGATGGTGCGGACCAACGGCTTATAGGCTTATTATCAGCATCACGCGCCTGGACAGTCCAATAATACTTGCCCGCCTGTGTGTAAGCTGCCGGATCATAAAAATCAAATGTATCGTCGGTCTGATATTCATTAAGTAATTTGTCATGTGTCGGAACGTTGCTGTCATCGTCATAATATATGCGTAGAGTATATTTTGCGGCATGAAGGTAGGGAATCCATGAATAAACGGGATAAAGCGGAGTATAAGCCATTTTATCGAACTGAGTGGTGGGAATAGGTCTGTCGCTGTTGATAATAGAATTGCCCAGAGCTTTATAGGGACTGTAATCACTTATGGGATTGCCGTTGTAATCCAGTCCGCGCACCTGCCATTGCAGCTGATCGGGAGTTTCCGGTAAAAGTCCTGTATCCAATTCGTATCCTGTCGCGTAGATGGACTGTACAGCAGTTATCTGCTGACCTGTGAGCGCATTGCTGATATTAAGCTCATATTGAACCGCATTGGGAACAGGTGACCACAAGATACTTATTTTGAGGGGCTGTTCTTTTACTGTTATACCATCAGCCACATTTTGTGCAGGAAGAGCGGCACAGGTATAAGAAAACTGCGATGCAAGCAAAACAGAAACGCAGAATGCAAATATTGCCTTAAACAAAGATAAAAGCACATCCTTTAAAAAACTTTTAAATTTATTATAACATAAAAAGTACCAAACCGAATAAGTCGATTTGGTACAAAATTATAGATAAATAAAGGCGGTAGTTATTGTTCATTACGATTGTCAGGAATATTGGTGATTATGCGTCCGATACGGATACCGGATAAAAGATTCCAGCCCCATTTCAAAGCAACAGTCATGTTGGTATGTGTACCGGCCAGTCTCATTAGATGAATGAGCATCCATGCACACCATGCGAAAAAGCCTTTCATTTTAATGCTGCCTTTAAACATGACAGCCTGACCTCTTCCGATTGTGGCCATACTGCCTACATCGTGATAAACAAATTCTTTTAAATCGGTTTTACCTTTTATAAGTTTCTTTATGTTTTCAACACACACGACAGAACCCTGTGTAGCAACGGGAGCGATGGTTGCCAGGGGACGACCGCTTTGTTCAAAATGGGAACAGTCACCTATAGCAAAAACTTCCGGATGATTGGGGATCTGTAATGTTTTTCCGACGACTACCCGCCCTGCACGGTCCACTTCAGAACCAAATTTTTCTATAACAGGGACAGCTTTTACACCGGCGGCCCAAATTACTGTATTAGTCGAGATGCTCGTACCATCTTTCAATGTGAGCGTATTTTCGTCACAGTCGACTACTTGTGTGTTAAGACGGACATCGACATTTTTTGAACGGAGGACACGTACAGTTTCGTTGCGAAGATTTTCCGGCATCATAGGCAGAACCTTGTCCGTGGCTTCAATAAGAATAATAGAAACTTCATTTAAGTCAAGACCGTGATACTCATCTTTCATGGCAATATGAACCAGTTCAGATAATGATCCGGCTTCTTCGATTCCGGTAGGACCACCGCCAACACAGACAAAAGTAAGCATTCTCTTGCGTACTTCAGGATCCGCTTCGCGTTCGGCACGTTCAAACATGTGGAGTACGTGATTGCGTATATGAATTGCCTCACGTAAGGTTTTCATCCCATAGGTAGAGTATGCCAGCTTATTCATACCGAAGTAATTGGTCGTTGAGCCGGCGGCGAGAATAAGGTAATCATATTTCACACGTTTATACGGTGTGATGACTTCCTTATTTTCTGCATCAAAACCCTGTACATGGGCAAGCATGAAACGGACATTTTTGTGCTTGCGGAAAAATGCTCTTGTCGGATAGGCAATTTCGTCGATTGACAGCATAGAGGTAGATACCTGGTACAATAACGGTTGAAATAAATGAAAATTATTGCGGTCAATCAATGTTACATCCACATTTTCCTGAGCGAGTAACTGGGCTGCCTTAATTCCCCCGAATCCGGCGCCTACAATTACTACATGAGGTCTTTTTTCTGACATATTTCCCACTCCTAGAATAAAATCTGATTAACTGCAATTATTGGCAGCAGTGCGGTACGATAAATACGTACCTTTTGTCACAAAGTTATTATAAACGATTGTGAATAAAATAACAAGTATATTTGTGAATAAAATAACTTTTTTAGGGATATGCATGAAAGGAGAAAAAAAGAATCATTTCGTATTAAAAATATAAAAAATTGACTTTTTTGTATGAATAAATTACAATCAAGAGACGATAATTGTGTTATTCAGCAGTTTGTGTATTGATAAGGGACTTGTGTAGAGAGGATGTCTAATCGTAATGAATTATCCGGAAAATATAAAGACAAATGAAGATATTTTGAATGCATTTAAAGTGGTTATGCCATATATTAAAAATATTGTTCGTGAAGATTTGGTCGTGGCGCTTACCGATCATGAAAAATATATAAGCTATGAAAAAGGCAAAAAATTCGACATAGATATTGAACCGGGAAAACCGATCACAACAGCTATTGAGAAGAGTATAAACAGCAGATCGATCGTAGAGGAAGATACGGAAGAACATGTGTATGGTGTGCCAATAAGAGCAATTTTTTCTCCGATTTACGGAATTGATAATAAAGTAATCGGCACAGTCAGCAGCGGCATAGATATGAAGTCAAATGTTGAACTGCTGAAAGCTGTTCAGGATGTGGCCAAGTCCGCGCAGGTGGCCTATCAATCAATAGAACAGGTGGCAAACAGTGCCAGTGAGCTGGCAAAATCAGGGCAGGGTTCGATAACAGAGGCAACCAATCTGAAGAGAAAAAGCGGTGAAACCGCAAAAGTTATTGAGTTTATCAATAATATTGCACAGCAGACAAACTTGCTCGGATTGAATGCAGCTATAGAAGCGGCAAGAGCCGGTGAGCATGGCAGAGGTTTTGCTGTTGTTGCCGAGGAAGTACGTAAGCTTGCTGATCAGTCCAAGACTGCGACTGAGCAGATTAATTCTATTCTGGAAGAAATGAATCATGCAGTGGCTGAGATATTCAAGTCGATAGAAACGGTAGCGGCGATCAGTGAAGAGCAGGCTGCCTCAACAGAGGAGATAACGGCCACTCTTGGTCATATTACAAAAGCAGCGGATGATTTGGATGGTTTTATGGAAAGCTATAAATGACCTCAATAAATAAAAACAATGCCGGATGTGTGGGACTTCTTCATAGATTGTGTAAACCTTCAAGCTGATGTAATATAAAATCAGTTTGGAGGTTTTATTTATGAGCAGGAAAAATGAAAGTACCCAAAAAGCAGCAATGCGGGAAATGATGAAAAATTATTTAAAGGATACTAATACCAATGTTCGTGATGGTGCAGATGTTAAAAATGTCATGAGGGATATGATGTCTGTTTTATTGGAAGGTGCTCTTGATGGTGAATTGGATGAATCTCTTGGCTACAGTAAATATGACTATAAAAATAAAGAAACTGACAATTCCAGAAATGGACATTCCAATAAAACAATGCATACGAGTTATGGAGATATGAATCTTGCTGTTCCACGAGATCGTAATGGCGAATATGAACCACAGATTGTAAAGAAATATCAGAACACTGTCACTCAGGATATGGAAGAAAAAATTATTTCTATGTATGCCAAAGGAATGACTACCAGTGATATAGAATCTCATATGCAAAATTTATATGGCCTGGAAATATCTGACAGCACCATCAGTCGTATAACAGACAAGATAATGCCCTTAGTTAAAGAATGGCAGGAAAGACCATTAGCAGAGGTATATGCCGTTGTTTTTATGGATGCCATTCATTACCATGTTCGTTGTGATGGGCATATTGTAAAACGAGCTGTTTATATTGCTCTTGGCATAGATATGGACGGGCATAAAGATGTTTTAGGCATGTATGTTGGCGAAAATGAAAGTGCAAAATACTGGCTGTCCATAATGAACGGGTTGAAAAATCGTGGGGCAGAAGATATTCTAATAGCTTGTGTTGACGGTCTCAGTGGCTTCCCACAAGCTATTGAAGCAGTGTACCCTCAAACAGAAATACAGCAATGTGTAATTCATCAAATACGCAGTTCAACAAAATATGTATCTTACAAAGACATAAAAGCTCTGATGTCAGACTTAAAACTGGTATATGCTGCTCCAACAGAAGAAACAGCATTAGCTGAGCTTGATCATTTTAAAGAAACATGGGATAGTAAATATCCTAAAATTTATAAATCATGGCATGAAAAATGGGCTGTTTTAGCAACATATTTTAAATATCCACTCGCCGTTAGGCGACTCATTTATACTACAAATACCATAGAGGGCTTTAACAGGCAGCTTAGAAAAGTCACTAAATCCAGGACCATTTTCCCTTCAGACGACAGCCTCCTAAAAATGTTGTATTTAGCAATGATGGACATTACTAAAAAATGGACTGGACGGCGACAAGACTGGAGTCAAATAAGGGCACAGCTAGATATCTATTTTGAAGAACGCCTTTTAGAAAGAGATGTTTAAAGGGCATCACTTTTACAAGCAATACTCTTAAATTATATTACTATTAATTTTATATTAGCTTTTAGTGTTTACACAAAACTTGAAGAGCTCTCGGATGTGTTTATCCGGCATTGTTTTTATTTATATTGTTTTCTGCTGGGAGATGACTGATAACCAAGCTGTTCACGATATTTCATAACTGTTCGGCGAGATATATCTATACCTTGTTTTTTCAGTAAGTCACATATTTTCTGATCGCTCAATGGCTTGGTAATATCTTCGTTGTCAATAAAGTCTTTAATAAGCTGTTTTATTTGGATGGCGATAACTTCTTCACCGGTGGGTTTGGATACGACGTTCGCGGTAAAAAATTTTCTTATGCCTATAATGCCGTGCGGTGTTTCCATATATTTATTGGCTATGGCCCGGCTTACCGTAGACTCATGTATATTTAATATTTCTGCTATCGTTTTCATAGACAGAGGACGCAGATAAGAGGAACCCTTGTCAAAAAAGGTTTTCTGATGGAAAACGATCTGGGAGGCCACATTATAAAGGGTTTGTCTGCGCTGCTCTATGCTGTTTATCAGCCATATAGCTGAGTTGACACGCTGCTCAACATATTTTTTTGTTTGTTTGTCCATACTGTGTGTATTGCGGTAAAGATCACTGATACGCAGACTGGGAACGGTGTATTCATTTACAAAAATGATATATTTATCATCAATTTTTCGGACAGTAACATCGGGGATTATATGTTCTATTTCTTCATTGCCGTATGCTGCACCCGGTTTAGGATCGAACTGTTTTATTGTATCAGCGGCATTTTGCACGTCGATAATGGGGCAGTTTTCTTTTTCAGCTATTAATTTCAACTGATTTTTGGCAAGATTGTGAAGATACTTGTCGATGATAACAGCTACAAGACCATTATAAAGACCAAGGCTGCAGGCTTGAAGACGCAGACATTCTGACAGATCACGGGCGCCTATGCCGGCTGGTTCAAAGGTTTGAATGATACTGAGAATGTTTTTTACCGACTGCAGTTCTGTTTTGGTGAGAGCTGCTATTTCTTCCGCAGAAATTGTAAGATAGCCTTTTTCATCGATGCAGCCTATGATATAATCAGCGATGCGATGTTCCTGCTCGCTGCTGAAAGTCATACCGGCTTGTTCATAAAGATTATCGGCAAGGTCTTTGCAGGGCGCCGGCAATCTTTTGAAATCATAGCCTTCACCGGATGCTGCGGTGTGATGGGCAGTGCTGCCGCCTTCAAGAAATTCAGCTAATTTTTTAATATCCTCGGCATTGAGTTTTTCGGGAGTGTCGGCAGAAATATCAGGGGCAGGTTCTGCAAATTCCAAAGTAGGATTTTCATTGTATTCCTGTTCAATGGTCTCATGAAGTTCCTGCGAAGACATTTGAAGAATTTTTACGGCCTGCTGCATTCTCGGCGTCATGATCATTTTTTGTTTTATGCTGAGACTCAGATCTTGTTTCATTTCGCTGTCCTCATTGTCTTTTTTTGCTCATAGCCGCTGCTATAGCTGCACCCAAAATGGAGCCGCCGTTTTCTGCCGCTAAAGTGATCCCGGCAGCATCAGCACCGAGCACTTCATTGAGAGCTTTATACATGCTGCCTTCTACGCCGGGCATTTTTTCAAAAAGTGAACCATCTATGACTATTTTGTGCGGCGGAAGTGTATCTGGAAATATGTGCCATAAAATACCGCAATAGGTCGCGGCGGTGAGGCGGGCTGAACGATTTACTATAGATGCAGCCAGTTTTTGGATAAATAGGGCATCTTCCAAAGAAAGATCAATATTGGAGCGGGCTTTGAAAAGTTTTACTACAGGAGAAAAATCTGTATCAGAAACATTCAGAACAAAAGAAAGGTCCTCACTGATGAAGGCAGGTAATGTATGCATATCATATATATCCTGAACACAGTAGGAAAATAATTTACCAAGATAGCGCCCGGATACCATTTTTTCCAAGCGCTGCTGATAAGGATATTCTGAGGCAGCGGCAAGATGGCTGTCATATTTATTAACAGACAATTTATCAAAATTGCCTATTTCAAGATTTAAGATCATAGGTGATGGAATTGAATCAGTGCTTCTTTCAAAATAACATGTATTATGACCTGTAGCATAGATAGAGCCTATATAAGTGTCTGCAGATTTATAGGCTGCCGATAGAAGTACGGCTACCGTATCATTTATTACTGCAACAGGTTCCACATTGCCGATATTCTGTCTCTGCAGTGCCTCTTTAAGAAGATCATTGACTATTTTTCCCTCGACATCTCTGGTGGCAAATTCCTTTGTCCAGGTCATCAAGCTGGAGTTATATATATTTGTCTGCCTTGAGGGAAAGGAAAATGTGTGGCCAAGATAGTATTTTTTCTTTCGATCGCCGTCGATCGCTTCGTCGATGACAGATGCAATAAAGTCAAAAAGCTCACTGCCCTTGGAACCGGAACCGATAAAATCATACAGACCGGAAAACTTTAATGGTTTAGCAACTTTTTTGCTGATTTTAAAATTACCATTGCCATCTAAATGCACTAAGGCAGCACGCAAATTTGTACCGCCAAAATCCAGCGCCAGATACTCACCTGTTTCATTGCCGGTGGGAAGACCTATATAAGATCTAAGCATTTTTAAAGAGCTGGGATTACCGGATAAACCTTGCTCAATATCGTAACGAACACAAGCTGCTGCCTGTGCCAGAGCAGTTCCCGGTATGTCAAATTCATTGATTGCCTGCATAAAATAGCTGTGTTTCATCGTCATGCTCTCTTTTCCATTTTATGATAACTTACTGCCGTTTATCTTATGGGAAGAATTTCCAGCCAGTAGCCGTCAGGATCGCTTATGAAATAGATGCCCATTCCTTTATTTTCATAGCAGATACAGCCCATTTCTTCATGCATTTTATGTGCTTCGTCAAAATTATCCACAGTGAAAGCGAGATGTACTTCATTGTCCCCCAGATTATATTTTTCTTTGCGATCTTTAAGCCATGTCAATTCCAGTTCGTGTGTGCTTTTTCCGTCACCTAAGTATATAAGTGTAAAATTGGGAGTTTCTTTGCGGCGCACTTCCTTGAGTCCGAGCGCTGCTTCATAAAAAGCTATTGATTTTTTTAAATCAAAGACATTGATATTATTGTGAGTAAATTTAAAATTCATGATGTCAGCCTCCTGATGTTAATATATATTATTTTAGCAGATTAAATATATATTAACAATCGATTTTGCTGTCTGAGCGATATATACACATATAAAGTGATAAAAGCAAAAATATGCTTTATGTAGAAGCTGACTGTGGTATAATAAAGAAAAATGTATTGCGCCGATAGAGGATACGGAATACTGTTTAAAAAATTCTAAGTTTTGCATTTTATCGGATAAGGATGGATGTAGATGGTAGGAATTGTGATAGTGTCACATAGTCTGAAGGCAGCAGAAGGCATCAGAGAAATAGCTGTCGAAATGGGAAAACCGGGGCAGCCGATTGCGGCAACGGGGGGCTGTGATGACGGATGTTTAGGAATAGATCTTGATAAGGTAGAACGTGCTATCGAAGCGGTTGATGAAGGGCACGGCGTGATTTTATTTGTCGATTTGGGCAGTGCGATAATTTGTGCAGATATGATAAAGAACAGAAGAAAATTGCATGAAAAGGAAATCTGCATAGCGGATGCACCTGTTTTGGAAGGGGCTGTCATAGCGGCAGTGGAGGCATCACTAGGCAGTTCTATGGAAAAAATCCTGGAAGTAGCAGCCAAAGTTAAAGATATATCAAAAATACAGAAAATAAATTAAAAAGAATCATGCATAACGCATGATTCTTTTTAATTTATTTTCTGTACGAAATGTCAGGTACAGGAATACATTTCTATTGGAGAGTATCTTCGACAGTACCAGGAGTTAAATCGGAAGATAATACAAGCTGCCATTCGGCTATAAGGTTTTTGGGAAGTTCATAACGCTGCTCAGTTAATATAGAATCCTTCTTTAAGTCTTTTTTTTGGTAATGTGGTTTTTTATTACCCTTCTTGTCTTTGGTATAGCCCACATTGCTGCCGTTCACTATTTCTGGAAATACTACTTCCACTTTGTCGGCATCATAAAGCGGAGTTAATAAATCAGGCGTAACTTTAAATGACATGAAATAAGAATTGGTATAAGTGACTTTTTTCAGGGGCAGCGTTTTAGTTGAACCGTCCTTGGTATATTCTATTTTGGGCAATTGATCTTTATCAAATAATAAATCAACAGACTCAGTATGAGAGGTAAGAGACAATTCTCTGAGTAAACGATAATGTGTTTTACTGCGATTATAAAAACGTGTTGTTTTTACGTAAACAGAAAAAATATTTTCAGGCTTAACTGAAGATGGTTTATTCGTACCGGCTGATGCTGCATCGGGCAGCGGCTCCGGAGCCTGCATATAGGTGAAAGCACTTTCTCTGGCAACGACATTGCCGCTTTCTGTCTGGCGAATTTCGGCATGTGCACTCGTAGGAACATAAAACAGGACAAGAAACAGAAACAATAATATCTTTTTCATGAAAATAAAATCCCTTTGCTGAAAATTTTGTATTACTAACACTGTTCTATTTTAGTAACGCTATATCCTTCATCTTTGATAGCATTACGCAAAATATCTTCATCAGTACTGCAGCTGACGAGCGCATACTTATCTTTCAGACTTATTTCTCGTATCTCATGCATTCCTTCAAGATCACCCAAGGCTGCTTTGATATAGGATATGCAGTGTTCACACATCATGCCGTCAATATAGATTTTCAACATAATAAAGACCTCCTGAAATAATGATAAAGTAGTTATTCTAACGGGCAGGATCAGTCCGTTGGATATTGAAAAATAAATCATCTGTGGATGTGAGTAACTTAAAGCTTATGCAGGAAAAGAGGGATTTTGATTACTAAGAATCCCAGCAAAGTCATGGCAGTGGCGGCAGCAGCAGGAAAGAATTCAGCTGAACCCAAATAATAAGGAAAAATAAATATGCTGGCAAGCACCAGAAAAAAGAAAACAGCAGCACAAATAAGTTTACAATGTATATGCTTCATCATATATCTGCAAAATTTGATTGTTTCAGCTACCCGCTGCAAGCTGCCGCCTGGGTATATTATGTCAGCAGCGGAAACTGCGGCTGGATTTACATTGTGGTCTAGGAATATCCCTATATCTGCTGCCCTCAGCATCGGTAAATCATTGTCGGCATTGCCAACGGCAGCTACAGTAAGTCCGTGTGTATGCAGCAGTTCAATTTCCTGTGCCTTATCATCTGGGAGCAGCTCAGCTTTATATTGAGTTATAGACAGCTGGTCCGCGATATATTTGGCGGTATTTTTATTATCACCGGTGAAAAGCATTGTATTTATTTTCATGTTGTGCAGATGGGCAAGAGCTGTCTTACTGCCATATTTTATAGAATCCGTCATTGTCAAAACACCGTGACAGTATTTTCTTAAAGCAATATAAATAGGAGTGCTTCCCTCCTTGGAAATTTGAAACCCCTTCATTTGAAGTTCATTGCTGATATTGATGCCTTCTTCCTTTAGCCATGAAGCTTTGCCTACACGGACTATATCTCCGTTGACAAGCGCTTCTGCGCCGCTGCCTTCTATCAACTGTGAGGAAGATATCCTTTGAAGATGAGCCTGATTTTTTACGGATGAGGCGAGTAATGCTTTAGACAGCGTGTGTTTGAGATCTTTTTCTGTGCTTGCCGCGAGAGATAACAGAACTTTGGGAGTTATGCCTTCTGCCTGCAGAGCAGCAACAGCAGGCATCCCTTCGGTAAGTATGCCTGTTTTGCCAAGTATGACGGTGTCTATATGATATATCTGTTCAATGATTCTTATATTTTTGAAAAAAATGCCACAGGTATACCATTGCCTTGCAGCCAATAAAAAAGGGATGCGTGCAGAGCTGATGACAGACGGTGGATAGCCCGCAACTAGAATTGATGCAAGAACAGAAAAGATAAATGCAGGTGATTCTTTTATGTAAATAGCCAGAGCAGCAGCAAAAAGACTGGAAAAAATAGTAAAAACAGCAGATGCTCTCACTATTTTTATTGTAGTATGTTCGATATCCGTATTCATATTTGCAGCTGTTTTTTGCAATTTTGTAAGCTGCAGCAATACGGACTCGTTCACAGCTGCCGATACGCGATAATGAAAAGTCCCCTTTGTGTTTATCGTTCCAAGGAATACTTTATCACCGGGAGCTTTATCAATAAGGTCAAAACTGCCGGTAAGCTTCGATTCATCAACACTGCCCTCTCCCCAGGAAATCTCCCCATCGGCGGGAATCGTCTGTCCTGTTTTAATCGTTACAATATCATCCGGCTGCAGGTGAGATGAAGAAACTTGTTTTTCTTCGTCAGTATCAAGATCAAGTACAGCAGCAGAGGCAGGAAAATCAGCATCTTGGCGCAAAGAATCAGTTAACCTTTCTATATGGCTGGTTTCACATACTTTAAGAGCAGTTGCAAGAATAATGATGAGGCACGATGTTTCCCCGTAGAAATTGCCGACAGAGGGGTTTATGCCCATGAATACAGGAATAGTTTCATATAGACCAAGTAAAAATACTATTATGATACCGGTACATATCAATAGGTCAGGACTTAAAAGACCGGCGGGGCCTTTCGTGCTGCCGAAAAAATATTGGATATTGATCAGCATAATAAATATGATAATGAAAAAACGGGCAGTAATAAATGCACCCTGATCATGAACGGGATCTATGATCACAGGCAGAGGCAATGCTGCAGCCTGTGCAAGGTTCAGATATATTAGAAAAAGTAAAGCTGTTATAGAAATCAGCAATATTTGCAGCGGATATTTGATAGTATAAAAACGAACTCTGGGCAGAGCGCCTACACAATATCCGGAATTTTGCAGAAGCTCTACGACAGCGGCAAGATCATTGTCTGAACAACTGACAATCAGGGCAGGAACAGATGCGTCGAATGCTATTATTTTCGCGCCGATGACAGATTGAATAATAGCTGTAAATTGATCTGCCGTGGCATCATTGCTTATATCGACCAGTGAGATGGTATGCAGAGACATGGAAATAGCTCCTTCGATTATAATAAAATCAGTGGTTTCGATAAATTTTGAAGCATGTGGCGAAAAATGCAAAATTTAACGAAACCACTGATAAATAAGCTTTTATCCCCGGATAAAACAACTGTATCTGAACTTGGGGAATAATAGAATACTATTATGCTGAATTTATAAATTTAACATAATTATGAACAATAAATTTAATAAATTAAATTATTAATTTCACCTCAATTATGCGATTTATTACCAATAATGTCAAGAAGAAAGACTCAAACTATTGCTGTTTGAATAAAAAATTGTTACAATCTTATTGTATTTTCTTTCATAGGAAGCATATACATGTGCATAGTTGCATGGAAAAACAATGTATTTCGATGGAGAATAAGTTTTGCCTGAAAAGGGATTTTATCATAGGATGAGTGGAAAATTTTGATTACAATTACAGCAAATGGGAAAATCAATCTGACACTTGATATTCTCGGCAGAAGAGATGATGGTTATCATGAGGTTGAAATGATCATGCAGTCAATAAATCTTAGTGATAAACTCACAATTGAAAAAATTGATATTTGCGATATAATACTTGATTGTGTTGTAGAAGGCGTGTCAGATAAAAAAGATAATTTGATTTATAAAGCTGCCGAATTATTTTTACGTACTTATAATATAAGCTGTGGCGTGAAAATATCTCTGGAAAAAAATATTCCTGTGGCGGCAGGACTAGCCGGCGGAAGTACTGATGCAGCGGCTGTGCTGCGCGGTATGAACGATCTTTTTGATCTTGCTCTGCCGGCGAGGGAACTTTGTATATTGGCAGCTGAGCTGGGATCAGATGTTCCCTTTTGTGTAGTCGGAGGGACAATGCTGGCTAAAGGCAGAGGTGAAAAGATTTCTCCGATAGCATCACTGCCAAACTGTGCGTTTGTTCTTATAAAGCCGAAACTGGGAATATCTACAGCATGGGTGTATAAAAATTACAGGGAGCAGCTGGTAAAAAAACATCCGGACAGTAATCTGATGATGGGGGAATTGGCTAAAAAAAATCTTGATGGAATTTGCGGTTCACTGGGTAATGTTCTTGAAAGCGTCACTATTGGAACCTATCCGCAGCTGGCGGTTTACAAAGAAAAGCTTTGTTTGTATGGTGCCAAAGCAGCTTTGATGTCGGGCAGCGGGCCAAGTATTTTTGCTGTATGCGGGGATGCGGCAGCCGCACGACGCATTGCAGTTAAAATGCGCCGTGAGTATGAAGAGTTGGAAGTATATGAGGCAGTACCGGCGAGTGCGGATAAATAGGGGGAAGTTATTATGGGAAACAGCAAGAAGCTCATGCCGATAAAGCTGGACAGCTATCAGCCGCTGCGTGAGGTTGTTTTTGAAACCTTAAGAAATGCTATACGGACCGGAATATTAAAACCGGGTCAGCGTCTTATGGAAATACACCTGGCTGAGCAGCTTGGCGTCAGTCGTACACCGGTGCGTGAGGCTATCAGAAAGCTGGAGCTGGAAGGCTATGTGATAATGATGCCGCGCCGAGGCACTTATGTGGCCAATTTGTCCATTCGTGATGTCAATGAGGTTTTTGAAATACGCACGGCGCTCGATTCACTGGCCAGCGGTTTGGCTGCGGAAAGAATTTCAGAGGACGAGCTGGAAGAATTGCAGCGGCTTTTGGTTCAAATCGGCGAATATATTGAAGAAAACGATATGAATAAAATTGTTGAAGTGGATACCAAATTTCATGATTTACTTTATAAAGCAAGCCGCAATAATCGATTGGTAGGTATAATATCCAATTTGCGTGAACAGCTCACCAGTTTTCGTACTAAATCAATGTCCTATCCGGGGCGGCTGCGTGAAACGCTTGAGGAGCACAGACGTATCGTGGATACTATTGCGCAGGGGAATGTCATGGATGCTCAGAAGGCAGCGGAAAAGCATATGGAAAAATCAGAACAGACACTGCTGAAGAGTATGAAAGATATAAAACAGGATATGGAAAATATAGAAGGAGAAAGTGAAAACAATTGAGCGCAGAAAAATTTTCTACTATAATACTGGCAGCCGGTAAGGGAACGCGGATGAATTCGTCTTTACCCAAGGTGCTGCATCGAGTGGGCGGGAAAACAATGCTGCAGCATGTCATTGATGCGGCAAACGGTGCAGGCGCCAAAAATAACGTCGTTGTTGTCGGTTTCGGGCGTGAAAAAGTAGAACAGGCTGTGGGAGACAGCGTGCGGATAGTTGTTCAGGAGGAACAGCTGGGAACAGGACATGCTGTGCGTCAGGCAGAACCAATGATCGACAAAAATGATACGGTAATGGTATTGTGCGGCGATACGCCCCTGCTTACGGCTAAGATCCTGCGTAATTTTTATGAAATGCATCAAAAAGAAGAAGCACAGGCTTCTGTACTGACGGCTGTTATGCCTGATCCTACAGGCTATGGTCGTATAATCCGGACTTTCGGCGGAGAGTTTAAAAAGATTGTTGAACACAAAGATGCAAGCATTGCGGAAAAAGCAGTGACTGAAGTGAACACGGGAATTTACTGCTTTAATGCAGGGGAACTTTTCGCTGCATTGTGCAAAGTCGGACACGATAATGCCCAGGGCGAATATTATCTGCCGGATGTTTTGGAAATAATTCATGCAGAAGGGAAGAAAGTAACGGCTGTTGCCGCTGAAAGCTATAAAGCCACGTTGGGAATAAATTCGCGCGAACAGCTATCTCAGGCCGAAAAAATATTGCACCAGAGGAAAAATAGACAGCTTATGGCAGATGGTGTTACAATAATGGATCCTGACACTACCTACGTAGACAGCGACGTCAAAATTGGCCGGGACACGATAATATATCCTTCGACATGGATAGAAGGAGATTCTGTAGTCGGTGCTGAATGTGAAATAGGGCCATGCAGCCGTTTTTGTGATACCAGCATAGGAAGCGGTTCTGTGATATCTTTTACTTATGCACATCAATGCGAGATCGGGGCGGATGTTACGATGGGACCGTATGTGCATTTGCGGCCAAATACAAAGATTGCTGACAGAGCACATATCGGTAATTTTGTAGAAGTCAAGAATTCCAATATTGGAGAAGGAACAAAGCTGCCCCATTTGAGTTATATCGGCGACAGTGATATTGGAACAGGTGTAAATATGGGCTGCGGCTGTATCACTGTAAATTATGACGGTAAGAAAAAATACAGAACAACCATAGAGGATAATGCTTTTGTCGGCTGTAATTCCAATCTGGTGGCTCCGGTTAAAGTAGGAAAGGGTTCCTATATAGGTGCCGGCTCTACCATTACGAAAGATGTGCCGGAGGGAGAACTTGCCGTAGGCAGAGCACGTCAGACTAATATTGCTAAATGGCGGGATAAAAGAGAATAGAAATGTTTATAAAGGACAATATGTCCTTTTATAATAAAAAAATTATTTATGCATATGAATTGCAGGAGGAAAATTAATGATTTTGGACACAGACAAACTATGTATTCTTACCGGTAATGCCAATCCGCAGCTGGCACAAGAGGTAGTCGATTATATTGGTGTCGAGTTATGCCATGCGTTTGTTGGGCATTTTAACAATGGTGAAACACAGGTTATGATCAGCGAAAGCATACGCGGCAAGGACGTGTTTATTATTCAGCCGACCAGTCAGCCCGTAAATGACAGCCTTATGGAACTGCTCATAATGGTCGATGCCTGTAAAAGAGCATCAGCACGCAATATTACGGCGGTAGTGCCATATTATGCTTATGCCCGTCAAGACAGAAAAACGCGTGGACGTGAACCTATTTCCGCAAAACTGGTTGCTGATCTTATGACGACTGCGGGTGTCAACAGAGTGGTTACTGTCGATCTGCATGCGGGACAAATTCAAGGCTTTTTTGATATTCCTGTTGATCATCTGGCGGCGGCACCGGTACTTGCAAAATATGTCCACGGAAAAAATCTTTCTGATATTGTAGTTGTCTCACCGGACTTGGGTGGTGTAACACGCGCCCGCAGCCTTGCCGACAGACTGGGTGCACCTATTGCCATTATCGAAAAGAGGCGGCCAATGCCGGGAAAAGCCGAAGTCATGAGTCTGATCGGTGAGGTAAAAGATAAAAATGCTATAATAATTGACGATATAGTCGATACAGCAGGCTCTTTGTGCGAAGGAGCTAAAGCTTTGAAACAGCGGGGAGTAAAATCGATCCATGCCTGCTGTACACACGGAATTTTGAGTGATCCTGCTATTCAGCGCATTGATGATTCACCTATAGATGAGTTGGTTATCACTAACACTATACCGCTGCCAAAAGACAAGCATTCCAGCAAGATAATATCATTGTCTATGGCACCGGCAATTGGGGAAGCTATCGCACGCATTTATACACAAACCTCTGTAAGTAAGTTGTTTGATATGGCTGATGCTGTTCAGACAAAGGTTTGATAAATGTGTTATATGTACTGATTTTCAGGCCTTTCCTTTAGGAAAGGCCCTTTTTGAAAAGTGCAGTAGGAAAAACATCCTGCGGCATTTGAACTGCAGTGATTATTATGCAAATTTCAGCAGATCGTCTGGAGAATAAAGCACTGCTCCATAGGCTTGAAATTTGTGAGGAGGAACGGAAAACTTTGGACTTTATGATAATAATGGAAGCAATTCTTTTAGGAGTTGTTGAGGGTCTTACCGAATGGCTGCCAATAAGCAGTACAGGTCATATGATTCTTGTCAATGAATTTATAAAAATGCCGGTAGATCCTAAGTTTATGGATATGTTTCTGGTGGTCATTCAGCTTGGAGCCATCATGGCAGTTGTTGTCCTTAATTTTAAAAAACTCAATCCGCTTGCCGCCAGTAAAACTGCAATTGAAAAAACGCAGACGATTTCTCTGTGGCTGAAAGTGATTTTTGCATGTATACCGGCAAGTGTCGTCGGACTGCTTTTTAATAATTATATGGAAGCGCATTTTATGAATTCTCATGTGGTGGCTTTTACACTTATTCTCTACGGAATCTTGTTCATAGCAGTGGAAAATTGCAATAAAAATAGACAGCCGCGTATAAATACTCTGGAAGAACTTGATTATAAGACCGCATTTATCATCGGTGTTTTTCAGGTGCTGGCACTGGTCCCCGGGACGTCACGATCAGGTGCCACTATACTGGGCGGGATTATTTTCGGTGCTTCACGTTATATAGCCGCTGAATTCACTTTTTTTCTGGCTATCCCTGTTATGTTTGGTGCCAGTCTATTAAAGATGGTAAAATTCGGACTGAACTATTCATTGGAAGAGGTTGTTATCTTACTTGTGGGAATGGCAGTTGCTTTCGTTGTTTCCATCGCCTCCATAAAATTTTTGCTGCGGTATATAAAGAAAAATGATTTTAAAGCTTTTGGCTGGTACCGAATCATTTTAGGAGTAATTGTTTTCGCATATTTTATTTTAATCGGCTGAAATATGTAGAGGTAAGAAGCACTTTCAACTGTTGAATGGAGATTTTTATTTTTTTTATCTGCCGGCAAATTATGCAGTCGATAGCTGTCCGTTTTGCCTAATGCTGCTTTTGCAGTACATCTGCGGCAGACGTTTGTCATAGATACTGCGCCTATAAATAAAAACTTGGGCATGAATGCGTTGCAAAGAGCTTTTAAAAGGAAGGAGTATAGGAAATGCCAGACGAGGAAACAGATCTTTGTTCGCAAATAAAAGCACTCAAAGAACAATTAGAATATCATAAGAAACAATTAGAATATCACAAAGAAAATGATGTATTGACGCAGATCTATAACAAGAGTACTTTTTACAGAAAAACGGCAGAGCTGCTGCAAAAAAGAGTTAACTATATAATAATTTGTATAGATATAGAAAAATTCAGCTTTATTAATGCCTTATATGGCAATAAAATCGGTGATGAAATCCTGCATTATTTAGCAGGACATTTGAAAAACAGTTTAGAAGGTGAGGCTGTTATCGGCCGTATAAGCGGTGATATATTTGCTGTATGTTTGGAAGAAAGACAACAAAAAATATTTTTGGAAAATATTTTTGCGATTTTTGCTGAAGCACCCTTGCCGATGAAACTTGTTCCGGCCATCGGTATTTGTCCTGCCGAGAAAAATACAGCGGTCAGCTTTCTGTGCGATTGGGCTATTTTCGCTTTACGTTCAATAAAACGGAATTACTTTCAGCATGTGGCTGTTTTCAATGACAGTGTAAGAGGGAAAATGCTTGAGGAGCAGGAATTGCTGGGGATTGCAGAGCAGGCTCTCAGTGACGGTGAATTCAAACTGTATTTTCAGCCTAAATGCAATATGAACAATGGAAAAATCGCAGGAGCGGAGGTACTTGTCCGCTGGTGGCATCCTAAAAAGGGAATGATTATGCCGGGGGTGTTTATTCCGCTGTTTGAAAAAAACGGTTTTATAGAAAAACTTGATACCCACATATGGGAAAAAACAGTGCAATGGCTGAAAACACGTATAGCTTCAGGCGAAAATGTAGTACCTATATCTGTTAATATTTCACGCACAGATATAACTAATATGGATGTCTATTTGGTATTGACAGGATTGGTGGAAAAGTATGCGGTAAATCCGCAGCTATTGGAGTTGGAGATCACAGAAAGTGCTTATATCGATAAATCTGAGGAGATAATAAATTTATCGGCTAAGCTCATGGATTATGGATTTATAGTATTGATAGATGATTTTGGCAGCGGATATTCATCTTTGAATATATTAAAGGATATAAAAGCGAATATATTAAAACTTGATATGCGCTTTTTGGAAACAGAAAATAAAAAAGGCAAGGACATTATCCAGTCAGTGGTCTATATGGGGCGCTGGCTTAATATGATCATCATAACGGAAGGCGTCGAAAAGCAGGAACAGGTGGATTTTCTGCGTAAGATCGGCTGTACTTATGCACAGGGATTTTTTTACCATCGGCCTATGGAACAAAGCGCTTTTGAAGAGCTTATAGGCAATCCGAAAAGCATTGATTATGCTATAAATAATTATTTGTCTGATGATAATTATATGCCAATAGATATAAGCGCACTGATACAAGAAAACGTTCTTGGCAGTCAGCTGCTGGAAAAAATAATGGGAGCATTAGCCATTTATTCTTACAAAGATGATAAATTGCATCTTCAACAGACGAATGAAGAATATGGGCGCATAATACAGGATAAAGGTCTGGGGAAGAATGCTGAAACTGATATAATCCATTTTTTGGATAAAAGAACACAGGAAAAAATAAAGCAGAATATGAAAAAGGTTTTATTGGAAAATGTGCCGGTAGATATGATAGCCGCTTTGGAAAAAAGGGATAAAAGCAGATATTGGTTTAAAATAAGGCTGTTTACGGTCGCGGAACTTTACAGGCGCAGTTTTTTCTATATGTCTATTTTTGATGTGACTGAATCAATGGGGAAATTTTTTGACAACGATTAAATTATATGATTTGGCAGCGGCTGAGAAACCGTCATGCAGGAGGAGTAATACGGTGAAAATAATAGCCGGGCTTGGTAATCCGGGCAAAGAATATGAAAAAACGAAACACAATGTAGGGTTTATGTTTATAGATGCGTTAGCCAAAAAATTATCGGCAGGCGTTTGGCAGGAAAGATTCAATGGCAGTCTGGCAACAGCGATGATCGGAGCGGAAAAAGTGCTTTTGCTGAAACCGATGACTTATATGAATCTGAGCGGAAATGCAGTTGCACCGGCACTCAACTGGTATAAAATATCTCCGGCAGATCTTATTGTCGTTCACGATGATATGGATTTGCCTGCGGGGATGATCAGAATAAGGGTAAAAGGAAGCTCCGGCGGCCATAACGGAATAAAATCGATAATATCGTGTATAAAAAGCAGTGAATTTATTCATGTCCGGATAGGTATAGGGCGCCCTTTGCCGAATTGGAAAGTGAATGATCATGTTCTTTCAAAATTTTCAGACGAAGATCAAAATGCTGTGGAAAAGGCCTTTGATACACTGATTCCTGCTGTTGAATGTATAATTACGGAGTCTGTTGATAAGGCAATGAACAAATATAATCCGCGCAAGGAAAAGAAAAAAACTGTAAGGAATGCTTTGAGTGAGGCAAAATGTGATGAGTAAAACGAAAATAACACTTCTGTACGCTGACGAGGAAGGTGAAATTTTCGATGCACCGGGTGTAAGTGCCGCAGGCAGGAGCGGTAATCAAAATATACCGCTCAGAAGGGAAGATCTGATACCTCTGCCGGAAAGTGCCGACCTGATGTATCTGCCGGATCGGATGCCGGTGGGAGAAAAAGACGGTGAACTTCTCCCCGTATCAGGGCAGGCAGTGGCAGCACTTCTGCCGGCGGGTTATACAAGAATTTATATGCCTGCTTTCCAGAAAACTGAGGCTGCGCAGACACTTCCCCTATATGGTTATACAGCGGTGGCATTGTATAAGGATGAAATGTACGCGGCCGCAATTTATACTGATGAAAATAGTAAATGGGATCCCGCACGTTATAATACGGATAATCTGCCGGAATTGATAAATAAAGTCAAGCGTGATGTTCCCGGCAATCGTTTGGTGGAGCATTTGGCAAATTGTTCACTGCAATGGCATTGCTGTACGGCACAGAATCTTTTTTACGGAAGATGGGAAGCCGGTATACCGGTGTCGCCTGTCTGCAATGCGGACTGTCTGGGCTGCATATCACTGCAGGCGGCAGAATGCTGTCCGTCACCGCAAAGCCGTATTGATTTTAGTCCGTCGCCTGATGAAATTGCACAAATAGGAAGCTATCATCTTTCCAGAGCAGCTGATGCCATAGTAAGTTTCGGACAAGGCTGTGAGGGTGAGCCGTCATTGGCAGCGGATAATATAGTTCCTGCCCTGAAAATGATAAGAGCACGCACGGATAAAGGCCAGATAAATATAAATACTAACGCCGGTTTTACAGACGGCATTGCCAGACTTGCGGATGCGGGACTTAACAGTATGCGTGTCAGCATAATAAGTGCCGTATCGGAAAATTATAAAGCTTATTATCGCTGTAATTATGAATTGGAAGATGTTATTGACTCTATCAGGTATGCAAAGAAAAAAAATGTATATGTATCGCTTAACATGCTTTATTTTCCGGGCTTTAATGACAGTAAGACCGAGGCTGCCGCATGGCGCAAATTTTTGCGCAGTGTTTCTGTTGATATGATTCAGGTGCGAAATTTAAATATAGACCCGGATTTATTTGCGCAAATAATGCCTGAATTTTCCCCAGCCTTGGGAACAAAAATGTTTTTTGGCGGACTGAAAGGCGAATTCTCTGCTGTGTCCATTGGCAGCTTCAGCCATTATCAGAATAAATAGGCGCTATTGGTGTAACGATTCAGCTGTCCTTTAAAAAAATTCCTCAAAATAGGAGCATCATTCTATCCTTCACAGATGTTTTATGATAAAATTACATTAGTTTTATAATGTATAGTGTGAGGATGAAAACGCATGGATGCGAAAAAGAGGGAACAGGCACTGCAGATCGATGAAACATGGGGCGTGCCGATATATACTTTAAAAAATAATCTAGAAGGAGGGATCAGTCAAGTGGATGAACGTGATTGGATCGCTTTTAAACAAAAGCTGAAAAGCAAGACCGGAATTGATCTTGATTTATATAAAGAAGCACAGATGAAACGCCGCATCAATAATCTCGTTACGCGTAAAGGCTATTCTACTTTTTCATCGTATTTTGATTTTGCTGTCAAAGACAAGGATGAGTTTGCTTCTTTTATAGAATACCTTACGATAAACGTATCTGAATTTTTTCGCACACCGGAAAAATTTTCTGAATTGGAATCTGTTATTATCCCTGAGCTGCTGCAAAAAAACACGAAACTTAATATATGGAGCGCGGGGTGTTCTATAGGTGCAGAACCATATTCTATCGCAATGATCCTGGATGAAAAAACACCGGGGGCGCGTCATCGGATTTTGGCCTCTGATTTGGATGTAGATATTCTTGCTAAAGCTAAAGACGGAGTATATTCGGATAATGAACTGAAAGCTATTTCGCTCGGACGCAAGCAAAAATATTTCACAAAAACGGATGATGGCAGATATGCTGTCAGTCCGACGATAAAGGCAAAGATTGAATTTCGGCGGCATAATCTTTTGAAGGATTCTTTTGAAACAGGTTTTGATCTTATTTTGTGCCGCAATGTTGTTATTTACTTTACAGAGGAAGCTAAAGACAAACTTTATAAAGAATTCTTCAAGGCATTGAAACCGGGAGGGATTTTATTCGTCGGCGGAACAGAAGCTGTACTGAATTACCGTGATATGGGATATGAAAATCACAGGCCGTTTTTTTATAGAAGGCCATTGTAACCATTGTAAGAACAGGCTTATCTTACCTTCCTCAGATTGACCGATATTTCCTAAGTTTATGTTATAATAAGATCAGGAGACAGATTGCCTGGTGAAAAAAGGGTTCTTATTTAGGCCGGGAATTGCGGCTTAGATAAGAGCTTTCTTTATGTGGAGGTTTTTATGAAATTTGCCCATTTAGCTGATTTGCATATAGGGAAAAGAATAAATAATTTTTCTATGCTTGAAGATCAAAAATACATATTGACACAAGTGGTAAATATTTTGCAGAAGGAGAAGCCAGAGGCTGTTTTTATTGCCGGTGACATTTATGATACACCACTGCCTCCCGTTGAGGCAGTGCGTCTTTTGGATAAATTTCTTACTGAACTTGCAGAGTTGAAAATGAAGGTATTTATTATAAGCGGCAACCATGATTCGGCAGAGCGGTTGTCCTTCGGTACAGGACTCCTGAATAAAAGCGGTGTATATATATCTCCGGTATTTACAGGAATATTTTCACCAATAAAAATTCAAGATGAATATGGATCAGTCAATATATATATGCTGCCATTTTTGAAACCTGTATATGCAAAAAAAGCATGGCCGGAAGAAGACATAAGGACATATGATGATGCTGTCAGGACAGCTGTGGAGAAAATGCGCATTGACCGGGAGGCGCGCAATATAATAATTGCACATCAATTTGTTACGGGGGCACAGACGAGCGATTCAGAGGAAATAAGCATAGGCGGTCTGGATAATATTTCGGCAGAAATATTTTACCCGTTTGATTATGCCGCTCTTGGACATATTCACAGACCTCAGCAGATCGGGCGTGCATTTGTACGTTATGCAGGAACACCTTTAAAATATTCCTTTTCTGAATGCGGGCACAAAAAAACTCTTGCAATTGTGAATATAAAAGAAAAAGGTAAGGTGGATATCAGTGCAAGAAATTTGCAGCCTTTACATGATATGCGCAGGATACGGGGAAATTATGCAGATTTGGTTTTAAGGGAAAATTATGAAGGCACAGATACAGAGGATTATTTAGCAGTTACTCTGACAGACGAAAATGAAATACCGGACGCGATAGGTAAATTACGTACAATTTATCCGAATATAATGAAAATAGATTATGATAATAAAAGAACGCAGACAAATAATATCATCACGGCAAATACAGAAAAAAGCAAACTGCCTATTGATATGCTCAGTGAGTTCTATGCCTTGCAAAATAATAAACCATTCAGTAAAAAACAGCGGAATTTTGCCGAGAAATTGATAGAACAAATATGGGAGGAACACTGATGCTGCCGAAAAAACTTGTTATGTCAGCCTTTGGACCTTATGCGGGTGAAGTGGATATAGATTTTAGTAAATTAGGTAAAAAAGGGATTTATCTTATAAGCGGTGACACAGGTGCGGGGAAAACTACTATCTTTGATGCTCTGGTTTATGCGCTGTACGGAGAGGCCAGCGGTCCTGTACGGGAGACGAATATGTTTCGCAGTAAATATGCTTCGACCGATACGCAAACTTATGTAGAACTTATATTTTGTTATGGAAATCGCGACTACAGACTGCGGCGCAATCCGGAATATGAGCGTCCGGCCAAAAGAGGCAGTAAAATAGTTGTGGAAAAACCTGCGGCGGAACTGTTCCTTCCAGACGGGGAAATAGTAAGCGGTGTCAAAGAAGTGACGCAGGCTGTGGCAGAGCTGATAGGCCTCGACAGAGCACAATTCACTCAGATAGCTATGATCGCCCAGGGCGATTTTTTGCGGCTTTTACTTTCACCGACAAAAGAACGCAGTGATATTTTCCGCAAGATATTCAATACAGGATTATATCGTTTTCTTCAGGAAAAATTAAAAAAGGAAGCGGAAGAAACAGCAAAAAAGCTGGAAAGTATAAAAAGAGATATAGAACACGATAAAAAAAATATCCAGCTGGCAGAAAATGCAGTTTTGGAGGATTCACCGTTACTGTCTGAGCTTATCAGTAAAATTAGTGAATACACGAATAAAGATAGAAAAACTGCAGAACAGATAAGTAAAAAAATAGCAGATAACGAGGAAAAACTAGCTCAGAATAATTCCCAGCTGGGTTATGCTGCCTCTATGGAAAAGATAAAACAGGAAATGGCCTTGTGCAAGACGGAGATAGAAAAAAATATTCCTTTTGCACAACAGCTGGAAAAAAATTATAAAGAAGCAAAAGAAAGATATGATAAGGAATATGCGGCGGCAATAGAGGTTATAGCCGGTATAAAGGATAATATGGGCACATACGATGAGTATGATGCCGTTTTAGTACAGGAAAAAGAATATGTTTCTCAGCTGACAGTGATGGCACAGAAAGAAGAGGCAGAATGCAGGCAGCTGAAAATTCTCAGTAAGCAGATAGAAGAAGGGAAAAAACAGCAGAGCCTTTTACAGGAGGCGATGTTGAAAAAAGAACAATGCAGGCACAGAGAAGGAATACTGCAAAAACAGTTGGAAGATCTGCAGGAACTTTTGGTAAATACGGCAGATTATAATGCACTGCTCAATAGATATAAAAAAGCATGTGAAGCATATAAGGCTGAACAGGGCAGCCAAAAAGTTATTCATGCGGAATGTGACAAGATGGAAAAAGCATATTTGGATGAACAGGCAGGAATAATAGCCTCAGCTCTGCAAGACGGCAGACCATGCCCTGTATGCGGATCTGTGCAGCATCCGCAGCCGGCAGTTTTGGTGGAAAATGCACCTGACAAGGAACAACTGGATATCATTAAAAAAAAGAGACAGATGGCGGATAAAAAAGTGTCTGAGCTCAGTATGCGGGCAGGTGATCTGAAGGGACAGCTAAGTGCGCTCGACGGACAGATAATTAAAAAAGCAGAACAGCTTCTTGGCTGCCGGGAACGCGGCAGGATAAAAGAACAGGCGGCAGAATCACAAAAGAATGCAGACAGAGAAAGAACAGTTATCAGGCAGGAAATGGATAAGCTGCAAAAAGAAGTATTATTAAAAGAAAAACTGGACAGAGAGCTGCCGCTGCTGTCTGGAAAATATGATGATATCGGTGAAAAAGCAAAAGAATATCAGCAGAAAAAAGCTGTTTTGACAGCTAATATAGAAAATATCGGGGAAAAAAAGACAGAAAAGGCTAAACTGCTCACTTACAAAGATAAGACCGAAGCAGTAAAAATGCTGGAAAACAAAGAAATGCATGCAGTCTTATTAGAAAAGCAAATGAATGAGGCTCAGAAAAAATTTGCGGAAAAAGAGAACTTTTTAAGCAGTGAAAAAGCTAAATTTACAGTTTTGCGCGGGCAGCTTGAAAAAAGCAGCACGCTCGATCTGGAAAAATTGAAGAGTATGCGCGCAAGTCTCACGCAAGCCAAAAAAGAATTGACAGAAAATCAGCAGCTGATACATATACGGATGGCAGCAAATGAAAAGGCACTGAAAGATATTATTGAACAAAAGGACAGTTATGAGGAGCTGACCGAACAGTATATCTGGCAGCTTGATTTAGCTCAGACTGTTGTCGGTATGCAAAGCGGAAAGAGTAAAATAACGCTGGAAACGTATATACAGATGCAGTATTTTGACAGAATAATAGAAAGAGCAAATACCAGATTTATGGTCATGAGCGCGGGACAGTATGAATTGATAAGAAAAACGGCAGCTCAGGATATGCGCAGTCAGAGCGGACTGGAATTGGATGTCATAGATCATTATAATGGCAGCCGGCGCAGTATAAAGACACTGTCAGGAGGAGAGGCGTTTAAGGCATCGCTGTCTTTGGCTTTGGGGTTATCCGATGAGATTCAATCATCGGCGGGAGGCATACAGCTGGATACTATGTTTGTCGATGAAGGTTTTGGTTCATTGGATGAAGAATCTTTGGAACATGCAGTCAGTGTGCTTAATACTCTCGCACAAGGCAATAAACTGATCGGGATAATATCTCATGTCGGTGAATTGAAGCAGCGCATCGACAAGCAGATCAAAGTAAGTAAAATGCCATACGGGGGCAGCCGGGCGGAAGTGATAAATTAAAACAAACAGGAAGCCCGTCAGATATTTTTCTGACGGGCTTCCTGTTTGTTTTTCAGGTAAAATTTTTTAAAATAATAGTTCCTTTTTTTCTGGTTTCGTTCATATCGATGATACGTTGATTGCTGCTGCCGCGAAAGGATAAAGTCAGATCCCGCTTCTCAAGCAAGAATGGACCGTCTATAAGAATATCGGTAAGGTAAAGCAATCGGGTGATGTCCTTGTTATGCATAGCTGTGAGCTGCTCCAGCGTGTAGCCTGTATAGGTAGTGATATTAAGAGGCACCGCATGGATTTTTTCCGCAAGAAGGGCAAGCTCGCCGGCCTGAAGAAAAGGTTCGCCGCCGCTGAAAGTCACACCTGATAACAGAGGATTCTTGCAGATCTGCGTGAGCAGCGCATCGGGATCAGCATATTTCCCGCCGCTGGGATCGTGTGTATGCGGATTATGGCAGCCGGGACACTTGTGCGGGCATCCCTGTGTGAAAATAGTGAAACGGTAGCCTTCACCGTCAACTACAGAATCATCAACAGTGCCGGCAATCTTAATTAAGCCCATGTTTTACGCGGTCATGCTCTTCTGCACGTTTCGCATTGTTGAAACGGTCGGTAGTGCCGACAAGATAGCCGGTAATACGGCGGATTCGTTCAAATTTTGCAGGCCGCAGCTTATAATCAAGTGCGACATTGCCGTTGCCGTCATCTGCTATAGAAAGATACTTCAATCTTTTAGAAGATTGATTTTCTATACGGTCGATATAACTTACGATTTCTTCCTCAGATATACCGGCTAAGCCGTTTAAGTTGATTTCAATGCCTTTTAGTAACATGATCAGCACATCCTTTTTATTTAATATTTTTCAAATCAGCACAGACATTCCGTACGGGGAATGACTATATGATGCATATGTTCTTCCTCTGTACGGCCGCACTTGGGGCATACATTATCTATTATACCCGTGTAGCCGCAGATAGGATCACGGTCAACGGGATGATTGACAGAACCATATCCTATGCCGCTGTCATGCATGCAGCGGATAATTGTTTCAAATGCTTTTAAATTTTTAAGTGGGTCGCCGTCCATCTCAACATAGCTTATATGTCCGCCGTTAGTCAAGCTGTGATATGGTCCTTCCAATTGAATTTTCTTATAGGCACTGATCGGATAATAAACCGGTATGTGGAAAGAATTGGTATAATAATCGCGATCAGTCACGCCGGGAATTTTTCCATAACGCTTGGCGTCTATTTTGACAAAGCGACCGCTCAGACCTTCAGCAGGAGTAGCAATAAGTGAAAAATTCAGATGAGTATGCTCCGATTCTTCATCCATCCGCTTACGCATATGACCAATTATTTCCAGCCCCAGCTTTTGCGATCTGGCGCTCTCGCCGTGATGCAGCCCTGTCAGAGCCTTCAAAGCTTCGGCAAGACCAATGAAACCGATAGTCAATGTGCCGTGCTTTAATATATCGCCAATCTTGTCTTCAGCGGATATTTTTTCTGAATCAAGCCATATGTGTTCGCCGATGAGGAATGGATAATTGCGGCCGAATTTTGCCGATTGGATTTTAAAGCGGTGCAGCAGCTGTCTGATAACGAGATCGATCATAGCATCAAGATCATTATAAAACTTGCTGATATCACCGTGTGCTTCAATACCCAGACGAGGCAAATTGATACTTGTAAAGCTTAGGTTTCCCCGCCCGCAGGTGGTTTCATGAGCGGGATCATACGCGTTTGCCATCACGCGTGTGCGGCATCCCATGTAGGCAACTTCCGTATTGTAATCGCCTTTTTTATAATATTTTTTGTTGAAGGGAGCATCAAGAAAGCTGAAATTAGGAAAAAGTCTTTTGGCCGAAGTCTTTATTGCCAATTGAAAAAGATCATAATTGGGATCGGTATTGTTGTAATTTATACCTTCTTTTACCTTGAAGATCTGCACGGGAAAAATTGGTGTTTCGTTATTGCCCAAGCCGGCCGCAGTTGCCAGCAATAAATTCTTTACCGCCATGCGTCCTTCGGGTGAGGTATCCGTTCCGTAGTTTACAGAACTAAAGGGTACCTGAGCACCGGCACGGGAATTCATTGTGTTCAGATTATGAACAAAGGCTTCCATTGCCTGATATGTGGCCGCATCAGTTTCGGCAGTGGCAGTTTTTACGGCATAGGCGTGTGCCGCATTGATAACAGAAAGCGGAATAGGTTCAAATAAAGCTTCCTGCTGGTAATCATCAAAAAATCTGATAAGAGTATTACCGAAAGAATCAGCGGCAGCCATTGAGATTGAAGGAGAAACAGCCTTTTCTATTTTATTGACCAGCAGACGCGAGTCAGCGGCAGACTTATCGAGAGTTATGCTGAAGTATTGTGCAAGGGCCTTAAAATATTGTTTGACAAAGGTTTTTGCCACGCCGGGCGCCATGGAGTAATCGAAGTTGGGAACAGCCTGTCCGCCGTGCATTTCGTTCTGATTGGCTTGTATGGCTATACAGGCCAGCGCAGCGTAAGAGCGAATATCATTGGGTTCGCGCAATGCCCCATGCCCCGTGGAAAAACCGTTATGAAATAATTTCAGCAGATCGATCTGACAGCAGGTTTCTGTCAGCATGTAAAAATCCATATCATGTATATGAATATCACCATCAATATGAGCTGCTGCTATATCCTTGGGAAGAATATAATTATCAATAAAATATTTGGATCCTTCCGATCCGTATTTCAGCATTGTGCCCATAGCTGTATCGGCATCTATATTGGCGTTTTCACGTTTTAGATCGGCATCCTTTGCCTGCTTGAAAGTAAGTTCGCCGTAAATATCCATCAGATTAACTTTTGCTTCACGTATTTTGGTGTGCTCAGCACGGTACAATATATATGCTTTTGCCGTACTGGCAAGATTGTCTGCTATAAGTACGCGCTCAACAGCATCTTGTATTTGTTCAACGGTCGGAACGGGAAAAACCGCTGTATCTTCTATAACTTTTTGTGCAAGCCGCTGCAGTTTTTCTGGTGTGAAAGTATCATCAACTGATTCCAGATTCGCTTTTTTGATAGCAATTACGATCTTTTGTGCGTTAAAATCGGCGATACTGCCGGTACGTTTTTTTATTGAGCTTATGGTTGTAGTAGTCATCTTTTACTCCCATTCATTTTATTTGACGGTTTATGAGACGGATGGCCCATCTTCCTGTCGATAAAAGTATTGCTGACTATATGAGATTTTACTATATATAGATGTGGATGTCAATTTAAGCACAATATATTGAAAAAATATTGACGGGGAAAAAAATACTATAACTGCGTTACGGGGATATATTATAGCACAAAAATGCCGCCAATCATATTTTTATGTTGGCAGCATTCTTGTGCTTTGGCATTTGATTGATGACAGGCAATCAGGAATTCAATATGGCATTATATACATTGAGGATGTGCTGTCCGTATGTATCACCGGGAACAGCCCAGCGACCGTTGAGATCCTGCCAGGAAGTCAGGGTCTGCTGCTGGTAAATTGATCTTACCAGTGAATATCGTGGATCGATGATAGGGGCCTGAGGAGGCATGAGAGAGGCATAAGCCAGCAAGTGCTGTATATGTGCTCTGACACCCATCTGGGATGTTGAAAAGTAAGCGCCCTTGACAATAGTGCTGGTGGTTCCCAGTCCGCCGTAATTATTCTGATCAGGAGTAACAGTACCTCCATAGCGGAAAAAACCGGTTTCGACAAGAGCCTGGGCAAAAGCCACATCGGGACGGACACCTTCTTTACTGCCCTCCTGATAATAGTAGGATACAAGTTCCTGAGGAGAAACAGAGATTTCCGGCTTAGGATTTATACGCAGAAGATAGCTGACGCATTGTTCCGGAGTGGCCATTGCTCTGCCAAGGATGGTTTCTGAATTGGCGGAGCGGGTGACAGACGGAACAGGAATGACGCTATCCTTTTTTTTGTAATCCGCCAATATTTGTTGGATCTTTCCGGAGAAAATTTGTCCGTGAGCCTGAACAGAATCAACTTTTACAGTGGTATTCAATTTGCTGTTGTGCTGAGGAACAAGCTGGCCGGCAAAACAGCTGCCTGCCGGAATAATGGAAAATGATGCTGCAGCCAAAAAACATATGAACAGCTTTTTCTTTTTTAAAATAGACAAAGAAAACCTCCTTTTGGATTCAATGATTCATCATGATAAACTGTATTATAAATAATACCATAAAAACATACAGTAAAGGATGCACATCACGTATTTTGCCGCGGAAGATTTTTATGAGAGGGTAAAGAATAAGCCCTGCTCCCACACCATTAGTTATACTATAGGATAAAGGCATCCAGAAAAGTACAAAAAAAGCAGGCAGAGATTCTTCAATATTGTTCCAGTCGACCTGATTGAGACTGCCCATCATTAAGAAGCCGACAACTATAAGAGCGGGAGAGGTTATAGCCGGAACGGCTGCCAGGACTTGGGCAATAGGCGCGAGAAAAAGCATGAAGAAAAACAATACAGCAACGACCACAGAGGTAAAGCCTGTTCGGCCGCCTGCTGCCACACCTGCACCGGATTCTATGTAAGCCGAGGTAGGTGATGTGCCCAGAAGAGAACCGAAAGTACTGGCAAAAGCATCAGCAAGAAGTGCGCTTCTGACATTTGGGAAACGATCATTTTTAATTAATCCAGCCTGTTCGGCAATGCCGATCATGGTGCCGGTCGTATCAAATAAGGTAACAAGAAAAAATGTGAAAATTATTGCGAATAGATTAGGTGTGAAAGCACCGGCGATATCAAGCTGCATAAATGTACTTTCAAATCCTGTAGGCAGGCTGAAAATAGAAGCAGGCATATTTACATAGCCCAGAAGAAAAGAAATTATTGCCGTTATCAGCATACCCAGAAAAATTGCGGCCGGGACATTATTCACAAGCAGAATGATCGTGACTATAAGCCCGAGAATAGTCATATAGGCAACAGGTTCGGCGAAATTGCCAAGTGTTATTATTGTTGCGGGTGACGGAGCTACAAGATGGGCGTTCTGCATGCCGATAAAAGCTATGAAGAGACCTATGCCACCGCTTATACCGGCCTTTAGTGAGCGTGGGATAGCCGCTATGAGGGCTTGTCTGAAGCTGGTGAGAGAAAGCAGCAGAAAAATGATTGAAGATATAAAAACACTTCCCAGGGCCGACTGCCATGGAATACCCATACCGAGTACGATAACGAAAGCAAAGTAGGCATTGAGGCCAAGACCAGGCGCAATAGCTATCGGATAATTGGCGACGAGCCCCATTATCAGAGTGCCAATCATAGCTGCTAAGATAGTTGCTATGAACACACCGTTGAAATCCATACCGGCTTTGCTCAGAACGCTAGGGTTTACTATGACTATATAAGACATTGTCACAAAAGTAGTAATACCGGCGATGATTTCAGTGTTCAAAGTAGTATTACGTTCGCTGAATTTGAATTTGTCATTCAAAGACATTAAAAATCAACCTCCTAAAAATAATAGATATAAGCATACAACTGTATCTTAACTTCCTAATTGTACTAAAATAGCAATAATTAGGCAAGGCGAAATAATGCCGGCAAAATAGCAAATGATCATCTTTATCCGATGACTAATCCGCTCTAATACTCCCTGGATAATTTCGACTACTATTCAGGCGGCATAAAAACACCGTCTGAATTAAGTCTCCATTAATCTTTGTCCCTGAATAGATAGTATGATATAATATCAGCATATCAATCACAGGAGGTCGATAGGAAAGGTGCATAAAATAATTGTTTTTTTGGCAGCGGTCGTTTTTCTGCTGACAGCAAATTTGCCGGCAGCAGCAGCGCAGGATGTGCCAAGCGATATTTACCAGTGGGTACAGGCATCACCGAGGATAAGCTACTATTTTAACAAGGCGGAAATGAAATATGCGGTCGGCAGCGATGGCATGGCAGACACCAATGTTTTGGAGGTACCTGTTCTGCAGCAGTTTGACTGGATAGAAATACAGGATGTAACGGAAAAAAGACGCTGGAACAATGAAGATGTGACTGGTTTCAGCAATCTTTGGGGATTTGCCGGGATAGTGCACATTGATCTTAAAGCACGCACCGCGGTGTATGTGCAGGAAGAATATTTGAATACATGGTGGAGTTCCATAGCTGTTTTCACATCAAATAATGTCGATAATATTGATAAAATGTCAGAAAAAAATCTGGACAGGATCTTTTATGACAATATAATAAGTTATGCAGCAGCTCATAAGATAGAATTAATGCAAAGACAGCATGATCAGTTGAAGCCTGATGATCTTAAGGCCGCTGGGCTGACGGAAAAACAGACACCGGCAGCCGATAAAAAAACAGAAAAGCAAAAAGTAAAAGAAATAATGGACAGATACCAAACAGATAAATAGAATGCTATGTAAAAACAGCTCCGTTGTAAAAAAACAGCGGAGCTGTTTTTTTTACAGGCACATAAGAAATTTCGGATATCAACATGTTGCCTGTAAATCTGCATAAGGCAGGGCATATTATTTCAGCATATTTTTCAAAAAAGATTTTGTTCGTTCTTCCTGCGGATTACTGAAAAAATCATGAGGTTTTGCTTTTTCTATTATATTTCCATCTGCCATAAAAATAACATTGCTGGCGGCATCACGGGCAAATCCCATTTCGTGTGTCACTACTATCATTGTCATTTGTTCCTCGGCAAGCTGCCGCATGGTGTTTAAAACACCGACGGTCAGTTCAGGATCAAGTGCGGATGTCGGTTCATCAAAAAGCATAATATCAGGGGACATACATAATGCTCTGGCAATGGCAACACGCTGCTGCTGTCCGCCTGACAAGCGGCTGGGATAGGCATCCCTCTTGTCAAAAAGCCCCGTTTTGCGCAAAAGTTCTTCAGCAACGGGAAGAATTTCATTCTTTTTCATGTTTTTAACATGCAAGGGAGCTTCCAAAAGATTTTCCAGAACTGTCATATGCGGAAAAAGATTGAACTGCTGGAAAACCATGCACATTTGTCCGAGAATGTGCTTTTGAGTTTTTTTGTCGGCATATTCGGCTTTTCCGTCACTGTTTTTTGCCAGATATTCGCCCTTTATTTTTATACTGCCGCCGTCAATGGTCTCCAATGTATTCAGGCAGCGAAGAAGTGTTGATTTGCCGGAGCCTGAAGGTCCGATAACAGCAAGCACTTCACTTTTTTTTACTTCCAGGCTTATTCCTTTTAGGACAGGTATATTATTGAAGCTTTTATATATATCGCTCATTTGAATCATAATTGTACTATTTTCCACGCCTATACCTCGTATTTTCCGTAATGTGCTTCAAGTCGTTTGAATATCCAGGTCAAAACAAAAGTCATAGCCAAGTAGAAAACAGCAGCAACGACAAACGGAGTCATATCAAATTCACGTTGAACTATAGTTCTGGCTACACGCAGTAAATCGTTCATTGCCAGAATATAGATCAGGGAAGTATCTTTTACCAGGTTGATGGTTTCATTGCTTATAGGCGGCAGAACGCGTCTTATCACCTGCGGCAGTATTATACGGCGCATTGTCTGAGTATAGCTCATGCCGAGTGTTTTTGCCGCCTCGTATTGCCCGCGGTTTATCGACTGGATGCCCGCTCGGAAAATTTCGGCAAAATATGCTGCGTAATTCAGTGTAAATGCCAATAAAGCAGCTGTAATATCAGATAATTTTATGCCGGCCATCGGCAGGGCAAAATAAACAAATAATAATTGAAGCATCAAAGGCGTACCGCGCATTATCCAGATATATAATTCCATGAACCAGCTGACTGGTTTCAGTCGCGAAAGCCTTGCCAGCGACACCAGCATGCCTATAGGAATGGATAAGACGAGTGTGATAAAAAATATCTGCAGCGTAGTTTCCGTACCCTCCAGCATTAAAGCGATCGTGTTGAGAATATTGTGCATAAATTTACTCCTGAAAGACTAGATTTTATGAGACTGCATAAATAAATGATGAATGAAAGCTGGGGTGCTGCGTTCAATAATGATTCTGAGCGATAACATTCTTCAATTCCTTTATTTCTCCCGGTGTCAGCTGATAGTTGATTTTTTTGTCAGCAGAGACTATGCTGATATTCTGCGCAATTTTTAAACTGTCAATTAGCGCATCAGATAAAATAAATTCAACTCTGGATGCAGTATGAACAATAGGGAAATTGGTTATATTGCGTGAAAAATATTTTGCCTTTGGGAAAAATGTCTGATCATCAACGATGAAACTTACGGATGAATCAACCGTGAAAAGATTCTGCCAGCCGCTGTTATATGCTGCGAATGAATAAAAGATCGGCGATCCGTCCATAGGAAAAAACTTCTGTATATATAAGGAAACAGCGGGATCACCGGGATGGATATAGCTGCCGGCTGCATAGGCTTCATGCAATTGATCATAATTTTGAACAAACTGCGCTTTGGCGGTAAGCGGACTTGTGGACAAGAATATCATAAAGACTATTGTAAATAAATAATTTTTTATATTTTCTCTTTCCTTTCGTAGTTTCACTTTGTAATTTTTTATTGCAATAAAGTAAAACGTAAATTATAATATAATTATTACGCGTAAAGCTTTATAAATCAAGTATTTTATACATTTTATTTTAGGGGGCCTTTTAGTGAAAAAATTTATAATGGTATGCTTGTCTGCTCTGACAGCGGCAGTTTTTTTGACCGGCTGCGGCGGAGAACAGCAGCCGTCTGCATCCTCATCCTCCGGCAGTGACAAAGGAGGAAAAATCGTCGTTGGACTTGATGATAATTATCCGCCCATGGGATTTAGGGATGAAAATAATGAAATAACGGGTTTTGATGTTGATTTGGCGAAAGAAGCCGCGGTACGATTAAAAAGAGACGTTGAATTTAAACCTATAGACTGGTCCAGTAAGGAAGCCGAACTCAAAAGCGGAAGAGTTGATGTGCTTTGGAACGGTTTGGATATAACGGAAGACCGTAAAAAGAATATGCTGTTCAGTAATCCATATATGGATAATAAACAAATAATATTTGTGGTAAAGGATTCACCAATAAAAGCACTGGATGATTTGAAGGGAAAAACTGTGGGAACACAGAGTGGCTCTACCGGAGAAGAAAATATTAACAAAGATCAGACTTTAAAAGATTCTTTTAAGGAAGTAAAAGCATATCCCGATTACATAGCTGCTTTTATGGACCTGGAAAACGGCAGAATAGATGCCATCGTTGGTGATGAAATAACCGGCAGATATTATATGAGTAAGCATCCCGATAAATTTGAAGCACGTGATTTGGCAGTCGGTGATGTGACAAGCTTTGGCATAGGTTTTGCCAAAGATAATACAGCATTGCGTGACGAAGTACAAAAGGTAATGGATGAAATGAAAGCAGATGGCACAATGGCAAAAATTTCTCAAAAATGGTTCGGCAAAGATATAACAAAATAATAAACAGCTTTTTGTTCTCCGTTTAAAAATAAAAGATTTGTATATAATAAAAGCTGCCTGACATAGTGGGCATATATATCATAGAAAAACCGCAGTACCGGCAATTTTATTGCTGATACTGCGGTTTTTTCCAGTTGAGAAACAACAATGCTATTTCTTTTGACCCTGCTTTTGCTTCATGTAAGCAAAGCCCCATTCTTTAAGCTTCTGTTTGATAAACATCATGGGATGACGGAAAAACATGCCTTTTCGTGATCCCTTCATGATTTTACGAAACTCGACCGTCTGCTTTTGCCCAAAACATGGGGTCTCACATATATGACAGAGAGGTTTGGTTATACCGTAAGGACACCGCTGGATTTTCGTCATAGCGGTCATCAGCAGAGCATTGCATTTTGGGCACAGTGCCTTGCCGCTTGTGCTGTGATGTCCGTGGCAATATACCCCGAAAGCCTTTCTGATAGTCTTTTTTTCTTCCGGCACAGTGTTTTTTATAGGAGCCGGTTGTTTGGCAGCGCGCTTATTGAAAAAGCGAGAAAAAATTCCCATTATATTCCCGTCCTTATTTAAAAAATGATTGCAGTGAACCTTGTTTATTTTACGTTGTATTATCTTTAAAGTCAATGCTTCTCAAAATAATACACAGCTATTTTCTTTCTTTAGATAATTTATATTAGGATGTTCTGCTTTTGTATAATATCAGTTTTATGTGCGGTGAACTTGATATTCATAAGATCTTTAATGCAATGAAGCGGAAAGAACGTCTTTGTGTAGAAATAATCTGTGTAAAGGATATGAATGTTAATGAATTGCAAGTTGCAGATTCAGCCAGCTGCAAAAAATTATAAAGTGCGTTTATATAGCCGATTTCATACAAATTTTAAATAAACTATGATAGGATATAAAAACATATATAAGTTTATGTGAAAAGAACAAAAATAAATATTTTTAACGGAAAAATGTATAGTTGACAGTTTGGGACAGAGGCATTATAATAAGCACATAAACAGCAACGGCGCCTATCCTTTTATCAACATAAGGATATGCGCTGTTTTTTATTTTTTGATAAATGAAATTATCATTAAACAGTAGAAATTATTTATTTAAATTATAAAATGCATTGCCTTAATTAAAGTAAATGAACTGCTGGGAGTGAGTCAAAACATTTATTTTCCAAGACAAGAAAGTTTGATCTGACCACATAGATTTGACTACTGCCGCATGGTCGGCATGGGCTTAAGGCTCCTGATACGAACAGTTTTATATCGGCGGATTTTTATAAAGGAAAATAACGGAGGTATACATAATGGCGGCAGCTTTATTCGATATCTCCGGCAAAATAGCTGTTGTTACAGGTGCAGGCAGAGGTCTGGGAAGGGGTTATGTCAAAGAACTGGCTCAGGCCGGAGCTGTTGTTATCTGCATAGGACGACATGAGGAAAGTCTCAGGACCGCAGTTCAGGAGATGACGGCTGAGGGAAATACGGCAGCATATTTTGCGGGTGATGTTACGGATGTTAATTTTATTGAAGAAGTCATGTCAAAAATATATTCGGTATATGGTGCGATCGATATCCTGGTGAATAATGCAGGAACGGAGATAGCAAAGCCGATCGAAATGGTTGCAGAAAGTGATTTTGACAAGATCGTTTCGGTAAATATCAAGGGTACATATATGATGGCTAAAGAAGCTGTAAAATATATGCGCCGCAGCAAATCAGGAAAAATAATAAATATCGCGTCACTGGGCAGCTTTATCGGACTTGCCGAGTCAACGGTCTACTGTGCTTCCAAAGGAGCCGTCGTACAGTTTACAAAGGCATTGGCGCTGGAAACAGCAAAAGACGGGATCAGCGTAAATGCAATAGCACCTGGATATTTTTTGACGGAAATGACAGAAGAATTTTTTAAGGACAGGGAACACAGTGCATGGATATGCGAACGTATTCCTATGGGGCGCATAGGTACTTATAAAGATATTGCGGGTACATTGATATTTTTGGCGAGTAAGGCCAGTGATTATATAACAGGGCAGACCGTAGTCGTTGACGGCGGCTGGCTGGCAGGGTAAGGAGGCAGCGGATGAAGGCAGTACGATTTTACGGTATAGGTGATGTGCGATGCGATGACGTCCGGTTGCAGGTGTTACGCATGAATTTCCCATGGATAAATGTAAAGCAGCTTTTGCGCTTTTGATACAGCATGAAGAACTGGCGGCAAAGATAATTTTAAAACCATAGAAAAGAGATTGGAAAATGGAAATATTAAAACAGGCAGAACAAAAGACTTATGAACGCACTGCAGAACTTATAGAAAGTGTGGGAGCCATAATAAAAAATGTCCGGCAGAACGGTGATGAAGCTTTAAAAGAGCTCAGCCGCAAATTTGATGGGATAGAGCTTGATGCTATACGCATAGAGCCGCAGCAGATAAAAGCAGCATATGATATGGTAAGCCCCGAAACAGTGGAATATCTCAAGTTTGCCGCAAAGCAGATCAAATTTTATGCTGAAAAACAAATGGACTGCTTAAGGGAACTGGAAATATCCAGCAAGGTCGAAGGTGTGACATTAGGACACAGGCTGGTACCGGTAAAAGCCTGCGGAGCTTATGTGCCGGGGGGACGTTATCCGCTGCCCAGTACAGCGCTGATGTTATCGATACCGGCAAAAATAGCCGGAGTTGAAAGGATCGCTGCTGCAAGTCCGGCATCAAAAAAATATGGGACTATTCATCCGGCTGTGCTCGTAGCTATGGACATAGGCGGTGTCGATGAAATTTACTGTGTCGGTGGAGCTCAGGCGGTAGCGGCACTGACCTACGGCACTCAGACAATACCGCCGGTGGATATGATTGTCGGGCCGGGCAATCGTTTTGTTACCGAGGCAAAACGGCAGGTGCTCGGGGAAGTGGGAATCGATAGTCTGGCCGGGCCCAGTGAGGTGCTGGTGATAGCCGATGGTTCCACCAATCCTGACTATACGGCCATAGATCTTTTGGCACAAAGCGAGCATGATCCCAATGCCAAGGCAATTTTAATAACTACGGACAGAGGCTATGCCAAAAGGGTGGAAGAAAAAATAGCCGGATTTGTGGAAGAGCTGCCTACAGGGCAGACTGCTTATAAATCATGGCAGGATAACGGAACTGTTATTCTGGCTGAAGACGAAACAGAAATGATCGCTCTGGCTGATGAAATGGCACCGGAACATCTTGAGATTCATACGAAGGACAGCGTTAAACTCAGCAAAAAGCTTAGAAATTATGGTTCGCTGTTTATCGGGGAATATACTCCTGTAGCCTTTGGCGATTACTGTTCGGGAACAAATCATACTTTGCCGACAATGCGTACTGCCCGATATTCCAACGGCGTTTATGTCGGAACTTTTATAAAAACTTCATTTTATCAGCATATAACAAAAGAAGGCTGTAAAAATCTGTCGGCTGCCTGTATGCATCTGGCTGAAACGGAAGGCCTTATGGCTCACCGGAAGTCTGTCGGCATACGAGTAAAGCAGGAGGACTGAATAATGGGAAAGCTTTTTACAATTCATAAAGAAACTGAATTCGCATCATACATGGGAATAAATAATAAGTTTCGGAACGAACGATTAAATCATAAGCCAGTCACAACCGTCTAGCATTCGATAGGCGGTTTTTTGCTGTCGTCAAATGAAAATTTTAAGCAGCCGTGATATCCCTGAATGGTGATAGAACATACGTCCTGCATTGACAGAGAGACTTTTTTATGATAAACAATGTATATTATAAGAATATTTATTTTGAGAAAGGAAAGTGTAAACAAATGATAAAGCTTTCCCATATAAAGAAAGTGTATGATACACCGTCAGGATCACTGCAGGCATTGAAAGATATCAGTCTTACTGTAGAGGATGGTGACATTTATGGTATTATTGGGCTTTCGGGAGCGGGAAAATCAACTCTGGTTCGCTGTATCAATATGCTGGAGAGACCGACAGAGGGAACTGTGGAGATAGACGGGCAGGATCTGACCAAAATGAATGAGGCACAGCTTCGCTCAGTGCGTAAGAATATCGGTATGATATTCCAGCAGTTCAATCTGCTTTCCTCAGCCACAGTATATGAAAATGTTGCTTTTCCTCTGAAACTTTCGGGTATGGCAAAAAAAGATATTGAAAAAAAAGTAATGCCTTTGCTGAAATTGGTAGGATTGGAGCAAAAAGCCAGACAGTATCCTTCGCAGCTTTCCGGAGGGCAGAAGCAGCGCGTAGGAATAGCCCGGGCACTGGCAAGCGATCCGTCTATCCTTTTGTGCGATGAGGCAACATCGGCGCTTGACCCTCAGACCACGCAGTCTATACTCAGACTGATCAAAAAGATAAATGAAGAGCTGGGAATAACCGTTGTGATAATTACTCATGAAATGCAGGTCATAAAAGATATCTGTACTAAAGTGGCAGTGATCGATCATGGCGTGATAGCTGAAAAGGGTTCTGTAATAGAAGTATTTATGAATCCTCAGCAGGCAATAACTCATGAATTCATAAGCGTTCTGCTCAGTGATGAATTACCGAGTGCCTTCAGACAGCAGCCTGTTTCAGCCGAACCCGTTGAGGACGGATATCTTCTGCTGCGTCTGACTTTTCTTGGTGAGTCGGCGGATGAGCCCGTGATCATGCAGCTTATAAAAAATGCGCCAAATGTGGATGTGAGCATACTGTTCGGCGATTTGGACCAAATACAAACGGTACCTTACGGACGTATGATAATAGGTCTGAAGGGAGATGCGCAGAAAGTGAAGGAAGCAGAGAAATGGCTGGGAGAACAAGACGTAAAAGTAGGGGTGATAGGCTATGTCAAGCGACATGACGCTGCTGTTGATTAAGTCATTGGGACAAACATTGTATATGGTATCTATATCAATGATTATCGCGGCTGTTATCGGCATACCTCTGGGGATTTTGCTGGTTACTACGGCGAAGGGACAGATTTTGGAGTGTGTTGCCTTTAACCGTATCATAGCGGGGCTTGTCAATGCTGTACGCTCCATACCGTTTATAATTCTGATGGTGGCCATCATACCTTTCACCCGCAGTATAGTGGGCACTTCAATAGGTACGACGGCGGCTATGGTCCCGCTTACACTGGCAGCTATTCCGTTTATCGGCAGACAGGTGGAAAACTCTATAAAGGAAGTTCCGTACGGGCTGATAGAAGCGGCGCTGTCTCTCGGAGCGACACCTTTGCAGATAATAAAGCATGTTCTTTTGCCGGAGGCCTTGTCCAGCATCATTTCACAGCTGACAACAGTTGTCATCGGGCTTATCGGTGCTTCTGCCATGGCGGGGACCATCGGCGGCGGCGGTGTGGGAGATCTGGCCATACGCTACGGATATCAGCGCTTTCGTCCTGACATCATGCTTATTACTGTTATAATACTGGTTGTCGTGGTGCAGCTCGTGCAATTCATCGGCAACTATATAGCGGCAAGATTAAATAAAAAATAACATTGCAGATCAATGTATAATGAAGTACAATAAATATCAAAATACTTATGATTAGCAGGGGGAGGACTTTTATGAAAAAGTTATTGTTTATTATATCAGCTCTTGTAATGATGCTGTTTGCTTTTACGGGCTGCGGAGCAAATAAAGATCAGGCAGCAGACAATTCATCATCGGGCAGTACTGAAAAGACAGTATTAAAGATAGGGGCCACGCCGGTACCGCATGCGGAAATACTTGAACAGGTCAAAGATGATCTGGCAAAAGAGGGAATCGATCTGCAGATTCAGGAGTTCAACGATTACGTGCAGCCCAATATGGCACTTAATGACAAAGAACTGGACGCAAATTTTTTCCAGCATACACCGTATCTGGAAAACTTCGATGCCGAACATAATATGACTCTTGTAAGTGCGGCTGGAATCCATATTGAACCAATGGGTCTTTATTCTCATAAAATAAAGAAACTGGATGAACTTAAAAATGACGCGCAGATAGCTATTCCCAACGACCCCACAAACGGCGGACGTGCTCTGCTCCTGCTGCAGCAGGCAAACCTGATCAAGCTGAAGGACGGTGTGGGTGTAAAAGCTACAGTGCAGGATATTGTCGATAATCCGAAAAATATTAAAATCCAGGAAATCGAAGCCGCACAATTGCCCCGTTCTCTCGACGACGTAGACGCGGCCGTGATCAATACGAATTTTGCTGTGCAGGCCAGTCTGACACCGACTAAGGATGCTTTAGTGATCGAAGATGTTTCATCTCCGTATGCGAATATAATTGCTGTAAGAAAGGGCGATGAAAACCGTCCGGAAATAAAAAAACTTATTACAGCACTCCAATCTGAAAAAATTAAAAAATTCATTGAAGATAAATATAAGGGTGCTATAATCCCTGCATTTTGAAAGCAGTGACCGTTTTTATGATCATGCATGCTTTTTGAAAACCTCCCTCAGGGGAGGTTTTTTATTGGCAAAGTAGAAATATAATATAATCTAAATATATAGATCAGGCCATAGAATATATTTGTTAAGAATTTTCAGCTGGTTTATATAATATTCGGGGGAGTGTGAACATTGAATTATATAAGAATCCTTATTACATTATTTGCAGTGCTTTGCGGAGGAATATTCAACGGAACAGCTTTGGCACAGTTTAATCAGACCATATTGTTTGTGCCGCATGACAATCGGCCGATTTCTTTTATGCAGACAGTCAGCAACATCCGGGCGTTGGGGTATAATGTCATAACTCCGCCGGAAAACTTGCTCGGCAATCGCGATGATCTTGGACATCCGGACGCTTTGACAAAATGGGTCAGTGAAAATGCAGGGAAAGCAGATTTTGCTGTTCTGTCTGCTGATTCTCTTGTTTATGGCAGTCTTGTGGCTTCACGCAAGCATGATATACCTGCGGATGTGCTGCAGCAAAGAGCTGCTGCGGCTTTTGGCGAGCTGCACCAAAAATATCCATATCTGCCAATTTATGTTTTCGGTTCGATCATGCGCACACCGCAGACGAGTGCCGCATCCTCCGAAGAACCGGAGTATTATAGGCTTTATGGTACTATGATCGCCAGATATACGGCACTCCTTGACAAACGGGAAAAAGACGGACTTAAAGGCGGAGAACGACAGGAACTGGCAAATCTGGAAAAATCAATACCGCAGACTGCGATAAATGACTGGATGGCGCGCCGTGCGGGTAACTTTGAAGTGAATAAATATCTGATCACATTGACCCAGAACAAGGATATATCATATCTTGTTCTGGGCTGCGATGACAATGCACCATATTCACAAACAGATAAGGAACGCCGTGAACTCGACAAATATGCCGGCCAGCTGGAGGCAGATAAATATCAATCCGTCGCAGGACTGGATGAACTGGGAATGATTCTTCTGACCCGTGCGGTCAATGAACTTGAAGGAGATATCCCCTTTGTAAATGTACATTATGCGGAAGGCAGGGGGGCGGATACTATCCCTGCGTACTCCAATGAGCCGATAAAAGATTCTGTCAGAACACATATAAGACTGGCAGGCGGGCTGCAGGTGAATACCGCTAAAAGAGCAGATCTTGTGCTTTTACTGAATACTGATCAAAATGGCATCACCTACGCAGCAAACGATCCCGGCAACACGACCGAGCTGAGAGCAAATACAGCATCCTTTGCGGATATGGCAGGAAAATATCTGAAAGAAGGAAAAAATGTGGGAATCGCCGATATTGATTTTGGCAACGGGTCGGATAATGCTCTCATGAACCTTCTCTGGCAGAGAGGTTATCTGCCGAAACTTAAAGCTTACGCAGGCTGGAATACGCCGACCAACAGCAGCGGCTATGCTATCGGACTGGGGATGCTTTCTTCCTATACGAACCAGCAGAATACAATAAAGATGCTGATACCGCGCTATCTGGACGAATGGCTTTATCAGGCAAATATCCGCCAGCAGGTTGCCAATAAGCTGGGCAGCTTTAAAGGCGAGGGAGATTATGGTGATACGAAAACACGCAATGCACAGGCGCAGGAATATGCTACCGAATTGATGCGTCAGGATATCATAAAGTACGGGTTGGATAAACTTCCCGGTGAGGCAGCGCTGGACAGAGTTGAAGTGCGATTTCCATGGCATCGCTTATTTGAAGCCGAGGTAATAATACCGGAAAAGTAAAATCTCTGAGAAAATAGGTTGTTGTAGATTACAAAGTATAGTACAATTTTTAAAGTATCTTGTAAAAATTAGAAAAGTATATAATCTGATAAAGAGAGAAATTAATATCACGATGGATAAGGTGACAAAAAAGCCGGTCTACAAAAATATATTGGTGCTGAACCTGCGTAAAATAGGCGATACCATTATGGCAACTTCTGCAGCATATCTTTTGAAAAAAGCCTACCCAGAGGCCAGAGTCACTATGCTGGTGAAACCGCTCACGCGGTCAATAGCAGAAAATAATCCTGTTATTGATCAGGTTTTGTTTTATGATTACTCACACAAGGCAAAGCTGAGGGACATAAAAAAAATCACGCAGAAAATAAAAAAAGAAGGATTCGATCTGGCTGTGGTGATAGACAACAAACCTCGTTCAGCATTGCTGGCCTGGCTGTCAGGCGTACCGCACCGTCTGGGTTTTGAAAAGGTAACCCTGCGCAATATTTATCTGAAACTTTTTTATACGAAAATTTATGATATCGACTATGATTTTGGAAATACGCAACAGGTAAAAAACCATGAAATCTTTATAAATAGAATAACGGGTAGGAACGATAAGGCAAAAATGATACTTCCTGACCTGCCGGCTGGCAGCAGGGAAAAAATCGATAAAATGCTTTCTGCACTTCCTGCCGGCAAGCTTAAAATTGCCTTATGCATACGAAGCGGTATTCCGTTCAAGGATTGGCCTATGGCAGATTTTGCAAAAGTCGTACACGGACTTGCCGAAAAATATGATGCTGTATTTTATGTAACAGGCTCAAGTGGTGACAGCTCTTATGCGGAGAAATTTATAAAAAACAGCAAATATAGTGTTTGGAACTTTTGCGGTCAGACAAACCTGCCGGAGCTTGGCTGCCTCTTACGGCAGTCAGATCTCCTTTTATCGGTGGATACAGGAACGGCGCATTTAGCAGCCGCGGCTGCTATACCTGAGGTCGTCATTTTTGCAGGAACTTCACACCGCCATTGGGCACCATACGGTGATAAAGTGAGCTGCCTGTATCCGGATATAGAATGCTATCCATGCAGCGATGAAACGAGGCGGCAGTGCACGGAGTACAGATGTTTGACGGCTGTACAGCCTGAGCAAGTATTGCGGGCATGTGAAATGATGCTTGAAAATAATACGGATATGGAAAAGTGATACGATGTTCGAAAATGCGGTAAAACAGAAGAATTTTATACAGTGCAGTAAGGACTTTTCTTCAAGGAAGGCCGATCTTCATATTGCCTTTGGGATAAGTGCCGATTTTACATATCCTGTCGGTATTTTGATGACTTCGCTTTTAGAGAACAATGCAAAACTTAAAATTGCTTTTCATGTATTCGCGGATAACAAAATTTCTCATGAGGAGTATGAAAAATATAGGCGGCTGGCAAAAAAATACAATACCTGCATTACCTTTTATGAAATAGATAACAGTGTCTTTGCGGGACTCGACGATAGGGAATTTACTATTGCCGCATATTATCGCTTTATTATCCCTCATCAATTAAAAGATGAAGCAAGCTGTTTTTTATATCTGGATGCGGATATTACCTGTTTGAATGTGCTGACTCCCTTTTTGGATATTGACTTAACAGATTTTGCGGCCTGCGCAGTAGAAGATTTTAGCTTGGATGGAACCGGGAACCCCATACTTGTACAGAAAAAGGATGAACGTTATTTCAACAGCGGTATGATGTATATTAATATTCATAAATGGCTCGACGAAAAAATATCCGAAAAATGCATGGAACTTCTCCGCGAAGTCAATGAAAAGCCTGAAGCCAAAAAAAAATACGGTTATGAATTTCGCTGCTTTGATCAGGATGCACTTAATATTATTTTAAAAAATAAAGTAAAATATCTGCAGCCGCATTATAATTTTTTGACAAATATAAGCTTGAAAAAAAATGAAAAACTGAGGAAAATACCGGAGAATGTGATCCTGCTGCACTATCATGGTTTTAATAAACCATGGCATGAATGGTGTTTTCATCCTTTAGCCGGATATTTTCGCAAATATTGGAAAATGTCACCGTGGGCTGATACGTCTTTGGTTAAAAACCCCGTAAAATATCGGCAGATGCGGCTGTATGCAAGATATTTCTTCAAAAAAAAAGAACTCTTTACAGCGGGGTATTGGCTTTTAAAATCTATAAGCAAAAAATATTGTAAGGGAAAGAGAAAAGATAAATGAATAAACCAGATATATCGGTATTATTTTGGCAAACAGTAAAAGAGCAAAGAAACTTTTCCTTTATAAAAAATAAGAAAAACGCTGTGATGCATATAGCATACGGATTGGATAACAATGCTGCCCGCATGGCCGGAGCATCCATTGCATCTGTTTGCAAAAACAACAACGGCGCAAATATGGTATTCAGTCTCTTATGCGCCGATATATCTGAGGAAAATATCGATAAATTTGGAATCCTCGCTCAGAGATTTGATATAGATATAAATATATATTTTTTAGATATGGCAACTACACTGCTAAAAAATTTGGCTACTGATGCGATATTTCCGCTGCCTATCTGGTTTAGGATATTTTTGCCGTATATCTTTGGTAAGGGCAGAATTCTTTATTTGGATACGGATGTTATTTGTGTCGGCGAAATCGCAGAATTGTTTACATTGGATATGCATAAAGCCATAGTCGGTGTTATACCAGATTTTGAACCTGTGCGCCTAAAAAGAACACAGGAATTGAAGCTGAAAGACCATCTGTATTTTAACAGCGGAGTCATGCTTATAGATGCAGAAAAGTGGTTAGGAAATCGGATAACGGAGCTATTGCTGCAAGTAATAAATGAGCATAAAAAGCTTTTAGATCAGGATATTTTGAACTTAGTATTTTCCAAAAAAACACATTTTTATCTGGATGAAATATATAACAGCATAGGCTTGTGGTGTGAACCAGACAATATCATAAAAGATAGGCTGCCGCAAATAAAATTAATTCATTTTGCCAATCATCCGAAACCATGGAATGTACTCTGGCAATATGAAAAACGTCCATACATGGAAAATATCTATAAGGATTATGAAAAACTTTCACCTTGGAAGGGAACTCCTTTGGAAATGCCGCGGATATACCATCACAAAAGATGGTATGCTGAGATTTTAAGAAATGACGGAAAGCTCAAAGAGGCCTTATACTGGTATTGGCAGTATATAAGAGGAAAATATAACTTCTAAAATAAATCTGGATGGGAATTATATTTAATGGGGAAAATAAATAACTTTTCTGTAAATGAAAAGTTTGATAAACTAATATATGTATGTCTGATATTATTTGCACTGACTTTTTATATGGACATACCTATCAATTTTATAGTATTGGCATTTGGGCTGGGACTTGTAAAAATCATTTTCATACGTACTGAAATCAGATTTAATTCCAAGCACATACAGTTCATTCTGTTCTTTTTACTCATGATATTACTATCAGTAATATTTAACAGTGAACAATCTTTTTGGGCAGGGATCAAGGCATATAAGTCTATGTACATAAGTCCATTGACGGGAATATTTTTGGCATGTTTTTTTAAATTCAGCAAACGGCGGGCAATAGTACTTTTATCGTGTTTTACCTTAATCTTATTTATAAATGCTTGTATTGCATTGGTACAATTCTCCTATGGAATTTCAGTAGACCATAATCGTGTGGTAGGTATTTTTAGCAGTATAATGCTTCTGGCGGCGGTGCATATGATGGTGCTTCCAATAATATTTACTGTTGCTGTTTTTGCTGAAGATTTGCCCAAATCAGTGAGAATATTTTACTTTCTTACGATTATAATAAATATCCCGGCAGTAATTTTGGCGAATACCAGAATTGTCTGGATTGGATTGTCTATCAGTTACATTTTGATTTTATTCCTGGGAATAAAGAACAGGCTTAAGGTTACAGCCAGTATCATAGGAATTATTATAATTTCAGTAGCTATTATATATTCTGAGCCTGCATCGCAAAGCAGGCTGGATTCAATAACTAATATATCAACAGATGCACAGACTGGTTATCACAATAATAGGGAGAGAATTTTTATGTGGCAGTCTGCCTGGCAAATGTTTAAGGATCATCCTGCTTTTGGCGTGGGAATGGATAATTTTCATAAGCAATATGTTGAACATTATAAAAATCCCGAGGCAGTGGAAATGCAGTGGCATGCCCATAATTTATTCCTCAATACATTGGCGGAGAATGGGATCGTTGGAACTGCTGGGTTAGTGTTTTTGCTGATTTATTTATATTATGATGTTATAAGGACATGGAGAAGGGGCAATGACGTCGTCGCTGCAGCATACTTCTTTTCTTTGCTGACATTCAGTATCGATTTTATGACAGATGTTTTATTTTGCGGGCACTATTTAAAAACACCAACATATATTTTTTGGCTGATAACAGGAATATACCTTTCTTTAACAAAACATATAATTATAGAAAAACAATAATTGATTAAAATAAACTATAAAGAGTTGTGAGTGAACCCTATGAAATGTGAGAAGATAAAAGTTACTAATATGGATCATACTGCATCGTATATTATGCCGCTTTTATTACTGGCAGCAGATTATTTGGCTATATTATCGGCACAGAAAGTTGCGATATATTTACGTCAGCATATCGGAGTTTTCTCAGTATATCATTTTATGCCAAACGTTCCAAATCTTTATTTTTATTTCCTTGTACCGGCTGTATTTATTGCATTTCTTTATAATTCACATATCTATGTGAACAGGATGCCGTTTTGGGAAGTGATCCAAAAAGTTTTTTATGCGGCTGTGCTGAGTATGATGGTTTGCATAACCATGATGTATTTCGGACATATTGCAGGGGGAGTATCACGGATATATGTTGCGCTATTGGGCGTAATAACATTTGTCTTTTTATGTGTATTCCGCTATTGTATAAAAAAAATACTATTTAGATTTAATATTTTACTGGAGCCTGTGATAATAATCGGTGCCGGTAAAACAGCTGAGCTTATTGTAGGACAATTTGGCAATGATACAGGATTTGGCGTGAAAATTATAGGCTTTATCGATGATGCACCGGTATCAGAGAAACTACCTGAGCGATATCCTATTCTGGGTGGTTTCAATGAGGCCGAAGAAATAATAAAAACGACAAAGGTGAAAACGGTTCTTATCGCAGCCCCCGGGCTGAAAAAGGATAGCCTGCTTACACTGGTGAACAGAATACAGCCTTTAGTGAAGGATCTGGCTTTTGTGCCGGATCTGATCGGCGCTCCAGTCGGGAATATGGAAATACAAAGGCTGTATGATGCAAAAATAATGATGCTCAGAGTGCGCAATAACATGTCGCGCTGGTACAATAAGGTATTAAAGAAAATATTCGATCTGACGGTGGGCTTGTTATGTCTGCCTTTGATTATATTGATAAGCATAGTAATTATTGTCTGCATATATATGGAATCACCTGGTCCGGTAATTTTTACACATCGCCGTGTCGGGAAAAATGGCAGAATGTTTCCATGCTATAAATTTCGCACTATGGTAATGAATGCTCAGGAAGTACTTGAGAAATCCTTAGAAAAGGATCCCGAATTGCAAAAAAAATGGGAACTGGCATTTAAACTAAAAAATGATCCAAGGATAACAAGGGTGGGCAAATTTTTACGTAAGACCAGTCTTGATGAATTACCGCAGATAATAAATGTTTTCCTTGGACAAATGAGTTTAGTAGGTCCGCGCCCGATAATAACGAAAGAAGTAGAACGATACGGAGAATATATACATGATTATTATCTGGTTCCTCCGGGAATAACCGGTCTTTGGCAGGTGAGCGGACGAAGTGATACAACCTATGCTGAACGGGTAGAAATGGATACATGGTATGTGCGTAACTGGTCCGTCTGGATAGATATAGTGTTATTATATAAAACTATATTAGCTGTATTTTTTCAGAAGGGAGCATATTAGTGTATAAAATTCGGCATGATCAAGAAAAATCATTGAAAATAAAAATATTAGTTGTAACGCATAAACCGTATTGGATGCCTCAGGATACAATTTACCTGCCAATCTGTGTCGGAAATAGGATGCGTGATATGCAAATTACAAGTGACCGCAGCGGTGATAATATCGGTGATAAGAACCCCGACTATTGTGAATTGACGGGTATGTACTGGGCATGGAAAAATTTAAAAGCTGACTATGTGGGATTGGCACATTACCGCAGGCATTTTACTGTAAAAAAGTATGTGTGGAGTTTGGAAAAAAGGAAAAAAATTGTACTTACAAATGAGGAATTAATGCCGATACTGGCTAATACAGATATAATTTTGCCTGCTAAAAGGAAATATTATATAGAAACAAATAAATCTCATTATAATCATGCTCATCAACCTGTTTGGCTGAAAGAAACGGGAAATATAATAAAAAAACATTATCCTGATTATGAGGCAGCGTTTAAACTAGTATGTGATCGCAGATGGGCTCATATGTTTAATATGTTTATTATGAGAAAAAATTATTTTGATGCATATTGTGAATGGTTATTTTCGGTTTTATTCATGTTGGAAAATAATGTAAAAAACTCCGGGATAAAGGCAGAGCCGCGACTGTATGGGTTTGTCAGTGAACTTTTACTGGATGTATGGATAGAAAAGAATAAAATTCACTATGCAGAAGTTGGTTTCATTTTTATGGAACGACAAAATTGGATAAAAAAGATTTTCGAATTTCTTAAACGAAAGGCAGTTCCTAAATTTGGCAGGATAAAATAAGAAAATTTCTATTCTTATTTTCTAAAATAAAATTTTTCAAATGTAATGTATGGTATTTTTAGATGTACATACTACTAAACTGCTATAGTTATTATTCAGTATAATAAATTTTTATATAATCCTATTTATTAAGTTTTGAAATAATTATTCAAAGAGGGTAGTAAATATAATGGTGGTAGAAAATGAAATTATTTGATGCGGTAATAAAAAATGAAAATACATTGATAAAAGTACAATATGTGATGTTTTTTCTTGCAGTGCTATTTATTCCTTTTCATGAGATTCACAAAAGTATGCGTTTATTTATATTAGGTGATATGTTTGGTAAACTATCTATATATCCAATTATATGTGGCATGTTTTTGTGGTTTATACAGTTAAGCAGCAGACAAAAATTTTCATTAAAAAATCCAGTGGTTATGTTTTTACTGATAATGCTCTTATGGGAATATATTTCTTTAATCCATGGATTATATATTTTTCCATTTTGGGAAAAAATAGATGTATCACAATTTAGTCATATGGAAAAAATAATAATACTTTTTTCTGATTTTGGTATAACGTTATCCCCGTTATATGTAACTAAAGCATGGCTTGTTATAAAGCTTTTGGAAAGTTCATTTATAAATTTGTTCTTTACATTCGGAGTTTCAGCATGGGGATATTTTTTATTTAGAAATGATTACATGAAAGGGATTGATTTATTTCAAAAAGGAATAATTACTGGAGCGTTTATTTGTATAGCTTATTCTGTAATAGAATTATTTTATTTACAGGGAAATATATTAGCAGCGCGTCTGTTAACAATGGTTAATCCCTTGTTATATGATGTTGCCAGTATTCACGGATGGTGGCCGCCTGTTTTATTTCCTGGCAGGATGAGATCTGTTTTTGCAGAACCGTCTTTTTTGGCTCTTTATTTAGCAGTAGCAATACCTGTTTTTGCTACGATGATGTTTACTAAAAAGAAAAAATATATATTATCATTTTTCTTTTTATGTTTTGCATTATTGGCAACGAAATCGAAAACGGCATTTGGTATATTTTTACTGCAAATAATAAGCTTTTTGATAGGAATGAATAAGAGTTTTAAATATATGAAAAAACTAATTGCCCTGCTCTTGTGTCTGATTTTATTTTTTGCAGTATATGTGATAGGAATGAAATCTATTGCTTCCAGAGCGGGAATATATATGGCTGAGTATAAAGTCGTTTCTATAGATAAGAATAAAGTGGTTTTAAAAATAACTAATGCAGGTTCTCAAACCTGGCAGCAAGATGATAATATTAAAGTGTTTGGAATTTGGTGTAAAGATTATGATAAACCGGTAGAGCATGCCATGTCGATGTCATTGCCATATGACATTCATCCAAAAGAAGCTTTTGAAGGCACATTTGTGTTTGATAATCCACCGCAAGGTGTTAATGGAATTATAGTTGATTTGGTTAAATTTGAAAATAAAAGAGAATTTTGGTTTGCATCTGCCGGCAGCAAAATTTTTAATGCAAGTATAGATGCAGAAGGAAATATATCAGAAAGAAATAATTATAAGAATAAACTAGGACGGTATATCGGAGAAATGGGAGATGTTTTTTCCTTGGAGTCCGGCAGCAATACGTCGCGTTACGGTATTATGATGGCTGATTTGAAAATAGGAATGGAGCATCCTTTCCTAGGAGTTGGCGATACAATTTTAAAGCAAGGATATGTTACCGATGCTTTGCCACAATTTGCACTTGAATCAGACGAAGTTAACATGTGGGTGCAACTTCAAAATAAAAAAGGAATATTAAAGAGTCAATATCCTGTTTTAAACGAATTAACTAATCAATTTGCACAAAAAGGAATAATAGGTGTTATGCTTTTTCTGTGTCCTGTTTTTTATATAATACGCAGTTTATTCCGCATATACCAAAAAACATTAGTTACAGGAGGTGAGCAAACATACGTTATAAGGTTTTTCTTTATAGCTTTTTTTGGAGTGTGTGTGGGTTTTTTTAGTAATTCAGCTAATGCATTGTACACATACTGGCTGTTGTTAGGAATAATTTTGTCTATAAGTAGCTATTTTGACAAAAAAATTTAATAGAATATACTTTATTCAGATGGGATGATTGCATTGTTGAATTTTACGGACAAAAAAATAAGTATTATTATTCCTACATTAAATGCCAGTAAATATATAGGTGAATTGTTAAATTCTTTAATAAGACAGACCGTTTTACCGAGTGAGATAATTATTATAGATTCTTCTTCAGAGGATGATACTGAGAAAATCTGTAGAAACTTTGCTTTGGTAAAATTCATTTCGATAGAGCGACAGGCTTTTGATCATGGAAGAACCCGGGCAATGGCTGCTGAAATGGCCATCGGTGAATATTTATTATTCATAACACAGGATGCCATTCCTGCAAATGAAAATTATATAGAAAGCATTTTGCAGCCTTTTCTGGAGGATGATAATGTATCAATGGTGACAGGGCGTCAGTGTCCGCGCGATGATTCCAGATGCAGTGAACGTCTGACACGTACTTATAATTATCCCGGTAAGAGTTATCTAAGGACTAAGAAAGATATCAGCACATATGGGATAAAAACCTTTTTTTCGTCAAATGTATGCGCTGCTTATAAAAAGATCTGTTATGAAGCAATAGGGGGATTTGATTATCCGCTGCCAAGTGGGGAAGATATAATAATAGCAGCTAAATTCATATATGCCGGATATAGTGTGGTTTATAAAGCTGAGGCACAGGTAATTCACTCACATAATTATACATTATGGCAGCAGTTTACAAGAAACTTTGATGCAGGAGTATATCTTGCACTTTATGGAAAATATTTTAAAAATGTGAAACTGAACCTCGAAGGTTTAAAAATGGTGAATTATGTACTAAGAGAATTGATAAGAGAAGGACAAATCAGTGAAGGTATATACTATGTATGTGAATGCATAGTTAAATTTATGGGAAATAAACTAGGAATGAAGTATAAATTTCTGCCGTATTTTTTTGTAAAGAAATGCAGCATGAATAAAAATTATTGGAAAGGGATGACCGGTAATGAAAAAAATTTAAGAGATTGATATCTTTATAAGGTAATAAATAAAGTTTTTATGTTGTTGTAAGTTATTTTTAATAATAGATAAGTTGTGCATAAGAAATGATACTATACAGTTTTAAAATTTAGAGTTAGAAAGTATTTAGGTTTAAAATATATAGAGATATTAAATAATTAGGGGGTATATAGTATGAAAAGAAGTGCAGAAAAATATATTTATGATATGTGTGTAAGATATCCTAATTTAGCAGTGGTTGAAGATAACGTAAAGAAATGTATAGAGAAAATGATAGATGTTTATAAATCTGGAAATAAAGTGATAATATGCGGAAACGGAGGAAGTGCAGCAGATTCATTGCATATTGTAGGAGAATTGATGAAATGCTTTGTTCTGCCAAGGAAACTGTCCAATAGTATTGCTGAAAGATTAAAAAAATATAGTGTAAACTCCAAATATTTAGAGGATAACCTTCAGATGACTTTACCTACAATTTCACTAGTAAATGAGGTAAGTCTAATGACAGCATATGCTAATGATGTAGCTGCAGATTTGAATTTTGCGCAACAAGTATTAGGCCAAGGGAAAAAAGGCGATGTGTTATTAGCAATAAGTACATCGGGAAATTCAAAAAATATAGTATACGCCTCAGAAGTAGCTAAAGCTTTGGATATGAATGTCATAAGTTTGACAGGAAAAACAGGTGGAGAACTAAAACGTGTTACAGATATATTGATAAATGTTCCAGAAACTGAAACGTATAAAATACAAGAATTACATTTGCCAATTTATCATACTATTTGTTTGGCAATTGAATCTGAATTCTATGCGATGAATTAAAATTTAAAGGGATAAAATCTTATGGAAACAATTATATTAGCAGGTGGTTTTGGAACTCGCTTACAGCGTACTATCAAGAATATACCAAAATCAATGGCACGTGTTAACAATAAGCCTTTTCTTGAATATATAATAAAAAATCTGATTAATAATGGTATTGATAAAATAATTTTGGCAGTAGGATATAAAAAAGAGAATATTATGGGTTATTTTGGAACCTCATATCAAAATATTCCTATCGATTATTCGATGGAAGAAGAGCCTCTTCTAACGGGGGGGGCTATAAAAAAAGCATTGAATATGACAACGGAAAAAGATGTGTTCATTGTAAATGGGGATACTTTTTTTGATATTGATTTCTCTGCAATGATAGATCTGCATTCTAAAAAAAATGCAGATCTGACTATTGCTGTAAAGAAAATGAAAAATTTCGATAGATATGGAACTATTGAAATAAAGGATTATAGAATAATTAAATTTAATGAAAAAAAGTATTGCGAATTAGGAATTATTAATGGGGGAATATATTGCATGAAAAGAACTTGTCTTAATGAAATAGAAAAGAAATCTTTTTCTATTGAAAGAGGATATATGGAGGGAAATTGTAAAAAGAAATATTTTTATGCCTTTGAAAGTGATAAATATTTTATAGATATAGGAATACCAGAAGACTATTATAAAGCTCAAATTGATTTTAAAAGTATTTTTAAAGGGACTACTATATGAATAGGGCGTTGTTCCTTGACAGGGATGGAACTATTAATATAGATAAAGGACATGTTTATCGGATTGAGGATTTTGAATTTATAAGTGGGATACCAGAATTTATAAAACAGTATAATAATAAAGAATACAAAGTAATTGTTATAACTAACCAGGCTGGAATAGCAAAAGGATATTTTACGGCAGAAGATGTTAATAAATTACATAAACACATTAATGAAGAATTAAATAAGATTGGAGCACATATAGATGCGTTCTATATGTGTCCACATCATCCCGATTATACAGGCGTTTGCAATTGCCGAAAGCCTAAGACAGGAATGATAGAACGGGCAATAAAAGAATTTAATATTAACGTATCACAGTCGATACTTTATGGAGATAAACCTTGGGATATAGAGTGCGGACTGAGGTGTGGAATAAAGTCGTATTATATAGACACTGTATTGTCTGATTTTAAAAATAAAATTTCATAAAAAATGGTACCTTTATCATTATAATGGTTTGTAATGTTAAATGATTTTTATTTTGTGTATGTATATGATTTTAGACATAATTAATTTGGAGGATTTATAGTTGATTATACAATCGCAGGCAGGAGAAAAAGTATATTCAGATGGAGATATAACTGAACATGAAATGTTGAAAATTGCTCAGAAGTATCCAGGTGAATTATCCCAAGATTATATCAGTAATAACAGTAAATACACAATAAATAATACTTTTTCGCCAGTAAGGCAAAATATTTTAAACTGGTATAATTTTAAAGAGGATGCAACTATATTGGAAGTTGGTGCGGGGATGGGGGCCTTAACAGGGCTTTTTTGTGATCGCTGTGCTAAAGTTACGGCGATAGAGATGAATGAAGTAAGGGCCGAAGTTATCCGCGAAAGATATAGAGATAGAAAAAATTTGACAGTGCTGTGTCAAAATATAAATACATGGGAGAATATAGAAAAATACGACTATGTTGTTTTTGTAGGAGTTTTGGAATATGCAGCTATTTTTCAAAATACTAAAACTCCACACTATGATTTTTTAGAAAACGTGAGAAGATTTTTAAAAAGTGATGGTGTTCTTTTATTTGCTATAGAAAATCGTTTCGGTTTGAAATATTGGAGTGGTGCAGCTGAAGATCATTTATGCAAGCCTTATGTCGGGATAGAAGGATATAAAGAACATGGTACAGCAGTTACGTTTTCTAAACAGGAATTGATAAACCTTTTAAAATCTACTGGTTTAATATATAATCGATTCTATTATGTTTTACCGGATTATAAGTTTCCGCAACTGATTTTTTCTGATGATTATAAACCAAATGGGCACGAACTTAGTAATGTACATTTTACTTACGGGGCGAATAGCAATTTATTATTTGATGAACGGAAACTTTATGAGGATATTGTAGAAAATAATGTAGCAGATTTTTTTGCAAATTCTTATTTAGTTGAAGCTAGTCTAACAGAATTATCGCGAAATCACACAGTATATGTTTCAGCCAGAAGTGAATGCAAAAAAAAGTATCGAATTATAACTCAGATCACTAGTTCAGGTATGGTAACTAAGAAGGCTGTAAATCGTGAGGCGTTAGGACATATACAGCAATTGTATAATAATACTTTGTTTTTAAAAAATAGAGGAATAAGAGTTTTAAGTCTTGATTTTAGAGACGATCATGTATCTTGCAAGGTATACAAAGGTATTAAAGCAGATGAAAAATTTGTTCATTATTTAAAGCAGAATGATTTTTTGTCAATGTGCAAAATGATTGATAGATTGAAAAATGCTATTTTAAAAAGTGCACCATATACAACAAAAGAAAATATTTTACTTAAATACAATTTATGTTCAAAGGTTGATGCAACTGATATTGTCTTAGAAAAAGGATTTATAGATATGACTTTTTATAATGCTTTTATTGAAGACGATAATCTTATTTTTTTCGATCAAGAATGGTGTGTTGAAAATGTACCTGTATCATTTATTTTATATTATGCTATAAAAAATGTTTATAAATTTGGCAAAAATAATACAGATATAAAGTTTAGTCAGTTATGCCAGTATGCAGGCATAAAAGTGCCTTATGAAATTTATGATAAGCTAGAAGTCATTATTTGGGATAGAGTACTTCAACGAACGGGTGATATATATGGTGCGGATGGATATTGTAATCAATATAAGAGAGAATTGACATTGGATTATAAATTAGATAAGTTAGATGATAAAATTAATAATTTGAATGGTGAAATTGACAGATTAATGTCTGAGAAAGCAGAATCTGAACGTGCTATAAATGAAATAAGATCTTCACGTGCGTGGCGTTTAATGCAGAAAATATGGCTGGTTAGAGATAAAGTTATTCCGTTACATAGTAAAAGGCGCTTGTTATTAAAATTATTTTATTGTACAATGCATAATCCAAAGATAATATTATCAAAGTTTACGATTAATAATATGAGAAAATTATTGTATTATATACGTTATGATTCTTTAGAAAACCATATATATTTTAATAGTAGTGTTACTAATAAATATAAGATAACTAAAGTGAATTTAAAACTTTTTCCCATTGCAGAATCTGATCGGTCAATATCTGTATATGAAAAATTGGAATTCCCAAAATTTGAGAATATAAAAGTTTCAATTATTATTCCTGTGTATAACCAATTTGGATATACATATAATTGTTTGCGATCTATATTACAAAATACAGGATTGGATATACCATATGAAGTTATTGTTGCTGATGATAATTCAACAGATTTAACTCAAATGATAGACAGTATATTGTTTAATGTACGAGTTATACATAATCATCCAAATTTGCAGTTTATAAGAAATTGTAATCAAGCTGTTGATTTTGTACGGGGAGAAAAAATATTTTTTCTTAATAATGATACGCAAGTACAGCCTGGTTGGTTAGCAGGATTAATAGAACTGATGGACAGGGATAGACAAATAGGGATGGTTGGATCAAAACTGGTCTATCCAACTGGTGAATTGCAGGAGGCTGGTGGAATTGTTTGGAGAGATGGAACTGCATGGAACTATGGAAGGTATGAAGATAGTAATTTACCTCAGTTTAATTATGTAAAAGAAGTTGATTATATTTCAGGTGCTGCGATAATGATTAGGAGAAAACTTTGGCAAGAGATCGGTGGATTTGACGAGCAATTCATTCCGGCGTATTGTGAGGATACAGATTTGGCATTTGAAGTACGGAAACGTGGATTCAAGGTAGTATATCAACCTAAATCTGTGGTCGTTCACTTTGAAGGTATGTCGAATGGTAAAAATACTGATCAAGGAATAAAACATTATCAAATAGAAAACCAAAAAAAGTTTTATCAAAAATGGAAAGTGCAATTAAGAAATTTTCATCAAAGAAATGCAGTCAATGTATTTCAAGCAAGAGACAGAAGTATGGGAAAAAAAACTATTTTACTTATGTGTCATGATAACACAATAGAAAAAGATACTTTGCAATTATTACCCCGACTGGGATATAATGTGAAACTTTGGATCAATGAGGGGCAAGCCAAGGATTGTATAAAAGACAATGTAAGACAAACTGGAATTGAAGTTTTAATTGGAAATAAAGATTATATTTATAATTGGCTGCAGAAAAATAAAAAATATATAGATGTTGTTTTTTGGATTGAAGAAAATGTTTCAAAAGAAAAACTGGCCTTTTTTAGAAAAAAAATACATGCGAAATTTATAGGTTATAGCGATAAATCTGATGAATGCAATGATTGTTTTGACGACGTTGTAGTGTTGGACGAAATGAATAAAATATCAGAAGAACAAAAAGTGACTTTATGGGAAAAATATTTTAGCTGAGGTATTTTATCATATGAATATATAAGGAATCAGATATAAAAAATATGGATATAGTTTGAGTTGAAATTACTTGCGAAATAGTTTAATCTATAAAAATTTTTGAGGTGATTATATGCAGGTGGTAGCTTATTTAAAAAAGGGTTATAAATACAAATGGTTATTATATGAATTAGTAAATAGAGACTTGAAAATAAAATATAGAAGATCAATCTTAGGTTATTTGTGGAGTTTATTAAATCCTTTATTGATGATGGCAATACTAACGATAGTATTCTCCAGTTTTTTTCGCTTTGATATTCCTAATTATCCTGTATATCTCCTATGTGGGCAACTTATTTATGGATTTTTTAGTGAATCCAGTAATATAGCAATGAATTCAGTAATAAACAATAGCAGCCTTATAAAAAAAGTATATATGCCTAAATATATTTTTCCCGTTGCAACGATAGTGTCTGCTTTTGTAAATTATTTTTTTTCTCTTTTAGCGCTTATGATAGTAATGCTTGTGACAAAGGTAAAATTAACAATGGCGCTTTTTCTCGTACCGTTGCCTCTACTCTATATTTTATTTTTTTCTTTAGGTATTGGAATGTTATTGTCAACATTAGCTGTTTTTTTTAGGGATATTGTTCATTTATATGGTGTGTTGCTGACTGGTTGGATGTATTTAACACCAATCTTTTATCCAATGAGCATGGTACCAGAGTTTGTGAGGAAAATAATATATTTAAATCCGCTATATTATTTTATTGAGATTTTTCGAGAAATTGTACTTTATGGGCGAATCCCTTCTTTATCTTTACATATAATTTGCATTGTTTTAATGTGCTGCAGTCTATTTTTGGGATTATATGTGTTTAAAAAGAATCAGGATCGGTTTATTTTATATTTCTAGAAATAAGGAGAATTTGTGGTGTCAGAATACGCAATTGAAGTAAATAATGTTTCCATGTGTTTTAATTTGGCAAAAGAAAAGGTGGATAATTTAAAAGAATTATTCATAAAAAAACTTCATGGTAATTTGTCTTTTGACAAATTTTATGCAATAAATGATCTGTCCTTTAAGATAAGAAAAGGTGAGTCCTTTGCCATTGTGGGATCTAATGGCTCAGGAAAATCTACTATACTGAAAATTATATCCGGTATATTGAAACCAACAAGGGGAAACGTGGAAGTTCATGGCTCCATTGCTCCCATGATTGAATTGGGTTCCGGATTCGACATGGATTTAACAGCAAGAGAGAATATCTTTTTAAATGGTGCCGTTTTAGGTTATTCACATGAATTTATGCAGGATCATTTTAATGAAATTATAGAGTTTTCCGAGCTGGGGGATTTTATAGATGTGCCTGTAAAAAATTTTTCATCGGGAATGGTGGCACGACTTGGTTTTGCAATTATGACTATTGTTAAACCTGACATCCTTATTGTAGATGAGATACTTTCCGTTGGGGACCAATACTTCAAACAAAAAAGTGAACGACGCATGCGTGAACTTATGGCTGGAGGTACAACAATTGTACTCGTTTCACATTCCATGGAACAGGTATGTAAAATTTGCGATAAGGCTATTTGGCTGGAGAAGGGTATACTTCGTTGTTCTGGAAGTGTAGATGAAGTTTATGGACATTATTTAGGAGAACTGTACAAGAAGAGGCAAAGCACATCCGTCCGTGTCGGTGATAAAAAAACTTTCAGGCAGGCACAGATATTGTCAGAAGAGGAATACTTGACCCAAAATAAGGAAGTTACTTCCTGTAAATCCAAGAATGTAAAGGTGACCGGTGATGTAATGATGGCAGATATGACAAGAGGTAATGATAAATATGAAACGAGACTATATTCTCCTACCTATATAACGAAAGTTTTTTGTGGGGGAGAATTTTATTATTTCATTGTTGATTCACTCCATCACAGAGTTATTTTCAATCGAAGTATTGATGAGCCTATAGAAAAATGGAAGACTATAGCAGCTGATATTGCTACACCCGTGACAGTCGCTTGTGATGGTGATTTAATTATTTTAAATGAATCTGGATATGGAAATTTACGTGTATATAAATACATATATAAGGATATATTTAATTACTCGCAATGTATCTCTGGCATTATTGGTGCGAGAAATGTGATTTTTGATAAGACAACTAAAACGTTTTATGAATTAAACATGCAAGGAAATATTTTATGGATGTTAAAAAATGATGATGGTTATGTATCAGTTAGAAAAAAATTTTCTATTGATACAATAAAAAACTTATATATTCGTTCGATTAGAATTTTGGATGGAGTTATGTGGATAGTAGCAAATAATGGAATAATATTTTCCTTGAATTATATAGATAATACATTTGAATTGCTGGAGCGCCACGATGTATCAAATGTAATCTCGGATTTAAATGATATATTTCAGTTTGATAATTATTTTTATTTGACCAGTGGTGATGGACGCTGTATTAGATTTCGTAATATGCGAGAATTAGTTGTAAAAAATTACGAAAATCTGACAAAAGCATTATTGATAGATGGTATTCCATATCGATTTGAGTTCTTTGACAATAGAATTTTTTTATCAATAATGCATCAATCATCAAAGATAATTTCTTTTAAATTAAAAAATGATATTATCCAAGATGTAGAAAAAATATTTGATTTTGGACAAGCTAATAAGGCTGACATCCTGAGATTTTGCTGTTATCCTGGATAAAAGGAGAGATACTTATAATGATAGATTCAGTGAAAAAATTTATAAAGCATAAGATTTTTCGTATGAAAAATTTTGAAAAAAATAAAGATGAATTAGAAGCAGTTTTGTTGCGAGTTACACAGGAAAAAGAAAATCAAGCTAAAGAATTGGATCGTCTATATAAAGGGTGCATAAGTTTAAATGAAGAAATTAATTTTCTTAAATTTAGAAATGGTACGCTGAAAGAATTGCATTACCAAACAACTGAAGAAAATTGGAATCATGATGGAAGTTTAAAAAAATATTGTTGTATTTATCCATTTAACAGAATAGAAATTTTAGAAAATGGCGAGATTTATAATTGTTGTAGCGGATATATTATGCATGATTATTATATAGGTAACATTTATAAAGATTCATTAAAAGATGTATGGAACTCAGATAAAGTTAAAAAATTGCGTTTCTCTGTGGCTAGTGGAAACTTTGAATTTTGTAATCGCTTTTGCAGATGGATTAATCATTTTAATGATAATTTTGGGGAGTTTCAAAAACAATATAGTAACTATTTTGATATGCCAATCGTATTAAGGGAATCTTTTAGAAATACGTATAATTCATGGAAGGATTGTACAGTGAAAAAATTTCCAGAAATAATACAATTAACTTGTGATCCAACGTGTAACTTGAAATGTCCTTCATGCAGATCACATTATAAAGCGTTAAGTAAAGAAAAAATTGATGATTTATATAATGTTTTAATAGAAAAAGTTTATCCATTATTGCAAGATTGTAAGCTTTTATGTGGATTAATGAGCGGAGAATTTTTTGCAAGCAGGGTAATGAAACGTTTTTATCAACATATAAATAAAAAAAATTGGTTGATTGTAAAATGAAAATGAACAGTTAGCAAAAAGTCCACAGTGACTTTTCTTTAAATGGTAAAATGGAGTTCTCACAGCACCATTAACCAAAGAGGAGACAATCACTATGGACTGCCATAATTATATCACAGTATTCCCTGAACGAAAACGTGGTCAGCATTTGGGACGGGAAGAACGCGGAGCGATCCAGCAACTAAACAAGCAAGGATACTCTCTGCGGGCAATCGCCCGAGAAATCAATTGTTCGCCAAGTACTATCATGTATGAATTGCGCCGCGGTACACCGCTGCGCAAAAGCCATAGAGGACGTACACCGGAGTACAGCGCCAAACGAGGTCTTGCAGTATATGAAATGAATCGAATGAAGTGCAAAAGGCCGCATTATATCACACATTGCTCAGATTTTGTTAAGTGGGTGGTTGCGCAAGTTAGGGCAAAAAAGTGGTCGTTAGACGCTTGCGTCGGTCATGCGCGCCTGCACCAGCTCTTTGCTGATAAAGAAATGGTATGCACGAAGACCCTATATAACGAAATGGCTGCTGGTAATTTGCCGCTATCGCTGTTCGAGCTGCCTGAAATTCTAAAGCGAAAGCAAAACAAAAAAGGAACCCGAAAGCATAAACGTCTGAAAGGTCGCAGCATTGACGAACGTCCTGACATCGTAGATTTACGCACGGAATTCGGCCATTGGGAAGCTGACACGGTGATTGGCAGAAAAAAAGGCAGAGAAGCTGCTGTTTTAACTCTGATTGAGCGTGTTACAAACAATTACCTGGCTATTCGCATTCCTGGTAAAAACAGTGAGTCTGTCATGGCTGCGATGAAAGAACTACACGCTGAATATGGTGAGCGTTTCAGTTCTGTTTTCAAAACCATTACAACCGATAATGGCTCTGAATTCGAGGAATTTTCCAAGATTGAAGCCTGGGGTTCCAGTGTTTATTATGCACATCCTTACTCCTCTTGGGAGCGACCAGTAAATGAACGGCACAACGGCTTCTTGCGTCAATATATTCCAAAGGGCGTTTCGATTGAGAAATATACTTATGAAGATATATTACATTTTGCCGATGAATTGAATAGCCGTCCGCGCAAGCGACTTGCCTACCAGACACCGGAAGAATTGTTCGACGCTTTTCTCGATAAACTTTATATTGCCTGAGATCATCGGCATTTTACCAAAGTGTTCAATTTGCTATTGCAATTTACGAATAAAAAAAATTTTCCAAATATGAAGTTGTTTTTTAGAATAAATGGACAATTGATTAATGAACAAACATGGCAAGAACTTTCCAATTTGCATGGAATGCCAATATATTTTTCAATCTCAGTTGATGCTGCAAGATCAGAAACTTATGAAAAAATAAGACTCGGTGGTAAATGGGATGTACTGATAAAGAATCTTTCTTTTCTAATGATGCTGCGATTAAAAGGTGAGGTAAAATATATTCAGTTAAGTTTTGTGATACAAAAAGCGAATTATAATGAACTGATAGATTTTTTGAATTTAGCAGTGCGTTTGAAGGTAGATGCTATAGAGCTACAAAGAATAGGAAACTGGGGAACATATACAGAAACCGAATATTTCGAAATGGATGTGCTAAATAAAGAAAATCCTTGCTATAAAGAGGCGTGGAAAATGGTGCAAAATATATTGAGACAAAAGAAAATAACTGTTATCAATAATGTTGAATAAGAAATAATGTATTTAAAGGAGAAAGAATAGTGTGAGAATGCTTCTTACAATATTGAAAAATATAGATAGGTATAAGATAGAGAAATTTTTTCTTTATTGCCGTACAGAATCTATTTCTTCTGTAATTGGAAGAATAAAGAATTATATAAATCAATACGATGAAGAAAAATTACAAGAAACATTAATTTTAACACCACCCCAAAAATTAAAGAATTATGCAGTATTAGTTGCTGAGAGAGCGGATAATCCTTTAGTGTCAATTGTCATTTTTGTTGATAATCAATGGGAATACACATATAATTGTATAAAAAAAATTATAGAAAATACGATTGAAGTAGATTATGAAATTATTATTGCCGATAATTGTTCAATGGATAAGACGAAACAAATAGATAAATATGTTAAAAATGTAATTGTAAGTCGTAGCAATGAAAAAAAAGGTTTTTCATGTGTTTGCAATAAAGCGGTAGAAAAGGCAAAAGGGCAATATATACAGATTTTAAGCCAAAGAACAAGCGTACAAAAAAATTGGCTAGTACAACTTATAAAATTGGCAGGGCGTGATTTCCATGTTGGAATTATTGGACCAAAGATGATTTATCCAACAGGTAAAGTGGAAGCTGCAGGTGGTATTGTTTGGAAGGATGGAAGTTTATTAAAATATGGGAATTTAGGTGATCGAGAAAGGAGTGAATATAATTATGTAAAGGAATCAGATTATATTTCTTTTACGGCGTTATTAATGAAAAAGGATCTTTGGATACAGCTTAATGGCTTTGATGAACAATATAAATTAGATGAATATAGCAGCGCTGATCTAGCCTTTGAAGCTCGAAAAAAAGGATTTAAAGTAGTGTATCAACCTTTGTCAGAAGTGATTCGTTTTGACTTAAATAATGTTTTGAATGATAATATGGAGAAGATAAGTCGACAAAAATTTTTCAGGAAATGGAGAGAGGTTTTACAAGTTAAATATTATCCATATAAACAAAATGAATTTCTTGCAAGGGATTGTAGTCGGAAGAAAGACACAATTTTAGTTATCGATCATTATGTGCCCACCTTTGATAAGGATGCAGGGAGTCGTACCGTTTATCAATATGTTAAATGTTTAGTGAAATTAGGCTATAATGTAAAATTTATGGGAGATAATTTTTATCGCTCAGAACCATATACAACCTGCTTTCAACAATTAGGAGTAGAAGTTTTATACGGTAGTTATTATTTTAAAAATTGGCGAAAATGGTTTTTAACTAATGTTAAAAATATAAATTATATATTTCTGAATCGGCCACATATTAGCATAAAGTATATTGATTTTGTTAAAAAAAATTCTAATGCAAAAGTAATTTATTATGGACACGATTTGCATTTTTTACGTGAATGGAGAGAATATTTAATTACTAAAAATGAAATGTTGAAGAGATCTTCAGAACAGTGGCGCCGTCGTGAATTAGATATTATGAGAAAAACAGATGTGATATTTACTTTAAGTACTGATGAGCAAGTGATAATAAATAAAATGTTAAATAATAAGAAAGCTGTTATTATGCCAGTATTTTGTTTTAAATTTAAAAATAAAATGAAATATAAAATCAAGGAAAGAAAGGATATTTTATTTGTTGGGGGATTTAACCATAGGCCAAATGAAAATGCAGTTGTTTGGTTTATGGAAAATATATGGCCACAGATTATTAAAGAAATACCAGAGTGTAGATTTATAATAGCTGGGTCTAATCCTACAGATAAGATAAAAACATTTGCAAATGATCGACATGTAGTAGTAACCGGGTATATTTCAGATGAAAAGTTGATGGAATACTACCAACAATGTCGTATAAGTGTAATTCCATTGAGATATGGGGCTGGGGTAAAGGGTAAAATTATAGAAGCAATGTATTATCAAATTGCAGTTGTATCAACTTCAATAGGAACAGAAGGGCTTCCTGATATAGATGACTATATAAACAGTTATGATAAAGCAGAAGATTTTTCGAAAGCAGTTATAGACTTATATAAAGACGAAAATAAATTACAGTGTTTAGAACATAAATATGCAGAATATATACAGAAATATTTTATGGAAGATCGATTGGCAAAATTGCTAAGTAAATATTTTTCAAAGGAGATAGAATAATATGGTAGTTATGATCACAGGCGCAGGTGGTATGGTAGGTTCACATATGGTAGATTATTTTTACAATGCAAATGTAGATAAGGTGGTTGGAACTTATTATAGACCAACAACTGATATTATGGATATTCAAGGGAAAGCCGAGCTTTTAGAGTGCGATATTCGCTATTTTACAAATGTGTACGATATTGTAAAAAAATATTTGCCAACTCAAATTTATCATTTAGCAGCACAAAGTTATCCAGCTATTTCGTGGGATAAACCGCAAGAAACAATGGAAATTAATATTACAGGTACAATAAATCTTTTTGAAGCGATTCGGAGAATAAAAAAGGAAAATCAAGATTATGTTCCTACAGTCGTCGTTGCTTGTTCTAGTGCCGAATATGGTAATTCCCTGTTAAATTGTAATAAACCAGTGGATGAGAACGTGGCGTTGTTACCATTGCACCCATATGGTATTAGTAAAGTAGGACAAGATTTATTATCTTACCAATATTACATTAATTTTGGAATTCATACAGTTCGGGCAAGAATATTTAACACAACTGGTCCAAGAAAGGTAAATGATGTTTGTGCTGATTTTACAAAGAGAATTGTTTTGATGGAGAATACAAGTAATAATGTCACAAATAAATTACGTGTCGGGAATTTGGAGACCTTTAGGGCTATTACAGATGTTAGAGATCTTGTGAACGCGTTAATTCTTTTAGCAGAAAAAGGAAAAGCTGGAGAGGTATATAACATCAGTGGTAAAAGTATTTATAAAATAAGAGACATTATCGACATTATACGCAGACATACTGATATTCAATTTGATATTGAAATTGACAAGGCGTTGTTGCGTTTGACTGATGAAAAAGTAATTTGCGGAAATAGTGATAAATTGTATAAAGAAACTTCTTGGAAGCAAAAATATGATTTAGAAACGACGATCGTGGATATGCTTGACTATTGGCGAAAAAAATTATGAGAAAAGACGGTGAAGTAATATGATTATAACAAGAACACCATTTAGAATGTCGTTTTTTGGTGGCGGAACCGATATAGCATCTTTTTACAAAATATATGGAGGTGCTGTCCTTTCTTCAAGCTTTGATAAATATTGTTATGTAAATATACGCCATTTACCTAAATTTTTTAATTATAGGACACATTTGACTTATTCAAAAACAGAATCTGTAAATTCTTATGATGAAATAAACCATCCGCTGATTCGTGAAGCGATGAAATATCTTGATATGCATGATATTCGTCTGATGTACGATGCGGATTTGCCTGCACGCACAGGGTTGGGTACAAGTAGTTCTTTTGCAGTAGGTCTTTTGAACGCTTTTTATGCATTAAAAGGAAAGCGTGTTGATAAAAAACGCTTATCTGATGAAGCTATTTATTTGGAACGTGTACTTTGCAAAGAGGCTGGAGGAATTCAAGATCAGATTGCTGCTTCCTATGGTGGATTAAATAGGATTGATATTACTAGTAATGGATATATTGTCAGTCCTATTATTATATCCAATCAGCGTAAGAAGGAATTGAATGAAAATCTTATGTTGTTTTTCACCGGATTTACCAGATTTTCAGCAGATATACAAAAAAAGACGGGGGAAAATATTAATAAAAAAATAGAACAGTTAAAAGAAATGAAGCAGATGGTAGATGAAGCAGAACATATTTTAACTTCTAAAATGAATCTAAATGAATTTGGGAAGTTATTACATTATTCATGGACATTAAAACGTGATTTATCAGAAAGTATATCTACAGACGCAATTGATGATATTTATAAAAAAGCGAGAGAGGCCGGGGCTATAGGAGGAAAATTACTTGGTGCTGGAGGTGGTGGATTTTTACTGTTTTATGTAGAAAGGGAGTGTAAGAACAACGTATTGAATGTTCTAAAAAATTTATTGCATGTTCCGATTGAATTTGAAAATAATGGAACACAAGTTGTTTATTATACGGCGGAAGATTATAATTTGGAATAAATAAGAAATAAATTTGTAAATTCAATATGTAAAGTAATGCCCTTTAACCATTATAGATAAGAGTGGTGTAATAAATGGAGGAACACATGATTGATTTTCATAAACTCTTTGATAAAAAGCAAATACCAATGATATTATTAATATTTATTATCTTATCAATGCATTCAATTCTTATACAGGGATGTGTAGTAAATGATGCATTATTACACTATATTAATAGAGAACATGGATTATTAAATGTGATTTATCAACAATTTTTAATTGATCTTAATCAAGGAAGACCATTAAGGTTGGCGGTAATTAATTGGGCTTTTGATAATATAAGCAAAAATTTTTATATTTCTAGGTTTATCCAAATAGGAATATTAATAAGTAATTTGTTTTTATTTGGATATTTTCTAAAGAGAATATTTAATAATATATATTTTTCTTATTTAGTAATATTTTTATTTTGCTTATTTTTACCAATTACTTTTGAACATGCGCTTCCAAATGTATATATTGGATTAGTTGGAATGCCAATAAATTATTTATTATTATCTCTAATTTTTTTTGATAAATATTTCGATAATAGAAAAAGATATCGATTATTCATTGTGTCAATGTTTTTTTGGTTCTTAGCGGTATTAAGTTTTGAATTTATGGTTACTTTTGTTTGTTTATTTCCGATCATAAATAAATATAAGACTGGTAGATGGATAGGAATAAATAAAATAACAATAATTCCAGTGCTAATAGTATTCTGGTATATTACGACATGGATTATTTTAACTAAAATATATATATCTCATTATAGTGGAACGCAAATAGATAATATTTGGTCAGCTAAAAATCATATAGATATTTTATATCAATTATTTAAAAGTTCTTTACCAGGATATTTTATTTTTAATGATAAATATGCATACATATATAAATTATGTGGAGATATAATTCCTAGTAATGATGATTCATCTTTAGTGTCTAGAATCCAAAGCATCATTTTAAATATGGGAAATATAAAAATCATATTAGAAGCTATAGTTGCAATAATAATTTTTTTTAAATACTATTATTTTTTAAAAGACGATGAAAATAATAGTATGCGTTTTTCTCTTAAATATATAATAGTGGCAATCGTGTATTTATTTTTACCAGCATTGCCATATGCCATAGCTAGAATGTATCAAGGACGAGTAAACGCAACAGACTATATTTCATTGACAGCAAGTTATCCAATATATTTTAGCATGATATTTTTATTTTCATATATTATTTGGCACATAATAAAAAAATTAAAAATAGGGTATATAAAAATAATATTAATGTTGTTGATTTGCTTTTATGGAATGTTAATACAAACAATGAATAATACTTTCGCTATTGAGCAACAATCTATTTTTAGCAGAATTACTAATATAGAAAGTTTATTTGAAACACGCGCATTAAGAAATATTACAGAGAAAAGTATATGTTCTTTTGATTTATATCAAACGCAAATGTCCCTATCAGTTTCTCAAAAAAATTTAAATGATTTAGTGAAGTTACATGGCTGTAATTTCACTATAGAAAATTATAATGATAATAATAAAATAACTTTATGGTTGATTGTAAAATGAAAATGAACAGTTAGCAAAAAGTCCACAGTGACTTTTCTTTAAATGGTAAAATGGAGTTCTCACAGCACCATTAACCAAAGAGGAGACAATCACTATGGACTGCCATAATTATATCACAGTATTCCCTGAACGAAAACGTGGTCAGCATTTGGGACGGGAAGAACGCGGAGCGATCCAGCAACTAAACAAGCAAGGATACTCTCTGCGGGCAATCGCCCGAGAAATCAATTGTTCGCCAAGTACTATCATGTATGAATTGCGCCGCGGTACACCGCTGCGCAAAAGCCATAGAGGACGTACACCGGAGTACAGCGCCAAACGAGGTCTTGCAGTATATGAAATGAATCGAATGAAGTGCAAAAGGCCGCATTATATCACACATTGCTCAGATTTTGTTAAGTGGGTGGTTGCGCAAGTTAGGGCAAAAAAGTGGTCGTTAGACGCTTGCGTCGGTCATGCGCGCCTGCACCAGCTCTTTGCTGATAAAGAAATGGTATGCACGAAGACCCTATATAACGAAATGGCTGCTGGTAATTTGCCGCTATCGCTGTTCGAGCTGCCTGAAATTCTAAAGCGAAAGCAAAACAAAAAAGGAACCCGAAAGCATAAACGTCTGAAAGGTCGCAGCATTGACGAACGTCCTGACATCGTAGATTTACGCACGGAATTCGGCCATTGGGAAGCTGACACGGTGATTGGCAGAAAAAAAGGCAGAGAAGCTGCTGTTTTAACTCTGATTGAGCGTGTTACAAACAATTACCTGGCTATTCGCATTCCTGGTAAAAACAGTGAGTCTGTCATGGCTGCGATGAAAGAACTACACGCTGAATATGGTGAGCGTTTCAGTTCTGTTTTCAAAACCATTACAACCGATAATGGCTCTGAATTCGAGGAATTTTCCAAGATTGAAGCCTGGGGTTCCAGTGTTTATTATGCACATCCTTACTCCTCTTGGGAGCGACCAGTAAATGAACGGCACAACGGCTTCTTGCGTCAATATATTCCAAAGGGCGTTTCGATTGAGAAATATACTTATGAAGATATATTACATTTTGCCGATGAATTGAATAGCCGTCCGCGCAAGCGACTTGCCTACCAGACACCGGAAGAATTGTTCGACGCTTTTCTCGATAAACTTTATATTGCCTGAGATCATCGGCATTTTACCAAAGTGTTCAATTTGCTATTGCAATTTACGAAAATAACTTTATATATACTTGAAAATAATATTTTTATTGTAAGAAATAAAGATATAATAAAAGTTTTTTCAAAATATTATCTTGCAGGAGATCATTCAGTAAAAATATCAGCAAATAATTATATCAATGGTGATTTTAAAAACTATATTATCGATGGTGAATTTTACTGTTATACTTTTAATTTTGAGGATGGAGTTCTAAATAATATGTAGTGGTTTATTGTAAAATGAAATACAACAGAAAAAATAAACAACCAAAGTGAGAAACCGAGTATGATAAAGATGACGAAATCCAATCATAAGGAGGTTTTCACTATGGCTGTTTAAAACACATCCACGTCATCTTTTAAACATCTAAGACTTGATGAGAGAGGAGAAATTTGTGCACTGCTACATGAAGGACATTCACTACGCTATATTGCTCAGCAAATAAATCGCAGCTCCAGCACGATAGCATATAATAAAGTTCGCAAAAGAGAATAGGAAAAACCATCGGTAACTCCGAAAAAGGTAAGTGACCAAACAAACCCAAAAGGAGTTGAAAACAGATGGCTTACTCCCATTCTACCTTACCTTTGAAAAAAATGCTATTACAATTCATGATCAAAGACGATCCAATGCTCGCTATGCTCAAGTGGCTTTGTGAAAAACTCATGGAAGCCGAAGTGGATGCAAAACTTAATGCTGCCAAGTCGGAAGGAACCGATGAACGGTCTGGATACCGTTCCGGCTATCGTGTGCGCCGCTATGATACTCGCATGGGAACCATGTATTTGTTCGTTCCGAAACTAAGGAAGGGCGGCTATATTCCTTTTTTCGTCACGGAGAAAAAGCGTTTAGAAATGGCGCTCCTGCAGATTATTCAGGAAGCCTATGTAAATGGCGTTTCCACCCACAAAATCGAAAAGCTGGCCAAAAGTTTAGGCATTGATTCGATCTCCCGCAGCCAAGTATCCCAGATCACTAAAGAGCTTAATGATCAGGTCAAGGCTTTTCGAAATAGATCGCTACAGAAGACCTATCCCGTGTTATGGGTAGGTGCCTTGTATGAAAAAATTCGCTATGATCACCGGATACAAAATATGGCGGTAGCCGTCGTAAGCGGTCTGGATGAAACGGGCCACCGCGATGTATTAGCCGTTGAGCCGATGCAGGAAGAATCCACCGACACTTATAAAGCCGTCTTTAAAAAGCTCAAACAACGAGGTTTAGAAAATGTGTGGCTAGTCGTTTCCGATGCCCATAAGGGCTTGGTAAAAGCGATCAATGAATCTTTTTTGCAATGCGCCTGGCAGCGGTGTAAAGTCCATTTCATGCGAATATATTGGCTCATATTCCGGCAAAGAAAGAAGCATAGTTTGCTGGACGACTGAAGCAAATCTGGCTGCAGCCTGATTATGACAGTGCCAAAGAGTATGCTCATTCTTTTATAGAATCTGTTGACAAATCCTATCAGGAAGCGATAGCCGTTTTAGAAGATGGCCTGGAGGATTTACTGCAGTTTTATGATTTTACCCCAATAGACTTTCGTAAAATCGCTTCTACCAATATGTTGGAGCGACTCAATCGGGAAATTTGTCGCAGAACAACCGCCGTCGGAATTTTCCCCAGTATGGATTCTTATATCCAGCTGGTTACAATATACCTGATCGAATACAGCGAAGACTGGTCAATGAGTCACTGCTATATTAAGCCGGATACACTGCAACAGGTTCAAGAAAAAAGACATAAATCCGTCGCTTAATCTCTGGCGTTATCTTGAATTTTGCTAACTACTATTGACACTAACTTCGTCCGTCGGAGTTGAAATTAAGCATTGGCATCAATTAAAGTGCAATATTTTGAAACAAAGGCGCAAATTTCGTATATCAGTTGCTGATGGTGGTGTGAGAAACCTGAATATTCATGACAGTCCGCAGAATCAGAGCAATATTGCGGAAAGAATCCTTGCTCAAGTGAAATGTTGACAACGCCGTCAGAATGACATGCACAAGATAACGCATCCGATTGAAATTGATTTTCCCTGACAATTTTGACATTGAAGGTACTGTAGCGACAGTTGGTTCAGGGATAAAAATGGAATGGTCGCATTTCTTGTCGCAGCACTGGTGGTTTGAATAGTACTTATGGTTATGATGAAGAAACCTGGCTTTTCCGCAGACAGAGCAAATCGGATAAAAAACGTATGCATGGCCTTCTGAGTTTGCCGACCGTATGAGTATCCGGCACAAATTGATGCCCGCATATACGGCAAAGATATTTCTGATTTCCATTTTTATCTTTGCCATAACGATAAAAGTTTTGATGATTGTTGCATTTCGGACAGTAAATCTGATATCATTTTATCATGAGAATTCATCTCCTTTCGGTAAGTACAGTGTTTGCGATAAAACTGTACCAGAAGGGCTGATGAGTTCTCAACTTTCATTTAACTTTATAATACGTGAATTTATTGCTGGAGTTAATATGAATGAAATAAAGTAGATAAATACCGTTAAGCATATAAATCATTGGGAAGATAATAATTTTTATTGGAGTGATAATAGACAAGTGAAAAAAGTAATATCGGTCGTTGCACCAATGTATAATGAAGAAAAATTAGTACAAGAATATTGTAAAACTACATTAAATACTTTGGCTGCAATTTCAAATATATATAATGTAGAACTACTTCTAGTAAATGATGGATCTAAAGATAAAACTTATGAAAAAATGTTATTAATGCAACAAAAATATATGGATAAAATAAGTATTATAAATCTATCGAGAAATTTTGGCCTGGAAGGAGCTGTTAGTGCTGGTTTAAAAAAAGCAAAAGGTGATGCTGTAGTGGTTATGGATGCTGATTTACAGGATCCACCTGCACTTATACTCGAAATGGTTAAAAAATGGGAAAATGGAATGGATATAGTTGTTGCTAGTAGAATAAAACGTAGTAATGATACACTATTTAAAAAATTGAGTGCAGGGTGTTATTATAAAGTTCTAAATTTTTTATCAGGAAAATTGAAATTAGAAAAAAGCGCTGCTAATTTTCGCTTATTATCAAGGAGAGCTGTTCAGCAGATATTAGAATTACCAGAGGTGAACAGGGTTTTTAGAGTTATAGTTCCATTTATCGGAATGAAAACAGCTGTGGTAGAATATGATAGAGACAAAAGATTTGCAGGAAAGACGAAATATAAATTTGCTTCTATGTTAAGATATGCACTTGATAGTATCACAAGTATCTCAATTGAACCATTGAGAAAAATTGTTTTTATGGCAATGATTTCATTTGTAATTACAATAATTACGTTGTTGGGAGTTTTATTTACTCAATATCCTTGGAATATTGCTTGCTTTATAGTGACAATAGTTTCATTTTTATTTACATTGTTATTTATGGTTTTGACTATTATTGGTGAGTATATAGGGCAAATTATGATCGAAGTGAAAAAACGCCCTACGTCGATTATAAATGAATATTTACCATGGCAACACGAAAATAGTCTAGAAAGGAAAAATGACAAATGAAATACGTACGATTAGGAAATTCTGGATTGAAAATAACAGAAATTACTTTTGGAACAGCTTTAACAATAGGAACAGAAAATAAAAATATAAATTTTGCCCAAACAATGATTGATACAGCGTGGGATTTGGGAATACGATCGTTTGATGTATCAAATAATTATGGAATGGGAAACGCTGAAACTTTGACAGGACAGGCTCTAAAGAAATATCCGCGGCAAGAATATGTTATATCGACAAAAGGCTCATGGCCGATAGGGGAAAGTACGTATCATCGGGGTCTTTCGCGCAAACATATTTTATGGGCTTTTGAAGAATCTTTAAGAAGATTGAATCTTGAATATGTTGATGTTTATTATGCACATCGATATGATGATGAAGTTTCTATGGAAGAGATTGTTAGAACGTTCAATTATTTAATTAATGAAGGAAAAATACGATATTGGGCAACGTCAGAATGGCCAGAAAATGCATTGGAAGAATGTCACGAAATTTGCGATAAATTACAAATGGAAAAACCTATTGCAGAACAATTTATATATTCATATGCACTTACTAAGGCTGAGCAAAATGGGGTAAAAATTTTTTGTGATAGTCATGGTGTTGGTACTTTAGGATTTTCTCCATTATGTCAAGGCTTATTGACAGGCAAATATAAGAATGGAGTGCCTAAAAATTCTCGTATAGAAAAAAGTGATAAAATAGGATATCATAAAACGGCGAACTTCTATGAACAAAATAAAAAACGTATAGATCATTTTGTTGATATTTGTGAAAAATTTAATATAAAAGGCAGTCATTTGGCTATTTTATGGTGTTTGCGCAAGCGAATTTATCCTGTGCTAGGGGCCAGTTCACTTCAACAGTTACAGGAAAATATAGCTGCATTAGATATTGAAGTACCCACAGAAATCTGGAATAAATTATAAGGTATAAATTAATGGGAGGATAATATGAATTTAGCCATATCTAATATTGCTTGGAGTAAAGAAGATGATAAAATAGTTCAGCCTTTTTTACAGAAAAATGGCTTTAGTGGTATGGAAATAGCACCTACTAGAGTGTTTCAAGAGGATCCGTATAATTATTTAGACAAAGCAATTCTTTTTGCACAAAAACTGAAAGAAGATTATAATCTGTCGATAGTTTCTATTCAGTCCATTTGGTATGGAAAAACAGAAAATATTTTTAATAGTACACAGGAGCGAGAAATTTTATATTCCTATACAAAAAAGGCTATTGATTTTGCGGTCAGTATGGGGTGTGATAATATCGTGTTTGGCTGCCCTAAAAACAGAATAATAATAGATAAGAATCAATATGAAGTAGCAATTGATTTTTTTTCCAGACTTAGTGAATATGCTCATGCAAATGATGTAATTATAGCTATAGAGGCAAATCCCGAAATATATAATACAAACTTTTTGACTACTACTTCAGAAGTTTTAAATTTTGTAAGAGATGTCAATATGCCGGGACTTGCTGTGAACTATGATTTAGGGACAGTGATTTATAATAAAGAAAGGTTGATTACAGCAAAAGATATGAAATATGTGAATCATATTCATATAAGCGAACCTTTTTTGAATAAAATAAGCATAAGAGAGATACATAAGAAATTAAGATTATTAATTAATGATTCTAATTATAAAAAATATGTATCAATCGAGATGAAAAACTTAAATGATACTGATGTGGTAAAAAAGTGTGTAATAGATACTTTTAATTTATTTAAATAGAGGGATTACATGTCATATGATAAAATTATTATAGGTGCAGGGTTATATGGCTTATATGCAGCAAATTTTTGTGCAGAAAAAGGTGAAAAAGTTCTCGTATTAGAATATGATAAAGCACCTTTTATGCGAGCAACTTATATAAATCAAGCTAGAGTACATATGGGATATCATTATCCTCGGTCAATTTCTACAGCGACAAAGTCAGCACATTATTTTGATCGTTTTAATAAAGACTATGGTTTTTGTATTTATTCTAAATTTGATCAAATTTACGCCACATCAGCAGCTTTTTCGTGGACTGATGCGGAACAATTCAAAAGTTTTTGTGAAAATGCTGGGATATATTGCGAAGAAGTAAATACGGACAGATATTTTAATAAAGGTATGTGCGATGGGGCCTTTTTAACTAAAGAATATACATATGATGCCCAATTGTTGAAACAATATTTTAGGGATAAACTAATAAAATATACTAATGTTACTGTTGAATATGGTATACGAATAAAATCAATAATACAGAAAACGAATTGTTTCGATATTCATTTAAATGATGGAAGAATGTATTCTACTGATTTTTTGGTTAATGCTACATATGCTTCTAGCAATCAGATCATTTCTATGATGCAGGATGAAAAATTGAAAAGTAAGCAGTATGAAGCTTTTAAGATAAAGTATGAATTATGTGAAATTATTCTATGCGAAGTAAGTGAAAATTTAAAGGATACCGGTATTACGGTCATGGATGGCCCATTTTTTTCCATTATGCCTTTTGGTAAGACAGCGTATCATTCTTTGACAGCAGTTACATTTACACCGCATGTAACGAGCTATGATAACCTGCCAAAATTCGAATGCCAAGAGAAAGCTGGTGATTATTGCAGTAGCGTACAATTAGGAAACTGTAATGATTGTCCGGTAAAACCACAGTCAGCATGGTATTATATGTCACAGATGGCAAGAAAGTATTTAAAAACCGAATACGGATTTAAATATAAAAAATCACTTTTTTCTGTGAAACCAATATTACAAGCATCAGAAATTGATGATTCAAGGCCGACTGTCGTAAGGAAACTATCGAATATGCCGGTATTTATAAGTGTTTTGTCAGGCAAAATAAATACGGTATATGATTTAGATGAGGTATTATGAGAATGGAAAAAAATAAAGAAAAGAATTTTTTATCTGTTGTTGCCTATATCAGGAATAATGAAAAAAATATTGAAGGATTTATGGAACAGATAAATAGCATTTTGAAAAAAAATTTCGATAAATATGAAATCATTTTAGTGGATGATGCATCAGATGATAATAGTGTTTCTATTATAAGAAAAATAGCAAAAGAAATAAAATCCTGCACTGTGCAGATAATACATATGAGTCATTATCATGGTAATGAATTGGCGATGAATGCTGGTGTACAATTGTCTATAGGGGATTTTGTTTTTGAGTTTGATAATGTTATTATAGATTATGACAGTAATTTTATAATGGATACTTATAGGTGTTCATTAAAGGGGTATGACATAGTTAATGTATCTCCGGAAATTGTGAAAAGTAAAGGATCGCAGTTATTCTATAAGTTATATAATAATTTCTCTAATAATCAATATAAATTAAAAACAGAAAGCTTTAGGATTTTATCTAGGAGAGCAATCAACAGGATATTTTCTATGAGTAAAACTATTCCTTATAGAAAAGCACTCTATGTCAATTGTGGATTGAAGCAGGAGACATTATATTATGCTGCAAAAAATATGTCTGTAAATATTGATAATGAGATTAGACATTATAGATATAAAATGGCAGTAGATGCTTTGATTTTGTTTACTGATATTGGATATAAAACAGCGTTTTTATTAACCTTAATAATGATGGTAATAAGTGTTTTTATAGCAGTATATACAGCATTTATATTTATTGCAGAAAAACCTGTTTCTGGCTGGACAAGTATGATGATTTTCCTGGCCATTGGTTTTACAGGAATTTTTGCAGTATCGGCAGTAATAATAAAATATTTAGACCTTTTAGTTGGATTGATTTTCAAAAGAAAAAATTATACTATTGAATCTATAGAGAAATTAACAAAATAATATGGTGAATAAATATATCAAATCTTTTATAGAGCGATTTTCTAATATTTATTTTGAAATATTGCGATTTTTACTGGCGGGAGGTTTTTCCTTCGTAATAGACTATAGTGTGTTGTACATTCTAACGGAAATATTTGATGTAAACTATCTTATTTCAGCGGGAATATCATTTTCATTGGCCACTATAGTAAATTATGGTTTATGCGTGAGATATGTTTTTAAAAATGCAGGAGATGTAGGTAGAAAGGGTAGAATTGTGTTTATTGGCTCAAGTGTGGCAGGACTAGGACTAAACCAAATTTGTATGTATTTCTTTGTTACAATAATGGGTGTGTATTATATGTTTGCAAAATTTGGGGCTACTGCAGTTGTAACGATTTGGAATTATATTATGAAAAAAAAGGCAATAAAAAAAGAGGTTTAGTATTTGATGATAAAGGGAGTTTAAAATTTTATATGAAAAAACAACCTTTTTTCAGTATAACAATGCCAGTTTATAATAGTGAAGGATATCTTTCTAAAGCGATAGAGAGTATTCTAAATCAAACCTTTACCGATTTTGAATTGATTCTGGTAGAGGATGATTCAAATGATAATAGCTATGTAATTTGTGCGAAATATGCATCCAAAGATGATCGAATCATTTTAAAACGGACTGCGGAACATCTGGGAGTGGCTAATGTTCGTAATGAAGGATTAAAATGGATCTCTGGAAAATATTTGACATTTGTTGATTCTGATGATTTTATTGATAATGATTTATTGGAAATAGTACAAAAAAAACTATCGGAACATAAAGTACAGGTTTTAAAATATGGCTGTATTGAAGAATATTATACTTCTGAAGGAACTTTGGCAGGAAGTAAAGAGATCGCTCTGCGGGAACAATATATAACTAATATAACAGAAATTAGAAGACATATTTTAGAAATCGAACAAATGCCCTTGTTTGGGTATTTATGGAATTCTTTTTATGATATTAAAGCGCTTAAAATCAAGGAACGCAGGTTTGATTTGGAATATGAAGTAAATGAAGATTTCATGTTTAATCTGAATATTTTTGACGATGTAGAGTACCTATATTGCTTAAATAATTGCGGATATCATTATGCAAAAAGAGTAAGCAATAGTTTATCTACTAAGAAAAACAGCAAATATTATTCACTGCATATGGCAAAAATAAATAATTTAATAAAGAAATATGAAAAATGGTGCTTATTGAATAATATAGTTTTACAAAATATTTTTTGGTTATATACGCGCTATATTTATTCTGCAATTGCCAGAAGTATAAAAGAAAATACTGTTCGGAATATATTTTTATTCTTAGATGAAATTTTTGAGTCTGAATTGTTCTTACAGTATCGGACCGTTAATTTTTCAGATGCGCTATTTAAGCAAAGGATATTGGTAAATGTTTTAAAAAGCAGGAAAAAATTTTTGATTATACTAATGTGTGGTTGTATAAGCTTTGTAAAAAATCATTTTAGATTAATGTTTGCACGGATAAAGAGATAAGGATGCAGGGAAAATGATAAATGTACTTCAGGTTGGAATGACCGCCAATATCGGCGGAATGGAAACATATTTAATGAATCAGTACAGACATATCAATAAGACTTTGCTGCATTATGACTTTGTTAATATTACTGCAGATTCTTCCATCGCCTTTGAAAATGAGATCTTAAATAATGGGAGTGAAATTTACAATATATGCCGGCGCAGTCGTAATCCTCTGAAACATTATTATCAATGGTGGAAGCTGCTGGCAAATACAAGGGGAAAATATGATGTAATAGTTTTTAATACATGTCATCTCTATTATGTTTTTCCATTATTTATTGCAAAATTTTTTGGAATACGGAAGCGTATTGTTCATTCTCATAATAATGGTGATGAGATTAGATTAAGTGTCTGGAGAAAAAGTTTAATTGCAATCAATAAGAGGATACTTTTTTTCAGTGCTACGGATTATTGGGCGTGTTCCGCGTCGGCAGGAAAGTGGATGTTTGGTGTAAGGCCATTTGTAATAATCCATAATGCTATAGAGACGAGTAAATTTAAGTTTAACAAATTAATAAGAGATAAAAAGAGGCGGGAATTGTCTCTGCACGGAAAATTTGTCATAGGCCATGTCGGAAGATTTTCTTATCAAAAAAATCATAAATTCTTATTGGAAGTATTTGGAGAGGTCAGCAAAGCAATGAATAATGCAGTGTTGATGTTAGTGGGAGATGCTGCAAAGAGTGATAAATTAATATGGCAAGAAATTCACAGCATGATTGACAGAATGGGACTGCAGGATAAAGTATTGTTTATGGGGATGCGGGATGATGTGAATGAGCTTATGCAGGCTATGGATGTTTTTGTTTTTCCTTCCAGATTTGAAGGTTTAGGAATAGTGGGAATAGAAGCGCAGACGGCGGGACTGCCATGTTATTTTTCTCAATTTGTATCCAGAGAAATTAACTTAACGAATTTAGTAAAATATTTGCCGTTATGCTTAAATGAATGGATACACAATATTTTAGAGTGTAAAGTGCATAATCGGTGGGATATGTCCGATAGAATAAAAGAGATGGGATATTCTATTGAGCAGGAAATAAGCCAGATTGAAGAAAATTTTCGAGCAGAAGTCAGGAATCAGTGATGAAAGATATTTCAAAATCCAATTATAATCATGTCAAAAAGAACTGTATTGTCCTTATTGAACAAAATGGTGATCATTTTCATGCTGGTAGTAAAGCTCGAAATGATGTGGACACGATTTTCAATAAATTTGGGTTTAAAAAATTATTTAATTATTCATTAGACAATAATATTGATGGAACGGCTTCTAAAAGTATTATTTATTATATAAGCCGCATGATAAATTGTTTAAAAACATATTGTTCTTTCCATGGTGTGGAGGATAAGATTTTGTTTGTTCAGTTTCCGTCTTATTCACCATCAGTATTGAGGGGGGCAATGAGAAAATTATATGAGAAGAATAATACTGTTTTTTTGGTTCATGATGTTGATCTTCTCAGAAACTTTGGGAAAGCAGAAGATGAAATAGAAATTTTAAATTCAGCTTCGGTAGTGATTGTGCATAATGAATTTATGGCATCTAAGCTGCAGCAATATGGACTGCTAAATGCACATATTGTAAATTTGGAGCTGTTTGATTATCTTGTTGAGAAATCGGTAAAAGAGAAAAATTTTGAAAAGGCAGTAGTCTTTGCCGGAAATCTAAAGAAATCACAGTTTTTATCTGAATGGGTTAAGACCAAAAAAAAATATGCTTTAAATTTATATGGCAATGGGTTAAATGAGGATTGGGTATTATCTGATACCGTGAATTATTGCGGGGCATATCCGCCAGAAGTTCTTCCACATAAAATTTCTGGAGGATTTGGGTTGATCTGGGATGGAGTTGGTACAAAAACCTGCGATGGAGATTATGGAGAATATTTAAAATATAATAATCCCCACAAACTCTCTCTGTATATTGCAGCCGGTATACCAGTAATTGTCTGGAATAAGGCTGCAGTGGCAGCTCTGGTGAAAAAGTATAATATAGGGTATTGTATTGAAACTTTGGATGAAATAAATAATATTATGGATAAGATTGACTTTGACAGATATGAATTATTAAAAACCAATATAAAAATTTTGCAAAAAAAAGTGCTGAATGGAGAATTTTTATCTAATGCAGTTAATCGAACACTGGAGTGGATTGTCAACACATAGTCTATAATGGTCCCATAAATTAAGACATTTTTCGAACACGTTTATAATGAACCTGATATATAGAAAATGAGGCTGCTGCAGAAAGTGATTTTATTCATTCACTGCCAGTCTCATTTTTTGCCTTTAAAATATGATATAATAATGTCATAAATCAAGATGGTTACTTTGTTGAATGGGGTTTGTGATATTATGAAATATGATTATTTGGTTGTTGGGACAGGCTTATTTGGTGCGGTATTTGCGCATGAGATGACAAGAAACGGTAAAAAATGTCTTGTTATAGATAAGAGATCACATAAGGGCGGCAATGTATATTGCAGAGAAAAGGACGGAATTAATCTGCATGAATATGGCGCGCATATTTTTCATACCAGTGATAAAAAAGTTTGGAATTTCGTCAATCAGTTTGCGGAGTTCAATAATTATATAAATTCTCCGATAGCAAATTATAAGGGAGAGTTTTATAATTTACCGTTTAATATGAATACTTTTCATAAAATGTGGGGCGTAAATACGCCTGCTGAAGCCGCGGCTAAAATAAACGCTCAGAAGGCTTCCGTACGCGGTAAGCCTCAAAATTTAGCTGAACAGGCAGTGAGCCTTGTAGGAACAGATGTTTTTGAGAAGCTTATAAGGGGGTATACGGAAAAACAGTGGGGCAGAAAGTGTGAAGAACTTCCTGCTTTTATTATAAAACGGCTTCCGGTAAGATATATTTACGATAATAATTATTATAATGACAGATTTCAGGGAATACCTATGGGCGGCTATAATAAAATAATCAATCATCTTTTATCCGGAAGTGATGTGGAATTAAACAGGGATTACAGCGAACATCGCGGCGATTTTGCCGGGCTTGCCGAAAAAATAGTCTATACAGGCGCAATTGATGAATATTTTGGTTATGTATTGGGAGAACTTGAGTATAGAGGGCTGCGTTTTGAAACAACGCGTCTGGAAATAGAAAATTATCAGGGCGTGGCAGTAATGAATTTTACAGATAGTGATACTCCATATACGAGGATAATTGAGCATAAGCATTTTGAGTTCGGCAATCAGACTGTAACCTATGTGACAAAAGAATATCCAAGCAGCTGGCAAAGGGGCGGTGAGGCATATTATCCCGTCAATGATTTGAGTAATCAGGAACTATATATAAAATACAGGGCTTTGGTGGATAGGGAGAAAAATGTGATTTTCGGCGGACGTTTGGCAGAGTATAAATATTATGATATGGACAAAGTTATTGCATCTGCACTAACTGCTGCGTCAATTGAAAATAACGGGTAAGCAGATTAAATGGCAAAAAGTGTAACGCGTAATTATTTATATAATGTCATATATCAGGTTCTGGCATTGATTACACCTTTTATAACAACACCGTATATATCAAGAGTATTAGGCGCCTCAGGCATAGGTATATACAGCTACACGTTTTCCATAGTTACATATTTTGTTATATTGGGTTCGCTGGGGATTGCGGATTATGCGCAGAGAGAGATAGCGTATAATCGTGATAATCCGAAAAGACAGAGCAAAGTATTTTTTGAAATGTTTCTTTTACGTATTATTACTACGGCAGTGAGCCTGATTTTATATTATTGGTTCGTATCTGTGAAATTTGATGATAAGAGTATGTATTATTTGCAGGCATTAAATATTGTATCATTGCTGTTTGATATTTCTTGGTTTTTTCAGGGACTTGAAGAATTCGGGAAAATTATTTTGAGAAATATTATAGTCAGGATATTTAATGTTGTGCTTATATTATCCTTTATAAGAAGAGCTGACGATTTATATCTCTATATTTTTTTGATGGGAATAATGAATATAATCGGCGGCATATCCATGTTTCCTTATTTACGGAGACATCTTTGCGGCTTCGATATAAGGGGATTTAAACCATTCCATGATTTTCGTGTGATTATACAAATGTTCTTACCGCAAATAGCTATACAGATGTATACTGTTCTTGATAAGACAATGCTGGGTGTCATAACCGGTTCATCTTTAGAGAATGGCTATTATGAGCAGGCGGAAAAGATTGCTAAGATTCCGCTTACCATTGTGACTGCGCTGGGTATAGTTATGTTGCCGCGCATTTCATATTTATATGCCAATCATGATTATGAAAAACTGAAGTGGTATATGATGCGCTCATATCGGTTTGTCTGGTTTTTAGGAATTCCATTGATGTTTGGCATTATGGGTATAGCTGAAAATGCACTGCCATGGTTCTTGGGACAGGGATTTGACGAATCGGTAATTTTGCTGCAGGTGTTTAGTGTGCTGATAATTGCAATAGGGTTAAGTAATGTCACAGGCATACAATACATGGTTCCGACAAACCAGCAAAATAAGCTTTCAATAACTCTGCTGGCAGGAGCTGCCTTTAATTTTGTGATGAATTTGTTTATGATTCAACATTATATGGCGCTTGGGGCAGCGATAACTTCTGTTATTACAGAAGTGTTGATTACAGTGATGCAGTTCATTTTTGTTAGAAAATTTTTTAGCATAGAGGACATTATAAAAATGTCTGCAAAATATTTTGCCGCGGGAGTGATAATGTTTGTGGGGATATATATGATGGGCAGGAGTTTACTGCCGGTATTCAGGAATACAGTTTTTCTGGTTATGTTTGGAGCTGTATTATATTTGGGAATTCTGTATTGGATGAAGGATAAATTTTTTCTTGGTATGTGCTGTAAAATAAGAGATAAATACAGAATATTCATCTGCAAACGGTTCTGATTGAAGTATCAATTATGTCATTTTGCTTTTTCAGGGGGTAATGTTTTTGAAAAAAGGAATAATTTTAGCGGGCGGCTCGGGAACGAGACTTTATCCGCTGACAGGAGCGATCAGCAAGCAGCTGATGCCCATATACGACAAGCTGATGATTTACTATCCATTGAGTACGCTGATGCTGGCGGGGATAAAGGATATTCTTATTATCACCACGCCGCATGATAATGAGCTTTTCCGGATTGTGCTCGGTGACGGCAGTCAATGGGGGATAAACATTTCTTTTGCTGTGCAGCCCAGTCCTGACGGATTGGCGCAGGCATTTATCATCGGTGAGGATTTTATCGGCAGTGACGGCTGTGTGCTGGTACTCGGCGATAATATATTTTATGGAGCGGATTTTGCTGCGCTGCTGCAGAGAGCGATCGCATATGAGGATGGGGCAACAGTTTTTGCTTACTATGTGAGCGATCCGGAACGTTATGGAGTGGTCGAATTTGACGCGGAGGGAAATGCCGTCAGTCTGGAGGAAAAGCCCGCACAACCAAGATCCAATTATGCCGTTACGGGGCTTTATTTTTACGATAATCGGATCGTCGATATAGCGAAACAAATCAAGCCTTCAAAACGCGGTGAGCTGGAAATAACGGATGTCAATAAAATATATTTGACTGACAGAAAGCTGCGTGTGGAAAAAATGAGGCGCGGTTATGCATGGCTTGATACTGGCACGCATGATTCACTTTTACAGGCGGCCAATTTTGTGCAGACTGTTCAGGTGCGTCAGGGTTTAAAAATAGCCTGCCCGGAAGAGATCGCCTATCGCATGGGGTATATCAGCGCGGAACAGGTGCTCAGGCTCGCACAGCCCTTGTGTAAGAGTGAATACGGAAAATATCTGCTGCAGCTTGTGTGTGAATAATACATGAAATAAAGAGACCAGGCAGAGGAAAGATGCCGGGTTTTGTAAAAGTCAGATTATTTTGTTTACTGAAAAATATTATCATGCTATAATATGAGCTATAGCATGATAATATTGGATTTTTCTGTACTATTGTGGATATGCGGCAACTGGATACTATTTTGATATTATCAGCTAAATTTAGAGAAAGTTGGTAATAATATGGAAATTATCCGGGATAGGGATATCGCAGCCATTTTACCGCGCTATACTTCTTATGGCGACAGGACGGTTGTTATTGATGCTGCAGGGCGGGAATTCACATATTCTTTCAAGCCAAATACTATTTTAACAAAGATAGGTTCAAGGCGCTGCAAGGATGTGCATCTGCTGCGAACCTGGGCACGGGGATTTACCTATCAGCAGCTGTGGCTGCCGCTGGGCTTCAGCTGGGAGCTGGTGCTTATTCCTCTGCGCACCAGAGCGGCCAAGATAAACGGCGATGCTACTGTCAGTTATTTTAATTTTATCTATATAAATCATCTGGAGCAGAAGAACGGACAGGTCTGTATTGTCATGGAAAACGGTATGAGTTTTCCTGTACTTTGGGGACTCGGTACTGTGCGGAAGCATTTAAAGGATGCGATGCTGCTGCATTCTATGCTCACGCATGAACTGGATGACATGCTCTGGCTCAGGCTGCATCGGGCGGCAGGGCTTCATTCTGCGTGCAGAAACAGGTGAACAGGATTTTTGCATAATATGAAACAAAAATGCTGAGGCTTGTATTTTTTCGGGAAATCGTTTATCATATAATTTATATTTCAATTCGGCAATGGGGCCTGAGCAATAAGTGTATTTTGCTCAGGCTCTATATTTTTGGACAGGTGATTATATGAACAGCAGGCTGCGCGGGCTTTGCCTGCAATTTACCGGCTTGACAGATAAAGACATAGAACAGCTGGAACAGGTGGAGGGACAGCTTCCCCTGTGGGCTGCTCTGGTGGATACGGATCTTTTTATAGATGCGCCTTTATCTTCGGGAAACGACAGCATTGTTCTGGCGTGGGCATGTGAAAATAAGAAAAAATCTCTTTATCGCAAGAGCGTAGTGGGGGAGATAGCTACTGCCGGACATGAGCCGGCTGTTTATCAGGCTCTTTTTGCGGATGCGCGTGTAGTTGACACAAGAGGCGTGAGCCAGGAGGGTGTGCCTATTTCCCAGACCGTAACGCCGATAAAAAACAGGACTGGGAAAAATATAGGTGTGCTCATCATGGAAAAAGATATTTCGCGTGAGCTGCGCCAGCAAAAGCAAGTGTTGTTTTTGACTCAGACCGCCGATCATTTGAGTCAGACGCTGATGTCGCTCACGACAACAGGCTGCGGCTGGGATGAATGGCTCGGCAGCGGTATTTTTGTACTTGATCCGCTGGGGCAGATAACGTATGCGAATAAGCAGGCTATGACTCTGGGGGAAAATCTCTGGCAGAAAAAAGAAGTGATGGGAGAAAATCTGCGGGAGTTTTTAAAATATGCCTCTCTGCAGGATATGGTGACTGCGCTCAAGACACCGCAGAATTTTCAATACGCGGCCGCGAGTTTTCTGCTGCGGGCGCATCCTTTGGTGGCGCACAGTGATCTGAGCGGCTGTGTAGTATCCATACAGGATATTACGGAGCTCCGCCGCAAGGAAAAACAGCTTGATATGCAAAGCATAATGATAGCTGAGATAAATCACCGGGTAAAAAATACGCTGCAAAATGTTATTTCGCTGCTGCATATGCAGATACGGCGCACGAAGGAAAAAGGGGTCAGAGAGGAATTTCTGAGCTGTATCAACAGGATATTAGCCATAGCCAAGGTGTATGAAGTATTTACCTATCAATCGCGGGATCTGGTGAATCTGCGAGAGCTCGCGGCATATATTATGGAGAAAATTATTGAGAGCAGCACTTTGCCGCAAAATACAATGCGCGGCACTGTCGACGGACCGGAGGTTTTTATACATGCCAGACAGGCCGTGCCGGTGGCTTTGGTGCTTAATGAACTTATATCAAATGCGGTAAAGCATGGTTTCTGCGGACAGGAGAAAGCTGCCCAGATAAATATATGTTTGGGCAAAAATGGTGATCTGGCACATATAAAGGTCCGGAACAGCGGCAAACTGCTTACGGCTGTTCCGGCTGTGCCAGCGGGCAGAAGAGAAAGTCTGGGGCTTTATCTGGTAAGGCTTTTTGTTTGTGAGCAGTTGAAGGGATCATTTTCTTTATATAATAAGGATGAATGCGTAGTTGCGGATATTTCTTTTCCGCTGTGGGGATTAAGCAGTGCTGAGGGGGAGAATACGGATGAAATCGTTGTCCATTTTGGTGGCTGAGGATGAAGTAATGATTCGCACGGATATAGAAGAAGCACTTGAGGACAGCGGACATGTGATCTGCGGCAGCTGCGGTGACGGAAAAACGGCGGTTGATCTTGCCAGACAGTTTCAGCCGCAGCTTGCAGTGATGGATATAGCCATGCCGGGCATAGATGGTCTGGAAGCTGCAAGTGCCATGCACTCCATGGGGATACCCGTGGTTATCGTTACGGCAAACAGTCAGGCCGGGTTTTTGCAGAGAGCCGAAAATGTGCATGTTTACGGTTATATAATCAAACCGATTTCTGAGCAGAATCTTTTGGCAACTGTACAGATTGCCTACGCCCGCTGGCAGGAATTTGTGAAAACGATATCTGAACTAAAGCAGACAAGACAAATATTGCAAGATCAGAAAACGATAGGCAGAGCCAGATCAATAATACAGGATCGTTTCGGCATTTCTGCACAGGAAGCGCACAGACGCCTTGTCCAAATGGCGATGAAAAAGCAGATGACTTTGGCGGTTGCAGCGGAAAAAGTGATCACACAGGCAAAATAAGAGGGGTGCTGTGGCTTATATACAGGGGAAAATAACGGTGACAAAAATAATACTTGTCCGTCATGGACAAACAGAATGGAATGCGCAAAAACGGTTTTATGGCTGGACGGATATCGGTCTGTCGGCAAAAGGAGGAAAGCAGGCCCGTCTGTTGGCCGAGAATTTTCCCGAACGGCAGGTGGATCTCATATACTCCAGTGATCTGACGCGTGCCAGTGATACGGCTGCATATATAGGAAAGCAGTTCAGCTGTGAGGTGAGGACCGATCGGCAGCTGCGCGAAATCAATTTTGGTAAGTGGGAAGGACTGCTCTATGATGAGATATTGGCGAAATGGCCCGAGGAGATGCGGTTTTTTTTGTCACGCCCGGATATGCTGAAAATACCTGATGGAGAAACTTTCTCTCAGGTGCAGAAGAGGGCTGTTGCAAGAATAAGTGAGATCGCCGATGCCAATGCGGGAAAAAATATAGTGGCGGTCACACATGGCGCATTTATAAATGTGTTGCTTGCAGCATCACTGCGTATACCGCTGCGGCATCTTTGGTCCTTACAGCAGGAAAATACTTCTGTCAATATTCTTTACTACCGTGAGGGCAGCTGGCAGGTCGAACTGGTGAACGGAACAGCGCATCTTGGAATTGATGAAATGGCAAATACACATTGAGGATATGCCTTCTCAAGGCCTGATTTGAAAATAATAAGCACTGTCATGAATAAGTTATATTTTTGACTTACTTTTGTCAAACTTCTTTTGTATTATAAAAATTGTTAAAACGAACGATTGATTTTATGGAGGAAGGATGATAATAATGATTAATTTTTCAAAGAAAAAAATGGGTGCATTGGCTATAGGGACTCTTATGACTTTTGGGGCTGCTTTTCCGGCATTGACGGAGGCGGCAAGCTATAATTCTAATTGCGGGGGCAGCGGTGACGGCGGCAGACCGCCTATGATGGAAGGCTGGGGCGGACATCAGGGCGGACCGGGTCAGCATTGGCTGTCACCGGAAATGGAAAAGGAACTGAATATAAGCAAAAGCGATCTTGACAGTTACAAGGAAAAAGGCTACAGGCGCGGTGATGTTGTACAGGCAGCCTTTATAGCTAAGGCAAGCGGGAAATCGCTGGATAAAGTGCTGAGCTACAAGACAGATGACACCACCTGGCAATATGTTATGAAGAAAGCAGGAGTTACCGAGGATCAATTAAGGCAGGTTCATGAAGATTTGTTTGCGGACACTGTTTCACAGCAGACAGGCACGGATAAGGGGACCGTGCAGGCGCTGCAGCAGCAGGGCTATCACGGAAGGGATATCATGATGGCTGCACAGCTGGCAAAAGCCTCTTCCAAGCCGATCAATGATGTTCTGGGCATGAAAAAAATTAATAACAGCTGGAAGGATGTCGCCGATAGTCTTGGGGTAAACTGGGACAGCTTCAGACAAGATATGATGGCCGGTCATCATGGCTGGGGCGGCAATGATAAAAAGTAAACGGATCTGAGTAATATTTTATAAATTGAGAATATATGTACGGCAAACCGCGGCAGAATAATTTTATTCTGCCGCGGTTTGTTGTTTTTGCAGTAATTTAAAGCAGACACCAATAATCTGTAATACCGCGTGCGATAGCTGATGTAATGGTATCCTGCCGGTCGATCAGCAGTACGGCATCTTTATCATTATCGATAAATGCCGTTTCTACAAGTACGGCAGGCATCTCTGTACAGCGCAGTACGGCAAGATCGGGACGTTCTTTGATACCTCTGTCTGGAAAAGATGCATCGAATTTTTGCAGTGTATCGGCAAGCTGTTTTTGAATAAGCCACGCTAAAGTTCCGGCGGAACTGCTTTCGGCGCAGCAGAGTGTTTCCGCACCGCGGACGGCAGTGTTGAAGCTGTTGCAATGCAGAGAAATAAATATATCGGCCGGCCAGTTATTGGCCGCGGCGCAGATGTTCGGCGCGGGCGGTTCTTCACCGCATAAATTGCAGCTTTGCAGCAGACGGACGGAGCAGCCGGCGCTGCGCAGTTTTTTTGCAAGTAATTCACCAAAGGATAATGCAATGTCGCATTCCCGCAGGAGCAGCGATCGATTTATGGCACCGCTGTCGATGCCCGGCATATGGCCGGGATTAATAAATACCTTCATGATTACAATCCTCCTCAATTATATTTTCATATTAATCCGATGACTAACCCGCTCTAATATTCCAGCTTCTGCAAGCGGAGAGTAAAGAGCGGCTAAGTCCCTGGATAATTTCGACTACTATTCAGGCGGCATCAAAATGCCGTCTGAATTAAGTCTCCATTAATACATGCCGTAAACAGGAAAATTTACCAGCAGTTATGGTATTTTTTTACTCTGGAAGCATATATATATTGAGGAGGTGAAAAAAATGGAGGATGCAAACAGAACTCTTTGGCTGACCGATTTCTTTAAAACATTTTTACCGGAAAGGACAGCTGTGGCGATAAATGCAGCAGTGTCTGCCGCAGGCATGGTTTTTTCCTATATGACAGGGCAGGCCGACAAAGCTATGGAAGCATTGCTGATAATGATGGTGCTGGATTACCTGAGCGGAATCATTGCAGCATGCATAGCACCGGGCTGCGGTTTGAGCAGCTGCAGAGGTTTTAAAGGAATAGTCAAAAAAATACTGATGCTGCTTATGGTCGCAGCGGCACATTTTGTTGATTATGCGGTCGGCAGGGAGGTTGTGCGGGAGATGGTGATTTTTTTCTTCATCAGCAATGAAGGGCTGTCAATTTTAGAAAACGCTGCCAGGGCAGGGCTGCCTGTACCGGAAAAATTTAAAAGAAAGCTTGGTCAGCTGGGCGGGAAAAAATAAAAAAATTACTTGTATTTTTTGCGAGTTGAGGCATGTATAAGAGTGAAAGGAGGGGGAAAAGAATGGCAGCGATAAAAAAAGATCAAAGCACAAGTCTTATAGTAAAAGTGCAAAACGGTGTGACCGAGAGCGGACAGGCAAAATACGCACAGCGCAGCTTTGCCTCGATCAATCCGGCCGCAAGTGATGACAATCTGCTGGCAGCCGGTACAGCTATCGGTGCGTTGCAGTCACATGCTGTTGGTATGGTCATGCGTCAGGATGTGTGTACGCTCGGAGAAGAATGAAAATGCGGGCTGATAAATGAGGAGGTGAAAATATGGCTGTAACAAAAAATCTGCAGATGGTATTTGCTCTTGCCGACGGCAAAAAGCTTACCTATAATCTGACAGATCCGAAAGATGATGTGACAAAGGCTCAGGTGGAAACGGTGATGAACGGGATGATAACAAATAGTGTTGTCATGAAGGATAATGTTGCCGCGGCAAAAATAGACGGTATATATGTAAGAACCGTCGAAAGCACCGAGTTGTAAAAAAAGGGTTTTATTGACAGACAGCCGGTCTCTTATGAGGAGACCGGCTGTTTTTTTGCGTCAGAAATAAAAAAATCCTGCACGATTTTGTGCAGGACTGAGCGGGTTTAAAAAAACTCACTTGATGCATTCAAAAGATCCTGTCAGGTATTATGGCCGATGGCACCGCCAACAACAGCGCCGATAGCCGCGTCAGTAATAATATGCTGGGTATGTCCTTTTTTAGTGTTGTGCCCCATAATAGCACCGGCAATACCGCCGGCAACAGCACCTGTTGTTGCTTTACTGTAAGCGGGTGTAGTTTCTGCCGCACTGCTCAGAGCTTTTATACCGGGAAGAGGTTGAGCCGAAGAAGCCTGTGTCGTGCCGCCGATGCCGAGTGTACCGATGGCCAGCAGGCAGGAAAAAGCAACGGGGAATATTTTCTTTAAATTCATCCTAATCACACCTTTTATTCATTTTTAACAAAAAATTTTTCATGTTAATACATCAAGTGAACCCAACTCTATATAAGGCAGTATATCACGTCAAAAATATCTTGGCAAATTCTTCTGAAAACATTTTCTTCAGACCGGCAAGTGCCTGTTTTTGATTTGCCGCGACAGCCTGCTGAGAGATACGCAGCATAGCTGCTGTTTCCTTCTGCGTGTATTTTTGGAGAATAGTGTATTCTATTATCTGACGCTGGCGCAGCGGGAGCTTTTGCAGCATCTGCGCTATGAAAATTTTTTCGGCGGTACTGTTTTCAGGAGAAGGAGCAGACAGGCGGGGCGAAAGAATTTCCGCGGTACTGCCGTCGGCTGATATCTCTCTGAGCCAGTTGCGGCGGTGCCTTTTAAAAAGAGTGTAAAGATCACCGTGTATCTTTGCTTTGACATAGCCTGCGAAGGGTACACCGGCTTTTTCGTCAAATTTGTATACAGCTTCGCAGAAACTTAAGGAGGCCTGTGCATAGGCTTCATCTTTCAGTGAACGAAGATAGTGCTGTGAGGATGCTTTGCGTAAAAGTCCCTGATAGCTTTGGAAGAGGTTTTCAAAGTTCTTTTTGTCTGTTTTATGCATTTTTCTCACCTTGTGGTGAGAAGCCGGCTTCTCGTATTTTGCGCTGAACTCAGCATAATGCATAAAATATTTTGTTACAAAAATGCTCTTATAATTTGAAAATACGAAAAATTTTATTTCGTTTAAAAAAATTAATCCACCATTATATGAATCGGTCTCAAAAGCTTAAGTCTTAAAATCTGGCTTATTGAGAATATTTCATATAACGGTGGATTTTCAGCAGCAGGCAGAGAAAAGCTCAATAGTCTGTTTTTATTTTGAAGATGCATTTTTTGACTTTGTTTTTCAGATCAGCGTGAACCGCCGTCCTATGTGCGTCCTGTGGGGAGCAGATAAGGAAATCGCCGGCATTTAGCATACTTATCATGGCTTGTGCCTGGCCTTCGAGAATAAGCATGTCCTTGTCGGCATCATATGGTTTCTCCCGCATGTTTTCGATAAAAGCGGTATCAATACGTTCCTGTCCTTTCATAAGTACATGTATGTCTATATACTTGCGGTGTGCTTCCCAAAAACGTTCTTCTTCCGTTTCGGTTTCATATTCGGCTATGTTGACAAAAATATTTTTGCCATCGATGGGATAGGAGCCGGGTTTTCTGGCCGCAAGATCATTTTCTTCATAATATTTAAAACAGATTTCAGCGGCCTCGGACAGATTTATTTTTCCTTTTCCGGCAATATTGCCAAAGATCATTATATTTTCCTCCAGTAGTCAATCGTCTGTGTATGAGACAAGTTCATATTTTGCTTTTGTATCAAGTTCTTCTTCTGTCATATTGAAGACGGCGTCTAACAGGTAATTGCGGAAGGATGCGCTGCCGTCAAGGCTGCCCATGCGGTCAGCAGCATTTTCTCCTGCTATGCCCATTGTGCAGAAAGCCGCGGCCACAGCTTCCAGCATGCTTGTTTCTGTTTTTTTCGCGGCGGTGACATATGCGGTTGTGAGTGCGGAAAGCATACAGCCGCTGCCTGTTATTTTGCTCATCAGTGCGCTGCCGTTTTTAATGGCAAAAGCTTTGTTTTCATCGGCGACGATATCGGTTTCACCGCTGATAGCGATGACAGTATTCCAGGCCTTCGCCAGTTTTCTGGCAAAAGTGAAGTGCTGCCACAGATTATCATCGGTCACTTTGTCGGAGGCATTGGCATCTACACCGTGGGTCAGGCTGCTGCTGCCGCTGAGTGCCTTTATTTCTGATATGTTGCCGCGTACAGCGGCAAGAGGCAGCTGACTGATAAGCTCGTCGGCTGTATGCGTACGCAGCGGGGAAGCACCCGCACCAACAGGATCAAGGACTATAGGATGACCGAGCTGGGCAGCTTTTTTGCCGGCAAGCAGCATAGAGACAATAGTCCTGCTGTTAAGTGTACCTATATTGATAGTCAGACCGCCGCAGATGGCAGTTATGGCTTCGGCTTCCGCCTGGTCATCCGCCATGACCGGTGAAGCTCCGCATGCCAGTAAAATATTGGCGCAGTCGTTGACTGTGACATAATTGGTGATGTTATGAATAAGAGGCGCTGTCTCACGTACATTTTTCAGATATCGACCTAGCAAAAATATCCCTCATTCCTGAAATTTCTAAATTTATCACAATTATAGCATATAAGATCAAAAAATCAATTATCTGTAAACACAGGCAAAACATATAATGTTATAATAGTGCAGACAATATTTTTAATAAAGAAAAATGGGCGGATAAAAATGATTGATCTAAGAAAAATAACGACGGAAAAAAGAAACGTACGCACTTTTGATATAGATAATATGGAGACGTTGGATGTCTGCCGCGCCATCAATGAGGAGGACAAGAGTGTGCCGTCGGCTGTGGAAAAGGTTCTGCCGCAGATTGCAAAAGCTGTCGATGCAGTCGCGGCAAGACTGCAACATGGAGGAAGAATGTTTTATGCCGGTGCGGGCACTTCGGGCAGGCTGGGAGTCCTGGACGCAGCTGAATGTCCGCCGACTTACGGTGTGCCGGCGGACATGGTGCAGGGAATCATAGCGGGCGGAAGGCAGGCCATGTTCGTTTCGCAGGAAGGTGCCGAAGACAGTGAAGAAGCCGCTGCTGCCGATCTGGCAGAAAGAGGCCTTACTGCCAAAGACGCGGTAGTCGCGCTTGCTGCCAGCGGGCGGACTCCATATGCGGCAGGGGCTTTGCGATATGCGAAAAAACAGGGTGCGCTGACGGTCAGTGTGACTTGCAGCGCCGATTCCCTGCTGAGCAGCTATGCAGAAATTGCTGTCGAGGCCGTGACAGGGCCGGAGGTAATTACGGGGAGCACGCGAATGAAGGCAGGAACGGCGCAGAAGCTTATTTTGAATATGCTTTCCACCGCTGTGATGATAAAGCTGGGCAAGGTTTATCAGAATTTGATGGTGGATGTGCGCGCTTCAAATGCAAAGCTTAGAGAAAGAGCGCGCCGCATTGTCATGGAAGCGGCTGAGGTGGATGCCGAGAGAGCGGATCTTCTTTTAGCGGCGGCGGGCGGCAGAGCTAAACCTGCTATCGTGATGCAGCTGCTGCATGTAGAGCTTGCGGCAGCTGAAGAGCTGCTCCGGAGCAACGGCGGTTCTGTGCGCAGGATTTCGTCTGTAAAGCAGCAGAATAACACAGTATATGAATAAGCAGGGAGGGGCTTTTTTGGAGCAGATAGTGCAGCAGATATATGAGCTGCTGTTTTCTTATAAAATAATAAAGGCTTATAATTGTATGACACGGCTGAGAATCCTGCTCGGTTCGACTGACGGGCTGCCCCTTGAAAAAATAAAGGCATTCGATAATGTACTGGGAACGGCAGTAAATGGCAGTGAGCTGCAGATAATACTGGGACCGGGCAAGGCAGAGAAAGCGGCGGTGCTCATGCAGAAATTGCTTGAAAAATCGGCTGAACGGTCTGAAGCACAAAATAATGATGCCTTCGGTGAAGCGGAAAAGGTGCATGCGGCGGTAAAGGCCAAGAATGCGACACCCTTCAAGCTTCTTTTAAGGACTATAGCAAATATTTTTCTGCCGTTGATACCGGCATTTATAGCCTGCGGACTTATAACGGGACTGCTTAATATTATTTTAAAGGTCGATCCAGCTTTATCAGCACAACCGCTGCTGAAGGTATTGCAGGTGGCCGGAACGAGTGTATTCTGGGGAATGAATATTTTTGTCGGCGTTAATGCCGCCAGAGAATTTGGTGCGTCACCGATGCTCGGCGGAACTATGGCAGTGATCATTACACATCCCATGCTCGCAGGCATAACTGTGTTCGGCGAGGAGCTTTCTCCCGGGCGCGGCGGCATAATAGCGGTTTTGCTGGTCGTGGCATTTTCATCGTGGCTGGAGAAAAGACTGCATGGTCTGATACCGCAGATGTTTGATTTGTTTCTTACGCCGCTTCTTGTAATATTGCTTTCTGCTCTTCCGGCACTGCTCATTTTGCAGCCGATCGGCGGAATGGCTGCCGATGCTGTCGGTACGGCGGTAACAGGTGCCATAGATTCGGGCGGGATGTTTACCGGTTTTATATTGGGCGGAATATTTCTGCCGCTTGTGATAACCGGACTGCATCAGGGACTGACACCGATTCACGCGCAGCTGCTGTCCCAATACGGAGTCACGGTGCTGCTGCCTATACTGGCTATGGCCGGAGCGGGACAGGTAGGGGCGGCTTGTGCCGTCTACGTAAAGACAAAAAATCAGCGTTTGAAAAAAACGATACTGGCAGCTCTTCCTGTCGGTATCATGGGAGTGGGTGAACCGCTCATTTACGGAGTAACGATGCCTTTGGGAAGACCGTTTTTCACGGCGTGCATAGGAGGCGCGTTCGGCGGGAGCGTACAGGCGGCATATCATGTCGGGGCGTCTGCGCTCGGTATATCAGGACTGCCGCTTTTTGCAGCGACGGATAATATTGCCGGATATCTGGCAGGTCTTCTCACTGCTTATGGAGTCGGTTTTGCAGCTACATATTTGGCGGGTTTTGACGATCCTGCCTGAACGGCAGGTATTTTGTCACGGCAGCCGTATCAATTTTTTCTCCGGTCGGTAAAAATGATGAGAAAGTCAATGTATTTTGATCGGCAGTCATGATCATGTAATTATCGGTTTCCGGCTGCGGAGCTATTGTTTGATCCAGTGCGTGGCGCTTCCAGAGATCCGGATAGCGGACATCTCCGGCAACGCCTGTGATGATGTATAACGGTCCTGACCCATCACGGCGAAAATTCCGGATGTGTCCGCGATTGCGATAGGTATGCAAATGGCCGGTAAGAACGACATCAACATTATATTGATCAAAGAGGGGCATGAATACCTTTCCTTCGTCAGAAAAGCCTTCCTGCCTTGGTTCAGGCCGTTTTTGGAAGCCATATTGGAGAACATCCTTATGCATGAGGATCACTTTCCATTTTTGTTTTGTATCAGCCATATCACTTTTCAGCCAGGCAAGTTCATCTTCCAGTAAATCGGGCTGGAATTGGGCCAGCTCTGCTATCTGAGTATTAAGCACGGTGAAATGAACATTTCCGTAGTCAAAGGAATAATATTGGTTTTGATATTGGGGTGAGGCGACTCCGGGCAGAGAAAACAGCTGCAAATATGCCGCGGGCATCCGCACCTTCCATTCCAGATTGTATGTCTCGTGATTTCCCATGATAGGCGCCGCGGGGATAGTCTGTATGATATCACCGACAGCATCGAACCAGGCATTCCATTGATTGTGGTCTTCTCCGTTATCGACCAGATCACCCATGTTGATAAAAAATTGCGCGTCCGGATTCGATTTCCAGGCAGCTTGCGCAGTGTCACCCCAGACGGTGTAATCACTTGACTGCGAATCGGGGAAAATCATGGCTTTGAAGCTGTCTGCTCCTGCCGTGGAAAAATCATGCCAGTCACTGCGTTTTTCATTATAACCGACACGGTATTCATATATTTTTCCGGGCTGCAGATCTGTGATCGAGGCTGTATGGATATAAGTAGTCGTTCTATCGTCTGTAAATTCTTTATTCTCTGTTTTGATATCATGTGTATCGGATGTATTTTTCAGCCTGTATTCAAGCACAGCATCCTTTTCATCAGCTTCTGACTGCCACATAATAGTGCGTGCCGCCGTACTGTCGGCGGTAATGATCTGCCGCAGGTTGAATACTTCAGCTTTGTCGGCAAGACGGTATAAAACTGCTGCTTTTACTCTGCGGAACAAACTTGTCAGTGTTTGTCTTGTGCCTGGCACAAATGTGTATAATCCAGCTCCCGTCAAGACAAAACCGGCACTGAGCCATTTTAAAAAATCACGGCGTTTCATATTTATAAGCTCCTTTACTCAAATATACCGGATTATGAAGAATGTCACCGATGGTATATTTATCAGTTGTTTCCCGCAAACTTTAATTGAATCTATAATACCACCTGGAGTGAACTCCATTGCAAGCATTTTAAAGAGATATTTTTGGATAAGGCAGATCTGCTAAATTAATTCAGAGCCAATGAGAAAGGAAATTATATGGATAACGGTATTTCACTTTACCCCGGACTGGAGAATACTTTTGAAGAAAATCTGCGGCTTTTGAATGTTGCAGCCGAAAATAAAGTAAAAAGAATATTCACTTCTTTTCATGTACCAGAGACAAATTTCAATGAATTTCAGAATCAATTCAATCAGCTTATGAAGGCTGCGGCACAGAACGAGATGGAGGTCATAAGTGATGTTTCTCCTGCGGCCCTTGCTCTGCTCGGAGCGAAGAAGCTTAATTTATCGCTTTTCCGCATAAGGGGGATAAGGCGGCTTCGGCTTGATTACGGGTATGACAGTGATGTTGTCAGCGAGCTGAGCCGCAATACATGCGGTATCGGACTGCAGCTGAATGCTTCTGCCGTTACGGCGGATTTTTTGAGTGAGCTTGAGCAAAAAGGTGCTGATTTTTCGAGAATGGATGCGCTGCACAATTTTTATCCGCGGCCGGGAACGGGATTGTCGGAAGGTTTTTTTAAGGAGCAGACAAAGCTTTTTCAAAAAAAGGGTATTAAGGTCGGCGCCTTTGTGCCGAGTTTTGCAGGTCCCCGGCTGCCCTTGAGAAAGGGGCTTCCCACTATGGAAGAACATCGCAGGCTGTCTTTGGAGCTTGCCGCGCGTCATCTTTGCGCACTGGGAGCCGATTCAGTATTTATAGGGGACGGACGTCCGTCGGAGCAGGAAATAAAGACCGTGGCATTCCTGCAAAAAGATACAGTCATTTTGAAGGTCAAGGCAGAAGTGCAGAATACTCAGATAAAAAATTTGCTGCAGGGGGTGTTCACTGCCCGGTTGGATGAGGCACGCGACGCAGTACGTGCACAAGAGGGACGCGATGTTTTTCGTGATGTTTCTGTTGAAGCGGAAAATACGTCGGGGCGTTCCTTCGGTACAGTGACACTGGATAATAATAATTATCTTCGCTATAAAGGTGAAGTACAGCTGATAAAAAATCCTCAGCCGGCTGATGAAAAGGTAAATGTTGTCGGCAAAATAATCCCTGAGGAGCTTTTTATGCTGAAATACATAACACCGGGGAAAAAATTCTCTCTGGAATTTATTTGATGGATAATGCATGGGTGTGCCTGGTGGCTGACATGACTTTGGTCTTCTGCTTTACAGGTTATGTGATTAGTTATATAATGTAGTAGATAATTATTGTGCGGACATTGTTTTTCATATTTTAAAACGTATCACAGATAATTAAAATTTATATATATATTTTTTGGAGGTGCTATTTTTTGGCAAAGGAACTGCAGAAATTGCAGATCATTCCCCTAGGGGGACTGGGAGAGATTGGAAAGAACATGACGGTGGTCCGTTATGGTGATGAGATAATTCTCATTGATGCAGGACTTATGTTTCCGGATGAGGATATGCCGGGGATAGATCTTGTAATTCCCGATATTTCATATCTGCTCGAAAATAAGAATTGCATAAAGGCAATCGTTCTGACTCACGGACATGAAGATCATATTGGTGCGCTGCCATACATTCTTCGGCAGTTAAGCGTGCCTATTTATGGAACGAGGCTTACGCTGGGAATTTTGGAAGGCCGTTTGAAGGAAAATAATGTTGATTCCAGCAACCTTCATCCGGTTAATCCCGGTGATATCATCAATGCCGGCTGTTTCAGCGTCGGCTTTATCCGCGTCAATCACAGTATTGCGGATGCGACCGGTTTATCAATACGCACGCCGCTCGGGATGATCGTTCATACAGGAGATTTTAAGTTCGACTATACGCCTGTTGATGGTAAAATGACGGATTTCCGTGCTTTTTCGGATTTAGGCAATCGCGGTGTGCTTGTCATGATGGCGGACAGCACCAATGCCGAACGTGAGGGACACACACCGAGTGAAAAAACGGTCGGGCTGGCGTTTGACAAAACTTTTCGAACTGCCCGCGGACGTATTATCATTGCTACGTTCTCTTCTAATGTCCACCGGATTCAGCAGGTGCTGGATACGGCGGTGACATACCGCCGCCATGTGGCCATTTTGGGACGCAGTATGATAAATGTCGTTACGATTTCTTTGAAGCTCGGTTATTTGAACGCACCGGAAGGGCTTATCATTGACATAGACGAAATCAATAATTATCCTGCCGATCAGGTAGCGATAATTACCACCGGCAGTCAGGGGGAACCCATGTCGGCGCTTACACGCATGTCTATGTCTGATCACAGAAAAGTCGGAATAGTACCCGGCGATACGATCGTTCTTTCGGCTACGCCTATTCCGGGCAATGAGAAGCTTGTCGGCCGCACAATCGACAATCTCCTTAAGCTTGGTGCCAATGTTATTTATGGCAGGGATCAGGGAATCCATGTATCAGGACATGCCAGCCGTGAAGAATTAAAGCTCATGCATAATCTTGTTCGTCCTAAGTTTTTTATTCCTGTACACGGCGAGTACCGTCATCTGGTGAAGCATGCGCAGCTGGCTGAAGAGGTTGGGATGGACCGTGACCATATATTTATTGCGGAAAATGGCAATATTCTTGAATTTACGCGTGATAAGGGTGCTATTAACGGCAGAGTACAGGCCGGCAAGGTATTGATTGACGGACTGGGGATCGGCGATGTCGGCAATATAGTGCTGCGTGACCGCAGACAGCTTTCCCAGGACGGCATCATCATTGTCGTTTTAACTATGGATAAAGGAAATTCCTGTGTCGTATCAGGCCCCGATATTGTTTCGCGTGGTTTTGTATATGTACGCGAATCAGAAGAGTTGATGAATGAATCTAAGGACAGGGTCGCTGCCGGCATAAATAAATGCCTTGAAAATAAAGTTACGGAATGGTCGGCATTGAAGGCAAATGTCCGTGAGACACTCGGACGCTTTCTTTATGAACAGACCAGACGCAGACCGATGATATTGCCGATTATAATGGAAATATGATGTAATTGCGCTTAAGCTTTTAGTAAATATCCCCCCGCAGAATCTGCGGGGGGATATTTTTACCGTTTTAGGATATCGTCTGGCAAAACTCCATAAGACTTTTGCCGTTTGCGGACAAGGTCTTTCTGTTGATAAGTGCAGAATTGCTGTCAAGAGAGGGCAGATAGTTTTCCTGCAATGCCCTGATCATTTCCGCCGGTTTTATGCTGCCGAGAGGAGATACTTTTATTGTTACGGTTATAGTGTTTTCTTCGTTGTCACAATTCAATTCTGACAATAGAAAATCTTTTATATTTATTTCTTTTTTTACGATATGTCCTTTTTTTGCGCCCTTACCCAGTTTTTCCCGCATAAAGATGATGGACGGAGCCGTGTTGAACTTATCCACAGCAATCTGCAGTTCACTGCTGTCTGCGATATCAGGAAGTTTTATTTCATAGAATGCCGCATCAGCCAGTGCGTTCATGGATTGGTGCCTGCCGTCGCCTATTTGCTTTGCGCTGATCAGCTGCATGCCATCGGGCAGGACATTTTTCAATCGGTCAAAAAAATCGGGCTGGCATATGTTTTTGGTGAGCTCTATATCGGCGTATTCTCCGTCGGCTGTGACGCCGACAGCCAGAGCCGAAGCGAAGGAGACTTTCATATGCGGGTTGAAGCCTTCTGAATATGCGGCCGGCAGCCCGGCTCTGCGGATAGCGCGCTGCAATAAATTTGCGTAATCCAGATGGGAAATGTAGCGAAGAGGATCTTCTTTTGTTATTTCAATGCGAAATATGTTCATTTGCCTTCCTCCCAATCTATTACTCCGGCATCGAGTGCCTGGCAGATACCGCAGCCTGTACAGGAAGAGCGGCGGCAGTCAGAGGTAAGTTCCTGACTCAGTGCTTTTTTCCATTCATTTAAAAGAAATTGTTTGCTTACGCCGGGGGTGGTATGTTCCCATGGCAGTTTTTCATTGAAATCGCGGGTGCGCAGATTGTAAACAGCAGTATCTATACCCTCATCGGCAAATGCTTCCTGCCATATGGAAAAGTTGAACATTTCGCTCCAGCCGTCAAATTTGGCGCCCTTTTTATAGGCTCTGTAAATAACTTTTGACAGACGTCTGTCGCCGCGGGAAATAATGCCTTCCAAAATGCTGGTTGAAGAATCGTGATAGTTGAATTGGATGGCACGGTCCTTGATATGTGTCTTAAGCAGCTGCTGCTTGCGTTCAAACTCTGCCTTTGAGTTTTGACCAAACCATTGGAACGGAGTGAACGGTTTAGGAACAAAACAGGATACACTGACGGTTACTTTGATATCACGTCTGCCTTTTATCTCCTTATAAAGTGCGACCACTTTTTCAGCAAGTGAAGCAATACCCTTTATGTCTTCATCCGTTTCTGTGGGCAGTCCGATCATAAAATAGAGTTTCACGGTTTTCCAGCCATGACTGAAAGCGGCGGAACAAGCTTTCAGCAGATCCGCTTCGGTTACTCCTTTATTTATGACATCGCGCAGCCGCTGCGTGCCGGCTTCAGGGGCGAAGGTAAGACCGCTCTTTCGTGCAGTCTGAAGCTTGCGGGCAATATCAATGGAAAAGCTGTCTATACGCAGTGAAGGAAGGGAAAAACTCATTTTTTCATCGGCATGGTCTGTCCCCAGTTCGTCTATAAGCGCAGGAAGACATGAGTAGTCGGCAGAACTCAAAGAGGTAAGAGACATTTCATCATAACCGGTGCTGTCGATCATCTTTTTTGCCAAGAGGCGTAAGGTTTCTTTCCTGCGTTCGCGTACGGGGCGGTAGGCAATGCCGGCCTGGCAGAAACGGCAGCCGCGGCTGCAGCCGCGAAACAGTTCCAGCATAAGTCTGTCATGTACGATATTTATATAAGGCACTATCGGTTTTTCTATTGAGGGAATAGTATCCATATCCTTGACTACACGTTTATTTATCGTTGCGGGGATATTATCATAAATGGGCGTCAGATCTTTGAAAAGTCCATTCTCATCATATTCTTCGCGGTAAAATGACGGCACATATATACCGTTGATAGCGGCGGCACATTGTAAAAATTCTTTTCTGTCATGTGTCGTTGTCTGCGAGCACCATTTTATATAAGCGTCAGCTACCTCAATGATTATTTCTTCACCCTCGCCGATAATAAAAAAATCAAAAAAATCGGCGATCGGTTCTACGTTATATACACAAGGACCGCCGCCGATGATAAAAGGCATGTCGTTCGTGCGTTTTTCAGATAACAGCGGTATGCCTGCCAGATCAAGCATGTTGAGTATATTGGTGTAAATGAGTTCGTATTGAAGCGAAAAACCGACAAAATCAAACTTTGCCAGTTCGGTAAAGGATTCGAGCGCATAAAGAGGAATGTTGTTTTCTCTCATCTTTGCTTCCATATCAGGCCAGGGGGTATATACTCTTTCCGCAGCGATATCATCACGCTTATTCAATATTTCATAAAGAATTTTAAGACCGAGGTTGGACATACCCACTTCATAAACATCAGGCATGGACAGGGCAAAACTGCAGGCAATTTTACTGCGGTCTTTGTGAACGGCATTTACTTCGCCGCCTGTATAACGGGCTGGTTTATTGACGGCCTGTAAAACAGCCGGTGAAAGTTTAATCATTTTTATATTCTCTTCCTATCTCTCAAATATATCTGTCTAAATAAATCGAGTAGCCGCATTCTGGCTGCCGGCATATACAAAACTATTATCGCGGCAGAAAAGTATACCATAGCAGCCGACTAAAAAAATAAAATCGGAAACTATGGTATATTATAAACATATATTTATTGTCTAAGCTAAAAGTCATGCCAGCAGAGTATCGCAGCAGAAAAATGTAATAGCGAATGTCATTTTTTGTCCTGCTTTGCCGCTGTTGCAGAAGACGGAGCAGCGGCAGGGGTTCCTTCATTAAGACCGCCCTTAGCCTGATGCACTACCTGCAAAATATCATCAAGACTGCCAATGAGATGATCAAATACCTGATTGGCATAATTTATGGAATCGTTTTTCAAATCATTGGAGTGGTCAAGAGTTTTATCCATTATTTCCTTGGCCTGCATACGTGCCTGACCGACAATTTCACTTTCGGCAGTCATCTTTGTGCCATATTCCTTTGCCTGCTCAACAAGCCTTGCTGCCTCACTTCTTGCGTCATCAAGAATAGTCTGTTTTGTATTTATAACATCTTCCGCACTTTTTATAGTCTGCGGTAATTCCTTGCGCAGTCCGTCGATAAGACGCATCAGGTCGTCTTCTTCAATAATGCACTTGTTGGTGAAAACAAGACGGCGGGCATCGACTACCAAGTTTTCCAATTCGTCAAGTAGTTCGTTAATAGCCATTTAAAAATCGTACCTCCACTAATAGTTTTATCCGATGACTAACCCGCGCTAATACTCCCGCTTCTTCAAGCAGTGAGTAAAGAGCGGCTGAGTCCCTGGATAATTTTGACTACTGTTCAAGCGGCGTCAAGGCACCGTCTGAATTAAGTCTCCATTTATAAATCAAGGGGATGCTGATTAAATAAATTTTGCTTTTACAGCATCGGCCACGCAGTCAGGAACAAGTCCCCGGATATCGCCGTGAAAAGCTACAAGCTCACGTATAGCTGAGGAGCTCACATATGAGTACCGATGTTCGCTCATCAGATAAACAGATTCAACTTGCGGAGCCATTCGCTTGAGCATCAGCATTTGTGACGTTTCATAAAAAAAGTCGTTTTGGTCGCGCAGCCCCCGGACCACAATACCGGCATTTTTAGCGGTGGCATAGTCGGCTAAAAGACCGTCAAAAGCGTCAATAGTTATATTTTCTATATGAGCGGTCGAAACGCGCAAAAGTTCCAAACGTTCCTGTATGGATAAAAAAGATTGTTTTTTAATATTGTTGAATACGGCGACAATGACCTGATCAAAGATTCCGGACGCACGTTCAAAAATGTTTATATGTCCGTTAGTCACAGGATCGAAGCTGCCGGGACATAAAGCGATTGTCAAAATATCTCCCCCTCCGGCATAGCCTCTGCCGTCATATATTGGTAAATATTTATTTTTGTTGTCGCACCGTATGCACGGCTGCGCAGCAACACAAAATCAGTATGATCTGTGTCCGGTGTTTCATCGGCACCGGTTTCGGCAATAAAAAGGCCGCCGTTTTTCAATATAGAGCTGTCAACTGCGTTCAGAAGCTTTTGGCAAAGACCCAGATGATAAGGAGGATCGCAAAAAATCACATCAAAAAGGATCGCTTCCCTGCCAAGGCTTTTGAGCAATGTGAAAGCATCACCGCGGCGTATATCCGCTTTGTTTTCAAGATGAGTGTGCAGGGCATTTGCCCGGATAACATTTATACTATCCGTATTTTTATCAATGAAAACCGCACTTTCAGCGCCTCGGCTGAGCGATTCAAGTCCCAGGGCACCGCTGCCCGCAAAAGCATCCAAAACAACAGCGCCCTGTATTTTCGCGCCCAGGATGTTGAATAAAGATTCCTTGATCCTGTCTGCTGTAGGCCGTGTGCTGTTTCCCTGAGGAGTTCTGAGTCGGGCACCGCGCGCGCTGCCGGTTATTATTCTCATAATTCATCCTTGCAAACTTATTTTCTTAACTATATAGTATACCAGAAAACATGTTCCAATGCCAAAATTATTTGCCGATAAAATGTTGTCTGACTTCTCTGTAACGTCTGGTATAATAAGGCGTATTTTGGGCTTCACGCTGGTCAAAGCCATATGCTCTGCGGCTGACTGCCATTATGGGGGGAGCCTGAATCCTCTTTGCGACGGCCATGCCGGAAAATAAATTCCACCAGTGCTCCAGGTCATTGATAAAATCAGTCGGATCGGTAAAATATTCTTTTACCAGTCCGGGTCTGCAGCCCAGCTTTTCTTCCAGTGAACCATTTTCATACCATAAGAGTATATCTTCGGGGGTCGCTTTATCCCAGCGTTCAACAAATGAACGGAACAGATAATCATGATAAGGATATTTGATGGGGTCTCCCCTGCCTTCGTCGACGTTTTGATCGGCTGATAGCTCGGCGCTGGGAACAATATCGATTACGGCCTGGGGTATGACGTCCTTTTTGTAAATTTCCTTGTTGAGATAAAGTGCCAGTCCGTAAATCTGGTATTTCCATAAATCGGCCAGAGCCGCCAGAAAGCCGGACTGGTCACCGTATAATGTAGAATAGCCAACGGAAGTCTCAGCCTTGTTGGCATTGCAGGTGAAGCCTGCGCCTATGGCCGCGGCAAGACCTGCGAGCACCCTGGCTGAACGGTCGCGCGCCTGAATATTTTCGGCAGTGAAGGAAGTGATTTTTAGCTGCTCCGGTATATCAGATGAAGCATGATGTATTTTTGTTTCGGTGAATTGTCTGATCGTATAATCGACTGATTCCTGAATAGGTACGACGGCATAGGCGCAGCCAAGATTTTCTGCAAGTTCGCGGGCGAGATCTTTGGTGGTGGAGGAATTATAGACACTGGGCATATTGACGAGCAGGATGTTTTCAGGGCTGATGATCCTGCTGTACAGAGCCGCTGCGACAGCTGAATCAATGCCGCCGGAAATGCCGATAACAACTTTTTTCATATGTATTTTCTGCAGAAATTTGCCGATGCCATAAGTCAGAGCTTTATATATGCAGGCAATATCATCTTTTTCTATATCACTGGCGAGATTCTGGGCGACCTCTTTCTTTAACGGAAATTCAATGTAACGGGCTGTTTCCTGGTAGGGCATGGCGTAATCGGCTATAGAACCGTCAGCGGCATAAACTGTGCTTGATCCGTCGAAAGTATATATTGTTTTGCCGTTATTTTGAATGCCCACCTTGTTGACGTAGACGAGAGGTACATTGTTCATTTGAGCGTGACGGGAAAATACGCGGTGACGTTTATGATTTTTGCCTAAAGTGTAGGGTGACGCCGATATATTGAAAATAATGTCGGTTTTTTTATCGGCACAAAGTATATCTATCGGTGAGATGGGATAATCGTCGTTCCATCCGTCTTCGCATAAAATACAGCCGATGACAAGAGGCTTTCCTTTTATAAACAAGGTGAATGGTTTGATGAGTTCACGCACATCTTTTTTCAGTTCTGTTGCCAGCATAGCCGTGCTGTAAAAATAGCGGGAATCGTCGAATTCTCTGTAATTGGGGTGGAGGGTTTTTATCGCAAAAGGATAAACGGAATTTTCCGCAGATAAAAGCTGTTTGTTCTGCGCGACGAAGAGGGCATTGTATTTGCGCTGGCGGCCGTCACGGTTCCTTTTATGCCAGTCCACGGCTACATTGCCGAAGATGATGGCAATTCCGTCAGCAGCAGCAATAATTTTTTGACCGCAATATTCGCAGTCACGCAAAAAAGAAGAGGAATCCCATGTATCTCCTATAAAATAGCCGGGAACTGCCATTTCCGGAAAAATTATTATATCGGCATTATTTTTTTTTGCTTCCTTTATAAAGGATAGTATTTTTTCCAGATTTTTAGCCGGTTGTCCGGCCTCCACTTCAAATTGACAGGAACAAATTTTCATCATAATAATCCGCCTTTTTCGTATGCAGAAAACTCCTTCTGCAAAAGAGCAACTGCTTTTGTATCATTCACGGCAAAATTTTTGCATCTGCCTGCGTCGAAGTAAAATGAGAACTGTGAGTATTTTTATGTCGGCAGAAAAAAATCAGCGTGTTCATTAATCATTGCTTTCTTAAACAAGTACTAAAATAGCATGAAATATCTCTATTGACAAGCAAAATATCTCTCTTGGCAAACGAAGATAGGATTTTTTACAGCTTTTTTTCATATATGCGGTTTACTAAAGAGCGTATTTTGTAGTAAACTTAATTAGTTATGAATTTACTTGTAGGTGATTTATTTGCTGATAAACAAAATGCTTTATGTGATAAAAAACGATTTGAATGCTCTTGAAAAGGGTCTTTCCTGCCAGGTATATTCAGATGCCGCTTTGATAACCGAAATAGGCAGACACCTTGTTAAAGCCGGGGGCAAAAGACTTAGGCCCGCACTTTATTTTTTGGCGGCGCACAGCCGCAGCCAGTATGATATAAATTATGTTCTTCCGCTGGCTATTACTATTGAACTTATTCATATGGCTTCTCTTGTGCATGACGATGTTCTTGACAATGCGTCAACAAGACGGGGCGCAATTACCGCCAACGCAAAATGGGGAAATAATATTTCTATATTGAGCGGTGACTTTCTTTTTGCCAGAGCTTTTGGTCTGATAGCCAATAAGGATTATGACAAACGTGTGCTGCTGCGGCTGGCAGATGTTATCTGCGGGCTCAGTGAAGGAGAAATACATCAGAACGAAAAGCATTATAAACTGCGTTCGGAAGAGGAATATTATGAGGCTATTTCAAAGAAAACAGCCGATTTTATAGCGGCGAGCTGTGAAATCGGCGGAGTGGTTGCAGGTCTGTCCAAAGATGATACGGATAAACTGCATACATACGGACTGTGTCTGGGGATGGCTTTTCAGATCACAGACGATATCCTTGATCTTACTTCAAGTGATAAAAAAATAGGAAAGCCTGCGGGCAATGATATTTTGCAGGGAATCATAACGCTGCCTGTTATCAGGGCTGTACATACCGGTCCCGACCGTGAAGAATTGGTCAGTATAATAACTGATAAGGAGCTTGATGCAGAAATGGTGAAAAGAGCTGTGGAAATAACAAAAAACAGCAGCGGGCTTGATTATGCGCGGGAAAAAGTTTATGATTATCTTGACAGGGCCAGACAGGCGCTGCCGGACGGGCTGCCGCCGTCAATAAAGAAATCTTTTATTGATGTGGCGGATTTTGTCGGTAAGCGTGATTTTTAAAATTAACTGTGATATAATACAACTGAATTTATAATTATTGTATAAGTTATAAATTATATTTATAATTTTACTGATGTGGCTGCCTGTGCTGTTTCCTGCATGGGTACCGGACTGGGTCTTTCGTCGGGGAATATGGTTCGTATCATTATTTGTCAAAAGGAGCGATGAAGATGTTTGGTATTGGTGTTCCGGAACTTATCGTGATCTTGATTATCGGTTTGGTTTTATTTGGTCCCGGCAAACTGCCGGAGGTAGGTCGTGCGGTCGGCAAAAGCATCAATGAGCTGAAGAAGGCTACTGCGGGGATAAGCGATACTACCACAGTTCAGCAGACTCCTCCTGCTGCTAAGGCTGAACCGGCAGCAGCTGCCGCGCAAAACGTACAGGCTGCTGAGGTAAAAACAGAGGAAACAAAAATAGCGGATAAATAACTAAAAAGCGTCTTTGCTGGTTGAAGACGCTTTTTGATATAGAAAGCTGTCTGCAAAATCAAAGTGTGCTGCTGAGGCGGTTCTTTTATCGTAAAATATTGATGAATACAGGAGGAGAAAGATGTTTGATATAGGTGTACCGGAACTGTTGCTGATCCTTGTTATCGGGCTCGTTTTTTTTGGACCCGGAAAGCTGCCGGAGCTTGGTAAGGCTATAGGAAAAAGTCTGCGGGAATTTAAAAACGCGTCAGAGGAAGATCAGAAGGCTGCGGGCGGTAAAGAGATAAACGGCAATGAAGAACAGAAAATAATAGATGTAAAAGAAGAGCAGAAAAAGTGAGCGATATTATGCAAGAAAAAACTCCTGCTGAATTATCTGCCGTCGATCAGTCTCTGCCCGTACAGGCAGATGAAGAAAAACCGGCGGGCAATATGTCTTTGATAGAGCACCTTGAAGAGCTGCGCAAGCGGATCATCAGGAGCCTTATTGCTGTATGCATAGGCAGCGGCATATGTTATTATTTCATTGAGGATATTATGCATTATCTGGTCCTTCCAGCCGGAAAGCTTTATTATATGCAGCCTACGGAGGCTTTTTTCACGTATATAAAGGTGGCTGTTTTTTCTGGATTTCTGCTGGTTCTGCCGATAGTGCTCTATCAGATATGGTGTTTTGTTCTGCCGGCACTGACAATAAGAGAGCGTAAGGTACTGCTGATCGTGGTACCTTCATCTTTTTTTCTTTTTTTCGGCGGTCTGGTTTTTTCCTTTTTTCTGGTCCTGCCGGCTGCTGTGAAATTTTTCATCGGCTTCGGCACGGACAGTCTGATGCCCCTTTTTTCTGTCGGTAAATATTTCGATTTTGTTATTTCCTTCGTGCTCCCCTTTGGTGCGGTTTTTGAGTTGCCGCTTGTTATTGTAATTCTGGCTAAGATAGGTTTTGTCACTTCAAAATTTCTTGTGCGAAAATGGCGGCTTGTTGTTTTCCTGGCATTCGTAATCGCCGCGGTCATTTCTCCGACTCCGGATATTTTTACGCAGTGCACCATAGCGCTGCCGATGATCATTTTATATTTTTCAAGCTACTTGATAGTACGGTTTGTTCTGAGAAAATAATCGAAGCATTTGGTTATTCTTTATGCATATTGTGAAGAGAGGTTATATAATGGCTTTTGCTGATTTACGAGAATTCATCGCCGAACTTGAAAAACGGAATTTGTTAAAAAGAATACAGACTCCTGTTGATTGTTATCTGGAAATAACAGAGATAACAGATCGTGTATGCAAGATGGAGGGCAGTAAAAATGTCGCTTTGCTTTTTGAAAATGTAAAGGGGTATGATATACCTGTACTTATAAATGCTTTTGGCTCCATGGAACGCATGGCTATAGCTCTCGGCGTCGAAAAACTTGAGGAGGTTCCCGATGAGCTTCGTGAAATATTGAAGCTGCCCTATATATCGCTGCAGAGGAAGATGGATCTTATACATATTATTCCTATGGCGAGGAGAGCGATAAATTTCCCCAAATATGTAAAGAAGGCTCCCTGCAAGGAAATTATCATCAAGGACAGTCCTTCACTTGACAAGTTTCCTATACTGACCTGCTGGCCGCAGGACGGCGGACCTTTCATAACGCTGCCGCTTGTTTTTACGAAAAATCCCGTAACGGGTAAAAGAAATGTGGGCATGTATCGCCTGCAGAAGTACGACGGCAATACCACGGGGATGCACTGGCATATTCACAAGAACGGGGCCGAAAATTTTCGTGAATATAAGCGCTTGGGACATAATAAATTGGAAGCGGCAGTGGCCATAGGCACTGATCCGGTACTCACCTATGCGGCCACAGCACCTTTGCCGCGTGATGTGGATGAAATGGTTTTCGCCGGTTTTCTGCGCAAAAAATCCGTGGAAATGGTAAAATGTGAAACTGTTGACGTTGAAGTTCCCGCTTCAAGCGAAATTGTTCTGGAAGGTTATGTCAATATCGATGAGTTTCGCCGTGAAGGGCCTTTCGGTGATCATACCGGTTATTATTCGCTGGCAGATGATTATCCCGTATTTCATATAACGTGCATCACTCACCGCAAAGATCCTGTTTATGCCGCCACTATAGTGGGCAAGCCGCCTATGGAGGATTGTTATATAGCCAAAGCTACAGAACGTATATTCCTGCCTCTTATGCAGCAGATGATGCCTGAAATAGTTGATATCAATTGCCCTCTGGAAGGTGTGTTTCACAATTGCATGATGATATCCATCAAAAAAACTTATCCGCAGCAGGCAAAAAAGGTAATGCAGGCTATCTGGGGTATGGGGCAGGCGATGTTCACAAAAATGATCATCGTTGTAGATGAACATGTCAATGTGCAGGACGCCAAGGAAGTCTGGTGGCGCGTGTATAATAATATTGACGCCAAACAGGATATCGTGATGGTGGAAGGACCGTTGGACGTGCTCGATCATTCTTCGCCTATGCCGAAGTGGGGGACAAAAATAGGTATCGATGCTACGAAGACATGGCCTGAGGAAGGACATACGCGTGAGTGGCCGGATGAAATAACAATGTCGGACGAAGTCAAAAATGCGGTAGATCAAAAATGGAAGGATCTTGGTCTTGAGTAAAATATCCGCCCATATTAATAATATCGCGCTTCATCATACTATCTTTGCGCTGCCGTTTGCTTATATGGGGGCTTTTCTGGCAGCCGGCGGTCTGCCGTCGCTGCATGATTTTATTTTTATAACGCTTGCGATGGTAGGGGCCAGAAGCTGCGCCATGGTTCTTGATAATATGATTGATTTGAAATATGATCGTCTGCAGCCGCGCCTGGCAAAAAGACCTATGGTTACAGGTGAGGTGAAACCGCGGGAGGCTGTGCTGCTTTTATTTGCAAGCATGGCGGTTTTTTTGTTTGCCGCACTGCAGCTGGCTCCGATATGCATATATCTGGCACCGCCTGCTGTCATAGTTTTGCTGTTATATCCTTATACGAAAAGATTTACGTTCCTGTGCCACTTTGTGCTGGGCGGGGCGCTGGTAATGGCTCCTATCGGCAGCTACATAGCTATAACAAATACCTTGTCGCTGCCCGTTATTTTCCTCGGGCTGGGTGTTTGTCTTTGGATAGGCGGATTTGATGCCATCTATGGCAGTCAGGACGAAGCTTTTGATAAAGCGCATGGACTGTATTCATTGGCAACGAGGTTCACTGCCCGCAGAGTGTTTTCTATAATTTCTTTTGTACATGCCGCCAGTGTAGGCTGTTTCATTCTGGTCGGTGTGCTGTATAAGCTCTCCTTTATCTATTATATAGGCATTATAATGGCGGTTCTGACACTTTTTTATCAGCATTCGATAGTTTCTTCTGCTGATTACAGCCGTCTTACACAGGTCTATTTTATGCGCAATGGTATAGTTTCTATTGTCATTTTTATTTTTACGGCAATCAGCATACTGGCGGGTTAAGACATATGAAAGATTATAATTATACCGGAAAAAGCCAGACAATATTACATTATTGATAAATTTAATCAGCTTATGGAGGTAATCAATGTCCGCCACTATTTTATGGGGCAAGTTATATGCCGAAAAACTTAAGAGCGAAGCCAGAGCGAAGATAATTGAACTGTCCGAAAAAACGGGTATAGCTCCCGGCTTGGCTGTAATAATAGTCGGAGGTAATCCGGCATCACAAGTTTATGTGAGAAATAAGCACAAAACGTGCGAAGAGATGGGGATAAATTCGCAGATAGTAGCGCTTGCCGAAAATACAGGACGGCAGGAGCTTATAGATAATATAGAAAAGTTGAACAATGACAAAGGTATTCATGGTATTTTATTGCAGCTGCCCTTGCCAAAAGGTTTGCAAAAATATGAAAATGAATTTCTTTATAAGATTTCTCCTGTAAAGGATGTGGACGGTTTTCATCCGATAAATGCCGGACGTTTATCCATCGGTGAGAAATGCATGGTTCCGTGTACACCGCTTGGCTGTATCAAAATGATGGAATTGGCTGATATTCCCATAGAAGGGAAAAAGGCAGTGATTATCGGCAGAAGCAATATTGTCGGCAAACCGATGGCAAATCTGCTTTTGGCAAGGAACGCAACAGTTACGGTTTGCCATTCACATACGGCTGATTTGGCAAAAATAGCTGCTGAGGCTGATATATTGGTAGCAGCTGTGGGCCGGCCGAATTTTGTCACTGCGGATATGGTAAAATCAGGCGCGGTAGTTATTGATGTCGGAATAAACCGCATTGCGCCGAAAAAAATAACGGGCGATGTCGATTTCGATAATGTGAAGGAAAAGGCCGGTTTTATAACGCCTGTTCCGGGCGGCGTGGGGCTTTTAACTATAGCTATGCTCATGCATAACACTGTAGAAGCAGCAAAAATGCAGCTTTTGCCTTGAATGACGGTAAAGGCAGCAGTAATAAACGGGAGGTAGACAGCTGGTGAAAACTGATGTAGAAATTGCTCAGGAAACAAAAATGGACAATATAAAGAATATTGCCGCTCAGCTTGATCTGGATGAAGATGATCTTGAGCTGTACGGGAAATACAAGGCGAAAATCTCTATAAATACATGGAAAAAAATAAAAAATAAGAAGAACGGCAAACTTATATTGGTGACAGCCATCAATCCGACTCCGGCGGGAGAAGGAAAGACAACCACCAGTATAGGACTTGGCGATGCACTGCATTCTTTAGGGAAAAAAACAGCGATGGCACTGCGGGAGCCTTCGCTTGGACCGTGCTTTGGAATAAAAGGCGGTGCTGCGGGAGGCGGTTATGCGCAGGTAGTTCCTATGGAAGATATCAATCTGCATTTTACGGGCGATTTTCATGCACTGACCTCAGCGCATAATCTTTTGGCGGCTGTTCTTGATAATCATCTTCAGCAGGGAAATGCGCTGGATATAGACGTAAGGACCATAACCTGGCGGCGCGTGGTCGATCTGAACGACCGAGCCCTGAGAAATATTATTTGTGGTTTGGGCGGCAAGGCTCATGGTGTGCCGAGAGAAACCGGTTTTGATATTACGGTAGCCTCTGAATTGATGGCTATTTTATGTCTGGCTGATGATCTGCAGGATGTGAAAAAACGTATAGGCAGCATCGTCGTTGCATATAATCATGCAGGCGAGCCTGTCCGTGCGGATGATCTTAAGGTCACCGGTGCGCTGGCATTGCTCCTGAAAGATGCCATCAAGCCAAATCTTGTCCAGTCTCTGGAAAAAACACCGGCATTTATTCATGGCGGGCCGTTTGCCAATATAGCGCACGGCTGCAACAGTGTACTGGCGACAAAGTATGCACTGAAACTGGCTGATTATGTAGTAACGGAAGCAGGTTTTGGTGCTGATCTGGGAGCAGAAAAATTTATTGATATAAAATGCCGTGCGGCAGGTTTGAAGCCGGATGCTGTGGTGATAGTCGCCACTGTCAGAGCATTGAAGATGCATGGCGGGCTGCCCAAGCAGGAGCTTGCAAAACCTGATCTGAAGGCTCTTGAGGCCGGCATGGAAAATTTATGCAAACATATTGAAAATATCAAGATGTTCGGTCTGCCTGCTGTGGTGGCTATAAATAGATTTCCCACCGATACGGGAGAAGAAATTGCTTTTTTGGAAAATAGTTGTAAGAAACTCGGCGCGGAATTTTCCTTATCTACAGTATTTACCGACGGCAGCAAGGGAGCGGTTGATTTAGCGGGGAAGGTCATGCGGGCAGCTGATAGAGAATCTTCACTGCAATTTCCCTATACTGTCGAAATGTCGATAAGGGAAAAAATAAATGCTGTAGCAGAAAAAATATATGGGGCAGATGGTGTAGATTATACGGCAGCTGCAGATAAAATGATTGCTCAAATGGAAAAGCTGAATTTTGCGCATCTTCCTGTATGTATGGCAAAAACTCAGTATTCCCTCAGTGATGATATGACGAAATTGGGAAGACCTAAAGGTTTTAGGATAACTGTCAGAGAAATGCGTCTTTGTGCGGGGGCCGGGTTTATTGTTGCACTTGCCGGCAATATTCTTACCATGCCGGGGCTGCCAAAGAAGCCGGCTGCGGAAAATATGGATATAGACGGCAGCGGGAAAATAACGGGATTGTTCTGAGCACGGAGTTTTTTAAAACCGAATAACTCAAAAAGAAAAATTATGAAAGCCGGACAATATACGTCTGGCTTTTATTTATGATACATGGTAATATTTTTGTATGACCTCCTGGAGAGGCAGGATGCGAAAGCATAAAAAAGGACTTTGGAGGAATGATTGATCATATTGAACAGGCACATGGGGAAAGATAGTTTATCCGTGCGGTTTGACTGATCGTTATTCCTTAATATCGAGCGACAGGATAGAGGCTATATTATGAAAATATATCATGGTAACTCATTGAATCTTATGAGAGCGTTATCCATGGCACTGGAACTTTTATCAGTAAATCTGTCATTTCATCATTGGCGTGTGGCTATTATTGCAATGGCGATTGCCGAAGAAATGAAACTTCCTTATAAAATGAGTGCGACTCTTTTGCAGGCATCCCTCTTACATGATATAGGAGCGGCACCGAATTGGAATACGCGCGTGAAACTGCGTTCAGGCAAAAATTATGAAGAAAAGAAAATAGGACAGCGCTATGCTTTACATGCCTATGACGGTTATGCCTGTCTGAAAAATTCTCATTATTTTGGAGAACTGGCCGGGATAATACTGCATCATCATGAAAATTGGCAGGATACTATCGGAAAAACTGATGTACCGCTTCAATCAAGAATATTGCGCCTGGCCGATTATGTGGAGGTGCATATAGACCCTAAAAAGCATATACTATTGCAAGTTAGGGATATTACAGAATGTATCAAAAAGGGGAACGGGATCTTATTTTCACCGGAAGTAGTGCAATGCTTCCTAAGTGTTTCCCGCACGGAAAATTTTTGGCTCAACATAACCGATAGAGCCTATGCGGACTTTTTCTTTAAAAAAAATGAAGCATATGGTATGGCTAATACCTACACAGAAAATGATGTAATTGATATAGCGGAAACTTTTGCGGCAATTATCGATCAGACGAGTGAATTTACCTACAATCATTCTTGCAGTGTGGCTAAAATAGCCGTATTTTTGGCTGCCAAGAAGGGATTCAGCGACAATGAACTTAAGGATATGATGGTTGCGGGACTTCTGCATGATATAGGCAAGCTTTCCATTCCAAATGAGGTGCTGGAAAAACCCGGCAAGCTCAGTGATGCTGAATTTGCCCTGATACATCAGCATACATATTACACTTACTGGATATTGAGGCAGATCGATGGTTTTGAACAGATAGCAGAATGGGCCGCCTATCATCATGAGTGTCTTGATGGTTCCGGTTATCCATTTCATCTTCAGGCTGAGGCGTTGACACTGGGGTCAAGGATAATGGCTGTGGCGGATATATTCGTCGCTCTTCGTGAAGACAGGCCCTATAGACCGGGGCTGCCGCAGGGAGAAATATTGTGTATAATAAAAAAAATGGCGGAAAATTTTAAGTTGGACAAAAATTTGGTGGAACTTTTGGCAGATAATTATAAAACGGCCACTTTTTTGGTCAGCGGCAGTGAAACGGGTATTGATCTGCGGAAAGAAAATATTATCTGAGCAAGTAGAAAACTGATTGCAGATAAGAAAGAGCTGTTTTTCATAAGCTGGACTTGAAAATCCAGTTGATGAAGAACAGCTCTTTGTGCAATAAGAATTTTTTAAAAAACAAACATGTCACGGCATATTTTGCGGCCGCATTCCGTGCAAAATAATTTATTATAAACTGATTTTATGGCATTTGCCGGCAATGAATCTTCGTAGCTGTTGACGAGAAAATCGGCCTCTACCAGTATCTGATAGTCTTTGCCATCAATTTTATCATAAGTATGGTGATGAGCGATAAGATAGACAACACGCTCTATTATATCCTCATCGGCATTCAGAGATTGAAGAAGCTCTTTAGCAGGGGCAGGACCCTCCTGCTCTTGCAGTGTTCCGTTGCAGGAACCGTATTTTTCCTCTGCCGGTTTGATACCTATATCATGCATCAGAGCGGCTACTTCCAAAATGTACTGCTGTTTTTGGGAAAGTCTCTCAGCATTGCCTATCAGAGAGGCATACGCATAAACTTTCGTAAAATGCTGTATCCGTTTAGGGTCGCCCTGAAAATATTCTATCATTTTCTGAAAAACTTGGTCCTTAGTCATTGAACGAAAATCCTCTCTGACTTAAGCATCTTATACAGAAATGCGCAGAGCCTTAACGGTAATATTCACATTCTGTACAATCATGCCTGTCATATACTCTATAGTAGTTTTAATTTTTCGCTGTAATTCTTTTAATAAGGTAGGTATATGCTTGCCGTAAAGCAAAATAACTTTGAATGAGACACTTATTCCCTGATCTTCCGCATCCTTGAAAATATGATCGATGTGAATGCCGAATAATTTGTCAACGGATTGTTTATTGGCGGCAATTTGGGAAACAATGGACAATATTGCCGAATCGTCAATTATAAGACGTCCATAATAGCTGAAGATAGGACGGACGATTGATTTTTCGCCCAGTCTGCGGCGCCGGGTACGGGATTTTTTGAAAAAAGACTGCATCGGGTCTATGAGAAACCCTGAAAAGTGCGGTTTGAGCTCAATAGTCGGTACAGGTATTATATGCTTGCCTTCTTTCATTCGGCAAACATGTGCTTTTTGCATTTCGGCTCTGGTAGCAATGTCCTCAATATTAATTATTTTAGAAATAAAAGGCAGTGCCAATATTTTGCAGATTTTATGCGCCATATTTTCTGAAGTGCCTAAGATGAGAATACGGCGGGGGTTTTCTCTGTTGATGGCAGCCCTCACCTCTTCCGCATGGCCGGGAAGGATAAATATAGCTCTTCTTACTGCCATTATTTTGCTGGACTCTCTTTTAGCCGAATGGCCGGCTATTATCTTTCCGTCTTTGATCAGAATGCCGTCATCTATTATAGCATCTGCCTTATTTTCATGGGCAACTATCAGTGCACGATGGCTTTTGCCTGTGCCGCTCGGGCCCACTAAAGCGATAACATCCATCTTTTGCTGCTCCTTAATACATTTTTGGAAATTTGTATGCTTTGACAGCAATTTTCAAGCTGTGCTGCAGCAATTAAAAATATTATATAATAAAAACAGCTGTTTATCAATAAAATGCTGTTTTCAGCCGCACGGAAAATGGTTCAGCGCGGTTCAACAATAAGTTTTATTGCAGTGCGCTCTTCTCCATCTATTTCAATATCAGTGAAAGCTGGTATGCAGATCAGATCAATACCGTGGGGGGCAACGAAGCCTCTGGCTATGGCGATGGCTTTTACTGCCTGGTTTATTGCCCCGGCGCCGATGGCCTGCATTTCGGCACTTTTGGTCTCGCGCAAAACTCCGGCTAATGCTCCGGCAACAGAATTGGGATTAGATTTAGCTGATACTTTTAATACTTCCATCATTAGCACACTCCCTATAATATAACTAAACTACATATGTACAGTAGAGTATTCGCTAAAAAAAATACATTCCCTTTATTTAAAAAAACACAGCTGGTAGTATAAAGAACAGAGGTCTTATTTTTTAGTATGAATAGCAGAAAAATCTGTTACATATAATGAATGGCAAGCGATCATTCATATGCTTCATTGATCAGTATACGTTCAAGATGTACAGCTTTATTGGTTTTATCATCGATATTCACGGCGAGCGCACTGAAAACAGCTGGACCTTCGGCTGTTTCGAAACGCACGGGACGGCAGGTTTTAAAACGCTCTATTATGGCATCTTTTTCCATGCCAAGTACGGATACCCGCGGTCCGACCATGCCCAGATCAGTTATATAGGCTGTCCCCTGGGGCAGCAGCTGTTCATCCGCTGTCTGAACGTGTGTATGTGTGCCGACAACACATGTTACCCTGCCGTCCAAATACCAGCCCATAGCTATTTTTTCAGAGGTAGTTTCAGCATGGAAATCAAGAATGATTATGTCACATTCTCTGGTCAGTTTTTTTAATATTTGATCAACTTTTTGAAAGGGACAATCCATCGGCGGCATAAAAGCTCTTCCTGACAGATTGAGCACTCCTATATTTTTGGCTTTTAGCGGATAGATACAAAAGCCCTTACCGGGCGCAGGATCGGGATAATTGGCCGGGCGGATCAGAAAAGGTTCCTGATCAATAAAGTTTACTATTTCCTTTTTGTCCCATATATGATTGCCCGAAGTTATAATATCGGCACCGGCACGGTAAAGCTCGTCCAGCGTGTTTTTCGTTATACCTCTGCCGGCAGCGGAATTTTCGCCATTTATGATGGCTACGTCAATACTTTTTTCTTTTTTGAGGGCAGGCAGATATTTTAATAATGCAGTGCGTCCTGTACGGCCGCAGATATCGCCGACTAATAATATATTCATTTATATCTCCATTTCGTGCAGTGATTGTGCACTGCAGTTTTTCTATTACAAATACAAGAAGCGGATATATTCACAAAGTATATTGTAAACGTATCCGCCTCTTAATAAGTAAAAACGATTTATTTGGAAGATGGGCAGTGAACCGCGCCGGCAATTTCTGATTTTCATGCGGAAAAATACCTGCTTCACCTAAAATAAGAGATTTATTTATTGAACACCAGAACACGGCCCTCTTCCCATAAGCCAATGATATGTTCACTAACATGATTGAGTTTTACATTACCGAGCATATGGTCAATGAGTTCTTCCTGTATGCTGTCATTATCGCCCTCTGCGCTGATACTGGCGCTGTCCTTGATGACTGCGTCACCGAAATGCTCATTCATAAGCTCGCTTATAAGTTTAATTTCATCTTGTGAAACAGTATCCATATCACGCAGAATATGCAAAAACAGGGTGTTTTCATGAACCTCTGTACTTATTGCAATTTCAGCGTCTTCTATCTTTTCAAGATAATGATAAGCAGAAATGCTGCTTACCAGAAGTTTTTTGAATTTCTCAAACTCATCGGACAGGACGACCTTATCCAAAGTAAATGTAAGTTTGAGTGTATCTGTTTCCGGATCAAAACTTATCGTACCGATTTCAGGATACCGCAGGAGAAGCGATACCAATAAGTTCACGCCGTCCATATTAACTGGTTTTTCCTGTTTCAATCTCTGCATGCTGTTCCACCACCTTTAGACTATAAGTCATATATATTATAGCAAGGCCGTATAATACAAGCAATAAAAGAATCAAAAAACAGGCATGCCAAACAAAAAAATTTGGAACATGCCTGCCAGTTTAATTATTATTTTGCATAATCTACTACGCGTGTTTCACGAATCACGGTAACCTTGATTTGACCAGGGTATTCAAGTTCTCCTTCGACTTTTTTGACTATGTCGTGAGCAAGACCCACAGAAGTGATATCATCTATTTTATCAGGTTTGACCATAATTCTTATTTCGCGGCCTGCCTGAATAGCAAATGAACGATCAACGCCTTCGAATGATTCGGCGATCTCTTCCAGACGTGTAAGTCTCTTAAGATATGATTCCAAACTTTCGCGGCGTGCTCCCGGACGTGCTGCTGAAATTGCATCGGCAGCCGCAACAAGAACAGCTTCTACAGTGCGGGGCTCTTCATCGCCATGATGTGCGGCTATTGCATTTACTATATTTGCCGATTCACGGTATTTGCGCGCCAGATCAGCACCTATGGTCACATGAGATCCTTCAACTTCATGATCGACAGCCTTGCCTATATCATGCAGGATGGCTGCCCTTTTGGCAAAGGGAACATCCACTCCAAGCTCAGCTGCCATGACTCCTGCCAGATGCGCAACTTCAATAGAATGGTTTAGAACATTCTGACCGTAGCTCGTCCGGTATTTTAATCTTCCGAGCAAGCGCACAAGTTCAGGATGAAGGCCGTGCACACCACTGTCAAAGGAAGCTTGTTCACCGGCCTCTTTGATACGCTGTTCAACTTCCTTCTTGGATTTTTCTACCATTTCTTCAATGCGAGCCGGATGAATACGACCATCGGTTATCAATTTCTCAAGTGCAATGCGGGCTATCTCTCTTCTGACAGGGTCAAAGCCAGACAGAATAACCGCTTCCGGTGTGTCGTCGATAATGAGATCTATACCTGTAAGTGTTTCCAGTGCGCGTATATTTCTTCCCTCACGGCCGATGATACGGCCCTTCATTTCGTCGTTGGGAAGAGCTACAACAGAAACCGTGGTTTCTGTTACCTGATCTGCGGCGCAGCGCTGAATGGCCTGGGCAATTATATTTTGAGCTTTCTTTTCGCCAGTATCCTTGGCCTGCTGTTCATATTCTTTTATCATTAATGCTTTGTCATGTTTTATGGCTGTTTCGGCATCTGCCAGCAGAATAGTCTTGGCTTCCTCTAAGGTGAGCCCGGATATGCGTTCCAGTTCAGCCAATTGCCTTTCATGCATCGTATTGACTGATTCACGCGTTTTATCGATTTCGTTTTCCTTACGGGAAAGAACAGATTCTTTCTTTTCCAAGCCTTCTATCTTACGGTCGAGATTTTCCTCTTTCTGCATTAGACGGCGTTCCTGTCTTTGAAGTTCACTGCGTCTTTCCCGTGTTTCGCGTTCCAGTTCCTGCCGTAAACGATGTGTTTCCTCTTTGGCTTCGATAATCGATTCCTTTTTTCTGGTTTCAATATCTTTTTGCGCGGAGTCAATAATACGTTTAGCTTCAACTTCTGCAGAACCGATGGTTTCCTCAGCTTTTTTCTTGCGCATGACATAACCAGCAGCAAAACCAAGAATAATGGCAATAACAGCTGCTAAAATTATCTCAATTATAATTTTCATCCCCCTTTCTTTTTTTGTTTGTATTTCTGTGTAATATTAAAGAAATACATTATCTTTCAATTGCAATTTACAAGTATTAAAATATTACTTGACAGTGATCTGTTAACCACTTCAGGCAAAGACACTGTACCATGTTTATATTATTGTCGAAAATAATATCCGCAATCCTATGGTTATAAAGTAATGCCTCTTTTTTATGCGGACTGATATCCGCCGATAATTCAGATGCAAAAGCATAAAAAAGTCAGACACACCACAGGTATATAATTTCTATATGCAGGCGTATTTGAGAGACACGTCTGGACTTAAAATTTTATTTATCCACAATTCAACAGTTTCTCCGGCAATTTATTCTACCACTTACGACACAGAATAATCCTTGCCATATTGGTCTAACATACTATATCACATAGTGAATATTTTAAAGGTTTTTGCAGTTAGTGTCAAGATGGCGGCAGACAGCATTCTTACCTAGATAAAGCGAACATGCAAGCCTGACAAAAATATGCACTGAATGAAAAAACCTCTGCTATTGTTATATAATGAATCACAATAACAGAGGTTTTGGGAAAGCGATTTTGGCTTTAAAAGCAAGATATTTATCCATGAGATTATTCAGATTTTTTCTGTTTGATAATTATCCATTTTTCGGCCCACTGCTGTACTTGCTCAAGTGCTTTTTCCAGATCCCTTCCCTTTTCTGTGAGACTGTATTCAATTTTTACGGGGATTTCAGGATAGACACTGCGGATAATGATACCCTGATGTTCCAGTTCCTTCATTCTATCGGCAAGTACCTTGGCGCTTATATGCGGGATTATATCGGTCAAATCAGAAAAACGTTTGGGTCCGTCAAGCAGACATCTTATAATGAGCCCCGTCCATTTTTTGCCCAACAATTCAAAGGCAAGTTCATAACGCGGGCACAATGAAAACTTAATCATAATGTTTCATCTCCTTTTATAGATATATAATAGCATATCTACTTGACAAAAGTAAGTACATATTGTATTATACTTACATAAAGTTATTAAGAAATATTTTATAACAAACATTTAAATAATAATTAACATACAAAAGGGGAGATGTAAATGCAGCAGAATATGAAGCTTTTGCGAGAGTGTGAGTGGCAGTAAATGATTTTAGAAAGGCAGCTGGGGCAGAAAAATGAACTAAAAAAGATTTGATGTTTAATTTTGACGGTGTTATATTTTTGCAGAATACAAATTGAAATAATATTAAAAGGGAGTTTTTAAAATGACATACAGATATTATGAAGCAAGTTTATTTTTATTAAGAATTGTTTTGGGGATCACCTTCTTAGTGCATGGCATTCAAAAAATAACAAATTTTGACAGTATCATACAATATTTTGCATCAGCAGGGCTGCCGGGTTTCCTGCCCTATTTTGCGGCTGCTGTTGAAACCGGCGGTGGAATTCTTCTGATTCTTGGTCTGCTGACAAGATTAGCAGGATTGGCTGTTACTGCATTGATGATTGGTGCTATACTTACAGTAAAGCTGGAAGCAGGATTTATAGGCGGGTACGAATTGGATGTGATGTATATGGCTGTCGCGATTGCTCTTATATTATCGGGAAGTCATATATATGCGCTGGATAATCTGCTGCAGAAATATTGGAATAGAAATAGTAATTGACACAATGAAAGGTGTGAAAAAATGGGAAAAATGCCGGTCCTGTTTGTCGGACATGGATCACCAATGAATGCTATTGAGGATAATGAGTTTTCTTTAAGGTGGCATTCCTTGCCGGAGCTTATACCTGAGCCTAAAGCTATTTTATCCATATCAGCACATTGGTATACTGACGGAACCAGAATATCTACGGCGGCTGAGCCAAAGACTATTTATGACATGTATGGTTTTCCAAAAGAACTGTACGAAGTCAGGTACCCGGTGAAGGGTGCGCCGGAGCTTGCGCGGCATACCGGCGGAATAATATCTGCCGCGGTTGCTGAAGATAACACATGGGGCATAGATCATGGAACATGGTCTGTTTTGCATAGAATGTATCCTAAAGCTGATATTCCGGTGTATCAGCTGAGTGTTGATAAGAATGCTTCACCTGAGCAGCATATGCAGATAGGCAAAGAGCTGGCTTCCTTGCGTGACGATGGTGTACTGATATTTGCCAGCGGTAATGTGGTGCATAATTTGGCACTTGTGGATTGGGAAATGCCGGGAGGGCATAGCTGGGCCAAAATTTTTGACAGCTTTATTAAACAAAAAATCGCTGCCAAGGAGTATAAGGCTGTTCTGGATTATAAACAGGCGGGCGAAAGCGCACGACTTGCGTTTTTTTCTCCGGATCATTTTTACCCGCTGCTTTATACCATAGGCGCTTCTGCAAACGAGGACAAGCTGACAGTATTTAATGAAGGCTGCACATTGGGCGCGCTGTCTATGACCAGTTACCTGTGGGGATGATAAACATTGCGTGAAAAATCAAAAGGTATGCTGCATTCAAATGATACAGCATACCTTTTTGATGTGCAGATAGCAAACTTTTTTTTTAAAGCTGGTATTAATTCCGTCAATTGACACTATCTGGAAAGAGCTTGACACAGATATCGTGAAGGATTCGTGCGGTCAGGCCCCAGATGATGCCTTCATTTGTTTCGTAAACGAAGACACGCTGGCGGAAGCTGCCCCATGGTTTTTGGTAGTGTGCAGGAAGTCCTAATTCTTTTACCGGGAGCAGATTTACCGTTTCATTTTTGTCATTGATATAGGACGGATGATTTTTGACTAATACACTGTAAACCTTTGGCGGATGTTCTTGAAAAAAGGATATGGGAATCGTGAAGGCATGATCAACCTCTGAAAAGCTGGGGGTTAGATCAGTAAAAGCAAAATCAGTTGTTCCCACAAATGTATCAATAGTTTTGCCCAATGGGACGACAAGCGTATCAAGCTGACCGAGAATAGAGATCTTTTCAGCAGGAATGCCGAGCTCTTCGTGTGTTTCACGCAGGGCAGTGTGCCGCAGGGAAGTATCCTTTCGCGGATCAAATTTGCCCCCGGGAAAGCATATTTCTCCCCCCTGTGAAATGGCAGGGCTTCTTTTCTGCAATAGAAAATGGTATTCATCATTTACGGACATAAGCAGGGCAAGCACAGCAGCATTTATATATTCCTCTTTTCCCTGAATACCGGGAAAAGGAGGAAGAAGTTTTTTCAAATTTTTTAATGCTTTATTTTGCATAGTTTGCACTCCGACATGAAGTTATTTTGAGAAAAGCACTGAGACTGATATGATCGATAAGGAAAAATATATGGAAATGGAATATATTTATAATATTTTGTTTGAAATCTGCAGCAATTATAAAAGACAGGAATATTACGGAGCGAATATCCTTAGAACATTGCAAGGACGTATTTTTTATCAGATGGTGATAAAAAATACGTCCTTATTATAATCAATATAGGTAAGTATGTGAAAAGGATTAAGGGTTTTTTTTATTCGTTTATGATCAGGGCAATGAAAACAAGATCTTTGCCGGCGGTATTTTCTATGCCATGGTATTCACCTTCGGGACAGAATGTTGTGTCGCCTTCTTCGACTGTTATCTGCGTTCCATTATCATTATACAGACCGGAACCGGCTATTATATGATAAGTTTCGTTGTTTCCTTTATGCTGGTGATAGCCGAGAGAGCAGCCCGGTTCCAGAGTGACTTTTGCGAACATCTGGCATTTGTCCTTCATTTCGGCAGGAGTTATTAAATTTTCTATCAGAATGTGTCCCTTGCCGCCGGCTTTTTTTTCTGCACGAATAATTTCCTGTTTTTTTATCAACATGTTGAAACGCCTCTTTTGCTAAATTTGATTATTATATGTTAATATGTACTTAAGTAATATTTCTATATTGATGTGAAATATCCTTTTGGGGGAATATATCCAATGATTTATTTGCTGAAGTTCGGTGCCAGTTTTATACTGCCGCCGGGAATTTTTGTTATATTGCTGATATTACTGGCAAGAGGATGCTGGAAGACATATAAAAGAAGGACAGCAATAAAAATTTTTGTGATAGCTTTTTTACTGTACCTGACATCGACTGGATGGGTGGCGCAGAAAATGGTAAGTGCTTTGGAGAACGAATATAATCCGCCTGTTTATCCGACCGGTGATGCCATTATAATGCTGGGCGGCGGTGCGACTCTGGATACGCCTGATGTAAGCGGAGCGGGAGAGCTGCGCAGTATTCCCGCCAATCGCCTTCTCACTGCGGTAAGACTGCAGCACAGGCTGGGCGTGCCCATCCTTGTGTCAGGCGGGCAGGTATATGAAGACAGTGGAAAGGAAGCTGTTATAGCAAAACGTCTTTTGATGGATTTGGGAGTTGCGGAAAATAAGATACTGGTTGAGGATAAGAGTCTGAATACTAAACAAAACGCGCAGTTTTCTGCTGAGATATTGCGTGAGCATGAACTTTATGAACCTATTTTGGTGACTTCAGCTTTTCATATGAAACGCGCCGTACTTAATTTTGAGCAGGAGGATGTACATATAACACCTTATCCAGCTGATTACATGGAGAATAAAAATCAGGTGTTCCATTATAATAAACTGGCACCTTCAGCTGATGCTCTGGCGGACACGGAAATGGCGCTGCAGGAGAATTTGCGGTTTTGGGTGACAAAATATCTGAAATACTGAGATCAGGAATAATCGGTGAATTTAAATGACAAAAGATTTGACTAAAGGCGGTCCGGCGGGATTGATATTTACTTTTGCGATACCTCTTGTTGCCGGCAATATTTTTCAGCAGCTGTATCTTTTGGTGGATACGCTCATTGTGGGAAGGTTTTTGGGTGTAAGTGCATTGGCCGCGGTTGGCTGTGTGGGCGGACTAATGTTTTTGATGGTTGGATTTGTTCTCGGTTTTACAAATGGACTTGCTATTTATACGGGGCAGAGATTTGGCGCGGGCGATATGGAGGGAGTGCGCAAAAGTGCGGCTGCCTGTTTAGCGATAAGTGTCGGTATGGCCGTTATTTTAACAGCTTTAGGCATTATAACGGCAAGACCAATGCTTATTTTTATGCAGACACCGCCGGAAGTTCTGGATATGGCCTATTCATTTATCAGTATCATATACGGAGGAATAGCGGTAACTATAGTTTTCAACATGATGATGAATTTTATCAGAGCATTAGGCGACAGCAGAACACCCTTATATTTCCTTGTGTTCAGCACGATCGCCAATATATTGCTGGAGCTGATATTTATACCGGTGATGGGATGGGGTATAGCAGGCGCGGCAGCCGCGACAGTGATATGTCAAATAATGTCAGCAGTGCTTTGTTTTTCATATATTGTGAAAAAAATGCCTTTACTCAGAGTGGGCAGAGATGACTGGCATTTATCCTGTCACTTTATTTGGCAGCATTTGCGGATCGGGCTGCCTATGGGATTTCAGGCTTCGATCATAGCGGTGGGAGCGATTATTCTGCAGATTTCTCTGAATGATTTGGGAGAGCTTGCGATAGCTGCCTATGCTGCCGCGCAAAAGATAGATATGATAGCGGTGATGCCGATGATGTCTTTTGGTATGGCTATGGCGGCATATACCGCGCAGAATCATGGCGCGAAAAAATTTGACCGTATAGATAAGGGCGTAAATAAATGTATTCTTATGTCCGGTGGTTTCGCTCTTTTTATAGGCTTCATTTTGATCAATTTTGGACCGGCTATGCTGGAACAATTTGTCGGCAGCGAGGAGACACAGGTTATAGAATACGGTCATTTATACTTGATAGTAAATGGGATCAGTTATATAATTTTGTCGTTGCTTTTTATTTACCGGTTCACACTGCAGGGGCTGGGGCAAAGTGTTGTTCCAACGATTGCCGGGGTCATGGAATTATTGATGCGTGTCGTGGCTGCTGTTGCTTTGGTTAATACATGGGGCTATATAGGGGCATGTCTTGCCAATCCGCTGGCATGGATCGGTTCATGTCTGCCGCTTGCTGTTATGTATTATTATACACGCCGCAGTCTGCGCAAGGCATACATGCTTGATTGAGATTTACTGTATGGACAGGAGGGATAATTGAAAAAAGGTCTGTTTGGTGGTTTTTTTGTTTTTGGTAAACGTTTAATAAAAAGACAGGAAAAGTATTTCGGCCTCTTATTTTTAGAGGGGATTTTTGTGTTTGCAACGAAATATAATATATCGAATATTTGTCCTGCAATGAGTGTTCAGGAATTTGAGAAAGGATGATTAATTATGGAATTAAAGCGCACAGCCTTCAAGGCTTATGATATCCGCGGGAAATATCCAGAGGAAGTGAATGAGGAATTAGCTTATCGTGTTGGGAGAGTATTTGCTGACACGCTGAAAAGCAAAAAAGTAGCGGTAGGTCATGACATCAGATTGTCAGGTCCGAAGATAAAAGACGCACTGGTGCGAGGACTGAATGAAATGGGCTGCGACGTGGTGGATATAGGTCAGTGCGGTACGGAAATGATTTATTTTACTACGTATTTTTTAAAACTGGACGGAGGCATAATGATAACGGCAAGCCATAATCCAAAGGATTACAATGGAATGAAGCTTGTGCGTGAAGGGGCTCGGCCTATAAGCTCCGATACCGGACTGAAGAAAATAGAGGACAGAGTCATAGCTGGTGAATTAGGAAGTATATCGGATCAAAAGGGCAGCATTGTAAAAAAGGATATAATGGCAGATTACGTTGAACATATTATTGGTTATGCTGACAAAAAAGCACTCAAACCATTGAGGGTAGTGGTAAATGCAGGAAACGGTGCGGCAGGGCCTATACTTGACGTGATGGAAAAATATTTGCCGTTTGAATTTATAAAAGTAAATAATGAACCGGACGGCAGCTTTCCGAATGGAGTACCGAATCCGATACTGCTGGAAAATCGCGAAACTACGGCTCAGGCGGTGCGTGAAAATAAAGCTGACCTGGGGGTTGCCTGGGACGGAGACTTTGACCGCTGTTTTATTTTCGATGAAAAAGGTGCGATGATAGAAGGCTATTATATAGTGGGGTTTTTGGCCAAAGCCTTCCTGCAGAGAGAAGCAGGAGCAAAAATAATTTATGATCCGCGGCTTATATGGAATACTATTGAGATAGTGGAAGAAGCCGGCGGTATCCCTGTTATGTGCAAAAGCGGGCATGCCTTTATCAAGGATATGATGCGTAAGGAAAATGCCGTATACGGCGGTGAGATGTCAGCACATAATTATTTTCGAGAATTTACATTCTGTGACAGCGGTATGATCACATGGCTTTTGGTGGCGGAACTGATGTCAAAGGCAGAGCAGCCTCTTTCTCAAATGCTGGCCGAGCGGATGGAAAAATACCCGATAAGCGGCGAAATAAACAGTACGGTAAAAGATGCCGGAGCAGTTATGGAGAAAATTGAAAAAATCTATGGCAGTAAGGGAAAAATCGACAGGACCGACGGTTTTAGTGTTGCCTACGATAATTGGCGGTTTAACTTAAGGATTTCCAATACCGAACCTGTCATCAGGCTGAATGTGGAGTCACGCGGCGATAAGAAACTGCTTTCAGAAAAAACAAAGGAACTTCTTTTGGTTATAAGAGGATAATATACGGTACAAAATATTATATTGGTGGTAATAATCAATGCAGAAAAAGATCAGAAAAGCTATTATTCCAGCGGCAGGATTAGGTACACGATTCCTGCCGGCAACGAAGGCCCAGCCGAAGGAAATGCTGCCGATAGTGGATAAACCGGCTATTCAGTTTATCATCGAAGAAGCTATCGCATCCGGGATAGAAGAAATTTTAGTCATAACAGGACGGAACAAGCGTTCTATTGAGGATCATTTTGATCGTTCACTGGAACTGGAATTGCAATTAAAAGCCAAGGGTAAATATGAAATGCTCAAGACCATCGAGGAAATATCGAGCATATCACTGCATTTCATACGACAGAAGGAAGCCCGCGGTTTGGGGCATGCAGTCTTGTGCGCCAAGCAGTTTGTCGGTGATGAACCCTTCGCTGTTCTGCTCGGCGATGATCTTGTAGATGCTGAAGTGCCATGTCTTGCCCAGCTTATAAAAGCTTATGATGATCTGGGCGGAAGCATTCTGGGAGTGCAAAAGGTTCCGCATTCACAGGTGTGCAATTATGGGATAGTTGATCCAATACGTGTCAAGGATAATGTATGGCTGGCGAAGAATCTCGTTGAAAAGCCGATATTGGAAAAGGCTCCTTCTGATTTGGCCGTCTTGGGACGATATATACTGGTTCCGCAGATCTTTGATATTTTGGAACATACTACACCCGGCAGCGGTAATGAAATACAACTTACGGATGCGATATGCGAATTGAGCAGCAAACAAAAAGTATTTGCCCTGAATTTTTCAGGCAGACGCTACGATATCGGTGATAAAGAGGGATTTTTAGAAGCTACGGTGGAGTATGCTTTGAAAAGGCCTGAATTGCGTGACCGATTTATGGCATATATGCTCAGGACAATGGGACCGCTTTTAAAGGCAGAAAAAGGTATATCAGAAGAATGATGGGTTGAAGGCAGATCGTGGTGATGGTTGCCGCAAGTGATTTTTGACGGAAAATATTCCGTTTAAAATAAATGGTGTATCAGTAAAACGCCGCCGGTTAAAAAATATTTTGTCCGTGCGCTTTAGGTTAGGCAGAGGGTATATCAGAATTTATTTATGAGAGGGGTTACGAAAATGAGTTTGAAATTGGAATCCGGTTTTGAATTTGACTATGAAAATCTTCTGGGGGACGGATGCGTGACAAAAGAAGATGTGTCCGCATTGCTGCCGGAATTAAAGAAAGCACATGAGGCTATGGATGTCATGCGCAGGACAGGTGTGATACGCGGCCATTTATCGAAGGACGGCACACCGGAAAAAGTATTGTTTAGTCAGCTGCCGTATATTGAAAAAGGAAATTTAAATTCACCGGAATCAGTGGCCCGTCTTAAAAAATTCGGTGAATCAGCGAGAAATCGTGTGGATGCTGTAGTTTCGCTCGGCATAGGCGGTTCTTTTTTAGGCAATAAGGTATTGTTTGACGTACAGTGCGGCAGCTTTTGGAATTTGAAAACACGTGAAGAAAGAAAGGGGTATCCTAAGGTATTTTTCAGCGGCAACAATATTGATCCGCGCAGTACAAAGGATCTGATCGATTATATAAAATACGCAGCCGATATGTCGGTGCATCATGATAAAAAAAATTCGCGTAAGTATAAGGTTATGCTCATATGTATATCGAAATCCGGTGGTACATTGGATACCATGTCCAATTTCATGGTTATTTACGATGCTTTAAAGAAAAATAAAAACGTTAAAGTTGAAGTTGTTGCTGTTACTGATCCCAATGAAGAAAAACCGACTTTGTTGAAAAAAATGGCGATGGAAAATAAATGGGAAAGTTTTGCAGTTCCGGATGGAGTGGGGGGCCGTTTTACTATTTTCTGCGAAGTCGGGCTTGTGCTGGCAGCTGTTGTCGGTTTTGATATCGAAGCATTCCTCGAAGGCGCAAGAAATATGGACAAGGCCTGTCAAAATAACGATATATGGCAGAATCCGGCGATGTTGAATGCAGCATTAAAATTCATTGCTGCTGAAAAATATGGACGGGATGAGGAAGTGATGATGCCTTACGGTGATTATCTTGAATCGGTTTCCATGTGGTATATACAGCTGCTGGCTGAGTCTTTGGGCAAGCAGTTCAATAAGGAAGGCAAAGAGGTATGCTATGGACGAACACCGATAGTGGCACTTGGTACAAGAGACATGCACTCTCAAACACAGCAGCATCAGGAAGGCAAGCTTAATAAAATTGTTCAGTTTATTCGTATAGAAAAATGGGCAAATGATCTAGCCGTGCCAAACGTATTCCCGACTGTGCAGAAACTTGCTGATATTTCCGGTGTTACAATGGGACAGGCACTGGAAGTAGCTCGTCAGTCCAATGCCGATGCACTTATATCTAATAATAGATTCAATGCACTTTTTAGTCTGCCGAAATTAAATGCGTATTATTTGGGTGAACTGTTGTATATGCTGGCAATGTCAATTTCCTATGAAGGTGAATTGGCTGATGTAGATGCCTTTAACCAACCCGGCGTCGAAGCATATAAAAAGATTATGGGACCTAAGCTTCAGCAGGTAAAAGCCCAGCAAGCCGAAAAATAGGAGTTGAAAATCATGCATGTTCTGGTTATGATGTCATTGAAGGAAAGACACAGAAACTATCTGGAAGGCAAAGGGAAAAAATGCAGTTTTATTTATGCCCGCCAGCCTACTGACGGACAGTTGGCACAGGCCGATATTATTATAGGCAATCCGCCTGTAGACAGAATGAACAATGCAGCAGCTCTCAAATGGATTCAGCTGAACAGTGCCGGAGCACAAAACTATTGTCGCAGCGGTGTGCTGCGAAAGGGCGTAATGCTGACCAATGCCACAGGTGCATATGGTTTGGCCATATCAGAGTATATGCTGGCTGTATTGCTGGCAATGCAAAAGAAATTATATGTTTATCATGATAATCAAAAAAATCATTTGTGGCAGGATGAGGGAGAAGTAGCTTCCGTCGCCGGGTCATCAGTGCTTGTTTTGGGGCTCGGTGATATAGGCAGAAGTTTCGCTAAAAAAGTGAAAGCGTTAGGTGCTTTTGTTGTTGGCATCAAACGGCGGCCGTCAGTGAAACCAGAATATGTTGATGAGTTGTTTACTATGAATGATCTGGATGAATGTCTGCAAAAAGCGGATATTGTGGTAAACAGCCTGCCCGGGACGGATGCCACATATCATCTGCTCGGCAAGGAAAAATTTTCTTTGATGAAAAAAGGAACTTTTTTCATTAATATAGGCAGAGGCACTTCTGTAATAACAGATGATATGTGTGATGCCGTTATGTGCGGACAACTGGCGGGGGCTGCCGTTGATGTGACAGATCCGGAACCGCTGCCAAGAGATCATATTATGTGGCAGATCAAAAATATTCATATTACACCGCATACGGCAGGTCAGTATCATTTACCCGCTACTTTGGACAACATAGTAAAAATTGCCGGTGATAATCTGGAAAAATTTTTAAAAAATGATAAATTAATGAATGAAGTTGATTTTTCAACAGGCTATAAAAAATGAATTTCTAAAAATTATTACAGCAAAGACACAATATACTAAAAGCGCGGATTTTTCCGCGCTTTTAGTATATTTGTCAATAAATAAATTAATAATAGATGAGCAGAAAACTAAATAAACAAAAAGAAATGCCGTAAAGTGATTTGTTCCCGCTGCAATGTTATATAACGTCCAACATGTCATTTTTTCATTAATTCCAGAAATGACTGCAGAGCGCGTCTTTGCTCCGGTGTTAAAGTTTTTGCGACATTAATGAGAGATTCAATGTCAAGCGGAATTGCCACTGTTTCATCGGAAAAAAAATCGTGCAGACTGATACCCAACCCATTGCATATTTTTCGCAGCGAATCAACGGTCGGCTGCTTTTTTCCCAATTCGATCTGCCGGACAAATCCCTGTGACAGATCAGATGTAATGGCAAGCTTGTTGGTGCTGTACCCTTTTAATTTGCGTAATTCGGTAATTCGTTTAGCTACGTTCATTTTGAGCCACCCTAAAATAATTCTATGGTAATAATTAATAATAATATAGCATATAATCCTGGAAAACTATTAATTCTATAGTATTGACAAAGTAAGTCTATAGAATTATAATTGACCGTGTATGAGAGAAGATGATAGTCAGATAACTGAAAAATATGAGAATTTATTTCGCAATAGAATTGTTGTATAGTGAAGTCGATGATTTTAGGTGCGATGTACATATGCAGCTGAATAACGCTGTGGCAAGCTGAAAAATGCATATCTGCATTCATGCAGTAGTACGAGTATGATTTGTTTCAAGTTCTCTTATTAGGTTTATCTGATTATCTGTCTGTCAGGTAATAGCAAAGACTATTTAAATTTGAAGGATGTGCATTGAATGGCTTGGTTGGATAACTTGAAAGTTGTACAAAAATTGGCATTGTTGGTAATAGTTCTATTGGCAGCTGTTGTAGTTGTTGGCGGTACAGGCTACTATTTTCTGGGCAAGGCTGATGATGCTCTTGAACAGATGTATAATGAAAAGATGAAGGCAACAAATTTACTTATTGATAATAGAAATCACTCCAGAGCTATACAGGCAGATACATTTAATCTTATGCTTGACAATAATAAACAGACGAGTGATCTGCTTATGAAAGACATAGATGAAAGAACAAAAATTTTCAGTGATAATTTGGATAAAGTTGCCGATTTGAATTTGACAAGTGAACAAAAATCAAGAATTGATAAGGTAAGGGCAGATTTTGCGGAATATCATGCGGTGCGGAATAAAGTTTTAGATTTGGCTGTACAAAATAAGGATGCAGAAGCATATGCGCTGTATATACAGCAGGGAAAACCGTTGATGGAAAGATTCAGCAAGGAACTTACAGATTCTTCTAATAAGATGAATGAAGATGCGGCTGCAATGAATGAAGACAGCAAAAAACAATTTGCTTTCGCCAGCAAATTGTTTTTTGCGATTGTCGCGGCTGCGGTTATTTTGGGAGTTTGGCTGGGGTGGCTTATTACGCGGCGCATTCAAAAAAGATTGAAGGACGTTGTGGAACATTTGGAAATAATAGCCAAAGGAGATTTTTCCATAAACGTTTCAGCAGACAACCTGAATGATAGAAGTGAATTTGGCAATGTATCAAGAGCCGTAGCTGAAATGAATAAAAATATAAAAACACTGATCAGCCATCTTATGAATACGGCGCAGCAGCTGGCGGCCTCATCGGAAGAACTGACAGCAAGTGCTGAGCAATCGGCACAGGCTTCTAATCAGGTCGCCGGATCAGTAGCCGAAGTCGCCCACGGAGCAGAAAAGCAGTTGGATCTTGCCAATAATGCAACCGCTGTGGCAGAACAGATTTCAACTGCAATACAACAGGTGTCCTCAAATACAGAGGTAGTTTCATTATCTTCTGAAAAAACTGCGACAGCCGCAAATGGCGGTGAAGAGGCAATAAAGCAGGCAGTTGCTCAGATGAGCGTCATTGAACAGAAAACAAATGATACTTCCGGAGTGATCAGTGAATTAGAGGAAAAATCGAAACGTATAGGCAAAATAGTGGATGTGATTTCTGCTATCTCGGGACAGACAAATCTTTTGGCATTAAATGCGGCAATAGAGGCTGCCAGAGCCGGAGAGGCAGGTAAAGGATTTGCGGTAGTTGCAGAGGAAGTCAGAAAACTGGCTGAACAGTCGCAGGATGCGGCAAAACAGATAACAGAGCTTATAAATGAAGTGCAGTTAAAGACTGATAACGCAGTTAAGTTTATGGATGACGGTAAAAAAGAAGTCGAATCAGGTGCTAAAGTGGTATCGGCTGCCGGAAAAAGCTTTGAAGCAATCTTGCTGATGGTAAGGGAAATGACGGGGCAGATACATGAAATATCAGCAGCAGTCCAGGAAATAACAGGCAGTGCCCATCATGTGGTGAATACTGTGCAGGGAATTAATGATGAAAGCCGGAAAACTTCCGAGCAGACTCAGACTATTTCTGCGGCTACGGAGGAACAGTCGGCATCAGTGGAAGAAATTGCCTCATCAAGCCAGCATTTAGCAAAAATGGCTGATGATCTGCAAAATTCGATTGGAGCATTTAAAGTTTCCTAAAAGATTGTATATTTAATTCGCATATGTTTTAAGCATAAAATATCCTTTGGTGGTATTTTATGCTTTTTTTCTGTAAAAAAATAACCGGAATAAGATTTTACACCAGCTTATTCCGGTATTTACCGCAAACTGTTCTGTCTGTGCTGTAAAAATTAGAAATCAGTAAGACAATTACTTATTCTGCGCCGTCAATTTTATGCCTTCGGCCAGCACGGGAGCAAGAAATTGTCCGGTATAGGATTCACTGACTTTCACTATTTGCTCGGGAGTTCCCTTGGCCACAACGGTACCGCCCCTGTCTCCGCCTTCAGGGCCGAGATCAATTATATAATCCGCAGTTTTTATAACATCAAGATTATGCTCGATGACGACTACGGTATCACCGTTGTCGACTAATCGCTGCAGGACATTCATTAATTTGTGAATATCGGCAGTATGCAGACCTGTTGTTGGTTCATCCAAAATATAAAGAGTGCGTCCTGTGCTTCTTTTTGCCAGCTCTGTAGCCAATTTCACACGCTGGGCTTCACCGCCCGATAAAGTTGTGGCAGGCTGTCCAAGCTGCATATAGCCAAGTCCTACGTCCTGTAAAATGAGCAGCTGGCGATGAAGTTTAGGGATATTTTTGAAGAATTCCACAGCATCGTCAACTACCAGCTGCAAAACATCAGAAATATTTTTTCCCTTATATCTGACCTCAAGTGTCTCACGATTATAGCGGGCTCCCTTGCATACTTCGCAGGGAACATAGATATCGGGCAGAAAATGCATCTCTATTTTTATTATACCGTCGCCATGGCATGATTCACACCGACCGCCTTTGACGTTGAAGCTGAATCTTCCCGGCTTGTAGCCGCGGATTTTGGCTTCATTGGTTTGACTGAAAACTTCCCGTATAGTATCGAAGACACTTGTGTAGGTGGCTGGATTGGAGCGGGGAGTGCGTCCTATCGGTGACTGATCTATATTGATTATTTTATCTATATTTTCAATACCCTTGATTGATTTATGTTTACCGGGTTTTCCTCTGTTAACATAGAAGCTGGCGGCAAGTCCCTTATACAAGATTTCATTTACCAGTGTGGACTTACCCGATCCTGAAACTCCCGTGACGAGTGTCAGCATTCCCAACGGAAATTTTACCCGAATGTTTTTTAGATTGTTTTCGGCAGCACCGACGATTTCAATAAATTTACCGCTGCCTTTTCTTCTTTCAAGCGGCACAGGAATAAATTTTTTACGGCTCATATATTGTCCGGTGATTGAAGCCGGTATTTTTTTTATTTCATCGGCAGTACCCTGTGCAATTACATTTCCGCCATTGGCACCGGCTTCGGGACCTATATCAATAATATTGTCTGCCGCGTACATAGTGTCTTCATCATGCTCAACAACTATAAGTGTATTGCCGAGATCACGCAGATGCTTGAGTGTGGCTAAAAGCCGGTTATTATCCCGCTGATGAAGACCGATGCTTGGTTCATCCAGTATATATAAAACGCCTGTCAGTCCGGAACCGATTTGTGTGGCGAGTCTTATGCGCTGAGCTTCTCCGCCGGATAAGGTCCCTGCCGCACGTCCAAGTGTGAGATAATCGAGACCGACATTGAGCAGAAAGCCAAGCCGGGCATGGATTTCCTTCAAAATCTGGGAAGCTATAAGCTTCTGGCGTTTATCAAGCTGCAGATCGCGAAAAAAATTATCAGCCTGTGCTATGGTCATATCAGTTACTTCATTTATATTTTTTTCGCCTATCGTTATTGCCAGAGCCTCGGGCTTTAAACGTGCGCCGCCGCATACGGGGCAGGGTGTAGTACTCATATATGCTTCATATCCTTCGCGCATCACGTCGGAATTTGTTTCTTTGTAACGGCGGGCCAGAAGCGGCATGACACCCTCAAAAGATGTATTGTAGTCTTTTATTTCCCCAAACATGTTTTCATAAGAAAATTGAAAAGATTCTTCTGAACTGCCATAAAGAAGGAGTTTTTGAACCTTTTCCTTTACCGCAGACCATGGCGTATCAAGTGTATAGCCATAAGTTTTGAGGACAGAGGCAATCTGACACATTGCGTAAGAGGCGGGATTCTTTGATAAAGGGGCGAATAATCCTTCGCTAAAAGAAAGTGCCTTATTTGGCATGACAAGATCAAGATCAAATTCCTGTCTGCTGCCAAGACCGTCACATTCAGGACAAGCCCCGTATGGGCTGTTAAAGGAAAAAAGGCGCGGAGCTATTTCCGGCAGGCTTATACCGCAGTCTATACAGGCAAAATTTTGACTGTACATTAGGAGTTCTCCATCTATTATCTGTACATAAACAATATCATTGCCAAGATCAAGCGCGGTTTCCAAAGAATCTGCCAGACGGGTTTCTATTCCTCCACGCACTGCCAATCTGTCAACAATGACCTCTATAGTGTGTTTTTTATTCTTTTCCAGCTTTATATCATCATTTATATCGAGAATTTCATTATCGATACGAACACGTACATATCCTTGCTTACGTATGTTTTCAAGCAGCTTTCGATGCTCGCCTTTTTTGCCGCGAACTACCTGCGCCATTATCAAAAGCTTTGTCTTTTCGGGTAAATTCATAATGCTGTCAAGAATCTGATCTACAGTTTGCTGCGATATAGGTTTTTTGCAATTAGGACAGTGGGGCTTTCCGGCTCGGGCGAATAGAAGGCGCAGGTAATCATATATTTCTGTGACCGTGCCGACAGTAGAGCGGGGATTACGGCTGGTTGTTTTTTGGTCTATTGAAATGGCAGGGGAGAGCCCTTCTATGTAATCGACGTCAGGTTTATCCATCTGACCGAGAAATTGACGTGCATATGAGGACAATGATTCAACGTAGCGCCTTTGGCCTTCAGCATAGATGGTATCAAAGGCCAGAGAAGATTTACCTGAACCTGACAGACCTGTTATTACTACAAGCTTGTCCCGCGGAATGGATACACTGATGTTTTTTAAATTATGGGCACGGGCGCCTTTTATTTTTATTGCATCTGGCAAAATGGTCAACTCCTGTAATTATTTTAAATGGTTTAATTGCTTAAGCGGTAATTGCTATAAACCAGTATATAGTAAAAAATGTTTTTTTTCCAGAACTTATTAGTAAAAACTGAATATATAAATTCAAATTACTGAATTCATATTATTTATTATGGTGACGCTACATTTCATTGGCATGCCGGAGTGAAAATTTTTTTACGGTATTCTCAAAACTGTCCATATATCTATATTATAGATTGGAAAAGGAGGAAAAACAAATGAAAAACGATTTGGAAAAGACTAAAAAATTTTGCATAGATAATGAAAGGGAAATATTGACAATGGTTATCAATATAGAACAAATGTAAAAATATATATACATGTGATATTACTTTTACATTTGTTCTGTATAAGAAATATTGAAAAAATAATTACTTTGGTGTAATATATTTATCAGAATAAAAAGAAAAATCGCAAAGGAAAGTATTGTTGTTTATATGCAGTCATTCTTATAAATGAAACTGGCTGTCATGTGATAATAAAAATTTAAGACAGATATCATGAAAAAAATTGTTGATGATATAAGATTGATTTTTAAATGCTGCAGTTCGTATTATAAAGATGGGCTGAGCCAGCAGGAGATTTCCGATATGCTGCAGATTTCCCGTCCGTCCGTAGCCAGAATGATAAAGAAAGGACATGAAAACGGGATTGTCAAGATAGAAGTTATGAATCCGGATAATCTGGCATTTGGCAGTATGGAAAGAGAAGTAGAAAAAAAATTTGGACTTGAGGAAGTAATAATCGCGGCATCCGGAAGTGCGGATCTGACAGATGCTTTAAATGAGAATATCACCAGAGAAACATTTAAATTCCTTTCACGAGTGATTGAAGATAAGGATTTTGTCGGGGTGACAATGGGCCGCACGCTGCGCAATTTACTGCATGGCTATTATCCGGTCGAACAAAAAAAATGTACTTTTGTGCCGATAATGGGAGGGATGGACGAAAACAGATATGATATTCACTCCAATCATGTTGCTACGAAATTTGCCGAAATATTCCATGCGGATTGTCTCCAATTTTTTGCTCCGCTGGTTTTTTCAAAACCGGATATGCTCAAACGTTTTTTAGAAGAATATTCCATGCAGAGCATTGTTAAGGCCTTTAAAAAAATATCCATAGTAGTAATGGGAATTGGAGTGCCGTCAAAAGAAACATCTACTTTAGTTAAAGCCGGATATATCAGAGAAGAATTATTTGATGCATTTATCGAATTGGGAATGGTGGGAGATGCAGCGGCACAATTCTATGACAAAAATGGATCGACTCAGCAATTTGAATCATTTAATCATTTGATAGCTGCCATGCCGATAGACGACTTAAAAAAAGTACGCTGCAGAGTCGGTATAGCTGCAGGAAAAAATAAACTGGACAGTCTTATCGGCGCGATAAAAGGCAAGATCATAAATGTACTGATAACAGATTCGGAATCAGCGCGGGAATTGTTGGCATATAGGGAGTTTTAAAATGGATATTACTATTTTAATGGTCTGCCTGCTGGTTTTTATGATAATACAAGCAGCCGGTACGTATATTCAGGTTCGGTTATATAAGAAATCCGTAAGACGGCTCCATAAAAAGGGCAATATTGGTATTGGCGGAAGGAAAGCGCGATTCTCGGGAAATATTGTAATAATTGTCTGCGACAGCAGCGGAAAAGTGGTGGACGGAGAGATTTTAGCCGGAATCACTATTTTCAACAGATTTAAAAAAATTCCGGAACTTATGAATAGAAATGTGTTTGAGCTCAGAGCTGAATATGAAGTGCTTGCGCAAAAAGAAAGAAAAAAAATGCTGGGACATATCCAGGCTGTAAATGCTCTGTGCGAAAGATTAAACAATAAGAAGGAATAATTCGAAAATAAAGAAATAAATATTAACGACGAGAGGAGATGATGAAATGAAATATAACAGTAAGATAACCGGATGGGGAAATGAGGCACTAGGTTTTCTGAAAGAGTTGAATTACCTTATAATTTTTAATGATAATGCACCAAAAGAACTGGCAGAAATATCTGTTTTACATGAAAAATCAAAATTAAACGGAGACATTGAAAGGGGGGATACTCTTATAATTGGCGAAAAGGCTTTCGAAATAACAGCCGTCGGTGAAGAAGCACGCAATACATTCAACCAGCTGGGACATGCAACCTTGAATTTTTCGGGAGGTGATGAACCGTTTCTGCCGGGGCATATAATGCTTTACGGCGAGGATGCTTTGACTGAAGAAGATATACAAAAAGGGATAAGCATAAGTATTTTTTAATATCGCAGTTTTAAAAATTAATATAAACTTGGAGTGTGAACAATTATGTTGAATATGGATCAAAAGCTTTTAAAAAGAGAAGAAGAAGGCAAAATAATTCGTACGGGTATAGTCGGGGCAGGCCAGATGGGACGCGGCATGGTAACACAGATGGCAATTATGAAGGGCATATCACCGGCAATAGTGTCCGATATAAAACTGGATAATGTCATAAATGCGTTTCATTATGCCGGCATTGCCGATGAGCAGATCGCTGTTGCTAAAACCTTGGCGGATGCCAATAAATATATGGAGATGGGAAAATTTGTCGCCACTGAAAACTCAGAGCTGATATCGCAGGCCAATCTTGTGGAATGTGCTATTGACGTAACGGGGGTGCCCGAAGTAGGTGTAAAAATAGCGATAGATTCTATGAATAACGGCAAGCATGTAGTAATGATGGATGTAGAAACCGATGTGGTAATAGGCTCCTATCTGAAAAAACTCGGAGAAAAAAATAATGTTATTTATACCGGTTCGGCTGGTGATGAGCCTGGAGCAGTTATGGAGCTGTATTCATTTGCCAGAGCTATGGGAATGCAGGTAAAAGTAATGGGGAAAGGGAAAAACAACAAGCTTGATTATGCGTGTAATCCGGATACAGTGCTTGAGGAAGCTACCAGGCGGAAGATGAGTCCAAGAATGCTGTGCGCATTTAAAGACGGCACTAAAACAATGGTAGAAATGACAGCAATGTCGAATGCGACGGGACTTATTCCTGATGTTATAGGAGGACATGGACCGTCTGCTTCACCGGACGAAAGATGCAAGGAGCTTAACAGCATTTTCCGTTTGAAAAAAGATGGAGGAATTCTTGACAAACATGGTGTAGTTGAATTTGTCAACGGAATAGCACCGGGCGTATTTGTCACAGTGTCCACTGAAAATGAAGAAATAGCGTATCAGATGCAGTATCACAGCATGGGGCCCGGTCCTTTATGGACGTTATACCGTCCCTATCATTTATGCAATCTTGAAACACCGCTCACTGTCGCCAAGGCTGTCATAGATAAAGAACCGACGATAATCCCGATCGATGGGCCTGTGAGCGAATGCATAACAGCGGCCAAAAAAGACCTGAAAGCAGGCGAATATATAGATGGGATAGGTGGATATACCACTTACGGGTCCATAGCTGCTGCCGAGGAAACTTATGCTAATGGATACGTTGTATATGGTCTGATAAATAAGAAAAGCCGCATGAAAAAGGATGTAAAAAAAGGACAGCTGCTCACTTTAAACGATGTAGAGCTAGATACCGGCACACAGCTTTATAATGTACGCAAAGAACAGGATGCTATGTATAGAAAATGAAAGCGGAGTGATCCTTTTGTGTCTTATAAATAAAAAAACCACCGTAAAACGGCAATTTTACAGTGGCATATCGGTTATTATCATGCTGATACCTAACCAATATTAAGAATACGACAGCATAGAACTTCTGTCAATAATAAGTGGATAAGCAATGAAATAAATGAGGTGAAAATATGCTGGTATCGACAAAGGAAATGCTGGCTGAGGCGAGGGCAAAGGGATTTGCAGTACCATCAGCAAATTTCGTCGATCAAATTTCGGTGAAAGCGCATACGGAGACGGCTGAAAGAATGGGCCTGCCGCTTATATTGTCATATGCGCAGGCGCACAGCTGTTATCAGGACATAGAGGAAGCAGCAATGCTGGGACATTTTTATATAAAAAAAGCAAAAGTGCCGATAGCCCTGCATTTAGATCACGGGATGGATTTTTCTTTTATAAAAAGAGCGATAGAGCTGGGGTTTACTTCTGTGATGATAGATGCGTCAAAAGAGGAGCTGGCAGGAAATATTGCAGCAACCAGAAAAGTTGCGGATTACGCTCATACGCATAATGTGATGGTGGAAGCTGAGATAGGACATGTGGGAACAGGCAGAAACGTGGGGCAGGGAGAAACAGAAGCCGATGACGACAGTATATATACGACTGTGGAAGAAGCCGGTAAAATGGCGGAACAAAGCGGAGCGGACAGCCTGGCTGTTTCAGTGGGAACGGCGCATGGTCTGTACAAAGGCGTTCCCAAAATAAATTTCACAAGGCTGAAAGAGCTGGCTGATAATTTGAATATTCCTCTGGTCCTGCACGGAGGCTCATCATCAGGTGATGATAATCTGGAAAGATGCGCGCTCAACGGTATCGCAAAAATCAATATATATACTGATTTTGTGGTAAATGCTTATAAAAATCTGTCTGAAAATCGTCCGAAAGATTACTTTGGGGTAAATGATTTTTTACGAACAGGAATGAAAAATACTTTGCGGCACTATTACGAAGTATTTCATACACAGGAGATCTGACTGTCGTATCAGACTTGAGGAAGAAACAGGAAAGCAGGGACAATATTATTGCCCCTGTTTTCGATACAATTATTTACGGAAAATATTTTTAGAGAAGAGGGGTATTATGGAAATCATCGCAGCCTTGGCAAACGGTTTTATAGAATTATTTAAAGCAGGAGCGGCGACTTTTATTTCATGGGTCACCGGCATTATTCCCTTAGTAGTGGTTTTAATGACCGCGGTAAGTTCAATTATCAAATTAATAGGTGAAGACCGAGTTTACAGTGTGGCTCAGACAGCCACAAAATACACGATAACCCGTTATACGATCGTTCCTATTCTGGCAGTAATATTTCTGGCAAATCCGATGTGCTATACTTTCGGCCGTTTTGTAGAAGAAAAATATAAACCTGCATTCTATGATTCGACAGTGAGTTTTGTACATCCTGTAACGGGATTATTTCCTCATGCCAATGGCGGAGAATTGTTCGTATATATGGGGATAGCTACAGGGATAAGCAATCTGGGGCTGCCGCTTGGTGATTTAGCGGTGAGATATTTTTTGGTCGGAATAGTGGTAATACTGCTTCGCGGTGTAGTTACGGAAAAAATTTATGCCGCAATGAAAAAATAAAGGAGGCTTTTTTAATGTATAAATCAGTTACTATACAGAGGGGAAAAGCAGGATGGGGCGGACCTCTGACAATAACCCCCACAGATACCTGCAATAAGATACTATGTGTGACGGGCGGCGGAATTCATCCGGTGGCACAAAAAATAGCTGAAATGACAGGCGGGGTGCCTGTAGACGGCTTCAGTACGGGGGCTCCTGATGAAGAAGTAATGGTTGCTGTAGTTGACTGCGGCGGAACGGCTCGCTGTGGTGTGTATCCTAAAAAAAAGATATTTACGGTCAATTTAACAGCAGTGGGGAAATCAGGTCCTTTGGCACAATATATAACGGAAAGTATTTATGTTTCGGATGTAAAGGAAAACTGTATAACCTTTGCTGATGAAGAAACAGCTGCGGCAGCTGCTGCTAAGGCACAGATGCAAGCAGCTGAGCCGAAGACGAAAACGCAGGCAAGAAAAGAGCTGGCAGCTATGAATGCCGGCAAAAAGAAGAATATAGTGACACGAATAGGTATCGGCGTGGGCGCTGTGGTTAATAAGTTTTATCAGGCAGGACGCGAAACGATCGATATGGTGATCAAAAATATATTGCCGTTTATGGCGTTTGTAAGTATGATTTTGGGGATAATAAGCGCATCAGGCATAGGAAATGTAATTGCTGCGACCTTATCTCCGCTGGCAAGCACGCTGCCGGGAATGATAGGAATATCCATTGTTTGTGCGCTGCCTTTTATTTCACCTGTACTCGGACCAGGGGCAGTGATAGCGCAGGTAGTGGGCAGTCTGCTGGGAGTGGAAATAGGACTCGGTCATATCCCGCCTCAGTACGCACTGCCGGCCCTGTTTGCGATCAATGCTCAGGTAGGTGCTGATTTTGTTCCTGTAGGGTTGAGTCTGGGAGAAGCCGAACCTGAGACGATAGAGCTGGGCGTACCAGCGGTACTGTATTCCAGGCTTATTACCGGCCCGGCAGCAGTATTGATCGCTTATGCATTTAGTATGGGACTTTATGCATAAAATATAAAAAAAGCAGACGTTTTTGAACAAACGGTGAGGTATTTTTTTTTATGAATACCAAAAATAAATATAAGAGTTTTTTAAGTCTTATGTAAATACTGAAAATTGATCCAAAAATTAATAGTAATATTTGGGGGCATCGCTTTTTTAGTGATGCCCCAAATATATTATTATAAGAACGATGCTTATCAAAATATCTTACCTGCATAGATTCAGCGGTGTTTTTTGCTTTTTGTGTTTGTTTCATTTTGCAATTCAAATATGACATCACGCAGTTCAGCAGCTTTTTCAAATTCAAGGGCGCGGGATGCAGCCTGCATTTCCTTGGTAAGCGTGACGATAAGCTTCTGCCGTTCTTTAGCGGTCATCTTCAATTTCTTTTTAGGAGTTTTATATTCAGCTGTATCTTCAGCTACCATAGTAGTTTCGATGAGATTTTTGACTTTCTTTTCAATGGTTTTTGGAATGATGCCATATTTTTGGTTATAATCATTTTGCACTTTACGGCGCCGGTCTGTTTCACTTATGGCTTTTTTCATAGAATCAGTTACACGATCAGCATATAATATGACTCTGCCGTTAGCATTGCGGGCGGCACGTCCTATTGTTTGGATAAGAGAGGTTTCTGAACGCAGGAAACCTTCTTTATCAGCATCAAGAATTGCTACAAGGGACACTTCAGGCATATCAAGGCCCTCACGTAAAAGATTTATTCCCACAAGGACATCGAAAACACCCAGCCGCAGGTCTCTGATAATTTCCGTACGTTCTATGGTAGGAATATCAGAGTGAAGATAACGTACTTTTATGCCCATTTCTTTGAGATAGTCTGTGAGGTTTTCCGCCATCTTTTTTGTCAGTGTGGTGACAAGGACGCGTTCATGTTTTTCCATACGTATTCTTATTTCGGTCAGAAGATCATCCATTTGCCCCTGCAGGGGCCGTATTTCTATCTGCGGATCAAGCAGACCTGTCGGTCTGATGATTTGTTCAACTATCTGGCTGGCTTGTGTCAGTTCGTAAGGCGCAGGTGTAGCCGATACGTAAATTATCTGATTGATTCTTTCCACAAATTCTTCAAAACGCAAGGGACGATTGTCAAAGGCTGAAGGAAGGCGGAAACCGTTATCCACAAGGGATACTTTGCGTGATCGGTCGCCGGCATACATAGCGCGCAGCTGCGGCAATGTAACGTGCGATTCATCTATGACAATAAGAAAGTCTTCCGGAAAATAGTCTAAAAGAGTGTAAGGGGAATCACCTTTTTTTCGCCCGGTCAAATGCCGTGAATAATTTTCTATACCAGAGCAGTAGCCCATTTCCTGCATTATTTCCAGATCGTAATTGGTACGCTGCTGCAATCTCTGAGCTTCAAGCAATTTATCGTCATTTCTGAGGAGGAGAAGCTGGTCATTCAATTCAGTTTCGATTGATTTTACGGCTCTGTCCATATTTTCCGGGGAGGTTACATAATGGGACGCAGGAAAGACTGTGACACTTTTTCGTTCACCAAGTATTTCTCCCGTAAGTGGATCAAATTCACTGATGCGGTCGATATCGTCGCCAAAAAGCTCTATTCTGACAGCCCGGTCCTGATAGCCGGCAGGGTAGACCTCTATAATGTCACCGTGTACACGGAATTTACCGCGTACAAAGTTAATGTCATTTCTTTCATATTGTATCTGAACAAGTTTTTTAAGTATGGCATCACGAGGATATTCTTCACCGCGGCGTACTGATAAGACAAGCTCATAATAATCCTCAGGAGAACCAAGTCCGTATATGCAGGAGACGCTTGCTACAATTATGACATCACGCCTTTCAAACAGTGAACAGGTCGCTGAGTGGCGCAGTTTGTCTATTTCATCATTGATGGATGAATCCTTTTCTATATATGTATCTGTTTGGGCTATATAAGCTTCAGGCTGATAATAATCGTAATAACTTACGAAATATTCGACTGCATTGTTCGGAAAAAATTCTTTGAATTCACTGGCAAGCTGTGCGGCCAGTGTTTTATTGTGAGCTATCACCAAGGTCGGTTTCTGAACTTTTTCAATTACTTTGGCTATGGTGAAGGTTTTGCCGGTGCCGGTGGCACCAAGAAGCACTTGTGCTGTTTGACCGTTTTCAATACCGGCGGCCAGTTCCCGGATAGCTTTTTTTTGATCACCCATAGGTTCAAAAGGAGCTGTTATTTTGAAAGGTGTTTTTTCAGATAGATGAAGAGTATTGAGCTTTGGTACTGTAGCCATGCGTGCGCCTCCTTATTTATAAGCGATCGTTTTAGCGGACTTTGAATAATATCAGAAAAATTTTTTCATTTGCTTTACAGTCAGAAAATAATGCTGAAAAAGGTTAAAAATATAAAAAATGGTATTGTTTAAAGTATAGCCCAACAGTACGGATTTGTGAACTGTAAATTATGAGCAATTTTAAATGCTATAAGGATCAAGCAGCTGCAGGAAGGAATTATTTATAGATAAAGCTTGTAATTTTGACCTCAATGAAATAAATTTGATTGATTCAGCTGAAGCTGCTATTGTCAAGCAAAGATTTTTCTATTGTCTAGTATAGCTTTGAATGCCTGCCTTATTTTGTAAATGAAAGGATTATCATTTGCACGGCAGAATATTATTGAGCCTAACGGTTGACCACTATTGAAGAATTTGAAAATGAGCGTGGTTTTATTTGTATTGCATAAAATGGGAAATTGTATTATATTAGAGGAACTAAATTTATTGATGGGAGAGTTGGAGTTGTTTAACAGAATAAAACGATTGCTGATAGGGCGTCCTTTGAAGAATGAAGAGGCTTTCTATCAGCGTCTGCCTAAGTGGAAAGCTCTGGCCATATTTTCTTCTGATGCGCTGTCTTCTGTAAGTTATGGACCGGAACAGATAGCTGTCGTTTTGGCGCTGTCTGGTTTTATCACATATGGATATTATCTTTATTCTCTTATTCCGATCATTATTCTGCTGGCTATAGTCACTGTATCATACGCGCAGGTTGCCAGAGCAAATCCGGGCGGCGGTGGTTCTTATTCTGTAGCAAGAGAAAATCTCGGTGAAAAACCTGCTCTGGTAGCCGGAGCCGCTCTTTTTACCGATTATATACTTACAGTGGCTGTTAGTATCACCACAGGTACGGCAGCGCTCACTTCTGCCTTTCCTTTTTTGGGAGAATATAAACTGCTTCTTGATATAATCGTACTATTTTGTGTGCTTACTATTATTAATCTGCGGGGAGTCAGTGAGTCAGCTAAGTTTTTCGTTTTGCCGACATATCTTTTTGTCGGCGGTCTTTTGTTGCTGATCGTTATAGGTATTTTTCAGGCATTTACAGGCACGGAACCGGTAATCGCTGAAGCTTCTGTACAAAAGCAGCCCATGGATATGATGATATTTTTCCTTATTCTGCGCGCTTTTGCCAATGGCTGCAGTTCAATGACCGGACTTGAAGCGATAGCCAATGGTGTGCCGATGTTTAAGAAACCCGAATACAAAAATGCAATTCATACTACCTATTGGATGTCAGGTATATTGGCGATCATGCTGCTTGGAATATCATTTTTGATAATGCATTACCATATTATGCCGAATCCCAATGTCACTATGATTTCGCAGCTTGCAGAAAAGACTGTCGGTCGGGGATATTACTATTATTTTTTCCAGATAGTTACGATGTTGATTTTGTTTTTAGCGGCAAATACGGCTTATAATGGTCTGCCGCCTCTTTTATCAATAATAGCAAAGGATGGATATTTACCGCGGTATCTCGGACAGCGCGGAGAACGGCTGAGTTTTTCTAACGGTATTATCCTGCTTAGCATGGCGACGGCATTGCTGCTGATCATTTTTGACGGTGATGTTGAACATCTAATTTCGTTATATGCAATAGGGGTCTTTCTTTCGTTTACTATTGCCCAGTCGGGAATGGTTGTCCACTGGCTGCGCAATAAAAGCAAATATTGGCAGGGGCGTGTTTTTGTCAATGCGCTCGGAGCTTTCATAACCGGTATAATTGTAGTTATTATTGCTGTCACAAAATTTTTCTATGGTGCATGGATCATTCTTATTTTTATACCATCGGTAATATACTGCTTTAGAAAAATAAAAAAGCATTATACAGAAATGGGCAGAGAACTTGCGCTGAAACCTGGTGAAAAATTCAGCTACATCAGTTCGCCGATTATGAAGAACTATGTTATTCTGCCTATATCGTACCCTACACGAAGTGTTATAGAAGCGATGCGCTATGCAAGAAAAATAGGCGATGAAATTATTGCCGTGCATATTGCAACTGACAATGAAAATGCAGATTATGTGAAAAAAGTATGGCATGTGCAGGATCCGGAAATAGGCATTGTTACTATTCAGTCTCCTTATCGTATGGTCATACAGCCTTTGCTTGATTTTGTCAAGCAGGTAGCCGCTGATAAAAATCCAGAAGATTATATAACAGTGCTTATTCCGGAAATACAAACGACAAAGTGGTGGCATAAACTGCTGCACAATCAGACAGGACTTATTCTGCGGACTCTGTTGATTTTTAAGGAGAATGTAATTGTTGTTACTATTCCTTTTCGTTTAAAAAGATAAAAATGTATGCAGCTGAAAAAGACAGCAACAAAATGAAAAAATTTGTTGCTGTCTTTTTTGCTGCAATGGACGTAAGATAATCAAAAAAGTTATTGCTGATTGATTTTTTGTTTTAATGTATCTATCGCGGTATTTAGTTGATTATCTGTATTTCCGTCAGCATCAAATTTGACAGGAACATCAGGTTCGATACCGATACCGTCTATAGAACGATCGCTTGGAGTGTAATATTTTGCGATAGTAAGCTTAAGCGCAGTGCCGCTGCCCAGTGGTATTACTTGCTGGACAGAACCCTTGCCATATGATTTTGTTCCCACCAGCACAGCTGCCTTCGTGTCTTGCAGAGCTCCCGCAAGTATTTCAGAAGCGCTGGCACTATTTTCATCAATAAGGACAACAATAGGATATTTTTGTCCTTCAAGATCTGAACTGTACACTTCTTTGTTGTTATTATGATCGACTATGGAAACTATGGTTCCCTTGGGAACCAGCTGCTTAGCTATTTCTACACAGCTGGTAAGAAGACCGCCGGGATTTGAACGAAGATCCAAGACAAGTCCCCGCATGTTTTGTTTTTGCAGGTCCTGATAGGCATCAGTGAATTCCTTGCCCGTATTTTCGGAAAACATGCCGATTCTTATATATCCTATATTGTCTGCCATCATTTGATGTGTTACTGTAGTGGTTTTAATCGTGGCTCTGGTGACAGTGATATCTTTTTGACCATCACTGTTTTTGATTGTAAGTGCCACGTCCGTATCGACAGGGCCTCTTATATGGGAAGCGACCTGATCAAACGAAAAATCTTTTGTTGATACTCCGTCTACAGCAATGATTTCATCACCGATTTTTAGTCCTGCTTTTTCTCCCGGAGTGTCTTTCATTACCGCGATGACGCTGACGACTTGTTTGTCTTTATTATACTGCATCACTACACCAATTCCGCCAAAGGAACCTTCTGTCTGTTCCATGAGCCTCTTATAAAGATTCTGATCAAGATAGAGAGAATGCGGGTCATCAAGGGAGCCGACCATGCCTTTTATTGCACCATTGATAATTACATCATTATCAATGTCTTTAACATAATAAGTTTGCACTAACCGCATGGCAGCGAACAAGCGCGCCACATCGGCAAACTGATATTTATTGAATCCTAACAGAAAATACAGCCCGGAAACAGTGAAAAGTGACGATGCAATGAAAACGATAAATATCAACGCCGCTAAAAACTTCTTGTTAACTTTCATAATTATCACATCCAATAGTTTTTTATCGTTCGCAAAGCCTCAGCAAAATCATAAATAGTTGAGAGGATTAACGGGTTCTCCATTTTTCCTTACCTCGAAATGGCAGTGAGGACCGGTAGAATTTCCTGTAGAACCGCAAAAAGAGATGACCTGTCCTTGTGATACGCGCTGGCCTTCACTGACATTAAGTGACTGGTTATGTCCATATAATGTCTGCAGGCCGCCGCCGTGGCTTATAATTACGGCATTGCCATAACCTGATATCCATCCTGCATAAATGACTGTACCGGCAGCTGCCGCATGTATGGGGAGTCCGTAATCACCGCCAATATCAATGCCGCTGTGAAAAATACGAGTGCCATATATTGGGTGAGTGCGCCAACCGAATGGTGATGTTATCGGACCTGAAATTGGCCAGATGAATTGGCCGCTGCCTCCGCCAGCATAGTCGTCCGAATTGCTGCTGGTATATGCAAGGATCATTTGTTCTACCTGACGCGACGCTGCCATGAGTTCATCGTAGGCACGCTCGGCAGTTGCTCTGTCATTTTTTACCTTATCCAGCAGTGTCTGCTGCTGGGCTTTTTTATTCTGTAATATGTCGGCTTTTTCCTTGGCTGACTGAGTTAGTTTTTCAGTTTTGCTGCGGTCGGTTTCAAGTTCCTTTTTAGTATCTGTAATAACTTGTTTTTCCGCCAGGATACCGTTGATAAGATCATAGTCGTATTTGATGATACGTTTGATAAGGTCCATACGTGTCAAAAAATCAGAAAAGCTGTCGGCGCCAACAAGAACTTCAATATAACTTATTTGTCCGTGCATATATATATCACGAAGCCTTTTATAGAGAACTTTTTCACGCTTATCAAGGTTTTGCTGTGTTTTTTTTAAAAGATCTTCATTTTCATCTATCTTTTTTTGCGTTTCATCCAGCTGTCCTTTTATTTCATTATAAGCGGCGGTGGCGTTATCGACCTGTTCAGCTATGGTGCGCATTTGCTCGGAGATAGTGTTCTCCTTGGATTTAGCGGAATCAATCTCAGTTTGTTTCTCAGTTGCCTGTTTTTTCAGGCCGTCAAGTTTATCCTGTAATGATGCAGCCGATGCTGAGCTGCAGAATATGGTGAATAAAATCAATAGGGTGAATGCATACAGACGCTGCTTATGAAAAAACATATACAACTCTCCCTATACTTCAAGAAAGCGTTTTATTGATATGACACTGCCTAAAGCGCCGATTACAATACCGCTCAAAATAATAATTATCGTTACATATGTTAAAAACGGATACAATGGTATCAAAGGGAAAAAAGTCATCATATCATAAATCTTTTGGGTAAGTGCTATATAGGCAAGACGCAGTAAAATAACAGCTATATTGCTGCCAATAAAGCCCAGCACTACACCTTCAAGCAGAAATGGCCAGCGGATAAACCAGTCTGTGGCGCCCACATATTTCATTATAGCTATTTCCTTGCGTCTTGCAAATACGGTAAGCCGGATGGTATTTGAAATTATAAAAATTGTGGCACCCGCCAAAAAGACGATGATAGATAAGCCTATAAGCCTTACCAGCCTGGTCAGGTCAAATAAATGTTCGACCACATCCTGCGCGTATACAGCAGTATCTACACCGGGAAAATTTTCCACTTCCTTAGAAGCTGTTTTGACCAGCTGAGGATCTTTTACCGTGATCTCAAAAGCATTGGGAAGAGGATTGGTGTCATCAAGTGCGCTGAGAAGATATTTTTGATCGCCCAATCTTTCCGAAAAGCGTTTCATAGCATCTTCCTTGGAAATGTACTTTACCGTATCGATACCCTGCAGAGAAGATAATTTTTCTTCCAGTGAATCAGTCTGCTTTTTGGTAATATCATCTTTCAGATAAACACTTATCTGTACCTGGGATTCCAGTGTGGAGGCCATGCGATCAAGGTTTACTACGACCATCAAAAAAAGACCAAGGATAAACAGCGAAATGGTAACTGTGCCAATAGAGGCTAATGACATCCAGTTATTGCGCTTTAGGGAGGCGGCCACTTCTTTTACAAAATATTCGGTAGTTCTAAGCTTCATATCCGTATCCCCCTGATGCTTCATCACGTACGATACAACCGTTTTCTATCGCCAACACACGTTTTTGCATTGTGTCTACAATGGTCTTATCATGTGTTGCCATAACGATAGTTGTTCCGGCGGCATTGATGCGCTGAAAAATATCCATTATTTCCCAGGAAGTTTCCGGGTCAAGATTCCCGGTGGGTTCATCGGCAATAATAAGTGACGGATTGTTGACGATGGCTCTGGCGATAGCAACACGCTGCTGCTCGCCGCCTGAAAGCTGAGAGGGAAAACATTTGTACTTTGCCCGCAGGCCTACTACGTCTAAAACACTATTAACACTGCGCAGTACGAGCCGACGTGGCGATTCAATGACGCGCATTGCAAAAGCGACATTCTCATAGACAGTTTTATTTGGCAAAAGGCGATAATCCTGAAAAATAACGCCGAGACTGCGGCGCAGATAAGGAATTTCATGACGCGGCATTTTATTGATATCATACCCATTTACCAGCAAAAGACCCGAAGTAGGCAAAATTTCACGCAGCAATAACTTAATAAAGGTGGATTTACCGGCACCGCTCGTTCCCACAATGAAAACAAACTCACCGCGTTTTATGCTGATGTCTACTTTATCAAGAGCGACAGCGCCATTATCATATATTTTAGAAATATTTTTCATTTTGATAATATTTATCTCGTTAGGGGATTTCATTAAAGCAGCTCTCCTTAATTGCTGTGAAAAGTGATAAAACACAAATATATTTTAGCATAAATAAATTATTGTTTCAGGTAAAAAATTTATTCCACATAAATTTTAAAAGCCGGTACATATATTGCAATTTATGTGGAATAATAAATTAATCGGCAAGAACAGCTGTGCCGGTTTCTGTTATCAGTATAGTCTTTTCCCATTGTGCTGACAGCGAACCGTCTTTAGTATAAACTGTCCAACCGTCTTTTTCATCGGTGCGGACATCAAAGTCTCCCATATTTATCATAGGTTCGACCGTAAGCACCATTCCGGGGACAAGCAGCATTCCTGTATTTTTTTCGCCAACATGATTTACGAATGGTTCTTCATGAAATTTTTTACCTACGCCATGTCCGCCTAAAGCAGTGACAACAGAATATTTATTTGTGTGCGCATGTTTTTCTATAGCAGCACCGACATCACCAAGAAAATGCCAAGGCTTAACAGCATTTATGCCCAATTCCATACACTGTCTTGTCACTTCAACTAACTTTTCTGCTTCAGGTGAAACGCTGCCTATCATAAACATGCGGGAGGCGTCAGCATAATAACCGTCAAGAATGGTTGTTATGTCGACGTTGACTATATCACCGCTTTTCAGAATGGTCTTTTTGGAAGGAATTCCGTGGCAGACTACATCATTTATTGATATACAGATGCTTTTCGGATAACCGGCATAATTCAGGCAGGCAGGAATACCTCCGTTTTCAATTATGAAATTATGGGCCATATCATTTAAGGTAAGTGTATCAATGCCCTCTCTGATATTTTCTGCTATAAGATCGAGAGCTGCGTTATTTATTTTACCGCTTTTGGTGATGCCTGCTATATCTTTTTCAGTCTTGATGATTTCGTGTGGCGGTTTTATCTGTCCCATTCTGGGATCAAATTTTATGCTGTCGATATGTTCATCAAAATCAAGATGACAGCGTTTATACTTAAGGCCGCTGCCGCACCAGCAAAAATCATTTCTATGCAAAATATATTCCTCCAGTTTGATTTTATCTGATCTTATGTAAAAGCTGCAATTATATGATCTCAGAGGTAAATTGACTGCAATAAGCTTTGTCAGAAGTATTTAACAGTATTGAGATCAATTAAGCTCTTGCTTTTTTATCAGATAAAAGTAAGATAAAAGTTTTTATATGTAACTATATATTATTCTGGAAGATAAAGTAATAATCCTTTCTATATTAATATATTATTGTAGATGTATGTGGATTCAGCTGGAAGACGTATTTCATCGAATTTGTATATCAGATTAACAAAAATAAATAGTTTACCAAATAATATTTTTGGTGGTATAATTAAGCCAAAATATTCATATTATTTTAATCTATTTAATTTGAGGAGTGTGAGTTGAATGAAAAGAGTCATGTTTTCTACTGTTTTGCTGATGTTTGCGTTTACTGTTATTGGTTTTGCTTCACCTGCTTGGCAATGGGTCACTTCCGATCAGACAGCAAGTTATTTCTTCGATAAAAATAGTATCGGTTATAAAACGAGTGCAGATAAGAATATTGTTATTGTGAATGTAAAGGAAAAGTATAGTAAGGAAGGCAGCGAAAAAGTTATCAATGAGGCAAGAGCGAAAGGCTTCAGCGTTCCTGCTGTAGATGCCGCAGCTTCTGTTGAATATTCTACTAATAAAATTGAGCTTGATCTGGCACAGAATAAAGTAAAGACATTATCAAGTATTTTATATGATAAAGAAGGCAGAGTTGTTTTTAAAATTACCGATTTTGGCAAAGCTGCAAACATTGATGTAAAATCTGATAGCTTTGAAGAAAAATTAATTAATGGCATAAGAGCATATACGATTCTCAACAAAGTGGATGTTTATAATAATTCAAACGATATAAACTAAAAACATTGTGTGTATGAGCGTTTGCTATGACGGCCTATTATGCACTGGTCATGCCGGCAGAGAGAACTTATTAGCGGAACTCAGTCTTCTAATTGAAAATAAATGGACTCAATCATTGCAAGGTCAGTGATTGAGCTCATTTTATTTTTTTAATTATTACAAGCTTAATTTGACAAAAAAATTTTTTGTAGTATAATACTATCTGTTGCTAATATAGTTATGCGCCAATAGCTCAGTTGGATAGAGCAACGGCCTTCTAAGCCGTGTGTCGCTGGTTCGAATCCTGCTTGGCGCACCAATAAATATAAGGGTTCTAGCGTTGGGAGCAACGCAGACCGTATATCATAGGGAGCAACAGGGGAGCAATGGCAACTCTGTTGTTCTTTTTATTTTGGTACAATATAGAGTGATTTTACTTTATCGGCAATCTTGTTATCATAATTGGGAATTGCGTGTCCATATAATTCCAATGTATGTGATACCCGCGCATGACCCAGGCGGCGAGAAACTTCTATTATTGGTACACCTTCAGCTAGAAGTTGTGTAGCATGCGTGTGACGCAAAACATGGAAATTTCTATAATATACATTGGCAGCTTCTAAGACCAGTTTCCACGCTCTTTCGGCATTATGCGGTGCGATAGGGGTATTATTCCTTGTTACAAAACATAGCTGTTCCTGCTTTATGTCCATTGCAGGGGCGGCTTTTTTTAATTTTTTAAGTTCCGTGACTACATCGTCCGTTATGCTTATTTTCCTTATGCCGGCTTTGGTTTTCGGTGTTTCCAAAAATAATCCGATCTCCCGTGAATCCTGCAATGATTTACGGATATAAATTTCTGATGTGGCAAATAATACATCACACCATCTAAGCCCCAATATTTCGCCTATACGCATCCCGGTAGTCACACCTAAGAGAATCATAGGATAATACTTGCCAAGCCTCTTGTGTTCAAAACAGGTGCGTAATATTGTCTCTATTTCTTTGGGTGAGAATATCTGGATTTCTTTTTTTTCAAATTTGGGGGAAACGACAGCAAGCATTATATTTTTAGGTGCCATTTCCAAGATGCACGCTTTTGTATATAATTCCTTTAATATTTTATGCACCTTATTTACGGTGCAAGCCGATAAAAGTAGTTCTTTGTATAACTGCTGTACTTGTACTGGTTGCAGCTCTTGAAGCTTTATATCGGCAATAGGCGCCAAATGGGCTAGAAGCTGTTTATACCTTTCATACGTCCTTTGTTTTACTGCTCCTTTCTTGTAAGTTGTAAGCCAGGTAAGTGCCCACGCACCAACAGTTATATTGGTAGGTTCTACGAATACGCCGCGATCAATATCTGTGAGCTGGGCGTTTTTCCATGTAGTGGCTTCAGTTTTTGCGATAAAACTTTTCTTTTTACGTTGTCCGGCTGGTGTGGTTATAGCCGCATAATAACGTTTTTTGCTTTTGTCATAATAGACAGAGCCTGTACCATTTCCATTTTTAGCCATAAAAATAGCCTCCTATTTATTGTAATAGAGGCTGATTACTGATATAATTTAATTGCAATTTGGTTGAGTAATCAGCCATAAGCCGTCTGGTGTTACAGCACTGGGCGGCTTTTTTATTTTATATAACCATTATTAACAAGCCATTTCCTTGACTCGCCTTTTTGTTTCCTGCTTACACATTTAGTGAAGAATAGCCTTGTCTTGTGAATTACACGCCAGAGTTCTTTCTCATCAGATGTGATTGGTAAATTTCTCTCTTTGCATATTTCTAATACCTTATCTTTGTTGAGAGCAATAATAGCCTTTCTCATTTCTAACATAGGTGATCTCCTTTCATTATTGGACTGTTGATAATCCAGTAAATAATTTTCCATCTGAAGAATAATAAGCAGAAGTCATTGTTAAAGTAATTTGGCTACCATCTTTCTTTTTTACGAGAAAAGTTGATGTCGTGGCTTTAGTAGAATCCATAAGTACAGTAGGTAAATGAGACTTTTTATCCATATAGGCTATTTGCCCATCAATACTTATTATAGAATCACCGATTTCAAGACCACTTAATTTAGCTGGTGAATCTTTATCTACTGAAATAATAACAAGACCATTATTTTTACCATAAATAGCAGTATTTATATTAAAACCATATCTATAACTACCATCAAATTGTGCTTTTAAATGTTGCAAATACGTTGTCTCCATATTGCCGGCAACATTATATTTAACGCGTTGACTTTTTAAGATGCCATCGACTGCCACTGGTTCATAGTAATCAGATAAGGTAACAAGTGTTCCACTACCTTCCGGAGTAAATGTAAAATCACAAGTTTCTTCTATTGTCATGCGCTGAGCGTTCATAAATCCGCCTGTAACTTCTCGCGTTTCGGAAAATGAAAGCAATGCATCAGATATATTGTTTATCCGAAATGCCGGTTTTCCAGAAAGCTGTTTCACCAAATAATCACGAACTTCAGTTGGTGAACCTTGCTCAATTTCAATAGAGGACATTGCAAACGCAGTTGAACAGATAAGGAACATAAATAAAAAACAGAACAATACTTTTTTCATTAACCCACTCTCTTTCAAATTAATCATCTATACTGGGCCCCATAATAGGACCCCAACTTGCAACTTCATTACCTGATAATTCATGTATGATTGAAAGGTGAAACGAATCTAGTTTTAAATCAATTTCACGCGAATGCGCCATTGTAGACCATGACACAAATGAAGCCTTTATAAAACCCAGTTTTGCATCTTTGGATAAGTATTGCCAATTATCATTTACAGTTACTATTAATGTAGATGCAGCAGGATCGTAATTTACTCCTGTATACACAGGAGAATATCCATTATTGCTAAATAGATTATTAAACCCATCTAACATTTCATTTAGTTTTCCATGATAATCAGTATAGTATTTTTGTGCAGTTGCTTTTTCATCTTTAGCCTTTTTATCGGCTATATTATTTGTCTGCCGGTTTTGTTCTTTATCTTGTTCGGCTTGAGTCCTTTTTTGTTGAGCTATGTAATTATTTTCAAATGGTTTAGGAGCATTACTTTCTGAAAATAGCCATATAACGCCAAGAGCACATGCAAATATTGCAAAAATAATAACAACTAGGGGACGTTGATTCTTATACATATTTCCACCCTCTCAATTTTTGAAATATGTAATATTTCTATAAAACTTTTATAAATTCCTTTGAAAAAGCTCATCTTACCATTGACTGAAACGCTACTGCTTTACCTAAAATCTTAAATTCCGTGCAATTATCTTTCGTACATATAATAGGTTTGTATTTAGGATTTTCCGGCATTAATGTTACGGTGCTGTTATTATGATAAAAGCGTTTTAAAGTGGCGCTATCATCAATCAGAACTGCAGCTATTTCTCCATCTTCAACTTCCGGTTGTTGTTTTATAAAAACTATATCGCCATTATATATTCTGGCGTTTATCATGCTATCGCCTTGTACTTGCAAACAAAAATCGGCATGAATTCCGTCAGCCATATTTGCGTAGCCTTCTATACTTTCCTGTGCCAGAATAGGTTTTCCCGCAGCTATTTTCCCAATTATTGGCAATTTTGTTAATTCAATAGGTCGAATATTAGATGCAGAAGGAATAGTATTATCAGTATCACCTTTTAGATTAGATTCAGTAATCCACCCCATTAAATAGGCGGGGGATACATTATAAACTTCTGCTAGTTTTTCAATTTTATCTGATGGTATATTAGTAATAATATTATTTTCATATTTATATAATGTTTGCTTTGATATATTAACTATTTTACCAACTTCTTCTTGAGTTTTCCCACTATCAAACCTTAATTTTTTTAGTTTATCCCCAATAGTCACGATATCAACTCCTTTATCTACATAATATCACAAATAACTTAAAAAGCAACAAAAAAGTAACTTATTGCGAAAAAGTAGTATTGACAAGTTACTAAAAATGCATTATACTTACAGTAACTTAATAAGTTACAAACATCGAGGAGGTGATAATATGATAAACAGGAATAAACTTCTTGGTATTATGGCTGAAAATAATTTCACTGGGAAAAAGATAGCGGAAAAATTAGGTATGACCCCAAAAACGTTTTATGTAAGAATGAAAAAAGGCGATTTTGGCTGTAAGGAAATAGAAATAATGGTTAAAACATTAAATATTAACGATCCAATGCCAATTTTTTTTCCAAATTTAGTAACTTTTAAAGATACTAAAAGGAAGTGACCGGAAAGCCAATCGTAAAATTTAAAGGAAGGTGAGAAGAATGAATGATTTACAGATTTTTGAAAACAAAGAATTTGGAAAGGTAAGAACCATACTTATTGAAAACGAACCTTGGTTTGTTGCAAAAGATGTTTGCGATTGCTTAGAAATTGGGAATAATCGCCAAGCATTAACAAGGTTAGATGATGATGAGAAGGATGTCATTTCAAATGACACCCCCGGCGGAAAACAGAAATTGCAGGCTGTCAATGAATATGGGCTATATTCTCTCGTACTTAGTAGCCGCAAGAAGGAAGCCAAACAATTTAAGCGCTGGATCACGCATGAGGTTATCCCGGCAATCCGAAAAACAGGCAGCTACGCCACACAAAAACTTAGTCCACAATTACAAGTTCTTATTAATCTGGAAATGAAGCAAAAAGAGCATGATCACCTGATAGCAGAGGCAAATAAACGCATTGACGGTATCAGAAATGTAGTTGCCTTAAATCCAAATGACTGGCGAAAAGAAAGTTCTGCCTTGCTTAATAAAATGGCGCTGTCAATGGGTGGTTATGAACATGTAAAACCGTTGCGTGCTGAAAGCTATAAATTGCTTGACGAACGCATGGGGGTTGATTTGCAGTGCCGACTTACAAATAAGCGTCGCCGTATGGCGGATGAAGGAATTTGTAAATCAAGACGTGACCGACTAAATCAGCTTGATGTCATTGCTGAAGATAAAAAACTTATTGAAGGTTACGTTGCAATTATTAAAGAGATGGCGATCAAATATGGGGCTGCGGCATAAAAACGGTTAACTTCTATTGAGTGAAAGGAAGTGAGAAAAATGGAAACAATTAAAAAGAACCCTCAAACTAATGAGGATTCTGAAATGGCGCTTAATTATCGAATACAAAATAGATTGAGCATTCTATTAAACCATAAATCTCAGATGACTAATGAATTAAGGCTACCATGCCAAAAGCTAGATAATTCATTAAGAGTTCAATACACACTATTTGAAAAAGCGTTTTCAAATTTAATAGCTTGTGAAGGGGAACATTTAAAAAAATTTAATATGGAAAAACTAACATTATCAGAACTTCATACTAAATTGCTAAATGCCGACAGTGAAATAAACAAAACAATTATAAAAAAGGATATACAACAAAAAGAAAATGAGATTGTTAAGAAATTATTTTTAGTTCTTAATGACGAAGAACTTACAATTACTCAAGCAACCTCATTATTACAGATAGCAAAACAAGAAATACTAGAAACCAGATTACGGAATATTAATCGCAGTTCTTAACAATGGCATTCGGATTCATACTATTTAAAATGCGTATTTGCATTTTATCTCCATGACTACAACGATTGCCATTGAAAGCTCCAGCATAGCACCCAATAAAAACTTTTCCGTATGAAGAACAAATTGGCAGGTTCAAACAATCACAAGAATAAACCTTTTTACCTTCAGTATTTAATTCAATGTTATCACTTAAGCATTCTGGTTTAATAAAATTATCCATAAATAATCACCTCTTTTTCTAAGGCGATTATATCACAGAAAGGAGCTGTAACATGCAAAAAGCAATGAGTGCATTAAGTTATGCAAAACACTGCGGGTTACCATACCCAATGGTAAAGCAGTATTGCATAGAAGGCATAATCCCGTGCTTCAAGCAAAAGGTAAGATACTATATTCGCCCGGATATTGCGGATGAAGCACTTGCCAAGTATGAAGCACAAAAATTAGATCCAGAACCTATAAAAGAGGTACACGTATTAAAGCAACCAAAAGATTTTAATTTTTTTGAGGCCTTAAAAAAGGCGTAAGGAAGTTGGTTTAAATGATCCCACATTGTTGGCGCTGCGGGCGAATATTAAAGCCTCCTAATGTGCAGCAGTTAGTGCTATGGAGCGGGCAGTCGGTTATGGTTTGTGCTGATGACCGGAATTGCCCGGCAGTCGTAAATGGCAGCCGGCGGAAATTAAGAGAGCTACAGCGGAAAGGGGTGAGATAGTGAGCGATTTAGTACCGTGCATAGCAAGCTTTACGCTCGGCATCGGCGTGACGCTGATATGGATAGGACTTAAATCCGAAGAGCCAGTAGAGGCGAAAGTAGGCTATAAAAACGAATGCATAGGCTATGACGAAAGGGGAAAAGATAAATAATGTATAGGTCAACAATAATACGAGCTAAGGACCTGCGGGTGCTGGCAAAAATGGAGCTGATAGAAGCATGGCTAAAATCACTGAAACGGTCAAAAAAACTAAAAAAATAATGCGTCACCGTGTACTGATAGCCGATGCAATATTTATTATCTGTATCATCATGGCCGCGGCTGTTGTGCTGGGGGTGCGATAAATGGAAAAACTTAAACCGTGTCCGTTCTGCGGCAGCAGGCCCTTTATTGAGGATGACAGTCGTCCTAATTCTATAAATGATGGTAACGCTTCATGGCATATATTTTGCCCGAATTGTGGGTGCTCGCAAAAGCAAAATCAGGATATTAAAATGGTGGTCGAAAACTGGAACATGAGGGCAGAACACAAAAAAGCCGCTCAGGAGTGCAATCCATGAGCGGTATGAGAAAAAACTTATTCTAAATAAATAATACCACAAAAGGAGATAAAAATCACATGGAAATGCAATTAAATGTAAATATTAGTGCACCTGAACTTGTACAGGCTATAAATAATCTTGCGGGGGCTTTGGCAGGGAAAATTACGGTGCCAGCTGTCGTCGAAGCACCTAAGTCTACCGAAAAAGAAGAAACGGCAGAAGCGCCTAAACAGCATAGAAAAAAAGCAGCGAAACCAGCAGCCGTTAAACCGGAGACTGCGCCGTCGGCAGAAGAACCTTCAGAAACAACCAGCACTGAAAAATCAGAGGACGAATTAAGGACCGAACTTAAAAAACTGGCTGTTGAAAAGGCAAGAGGTGGTAAAAACGGTGAAGTTAAAGCAATAATTGAGTCTACCGGATCCGTAAAACTGTCGGGTATAGCGGCAGACCTGCTGCCGGATGTGCTGGAAAAAGTGAGGGCGTTGTGATGCCAGCGCATGCAATATTAAGCGCATCCGGCAGTAAAAGGTGGCTGGCCTGCCCACCGTCGGCACTTCTGGAAACAAAGTTTCCCGATACTAGTAGCGAAGCCGCAAGGGAAGGTACCTTCGCACATTATGTAGCAGAAAAGATTTTGTCGAACTATTTATCCAAGGAACCATTAATAGAAAACCAGCTGCTCTCTCCTTTAAGAGGCAGAGAATTTTATAGCGAAGATCTGATCGGCTATGTCCGTGAATATACGGATGCGTGCATTGAAAAGATTAATGCCGCTAAGGCTGCCGACACGATGGCAGTTGCTTTCATTGAAGAAAAGTTGGATTTTTCAAAATGGGTACCAAAGGGATTCGGGACCGGTGATTGCGTCATTATCTCAGACGGAATTCTTGAAATTATTGACCTAAAATATGGCAAAGGTGTTCCAGTATCCGCAGAAGGCAACACACAGATGCAGCTCTATGCTCTGGGGGCAATTGACGCATACAACATGCTTTACGATTTTGACCTTGTCCGTATGACTATTGTACAGCCACGGAACGGTGGCGTGTCACAGCAGGAAAAGTCAGTGAAAGAATTGCTGGAATGGGCCTGTGACGTAGTACAGCCGACAGCGGCGCGGGCAATAAAAGGTGAAGGCGAGCTATGCGCTGGTGATCACTGCCAATTCTGCCGGGCAGCTTTAAAATGTAAAACCTACTCAGACTACTGCATGGAAATTGCAAAGCTCGAATTTGGAGGGGCGAACCTGCTGGACGATGAAGACATCGTTTTAGTTCTGGAGCGTGTTGATCATTTAGTTAGCTACGCTAAAAAAATAAAAGAATTTGCCTTAGGGGAAGCCCTAAACGGCAAGAAATGGACCGGTTTTAAAATTGTTGAAGGTAAAAGCAGACGAGTATACTCCGATGATAGCAAAGTCGCTGACACGCTGAAAACTGCTGGTTATAAAACAGACCAGATATTTAAGCCTAAAGAACTGCTGGGGCTCACTGAAATGCAGAAACTTTTAACCAAAAAGAAATTTGATACTTTGTTATCAGACCTTATCACAAAACCTGCCGGCAAGCCCGCTTTGGTGCCAGCAACCGATAAAAGGCCGGAGTATAACCCGGTGGAAGCTGATTTTAAAAATTTAATGGAATGAAAGAGGTAATTATATTATGAAAGAAACATCAAAAACCAGAACAGTATTACAGAACGTCCGTTTATCCTACGCCCACATTTGGGAGCCGGCAGAAGACCTGAACGGTAATCTCAAATACAGTGTATCACTTATAATCCCGAAGGACGATAAAGCCAATCTGGCACGTATCAAGAAAGCCAT
>NZ_WIQM01000017.1 GCF_015732185.1 Pectinatus haikarae
TATAAAAAAGGATATACAACAAAAGAAAATGAGATGTTAAGAAATTATTTTTAGTTCTTAATGACGAAGAACTTACAATTACTCAAGCAACCTCATTATTACAGATAGCAAAACAAGAAATACTAGAAACCAGATTACGGAATATTAATCGCAGTTCTTAACAATGGCATTCGGATTCATACTATTTAAAATGCGTATTTGCATTTTATCTCCATGACTACAACGATTGCCATTGAAAGCTCCAGCATAGCACCCAATAAAAACTTTTCCGTATGAAGAACAAATTGCAGGTTCAAACAATCACAAGAATAAACCTTTTACCTTCAGTATTTAATTCAATGTTATCACTTAAGCATTCTGGTTTAATAAAATTATCCATAAATAATCACCTCTTTTCTAAGGCGATTATATCACAGAAAGGAGCTGTAACATGCAAAAAGCAATGAGTGCATTAAGTTATGCAAAACACTGCGGGTTACCATACCCAATGGTAAAGCAGTATTGCATAGAAGGCATAATCCCGTGCTTCAAGCAAAAGGTAAGATACTATATTCGCCCGGATATTGCGGATGAAGCACTTGCCAAGTATGAAGCACAAAAATTAGATCCAGAACCTATAAAAGAGGTACACGTATTAAAGCAACCAAAAGATTTTAATTTTTTTGAGGCCTTAAAAAAGGCGTAAGGAAGTTGGTTTAAATGATCCCACATTGTTGGCGCTGCGGGCGAATATTAAAGCCTCCTAATGTGCAGCAGTTAGTGCTATGGAGCGGGCAGTCGGTTATGGTTTGTGCTGATGACCGGAATTGCCCGGCAGTCGTAAATGGCAGCCGGCGGAAATTAAGAGAGCTACAGCGGAAAGGGGTGAGATAGTGAGCGATTTAGTACCGTGCATAGCAAGCTTTACGCTCGGCATCGGCGTGACGCTGATATGGATAGGACTTAAATCCGAAGAGCCAGTAGAGGCGAAAGTAGGCTATAAAAACGAATGCATAGGCTATGACGAAAGGGGAAAAGATAAATAATGTATAGGTCAACAATAATACGAGCTAAGGACCTGCGGGTGCTGGCAAAAATGGAGCTGATAGAAGCATGGCTAAAATCACTGAAACGGTCAAAAAAACTAAAAAAATAATGCGTCACCGTGTACTGATAGCCGATGCAATATTTATTATCTGTATCATCATGGCCGCGGCTGTTGTGCTGGGGGTGCGATAAATGGAAAAACTTAAACCGTGTCCGTTCTGCGGCAGCAGGCCCTTTATTGAGGATGACAGTCGTCCTAATTCTATAAATGATGGTAACGCTTCATGGCATATATTTTGCCCGAATTGTGGGTGCTCGCAAAAGCAAAATCAGGATATTAAAATGGTGGTCGAAAACTGGAACATGAGGGCAGAACACAAAAAAGCCGCTCAGGAGTGCAATCCATGAGCGGTATGAGAAAAAACTTATTCTAAATAAATAATACCACAAAAGGAGATAAAAATCACATGGAAATGCAATTAAATGTAAATATTAGTGCACCTGAACTTGTACAGGCTATAAATAATCTTGCGGGGGCTTTGGCAGGGAAAATTACGGTGCCAGCTGTCGTCGAAGCACCTAAGTCTACCGAAAAAGAAGAAACGGCAGAAGCGCCTAAACAGCATAGAAAAAAAGCAGCGAAACCAGCAGCCGTTAAACCGGAGACTGCGCCGTCGGCAGAAGAACCTTCAGAAACAACCAGCACTGAAAAATCAGAGGACGAATTAAGGACCGAACTTAAAAAACTGGCTGTTGAAAAGGCAAGAGGTGGTAAAAACGGTGAAGTTAAAGCAATAATTGAGTCTACCGGATCCGTAAAACTGTCGGGTATAGCGGCAGACCTGCTGCCGGATGTGCTGGAAAAAGTGAGGGCGTTGTGATGCCAGCGCATGCAATATTAAGCGCATCCGGCAGTAAAAGGTGGCTGGCCTGCCCACCGTCGGCACTTCTGGAAACAAAGTTTCCCGATACTAGTAGCGAAGCCGCAAGGGAAGGTACCTTCGCACATTATGTAGCAGAAAAGATTTTGTCGAACTATTTATCCAAGGAACCATTAATAGAAAACCAGCTGCTCTCTCCTTTAAGAGGCAGAGAATTTTATAGCGAAGATCTGATCGGCTATGTCCGTGAATATACGGATGCGTGCATTGAAAAGATTAATGCCGCTAAGGCTGCCGACACGATGGCAGTTGCTTTCATTGAAGAAAAGTTGGATTTTTCAAAATGGGTACCAAAGGGATTCGGGACCGGTGATTGCGTCATTATCTCAGACGGAATTCTTGAAATTATTGACCTAAAATATGGCAAAGGTGTTCCAGTATCCGCAGAAGGCAACACACAGATGCAGCTCTATGCTCTGGGGGCAATTGACGCATACAACATGCTTTACGATTTTGACCTTGTCCGTATGACTATTGTACAGCCACGGAACGGTGGCGTGTCACAGCAGGAAAAGTCAGTGAAAGAATTGCTGGAATGGGCCTGTGACGTAGTACAGCCGACAGCGGCGCGGGCAATAAAAGGTGAAGGCGAGCTATGCGCTGGTGATCACTGCCAATTCTGCCGGGCAGCTTTAAAATGTAAAACCTACTCAGACTACTGCATGGAAATTGCAAAGCTCGAATTTGGAGGGGCGAACCTGCTGGACGATGAAGACATCGTTTTAGTTCTGGAGCGTGTTGATCATTTAGTTAGCTACGCTAAAAAAATAAAAGAATTTGCCTTAGGGGAAGCCCTAAACGGCAAGAAATGGACCGGTTTTAAAATTGTTGAAGGTAAAAGCAGACGAGTATACTCCGATGATAGCAAAGTCGCTGACACGCTGAAAACTGCTGGTTATAAAACAGACCAGATATTTAAGCCTAAAGAACTGCTGGGGCTCACTGAAATGCAGAAACTTTTAACCAAAAAGAAATTTGATACTTTGTTATCAGACCTTATCACAAAACCTGCCGGCAAGCCCGCTTTGGTGCCAGCAACCGATAAAAGGCCGGAGTATAACCCGGTGGAAGCTGATTTTAAAAATTTAATGGAATGAAAGAGGTAATTATATTATGAAAGAAACATCAAAAACCAGAACAGTATTACAGAACGTCCGTTTATCCTACGCCCACATTTGGGAGCCGGCAGAAGACCTGAACGGTAATCTCAAATACAGTGTATCACTTATAATCCCGAAGGACGATAAAGCCAATCTGGCACGTATCAAGAAAGCCATTGAGGCAGCCAAGATCGAGGGTAAATCCAAGCTGGCCAATAAAAAAGGTGTTATCCCATCAAACATAGATTTACCTGTCAGGGATGGTGATGTAGACCGTGCGGACGATGAAAACTATGCCGGTTGCTATTATCTAAATGCCAAAGCCTATCCTGATCACGCTCCTAAAATTGTTGACCATAAGTGTGAACCTGTCATGGACCAGAGCGAGGTTTATTCCGGCTGCTATGCCCATGTATCGGTAAACTTTTTTGCCTACAACAAAAACGGCAACTCCGGTGTAAGCGTTGGCTTAGGCAACATCATGAAATATAAAGACGGTGAACCATTATCCGGTGGTGCGTCCGCAGAAGAAGATTTTGCGGATTTGATCAGCGACGAAGATGAATCGGCAGACAACTTTTTAAATTAAACTTTGACCGACAACAGCAAAAGCCCGCGTGTTATATGCGGGCTTAAAAATTAGGGATGATGTCATGGATACACTAGCGATAGATATTGAAACGTACAGTGACTTAGATATTAAAAAAGTTGGCGGTTATAAATACGCCGAAAACTGCGAAATACTTTTATTTGGTTTTGCCTTTAATGATGCACCGGTCAAAGTGATAGACCTGACAAAAGATAAGTTGCCCGGCGAATTATGCGAAATATTAAACAATCCGCTTGTCTTAAAAACAGCCTACAATGCCCAATTTGAGCGCACAGTGTTAAGTCATTATCTGGAGCGCGCAACATTTTTACCCGCCACACAGTGGGCCTGCACTATGGTATTATCGCTTACACTCGGGATGCCGGGAAGCCTGGAACGAGATTCAAAGGTCTTAAATTTATCAGAGGATGAAGCTAAATTGTCAACGGGCAAAAGCCTTATACAGTACTTTTGTAAGCCATGCAGGCCGACAAAGACAAACGGAGGCAGGGTTAGAAATATGCCGGAACATGCGCCGGATCGCTGGCGGCAGTTTATAGAGTACAACCGCCGGGACGTTGAAACAGAGCGCATTATCCGTAAAAAGATGGAACGCTTTAAATTAAAAAAATCCGAACAAAAATTATACGCACTTGACCAGCAGATAAATGATCGCGGTGTAAAGATTGATATTAACTTAGTCGAAAAAGCCATAAAAGCTGACACGGAGTTTAGCAAAAAGATAAGCAGCGAGGCTGTCAGAATATCAGGCTTGGCAAACCCCAACAGCGGGGAACAGCTGAAACGCTGGATTGAAAAGCAGGAAGGTTTTTTCCCGGCATCGATAACAAAAAATAATATTGCTGAAGTAAAAGAAAAATGCCGGAGTTCGGCAGTCAGAAAAATGCTTGACTTGAAAATGCTTTTATCAAAAACCTCCGTAAAAAAATATACAGCTATGGAAATTGCCCGCTGCAACGATGGTCGGGTGCATGGACTTTTACAGTTTTACGGGGCAAACCGGACTGGCCGTTGGGCCGGTCGGCTCGTGCAGGTGCAGAATTTACCACGTAATTCAATGCCCGATTTGGACGATGCGAGAACACTTTTAAAGATCGACGGTGAGCTGCTGGAAATGCTTTATGACAATATACCTGATGTCTTGTCGCAGCTTATCAGGACCGCTTTTATACCAAAGGTTGGATGTACCTTTATAGTAGCTGACTTTTCAGCGATTGAAGCAAGAGTCATAGCTTGGCTGGCTAATGAAAAATGGCGATTAAAGGTATTTGCAGACGGTGGGGATATTTACTGCGCATCAGCCACGCAGATGTTTAAAGTGCCGGTTGTAAAGCATGGTGTAAACGGCGAGCTACGACAAAAAGGTAAAATCGCAGAACTTGCTCTTGGCTATCAAGGCTCTGTTGGTGCACTTAAAAAAATGGGCGCCGACAAGATGGGCCTGTCAGACGATGAGCTGGTTGAAATAGTTGCAAAATGGCGTAAAGCCAGCCCGAACATTGTCCGGTTTTGGTATGACGTTGAGAATGCCGCCAAAAAAGCAATCAATGCAAAAATGTTTGTGAAGCTGCCAATGCATCATTTAACAATGAGATATGAAGCAGGAATGCTACGGATTGAACTGCCGTCCGGCAGAATAATATCTTACGTGCGCCCACGAATCGAGAAAAACAAACAGGGCAGGGATGCAATAACCTACGAAGGCATCGAGCAGGCAAGCAAAAACTGGGGCAGACTGGAAACCTACGGCGGCAAACTGGTTGAAAACATTGTACAGGCAACGGCGAGAGATTGTTTAGCCGTTGCAATGCGCAGGCTTGACCAGCATGATTTTAAAATTATCATGCACGTGCATGACGAGGTGATCATAGAACACGAAGATCCTAATGCATTAAAGGCAGCCTGCGATATCATGGGCCAGCCGATAGACTGGGCGCCAGGACTGCTGTTAAATGCCGACGGATATACAACAAATTATTATAAAAAGGACTGATTCTTATGGAAATAGCTAACCAAATGAAACAACAGTTAAAGGTTTTGGATGATTTGAAAAAATTGCAGGATGAAGCAGAAAAAGAAAAATTGTTTGGCAATGCTACAGATGAAGACAGACAGCATTTAAAAAATTACTGCGCCGATATGATTCGCGCTTGCGATACCGCTATTGAGCTTGAACGGGTTTTAGAAGAAAAGAAAAAGGCTGAAGACGCTAAAAGGGAAGCCGAAAATAAAAAAGCTGCGTCTGAAAAAGCAAAAAAAACTGTCAGCAAACCAAAGCCGGCTGAACCAGATGATGATTTAAGCTTTTTAGATTGAGGTGGTAAAAAAATGTTGCTTGGATATGTGAATATACCGCAGATGTTTACGTTTTATACAGCTTACATGGATGAAATCGATTATGAAAGTGGAAGTATGCCTGCTATTCATTACTGCCCCGCATGCGGGCAGGAGTTTAGCGCAAGATGGGCAGTAATGCATAATATGGTGGGCTACACTTATACCAATGATAAAGAAGTCTTCTGCCCTAACTGTGGTACGCTGCATAACCGCAGAGGTTTTCGCAGGGATAACAAAAATGTACTTTGTCTTGGACGGAAAGATACTGTCCCGGTTAATATGCTGATAAAGCTTGAAGAATTTAAATATGGCTTGAGATTAACCGCATCCGGGGCAGAGATTACACCGGACGAAATGGGTTCAATGCTCTGGTATAAAAAGCATTACAACGAAACCATAACCTTCGACATAAATAAACGGAAAACCGTATTTAAAAAAGGAAGTATGGAAATAGAGCTGGGGAACCCGTTTGATCCTGAATTTGCTGATAACTCTAACCTTAGATACCTGTATGGCCATACCTGCATCAACAAATACCACAGCCAAATGCTTGACCTGTTAAAAAAGCTACGGACTGGCATTTGCAAGGCTTTAACAAAAAAGCTTAATCACAATATAGGTTCAATGTATCGCCCATATGGCTCGGATAATGGCCCTTTTATATATTCGGTGATAAATATTGCCTACCGCATGATCTGCGTTGATGCACCCAACCTGTCAAACAGGTACCTGCATGACTACAGGAAAGCCGATAATGAAGCACCTATATACTGCCCGGCAGACGAAAAATTCTTTGCCAAAAAATTTAATTGCATCCGGAAGGCAAGGGACACCATATCTGCCTTTATCGAAATTGCCGGGCTGCCCGACAAGCGGGCATTTAGAAGGATACTAGCAAAAGAACCTCTTGACTGGTGGCTTTTATCGGATATATACAAAACTTTTAATCAAAATATTGATGATACAGTGACGATTTATAATCACTGCACAGAACAAAAATGCAATGGCTACAGTTATTACTATCTTGACTGCAAGGATATCTTGCTAAATGCGGCTGAAATAAGCCAATATTACTCAAAAGATGATGTTGTAAAACTTTTTAAAAGCTCGGTTAAAACCGGCGCCAGACATGATCCTTATATACTTACCGATACAGCCCGACTGCTGCATTATATGAGCGAAAAGGTAAAGCAGAAATTTAATATAGTAAAGCCCTCAATCGCTACAGCGCATGACTGGCTGTCGGCGGAGCAATGGAAAGAAGAACATAAAATGATACCTTTTGATATTGATAATCCGCTATGCCGTCGCCTGGCCATGCAGTCAGACCGGATAAAATTTTTTCTGCCAGGTACCTCTTTTGATTTATACACCGCGGGCAAAAAACTTAAAAACTGTGTGGGGTCATACGTAGACGAGGTTAAAAATAAAGAAACGCAGATAGTTTTGGTATCCGATGATAAAGGCAAATTAGTTGTATGCATAGAGGTTAAAAATAATAAAGTCGAACAGGCTAAATTATTTGCAAATAAATGCGTGTCTACGGATCCGCTGTTAAACGCAGAAGTGATTGACTGGGCTATAAAGGCGAAAATAGACTGGCAAGGCTGCAGCGATATCAAGCAGAGAGATAACTATTTGATGCCTTTACCGGCTGCCGTATGACCATGAAGGAAGGTGTACAACATGCAGGCAAGCGAAAAGCCGGCAGTCTCAACAATAAAACATGACGGTGAAATTAATATCGCCGTTGGTCATAGCCGAAAATCCAAAGCCTGGAAAAATAAAACGCTGTTCTGGTCGGCGCTTGTCAAAAAACTCAGTGAGACAAAATGGACTAACGAAACAGCAGCGGAATACCGAAAATTATCTAAAATAAAGCAGGATGAAATAAAGGATATAGGCGGTTTTGTAGGCGGTACCTTAAAAGGCGGCCGCCGTACCGCTGATAACGTGGGATGGCGTCAGATAATCACGCTTGATGCTGATTTCGCGGATAACGATTTTTGGGATAACGTTGCTATTGGGATCGGTGGCTGCAGCGCACTTGTTTACAGCACGCACAAACACACTCCGGAAAAGCCAAGGCTGCGATTGGTATTACCACTGTCACGCAGTGTAAACCCTGACGAATATCAGGCGATAGCCAGAAAAATCGCGGACAATATCAATATCGACGTTTTTGACGATACTACTTATCAGCCACACAGGCTGATGTATTTTCCGAGTACCCCGGCCGACGGCGAGTTTTATTTTAAGTTTTATGACGGCCCGTGGTTTGACGCCGATAAATGCCTTGGCAGTTATCCAGACTGGACAGACCAGAGTTTCTGGCCAACCAGCTCGCGGCTTACCGATGCAATAAAAAAGCACGCTGCCAAGCAGGAAGATCCGTTGACCAAAAAAGGCATTATAGGTGCTTTCTGCCGGACCTACACAATACAGGAGGTTATAACAAAATTCTTGTCTGATGTTTATGAACCATGCGGAGCAGATGACAGATACACTTACAAAGAAGGGTCAACGAGTGCCGGGGCAATCGTGTATGATAGTAAATTTTTGTACTCGCACCACAGTACAGATCCTATCAGTGAAATGCTGGTAAATGCTTTTGATCTTGTCCGGATACACAAGTTTCGCAGTATGGACGAAGACGCGTCGGAAAACACAAAAACAGTCAGCCTGCCGAGTTACAAAGCTATGCAGCGTTTAGCGGCTGATGACGATAAAACCAAAATATTAATAGGTCAGGAGCGATTAGCAGAGGCGCAGACTGATTTTAAAAATGTAAAAACCGATGATGGGGAATGGCTAAAAAAGCTTGATATTAACAAGTGGGGCGCCTATGAAAATACCCCGAAGAATGTAAAAGTGATTTTGGAGCATGATCCTAATTTAAAAAATTGTCTTGGTATGGATAATTTTGCTCATAGGTGGGTGTTTTTAAGCAGCCTGCCATGGCACGACAAAAGCAAAAGTGCAATATGGCGCAACGAAGACGATAGTATACTGCGAAACTATTTAAGCGATGTCTATGACATATCCGGCAAGGATATTATAAATGACGCACTTGTTGAGGTTGTTGACAGACACAGCTTTCATCCAATAAAAGAGTATATAAAAAAGCTGCAATGGGACGGCACGCCGCGCCTTGAAACGCTGTTTATAGACTGTCTGGGAGCGCAGGACACGCCATTTAACAGAACTATTACCCGTAAAACCTTAGTGGCGGCAATAGCACGGATTCTAAGCCCCGGCTGCAAGTTTGACTATGTATTGACCTTTATCGGGGCGCAGGGAATAGGCAAGAGTTACATACTAAAAAAACTTGCCGGTAAATGGTGCTCAGACAGCCTGACAACTCTTTCCGGCAAGGAGGCAATGGAAGCGGTGCAAGGGTTCTGGATTATAGAACTTGCAGAATTATCGGCTCTTAGAAAATCGGAACTGGAAGCCACAAAGCAGTTTATAACTAAGCAGGAAGACAGCTTTAGACCTGCATATGGCAGGCGCACAGAGCAGTATCCAAGGCAGTGTATATTTATTGCCACAACAAACGAAAATGATTTTATACGGGACCAGACGGGTGGCCGCCGCTGGTGGCCGATGATAGTAGATAAGGGCAGCGCCAAGCGTACTGTAAAGGATTTGACGCAGGATGAGATAGATCAGGTATGGGCTGAAGCCAAGCACTTTTATGACAAGAGAGAAGAGCTATATCTGCCGGATAACATGGAAATTATAGCAAAAGAACTACAGGAGTCACACACAGAATCAAGCCCGCTGGCAGGCATGATAAGCGAATATCTTGATAAGCTGCTTCCGGAGAACTGGGAAAGCATTGATATAGGCGAAAGACGGGCATTTATTAATGATGATGGCTTTACATCTGAACTTAAGGGAACTGTACAGCGGGACCGCGTTTGTGCGTTAGAGATATGGATAGAACTACTGAATGGCGATCCCAAACGGCTTGACAGGTTAAAAGCAAATGAGATAAACAGCATTTTACGCAAAATGCCGGGCTGGGAGTCAGTAAGTTGTGTTAGATTTGGAAAAATATACGGGCGACAAAGAGGATTTATACGAAAATAAGATGTCAACAAGAGGTGTCAACAACCTTTATATTGTTGACAAAAAGTTTACAAGTTTACAAAAATATTAAATTTATCAATTTAAAAAATGTCAACAAATGACAACAAACTTTTTAGATTGCTGACGCACTTTGTTTACGCCACATACCAATAAAGACAAAGACAAATTAGAATTGTCAACAAAGTAAACAAAATATATATATTAAAAGTAGAAAGTTAAAATAATACATACATATGTACATATACGTTTTAACTTTCGATATACGTTACGCGCGAGAAAAAAGTTTGTTTACAGGGGATAAAAAAATGCTTGAAAGAGACCTGGAACATAAATTTAAAAAGGAGGTACAGAAACGACTAAATGCGTTTGTCTGGAAATTTGTCAGTCCGGGAATTGCAGGAGTGCCGGACAGATTGGTAATCCTGCCGAATGGCAGATGCATTTTTGCAGAGCTGAAAAAAGAGGGTGAAACATTACGCCCTTTACAGCTTTACCGCAGGCAGCAGTTACAAAAAATGGGTATGGCTGTCTGGGTTATCGACAGCAATGAAAAAATACGGGAGTTTATAAATGCCTATAAAGTATGAACCGCGGAATTATCAGGAGTACTCAAAGAATCGAATAATCGACACGCCGGCCATAGCATTAATGCTTGACATGGGGATGGGCAAAACAGTGTCCACATTGTCAGCGGTGGAAGATTTGATGTATGACCGCTTTGATATCAGAAAAGTTTTGGTTATTGCACCGCTGCGAGTTGCACAGACAACATGGATTGATGAGTGTGATAAATGGCGGCATACCAGTTATTTAAAAATATCTGTCGTAGTCGGGGATTTAAAAGATCGCACAGCGGCGTTAAACCAAAAAGCTGATATTTACACGATAAACCGGGAAAACGTACAATGGCTTGTAAACTATTATGGACGTAACTGGCCATTTGACATGATTGTGATTGATGAGTCATCAAGCTTTAAAAATCCACAGGCTAAACGATTTAAAGAGCTAAAAAAAGTCAGGCCACTAGCTAAACGGGTTGTTGAGCTTACCGGGACGCCAAGGCCAAACGGGCTGATGGATTTATGGAGTCAGATATATCTTTTGGACCGTGGTGAGCGGTTAGGCCGGACAATAACAGCCTACCGGGATAAATATTTCACGCCGGGAAAACGTGACGGCCATATTGTTTACAGCTGGGAGCCGAAGCCGGCAGCAGAAAAAGAAATATATCACCGGATAAGTGATATCTGTATCAGCCTTAAAAGTGAGGATTATATAAAACTGCCACCCATAATCTATAACGAGGTAAAAATAGATCTGCCAGCTGGTGTAATAAAAAAATATGAGGCTATGGAAAAGGATTTGATCATAGCCATGGGCGATAAGGTTGTAACCGCTAGCAATGCGGCTGCCCTGACAAATAAATTGTTGCAGATGGCCAGCGGTGCAGTTTATGACGAGGATAAAAACATAATCCGGCTGCATGATTCAAAAATAAATGCCTTATCCGAAATTGTGGACTGTAACGAAGGAAAAAACATAATGGTGTTCTATTACTTCAAACACGATTTAAAACGTCTTAAAAGGGCATTTCCGACAGCGAGAGAGCTATCCACAGTTAACGATATACGTGACTGGAACAACGGAAAAATAAAAATGGTTTTAGTGCAGCCTGCCTCCGCGGGGCATGGATTGAATTTACAGCATGGTGGCAGCATAGTAGTCTGGTTCAGTCTTAACTGGAACCTTGAGCTATACCAGCAGGCCAATAAGCGCCTGCATCGTCCGGGGCAGAAAAATACAGTCGTTATAAACCTGCTGATCGCAAAAGGTACAAAAGATGAGGATGTAATAAAGGCATTGCGGTTAAAAGATAAAGGTCAAAAATATATGCTTGAAGCTATAAAAGCAAAAATTGATAAATATAAAATTGGAGAAATATAAAGCATGATAAAAATAGAAAGTCAGAATAAGGGGATGCCGCTATGGTGTGCAAACTGCAAAAGTGAATATGATGTTAAACTTATAAGCTTACAAAATTCCGAAATTGATAGAAATATAATTCCACTGTGTAGGGATTGTCGTAAAAATTTGATGGAATTGTTAATGTGTGATTTGGAGAGTGATAACAATATGGAACGCGGGAATTATATGAGTATTGATAGGGTTAAGAGGTTTTCAGGCATAGTAAGTATACCGCCAGAGCAAATTAAATGCCGTGAACCTAAACCACCAGTCAGGCCATCGTGTGTGACAAAACATAAAAATCCTGCTGGCTTTACACCAAAACCGGTACCCGAGGTAAAACAGGCTGTGGATGAGCTGGTTGAGCGGGTAAATAAAGCGTTTCCGGAGGACAATATAAAGCCTGCTGACACAGTGAGTAAACCTGTATATCCGCAGGACAACGAAGAAAATGAATACCGCTATATTAATGCTAAATGGCTTGATGAAATTGCAACCGGATTAACCGCAGGAATTAAAAAACATCCCGGAGAAACATGGCATGATATCCCGGTCAATGAACATCTTGCAAGAGCGTTTAGACATATAAATCTCATGCGTATAGGTGATAGATCGGATAATCATATAATAAACGCGTCAATGCGGCTGATGATGGCATATGTAGTTGACAGGAATAAATAAACTTAAACGGAGGAATAAAGAAAATGAAATTATTATCACGAACAGAGAATTACACACTTAAAATAGCAGAAGCTATTGCAGCCTGTGCTGATAAGGATACAGATTATTATATTGGTGAACCACTCACAAACGATAACCTAACAGATTTTTTTACAGCGTTATTATGTGCCTATATGTTTACCTTAAACAGGGTAACAGGTCAGGAAAATGATCTACTAGATATCATCGCAATAGCTAATAAATTGGCATTTCAGTATATAAAAACAAGTGATGAGGAGTCTGACGAATGATAGACGAAATCTTAGAATCGTATGAAATGCGTGCAAAGGCAGCTGAAGAAAAAGCTCAAAACTATGAAGCAGCGCTAAATCGTGCTATATATGTGATTATAGAAAACGCGAACCACACTTGCAAAGGCTGCCCGCTAAAGGGCTCTGGGCTGCCACGAAATCAGAATAGCTGCCGAAATAGATTAATCGAATATTTCACAAATCGTGACTAAATTGTAAGCACCAATGAATAATAACATAAACGAGGTAAGCAATGAGTAAAAAAATAATGTGTCCTATTTGCCTTAGTACAAAAGGTGAATACCATGAAATGATATATAAACCAGACGGATATTTTAAATGTCCGCACTGCAAGTCTGAAGTTTGGCCAAACCAATTACCGCCCGATGAACTTGAAGTATTTTATGGGGAAATGGCTAAGACACACTACTCTACGGATGCATTGCCTGCGGGTGAAGCATTGAAAGGTAGAGGAGGCAGCGGAAACGGGAAAAAGCATAAGGCTAAATCTGATAAACCAAGTACGACAAAGCTTTATAAGCAGCTTTTTAAAGAGACTTGACATTTGACAGAAAGTAAATTACAATAAAATAGATTTGTATACCTATTTTTAAATCAATAACAATTCAACACATCGGGTCGTCTGAGAAATCAGGCGGCCTTTTATTATGCAAAAAAATAGCGCTATCATATACTGATGGCGCTAGAATACTATTTATTTAACCTATATATGGAGGTTTACGAATGCCCAAGTGATGCTTTAAAGATTCTTGTAAAATATGTGAGTAATTTACATGATGTTTTTCTGCGGCATCATTGAGCCATTTTGGAATCGTTAAAGTTTTTTTAACAGATTTATTTGCCATTTCATCTCTGACAAGCGGCATCCAAACCTCAACTAGATTTACGAAGGCATTATCAGGGAGAGTTACCTTATGAGGAGAGGTAGCGGCAGGAATTTTTTCACCATCTTCTTCTAAACCGTAAAGGTGTAATTCTAAAGCTTCTTTAGCAGCTGATAATGATTCTTCTACAGTTTCACCGCTGGTAACGATACCGGGTAAATCGGGAAATGTTATGCAATATCCATGCTGTTCACCTGGTTCGAAGATTGCTGGGAATATATATCTATCCATTTCAAACTCCTTTCAGGGGCTATTAAAGCCCCGCTTGTTTTAATATACTTTTTATTACTTTAGGGTCTAAATCTTTTTTAGGATGTTGTACCGTTACTAATCCTTTTTTAGTGGGGTGTTTAAGCTGACGATGGTCACCACGAGTTCTTACTATATACCATCCATCCGCAAGTAGTATTTTCAAAATCTCTCTTGATGAATAGCCTTTCATGTTTTCCCTCCCTATGTTTATATTATAGCACGTGTTGTAATACGTGTCAATATAAAGAATAAATATTTTAGCGTATCAGCAATGCTGGTGCGCTTTTTCTTATATCTCAGTGTAGATAAGTAATAATTGTTATTTATTACGTAATTAGATAATTAACAATTATTACTTGTTGAATGCTATTAAGGTACTTCCAGCAAATCGGCGCGCCGCAAGGGTCGCGAAGCCCCCGGCGCTTTTTTAGATATGAAGTTTTTTTAAGCCTTGTTTGTACACTTGGCTTAAGCGAAGGTGATAAAATGAAAATTTCACGTGATTTAAAAAAATTAACAACTACCCAAACAGAAATGGCAAAAATACTTGGAATTACTCAACAGCGGGTTAGTCAACTCATAAAAGATGGGGTAGTAGTTCGCGATAAAACTAACGCTGTCTTGGTAATTGAAACATTGAAGAATTATTACAAGGTGCATAGTGATAGCGAAGCCAGCGAAAAAGACATCCAACTTGATCATGAACGTGCGATTCATGAAAGGGTAAAACGTGAAATTTCCGAAATAAAATTAGCTGAAACCAGAAATGAAGTTCACAAAACTGAAGACATAGAAGTTATGTTTGGCAGCATATTTACAATTTTTAAAAGACGTATGCTTACAATTCCTCATAAATTTGCAAAATTGCTTATTGATAAATCTCCAGATGAAATTAACAGTATGCTTGAAAAAGAAGTTAAAGCGGCACTCGTTGAGTTATCATCTGCTGACTTATCTCAAATAGGATCTTATGGTGGTGAGGGTGATGATACCGAAGAAGACGGTTGATTTATTTCAACGTTTGCTAAAAATGGTGGCACCACCGCCAAGTATGAGTGTGGGGGAATGGGCAGGCTCCTATCGATTTATACCTGATGAATATGGTGCTGAACCCGGGCCATGGGATTTAAGCCGCGCTTCATACCAAGAACCTATTATGGATTCTTTCACAGATAAAGGTGTCCATAAAGTTGTGGCCATGCTTGCGGCACAACTAGGAAAGTCAGAAATTCTTTTTAATGTTCTTGGTAGATACATACATTTGGATCCGTGCCCTATGCTTATGGTTCAGCCAACAATAGAGGATTCAAGAGATTGGTCAAAAGAACGTTTTTACGCCACAGTTTCGAAAACCCCTGTGCTTGCTCAACGCATCCATGAACAAAAATCAAGAA
>NZ_WIQM01000005.1 GCF_015732185.1 Pectinatus haikarae
AAAATGAAAATGAACAGTTAGCAAAAAGTCCACAGTGACTTTTCTTTAAATGGTAAAATGGAGTTCTCACAGCACCATTAACCAAAGAGGAGACAATCACTATGGACTGCCATAATTATACACATATAGTATCCCCTGAACGAAACGTGGTCAGCACTTGGGACGGGAAGAACGCGGAGCGATCCAGCAACTAAACAAGCAAGGATACTCTCTGCGGGCAATCGCCCGAGAAATCAACTGTTCGCCAAGTACTATCCTGTATGAATTGCGCCGTGGTACACCGCTGCGCAAAAGCCATAGAGGACGTGCACCGGAGTACAGCGCCAAACGAGGTCTTGCAGTATATGAAATGAATCGAATGAAGTGCAAAAGGCCGCATTATATCACACATTGCTCAGATTTTGTTAAGTGGGTGGTTGCGCAAGTCAGGGCAAAAAAGTGGTCGTTAGACGCTTGCGTCGGTCATGCGCGCCTGCACCAGCTCTTTGCTGATAAAGAAATGGTATGCACGAAGACCCTATATAACGAAATGGCTGCTGGTAATTTGCCGCTATCGCTGTTCGAGCTGCCTGAAATTCTAAAGCGAAAGCAAAACAAAAAAGGAACCCGAAAGCATAAACGTCTGAAAGGTCGCAGCATTGACGAACGTCCTGACATCGTAGATTTACGCACGGAATTCGGCCATTGGGAAGCTGACACGGTGATTGGCAGAAAAAAAGGCAGAGAAGCTGCTGTTTTAACTCTGATTGAGCGTGTTACAAACAATTACCTGGCTATTCGCATTCCTGGTAAAAACAGTGAGTCTGTCATGGCTGCGATGAAAGAACTACACGCTGAATATGGTGAGCGTTTCAGTTCTGTTTTCAAAACCATTACAACCGATAATGGCTCTGAATTCGAGGAATTTTCCAAGATTGAAGCCTGGGGTTCCAGTGTTTATTATGCACATCCTTACTCCTCTTGGGAGCGACCAGTAAATGAACGGCACAACGGCTTCTTGCGTCAATATATTCCAAAGGGCGTTTCGATTGAGAAATATACTTATGAAGATATATTACACTTTGCCGATGAATTGAATAGCCGTCCGCGCAAGCGACTTGCCTACCAGACACCGGAAGAATTGTTCGACGCTTTTCTCGATAAACTTTATATTGCCTGAGATCATCGGCATTTTACCAAAGTGTTCAATTTGCTATTGCAATTTACGAACATTATGTTTTCCAATATATCTCTTTGTTTATAAATAAATTTAGAACAAAAATAAGCATCGATTAATACATAAAATATATTAATTGATGCTTATTTTTGTATTATACATATTTATTATTATTTGATATGATATTGCTTATGTTCTTTATAATAATAGGGAGGGGTTTTATATGTTGAAAACATGCGGGTATTATTCGTCTGCTCTTATATTTTTATGCTTGGCAGTCATTGTTTTTTTTACAGGCTGCGGTTATGATGCCGAAGATAATAAAACCCTCTGGGGACGGTCCGACGCGACGGAGGTTGATATTACCTCAAAAATACCGGGGCGGCTTGTGGAGCTTTTGGTAAGTGAAGGTGAGCAAGTGAAAAAGGGACAAGTTTTGGCACGTATAGATAAAAGGGATATTGCTGCTCAGATAATCCAGGCAAAGGCAAATATCAAAGCCTTGCAAGCACAGAAAAAGCAGGCTTCGCTTAATACGCTGTTGCAGGGAAAAACAACAGAGGCTGCTGCCAGAAATGCAAATGCTCAATTGGAAAAAGCAGAAACAGACTTTTCTTTAGCCAAAAGTGATTTTCACCGCTATAGTTCACTTTTGTCAGCAAATGCCATATCGGAACAAACTGTTGACAGTTATCGCAATAAACTGGAAGAAGCAGCTGCAGCATATCGGCAGGCTCAAGCAAACCTAGACAGCAGCAACGCAGGTTTATTGCAGAAAAACGTAGATCAGGCCGATGAGGAGAATATAGATGAAAAAATAGAGCAGGCTCAAGCAGCATTAAAGGAAATTGAGATCTCTCTGGATGAAACAGAAATACGTGCACCATTTGATGGAATAATAAGTAGTAAATATGTAGATGAAGGAACTATGATGTCGACAGGAATGCCTATTGTTTCTGTGCAAGACCCTTTGTCAAACTGGATCAATATGAAAGTCAAAGAAACTGATCTGCCTAAATATACAATTGGCAACGAGGTAACTGTGGTAGACCGAAGCGGCAATTTGAAATTGAATGGAAAAATAGTTGATGTCAGTAAAAAAGCCGAATTTGCTACCTATCGTTCTACAAGTGAACGAGGTGGTCAGGATATCATCACTTTCAACGTAAAAATACAGGTCAATTCAGATCAAATTAAACCTGGCATGCAATTTCATATTGCGAGTTAGCGGTTTAATATGAAAATAATTGCTATTTTTATGAGAGAATTTTCCTATCTTTTTTTTGAAAATAAATACGGTTGTGTGTTATTGTATGCACCGATCCTCTATGCTATTTTTTTTGGCCTGATGTTTTCAAATCAAACTTTAAAAAATGTGCCAATAGTGATATACGATCAGGATCAGTCAGCAGCCAGCAGAAATTTGATTCAATCATTTTTTGATTCTGAACGCTTTGACGTAATCGCCATAGTGAGCAATGAAGAAGATATGATAAATCATTTGGCGGATGATAATGCAAGCGCTGCGCTGGAAATCCCTATCGATTTTGCAAAAAAGATCAAAGCAAAGAAAAAGAGCAGTGTCTTGCTGGAAATAAATGCGGTGAATATAATGTATCCTAATACAGTACAGTTATATGCATCAGAAATAATTTCCACATATAATTCAAAAATTCTGGAACCGGGCACATATCTGCCAATAAATTTCAGTACGCGTATTTTATATAATCCTACATCTTCCTATTCATCATTCATACTACCTGGTCTTGTGACTAACAGCATTCAGATAAGTCTATTATTATCTGCCTGTTTAGCTTTCGTACGGGAATTTGATTCAAAAACCTTATGGACTTCTTATTCCCTGCTTACTATTATTACGGGTAAACTGATATTATATTGGTTTTTATCCATATTGGCCGGAAGCATTGGCAGTGTTATCTGTATAAATTTTTTTAATATAGCTATGCGTGGTAATTTTATGGATATATTATTAATATACAGTGCGTTTAGTTTTGTAATATGCAATTTTGCTTTTTTCATCTCTGCCTTAGCCGTAAATCATCGCCAGCCTATTTCTCCTCTTGTCCTGCTATATATAATGCCCTCATTTATATATAGCGGTTATACCTGGCCGGATATCGCCAAGCCAATGTTTGTGTATATATATTCTCGGTTTCTGCCAATGACATATACCGCAGATACTGTTCGTGATATCATGCTCATTGGATTTTCCAATGATTTATATAAAAATAGCATCATTCTCTATCTTTCGGGAATAGTTTTAATGATCGCAACTGTATTTGTCTGCCGTCGGCGGAATAATAAAAAAAATAATGATTAATGGAGAAAAATTAGATGATTGTTATTAGGATTGCCACTCAAGAATTTAAATGGATGATATCAAAAGCTCCTAAATTAATCTATATACCGCTTATTATTCCTCTTGCTTATTTTATATTATTCAATAATTTGTTTCTTAAACATTCCGTTGACAGTATTCCGCTGGTCATTTATGATGAAAGCCAGTCGCAAGCCAGCCGAAAAATAGATCAGTCATTTGAAGACTCTGAATATTTTTCTGTTGTTGGTTACTGCAGCTCACAGGAAGAAATGAAAAGTTATTTGGAAAATAAAACAGCTGCTGCGGCGGTGGATATTCCTCCTGATATCATGAAAAAGATAGGTGCCGGCATGTCAAGTCCTGTCTTATTTGAAATGGATGAAACAAATATAATGGTGGGGAGCAGTGCGGTAATCAACGCAGAAAATATAATAAATAACTTATCCCAAAATATGGGAACAGCACTATTATTAAAAAAAGGATATCAATTGGAACAAGCACAAAATATGGTTTCTCCTGTTCAAATGCAAAATAGGATATTATATAATCCATTTCTCAATTACACCGATTATTTTGTTTATTGTCTCTTAATGATGTCTTTTCATATGGCATTATTTTTCTGTTCATCAGGTTCTATTCTAATTGAATATAATACACAAAAGTATAATAAATTTGATGAAAAATACGTTATAGCCGGAAAGCTACTGCCTTTTTGGCTTATGGGATTTTGTTACTATAGTCTGCTTATAGTGGCTGCCACAGCTATAACCGGAACGATATTTCACGGTAACATATTCAAATTATTACTTCTAGGAGCAATAGTGGTCTTTACCGTTACTTCCCTGGGTGCATTTTTGATTTCCTTTTTTAAAGCTATGTTTTACTTTTATCAGATAGGCATTATTTGTGCCGTTCCTATCTTTATGTCTTCGGGCTCCACTTTTCCAATTGCTGCTATGCCGCTATTTAATAAGATCATTTCTGCCATCCTGCCGCTTAGTTATCTTGCGCCAGCTGTGCGGAATATAATACTTTCAGGTCACACTCCCCATTTTTTTACTGATATTCTTATCTTGCTTATATATGGAATAAGCGCTTTTTACCTAACGGTAAGAAGATTTAAAAAAATTCGGTTAAAAATGCAGTATTAACTGTTATAAGCCTGTTTCAATCTGTTTTTACACTAATATTCATTGTATTTGTATTCTATCATGCTGCAAACTATTGCAATACCGGTAATAGCAGCTATGAAACCTAGAAGAAAAATTGAAGAATAACCAAATCTATCAGCAATGACACCACCAATGGGTGCCGAAAATGCATAAGCTATATCCTGAAACATCGAGAATCCGCCAAATGCAGTACTGCGTTGTGCAGGACTAACTTTCTTTATGACCTCTACGCCCATAGCTGGATAGATCATTGAGCAGCCTAATCCGGTCAATAAGGCTCCCAATAATGCAAGTGCGTAGTGCGGCGCCATCCATAACAAGCCCTGACCCAATGCTTCAACAATGAGAGAGGCAAGTGCAACTTTCACTCCGCCTTTTTTATCAGGCAATGAACCAAAAAGAATACGGCTTATTACAAAACCGAGACCGAATAATGACAATCCTGCACCGGCATACGGCCAGCCTTGGTTTTGAAAATAAAGAGATATAAAAGCGCCTAATACAGCAAACCCTATGCCTTGAAGTGTTATTGTCACTCCTTGTTTCCATATTAGACTTAAAAGTCCCCAAAATGATTTTTTTGTTCTGTTGGTGAACTTCTGAGGTTTAATTTCCGGAGCTGTTCTAAATAGCATAATACCTATAATTGGCATTATAAACGATACCGCCATCACCGCATTAAAACCGAACGCTTTATAGAGTGCAAGTCCCATAGGTCCGCCCAATACAAATGCCCCATACATAGCCATTCCCATGACAGCAAGTATCTTCCCCGAATGTTCAGGACCAAGCTGTAATAGATGCCAACCCGTGATACCCACAGTCGACATGCTTTCTCCTATGCCGAGCAGTAATCTTCCTACAATAAGGATCATGAATGACACTATAACTCCCAAATTTGATATTGAAGCTCCCATGCAAATGAGTGCTGCAAACATGTAGATAATAAAACCCAGAATAAAACATTTTTTGCTGCTCTTATTATCAGCAAAATTCCCGGCATATTTTCGGGAAAAAATTGTTGAAATGAACGATACGCCAACAGCAAAACCGCCTAACCAATTGGAGAGATTTAGACTCTCTTTCACAAATATGGAAACGACCGGCAATGCTATTGCCACAGATGAATAAGTGAAAAAGAAAGCGATCCCCAATTTTATGAGATTTTGTTTCAAAGATATTTTTAACATATTTTTTCTCCTTATAAGCAGCATATTAAACGACAAAAAACGCACTTTCCCCTCAAAAAAACATTGAGTAAGAAAGTGCGTTGGCTGACGTGAACGCTTACTATAAAATTTTTTATTATTGAATTTAATAATAAATATTTATCTTTTAACTGGTAAACTAAAAGTAATAAAATATAAACTTAATATCATACGTGGTAAGCTGATACTGAAATTTTTTGTTTAGTTATTATATACTTATATTACCACATATATTCGCAAAATGATAGTATAAAATAATTTGTGTTGTGGAGCAGGAAAAAGATAGAGATTATATCAAAGCTTTACCTATATACAGAACATGTTATATTTCAAACTTAATTTCTTTATAACAATCAAGTGAGTTATTTATTAATCTCAACTTGTGAAAAATAATTAATTATAAATTTACTGAAATTACGAGTTGCAGCCGGTAAGTAACGATCCTTCACCCATGATAACCAGATTGTTCGCTGTAAAGAAGGATTTTTAATATGTAATCTAACAAGTGAATCGGCACTTTTTTCATTCAACCAAAACGCGGGAAGAAAAGCAACACCGAGACCAGTTCTTACTAAGCTACATATTACTTCAGTAGTACTGCTTTCAAAAACTATATTAGGGACAAATCCCGCTTGTTTGCAGAAATCAGTTGTAATATCTCTAAGCCCATCTTCTTTTGGTGGGCTAATAAATGATTCATCAGCTATTTCGCTGAGTTGTATACTATTTCGCATAGCTAAACGATGGTTTGCTGGTACTGCCAAAAAAATTTCCTCAGTTACCAGAGGCTCACGGTGAATTTTAAATTGACCAATAGGTTGTTCAATTGGCAGAGAAGAAATACAGAGATCAAATTCTCCATTGATAAGTTGCTGTGGTATTTCTAGGCGTCCTGCAACTTGAATAAGACGAAATTTAACGTTCGGGTAATATGTTAAATATTTTCCGAAAAGATCTGGGAATATTTGAGATATAGTAGCTCCCACTGTGACGTTTCCGCATTCAAGGCTTACCATATCCGCCAATTCACGTTTGGCTTGCTCCAATTCATCAAAGATGCGTTTCACTCTTCGCAGAAAAACTTCACCAAACTGGTTTAGCCGTATTCGCCTTCCTTGGCGTTCGAATAAAGGAACTCCTATACTTTTCTCTAACCGTCTGATTGTGTTGCTGAGTGAAGGTTGCGCAATGTGAAGTTCTTCTGCTGCACGTGTTACATTTTCTAATTGAGCAACAACTTGAAAATATTTCAATTGAATTAAGTCCATAATATATCTCCTTAATAGCTTTAAAAGAATGATTTCATAATTAATTATATAATATTATTTATTAATAAATAATATTATAATTATATTTGTTACATATTCAAAAATCTTAAAGAAGTATGGGAACAATGCTGCACTATAAGCGGATATAAATGAAAGGCTGTGAAAAAATGTTGTATTCTGTGATTTTAGTTGCCTATGATGGTTTGGACTTAAAAACGGCAAAATTTAGGCAATTGTTCTTATAAAAATTATCCAACTAAATCTTAACAATCCAATGTATATGCCAGTAAAACAAAATCCAGATATTAGTATGATGCTAACACCGGAATAAAGGTTGCTGCTCAATCAATGTGTGTGATATTCGTTGAAAATTTTCAGCTATGAAAAAGCTTGGAAAAATGAATTTAACGAAACAGATAATACCGATCAGGGGAAATTATAATTATCCAATGAATAAGTTGAAAAAGTTGATTTAAAGCTGCTTTTTAATAATAAGACAGTTTAATAATATTAAGGGTGATAAAAATGAATAAATCAAAACTATGGACCAAAGCTTTTGTGATAGATTGCATAATTTGTTTTCTTGTTAATTTGGCATATTATTTGACAATGGTAATAATTGCTGACTATACAATGACAAATTTACATGCTTCATTAGGTGACGCGGGATTTGCATGTGGTATTTTTATCTTAGGGGCGCTCTTTGCACGTCTTTTCGTCGGTAGATCAATAGAACGACTAGGGACGAAAAAAGCACTTTACTTTGGGCTAATTCTTTTTTTACTCTCTACCCTGCTAAATCTAAAAACAGTTAATTTATTATTTCTTTTTGGGGTACGTTTCTTACAGGGTATAGGGTTTGGAGTTGCTTCAACCGCAACAGGAACGATTATGGCACAAATTGTTCCTGCTGAAAGAAGAGGAGAAGGTACCAGTTATTATGCAATGTTTGTCACTCTCAGTACAGCCATCGGTCCATTTTTAGGTATTTACCTTTATCAAAATGGAAACTTAGATAACAATTTAATTTTAGGTGCTATTTTACTATCTGTAAGTTGTATAGCAACATTTATTTTAGTAGTGCCTGAAGTTAAATTAACAAAAGAACAACTAAAGCAAATGCAAGGCTTTTCACTAGGTAATTTTTTCGAACGCAAAGCAATTCCGATTGCGATTATTACTTTTTTTATTAGTATTGGTTTTTCAAGTATACTCGGCTTTATTACCTCCTTTGAAAAAGAGATTAATTTAATTGAGGCTGGGAAATTCTTTTTTCTTGTTTATGCGGTATTTGCTGTAGCATCCAGGCCATTTACAGGTCGATTGTTTGACCAAAAAGGGGACAATTTTGTGATGTATCCATCCTTTGTGGTATTTGCTATTGGCCTTTATATACTTAGTCAAACTCATCAAGGATTTCTTCTTTTAGCAGCTGGTGCTTTTATTGGGCTGGGATTTGGAACCTACATGTCTTGTGCTCAGGCTATTGCTATTAATATTTCACCAAGCCATCGAATAGGGTTAGCTACATCGACCTTTTTTATCTTCATGGATTTAGGTGTAGGATTTGGTCCACTTTTATTAGGAACTATTATCCCATTTCTTCAATTTCGTGGACTATATGAAGCTTTAGCTATCGTTGTTATTATTTGTATGTTTTTATATTATTTTTTACATGGAAGTACATCCAAAAATAAAGAGCAAGTTGATGCAAAGACTTCTAATATTCAATAATGTCATTATTGAATTATAAGCTTAGTATACCACGGTTTTCGGTAAAAAATAGGTTGAAAAAGGATCGTCTTTTGTCCTAAAAAAGTCGTAAAAGGGTCATTTCGGCAACAACGATTTATCCACAGGTTACTTGAAAAACACGAAAGACAGCTGTTCAGGGACCGCTTTCGGCCCGAATACAGCTGTTGCCATGCTCTGCAGAGCTTCATCATGTTTTCTTCGGCTGGTCTTTATATTTCAGTGCCCCCATGAATCGCGCTCAATCCACCGGCCCTTCAAGATGATCTGCGACTCGGCATCAAGCTGCTGCATTGCTCGATCCACCCTGTCCAGATTTCTGTGATATTGAGATTCAGCTCGACAATTTCATGCTGCAGCTTCTCTTTTCGCGCTGTCTCCTGCTCGACCTTGCTTAAGTCGCTGCTCCTAGAACATACTGCGCTGTGATCGGGTGTATGATGGTCTTGAGCATTTCTTCCTTTGCAGCTTTATCAGCCTCAAGGTTTTGTAAATATGTACGCAGCTCGTCATTTCGTGATAAGTAGCGTATTACTGTCTGGATATAATCGTTGTATTTCTTCATGCCCTTTTCCTTCATTGGAAGTCTTTTGTAATGACATTGTTTATAATTTTATTGACAATGTGATAAATAAAAAGCTATAATATAAATAAAAAAGAGGTGCTTATCTTATGGCTAATACTAATTTAAACATTAGAATAGATGAAAATCTTAAAAAAAATGCCGAAAAAGTATTTTCTTCTTTAGGTTTAACAACAACCGCAGCGTTTACTATCTTTGCTAAAACCGTAGTGAGAGAACAGGGAATCCCTTTTAATTTATCACTTAATCCTTCCTATAATGCAAGGACTAAGGCTGCCATGGATGACGTTGTAAATCATCGCAACATGAGCAAAAAATTCAACACTGTAAAAGAACTTATGGACGATTTAAATGCTGAAAATTGAATATGGTACTGCTTTTAAGAAGGATTTTAAAAAAATAAAGAAACGTGGATATAATCCAGCCTATCTTGAAAAGGTTCTTGAACTTCTGATTGAGCTGAAGTCTCTTCCAAGCAAATATAAGGATCATGCCTTGATCGGAAATTACAAAGGTTTTCGTGAATGCCATATTCAACCTGACTGGCTTTTAATATACCGGATAGATGAGGGAGCTAACCTTAACATTAACTCGTACGGGCAGTCATAGTGAGCTAACATAAGCTTGTCTGCGAACAGCGCATCCGTGTTGCCCTGCGTCCATGTGCATATATCCGTCCATCCAGATCTGCGGTTGCTGAGGATAGCAGAAATTGCTGATTAAAAGTCTGTCCGTCCGCAAATGGGACTGCCACAATGTGGGACGCATCATAATCGCGATATAAACGCGGTAAAGAATATACTGACGCAGGTTCTCCCCCCTAGCCTAGGGACCGTGGGATACACGGAAATTTACGCTTGGGGAAATCGTATAAGTCGCAGATACTTCTGTGGATGCGCAATGGTTGTCAAACCAAGAATCCCCAGCCTTTAGGCGTGGGGATTGTCAATGCTGTTTTATCTGCCATTGCTAAATGGTTTAAGCAATTCCAGCAGCTTATTTTTTTCGTCATTTTGTCTATCATCTAAGACAAACTTCTTGAAAAATTCTTTTATATCATGGAGGCTTTTCCCCTCACGCAGCAATTTATTTGCTGTTTTTATAAATAGTCCAGTTTCCGCAGCATAATAATTAATCATGTTAAATCCCTTATCTATCGAATATATTGAACGCTTAAGGCATCTTCGCAGTGGATGGTTATCATTGGTATTATAATAATATAGTAAAGTTTTATTAAATTCCGCTATGTTTTCCTGCATGATATTCAGTATACCGCATTGATTGCTTACTAAAATTTTATTTGCGGCTATTATAGAAGTACGTTTATTCCCATCCCAAAACAATTGGCTTTTCACTGCATATGAAAAATATTCTAAAGCTCTGTCTATCGGATTGTTTAATGCCAGTATTCGTTTAATCTTTTCTTCCGTGTTTTTTTTATCAGGAATTTCTGGTTTCCAATCTGTACCACCGACGCCTACATCACCACTTCTTAGTACCCCCCATTGCAAACTTTCGTTGCGGGAAACATATTCATTAATTTTGCAAACATATTCTAGTGAGAAAGGGGTATTTATGCTGGTAATTATGAACCTGTAAGCGTCGCGTAAATTTAAGATCGTTTGGATATCATCCACGGAAACATTATTTATGACCGCTCCGGCAAGAATGGTCTGCGTGTCTGGATAAGTGACATTACAACCTTCTATTTTTGCGGTATTATATATTGAAGAAACTAAGTATTTTTTGGCGAGTATAATATTTTGTTCCTTTTCTATTTTATACTTAGCTAAATCCAAATTACATATCTGCTTCACGTTTATACCTTCTTTTAACCTTTTAACGAAAATTTTTTAAAAAAGTAAATATATTACCGTCTAAATGAATTTGTCATTATTTTCCTTAACTGCTGTGCCTGAAAATCAATATTATATATTATACGCCTAATACGTTCATTATCAATAAGTGAATTTTTTTCAAAAACATCATGGGCAATTTCAGTAATATTTTTTTCAGTAATATCTTCTACAGATATGGTAGATTCTTCTAGTAACTTAATTTGATTTTCGTGTAAACTTCTAAATGGTTTTGCCTCCTGGCTTTTAAGTTTCATGTTTTTAGTTATATCTTTATACCATAGGCTATTACCATGATCAAATAGAGGTGCAAAGCCTATGAATTTTAATGTTTCTGCATTTCTTATAAAACCAAAATTACCATAATGTCTATCATTATTATTAATTAAATAATCGAATGCTAACATTGTGTCAATAGATTCCCTTTTACAAGGTATTTTTAACACTTTCATACAACGAAGAAAATGTTTATAATCATTTTCATTGTTGTTTTTTTTACAAGCATTCCGAATGTACAGCGCCGGAACATACTCTGTGTCATGATCTATAAATGTTTCACAAACACTATATGTTTTATCTTTCAAAACATCTAATTTATACGTAACGTGAGGGATATTTAACTTAGATAGCAATTTCGACGCAAAAACTTCATTATAGGCTTGCTGATAATAAGGAGCTGTACTTTCTTTATACAGATAGCGCTTATTATTTTTTATGGTCCAAAATTTTCTAAGTTCTCCATTAGAACTCATATCAGGAGAATATGATGATGGCATATCATCTGAAGATGAGAAACCTTGGGTATTAAATTGATTGTCAAATAAATTAACTTGTTTCCAAGTTATATCAGCTTCTTTAGGTCTATACCAATACTGATCAGATAGATTTAATCCTAAGTTTTTAAGAGATAGTGCGCTAGCAGTTTCTACATCTGCAGCTTCTAATAAAACTGATAAATCTTGTCGAGAAGTTGAAATACTTCGAGACTTTATCCAGGATTCTAATGCGTATTCTTTATCGGTTTGATATTTAACTGGTAATGGTAAATATTCTTCATTATATATTTTAATAATTTCTTTTATGCGGCCAGATATATTATTTATATTTAATTCTATTACAGGAATTTCTTTATCCATAAGTATAATTTCCATTTTATACCCCTTAAAAATTAAAATTTCTTTATTAATCAAAAATTAAAAGATATCTATAAAAGTCATTGAGTATTATATACTCGCATATTTTTCATAGGATGTCCATAATGAACATCCTATTTTATATCACTCACCTCTAATACAATCATATTTCTATTAACTTAAGGAAGGAACTATTTTTTATGAAAGTTGCAATTTACGCAAGATATTCATCCAACAATCAAAGAGAAGAATCAATCACAGCTCAATTACGTGCGGCTAAAGCATATTGCTATAATAAGGGTTATAGTATCATTAATGAATATTGTGATGAAACCTTTAGCGGCACTAATGATCACAGGCCGGCTTTTCAAAAACTTATTAAAGATGCTAAGTCATGTATGTTTTCCGCAGTCATTTTTCATAAAATTGATCGTAATGCACGTAATGAATATGATTACTACTATAATAAGGCACAATTACAAAAATATGGAGTGCATTATGAATATGTCACTCAAAACATAGATAGCAGTCCAGAAGGTCAAATGATGGAAACTGTAATGGTCGGTATGGCTGCGTATTATAGCCGTAATCTAGCTAAGGAAGCATTGAAAGGGCAGAGGGAAAACGCATATAAGGCACGCCATAATGGTGGTACTCCACCTTTAGGTTATGACGTTGGGCCAGATCTTAAATATATTGTAAATGAAAAAGAAGCGCCTATTGTGCGCTTGATCTTTAAACTTCGAGCTGCCGGATTTGGATATAATCATATCCTTACAGAATTGAATCAAAATGGCTATTGAACTAAACGCGGTATCCATTTTGGCAAAAACAGTTTATATGACATTTTGCGTAATAAAAAATATATAGGAATATATACCTTTGGACGTGTTTCAGGTGGGAAATTGCATACAAGAAACAATCATATGAATGATTCAAGCGATATGATAGAAATTCCAAACGGTATGCCAGCTATTATTTCACAGGAAATATGGAATAAAGTTCAAACCCGCATGCTTACCGACAAACATGCAACGGCTAAATTTAAAGCTAAAATTCCTTATTATTTAACAGGTAAAGTATTTTGTGCAAAATGTGGATCACGAATGACTGGAGGTACATTTATATCAACCAAAGGAACTAAATATTCTTATTATCGCTGTTGCAATAACAATAAAACAATGAATGGATGCAAAGGAATAAGAATCAAAAAAGAGTGGCTTGAAACTGCCACTTTAAATTATATAAATATTCAATTATTAAATCCTAAACTAATCCCTCTGCTTACCACTGAAGTACAAAAACGAATCAATATAATATCTTCTGGAGATAATAGAGAAAAAAAATTACTCGAACAACAACGTAACGAAATAACAGGTAAAATTAACAATCTGCTTGATTTAGCTGAAGATGGACAAACCGGAGATATAATACGCGAGAGAATTTTAGCAAATAAAACGCGCCTTAATAATATTGACATGCAAATAAACAAATTTAAAAGTTCTGATAATTTTGTGCCAACAAAAAAACAAATAATTAATTTGGTAAGATCCTTTATTGAGAAAGGTAAAAAAGTTAGTCAGTTAAGAGAAATTATAGATACCTTTCTCGAGAGCATAATAGTATCAAAAAAAAATTTTATAATTAAAGGTTGATTGTAAAATGAAAATGAACAGTTAGCAAAAAGTCCACAGTGACTTTTCTTTAAATGGTAAAATGGAGTTCTCACAGCACCATTAACCAAAGAGGAGACAATCACTATGGACTGCCATAATTATATCACAGTATTCCCTGAACGAAAACGTGGTCAGCATTTGGGACGGGAAGAACGCGGAGCGATCCAGCAACTAAACAAGCAAGGATACTCTCTGCGGGCAATCGCCCGAGAAATCAATTGTTCGCCAAGTACTATCATGTATGAATTGCGCCGCGGTACACCGCTGCGCAAAAGCCATAGAGGACGTACACCAGAGTACAGCGCCAAACGAGGTCTTGCAGTATATGAAATGAATCGAATGAAGTGCAAAAGGCCGCATTATATCACACATTGCTCAGATTTTGTTAAGTGGGTGGTTGCGCAAGTTAGGGCAAAAAAGTGGTCGTTAGACGCTTGCGTCGGTCATGCGCGCCTGCACCAGCTCTTTGCTGATAAAGAAATGGTATGCACGAAGACCCTATATAACGAAATGGCTGCTGGTAATTTGCCGCTATCGCTGTTCGAGCTGCCTGAAATTCTAAAGCGAAAGCAAAACAAAAAAGGAACCCGAAAGCATAAACGTCTGAAAGGTCGCAGCATTGACGAACGTCCTGACATCGTAGATTTACGCACGGAATTCGGCCATTGGGAAGCTGACACGGTGATTGGCAGAAAAAAAGGCAGAGAAGCTGCTGTTTTAACTCTGATTGAGCGTGTTACAAACAATTACCTGGCTATTCGCATTCCTGGTAAAAACAGTGAGTCTGTCATGGCTGCGATGAAAGAACTACACGCTGAATATGGTGAGCGTTTCAGTTCTGTTTTCAAAACCATTACAACCGATAATGGCTCTGAATTCGAGGAATTTTCCAAGATTGAAGCCTGGGGTTCCAGTGTTTATTATGCACATCCTTACTCCTCTTGGGAGCGACCAGTAAATGAACGGCACAACGGCTTCTTGCGTCAATATATTCCAAAGGGCGTTTCGATTGAGAAATATACTTATGAAGATATATTACATTTTGCCGATGAATTGAATAGCCGTCCGCGCAAGCGACTTGCCTACCAGACACCGGAAGAATTGTTCGACGCTTTTCTCGATAAACTTTATATTGCCTGAGATCATCGGCATTTTACCAAAGTGTTCAATTTGCTATTGCAATTTACGTTTTATAAT
>NZ_WIQM01000006.1:2500-4790 GCF_015732185.1 Pectinatus haikarae
GGGGGGGGGGGGGGGGGGGGGGGGGGGGGGGGGGGGGGGGGGGGGGGGGGGGGGGGGGGGGGGGGGGGGGGGGGGGGGGGGGGGGGGGGGGGGGGGGGGGGGGGGGGGGGGGGGGGGGGGGGGGGGGGGGGGGGGGGGGGGGGGGGGGGGGGGGGGGGGGGGGGGGGGGGGGGGGGGGGGGGGGGGGGGGGGGGGGGGGGGGGGGGGGGGGGGGGGGGGGGGGGGGGGGGGGGGGGGGGGGGGGGGGGGGGGGGGGGGGGGGGGGGGGGGGGGGGGGGGGGGGGGGGGGGGGGGGGGGGGGGGGGGGGGGGGGGGGGGGGGGGGGGGGGGGGGGGGGGGGGGGGGGGGGGGGGGGGGGGGGGGGGGGGGGGGGGGGGGGGGGGGGGGGGGGGGGGGGGGGGGGGGGGGGGGGGGGGGGGGGGGGGGGGGGGGGGGGGGGGGGGGGGGGGGGGGGGGGGGGGGGGGGGGGGGGGGGGGGGGGGGGGGGGGGGGGGGGGGGGGGGGGGGGGGGGGGGGGGGGGGGGGGGGGGGGGGGGGGGGGGGGGGGGGGGGGGGGGGGGGGGGGGGGGGGGGGGGGGGGGGGGGGGGGGGGGGGGGGGGGGGGGGGGGGGGGGGGGGGGGGGGGGGGGGGGGGGGGGGGGGGGGGGGGGGGGGGGGGGGGGGGGGGGGGGGGGGGGGGGGGGGGGGGGGGGGGGGGGGGGGGGGGGGGGGGGGGGGGGGGGGGGGGGGGGGGGGGGGGGGGGGGGGGGGGGGGGGGGGGGGGGGGGGGGGGGGGGGGGGGGGGGGGGGGGGGGGGGGGGGGGGGGGGGGGGGGGGGGGGGGGGGGGGGGGGGGGGGGGGGGGGGGGGGGGGGGGGGGGGGGGGGGGGGGGGGGGGGGGGGGGGGGGGGGGGGGGGGGGGGGGGGGGGGGGGGGGGGGGGGGGGGGGGGGGGGGGGGGGGGGGGGGGGGGGGGGGGGGGGGGGGGGGGGGGGGGGGGGGGGGGGGGGGGGGGGGGGGGGGGGGGGGGGGGGGGGGGGGGGGGGGGGGGGGGGGGGGGGGGGGGGGGGGGGGGGGGGGGGGGGGGGGGGGGGGGGGGGGGGGGGGGGGGAGGGGGGGGGGGGGGGGGGGGGGGGGGGGGGGGGGGGGGGGGGGGGGGGGGGGGGGGGGGGGGGGGGGGGGGGGGGGGGGGGGGGGGGGGGGGGGGGGGGGGGGGGGGGGGGGGGGGGGGGGGGGGGGGGGGGGGGGGGGGGGGGGGGGGGGGGGGGGAGGGGTGGGGGGGGGGGGGGGGGGGGGGGGGGGGGGGGGGGGGGGGGGGGGGGGGGGGGGGGGGGGGGGGGGGGGGGGGGGGGGGGGGGGGGGGGGGGGGGGGGGGGGGGGGGGGGGGGGGGGGGGGGGGGAGGGGGGGGGGGGGGGGAGGGGGGGGGGGGGGGGGGGGGGGGGGGGGGGGGGGGGGGGGGGGGGGGGGGGGGGGGGGGGGGGGGGGGGGGGGGGGGGGGGGGGGGGGGGGGGGGGGGGAGGGGGGGGGGGGGGGGGGGGGGGGGGGGGGGGGGGGGGGGGGGGGGGGGGGGGGGGGGGGGGGGGGGGGGGGGGGGGGAGGGGGGGGGGGGGGGGGGGGGGGGGGGGGGGGGGGGGGGGGGGGGGGGGGGGTGGGGGGGGGGGGGGGGGGGGGGGGGGGGGGGGGGGGGGGGGGGGGGGGGGGGGGGGGGGGGGGGGGGGGGGGGGGGGGGGGGGGGGGGGGGGGGGGGGGGGGGGGGGGGGGGGGGGGGGGGGGGGGGGGGGGGAAGGGGGGGGGGGGGGGGGGGGGGGGGGGGGGGGGGGGGGGGGGGGGGGGGGGGAGGGGGGGGGGGGGGGGGGGGGGGGGGGGGGGGGGGGGGGGGGGGGGGGGGGGGGGGGGGGGGGGGGGGGGGGGGGGGGGGGGGGGGGGGGGGGGGGGGGGGGGGGGGGGGGGGGGGGGGGGGGGGGGGGGGAGGGGGGGGGGGGGGGGGGGGGGGGGGGGGGGGGGGGGGGGGGGGGGGGGGGGGGGGGGGGGGGGGGGGGGGGGGGGGGGAGGGGGGGGGGGGGGGGGGGGGGGGGGGGGGGGGGGGGAGGGGGGGGGGGGGGGGGGGGGGGGGGGGGCGGGGGGGGGGGGGGGGGGGGGGGGGGGAGGGGGGGGAGGGGAGGGGGGGGGGGGGGGGGGGGAGGGGGAGGGGGGGGGGGGGGGGGGGGGGGGGGGGGGGGGGGGGGGGGGGGGGGGGGGGGGGGGGGGGGGGGGGGGGGGGGGGGGGGGGGGGGGGGGGGGGGGGGGGGGGGGGGGGGGGGGGGGGGGGGGGG
>NZ_WIQM01000010.1 GCF_015732185.1 Pectinatus haikarae
ATTGCACATTGAGAAAGCAAAGAACAATTATCACCAATGCCAAACTTGTGAAAAAACATTTTCTAGAGAATGGCGGGGAATAGTTGGACCAAGCACAATTAGGAAACTAAAAACAAAAGCTAAGACGAAACATATGAACTTAAGCTAAAAGGTGACATTTTAAGAGTGATCTTAGAATGTAACGGCAAAGCTGCAAGAAACATCATAATGCAAGGAAGGGCAAAGCTGAATGAAGAAAGTGTATTAATATACGCTGATGAGTGAAGCAAAGCACTGACGAAGCAAAATGGTATTAACGGCAGGTTTGACGAAGTTAAGCGAATAAGGGCATACGGTGGATGCCTTGGCGCCAGGAGCCGACGAAGGACGCGGTAAGCTGCGAAAAGGTACGGGGAAGAGCAAGCATCTAGTGATCCGTACATATCCGAATGGGGCAACCCGTCAGAAGAAGTTCTGACATCCGAAAGGAAGGTAAACCCGGGGAACTGAAACATCTAAGTACCCGGAGGAAGAGAAATCAAACGAGATACCCAAAGTAGCGGCGAGCGAAATGGGCAGATGCCCAAACCGTAACACTTCGGTGATACGGGGTTGAGGACCGGCAGAAATTAAGGAACGTTTAGCCGAATGACTTGGAAAGGTCAGGCATAGGAGGTAAAACCCCCGTAGGCGAAAAGCGGAACTTAAGGGCCGGGATCCAGAGTATCGCGGGGCACGAGAAACCTTGCGAGAAGCTGGGGGGACCACCCTCCAAGGCAAAACACTAACTGGCGACCGATAGCGCATAGTACCGTGAGGGAAAGGTGAAAAGAACCCCGGAAGGGGAGTGAAATAGAACCTGAAACCGTATGTCTACAAGCAGTCGAAGCTCCGTAAGAGAGCGACGGCGTGCCTATTGAAGAATGAACCGGCGAGTTACATTATATTGCGAGGTTAAGTGGAAGACACGGAGCCGAAGCGAAAGCGAGTCTTAATAGGGCGTTAAGTAATATGGTGTAGACCCGAAACCGCAGTGATCTATGCATGTCCAGGTTGAAGCGCAGGTAAAAATGCGTGGAGGACCGAACCCGTGAGTGTTGAAAAACTTTGGGATGAGGTGTGCATAGGGGTGAAATGCCAATCGAACGCGGAGATAGCTGGTACTCCCCGAAATAGCTTTAGGGCTAGCCTCAAGGGAAGATTACAGACGGTAGAGCACTGATCAGGCAAGGGGGCGTAAAGCCTACCGACCCTAGTCAAACTACGAATGGCTGTAATAAAATACTTGGGAGTCAGACTGCGAGTGATAAGACCCGTAGTCGAAAGGGAAACAGCCCAGATCACCGGCTAAGGTCCCAAATGCTGTGCTAAGTGGAAAAGGATGTAGGACTTCATAAACAACCAGGATGTTGGCTCAGAAGCAGCCACCATTAAAAGAGTGCGTAATAGCTCACTGGTCGAGAGGCTCTGCGCCGAAGATGACCGGGGCTCAAGCACAGAACCGAAGCCGTGGCAGGATATAGAAATATATACTGGGTAGGGGAGCATACTGTATGCGACTGAAGATGTACCGTAAGGAGCATTGGAGCGTACAGCAGAGAGAATGCCGGTATGAGTAACGAAAAGAACAGTGAGAATCTGTTCCACCGAAAGCCTAAGGATTCCTGGGCAACGCTCGTCGTCCCAGGGTAAGTCGGGACCTAAGCCGAGGCACAAAGCATAGGCGATGGACAACAGGCAAAAATTCCTGTACCACTTCGGATCGATTGAACGAAGGAGTGACACAGAAAGCAGTTTGAGCGCGCGAATGGAAGAGCGCGTCGAAGCCGGTAGGCTGCATGGCAGGCAAATCCGCCATGTGAGAAGGCTGAGAAGTGATAGATAGGTGAATCTACGGAGGAACCGAATTCAAACGAGCTACGCTGTCGAGAAAAGCTTCTAGTGAGAGAAGAAGTGCCCGTACCAAAACCGACACAGGTAGGCGCGGAGAGAATCCTAAGGTGCGCGGGACAACCCTCGTTAAGGAACTCGGCAAAATATATCCGTAACTTCGGGAAAAGGATAGCCGCAGACGGTGAAACCCGAACGGGTGGAGCTGAAGGCGGTGGCACAAGAGAGGCCCAAGCGACTGTTTAGCACAAACACAGGTGCCTGCGAAAGAGAAATCTGACGTATAGGTGCTGACACCTGCCCGGTGCCGGAAGGTTAAGAAGAGGAGTCAGGAGCAATCCGAAGCCCCGAATTGAAGCCCCGGTAAACGGCGGCCGTAACTATAACGGTCCTAAGGTAGCGAAATTCCTTGTCGGGTAAGTTCCGACCCGCACGAAAGGTGTAACGACTTGGGCACTGTCTCAACGAGGGACCCGGTGAAATTGAAATACCTGTGAAGATGCAGGTTACCCGCGACTGGACAGAAAGACCCCATGGAGCTTTACTGTAACCTGGCATTGATATTCGGTAAATAACGTACAGGATAGGTGGGAGACTTAGATACATTGGCGCAAGTCAGTGAGGAGTCATTGTTGGGATACCACCCTTTATTTAACGGGCATCTAACTGAAAGAGTAACGATCTTCAAGACAGTACCAGGCGGGCAGTTTGACTGGGGCGGTCGCCTCCGAAAGAGTAACGGAGGCGCCCAAAGGTTCCCTCAGCGCGGCCAGAAATCGCGCAAAGAGTGCAAAGGCAGAAGGGAGCTTGACTGCGAGACCAACAAGTCGAGCAGGTGCGAAAGCAGGGCTTAGTGATCCGGTGGTACCGCGTGGAAGGGCCATCGCTCAACGGATAAAAGCTACCCTGGGGATAACAGGCTAATCTCTCCCAAGAGTCCATATCGACGGGGAGGTTTGGCACCTCGATGTCGGCTCATCACATCCTGGGGCTGAAGCAGGTCCCAAGGGTTGGGCTGTTCGCCCATTAAAGTGGTACGTGAGCTGGGTTCAGAACGTCGTGAGACAGTTCGGTCCATATCCATCGCGGGCGAAAGAAACTTGAAGGGGGCTGCTCCTAGTACGAGAGGACCGGAGTGGACGAACCAATGGTGTACCAATTATCCCGCCAGGGGTACAGTTGGGTAGCTACGTTCGGAAAGGATAAACGCTGAAAGCATCTAAGCGTGAAACCTGCCTTAAGATGAGGTTTCCCAGAGCCGTAAGGCTTGGAAGGCACCTTGAAGATGACGAGGTAGATAGGCCGGGAGTAGAAGTATGGTGACATACGAAGCGGACTGGTACTAATAAGCCGAGAGCTTAACTTAATTTCATCTATAAATGTTTGGTCCTGATTTCTTCTGTGAAGTTTTGAGTGTGCAAGATCACTCATGAAAGTATATAGGTAAAGGGAAAGCAGCAGATTAGTTCCTGGTTTACTTTATATATGAGCACTAAGGTGCAGAAAAGAACGTTTGAGGAAACGCGGCGTTCGTAAACTCACTTTGCGTGCTGATTATCTCAATGCTAAAGCATTAAGATAATTTTAGAGGAAACGCGCGTTCACTAGCGTTCACTCTGCGTACTTTATTTCTAAGTGCTGAAGCACTAAGAAGGGCAAGGAAACGCGTCGTTCGCGATGCTCACTTTGCGTACTTCATCTCTAGACTGCTAAAGCAGTAAGATCTGAAGCATCTGGTGGCGATACCTGGATGGATCCACCTGTTCCCATTCCGAACACAGTAGTTAAGCATCCACAGGCCGAAGGTACTTGGGGGGCAGCCCCCTGGGAGATTAGGTTGCTGCCGGTTCAGTTTATATCAGGTTGTCATTTTGATAACCTGATATTGCTTTTTCTAATCGTATGACATGATTGGGGTATAGCCAAGCGGTAAGGCACGGGACTTTGACTCCCGCATTCGTTGGTTCGAGTCCAGCTACCCCAGCCATTTTATGGTTCACTAGCTCAGTTGGCAGAGCACCTGACTTTTAATCAGGGTGTCCCGAGTTCGAATCTCGGGTGAGCCACCATTTTAAATACATGCTTGAATTTTTTTCGAGCTTAATAGAAGCCAGTAGGGATTATCCTGCTGGCTTTTTGTCAATTGAAAATGAAGGTGAACAATTTGTTTGAATTTATTATTGGTCCTTCAGGTGCGGGAAAAACAGATCGCTGCTTGCAGAATATAAGAGACAGATTGGAAACAATGCCGGAAGGAACTCCGCTTTTCTTAGTTTTACCGGAACACATGACTTTTGAAATTGAACGCAAGCTGGCTGTTCTGATGAACGATAAAGGAGGATTTTCAAGGGTTTTTGTTTTTGGATTTCGTCGACTTTGTCAATATATCTTGACTCAAGAAGGTGGAGTAACAAAATCACGTATTACAGAAACAGGTAAAAATCTGATTCTGGCAAAAATTATTCTTGCACATCGAAGTGAACTTACTTTTTTTGCCCGAGCAGCACAACAACGTAATTTTGTTTCTTTTTTATGCACTGTCATTGAGGAATTGAAAACATATAAGATAACACCGACGGCTTTGCAGTCAGCTATACCTGCTATACCTGATAAAATTTTGCAGCAAAAATTAGCTGATATTGTATTGCTTTATGGTGAATATATTTCTTTGTCCAGTAATTGTTATACTGATGCGGAAGATATTCTAGATCTGACTGCTTCTAAAATAAGGTCAGCAAAATGGCTGGAAAATTCTGAAATATGGATTGATGGCTTTACTTTTTTTAATCCGCAGGAGCAAAGTGTACTTCTTTCATTATTTAAAAAAGCATCATCTGTTCATTTGACTTTATGCATAAATGATCTTGGCGATACTGCAAATAATGAGGAAACTGCCCTATTTCATCGACAATATATTACCTTTAAAGAAATAAAAGAAATTTGCGATCAATTAAATCTCGAAACCAAAATTACCAAACTTGAGCAGTTTCATCGTTTTTTGAAACCGGCCCAAAGAATGATAGCTGCTAATATGTTTATTTTTCCAGTGAAAAAATCGGAATCATCAGAAGGGCTTATTATTGCAGAAGCAGCTAATCGTCGTCTTGAAGCAGAAGCTGTGGCAATAGATATATTGCGCTTGTGCCGTGAAGAAAATTATGTATTCAGCGATATAGGGATTGTTATTCGTGAAAAAACATATGATGATCTTCTGCATGCCGTATTTCATGACTATCAGATCCCCTTTTTCAGTGATAGAAAGAGACTTTTTATTCATCATCCTCTTGCTGAGCTGCTGCGATCTTGTCTTGAAGCTGTTCGTACTTGGCAATATGAACCTTTACTGCGTTGTTTTAAGACAGATTTTTTTCCAGCTACACGTGATGATGTTGACATGTTGGAAAATTATATTTTAGAGTTTGGCATAAGGGGGAAAAAGAATTGGCTTTCATCGACTGATTGGCAATATTCCAGGAGCCCTCTTGCAGAACAGCAGCTGTCGCAGGAAGAAAAAGTTTTTTTTGATAAGATAAATGCTGTCCGGCGGCAATTAATCGCACCCTTGCAGCAATTGGCTGAAAATCTGCATTCATCAGAAACTGTACGCAGTGTAACTGAAGTTATTTATAAATTTTTAATTGAGCTGCATGTTCCGGAGAAGCTTTCATTATGGCAGAAACGGGCAGAAGACAGCGGGGCTTTGTTAATAGCAAAGGAACAGCAGCAAATATGGCATGATGTTATTGATTTTATGGATCAACTTATAGAGACATGCGGCGAAGAAGTATTCACACTGAGTGCATATGCAGAAATTTTAAGTGACGGATTGGAGGCACTGCAAATTGCGCTTATACCTCCGGGGATAGATTACGTTACTATAGCTTCTTTTGAACAAAATAGTTTGGAAAATAAAAAAGCAATCTATATTTTAGGAGCAAATGAGGGAAGCATGCCGCAGCATGTAAAAAACGAGGGACTGTTAAATGATCTTGACAGGCTTTGCCTTCATGGAGCAGGAGTCAACCTTTCCGCTGGGGCAGGTGAGGATAATTTCTTTGAAAAATTTTTATTATATAAAGCGTTCACCTTGAGTCGTGAATATTTATGGATATCTTATCCATTATCGGATACCGATGGAGGTTCTTTGAGCCGCTCGCCTTTGATTGAAAGATTATATTTTATGTTTTCTTTGAAGAAGAATCAGCATATATCCATACTTTTGGAAAATTATTCCGATAAAAACGAAAAAAGAAGAGTAGTAACAGGTCGCCGCAGTATTTCTTATTTGACTACTGCGCTGCGTCAATATAAGGAAAAAGGAAGGATAGCTGATTTTTGGTTTGATGTATACAATTGGTTATTAACGAAAACATCTTTTCAAAAAGATTTGTTTGTTGCTTTGTCAGGCCTCTTTGTACAGGCATCTGATACATTTTTGTCAAGGCAGTCTGCCTCTATGCTCTATACAAAAAATGGCTTTCTCAAGGGCAGTGTTACACGTTTTGAACAATTCCACAATTGCCCTTTTAAACATTTTGCTCATTATGCATTGAGTTTGACAGAGAGAACAGAATTTAATTTTTCTGCACCTGACAGAGGAGTACTCCTGCATGAAACAATGCGCACTTTCGGTGAAACATTGTTGACGCTGAAAAAACGATGGAATGATGTATCTAAAGAGGAAAGACATGAATTGTGCCAGAATATAGTTTCTGAATTAGCCGTCAGGCTGCAAAATAAAATTCTTTTAAGCAGCGGGCAATATAAGCACTTGACTAAAAGGATAGCCAAGGCAGCAGAAATGGCTATAGACAGGCTTTGTGATTTTTCAGAGCACAGCGAATTCTCTCCTATTGCCGTAGAAAAGGCATTCGGACGTGAAAAAATTGATTTGCCCCCGTTGATCTATGACCTTGAGGATGGTTATAAGATAAATATTTCGGGACAGATTGATCGTATAGATGTAGATAGAAGCGGGCAGTATTTTCTTATTATAGATTATAAATCCGGCAATGCATATATAAATATTGCTGAAGTTTACCATGGACTAAAGCTTCAGCTGCTGACCTACATGTTAGCGGTGCAGAACTCTTCTGCCACTTTGGGGCCTGTGCTGCCTGCGGGAATATTATATTGTTTTTTAAAAAGTACACTTCTCACTTTTGATAAAGAAATGCCGGAAGGTAAAATAAAGACAGAAATAGCGAGACAAATGCGTATGTCAGGATGGGTCTTGCTGGATGAAAATATAATAAAGAAAATAGACGATTCATCATTATTTATCAAGGTAAAATTCAATAAGGACGGATCGATAAGCAAGGCAAGCCGCACCAGTATAAAAACAGAAGAGGAGTTTGGTGCATTGCTTAGACATATGAGTGAGATGCTGGTCGATACAGGAAACCATATTTTGGCAGGTGAAATCTCTCCTACGCCATATAAAATGAATAAAAAAACGGCCTGCATGTTTTGTCCATATATATCTTTCTGCCGTTTTGATGCTGCAGTACCCGGATATAGATATAATGATCTGCCGGGTGAAACGGATGAGCTTATTATGAAAAAAATAATAAATAATCAGCAATTCGATAATAGACAGTAAAATTAAAGTGTTGCAACAAAAAACCACCTTTTGTAATAAGCGGCGCCATAAGTTTGGATTTTCATGTCCAATTTATGGCGCCGCTTCATAAAAACAAAAGGTGGTTTTTTTATTATTTTAGCTTACACTATTATCGACTGCTGTCTGGTCAAGGAGACTTTTGACCTGAATATTACGGTATCGGCTCATGCCTGTACCTGCAGGAATAAGTTTACCGATAATAACATTTTCCTTTAAGCCTATCAACGGATCCACTTTTCCCTTGATAGCAGCATCGGTAAGGACACGTGTAGTTTCTTGGAATGATGCTGCGGAAAGGAAGGAATCAGTGGCCAGAGAGGCTTTGGTGATACCCAGCAGTATAGGACGTGCCACTGCTGGCATGCCATCATGTTCAATGGTTTTGGCATTTGCGGCTTCAAAGGTATTTATATCTACATATTCACCAGGTAAAAATTCAGTGTTGCCGGAGTCTTCTATTTTAACCTTATGCAACATCTGACGCACCATAACTTCAATATGCTTGTCATTTATTTCAACACCTTGGGACTTATAAACTTTCTGAACTTCATAAACAAGGTATCGCTGCGTTTCTTTCAGACCGCATACTCTCAGGATATCGTGTGGATTAATAGAGCCTTCAGTAAGCTTATCTCCCGGTTTAACAGACATTTTATCACGTACGATCAATCTGGCACCATATGGAATCTGATATTCGCGAGGATCACCCGATTCAGGCGTTATAATTACTATGCGCATACCCTTGTCTTCTGTGATTACCACATCACCCTCAATTTCAGAAATGACTGCATGATGTTTAGGTTTGCGTGCTTCAAACAGTTCTTCTACACGAGGCAGACCTTGAGTAATGTCTTCTCCTGCAACGCCTCCGGTATGGAAAGTACGCATTGTGAGCTGAGTGCCAGGTTCACCTATGGATTGTGCAGCAATGATACCGACAGCTTCACCAATATCAACCTGTGTAGCATTTGCCAAATCACGACCATAGCATTTTATACATACACCAAATTGCGATTTGCATGTAAGCACACTTCTTATTGAAACTTTTTCACGAACGGCACAGATCTTATCTGCAAGGTCATCTGTTATCGTTTCATTAAGTAAAGCTATTTTTTTGCCTGTAGAAGAATCCACGATTTCTTCTGCCAGAACACGGCCAACAATACGTTCTTTAAGCGATTCAATGACGCCGTTTCCTTCTTTTATGGCTTCAACTTCAATACCACGGATAGCATTATTGCGGACTTTCACTTCTTTAGAATCGCTATTGAGAATAGATTCTATATTGCTTTCTGTCAGCGAGGTATCAGCTTTTAGAAGTATGGTGCCATCACCTGCACGTACATCTTCAGTTATATTTTTGCCGAGCATTTCATGCATCATGGCTTTTTTTATAGATGCGCGTACGCCTTCTTCGGGTGCACCAAGTAAAATGGTTTCGGTGGAAACAGCGCTTCCTGCACATATATCAGCATTGGAAGAGCCTTTCAATATTATCTGTGACACACAGTGCGCGCCTATGAGTTTAAGTTTTTCTTCATCAAGAACAGTGTCAGCCCCAATAATTAATTCAGATGTTTTTGGATCTGTTATATCCTGCGCTAAAATGCGACTAATCAGTGTGGGGGCCAGCATGGAGATAGCATTTGATGATGATGGAGCCAATTTTGCTCGTTCGCGCACCAGGTTGATACCGACGACATCACAATCTTCCTCACGAACGATGACATCCTGTGCTACATCGACAAGACGGCGGGTAAGATAGCCGGAATCAGCAGTACGAAGTGCCGTATCTGCCAATCCTTTACGAGCCCCATGTGAAGAAATGAAGTAATCAGATACGGTAAGTCCTTCACGAAAATTAGCTTTGATTGGTAATTCAATAATGTTACCGGATGGATCTGCCATAAGACCGCGCATGCCCGCCAATTGACGCATCTGTTGTTTATTACCACGGGCGCCTGAATCCGCCATCATAAAAATAGGATTAAAAGCATCCATATTATTCATCATAGCATCAGTTACGTCGTCAGTAGCTTTGGTCCACAGATCACACACATTTTTATGTCGTTCCTCTTCGGTAATAAGACCGCGGTTAAATTGGCGTTCAACTTTATTTACTACACCTTCAGTTGCTGCGATTATTTCTTTCTTTTCTGAAGGAACTATAATATCAGAAATGGCAACTGTCATGCCTGCAATACAAGCATAATGATAGCCAAGATTTTTTACACTGTCTATGACTACCGAAGTTTGACTGCCGCCCAATTTTTCGTAACATTTAGCAACAAGCTTACCCAATTCTTTCTTATCCATGCGAATACCGAGACACCATTCCGCGGTATTTTTATCTTTATAAAAATATCTTATCTTTTCAGGGAGGATTTCATTGAAAATCATGCGTCCTAATGAAGTTTTTACCATGCCGTAATTTTCAATGCGCACCTTTATTTCAGACTGAAGAGCGAGAGCCTTATGCTGATAAGCCAAAATAGCTTCATTAATACCGGTGAATATTTTTCCCTCACCCAATGCACCGGGACGAATAATAGTCAGGTAATAAGAGCCCAGCACCATATCCTGTGTAGGAACGATTATTGGCCGTCCGTCTTTTGGAGCCAATATATGGTTTGCCGCAAGCATTAATATACGTGCTTCAGCCTGTGCTTCGGCGGAAAGCGGAAGATGGATAGCCATCTGGTCACCATCAAAGTCAGCGTTGTAAGCTGTACAGGCCAAAGGATGCAGTTTTAATGCACGACCTTCTGTCAAAACAGGTTCAAATGCCTGAATGCCAAGACGATGAAGCGTCGGGGCACGGTTAAGCAATACAGGATGTTCCTTGATTACTTCTTCCAAAACATCCCAAACCTCGGGACGCACACGTTCTACCATGCGTTTTGCGGATTTTATATTATGAGCAATACCGGCATTGACAAGTTTTTTCATGACAAATGGCTTAAATAATTCCAATGCCATTTCCTTCGGCAGGCCGCACTGATGTAATTTCAATTCAGGGCCTACTACTATAACTGAACGGCCTGAATAATCGACACGCTTGCCAAGTAGATTCTGACGGAAACGACCCTGTTTACCTTTCAGCATATCACTCAAAGATTTTAACGGACGGTTGCCAGGACCTGTTACAGGACGTCCGCGGCGTCCATTATCAATCAATGCATCTACCGCTTCTTGAAGCATACGTTTTTCATTGCGCACAATAATATCCGGCGCACCAAGATCAAGAAGTCTTTTTAAGCGGTTATTGCGGTTGATGACACGGCGATATAAATCATTGAGATCAGAAGTGGCAAAGCGGCCACCGTCAAGCTGTACCATAGGGCGCAATTCAGGAGGTATGACAGGCACTACATCCATTATCATCCATGAAGGTCTATTACCTGATTTACGGAAAGCTTCAACAACCTCTAAACGCCGTATAGCACGTATCTTTCTTTGTCCGCTGGAAGAATTAAGCTCGGCACGAAGGTCAACGCTCATTTTGTCCAAGTCTAATTCATCAAGCAGTTGTTTTACTGATTCGGCACCCATTCCAACTTTGAAATTGCTGCCATATTTTGTGCTGTATTCATGAAATTCATTTTCAGTTAAAAGTTGTTTTTTCATAAGAGGCGTATCACCGGCATCGAGAACTATATATGAGGCAAAATATAATACTTTTTCCAGTGAACGGGGTGATACATCAAGAATGAGCCCCATGCGGCTTGGAATACCTTTAAAATACCAAATGTGTGATACTGGAGCTGCAAGTTCTATATGCCCCATCCGTTCACGACGAACTTTTGCCCGAGTAACTTCAACACCGCAACGGTCACAGATAACACCTTTATACCGGATTCGCTTATATTTACCGCAATGACATTCCCAGTCACGGGTAGGACCAAATATTTTCTCACAGAACAGGCCGTCTCGTTCAGGTTTTAGTGTACGATAATTTATAGTTTCCGGTTTTTTTACTTCACCGTAAGACCATTCTCTGATTTTATCCGGTGATGCAATCCCTATGCGCATGGAATCAAAATTATTGACATCCAACAAAGGGTAGTCACTCCCCTCTATTCATTATAATCGTCATCATCTGTCATATTATCAGCATTTGATGAACTGTTTCTGCCAGTTTCGCCCATATCTTCTTCATTTGTCATATTGCCTAATTCTGCAATAATGTCATCGTCATCTACAATATTATTTTCCTGCTTTTGAGGTTCAGGTTGATTAGGTTTTTCTTCAGTCGGCGGTTTAGTGGGGATTGCCGAGTTGTCATTAGATGCATCGATAATATCTTCATCCGTGTCATGAATCATAATTTCCTGAGCGTCCTCAGAAAGAACTTTTATATCAAGGCCGATACTCTGCAGTTCTTTAATAAGAACCTTAAATGATTCAGGGACGCCCGGTTCCGGTATGTTTTCACCTTTAACGATGGATTCGTAGGTTTTTACACGGCCGACTACATCATCTGACTTCACGGTCAATATTTCCTGCAATGTATATGCAGCTCCATACGCTTCAAGAGCCCAAACTTCCATTTCACCAAAACGCTGTCCACCAAACTGAGCTTTACCACCGAGAGGCTGCTGAGTTACAAGTGAATACGGCCCTGTGGAACGGGCATGAATTTTATCATCAACAAGATGATGAAGTTTAAGCATATATACGCAGCCGACAGTTACAGGATTTTCGAAAGGTTCACCGGTACGTCCGTCATAGAGGATGGTTTTGCCATCATTAGAAAAACCTGATGCGTGAAGTGTTTCAAATACTTCAGTTTCCTTTGCACCATCAAATACAGGCGTTGCTATATGCAATCCAGCGGTATCGGGTTTAGGCATATCATAAGCATCAAAATCATAACCGATTTCTCTCAATCGTTTTTCCACGGAAAGGTCGCCCGCGTTTATCTGCATGCCAAGTTCACGTACTGCCATGCCAAGATGCGTTTCTAACACCTGTCCTATGTTCATACGCGAAGGGACACCAAGAGGATTCAAAACGATATTTACAGGCGTTCCATCTGGCAGGAAAGGCATATCTTCTTCACGCATGACACGTGATACGACCCCTTTATTGCCATGACGGCCAGCCATTTTATCGCCGACAGCTATTTTACGCTTTTGGGCTATATATACACGAACAAGTTGGTTTACACCGGGTGGTAATTCATCGTTATTCTCTCTGCTGAAAATTTTTACATCGACAATTTTGCCTGCTTCACCATGCGGAACGCGCAGTGATGTGTCCCTGACTTCTCGTGCTTTTTCACCAAATATGGCACGCAGCAGTCTTTCTTCTGCAGTGAGCTCAGTTTCTCCCTTAGGAGTTACCTTGCCAACCAATATATCACCAGGACGAACCTCAGCACCTATGCGGATGATACCTTTTTCATCAAGATCTTTGAGAGCTTCTTCGGCAACATTAGGCATGTCACGTGTTATTTCTTCCGCACCTAATTTTGTATCACGGGCATCGCATTCATATTCTTCGATATGAATAGAGGTATAAATATCTTCTTTTACCAATTTCTCGCTGAGAAGAATAGCATCTTCATAGTTGTAACCTTCCCATGGCATAAATGCTACTATTATGTTGTAGCCAAGAGCAAGTTCACCGTGATCAGTTGCCGGTCCGTCTGCAATAGGCTGTCCCTTATATACACTATCACCCTTGTAAACGATTGGCATCTGATTAATGCAGGTGCCCTGATTGGAACGCAGATATTTCTGGAGTTTATATATATCATGATCGCCGTTTTCCTTGCGGACAACGATCTGATCGGCAGTGACTTTTGAAATTGTGCCTGCATTTTTAGCCAAAACCATTACACCCGAATCACAGGCGGCCTTATATTCCATTCCTGTTCCGACTAAAGGTGCCTGCGTACGAAGCAGTGGTACTGCTTGACGCTGCATATTTGCGCCCATTAAGGCACGATTGGCATCATCATTTTCAAGGAAAGGGATCATTGCGGTTGCTATAGAAACTACCTGCTTAGGTGAAACATCCATATAATCAACAGAATCAACAGGCATGAGACTTGTTTCTTCATGAAAACGAGCGGTAACACGATTTGATAAAAACCAATCATTTTCATTCAATTTTTCATTAGCCTGAGCGATGACGATGTCATCTTCCTCGTCCGCAGTGAGATAATATACTTCATTTGTGACCTTTTTATTGATTTTATCAACTTTACGATAAGGTGTTTCCATAAAACCAAAACGATTCACACGAGCATATGTGGATAGAGAACCAATAAGTCCGATATTAGGTCCTTCAGGAGTTTCAATAGGACACATGCGTCCATAATGTGAGTTATGAACATCACGAACTTCAAATCCTGCACGTTCTCGTGATAGTCCGCCAGGACCCAATGCGCTTAGACGGCGCTTATGCGTCAATTCACTGAGCGGATTGTGCTGATCCATAAACTGAGACAGCTGACTTGAACCAAAAAATTCTTTTATCGCAGCAACTACAGGGCGTATATTGATAAGCGCCTGGGGCGTTATAACTTCATTGTCTTGAATAGTCATTCTTTCTCTGACAACACGTTCCATTCTTGAAAGACCAATACGGAATTGGTTTTGCAGAAGCTCACCAACAGAACGCACACGACGATTTCCCAGATGATCTATATCGTCAGTAGAGCCTATACCGTCCATCAGATTAAGAAGATAATTTATTGATGCCATTATATCCTCTATAGTAATAGTTCTGTGATGATATTCAAGTGTCGGTGAGCAGATCATTTTCATTGGCTTATCTGTCTTGCTTTTTACGTAGAAAGATATCATTTCACCGTCACCAAAAATATTCTTTTCTTGTTCTACGTTTATAGATTCAAGCATAGACATATCAATTAGGGTATCCGCCGGAACAACTATTTCGCCGGTCGTACGATCAACAAGCGGCTGTGTGAGCTCATGCCCAGTGAGGCGTCGTTTCCAGCCAAGCTTTTTTGTGACCTTATAACGGCCAACTGTAGCAAGGTCATATCTTTTAGGATCAAAGAAAAGTCCGTCCAGAAGGGCCTGTGAATTCTCAATTGTCGGCGGTTCTCCGGGACGCAGCCTTTTATATATCTCAACGAGTGCTTCTTCTTTTGAAACAGCACTGTCACGTTCCATTGTATTGACGATACGGGGATCGTTATCAAAAAGCTCCGCAATAGCGGGGTTGGAACTGATGCCAAGTGCTCTTATAAGAATAGTAACAGGAAGTTTGCGCGTCCGGTCTATTCTCACAGAAATCACATCATTAGCATCATTTTCCAGCTCTATCCACGCGCCGCGGTTAGGAATAAGCGTAGAACTATACAACTGTTTGCCAGTTGAGTCAGTTGCCACTCCGTAATAAGCACCAGGAGAGCGCACCAGCTGACTTACTATGACACGCTCAGCTCCATTTATAATAAATGTACCGGTTTCCGTCATTAACGGAAAATCACCCATGAATACTTCCTGTTCTTTTATTTCACCAGTTTCATTATTAATAAGGCGCACATTAACACGTAATGGTGCAGCATAGGTCGTATCACGTTCTTTACATTCATCAATAGCATATTTAGGATCGCCTAAAGAAAAATTTTCGAACGACAATACAAGGTTTCCTGTGAAATCCTGTATTGGTGATATATCATGGAAAATCTCCTTAAGCCCATCTTTCATAAACCATTCATATGAATTTCTCTGGATATCCAGCAAATGCGGCATATCCATAACTTCTTTAATTTTGGCGTAGCTATACCTTGTTCTTTTTCCCACAGGAACAGGTTTAAACAAAATTTTCACCCCTCAGCACATTTAAACAATAATAAAGCAATAAACGAACATTAAAAAGGCAAGGCCGTTATTATTTTTCACACCTTGCTCTCTCAATTTCATAATATTTCATTGTACACCCCGCCTGATATATTTTATCCTCAAGAGATATTTCTCTTTTGAGGATAATTAGCCATTCTGTAATAATCAATTATAGCACAGCGTTTGTTCATGGTCAAGTAAAATTATTGACGCAGCAGCGGGAAAAAATCAAAGTCAGATTTTATGACGTGACCGATAATAGCTTCTTCTATAACATATTTTATAGCATTTACCATTGTTTCACTGCCGTTGTCAACGGCATCGTGCATTTTTATTGCATTTAGCACCAAACTTCTATGAGTTGATTTATGTTCTTCATATTTTTCATAGCCTATTGTTTTAATAATATTTTCTTCTCTTTTGAAATGAGCGTCAACGGTGAAAATTATTTTTTTTAGCAAAGCTGTATCTTTAAATTGATCTGGGAAATGGCACTTTTTTATAAGATCGTTAGACATGTTGATCAACATGCTATTGTCATTATCAATAATTGGATTGCCACTTTTAAAAAAAGGATTCCATTCTATTTCACTGATTTTTTCTTGATTAAACAAACGCAGATCTCCGTTACAGATAATTTTATTTCTGCCGATAGATTTTGCCAGATACAGAGAATTATCCAAAAAAGTGAAGTTTTTTTTCGAACTTATATTTATAGAATACTCTATGACACCAAAGCTGGCAGTAATGGAGCGCAGACCGGTTAAAGCGTTGTTTTCAATGATTTTGCGCATATTTTCTGCTACAATAGCAGCTTTACTGATATCTGTATGCCCTAAGAGAATGATAAATTCTTCACCGCCCCATCTGCACAAAATATCTGACTGGCGTAGATTACGCTCCAGCAGAGCTGCCGTTTCCCTGAGCACGTAGTCACCCTTTAGATGACCATATTCATCATTAATATTTTTGAAATGATCTATATCCAATAAAATCAGAGAAAACTTTTCTTTAGTCCTCAGTGTTTCGGCAACTTTACGTTTATATGCATCCAGAAAGTATGTTCTGTTATAGAGGTTAGTGAGAGCGTCTCTTGTGGCCAGTTCAAAAAGTTTTTCGCTGTCTTTTTGCAGATCGTTATTTAATTTATGCCGGCTTATACATGAATTTATCCTGGACATGAATATAGTAAAATCCAATGGTTTGAGCATAAAATCATCAGCACCTATATTTAGACAGTGCGTAATGTTTTTTTCATTATTGTAGCCTGTAATGATAATAATTATAGTGTCCTTATTGGTTTCACGGGTATGACGGACTAAAGTTTCTCCGTCATAAACAGGCATTACCAAGTCAATAAAGCAAAGATCGAAGCGTTGTTTTTCTCGTAAAAAATCCAAAGAGTTTTGATAATAATCTACATTTTTTATATTATGCAATAAAAAAAAGTCCTTTATCACATCAAGTGCAAAAGGATTATCATCAACGACTGCAATTTTCATTGATTTCAAAGTAGTGATGATTTTTATTTCATCATTTAATGTTTTTAGATAGTTGCAAAATCTGTTGCTGTCAAAATTCTTTTTATAAAAATAGGCCATTATGCCTAACTTAAAATAATATTTTTTTATATTGAAATCATCATCCGGCGAAACTACAATGATTTGGTTGTATGCAGTAAAATTATTTTTGCGTATCATTTTTACTATATAAGGTGTATGGACATCTCTGTCAATAATTATCAAATAAAAATTGTTTTTGTTTATTTCATGACAGGTATCTTCCAGAGATACTGTATATTTATATATAAAACCACTTTTTACCACTAAATTCTGTAATTTTTTTGAAAAAAGCCTATCTCGTCCTATATGCAAGACGTACATTCTATACCTCCAGATTATTCATTCAAATAAAAAGCCAGACTGCACTAATAAATAATGCAGCCTGGCAATCATGGATTATCTCGGTAGACCCAAGGCTTTGCGTCCTTGCCTTTCAGCAAGTTTGCCAACAATATTTTATATAAACGGTATACAAAATAAAATTTCACATAAAATTTCAGATATATAGCGGGCAGATCAAAACTTTTGTTTCATATGTACACCATTTGAACTAAAAAACTCATGAATTATATATATAAATAAACAAAACGGGCTTTCCTTGAGAGTAAAAGAAAGCCCATAACGATCAGGATAATATCAAGAAATTCAGCTGGCTATATCATTTCTGAACATACCATCTGCACCTCTAATGACACCATTGCCGATAGTAATATTTTCTGGTGCATATAGAACCATTGTGTTTGATATACGTTTAACTTCACCGTTGAGTACATAACAAACACCATTGATAAAATCACAAATGCGTTTTTGCGTTTCAGTATCAACTTTTTCATAATTTACAAGTGCAGCGCGTTTTTGTTTTAATGCATCAGCTATAGATTTTACTTCGTCGAATGCATTAATTTTAAAGATAAAAATTTTCATATCAGAAACTTTATTGGCATGTACAGATAAACGAGAGCGAACAGACGATATTGGAGATGACTCAGCCTCTGATGGCACTGGTTCCTGTTTATCAAACTGTCGTTTTTCTTCCAAAGAAGAAGACTCTGACCGATCCCGTTGTTCGGCAGTAACAGAATCGAACGACTCATCCACTTCTTCTATTGGCATTAAGATATTGGCTATTTTGTTTATCAATTTCAATAAAATCACCCCCACTCATCACAAAACACACCAGAATATATTTATTGTTTATTTGTATTCTACGAACAAGAATAAAATCCTTCTAGATCGAAAAAAATTTTTAATTTTATTTCGAACTTTTTCTCATACGACCGCGCCGCTGTTTATCAAGTACAGATTTACGCAAACGCACACTTTGCGGGGTAACTTCGACCAGTTCATCTTTATTTATATATTCCAAAGCCTGTTCAAGGCTTAAGATACGCGGAGGGGTAAGCCTTATTGCCTCATCAGAAGAACTTGTGCGCATGTTTGATACATTCTTTTTCTTGCATGGATTGATATCAATATCAATATCGCGGCTGTTTTCACCGACTATCATGCCTTCATATATATGTTGATTTGGTGAGATAAACATTGTACCGCGATCTTGTAAAGTATAGATTCCGTAAGAAGTGGTTTCACCCTGTTCAAAAGCAACCAAAGAACCACGGGCGCGTCCGGATATGTCTCCCTTATAAGGAACATAACCGTGGAACACATGATTCATAATGCCGTTGCCTTTAGTATTAGTCAAAAACTCGGATCTAAAACCAATGAGACCGCGAGCAGGAATAGTAAATTCCATTCTAAGATAACCGGAAAGCTCTACCATATTGGAAAGTTCAGCCTTACGTGTACCCAGTGATTCCATTACAGTTCCCATAAATTCCTGAGGAACCTCAATAGAAAGATTTTCCATCGGTTCACAAAGCTGTCCGTTTATTGTTTTGTAGATTACTTCAGGTTTACCGATTTGTAATTCAAATCCTTCCCGACGCATGGTTTCTATTAAAATTGACAGATGAAGTTCACCGCGGCCCGATACTTTGAATGTATCGGCAGAATCAGTTTCTTCAACTTTGAGACTGACATTTGTTTCAGTTTCTTTATACAGGCGGTCACGTAAATGACGGGAAGTAATAAATTCACCTTCCTTGCCGGCAAAAGGACTGGTATTTACACCGAAGGTCATGGAAAGTGTAGGTTCATCTATATTTATTGTAGGTAATGCTTCTGGTTGTTCTGCATCAGCTATAGTATGGCCTATACTTACATCACCCAATCCAGTTACAGCAACTATTTCACCGAGACCGGCTTCTTTTACAGGAACTCTTTTAAGTCCTTGATAAACAAAAAGCTGCCCAATTTTTGCCTTTTTCTGGTCATCACCGCTTATTATCACAACATTTTGAGCTTCTCTGGCATGACCGCGGATAATACGTCCAATTGCTACACGCCCTACATATTCATCTGCGTCCAGTGTAGTCACCATTATTTGCAAAGGTCCGTCAGCATCACCCTTTGGTGCGGGGATTTCTTTTATCAGAAGATTCATCAGAGGTTCCAAATTATCGCTTTCATCGTCCATGGAAAGCTTGGCGATACCATCGCGTGCAGCAGCGTATACAACCGGGAAATCGAGCTGATCATCATCCGCACCCAGTTCCATGAAAAGTTCTAAGACTTCATCATAGACATCATCCACACGCTGGTCGGGACGGTCAATTTTATTTATTACAACTATGGGTTTCAATTTTTGTTCTAAAGCTTTTCTAAGAACATATTTTGTTTGCGGCATAGGACCCTCAAATGCATCCACCAACAAGAGTACGCCGTCGACCATGTTTAAAACGCGTTCCACTTCTCCGCCAAAGTCAGCATGACCGGGTGTATCTACTATATTTATTTTTATATCACCGAACATAACAGCAGTGTTTTTTGACAGTATAGTAATACCGCGTTCTCTTTCCAAATCATTGGAATCCATGACACGTTCTGCTATCTGCTCATTGGCACGAAAAACATGACTCTGTCTAAGCATAGCGTCAACCAGTGTTGTTTTGCCGTGATCGACATGAGCAATTATAGCAATATTTCTAAGTTTTTCATTCGTACTCATAATTTAAATACATTCCTCCAGGAAATAATCTCAATGTTAACTGTATATCTTCACTATGATATTATAAATATTCAGCGGTGTCAATAATTTAAAAACAGCATCTTTAGAATTTCCTTCCAAGATAAATCAATACTATTTAAGTGATGACAACAAATAATATTGATAAATGGATATGAAAATCATCTTGCTGAATATGGAAAAATTTTGACAATTATGGCTGAAGCATTATGCAAAGATACTGCAAGTGTGTTATAATTTATAAGGTTGCTCAGATTATAAATTTGGAGGTATCATTAATGGCAAAAGTAACAACTACAGAAATGTTCAAAAAAGCCTATGAAGGCGGCTATGCTATCGGCGCTTTCAATGTAAACAACATGGAAATTATTCAAGGCATCACTGAAGCGGGCAAAGAAGAAAATGCTCCTCTTATTCTTCAGGTATCAGCTGGTGCCCGTAAATATGCTAAACATGTTTATCTTACAAAACTTGTAGAGGCAGCTATCGAAGATACTGATTTGCCAATCGCTTTGCATCTTGACCATGGTGCTGATTTCGATATTTGCAAATCCTGTATTGATGGCGGTTTTACTTCTGTCATGATTGACGGTTCAAAGCATAGTTTTAAGGATAATATTGAACTTACTAAACGTGTTGTAGAATATGCTCATAAGAAGGGCGTAGTAGTCGAAGGTGAATTGGGAAGACTTGCCGGGATAGAAGATGATGTAAACGTATCTTCTGAAGATTCTTCCTATACACAGCCTGAAGAAGTTGAAGATTTCGTAAAATCAACAGGTGTGGATTCACTGGCTATTGCAATCGGTACGAGCCATGGTGCTTTTAAATTTACGCCGGAACAGTGCACTAAAAATGCAGATGGTGTTTTAGTTCCGCCTCCACTCCGTTTTGACATACTGTCAGAAATTGAAAAAAGACTTCCTAATTTTCCTATAGTATTGCATGGTGCTTCATCTGTCATTCCTAAATATGTCGATATCATCAATAAAAATGGCGGTAAATTAGCTGATGCTGTCGGTATTCCGGAAGAACAACTCAGAAAAGCTGCTAAATTGGCAGTCTGCAAGATTAATATTGATTCAGATCTGCGTCTGGCTTTGACAGCAGGTATTCGTGAACATTTGACGGTACATCCGGATCACTTTGATCCGCGCCAGTATCTTACACCAGCCAGAGCTTACATTAAGGAACTTGTTAAACATAAAATTACTGATGTCCTTGGCTGCAATAACAAAGCTTAAACTGAGATCAGCATAAAAAGAGAATAAAATTATTCTTTTAACTGCTCTTTTTACAGCAGACAGTATTACATAGTAAACTGTTGCTGTAAAGGGAGCATTATTTATATTGCATTGCTGTTGCTATTTGAAAGATAATATAGTAGACTTTCGGATAAAGCTAATTGCAGCAGAGCTAATTGTTCTTGTTACTGCAGCTACATTTATAATTAGGAGGATTTATTTTGACAGACAGTAATGAACTAGTACTTGTTATTGATTTTGGCGGACAGTATAATCAGCTTATAGCCAGGCGGGTCAGAGAATGCGGAGTCTACTGCCAAATAGTACCTTATGATTATACACTTGATAAAATTAAGGCAAAAAATCCAAAAGGAATAATTCTTACGGGCGGGCCTGCCAGTGTTTATGCCAAAGATACCCCTCAGGCCGTAAAAGGATTATTTGACATAGATGTACCTGTGCTCGGTATTTGCTACGGGCATCAAATTATTGCCAATGAACTCGGTGGTATAGTGGAACATGCTGATTCAGGAGAATACGGCAAAACCTCAATACAACTGGAAAAGAATGATATTATTTTTGGCGAAATCGATAATGCTGATACTTGTTGGATGAGCCATAGAGATTATGTAGCAAAAGCTCCGGAAAATTTTAAAATATTGGCTACGACAAAGGCTGCACCTGTCGCCGCAATGGCTGATGAAAAACGCAAAATCTACGGTGTTCAGTTTCATCCTGAAGTAGAACATACACCTTTCGGAAAAAAGATGCTGCAAAACTTTCTGTTTAATGTATGTAATGTAAAAGGCAGCTGGAATATGACATCCTTTGCTGAAAGCAAGATCAAACAAATAAAAGAAATTGTCGGCGGAAAAAAAGTCCTCTGCGCTCTTTCCGGCGGAGTCGATTCTTCGGTGGCTGCTGTGATGACGCACAAGGCTGTCGGCAAACAATTAGTATGTATTTTCGTTGATCATGGGTTGCTGCGCAAAAATGAAGGTGACCAAGTTGAACAAATCTTCAAAAATCAATTTGATATGAATTTTATTCGTGTTGATGCCCGCGATAGATTTTTGGGGAAATTAAAAGGCATTTCCGATCCTGAAAGAAAGAGAAAAATAATAGGTGAAGAATTTATCCGCGTATTTGAAGAAGAAGCCGATAAATTAGGGAAAATGGATTTCCTTGTGCAGGGAACAATTTATCCGGATGTAGTTGAGAGTGGTACAAAGACTTCTGCTACGATAAAAAGCCATCATAATGTAGGCGGGCTGCCTGAGGATATGCAATTCGAGCTTATTGAACCACTGCGTGAACTTTTTAAGGATGAAGTGCGTGCAGTCGGCGAAAAATTAGGTATTCCTCATGATCTGGTATGGCGTCAGCCATTTCCGGGACCCGGACTTGCCATACGTGTCCTCGGAGAGGTGACAGAAGATAAATTAGCCGTTACACGTGAAGCCGACGCTATTTTCCGTGAAGAAATAGCCGCTGCCGGTCTTTCTGAAAAAATATGGCAATATTTTGCGTGTTTGCCAAATATAAAATCAGTCGGTGTCATGGGTGACAGCCGTACATATTGTCATACAATTGCCTTGCGTGCTGTTACAAGCTCCGATGCAATGACTTCTGAATGGGCGCAGATACCTTATGAAGTACTCGATAAAGTATCACGCCGGATAGTAAATGAAGTGCCCGGAGTCAATAGAGTGGTCTATGATATAACATCGAAACCTCCTGCTACTATTGAGTGGGAATAAAATAATTTGTCTCGAGGCACTGCCATTTATCCGCCAAAGGGCAAAAATGGCTAGCCTGCCGACATAGACAAAAAGACCTTGTATTAAAGCTTTTAACGAAGCTTATGCAAGGTCTTTTTTTACCCTAAACCCGCGTAAATACAGGGATTTCTGCTTGCGAAAAGAGAGCGTTCACCATGGAGTGGCGGGCATAACTGGCAAAGCCAGAGAGAATAAAGAAAAATGCCCTTTGCAGAATAAATGGCAGTGCCCCACGACATGGTGATATTTTCTTTTATGCTTTTGGGGAAAATGGCACCCGTTCATGCACCTTAGCAACCATATGCATATAATGACCTGCCATTGTAACGGAAGCGTTACCTATGCGCCTTATGTATTCACAGCTTCCGATTACCGGAGCCACGCAAATTGCTTGAAGTTCAAAGGTTTAATATTTAATATCATGACCCGGCTGGCATTGTCACAGTAGCGGACAAGCTGCGCTGTTATCGCACTGCGGCAACAAGATGTTGCTGACAGAACTGGATTCACCGCGCTACTTACTGTGCTTATGAACAGGAGAACAGTAAAATTCCCTATCCTTTGGACAAGCTAAGTAAAATCGTCGAGTTTTTTGGCATTGAAATTACAGCCCTGCTTGATCAGTATAACCTTTTTATACAATGGACAAGGTCAGCAAATACGTGCATTGTGTCAAAGCCTGGGTCTAACGAAAGAAGATTTTGGCAATCTGTATGAATTTCATGTCTATACGGTTAACAAATGGGAGAATGACAGTATTCAAATGTTGAAAAGTACCTGGGTGAAATTGTTTGGTAATGAATAGTAGAATGTCAACGGCAATAAAGAGCTTAGCTTTTTCTATCTCACTCAGCAGAAAATCCGGATAGCAGGAAACTTGCCAAATAAGAAGTTCTTATAGCCATTTACTAAATATACTAACCATTCTAACCAGATTATTGACAGGAATGGTTAGAACGGTTAGGATGTAATTAGAAAGTTTTTGGGAGGTGTGCAAATGGTCTTTCAGGAAAGCGAAACTGTAGAATTGAAAACGATCATTGTAGACGATATAAAAAAAGAGATCATCGCCTTTGCAAACTGCGAGGGCGGGAAACTTTACATTGGTGTTCGGGATGATAGTGAAGTTATCGGTGTAGATGATCCGGATGGGGCAGCTTTGCAGATCAGTAACATGGTGTGCGACGCAATTAAGCCGGATTTGACAATGTTTCTTCATTATGAAACATTGAAAGTAGAGGAAAAGAGCATTATTGCCGTTGAGATTCAGCGCGGAACGCAGCGTCCTTATTATATTGCAAAAAAAGGGTTGCGTCCCGAAGGTGTTTATGTCAGGCAGGGCTATTCTTCTGTACCTGCTACAGATACCGCAATACGGCGAATGATTAAAGAAACCGATGGAGACAGCTTTGAGGAAATACGGTCAATCGAGCAGGAATTGACTTTCGAGGCGGCACAAAAAGAATTTTCAGAAAGAAATATTTTGTTTGGACCGATTCAAATGAAAACATTGGGAATGATCAGTCAGGATGGCATATATACCAATCTTGGATTACTTCTTTCTGAACAATGCGTACATACCATTAAGGCTGCTGTTTTTGAAGGAACAAATCAAAGTGTATTCAAAGACCGGAAGGAGTTTTCCGGCTCTCTGTTTAAGCAGATGGAAGAGGTTTATGATTATATTGATTTTCACAATCAGACGCGCTCTACGTTTGATAAACTGCGGCGTATCGATACCAGGGATTATCCGGAGGTAGCTGTCAGAGAGGCTCTGTTAAATTCCCTGGTACACCGGGAATACTCGTTTAGGGCCAGTACGCTTATCAGTATCTATAGTGACAGAATAGAATTTACCTCAATTGGAGGCCTTGTTTCCGGGGTAACATTGAAGGATGTGTTGATGGGTATTTCTGTTTGTCGTAACACAAAGCTGGCAAATATATTCTATCGTTTGGAGCTGATTGAAGCCTACGGAACTGGCATGCGAAAGATTATGAATGCTTATGAAGTCAGTGGAAAGACACCGCAGATTGAAACATCCGATAATGTTTTTAAGCTTATCCTGCCAAATCTTAATGCGCAGACTGAGCAGAAACAGCTAAGCACTGAAGACGACAGCCAGGAGGAAAAAGTAATCCAACTGGCAAAAAAACAGGGCATGGTAACACGGAAGAAAGTTGAAAAGCTGTTAGAGATCGGACAGACAACCAGTGGACGCCTGCTAAAAAAAATGATAAAAAATGGGCAGCTGATTCAAGAAGGTAAGGGAAAAACCACACATTATCGGCCTTGCTCATAAATATGTTTAGGTAATTATGAAAATCCAAACGAAGAAAATTGTCTTACTACTATCAAAAAAATAAGCAGGAGAAGTGGTTTAAATGCCTTCTCTTGCTTATTTTAGTCTTTAAAAACGTTTTGGATATTGGAAACTAATTCTAGATTTTGTTCTTTGGAGCAGGGCAACTTGGCTATGTACTTCAAGACTGCTTCGGCATGAACGACCGCAATCTTTTTTTGCAAATCGCGCAATCCCTCCGACTCCGAGGAGGGTGGACGATTACTTTCAAATTTACACCCTCCTTCAGCAGATGGCATAAACTGATGAACTTGTGGAATCCTATGATGTTCAACCTAGTGTGTCATCTACTTTGAATTATTAAACAAGTATAGTAAAATGTGATTGAGGATATGATGGTAAATGAAGCATGAGTACCAGATTAACTTAACCACAGAAGAACGAAAAAAATTATTACAAATATTATCTAAGGGAAAAACTTCGGCAAGGCTGGTAAAAAGAGACAATATCTTATTAGCCCTTGATGGAAAAGACCCCAAATCAGAGGAAGCTTGCTGAAGAGCTTCATACTACAGCACAAACCATAATTAGAGTTTCTAAAGAATATTTGACCTCGGTTTTGAAAAAACCATGTAATATAGACGGAATTCAATCCCTCAAATATCGCCCATTGTCGACGGCGAAGCGGAAGCTGGAATTTTGCAGATAGCATGTAGTGAAGCACCTGCAGGGCATAGTCGTTGGAGTTTAAAAATGATCGCTGCTAAAGCTATGGGATTACACATCGTAGAACATGTTTGCCCGGAAACAATTTGTAAGGCACTGAAAAAAACGAAATCAAACCACATTTAAATGCCTATTGGTGTATTCCAAGAAAAGAAAATGCTGCATTTGTAGCTTGTATGGAAGACTTTATGCAAATCCAGGACGATTTTCCCTTCAGACGACAGCCTCCTAAAAATGTTGTATTTAGCAATGATGGACATTACTAAAAAATGGACTGGACGGCGACAAGACTGGAGTCAAATAAGGGCACAGCTGGATATCTATTTTGAAGAACGCCTTTTAGAAAGAGATGTTTAAAGGGCATCACTTTTACAAGCAATACCCTTAAATTATATTACTATTAATTTTATATTAGCTTTTAGTGTTTATACAAAACTTGAAGAACTCTCGAATTTAGGCGATTGACCTTATAAAAGTTGTCCAAATAAGTGTTGACAATCCAATTAAATTTATATTGAGAGTGTAACCCATTCTGTGTAAACTCCATGGATTAATGCTGGAAATTCAAAAATTACGAAAAATATATGCCAACATAATGGCACTAGTTGCCTCGGTTGTTAATCAGCAGCCGGGCTATTTTTTGTCGTCATTCCAAATCAGCTGGTTCGATACGGTTATCGAAATAAATGCAAAGCTGGGAAATAATTTTATTCCAGGCGCGGTTGCGGCCGCTCCACTTCTTGGTGATCTCTATGGTCGCCAGATAGAGCAGCTTAAATAAGGAATCATCTGTAGGAAAAATCGTCCGGTTCTTAGAGACTTTCCGTAACTGACGATTGAAATTTTCAATCTGGTTCGTCGTATAAATCATCTTTCTTATTTCCAATGGGTATTTGAAGTAAGTGGATAGCTGCGGCCAGTTATTTCGCCATGACTGAACCGAAGAGGGATATTTATCGTTCCATTTTTCTTCCAAGGCGTCTAGGGCCACCTCTGCTTGTTCCAGGGTGGGCGCCTGGTAAATTTCCTTCAGATCTTGGACAAATGGTTTCATGTCTTTATAATAGACGAATTTGGTCGTATAACGGATCTGGTGGACTATGCAGCGTTGTACTTCTGCCTCAGGATAAACTGTGCCAATGGCATCGGCAAATCCGGCCAAACGGTCAACGGAGATAATAAAAATATCTTCCGTTCCCCGGTTCCTGATTTCGTTCAGGATGCCAATCCAGTATTTTGCACTTTCGTTGCCGCCAATCCAAAGGCCAAGGAACCTCACGGAAGCATCCAGACGAGTTCCAATGGCGACATAGACCGCCTTTTTTACAACCTGATCCTGTCTGACATGAAAATGGACAGCATCCATGAAGACAATTGTGTATTTCTTGGCCAGCGGTCTGTTCTGCCATTGTTTAGCAATCGGGAGAATACGCTCTGTCATGCGGGAAATCATTTCAGCAGAAGCATCCACGCCATAGATTTCTTTAAGATGAGCAGTGATATCCCGGGTGGTCATCCCCTTGGCATACATGGACAATACTTGGTCCTCAATATTGGAAACGTCCGTCTGATTCTTCTTCACAGCCTGCGGATGGAACTCACCTTTCCGATCACGAGGAATGTCGAGAGCAATATTCCCCATCGTAGACGTCACGATTTTCTTGCTGTAACCGTTCCGACTATCATCCGTATCCTTGTTTTTATAGTCGTATTTGGAGTAACCAAGATGATCGTCCATCTCAGTCTCCAGCATGGTTTGCAGCGTATCTCCGAGAAGGTCCTTGAACATGTTCTAAACACCCTGCGCATCTTCCGGTTGATATGCACTCAGCAGTTTTTGGAGAAATTCTTTACGTTCTGGGGAAAGTCTTCTTTGTCTAGCCATAATAAAAGCCTCCTGAATTAATATTTATTCTAACATTAATCCAGGAGGAATAGTTTATTTTTTCTATTTACACATAATTAGTTACAGTCCCTTTATATTAGCTTTTAGTGTTTACATAAAACTTGAAGAACTCTCAGTAAATCAATCCTTTTTACGTTTATTCATTTTTTTTGCCTCATAAAATGCGAATTCCAACGCATTTCTGAGTCTTTGCCGAGATTCGAAATCTAATTTATGAACTTCACCATCAAACATTATTTCGGTTTGATCAAGAAATTTTGCTAAGTCCATGGTATCTTTTTTGGCAAATTCATTTTTATTACCTTCATTTAGAATATTATCTGCACTTTCTTTAATATCTGTTTTACCTAATAAATAATCAGCTGATACGTTAAAAATTTCTGTCAATTTTATAATAATATCACTCGGAGGCGTCCTTTGCCCAAGCTCATAAAAAGAAATCATTTTAGGTGTCAAATTTAAACGAGCAGATAATTCCCTTTGGGTCAGATTTTGCTCAGAGCGCAAAGTTTTTATACGTTTGGCAATCATATTATGCACCTTTCTGAAATATGAACAATAAGTTCTTTTATATTAAAGTACTACATTTTTTTTTGAAATCCTATTGACTATGTACAAAAATTCATGTACTATTAGTACATGAAAAGGAGTAATAAGATGAATAAATTAAAAATAATCAGAGAAAAAAACAATCTCACTAAGCAAGAATTGGCAAATGCAATTGGTGTTACTGTAAGGTATATTGCTTTTATAGAACAAGGAAAACGAACACCATCATTAGAAATAGCCAGTAAAATTGCTATAATATTAAATAGCAGTATAGATAATATTTTTATAAGTAATTTATGTACTAAAAGTACTTACGAAAAAGAAATAGGTACAGAGGTGAAGAAAATAAAAAGATTAAACCGCTAGGAGATTAAGAAATAATTATTCAGCATATGGACAATGGGAATGCTGCTTGAATAATGTCGACGCCACTTGTTTTCAGTGGGCGTGAATCATGGATAAAATAAATTAACTGAATAATGCAAATTGAGACAATGCAATTGTATAAGGTTAGTTTATACATAAACTAAATCAGCATGAAAGTGTATATACGAGTGGCGGATAATCCTTTAAAATGCCGACACTAAATCATCAAGTAACATGTTAAGCTCGCAGGCTCTAAAACTGTAAAAAGGTATGCATTATGAAATAGGCTGGAAAAGTACGTGGTGTCTATAATTGTTGAACAATATTATTTCTACTGTCTGAGATACGAAAGTGATCTATTCGGATAAAGATATAAGAAGCACGAGTATTGAAATCATGGACATTGTCAACTGATATAGGAAATGAGATTATAAAAGAAAGTCTTCATTAATGCAGAAATGCAGAGATTTAATTTAAGTGAAAAAGTGTTTGACTAAATAATAGTAAAAGGTTATTATTTAAAGAATAATTAATATCATATATATTATAGCTATCTGACAATAAAATTTGCATATTGGAGTTAACTATGAAATACTGTAAAAATGAGAAAAATTTTATTGAAGTCGGCGGAGAGTTTATCACACTTAAGCAGTTGATTGAAACTATTCCAGTTACTGTGGTATTAATTGATAGGAAGGGAAATTGCATATCTAATGGCCAATTCCTGGTGGACTGTAATGCCACATCCAAAAAGGATAGTTTAATCGAATCTGAAATCACGGATTTGAACGAAAAAGTGCGTGAAAATATTAAGCGTGATTTTGAACTTTTTGATCAGGGGAAAAACATGCCGGCGCATGAATTGGCACTTAATGGCAGAATATATAAAGTAGTTGTTGCTCCTTTACGAAATGTCTCCGGTTTTGCATTTGCAGAGTTAGCGGTATTAACAGATATAAGCGAAAATAAGAATGCGGAACATCGGTTAGCCAAACTGAATGAACAATTAAAAGTAATGGTTTCGCGCGATGGATTAACAAATTTGCTTAATAAAAATGCTTTCAGTGAGATATGCAATAAATTAATAAAGGTAGGATTAAGGGAAAATGCCCCATTTTCTGTTATTTTTATTGATATAGATTATTTTAAAAAGGTAAATGATACATATGGGCATTCGATTGGCGATATGGTTTTAAGGAAAGTGGCCGGAGCTATAGTCAGAAATTGCAGAAAAAGTGATATCGTGGGGAGAGTGGGCGGTGAGGAAATCGCGGTCTACTTACCAAATACTAATTGTTATGGTGCAGTCGTTTTGGCAGAAAAAATACGAACGTGCATTGAGAAATCAGAGTTTAGGACAGAGAATATAGTTGTTCGCGTTACTGTCAGTATTGGCGTTTCAGCTAATAAACCATATCATAAAACAATATCTGATATTAAAAAAGATGCCGATAAGGCTATGTATATGGCAAAGAGTAATGGACGAAACAGAGTTGAATGCTTATATGAATAGCAGAATAATGTGTTGAAGCAATTAAAGCCTTGGAATTGATTAAAAAACCAGTATCAGATTTTTTTAATATTGAGTAGATAGTTGACTGCTCTCTAATAGTTATATACGCCTTCAAGCCGATGCAATATAAAATCAGCTTGAAGGTTTTATTTGCGAGCAGAAAATTAAGAACATCTTCGGAGTTTGATTTTATGTATACAGTATAATTTCAATTATTACTTCTGTTTTTATTGACAGATATATTGTATTAATATATGCTTCTATTTTTAATAAAGCCTGTTCTTTTAGTGGTTGAGCGATTGAGTGTGTCAGAGCATAACTATTAATACACAAAGCAGCGTTGCTTATACTATCCTGGGGGTAGTGCAGGCAGCGTTTTTTTCTGGGAGGAAATGCTGTGAATAAAAAAAAGGATGCTTATGAATTTATTGATCTGCATCGTCATGCTATGATTAAATTTTAGCGGTCTTTGGTTAATTGATTCTTCAAATTTGCCGATAATAAAACAAAGTCTTCAGGAAATAACTGAAAAAAATTATATCCAGGGAACAAAGAGCAAGCTTTCAGATATAGTGTTTTTTAAAGAAATGAAAAAACTTTCGGTACATGTTAAAACGGTTAATTTTGAACCTATAAAATAAAAAGGAGGATTACCTTTCGTTCCGTTTATGATCTATATTCTAAAATTTCCTATACATACAGCAGTGGCCACGTCTACATGTATTTTAGCCATTTCTGCTCTCAGCGGAATGTTTTCACATGCATTGCTTGGGCATATTCTTTGGGGGCCTGCGATTTTTACAGGTGTGGGAGCTGTGCTTGGTGCGCAGTTTGGTGTAAAGTTTTCCTTAATGTTAAAGGCTGCGTCTTTGACTAAATATACTGCTTATGTTATCCTGATAATGGGTTTGAGATTCATTTATTCTTATATAAGTTATTGATTTTTCAGCCGTGTGAAAGTAAAATTTCATGCGGTTTCTTTGACGTATAGGACACAATATTATTTCGATACCTGCTTCAATTAGGGTAACAAGCTGCTAAATTTTCATGCCAAAGGAATATCTATAATAATATGACGAAAAATACATTTACACCATCCATACTAAAAATGAGTTGGCCGATCTTTGTTGAAGTATTTCTGCAAATGATGATCGGTAATGTCGATCAGTTCATGATCAGCCGTTACTCTCAGGCTTCTGTTGCGGCTGTGGCTAATGCAAATCAAGTTATGAATGTGATAATTCTGCTGCTTACCGTAATCAGTACGGCCACAACTATCCTTATAGCCCAATATTTCGGTGCTAAAAATAAACAAAAAATTGAGGAAATATGTACGGTTTCCTTTGCTTTTAATGGTGTTTTCAGTTTGACGGCCAGTTTTTTTCTGCTCCTTTTTCGCGAGCAGCTTTTTCAATGGCTGCAAGTGCCGGAAGCAATTATGGAAGAAACCAATTTGTATTTCAGCATAGTGGCAGGCGGAATAGTCTTTCAAGGTCTGTATTTTTCTCTTGTTGCCTGCTTCAGAGGACATTCATGGACGAAAACTACTATGCTTATATCCCTTTTCATAAATGTTTTCCACATCCTCAGCAATTCTGTTCTCATTTTTGGCATTGGTCCTATTCCCGCTTTAGGAGTTTTCGGTGTATCCATTTCCACAAACTGCAGTAAATTTTTGGGATTGGTATTATTGTTCTATATATTTCGCCGATATCTCAATGTCAAAATGTCATGGCGGTATCTGCATCCTTTCCCCTGGAAAACCCTAAAACAAGTGCTTTCCATTGGTATTCCTTCCGGAGGAGAAACGCTGTCATATCAGTTGTCACAGATGACTATCATGAAGATGGTCAATATGTTCGGACTGGCTGTTATAAATACTAAAGTGTATGTTTATATCCTGGCAACGTTTTGCTATATTTATTCTATAGCTTTGTCTTCTGCCGCGCAGATCATTGTCGGCTATCTGATAGGTGCCGGCAGATCGAAGGAGGTAGGCCGAAAAGTCTGGTATACGGCTACTCTTTCGGTTTTTATATGTCTGGTGATGACAATTGTGTTTTATACAGGCAGTGATTATATATTGCGCGTTTTTACAAGTGACCGTGATATCCTGGCATTGGGGCATGCTATTTTATTTGTAGAAATTTTTCTTGAATTGGGACGCGGCGTCAATATAGTTATGGTAGCCTCCTTACAGGCAGCCGGAGATATTCGTACACCTGTGATTGTCGGTATTATATGCATGTGGAGCATTGCTGTCGGTATGGCATATTTTTTAGGTATTGTCATGCAGATGGGATTAGTAGGCATATGGATAGGCATGGCATGTGATGAATGCATAAGAGCTTTGGTTTTCATATACCGCTGGCACAGCGGAAAATGGAAAAACAGGCATCTTATTTGATATAAATATATTAAGCCGGCGGACAAGTTATGTTAAGCATCTAAACTTATCTTAATATTTATGGGGACAACAGGACTATTTTTCTAAGATAATTAACATATTTACTCTTTTTTCTTATATTTTTATGATTTTTAGCTGAATACTTTCAAAAACTACTATAAAATGCTAGACAAAGTTATGTATGTATGCTAATATATGTATCGTAAAGATGTTAACAAGGCAATGGCGCCATATGGTAATTTCATTTCTTCACGGGTAGTGCAGGATTGATATATTCATATGGTTTTTTTATTGCTTAATTTTTAAATTTAAAGGTGGTTTTCTTATGGACGATTTACTTTTCGTTATCCCCGCGAATTCTACAAAAGAGGACATTCTTAGCAAATTGAAAGAACACCCTGAAATCAAATTTGTTTCATTAGTCGGTATTGATTTGGCAGGTAACGATACAGACGAAAAAATCCCTATACAGGTTTTTTTAGAGGATATAGACAAATTCTATGAAGGTTCTGCTGTTCAAACAGATGGTTCTTCTGTCGTTCTGACTAATATTGCAACATTGAATAATGCTAAGGTTGATATGCCGGTTGACTCCGCAGTTAATTGGTTTATTGACTATAATATGGAAAATTTTGATGAAGAACTTGAAAAACCTATCGGCACACTCCGCATACCTTCGTTCCTTATCCATGAAGATAAAAGAGTCGATTCACGAGCCGTTTTGACTGATACGCTTGCATTTGTCAAAAAAGAATTACTTAGCTTATTCGCTAAAAAAGATGTTGTTTCCGGATTGGAACATATTAAGGGCAGTGACGTTGAAGATATTATTTTCACGTCGGCTACCGAACTTGAGTTCTGGGTTAAAACACCGTTGGCTGAAGCTGATATTCCTGAAATGAGTGCATCGCAGGTCATGCAGGAACAGTATTGGCAGCGTACACGCGGTGCTGTTCGTTCTGCGCTGGAACAGACGATCCTTGCAATGCAGGCTTACGGTCTGGAACCTGAAATGGGACATAAAGAAGTTGGCGGCATGAAGGGGCATATGGATGCTTCCGGTAATATGAACCATGTCTGCGAACAGATAGAAATAGATTGGAAATTTGCTAATGCTGTCCAAGCGGCAGATAATGAATTGTTCGTCCGGACACTTGTAAAAGAAGTTTTCCGTGCTAACGGACTTGAAGTCAATTTCAAGGCTAAACCGATGATCGGTCTTGCCGGTAATGGTGAACATACTCATATTGGGATGGCTGCTAAGCTGAAAAGCGGCAAGGTAATAAATCTCTTTTCTCCTAAAGAAATGACAAAGGATTTCATGAGTTCCGTTGGTTATGGTGCCATTATGGGGCTGCTTAAAAATTATGAAGTCATTAATCCTTTCGTTTCTTCTACAAATGATTCTCTTAATCGTTTGAAACCGGGATTTGAAGCACCTATATGTATTGTTACTTCACTGGGTCATAAGCCTGAAGTGCCTTCCCGTAATCGTACCATTCTTGCAGGTCTTGTACGTGATATAAAAAGTCCTATGGCAACTCGTTTTGAATTGCGCGCATGTAATCCTTATACCAATACTTATGTTGCCTTGGCTGCTATTTACTCTGCTATACTCGACGGTGTAAAATATGCTGTCAATAAAACAACGGATGAACTTCTTGATGAACTTTCCAAGGAAGCAGGCACTGTAGCAGGGTATCTTGAAAAAGATCGTGCTTATCGCAGTGAAGACGATGTTTTTGAAGATTATACACAGGAAGAACGCGATCATCTGTTCTCTATTCCACCTGCTACTGTATGGGAAAATCTGCAGGCTTTGAAGAATTTCCCGGAAAAACGTGCTGTGGTTACTGCTGGCGGGGCGTTGCGTGATCAGATCATTGATGCATTTGTTTCCGGTGAGCTTATACGTTGGAAAACGGAAATTATCAGCCGTATAATTCCGGAAAATCGTGTTATTGTCAGTGCCTGTAAGGAAATTGCATCGACTTTCGTGACGGATCAGGATGCTTACAACTGGAATAAGATCAATGGTATCCGCTGCTATCTGGCAAAAGACAGTATTGATGAAAAATCATTGTTTACTCTTTTGATCAAGTCATTAGATGAAAATGATTTTGCGACAGCATCAGGACTTCAGATTGAAATGTATGATAAGATGGAAGAGTTAAAAGCTCTTTATTCTGATTATAAAATGAATATGATTTAATGATTTAGCATAAAAATCCTCTGCATTTCCTGTTTTTTAATAAATCAGGAAATGCAGAGGATTTGTTTATTATACATACTTTCCTATTTTAATAATTCCGTAGTGGATGGGACTATATCGGCCACCGCAAATGGAAGAAAACCCAAGTCGATCAAATTCATTGCTTTTGCTGTTTTCTTTCAGTACGACCCGATGTTTAGCAATACGGCAGGCTTCATCTATGCTTTTTTTTGTTACAGGTGCTGTATCGGCTAAAATACGCAAGGGAGTGAGACTGAGACTGTCCATAAGAGGGTGGCGGAACATAGGATCGAAATAAACTACATCAATGCTTTTATCGGGCAGCTTTTGTAAATATTCTTCATGATTTACATTTATTACTTTTATATTATGTGCAGCTTTTGTCAATTCTTTTACAGAAAAATCAGCTGCACGGAGTCCTTCCTCTGCAATGAGAGCTAAAAGAGGATCGGCTTCAAGACCTATAACGAGAGTACCGCTTCTGAATGCACTGATAAGCGCATCAGTGGCGAACCCCAATGTGCAGTCAAGCACGGACATTCCCTTTTTGAGATCCATTGCCGTGAGCATATTGTCCTTTTCATTTTTCAGAAGTCTTTTTATTCGCAATTGTGCCATATTTGGATGAAAAAAAAGTTCACCGGAAGATGTGGCAATACTTATGCGTTCTCTTTTTACAATAATGACTGTTTGGCAGTTGTGTCTTTTTTTTATTTGCGCCAACGGTTCATTGTTCCGATAAATAAAATGCATATTATATTTTTCGGCAAGAGAATGAGCTTTGACTATACAGTTTCCGTCTGTTCGACGGCCGGTAGTGATAAAAAAATTATTCATAAATGTTATATAGCACCTTGTGGACGTATTTTCCCAGGGAAAATATTATTGTATTCGTTTGAACATTTTCGCTAGATCACGATGCTCAAATTTAATGGTTGTGGGTCTGCCGTGCGGACAGGTATAGGGCAGTCTGGTATGAGCCAATTCGTCGAGAATTATTTTCATTTGCTGCAAGGTCAATTTGTCACCTGCTTTGATAGCTGCCCTGCATGCTGCTGTTGCCAGACAGGCATGCCGTATTTCCTGCGGTGTGGGTGTGTGCATTTCATTTAATGAAGCAAGTATGTCTCGTATTGTGTTTTCAGCCTCATCCATAGGGATATCTGCCGGTATCTCCATAAGTCTGAATTGCTGCGGGCCTGATGATTCGGCATTAAATCCCAATTTGTACAGAATTTCCCTGTTTTCTTCCAGCAGATCGTATTCTGCAGAAGAAAGATTCAAAAGAAGATGTACCAAGAGCTGCTGAGAAACAATGCGATCCTTTGCAAGGCCAAATCTGTCATAGAGTATTCGTTCGTGCGCGGCATGCTGATCTATTATATACATACCGTCTTCTCCCTGTGCTATGATGTAGCACAGATCAATCTGACCAAGCGGAAAAAGTTCTCTGGCAGCAGAAAGCTGCGGATCGGTTTGGGTATCAGCAAGAATATTTTCATTTTGCATATTCTGTGAGATGACGGCAGTGTTTTTCATAGCATAAATTTGTTCTTTTGCCATTTTGAAATCATCTGCGTCAGCTTCTCGCAGAAAAGATGTGTCTTCGGAATGCAGACCACCGCTGTGATTAGTTTCATGGATCATTAATGCAGATGAAGTTTCTGGAGTTTCGCTGTTGGGCGCGGATACGCTATGCAGCATGGGCTCTTCATAGCGGGGACGGATAAAATCTGCAGGTGCGGCAAAGGCGTCAAGTGTCTTTGCATCATCACTTTGAGCGGGACGGACAGCATCAAGTATTGTTTTATAGACAGCTTTAAACAGCCGGCCCTCATCGGCAAATTTTAGTTCGATTTTTTGCGGATGAACATTTATGTCTATAGTGTTTTTGGCGACCTCAATATTAAGGACTGCTAAGGGATAACCAGATTTTGGCAATAAAGAATGATAAGCATTGTCTATCGCGCGGCTTATCATCCGGCTGGTGATTATTCTGCCGTTGACTATAAAAGTCTGCCACGTCCGGCTGCTCCTTATGACAGCCGGTTTGCTTATATAACCTGTTATTTTTACGTCTTCGTCATTAAAGCCAAGCGTAAGCAGTTCCTGACCGACGGTTCTGCCGTATATGCCTGTGATCGTATCTTTTAGTGAGCCTGTTCCGGGAGTAATGACGGTGATTTTATTGTTGCTGATGAGTTTTACGGCTATTTGGGGATTGGAAAAAGCCAGCTTGATAACATAATCATTTATTTTATTTGTTTCGGTGGAGGTGGTTTTTAAGAATTTTTTTCTGGCGGGAGTATTGAAAAAAAGATCCTCTACCTTTATTGTCGTACCTATTCCGCATCCCGCTTCTCCGATATCTTCAAGTTTTCCCCCGATGATTTTAACACTGGTGCCGAGCTCATCCTGTGCTCTTCGCGTAAGAATGGAGAATCTGGAAACGGCAGCTATTGAAGGAAGGGCTTCTCCGCGAAAACCAAGTGTGGCTATCTTTTCAAGATCGCCAACTGCGGTGATTTTACTTGTTGCATGCCGAAGAATGGCAACCTGAACATCTTCGCGGGTCATGGCTCTGCCATTATCTGTTATTCTTATAAAACTTGTTCCGCCTGCCATTATCTCTACGTCGATCTTGCTGGCACCGGCGTCAATTGAATTTTCCATGAGCTCTTTGACAACGGAGGAAGGGCGTTCAACAACTTCACCGGCCGCTATTTTATTTATAGTATTTTCGTCAAGCACATGGATACTGCTCATAATTTTCCGGTCTCCCTTCTTGCCTGCTGTTGCAGTTTATAAAGTATATTCATTGCCTCTAACGGAGTCATGGTAGTTATGTCAATATTCAGCAGCTCCGTGTTCAGGGCAGAAGCAAACAGTGTGTCCATAACGGGCGGTGCCGAGTTTTTTTTTGGAGGGTTGTCATTTACCGCTTGAAATTTTTTTCTGGTATCCGCAGCTTCAAGGCCGACCAATATTTTTTCTGCCCGATCAGTAACTGCCTTAGGCAGTCCGGCCAGTTTAGCGACATGGATGCCGTAAGATTTGTCTGCACTGCCGCTGATTATCCGCCGCAGGAACGAAACCTTGCTGCCCTTTTCTTTCACGGCCACACAATAATTTTTGACATGTTTTTCATCGGCCAGGTCTGTGAGTTCATGATAATGAGTGGCAAAGAGCGTTTTAGCGTTTACTTTATCACGTATATACTCGATTACTGCGCGGGCAATGCTCATTCCGTCGAAGGTGCTGGTCCCTCTGCCTATTTCATCGAGAATAATGAGACTGTTTTTTGTAGCGTATTTTAAAATGTGAGCTACCTCGTTCATTTCAACCATAAACGTACTTTGACCGCTCGCCAGATCATCACTGGCACCTATACGGGTGAATATTCTGTCGACGGGAGATATAACAGCCTCTCTGGCAGGAATGAAACTTCCTGCTTGGGCCATTAACGTCAGGAGTGCTGTCTGGCGCATATATGTGGATTTCCCGGCCATATTGGGGCCGGTTATGATGAGGATTTCGTTTTCGCCATTGTCAAGCATAGTATCATTTGGAACAAAGAGCTCTCGTGTTAAGATGCGCTCGATAAGCGGATGACGGCCGTCTTTTATCGATATGCCGCCTCTGCCATTTAAAGTCGGCCGTATATAATTGTAAGCGGCGGCTGCCGCGGCAAACGACGTTATGACATCAAGACAGGCTATATTCTGCGCAGTCGTTTGAATACTTGACACGTGCTTTTTTACTTCTTCACGTATTTCCGCGAACAGTCTGTATTCTATTTGAAGAATCTTCTCTTGTGCACCGAGTATTTTTGTTTCAAATTCTTTTAACTCCGGAGTTATGTATCTTTCTGTATTTACTAAAGTCTGTTTGCGTATATAATCAGCCGGGACCTGCTCCAGATTGCTCTTGCGTATCTCGATGAAATAACCGAAAACCTTATTATAGCTTATTTTCAAAGATTTTATGCCGGTTTGCTGCTTCTGTTCATTTTCCATCTGCTGAAGCAATGTCTGGCTGTCTGAGGCCAGATGCCGATATTCATCGAGTTCTTCGTCAAAACCGTCCTTTATTATGCCGCCGTCCCGCAAAAGAAAACCGGGATTATCGTCAATGGATTTTTCAAGCAAATCAACCAATTCACTATAGGTTTTTATATTTTTATCTATTGATTGTAAAAAGGCAGCGGTGCTGCCGTGCAGAGAATCCTTCAGTTCAGGCAGTGTATAGAGCGATTTTTTTAAGGCCAGCATATCTCGGGCATTTGCTGAGCCGACCTCTACGCGGGTAAGTAATCTTTCAAAATCATATATGGATTTCAACAGAAGAGAGAGCTGTTCTCTGCGTGAAAAATCCTTGGACAGTTCCTCCACGGCATCAAGACGCTGTTCAATTTTATACCTGTCAAGCAATGGATATTCCAGCCATTTTGAAAGCTTGCGGCTTCCCATTGCAGTACCGGTAAAATCCAATACAGAAAACAAAGTGCCGCTTTTGCCGCCGTCGTGGAGATTATGTGTTATTTCTAAATTTCGCAGGGTGTAGGTATCAATGACCAGATTGGCAGAGGCGTCAAGGTATGTGAGATGGTTCAAGTGACTGAGATCTGTTTTTGCCGCCGCATGCAGGTAATCAAGTAATGAAGCGATAGCGGCAGAAGCAATGGTTTTGGCGGGACGGTCAGGTGCAGCAAAATGTTCAGTGATGCGGTCGTCCACGGCTGCAGACACAGCAGCAATTTTAGTTACAACGCATTTAGGAATATGCAGATTTAAAAATTCAAGAATTTTTTCTGCACAGGACAACCCGCTTATAATAAGCAATTCAGCCATCATCAGCCGATAAAGTTCATCGCACAGTGTCTGGCAGCGATCAGGACCTTCATAGACACTGTAAAAGCATTCACCCGTTGATATATCAGCTCCGGACAAAATAAGTATATTCTCACTTTCGTGAATAAGAACAATATAATTATTCTGCAGTCCGGGCAGGGCCGACTCATCCATAACTGTTCCCGGGGTGATTATTTTTATGATTTCTCTTTTGGTAAGGCCTTTAGCTTTAGGATCACCGATTTGTTCGCAGATGGCAACCTTATAGCCTTTATTGATAAGTCTGTTTATATAACTTTCGGCAGCGTGATAAGGAATGCCGCACATAGGTATTTTACTTCTGGCTGTCAGAGTAAGTTCCAATTCTCTTGAAGCGGTCTGTGCATCCTCATCAAACATTTCGTAAAAATCACCAAGCCGAAAAAATAGAATGGCTTCACCTGACTGTCCTTTCATTTCATAATATTGCTGCATCATTGGTGTTATTTCCTGGCTGCTGAGTCGTTCATTATTTTTCTTTAGCATATTGTGCCTCACCTTTTAATATCCAAGTTTGTGGATGCGTGATCCGTACATTGAGGATATCTCCAGCCTTTTCTGTTCCATTCTTTTGCCAAAGAACGATTTTATTTGTGGAAGTACGGCCTGTATAGACCGACGCATCAGTTCTGCTCGGTCCCTCGACCATGACCTGAACAGTCTTATTTATAAAAGCTTCGTTTATTTGCAGACTGATTTCGTTCTGAATTGACATAAGCTGATTCAAACGATTCTTTTTCACGGAGTCGGACACCTGATTGTCCATAGTGGCTGCCGGTGTGCCGGATCTTTTGGAATATAAAAAGGTATATGCCGCATCATAACGCATCTGCCTGAGAAAAGTGAGCATTTGTTCAAAGTCTGCATCTGTTTCTCCGGGAAAACCGATTATAAGGTCTGTCGTGAGACTGCATTCGGGTATAGCCTTGCGTACCTTTTCTGCGAGCTTTCGATAATATTCAAGAGAATATCCTCTGTTCATGGCTTTCAAGATACGGTCGCTGCCATATTGAACAGGAAGGTGGAAGTGAGTGCAGATATGCCGGCTGTTTTTTATGGTTTCAATCACTTTATCATTTAAATCACGCGGGTGAGAAGTCATGTAACGGATTCGTTCTATGCCGTCGATTTTATCCAGTTCATATAAAAGGTCGGCAAAATCACCTTCGGGCATATCCTTACCGTATGAATTGACATTCTGCCCCAGCAGTGTTATTTCTTTCACACCATCAGCACTGTATTTTTTCGTTTCTTCTATTATAGAATGCATTGGGCGGCTGTGTTCCCGGCCTCTTACATAAGGAACAATGCAGTAGGTACAAAAATTATTGCAGCCGTACATAATAGGGATCCATACCGAAAGTGAATTTCCGGAAGGCGGTAAAACTTCCTGAGGTATACCGCCGTCGGCTGGTGCCAGCTTGGTCATATGGTGGCGGGACAGCTTGATATCGTTTATGATATTGTTAAGTTCATGAATATTATTTGTGCCTAAAACGAAATCTATATGCGGCGCTCTTTTGAATAAGGCTTCACCTTCTTTTTGTGCCATGCAGCCGACTATACCGAAAATAAGTTCGTGTTTAGCCTGTTTTAAATGCTTTATTTCGCCGATTTTTCCGTATATTTTATTTTCTGCGCTTTCTCTGACGCAGCAGGTATTGAGTAGTATTACATCGGCTTCATCTAAGACTAGTGTCTTTTCATAGCCCAGTATTTCGAGCTGTGTTCCCATCCTTTGCGAATCGCTTTCATTCATTTGACAGCCGTAAGTTAAGATCATATATTTATAGTGTATCATTAATTATTACCCCTGCAGGTTCTTACTTTAATTTCTTCGTAATATATTATTATAAACTAGATATTATATGGAATGCAATATATAAAAAATGCACGTTCGTTGAAAATTTTTGATTATGAATTGACATCAATATATGCAGGTGCTATAATCAACAATCAAATAATACAGTAATCAGATATGCGAAAGACATGATTAAGCGGTGATATTTTTCAGAGAGAGGTGCGTTTGCTGCGAGTACCTTAAAATATCTGCTGAATTACCACTTTTAAGCTATGCGGGGGAAATTTAAGTATGCCGCATCGATTCATCATCGTTAGAAGATGCATGAGCTGGCCGTTGATTTTAGACGGCAAGCAGAGTGGGACCGCGAGTGAATACAACCTCGTCTCTGCATGAATATTATTCATATGGAGACGGGGATTTTTTATTTTAGATTTAAAAAAAAGTTATTTGATTATAACGGGAGGCAGAAGATAATGATAAAAATTACATTAAAAGACGGCAGTGTAAAAGAGATCGAGAAGAATACAACGGTTCTGGAGTTTCTGAAAAAAATCAGCAACAGTCTGGCAAAAAAGGTATTGTCCGCAAAGATAGACGGCAGTAATTCGGATTTGATGACGCCGCTTACAAGGGACTGCCGTGTTGAATTTATGACATTTGATGATGCGGATGGACGCTGGGCATTAAGACATAGTGCTTCTCATGTTCTGGCACAAGCCGTAAAGCGTATTTATGGAGATAAAAATGTGCAGCTGGCCATTGGACCTGCAATTGATAACGGATTTTATTATGATATAGATATGGAAAAACAGCTTGGGCAGGCTGATTTGGACAAAATCCAGAAAGAAATGGAAAAAATAGTCAAAGAAAACCTGCCGATTGTAAGAAGTGAAGTGCAAAGAGCAGAAGCAATAAGAATGTTTGAAGAAAAAGGCGAGATATATAAGGTAATGCTCATAAAGGATTTACCGGAAGACGCACTGATAACTTTATATACGCAGGGGGAATTTACTGATCTTTGCGCAGGCCCTCATCTCGTTTCGACAGGAAAAATAAAAGCAATTAAACTGCAGAATGTCACCGGTGCATATTGGCGCGGTGATGCAAAAAATAAAATGCTTCAGCGTATCTACGGAACGGCATTTGAAAAGAAAGCGGATCTTGATGCATATTTGCATATGCTTGAAGAAGCAGCGCGGCGCGACCACAGGAAGCTTGGCAAGGAGCTGGATCTGTTCAGCCTGCATGAAGAAGGTCCGGGTTTTCCCTTTTTTCATCCAAACGGAATGGTCATAAGAAATGAGCTTATCAATTACTGGCGTTCAGTTCATCGCCGTTATGGCTATCAGGAAATCAAAACCCCGATAATTTTAAACCGACATTTATGGGAACAATCCGGTCATTGGGACCATTACAAAGAAAATATGTATTTTACGAAAATCGATGATGAAGATTATGCAATAAAACCTATGAATTGTCCCGGCGGGATACTCATTTATAAGACTCAGCCGCACAGTTATCGTGAGCTGCCACTCAGAACCGCGGAGCTGGGGCTGGTGCACAGACATGAATTGTCAGGAGCTTTGCACGGTTTGATGCGCGTTCGCAACTTCACGCAGGATGATGCGCACATATTTATGCTACCATCACAAATTGAAGAGGAAATACAGCATACGATAGATTTGTTTGACGAAGTATACAGCACATTTGGGTTGTCTTATCATGCCGAATTGAGCACGCGTCCCGATGATTCTATGGGGTCGGATGAAGTGTGGGAAAAATCAACGGCGGCACTGAAAAGCGCACTTGAACACCGCGGACTGGAGTATGTGGTCAATGAAGGTGACGGTGCTTTTTACGGACCGAAGATCGATTTTCATCTTACTGATTCACTTGGACGTACATGGCAGTGCGGCACAATACAGCTTGATATGCTCATGCCGGAGAAATTTGAAATGACATATACCGGTGAAGACGGACAGAAGCATCGTCCTGTTATGGTTCATCGTGTAGTATATGGAAGTATTGAACGCTTTATCGGGATATTGATCGAACACTACGCTGGTGCTTTTCCCGCATGGCTTGCACCTGTTCAGATAAAGATCCTGCCGATTACCGATAAAAATGCTGATTATGCATATTCGTTGAAAAAGAAAATGTTTGATCTTGGACTTCGGGTAGAAGTCGATGATAGAAATGAAAAAGTCGGTTATAAAATGCGGGAATGTCAGGTGAAAAAAATTCCGTATATTTTGATCGTCGGCGATAAGGAACTTGAAGAAAATAATGTGTCTGTACGAAAACACGGTGAACAGTCGACAGAAACGATGCAGACAGATGAATTTATAGCAATGCTGCAGAAACAAATAGAGGAAAAAAAGTGATTGCCGTCTGAAAGAAAAATACGGTTTTCTTCATCTTTTTTTTCTAAGCAGGAAATGACGCAGGCAAGATGTCTGTGTCATTTTCTGTTTAACATGAAGCGTGTATAATTATATGGAATCTTTTTTATAAAAACAGAATGAAGTTGTATATTCATACAGCATTTGATATAATAAGGCAGGAATAATATACGTCAAGTGTAAAAGGAGAGATGACAATGGATACTATTGCAGACAAAAAAGATAAGAAAACAGGCTTGGGTTCCATCCGTATAGCTGATGAGGTCGTCAGCATTATTGCAGGTCTCGCAGCAACAGAAATAGAGGGCGTTGACGGCATGAGCGGCGGTCTGGTCGGCGGAATAGCTGAGATGCTCGGCAGAAAGAATTTTTCTAAAGGTGTTAAGGTTGAAGTAGGGGAACAGGAAGCTGCTGTTGATTTATATCTTATTGTAAAATATGGTGCGCGTATTCCTGATATCGCTCTGCTTGTACAAGAAAATGTTAAAAAGGCTATTGAAATGATGACAGGACTGCATGTAGTAGAAATAAATATTCATGTACAGGGCGTAGGCTTTCCTCCTGAAGAAAAGGAAGAAAGGGAAGAAGTCGTTCGTGTCCGCTGAGAAAGAGGCTTTTCAATGGGGATTATAAATCGATTCTTATTGTTTTTTTACACCGCATGTATCGCTTTGCTGTCACTGGGAGTTATTGTTTTATGTACAGGTGTTGTTCCGCCTGATGATTTATGGAACGATCTGCTTTATATTCTGGGACGGGCAGAAACGATAGTCGCTGCTGCCTTGGTTTTTCTTATCAGTATTGAACTTATGGGAAATTGTTTTGCATCAAAAAGAGATAGAGATCTGGGCGGTGAAGGGATCATTGTACACGGCGCGCAGGGTGATGTGAAAATTTCCAAAGGAGCTATACTTGGTTTTTGCACAAAGCTATGTTCTGGTATGCCCGGAGTACGCGATGTGAAGGTGAAAGTCAGGTTTTTGAAAAAAGCAGACCATGATGATTTGACTACGGATCTTAAAATAAAGCTGATGCTTGGGCAGGAGTACAGTGCTGTTGATATATCTGATGAGATACAAAAGAACATTAAGAGTCAGTTAGCGCTTTACATGGGACTGGATGATGTTTCTATGGATATAATTATAGATAATATATCCGCCAGCGGCAGCAAAAAGAAACGTGTAATTTGATATGGCTTGATAATTGACTTGGAGTAAATTATGGAAAACTTTTCTTGGAAAAAATGTATAAAATTCCTTTGGGATAATCACCGCGGAAAAAGTTTGGGAATTTTTCTGGGTTTGATAATAAGTTTATCCATTTTAATTTTTGGTTTTTTTAAAACACTTTTTGTTTTGTTTTTTATCGGAATAGGATTGTTCATAGGCAATAAAATAGACAGAAATGACGATTTATTAGAAACTGCGGAAAATATTCTTGATTATATACAAAAATTTATTCCGCCTGTATTTCGTCGCTAAAAGGAGAAATTTTTATTTATGAGTCGAAGGCAGGCTCGCTGTGTAGCTTTGCAAACGCTGTTTCAGCTTGATCTTAACAGCATCCTTAACAAGGAAAATGCTATTGACGGTGTTTTGGGTCTTACAAAGGTTCTGAAAGAGCGGGATTTTTTGTATATGCATAATCTAGTGGACGGAACAATAGACAATAAGGCATATATTGACAGTAAAATAGGTGCAGTATCAGGGGACTGGCATCTTGACAGAATGCCGGCGGTGGACAGAAATATCCTGCGCATCGCTGTTTATGAACTGGAATTTGGCAGTGCGGATTTGACTCCCAAAATAATAATAAATGAGGCTGTTGAACTGGCCAAACAATTTGGAACAGATGATTCCAGTCGTTTTATTAACGGCGTTTTGGGTTCTATCGTCAGAAAATGAATTAAAGCCGGGCAGAAGCCCGGCTTTTTGCTTAAAAGGAATATTTATGGCTGTTTATAGTGTTAGTCAAATAAATTCTTATATCAGTGAGATAATGTCTGCTGATGATAATTTAAAAAAGGTAATGATACGTGGTGAAATATCAAATTTCAAACTGCATTCGTCCGGGCATTGCTATCTTACTTTGAAAGATGATAAAGCTGCCATAAAAAGTGTCATTTTTCGCCGTTTTGCGCAGAAACTGCGGTTCAGGCCTGAAAATGGTCTAATGGTCATAGCGTGTGGCAGTATCAGCGTATATGAACGGGATGGTACTTATCAGTTATATATAGAGCAATTGATAGCAGATGGTGCCGGTGCTTTGAGTGTGCGGTATGAGCAGCTGAAAAATCAGTTGGAAGAGGAAGGTTTGTTTTCTCCCGCCCATAAAAAAAACCTGCCAGTGCATCCTAAATGTGTTGGCATTATTACGTCGAAAACCGGAGCGGTACTTCATGATATATTCCGTGTGGCTTTCAGACGTGATCCCTCTGTGAAATTGCTGCTTTTCCCGGTCCCTGTTCAAGGAAAGGCTTCATCTGAACAGCTGGTTGCCGCCCTGAAGTATTTCAATCAGCATAGAAATCTGTGTGATGTTATTATAATCGGGCGCGGAGGCGGTTCAATGGAAGATTTGTGGCCGTTCAATGATGAAGGTGTAGTACGAGCAGTATACTCTTCCGCTGTACCCGTTATTTCTGCGGTTGGGCATGAAACTGATTTCACACTGATTGATTTTGTCAGTGATGTTCGTGCGGCAACACCGTCGCATGCCGCTGAATTGTGCATCCCCTCCAGGGAAGAATGGCTGCAAAGATTATCCTTTCTGGAAAAAAATATAATGAATATTATGCGCAAAAATTTTACTGTCCTGCATGAACGCTTGAACAAATGCATTAACAGCATTGTTTTTAAAGACAGCTATTATCTTTTAGGCAGCAGACATCAGCAGATGGATCAGCTCTTTGCCGGATTAGACAATTCATTGCGCAGGCAGATGGAAATAAAAAAAAGTGCATTGGCTGTCTTAGAAGGGAAGGCTTCTCTGCTAGACCCGGAGGCTGCTATGAAGAGAGGATATTCTTTGATATATAAAGATAAGGTGATCATAAACAGTGTTTCTCTCTTGAGTAAAAATGATAAACTGAAAATTATTTTGGCAGATGGGCAGGTTTTAACTTCTGTTGAAGATATAGTGAAGGATATGCAATATAATGGCAAGGAAAAAGAAAAGCTTTGAGGAAGCTGTTGACAGACTTGAGGGTTTGGTAAATGAATTGGAAAAAGGGGAACTGGCTTTGGATGATATTTTGAAAAAGTACAGGGAAAGCACTGATCTTATCAAATTTTGCCGCGGTGAACTTGAAAATGCCGATAAAGAAATAAGCGGCCTTTGGGAATTGAGTGCTTCCGGTGAACAAGTTCCCGTCAATATAGACGCGGGAGAAAATGATAATGAATGAATATATGCAGCATAAAGTTTCTTTAATAAATGAGGCATTGTCGCATTTATATTCAGAAAAAACAGCATTGAATGCAGTTCTGGCAGATTCCATGAATTATAGCCTGAAAGCCGGCGGGAAAAGGCTTAGACCGGTTATGCTGATGGCCGCGGCTGATGCTGTGGGCGCGAATGGTGATAAGTATGTGCGTATTGCCTGCGCCATGGAAATGATTCATACATATTCTCTTATCCATGATGATCTTCCTGCAATGGATAATGATGATTACCGCCGCGGTAAGCTGACAAATCATAAAGTATACGGTGATGCGATGGCTGTTCTGGCGGGCGATGCATTGCTGACAATGGCATTTGAAGTAATTGCTTCTGAGCATGCCGTAGATCCTTCTGTTCTGCTGCGGATATCTTTAGAAATAAGCAGAGCTGCAGGGCCGGAAGGCATGGTAGGCGGGCAGGCTCTTGATCTGTCGGCGGAAAACAGGCATATTGAATTGGACGAATTGAGAAAACTGCATTCTGCAAAAACAGGTGCATTGTTTCGTGCGGCGATAAGAACAGGCGGTATTTTGGCCAAAGCGGATCAGAATGAATTGGCGTCGCTCACAAGATATGCCGATGAATTTGGACTGGCTTTCCAAATTACTGACGACATACTGGATGTAATCGGAGACGATGAAAAAATTGGCAAACCGGTGGGCAGTGATGAAAAAAATCACAAATCCACTTATGTATCACTACTTTCTCTGAGTGAAGCAAGGAAAATGGCAGAAAAATCTATAGCCAATGCTGTAGAAGCCCTGGAACCATTTGGCAGTAAAGCTGAATTCCTCCGCGGATTGGTAAAAAAGCTGTTGGACAGGCAAAATTAAAAGGAAGTGCGCTCTTGGATATTTTAAATAACATAAAGCAGCCCGATGATTTGAAACTGCTTTTACAAAATCAACTATTGCAGCTCGCAGAGGAGATACGTAAGCTGATTATTGATGTGGCAGCTGAAAATGGAGGTCATCTTGCATCCAGTCTGGGAGTTGTCGAATTAACAATAGCGCTTTATAAGGTATTTGATTTTCCCACGGATAAAATTATCTGGGATGTGGGTCATCAGGCTTATGCACATAAGATTCTGACCGGACGGCGTGATAAATTTCATACATTAAGGAAAAAAGGCGGAATAACAGGTTTCCCTAAGATAACTGAGAGTAAATATGATGCTTTTGGCACGGGTCACGCGAGTACATCCATTTCTGCTGCACTTGGCATGGCCTGTGCCAGAGATATTGACAGACAAACATACAAGGTCGTCGCTGTAATCGGCGACGGAGCTTTGACGGGAGGAGAGGCCTTTGAGGCGTTGAATAATGCCGGCGCCTTAAAAAAAGATATTGTTATTATTTTAAACGATAATGAAATGTCTATATCAAAAAATGTCGGAGCTCTTTCCCGTTATCTGGACAAAATACGAATTGCGCCTGAATATACGAAAGTGAAAAAAGATGTTGGCACTCTGCTGCAGCATTTACCTAAAGTAGGCGATAGAGTTTATAAAACTGCCAGCTTGCTTAAAGACAGTATCAAGAATGTTCTGGTCGCAGGAAATCTTTTCGAGGAAATGGGATTGTCATATATAGGTCCTGTCGACGGAAATGATATGCCAAAGCTTATAGAGGTGCTGCAGGGAATAAATAATATGCAGGGACCGGTATTGCTGCATGTCATCACTAAAAAAGGAAAAGGGTATATGCCGGCGGAAAAGAAACCGGATAAATTTCACGGCATAGGACGTTTTGACATTCAAACAGGCGAATCGCTGGGAAAAATTTCAAATATACCAACATATACACAGATTTTCAGTGAGATGTTATTGAAAATGGCGGAAGTGGATAAGGATATAGTAGCTATTACTGCCGCTATGCCGGGAGGAACCGGGCTGACTCCTTTTTCGCAAAAATATCCTGAACGTTTTTTTGATGTGGGCATAGCAGAGGAACATGCTCTCACTATGGCTGCCGGGCTGGCCGCCGCAGGGAAGAAACCGTTTGTGGCACTTTATTCCACATTTGCGCAGCGAGGCTATGATCAGATTTTACATGATATCTGCTTACAGAATCTGCCTGTTACCATTTGTTTGGACCGGGCGGGCATAGTGGGAGAGGACGGACCGACACATCATGGCGTATTTGACTATTCTTTTCTGCGAAATATCCCAGGCATATTGATGATGGCTCCTAAAGATGAAAATGAATTGCGCCGTATGATGTATACGGCTGCGGGCTGTAAAAGTCCGGCGGTGATCCGATATCCGCGGGGGCAGGCCTGTGGAGTGAACTTAGACGCTGGTGTGCAGACTGTCGATATTGGCAAGGCAGAAATTATAACTGAGTCAGCAGGTGATACCGTTATAATAGCTGTAGGAACGATGGTACATCCGGCAAGAAAGGCCGCACAAAAATTATCTGACGAGGGGATCGCCTGCAGTGTAGTGAATGCCAGATTTATTAAACCGATGGATGAAAATATGTTTGCGGAGCTGGGAAGAACAAAGCGGTTTATCCTTACTGTGGAAGAAAACGTACTGGCAGGAGGGTTTGGATCGGCTGTATTGGAAATTTTAAGCAGAAATGATGCAATGCCGCCTAAGATAAAATGTATGGGGTTGCCCGACCAATTCATTTGCCAGGGAGCGCGCAGCGAACTTTTGCAGGAAAATAATCTCACAGCTGAGGGAATAATTTCCGTGATAAGGGAAAATTCGATAAAGTAAAGGGGCTTATCTCCCTGTATATAAATATATCGGAGAGGATAGAGTTGATGAGCAAGCAAAGATTAGATGTTGTCTTGGTCGAAAAGGGATTGGTCCAAAGTCGCGAGAGAGCTAAGACAACCATAATGGCAGGGCTGGTCTTGGTAGATGAGCGGAAGATAGATAAAGCAGGTACGCTGATAGATCCGGAACTGCCGATACGTATACTGGGAGACAATATAGGTTATGTGAGCCGGGGCGGGCTGAAGCTGGAAAAGGCTATAGAGGCTTTTTCGATAGAATTGACTGATAAAGTATGTATTGATATAGGTGCGTCGACTGGCGGTTTTACGGATTGTGCATTGAAGAATGGTGCAAAAAAGGTGTTTGCTATTGATGTTGGCTACGGGCAGCTGGCGTGGTGTCTGCGTACAGATGATCGTGTAGTAAATATGGAAAGAACAAATATACGTTTTGTTAAACCGGCTGATTTGGGGGAATACGCGGACTTCGCATCTATTGATGTGGCATTCATATCGCTTACCAAGGTGCTTCCTGTGGCAAAGACTCTGCTCGTTGAAAATGGGAAGATAGCGGCCCTTATAAAACCTCAGTTTGAGGCAGGGCGGGAAAACGTCGGTAAAAAAGGCGTGGTTAAGGACCCGCGCATCCATGAGAATGTTATAAGAAAAATAGCTGATTTTGCTGTAGAGACAGGCCTTAAAATTGAAGGAATAACTTTTTCACCGGTTAAGGGGCCGGAAGGTAATATAGAATATCTTATATATCTGAATAATGCTGATATGCCGACAAGATGTGTCCTTAATGATGACAGTATAAGCTGTGTTGTTTCAGAGGCGCATAAGATGCTTGATATAAAATAATAATAGAGGCAAAAAAATGAGAATAGGTATTTTCCCGAATTGTAAAAAAAAGGCCAGCAAAGATATTCTTGACAGAATGAGGATATTTTTTGAAAAACAAAATGCCGATGTGTTTCTGCCCCAGGAAATGGCAGAGCTTTTCAGCTGCAAAGATATTGGCGTAAAAAATATTCTTAATGCGGATATCGATGTCGGCATCAGTATAGGCGGAGACGGGACGCTGCTGGGAGTGTGCAGGCTGCTTGCACCTCACGATATACCCGTATGTGGGATAAACATAGGAACTTTAGGGTTTCTGGCGGACATTGAAGTGAGCGAGCTGGAAAATAAACTGATCAAGATATTGAACGGCAATTATAACATTGAGCAGCGTCTTATGCTCGCCGGTTACATAAAGAAGGACAATGCACTCAAACTGGCGGGTTATGCAGTAAACGATATCGTTTTGACAAGTGCAGGGGTGGCCAGGATGGTGGGGCTTGAATTGGAATTTGATTCTTACAAGGTACCGAGTTATCGTGCCGATGGTCTGATTGTATCCACTGCCACAGGGTCTACCGCTTATTCCCTTTCAGCGGGAGGACCAATAATAAATCCGAAAGTAAAGGTGCTTTTAGTCACCCCTATATGCCCGCATACCTTTTATGTGAGACCAATGATAATAAATGAAACAGAAGAGATAAATATAAAGGTGAAAGATACCAGTCAGGATGTAATACTGACTTTTGACGGACAAGACGTATATCCTATTTCATCGGATGAACAGGTGATGATATGCAGAGCGCCTTTTTCTGCTAAAATCATTAAATTTGATGATAAAAATTATTATAAAATACTTTTGAATAAGTTAATTCGGAGCAATACAAATGCAGATGCTCAGTAATGCTATTCAAATCAACCAATGTCTTCTGAAAGAAGCGGTAAAAAACGCAGATCTTCTTGTAGATGCCACCTGCGGCAATGGGTCCGACACGTTGTTTCTAGCAAATAATGCCAAGTATGCACATATTTATGCTTTTGATATCCAAAAAGAAGCTATAGAAAAAACAAAGGAAAAAACTAAGAAATATGAGAAAAATATATCTTACATATGTGATTCGCATATAAATATGAAAAAATATGTGAAGCACAAGGCTGATGCGGTGATTTTTAATCTGGGATATTTACCTGGGGCATCGCACGAAATAACCACACATGCAGATACAGTATTGAAAACTATAGATGCGGTAAAAGATTTGTTGAAAATCAACGGCATAATTTCAATTTTGGCCTATCCCGGACATGCAGAAGGGTATAATGAATATTTGAAGCTGCTTGAATATACGAAGATGATGGATAAGCATATTTTTACGGCGTGCTGGTATAAATTGCATAACCATACTAATGCTCCGGCGATGTGCTGGATAGAAAAACAGGGGTGAATTTACGTGAAATCACTGAGACATGAAAAAATTAAAAGCATTATAGAAAACTCGATTATTGAAACACAGGAAGAGCTGGCCGAAGCATTGCGAAATCACCATATTGACGTTACGCAGGCTACTGTTTCGAGAGATATCAAGGAAATGATGCTGATAAAAATACCTACTGATGACGGACGCTATAGGTATGCCTGTCCTTCCGACAAAAAATTCTTTTTTTCAAAGAACCGTATGGAACGTATTTTTCATGACAGTGTCATCAACATAGATTACAGTGAAAATATAATTGTAGTAAAGACACTGCCGGGAGCGGCAAACGCTGTTGCTTCGACTTTAGATTATGCAAAGTGGCCAGAGATAATCGGGACTGTCGCAGGTGACGATAATATATTGGTTATTATAAAACCGTTATCTGCCGTGGAAAAAGTGATGAAAAAACTGGAAAAATTTATATCTTGATGTATTTTGTAAAGAGGGATAGGTCAGCATGCTGAAAACATTGACTGTATGGAATCTTGCGCTTATTGATCATTTGCAAGTCAATTTTGACGATGGGCTTAATATACTGACTGGTGAAACCGGGGCCGGCAAATCACTGCTGCTTGGTGCACTGGGATTGCTTATGGGGCAGCGTTCTAATATTGATGTTATAAGGAATGGCGGCAGTTATTTGCGTATTGAAGCTGTTTGTACCATTGATAATGATGACGTACACAGCTTTCTTGAAAATAATGCTATCCTTGATGAAGCAAATGAGCTGATTATAGTCAGGCAGATAAACAGAAACGGGAGAAATATAATTCAGATAAATGGCTGTCAGGTCACTGCAGCGGCGTTGAAGGCACTTAGTGAGCTTATGATCGATATTCACGGACAAAATGAAAATCAATCCCTTCTGCGGCCGGAAGAACAGCTTGCCTTAGTTGACAGGGCAGTGCCGGATTTTGAAAAATATATGGAAACATATATAAAAGCATATGGGCAATATAGGGAGATTACAAAAAAACTGAATGAAAAAAAAGCGGCTTCTCAAAATTATACGGAACATATGGAGATGCTGCGCTGGCAAAATGATGAAATAGAAGCAATCGCGATCCAGCCGGATGAAGATAGGGAAATTGAAGAAAAAATAAAAAAGATAACTAATACGGAAAAAATAGCCAATTTAGTAAAATCCACCTACTCGCTGCTTGCCGATGACAATAATGGAGAGACAGTTTTAATTGCACTGTCAGGCATTAAGAAGAATCTTGATGCACTCTTGAAATATGATAAAAATTTTGCGACTGCTAAAAAAATAGCGGATGATGCATATATACAGCTTCAGGAAATCAGCTACGAAGTACGCGATTACATCGATGATATTGATTATGATCCGACTGTCTTAAACATGCTTTTACGGCGCAGTGATGATATTGAAAGACTTTGCCGGAAGTATGGACCGGAAGTTGATAATGTTCTGGCTTATCAAAAAAAGATAAAAGATGAACTGGATGAAATGGAAAATTACGATGTCATAATAAAGGATATGCAGTCGGATGCTGATTTAGCAGAGAAAGAACTTGAAAAAGCCGCTGCTGAACTCAAAGCTGTACGCAAAAAAGCTGCAGATGAGCTTTCCAAACGAGTGAAAGAACAGCTGCTTGATCTGGGAATGCATAATGCACAGTTTGCTATCCAGTTTAAAGATACACAGGAATATAGTAAAACAGGTACAGAAACAGCTCAGATATTATTCTGCGCTAATGTTGGCGAAGAATGTAAGCCGCTTCAAAGGACGGCTTCCGGAGGTGAATTATCACGTATTGCCTTGGCAATAAAAACCGTGACTGCGGCAGACGATCATGTCGGTGTGATGGTATTTGATGAAATCGATGCGGGCATAGGCGGGAAGACCGCGCAAATGGTAGCTGAAAGAATAGCCAAGATAGCAGCATTCAAACAGGTGCTGTGTATAACTCACCTGCCTCAGATAGCCTGTATGGCTGATGCCCATTTTTATATTGATAAAACTGTCCAAAAAGAACATACAGTTACACGCATTAAGAAACTTTCATCGGGAGAGCAGCTCAATGAGATAGCTCGCATGGCATCAGGTATCGATATCACAGCAGCTTCTCTTGATAATGCCATGGAAATGCTTAATAATGCCAGACTGAAGAAAAAAAGAATGGAAAAATAACTTTCTTATAAGCAGCATATAATGAAAAATATATTTGATTTGGAGATGAAATATATGTATGAAGATCTTATTGAAAAAAAAATAGCTTCTGTAAATGTTTTTGACGGAGACCTCCTCCATGTAAAAAAAGACGAAGTTGAACTGCCTAATGGACGCTATGCGAGCAGAGAATGGATAGAACATCCAGGAGCATCTGCTGTTATACCGTATACAGCTGATGGTAATATAATTATGGTCCGTCAGTATCGTTATCCCGTAAGGCAGGTGACCTTGGAAATACCGGCAGGAAAACTTGATTTAAAAGGGGAAGATCCATTGGCATGCGCAAAACGGGAGCTTAGTGAAGAAACTGGATATACCTCTGAAAAATATACAAAGCTTTTGACCTTGGCGACTACTGTCGGCTTTTCCAATGAATATATACACATTTATTTAGCGGAAGAACTAAAGGCGGGACAGATGCACCCGGATGAGGATGAATTTCTTAATTTGCTGACGATTCCTTTGGCAAAGGCAGTGCAAATGGTATATAATGGTGAAATAATCGATGCAAAGTCTGTGTCGGCTATACTCTTGGTCAATATGATCAAAAATAAAGAATGCTGAGTGTTCAGCGATAGGAGGTCCTTATGTTTGGTTTCGGCCCTGAGATGATTTACGGGATTCCGGGTCTTATCATTGCGTTGACGGTTCATGAATATGCACATGCCAGAGTGGCGGTGTATTGCGGTGATTTTACACCGCGGCTGCAGGGACGGCTTACACTTAATCCTGTTGCACATATTGATCCGTGGGGATTGATTGCTTTGTTTATATTCAAATTTGGCTGGGCCAGACCAGTAATGATAAATCCAAGAAATTTCCGCAATATGCGTCGGGATGATATTCTTGTTTCGCTCGCCGGACCGGCATCTAATATTGCAGCGGCTTTTGCTGCGGGCATATTATTGGCTTTTTTGTATAAATTCGGCTATATGCAGCAATGGATACAGCAGGTTTTATTGATGACGATGATCTATAATGTCAATTTTGCGGTATTTAATATGCTTCCTATTCCGCCTCTTGACGGATCAAAAGTATTGATGAATATATTGCCTTATGAACTTGCCAGGCAGTACGCACAGATTGAACGGTACAGCATGGCAATTTTTATAATTTTTCTGTTGTTGGCCAATACGCATATACTGGGAAGTTTTCTCAGCATGTTTACCATACCTATTATGAGCTTGATCAGATTAGTTATGGCACTGCTGATTTGATTTAGCTCATTAAATTAAAAATATTACACAGATTTTTGTGCGAAATGAGAACCTGTGTAATATTGTAGTACAGGATGAAATTTATGTCTTTAGAGTATAAAGTGCATCTAAAGGCCTTTGAAGGGCCGTTGGATTTGTTGCTCCATTTGATCGAAAAAAATAAAATTGATATTTACGATATACCTGTTGCTGTTCTAACAGAACAGTATCTTATATACTTAGATCAATTCCGTGAATTCAATATTGATATAGCAAGTGAATTTCTGCTTATGGCTGCGGAATTACTGCGTATAAAATCGCGCATTCTGCTGCCGGAACTGGTAAGTGAAACAGATGATCAACAGGAAGATGATCCCCGGCAGGATTTGGTAGAACGACTTTTGGAATACAGAAAATTTAAGGAAATTAGTAATGTACTTGACGAAATGGCAATAGCACAGGGGCAGATTTTTTATCGGGAAACAGAGCTGGGACCTGTTCAGCATCTGCCTCCCCAGAATATGGATATAAAAACTTTATGGATAGCTTTTCAGAATGTTATGGAAGGACAGCTGTCCGATAAAAAAATCCAGAAAGTCGCAAAAGATAAATTCAGCGTGCAGGATAAGATGTTGATAATATTGACATTGCTTGGAAATAATGAAAAAGAATGCGCACTTTTTACAGAGGCATTCGATGCTGATGCTGATCGGGCGGAGCTGATCGTCACTTTTTTGGCTATGCTGGAATTGATAAAATTAAAAAGAATATATATAAGGCAGGATTATTCTTTTTCATCCATATATATTTTTTTGAGGAATGATGAAGAAAATGTTTTATGAAAAACTGAAGGCACCTCTTGAGGCAATGCTGTTTATATCTGCTGAGCCGCTATCCTGCAAGCAGATAGAGGCTATACTGCAGATTGACAGGGAAAATGCGGAGGCATTAATCAATGAACTTCAGGAAGACATGAATAGAAATAAAAGCGGCCTGATGATAAAAAAAATAGCGGATGCATATCAGATGTGTACAAAACCGGAAATGGCCGTTTATCTGAATAAATTAACAGAAGTAACAGATAAAAAATTGTCTGCACCCGCATTGGAAACACTGTCTATAATTGCTTTTAAACAACCAATAACAAAGCAGGAAATTGAAAATATCCGTGGCGTACGGGTGGACAGTATAATAAATAAACTTTTAGAACGTGAATTAGTGCAGGAAGTAGGCCGTAAGAAAGTAGTTGGCCGTCCTATTATGTATGGGACGACAAATACTTTTTTAAAATGTTTCGGGTTGACAAATCTTGGACAGCTGCCGGCACTTTCTTTTTAATTAATGAAAAACTCGGTTATATTAATGAAAAATTATTTTTTTAGCAAATGAGAGAATAATATATATGCTTTTGAGAAATATGATGAGTAAAATTTAATTGACAATTATTATGTACCTGTATATAATGACCATATACAAGCAATGGTGCTTATCTCATCAGATAAGGGCCATTTTTTTCATCCCCATATAAATGAAAATATTATTCATTGTGAAACGTAAATTATATTAATCTCAATGATATATGAGCTTAACCTGCAAAAGGCATCCTGATTTTGGGGTGAAAAAGGAGCAAATTAACTGTATAAGATAAGAGTCTGCAGTAATTACTGCTGAGTATTTTTATCATTTTATAAATTTTCAGGAGGATGTTATGGCTGTTTTACTTGAAAGTGATAAAGAATATGATTTGCCTAAAATGTATAAGATAAGACAGGTCTTTCCGAATGAAGAATTGAAAAATATTACAGAAGAAATTAGCTGCAAAATGAATTCACCGGAAATATATTCTAAAATACGTCCTGATATGCACGTTGCTGTGTGTGTTGGCAGCAGGGGAATAAAAAACCTGTTTACGATAGTTTCTGCGGTGGTAAATGGTTTGCTCGAAAGGAAGGCAAAACCGTTTATTTTATCAGCTATGGGAAGTCATGGCGATGGCACCGAAGAAGGACAAAAAGAGATTTTAGCGGGATATGGTATCACAGAAGACCGTCTGCATGTGCCTATAGTAACGCAAATTGGTGTACAAAAAATTGCTGCGCTTTCAAATGGAACACCATTATTTTTCGATGAAGCAGCTATAAGGGCAGATTTAATAGTTCCCATTAATAGGATAAAGATACACACTGATTTTGTTGGTGACATACAAAGCGGACTCTGCAAGATGCTTGTGATAGGTTTGGGAAATCAAAAGGGATGCTCAACTGTCCATGAGGAAGATCCAACAAATTTTTCTAAGATAATCGAAGAAGGGGCCGGAGTGATAATTGAAAAAATGAAAGTCGGATTCGGTGTCGCTATAGTTGAAAACGCATACGATAAAACGGCTTGTGTTGATGTTATTGCCGGTGAAAAAATAATTTCCGGTGAAAAGGAGCTTTTGAAAAAAGCAAAAAAATATATGCCTTTTATTAGGCTGCCATCAATAGATATATTGGTAATGCAGGAAATAGGTAAAAATATTTCAGGGGCAGGCTACGATCCCAACATAGTAGGCCGTAGTTCTGTGCTGAAAGAGTTTACAATACCTTTTCCCAAAATAGAAAAAATGATATTATTGGATATAACTGAATCATCTCATGGCAATGGCATAGGTATAGGCTTATTCGATGTAATTACGAAAAATGTATTTGCTAAGCTGGATTTTAGGGCAATGTATACGAATGCGGTTGCATGCAAATGCATTGAAGATGTTAAAATTCCACTGATGGCAGATGACGAAGAGGAGGCTGTCCGGATAGCGGTGAAAACTACCCGGAATTTGAATAAAAAAAAGTTGAAAGTGGTGCGGATAAAAAACACTTTGGAATTGGAATATATAGAGGTATCAGAGGCATTGCTGCCTGAAATCGGGAATAATGAATATCTAAATCTAATCGGAACGTAATATTATAAAAATTTTATAATGAAACAAATAATGGAAACAATATATATTGACAAATGTGTCGTTTCGTATTATGATAAAAAATATAAAAGCAATGGTGCTTATCTTATTTAGATAGGCACCATTTTTATTTATATTAATATATAAATGAAATAATCATTAATATTAACAAATGATTTATATTAATCACTGGGCGAATATCATAAACGATGTTCAAAAACGATAAGATATTAATGTAATTATGGGAGGAAAAAATGAATTCATTATCAGATGCATTTATACCTAAGGGAAAAATTAGATCTCTATATATTTTTATCATCGCAGCAATAGCTTTTGTTGTGATTTTAGGAATATGGTCTGCGTTTACATTGATAGGAAAAATGGATCCGTTTTTTTTACCGCCGCCAACGGATGTAGTTAAAACAGCAGTAAGCTTATTTTCACAGGGCGATTTCATAAAAGATATCGGGATAACAGTATTTCGTGTAATGGCAGGTTTTGTGATAGCAGCTGTAGTGGCATTGCCGTTTGGCCTCACAATAGGAACATATGCGCCTGTTTCAGCTTTATTGGAATATGTAGTTTCTTTCATTAGATATCTGCCGGCATCTGCGTTTATTCCATTGTTTATTTTATGGATAGGAATAGACGAACCGGAGAAAATAGCTGTTATTATTTTGGGCAGTTTGCCGCAGCTGATTTTGATGATTGCTACTAATGTCCGCAATGTGCCGATGTCGATGATTGAGGTTTCCTATACATTGGGTACTTCCAAGGCAAGTGTATTATGGAAGGTGATTCTGCCGAAGGCTCTGCCTGATATCATGGACACCTTCCGTACTGTTCTGGGATGGGCGTGGACATACGTAATTGTGGCAGAATTAGTAGGAGCTTCATCGGGAATAGGCTTTATGATAATACAATCACAAAGAATGATGAATACATCCAATATATTTGTAGGGATTTTGACAATAGGTTTCATCGGCATGATAATCGATGTTGCGTTTAAGATTTGCCATAAAAAATTCTTTTTTTGGAATAATTAGGTGACAATGGGAAGGGAATATATATGCGGATAAAAGATATAGAGAATACCAACACAGGCCTTACCGTTGAAAATGTGACTAAAATATATAAAACAAAAAAAGGTGATATTCTGGCACTGGATAATGTGAGTTTGCATGTGCAATCCAATGAGTTTTTAGCTCTGCTGGGTACATCGGGATGCGGAAAATCTACACTATTGCGAATTATATGCGGGCTGGAAAAGACAACGGAGGGAAGTATAATAAATCAGAGAAAGGTAATAGCGGGGCCTGGAGCGGACAGAGGAATGGTTTTTCAAGCCTATAATCTTTTTCCCTGGATGACTATTTCAGAAAATATACAATTTGGTCTGAAACAAAAGAATGCCTCTCGCAAGCAGGCGAGAGAGATAGCTGAACATTATGCTGAGCTAGTTGGTTTGAAAGGATTTGAAAATCAATACCCGAACTCTCTGTCAGGAGGTATGCGACAAAGAGTAGCG
>NZ_WIQM01000001.1 GCF_015732185.1 Pectinatus haikarae
ATAATAAATTCAGTAAAAGTCGTCCAGCGTGAAGCAGAACAGGCGGCGGTTGAAGCCGAAAAAACGTCGGTCTCTGCTGCGGATCAGTCGGCAGCAATGAGAGAAATAGCAGAAAGCAGCGATAATCTTGCCAAAATAGCAGTTACGTTGCAGCAATCTGTGATGGAATTCACTGAAGAAAATTAACAAGAAACAATTAACCAATTTATAAATTAACAAAGGACTTAAGCAAAAATATAGCCCATGCTGCCGGATATCTGATTCTATCTGATAGATCAGCCGCTAAAAATAGTACACTGGAAAATACTCTTAAAATATAAGAAAAATATGGCGTAATATATTATTATAAGTCTGTATAAGCTATAATATACTATAATAGAAAAAATATACGGGGGGATAATATATTATGCTGCCAAATCCATATCGTCCGGGTGCTGGAATGACACCGGCTTATCTTGCCGGACGCCATGAAACTATAAATGAAGCACAGTCAATTTTAAAGGCAGTAAATGTCGGCTATGCAGCCCGTTCTGTCATATATTATGGTTTAAGGGGGGTTGGCAAGACCGTTTTACTAAATCATATAGAGAATATGGCAGATGAGCTTGATGTGCCATCCGAATATATGGAAATAGCTGAACGCGGTTATTCTTTCGGACAGCATCTTACTTTACATGTGTCGAAGCTCATTAATAAGCTTAGTCTGAAAAAAAATATTGCCGACCATGTAAAAAAGGCTTTATCGATATTAAAGGCTTTTTCCCTGAAATATTCATACGGTGATGAAATTTCTATTGAAATTAATCCCGGGATAATACCGGCTAAGGGAATTTCTGATACCGGAGACCTTGCTAATGATATGACAGAATTATTTTTGGCGCTGGGCAGCATTGCTCAAAAAGAAAACAAAGGCGCGGCCATCTTCATTGATGAAATACAATATATGCGTTTAAAAGAGTTTGAAGCTTTGATGGCGGCACTGCACCGGATAAATCAAAAAGGTTACCCTTTGGTTATCTTTGCGGCCGGGCTTCCTAAAATAGCCAAAATCGCCGGAGACGTAAAATCCTATGCCGAAAGATTATTTTCATTTGTTGAAATAGACTCGCTTGCTCCCAAGGAAGCCATTGCAGCACTTTGTGAGCCGGCCAGACGATTTTCCATAAACTATGCAGATGAAGCATTAAATAAAATTCTGACTGTTACCGGTGGTTATCCCTACTTTCTGCAGGAATACGGTAAATGGATATGGGAGGAAAATAATGATGCTGGGCTTATAACAAAGACCGTAACAGATAAGGCTTACGCTAAATTCGAGCAAAGTCTTGATGATTCATTTTTCAAGGTGCGTCATGACCGGGCCACACCAAGAGAACTGGAATTTATGACTGCCATGGTCAGATGTCGGACACTGCCGTGCACCACCAAGGAAATAGCCGCAGCCATGAACGAAACTATACAGGCAATATCACCTCTGCGGGCACAGCTTATCCATAAAGGCTTTATTTACGCGGCAGAAAGAGGAACAGTAAACTTTACCGTTCCTCAGTTCGATAAATATTTAAAACGTGTTCATATTATAAATTAACAAAGAAACGATTTTATGATAACGGCATAAAGCCAGAAAAGAGATACCGTACCGAACTTTTTAGAAGCACTTATTGTCAGATTCAGAGAAGCAGTGCGTATCGAAAATGAAATAAAGAAAATAAAAGGCCTGCCTATTGCCAAACATGATCATGAAAAAAACGCACCTTGTATTGAATATCCGGACGGAAGAAAAGAATATGCCTAAAAACCCGAAATAATAGTATTTGCCGGACCTAATGGCAGCGGAAAAAGCACAGTTACCCAAATGGCCAATATTATACCGCCTTATATAAATGCAGACGATATAAAAAAAGCTGTTCATTGTATACTGATCTGCAGGCCGCGCAAAGGGCTGCAGAACTGAGAAATACATTAATAGACCGGCATACAAGCTTTACTTTTGAAACAGTTTTATCCACCTCAAGAAATATAGAACTTTTAAAACGAGCAAAATGCTGCTGAAGTTCAAAAGGGGACTGTTGCTTACGCTGGGAAGTACAAACTGGCAGATTTTGCCAAAACATGGTACAAAGATTATTGCCTGAAAAATTTGGCTCCTAAAACTCAGCATTCATATAATAATCACATTAAAAATCGCATTATTCCGGCATTGGGGCATATTGACATGGTTAAACTCAGAACCTGCCTGTTTTTCACAATAAGGGACAAATAAGGGACAAATAAGGGACAAAATATATATGGATTAATCATCATAGTGGGTCCACATTTGTATAATCCTGACCGTATTTTGTTCTTCTAAAACTTCATAGATAAGACGATGCTGTATATTGATGCGCCGTGAATAATAACCTGTTAAATCTCCCACAAGTTTTTCATATGGAGGTGGATTTTGAAAAGGATTTTTACGCAACAATTCTATTAAAATTTTAACTTTTTTATCTAAATTGGCGCCTTTTAGTCTGGGAATATCTTTGACAGCTTTTTTATAATATTCAAGCTTGTACACCCTACCAATTAACCTCATCTTCGGAAATGAAATCAGAGGCAGGTGCCTTTTTTGCTTTTAATAAATCTTTTTTTATTGCGGGCATAGAAGAAATATATAATGTTTCCATTAGATTTTTATAATCCTCTGCATTAACTATAACAACATCTCCATCTTTGGTATTGACAGTAGCAATTTGATTATATTTAGCGACTTGCTCAAGCGTTCCATATAAATTTTTTCTGAAATTTGAAGTATTTGCTGTAAGCATTGTAATCACCTCTATAAATATTTTATCGTACTTGATGGCGTACGTCAATATATCGTTTCTATTCAGAAAGTCTTTATGGTGCTACTGCCTGATAGTGATTATGTAATTTATAGTGGCGCCATGAACAGATTAGCGATATAGTTAATTGTATAAAAGAACTCAAATCTGAAACATAAATTTGAGTTACCTTTTTAGTTTTTTAAATTAAATTTAAGTTATTTGATATAACTTAAATTTAATGATAATATCTGAAACAGATATGGAGGAACTAAAATGACAACGGAAGAATTGCTTGAAAAATTAGAGTTAATTCAAAAACTAAAATGTGAAATGCAGACACTGGAACTGAAAAGTGCAGAAAAAGGCTGTTCCCGGCGTCTGTATGATACCCTGTCCAGTTTTTCCAATCAGGACGAAGGGGGTATTATTATTTTTGGTGTGAATGAGAATGAGGATTATAAAGAAGCAGGTGTTTATGATCCGCAGGATATACAAAAAAAATCAATGAACAATGTTTGCAGATGGAACCGGCAGTGCGGCCGCTTCTTACTGTGGCAATAAAAAACGGAATTTTTTTTGTATCAGCTGAAATTCCTGGCATAGATCTGGCTGAAAGACCATGCTATTATCAGGGAAAAGGCAGACTCAAAGGCTCCTATACCCGCATTGGTGACAGCGATGAACCCATGACGGAATATGAAATCTATAGTTATGAAGCATATAGAAAAAAATACCAGGATGATATTCGTGCGGTCAACCGGGTAACCCTGGCAGCTTTGAATAAGGAATTGCTGGACCAATATGTTCAAAAGCTAAAGGCTGGAAAAGCCAATCTATCGGCAATGAAGAATGAAGATATCTATGAATTAATGAGTATTAAAAGAAACGGTGAAGTTACATTGAGTGCGACCTTGGTATTTAGTCCGTATCCACAGGCCTATTTCCCGCAATTATGTATTACGGCTGTTGTTGTGCCGGGAACGAAAATGGGAGAAACCGGAAAATCAGGCGAGCGTTTTCTGGATAATCAGCGAATTGAGGGTAACATATTGGATTTGCTGAATGAGGCAATAAGATTTGTGAAAAAGAACATGAGGACTAAAACAATTATCAATTCGGAAACCGGACAGCGTGAGGACAGGACCGATTACCCGATTACAGCTGTTAGAGAAGCGATTATCAACGCATTGGTACATCGTGATTATAGTATTCACACAGAAGGAATGCCGATACAAATTGTTATGTTTGATGATCGGCTGGAAATACACAATCCTGGTGGAGTTTATGGCAGAATCCGGGTAGATCAGTTAGGCAAGGTACAACCGGATACCAGAAATCCTGTGCTGGCTTCGGAACTTGAGATACTGGATATCACAGAAAACCGTTATTCAGGCATACCGACTATTCGGCTGGAAATGGAGAAATATAATCTGACCGCACCTGAATTTATTGATGCAAGAGGAAGCTTTGTCGTAAAATTTTATAAAAGAACAAAAATAAGTGATACAGAACAGAATTTTGACGATACGAAAGATCTGCTGGTGTTCTGCAAAACGCCAAGAAACAGAAGGGAAATATGTGAGTATCTGGGATTGTCTTCTGTAACCTACGCAATTCAACGGCATGTGATACCACTCGTCGAAACAGGCAGAATAAAATTAAGTATTCCGGATAAACCAAAAAGTCCGAAACAACTTTATTACAGCGAATAACTATATCTCTGCTGTAAAATTTGTTCTCCAAAGTGTAATTTTCCATACCCGCTTTATCCTAAACGCCTTTACAGCACCGCTGCCTAATAATTCATAGGCAGCGTTTTTTCCTATGGAGAGTATTTCACAAAGCTCTTCCACGGTTACCAAATCCCCATATTCATCAAACTTAATTATCCTTCTCCTTTTAAGATGTGCTTTTATTAAATTTCACCTGAAATACTGCATATAACAGGTATTTATATAAATGGTTTAAACTGGCAGTTAGCTGTTGTTAAAGACATGAGTATTCAGATAATCGTCAAGGGATGTTTTTAACACCAGATAACTTCTGCCGCGTTTGGCGGCTTTTATTTCTTTGGCATGGATCATAGTATAGATTTTACCGGCAGAGTAACGCAGATAAACAGCCGCCTCAGCCACAGTATATAAAGCAGGTTCAATGCTCATTAATAATCACCTCATAATTTTATTTATAATGATGTTGCTTTATTTTGGCGTTTGATGGATTATCCATGCTGAAAAACAATAAATATATAGTTGTATATTATAACAATGAAACCTGCATCGGTATCAAACTGATGCAGGTTTTATTTTTCCCATGCTGCCGATAAGATAGTCAGCAATATTATATATTTCCCTGAAAATGAAATAATATTCATTAATGGTCAATTTTAATTTACTGAAAAACTGGCATAATTATAAAAGGAAGGAGAAGGGCGCAATGGCAAGGCATATTAATAATAAACTTTTGGGAATAAAAATATCTTATTACAGAAAACGCAAGGGATTTACACAGGCACAATTGGCAGAGCAGATTGATATAAGCCCCAGCTATATGGCAAAGATTGAATGCGGTTTTTTATCCAAATGCGTGTCATTGACCGTGTTAAATGACATATCTAATGAACTTAACGTTAGTATTGATGAATTAATCAGTCCCGATTAAAGATAAGGAGGACCAATCTAATGGCAGGAAAAAGTAATGATAATAATGAGATAATACGTCCCTTAAAAGAAGGTCTTACTATTTGGGGAAGATTTTTCAAGGCTCTTCCCCGGATAATATTTCGCATAATAAAAGAAAAATTATGATCGTATGTATTTAATTCTAGGAGGATTTTCAAATGGTTGATATACCTGATTCCATAGCAACGCCGATATACTTTATAGCCGTACCTATCCTGGCAGTAATAGGTACATATTATTATATGAGTTCTCATTCGGTTATATCTACCGGCCCTGAAGGAGAGGTAAAAGGCTGTCTTAGTGTTTTTATAAGCTTTCTGATCGGGACCGGTATCTTAGTTACCTTAGTTATGGCCGTGTTTGCCTGGGTTATTGGTTTTATAATAGCGCACTGGATATGGTTTGCCGTGGGCGCGGTAATAATCATTGTTCTTATTGTTTTAGGTTCCAGAGCGTCAGATAAGGAAAATACACCACCGCAGACCGTTGAGAATAAAAATGAAGATAGCAATGACCAATAAAGTATTAGCAAGGCAGGTGAGATATTTTGAGAAAAACAGCGTTTATTCTGCTAAGCATATATTTACTTCTGCTTATTACAGGCTGCGGTATGTCTGATAAAGAAAAACAAAAAGATCTGGAAAATAAAATGGCAACTCTTAAAATTGCCGTTGGCATGTACATTGACCGGAAGACGTAATGGAATATTTCAAATTTCTGGAGGATAAACAACAGGAGGAATTCTGGGTCCTGCTGCTTAATACCAAAAACAATATCATAAAAGGAAAATGCATAACCATAGGAACCCTGGACGCTTCCTTGGTCGGACCGAGAGAAGTGTTTCATGTGGCAGTCTGGAATATGGCTGCAGCAATTATTATTGCCCATAATCATCCGTCAGGTGACAGCGCACCCAGTGAAGAAGATAAGGCCGTCACAAAAAGACTGACCGTTGTTGGCAAAATAATTGGTATTCCTCTGCTGGATCATATAATCATCGGCAAATACGGCTCACTCAGTATAAAGCAGCGAAAAGAAAGTACCGGTTAAGGGTAAATCTCAATACTTTCTGCTTTATGTCCGGCATGTCCTGTCAAAAAAAGGTGTGTATATAACACTTTTAAGTACTATATACACCATAAAATCCTTGGACAGACAGGACATAACAGCCAAATAAAATTGTACTTTATCTGTAAAAAAAACAATGAATAGTATATAATAATCACAAAGGAGGCACTTACGATGAAAGATAAAAATGAACTCGATTCTACCTGTGGTTTATCCGATGAAGAACTTACTGTCAGATTTAGAGAAGCAGTGCGTATCGAAAATGAAATAAAGAAAATAAAAGGCCTGCCTATTGCCAAATATGATCATGAAAAAAACGCACCTTACATTGAATACCCGGACGGAAGAAAAGAATATGCCTAAAAAACCCGAAATAATAGTATTTGCCGGACCTAATGGCAGCGGAAAAAGCACAGTTACCCAAATGGCCAATATCATACCGCCTTATATAAATGCAGACGATATAAAAAAAGCTGTTCATTGTACTGATCTGCAGGCTGCGCAAAGGGCTGAAGAACTGAGAAATACATTAATAGACCGGCACACAAGTTTTACTTTTGAAACAGTTTTATCCACCTCAAGAAATATAGAACTTTTAAAACGAGCAAAAAAAGCCAGCTTTTTTATACGATGTATTTACGTCCTTACAGCTGATCATCAAATCAATGTGATACGTGTAAAAGTCCGCACTGCTGCCGGCGGGCATGATGTACCCAAGGATAAAATTATCAGCCGCTACCAAAAAGCATTGGCACAAATTCCCCAACTACTGGAAATATGTGATATCTGTCATATTTATGACAACTCGGATGAATTTCCGTTTCGTATTTTTAAAAAACGCAAAAAGGATTATTTTTATTGGGAAAACTTATTCTGGAATAAAGAAAAAATAGAAAAATTAACGAATTGCAAATTATAAAGCCTGCCATGGAAATCAATATCTGCGGCAGGCTTTTTTTATTATGAAGAAAGAAATAATTTGGCATGAATATAAAAACCATTGATCTTACTCATAGTAACTTACTGCTTACTCCGGGAAACCGTCTTTGCCTGACTGTATTGCAATACGTTATTGTTTGTGATAACGTGTTTTTGAAAATAACTTTGCATTATAGAAATAGAAGGAAATACTGGGTAGGACTATATTAATTGAATAAGCAATAATTTGGAGGTTTTAAAATATGCATTTTCAATATACTGACGGAAAAAACAAAGATTTTATCCAATTATGCCACTTCCTAGATGATTTTTTAAATAGTATAGTTGGCGGTGAAGAAAACAGAATGAAATATATTCCATATAATACTCTTGATGATATTAATAATGTAATCGTAATATATGATGGAAACAAACCTGTCGGTTGTGCTGGTTTTAAAAAATATAATAATAAATGCGCAGAAGTAAAAAGAGTATTTATTCGAAGGGGATATCGGGAAAGAGGTCTTTCAAGAAAACTTATGGAAGTATTGGAAAATTGGGCAAGAAATCAAGGATATTTCTTTTTCATTTTGGAATCTGGTGAACCACTGATCGCTGCCATGAAATTATATTATTCAATTGGATATGAAAAAATCCCTAACTATGGTCAATATTTGAATATGACAGATTCAGTTTGCATGAAAAAAACACTGTAAATGCGATAGTGACTTACTGCTTACTCTGGGAAACCGTCTTTACTGAAATATATTGCATTATGTTATCATATGTGATAACATAATTTTGAGAGAAGGTGCAGTGTGAATTGGCATATAGAATTTTATCAAAAAGAAAATGGTAAAATACCTGTGGCAGAATATCTGCATTCATTACCGGAAAAAATAAAAGCCAAGGCCATTTTAGAGATAGAACTTTTGGAGAAACACGGTACTGCCCTTAAAGAACCGTATGTAAAATATATTCAGGGCAGAAAATATCAGGGACTTTGGGAATTGCGAATAAAATTTTCTTCAGATACAGCACGTATATTATATTTCATTTTCGAGGGAGATACATTTGTATTGCTGCATGGATTCACCAAAAAAACCAATAAAACACCTGTTCAGGAATTGGAAAAAGCAATACGCTATAGAAAAGATTATGAAGGGAGACGATCTTAATGGTAAAGACCGGCGTTGACTTTGCCCGGATAAAAGAGCAAATGTTAAGCGACAGTGAAGTAAAAAAAGAATATGATAAATTAAAACCCCGTTATGAACTTATATCCCAGCTGATAAAGGTTCGTTCCGAAAAACAGCTTACCCAGGAAGAACTAGCCAAAATAATGGGAACGCAAAAATCCAATATCAGCCGACTGGAAAGCGGCAATTATAACCCGTCGCTTGATTTTATAATAAAGGCAGCCCATTCACTGGGAAAGGAATTGGAGATAGTCTTAAAATAACCGATAAATTTAATGATTTATTTTAAAAACTGTTGCAGACATTGCAGCAGTTTTTTTATGCCCAAAATGAAAGGAAAAATATATATGCCAATAGCTTATTTTATCTGCCCGGACGGCAAAAGGACAAGAATAATGAACTGTCTTAATAGGTGCCGGATGCGTGAAAGATGTATGTTTCTGCCGACCTTAAGAGCAATTGCCGCCTCCTCGGACAGGAAACTGCTTAAACCAAGCGTCACTGAGCTTATTGCCGGAACAAGAGAAATATATCTGAAACGGACAAACGAATATGCCATAGATCCGTTCAATACATTGTTTACTGTCAGCTTCCGGATCATCCCCGGTAGCTATAATTTCTTATTCATGTACTGTCCTCCTATATGGCAGGTTGTTCCTGCTGTTGTTTTAAGATTTTGGCATAAGGACACATTGACGCCGCATCGCAAAAGCGGAGGCATTTTCTGTCATACCAGCGTTCTTTGGCTGTACATACCGATGGCAATTGTTTATTTTTTAAAGCCTGCTGCAATTTATCGGCTTTATACTGAAAGTATCTTTTGAGCCATCTATTACTTATTTTTATCAGGTACAGCGGTCTGGTTATCTCTCTTTCCATGGCAGCTCTGGTACTGAAGTCACGGCACAGTGCCTGTATGACCATGTCTTTTACTGCATAATCATTTGCTTCCAGCAGCATCCGGTAATAGTTAAGCTGTAAGGCCCAGTCCGTGACATGACGAACACCGTTAAAACAGGTATGTTTCTTAAATTTAGGCTGTCCTTTTTTCAGGCCTGACTTATAAATTTCACCGGTAGATACGTCTTTTTTATAAATTCCCAGAGCCCGCATCAATTTATAGCTGGACGTTACTTTCAGGTCTCCTAAGATGCTGTCCTCATTATTTAAGACACAACCAAACATATCAAACTGGCCGGAAGTTATGTCGTCTTCCAGTCTCACCTCAGCTAAAATATTATCATCCTGTTTTTTATAATTCATATAATGGACGGCCTGTCCGTGTAAGGCAAGACTGATGAAAATACGCTGCAGCCAAAGCCCGCAGAAAAAAAGAAAAACACATCAGTAAAACCTGTGAAACCGACTTGTGTGGAATGCGGAGTAATTCTGTCTGACAAGGTGAAAACCTATTCCATGGAAAAATACGGCAGGCCGCTTTGTATGGAGTGTCAGAAAGGTGCTAAGGTAGTGGCGTAAAATATAAAGCTGCTGCCATTGTACTGGCAGCAGCTTTATATTTATCCTTTTATTATATTTAGAGAGTTTTTTGGATCATACGGGAAAGCCATGTATCCTACAACTCCTTCACAATGGTTCAGCAAGTTTTTGAAGCGTAAGGGACTGCCTCATATGCCATTCCATGCATTGAGGCATTTATCGGCCACTCTTCTGATTTCGCTTGGTATACCGTTAAAAAATATAAGCAGCAGATTAGGCCATGCCGATATAAGAACCACTGCCAATATCTACGGTGAGGCATTGCAATCAGTTGACCGGCAGGCAGCAGACCAGCTGGATCAGTATTTTAGAAAAACGATAAATAAACAGGCCTGAACCTGCCTGTTTTTCACAATAAGGGACAAATAAGGGACAAAACCCTGTTTTCGGGCAAAACAAAAAGGCTTCCGAAAACTTAGGAAGCCTTGATTTACATATGGAGCTGGCAATAGGAATTGAACCTACGACCTGATCATTACGAATGACCTGCTCTACCAACTGAGCTATGCCAGCAGACAACGTATATATCATAATCGAAAGATAGTTTTTTGTCAAGAACATATTAAAACGGCAATCATACAGAACAGTCTCTGCGGCAGCAGATGGACTGCAGATGATTGCCATTTGTTATATTTGAAAATTATGAAGCCAGTATAGAGAATAAAAATGAAAAACATTTTTATTTACATTGTTTTGAGTTTAGCAATTACGTCTTGAGTAATATCTTCTGTTCCATAGAAAACTACAGAATTGTCAAGGACCGCATCCAAATTTTTTGTTTTCGCTACTGCTTCGACAGCTTTTGTTATGTTGTCGCGAATGGGCTTAAAAAGTTTATTCTGTTGTTCGGTAACCTGTTGATTCAATTTATCGAAAAGAGCTTTTTTTCCATTGTCATCAAGCGATGCTGATTTTTCATTGAATTCATTTTGAGCTTTTTGACGTGCAAGATCAACAGCAGCATTAGTGGTCTGCATATCAGGATAACTTGCAATGACTTCGCTCATATTAATGGAACCAAGACTAGCTGCCGATGCCTGTGCGGGTGAATAAGTTCCATAAATGCATATGGCAAATACAGCTGCAAAAACAATGCTGAGAATTTTGTTCATGATTCATGACCTCCATTTAACTATTTATAGCGTAATTTTATTAATAAGACTACTGTTAAGTGTACGTTATCAGTTGATTTTTAGCAAGTTTTTTTTTCCGTTTGATAAAATATTATAAGGGGAAGACGAGGCGGCTGAATGGCAGTTTTTTCATATGGCGGAAAATGACACTTCAATTAAAAAATGTTATAATATTAGTATACTTTTTTAAGGATGATAATTATGAAAGCTGTAATTTTTGATATGGATGGGGTCATTGTGGACAGCGAGGCTGTCCATATAAAGATGAAAATACAGGCATTGGAGGAGTATGGCATAGCGTGTTCACCAGAAGAATGCATGCCATATTTTGGTCGGTCTTCTAATGCCTTTTTTAGTGATTTTATAAAAAAATCCGCAGCGCATATTTCTTTACAGGAGATTGTGGCACGCAAGCATCAATTGTTTTTACAATATGTAGCTAATGATGGAAATGTAAATCCTATTGAAGGTGCCTTGGAGCTTATTCATGGTCTTCGAAGAAATAATATTCCATTGGCGCTGGCATCATCGTCTGTACGTTCTAATATAGAGTGGTTCTTAAAAAAATTTGGTGTTTTTGATTGTTTCGATGTGGTATTAAGTGGGGCAGAGCTGTCAGAAAGTAAACCAAATCCCGAAATATATTTATTGGCAGCTAAAAAATTGGGAACAGGACCGCAGGAATGTGTGGTAATAGAGGATGCGGAGGCCGGTGTAACAGCGGCAAAAATGGCCGGCAGTTATTGTATCGCCTATTGCAATCCAGTTTATAAAAATTGCGGGCAGGACGTGTCCTCGGCTGATATGCTGGTAAATTCCTTAACTGATATTTCGGCAGAGCGGATAATAGGCATAAATATATAAATTTTGGAGGCAGGTATTATGAATAGTTTTGAATATTGCTGTCCTACGGAAATTGTTTTTGGTAAGGATGCGGAATTGAAGGCGGGGGAAAAAATAAGTGCCTGCGGGGCAAAGACAGTACTCGTTGTATATGGCGGTGGCAGTGTAAAAAGAAATGGTCTTTTGGATAGGCTGTGTAAAAATTTGGGGGATTCAGGCTTAAAATGCATAATTCTTGGCGGCGTGAAGCCTAATCCTGTTGTGTCTTTTGTGCGCGAAGGAATAAAGACCGCTTTGCGGGAAAAGGTAGATTTCATTATGGCTGTCGGCGGCGGCAGTGTCATAGATACAGCAAAAGCGCTGGCTCACGGACTGGCAAATTATGAACTGGATATATGGGATGACATATGGCAGAAAAAGGTGGAAATTCATAAGACTACACCGATTGCTTCCGTACTGACTCTGGCGGCAGCGGGAAGTGAAACGAGTGATTCAGCCGTCCTGACCAATGAAGAAACAGGACAAAAACGCGGATTGAGTACGGTGCTGAATAGACCGAAGATGGCTTTTATGAATCCTGAACTTACCTACAGTGCTCCTAAATTTCAAGTTGCATGCGGTATCAGCGATATCCTTATGCATACATTGGAACGATATTTTTCCAAGAGCAGGGATAATTATATGACGGATTTTATTGCGGAAGGATTAATGAAAAACGTCATTCAGTTCAGTCGTGATGCATTGGAAAAAGAAAATGATTATTTGGCAAGAAGTGAAATCATGTATTGCGGCAGCTTATCACATTGTGATTTAACAGGATTGGGCAGGCAGAAGGATTTCAGTGTTCATAAACTGGGGCATGAATTAAGCGGTAAGTTTGATGTTGCTCATGGCGCATCGCTCACAACTATGTGGGCTTCGTGGGCCCGATACAGTTATCAGACTGACATTGATCGATTTGCCAGACTGGCCGGTGCACTTTGGCAGGTAGAAAAAAATGATGCTTCTTCAGCCGCTCTTGAAGGGATCGCCAGAATGGAAAATTACTTTAAGACTATAGGAATGCCCACCTGCTTCAGTGAACTTGGCATTGGCGTCCAAAATGAAAAAGATATAAATTATCTGGCAGATATGTGTACTGACAAGGGAAAGAAAATGGTAGGCAATTTTAAACCTATTGACAGGCAGGATGCAATTAATATGTATAAAATGGCTAATCATTGATTGGAGCGCGATTGATATAAAAAACGGTGAATGTCTATTATGCCCCCGCCGCTGTAAAATAGATCGCAGTCATGATGAACGGGGATTTTGCGGGGCAGGAGCACAGGCTAAAGTAGCGCTGGTCAGTATTCATAAATGGGAAGAACCATGCATCTCGGGGAAAAAGGGAGCCGGAACAGTATTTTTTTCTCATTGTAATCTGCGCTGCGAATTTTGCCAAAACTATGCTATAAGCGCCCGGGGCTATGGGGTGGAAGTCGATGCGGCACGATTGACTGAAATTTTTCTGGAACAGCAGGGCCGAGCTGTAGAGTGCCTGGAATTGGTAACACCCACACATTATGCGCCGATAATAATCGAAGCCTTAAAAAGGGCACGTGCTTCCGGTTTAAATCTGCCTGTTGTTTATAATACAAATGCATATGAATCAATTGAAATTATTGATGCACTGAGTGAATATGTAGATGTGTTTTTACCGGATCTGAAATATTTTTCAGATGATGCAGCAGGAAAATACTCGCATGCGCCTGATTATTTTCACTTTGCGACAGCAGCCATAAAAAAAATGACTGCTGTCGCTGGTCCTGTGATAATGGAAAATGGTCTTATGAAAAAAGGTGTACTGGTGAGACATTTGATTTTGCCCTGGTTGTATAAAGACAGTATAAAAATAGTGGAGTGGCTTTGGGCAACTTTTGGCAGTGATATTTACATAAGTCTGATGAATCAGTATACACCGGCACATAACGCATTTTCTATTTCTAAACTAAATAGAAAATTAACCACCTATGAGTATCAGAAGGTGGTTGATGCGGCGTTGGAATTGGGCATTGAAAATTGTTTTATTCAGGAAAAAAGTGCGTCTTCAACAGACTTTATTCCAAACTTTGATGGTAAGGGTGTACTACCTGTTAAGCTCTAAATATATTAAGTGTAATAGTGTACTTGACTGAAAATTAGTGCTGTGTTAGAATTAGCACAATTTATCCTATAGGAAGTGAAAAGATGCCAATAAAAATACCTAATAATTTACCGGCTGCACAAATTTTGGATAATGAAAATATATTTGTGATGGACGCCGATCGCGCATATAAGCAGGATATACGGCCTTTGCGGATACTTATTTTGAATTTGATGCCACTGAAAACAGTGACTGAAACGCAGGTCCTTAGGCTTTTGAGCAATACGCCGCTGCAGGTTGAAGTGGATTTTATATATACACAATCTTATACACCCGCACATACTTCTATGGAATATCTGACTGAATTTTATGGAACTTTTGAAGATGTAAAAGATAAAATATATGATGGTTTCATCATGACAGGTGCTCCTGTGGAAAAGATGGAATATGAGGATGTAGCGTATTGGCAGGAAGTTTGCCAGATTATGGAATGGACTAAAACGCATGTTTTTTCATCTTTTTATATATGCTGGGGAGCACAAGCAGGTCTTTATTATCATTATAAAATACCCAAATATGCTGTGGCACCCAAGATTTTTGGAGTCTACAAACATCATCTGCTCGTAGAGCATGAAAAAATTTTCAGAGGATTTGATGATGAATTTTATGTGCCGCATTCACGGCATACAGAAATTCGGCGCAGTGATATTGAAAAGGTGCCTGAGCTGACGCTTTTGGCGGAGTCTGACAGCCGTTGCGGAGTGTACGCAGTTGCGAATTTGAAAAAACGTCAGTTTTTTATAACCGGTCATGCCGAATATGATCCGCTGACTTTAAAATGGGAGTATGATCGTGATGTTGAAGCAGGACTTGATATTCAAATTCCTTGCAACTATTATCCGAATGATAATCCATCGCAAAAACCTATGGTAAAGTGGCGCAGTGTGGCAAATTTAATGTTTGCAAACTGGCTTAATTATTATGTATATCAGGAAACACCATATGATTTATCCAAGTTAAAAAAGGTACCAGAACATTGGTGTAACGGTATTCGCGAAGTTTAATATAGTAAAAGCCGCATTGATAAAGAAAGCCCCTTTTGTTTGAACTGATCCTTATGAGTTAGACTGAAAATCTAGCTTATAGGGATCGGCTCGACAAAAGGGGTTTTTATATTGAATAAAGATTATTTTGTCTGGGCCCAGTCAATTCCGGTGTTTATGTCTATGGTCAGAGGTACTTTCAATTCTACTATATTCTGCATGGTTTCATACAGGATGTTTTTTAATGCGGGAACTTCTGCTGCCACAGCTTCAATTACCAATTCATCATGAACTTGAAGGAGTATGCGGCTTTTTAATTTTTGAGCGCGGATTTTCTCCCAGGTCGCTGTCATGGCCATTTTTATTATATCTGCCGCAGTGCCCTGTATCGGAGTATTCATAGCCATTCTTTCATTCTGCATGCGTATATTATGGTTGGAGCTTTTTATCCCGGGCAGATATCGCCGTCGACCAAATAATGTGGTAGTGTAACCTTTTTGATGTGCTTCTTCCACTATGTCGTCCAGGCATTTTTTCACGCCGTTATATTTGGTAAAGTAGCTGTTGATATACTCTGCGGCTTCCTGGCGGGAAATATGAAGTTCCTGAGCAAGTCCATAATCACTTTTGCCGTAGACAAGGCCAAAATTTATAGCCTTAGCGCGGCGGCGCAGTTCGGAGGTTACTTCATCAAGCGGAACACCGAATACCTCTGAGGCTGTTCGGGAGTGAATGTCCTGCTCCAGCTTGAAGGCCTCTATGAAGTTTTTATCATCAGACATATGCGCTAAAATACGCAGTTCTATTTGAGAATAATCGGCAGAAAGAAAAAGATCATAATCTTTTGCAGGTTCGAACAGGCTGCGGATTTTTTTCCCTGCTTCGGTCCTGACGGGGATGTTCTGCAGATTTGGATCGGAGCTGCTGAGGCGGCCTGTGGCGGTCACTGTCTGATTGAAAGTAGTATGAATGCGATGAGTTTCGTTGTCGATAAGTTCATACATTGCATCCAGATAAGTACTTTTTAATTTGCTCCACATACGGTAGTTCAATATTTTTTCTATTATAGGATGATGGGGGCGCAATATTTCAAGTACATCAGCATTTGTAGAATAGCCGGTTTTTGTCTTTTTCTGGACAGGAAGGCTCAGGTGATCAAAAAGTACTTCACCAAGCTGCTTGGGTGAATTTACATTAAATTCTGTTTCGGCCAGAAGATAGATATCACTTAGCAGATCGGCAATTATACTGCCTATGTCAGCAGACATATCTTTTAATTTTTGACTGTTAATATAGACACCATATTTTTCCATGGATACAAGCACCTTTTCCAAAGGCAGCTCTGTACTTTCATAAAGCTTATAAAGATTTTTTTCCTGCAGGGAAGAAATAAGAATATCAGTAATATGGCTGAAAGAAAATGCGTGCAGATAGTAGGAAGCTTCATATTCTAAGCTGGCATCGTCTTTTTTGAAATCATAAGGGAGAATTTCTTTATCCAGATATTTTGCCGCCAGGCTGGTAAGTGTATAGTTGTTGGCAGCGGGATCAATCATATAAGCAGTCAGCAGGATATCGACGACTTTGCCCGATGGTGAATACCCGCAATGCAGTGTATTTTTTAGATCGTAGGTTACTTTAGTAATTGAATCGTCAAGAAAAAGGTCATCAATATATCTGTAAAACTCAGAAACACAGGGAATATACAGGACTGAAGGATCATTTTCAGATGGTTGTTCTGCCATTATTCCCTGGCACAGTATATGGGGAACTTTACCTGAGAAAACCGGCAGATACGCAAAAACACCAGAAGCTTTTATTTGACTTATCAAGGAAGCAATTGACGTTTTATCGACGGTAGTATAAGTGTAATCGTTATTTTCAACAACAGTTTTTTCAGATGAAGGTTCCGCGTAAAGTTTATTGAGGAATCGCCAGATACTTTTAAGCTCATATTCGTCACAAAAAGATTTGAGCTGGGACATGTCAGGGGTTATGGCATATTTTTCTGCGGTAAAGGATAAATCCATCTCACAATTTATTGTAGCCAGCTTGTATGAAAGAAATGCCATATCCTTGTCAGCAGTGAGTTTTTCTTTTAGCTTTTTGCCGGAAATTTTGTCTATATTTGCATAGACACCTTCCAGAGAATCATATTCTGTCAGTAATTTCAGGGCAGTTTTTTCACCTACACCGAAAACACCAGGGATGTTATCGGACTTATCCCCCATCAGAGCCTTCAGATCGATCAGACGTTTGGGTTCAATTCCATATTTTTCTTTGAAGGCTGTGTCATCAAAAATCTCCGTTTCAGTTATACCCTTTTTAGTCATAATAATTTTCAGGTTGGGCCGTATAAGCTGGAGCGCATCACGATCACCTGTTATTACAAGAGACTCGACACCATCAGATGCGGCTTTGGTAGCAAGTGTGCCGATTATATCGTCGGCTTCATAATTATCCACTTCGATAAAAGTGATACCCAGTGCTTTTGTAAAATTATGGAGCATAGGTATCTGACTGATGAGTTCGTCAGGTGTTTTGTCCCGGGTACCCTTGTAGTCTTTGAAAATTTCTGTGCGGAATGTGTGACGGCTTTTGTCGAAAGCTACCACAGCGTATTGAGGCTGCAGTTCATCAAGCAGCTTGAGGGCCATTTTGGCAAAACCCAAAATGGCATTGGTATATTTGCCGGATTCTGTTGTTAAAAGAGGCAGTGCAAAGAAAGCTCGATACATCAAGCTGCTGCCGTCTATGATAACAAATCTGTTTTTTGTGTATTTCATTAAAAACTCCTGTGAAAATTATTTTTTAAAGAAGATGCATCTGCTTGCTTACTCCCTTTGCAGAAGGAAAAGCTTCTTTTGGAGCATCTGTACTGCTGTTTTTGATCAGCAGACGCAGAAATTCAGGACTTTGCCAGTCCCGTTGAAGATTGAATACTTTATCCACATCAAGTAAATTTATGTAGACAACGTCATTTTTTACTATTCCGGCAGAACTGCCGTATTTGCTGTTTAGCATCTTGGATTTTTCATCCCAATCAATGGAAAGATTTGCAGCGGCAGCCAAGGCATAAGCAGGAAGATATATCCCGCTGCCCGTTTTTACAGCTTTGAATGGGAGCATACGGTCTTCAAACGCTAAATTTATGGGAAAGCCGACATAATTGGCAGAGCCGTTTGCAAGGCTTATTTCTTCTCTTATAGAAGGGATATCAGCAAAATTTTCTACACCAAAAGTTTTTAACCTGTCGATGACGCTGCCGACCGTGAGGGCCTGTGTATTATATATATCAGGATATATATAATATGCTATACTGCCATTACTGGCTTTTTCAACAACTAAACGATCATATATTATTTTTACCGGTGTACCAATTTCTACTTTGGGGAAAAGAGCTTCTATATTTTCTTCTTTGACACGCACACAGCCATTAGAAGTAAAACTGCCTATGGAAGAAGGGCGATTGGTGCCGTGTATCCCATAATTGCCGCCTATGCCTATCCAGCGATAACCCAGAGGATTATCTTCACCGGAAGGAATCTGAACGGAGAGGTCATCAGGATCTATCCAGGTAGGATTTATTTCCTTGTCAATGACTTTGAAATTCCCTGTCGGAGTAGGGGTAGCGGGTTTACCGACGGCAACGGGGTAAGCTGCTGTACAGATGTCATTATTGTAAAGTCTTATCCATCGAGCAGGGATGTTTATCAGCAGTCGGACAGGATCGACTGCCGGAGCGGCACTGTCTTGTTCCTGTGCATTGGTATGAGACAGTGGAGTGAAAAAAACAAAAAAAGTATAAAAAATGATAATAAAACAGCGTATCATTAAAAATTCAACTCTTTTCCTAAATATCCAATATAAGTCTAACATAAAATATATCATATTTAAGCCGTTATTCCAATTGCTAATAAAGAGATGAATCACAGAAAAGACATTATCTTTTCTGTGGACAATATAGTTTAAAAATATTATAATAAACGCAAGTTTAATATAAACTAAGGGGTATTATACGCATATAAGCAGTAAATTATATATAACACACAGTATTGCTGCCATGCCGCATGGGCAGGAGATATTTTAGTACTGTGCATATACCACAATTTTGGGAGGCACTCTGATGGAAAAAAGGCTGGATCCGGATTCTTTTGATTTTCCTGTAGAAAAAATAAAAAAAGGGCTTTACAGCGATATTTATTTTCTGCGTACGCAGGCTATACTTGAGCAGGGCGGAATTAATTCGCATGTTACGGTGCAGGTTTTTCAGCGTGATTATGCAATGCTTTGTGGTATTGATGAAGCTATTGCTCTTATAAAACGATGTTCATATAATCCAAAGGAATTAAAAATAAGGGCTCTGCACGACGGTGATATGATAGCGCCATGGGAAACGATCATGACAATTGAGGGAAATCTGGCAGACTTTATACATTTAGAAACTGTCTATCTTGGCACATTGGCCCGCCGTACTAAAATAGCTACGAATTGCCATCGCGCGGTTGAGGCAGCCAATGGCAAGCCCGTATTATTTTTTCCTTCACGCTTTGATGAGTATACGGTACAGGAAGGAGACGGATATGCAGCGAAGGTCGGAGGCATGAGTAATGTTTCTACTCCTGCTAATGCTATGTGTTGGGGGATTGAGGCTGCAGGTACTATCCCGCATGCTTTGATAGCTGCTTTTGGCGGTGATACCTTAGCGGCGACAAAAGCCTTTGACAAATATATGGATCCGGAGATAAGCCGTATAGCACTTGTTGATTTTAATAATGACTGTGTGAATACGAGTCTGGCGCTGGCTCGTGAATTAGGAGATAAATTAGAAGGTGTGAGACTGGATACATCTGATAAAATGGTTGATGTGTCCCTTATAGGACAGATGGGACATTTTAAACCGACAGGAGTAAATGAGCAGCTTGTGCGCAATGTACGTGAAGCACTTGACCGGGAAGGGTTTAGTCATGTGAAAATAATTGTGTCGGGCGGATTTAATCCTGAACGCATACATCTGTTTGAACAAAATGGCGTGCCAGTAGATATTTATGCTGTCGGAAGCAGTATTTTTGCTACAAATGTAGATTTTACAGCAGATGTAGTCCTGCTTGACGGAAAGTCATGTGCAAAGGCGGGACGTCAATATATGGACAGTGATCGTCTTGAAAAAGTGGAAATGTAGGCGATAACATGATAGGCTTTGGTGATTTTTTAATTGTGCTATTGATAGGAGCCATGATAGTATACACGTTTGGTGACGATCTGTTTACTTGATTTTAATGCGGGTATTGACTGTATATCAGGGTTTTATTATAATAGATGTGTAAAAGTGAATATGTAATGCAGGACTGACGGATAATGTGGAAATGACCACATGGACTGTGTTGCAGTGATAAGCCGACCGTCTGGGCAGGAGAAATATTCAGCTCAGACGGTTTTTTGTGTCTCACTTTATATTTCTCCTAAATGTTTTCTAGGAAAAGGAGAAAATATATTATGAGAAATCGTTGGCTTATCGCTTTATCTGCAATTGGCATTCACATCTGCATAGGCAGTGTATATGCATGGAGTGTACTTACCAAACCGATAATGCAGCAGATGAATCTTTCCTTAAAGGAAACAACGTGGGCTTTTTCATTGGCAATTTTATTTTTAGGAATGTCGGCAGGTTTCTTGGGAAGCTTTGTTGAAAAATACGGCCCTAAAAAAAGTGGGCTCATGTCAATGAGCTTCTTCGGTATGGGAATGTTCGGCACGGCTATGTCCATAAATATGCATAATGTTTTGATGCTTTATATTTTTTATGGCGTGATAGGCGGTATCGGTTTGGGAATAGGATATATAACTCCTGTATCCACACTGGTAAAATATTTTCCCGACAAGCGGGGGTTTGCCACAGGCCTTGCCATTATGGGCTTCGGTTTTGCCAGCCTTATAGCCGGACCGCTTATGCAGTATTTGACCGCTTCATATGGACTAGCAAAAAATTTTTTATTTTTGGGATGTGCATATATGCTCGTTATGGCTTTGTCATCGCTCTATTTGAAACCTCCTGCTGAAAAACCGGAGATAAAAAGTGCAATAAAAAGAAATGAAAAAGGACTGGATGCCCGGCAGGCCGTTCATACGTGGCAGTTTGCTGCTTTATGGTGGATTTTTTTTGTAAATATAACCTGCGGTATAGGATTATTGGCTGTGGCATCACCTATGGCTCAGGATGTGGCAGGTATGACTCCTGAGATGGCAGCGTCGATGGTGGGGATAATAGGTCTGCTCAATGGGTTTGGGCGTATATTCTGGTCTACTGTTTCAGATTATATAGGCAGGGGCTTCACATATGCAGTATTTTTCATTATAGAAATAATTGCATTTTGGCAGCTTTCGGCAGTGAATGATAGAACTTCTTTTCAATTGATCATTTTTCTTATAATAACATGTTATGGCGGCGGTTTTTCTTGCATGCCTGCCTATTTAAGCGATATCTTTGGTACACGGCAGCTTAGTGCTGTCCATGGGCGTGTTTTGACAGCCTGGGGAATGGCCGGGATAACCGGACCGGCATTAGTTTCATGGCTGCGTGAGATTACAGACGGTTATGCGGCGACATTACAGTTTTTCGCTCTGTGTTTTGTATTGAATTTTATAATTGCAATAGTATTAAAATATAAAGGAAATACTTTGGATAAAAGAAAGTTGAATAAGTCTGTGTAATAATATTGATATATATTAATAAAAAATGGTATGATTCAGCGAAACGTGCTGAATCATACCATTTTTTTATTTATGGCACAGATATCTATTTACCAATAACCAAGTACTTTCCACCATACGCCGCCGATGCCAAGCCAGATTATGATATGCATCACAGATACGCCAAAGCCGATAGTCCACCATGTTTTTTGATCAATATAACCCGCACCAAAATATACCGGTGCAGGGCCTGTGCCAAAGTGTGTCAGGCAGCCGCATATATTTGCTGCAATGGCGACTACAAATGCAGAAATAAAGGGTGGTGCTCCAGCAGCCGCACCGAGGGTGATCAAGGCAGCATACATTGCAGTTACGTGTGCAGACATGCTGGCAAAAAAATAATGACTGTATAAATAAATAATAAATGATAGGACTACCGCAGTGATCATGCTTACACCGATCATCTGATTTTCAAGAATAGCAGCAAACCATGGTATAAATCCCAATTTGTTCAGATAGTCAGACATGACTATAACGCCGCCAACCCAGATAAGCGTATCCCATGCTTTTTTTTCACTGATAACATCTTTCCAGGTCAAAACACGGCCTATTAGAAGAATGCATAATCCCATAAACGCTATCAGTGTGGTATCTAAATGAGTTATTGTTGTAGTAGCCCATAAAATTAAAAGCATTACAAAAACGAAGAGAAGAATTTTTTCTCTTATGCACATCGGTCCCATTTCTTCCAGTGCTTTATTGGCAATATTTTTTGCTTCGGGAGTTTTCTTTATTTCAGGAGGGTAGAATTTATAAAGGACATAAGGAATAATTATCAGAGCCGCTATGCCGGGGACAGAAGCTGCCACGAACCAACCGATCCATGTAATGTCAATATCGAAAACTTTTTTCGCCATAGCGACGGCTATGGGATTTCCTACCATTGCAGTTAAAAATAAGGCAGATACAACTAAATCAAGATGAAATATGCAGGCCATCAGATATGCTCCGAGCCTGCGCGGACTCTCATCAGCTTTCGAATCGAAAGCATGGGCCAGACTCTGCACGATAGGGAAAATCAGTCCGCCTGCCCGCGCTGAGTTGGAAGGAATAGCAGGTCCGATAATGACATCACTCAAAGCCAGTGAATAGACAAGCTTCAAACTGCTGTCACCGAAAGCTCTCATTGCCAGGTATGCTATACGGCGGCCAAGACCGGTTATAATGAATGCCCTTGCCAACAGGAACGCAGAGACAATCAACCAAACTGTATTGCCGCTGAAGGCTGATAATACCTGCGAGAATTTCATCACACCTGTTAACGCACACAACACCAGCGCGATCAGAGCGATAGTGCCCAGCTCTATGGGCTGCAGAATAAAACCTACTACTGTTCCTAAAAAAATAGCAAATAAGTGCCATGCTGCCACACTTAACCCATCTGGCGGAGGAATTATAAAACCCACTGCGACTACGCCGATTGTAAGAACAGCACTGATGAATTTTTTGCTGCTTAAAAATGACATGATCTCACTCCTCAATATACGATTTTAAATTTTTGGAAAATTATTATCAATAATTCAAAGTAATTTTATGATATAAATAATCAATGGAAGTGTAAAATATAAAAATATGATTGCTGACGATTAGATAATTTTATAAAATTGATATTTCAATGTTAACTCGGTCAATCATATAATGATTAATATTTGCTATTATATTATTTGCTTTTTTTATGAATGAAAATTCAATTTTTAAATTTTACAGATATTTTTTTGTGTTTTATACTAAAAAATAGTAATACAAATTAAAAATTCTATTATTATTGTTCAAACAGGATAAAGGCAAAATGAAATTTGGAATATATTTTAGAGGAAAGATCATTGGATAGTGATGATTTTTAGGAGGGGACGCCATGATAAAAGTATTAAAAAAAACCGCCCAAGCAGGATTTGAAGAAAAAAATGACCTGATAGTAGAGGTTTCTCCACTGCAGGCTGAAAGCGGAATAATTATTGAATTGCAGTCACCGGTAAAGAATCAATACGGCAGTCATATTGAAACATTGATAAAAGATACGGTAGCAGCTGAGGGTTTTTCTGATGTTCAAGTCAACGTATCGGATAAAGGCGCATGGGATTATACGATAAAGGCAAGGATAATTGCCGCACTTGAAAGGGGGATGGCATGATGAATGATCCGAAGACAAGACTGCGCAGGACAATGATGTTTGTGCCGGGCAACAGTCCTAAAATGATCAATTCAGCGGATATTTACGGAGCGGACAGTCTTATGTTTGATGTGGAAGATGCCATTGCCGTCACGGAAAAAGATACGGCAAGATATCTTGTTGCCAATGCATTAAAAACACTTAAGTTCCATTCGGAAACTGTGGTAAGAATAAATCACCCTACACAAACGCCTTTTGGCATCGATGATTTGAAAGTGATTTTACCGGCGAAACCGGATATGATACGTCTGCCAAAAGTGGAAGATGTTTCCGAGGTAGAATTGGTCACAGGTGAAATTGAACGAGTTGAAAAGGAAAACGGCTGGCCGGAAGGCACAATAAATATTATCGGCGCTATCGAAAGTGTCAAGGGGCTTTATAATGTAAGAGAAATCTGCAGGCATCCGCGTTTGATCGCCATTGCATTAGGTGCCGAGGATTTTATAGCCAATTTGAAAACCCAGCGGACGAAAACGGGAATAGAACTTTACTATGCTCGTTCTCAGATATTAATGGCGGCACGCGACGCTGAAATTCAATGTATGGATACGGTGTTCTCAGATGTGAGAGATATGGAAGGGTTTGAACGTGAGGTGACTAACAGCCGCGATATGGGATTTGACGGTAAGTCTGTCATACATCCAAAGCAAATTACGGAAGTTCATCGTATCTATACCCCGGATGATAAACAGTTGACACATGCACTTAAAGTTTTGGCGGCGTTTGATGATTCTCTTAAAAATCATAAAGGAGTGCTGGCTGTCGATGGCAAGATGATCGACGGGCCTATTGTCGTCAGGGCGCAGCGCATAGTCGATCAGGCGAAGGCAGCAGGGATTGATGTTGAAAAAAAGAGGGAAGAAATATGAAAAATGCAGTAGGACGTGAAATCCCGGCTCATATTTCGGGAATAAGTAACACAAGACTCTATGAAGGCACGAGTGCGTATACTCCTGCACATACCGGGGCGGGTAAAAAGCTTCGTGCGGGAAAACCACATACAGATAAAATTTTAAAATCAATAGATGAGGCAATAGAAAAAACAGGTTTGAAAAACGGGCAGACTATTTCTTTTCATCATCATCTACGCAACGGTGATTATGTAATGAAAATGGTGATGGAATGTATTGCCGCAAAAGGAATAAAGGATATTACCATTGCGTCCAGCTCGCTTAGTCCATGTCATGACTTTTTGATAGATTATATTAGGGACGGCACAGTGACAGCTCTGGAATCCAGCGGACTCAGAGGGCAATTGGGAAAATATTTGACAAAAAATCCGGGGGCTTTAAAAAAGCCGACAATAATACGTTCGCATGGTGGGAGAGCCAGAGCAATTGAAGCGGGTGAACTGCATATTGATACGGCGTTTATGGCCGCACCGACATGTGACAGACAGGGGAATGCTACGGGGCGCATCGGCAAATCAGCGTTTGGGTCCATGGGATATGCCATGATCGATGCCGCTTATGCGGATAAGGTGGTGCTGATCACGGATAATCTTGTGAATGACCCGGTATATCCGTATAGTATTCCGCAGACACAGGTGGATTATATCGTTCCGGTGGAAGCGATAGGTGATCCTGAAGGCATCGCATCGGGGGCAATACGCATAACTAAAAGTCCTACACAATTGCTCATAGCTGAATATGCGGCTGAAGTGATGGATGAAACGGGTGTTTTGAAGGATGGTTTTTCCATGCAGATGGGCAGCGGCGGAGCTTCTTTGGCAGCGGCCAAATTTATCCGTGAAAAAATGGAAGATCAGAATATTACGGGCAGTTTTGGTATAGGCGGTATAACTGGGATTTTTGCCGATATGCTTAAGGACGGGCTGTTTAAGGCTTGTTATGATGCTCAGACTTTTGATACGACTGCCGTAAAGTCATTATCGGAAAATCCTAATCATATTGAAATATCCGCTTCTTTTTATGCCAATCCATGGAATGCCGGACCAATAGTAAATGATCTTGATGTGGTAATATTGAGCGCCACGGAAGTTGATCTTGATTTTAACGTAAATGTTATCACTGATTCCAATGGTATATGCATGGGTGCATCGGGCGGGCACAGCGATACTGCGGCAGGAGCGGCACTTACTATTATTGTTGTGCCCTTGATACGGGGCAGACTGCCAATGATCAGAAATCATGTCCAAAATGTTGTCACACCGGGAGATGACGTGGATGTCATCATCACTGAAAGAGGGCTTGCCATTAACCCTAAACGCACAGATCTTATCGAAAAACTCAAAGACAGCAAGCTGCCCATAATGAAGATCGAAGATCTGCAGCAGCTGGCATATGCTTTTGTCGGCAAACCGGAGGAAATAAAATTGAGCGATGATGATAGGGATATAGTGGCTGTGGTAGAATATAGAGACGGCAGTATACTTGATGTGATCCGTAAGCCGTTGGTTTGAATTTTCTTTCAGACTGGGACAGGATAAAAGTGTCAGCGTTTTGATAGTCTGGGAAACTGAGTATATTGACTGCTGTAAAACAAATCAAGGGTATCAGTTATTTATGACACCGTATGAATAAAGATTTGTTTCACAGCAGTCTTTTCTGCGTGGTGAAAAATCAGCGCACATTGAGCTCAGTGGCAAACTAATCAGGGGATTTAATAACCAATGATTAATTTGTACTGTGCGTTCATGCGGACAGACTAATTAAATCAGTGTTTTCTTAATTATGAGGAAAGAGGAGTTCCTTATCGGAATACCGAATTTAAAATGAAAGTAAATTATTTAAAGGCAGTTGAATTTTAAATGGAAGATCGGGATTGGCAGATAATTCAAAGGATATATATAGAAAAAAATATAACTAAGGCCGCACAGGCATTATATATGTCGCAGCCGGCGCTGACTGCCCGTTTGCAGCATATTGAACGTGAATTCAATGTGCGGATTGTTCACCGCAGTACAAGAGGCATTCAATTTACACCGGAAGGGGAATACCTCGTTGAAAAGGCCGCGCAGATGACGGATCAAATGCGGCATATAAAAAATGAAGTGCAGGAGCTTTTCAGTGAAAATGCCGGGACATTGGAGATAGGGGCGTCAAATTATCTTACTATGTATGTTTTACCTGTATTGCTTGAACAATTTAAAAAAAAGTATCCTGCGGTAAAATACAGAGTAGTAACAAGCTGGAGCAAAAACATTTTTACATTACTCTATAATCAAAAAATACAAGTGGGTTTTGCCAGTATAGATTATGGCGGGTGTAAAAATAAGCATCTGATGTTTGAAGAGCCCGTGTATATGGTTTACAGAGAACCGTTCGCTATGAGTGACTTGCCCGAACTGCCGCGGATAGAGTATGACAGCGATTATCTGCTGAAAGGGCAGTTGGACAAGTGGTGGAGGGAAAATTTTAAGAAACCACCTCAGGTAAGTATGCATGTGTCAAATTTAGAGAACTGCAAACGAATGGTTGTTCATGGACTGGGATATGCTCCTTTGCCTGCGCATATTATCAGGGAGCACAATGATATACTGCACAGGCTGACAATAGTAGAAAAATCAGGTGATCCTATAACACGAAAAACTTGGATGATTCATAGTGATCTCAATAATGATATGCCGATTGTCAAATTGTTTGTTGACTTTGTGAAAGAATACACATTGTAATAAAAAACTTATGCCGGCGATATAAAATCGCCGGCATAAGTTTTTGATGTGACTGTAAATAATCAACAGGATAATTATTTTTCACCTATAAGGCGCACTTCGGGATAAAGCTTTACACCGTGTTTCTCATAAACGCGGCGCTGAACTTCAGCTATCAAGCGCAAAACATCTTCGGCAGTGGCGTTGCCGGTGTTGACTACAAAACCGGCGTGCTTGTCAGAAATTTGTGCACCGCCGACACAAAAGCCTTTAAGGCCTGTTTGATCTATCAAAGTGCCTGCATAGTATCCTGGCGGACGCTTAAATGTAGAACCGGCACTGGGCAGCTCTAAAGGCTGTTTACTTTCTCTTTTTTCGGTGAGATCATCCATAAGAGTAATGATCTCATTCTTCTTTCCTTTTTGCAAGGTGAATTCTATTTCACAGATTATATTTTCGTTTTCTTGAAAAATACTGTGCCTATAGCCAAAATCCAGAGCGGAAGCATCGTAGCGGACGATGCTTCCATTTTTATTCACAGCTTTCACAGCCGTTACAATGTTTTTGATTTCGCCGCCATAAGCGCCGGCGTTCATATATATTGCACCGCCGATACTGCCGGGGATGCCAACGGCAAATTCGAGACCTGTCAGGAGATGTTCTGCAGAAAATTTAGCGGCATCACTTAAAAGAGCACCGCAGCCAGCGTAAAGTTTTTCTCCTTCGCAGTGCAAGCCGGACATTTCAGCGCCAAGCTTAATTACTATGCCGCGGATCCCTTTATCGAGAACCAGAATATTTGACCCATTGCCGATTATCGTGCACAAAACAGCGTATTCATTAACCAGCTGCATGATTTTTTCCACTTCATTTATGGAAGCCGGCAGAACAAGACAATCAGCCGGACCACCGATTTTAAAAGTGGTTTGTTCGGACATGGGGGCATCGATCAGAATCCGTTCGGCAGGAAGAAAAGTTTTTAGTTTTGCTATACAATTGTCAAGACTGGGCAATTAACTCATTCCTTACGTTGCAGTTCAAATTTTCCTCAGATAATCGCTGGATTTCTTCAAAGCAGTGAATGATTGCTGCCTGAGTGCCTCATAGACCACTATGGATACAGAGTTTGAGAGGTTTAAGGAGCGGGCCTCTGCTATCATTGGGATGCGGACACAGCAATCGAGATGATCTTTTAAGATAGCTTCCGGGATGCCGGCATCTTCTCTGCCGAAGACCAGCATATCATCTTTTCCGTATGCAGCATCTGTATAGGTGCCGGGTGCTTTAGTAGAGAGATAATGATAGGATGAAGAGGGATAAAGAGACAGCACTTCTCCGAAATTTTTGTGGTAATGTATTTTTAATAAATGCCAATAGTCAAGTCCTGCACGTTTCAAGTGCTTGTCATCTGTAGAAAAACCAAGCGGTTCGACGAGATGGAGTTCACAGCCTGTGGCTGCGCACAGACGTGCTATATTGCCTGTGTTTGGCGGTATCTGCGGTTCGATAAGTACTATATGCATTTTCTGACCTGCCTTACAATAATACCTTATGGGAAAGATTGACTCGTCCCTGTCCGTCTATTTCTGTGACCTTGACTTCAAATTCATCGCCGATGCTTACGACATCTTCCACTTTGCCTACGCGCTTGGTATCAAGCTGGGAGATATGACATAAACCTTCTTTGCCGGGAAGAACTTCCACGAAAGCGCCAAAATTCATTATACGTGTAACTTTTCCCTTGTAAACAGCACCGACCTCTACTTCTCTGGTCAGCTCTTTTATTATGTCGACAGCTTTTTTGGCGCTGTCCTGACTTACTGCTGTTATGCGGACAGTACCGTCGTCCTCAATGTCTATCTGTACGCCGGTTTCATCGATGATTTTTTTGATGATTTTGCCGCCCGGCCCGATCACATCACGTATTTTATCAACAGGAATGTTAATTGTCGTGACACGCGGAGCGTAAGGTGAAAGTTCTTTGGCCGGTTCGTCAATGGCTTCCATCATTTTTGCGAGTATGTGGGCGCGACCGCGTTTTGCCTGCTCCAAAGCAGACGCAAGAATCTCACGTGTTATGCCGGTAAGCTTTATGTCCATTTGAATAGCTGTTACACCGTCTTTAGTGCCGGCTACTTTGAAGTCCATATCACCAAGTGCATCTTCCATTCCTTGAATATCAGTGAGAATAGTATAGGCATCACCGTCTTTTACCAAGCCCATAGCAACACCTGATACCGGTTTTTTTATCGGAACACCGGCATTCATAAGAGAAAGTGTGCTGCCGCACACACTGCCCATAGAACTGGAGCCGTTCGATTCCAGAATTTCGGAAACTAACCGGAGTGTGTAGGGAAATTCATTTTCTGAGGGGATTACAGGAACAAGTGCTCTTTCCGCAAGGGCACCGTGGCCTATTTCGCGTCTTCCGGGGCTGCGCATGGGACGTGCTTCACCCACGCTGTAACCGGGGAAGTTATAGTGATGGATATAGCGTTTGGATGTTTCTGTTCCCACACCATCGATGATCTGTTCATCACCCAGCGGTCCAAGCGTAGTGACCGTGAGTACCTGCGTCTGACCACGGGTGAAAAGACCGGAGCCGTGTGCGCGGGGTAGAAGTCCGACTTCACAGCTTACAGGACGTACCTCATCAACTTCACGTCCGTCCGGACGGATTTTTTCATGAGAGATCATTTTGCGGACTATTTCCTTTACGAGTTTATGCAAAACAGCACTTATTTCCATGGAGGAATCAGGATATTCTTCCAGAAAATGTTCAAGAGCCTCTGCTTTTACCTGAGCAATATGTTCATCACGGCGCAGCTTATCACTGTCACGTACAGCTGCGTTGAGCTTATCATGGGAATATTCACGTACTTTATTTACTATTTCCTCTTCAGGCTGGAATAGTTTAATATTGCGCTTTTCTTTGCCGCATGTTTCTACCATATTCTGCTGGAATTCTACCAGTTTCTTTATTTCCTGATGACCGAACATGATCGCATCCAGGATAACTTCTTCCGGTAATTCATTGGCGCCGGCTTCAACCATCATGACGGCATCGTGTGAACCGGCAATTGTGAGGTTAAGGTCTGACTTCTCTCTTTCCTCTACAGTAGGGTTGACAATAAATTTGCCGTCTATGCAGCCGATACGTACACCTGCAATAGGACCCTTAAAAGGAATATCAGAAATGGAAAGGGCAGCCGAAGCACCGATCATGCCGGCTATTTCGGGGGGATTATCCTGGTCTACAGATAAAACGGTAGCTACTATCTGTATATCATTTCTGAATCCATCGGGAAAAAGAGGCCGTATAGGCCGGTCAATAAGCCGGCTGCATAAAATAGCGGATTCTGAAGGACGACCTTCTCTTTTGATGAAACCGCCCGGAATCTTACCGACAGCGTACATTTTTTCTTCATAATCAACCGTCAGAGGAAAAAAGTCTATTCCCTCACGCGGCTCGGCGGATGCTGTGGCTGTGACAATGACGACTGTCTCACCGTAGCGTACGAGTACGGCACCATTCGCCTGCTTGGCCATTTTTCCGGTTTCTATGACGAATTTACGTCCACCAAGTGTAGTTTCAAAACTGTGCATAATATACCTCCTAAATAACTTGTTGCAGCAATTGTGCACAGTAAACAGTGAAATATCTGCTTAATAAATAGAATCAAACAAACATTTCACTATCCACTGGACACACTGCAAAATCATGTAAAATATAAAAAGCGGGGACTGGTCCATTATACAAATAGACAACAGCCCCGCTTTTTCGATAATCGCTAATGTCGGCTCGTATAACTGATTTTGAAAAATCGAACAAAATTAGATTTCAGATAATTATCTTTTGTTAGCTTTGCCGATATTCAATTTCTTTAAAATAGCACGGTAACGTTCAACATCATTATCATATAAATAAGCTAAAAGTCTGCGGCGGTGACCAACCATTTTAAGAAGGCCACGGCGTGAATGGAAATCTTTTTTATTGGCTTTTAAATGATCTGTCAAATAAAGTATGCGTGCGGTCAGAAGAGCGATCTGCACTTCTGGTGATCCGGTGTCGCCCTCGTGAGTTGAATTGTCTTGAATAATCTGTAATTTTTGTTCCTGTGTAAGCATTAAAATCCTCCTAAAATTTTCATTCCTGTTGACCAGGCAGCCGTTGGAGTTGTCGGCAACCGCGTCAAAGGAGATATATTATTTCTTAAAAAATATATCACAAAATGAAGCAACTGTAAACAAAAATATATTGAATGTAATGGATGTTCTTTAAATATCCCATTTGACAGATGACGGGAGAGGCGTGGATAAATCGATCTGCTGGAGTATCCATGAAGCATTATCATGCGTTGCGCTCATTGCATCTTCTAGGGCACTTTTATTTTTCATTGGCACATCCATATAGGATAAAGCTTTTTTCATCATTTCGACAGAATCTGTTGTATGAAAATTAGCCGCTGCAATCTGGGCCAAAAAACGATAGCCATAATAAAGATAGCTGATATGTTTTACAGGTAAATTCGCGTAGGCAGTTATTTTGTCTTCTACTTCATCTGCAGCAAGATCTGTTTTGTGCAGCCGGGTAAGAATATTCCAGCGATCGGCCCATAGTTCGCCTCGCAAGATATATTTGTATAAAAAATCATTTTCCTCGGCAAGCTCTATAGCTTTGTTAATATAAATAAGTGCATGGTCAAGTTCCTTTTCATCGAGCATGATCATGCTCAGATGCTGCAACGCATAAAGTTTCTCTTCTATATCCTCTCCGCTGTTCTCATCCGGTTCTGTTTCAACTATTGAGCGGAACAGCTCTACGGACTCTGATTTTTTGTTAAACTCCGGCAGAACAAGAAAATGGGCAAGCCGGGCCCTTGCATGCCAATCATCAAAACCTCCGGCAAACAGCGCGGCAGGTGGTTTTGCTTTGGAATCCATTATAAGATGGGTCAGTTCATGAAATTTATTACTGTTCATAAAAAAGCTCCTTCTGGTACGTATGTTCGGAAATTGAAAGAAAAATGCTGCATTAAAAGAAAGCGTCAGCGGAGAAAAACTTTTAAATTATTATAGCATATATATAACTATAACTGAAAGATTATCTGAACTATACAATTGCAAAATCCATGTATACGTTGTAAAATAAAATAGTTGATTTATAGTTTGATAATTTTGTTGATTATCCCCGCTTATGGGGCTGCTTTATATTTGAAAGTAAATTCCGTCTGCAAGGTTGTGAATAAAATGCTGACAGTATTTTTAGGAACAGCTTTAATGGTAGTTTTAACCAGTGTTTTTTTTATATACAGTTTTTTTGCTTTATGCAAAATACAGCTGGAATTGAAGGCTATATCATTAGCGGCAGTTATGCCGTTTTTGTTTATATTTGCTGCATGGCCTCTGACCAGATATATTGAGGTGCCATACTATGCTCTTATAGCGGCAGTTGTTTTTCTGACAGCGTTTGCGGCCACGTTTTATAATAAAAAACTTGTTGAAGACAAAAAAAACTTTAGCAAAAGTCAGAACGAGATGGCTGCGTATGGGCATACTGTTCCTCTCTGGGAAAAATTACCGGTAATGGTAAGCAATCCTCAAAAAATCATTATTGAAAATTTGTGTTATAAAAATGGAAAAACAATCAGAACAGATCATCAGGATAATATTTTACATAATATACCCGATCAAGAGAAAATCAGGCATATGCGTACGACGCTGTCAGATAAATTTTACACGATGAGGGCTTCGCTGTGCAGCGGTACAGATGCAGCTGATACCAGAACTATCAGAAACAAACTGTATTATCCGGTGGTGCTGAGGCAAAAAATGGATCTGAGTATGCAGGGGTGCGGGTACTGCTTTATGAAGAAGGCAGCAATAGTACGGAGCACCATTGCCAGATATAAGCTGCCGGTACCGCTGGACAGAGCGGAAGTTCATACTGTAGCACTTTATCTTCCGGATAGAAAAAAAGAAAAGGTAGCGGCTTTGGTGGCAGGGGTGCATTCCATAGATGAAATTCTCAATTATGTGTATGAGCAGAATGAGAAAAAAGAATATGCAGCTTCTCTGTATGCATTGAAGTGCAGCCTGCCTAAATACAGGGAAAGTGCCTATGCCCCTTTTATATGCATTGAAATAAGCAATATTTATAAAAAATTCGGAGCATTTATCAAGGCAATGGTTATATTGATGGCGGCTCTTCATCTGCCGGCGGTATGCGAGGATATTTCTATGCGGCAGGGCTTTGAAAAACAGATTGCTTATTTACAGAAGCTTGTGCATATTTTGGCTGATGCCGGTATGATCATGACACCTTTTGGAGAAATACCGGGAAAATATTTTACAGAAGCGGAAATATATAATAGATAATAATTTCTGAAATCAGGCTGAGCTATATTGTCTGGCTGCCGGAAATTTACTTAAAAAACGGAGGGACTCTATTAAATGAAAAAGAGTGAAGAATTTTTGGGATTGCCCATTATCAGTATTACAGAAGGCCGTGAATTGGGAACAAGCAAATCCCTCTTAATTGACGCTGAACATGGCAGCATAGCTGCTATAGTTATTGAAGATGAAGATTGGTACCGTGGAGTTAAGCTCCTGCCCTATCCCTCTGTTGTAGCAATAGGGCATGATGCAGTTACTATCACCAGCAGTGAAGATATACTTATATTGGATGATGCTGTTGAATATGAACCGTTTCTTGATCAAAACATACGTATTATAGGTACAAAGGCGATAACCAAGGGAGGAACTATCCAAGGTGTTGTATCGGATATATTTATTGATGACAACGGGAAAATAGCTAAAGTGGTTCTGGGACAGGAAGCAGATACGCAAAAGGAAATAACAGCTGAGGAAATATCGATTTTTGGCAGAGAAGTTACGATTATTGATAGTGCCGTTCCCGGCAAAACGCCTGTTCAAGAAAAGCAACAGGTATCGGTGCAGGCTAAGGATGCGCCAAAGCCTGCAGTACAGCAGCCAAAATCCCCAAAAATAGCAGAACCGGTAGCTGCCGTTGAAAAAAAGGAAGAAGAAAAAACGGTTAAACCAGAAGTAAAAAGCTCACCGACCCCAGGAGCTGTTCCCGTTGAAAAGGAAACCCCTTCTGTCACTGCCAGCTCTGCGGAAGATAGGCATCGCCGCTTTTTGCTCGGGAAAAAAGCGACAAAACGGATTACTACGGACAACGGCATAGTCATTGTCGAAGAAGGTGCGGATATTACGGAAGAAGTTTTGCAAAAGGCTAAATTAGCTAATAAGTTTATAGATCTGTCTATGAATGTAAAATAAAATCCCACCTTTAGGAAAATTCTGTCGGAATGTGATTTGTCATAAATTTCGACAGGTAATGTATGCTTTTCTGAAAGAGTATGTTGGCGATAGATCTCTATTTATGAAAGCTCCTGCGAAAACAGGGGCTTTTTATAATCTGCAAGTGATTGTGGGAGTGGTTTTTTTGTATGGACATTATAAATCAATAATCATAGTGGTGGTTTTATCTGTCTTTTTGGTAGCAATATGTTCATCGGCATTAGCTATAAAAAATGCACCGGGGATCGCCTATGGAGTTCATTCAGGAGATGTTGATCTAGCCGGGCTGGATGAACGGACTGCTGCCAAAAATATTTCTGAAAAGTTTATGAAGGAAACTAAAAACGGCGTTATTATACTTAATTATGACGGTAAATCATGGACGATAAAGCCTGATGACATAGCTTTGATCTGTGACAACGGTAAAACAGCTGAAATGGCAGCAGCTGTTGGAGTGAGCGGCAATTTTTTTAAAGATGTTTTTGATAAGTTCATCTGCACCTACCAGGGGAAAAATGTACCACTGCAAATAACGTATGATCAAAATAAATTGAATTCCATCATTACCAGACTGGCCTCATCTATCAATAAAGAACCTGTTGATGCATATGCTTATACCGATGGCACTGCCGTCGGTATAAAAGGAGAAAAAGAAGGGAAAAAGATAGATGAAAAGCAGCTGACGGACATTATCAATGAAAAAATTGAGTCGGGGATTTATCCTCAAACTTTGGATATCCCGGTCAGTATCACAAAAGCAGCTGTGGAAGCCGGAGCCCTTGAGCAGATAGATACGGTGCTGGCAGCTTATACGACACATTTCAACACCGGCGATGTCAATAGAAGTGCAAATGTGGCGCTTGCCGCTAAAAATCTTTCGGGAACGCTGCTTACGTCAGGAACAGTTTTTTCTTTTAACAAAACTGTCGGGCCAAGGCTTGCCGCAGCCGGGTATCGTGAAGCTCCTGAGATCATAAATGGCAAGGTCGTTCCGGGCATCGGCGGCGGAGTATGTCAGGTCAGTTCTACTCTTTATAATTCTATTTTGCAGGCTGGTCTTACACCTGTTGAGCGGACAGAGCATTATCTGCCCGTCGATTATGTGCCGCGTGCTTTTGATGCCACGGTAGCTGATGGATTCATAGATTTTAAATTCCGAAATAATCTTAAACATAGTGTATATATTTCTACAAGGACAGAGAATGGTGCACTGACAATTTTTATCATTGGCAGTAGTGATGATAAGGCGCAGGCAGCCGGGATAACACTGAAAAACTATTATAATGGTGATGGTTCGGTATCTGCTTATCGAATCTACAGACAAAATGGTAATATTGCCAAAAAAGAATTTTTGCATACGGACAACTAATAGAGATAATAGCAGCTGTGGCTCAAACGCAAAATTATTTTATGAAGAAGCGGCAGAAGCTGGATTAATGAAGAAAGAATAAAAAAGTATCTGAAGGGAGATATTTTATGCAAACGAGACGAAGCTGGAAGATCGTCTTGGCTATTTTAACCTGTAACGTGGTTTTGATGTCAGCAAGTTATACTATGCTTATCCCATTTTTGCCTCTTTACTTGATAAAAGAGCTGGGTGTGGCACAGTCAGATGTGAATATGTGGAATGGTGTGATTTTTTCCGTGTCTTTTTTTATAGGGGCGATCATGGCACCTATCTGGGGAAAAATATCCGATAAAAAAGGACGCAAACTGATGGCGGTGCGTTCAAGTATAGGGCTGGCTATTACATATTTTCTGGGAGGTATTGTTACATCACCGGAACAGCTTTTCATGGTGAGAGTCCTTCAGGGATTTGCGGCGGGACTATGGGCTTCAGAACTGGCTATTGTATCGGCATCGGTACCGGCGGAAAAAATGGGACTGAGTCTGGGAATTATGCAGGCAGCGCTGACCAGCGGCGGTGTAATAGGTCCGCTGCTGGGCGGAGTGCTGGCAGAGGTATTTGGTATGAGAGCATCCTTTATGATAGCAGGCGGAGCCTTGTTCACTATATCCTTGATAACTATTTTTTTTGTTCAGGAACCACCGCGTGAAGCAGGAGATGTCGTGGACAGAAAATCGGTCAACCAAATGGAGCTGCTGAAAGAACCTGTCATAAGACAAATGCTTATTCTGGCTGTTCTGGTGCAGATGGTGATTTTGATTCTGCAGCCGATAATAACTTTATATGTAGCACAGCTGCGCGGCAGCATGGAGAATATAGTATTGATTGCCGGAGCCGTTTTTTCTCTTGGGGGGATTGCTGCCTCCATTTCGGCGCCTGTATGGGGGAGAATGGGACAGAAAAAATCATTTGGCAAGATAATGTATGTGGCTATGGGCGGAGCAGGCATCTGTATGCTTATACAGGCGATTCCCAATAATTTGTTCCAGTTTGCTGTGATGCAGTTTGCCGGTGGATTATTTTTTGCCGGCATCAATCCATCTATTAGTGCAGTGCTGGCAAGTAATACAGGAAGCTCGGTCAGAGGCAGTATCTTCGGCATGCTGTTTTCCGCACAGCAGCTTGGTTCTATGGCAGGACCTCTGCTGGGAGGAGCCGTTGGCACATATTGGGGATTGAAAGAAGTTTTTGTTGTGGCAGGTGCTATTATGATATTGACGAGTACTTTTGTATGTTTTACCCGGAAAGAGATATATTGAAAATACTGTTGGGCAGGAGAGCCTGTTTGATAAAAACCTTAAAAAATGATAAAATGTTAAGTATATAAATTAGAAGGATGATGTTATGAGCTTAGATGAAAATAAAAATGATCCGATTGATTTATCCGATATAAAAATAAATCATGAAGAAATGAGCAGTGAAGTAACGGCCGTAAAAAGCAAGTATGATGCAAAGCAGATTCAGGTGCTCGAGGGTCTTGAGGCCGTGCGGAAGCGGCCTGGTATGTATATCGGCGATCAATCGTCTCACGGGCTGCATCATCTGGTATCTGAAGTGGTTGACAACAGTATAGATGAAGCCTTGGCTGGATATTGCACACATATTGAAGTTACAATTCATAAGGATAACAGTATAACTGTATCTGATAACGGCAGAGGGATACCTATTGATATGCATGAAAGTGGTAAACCTGCCGTTGAAGTTGTATTGACTATTCTCCATGCCGGCGGTAAATTCGGCGGCAGTGGGTACAAGGTTTCAGGTGGGTTGCATGGTGTCGGTGTATCAGTAGTCAATGCATTGAGCAGGGAAATGGATGTGCGGGTAAAGCGTGGCGGAAAAATATACGGTATATCCTTCGCTTATGGAATGACTAAGGTTCCTTTGCATGAAATAGGCACAACTGAAACGACTGGAACCACAGTCCGCTTCCAACCGGATGACACTATTTTTACGGAAACGGTATATGATTACGATATTTTAAAACAGCGTTTGCGGGAATTGGCTTTTCTAAATTGCGGTATTCATATAACACTCACAGATGAACGCGATGAATCGGACAGAACAGAAGTATTCTACGATGAAGGCGGCATTTCTTCTTTTGTAAAATATCTTGACCGTAATAAAGATATTTTAAGTGAGGAGCCTGTCTATTTTAATGGGCAGAAGGACGATACTATTGTTGAAATAGCATTGCAGTATACTACAAGTTATTCTGAAAATATTTATGGTTATGTAAACAATATTCATACGGAAGAAGGCGGTACACATCTTGCTGGCTTCAAAAGCGCGCTTACGCGCGCAGCCAATGATTTTGCACGCAAACAGAATATTTTGAAAAATAATGATTCAGCTCTAAGCGGTGAAGATGTACGCGAAGGGATAACCTGTATCATTAACCTTAAAGTACGGGAACCGCAATTTGAAGGACAGACTAAGACTAAACTCGGTAATTCCGATGTGCGCGGAATAGTGGACTCTATTGTAACAGAAGGATTAAACGAGTATTTTGAGGAAAATCCTGCTATTACAAAAAAAATAATTGAGAAATCAATCATGGCATCACGGGCGCGTGAGGCCGCCAGAAAAGCACGTGATCTCACACGTCGTAAAAATGCATTGGAAGTAAGTTCTCTGCCGGGGAAACTGGCCGATTGTTCGATAAAGGACCCTATGCAGGCGGAAATATACCTGGTCGAAGGTGACAGCGCCGGCGGATCTGCGAAGCAGGGACGTGACCGTCGTTTTCAGGCTATCCTGCCTTTGCGAGGCAAGATACTCAATGTTGAAAAAGCACGGCTTGACAGAATTTTGAATAACGAAGAAATCAGGACGATGATAACTGCTTTCGGCAGCGGTATCGGTGAGGATTTTGACATAGAAAAAAGCCGCTACGGCAAGATAATTATCATGACGGATGCTGATGTGGACGGTGCTCATATACGTACATTGCTGTTGACTTTTTTCTATAGGTATATGCAGCCTTTGATCAAGAACGGCCGTGTGTTTATTGCACAGCCGCCTTTATATCAGGTAAGGAAGGGTCGGCAGCATTGGTATACTTACAGCGATGAGGAATTGTCGCTGAAACTGGATGAAATAGGCAGAGACGGTATAACTGTGCAGCGCTATAAGGGCCTCGGTGAAATGAATCCTGAGCAGCTTTGGGAGACTACTATGGACCCTGAGGGAAGAACTGTTCTGCGCGTTGATCTGATGCAGGCTGAAGAGGCAGACAGTATTTTTTCCGTGCTGATGGGGGATAAAGTTGAACCGCGCCGCCGTTTTATTGAGGAACATGCAGATTTAGTACGCAATCTTGATTTGTAACCTTTATATCTGATTAGATTCCGTGTTGACAACCATATGACTGTCAACACGGAATTTTTGTGTGTCAGTATATGACGTGCAATGTTCATTTAAAGGGCGCAGATTGTTTTATATTTTTCGTTATGCTATACTTTTACTCAACGTCTAACGTTTCTGTGCAGCGGTCTTTTTATTGACTGCAACTGCGTCTGGGATCATAACAACTTTGGATATCGGGGAGATTTTTAATATGGAATTCATAAAAGAGCCAATGGCTATCGAAAATCGCAGTATGGAGATAATTGCACCATATTTGGCAAAGCTTTCATTGAATGCTGATGAGATAAAATTGTATTCTCGCATGATTCATGCGTCAGGAGATGTCGGCTATGCTGATATTATAAAGATAGGCGGGGGCAGCATAGAAAAAATGAAAACTGCGCTGAGAGACGGATGCAGTATATATACGGATGTTGAGATGGTAAGAACAGGCATCAATAAGAAGAAACTGGCTTTCTGGGGCGGAGAAGTAATTTGTAAAATAGCGGACAGCCAGATAGCTGTTACCGCAAAAGCAAAAGGTATCACACGTTCAATGGCAGCCATGCGTTATTTTGGCAAGCAATTGAACGGAGCAATAGTGGCTATAGGCAACGCACCGACAGCTCTCTTTGAAGTTATCAGGATGATGGAAGAAGAGAATATACGGCCGGCGGCCATTATCGGCACTCCGGTCGGTTTTGTCGGCGCGGCTGAATCAAAAAAAGCTTTGGCGGAGTGTTCTTTGGTGCCGTTTATAACTGTAGAAGGCACCAAGGGGGGCAGTCCTATTGCCGCTTCCTGCGTAAATGCAGTAATGTATATGATAGATAACAGCAGGTAACTACATGGCAGATTACAGTGTACCGCGTATCGTTTTTGCAGCTCCGCAGAGCAGCTCCGGAAAAACAACTGTCGTTACGGGTATTTTAAGGGCTTTGCAGCAAAGTGGACTTAAAGTACAGCCTTTTAAGATCGGTCCGGATTACATAGATCCTTCTTACCATTCCGTTGCTGCCGGCCGGCCGGGGCATAATCTTGATACATGGCTTGTACCAAAGGAAAAAATAACGGAGTTGCTTATAAAAACGGCATCTGATGCGGACATAGCCGTGATCGAAGGAGTAATGGGACTTTATGACGGCGGGAAAAATGGAGTGAGTTCTACTGCTGAGATTGCAAAATGTTTAGAGGCTCCAGTGATTCTGGTGATAAACTGCCGTTCTATGGGAGAAAGTGCCGCGGCGTTGGCACTGGGCTTCAGAGAATATGATCCGGATATTAATTTTGCCGGAGTAATATTGAATTGCCTGGGGTCGCCCACACATGAACAAATGATTCGTGAAGCAATGAAGTGTCTTGGAATAAGAGTTTTTGGCAGCATATGCCGGGACGAAAGCATGAAAATGCCGGAACGGCATTTGGGACTGACTCCTGCGGGCGAGAAGGATACAACTGAAAAAATAAAATATATTGCCGAAAAGATAGATGCGCAGGTCGACCTGGAACAGATAATCAAGACAGCCGGAAAAGCGCCAGCGTTGTTTTTGTCCGAATCCGGCAATAATAAAAGTATCCCAAAGCGTGTGCGGATAGCGGTAGCGCATGATGAGGCATTTTCTTTTTATTATGCGGCGGGACTGGATGTGCTGAAACTTTACGGAGCAGAAATAGAATTTTTCAGTCCTCTTCATGACAAAAAACTTCCTGTTTGTGATGCTGTAATTCTGGGCGGCGGTTTTCCTGAATTATTTGTTGAGCAACTGTCAGCCAATATTCTTATGCTTCGTGAGCTGCGCCGCGCTGCTTCAGATGATATGCCTATTTATGCTGAATGCGGCGGTTATATGTATTTGATGAAGGAAATAGTTGATTTTGATGGTAATATTTGGGCAATGGCTGATATTATACCCGCCAGGGCGGTCATGCAGCGTAAATTGCAGACTGTCGGCTATGTAACGGCGCAGGCACAAAGGGACAATATTCTCATGCCTGCGGGGTCTTCTCTGCAGGGCCATGAGTTTCATTTTTCCGTGCAGGAAAATACCGATGAGGATTTTCCGTGGGCCTTTGTTTTTACAAAAAACAGAAATAATGCACGGTACAAGTCCGGCTACGCGACTGAAAATATTTTGGCATCGTATCTGCATATGCACTTTCTCGGGGTGCCCTCTGCTGCAGAACGTTTTATAGATATGGCGGATAGATATAGGCAAAACAGGATAAAAACTGTCTCGGACAAGTAAAACAATTTGGGAGAGATTCGGGATGACAAAATATATAATGCTGCAGGGGACATCGTCTCACGTCGGCAAAAGCATACTGACGACAGCTTTGTGCCGTATATTTTTCCAGGACGGTATAAATATAGCACCTTTTAAAGCACAAAATATGGCGCTTAATTCTTATGTGACAGAAGATGGCAGAGAAATGGGACGTGCTCAGATAGCTCAGGCAGAGGCAGCCGGCCTTGAGCCATGTGTAGAAATGAATCCCGTATTGCTGAAACCCACCGGAAATTCTTGTTCTCAGGTCATACTTATGGGGCGTCCTGTGGGAAATATGTCGGCAAAAGAATATCATCAGGGATATTCTTTAAAAGCTTTTGAGACTGTAAAGAAAGCTTTGGCAAAAATGCAGGATCGTTTCGAGATGCTGGCCATCGAAGGTGCAGGCAGTCCGGCCGAGATAAATTTAAAGGCGAATGATATTGTAAATATGCGCATTGCCAAACACCTGAATGCACCAGTACTTTTGATAGCCGATATAGACAGAGGCGGTGCTCTGGCTTCACTGGTCGGTACTTTGGCACTGCTGGATGATGAAGAAAGAAAACTTGTAAAAGGGCTTGTGATAAATAAGTTTCGTGGCGATATAAAATTGCTGGAACCGGCTCTTGATTTTCTTGAACGGAAGACAGGCAAGCCTGTTTTGGGCGTTGTGCCTTATTTGGAAAATCTCGATATTGATGATGAGGATTCTGTATCGCTTGATGATAAAGATAAGAAAGTGAATAAAGAAAATGCTGTATTGAAAATTGCAGTCATTCGCACACCTAAGATATCAAATTTTACAGATTTTGATGCTTTATCGCGAGAGGAAGATGTAAATCTTTATTATGCAAGTACAGCGGGACAGCTTGGTAGCCCCGATCTTATTATTCTTCCCGGCAGTAAAAATACGACGGAAGATCTGCTGTATCTGCGCAGCAGCGGTCTCGAAAAATGTCTGAAAGACGCACATGAGAATAAGGTGCCTCTTGTGGGCGTCTGCGGCGGTTATCAGATGCTCGGCAGCAAAATACGTGATCCATATCATACCGAGTCGGCGCATGATGAGGTTGATGCGTTGAATTTTCTGCCCATGATAACTACTTTTGCCGAAAAAAAAGTCACCTCGCAGATCAAAGCGCAGGCGATGGACTGGCAGTTTTTGGGAGAAAAAGCCAGCTTTGCGGAACTGAACGGATATGAAATACATATGGGATTGACCGATTTTGCGGATGAGGTCAGGCATCCTTTTGTGATAAATATGCGGGGAGAATGCCCGGTTAATAAGGTTGACGGTGCTGTCAGCGCAGACGGTTTTATCATGGGGTCTTATATACACGGGATTTTTGATAACGATGAGTATAGAAGGACCTTATTGAATATCCTTCGCAAAAGGAAAGACCTGCCTCCGCTGCCGGCAAGTCAGAATTATGCGGCGCAGAAACAGGCGGCCTATAATAGACTGGCACAGACAGTGAGACAGGCACTTGATATGGAAAAGCTGAAAAAGATAATAGACGGATGATCGGAATGCTGTCCGCCGGTAAATTCTTATGGGGGAAAAAGATATGATGCAGACAAAGCTCACGAAAAAACAAGCATGGGAATTGCTTAAAAAATATAATAGTGAAGATTTTCATTTGCTTCATGCAGCCACTGTTTCGGCGGTTATGCATTGGTATGCGGAACATTTGGAATATGCAGACGAGGCGGATTTTTGGGGAATTGTGGGACTGCTTCACGATATTGATTTTGAAAAATATCCGCAGGAACATTGCCGAAAGGCACCGGAGCTTTTGCAGGAAATAAATGCTGAAGAAAATTTGATCCGAGCGGTTTGTTCACATGGATATGGCATCTGTGTCGATATAAAACCGGAGCACATGATGGAAAAAGTTATGTTTGCCAGTGATGAATTGACAGGGCTGATAGGAGCTGCAGCGCTGATGCGTCCGTCGAAGAGTGTGCAGGACATGGAACTTAAAAGCCTGAAAAAAAAATTTAAAGATAAAAGATTTGCCGCCGGCTGTTCGCGCGATATCATAAAACAGGGAGCAGATATGCTGGGATGGACTCTTGACGAGCTTTTGGAAAAAACACTTTGGGCGATGAAAGACGAAGAGAAGTTGATTGCCAGTGAATTAACGGCAGAGTAAGTTTTCCTCACAGCGCTGTTCTATTCACCTGGGATGGGAGCAGTGACAAAGGCATCCAAAGGATAGGCAGTCATACTGAACCAGTCGGCAGCGTCATCCCATGACAGGACAAGGTTCTCCCTGAGGACACTGCCGCTTCCGTTGTCAGCATAGCCTTGCAGAATGGGCCATGCATTTTCACTGTTGAGTAAATGTACTTTCATATTTGTACTATTCCAGCCCATGCCCACTATATTATCCATACTGGCATAAGTTGCATAGCTGCTTTTATAAGGTCCTATCATGTAAAAATCATGTGTAAGACCATTGCTTTGGAGCGCATTGTCTTTTATTATCCAAAAAACCATATCGGGATCAGCTGCTTTGAATTCGAATATTTTTATGATGCTTCCGGGTAAAAAAGTAAACTCAATGTTATTGGCGCTGCCGGAAACAAGCATGCTGCCGCGTACTTTTCCGTTGTAGCTGTCGGGCATGAAGAATGTGAAACGTACATATTCATTCCATTGGCCCATGGTACGAACGCTGAAAACATCGCCCCAAAGATTGTCAGACGCAAATTCTGAAATCTCCCGAGCACTGATAATACGCATGGCCTGGCAGGATGTTTGATAAAAATAGAATATTGAAGCGAATATTATAATAAGGGATATTTTTTTCATAGAATCACTCCTCAAAATAAATATATCATCCAAATACACAGTAGCATATAAAATAAATATTAGTCAAGCAAGGCAGAAATGGCAATATTGTTTTTTCTATAGTTTTATGATAATATAAGGGCGTTGAAATATGAAAAATGCTATGAAAAAGAGAGCACGGACGGATGCGGTATAGAGAGAAAATCCTCAGGCTGAAAGATTTTTCCGCAAAAATTTGTTGCTGTAGCTTTAGAGCTTCTGCGGTGAAGTTAGTAGCCGCGGACGTGCGGCGCGGCGTTAGGCGTTTGAGCTTTGCCCGATGGCAGAGAAATTTAGGTGGTACCACGAAAGTATACTCTTTCGTCCTATTGGGACGGAGGGGTTTTTTTATTTTAGGAGGGAATAATTTGCAGGAGACAAACATTCCAAAGGTTTATGATCCGCAGAGTTTTGAAAAAAAATGGTATGAATTTTGGGAGAAAAATAAATTATTTCACGCAAAAGTGCAAAAAGATAAGAAGCCTTACAGTATTGTAATACCGCCGCCGAATGTCACCGGTCAGCTTCATATGGGACATGCAATGGATAACACTTTGCAGGATATTCTTATACGCTTTCGCCGTATGCAGGGATATAATACCTTGTGGATGCCGGGATGCGACCATGCCGGTATAGCTACACAGGCAAAGGTGGACGCGGCGCTGAGAGAAGAAGGGTCCTCACGTCATGAAATAGGCAGGGAAAAATTTGTAGAACGGGCATGGCAGTGGAAGGAAAAATTTGGCAGCCGTATAATGTACCAGCTGCGGTCTTTGGGATCTTCCTGTGATTGGGACAGAGAACGGTTTACAATGGATGAAGGCTGTTCTAAGGCAGTGAGAGAGGTTTTTGTCCGGTTGTATGAGGAAGGGCTGATCTATCAGGGGACGCGTATTACAAATTGGTGTCCGCACTGTAATACGGCACTCAGCGATATAGAAGTGGAACATGAGACGGAAATGGGACATTTGTATCATATCCGCTATAATGTCGAAGGTACAGATGAATATGTTGAGATAGCCACTACACGTCCGGAGACAATGTTCGGTGACACAGGAGTGGCTGTTCATCCTGAGGATGAGAGATATAAAAGACTGGTCGGGAAAATGCTGGTGCTGCCTGTTGTCGGACGTCTCATACCTCTTTTTGCTGACGAATATGTTGATCCGCAGTTTGGTACGGGAGCGGTGAAGGTCACCCCGGCGCATGATCCGAATGATTTTGAGATGGGACAACGGCATGATCTTGAGCAGATACTTGTTATGACGAATGATGGAAGAATGGCGGAAAATACCGGACTTTATGCCGGCATGGACCGTTATGAATGCCGGCGACGTCTGATCGAGGATTTGAAGAGCCGGGGAGTTTTATCGGGTATAGAGGATCATGAACATGCAGTGGGACATTGCTCGCGATGTGATACAACTGTTGAACCGATGATTTCCAAACAATGGTTTGTAAAAATGGAGTCATTGGCGAAACCGGCCGTAGAGGCTGTAAAAAACGGAAAAATAAAATTTGTACCGGAACGCTTCACTAAAATATATTGCAACTGGCTTGAAAATATACGTGACTGGTGCATTTCCCGTCAGCTTTGGTGGGGACATCAAATACCTGCATGGTATTGTGATAATTGCGGAGAAACGATAGTTTCACGTGATGATGTCACTGTGTGCACAAAATGCGGCAGTAATCATCTGCGCAGGGACGAAGATGTTCTGGACACATGGTTCAGTTCCGGTTTATGGCCGTTTGAAACGATGGGATGGCCGGAAAAAACAGAGGAATTGAAACAGTTTTATCCGACAAGTGTGCTTGTGACAGGTTATGATATAATTTTCTTCTGGGTTGCCCGCATGGTAATGATGGGATTGAAGTTTGGCGAAGATATTCCTTTTAAGCATGTGTTTATTCATGGACTGGTGCGTGATTCTCAAGGACGCAAGATGAGCAAGTCACTCGGGAACGGAATCGATCCGGTCGAGGTTATCGAAAAATACGGAGCGGATACATTGCGCTTTATGCTGATAACGGGAAATACTCCCGGGAATGATATGCGCTTTTATTGGGAACGTGTGGAAAGTGCACGCAATTTTGCCAATAAGTTATGGAATGCATCTCGATTTATGCTTATGAATCTGGAAGGTTTCGATAAGGACTTTGTTCCTGAACAGGCGGAATACACTCTGGCGGACAAATGGATATTAAGCAGGTATGCACATACTGCAGCATCTGTAACGAAAAATTTGGAGAATTTCGAGCTGGGCGAAGCTGCCCGATCTTTATATGAGTTCATTTGGAATGAATTTTGTGATTGGTATATAGAATTGAGCAAGGCACGACTCTATGATAAGGAAAATATAGCTGCAAGAAAGACGGCACAATATGTCCTGGGTTATGTGCTGGAACATACATTGAGATTACTCCATCCTTTTATGCCTTTTATAACGGAAGAAATATGGCAGCATATACCTCATGAGGGAGAAAGTGTCATGACGAGCTTGTGGCCTGATGGGGAAAATGGAAAAATAGATGCTGCCGCTGAAAAAAATATGACGGCTGTCATGGAAACAATCAAAGCAATAAGAAATATACGTGCGCAGGTAAATGCCGTACCCGGCAGGAAAAGTGAAGTGATCTTATTCTTCGCGGATCGCAGTTTAAAGGAAACCTTTGTAGAAAATAAGGGATATCTGGCATCTCTTGCGGCTGCCGAACCGATGACCGTATGGACAGACAGCATGGTCAAGCCGGAAAATGCGATGACAGCTGTAGTCAGCGGGGTTGAAGTTTATCTGCCGATGGCGGGACTGATCGATGTGGAAAAGGAAACGGCACGGCTTACCAAGGAAATGATAAATCTCGATAAGGAAATAGAGCGCCTTGCAAAGAAATTAAGCAATGAAGGTTTTTTGGCCAAAGCTCCGGCAGAAGTAGTAGAAAAAGAGAAGGAGAAACAAAAGGGCTATACTGATAAGAAAGCAGCGGTACAGGAACGCTTGACTTATCTGGCGGCCTTGTGAGGAAAAATGGATTATCAGGAAGCATTGTCATATCTTAATGAACTGAATAAATTCGGCACCAGACTGGGGCTTGATAGAATAAAACGGCTGGTGGAGCTGCTCGATGAACCGCAGCTCAAATATAAAACCATTCACGTGACAGGGACCAACGGTAAAGGATCGGTCTGTGCCATGATCAGCGGAATTATACATCAATCAGGAATAAAGACAGGCCTGTATATCTCACCACATCTTTTTTCCTATACGGAGCGGATTCAAATTGACGGAGCACCGGTGAGCAAGGCTGCATTTGCTAATTGTATAGGAGTTGTAAAAACTTTTGCCGATCAAATGATCGATGAAGGCATGGAATCGCCTACGCAGTTTGAGGTGCTGACTGCCGCAGCTTTCTTATGCTTTGCGGTAAATAAAGTGGAATATGCCGTTATCGAAGTCGGTCTCGGCGGTCTTTTTGATTCTACTAATGTAGTATTGCCGGAAGTGTCTGTCATTACTAATATTGCTTTTGAACATGCTGCTTTCTGCGGAGGAACACTAGAAGGAATAGCACATCATAAAGCCGGGATAATAAAAGACGGAATACCCGTAGTCACCGATGCAAAAGGTATGACACTTGATATACTGCATCAGGAGGCCGCTGAAAAAAATACGGATCTTTTTATTGAGGATACTGATTTTCAGGCACAATTTCTCAGCTATGACGGCAGCAGACAGTATATAGCGTTTGCTTCTAACATTCTCGGCGTTAAAGAGGAATTTGCGCTCAATCTTTTGGGAGATCATCAGGTGCGGAATGGGGCACTGGCGATAATGACGGCATATTTGCTTGCCAATGATGAACGGCGTATAACAGCAGAGTCCGCAAGAGTAGCCTTGGAAAACGTAAGATGGCCGGGACGATTTGAGAAATTTGACATAAATAATAAGCGTATAATTATTGACGGTGCGCATAATCCGGCGGGGATACTTATGCTCAGACAAAATTTGGATAAGTATTTTCCCGATGAACAGCGTGTTTTTGTGTTGGGAATATTAAAGGATAAGGCAGTAGCTGTGATGCTGAAAACACTGCTGCGTCCGAATGATATAGTCATCGCCACAGAACCGGATTCACCGCGTATGGCCGATCCTTCAGAGTGGGCTCAAAACTTGGATATTAAATATGTGCAGGTGGAGACAGACAGGCAGGCCGCTTTAACAAAAGCAATGGCACTGACACAGGAGGGCTGTTTATTATGTCTTACCGGATCACTTTATCTGATAGGTGAATTGCGTCATATCTTATGTGAAATCAAGGAAAATGAAAAACGAAATATTTGATATGGCATCTTTCTGAAATGTTATAAGGATAACTGAGAACTTGTGATTCTTTAGGAGATATATGAATATTTTTAAAAGAAATAAATATGCCAAAGATTCAGGTACAATGATGTTTTATGCGTTGCTTGTGACACTTTTCCTTTTGCCATTCAGCGGCGACGGGGCAGCCTATACCTTATTCTTGGGATGGTTTTTTTATCTGTTGAAAGTCTATTTTTCCGGTTGGCAATGGAAACGGACACATATAGATTTGCCGCTGGCGGTTTTTGTGTGTATTGCTTTTCTCTCAGTGATTAATTCACCGCAGAAAATGTTCAGTTTTTACAATGCCTATCATCTTATTGGAAAGTACCTGCTGATATATTATTTGGCTGTACAATGCATAGTAACTGAAGAACAAATCAGGAAAATTATTTTTTCCATAGGTATTTCAGCTGTACTGGTACTGTTTTACGGATTTTTTCAATATACTGTCGGTATCAATACAGCCGGTATGGACTGGACAGATATGCAGGCTTTTCCCGAAATGACAATGCGTGTTTTTTCCACGTGGGAGAATCCTAACATTCTGGCCGGTTATTTGAATATGGTTATGGCAATAGCTTTTGGTATTTTTATATATACTGATGAAAAAAAAGCAAGATTGATAATCGGTGTTTTTTTTATATTGGCTGTGATTATTTTAGGATTTACCTATGCCAGAGGTGCATGTCTGAGTATAGTTGCGGTGATAGCAGCATATGGAATTTTCTGCAAAAAGAAAATTATTTTACCCCTTGTTGCTGTATTGGCTGTGCTGATGTATTTAGATACGGCTTTGTTTGATCGAATGACTTCTGTTTTTACTACCATTGATACTTCTTCTGAGCTCAGACTGGCATTGTGGGAGAGCACGGTGGAAATGGTATTGGACCACCCACTTTTGGGTATAGGATGGGGTGCGTATTATTTTGTTTATCCGTCCTATGATTTTTATATGCAGGGAAATTTTATAAAAATAGTACACGCGCATAATATGTATCTTAATATTGCAGCAGAAACAGGGATTATCGGTCTTCTTTCCTTTATAGTCTGTCTTGGCGGCAGCATATGGCGTGCTCTGCTGAATTATAAACGGCTGCCTACCAATTTTTTGCGCGGAACATTACTGGGCTGTGGTTTGGCACTTTCGGCTATAGCACTCAATGGTTTAACTGATTTTGTTCTTTTCAATACTCGGCTGTCCATGTTTTTCTGGTCAGTTATTGCAGTGATTTCGGCATTGCTGCAAAATAAGGAATTGCTGACTGCACGTGAAGGTATGAAAAACAGGCGTATAGGATTTAGCATATTGCCCGCTCTTTCCAATGAGGAGATCGAAAAAAATAAATCATATAATTTGAAATCATTTTAGCTGTATTGAAGGTTTGCAGAAGTTTATGATATTATAAATTTACATTCAGGCAAATTGGTGCTGTGGCATCAGCTCAGCCTGTTTGCCCTATGACTGAAAGTTAATCGGATAAGGGAGAAGGCGAAAAGTATAATGAAAGATATATCAAAGGCTACTATAGACAGATTGCCTTTATATCTGAGGGCACTGCGCATGGCTCAGGATGAAGGTCTTGATGTAATCTCATCTGAAGAACTCGGACGCAGACTGGAGATTACACCGGAGCAGATACGCAAGGATTTGGCATCCTTTGGACAATTCGGCAAAAAAGGCGTGGGTTACTATGTAAATGAATTAAAGCACAGTATCAGTAATATTTTAGGACTTGATAATCATTGGAATATAGCCATTATAGGCATAGGTCATCTGGGGTCAGCTCTGGCTAATTATCATAATTTTATTTCATTAGGGTTTAATTTAGTGGCGCTGTTTGATTATGAACCCAATATAATTGGGAAGACCGTAAATCACGTCAAAGTAAAAGATGTTGCTTTGTTGGAACAGACTATAAAGGAATTGAATATCCATATAGGTATTATTACAGTTCCCGGACAATTTGCTCAGGAAGTAGCCGACAGGCTGGTCAAAGCTAAAATAAAAGGAATATGGAATTTTGCGCCTATCAGGATGAAGGTTCCTGATGATATGCACATAGTGAATGAAGATTTGTCCATCGGTCTATCCTGTTTGTCATATCATATCACGAGAAAACCTCATTAGGGTCATGCCCTCATTTTTTTGCAGGACGCGACACTCTTGAATGCCGCTGTAAAACGATTACTTTTATGTATAATTTTTCACAATTATATACAATTAGGTTTTGTTTTTTGGCTAAATTGCTTGACGCTTTTATTATCTGGTGGTATCCTAACAATTGTAGAAATATGGTCGTTTTGCTGTACTATTAACTATAAATGAAGTAAATAATTACTATTCACTTTGATTATAGTTAAAAAATGGCGGGAGGCTATATATGACGTCATCGGCGATTGTTTTTGCCGGTAGTGTAGTAATTAAATTTATAGTTATTGATTCATGGGGAGGAGAATATTTGATGATTGACATTCTCGATCGCGTACGCAATAAAGAATTGCGATCTAAGATCGTTAGTGCCGAAGAAGCCGCTGCCTACATTAAACCCGGAATGAATGTAGCAACCAGTGGTTTTACTCCGTCAGGTTATGTCAAAGCTGTTCCGACGGCTCTTGCCAAACGCATGGAAAAGGAACCGTTTAAAATCAATTTATGGACAGGGGCTTCAACCGGTGCCGAAGAAGACGGTGCTCTGGCGAAGGTCAATGGAATTGCAAAGCGTATGCCGTACCAGACAAACAAGGAATTGAGGAATCGTGTCAATAGCGGTGATGTAGATTATATTGATATGCATCTGAGCGAGTCGGCACAATTTGCACGTTACGGTTATATGGGCGGCAGCGTGGATGTAGCGATTGTAGAAGCTTGTGCGATAACCGAAGAAGGCAATATTATTCCTACGACTTCAATGGGCAATACGGCTTCTTTTGTACAGCAGGCTGATGTTGTAATTGTAGAAGTAAATGTTACGCAGCCTCTCGAACTTGAAGGAATGCACGATGTGTATGTACCGCTTGATCCGCCGCATCGCCTGCCTATCCCTATCGTAAAGCCCAATGATCGCATAGGTACACCGTACATACCATGCAATCCTGAGAAAATCAAATTCATCGTACCATGTGATATAAAAGATCACACACGTCCCTTAGGTGAAATTGATGATAATTCCAAACATATGTCTCATTTTATTACTGATCTGCTCAATAATGAAATTAAGGAAGGGCGTATGCCGGCAAACCTTCTGCCTCTTCAGTCAGGTGTGGGGAATGTAGCTAATGCTGTTATCCACGGATTTGTTGAATCGGATCTGAAAGATCTGTCTGTTTATACTGAAGTAATTCAAGATGGTATGCTTGATTTGATTGATGCTGGTAAATTAAGTTTTGCATCAGGCACAGCCTTGTCCCCTTCCCCGGAAGGTTTGGATCGTTTTTATAGAAATATAAAAGAATACAGGAAGCATCTTGTTCTGCGTCCGGAAGAAATATCGAACAGCCCGGAAGTTGCCCGCCGTATAGGCGTTATTGCCATGAATACAGCTATTGAATGCGATATTTACGGCAATGTAAATTCCACACACATTATGGGAACAAAAATGATGAATGGTATCGGCGGGTCGGGCGATTTTGCACGTAATGCTTATCTTACCATCTTCTGCACAGGATCAACGGCAAAAGACGGTAAAATATCATCAATAGTGCCGTTCTGTTCTCATATTGATCATACAGAGCATGATGTTGATGTTATAGTTACCGAGCAGGGCCTTGCTGATCTGCGCGGTCTTTCTCCGCGCAAACGTGCAAAGCAGATTATTGAACATTGTGCACACCCGGATTTCAAGCCGATGCTGCTAGACTATTTTGAAAGAGCCGATTCTGCCACTAAACATGCACAGACACCTCATCTGCTGAATGAGGCTTTGTCGTGGCATCAGAAATTTGTGGAAACAGGATCGATGAAATAATAGCTGAGATATAAAAAACTGATGGTTTTGGTTTATAATCGGATAGATAAAAAAGTCTTTATATATAATCCGAGTAAATAACAGTCCAGGAGGAAAAATAACTATGAGCACTGAAAAAGAAAAGATTCAAGCTGAATTAACCCAGTATAATGCCAGCGCGGAAAAAGCAATCGCAAGGTTCCCGGAACGGCCCAATCTTCCCGAACAGCGTCTTTATACTCCGCTTGATATCGAAAAAAATGATTATGCCGATGATATCGGTTTCCCGGGTGTATACCCTTATACACGCGGTGTTCAGCCCACAATGTACCGCGGTCGTTTCTGGACTATGCGCATGTATGCAGGTTTTTCAACAGCTGAAGAATCAAATAAACGTTATCGCTACTTGATCGAATCCGGTGCATCGGGACTTTCCTGTGCATTTGATTTGCCTACGCAGATAGGCTATGATTCCGATGATTCTATCTCCGAAGGTGAAGTAGGTAAAGTCGGTGTTGCCATTGATTCACTTGCTGATATGGAAATTCTTTTCGATAAAATCGATCTCGGCAAGGTTTCTACATCAATGACCATTAATGCACCGGCATCCGTACTTTTGGCAATGTATATCGCTGTTGCGGAAAAACAGGGTGTAACGGCTGAACAGCTTAAAGGTACTATTCAAAATGATATACTGAAAGAATATGCTGCCCGCGGCACATATATTTTCCCGCCTCGTCCGTCCATGCGTCTTATCACCAACATCTTTGAATATTGTTCGAAAAATGTACCGAAATGGAATACAATTTCTATTTCCGGTTATCATATCCGTGAAGCAGGTTCCACTGCTGCTCAGGAAATCGCTTTTACCATCAGTGACGGTATTGCCTACGTTGAAGCCGCGATCAAGGCTGGCTTGGACGTAGATGCCTTTGCCGGACGTCTTTCCTTCTTCTGGAATGCGCATAATAATCTTTTGGAAGAAGTTGCCAAATTCCGTGCTTCCCGTCGTATATGGGCGAAAGTCATGAAAGAACGTTTCAATGCGAAGAAACCGAAATCAATGATGCTTCGTTTCCATACTCAGACAGCAGGTTCCATGCTGACAGCCCAGCAGCCGAACAATAATATTGTTCGTGTTGCGCTTCAGACGGCAGCAGCAGTAATGGGCGGCACACAATCTCTGCATACAAATTCCCGCGATGAAGCTTTGGCTCTTCCTACGGAACAATCAGTTATGGTTGCTTTGCGCACTCAGCAGATAGTTGCATACGAAAGTGGTCTTGCCGATGTTATAGATCCGCTTGCAGGTTCTTATTATGTTGAGTCAATGACAGATAAAATTGAAGCGGAAGCATGGGATTATATCAAGAAAATTGATGAAATCGGCGGTGCTGTTGCCGCTATAGAAAAAGGTTACATTCAAAAAGAAATTCAAGACAGCGCTTATAAATGGCAGATGGATGTTGAATCTAACGCAAAAATCATTGTCGGCGTCAACAAGTTCCAAGTTAAAGAAAAACCTGTTGAAGGCCTCCTGAGAGTTGATTCTTCTGTTGGTGAAAAACAGAAACAAAAACTTGCTGATATGAAGGCAAAACGTAACAATGATGCGGTTGCAAAAGCCTTGGCTGAATTGGAAACTGCCTGTAAAGATGAGAATGAAAACCTTATGCCTTATATTCTTGATGCGGTTAGAACCTATGCTACACTTGGCGAAATCTGCGGTGTAATGCGTAAAGTATTTGGCGAATACGAAGCACATACAAACTTATAATATAGAGATTGTCGGAGGGACTAATGATGGAAAAACGTATTAGAGTATTAGTTGCAAAACCTGGACTTGACGGACATGATCGCGGAGCTAAAGTTGTAGCTCGTGCGCTGCGTGATGCTGGTTTTGAAGTTATATATACAGGCCTTCGTCAGACGCCTGAACAGATAGCTGAAGCAGCTTTGCAGGAAGATGTCAATGTTGTTGCTATGAGTATACTGTCAGGCGCGCATCCGCATCTTTTTCCGAAAGTTGTAGAACTTGTTCATGAAAAAGGTATGAAGGATGTATTGATTGTCGGCGGCGGTGTTATTCCGGAAAGTGATATACCTGCTCTTAAAAAAGCGGGTATAGCCGAAGTATTTACCCCGGGTACATCCACCGGTGATATTGTTGATTTTATCAAAGCACACGTAAAATAAAAAAACGTATCATCTTGCCCTCTTATTTCTATGAGAGGGCAAGATGTTTATAAGTGCGGGACTGAGAACTTTTTGCGCAAAGTAAGTGAAAATCTGCTCAGACTGCAAGATGCAATTCGAAGATCTGAAATGAGGTTTCAGCTATATGACAACTTTCATTCATATCAAAGGTGGTGTTTAGCATGGATATAGTAAAAGATCTTTTAAATGGATCAAAGCTGGCTTTATCCCGTACCATTACGGCGATAGAGAATGAATATGAAGAAGCATCATCCATAATGAGAGAACTTTATCCTCACACGGGGCACGCTTTTGTCCTTGGCATTACCGGACCTCCGGGTGCGGGGAAATCAACTATGACAGATAAACTTGCAAGAGCATACCGCAACATGGGAAAAACAGTCGGCATAATCGCTGTTGACCCCACGAGTCCGTTTTCCGGCGGAGCTATTTTGGGTGACCGTATAAGAATGAATAGCCTTACACTTGATGAAGGTGTCTTTATTCGCAGTATGGGAACTCGCGGGAGCCTTGGCGGGTTATCACATAAAACAGCGGATGCTGTAAAAGCATTAGACGCTTTTGGCAAGGATGTTATCTTTGTTGAAACCGTTGGTGTTGGACAGTCGGAAGTCGATATCGTCAAAGCGGCCGACACTACTATGGTAGTGCTTATACCGGGTATGGGTGATGATATTCAGGCGATAAAGGCGGGTATACTGGAGATAGGCGATGTGTTTGCCATCAATAAGGCAGATCATGACGGGGCCGATAAGCTTCAGGCTGAACTTAATATGATGCTTGATCTTGATGGAGAAAAACTGGATTGGCGTCCGCCCATTCAGAAGGTTATTGCAAGTCAGGGTGAAGGTATTAACGAGCTTGTTGCTCTGATTGAAAAACATTATGCACATATAGGGGCAACGGGCAAATTAGCACAGAGGCGTCATGACAGAACTAAAACGGAACTTTTGGAATTGCTGAAAGCTTCCATAGGCTCTTATATCACTAAAAATATCGTGAAGACAGGCAGGCTTGACAACTGTCTGAAGGATATTGAAGAACATCGCAATGATCCATATACTATTGTTCATCAATTGATGAATGAGTTATTGAAACAATAAATTAAGTTTTGCAGGAGGCTGTACAAATGTTTAAAGTTGAATGTGTTGATCATATTGGTATTGCAGTACCGGATTTAGAACAGGCAAAGAAGTTTTATACTGATGTTCTTGGTTTAGCATGTACTGGTGAAGAAGAAGTTGCTGAACAAAAAGTTAAAACTGCGTTTATTCCCACAGGAGAAGCAGAAATAGAACTTTTGGAATCAACTTCACCGGATGGCCCTATTGCAAAGTTCCTCGAAAAAAATGGCGGACGTCAGGGAATACAGCACATCGCTCTTCGTGTTGATGATATTGAAGCGGCTATTGCCGATCTTAAGGCTAAAGGCGCACGCATGATCGATGAAAAACCTCGTTATGGCGCAGGCGGATCCGCTATAGCTTTTATTCATCCAAAAGCAAGCGGTGTGTTGCTTGAACTTTGTCAGCGTAAAAAATAATTATTTCTGGAAATAAGTTTCAAAATCATTATATATAATGGATACTAATTGTCTGAAATATTTGTGAAGACGAAAAGACGCCAAGGCGTCAGGGAAAAATTGATATATTGATCTTGAAAAGTCAATCTTTTTAAGATGAATTATGAGGAGGTATAATTTTGGCCACAGTTCAGGATAGGATCGATCTTATGAGATCGAAAAGTGAACATAATATGCAGGGTGGCGGTCCGAACCGTGTTGCAAAGCAGCATGGCAAAGGTAAATTGACAGCTCGTGAACGCATTGAAATACTGTTTGATGAAGGAACATTTGTTGAACTGGATCAATTTGTGAAACATCGCTGTACTAATTTTGGTCAGGAAAAAAAGGATCTTCCCTGCGAAGGTGTTGTTACCGGTTACGGTACAGTAAATGGTCGTTTGGTTTATGCCTTTGCACAGGATTTTACCGTTGAAGGCGGGTCTTTGGGCGAAATGCATGCCAAAAAGATATGGAAAGTTCAGGATATGGCCATGAAAATGGGTGCGCCTATAATCGGCATCAACGATTCAGGCGGAGCACGTATCCAGGAAGCAGTGGATGCGTTAAGCGGTTACGGCGGAATTTTCCTCAGAAATACATTAGCATCAGGTGTGATACCTCAGATATCTGTAATCATGGGACCATGTGCGGGCGGTGCAGTTTATTCTCCGGCTCTCACGGACTTTATCTACATGGTAAAAAATACTAGCCAGATGTTTATAACAGGACCGGCAGTAATAAAATCAGTTACGGCCGAAGAAGTTACCGCGGAACAATTAGGCGGAGCTATGACGCATAACAGCACTTCTGGTGTAGCGCATTTTGCGGCTGATACGGAAGAAGACTGTCTGAATCAGATACGTTATCTGCTTGGCTTCCTGCCGAGCAATAATATGGATGATGCGCCTCAGGCAGATACCGGTGATGATCCTTCACGTATGGACGAAGGTCTTAACACGGTAATTCCTGACAATCCCAATATGCCTTACAATATGAAGGATGTCATCCGCATGCTTGTCGATAATGGTGAATTCTATGAAGCTCAGGAACATTATGCGCGGAATATCATTACCTGCTTTGCTCATTTTGACGGACGCAGCGTAGGTATAATCGCCAATCAGCCGAATGTAATGGCTGGTTGCCTTGATATTAATGCGTCGGATAAGTCATCAAGATTTATTCGTTTCTGCGATGCTTTTAATATCCCTATTGTCAATCTTGTTGATGTTCCTGGCTTTTTACCTGGGACAGATCAGGAATACGGCGGTATCATCCGTCACGGCGCTAAAATGCTCTATGCATACAGTGAAGCATCAGTGCCTAAGGTTACAGTAATTACACGTAAAGCATACGGCGGCTCTTATCTTGCTATGTGTTCGCGTGACTTGGGGGCTGATCAGGTAATGGCTTGGCCTACATCTGAAATAGCTGTAATGGGACCTGCCGGTGCGGCTAATGTAATTTTCCGTAAAGACCCGGATGTGAAACAGAAAACTGCTGAATATATCGAAGAATTTGCTACACCTTATAAAGCTGCAGAACGTGGTTATGTTGATATGGTAATAGAACCGTCTGAAACGAGACCGCGTATTATCACAGCTCTTAATATGCTTGCCAGTAAGCGTGAAGATCGCCCGGCTAAAAAACATGGCAATGTGCCGTTATAATAAAGGGGTGTGCAATTGATGGAAAAAGACAGTAAAATTAGCGAAGAAGTTATTGCTGCTATTACCGCTGCTGTTGAAGCTATTGTCGGTAAAAAGGTCACGGCCGTCAGAATTGAACGCAGTGAAGCATGGGTCATGGCTGCCCGCCGTGCCGCAGTTTGATATTTTTAACTGAACTGTTGTAAATAAAAAGAACACATTTATGGAGGAATATCTTGTGAAAAAATTTAACGTAACTGTAAATGGCAACTCTTATGAAGTTGAAATCGAAGAAGTAAAAGGCGCTGCAGTACCTGCAGCATCTGTACCTAAAGCAGCTCCCGCAGCTCCTGTCGTATCTGCACCTAAAGCGGCTCCGGCAGCACCTGCTGCTGTTCCTGCAGGCGGCACGACCATTGCAGCTCCTATGCCTGGTAAGATCACAAAAGTTATTGCTGCAGTCGGACAAGCTGTTAATGCCGGTGATGTAGTATTGATTCTTGAAGCTATGAAAATGCAGAATGAAATTACAGCACCTGCAGCAGGTACGGTAAAGGCAGTTAACGTTGAAGTAGGCAAGAGCGTTAAAGCTGGCGAAGCAATGGTTGTTCTCGGCTGATTTCCGATAGTAAAATAATTTGTTTTATAAGTAAAATGCCCTCTGCGATTTAGCAGAGGGCATTTTTTATGGACACTGAAAGTGTTATTTTTTTACTTTGTACATGGCGGCGTACATCGTTGGCAATACCAGCAGAGTAAGTATGGTTGCTATCAATAAACCGCTGGCTATAGCCACAGCCATAGGTCCCCAGAATGGGCTGTACATAAGAGGAAGCATGCCAAGAATGGCTGCTGCGGCAGTAAGCATGATAGGGCGAAAACGAAGGATGGCAGAATCAATAACAGCATCCCAGGGAGCTTCGCCATCCTTAAGATGTTTTTGGATTTGGTCAATAAGGATAACGGAATTTCTTATGATCATACCGCTCAGAGCAAGTATGCCCAGCTGAGCGACAAACCCCATTGCTTTATCCAGCATGAGCATGCCGAAAGCTACACCGATTATACCAAGAGGAGCAGTAAGCAGTGTCAGTAGTACGAGTTTGCCGTTCCTAAGCTGTATCATCAAAAGTGTCATTATCACAAAAAGCATGGCAGGTATTGGCACCAGGAGGAATTGTACAGAATCGTTGCTGTCAGAAAGAGAACCTCCTGCTTCTATACTATAGCCCAAAGGAAGAGAATCTCGCAGCGCCTTCGTCGCGGCATAAACTTTTTGGGCTGCGTCGTTAGCCGTACCTTCCTTGATATTTGCTTCTACCGTGATCGTGGGCAGCAAGTTGCGGCGCCATATAAGTCCGTCTTCTGCGGCGTAGTTTATTTTGGCTATCTGTCCCAAAGGAACATAACCGGCGCTGCCAAGATAAACAGGAATATTTTTTATGTCAGAGAGATTTTGACGATCACTGTCTTTGAGGCGAAGCATTATATCTATTGTCCGATCTCCCGAATAGTACTGAGCAGCTGTGGCGCCGGAGATTTCGGTGTAAAGCATTTGCGCTATGGATTGTCCCGATATGCCCATGGCCCGCAATTTATCCTGATCAAGCTCCAGATGCATAATTTTACTTTTTTCATTCCAATCAAAATGCACATCTTCATTATTGGTGTCAGAGGCCGCTATATCAGCTACTTTAGCGGCAATATCGCGCACCTTGTCTTCATTGTAACCGGATACGCGCAGCATTACAGGATAGTCTGCCGGCGGCCCGGTCTGAATAAATTTGATATTACCTCTTATGTCAGGGTAATTATCGGCTAGTTCTTTATCAATGATTGAGGCAAGCTGCTTGCGCGTATTGACATCCTTGGCAACAATGATGAATTGACTGTAATTATTGGCAGGCAGCTGAGGATCGGTAGTCAGAACAAAACGAGGAGCACCCTGTCCCACATAATAAGAAAAATTGTTTATAATATCAGTCTGCGTGTTTAAAAATGAGGCAAATTTGCTGGCTTCATTTTCAGACGCCGTTAATGAGGAGCCTTCAGGCAGCTGCATTTCTACAATTATCTCAGGACGCAGTGAGGGCGGAAAGAACTCTTGCCGTATGTAGCGAAGGGAGAAAATAGAAAGAGCAAAGATACAGAAGGTAGAAATTATGACGATTTTTTTATGTTCAAGACACCAGATGAGAACTTTTCGGAAAAACAAATAAAATTTATTTTGATATGGATCAATCTGTCCCATGGTATTTGTTTTAGGTTTGACCCGTATAAGGTGATAGCCAAGCAAGGGGGCCACTATCACAGATACAAGCCATGAGATAATCAGGGCAATGCTTATCACCGGAAAAAGACTCTTGCAAAATTCTGAGGCCATTCCTTTTGCAAAAGCAACGGGAATGAAACCGGCGCAGGTAATCAGTGTGCCGGTCAGCATGGGTTTGGCAGTGGCTTTAAATGCATAGCAGGCAGCTTTGAAGCGGTCAAGGCCCTCTTCCAGCTTGACACTCATCATCTCCACGGCAATAATCGCATCATCGACCAGCAAGCCCAGTGCAATAATTAATGCGCCCAGAGAAACTTTCTGCAGATCAATCCCCAATATATACATCATCACGAACACTCCGGCTAAAACAAGAGGTATACAGCCGGCGACGACAAGTCCTGTTCGCAATCCTAGGCTCAGGAAACTGACGGCAAGGATAATAATGATTGCTTCACGCAGAGTATTTATAAATTCATCTATTGAATCTCTTACCACAGTCGGCTGATCGGAGACCTGATCGATCTCGAGGCCAAGAGGCATATCCGCCTGTATTTTTGCCATCAGAGAATTTAGATTGCTGCCGAGTGTTAATATATTTCCGCCCGGTTCCATAGATACGGCTATACCGACTGCAGGATTACCATTAAAAAACATTTTCGGATCGGCTGGTTCGGCATAACGGCGGTCTATTTTTGCGATATCGCCTAAGCGGAATATTTTTCCTCCGGCATTGACAGGCAGGTTTCTGATATCTTCCAGATTGTCAAATATACCGCTGAAGCGAAGATAAACATTATCAGAAGATGTTTCTATCATGCCTGACGGAGTTATGTCATTTTGCGTCTTTATCGCATTAGACACAGTTTGTGGACTTATGCCAAGCTCGGCAAGTTTTATATTGCTTATTTCTATATAAATTTTCTCGCTTTGGACACCCAGCAATTCTACCTTTTGAACGCTGGGAACATTGAGCAGAAGGCGGCGTGCCCGTTCCGCATGCTGGCGCAGTTCCTCATATGAATAACCATCGCCGCTTACGGCATATATAGAACCGTAGACATCATCGAATCGATCATTGTAGAAGGGACCGTAGACGCCGTTAGGAAGGTCTTTTTTTTCATCTTCACACAGATTGCGCACCTCTTTCCAGGTGTCGCGTATTTTGGAGCTGTCAATATTCTGACGAAGTGTCACATAAATGACCGAAGAACCGGGCCGCGATGAACTTTTCAGGTAGTCAAGCCCCGGTGTGTCCTGCAGTTTTTCTTCCAGCTTATCTGTTACCTGTTCTTCCATTTGCTTGGCTGTTGCTCCGGGCCAGCTGACAGAAACGACCATTTCCCGGATAGTAAATGCCGGGTCTTCCATACGGCCGAGTCTGCTGTAAGAAAATATGCCTGCAACAATGACGGTAATAATAAAATACCATACCAAATCTTTATTTTTCAGGGAAAGTTCTGTGAGATTTTTCATGTGTTGCTGCCTTTCGTGTTACTATCATCAAGGCGGACAGTTTCACCATCGCGCAGTTTTTGGACACCGGCTGTTACAACTATATCACCGTTATTGAGTCCCAGAACTTTTACGTGATTTTCATCAAAGGAAAAAACCTGTACTTGTTTTAATGATACTGTCTTATCTTCACTTACGATCCATACCTCAGGATTATTTCCTGTCTGATAGATAGCAGAAAGCGGCAGGATATAAGTGCTGGACGCAGTGTCAGATAAAGTGCAGACGACGCCTGCTGTCATGCCCAATTTTAGGTTATCGGGAGGCTGCGGCAAAGAAATTCTGACGCGGTAGGTTCGGGCTGTCGGGTCAGCCACGGGAGAGATTTCTCTGATAGTGCCATCGACAGAAGAATCAGGGAGTGCCCAAAAAGATACCAGTGCATGTGCGTTCACAGCAAGTTCACCTATGCTATTTTCAGGAACGTTTATTTCAACTTCCAATTCATTAGTCTGAACAAGGGTCAGCACAGTCTGACCTGCGGAAATCACCTGACCGGCTTCTGCGTCAATGGCAGAAATGACACCGTCGGCATCAGCTGTAAGATTAGTGTATGATAAGGAGTTACGGTCCTGAAAAGTTTGTGCTGTTGCCTGCTGATAACCCGCCAGTGCTGAATTATAGGTTGTCTGATATTGATCAAGCGATGCTTTTGGCACTGCGTTTTGTGCGAATAACTGATTATAGCGGCTAAGATTAGCTTTGGCCAGCTGTAATTCCGCATAAGCCGCCTCTGCTTTGGCTTCGCTTTGATTGACTTGCTGAACTATATCTTTGCTATCAAGTGTCATCAAAATGTCACCGACATGAACACGGTCACCAGCTTGAACAGTGCGCTGCAAAATTTTTCCACCAACCTGAAATGACAGGTTCGTTTCGTATCGCCCGTGTACAGAACCTGCATAAGTGTTGGAGAGTGAATCAGAAGCCGCGTCTATTTTTTGGGTTTTTACCAGTGGAGCAATAGCTGCCGGCGCTTCCTTTTTTCCGCAGCCGATTGTCAAAAAAATTGCTGCCAGCCCCAAACACAAAAATTTAATAATGCGGATGTTCATACAATCTCTCCTTATAGTCATTAATAATAAGCATAAAAAATAATATCCTCTAGCATTTTTTTATTCCGTAAAATGAACAGTGAACTAATTTCCTGATATAGTCTTCATTCAATATATCCCCTGTTATCAATAACCGATAAAAAATCGGACCAAAAATCATATCGATGCATAATTCCAAATCGGTGTCGGCAGACAATTCACCTCGGTTTATGCCATTTTGTAGAATTTGAGCAGCTTTCATGCGCCGCGGAATAAAATATCTGGCACGATATTCTTCTGCCATTCTTCTGTCAAATTGTCCCTGTGCAATCAGTTCATTCAAAATTTTGCCCTCATCACTTAATAGAAAATTACTCAGATTGATCGACTGGCGAGTGATGTCTTCAATAACTGAACCAGTGTTGGGGATAGGAAGTTTGGCTGTGGCAGTTGAGAGAAAACCGTCTATGATAACAGCTGCCTTATTGGGCCACCATTTATATATGGTGGCCTTGCTCACTTTTGCCTTTTCCGCGATTTTTTCTACAGTTATATTTACGAAACCCATTTCCAAAAGTAAATCGTATGAAGCTTTTAAAATGGCCTGTTCGGTGTCTTTATCGCGAGGTCTGCCCCTCTTTTTCAAAATGAATGCCTCCATATATAATAAATTATGCTGCAATAACTGACAGACAGCATTTTTAAAACATTGTTTAAATTGAAAAAAATATCATTTTATCATAAAATTTAATATACGCTGCTGTAAATAATGATAAACGACCAGTTATTATTATACTAGATATAAAAAAAAAAGAAAATCAATCTATTTACAAAACTATACGTTTATTATATACTGTTTATAAATAGTGAACTAATAGTTTACTATTTATAAACAGGAAAGGGGTATAAAAAATGAATGAAATAAAAAATGAAAAAGCACCTAATGATTACATTATTGTAATATTAGCTGCTGCCTGCGGTACAATAGTGGCAAATCTTTATTATGCGCAGCCTTTGATTGCATCGATCGGTATGGATTTAGGACTGCCATTATCCTTTGCCGGAGTTATTGTAACATTTACTCAGATTGGTTATGTACTCGGATTATTATTTTTAGTGCCTCTTCTGGATCTGGTCGAAAACCACCGATTGGTTATTTTTACAATGATGATAGCTGTGGCAGCGCTTATTGTTTCCGCTGTAAGCAAAAGTGCGGCCATTTTTCTTCTGGCAGCTGTGGCAGTAGGATTGGGATCCACTGCTACGCAGATACTTGTCCCTTATGCAGCCTATTTGTCAGATGAAGCCAATAGAGGTAAAACAGTAGGAAAAGTTATGAGCGGATTACTTTTGGGAATAATGCTGGCACGCCCTGTATCTGGATTCATCGCGGGAATATGGGGATGGCAGGCAGTGTTTTTGATCTCGGCGGCAGTAACAGTGGCCTTAGGAATCGTTCTGGCATTAACATTACCGAAACGCAAGCCAGACGCAGGGATAAAATATAAGGCTCTTTTGTATTCTCTGTGGCTGTTGTTTAAGGATACGCCTATATTACGGAGGCGCGCTTTTTATCAGGCCGCGCTGTTTGGTTCGTTCAGTTTATTTTGGGCAGCGGTACCTTTATGGCTGGCAGATAATTTTGGGTTGACTCATCAAGGGGTGGCATTATTCTCACTTGCCGGAGTGGCGGGAGCTATCGCTGCTCCGATCGCAGGAAGATTTGCAGACAGAGGCGAGACAGCTCCGCTCACTGGTGCGGCTATGATCACAGCTATGATCTCATTTATAGGTGCTGCGATATTTACTGGAAAATCGGCAATAGCTTTGGCCATATTAGTTCTTTGTGCCATACTTCTTGATATGGCAGTTTCCGGTAATCTTGTTTTAAGCCAAAGGATTATTTATTCGCTAGGTGACAAGGTACGCGGAAGATTAAACGGTGTATTCATGGCGCTTTTTTTTGTCGGCGGAGCAACCGGTTCACTGCTGGGCAGCTGGTCATATTCTTACGGCGGCTGGCTGCTTACTGCTCTGGTTGGAGGAGCAATGGCGGCAGCATCGCTGCTGTATTACTTTACAGAGAGCTAGTATACGGAAAAACTGGACATGGAAAAGAAAATCCCCTGAAGTACAGCCTTCATTGTCTGTTCTTCAAGGGATTTTTATGTGGAGGGTAATGTTTTATTGTTTTTGAATGCGGCAGTCTTTTTTCTTTATATGATTTTGCAGCCACTCTACTAAAAATTGAAGAAGATCAACTATACCGTCTTTTTGATTTATATCGATTTCCTCAAGATTTATAGAATTCAGTTTTTCTACAAATTTTATATGTTCAAGTTTATGACTGAATCTGTGAAGATATTGAATGCTTTCCATATATTTTTCTTCATCGGCGAAATGAGTGATCGTATATTCCCGCAGTTCACTGATAAGACTTATAATACGGTCATATTTGTCATTAACAAAATTATTGGATAAAAGATCAAATGTTTCATTTGCGATATCAAATAATTTTTGATGTTCATTATCAATAAATTCTATTCCGGTCAAATAATCAGCTGTAAATTCATAATGCATAGGTACATAACTCCCTTTAGAATAAATATTACTTTATACTAACATAAATTTTAATAAAATGTAATATTTTTTTGACAAGTGTTTTTTCACTGGCTGCGGATATGCCGATACTTCAGCTTACAATATAGTATATAAATGGAACAGCTGCTTTCTTTTTGAATAGCTGGGCAGGATATTATTTTGGTAACAATTATTTAAAAGTTTTGTAAAAAATATAAAATTTGTGTAATAATGAAAAAGAATAAAAGAAAAAAAACCTATTAGAATAAAGGGAAAGCAATGTTTTTTTTGTAATTGGCATGACACTTGCATTATATATTACCAGAATTACAAAATAAAAAAAAGGATGAATGATTATGAGTAAAAAAGTAAAAATTCTTTGCTGCTGCGGTGCAGGTATCTGCACATCAAATTATCTGAGGGAAGAAATTGAAGATCGTCTGAAAGAAGAAGGGCTTAGCAAGGAGGTCACCGTTAATTTGTGCAGAGTGACTGATGTAGAAGAAACACTTTCTGGTGGCAGCATAGATTTACTTGTTACCACTGTAGAAATGAAAGGGGATTATTCTGTACCTATGATTAGAGCATTAGGTATTATGCTCGATGAAGCTGCAGCGAAAAAGGCTTTGGATGAAATAATAGACAACGTGCGCACAATCATGAAGGAATGAGATGAATAAATAAAATAGGCAGAGGTGATTAATATGGATTTTGTGGACAGCATAACAAAAGGATTATCTTTATTCTTTGGTTTTGATTCATCAGTCACAATAGTCGGAATAATTCTTATAGTTTCAATACTGGTGCAAGTAGACTTCAAAAAAGCCATTTTGGGAGCTTTAAAGGTGTCAATAGGACTTACGGGATTATTTTTGGTCGTTAATCTCATTCAAACAGCTATGGTTCAGCCTATTCAAAATATCATTTCACTTTATGGAATCAACAAGAGTGTAGTGGATATAGGCTGGGGCTGTCTGGGATATGCTTTCGGCAATACCTACGGATATTTTGGTGTTCTTGTATTCCTTGTTTTGAATATTTTTCTTGTATCTATACGGTTTACACAGACATTATATGTGGATGTATTCAATACATGGCGTGCTATGCTGCTGGGCGGACTGGTCGGTGTGGTCAGCGGCAGTTTCTGGATAGCAACACTGGCTGTTGTTGTTTTTTTGATAATAGATGTCAAGGCGGCTGATATTGCAGCGCCTTATATTGAAAAAATCAATAATTTTCCTCCGGGGGGATCATGGCCGCACGGAACGCATTTTTCCTTTCAGGCATGTATAGCTATTCCTCTTGAATGGATATTGAGAAGAATACCTGTAATAAAAGATGCAACATTTAATGCTGAAACAATACAGGAAAAATTTGGTGTTTTGGGTGAAACGACCGTTATGGGAGCTGTACTTGGCATATTGATCGGTCTTTTCAGCCAGATCGGCATCATGGCTTCTTTGCTTTTAGGGGTAAAAATGGCAGCTGCATTTCTGCTTCTGCCGAGAATGGCAGCCATTCTTGTTGAAGGCTGGTTTCCTATCATCAAGGCTTCAAGAAAAATATTAGTAAGCAAAATGCATAGAGATGATGTCAGAATAGCCCTTGACTGTTCTACAGTTATAGGACATTCGGCAGTGGTGCCGACAACACTGATCATGTATCCGCTGGCCTTGATAATTTCAGTACTTTTGCCGGGCAATCAGATGATCGCATCTGTAAGCTTGATCATTGTCCTCTGGGAAAGTGCGGCTGTTAATGCGATCACCGAAGGCAATATTCTGCATAATATTATAATCCTGTCAATTATCGTCGCTTTATTTTGCTGGGGTGCCACATTGATGGCGGGACCGATGACACAGCTGGCAGGCAGCCTTGGCTATGATGTATCAAAAGGAGCGTTGTCTGCATGGGATGCCACAGGCACACCGGCTTTAGTTATAGTTTATAAATTATTCTCATGGATATTTGGTTTTTAAACATTTAAGGGGATGGGGAATATGGGTAGTGCAAACGAAACAGAACATACATTTTATGATGCAGCAATATTAAGTGAGGCGAAAACAAAGAGGGATGTTATATCTTTTCTGGCTAAGGATCTGTTTGAAAAGGGATATGTAAACGAAGACTATTGCAAGGCCACACTGGAACGAGAAGACAATTATCCTACTGGTCTTGCTACTAAACCGATAGGTATCGCAGTCCCGCATTCCAATCCGGAAAATGTTCTGAAAGAAGCGATCGTTGTAGCCATTATCCCCAAAGCGGTAAAGTTTGCGGAAATGGGCAACAATGCTTCCCTGATAGACGTTGGTATAGTATTCATGCTAGCGCTGAAGGGAGAAAACAATCATCTGAATTATTTAAAAAACATTGTTAATTACTTTAAACAGCAGGAAAATGTTCTCAGCTTTCATGCACTGAGATCGAAAACACAAATGAAGTCTATATTGCTGCAGGATATACTGAAAGTACAGCAATAAGGCATAATGCATTTGCGGGAGGAAAATCTGTCCGCCTGCATCAGCAGCTTATTAGCGGAAAGGAATTTGCTTAAAATGAAAGTTATCGGCATAGGAGATTTACTGATACCTTCACAGTATATAGAAAAAGGCTTTTCCATTTTCAGGGACAGTGGTGCTGAGCTTTCCGTCGTCGATTGGCAGCTTAAGAATCAGGAAGAATTGCAAAATATAAATCTGCAGATAGAGCAGTACGGCAGCGAAGCTTATTCAGTGCAGGATGAGCTCTTGGAACAGATAAAATATGCGGATATTCTCATTACGCAGTTTTGTCCTATTAATAAAAAAGTAATGGATGCCTGTGCAAATCTCAAGGCAATAGGCATTCTGCGCGGCGGCTGCGAAAATGTCAATCTGGAAGCGGCATACGAAAAAAATATACTTGTATATAATACGCCGGGCCGAAATTCTTCGGCAGTGGCAGACTTCACTGTAGGGATGCTCATTGCTGAATGCCGCAATATTGCCAGAAGCCATGCCAATTTGAAAGAAGACAAATGGGTGCGTGAGTATACCAATAAGGAATATATACCGGATCTGGAAGGCAGGACAGCAGGTATCATAGGTCTCGGGACAATAGGAAGGAAAGTTGCAAAGCGTTTGCAGGCTTTTGGTATGAAGATATTGGGATATGACCCTTTTTCAACGGAGCTTCCTGAATATATAAAAACTGACAGCTTGGAGAATACAGTAAGAAATGCGGATTTCCTTTTGCTGCACAGTCGTATGACGGCAGATACGAAGCATATGATAAATGCAGAAATATTGAAGTTAATGAAACCTGCGGCATATCTCATAAATACAGCCCGATCCGGTTTGGTAGACGAAAAAGCCCTGTATGAGGTTTTGGACAAACGGAAGATAGCGGGAGCTGCTCTGGATGTTTTTGATGAAGAGCCTCTGCCCTGCGGTTACGCACTGGCGGCTCTGCCTAATGTCACAATAACACCTCATTTGGCGGGAAGTACGACAGATGCGTTTTTGCATTCACCATATCTACTGGCTCAAGAAATGGCACCTTTTCTCTCAGGAGATGCCACATCTAAATATATTATAAACAAATAATGGAGGAATATTTATGTCACTGGTAAGTTTAAAGGAAATTCTCAATGATGCCCGCAAGAATAAATATGCTGTGGGAGCATTTGATGTAAGCAACCTTGAGATGGCAATTGCGGTGGTGGAAGTGGCCGAAGAAAAAAAATCCCCTGTTATTTTGATGGGATTATGCCTGGACCTGCAGGGTGACAGATTGGATTATTGGATTTACAGCCTGCGAAAAATAGCGCAGAAAGCAGCTGTTCCGGTGTGCATACATTTAGATCATGCTACTGATGTAGAATTCATCAAAAAATGTGTAAATGCAGGATTTTCATCAGTAATGATTGATGGTTCGATGCTTCCGCTGCAGGAAAATATTGAGAAAACCAAATATGTTGTTGATTATGCTCATAAATTTAATGTCAGCGTTGAAGCTGAATTGGGACATGTGGGCGACGGGATAGTGGGAAACAGCGAAATCGGCGCACCCAAAAAGGATACATTTGATAAACCAGAAGATTCACTGACTCGGCCGGATGAACTTAAGCATTTTATTGATTCTACCGGAGTCGATTGTATAGCAGTCGCTGTCGGAACAGCACATGGTATATATGTATATGAACCTAAAATTCATTTTGACAGATTGAAGACGTTAAATGAAATATCCGCGGTACCTATGGTGATGCACGGTGGTTCAGGCACACCGGCTGATTTGATAAAAAAATCGGTGCAGAATGGGATATGCAAGCTGAATATATTTTCAGAAATGCTAACAGCCTTTTACGGTACAATGAAGGATGAGCTCAACAGTGCAAAACATCTGGCTATCTGGCCTCATAATGCCAATGAAAAACCTTTGGCGGCTTTGAAAGAAGTGGTCGCTGCGAAGATTGATCTGGTTGGTTCTGAAAATAGAGCATGAATGTATAAGCAATAAAATAATCTGGGAGAGATAAAAATGGCAAAAACAAAAATTCTCTGTGTGGCAGACGGCGGTATCACAAAAAATCTTATGGAACAAATGCATGAATTGGAAAAATATGATGCAGAAGTAACAATAATAGAGGACAAGGACATGTATGCGATGGGACCGATAACCGATCGTATGCTTTTAATAGAACACGGTGGTGTTGATGCGGCGCCAATTTGTCAGGAACTGCTTGAAAATTGCGCAGATAAGGATATTCTCGTAGTACATGTGGCTTCTATAAATAAAGAAATAATAAATGCCTGTAAAAATTTGAAGGTTGCAGCCGTATTGCGCGGTGGTTACGAAAATGCGGATATTGCGGCTTTGACAGAAAAAAATATAAAACTCATAAATGCTCCCTGGCGCAGTGCAAATGCAGTCGCCGATTTTACAGTAGGTATGATGATAGCGGAAAATAAAAATATCGCCCGCAGCCATAAACTTATATTCGAAGGCAAGTGGTGTAAAAAATATGCAAATCAAGAATATATACATGATATGCGTACGATGACGGCAGGTATTGTCGGTTTTGGTTATATAGGTCAGAGAGTAGCAGAAAGGCTGCAGGGATTTGGTACAAAAGTCATTGTGTACGATCCTTATATTGATAAGAGTAAGTTTGCCGGCACTGATGTAAAGTTTGTGGAACTTGATGAATTACTGGCATCGGCAGATTTCGTAAGTGTACACTTACGTCTTTCAGAAAAAACACAGCATTTCATAGGGACTGACGAACTGGCAAAAATGAAAGAGACAGCGTATCTCATTAATACAGCCAGATCAGGACTTGTAGATACTGATGCATTAGTAAACGCACTAAAAAACAAGACTATAGGCGGAGCAGCAATAGATGTTTATGATGAAGAACCGCTGCCCAAGGATCATCCTTATCTGCAGCTGGATAATATCACGCTTACCTCTCATCTGGCAGGTACATCGTGTGACACTATGCGGAATTCCGTTGAAATTGGCGTAGAGGATCTCAAGTTATACCTGACTGGAAAGAAAATGCTCAATGTACGTAATTGATTGACATTGCACCGCGGGCAGATTGACTGTGACGTCAGCTGCCCGGCAGTGAAAACTGCAAGAGTTGCCGCCCGCAACATAACCCCCATTTTTAATTGAGTAACTGAGTGAAAAGACAAGGCGTATCAGTCAATAATATACTGCCTTGTCTTTTCTGCTAAATAAATTTGTATATTGTGTACTTTTTTTACCGGCTGCTGTAATATTATATAGCTTAGTTCTATTTTTATGGGCACTGAAAAATAACAATAAAATTATTTAAAAGGCATATAACAGAAAAATAGGAATAATAAATTAATAAAAAGGAGGTATATTGTGACTGATAATTTGAGAGATAAACTGGCAGCTATGATCAATACCGAAAATAAAAAAAATCCGCTTACGGATGAACAGCTGGCAGAACAGCTGGATGTTCTGCGAGAAACAGTCACAGGAATAAGAAAAGAGCTTGATATACCAAATTCACGTACAAGAAAAAAAGAAATTGTCAAAGCGGCTGTAAGTAAAATAAAAGAAAAAGACCCTGATATAAGTATAGGAAATCTTGTCAGCGGACTGGAAAAAGAAGGAATCTGCATATCAAGGACATATATAAATGATCTTATGAATGAAGAAAAAAATGGCAGTGTTGAGGAACAAGATAATAGTGAAAAGAAAAAAGAAAATGATATTTTTTCAAAATTGATAGGCTATAATGGGAGTCTGCTAAAAAATATTAAACAGGGACAGGCGGCTATTTTATATCCGCCTTTTGGACTGCCCACGCTCATTATCGGTGAAAGCGGCACAGGAAAAACATTATTTGCCGAATATATGTATAAATATGCTGTTAAACAAAGGGTTTTAAAGAATGACGCGCCATTCATACTGCTCAATTGTGCAGATTATAGTGACAATCCGCAGCTGTTGGTATCTATATTGTATGGTTATCAAAAAGGCGCATTTACAGGGGCTGATAAGGATACAGAGGGACTTGTGGAAAAAGCTGATAATGGTATGCTTTTTCTGGATGAAATACATCGTCTTCCACCGAAAGGGCAGGAAATGCTGTTTTCCATTTTGGACAGAGGAAAGTTCAGGCGTTTGGGAGACATAAATACTGAAAGGACAGTGCATATATATTTTATAGGGGCGACCACAGAAAATATAGAGTCATCGCTTTTACTGACATTCAGGAGAAGAATACCGATGCTTATCGAACTGCCCCGCTTGGAGGATCGATCTCTGAATGAAAAAGTGAAATTGATACACGGTTTTTTTCAGCAGGAAGCTAACAGAACAAATTATAAAATTCTGGTCAATGCAAAAATTATGGAAGCATTTGCTTTTAAAAAATATTCGGGAAATATTGGACAGCTGAAAAGTGAAATACAGGTGACATGTGCGAATGCATATGTAGATAAAATAAATAATAAAAGAGAAGAAATATATATAGGTTTCAATGAAATTTTATATCAAAAATTTTTTTATGACATAGATACTCAGAAAAATAATATGAGATTCAACGATGCTTTGTTTATACCGAACAGTGATGAAGCCGAGGATTCGCTGCTGATGGTAAAAAATCAATATTCTCTGCCGGAAGATATATATGAAACTATAGAAAATAAGTATTATGAACTTAAAAATGCCAGTATTTCTGCGGATAAAACAGAAGAAATAATATGGAATTTCTTGTTGAGTTATTTTGATAAAATACGGCTTGATGCCCAGAATAGGAATATATCTTCGCTTGACGAACTCAAATACCTTTTAGACGGTTCAATAATTCAGCTGTTAAAAGAGTTTGTGACTTTAATGAGAGCTGACCGGCCTGAAAGGCAGATAAACGAAAAGGTATTGATATATTTGGCAATACATTTGGAGGAAGCTGTAAAGCGAATAAAATTCAAGCAAGAAATAATGAATCCTAATCTCCTTTATATTAAAGCAAATTTTGCTGACGAATTTAAATTGGCCGGACAGCTGGCACAAAAACTGTCAGAAAAGAAAAAGATAGAGATACCGGAAGGCGAGATAGGATTTATTGCCATTTATATACATGAATTGATGAAGCCTCCTGCCAAAAAAAACCGCATTGCTATTATCACCATTTCACACGGAAAAGTGGCTACCGAGATGGTCAGTGTAGTGAAGAAAATGCTCAGTGTGGACTTCCCGATAGCAATAGATATGCCCCTTGATATAAATCCTGTAAAAATCTTTGAGCAGGTCGTCGAATTGGCAAAATCTCTCAGTGCAGAGGAGGGAATACTATTTTTTGTCGACATGGGATCGCTGGTCAGTATAGGTGAAATTGTACACAGCAGGACCGGTATGCAGACACGAACTATTGATAGAGTAGATCTTGTTTCTGTTCTGGAAGCGGTACGCAAAGCGGATGCTTCCGATGAATCATTGGATAATATATATTATGATATCATAAACTCGAAACATAATTATTCTTTAGTGACAGTGGAAAACTCTGATAAACCGCCGGCTCTTATATGCATGTGCCTGACAGGGCATGGAGTAGCCTTGAAAATAAAGGATATACTGATCAAATATTATGTGGGCGTAAAAATAATTCCTCTGAGTATAATGGATGATAATGTAAAGGCAAAAATAGATAATTTGCGCCAGCAGTATAACCTTCTGGCCATTGTCGGGACCATCAATCCCAAAATCGAAGGATTGAATTTTATACCTTATGACAACAATTTCACCAAAGATAAACGAATGTTTCTCGATTATCTGCTGAAGGAAAATGGCGGAGGTATAGCACATACGATGATCAGAGAAGAGCTTGTTCTTGTTGGCTTGGAATGTGCAGACAAGAAAGAAGTAATCGAAACAATGGGAAAACTTTTGTGCAATGGGGGATTTGTGAAATTTGAATATATAAATTCAGTGCTTGGGCGCGAGGATATGAACAGTACTTATTTCAGAAACTGCGTAGCGCTGCCGCATGGACTGCCGTCATTTGTGAATAAATCAGTTATAATTTTTGCCAGACTGAAAAAAGCAATACCTTGGGACAAAAATGGCAATGAGGCACAGCTGATATGTATGCCTGCGGTAAAGAGTGAAGATGTGGCTGCAATAAATAATCTTTTCAAGATTCTTAAACAGAAAGAAAAAGTTGAAAAACTGATATCCGCACAACAACAGACGGAGTTCGTTGAAATAATCAGGAGCGCCTATGAATAACAAGATTTTCGAATAGAAGCAAACAGGAGTAATATATGGACATAAAATTGATCGTCAGCGATTTGGACGGGACTCTTTTGAACAGCAAAAAATTAGTCAGCGGAACAAGTATAGAAATTATGGAAGAAGCCGCAGAGAAAGATGTAGATGTATCAATAGCTACGGGACGGATGCATACCTGTGCAGCATTTTTCGGCAGGATAATTAACAGCAGAGTACCGGTTATATCATGCAACGGCGGCATGATACGCACTGCTGATACAAATGAGCTGGTTTATGAGAAATATATAGATGATGCTGTAGCTGAAGAGATTTTGGCTTTCCTTTTTGAAAATGGAGTATATTGCAGCTGGTATATAGGTGTGGAAAATTTTGTACCGTATTTTTCGTGGAAAATGTTTCCTGACTATACTACGGTCAAAACACTCGATTTTATAGAAACAGGTAAGAATTATAAAAAATATGCCCATAAAGTAACACAATTTATACTGCGGGACAATAAAAAACTGCAAGCTGATATATTGAAGAGAATGGATGCTAAATTCGGCAGATATGTGTCATTTCAGCAAAATACAGGATATACCATTGATATTACGCCTCAAAATACTAATAAAGCGACAGGATTGAAGCTGCTGGCAGAATATCTGCACCTCAGACGGGAAGAGATAATGGTACTGGGGGACGGTGATAATGATCTGCCGATGTTTGCTTATGCAGGCACGTCTGTTGCTATGGCAAATGCGAAGGAACAAGTCAAAAAAAGAGCAACATTTGTGACAGCCGATTGTGACAGCGATGGAGTGTCTGATGCAATAAGAAAAGTATTGAATATATAAAAATATACCTGCTGCAATAATTGATTTTATACTGCGGCAGGTATATTTTATGCTGAAAAAAACGTCTGAATTAATTTTTCGATAGCAGGCTGATCGTTTATGCCCATAATCTCACGTGCAGAGTGCATAGCGAGTATGGGGATGCCGATGTCAAGGGTGCGCATCGGCATATTCGCTGACAATATAGAACCAAGTGTAGAGCCACCCCTCATATCAGACCGGTTGACAAACATTTGATAGGGAATGTCATGCTGGCAGCATAACTCTTTAATGATCCCAACTGCCTCAGCATCACCCGCATAAGATTGATTGGCCGCAATTTTTATAACAGGGCCTTTATTTAAAAGCGGAAGATTTGTAGGATCGTTTTTTTCGGGATTATTTGGATGCAGTGCATGAGCAACATCGGCAGAAAGAAGGAAACCGCCGGCAATATCGGCAAAATAATTTTCAGTTGAAAAACCAAGATTTTTATAAATACGTTCAATAACCTGCGGCATAAGCAAAGAACCGGCTCCCTGCTTTGTACGGCTGCCTACTTCTTCATTATCAAAGAGAGCTGCTATATTTATGCCATCTGGTCTATTGCTTTCAGTAAGAGCTTTTATGCACGCTCTCACTGAAGTGAGGTTATCAAGGCGCGGTGAAGAAATGAATTCATTGTCAAATCCGCATACACAGCCGGATTCGGCGGGATATACCGTTAATTCATAGGAGAGGATTTCCTTTTTTGGACAGTCCATCTTTTTAGCAAGCATTTCCAGAAAAAAATCATCGGATAATTTGTCGCAAGAAGTCATTCCTGCCAAAGGCAGCATGTCTTTCTGCGGATTTAAACTATTTCCTTCATTTATTTTTCTGTTCATATGAATGGCAAGATTAGGGATGGTCAGCATAGGTCTTTTAAAATCCAGCAGATCTATATGAGGCTTGAAAGGTGTTTCACCTTTGCGTACGATCTTACCGGCAATGGATAATGGTCTGTCCAGCCATGTATTCAGGATCATGCCGCCATAAATTTCAATATTGAGCTTATTATAACCATTTTTTGATATTGATGCTTGTGGCTTGATGCGCAGACACGGAAAATCGGTATGCGCTACGGCTGCTCTGATACTGTGCAGCGGATGTTCATTGATACAAAAAGCGACCAGTGCAGAGCTGTATATACGCAGATAATATTTGCCGCCTTTTTTCAAATGCCAGGTATTTGTAGGTGATAGCTCTGTAAAGCCCATATTATCAAGGCGAGCAGCAGCTGCTGCAACTGCATGAAAGGGAGAGGCAGATTCAGCGATAAATTTAAGCAAAGCATCAGTTGTTTCAGGAATAGTCATGATAACCGCCTTTATAAATTAAAAGTAAAATTTCCAAAAATAAAAAATATATATAAATAGTTGTTTATGCTCTGGGGCAGAAGGATCAATTATTTTTCAGAGATCTGTATTCATCTTTGAGCCATTTTAATTGGGTGTTTTCCCGCAAAATCGCTTTTTTTAAAATAAGGTAATGTCCAAAATTTTGTTCTTGATTTTCTCTTGAAGAGAAAAGTTCTCCCATCCTTGCAGACAGATAATCAAATTTTTTTTGATGACGCAATATTTCTTCAGAGAAAAGATTTTTTATACGCTGATCATGTCTATGGTCTATAAAATATAATTTTAGAGTAAAATCGTCACGTGTCGGCTGTATTTCATCCAGTGGATCTGAAAGCCATTTATCCAAAGCATCTATACCGGCTGATTTAATCATATAGTAAGTTTTTTCAAGTTTTTTACCGGAAATTTCCATTCTGGAGGTGATAAGATGTTCTTCTTCCAGTTTCTTTAATTCTGGATATATCTGACTGTGCTTAGAATTCCAGAAATCGCCTATTTCACAGCTGAATAATTTTTTGATATCATAGCCAGTTAGATCGTGTTGACGCAGTAACCCCAGGATTACATATTTCAAAGTATTTTTTTTTGCCATATAGAGCCGTCCTTGACATTTATTTTCTTTAAGTATATCATAATATTCATATTTGATAACATGTAAATATTTACATGATTTAATTAAAAAGGATGAGGAAAATGATTTTTAAGGATTTAAGTGATTTTTTGGGTACACATTTTATTTATACCTATGATAATGGATGGGAATATGAATGGTATGCCAAAAATTCTCACACTGTAGATTATCGCATTCATGGTGGTATGGTCGCGGGGCGCTGGGTGACTGATCAGGAAGCACATATCGTAAAATTAACCGACGGAGTTTTTAAAGTGACATGGACAGAACCTACGGGAACAGATGTTGCACTTGATTTCATGCCGAATGAAAATAAAATGCACGGAGTTATTTTCTTCCCTAAATGGGTTGAGGAGCATCCGGAAATTACCGTATGCTATCAAAATGAGCATATAAATTTAATGGAGGAAGCGCGTGCAAAATATGATAATTATCCCAAATATCTCGTACCTGAATTTGCAAAGATAACATATATTGGAAAAGCAGGATTGGATAATGAGGAAGTTATTTCTGAAGCGCCATATAAAGGAATGACCGATGATATCAGAGCTGGAAAATATTTTAATGGTGATTATAAACGCATTGGCAAATAAAATCATGTGATTAAATTTAAATTTTTATGATTTATATATTTGACTAAATCACTATGATATGTTATTATTTATTTGATAATGAATATCATTCCTTTCTAACTCTCCAATAATATATGTATTGTATTATCCACTACACTCCACCAACTATTGCGGTTGGTGGTTCTTTTTTTCTAAAAATGTAAGTATTTTTTATAGACGAATCAGTACACAATACAGCTTTCGACAGATTGAATTCATTCAATAACTGCCGCATATGCACAGCATCATAACAGGACTGTGCAATATGCAGGATATATAAATTTTCTCCGGTCACTTATATTATCTTTGAAATAAGGTTCATAAAATATGTCTGTTTCAGTGGACAGAATAAAATAACCATTGCAACGGACATATCATAGAGAGCACGATAAAATACGGATGCTATAATACCAATATAGAAATTAAATTTGCAAATTTAAGATTTTTATATTGAATTACCAGAGAAGGGACGGTGTAATATGGAAGAATTTTTTCAGGCTCAGGACATTATAGATCCTAAAACAGTTCTTGTTCATTTAGAAGCGCACAATAAAAAAGAAGCTTTGCAGAAAATGGCAGAAGCACTAAGGAAAACGGGATATCTTAAAGATACGGAAAAATATCTAAAGGATGTTTATTTGAGAGAATCAAAAGGAGCGACAGGAATCGGTGGATATATTGCAATTCCTCACGGCAAAAGCTCAGCTGTACAAAAAATCGGAGTAGCCGTTGCAACACTCGATGAAGAAATTGAATGGGAAACGCTGGATGAACATGGTGTGCGTGGCATTGTCCTGTTTGCTGTAGGAGATGATGATGAAGCCGCACAGGATCATCTGAAGCTGCTTGCCTTATTTGCCCGTAAACTGGGGAGAGAATCTGTAGTAACAGCGTTACTGAATGCAGATACTGCGCAAGATGTACAAGCTGCATTTTCGGATAATTAGATTGATTGGGAGGAGTTATTATGAATATAGTCGGGATTTCAGCGTGCACTGTAGGGATTGCACACACATATATTGCACAGGAAAAAATTGAAGCGGCAGCAAAAAAGGCCGGAGACAATGTCAAAATAGAAACACAAGGAACTATTGGTATCGAGAATGCACTGACTGATGAGGATATTGCTCAGGCGGATATCGTTATTTTGGCAGTTGATGTCAAGATTTCAGGCGAAGAAAGATTTGCAGGAAAAAAAGTTATTAAGGTAAGCACACAGACAGCTATCAAATCACCAAATAAACTTATTGAAAAATTACATGAACTGGGCAGGCAATAGTTTCTTCATCAAAATATTTTATGTGATAAAAACGAATAGGGGGTACTGTTTATGAATATAAAAGAGATTTGGAAAGCGGCAAATCCAAAAGGTCATCTGCTGACCGCTATCTCATTTCTGATTCCGATTGTCTGCGGGGCGGGTTTTATTATTGCTATCGGAATGGCGCTTGGTGGTACAGCTCAAAATGCTTTGGTCCCGGGAAATTTTGATCTTTGGCAGGCTTTGGCCACTATGGGCGGAAAGGCACTGGGGCTTTTACCTGTTGTCATTGCATGCGGGATTTCCGGATCAATTGCCGGTAAGCCCGGTATTGCACCGGGGTTTGTCGTGGGTTTGGCAGCTAATTCTATCAGCGCCGGCTTTATAGGCGGCATGATCGGTGGTTATCTTTCAGGATATATTGCTCTTGCTATCATAAAAAATGTAAAAGTTCCCAGTTGGGCAAGGGGATTAATGCCCACATTAATTGTTCCTTTTTTCGCATCTATCAGCAGCGGATTGATTATGATCTATATTATCGGAACACCAATTGGAATATTTACTGATGGCTTGACATCATTTTTGAGAAGTATGAGTACATCCTCCAATCTGATCGTTGGTGCAATTATCGGGGCATTGTGCATAGTTGATTTTGGCGGACCGATCAATAAAACTTGTTTCGCATTTGTTTTGACTCTTCAGGCACAGGGTGTAAATGAACCGATCACTGCACTTCAGCTGGTCAATACAGCAACACCTATAGGTTTTGGTTTTGCCTACTTTGTCGGTAAACTTCTGCGGAAAAATATCTACAATGATAAAGAGGTTGAAACGCTGAAATCTGCTGTTCCAATGGGAATAGTCAATATTGTTGAGGGGTCTATTCCTATTGTCATGAATGATATTATCCGTGGCATTGCAGCAGCAGCAATCGGCGGAGCAGCCGGTGGTGCGGTAACAATGGTTTACGGTGCAGATGCTACGGTCCCTTTTGGCGGAGTATTGATGCTTCCTACAATGTCACACCCAATGGCAGGCATTATGGCATTACTGGTCAATATTTTTGTAACCGGAGTTGTATATGCGGTCATAAAGAAAAATGTGTCGTGTGAAGTTATTGAAGATGATGAAGAGGAAGAAGATATAAATTTGGATGATATTAAGATTAACTGATACCTTGATCATATTCTTTTCTTTAATTTTTAAAATAGTTGGATATAATTATTAATAATCATCATAGTATTCAGTAATAACTGAAAAAATCATATGCACAAGTTTACATCAGCCGACTTTGATGGCTGAGAATGCATAAAAAAGACAATTCAGCATCAAGATGCTGTGCAATAAATTAAATTATCTTGGAAGATATATGTTTTTAAAGAAAGGAATTTATAAATATGAGCGAGCATATTAATATTTCACCATCGTTGATGACAATGGATCTCGATCAGTTCAAAGAGCAGATCACTTTCTTGAATGATCGTGTGGATTCATTTCATATAGATATAATGGACGGACATTTTGTACCAAACCTAAGTCTGTCACCGTGGTTCATTGAGCAGACACGCAAGCTGAGCTATAAAGAAATGTCAGCACATTTAATGGTAACAGATCCTACATTCTGGGTACAACAACTTATAAATATTAAGTGCGAAGTTATCTGTATGCCAGCAGAAAACCTGACTGGAATAGCCTTTCGGCTGATTGATCAGATACATGCGGCTGGTTTGAAAGCCGGTGTGGTATTGAATCCGGAAACATCAGTCTGCGATATAATGTCATATATTGATATTCTTGATAAGATAACGATTATGACAGTAGATCCGGGATTTGCCGGCCAGAGATTTCTTGGAAGTATGTTGGATAAAATAACCGAATTGCGTAAGCTTAGAGAAGAACATGGATATCATTACTGCATTGAAATGGATGGGTCAACAAATAAGGCACATTGGAAAATGATCCATGATGCGAAGCCGGATATTTATATCATTGGGAGAAGCGGGCTTTTCAATTTGGCGGATAATATTGAGGATTCCTGGAATCTTATGATTGCTGAGTTTGAAGAGGCCACAGGCAGAAAATTTGCCTGAATTTTGAGGTCCCCATTTTACTTAACCCCCTGACTGCCGTACGGCAGTCAGGGGGTTTGTCATTGATCTGCGAAAAGTAGCTGACGTAATTGTTTTTTGGAAGAGATATTTTGCATACGCTCCACAATATCATCATTTGCTAACTTTTTCATTAGTTGATGCAGGAAAGTGATATTTTCCGCTGTGGGAAGATCGGGAAGAATGATCATAAACAAAATGCGGATATTATTGCCGTCGGCATCCCAGCGAAACGGTTCAGGAAGGAGACTTATCGCGAAAAAGGCTTTGGGAAGATGAGGCAATTGAGCATGTGCTAAGGCAATGCCGGGTGCGATGCAGGTATCACCAAGCTGTTCTCGTTCTTTCAATCCGGCAAGAATGTCAGTTTCATATTCGGTGATTTTGGACGGAGCATATTTCAAAAGCTGACGGAACAAGCCGGATTTGTCTGCAGCAACGGATGTAAATTCGATGATTGGGATTTTTTCAATAGCGCTATTGCCTGTTTTAGGCTTTTGGCGCAGGATATCCAAGGCCTGCCGAACATTTTGTTTGTCGCGCTCAATAAATAATGTATTGACCAGAATAGCAGGAACGGGCCATTCTGTTGATAATTTTACAGTGGTGAGTATGAGATCGACATCCTGTTCGGTCAAATATTCCGGTGTGATAGAACGCGTCGGTGCTGTTCCTACCACATAAATTTCCGGGAAAAAACGTTTTACTTTTATTCGTAATAGTTCTGATGTTCCCATTCCGGTAGTGCAGATTAATAAAGCTCTGACCTGATGTGGATGCTGTTCAATGTAACGGGCAAAATAAAGTGTAATGAAAGATGCTTCATCATTATCTACAGCTGGCAGACGAAATTTATTCGGCAGATAATCTGATATTTGACGGATGGTCTGATAAACAGATCCATATTCTTGGCGAATATCGTCAAATAACGGATTTTTGACTGTCAGTCCTGAACGCATGCGATTGAGCATAGGACTGATATGGCTGGCCAATTCTGCTGTGATAAATTCATGATGAACGGGGATACCTGATCTTCGGGAGAATTCCTGGACATAAAAATTAGTAATCTGCTGTACTTCAGTCTGAACAGGGGTATTTAGATTACCGCTTATTTCTGATTCCATTCGGGACCCCGCAAGATAATTACAAATGTTGGTCGTTTCTGATCGGGGCAGCTTTTTGCAAATATAACCTTCAATGTTTTCTTTTACCTTTTGGGCAAGTGTATAATAAATATCCTGACTCAGATCAATTCCTGCGTCAGATTTTGATTGATCAAAGTCGCCTTTTCTTGCCCGGCAAATCAGTATATAGAGATGGGATAATAAGTTTACATTGTACGGGGCAGGTATGATGCTGTCAATTTCTTTTTCAATAAGCTCTATTTGGCGAATTATAAACCGCAGATCGCTTTTATCAAACTCAACGGAAACATTTTTTAAGTCATTAAAATTAATCAAATTCAATTTTGTCAGCAATTGAATCAATGCTTTGCGTATATGATGCTCAGGACCTGCAATGGAGAGCCGATTATTGTTCTTTTGCAGAGTCAGACCATACTTTATCAGCCCCTGATTGATAGTGTCCTCGTCAGTATAAATGGCTGACGGACTAAGATAATAACGGCTGAAAAGTTCTGATTCCTTCAGTGACAGCGGTGCATGAAAAAGCAATTCTTTCATAATATGCAGCCGCCGTTCGACCGGTGAAAAATTGTAATGTATGCTTTTTTTCTTATCTGTATTTAGATTATGATTATAGTGACTCTCGAGATAAGCTTCATAATTTAAACGAATACCCTTTCCTTTTTCGGCATCAATGAGATTGGTGTTCGATTGCTGATTGATTTGCTTAATTAGCCGATAAACAGTTTTCGATGACAAAAATATTTCTTTGGCTAAATTCGCCACTGTCACGAATGATGACTGTTGCAGAAGGTAGTATATGATAAATTCTTCACGTTCTTTGGATTTCATAATTCCGCCTCATAAAATTTGATGTTTCTTACTTAGATGAATTTATTAAAAGTAGGTGAACATCTGTTTAACTTTAAATTAATATATTATAAATTATATACGTATGCATTCATATCAGTCAATGTACGATCTGATACGGTCAAGAAAAACAGGTTTTTATTTTCAAATGATTGCTCAGAGCTGTTCAAAAGTATTATAATCGTTTTATAATATTTTTAAGAAATATGAAAGTTGGTGATCATATGGCAAGCTATGAAATGGATAAGAAGAATTTGATCAAAGTAGGAAACGAAATTATTACACTTAAAAAGTTATTTGAGGTTATCCCGGTATCGGTTGTGTTGATTAACAGGAAGGGAGAGCATATATTAGACAGCAAAGTTTTATTGGATATTAATAATTCTGAGCCTCATGCTTTGGTGAGGCATAAAGTTGCGGAATTAAGTAAAGAAGATGCTAATATTATTGAACGAGATTTCGGACTTTTCGATCAAAATAAGACTGTACCGGCACATGATTTGGCGATCAATAATAAAACATACAAAGTAGTTGTTGCACCTCTGCGTAATGATTCCGGTTATGCATTTGCGGAATTAGCGGTACTGACCGACATAACAGAGAATAAGAATACCGAGCATCGGTTGGCCAAGCTGAATGAACAATTAAAGCAGCTGGCTTCCCGCGATGGTTTGACGCAGCTGCTTAATTGGTATTCTTATAATGATATATGCAATAAAATGATAGGGCTGGCAAGACGGGAAAATACATCATTCTCTGTTATGTTTATAGATATAGACCATTTTAAAAAGGTTAATGATACCTACGGACATGCAGCAGGAGATACAGTCCTGCGGGAAGTTGCCGACTGCATAGTGGAAAATTGCAGAAAAACCGATATTATCGGAAGGGTTGGCGGCGAAGAGATCGCCGTTTATCTGCCACAGACTGATTGTCATGATGCGATAACCCTGGCAGAAAAAATAAGGATATATATTGAAAAAGAAAAATTTGATGCGGAAGGCACGCTTATTAATATTACGGTCAGTATTGGCATATCAAATGACAAACCGTATTATCAAACGATAGCCGATATAAAAAAGGACGCAGATGCGGCGATGTATATGGCAAAAAGTAATGGGCGCAACAGAATTGAGCATTTATAATATAATTTTTAAGATATAAAAAAACTGTATTTTATAGGAATATTCCGATGTGAATTTTCCATTATTGCCAAGAAAATATATACAAAAAAGACCTTAGCATCGGTTTTATACCAATGCCAAGGTCTTTTGTTAAGACTGTAGTAATACTTCAAAAAAACTTTATTAGCTAAAGAAAAAGCATTGACTTTTCACTGCAATTATTTCTTCGGCCAGTAAATTTTTCTTGAAATAAATGGTAATTACATTACCTGAACGTTAATGGCTCTGAGCTTATTCGGGTCTCTGTTATCTTTTTCAATATCAAAAGAAACTTTCTGGTTTTCATCAAGAGATTTAAAACCTTCTGATTGGATAGCTGAAAAATGAACGAAAACATCACCTTCGCCATCTTCTCTTGTAATAAATCCAAAACCTTTGTCTGCGTTAAACCATTTTACTGTACCTTTATTCATATAAAGTACCTCCTATAATATTATCTGCATAAAAAAATCTCACACACTTTTGTAAATCATTGTACAAACAATAACTTACAAAAATATGTGAGTTCAATTAGCACATTGTTGAATACTCATTAAGTATAGCATGTGTGTATTATATAGTCAATAAATTTATAAAAAAATATTATTGACTATATAATACCAATTGCCTATAAAATAAAAACATAAGAATATAGGATTATATTAAATAGATTTGTCGAAGTAATTGTGATAAAAATTTAAATAATTATTGACTGTATAAATAAAAACACGTATAATTAATGTCAATGCGGAAGTGGCGGAATTGGCAGACGCGCTGGACTTAGGATCCAGTTCCCCGTGAGTGCAGGTTCAAGTCCTGTCTTCCGCACCAATAAGAATATTAATGCACTTCGAGAAACTTTCGAAGTGCATTTTTTATGTTTGAATTCGGTCATTCATCGTCACCCAAGCGCCATAAACTTATGGCATTGATACCCATTTCGCCGGCTTTTTTTGACCATTCCGCAATAGTTTTTTTATCAGCAAACCATACAGTATAGTTTATGCTTTCATCTTTATAAGAAAAAAACAATGCACCGCTTTTTTCATCACGCTTTGTATTTATCTGATGTTTTTGTGCCAGCATTTCCGCTTGGTCAGATGATATAAATCTTTTTTCTCCATTGCTTCCCCACAGGCATCCACCAGCTGAAAAGGCGGCACCTACCGGACCTGGCAATGCCTTCATTGAGTTACTTGTTTGCTCTATGAAAGCAAAATCAGCTTTGGGACCCGGCCCGCTGTGCAGCCCGTATAAATTGTACATCATTACTACATATTGAGGACCACGGGGAAAATTGTAAGCCGCAAATTTTACAGAAGGCTCTAAAATGACGCGCAGTTTTATGTTTTGGGCGTATGCTTTATCGTAAAGAATTTTAATAAAGTGTATATATTCTTCGGCTGTATATTTATCTTTAAAAATTTGTTCATAGTCAAGATCAATACCGTTAAAACCATTCTTCTGCGCCAGAGCAATTATCTTGTCGGCATAGATAATTTTCTTCATATTGCCGTCAAGAGTTCTTTTTACTAAAGTAATACTTTTTAGACTGTTTTTATTATGTGACACAACATCATTGACAATGGTGAGATACCTTCTGGGAATATCATTGTTCAACAGGCCGGCAGAGTCAAAATCGTCGGGCAGAGTCAACTGATCTTCATCTGAAAAATAAGCAGCAAAATATGATATACTGTCGTACTTTTTTGACGGCAGTTTATTTGGGTCCTTTGGCATATCCCAATAGACAAGCCACGCACTATTTTCTGCAGGACTTTCTGGCATAGGCCGTGTTGAACACCATGCCGTATAGGCGGAAAAAAGCAGTATTAAACTTAAAGCAAAGCCAACCGCAAGTTTTGTTATTTTGGGGTAATATTTCATCTTCTCCTCCGTTATAAATATTTTACAAACCAACCAATAATTGCTTCACCGTATTTTTTCCCCGTGTATATTATTTTCTCCATTCCGGTATATTTGGAAGAGAATAAGATATTTTCTCTTGAAAGGTTCTTGATAGTCAATCCGTCAAATACAGCGTCGTAAACATCATCAGTGAGATTCCTTTGATCGAAGCCATGGGTTGTCCAGCCTGAAAGTAAAAACAGTCCGCCGGCATCTGTTTTAGAAAGTTTCGTATTTACTGCCGGTTTTTCATTCACTGAAACGCTGATATCATCATCTTTCAGTGTAATTGATAATTTTATATCCCCCTTCTCATTAGCGTTTATCTCGGGAATGTATTCTTCTCCTCCCTCGGCTACGGACGGGGCAGCGGTCTTTTCTGAATTTAATCTTTTTAAATACACCTGTGCCTGTCCTGTGGATGGAGCATAGCGGGAAAAAGTTTCCAATTCTTTTTTTCGTGCAGCAAGACTGTCTTCTTCAATTGATTTTATGGGAATATTATTTATAAGATCAAGGTTTACACTTGCTAATTCAACCTCTTTGCTGTCTTTTTTTTCTCTGACAAATAACTCTCTGCCGCTTACCAGTACACTTATATAGTTGTTCATGGCATCATCGCTGCGCATGCGGATTTCCTGTTCGCCTTGTTTGTTGCCTTCCAATTTTACATCTATACTAATGTTTTTATAATTGTTGCTGTTTTTTAATTTTATTATGCCCTGATCTTCCGGCAACGAAGTTATATATATTTTTTCATCTAAGAATTCACTGGCACCTTTCAAGACACTCCATGCTGCAGATTTTGAACTATCACCGGTTTCAAAATTCAGATCCTGTCCGGTATCATATTTTATACGCATTAAAAGATGATTTGACGGCCACCATGCCTGAGGCTGCAGTCGTGTTAAATCGTATATACTGCTGTTTTTTATATTGAGTGCGTAACCTTCCCTGTTGAAATTCAGCTTGAAAAGTTTGGTCAGCCAATAGGCGTTTACATTGCTTACCTGGGGATCATTGCCAAAGCTTCCCGTATTGGCGTGCATCAATATACTGACAGGCGGTACATAGCCGATATTGTCTATATATGAAGATTCGAGTTTCTCGTAATCATAACTTATTCTATCCTTCATTCTATCATAGCTTTCCTTGGGAACACCGTATTTGTCTCTGATATAATCCATGAGATAATGGTTGTATCTGCGGCCCAAATACTGATGCATCATTGAAAACATGAGAGGATTAACTTCCCCAAGATAATTGCCGTATCTGTCAAAAATGTTGATGTAAAATAGTCTGTAACCGTTGGAACCAAGTTCCCAGTAAGTGCTGTCCAGAAGCTGCTGCAAATCCTCCGGTGACAGAAATTTATTATCTTTTTTTGTGAAGTTTTCCGGATAAGTAAAAATAGCGGCCTTATAGTTTAATCTTTCTAAAATATCTTTGGCAAAAATGGCTGTGTCTCTGCGTCCGTCTTCGAACATCAGATAAACTGCCTTATCTGGCAGTTTATCACCATTTTTATAATAATTGTATATGTCTTCAGAAGTTATTGTTTCATAGCCTTGCTTTTTCAATGATTCAAGCTGGTGTCTCAATCTGTCCTGTGATATGAGCAGCTGACTGCCTTCTGTCCGCTGCACACCAAAATAGGATAGAGCTATAAATCCTTTTTCTTCCTGTATTTTATCGGTATATGGCTGGTAGGTATCTCTGTAGAAAATATTGTATATAGAAAATAGAAGGATTGTACTTAATAATACCAGCTGCAATACAGTTCGTATAAATTTCTTCCTATTGCGTATTCGAGAGAAATTTTTACTGTCAGTATCATTATTTTTTTCCATCAGCACTACCTCCCTTATGATTTTGTTCATCATAAGCTTTTATATCAGCGGCAGTCAGTCGCGTGCCCCATGTCGATTTCCAGAAAGTCACCCAGGCAATCGGCATTTGCCATAATAGCACAGCCTCATAGTACAAGCAAAACCACATCCCGTATAACCATGTGGTGCTGCGGCGCAAAAATAGCTGGGCAACGCTCATCAATAAGGCCATCATTAAAATGCCTATGAGAAAAGTCAGAGGAAAAACTCGGTGTGCTAGTGGTATATATATGAGATTGTAAATCACAATTATCGGGGCAAGCAGGGGAACAAGCAATCCCATATAGAAAGATAATGCCATAAATGGTTCTTTTTTCCACATGTAGGTTGCGGCTAAGAGCGATTCTCTGAGCCATGAACGTTTCCAACGCATTTGCTGACGTAAAAAGATTTTATAGGTATTAGGGACTATTGTTGAACATACAGCGCTGTCCTGATAATCAGTGCGATGTGAGCGCAGAATAAAATTTGTCATTGAACGGTCATCGCCAAAAGTAGCTTTTTGACCTAAAAATTTTTGGTCCAGCCATGCTTTGCTGTATTTCAAAACAAGATCTTTCCTGTAGCAGGACAGTGGACCGGACAAGCAGGTAACCGCATCGAACAATCCTTCTGCCGCTTTCAATATACGAAAAGCTATATAATATCTGACGGACTGCATTTTTGTCAGAGCATTCGTGTAAGTATTAGCCACGTCTGTGCGTCCGGAAACGCCTCCTACTTTTTTATCCTGGAAGGGCTGTACAATATTTCTTATTGCAAATGAATCAAGAAAACTATCAGAATCGACAAAAACCAATAAATCATTTTTTGCCATTTTGGCACCTATGGCCAGGGCTTCTCTTTTTCCGACATTCACTGGCTGAACATAGTAATGGATCCTTTCCTTTATATTATAGCCTTGTTCTTTATGCAATTCGGAAATTATTTCTTTTATCATAGCTACAGAATTATCATTGGAACAATCGTCTACGACTATAACTTCTAAACGGTCAGTGGGATAATCCTGATTGATGCAGCTCAGAATAGTTCGTTTTATCCATGTTTCTTCATTAAAACAGGGAATTATAATTGTTACAGATGGTGTAAACCGCGGATTTATCGGTGTCGGTCTGTAAAATGCACCGAATAGATATCGGCTGAGAAGAAATGTCGCGGTGAGAATGCTGTATAGATACAGTATTTTGTTGAAGCTGAAGTAAAGAATGCTGGATGAACGAAGCAATATAATGAACAGACAGACAAAAAATATGAAAAAAGATGCAATTGATAACATATAAAACTGCCTTTTAGCATAAATATATTGAGCTAAAATCTGATCAAAGCAAAAAGCACAGCAGATTTTATTTGTATGATCTTTATAAGAACGCACCCATTTTGCACGTATTTTTCTTATTTTCATCTCGTATCCTTCCGGCATAGTTCCGGGAGCAATGCGGAAAGTCAGCCTGACATATGATGAATTTTTTGCTAGTTCCTGATATTCTTCGGGAATGTTGCATGATATGCCAGAACTTGATAGATTGACAGTTCGGCCGACGACAGTGCTTTTGTGTCCATTTTCATCAAATATTTCTATTTTGACTGTGTAATCTACCAAATAGCGTCGACCGGTGTCTTCTTTTTGTTTGCTGACGACATAATCTTCGTGTTGATTACTGTTATTTATACCGCGGCGGTCTACATTTGTCCTTTTTTTATCTTTGTCAGGTACATTAGGGAGGATCCTTCTGTCTGACATTTGCTGAAGAAGGATATCGTCCCTGTTTGTCATGTCATTTTTTTGTATATTAGCGATATTTTTTTTGATATTCGCTGTCTGTTTCGGCGTTTTGTTTTCATTGTTCATATTTTTCACCGCCTATATTGTAGCTGGAATCTTTGGAAACAGACATTTTAGTATACTTCGGATTGGACTGATTATAATCATCAACTAAATAATCCGAAAGACGGGCTGGAATAAATTTGGCAGGATCGCCATCTTTACGCTGTTCATTTGCCGTGAGCAGCAGGTCGAGAGCTCGTGCAGTATATTCGGCGTTGTCGCTCATATGCATCACTAAGATGGCACCTTTTCTTACTTTTCCGTTTTCATATATGCCGGTTTTTATATCATTAAGCATACTCAGCAGATTGGGCTGATCGTAATCATGTGTGCTGTAAGATCCATCAATGACGTACGTATAGCCATTGGCGTATAAACTTTCCAAGCCCATTCGGCTCACAGTCAACTGGGGCGGTCTAAAGTATCGTGTAAGAGACGGCTGCCCGTTTATAACAACATCACCAACAACTGTTTCCAGTTTTTTGTAGCTGTCATGTAAATCCTGCATATATGCTTCACGTGATTGTACGGATCTTTTTTGAATATTTGTCCGGGCATCCTGTGTAGTCATAGGCTTATGCCAATCACTGTGCGAGCCTATGTCATGACCATCCATGGCGATGGATCGCAAAAGGTTAGGGTTATTCATTACGTTATGTGTAAGAACAAAAAAATTGGCCTTTGCATTGTGTTTACGAAGTACATATAATAATGGGTTTATAGCTGCATCCGTGCCCCAGTCGTCAAAGGTAAAAAAAATGACAGGATCATTTGTATGTATTTGTCCGGTTTTGTCAAATGATCTCATTTCTGCAAGTGAAAATCCATAAGCATTGCTGTCGATGCTGACAGCAGGATTACCGATGAATCTTTCTTTGATATAACTTTTAAAGGAAAGAGCTTGTCCTGCCATTTGATTATATTGGCTGTGCAGGTATTCGGGAACATCCGCTTCAGAAGAAAAAGCATAACGATAGGCTGAATTTGACATTATCTGTCCTACCGATTTTATAGTATAGGCGGAATTATTATTGCGTGTATTGACCTTGGGATCATCGTAAAAGGAATTATAAGCTATATTGTCTATTTTTTTACGTTTTATGAGGTCCATTACTTTTCCTGCCATAGAATCATCATCATAATAGTCAAGGCGGAAATAAACTATCCAGCCTCTTCCCAAAGAGTATACATATTTGCCGAAAAGCTCGTTAACAACATTTTCTGCCGCAGTATATCCTTTCATATCAGATCTTACAGCATTTATATAGGGGGATACCATGGTTAAGCCCATCGCAGCAAGTGCTTCACGAGTTTCATCGGCAACTGCTCCCCAGGGCTGCATTGCTATGGATGGATAGACTCCCATCGATTCAAGCCGGGAACGAACATAATCTACTTCTGCACATACGGTATAGAAGTTTGAATTCTTGAGTGAGCGTATACCGATACCGACTTCATTGCCGCTGGCTATTATATCTTTTATCATAGACGGATTATTATCAATATCATTTTTCATAACAAAAAAGGTTCCTGTTGCATTCATTCTTTTTAGGCGGTTCAGTATATCATAGACGGTATCAGATTTTGTTAATCCTGCAAAAGCAAAACTCAGGGATGGCTCTGTTGTTAAGATCATTTTTATGGGCTCAGCTAAAGTACCGGCATTTTTTTGTCTGATGTATTCATAATCAATATTTTGGGCTTGAGCTTTACTGAAGAATAATGTATCAGCTAAAAAAATAATTTTTTCCTGCAGTTTTTTTATAGATATTGAAGCAATATTTATATTATTATTTTTGGCAGTTTTAAGTTCACTGACCAATCGCATATTTGTGATATCGGTTGTCTTGATATTGTATTTATCCATTGATTTGAGGATGCGTTCCGTAACATCGACAATATTCTGTCTGACGATATTATTATCCACACCGGTTTTCAGCCCAGGCTGTTTGTCAAAAGCTGGTCGTTCATCTTTTTTTTCAGGTTTGTATTGCACTCTGTTGACAGGAGTTGCTACATCTAGAGAAATTATACTGCCGGGAATAATGGTTTTAATTAATGCATCGGCAGCGGCATCTGTGTCTATGGTATCCTTTTTTACATATACATTGGTTTTTACCGCGGCTTTAAGGTCAGCTGCGGCAGCTGTTTTGAGGAGTGCTGTTGTATACGTTGTTTGAGGTGCTTTGAATATTTCAGCTGCTGTACCTGTAGTTACCTTAATCACTTTTTGTGTTTTCAACAGCTGTAATAATATTTCTTCCTGGGGCATTTTATCCAGTTCAGATAAGCCTACATAGGTGTAATTGCCAATGGTGTAATTTCTTTCATGGATTTTTTTCAGGGAGTCATTGTCAATGGCAGCACTGCTGCCATCAATAAAGAATGATGCTTTGACATTATATTTGTCTAAAAGATCTAAAAGACGGTCAGTCGTTGTAGGGTCAGGTAACCCGTCGAAAGTGAGAACTATCTCTTTCGTTTCGGGTGAATTGACATATATTTTGGCAGGAATGATATCATTATGGATTTTTTGCTTGGCTTGTGCCAGTTCATTGTCAACGTTATATTCTATTGACAAATCAGTGATATCAGAGTGTCTGTAGGAATCGGCACTATAAAAATACCAATATCCGCATATTGCGGCCGCCAGTATAATAAACACAGCTATGAGTATGTTCCTGTTCAGCATAAACTTTATCCCCCTTTACAATTTCGAAAGCTATGCTCTTGTTCTTTAAAAGCCGTAGGAAATCTGTCCCCACAATGTTTTTACTCGATCATCACTGGATTTATCTTTCAGATCATAGTACTCTATCCCTAAAATGACATTGGGTATCAATGTATAATACCATCCTGCACCATACCCCTTGAAGCCGTTCATATAGCTTCCCAATCCGGACATAGTATGGTTGATATAAGTTGTTCCGGCCATATTATAATAACGAATGGCTATCTCATATGTACCCGGCACCCATGAGCGGTTATAACCATATATTGACGATAAAACATATCCATTTGAAGAATCGCTGCCGTCGTTTTTATTGGCCTTAAAATACATGGCACCCAGTGTATAATTACCCGTGTAATATTTTGAACCCAGGCTGTAAATATTTATTGCGTTACCATAGTTATTCCAGCGGTATACCCCTGCCGTATAATCAATATCGCGGCTTGTTTTGTGATATGCTTCAGCATAAAACATGTTTTCTGTATCATTAACCTTACCATATCCGGCAGAATAAAGAGTGGACTTATCAGCTGAATTTGCACCAAAAGTAGAAAGCTTTACTCCCTTAAAATCGGAATCCAGTATATTGCCGTCGCCAAGATATGCGCTTGTGGCTCCGGCTTCCACATCTACGGGAAGATTGAAGAGGTTTGTACTGCCGCTTATATAATAACGATCGAGGCTTACTTTGCCGTCTTTTGCATTGGTGTAGTATCTATTGTTATTCGAATGGGAAAAGCTTTTATCGCTTTCCAGCATACCGTGTATTGTCCAGGTATCGTCTAAGGGCTTATCCATGTAAATCCTTGTGCGAATGCGATGGTCATTCCAGTTGTATCTGGGATTACTGCTGCTGTTGTTAATGATGTTGTAGCGGATTTCACCGCGTATTTTCAATGATTTATCAATTGATCTTGCAGACTTTTCTGTTGAGGCTTCTTTGCCGGCATTGTATCCCAATGCCTCAATTTCTATTGAAAACTCCTGCATAAGCTTTTTTATATCTTCATATAAAAAAATATTTGGCTGATTGCCAGAAAGCTGATTATATATGTATGGATTATTTTGGCGGTAATAATTATATGCACGTGCTGTTAAAATAGCTCCTTCTCGTCTGTTAAGGTTATGCGGTTCCAAGGTAACGGCATCATCCGGACTTATCAGTCCGGCATTGTTCAGTCGTGTAAAAACATCATATATCCAATAAGGTGCTGATTCGTTGAAGCGTTGATATAATGCTGGCAGAGGCGCTCCAGAGGAAGCAGTGTCCTTACGGGGAGACTGTATGAGTTTGTCTGCAGCATTAGCCCAGTCCGGTATTTGTTGGGCATTGACTGAAACCACAGGCAGTATTGCAGTGAAGATGAAGAAGAAGATAATAATTAAATTTTTCATAATACATCCCTTCTTTTCATAAAATTGGCACAGAATATAAATCTTTATATCATATAAAAAGAAAAAATTGCAATTGGCATCCTCGCTGCAATACAGCAGCAGATATTCCATATGCTGTACGATTATTTATCGGCAGAGCTAAAGCGCCCAATAGGCAAATCCCATTTTTTCCATGCGGTCCCTATCATAGATATTTTTTATGTCTATAATAACCGTTTTATTACCTTGAAAGGATTGTGCAGTCAAAGTTTTTAAAGCATTGTCATTAAATTCGATGAATTCTGTGTGAGCTACGGTAAAAATCAGACAGTCAGCATCATTTATTTCCGTACAGTCTACCATATCAATGTTATAGTTTTTCTTTATGTATTTTTTGTCGGCATACGGATCAAATGCTTTTATATTTATGCCATAACTTTCTAATTGACGGATTATATCTATGACTTTGGAATTGCGCATATCAGGGCAATTTTCTTTAAAGGTCAGTCCCATTATGTAAATATTATCGTTTTTTATAGCATGTTTTTCTTCTATTAATTTACGAATGGCAGACTCGGCAATGAAAGCTCCCATCTTGTTGTTTATTTTCCGTGCCAAAGAGACGATTTCCGCGCTGGTATTATTCATTGATGTTTTATAGAGAAAATAATAAGGATCGACACCTATACAATGCCCGCCGACAAGCCCCGGACGAAAGCCGAGTGCATTCCATTTTGTATCCATAGCGTCAATTACAGCCTTTGTGGATATTCCTATTTTGTTGAATGCTACTGCCACTTCATTTATAAAAGCAATGTTTATATCTCTCTGGGTATTTTCCATCAATTTTGCCGCTTCAGCTACTTTGATACTTTCAGCTTCATAAACTTCATCTATGATTAATGCATATATTTTTTTTATAGCTTCCCGCACTTTATCATTTGTGCCGGAAACTATTTTAACTATATTATGCAGACGATGAATTTTATCTCCAGGATTTATCCGTTCGGGTGAATAGCCGACAAAAAAATCTTTTTCGCATTTTTTCCCGGAAAATTTTTCTAATTGTGGAATACATAATTCTTCTGTTACACCGGGATAGACTGTGGATTCAAAAACTATAGTCGTCCCTGGAGAAAGGTTTTCGCCAATGATTTTGCTGGCGTTAAGGACAGGCTGCAGATTTGGTGTATTATCCTCATTAATGGGAGTAGGAACAGCTGCTATAATGAAATTTGCCATTTTTAGTTCAGCAGGATTATTTGTATAAAAAATATCGCATTTTTTTAATTCAGTATTACCTATTTCTTCCGTAGGATCAATACCCATGCGCAGAATATTTATTTTTTCATCACTTGTATCAAACCCAATCACCTTCGTTTTTTTTGAAAAGGCTGCTGCCAGCGGCAGGCCCACATAGCCCAGACCCACTACGGCAATTTTAAGATTTGCAGAAATTTTTAGTTTCTTTAGTGCCATAATATCACTCCTATATATCTATTCTGCTCTGTCCGGAGCGGATAGATGAGTTGCAATAAACATAATAAAATATGCACTGCATGTTTTACATGAGAAAAAATGACAATATATTTTCAGAATAATTTTAAATAATAAATTAATTATATATCATATAGTAAGGATAATCAATATTCATGAATAAAAATGCGCTATTTATGTAAAGTGCTTATTTTTTCAATTCAGAATATATGCTGAGATTATAAAAATTAATTGTACTTTATCTATTATCGATTTGATCAAAGGAGCGGTGATTGCAAATAAAAACAGCCGCTATTATTCACCGGAAAGCATATGATGAAATAACGGTTGCTGATTATTGAATAAAAATGTCATAAAATCCGAAATCTTTCTTTACTATATGGCCTACTAATACTTCCTGAATCATAAATTCCACGACATCCAGCATACTTTGTTTATGCTGAAGATATTCGCTATACATATCTGTCATCCGTTTCATGAGTTCTTGATGATTTTTTCTATGTTCTTCATAGTCTTTGTATTTAAACTGTTGGATAATTTTTTCTTCTTTTTGAAAATGAATGGAGACATTTTTGATCATTTCTTGCAGCAACAGGTAAATGGCATCATGATTGTCACCATTCACGCAGTTCTGAATGATTTCATTAGATACTTTGACAAGATTACAATGATCTCTGTCAATTGACGGATTGCCGCTGGTAAAGAATGGACCCCATTCGATCTTTATGGGAATACCGTTTTCTATTATATTTACCTTCTCTTCACAGACTATTTTATTTTTCCCCGTTATTTTTGCCAGATAAAGAGAATTATCCATGCGGCGCAGCAGGCTTTCCTGCGTATCATCAGACCGCCACGCGGCTATACCGAAACTTGCGGTCAAAATAGCTGTGTTTTTGAAATCATGAGCGTCAACGGCATTTCGCATTTTTTCCGCAATCGCAGTGACTATATTCAGGTCATCTATTTTTAGCAGGGCAATAAATTCTTCACCGCCCCAGCGGCAAAGAAAATTTGCGGACACCAAATTATTGTATAATATAGACGAGAATTCTTTTAATACTCTGTCGCCCTCCAAATGCCCGTACTCGTCATTTATATTTTTGAAATCATCTATGTCGGCCATTATCAGCGAAAATGAAGAGCCATTATTCTTGGCTTCTGCAAAAATGTCACTGTAAACTTTTGTGAAATAAGTCCTGTTGTACATGCCGGTGAGATTATCCTTTTCTGCTAATCTGGTGAGACGATTATTTTTAGAAATAAGTTCTTTTTTCATTCTGTAGCGGCTGACGCACGAATGAAGCCTGAGCATGAATAAATTGTAATCTATTGGTTTTATGATAAAATCATCCGCACCCAGGCCAAGACAATGTGGTATTACCTGTCCGTTGCCGTAAGCAGTCATCAATATTATTATGGCGTTGCGATTGATATTTCTTATATAATTTATCAGCACTTCACCACAGTATACGGGCATTACCAAATCCACGATAAAGAGATCATACTGTTTTTGACAGTTTATGAATTCAGTGGAATCATGATAATAATCCACTTTGGTTATTTTTGAATCTAAAAAAATCTTTTCAATAATTTTCAGACAAAATGTACTGTCATCTATAACAGCGATGCGCAGTGTTTTGAAAAATTCCGTTGTTTCTATTTCAGCCTTAGTGGTTTGCAGATATTTTTCAAATCTATATTGATCAAATTGTTCTTTGTCGAAATATGCCATAACGCCAAGCTGTGAATAGTGCTTTTCCATTTCAAAATTTTTCTGCGAAGAAATGACAATTATGGATGGGCATACTATTCCCTTGACATTTATTTTATCAATTAAGCTTTCTACTGGCAAAGCAGGCATAAACTGATCAAGGATGATTAATTTATATTCTGTTTCGTCAAATAATTTGCCGAAAAAATCGTTTGTTTCTTTGTAAAAATATATTTTCGTATATGAAAAGCCATTTTTCTCGACGAGCTTTTGAATCCTATGTGAAAAATCTTTATCGGTTTCAATATGCAGTACACGCATTTTTTCCACCTTCATTTATCTATGCTTTTACAAAAGCTTTATTTATCATGTTCAAGCCATTTCAGAGCAGATTTATCTCCGTTTTCAGCAGCTTTTTTCATCCACAGGCAGGCATTTTTCTTGTTTTCACCTATTTTTCCTGATGCATACAGAGCACCAAGATTGTATTGGGCAGTTACTTCGCCTTCTTCAGCAGCCTGCTGATACCATTTTTGCGCTTCTATATAATTTTTTTCCACGCCATAGCCATTTTCATACATTACACCTATACTGCATTGACCTTTGGGGTCTCCTTTTTGGGCGGCTTCTTTGAAATAATATGATGCTTTCTCATAATCCTTGGTCACACCTTCCCCATCAAGATACATGCAGGCAATCTGATAATCTGCCTGTCCCATTCCCTTGGCGGCAGCTTTTTGATACCATTTTTTTGCTTCCTGATAATCTTTGATAGTACCCTCGCCTTTTTGGCACATGACTCCAAGATGATAGGCGGAATAAGGATCATCCTGTTCTGCTGCTTTTAAAAACCATTGATAGGCTTTGCTGTCATCCCTGGGAACACCCTCTCCGCTTTTGTACATTGCTGCCAATTCAAATTGAGCCGGGGCATAGCCTTGAGCTGCCGAAGCTGCATACAATGAGGCGGCTTGCTGAAAATCCTGATCTGTGCCTACACCTTCATCGTACATGGTAGCCAGCACACATTGGGCGGCTGCATGGTTTTGCTGGGCGGCCTGACGGTACCATTTGATGGCTTTTTTGTAGTCCTGCTCGATTCCGCTGCCGGTATCATACATTTTGCCAAGATAAAATTGAGCCGGAGCAAAATCCTGTTTTGCGGCCAATGTGTACCATTTTACGGCTTCTTTGGGATCTTCGCCGACTATACAGCCGGAAGCGTACATGACCCCAAGATTACATTGTGCGGGTGCGTGTCCGCATTGTGCCGATTGTTTATAGCAATTAAGGGCCTTCTTTCGATCTTGCTCAATACCATAGCCATTATCGTACATAAAACCGAGATTGCATTGTGCGAGCGGATTATTCTTCTCAGCAGCTTTCGTATACCAGGCAACAGCTTTAACGTGATCCTGCGCTATATTATCATCACCCTCAAAGTACATATCACCCAATTTACACTGTGCGGCTGCATGACCATTTTCAGCAGCTTTTTCATACCAAGAAAAAGCTTTATGAGAGTCTTTTTTTACTCCCCAGCCGTTTGTGTAAAAACTTGCCATATCGTATTGAGCCAGTGCGTAACCTTGTTTAGCTGCCATTTCACACCATCTTACTGATTCACCGGCGTCAACGACGACCATCAAGCCTGAATAATATAAAAAGCTTAATTCATATTGAGCAAAGACATCTCCTTCTAAAGCTTCATTTTTAATTTCTTCGATGAGCTTTGGCTGCCCATAATTTGGTCTTTCCATGATACAGTACCATAATGAACATAATTTGCTGCCAAGTTCATGCCCGCGCCGATAATATTTTTTTTGCAGGACTTTGTCATTGCAGGATGGGATGAAATGGCCGTTATATAATTTAGCCAGAAGATAGAATGCGTTAGCACATTGTGTCTTGGAAAGCTTTTCCAGCAATGTGAACGCCTCTTCATATTCACAATGCAGAAAAAATTCTTTTGCGTCCTGCATCATAGAGGTTTCTTGTATATCACTATTGTTTTCGTTATTGTCATAATTCATAGGATGTCTGCCTTTCATAAATAATATATCATTTGCCTGCTTTTTCTGTAAACTCGTCACGGGAAAATGATCATTTGCCGATTGGGATATAAATCTATTTATTGAAGATATAAGTATAACTGTAAGAATAATTATATTTATACTGGCATATAAAGTCAATAAACTTCAGATATAAGAAGATAATGCGCATGGACGTTTTGATATCAGATAAAAATATTTGCGGCAGGTAAATTCAGTTATTTCACAGAATACATTAATATCAGTTGCGAATGTCCGGCTTAATCAATAAATTTTGCGGAAGAAGGAGCAGGGGAATAATTTAAAGAATGGGAAACTTTTATGACAGACGCAATCTTATTTTATGTCATCCGTTATTTCAAAAGAGCTATAAAAAAATAGTGCATTACGAAAAAGACCGTTCTTTTTGCCGTCATGATATGACACATTTTCTTGATGTAGCACGAATTGCCATGATACTGAATAATAAGGAACAGCTTCAAATAAATGAAGACCTTATTTATGCCGCTGCCTTGCTGCACGATATCGGCAGACATAAACAGTATAAGAATGGAGAAAATCATGCCGCGGCCAGTGTACCGATAGCTGAATGCATTATGAGAGACTGTTCATTTTCTGATGAAGAAACTGAGTCTATAATAAAGGCTATTTCAATGCACCGTAATGAAGAGATTAAAGAGCAGGCTGATCTTTGCGGTTTGCTTTATCGGGCTGATAAGATGAGCCGCAGCTGTTTTTGCTGCAAGGTTAATGCCAAATGCAGCTGGCCGGAAGAAAAGAAAGGTAATAAGCTTATATATTAGAATGAAAAGAAAGGGGCAATATAAATTTGCTGATAGGCAGGAAAGAATTTATTAACAAAGATAAAACATATATTATGGGAATTCTTAATGTGACACCTGATTCATTTTCCGATGGCGGAAAATATAATTCCATGCATGATGCTATTGTCCATGCGGAGCAAATGATCGAAGACGGGGCGGATATAATAGATATAGGAGGTGAATCGACAAGGCCGAATCATATTCAGATAAGTGACGATGAAGAAAAAAAACGTATCTGTCCTGTTATTGAGGAAATAAAGAAGCATGTTGATGTCCCAGTGTCAGTAGATACTTATAAGGCTGAAGTAGCAAAGGCGGCCATTAGTTCAGGAGCTGATTTGATCAATGATATTTGGGGTCTTAAATATGATAAAAAAATGGCGGGCCTTATTGCTGCCAGCGGGCTACCCTGCTGTCTGATGCACAATCGCAACGATATGAATTATGCCGATTACCTGGAAGATGTGATTGCTGATCTGAGGAAAATTTTACAGATCGCTGATGATGCAGGAATAAGCAGAGAAAAAATTATTCTTGATCCGGGTATCGGTTTTGCAAAAAGCTATGAAAATAATTTAGCATTGCTCAAGCATATGGACATCCTGCACGAGCTGAAGCTGCCCCTGCTGCTTGGGACATCACGGAAATCAGTTATCGGTACAGCGCTTGATCTGCCGATTGCCGAACGAATGGAAGGCACTCTGGTCACTACGGTGCTGGCTGTTTTAAATCGTTATATGTTTGTGCGTGTACATGATGTAAAGGAAAATTATCGTGCCGTGAAAATGGCAGAAGCCATTATTTCTTCCGGGCTGCAATAAATTATAAAGAAACGGAAATGTTATGGACAGTATAATAATAAAAGATTTAAGTGTATATGCTTATCATGGCTTTTTGCCGGAAGAAAGAAAATTGGGCCAAAATTTTTATATATCAGCAGAATTATTTGTTGATCTGCGCTCTGCAGGCATGCATGATGATATCAGCCAAACGGTAAACTATGCTGCTGTGTGCGGTTTTATAAATGAATATACACGGGTGCACCCGGCAAAGCTTATAGAAACGGCGGCTGAACAATTGGCTGAGCAGATATTGCTGAGCTTTCCGGCGATTGAAGAAGTTTCTCTTTCAATAAAAAAGCCAAGCGCACCGATAGGATTGCCTCTGCAGTATGTTTCAGTCAAAATAAACCGTAAATGGCATGAAGCTTTTATTGCCTTCGGTTCAAATATTGGCAATAGAGAAGGATATATAAATTATGCGATTGAAGAGCTTCGGCATGTGGTGCGGATAAAGCTGGAGGCTGTTTCTCCTTTTTATGCCTCTACTCCTTACGGCGGTGTTGAGCAAAGTAATTTTATCAATGGAGCACTGAGGCTTAGTACACTCTTGCTGCCGCTTGAACTGCTTGACCTGCTGCAGAAAATTGAGCGGGGGGCCAAAAGAAAACGCGATATTCATTGGGGCCCGCGCACCTTGGATCTTGATATACTTCTTTACGATGATAAGATTATCAATAATGATAAGCTTATATTACCCCATCCCGATATGGCAAATCGGGATTTTGTTATGAAGCCGATGGCCCAGCTGGTTCCGCAGAAGCTGCATCCTGTTCTGAATAAGTCAATGCAGGCATTATATGATGCTATTCCGCACGACCAACTACATATATATAGGAGCTGAATAATTATGAGCACCACGACTTTTTTATCAAATTATACTGTCGGCGCTGACGCATATGGAAAAATTCCGTTGATATGCGGATACGGCGGCAGGACTGCTGTTGTTATCGGCGGTAAAACAGCAATGGAAAAAGTCAAAAATAAACTTATTGAGGCAGTAAGAGGGACTTGCGTTGAAATAACGGATTTTATCTGGTTCGGCGGCAATGCCACTCATAAAAATATTGGAGTATTGTTGAATAATGAGGCAGTAAAAAAAGCAGATATGATATTTGCTGTCGGCGGCGGCAGAGCTGTGGATACGGCAAAAGCAGCAGCGGACAAGCTTGGTAAACTGGTTTTTACTTTTCCTACGATTGCTTCTAATTGTGCTGCGGTTACATCTTTGTGTATATTATATAATGAAGATGGTTCTTTCGGAGAATTTTATTTTGGACGCAATCCGGCAGTACATGCATTTATAGACACCGAAATAATAATGGCGGCACCTTTAAAGTATTTGAGGGCGGGTATAGGTGATGCGCTTTCCAAACAGTATGAAGCCGAATTTAATTCGCGCGGTGACGAAACGGATCATGAAAATGCACTGGGACTGCAGATAAGCCGCAACTGTTCATCACTGCTTTTAAAATATGGACTGCAGGCTCTCAGAGATGCTGATAACGGTGTCATCAGCGGTGCTCTCGAACAAACAGCGCTGACTATTATTATTAATACGGGACTGGTGTCTTTGCTGGTGAAAAATTATTATAACAGCAGCATGGCACATGCCGTTTATATAGCTTGTACACAGCTGCCGGAATGTAAGCTGCATATGCATGGTGAGATAGTAGCTTATGGAGTTTTGTTTTTGCTGACACTTGATATGCAGATACAGGAACGAAACAGGGTATATGCTTTTAATAAAGAAGCGGGGCTGCCTCTTTGCCTTGCTGATATAACGATAAAATATGAAGTCCTTGACAAATTTATTGCAGATGTGGCTGAGGACAGATATTTGGAACATGCACCATATAGCATAAGTCGCCAGAAAATACAAAAGGCAATTGATGAGCTGGAGCAATATCATCAATCTCAATCGTGACAGCAGATCATAAAAATTAAAGAACAATAAAATATGCCGGAGATTTTTTAAGTCTCCGGCATATTTTATATCGATTTTGTATTTAGCCAATTGTGCATGCTCAATTTATTTCAAACGTAACGGAAATTCTTGCTGTTACATTCAGATCCTTGGCATTGATTGGTGTGGTTGTGGACATATCAGTTGACATGGCCTTTAAGCTGACATTTGAAGCACGGTAGTTTTCTATATATATATTGCTTTCACTGGCGCTGACGACATTAACGATGCTTTTACCCAAGCCGTCAGCTATAGTCCGAGCCTTTCCCTTAGCATCCAGAACAGCTGCTTTTATGGCAGAATCCTTATATTTCTTTTCATCTTTCAAACCGAATTTAACAGAATTAATATTATTTGCACCATTTCTTACAGCAGTATCTATTATGCTGCCGATCTGATTTATGTCAGCAGTAGTGACTATAACAGTATTTTCCGCCTTGTACTGACTTATGAGCTGACTATTGTCCTTGTCATATACAGGATAGAAATTATATGAAGATGTTTTTATATCGCTTTCCGTTAAGCCAATATTATAAAGCGCATTTTGGATTTTTGTCATTACGGCAGCATTTGATTGAGCAGCTACCTGTGCTGTTTCTCCTGTAGTTTCTATACCAATTTCAACAGAGACCTGATCGGGAGTGACAGTAAAATCTGATTCACCCTGTACGCTGATGGTGCGCGGTGCACTCTCAGCATTGACCACTGTCTGCCCCAAAGAAAAACAGAATAAGAAAACACTCATAAAAAACATTGCATAAAATTTTTTCATAATGATTCATCTCCTTGTATTATATATGATTATCCAGTCATCTGAAGAAAAAAGTCAGACGTTGAAACGGAAATAAGTGACATCGCCGTCCTGCATGATATAGTCTTTTCCCTCCAGGCGTACCTGTCCTTTTTCCTTGGCCGTGTTTGTGCTGCCGGCCGCTACGAGATCATCGTAGGATACTATTTCAGCCCGAATAAAGCCGCGCTCTATATCTGTATGAATTTTTCCTGCAGCCTGAGGTGCTTTTGTGCCTCGGGTTATCGTCCATGCTCTGCATTCATCGGGACCGGCTGTCAGGAATGTCAAAAGACCCAGTAATTTAAAGGCACCCTTTATCAATTTGTCAAGGCCGGATTCGTCCAACCCCAGTTCCTGTAAAAACTCTCCGGCTTCTTCTTCGTCCAGCTCAGCTATTTCTGATTCTACTTTTGCGGAAATCGCGACAACTTCGGCTTTTTCGTGGGCCGCATATTCTTTGACCTTCTGGACATAGAGATTTTCCTTATCTGCGGAAGCAGCCTCGTCCTCTGCTACATTTGCTATGAATAAGGCTGGTTTCATAGTGAGCAGATTCAAGTCCCGCAGGATTATTTCTTCATCTTCAGTGAGCTCCACACGACGTGCCGGCTTACCGTCTGAAAGTACTTCATAAACTTTTTTGAGCATCGCTTCTTCTGCCTTTGCTTCTTTTGCGCCGCTTTTTGCTGCTCTGCTTGCTTTTTCAAGACGTTTTTCCACCGTTTCCATATCGGCAAGGCAAAGTTCTGTATTGATTATTTCTATATCACGCAGCGGATCAATAGAACCCTCCACATGCGTTATATTACCGTCGTTAAAACAGCGCACCACATGCGCAACCGCATCTACCTGGCGAATATGCGACAAAAATTTATTGCCGAGGCCCTCTCCCTGCGCCGCACCTTTTACCAATCCTGCTATATCGACAAAACGAATAGATGCAGGTGTGGTTTTCTTTGATTTATACATTTCATGCAGCACCTGAAGGCGTTTATCAGGTACATCGACAACACCGACATTAGGTTCTATTGTGCAAAAAGGATAATTAGCTGCTTCAGCGCCTGCCTTTGTTATAGCATTAAATAAAGTGCTCTTTCCTACATTGGGGAGTCCGACGATCCCAACTTCCAAATTACTCAAAATAAATTCTCCTCTGTCATTTTTTATTTTACTTTATTATACATTGCTCTGCATAAAATTAAAAGTGCGGCATTATTGTGAATCAGCTGCAAGTTTTAAAACAGCGGAATCTATCTTATCTCCGTATTCTGCTTTCCACCAGGAAACGGCTCTGATGGCATCAGCGTATTGTAAAATTGCTGCAGAATCCTGTGTTGTACCGGTTTCTGCGAACACTTCAGGGATAAATTGGTCTTCTTCGGTTTTTCCGATACTATTATTTGTTATGGCAAATGCATAGTTTGCGCCTATTTTATTATTGAGAGTCAGACTCCTGCCGACTGAATAATACGTGAATCCTTTTGGTGCTATCAATTCGACTAGAGTCGGAAATATATCTATTTGACTGCCAGCGGCATCTTTGGGCAGCAGATTCCTGCTGATTCCGCGTCCGTTGATAATGAAAGGAATTGCATAACGTTTATACATAGAAGGATTTTTCTCTATATTATAACGGTCTGCATGATCGCCTACTATTATAAAAAGACTGTCCGGGTATTTATTTTTCATTGCATCAATAAAATCTGCCAGCATTTTGTCTGCATACCAAAAGTGACCTAGTTCTTTCAAAAGCTGCTCATCATTCCTGTACTGCGGAGCGAGAGCGTCTGTCACCTGCCCGGAAGGAAAGTCATTTGCCTTTAAATCTACTTCAAAAGGCGAATGATTAGAAACATTTAAAATTACATTGAAGGAACTCGATTCATCGGTATTGGCGAGTACAAAATTGTACAGATCTTTATCGTCTGCTCCCCAAACACTGCCCTTGGATGTTTCCGTGAGATCGTTCCTGCTGTAGAAATTATCAAACCCCTGTGCTTTTGTAAACTTTTCTATATTTTCCCATGAGGATGGCCCGGCATAATAAAAATTAGGCGCATAGCCAAGTTTTTTCATCTGCGGTGCCGTTGCCGTGGAATAAGGCTCTTTCATTTTATCTACCATTGTAGTCAGATAAAGATTTGCATCGGCAAAATTTGTCACTGTTCCCATCAATGCATTTACTGTACTGGAGCCGTTGGGAAGAAAAGAAGAACAATATGCTGTATCCTTTTGTGCAATCAGCTCTTTCACACCGTCTGCTATATGAAGATCGGCATATTCATCCAAGAGAGGCCAATTTGCATAGCTTTCTGAAATTATTAAAAAAATATGTCCAGGTTTTTTTATGATTGCTCCTTGTGCCTGTTTCACCAGATAATGATCTATACTGCTGTTGCCGGTTTTTTTACCGCTCAAAGCAGCTGCAAACTGCTTTACATCTTCTGCCGTATAACTAAGACCATTGCTGCCGGCATTTCGTTGCTGCATACGATAGGCACGATAAATTGCCTGTCCGTCATCAAGAATGACTTCATTTAAAAAAGCATCCTTTGTTATTGCTGAATTTTCCCAATCTATTTGTGATTGCCAGCTCCAGCTGCCGCCAAATAAGGAAAAACGGGCCAATAAAAAAATGATCAACAGAAATAGCACTCTGCCATTCAAATGCTCGGGTAAAATTTTTGACACATTCAGCACCAAAAATTTTTTCCATAAGAAAAATAATATTGCAGCAAAAAAAACGGCGCCTGATAAGCGTACGGGCAAAGAAAACTGTTCTATCATAGTCTGGAAAAGAGCGGACCAATCTTCATGGACGGCAGTAAAAAGCATCTGGTTGAAGCCACTGTGATAAACACGATAATACGGAAATCTGGCAGCAAATAAAATGCATGCTATAGCCAATTCCAGCAGCACTGCCACATTCATTAATATAGTTCCCCAGCGCACAGAAAAAATACGTCCCAAAAGCAGAGCAAAAAGGGCAACTGAAACCATGATGCCAACAGTCTGCATACTCATTCGCATTCCCAAAAACAGAGCGTTTTCTATGTCTGTGAAATTACTCTGTTCCGATATATAATCATGCATATTTATGATGAAGACTATTCTGAAGAAAGATAATATCAACCAAAAATATAAATAGCATTTTAATCCTTTTATAAGAACGTTAAAAATTTCATTCCATTTATTTTCCGATAATGAAAATTTCCTAAACATATAAATACGCTGCCTCTCCTATTGAAATCAACACGTGCCATATTAACACATCACTATTAACTAAGCAAGATACTGACGCTGTGTTATACAGACTGCTTTATATATTTTACAATTAATATTTTAAAATATATCGAAAATAACCTGCTTTATGTTAAAATAAACTTATCGTTGATTTGTTCTGGGAAGATATAGTATAGTAAAAGTTAAACTTGTGGAAAGGAACGTTATAATTCATGGCCTGGCATAGATTTAAAGTAAAGGGCAAGCATTACATGACTAAGCGCATGCGTACACTTGATGTTATAGCACGTTCAGATGTAGCCGCAAAGCAGAGAGCTATCAGCAAGAAACTCCTGCCGCCTTTCATTTGCGAAGAGATAGATTTTGAACCGCCGTCGGAAAAGTTGCTTGAAGAGGCTGTATTACAGGGGATTGCAGTTCCGGAAAATGCCAGCGGTGATGATGTGAACAGCCTTATTGAAAGTAAAAATGATATTGCACCACCGGCTGGGCTTATTGCATTTGCGGAAAGATGGGATATTTATTTTTCTCAGTATATCGGTAATAAAGCTCTTTTTAATATTACTTTCAAAAATCTGCCGCAGGAAAGCAGCTCAGCTTTCTTTGTTTTTTCTGTATATAAGTTCCTATCCAAGGACAAGAAGACAAATCTGGATACACATCCTTACAGAGAGATTTTTTATAAATTTGCTGCTGTAGCAGCAAATGATACACGTCTGCTTCGTTCGATCGCCAACTATAAGGGGGAAAATCTTTGTGCTTTTGGCACGACTGAAGGACTGCCTGCTGATTATAAGGCAGGTGGAGTCAGAACTATTGCCTATAAAACAGCGGCAGCTTTTATAGAAGAATATTTTGATGATAATTATCAGCCGCGTGCACTGAAAGATAGCAGTCAATCTCAGCTGGATAAAAGCGGGCAGGAAAAATCAATACTGAGTTCAATAACACCTGCTTCAACCGTGAAATCTGAAAAAAACAGGGAGATTTCTCCGGCCGTCTTTATTCTGTCTAAAACTGATACATTTGTGCCGACAAGGGCCATAGAATTGAAAAATAAAATAGTAAAGATACCGGATTTAGAAAATAAAGCTGCGGCTGATCTGCCCATATATTCGCAAAAAGCCGAACCGGTAAGAACTCCCATGCGTTATGAACCAACAAATAATTTGGAAAAAAAATTTCTGGATAAATCGGGATGCTTGGCTATGCTGGCAGTACTGGTCATCATTGTAGTTATTATTGTTTTCCTGTTATTTTAAATTTGTTTGATTTATTATTGAGGTGATTGAAATATGAAAAAATTATTTTTGATCTGGGTGTTTTTCCTGTTTATATTTATGGCTGCCGCACCATCGATTATTTATGCACAGGCTGGGCAAAATACAACGGGAGAAACAAGCTGGACATGGATAGCTTCAGATGAAAAATATGGTAAATTTTACGCTCCTGAAAGAGTACGTGTTACAGCCAGAGAAAATGATATTCCCATATGTATTGAAGCATGGATAAAAACTGCCTATACAACTGCAGGCGCGGCTGAAACTGTTTCCGCGATGGGACTTAAGGAAATTTCAAACCCTGCGTCGCTTAGCTACAGTCTGGCGCTTATTGAAATAAATCCTCAGGGACGGACTTTGGATTACAAGCAGGAAATTTTTTATGACAAAGAAGGCAATATTCTGGTTTCGCATAAATATGATCAACCCCGCTTGAAAGAGATAAATTCCCAATCCTTTGATGAAAATTTTTATGATGCCATTGTAGATCAAGTATTTGGTCAGGGAGAAACTGCGCGCACTAAAGCCAATGACCGCTGGATTACGTTATGGCGTAAAGTGGATGCTGACACAGCTTCGTCTTCAACCGCGGACACAACAACAATACGCAAACGCGGTGATGATGTTTTTGTCTGGATCTGGCAGGAAACTCGCAATAACAGCACAAGTGCCATAACACAAATCAATTTCTATAAGAAAGTTTTTAGTTTATCAACCTACAGTTACAAAATAACTTCGTATTCCAGTTGGACGCCCGCCGAAAGATGGAAGGATAATAATGCCTCTTTGACGGGGCAATATGCATCTATTGTTCCTGACAGTAAGGAAGATATGGAAATTCGAATGATAAAGCAGTATGCAGATGCCCATCCCGACTGGGTTAATCGTTATCAGACTGCAGGAAGTAAAATAACGGCAGCAAATACTCCTGCAGAAAATCAGCTCCAAACACCTGCGGCAATTACGCAGGGTTCCGGTTCGGCAGATACATTATGAGCACTGAGTTTATTGCTATGTATTAATACAGACAGCCGCAGCGGCCCGTTTTAAACGGGCTGCTGCGGCTGTGTTTTCGTATAAGGCTAAAGGCTTAAATTCCCAATTCTTTTTTTGCCAGTTTATCGACTAATTCATTGCCGGGTATTCCAGTGTGACCGGCAACTTTCTTAAAACGTACGATATCTTTGTAATCCTGCATGAAAGCAGCATATTGAGCAGTCCCTGGAGTATTTGTTTTCCAACGGCCTTGTGCCCATTCCGAAATACCTATATAATCGTGGCAAATAATGATTTCATCAATTTTATTCTTTCGGGCCCATTCAGCTGCCTGCATGGCTGCTTCTATCTCTCCCGCGACATTATTCATTTTTGCATTTTCGACGGATTGTCCGACGCCGCTGGCTGTGTGAATGAGATCTCCCTTATAATAAACAGCTATTGCCCAGCTGTATTTTCCCGCTATATATGAACCGTCGACATAAGCATAGTGTAGACTTTCTTCATCGGAAGCAGCCAGGGGTTTTTCTGCACCCAAATATGACTCAGCTTCGGGCAGCGTTGCAAATCCCTTGTAAAGAGCACCGGCAAAATGGTCAATTTGTTCTTTACAAGCTGACCAACTATGAAAAATGCCGGTTTTTCGCCCATTTTTTACAGCATAAAAATTTTTTTTAGCGGCCAAATCATTTCTTCCTTCCCTTCTGGGGTATACTCGGCAGTATGTTAATCGCTACTTTTATTGATTTAAGGATGGTATCAATTTTTTATGGTTTTACCTGTCAATCTTTCGGCACATTTATTTGCCTCATAAATTATTTTTTCTTCGTCAATCGTTGTAAGGAGGCCTTTATCCAGAAGAATTTTACCATTTACAATAACCGTATCGACCATTGATGCATTAGCAGAATATACAAGCAGTGATATAGCATCATAGCAAGGTGTCCATTGTGTTCCCTGCATGGAGAAAAGTGTTATATCGGCTTTCATGCCCGGTTCAATTTTGCCAGTATCATTAAGACCTACAGCTTTTGCACCATAGTATGTTCCCATTTGCAGGGCTTTAAAAGCCGGCACTGCCAGAGGATCAAGAGTAGCAGCTTTGTGGATCAATGCCGTCAGATTTATTTCCTCCAACATATCCAGATTATTATTGCTGGAAGCTCCATCTGTTCCAAGTCCTACACATATGCCTTTTTCCAATAATTTTTTCACAGGAGCTATTCCGCTGGCAAGTTTCAGATTGCTGCCTGGATTATGAGCGACTCTGACATTGTGTTTTTTCATTATGGCAATATCTTCATCGCTGAGGTGAACACAATGCGCAGCTAATACTCCACAGTCTAAAAGACCTATTTTTTCCATTTGAGCTATTGGCGTTTTAGAATATTTTTCCAGGCATTCTTTTACTTCACCCTCTGTTTCGGCTAAGTGAATATGGATCTGTGCATTATATTTTTGTGCCTTCTCAATCACTTGCTTAAGAAAATCCGGCGGGCATGTATAAGGCGCATGCGGGCCAAACATGACTGTTATTCTGCCGTCGGCGCTGTTGTTATAATTTTCAAAAAGAGTGCAGTTTTCCTGCAGCGCAGCCTGACCATTAGGAGCAGCACCAATCATGCCGCGCGATAAAACGGCACGTATACCGGTCTCTTCCACCGCTTGAGCAACTTTATCCATATCACCATACATGTCAGCAAAAACAGTTGTGCCGGTTTTTATCATTTCTGTGATGCCAAGCATTGCACCCCAGTATATATCATCCTTTTTCATCTTTGCTTCAACGGGCCAGATTTTATTTTCCAGCCAATCCATCAGCTTCATATCATCGGCATAACTTCGCAGCAATGTCATAGATACATGTGTATGTGCGTTAACAAAACCGGGAACAGCCAACTTACCCTGTCCGTCTATAGTAGTATTGGCAGTAAAAGTTTCGGGAATTGTACCAATGGCGAAAATAATATCATTTTTGACAGCAATATTGGTTTTTTTGGCAGTGCCATTGGGAAAAACAGTAAGTACATTTTTTATTAAGATATTCATTTTATTTTCCGCTTTCATATTTAAATTAACATGTAAATTGATATAAATGAGGCCCTGCAGTTATTACAGGGCCCCTGAGGAATATGGACGATCAAGCCTGGTGAAGATACCTGTGCTGCTCATCCGAAAGTTTATCGATATTGATATTCAGCGAATTCAACTTGATCTGAGCTAATTTGATATTTATTTCATTTGGCATCAAATGAACTTTATTTTCCAGAGAATGATGATTTTCTAAAATATGCAATGCCGAGAAAAATTGTACGCCGAATGAGAGATCCATTATTTCGGCAGGATGTCCGTCTCCGGCAGCAAGATTTACTAAACGTCCTTCTGCCAGAAGGTAAAGTTTTCTGCCGTCTTTTTGTTTATACTCTTCAATATTTTTACGAACGGTTCTTTTGGACACGGCATTGGACATGAGGTCAATCTTATTTATTTCCACATCAAAATGACCTGAATTAGCTAATACAGCGCCATTTTTCATAACAGCAAAATGTTCTTTTGTTATTATATCCTTGCAGCCGGTAAGTGTCAGAAAAATATCACCTATCTTGGCGGCTTCCTGCATCGGCATAACCCTAAAACCGTCAAATACGGCTTCAACAGCCTTGATAGGGTCTATTTCGGTAATAATAACTTTTGCACCCAATCCTTTTGCACGCATTGCCGCACCTTTGCCGCACCAGCCATAACCGGATATTACGACATTTTTGCCTGCTATGACGAGATTTGTCGTACGCATTATTCCGTCCCACGTAGATTGTCCTGTGCCATAACGATTATCGAACAAATACTTGCAATATGCGTCATTGGCGGCTATCATCGGAAATTTCAGCTTCCCAGTATCAGCGAGTGCACGCAGACGAATGACACCGGTAGTCGTCTCTTCACTGCCTCCTATGATTTTGTCGGCGAGATCTGCACGATCACCATGCAGATGGGCGACGAGATCACCGCCGTCATCTATGATGATATCAGGCTTCGTATCAAGAGCCTTATTGATAAACATATCATATTCTTTGTCAGTACAGCCATGCCATGCAAAAACACTGGCTCCTTCTTCGACCAAAGCGGCGGCTACATCGTCCTGTGTTGAAAGCGGATTGCTGCCGGTGATTGCCAGCTGCGCTCCTGCGTGCATAAATACGAGCCCCAAATATGCCGTTTTGGCTTCCAAGTGCATCGTAATAACCAATTTTTTACCGGCAAAGGGTTTGCTTTTTGAAAACACAGCATCAATATGATTTAATACAGGCATAAAATTCTTTACCCATTCTATTTTATCGTGTCCTGACGGTGCAAGCTTAATATCGCGTATCATCGATTCCATTTAATAAAATTCCTCCTAATATGATAGATAGAGATAGACTTTGACTTATCAGTCAGATATTAAATCCGCCGAACTCAGCAATGGTGCTGGCACAATGACATTCTTCTTTTACACTTGTCAATAGTTCGATGGATTTCATTATAAGATTTTTGATATTGGCACCATTTTTTTCCATAGTGGCGACTACCTCTGCATGTGTAAGAGGTGTTTGTGATATACCGGCGGCCTGATTTGTAACCATTGAAACTGTCGCGTAGCACATTTCTGCTTCATGTGCTAAAGTCACCTCTGGTACATTAGTCATACCGACGAGATCACCGCCGAATCTGGCATACATTTTTATCTCGGCGGGAGTTTCAAATCGGGGGCCTTCCGTGCACACGTATGTGCCGCCCATATGTGCTGTTATTCCCAATTCGCCTGCAGCTTTCTTTAAAACCTGGCGCAGATGCGGGCAATATGGTTCGCTGACATCAGCGTGCACCACTTTACCGTCTTTTCCTTCAAAGAAAGTAGTGATGCGGCTTTTAGTAAAATCAAGGAACTGATCAATAAGAACAAAATCTCCCGGTTTCATGGATGGATTCAAAGAACCGACAGCTGTTGTTGCAAAAATTTTTTTTACACCAATCTTTTTAATAGCCCATATATTGGCGCGATAATTAATTTTATGTGGCGGAATAGAGTGATGACTGCCGTGGCGGGGAATAAATGCCACTTCCACCCCATTATAAATACCTGTTTTAAAACTTACCTCGCCAAAGGGAGTGGTAATGCTGTCATCATGTATATCAGTCAAGATCGAGGGATCATAAACTCCGGTTCCGCCAATTATGGCAATTTCTGGCATAGTATAGCCTCCTGATTTTTTATTATTACATGCTAATCCTTTTTAGTGAATAAATGAATTAAAATTCATTTATCAAGCAATAAATCCTGCAGAAGCTTTTTATTAGTCCGTCCTATTTTTAGCGGATTTATAGAGACAAACCCGTTATGAATAGCCCAAATATCACTGCCTTCAATGTTACCGGCATCGTTTGGTGTTCCATTCATGTAATAACATGTTTCGCCCTGTTCGTCTGTTTCAGCGGCATATTCATTATGGTATGTGCGGCGTCCCTGCTTTGTATAGCGAAAAATATCTGCTCTGTCAGAAATTTTTTTTGGAAAATTTATATTATACATATACGGTTTTTCTCTTCTTAATGCAGGCAGTTTTTGCCTGAAGATTTCTGCGACCTCGGTAAAGCTGAGCTCAGAATTGACCACTCGTGATACGGCTATAGAGAAAATGCCGTGCAGATGGCCCTCCATAGCGGCACCGACTGTGCCTGAATACAATACATCCGTTCCCAAATTGCCGCCGTCATTTATGCCAGATATTATGATATCGGGCAGGTCGTTTTCATACAAAACTTCGGTAGCCAGTTTTGTACAATCGGCAGGTGTGCCATAAACCTTATATGCTTCAACAGGTAGTTGGAAATCGACTCTTTTTACTTTTATTCGGCTATGTGCTGACAGGGCCTGCGACATCCCGCTTTGCTGCACTGCCGGTGCGACTATACGCAGATCATAATTATCTGTTAAAACTTCTGCCATTGCATAAAGCCCCTGTGCATCAATTCCGTCGTCATTGACTAGTAAAATTTTTTCCATAAATTCACCTTTGCCCCATCATGATATGTGTTTGGCCTATTACACGGACATCATCTATCTTTTCCATTGCGAGACTTTGCCATTCAAGCATTTTCCCCGGAGAGGGCTTTGTATAGATACCATATGGTGTGATAGGCTGTAAAATCAGCATGATATTTTTATCTGTCCCGCTTAATAAATTTATGGCTTTTTTAAAATCGTTCAAGGAAGTTTCCTGAGCGATAACTATCTTAACATACACATCTTTTTGCCGGGCTATGTGCAAAAAATCCGCGTGCTGTTGCCAAAGCTCCGTATGTACTGCATCCGGCATTTTAAAATCCATACTTATAATGGAGATATTATTGATAACTTTTGATAATTCTTCGGGCAAAGAACCGTTTGTTTCTAAAAAAAATGGCAGATTGATATGTTTGGCCATTTCGTTGATGAAAGCTGTGTGCAAAAGGGGCTCACCGCCGGTAAGACTGATGGAATGATGCCTTTTCAGAAGAATTTTTTGTATATAGGGAAGAATATCAGTTAACTCGACAGGATTTAATAAAGTTGCCTCATTTTCAAGATCACAGTTTTCAGAATGAAGAATATCATTTGTATCACAGTAACCGCAATCAAGATTACAGCCGGCAAAGCGAATGAAAAGCTGACGGCAGCCAGCATATTTTCCCTCACCCTGTATAGAGGAAAATATCTCACTTATCGGTGCATGCAATTTTATGCCTCCTCGTAATATAATGCCGCTGATTTTTCTGTTTCCCATACTTTTACAAATTTCACACGGCATTTTCCTTTTATATTTTCATGCTCGCTTAGTCTATGATATAAATAAGCAGCAATATTTTCTGCTGATGGATTTGAGGACAAGAACGGCTCCAATTCATTAAGATAATGATGGTCAAATTCGCCGATAATCTCTCTGAGGGCACCTTTCAATTTTTTAAAATCAATAAGCATACCCAACTCATCAAGTTTGCTGCCATATACTACTGCTTCAACTATCCAGTTGTGTCCGTGCAGATTATCGCATTTCCCGGGATAACCAATAATGCGGTGGGCTGCGCCAAAATCATTTTTTACTGATAACTCAAACATTTTTTACCTCCTGACAACCTCACTACATAAAATTATAACATAAATAGGTTCTTATTTCAGGTAGAGTTTATATTCCATGTAATAAAAAAATATTGTATATAGGGGATTTTATGATATAAAAAACTTCCAAACCACTTGATCTGAATTGGTTTGGAAGTTTTTGACGCATTATCATTTTGGGAGAAGACATTATTACAGTAATAATACAGCTGAAATGAAATTACACGATACTATTTATGAGCTGCTAAAAATTTTTGGACTTCTTGATAAGAAGGATATGATTTTTGGGTGCCTTTTTTTGTGACACTCAAAGCCGAGAATGCGCTGGCTTCGTACATTGATGCTAAAATATCATTGCTTTTTACGTAACAGCTGGCAAAACATCCTATGAAAGCATCCCCGGCACCGGATGAATCAACAGAGTCAACAGAAAAAGCATTTAAACGATGGACGGAGTCTTTAATCACCCACATTGAACCTCTTGCCCCCATCGTGACAATAATATTTTTTATGCCTTTTTCCACCAGCGAAATTGCCGCTTTCTTTATATTTATGTCAGTATCTACGGGCCTTTTTGTGATAAATTCAAGTTCTGTTTCATTGGGAACAAAAAAATCACATTCTTTAATTTTTTCAATGTCAAGCTTTGCGTTTGCAGGTGCCGGATTGAGCAGCACTCTGATACCATTTTTAATGGCAAACTGTACAGCATAATATACGGTATCAAGATTGACTTCCAATTGCAGAATTATGAGACTGCATTTTTTCAGATGGTCAGCCGCTTTATGAATATCTTCGGGCAAAAGATATTCATTAGCTCCTTTTATGATCAGTATTCTGTTTTGTCCTGAGGAATCCACAAATATGGGAGCTACACCACTGGATATATTCTTTACCCGTTCGACAAAAGTAGTATCTATATTGTAATGTTTAAAATTATTTATAGTATTATCAGCGAATATGTCATCACCTACCTTTGTTAATATCATCACATCACTGCCATAGGATGCGGCAGCTACGGCCTGGTTGGCACCCTTTCCGCCGCATCCTATGGAGAATTCGGGAGCTTCCAATGTTTCCCCGTCTATAGGCATTCTGTCTATATAGGAAATTAAGTCTACCATATTAGAACCAATAACTGCTATTTTCAAAAGTTTTCTCCTTATTTTTTACCGGTTGTTACTGAAAAATATTTTTCTTCATTAGATTTCAACATTATTAAAGTCCCCGACTTTTTAGCAGCCAAAAACCCTTCGGGCCTGCATGTAGCAGGTAAAACGAAAGCAGATACCTGTTGATCTGCATTGTATAGAAGCCATCTGGTTGCGCAGGGGAATTCTTTTGTCGAAAAGGTTGTTTTAAAACCGAATCCTTTAGGAGAATCTATTTCAAAAACAGCATTTTCGGTATAATTCTTGAGATCATCCGCCATAAAAACAATTTCAGGGTCATACATGTCGGGCTGATCAAGTTTAGTCAAAGTACTGCCATTTTTTTGTAACTGTTTTATATCTTCATTATAATGCATCCATTTTGGTGTGGGCTTGACATGTGCTGGTATGGATTCGCGTAATTTGAACGCTTTTTCTGGTACATTTGAAGAAATAATGGCATTATCTACATATGCATAATTCATGTGACACATATATTGTAACGGCATGTCGATACCTGTAAGATTTTTTACTTTCATGCCAATGTCCATTTTTGTGTCATTTGCTTTTATAGTAAGACTGGGATGTGATAAATAGTGATAACCGAAGCCTTGACAATATTCGTATTGACCAGTTACTGAAATAGTTTCATCAGAAAGTTCCAACCATGCCTCATCAATTGGTGCACATGACATTTCTCCATGCATTGGATGAGTATCTTCCGGTGATGGACATCCATTTGATAAAAGTCCAGAATGAAAAGCAAAACAACCATAGGTATCAATGATACAGTTTGCTGGCTTGGGCTGGGAAAACATGTTCTTCATCCGCAGGCTTATTCCGTCAAATTCCGCATCCCATATTATTTGCCCCATGTAGGGAAGAACTGTTACATAGCCTCTGCTGTTTGTTAGTTTTACCGCTTCGACTCCTGATGAATATATAAATATGTCGACAGTAAAATTATCATTTTTAAAAATTTCTTTAGATTTTTCTGAAAAAAAACCACGCTTGAGAAAAATTTTATTTTTCATTTTATTTTTACCTCTTTTTGTTATAGTCAATATTCATTGCCGATTCTTTTGTAAAAATAATAGCCAACATAGGCAAAACAGAAGAAATTTACTATAAACGAAAATTGCATTGAACCGGTTATGTCTGAGACAAGTCCCTGGATAGCAGGCACAAACGCCGCGCCTATTATGGACATGACAAGGACAGCTCCGGCAGTTTCAGTATATTCTTTTTCTACTGAATTTAATGTTTCGGCGTAAATAGTCGCCCAGCATGGTCCCATCAATATGCTTATTGCTACTGCAGCGTATACTGCTGTAAAATTTGGTATAAAAGAAACATAAAGGACCAATGCACATCCGATAATTGAATATGCTAATAAAACTTTATTTGCAGAAAATTTTGCAATCAAAAAATTTGCTATAAATTTCCCGACAAAAAAACATGCATAGCTAATTACCATAAAATCAGCAGCCATACGTTCATTTATAGTGTTATCAAGAACTAAAGCCAATCTTATTGTAAATGACCATACAGCTACCTGCATTCCTACGTAAAGAAACTGAGCTGCAATTCCCTTCTTGAATTTACTGTTTTTAATGAGATATTTTAAAGTTTTGATAATTCCTGCGTCGTTTTTATTTGATGTTTTTTCGATAGTCTTACATTTAGGATATTTAGTGATGAGAAATAGAATAAATACTGCAACTAGAATATATATCATAATTTTATATGGATGTAGAGTATGCTGCAACATTTGCAACTTAAAAGCATGCAGAGCTGTTTCATTTAGAACAGCCATTTGTGTAGCCAAACTGGCACCATTTTGAAATATCAGGTATTTTCCCAGCAGGATTCCGGCGGCAGCGCCAATAGGATAAAAAGTTTGGCTTATATTTAAACGCAATGTAGAATATTTGCGAGGTCCTAACATGGTGCTATAAGTGTTTGAAGCTGTTTCCAGAAAACCAAGGCCTATAGCAATGGAAAAAACAGCAAATAGGAACATCGTATATGTGGCCATGTCAGATGCGGGAAAAAATAATCCGCAGCCAATAATATAAAATAATAAACCACATAGGATAGCAAATTTGTAGCTAGTCTTTTTGATTACTATGGATGCTGGTATTGATATCAAAAAATATCCACCGTAAAAAGCACTTTGCACTAAGGCACTTGCAAAGTCGCTTAATGTAAATACACTTTTGAATTGAGTGATCAATATATCGTTTAAGCTCGCTGCAGCACCCCATAGTGGAAATAAGCATGATAATAATATGAATTGAAAAATTGGTGTTTTGTTTAAATAACCATCATCGTATTGTAGTAAAGCATCTTTCTTATCTGCCATAATTTTTCCTCCAAGTAAACATTGAGAAAACAGTTATTCCAATAAATAAGTGTTTTCTCAATATAAATCTTTATTATTAATTCACAATTTCCACGCCGTGGCTTGTACCAATTCTTTCTGCACCGGCAGCTATCATTATATCTGCATCCTGTCTGCTGCGAATACCACCGGCAGCCTTTACTTTGGCTTTGCCATTAACAGTCTTTTTCATTAGGGCAACGTCTTTTTCTGTTGCTCCGCCTGTGGAAAAACCTGTTGATGTTTTTACGAAACTTGCACCCGCTTCAACAGCCAGATTGCATGCACGTACTTTTTCACTATCTGACAGCAGGCAGGCTTCTATAATAACTTTTACGATTGCTTTACCTTTTGTTGCTTTAACAACTGCAGAGATATCATTTTTGACATATTTGTCATCACAGTCTTTCAATTTGCCTATGGCTATCACCATATCAATCTCTGAAGCACCATCTTTGATGGCCTGTTCTGTTTCAAAAACTTTTACAGATGTGGGAGTGGCTCCCTGCGGAAAACCAATTACTGTGCAAACAGCAATATTTGTATTTTTTAGCTGTTCATACGCATCTGATACCCATATAGGACTGATACATACAGAGGCAAAATTGTATTTTTTTGCCTCTATTAAAAGTTTTTCCAGATCCTTTTTTACGGCATCTGTTTTTAATAATGTGTGGTCTATCAATTTTGCATAATCCATAGTCTACCTCCGTTAGCGTTGATATTTATTACAAAATTTATCTTAACATATTTTTGAACTTATGTAAACTAAATAATGAAATTAATTTCATTATTTAGTTTACATTGAAAAATATCCTTTGTTATTATGAACAATTGTTTAATAATGAATAATCAAATAAAAAAGACATAATTCCAATAAGTTAAATTTTTAGATATAACCTATTAGAACTATGTCTTTTTATCTTTATCTATTATTTTATTAACGCATGTGCTGTATATTGATCTGTTACCAATATGTTGGCAAAACCGCCTGCCAAAGCCGCTTTTATAGCAGAAATTTTTCTTTGGCTGCCTGCAACAAGAATTCGTTTTTCCTTATTCTTTAACTCTTCCAAATTTATCCCGACTGTTCTGTTGTCAAGTTCTTTATTACATAATTCACCTTCTGCGTTAAAAAAACGTGAACATATATCACCGACAGCATCTTCCTTTAATATACGCTTATCTTTTTCATCAATGTAACCTAATCTAAAAAGCAGAGCATCATCTTTTACAGTCCCTACTGTAAATACCGCTATGTTTGCCTGGCGACCAAGTTCCAATATCCTTTTTATATGACGATCATTTTCTACTAATTTTTTCATCTGTACACTGTCGAACATTAGCGGTAATGGTAAATACCGGCCGACCGTGTTGAATGATTCAGAAAATAATTCAACAACTTCATAGGCATAGGTATTACTTTGCGAATGACTGACGCCACCTTTTAATTGGACAATTTGTACACCTTTTAGTGACTTTGATCGTAATTTCAAAGCCACATTATAAATAGTAAGTCCCCAACTTACACCTATAATATCACCGTCTTTAGTCACTGCATATAGATATTCTGCTGCCTTTGCACTTATGCTTTTTGTTATTTCATCTCGTGTATCAAGTGGCGTATAAGCGATTTTCACGTCATCTAAATTATACTTGCTGATTAACATCTGTTCTAAGCTGCTATTGTCTTCAATAGGATCTACTATATTTATCCGGACAAATTTTTGATCTTTTGCATATTGCAGCAATCGTGAAACAGTTGGTCTGGATATATTTAGTTTTTCAGCAATTTGCTGTTGGCTGTAATCTGACTCATAATATAATTTTGCAATATTTATACTGAGCCGTTCTTTGTTGTTGTCCATTTGTATATTCCTCAAATTGTATATTATTCAAAAATTATTGTAAATTTATTGGAACGTAATATAATATTTTTATAAAAAATATCGAATAATAAAAAGCTATCGCATAGCAGCACTAACTACTTGCAATAGCCTTTTATTTTGTGGCAGTAATCCTATCGTTATGATATATTTATTATGTGCAGCATAGATTTTTAACGAACAATGTCATCATATGAAACGGCACGTGTATGTTGGGTATGACTCCATTCGTGTTCATTGCGATGCAGAAATCCCAAAAATACTATAGGAATCCAGCTGTATATAAAAATAGGATATAAGATAAGATAAAACCATGCTTTTAATCTAACACGTATTTTTAGCAGTATAATAACAGGTAAAACATATTGCCCTAACGTAATCACTGTAAGCAATGATGAAGGAAGAAATTGATATATATTGGTAAATAAGCTTATGCCGAAACCCATTTGAATATAACTCATGATAACGAAAATCGTGGATATCATCAGAATATGAGGTTGCAATAAATGCATGCAACCATCCAATATGCGGATATCATGTTTTTTTATACCGGCCTTGATCATTTTGGGTATAAAACGGTGAGCAACATCAAATTGCCCTTGTGCCCAACGTTTTCGCTGACGCCATGACTGCATAAATGTAAGCGGTTTTTCATCATAAACTATGGCATCGTGGGCCCATGTGGTTTTTATTCCTTCAGTTAAAGCTTTCATCGTAAATTCCATATCTTCTGTCAGACATGTGGCGCCCCAGCCATATTTATGCAATACATCTGTTGTTATGCACATGCCAGTACCACCAAGAACGGAAGACAAACCTATGTTGGTTTTTGCCAGATGCCATATATGATCAATTACCCAAAATGAAATGGCAAAAGTTCCGGAAATCCATGTATCGTAAGGATTTTTTGCATCAAGGTAACCTTGAATGAGTTTATCACCCTTGCAGAGACGATTGTTCATTTCTAATAGAAAGCGTTTATCGACAAGATTATCCGCATCAAAAATTGCCACAGCATCATATTGCCGCTGCATTTTGAAAAGACGACTGAACATCCATTCCATGGCAAAGCCTTTGCCATGTTTTTCTTTATCAGTTCTTTCATGAACGATGGCGCCGTGGACTGAAGCAATTTGTGCAGTATTGTCACTGCAATTGTCAGCTATAACAAAAATATCGTATAGGTTTTTGGGATAATCAAGCTGTCCGAGATTATCTATTAATTGACCGATGACAGCTTTTTCGTTATGCGCGGCAATAATTACTGCAAACGACTTTTCAGGTACAAGAATTTTGACCTCCCTGCGCCTCCATAGTCCACAGACACCGATACAAAAATAATATACTGTAAATAAAAATATTATCCCCTGTATCGGCAGCATAATATAATCGAGAGCATATGTCATTAGAATTAGTTCCCCTTTGGCTGTATATCTTCAGGCATACTCTGCCCGCACAAACCATGAATGCATTAAGCGATTTTGTTGCAAATAGTATTTAATATACCAAAAACAGCATATGTAGAAAAAATAGCGAATAAAACTGCAAACGGAAATACCGCTCGGCATAGGAAGATAAGACCTAAAGCAAACAGCAGGGAAAGAATCAATGCTGCTATATTTATTTTTTCGCCAGTACCTTTAAAATCAGGATAATGGATATTGCTTACCATTAAAAAACCTGTAAAAATAACTACAAAAGGTACGACATACCCGATCATTATCGGTGGTATAAAAGGCAGATTGGCTATAAGCATGGCAGCTGTTGCTATCATGCAGCCGCCGGCAGGAATGGGCAGCCCCATGAAGTAGCCGTGCAATGTGCCGGCATTGACATTAAAGCGTGCCAGACGCCACATTCCGCAAACAGCGTAAATAACACCGGCGATAATACTGAAATACATAAAATAACGCAAACTGTCAGGCGGGGTGCCAGTTTTCATGGCAGCCATGCTGATAATTGATAAGGTGAAAAGAACCGATATTATTCCGGGAGCAACGCCGAAGGAAACGACATCGCAAAGAGAATCCATTTCCTTGCCCCGTTCATCGGTGGTACCGAAGTAACGGGCAAGACGGCCGTCCAGTCCGTCTGCAAGCAGTGCCAGCAATATAAATATAGGGGCATCAATCAAAGGACCGAACTTAACTCCACCCATAAGCATCACAAATATGGACAATATACCAAATACCAAATTCATCGAAGTGCAGACATTTGGTATCCATGCTTTACTCATTATTTTTTTATCCTCCCAATAATTGTTTCTCCGCCGACAACTTTATCGCCTTTTTTGACGAGCACAGCTATGTTGTCAGGCATGACGACCTCAGTACATGAACCGAATTTAATGAGACCGTAAAGCTCGCCCTTTGTCAATGTATCATTGAGTGTGACCCAGGATACGATGCGTCGGGCTAAGATTCCTGCTATTTGTGTAACTGTGATTCTCATTTCGCCATTGTCTATACCAATCATGTGGCGTTCATTTTCAAAACCAACACTATTTTTATATGCCGGACGAAAACGCCCGCAGGTATATTGCTGTAACTTTATTTCGCCTTTTATGGGACTGCGGTTGACGTGAACATTAAAAACCGACAAGAAAATCGTTACCTTGGTTCCGGGTCCCTTGACAAAATCATCATGATCAATTTTAACAACTTTCATGACTTTCCCGTCGGCAGGCGAAACGATCACTGATTTATCATCTGGTATATTTCTTTTTGGATTTCTGAAAAAAAATGTAAAGAATCCTGCAAGAACGCCTGGAGCAACAGCTGCATACGGTCCGATAAAAGCACCTGTACCAACAGTTAAGGCCGCGGCAAAACCAATGAACTTGTAACCTTCTTTAACAATATTCATTTTTATTACCTCTTCTATAATTAAAAACTGAATTATCAGTTCAATATATGTGTACTGCACACATTTATAACATATCAATTATAGTATAATACATTTTTTTTGTCTACTGATTAGTCTTTTTTTTCCATGACCATACAGCTTTTATAAAGCGGGGCAGGGCCATCAGACGACCGGCTCTGCTTGGCTGCATCATCCCGCGGAAAAGCCATTCTAATTTTGCTTTCTGCATCCATAAAGGGGCTCTTTTCATGACACCGGCCATGACATCAAGTGTGCCGCCGACGCCGATAGCAAGAGAACAGTTCAATTCATGTAAATGCGTATACAGCCACTTTTCTTGTTTGGGGACACCAAGCGCTGCAAGAAGGATATCTGGCTTCGCAATATTTATTTCTTCAACTATTTTTTTTTCGTCAGCAAGCGTAAAAAAACCGTTTCTTACTCCTGCTATCTGAATTCCGGGATAATCTGCCATTGCTTTTAATTTTGCTTTTTCCGCTACACCCGGAGCTGAACCGAAAAAAAATATACGCCAGCCTTTTTGCGGCGCTGCTGCCAATAGCTTTTGCACCAGATCAAATCCGGCAACGCGTTCAGGCATAGGCACTCCCAGGTAATTAGATGCCCATACTGTGCCGGCGCCATCGGGAACTACCAGATTGACTTTATTCAGTATTTCTCCCAATTCATTATCTTTGGTGGCACGCATAAGCATTTCGGCATTAGCTGTTGCGATCATTGATTTGTTTTTCGCTTCAATAAAATGTGTTGCTGCTTCCACTGCCTGACACATAGTTACTGAAGCCACTTTTATACCCAGAATATCAACCGTTGTAAACAATTGCCCATTCCCCTTTTTACAGTTAATCTCCTATTTAGAGACGGCTCAGTAATATACGCTATCCCGCAACAAATAGATTTACAAGCCAATAAGACATTTTATCATATTCTCTGTATTATGGAAAACTATTTATTATACCTATGTTGAAAAAATCCCATATTGACAACATGCAGCTTTACAAATATAAGATTTTCTGATATTGTTTGAGAGATATAACAAATTTTTATTTTTAAATATTCAGAACGGGAGAAAAGATGAAATTTATAGATAGAACAAAAATAACTGTCAAGGCTGGTGACGGCGGAAATGGCAAATCGGCTTTTCGCCGGGAAAAATTTGTGCCTAAAGGCGGACCCAGTGGTGGTGACGGCGGAAAAGGCGCCGATATAATATTCATTGTCGATAATAACATGAATACATTGCTGGATTTTCGTTATAATCGTAAATTTTTAGGGAAAAATGGCGGTAACGGAGATATAAAGAATCAATTTGGCAGAAATGCGCCTGATTTAATGATAAAGGTTCCTGCAGGCACAATCATTAAAGATGAAGACACCGGTAATATTTTAGCTGATCTGACGGACGCAGATGAAAGTGTTGTCATCTGCAAGGGCGGACGAGGCGGCCGAGGTAATGCACGTTTTTCCAATAGTGCTAATCGCGCTCCTACTTTTGCCGAACTTGGTGAACCTGGTGCTTATAAAAAGTTGATTTTGGAATTGAAAGTGCTGGCTGATGTGGGACTTATAGGGTATCCCAGTGTTGGCAAATCCAGTCTTATAGCGTCTGTGTCAGCAGCACGTCCCGACATAGCCGAATATCATTTTACCACTTTATCCCCTATTCTTGGCGTGGTCAGTGTGGGACCTGAACAGAATTTCGTTATGGCCGATATTCCAGGACTCATTGAAGGTGCAGCAGACGGGATCGGGCTCGGACATGATTTTCTGCGGCATATTGAACGGACAAAGATTCTTATACATGTTATAGACGCATCCGGCATAGAGGGAAGAGATCCTGTCGATGACTTTTATAAAATAAACAAGGAATTAGCATTATATGCTGATAAATTGACAAAAAGTCCGCAGGTAATTGCTGCCAATAAGATAGATCTGCCTGAAGCTGCTGAGAACTTAGTCAGACTAGAAGCGTTGGCTAAAAAAGAAGGACTTCCTTTCTTTAAAATATCAGCAGCAACAAAAGAAGGGGTAACTGATTTAATGAAGCATGTATATACCATGCTGCTCAATTATACAGCACCTCCTGAAATTGAAGAAAAGATCAAGATATACGATGCTGAAAAAGATAATGATGAAATTAAAATATCCAGAGACATGACAGGAGATTTTGTTGTTTCGGGGAAGGCATTAGACAAGCTGGTCGCCATGACTAATTTTGCCAATGACGAAGCTTTGCGCCGCTTTCAGTATATTTGGCGGCTCAAGCAGATTGATGGAAAGCTGAAAGACAAAGGTATCAAGGAAGGCGATACTGTGCACATTGGTGCGATGGAATTTGAATTTAGAGAATGAAAATCTGGAGGATGAAATTTGATTCGAAATACATTAACAGGCAAACAAAAACGATTTTTACGTTCAGCAGGAACAGCGCTTGAACCTATTGTTCAAATAGGCAAGGAAGCAGTGACGCCGTCATTGGTTAAAAGTGCCGATGATGCAATAACGAAAAGAGAACTTATTAAGGTCAGGGTATTGCAAAATTGCATGCAGTCTCCCGAAGAGGCAATAACTCTTTTGGCAGAAAGAACAGATTGTGATCTGGTTCAGCTGATAGGTCGCAACGGATTATTATTCCGCAAGAATTTTAAAAAACCTAAAATAGAATTGCCTAAATAATACAGACGAGGGTAAATTCAATGAAGGACAGAGATGAAATAAAAGAGGCCGGACGCATTGTTGTTAAAGTCGGTACAAGCACGTTGAATCATGCGGGAGGACGTTTAAATATCCACCGTATCGAGTGCCTGGTACGGCAATTGTCAGATCTTTCTAATCAAAACAGGGAAATAGTACTTGTAACGTCAGGAGCTGTGGGAGCCGGCCTCAGCCGTATGAAAATGGGAGAAAAACCCGACAGTATCCCGGAAAAGCAGGCCTTGGCTGCCATCGGTCAGGGAATTCTTATGCATATCTATGAAAAATTGTTTGGTGAATATGGGCAGACTGTAGCTCAGGTGCTTTTGACAAAGGAGAATTCAGTTCGCTACTCACAGTATATAAATTCACGCAATGCACTTTTGGCACTGCTGCAGATGCAGGTTATTCCGATAATTAACGAAAATGATGTCGTGGCGGTGGATGAGCTTAAAATTGGCGATAATGATACTTTATCTGCCACAGTTGCCAGCTTGGTGGATGCTGATGTATTGGTGCTCCTGACGGATACAGACGGACTTTATACCGATAATCCGCAGGTATGCCCGGATGCAAAACTTATAGACGAAATTTCTGAGATAACTCCGGAAATAGAGAATGCCGCCGGTGGTGCAGGCACAAAATTAGGCACAGGGGGCATGTTCACAAAGGTTCAGGCAGCGAAAATAGCTGTTAATTCCGGAGTGACTATGGTCATTGCCAATGGCAGCAGGAAAAATGTATTGACGGATATTTTTGCCGGAGAAAATATAGGAACTATTTTTCCTACGCATGAAACACATTTGAAGCAAAGAAAAAGCTGGCTGGCTTTTGGTAAAAGAATTGCAGGCAGCATAGTGGTTGACCGTGGCTGTGAGGAAGCTCTTATAAAACACGGTTCGAGTATACTGGCTGCAGGTATAACTGATTTTGAGGGGCTTTTTATTGAAGGAAGCACGGTCAGGGTTCTGTCAGCTGATGCACGTGAGATAGCTCGTGGCATTATAAATTATGATACGAAATCGCTGAGAAAAATAATAGGTCATAATACCAAAGATTTTGCATCACTCTTGAATGGAAAAGTGTATGATGAGGTAATACATCGCGATAATATGGTCCTTATGGTTTAAGTAAAGCTTTCTCATAGCCTTTAAGAAAGGGGTTTCTTTGTGGAAAATACATTATTACTGAATGAACAGGCTGGAGCAGCTCAGGCTGCAGCAAATGAGCTGGCAGGATTATCTACCTTGGAAAAAAATAAAGCATTGTCTGATATGGCGGATACTTTAGAACATCGTCAAAGGCTCATTTTAGCTGAAAATCAGATTGATTTGACCAACAGCCGCAATAAGAACCTTAGTGCGGCTATGCTTGATAGATTGATGCTTAATGAAGAACGCATACATCAAATTGCAGATGGACTCAGGAAAATAGCCGCTCTGCCAGATCCTGTGGGCAGTGGACTGATGGAAGTGAAACGACCAAATGGGCTTGATATAAGGGCTGTGCGAGTACCATTAGGTGTTGTCGGTATAATCTATGAAGCTCGTCCCAATGTCACAGCTGATGTTGTCGGTTTGTGCATAAAATCAGGAAATGCAGTTCTTTTACGCGGTGGTTCAGAAGCGGTGAATACTAATAAGATAATAAGTTCAATGCTGGCTGTGGCGGCGTACAGTGCCGGAGTGCCAGAAGGATCAATTCAATTTATTGATCCAACAGACCGCAGTCTGGTTACCGAAATGCTTCATCTGCGCAAGTATATAGACGTTATTATTCCGCGTGGAGGCAGCAATTTGATAAAATATGTTGTTGATAACAGTACTGTTCCGGTTATAGAAACGGGAGCGGGTATTTGTCATGCTTTTATTGATAAAAGCGCTGATAAGGATATGGCTGCCAATATAGTAATAAATGCAAAAACATCAAGGCCTGCTGTCTGCAATACGATAGAGACTCTTTTGGTACACCGGGATATAGCCAAGGACTTTCTTCCGCTAATAGCTGATAAACTTTCTAAATACAATGTGGAAATGCGCGGCTGCGAACGTACCAGAGCTTTTTGCCCCGATATGGCACCTGCTGGAGAAGAAGACTGGGCAACTGAATATCATGATCTTATTCTCTCTATAAAGTTAGTTGATGATATAAATGCGGCTGTCAGCCATATTAACACATATGGAACGAAACATTCGGAAGTGATCGTGACAAACGACTATGCCAGTGCTCAGTTCTTTCAAAATAAAATAGATGCGGCTGCTGTATATGTGAATGCATCTACACGCTTTACGGACGGTTTTGAGTTTGGCTTTGGCGCTGAAATAGGTATCAGCACACAAAAACTTCATGCAAGAGGACCGATGGGCTTGAATGCGTTGACTACTATGAAATATTTGATCAATGGAAGCGGACAGATACGTTGATGCATCGATTTAGAGGATATCTGAGAACATTAAAGCAGTATTTGCACACTGCAAAAGGCAGGCATGATTTTCTTGATTATTTAAGAGCGCTGTTTATTATGCTTATGATCATGCTTGTTATGTATTTATTAATAAAATATTTATCAGGAGAGTACCAATGAGAAAGATTGGGATAATGGGCGGAACTTTTGATCCTATCCATTACGGTCATCTGATGACAGCTGAGGCAGTGCGTGATGAATATAAAATGGAACAGGTTATTTTCATTCCGGCTGCGAATCCGCCGCATAAATCTGGGCTGACAATCACGCCTGCTATTCACCGTTTCAATATGACACTGTTGGCTACATGTTCAAATCCATGTTTTCAGGTATCTAATATTGAAATGCGCCGTACAGGTCCTTCTTACACGATAGATACTGTATACGAACTCATAAGGGCTTACGGAAAAGATACAGAAATCTATTTTATAACCGGGGCTGATGCTGTTCAGGAACTTCCGACATGGGATAGAATAGAAGAGCTTTTGAGTATCTGTCAGTTCATTGCGGCGACGCGCCAGGGATGTATACCTGATGTCAATGCTATAAAAAAACATTTTGGAGTGTTGGGAGAAAAGCGTATTCATCGCCTGGCTACACCGGAGCTAGAAATATCTTCAACAGATATACGAAATCGTTTGAAAAAGGGTTATTCTATAAAATACATATTACCGGAAGCCGTCGAACAATATATACGCAAGGAGCATTTGTATCTTACTTAGAAGGATCTGCTGTTCAATAAATAGAAATTGATAGGCAAATAGCAGAGTATTTGTCAAATAAACTTATATACGTTATAATGTAAGGCAAAGTCCTTTGACGAAGGGAGAAAAATGCTATGATCGGCGATATTTTCCGACAGGAACGGGAAAAACGGCAGATTACTTTAAAGGATGTCGAGAATGAGACAAATATCCGTATTTTATATTTGGAAGCCATAGAAAAAGGTGACTATAAGGTAATACGCGGTGAGGTATATCTTAAGGGTTTTATTAAGACATATGCAAAATTTTTAGATATTGATTATAATGAGATTTTAAAAAAGTATTATGAAGAAAATGGAATCGCTGCACCAGAAGACGATAGTTATCTAAGGCAGCATAATCCACAGACTGCTGATGAATCCGCCGCATCTGATCAGCAGCATTCTTCCCTGACTAAGGTTGATAAATCCGAGTCTGGCTTTCGGCAGCGTGTGGAAGAACGTCGGAAAAAAAGAAGTTCTGCCAATATTGTGTTTGGTTTAATAATAGCTATAGTAGTGATTGGCTGCGCAGCTTATTTTGTCATGCCCCTTTTGACGTCGTCAGGAGCATCAGTGGGGCCTGTTGTGCCTGCGGCCGATACAAAGGCTGTCCAGCCGGCAGCAGAGCCTGTGGAGAAAACACCGGTACCTGTTGAATATGATGGCGTTCATATGGAAGCTGTTTTTAATAATAAATGCTGGGTGGAAGTAAAAGTAGATGGAAAAACAGTTCTTGAAAAAACTGTTGATCAGGGCAGCACTTTTAAATGGGACGGAAAACAGGAAATTCAAGTGATTTTGGGTAATGCGGGAGCGGTAAAAATTATGATCAACGGTAAGGATGCTGGCAGTTTAGGCGCTGACGGTGCAGTGGTTACCAAAAAGTTTACCAAGGATAAAATAGAAGATGTAAAAAAATAAAGCAGGTGCATAGATGAAATGTCCATTTTGCGGCACAGTTGACAGCCGCGTCATTGATTCACGGTCTGCAGATGACGGAAATTCAACAAGACGCCGCAGAGAATGCTCTGCCTGTGGCAAACGGTTTACGACTTATGAAACAGTAGAAACAATACCGCTTATAGTCATAAAAAATGATGGACGTCGTGCTGTTTTTGATCGCAATAAACTTTTGAACGGTATTATTCGCTCATGTTATAAGCGGGACATTCCTATCGAGGATATCATTCATTTTGCAGACGATATCGAAAAGGATTTGCATAATATGATGGCATCTGAAATTCCCAGCAAAAAAATCGGTGAACTTATTATGGAGAGATTAAAACATTTTGATGAAGTAGCTTATATACGTTTTGCTTCTGTTTACCGCAAATTCACAGATATTGATAATTTTGCTCAGGAACTGGCAGAATTGAGATCAACGAAAGAGAATAAAAAATAAAAAGACTGTTGCCAAAACTGCTTTTGGTTGCCATAATAAATATTATGCTGCCAGTATTGTGGTTTTGCCAACGGCTTTTTTTTTACAGCTGTTGATCTGATGAAGCATTGCACTAACTTTTGGAGGTACAAATTTTGTCATGGAAAATTAAAAATCATTTACAGGAAATTTTGGCTGCCGAAGAAGGATATAGTTTATATCCTGCCGGTATCCGTACACGTTTTGCACTTTGCTATCCCAACCACTATAATGTCGGTATGTCCAATCTTGGGCTGCATATAATTTATCATCAAATAAATTCTCGTACCGACAGCGCGGCCGAACGTTTTTTTCTTCCGGACGGCAATCTGCAAAAGCAATACGAACAAAGCAATACTCCACTCTTGAGTCTTGAGTCGCAAAATCCTCTTTATGAATTTGCCATTATAGGTTTTGCCGTGTCTTTTGAGTTGGATTATTTTAATATATTGTCCATGCTGTCACGCGGCAAAGTAAAATTGCTGGCCTCAGAACGCGGTGAAAATGATCCCTTGGTAATCGCCGGAGGACCATGTGCTACGTTTAATCCCGAACCGTTGTATCTTTTCATTGATGCTTTTATTATCGGTGAGGGCGAAGAAACAATAAATCATTTTCTTGATGTATATCTCAGCACACGCAGGAAAGGGGAGTCACGCCAGAAAGCATTGCTTTGTCTGGCTAATATTCCTGGTGTATATGTTCCTGCCTTTTACAAACATGACTATGATGAAAGCGGCGTGCTGCGGTACATTTATCCGGATAAAAATGTACCGGCAAATATATTACGGCAGTGGGTAAAAAATATAGATGATTATCCGGCACATACAGTAATCAAAAGCAATAACACAGAATTTAATTTTTACTTGATTGAAACAGCTCGCGGCTGCGGACGCCATTGCCGTTTCTGTATGGCAGGCTATTGTTTTCGTGTCCCGCGCAACAGAAGTATAGAATCCATCATGCAGATGATAAGCAATGTTCCGGCAAAGGAAAAAATAGGATTGATGGGAGCGGCTGTATCCGATCATCCGCAAATCGATGAGATATGCCGCTTCATAAATGAGCGTAACCATCCGATGTCTGTGGCTTCGTTTCGGGCAGACTCTGTCACGCAGCTGCTGGTTGATTCTTTGGCTGCAAGCGGGCAAAAAACGCTTACACTTGCCCCGGAAGCGGGCAGTGTAAAACTGCGCCGCATTATCAATAAAGGAATTGAAGATGCTCACCTGTATAAATCAATAGATATGGGAATAAAGGCAGGTATTCAGAATTTCCGCCTTTATATTATGGTCGGTCTGCCGGAAGAAACTGATGAAGATATAGAAGCCATAATAAAAATGGCGTTTGATCTGCGCGGGTATATGGATAAGAACAAGGCCCGCGGTAAGTTGACATTGAGCGTAAACCCATTTGTTCCTAAACCGTTTACGCCATTTCAATGGATGGCTATGGCCGATATGCAAAAAGTTTCCGCGGTAATGAAATATATAAGGGCTTCTTTAAAGAAAGAAAAGAATATTGAAGTCTTGACCGAATCACCTAAAGCGGCATATTTACAGGGGATATTGGCGCGCGGAGACAGAAAGCTGTCGCAGATTCTTTATGAGGCGCACATGCTGGGAGGCAGTAAGGCCTTTCGGCGAGTTATGAAAACCCATAAAATCAGCGACTCCTTTTATCTTTACCGTGAAAGAAATATTGATGAACTTTTACCATGGAACATACTGGAGATGGGGGTAAAAAATGATTATTTTATCCACGAACTGGAAATGGCAAAAAAACAAAAATTTACTGTAAAGTGCTTTGACGGCTGCAAGCGATGCGGCGTTTGTTAAAGGAGATAATACAATGAAGACAGTTCGACCGTTTTATAAATTATCTGTTTTGAGTAGGTATGAAAATAAAATTATTCATGGCATATCACAAAGAGGCGGCGGTGTCAGTGAAGGCTGTTATCAATCTTTAAATTTGGGTCTGCATGTGGGTGATGAAACGGCTAGAGTAATCGAGAACAGAAAAAGATTTTGCGGGGAACTCGGTATTAAGTTATCGCGTACAGTTTGCTGCGAGCAAGTGCACGGCACAAATGTCCGCATTGTCGATGAAAAAGATATGGGGCGCGGGACGCTCACTCTTGAGGATATTATAGAGAATACCGATGGTTTGATCACAAATAAAAAAAATATAGCCCTCATGCTCTTTTTTGCTGATTGCACACCGGTGTTTATATATGATCCCAGGAATGATGCCATCGGATTATCTCATGCAGGCTGGCGGGGAACGCTGGGCAATATAGCCGCAAAAACATTGCGTGCAATGCATGACGCATACGGTACGAAACCGAGTGATTGTATTGCGGCGATCGGACCTTGCATCGGCGGCTGCTGTTATGAAATAGGTGATGAAGTAGCCGAAAAATTCAATGATATTTTCACATCTATGCATTTACCATCAACTGCTTTTTCACGCATACTTTTTCGTGATGAAGGTAAATATCATCTTTCTCTTTATGAGGCGAACAGTGCGCTGCTTGTGCAGGAAGGGATTAGTTCTGAAAATATTTCATCTGAACATTGCTGCACCAGCTGCAATGTTGATGAATTTTACTCATATAGGGCAGAAAAAGGAAAAACGGGAAGGCATGCCGCTGTCATTTGTCTGAAATAACCGGTGCAGTATCTGTAAAAAAATTTAGCGGCAGCAGGAAATTACTGTTTTTAAGAGGAATTTATTTTAGTTGGCATTTAGTGGCAGATATGTTATTTATCTGTGAATATATATGCATTTTATATATTAATATTTGTACGAAATGAAGGTACTATATATCTTCAGAGGAGATATAATAATGATAAGGGAAAACATAGCAGCAGTAGAGACTTTTATTAAAGAAGCCAGTGAAAAGCGTCAGTCGGATATGACAGAAAAGGTAAAACTTGTCGCAGTGACAAAAAATCACACTGTTTCAGAGATACGTGAAGCAATTGATGCAGGAACAGCTTTTATAGGTGAGAACCGTATTCAGGAGGCATCAGAGAAATATCAGCAGCTTGGCAACACGGTGGAATGGCATTTGATCGGGCATTTGCAGACCAATAAGGCGAAACAGGCAGTAAAAATATTTGATTTGATCGAGTCAGTGGACAGTATAAAAATTGCTGAGGCAATAAATAAAGAAGCGGCAAAGATAGATAAAGTTCAGGATATACTTGTTCAGGTGAATTTAGTAAAAGAACAGAGTAAAAACGGAGTATATATGGAAGATCTGCCGGCACTGCTGCTTGATATAGATTCTCTGGAAAAATTGAGACTGCGTGGACTCATGTTTATAGCGCCTAATGTTGAAAATCTTGAAGAAGTCCGGCCCATGTTCAATTCTATGTATAAATTGTTTAGGAAAGTGCAAAAAATGGAATTTTTGAATGCTGATATAAAATATCTTTCTATGGGAATGACACATGATTATAAAATTGCCATTGAAGAAGGTGCCAATATTGTACGTGTTGGTACAGCCATATTCGGACCGCGCCAATATTAAGGAGGAGCGATTATGAGTTTTTTTGATAAGTTTGGCAGTAAAATGGGTTTGACTGACGATAAAGATAAAAACCGTGGAGATTCACGCAACAGGCAAATGGATCCTGAGTCGGATGAATATGAAGAATATGAGGATAGTCCTGTCAGCCAGGACAATGTGGTTGACTTTCAGTCGGTTGCCGCAAATTCAGCGGGAAACAGTTCCGGTATAGCCGGCAGGCAAATGAAGGTTATAATTATTGAACCGGCTTCTTTTGACGATGCTCAGCAAATTGCCGAACACATAAAAGCGCGCAAACCTGTTGTTTTGAATTTCGAAAATACAAACGACGAAACGGCAAAAAGGATTATCGATTTTATAAGCGGTGCTACGTACGCTCTTGCTGGAGACATAAAAAAGGTAGGGCAGCATATTTTTTTATGTGCACCTAATAACGTGAATGTTACTTTTTCTGATGCAGCAGCATCAAAACCCGTTCCACCACGTGATGATAAACTTCCTTGGGAATAAATAACGATATATTTGGGGTGATTTTATGAAAATAGGATTTATAGGCGGCGGGGCAATGACAGAAGCTATAGTCTGCGGCATATCTTCTCAACCGTGGATTAAGCCGCAGGATATTTATGTTTCCGATCATAAAGAAGACCGTTGTAATTATCTGAAAGAAAAATATAGTATAAATGCAATAGTAGGGGCGCAGTCTTTTATAAAAACTGCTGATGTAGTGATCTTAGCTATAAAACCGCAGACAGCGTTTAAGGCTGTCGATGAAATAAAAGACAGTGTTGATGCCGGAGCAATTATTATATCTATTATAGCGGGATTGGCGCTTGCTGATTTAGAAAAAAGTTTTCCTGATAATCCGGTTATCCGTGTTATGCCTAATACTCCTATGGCGGTGAGTGCGGGAATGTCAGCGATAGCCACGGGCAGTAAGACAAAAAAAGCGGATGCCAATATTGCTGAAAGAATTTTTTCTTCGGCAGGGCAGGCTGTAATAGTTGAAGAGAAATTAATGGATGCTGTTTCAGGACTATCAGGCAGCGGACCGGCTTTTATTTTTATATTGATCGATGCTATGTCCGATGCCGGCGTAAGGGCAGGCTTGAAACGAGATACCGCCGTTAAACTGGCAGCACAGACGGTTTTCGGTTCTGCAAAAATGGTTCTTGAAACGGGTATGCATCCTGCTCAGCTGCGTGATCAGGTAACATCGCCGGGAGGAACTACTATCGAGGGAGTTCATATCATGGAGCAGCGCGGTGTTCGTGGCGCTATGATAGACGCCATAACAGCAGCTGTGGAAAAATCTAAGGCAATGGGGAAAAAATAGTATGGCTGATCGTGATAAGATTATTCGTTTTTATAAAGGTACGGAGGGCGAGGAGATCGCTGTCCGTTTGATCGATAATATAGAAGCTGTAAACAAAACAAGAAAATTTCGTACCAGCGATTTTCTCGATCCTTATGGGCAGGAAATAGCCGAAACTATTACCGCCAATTACGGGGGAATACGTGTCGAGTTTGATGGTGGGTATATCGGAGCAGAAAGGCAGTGTGCTGCTTTCATTCATGATGATTTTATGGGAAATCCATTATTTAGTCTTAAATTGATCAATGCGGCATGGAACGATAAATATTATCATCTTCTGCACCGCGATGTGTTGGGAGCGTTGATGGGGCTGGGGATAGATCGGCGCAATATAGGCGATCTTGTCATAAACAGCGGGGGTGTGAAAATAATCTGCCTGGACAAAATAGCCGAGTTCATCATGACTAATCTTGTGTCTATAGGTTCGGCGGCAGTTTCATGCACTTATGACGATTTATCTTCCATCGCGGCGAAGGAAGAACGCAGCAAAGAAATATCAGCTACGGTAGCTTCTCTGCGCATTGATTCAATAGCTGCTGCCGGGTATGGAACCTCCCGCAGCAAGATGACATCAGATATTGAGGCGGACAAACTTAAATTAAATTGGCAGTCGGTCAAAAACCCTTCACAGACAGTTAAAGAGGGGGATGTTGTTTCCATGCGCGGACGAGGAAGGGTTGAAGTATTCCAAATAAAAGGAAAAACAAAAAAAGGACGTATCGGTATTTTGTTAAGACGATATATATAAAACGTGGAGATTTGATATTATGTTCATCATATGCATTATGGTTATAGTTTTTATCGATCAGACAGTTAAGCACTATATTCAGTCGTCTATGCTGCCGGGAATGTCCTTTCCTGTTGTTCAGGATATATTCAGCATTACGTATATTCAAAATGCAGGTGCCGCCTTCGGCATATTGGAAGATCAGCGGTTGTTTTTCATAATAGTAACAATGCTGGTATTGATCTGCGGAGCATATTTTTATCCTGTATTAAAAAAACAGTGCTGCATGCTGCGTTTCGGTATGGCTTTGCTGCTTGGCGGCGCCGCTGGGAATTTAATAGACAGAATCAGGCTGGGAATAGTTGTCGATTATTTTGATTTTCATATATGGCCGATTTTCAATATAGCAGATATAGCAATAGTCTCAGGAGTGGTCATTATTATTTATCATATTTTTACAAAGGGACTGACTGAGTGATGAGTCTATATGAATATACGGCAAAGCAGGATAACGAACGAGTGGATGCTTTTGTTTCTGCGCAAAATAATACATTATCCCGTTCTGCGGTACAGAAACTTATTGCCGGTGAAAATATTCTTGTCAATGGAAAGAAAATCAAGGCAAATTATCGTTTAAAAAGTAATGATTGTATTACTGTTATTGTCCCGGAGCCAGTGCCGCTTGATATAAAAGCAGAAAAAATACCGCTGGATATTTTATATGAAGATGAACATATTATAGTTATAAACAAACAAAGGGGAATGATCGTCCATCCTGCTCCAGGAGTTTACAGCGGTACGCTCGTTAACGCATTATTGGCACATTGCCATGATCTTTCCGGAATAAACGGGATCATCAGGCCGGGTATAGTTCATCGGCTTGATAAGGACACTTCGGGTGTCATGGTAGCAGCAAAAACGGATGAAGCTCATTTGAGTCTTGCTGAACAGATCGGCAGCAAGAAAGCACAGCGCTGTTACCTGGCTATCGCAAACGGCAATATCAGTGAGAATGAGGGACGGATCAACGGCAATATAGGACGTCATCCCGTTGACCGAAAAAAGATGGCTGTACTTGTAGGCAAGGGCAAAAGCGCTGCCACTATCTTTGAGGTTTTAGAGCGTTTTCGGCAATATACTTTTATCAAATGCAGGCTTTTGACTGGACGGACGCATCAGATACGAGTGCATATGGCATATATAGGGCACCCGCTGCTCGGTGATCCGTGTTATTCAAAATGCAATAAACCACTGGATCGAAAAATAGCAGGGCAGGCATTACATTCCAATACGCTTAAACTTTATCATCCTGCAACAGGGCAGGAGATGCTCTTTACGGCTCCGGTGCCGGATGATATGGTAAAGATACTTGCTGCTCTGAAAAATAGAAACGGAAGTGAAAACAATGGCGGATTTTGTTGATAAAACAGTTTTGATGGATGAAAAAGGAATTCATCGGGCGCTGACAAGGATTGCTCATGAAATAATTGAAAAAAACAAAGGTGTGCAGAATATTGTTCTTATTGGTATTCGTACACGCGGTGTTCCTCTTGCGGAACGATTATCCTCGGAAATAAAAAATATTGAAGATGTAATTGTTCCGGTTGGGATGCTTGATATAACGTTATATCGTGATGATCTGTCTACATTAGCCTATCAGCCAGTAATTCGCGAAACAAAATTTCCCTGTGACATAACAGGAAAAACAATTGTTTTGGTCGATGATGTTCTTTACACCGGGCGTACCATCAGAGCGGCGCTTAACGCACTTACTGATCTTGGGCGGCCTCATGCTATACAACTTGCCGTGCTTATTGATCGCGGGCACAGAGAATTGCCTATACGGGCTGATTATGCGGGGAAAAATGTTCCTACTGCCGCCAGGGAAATAATAAGTGTTCAGCTTGTTGAAGTTGATAAAAAGGAACAGGTTATAATAAAAGAACCTGTGTGAGGTCAGAAATTATGAAGGCAAATATTTTTTTATTCGACAATTTTGAGACATTGGATGTATTTGGTCCGGTAGAGGTGTTAGGGTATGTACCTGATTGTCAATTACAGTTCGTTTCATGTAAAGGCGGGATTATAAACAGCAGTCAAGAAGTTCCTGTAATGACAAAAAAGCTTGATGCTGAAAATGTTTCCGGACTGTTTTTTATTCCGGGAGGGCAGGGTATCCGTACGCTGATCAATGACAGCGAAACGATTGCTCTTTTGAAAAAAGCTGTACAAAAAGCACAATATTGTCTTACTGTCTGTACCGGATCATTGGCACTTGCAAAGACAGGTCTGCTGGACGGAAGAAAAGCTACATCCAATAAAAGAGCGTTTGAATGGGTGCTCTCCCAAAAACTGCCTGTTCTTTGGGAAAGAAGCGCCAGATGGACAAATGACGGGGAATTTTATACATCTTCCGGTGTATCAGCAGGAATCGATATGACACTTGGTTTTACAGAAGATCACTTCAGCAGAAAAATCGCGACTGATATAGCTATAAGAATGGAATATATGTGGAATGATGATAAAACTAATGATCCCTTTGCTGCTTGTACAACAGCTGATTTGTAATAGTTTTATCGAAAAAGTATTATTGCATTAATATTTCGGTGACTGTATTTGCTATAATATTAAAAATTTGCTATAATATATAGGTCGTTTAGAGTGTGGCTGTAGCTCAGACGGATAGAGCGGTTGCCTCCTAAGCAATAGGCCGCAGGTTCGACTCCTGCCAGTCACACCAATAGTGTTCAGAGATTTTTGGCATATGTATTTTGGGATATTAGCTCAGGGGGAGAGCGCTTGATTCACATTCAAGAGGCCGGTGGTTCGAAACCACCATGCCCTACCAGTAAAATCAAGGCTTATAAGGATTTGGGCACAGACTTTCAAGTGGTCTTTGGGCACACTTTGGGCACACTTTGGGCACAGTTGATAAATATAGAACAGCCATTACCTTAATTAATAACAGCCGTACTTAATAAAAATATAATAGCTGATTACTGATAGGCTGGCAGATTTCTGCCGGCTTATTTTTTATTGCTATAGTCTTGTGTATTTTCCCAACGCCATTGCCAATTTTCTAAATAATATTTAGCCAACTCTTCATTACCTCTTATTACCAAAACATTTTCGGCATTCTTTTCTTGCGCAGCTTTAGTAAAATTAAATGAGCCGGTAACTATATTTACATCATCAATTATCATAACTTTACTATGCGCAATTGCAAAATCATGATCTATTTTCACCGGAACACTGTTGTTTGCAAAAAATGTTGCAGAGGAATATTTTGCCGTTTCCTGGCTCTTATCTAAGATAATTTTTACATCAATACCGCGTTTTTGTGCTTGTACAAGAGCCTTTGCAATCGGTGCGCTTGTAAATGAATATGCCTGTACTCTAATACTTTTTTTAGCTTCATTGATAGCTTTTATTACCGTATCTGTAGCGGCCCCATTTGGGCTAAAAGCCACTTCGATTGTTCCAACGGCATTTACGGTATTTGAATGGCTTATATCTTGAGGTAGTGTTGCTTGTGCTTCAACAGTTTTATTTACGGACGCACTTTCTTTCTGGTTTTCCTTGCTACCGCAGCCGACCATAAAACCGGCTAAAAATATAACAATTATTGCTATAACTGATATTATTCTTTTCATATTTATTACGCTCCTTTTTCGTAATTATAACACAAAAAGCCACAACACCGATTTTAATGTCAGTGTTGTGACTTTAACTTCACTTCAGGCAATCTAATTGCTCCCCAAATTTTGAGACTGATTACTGACAGCCGGTAGAATTTTTCTACCGGCTTATTTTTTCAAGGAATTTTAGGTTTTATGTAATTTCTTTTGAAAAAAAGTATGTACAAAATAAAAAAGCCCGACACTGGTTTTATGCCAATGCCGGGCTATTCCCTACCATGTATATTCTAATTTTACCATTGTTGCCTTATCATCAAAATTATAATCAACGCCAACGCCGAGGTACTGGCCGCCTTTCGTGATTTTACGCGACACCGAATAACCTACTTCCTTCGGGCTTGGATTATCTATCGCTTTCGGCGCATAGGAGACCGTATGCAATACTTTCTTGTAAGCTTGAACATTGTATTGGTTCAGGCTTATTTGCGTGTCAGAGGGCAATTTAGAGGTATCTACCGTTTCAGTTGAATTCGCTGGGTCCGTCACAATAGAAAAATCAGCATTGGCTTTTTCCTGCGCCACCTTTTCGGCTGCAGGTGCTGCGCTGGCTGTCGTGTAAACGACATATTGCGGTTGCTGTCCGGACGATACGATGTATTTTATCTGGCTTGCTGCCTCTTTTGCCTGATCACTGGATATTTCAACATCAGCATTAGTGGCAGCATTTTCTACACCAGCAGGGGTTTCAGCCTGTTGCTGTGATTCATTTGTCACCGGCTGTGCCGGATGAAAATGTTGGTAAATAAAATATGCGCTGATACCTAAAATAATAATGGTCAGCGCACCTATGATAATCTTTTTATGGCCTTTTATAAAATTTATCATACAATTACCTCATTTTACAAAAATGTAGTAGCCTAACATCAGTAATCCTGCTATAACATATACGTCATAACGGTATTTTACCCACCATGAAGTAGTTTCTGAGCCTGCATTTTCGATAGCTGTTTCGGTATCTTTTACTACATCATCAACCGCTGTTTCAGCCGCAGCCTTTTCTTTTTCGACAAGTACCGCTAATTTATCGGTCTTGGCCTTGATGTTGTCTTTAATATCAGAAATAGCACCGCTAAATAAGTCTGCGCCCGCGGTTTCTAATGATGTCACTGCAGCGGTCATTTTTTCGATGTCAGCTTTTATTGCCGCCTTGTCGTCATTTACTGCCGGTTGAGCACTTTGTTGTGCCGCCTGATTTGTTGTTTCCTGATTCTGTTCATTTGCCATTATTATAACTTCCTTTCAAATTCACTGTGAATATCAGTTCCATTAAGCCAGAATTCCGCACGGTCAAAGTCATGCACATATCCTTCGGGACTCATTGGCACAAGTACGCATGTTGCGTCGCCTGCCGCAAATACAATATATTCTTCCCCCGTACTTTTTTTGATATATCTTTCCTTGTACTTTACTTTTTCATCACTCATAATATTCGCTCGCATCATAAGGTAAACTATCGCTATAATGGTCGGTATACTGCCATATTTTATGCTTTAATTCAGGATGTTCGGTTAAAAGATCATTTTTGCTGTTATATTGCGCTGACCAAATCGGCACATAATCAGGTAAGCAAGTTAGATCAATCTGATTAGATAACCAGTTATACGAGCTGTACAAACCAACATAGTTATATCCGACAGCATTAAGGCTTGTAATAAATGCCGTTATTGGATAGACAACGTTTTGCGGACCGGACAGCATACTGTTATCCTCTGCGTCGTACCAGATACCAAGTTCCGGATTTGCGCCGTTCAGGTAAGTCTTTATCCATGCGTCAACCTGCGACGCTTCGGCTTTTGCGTCATTCACGGTATTAGCATGGCCGTAATAATAAACACCATATTTCAAACCGTGTGCGACTGCGTTATTGACGTGATCAACAAACATTGAGTCAAGCTCCGACCGTTCACCTATTTTTAAAATCACACCTTTAAAGCCGGCATCGGCAATCGCTTGCCAGTTTACATTAGTTTGCCATGCGGATAAATCAATTATTCTCATATTGCAATATCCTCCGTAATCTTACATGGAGCATTAACATCACAAAAATATAATATGTTATCCCTAATGCAGTTAAAGCTTGGAAAAGTGTTTTCAAGGCTTTCATTCGGACAATTAGACTGTGCAAATATATCCTTGATTTTTTGTTTATCCTCATCCGACAGCTTTTGATTTTGTGTTACTATTGTCATTTATTATCAATCCTTTCTATCCGGAAACTCACCCGGCACACTGTTTTTACTGCTGTCTATCATCCATTTAAACAAACCCACAAGTCCCATACCGCAGGCGGATATCCCCTGCCAGCAGCTATCAATTTGGAACTTTGTGCCGTAAAGTCCATTAGACCAGTAACCATATACCCATGAAAAAAGGACTACCGCCGCTGCGAGTAGTCCGAATCCAATGCAGATAACTGCTATGTGATTTTTTATTTTTGTCAGGAAAATCAATATCACACCTCCCACTTAGATAACGGATTTTAATGATCACCTCCAAAAATGCTGTAATAATATACCGACAATGCTTATAAAAGCAGCAGTAAGCCCACTGACTATACGTGCTGTACGATTGATACTGCCAATTTTATCATCAATAACATTGCCCAGATCGGTTTTAAGTTCTTTTCGCGAGTTTTCCATGTCATCAAGCCGATGATGCGCTGACTTTGCTGACAGTAGAGCTTCTTTTGCTATGTCATTAGCGTTGTTTATCCTTAACTGACATGGGATGCATGATTCATTAAGCATCTTTAATTGAGCTTCTATACTTGACAGCCTGCTTACTGTCTCTTTTTGAAATTCAGTATTGTCTTCCAAAAATAATCACCACCTTATCACGATTTATCGGCTTGATAGCTTGTCACAGCAGTTAGATTACAAGCTTCAGTTGCTATTCCATACTGACTGATAATTAGCACTACACCCAGTACCATAAGTATTAACAGCATCTGACCATGATATCGTTATTGTAAGTGGATTTGGATCGGATGTATGTTTTGATAAATCTGCATTACCAATCGATACGAATGTTTCTCTATAGACGTCAACACCAATTTTGCGTTGTGTGCTTACCCTAATTAAATATTGATTACCAGAAGTAACGGCTACATTTCTTGAACCACTCCATGCATTACTATAAACCGCTAATACATTAACATGTGCAGGTACAATAAATTGCCCAGAAGCTGTTTGATTACTTGCATATGTCACACTGCCTGCAACAACTAATGTAGCCCCACTCGTTGCATATGCTGTTATATCTCCTGTAACATTCCCAGATGATACATTGACGCCGCCTGCTGTATAGCCGTTGTTGCCAATGATAGAAACGCTGAAAGCATCACCATATCTGGCAGTAAATGATGATGTATAGCTGGTACCATTGCATATTACTGTAATTGTCTGGTTCGCAGATTGAGAAATAGTAACGTTAAAAGTCTGACGAATAGCAATATATTTCTTAGTCGTTCCACCGTCCCTGCTTACCCAAAGCTTCGTAGTATACGAAGCTTCATATGCTGGCAGTAATAATGCATATGCCCCATCTACAGTGAGATAATCATAACCAGATCGTTTAGAATTGACCAATTCCATAGTGTTTTTTATACCATTAAAAATATAGTACAAGTCACTCATTAACTATCAACTCCTATGGTCACACTGCCAAATGTAAGAGTATTACCAGAAACTACTTTATTTATCGCATCAGTTACAAAAGCCGTTGTAGCTATCTGTGTTGTATTATCCCCCGAGGCCGCTGTGGGTGCCTTAGGCGTACCTGTTAATGTTGGTGATGTCAAAGGTGCATAGGTATCAATAATGACATTACCGCTGGCATCTTGTGTAGCCTTTGTTGCCGCAACAGCATTAGCAGCATTAGCTACTGTGCCATCTGTAGTAGCCAGCGTCTTAGTAGCTGTGCCATTGCTCCACGTAGGATTAACGCTAGAATTAAGTATCGTAGGATAGGCAGTAGAACCAAGGATACTATTATTGTTGGCATCACGCAATACCAAATTATACGCTGTACCTGCTTTGTCTACGCCATTTATCTGTATATTATTTGCCAAATTTAGGGCACCGGATATAGCACCACCGCTGTTTAGCACACACCCAGTTACTGCAATGGTCAATTTGTCGTTTGTAGTATCAGCAACGATATTTATATTTGCACCCGCAACAACCGTCAAAGTGTCTTGCTTGGAATCCGCTTGAATTGTGTTACTGCCAACTGCGACATTTGCAAATGTGTTTTGATTTACCTCCGCGCCTGAGGCAATGCCATCCAACTTAGTTTTATCTGCGGCAGACTCAAAGCCATCTGTATTTACCGTGGCAGCCGCATGTACATGGCCCACCATAGCAAATTCACTGGCATGATGTCCATCCACCATGTCGGCGTTGAGATTTACGCAAACTGTACCATTTGAAACAGGTATCTGTCCTGTGTTGTTACTAGGTATAAGCCCTGCTGCGCCTTTTGCATCAACAATTTGCCCAGTACGTAGCTGCTCCTGATTTGCCCTGATTTCTGCAGGTGCAGCGCTGATATATTCGGTGTCAGCAGGATTATCGCCATTATATGACATTTATACCATCTCCTTAGTAGCCGCCAATTTGCAGACATACACTGCCCGCAACAACAGCATCGTTATTAGTTTTATCTACAATTTGTCCTGTGCATTGAGCCTTATCCACGCTTAGTAATTCAAACTGCAGGCCAGAACCTATCACAGTACCTATAATTGTAGGATTAGTGTAAAACGTGTGCCCGTAGGATATCGTGTTTATTGCGGCAGACAAAGATACAGTTTTGCGTATATCGGTATCTGGCACATCAATAGACACCATAAATTGATTTACTTCCGGTGTTTTAGTAGTATCAGTAGTCGCAATGTCTATACGAAATTGGATATATCGAAAAGTACGTTGAATAGGCTTGAAAACTTCCCAGTCCATCCAAGTAGTATTGTCCTGTGAAGTCCGAATGTACAATGCCGCCAAACCGCCTTTGAGTGCGGCAGAGCTTGTGAACAGCGTAGTCACATTTGCAGTTATGACACTGTCTACGTCAATTACTGCCGAGAGATAAGTGCCGGATGCAAAATAATTACCGCTAGTATCCTTTGCTAATTTCAGCACCGACGCACCACCAATATCACTGAATTTCGTCGTAGGATAGTCACTGAATCTACCGCCGAGTGTCTGGAAGTTCAAGACAGATACACCGAATGCAGTGTTGCTGTGAGTACCGCTTGCCAGTGCTATTTCATCGTAAGTTTCAATGACATTCCGAGAAGAAATGCTTAACACAGTAACCGAGGCACTAGCTGCGTTGATACTGTACTTACCACTGCTGTTTATTGCCTTTACAAAGTACCTATAAGTTCTTGTATTATCTATATCAACTGTGTAATTAGCATTGGTAATTCCTGTTGCAACTGTGCTGCCTTGGTCAAACGAATATCCTTCATGGACTTCATAGCCTGTAACATCAGCATCGCTGCTTTTATTCCAATAAAGTTCCACGGTATCACCATTCTGAAACGCCATAAAGCCAGTAACGTCCGAAGGTTCAACCTGCACATTCACTGAAATTGACAATTCGTCTGAGTAATATCCAGCATTATTCACAGCTTTTATCATTACTTTGTAATTGCCGCTGGCGGCCAATGTATACGTAGAGTAAAGTTCACGGGTAAATGGTAGGCTTTCTCCGCTATTCCAATCGGAACCAATCTTGACTTGATATCCGCTAAGGTCGCCATCGTCAACTTCGCCCCATTGGATATTGAGAATACTTCTGTCATCAGCGTTCTGCGTAGCTTGCAACGATAAAACCGCAGTAGGTCTAAGGTCGTAATTACCACTAACTGATGCTGCATACTGTGATTCATTACCCGCGATAGTCACAGCTTTAATCAGCCATGTATGTGATAATTCATCAGTTAACTCTACGTCATAAAGAGTCGTGGAGACACGTGGAGAAAGTATCGTACCAGTATCCCAAGATACACCTGACTTTATCACATAGTAAGCAATGTCAACTTCTGATGGTGCATCCCAAGTAAGGCGCACTATCGTTTTATCAGTGCTGCTTTGTGTAGCTTTAAAGTTTGTGACATCAAATGGCTGTATGGAAACATCAACGATATCTATGCTTGCTATTGTGCTGACATACCCGGCGACTGTCACGGCTTGCACCATGTAATGAAAAGTGCCATTACCCGGAAGTGCAGTTTCCAGCGTGATTTCCTTGGTCTGCGCAACAAGTGCGCCGTTACTCCAAACGCCACCGTATTTAACAACGTAATATGAAATATCGCTGCCCGACGATGCAGTCCACGACAATATAGCTTTAGATTTATCCTGCGTAGACTGGACTATTGCAAGGTTCGTTACGACATCTGGTTCAAGTGTTATCTGTTCTGTGAGATTTGTAGGAGTAACAGAATAAAATCCCTCAGCATTCACTGCCTTTGCCCAGAATGTATAGTGTCCAGAACTTGGCAACGTATACCGTACAGTCGTAGCCTTGGTCTTGGTAACGATGACTGTTCCTGTGTCCCAAGTATCGCCCATGCGTATTTCGTAGTAGCTAAGGTCTATTTCGGTATTGGCGTTCCAAGTGAACACTGCAATACTGCGATCTGCATCGGATTGTGCAAAGGAAAACCCTGCTACATCTGCGGGTTCACAAGTTATCGTGACCGTTTGTATATCAGGGTTTGTTGATTCATTTCCGCTATTATCTACCGCTACCACTCCAAAAGTATATGAGCCAGTTGAAGATGCGGTATAAATATAAGTTGAGTCTGTTAAAATATTTGAAACAAGGATATTATTTACATAGACACGATATCCTTTAAGATCTATATCGGTATTAGCTGCCCATGTTAATTTAACCTGAGTAGCATTTGATAGAACCTGTATAACCATAAGTCCAGTAACGTCGTTAGGTGGGATATCCTGTCCAACATCAGCGGTAATTGTAACTCCACTTGACTGAGACAAATTAGTAATAGTTTTTATTTTTAAGTAATAAATGGTATCTGGAAGTGTATCAAAATCAATTGAAAATGCGCTTACCTCTGCAATCATATTAAAATTCACGTTATCAGTTGATGCATAAACGAGAAACTTGCTTGCGTATGCGCCTGATGGAAGTTCCCACGAGGCATATAAATGAGCATGTTTTGTACCATCTGATGCCAGCCAATGTACTTGCCTTGCTGATATATTAATAACATTCTGTGCCTGATTAGCTTGTGCAGTAGAATAGTTCTGCGGTGGTACTGTATAGTTCTGGCTAAAGACATTCGCATTGTATTCCAAAGCTGTAATTTGGCGTTCAAATTCGCCATTATTGCTTCTGGTGATAGCTTTAATTGTAAACCATTTGGAACCTATGTTTACTTTAGCGATATCGCATATGTCTCCTATTGATGGTGCATCAGTCCCAAGACTAGCTAAAACGGCTTGAACGCCGTCTGACAAAATAGTAATTGATGATACCTCAACAGTATATAAGGAATCAGTATCTGACGCTCTATACTGAAATTGATAAGCTGCTGCACTATCATAATTATCAAAAATGCCATTCATTGTAATAGTATTTCCATTGACGGCCGTAATGCGCCCACTACAGGCCCATTCAGGCACATCATGTGAGAGTGCAACAACATCGCCAACATTACAGGCTATTGCATCAATTGAGGCATTAAATACACAAGTACGTACAAGCCATTTATTACAGTACAGTTGGTACTTGCCATAAGCATAAGCTTGTTCATAGCTTGTTATGCCATCCATCGTAATTGATGTTACTGTATTATATTGATCTGCTTCATCATAATCATCTGAGTAGACAGTTGTAGTATCACGTTCATAGTTTTTATCTTTATTAGTAAAAGTTATTTCAACGGCATTTGCTCTATCCGATGTCTGCAAAAATTCTTCCTGGAAACTTCCCTGTATAATGTTCCCCATTGTAAACATCTGAACAGGCGTATCCACAACATCGTCAAATGTGCAACCATATTTGACTCCGAACAATTGCACTCTGCCATAACCTACACAGGCAATATTTTTATTTATGACGGTCAACATCTCATCAGCTGTATTGACTTCAATATTCACATGTAGATTTTTTGCTGTACATGATGCCGCCCATGCAGCAAACTTATCGTACATCATGAGTTCTGCCGGCGCACCATCTATGACAACCGCACTACCGTCACCATATAAATCCACTGCCCTGTGCACGGCATCATATGACGCCCATGCGGGATTAGTAGCATCTTGTTGTTCATAAACAGCTTTATCAGGATTATAGACTAATACTGTTGAACGTGTCTTTAAAAAGGTAACAGCTGGTGATCCGGACAGCTGATCTGTGGCGAGGACCTTAATTCCAATAAGTCCGATCCCCGGATAACAAAAGTCATCATAAGTTATTCCTGAAACCGCTGTCCACCAGATTCGAGTTTGTGCTCTGGTGGACCCTATATCAGCACCACGCCCTGTGCAAATAACGCGCACAGTATAAGTACCGGCCGCTATACCGTCTACCCTATACTGTTTACGCACTGCGCTTGTCTGCGCTGCTGATATGCTTTCATTAACAAATGTTATCCAATTGTTACTGCCTGTAATACAATAATCAGCCTTTATTGATACCCATTCTGTACCTAAACTGCCATTATCATTTGCGTAATACAAACCATTTGAGCATTCCACCTGAATCATTAAGCCTTGATTAGCGTTACCGTCAATATTATATTGTCTATAAGAATCAGTTAATAATTCCTGATCTAATGCCAATGTCGAAACAGTATCATTAAAATTAGCTATTGCAGATTGGTTAAAAGTACCGTTTCTTATGTCATAGCTGGTATCTTTATAATAACCAATCGGATTACTGTTCATTTCTATATCACTAAAGTTTAACGGCCCTTCGCCAGCAGATATGAGCCAGTATAAATACTGATTGTCATTACTGATTGTGATAAATTTACTAAGCGTTTGCCCACCGGATTTTACAGTACCATAGGTAAGCGGGATAGGGTTACCCTGTCCACTGGTAGTAGTAATTCCATCCCAGCTATAAGTAGGATTCGATGCGCTTTCCTTTTTTGCCGTGCCAAAAGCATGATTAATAAGTGTGCCACCTAAATACATAACTCCAGCAGCAACAGCATACCCACCAATAGCCGCCCAGCCTGTTGCCTGTGATAATGCGGATACACCTGCAAACCCTGCACCTAATGACATGGCAGCCACCGATAAAGCAATTGTAGCTACAACAAGTAGTGGATTTTTACCGCCACCTTTACCAATAGACGGGGACATAACAATAAAGTCACCATCATTTATTTTATTATCAGGATTTACTAATTTCCCTTTAACGGCAAATATCATATTATCGGCATCTATATTATCAAAAAGGTATGGCTTTGTATAATCAAGCAGTGTTTTATCAGGCTTATATTTAATTTTATGTATTTCGCGCCCTTTATAAGGCGCAAAAGGATTTTTTACTACGATGATTGTTATCATAATTGGCCCTTATAAATAAAAAAGCCAGCAATCACATGTCGCCATGCTATGCTGTGTATGTTTTCTATACAAACTCCTGTCTTTTCCCTGATATGAATAAATCGTGAATTGCCTATATAAACCCCGGTATGATTGACAATAGGCGACGGTACGCCAAACCTTATTGCCAATAAAGCAGGTACCGGATAAGGAGGCTTAACCTCTCGCCATACACTTGAATCCATTTGCCCATGAATAATGTTGCTGATTTTATCGCTATCATCATAATCAGCGAAAAATTCCGGAAGCTTAATTCCAAACCTTCCATAAACTTCCATTGCAAGACCATAGCAGTCAACTCCGGTTTTTATATCCCTGCCATTATTTTTAAATGGCACTCCGATTAAATCGTCATATTTTATCATACATATACACCTTCCTGATCAATACCAGGGAAACCGCCAAAGCGTGTGCTGTTTCCATTTGCCCTGCAACCAGATAATGTATGATTACAGGAAGTAGCGCTTGATGTACAACCGCAACGAGCGTCTTTGTACTGAAACCTACAGCCATTTTTTAAATACCTTCCAATGGGGCGTCTTGAATCCGGTGAATAAGATGGGCCAACAGTGAGTGTCACAAAATTTTGGTCTACGTCGCATTTTGTAACTTCGTATTTTTCTTCAATTTCTGGTGTATTGCTATTAAGATTTTTACTATTTACAACACGCAGAATTACCGTACCACCATTAGCACCATTTGATTCTTCAATATAATAAGTAAGTGCGCGACTTGTATTGTCTACCTTAATAGCAAAAGACGGGTAGGAACCTGTCGAATCTTCCTTGCATTCTTCTATTTCGAGAGGAAACGCTTGCCATAATTGACCATTCCATGTGATATCTTCGGTGTTATAGCAAACTCTGATAGGGTCTACGCCACTTATCGGCACCTGCAATTCTAAAAGTATAAGCATAACGGAATCAGTAGACATTTTGTTTTTTTCTTTTTTTGCAATTGAAGATAATGCTAGCATATTATGCCTCCGTTAATGTAATAGAACCTGTCAGGGTATTAACATCCTTTGTCTCGAATTCTTCCTTTGCCGTATACCTTACGGTATAAGTTGTGTTATCCAAAGGACATATCCACTCAAATGTTAACGCTGAAAAATAAACCGTATTCCGTAAGAAATCTGATAAAATAAGATAATCACTTTTGGTGATAGCATCCCACTTCAATTTCCATGATAGCCGGCTTTTAGTAAATTTACGGCGCCCGACCTGTGAACCGTCATCCATTTTTGTTAAAAGGCTTGTATCTTCGGGGTCTATAGTAGTTCCATAGGATGGTTTTATAATGTCCGGAAATGCAATTGCATCACTCATCCTACCATCCCCTTAAATATATTTCTGATATTAGAATCATTATTGGCAACAGCTTCCAATACAGCGGATACCACATATTTTTTACCGTCAAATTTTACGTTTCCAGAAGTTGTTTTTATCTGCTGCCCTGTTTTATTTACTAAAGTCATCTGAACAGATGGAGTGCCAGACGCATTATTATTATTATTTGCAGTGCGATTTAAAATATCTGCCGTTTCTCTTGCATTATAGACATAACCTGGTGTATTTGTGTGTATAAGTTCTGCACCATTTTCACCAACAAGAGCATATCCGCTATCCATTTCACCACCACTGGCGTAAGCAGACACGTTCCTAAAGGTATATGCACTGCCAAAAGTATATCCAGCCCCAGATGATGTTGAATCAGTCAAAAGTGATTGCATTTTAGAAAATGCAATGTCATATGCACTTGATGGACCCGAATATGAACCTGTGTTACTGCCAAATATGGTCATAATACTGTTCATGACGAGTCCCTGCATGATAATCTTTGTCATAGTGTTAAGGATAGTATTACCAACATCTATATACAGGTTTTTCATGCGTTCTGAAAATGACTTATTTGTCGTCAGCAGATCACTAAATACACCTTCGATATCACCGGTTACACTATTCCATCCGCTTTTCATAATTGACTGTGCATCCATTTGATAACTTTTCATTTCACGCATAGTGGATTTCCAAGCATCATTTGTTGAGTATTTACCTTTGTTTTCAGCTAATTCCTGTTGTTTTTCAACAAGTTCCTTAGTTAATGCAAGCCTGTCCTTGTATGAAATATCTGTTTGGTTTAATTCTTCGTTTAGAACCTTGATATATCTTTCTAATTCCTTTTGCTGCCTAATATCTAAATTACTTTCGTAATCATTTTGTAAATAGCTCATATCAGAAAGGTGTTGTTTTATTTCATCATGCTCAGTACTGTATTCCTCACGGACTTGAGCGTTTGCATCTTCATGAATTTTTTTAATTTTAGCAGCTAAATCAGCTTGCGCTATATCAGTATCGCCTTTATTTTTACCAGAAGCTTTTACCATATCCTCAAATTGGTCATTAGCGGCATTTACATCAAATTGTTCCTTATCGCGAATAGCATGAATTCTGGCAGCAGGATCAGTGCTCAACTGGTCATTTGTATATAAAGTGTCCTCTATCTGTTTGCGACGCCTGATACTCCAATCACGGTAAGCCTTTTTATCCGCCTCGCTTCTATCTTGTTCAGCTTCAGTTAATGCTTTGTTAGTAAGAGGAGATGTATACCTACTAAATGAAGTAGGCGCTAGATTTATGCCAGCACCTAAACTATTATAATCAGCCTGAACCTGCCCCTCGTATTCGTCTGTGCCTTCACCATAATGTTTAACGCCTTCCCATATATCACCGTATTGATTTATCTTATCCTGTAATATAGTAATTGCGGCTTTAGCATTTTCAAGTGGATCCGTGTCATAAGCTGGATAAAGATCAGAAATATTAGAGCGACTGCCATCATTATTAGCAACATCTTGTCCCGGCGTAATCTGAAACATACCGCGAGCGTCAGAGTTAGGATTATAGGCATCTTCGTTGATATTATTAACATCGTCACCGCCAGATTCACGCATGGCCAGCGCAATCAAAAGTGGGATATTATCAAATCCTAATTCTTTTGCTGCCTCTGTAATTGTCCCAACTGCATCAGTCTGTGGAATGGCAGCCTGTGATTGACTAATGTCCGACTGCGCGTTATATTCGGGAAATAATTGAGACACCGATACATAACCAACTGGCGCTCCGAAATCTCCTTCAACACTGTTTTTTTCAACCACACCTGTCGAACTATTAGCACCAACATATCCGCCTTCACCGTTGCTTATAACAATATGGTCACCGCCTAATACAACAACACCGTCACCAACATTAGGCATATACCCATCGCCTGCCGGATGCCAAGCGCCATTATCCGATGCATATTGTTCAATAGCGTCTACTGTCCTACCTATAGACACTCCTGTTGCCTGTTCAATGCCATCAACAAATAATTTGCCACAATCAGTATAAGAAACACCATCACCACCAAGCTGATAAGGCATGCCGTCTTTTGATGCGGCTATATTATAAAGGTCTGCACCTAAACCGCCGCCCATAGTGGTATGTTGAGCCGTTGTATAGCTCAGGGTCTTTAAATTAACAGCCGCTCCGTGAATTTGTTTAACAATGTCAGTCCATTCTTTTTTATTTTTTGATAAATCAATTTGAAGTTGTGTGCCGGTGTATTCAAGAAGCTTTTCATCTAAGCTTGCTAAAATGCTATTCATTTTATCGTTAGCCTGTTTGATAAGCTGCGCATTTTTATTAATAGTATCAGAATATTGTTTATTGGCTTCAGCAATCTGCTGTTCTTGGTGGGCAAGCTGACGAGCAGCCTTTTGAGCCGACTTATCATTATCGTCACCAGAATATTTACCTGTTACCTGCCCCATTAAATCTTTAATTGCTTTTTGAGTATCTAAATAGTGAGGATCCTGTGATAACTTTTCTTGGATAGCCAACCAACGATCTTGTTGTGATTTTTCTTCATCAACTTCTTTTTGTATTTCAGCATCATAATCAGCTTGTTCTTTAGCGGCTTCCTGTTCCCTTATATCTTCGTCATTATAATTATCAATACTATTGGAACTACTCGTCCCTATACCAAACTGACCGAATAGTTTTGACGAGTATGAATCGATTCCGTAACTTGGCAGCCCTTCTGAATTAGCGGCAGGTGTTATATTACCATTTTGTTGATAAGTATAATATTGTCCATTAGGTGCTTGAAACGTATGTTCTCTGGTATATTTTTGTTCTTTTTGGAAATAATCATCAAGTTTAGAAGTGGCATACATTGTCATTAAGGCAACTGTTACCCAACCTCCAGCCAACGTAAATACAGAAGATGCTAAATCTTTTACAATAGTTGTCGCCGTACGTCCAGCTGTAACCATTTTGCCGCCCGTAACTTCAGCAGTGGTCCCAGCCCCAGCTACAACAGTTGCTGTCTTAGCAGCTTCACCCGTCAAAGTTGCTTGCGCTGCTGTACCTGCAGTCGCACCTTCAACAGCTTTTACTCCTGCTGTCGCTGCAGCCGTTCCCTGCCAATCAAAAGCAGCATTGGTTTCTAATATTTTTTGAGCAAGTTCAGTTTCACCCATTTGGATAAGTTCGATGGCACTTGCAGCACGAGCCGACATTGTACCAGCGGCAACCCCTTGCGCATCTAAAGAAGTATTTGTTTCTAGTATCTTTATAGCAAGTTCGTTTTCACCAGCCAAAAGGGCAGCGTTTGCACCCCTAAAAGCAGTAGCAGCAGTTGTAGCGGCTAACATTTTACGTGTTTCAGCGCCGGTAGTATTTGTCACTACCTGCCCCAACTGTGCTTCTAAAGCTATTTCTGCAGCAATATTTGTTTTACTGACTTTCGGGGCAGAAGTAGCAGCGATAGTCGCCATTGATGTTTGTGCTTCTTTTAAATATGCCGTCTTTTGCGCCGTCATGGCCGCTGTTTGTGCTTGCAGTTGAGTTTTTGTTTTAAGAGCAGCACGCCCTAAGAAGGTTTCTGCTTCTGTCGCGCCATTTAATACATTCCTATAATCCAAGATATAAGAATTAATGCCCCTGCCTACCCACGTAACCATTAAAACTTCACCCATTATGGCAGCATGCTGTGATACAAAATCAATTCCTGCACCAAGTGCATGTAGTGCTGGAACGCCTACACCACTGATATCCGTAACAAATTTTTGAAACTGATTGCCAAAGTTCATTAAAACCTGTCCGGCAGATGCAATTTCTTCTATTATATCCGGATTTACATATTCTACCTCACGAGTTTGATTGTTAATTTTAACAAACTGGTTGGCTATATTTGCCAATTCATCGGTTACTGATTTCAGTAATGGCGTTGCACCTAAACCACCGATACGAGCCATCGCTTCCTTTAAGTGGTTCCAGCGTCCTTCTAGTAGTTCAAGGTAATTCTGATTGGCTTCCATTTCACCTTGAAGTCTGGTGCTTAGGAAATTAAATAATCCATTAGCTGATTGTTTGGCCTGCTGAATATCTTCATTAGTAAGACCTAAAACAGCACCTAATTTTGTACGCTGAACATTTTTACCACTGATTAGATCCTGTGCATCACGCATTAAAATGTTTCCGTTTAAGCCTAATGATTTACCAGTTGTAGTTAGGGTACCCGCTAATTTCAACGTCTGTTCAATAGACATTCCGGCATTCAAGGCGTTCGGCAACATTGCCCTGAAAACGTCAGAAATTTCTCTTGTTGAGGCCCCCGTTACTAGCGCCTGATCACTAAGTTCTTGCATAAGTTCTTTAGACATACTTAATGACTGATTCCATGTAAGGGATTCTCCATTGATCTGCCCCATAGACATTAAGGAACCAGCAAGAGATACCGCACCAGTCTGCATTGTAGTATAAAATTCAAGCGCCGCCCCGATAGTTGAATGCATAGCATCACCAAGTCCATTTACACCTGCTATAGCTAAAGCATAACTTGTAGTGTTGGAAAGAATAGAATTAAGCGACATTATGCTTGTGCCGGCATTTGAAAAGGTGGAATTTAATGAGCCTACATTACCACCTAAACCCTGTATGCTACGTGATGTTTTTTCAGCAGATGATAATACGGACTGAAAGGCCCCCGTCGCGTTATCTTTACCTATAATGTTGATCTGTACATCATTTTGAGCCATAATATCACTTTCTTTCCATTTTCTTTCTAATTTTTTCTATCGTGTATGCCTCTAACGCTTGAATCTTTAAAAACATGCCCGGCGAAACCTTTATATCAAGCTGTTTTGCTATGGCAAGCATAGACGAATAGTTAATCCCTGCCAGTACGGGAACCATCCCGCCTGACCACTGCCATTGAGTTTGGGAACGGCTCCACAGTTTATAGGTAGAATAGTTGATTGGCATTAATTCAACCTGTTTTGCATCACAATTTTCACAATCCGTATTTTCGCCGGCTGCCCTACATGATTCACAGTAGTCTGCCCATTCATAAGTCCATGACCAGACATCTATTAGTTTTTTTCGGACAACTTATCTCCATAGGTCAGATCGTATATCATACGTCCAAATACTAAACATACATTATTAGGCAGATCAGAGAAATTAAAAGATTTATAGACATTATCCAAAATCCAGTCATAGCAGCTTTCCTGTACAACAAGAGGACTACGTTTATCCGTGAATACCTCTTTTAAATAATTATTATGCGACTTATCAAGTTCTTTACGTTGTTTGCGAGTAAGCGCTTTAAGTTCTGGCAGTTTCTTTTCCGTAATCAACTTTTCAATATATTCCTGCTGTTCTTTATAAATCTGTTTAGCTTTTTCTTGATTCTTTTTTTCCTCGTCTGTCATTTATGAAACCTCCAATTATCCTGCATATGATGATACATCATTAATAAGTGTAGCAATAACCGCTGAATTGCCCGAATCATTGCTGTAATAACCTTTATAGCTTAATGTAGCTGTAACTCCTTTAGGCCCATCTACAGTAGGGGTGGCACGTTCAAAAAGCAGCTCCGGTAATTTAATACTTAAACTGTACGGGCCATTACTGTAAATTAATTCCAAAGATGTTTCGGTACCATTTATTGCCTTATCAAGTAAAGATGTGTCAATAAATAATGCTTCAACCGAGCCCGACGGAGTTAAAACGCCTTCATTGATAGCTGGACGGATGCCAGAACCATTAAGGCAATAGGTATCACCATCTAAACCATTATCAATATCAAGCTGTATTTTACGGCATATAGCAAGTGTATTACCGCCTTCTTTTACTTCGGCATTTACGTTATTAAACCGTAATAATGCTAACGAGCTTGGGGCTGCGGAAAGAGGTACAGCTGCTTCCACTTCATTAGCCGCCATCATATCCATTGTGTAAGTTGTTTCATTGTTTCCAACTTGGGCAGTCAGTGAAAATTTATTAACTTTTGCACCCAGGTACCGAAAATATTTGCTAATATCAGAAAAACCTTTTTCAATTGTCAAAGATGGTATACTATCACCAACTTTAAATACATGCTGATAAAGCGCTGCACCCGCTGTTGATACACCATTAGTCATATTAAGCAAATCACCTAAATATGTTCCTGATGCTGCTGCCGTCATTTGACTAACAGAACTTGTTGCACCAGTCGTACCTGAGGTTATTGTGATTTTCTGTGTGCCTTCATCATAAGATACTATTACCGCACTAAACTTTGTATTAGCCGCCTGTATTGCTGTTTGAATGGCTGTAGCAATAGCAGCCATAGACGATACAGATGCGAACGTAATGCCTGTTACATCGGAAGCAGTTCCATCAATTGAAATATGAAAAGATCCTGTGGTTATTTTTATCCAGTCTTCTAAAGTTACATCAATCGGACTATTAGAAATTAAGTTGCCTGACGTACTTAAAGAAGTGGTTGTCGGCACACCGATAATTGCCTTTAAAGCCAGACCTATATTACGGACATCAAGCGGTAAATCAATCTGTCCGGATACATCAATCTGTCCTAAACCAGGTTGCACAGCATCCCTGCGCCCAGTAATAGTATTTGATTCTATTTGATTTTGCTTAGAAGTTAAAGCATTCTTATTGAACGGCATACGATATATTGTTCCGGTTGATGGAAGAACCCCGTATGTAGATTCAAATGCTAGATTAAGAATGCTTTTCATGCCTTTTGCTTGCATTGTCAATCTCCTTTCAATATGTCAAAATCTCACCCATAGCGGGTTCAATATTAGTCGTTGCTAACATAACTCCAGCAAACTGCGGGAAAGCCGTGACCGGAGAAATATCGTATTCAATTTTTGAAATAGGATAGCCTATTTCTTCTGCGTAGGTCTGTAATACTTCAAAAATCATCTGCCCAAATTCATCACATTCCTGCATGCCTGAGATGATAATTTCTTTTGCATCCGAATAGTCATTAAACGGTTTTTTAACACCATCTACTAACACGTTTGGCTGTGCGATTACCCAAGCAACCCCGACCGTATAGATAAGCGGGTCTGAGCCTTCGCTTTTTCGCCCCGGCATTACAAGAATGTAGGGGCAATATTTTTTATCAGGTGCCTGCCTTGGATTAGTTCCGCCTAAAAAAATAGGAGTCTTACCATAATTATTCTGGCAAAACTCCTGAATTTCATTCGATTGTTCGAGCGCCGTCAGCCATTTGGAACATATTGACCATAACGGCAATGTCATTTCCATTTACTCACCTACCTATAAACCTTATATATACGATCACTACTTGCCGTAGATCTTGCATTATTACCGCAGATATAAGATACAAGCTTAGCCTGTACTGTCTGCATAGCAGTAACATTGACATCCGGTAATATTGGAGGGAATGTAGGACGAGCCGCAATAGTCAGTTCTGTCTTACCCTTTGCAAGCTTAATGCCCGCTGCCGCAAATGCCCGACGTACATTATCGGTTACTTCGGTTGTAAAACCTTCCTGCTGCTTGCTGCCTAAATTTACAGCTGAGCCGCTGAGCCAACCAACAGTAACAACACCTTCATCAGCTCGTGTCTTATCGTAACCTACAGCTTGTTTCAAGCGGCCCATTGTCTGATAATGTGATTTAATATTGCCGCCCAGCACCATTTCTAATGCTTTACGCAGTTTATCAGGCATTAATGGCGTATAAGACTCGCCGCCCGGCGCACCTGACTGAATACCAGACTTGATTAATTTTTGTGACTGATAAGCAGCAGATTTTAATGCACTAGCAATCCATTTCGGATTATTAGCAACTAAATCTTTTAAATAGGGAACTGCCATATCATCATATTCGATTTGTAATTCCATTATGACAGCCTCCCCATACTGACAGCCGATTCACCAGATGAGAACCGTAAATCATACATACCATTCACGCATTGGTCTATGGTAACAAAAGTATAAGTGTTGCCATTGTAAAGAATTTCATCACCTATATGTGGCTTGGGAATGTCTGACTGTCTAATAGTAAACGTAGCATCTCCGTAACTACGGTCCTTTTCCTTTAGGTTCCATTTTTCTCCTGACGAAGTGCCAATTTCAATTAGTGCTGAGATATTTTTATCAACGCCATCTGATGTATAAGTAATTGTTTCTGCCATTTCATCAGAATTAAAAAAAACACTGTCAACGTCAGCCAGCATATCGTCCTTCAATGTCATTTTTTGGTACCCATGGTTTTTTTAGGATCAACATCAGGAAGCTGCGTATCTTTTTTTACTCCATCAGAAGTTCCTGCTATTATTTTTAAGGTTCCGTTACTAGCGGCAGCTAATTTTTTGCCCTCATCATCGGAAATTCCTTTAATAACATCATCTTTTTTATAAGTCCTACCGTTGTGCCTTACTTTAAATTTATTAACTAAAATATCCATCAATAAGACCTCCTTAAAATGCCTTTACAGTATACCAGTCATCTATAAATTCTGGTTTTGGCACGCATTTAGATGCAACACGTATCAGTTGAGTATCTTTTCCTACTTCGCTCCACACTTTCGGTACATTCTTGCCTTCATAGGTTCTATAAACATTATCCTGTTCAAGCTGAGTCACAGCGCCGAAAAGCTGAGAACCACGACCACGAACCCCCATAATGAAGTAACCGTCAGGAATGTACTGCTGCAAAGTTCCTGTGCCATCATCATATACACCATCATAAGCCCATATCTGAAGATTTAAAGAACTAATAAAACCATAGAACATTACACCAGGTGCAGTAATACGCGGCTGGAACTGCATAAGAGTTAAATTATCTCTGTTTGGAATAGATAAATACTTAAGCATTTCACTGTTTTCTATGATTGCGTCTGCCGTTTTGAAGCTGCAAATCCCGATATCTGGTATTTTACCACTATTACGGGCTATTGTTTTGGACATATCCTGCATAACACTATAAGGAGTACCTGTAGTCGCACTCCAACAATCAGTGCCAGATAAAGTAAGCTTCTGTGTCCAGTCAGCAAATGTTACAGTATCTACTAAAGCTGTTTTTCCGTCATCTGCATAGCCAGTAACATTAAATTCACCATATAACATTAGCTGAGCGCACATCCATTCAATACGGCGCACATTCATGTCTTGAAGTTCTGCCATATCTTTAGCGCGTAAAACTAGAGCACGCTGCGCCGGAGTCTGAACGGAAAATACATTTTCACCGAAAGAGCGGTTTTCAATATCCTTTATAGTAGTGGGACGTTGAGGTGCCATCATTGGTGGCTCATACTGTTTTGTCTGAAAACCAGTGCGCTGCATAGTTACTCCGCTGCCATTTTTAACAATGAATGGCGCAAGTTCACGACTTCCCTTTCTGTAATCAATTAATACAGTAGGAGTATTGAAAGTATTTTCATTCGGAAAAAAAGTGTCCCTGAAAAGTGTCTGAGGCGGATAACTTTCTTCTAATGCCTGCAAAAGTGTGTAAGTACTATTGATATCTAATCCCATTATTTACATCTCCTTTTTATTGTACGTTCGTCAGATAAATATCAAGATCACGCAAGGTGTCTTCATGCGTATCTGCTGTGTCAGTCCCGCCAAATATCAAGGCGCTGCGGTTAAACCGTCCACGTAAATATACCGTGGCTATAACATCAGCATTTGTTGCGTCAATTGCTTGAGCCAAAACACAATTAGCAGTCTGGCTGCCATCAGTATTTGTACTTTTTACAATCGTGTATTTACCTGATGCAGTAATCTTTCCAAGGACTGTACCTCTGGCTAAAACCCCTGCCCCGCTGATTATAGTTACGTTTTTTGTCAATCGTGCTGGTATCGGGCCACCGATTAAAGGATCATAAGTAAATGTTGCTGCTGTATTTACTAATTCGCTCATTATTTTTTCACTCCATTTCTTTTATTAATTGCTTCTACCATGAATTTAACCGCATTTTTACGCTCAGTTTCTTCATTTTCAATTTTTGATTTACCGTTTGATGCAATATTATCAACACCAGATTTTTTATTATCCTCTATGACATCTTTCATAAAATCCTTGCCATCGTTTTTTTGATATTCTGATTCTTTTGCTGCAGGATACTTATTTAATATATCTACTACATATTTTATGTCCTTTTCTGATTTACCAGAGCTTTTAGCGTCCACTATTATAGCGTGAAGCGCTTCATTTTGTGGATCGTCCATTTTTTCAAGTGCTGAAATGCGTCCTCTTTCATTTTCTATACTGTTTTGAGCAATTTGTCCATACAAATCCGGATAAGCTTTTTGCAAATCCTCCAGCGTATTGATTTTATTTTCTTCCAAAGGTAATTCCTCCTTATTTTCAATTAATTTTTTCTTATTTTTTTCAATAAACTTCTTAAATGAATCGGCATTTCCGCTGTTTTGTATAGCAAAACGAGTAAACATAAGCGAGTTTTGAATGGGTGGCTTTTGTCCTTCGTCCTGATACAAAATTTCATCAATAAAGCCTAAATTTTTAGCTTTTTGGGCATCCATATAAGTTTCATCATTCATCATTTGGCTTATTTCATCAGCTGATTTACCTGTTTTTTGCAAATAAGCGTTCATAATTGTCGTTTTTACAGTATCAAGCACATCTGCTACTTTTCTTAAATTTTTTGCTTCTCCTGATACTTCTGACGATGGGTTATGAATCATCAACATGCCAACAGGTGACATTTGGACAGTATCACCAGCCATAGCAATAACAGAAGCTGCTGACATTGCTTTGCCATCTATGATAGTGGTAACTTTTCCGTTATGGCTTTTAAGAGCGTTATATATACCGGCACCAGCCGTGACATCACCACCGTAAGAATCTATCCATACTGTTATATTCTGTCCTGAATACTTATTAAGTTCATCCCTAAAAGTATTTGGTGAAGCAGCTTTAATACCAAACCATTCATACATCCAAATATCATTATCATCAACGATATCTCCATCAATCCGGAGTTCTGCACCATCAGCAACAGGTTTAAAATTCCAAAACTTCATGTTTTATTCACCTCCCCGTTTTGCTCATTTTCTGAACGATCAGAGCTTGGTACAACCGCTGTTTCAAGTGGCAAGCCTAACCTTTGCATTGTCTGCTTTTCTATTGCTAATCTTTCCACATTTTCATCCCATGAAGTGCCTGTCATTTCCGCTGTTTCTTTTTCACGTGTAGAAATACCATACTGAACACGTAATGCAGCGCCCTGCACTTCTTTTATCGGGTCCAAAACTCCCATTACAGGACCATACCAATCAGTATTGCACCATGCGTTATGAATAAGAGGATCATCGAAAAAACCTAGTGCTTTTATTCTTCCTATTGTGATAGCTTCAGCAAGCCAGGCTTCAAACACAGGCTGGCAAAAATCTCTTGCAAACCATGTACGCCGCATTTTAAAATTTGAACCCGCCTGCAATAATGCTGCCCTGCTTGCCGTATAAGAAGAATTGAACGATTTAATCAATACTTCATATGGTATTTCAAGCGCCGCGCCTATTTCCTTTATTAGAGCCTGCGTGAACGGTTCAAATGTTGATAAGCTTCTCTGCGGATCCATTGATGTAACCTTATAGCCAGGCGGCAGCACATTCATTGAACCAGGCCCAAGTTCGAATTTATCAGGATCAAGTGTTATTTTATCTCTTGGCTTAATGCCTTCATTGAGCGGAAAAGCGCCGCCTGTATTTGGAACTTCTTCTGAAAAAAAGACCGTAAAATATGCTTTAATGATCGCTGCTGTTAATTCAGCACTTGTATAACGGCTGACTTGCTTTAAACTTTCAAGTACTGGTGCTAAATACGGAACGCCCCGATATTGCTCGGGACGTTCATCATGACCAATTTGTAATATATTCGGTTGTCCAGTCTGCGGACTAAAGGATTCTACGCGTACCCATTCGGGTAATTGAGTCATGTTCGTTGGATCATATAAGTATTTATTGCATACCCAATACGCAACTACAGCACCGTCTACATCAACTTCAACCCCATCAATAATATGGTTGCCATTATTAGGATTCTGGACAATTACCATCCATGGAGAAACAGAACTAATTACTCCCTGTGTGCCAGGATTGCATACCCTGCTGCCTTCAAATAATTGAATTCTTAACGCATAAGGCATTCCAGGTTGTGGTGTACGATATTTAAAAGCAGCAAAACTATCACCATCAACAAGATATGACATATAAGCAATATCCTGCATATCATAGA
>NZ_WIQM01000014.1 GCF_015732185.1 Pectinatus haikarae
ATTTCAGATTGGCGCCTTCAATTTTTTTCGAAAGCAATCTGTTATACGGAGACGAATAATTTTTTAAAATATTGCATTCGTTATCCAGCAGCAGCAGACATAAATCATATTCCTGTAAAAAATCCCTTATCCCATCAGTAAAATCCTGCATATATTCCACTGCTGCTTTATGATGATTTTGCAAAACTCTTAATTCTTCTTTGCTCATCTCCGCCAGATCACTGAATTTCTCTGCGGTTATGGCAAATTTTCTGCTTTTCTGCCATGATTCGGCCACCCAGGGATGAACATTGGGATCAATTTCGCCGCTTTCTGCAAATTTATTGTAGTAATTCACTAATTTATCTCTATTGCGATTCTGTCTTATCATTATATCTTTGTGCCGGCTGTATGCCGACCACAAAATGTTACACCTCAATTTCCTATGCTGTCTAAATTAAAATACATATATATCATATTGTATCAATCATTACTGAAAGTAGCAATTGATATTTACAAAAAAGCTTGTTTCACATTGAATAATAATGATCATATTTACCAATATAATCCACTTGCAATGGGCAAATAACTATAATACTGTTTTTTATGATCAAAACTGTACTGTACAGATTGATAGGTTCAACCATGTTAGTCACTGATTGGAATTTATGCTATAATATATAAAATCAATAAAAAAGGATTGATGTGAATGGCCCGATATTCAAAACGCATCAGTGAGAAAATCGAAAAAACCAAGGGCTCTGCTGCTCCGCCGCAAAAAAAAGCAGGCCGCGATATTCTCTTGATAGTACTTATAGTTATTAACATCGTATTTCTGATAATAGGCTGGCCGCAGCTGGCAAACATTGACAGAGGCATATATATCCTGCTGGAAGGAGCCCTCATATCCATCTATGCGCAGCGGCATGCTGACCTAAGTGAGAAATACAGTGAATATGTAAAATATCTCAGTTTTATCTTTATGGGATTAGCTTTTCTTTTATTTATTTACAGTGCCTACATGCGTTATATAGCTTCATGAGACTTTCTGACTGCTGCGGTCCTACAGTATTCGCACGATATGAAACGGGGAATATCCACTATGTGGATGTTCCCCGTTTCGTGTATAAAAGATCAAGTTTCCTCTATAATATTGCCGCCGAAAATATCTACGGCATTTTGCAGACGCTTCTTTTCCTCAATGCTCAGATCATTTCTGTCGCCTGCTGTTTCAGTTTTTTTTTCCACAGCTGTATTTTTATCGGCAGATTCATCTGATAATATCTTTTTAGAAGCAGGCTGATCCATAACACATACAAGATTTATATGCTGCCCTGTTTTTGTTAATAAAAGCTCTTCTATAAGATTTTTATAATCAGCCCGTTCCGTCCTTGCTTTGAGAAATGACGCCTTAAAAGCAAGAATCATTTGATTGTTTGCCATACCGCGAACCTGTGCTTTCTCCACACAGGCAAGCGCAGGAATTTTATGCTGTTCACGCAGTCCATCCAGCACTGCCTGCCAGACAGGCAGTGCCTCTTCACGCTGTTCCGGTGAAAGCATCTCACGGACCGCAGGAGAAACTGGTTTTACCGCCTGAGCAGGAATATGCTCGTTACTGCCGGCGTTTTTCGTCTTTATATTGTTTTTTTCTGTGCTGCTGCTCTTTTTTACTGCCGGTACGATAGCCGCACGTGCAGAATTTTCCAGCTTACTGATCACATTTTCCAAATGCGATATTTTTTTCTCCATTGCCAAAAGACGCGTATCTTCCGCTGATACGTTATTTTCCGAAGCAGTCTCATAAGGGTAGCATAGTCTCATCAATGCCATTTCAACAGTTACCCGCGGCTGCGGGGACCAACGTATCTGTCCTGATGCTTCATAAACTGCATCTATCATTGCAGTCAGCTGTTCATGCTTAAAAGCAGCTGCCTGACGGGCAAGCACAGAACCTGCCTCCTGCTCTTCGAGAGCAATTTCACCGGAAGCCTTGTAGATCATGACCGAACGCCAATGAAGAGCCAACTCTATCAAAAGCTGACTTATGGCCTTACCTGCGGCAATCAATTCTCCTACAGCATGCAAAATACCCTGCGTATCATTATTTATAATGGAATCTGTTATCTGCCAGATGTATTCGTAATCTATTATACCTAAAATATGGCGTACATTTTCTGCCGTCAATTTCTCCGTTGACAAAGCCGTACACTGATCAAGCAAACTTAAGGCATCCCGCATACCGCCGTCAGCATGAACGGCTATTATGGAAAGAGCTTCATCTTCAGCTGCTATATTAATAGCAGCTGATATTTTTTGCAGCTGTTTTTTTATATCATTCTGTGTTATCCGCCTAAAATCGTATCTTTGACAGCGCGACTGGATCGTAGCCGGCACCTTTTGTATTTCAGTAGTAGCCAAAACAAATACCACATGCTCAGGCGGTTCTTCCAGCGTTTTCAAGAGTGCGTTAAATGCCTCGGATGTAAGCATATGCACTTCATCAATAATATAAACTTTATATTTGCCCTCTGCAGGGGCAAATTTTACAGTTTCCCGCAGATCGCGGATTTCATCAATGCCACGATTTGAAGCAGCATCTATTTCATATACATCCATAAATGTATTATTATTTATTTTTTCACAGTTGCTGCATTTATTGCAGGGTTTCGCCGTAGGACCATGTTCACAGTTTAATGCTTTGGCAAGGATTTTGGCTGTACTTGTTTTTCCTGTGCCACGCGGACCGGAAAACAAATATGCATGGCCTATCTTGCCGTTTTTTATAGCTTGCGCCAGCGTGTGACTGATATGATCCTGTCCTACCAGATCAGCAAAATCCTTAGGCCGCCATTTGCGATACAGTGCCACATAAGACATGCTTTCACCATCTCCTTTACCGGAAAAACAGGAAAAACAGCTCCTCAAATCAGACTACGGCGCTCAGGCACCCTCACGGCACATGAAGGTAATCACTTACCGCTGCTTCCTTCCGGATCTGACGGGGTTCATGAGTCTCCATTGCGTAAGACCCAAGCGCCGCAGTCTCATTTGAAAAACTGCTTTCGTTTGTCTATTTTATCATAACTTATGTCTTGTTGCAAGAATATATATTTTCAAAGCTTACAAAATAATAATTTTCTATCCGTCTTTCAGGCAAAACAAACAGAATATCAAAATCATCTTTCTTGTCAGGTCAATAATTCCGATTCAGTGAAGTTTGTTAATATAAACGTAACATTAAAATAACAAACACTGCGTTATATAATATTAAACTTAATCTATACATGTTGTGCTCAATGCTGCCTTATAAAAATATTCCACGAAGGGTGAAATGAAAATGGAAAACATTACAAAAAGCATCAAGACGCTTTTTATTATTGGCACAGTATTGATCGTAATTTTAATCAGTGGCATTCAAAGCGGTTTTGGCATTTATCAGTTCAAGAACAGCATGGAAGATGAAGTTAAAAACAATCTGCGGCATCAGTCCGGTGAAATAACCAACCAGATGTCTGTCAGTTTGACAGATGCAGCCAAATATGCGGAGCTGTTATCCTACAATATTGGCGCAATGCCTCAATATAATACAGATTTGATTCTCAATATTATCAATAAATATATATCCTCAAGCCAGCTGGTAAATGGAATGGGCTTTTGGTTTGAACCGGATATGTACGAAAAAGGCACAAAATATTACGGACCTTATGAATATAAAAATAACGGCAAAATTGAAACTACCTGGGAATACAGCAACAGCAGTTATGATTATTTCAGCTACGATTGGTATAAAAATGGCTTAAAAACGACTGCAAATACAGCCTGGAGCGAACCATATGAGGACTCTGTAAGCAAAGTCGCAATGATCACCATCAGCAGTCCTATCAAAAAAGATAACAGCGTCATCGGCGTGACTACCGCCGATATTAATCTAAAAACATTGACGGATTACATTCGCAATATAAAAATAGGCCAGACCGGATATGCTTTTGTTATAAGTCCTCAGGGATATTATCTTGGTGACAAGGATGACAATAAAAATCTTAAGGAAAAAATCGTAGATGACCAAAATCCCGCAGTACAGCAGCTTGGAACGGAAATCTTAAAATCGGCAGATACATTTTTGACAGAATCCTCAGCCTTTGGCGAAAACAGCTTTGTTATAGCCGCACCGATCGCCGAAACAGGAATGCATATGGTACTGGTATATCCTACTGCGGAAGCCTATCAGAATGTCAACAAAGTAATGATCATAAGCATAATTATCTTTATCGCCGTTGTCCTGCTGCTGGTAAGCTTCATAATCATGATTTTCAACAGAAAGATCGGCAGGCCGATCGAATATCTGATGCATTGTGCGGAACAGATAGCCGGAGGAGATCTATCAACAAAAATAAATATAAAATCAGAAGATGAAATGGGAAGATTGGGCAAAAGTCTTAGCCGTATGACAGAAGACCTGCGCAGCGTTATTTCCCGTGTAGCCGACACCTCGCAGTCGGCCGCGGCTTCAAGCGAACAGCTGACTGCCAGTTCCGGCCAGTCGGCGCAGGCTGCCGATCAGGTTGCGTCTCTGGTAGCTGAAATCGCAAACAACGCATCTGTTCAGACAAAAGAAGTAAATGACACCACTAAAACCGTTGATCAGCTATTAGCAAGAATAAAAAAAATCGCTGACAATGCCGGCCATATTGCCGAACAATCTGCCAACGCTTCGGAAAAAGCCCAAAACGGCGGTCAATCAGCAGACAAAGCCGTCCTGCAAATGAACCAGATAGCCGCAGCCGTCAATGAATCCTCACAGGCGGTAGCAAAACTGGGAACCCGATCAAAAGAAATAAGCATTATAGTAGACGCCATTTCCGGAATTGCCGGACAGACAAACCTGCTGGCGCTTAATGCCGCGATCGAAGCCGCACGGGCCGGTGAACAAGGCAAAGGATTTGCCGTTGTTGCCGAAGAAGTCAGAAAACTGGCGGAGCAATCGGAAAACGAAGCCAAGAAAATCGCCCAGCTGGTCGGGGAAATCCAGTCAGACACAGAAAAAGCCGTATCTGTAATGCAGTCCGGCACTCAGGAAGTACAAACAGGAGCTGAAGTAGTAGACCTGGCAGGCACTGCCTTCAAAGAAATCATAACTTCAGTGGAAAATGTCTCCGACCAAATGAAAGAAATATCTTCAGAAATACAGAAAATGTTCTCTGACAGCGGCCATATTGCCAAAGCCTTTGAAAAGATCGATCTCAACAGCAAAGAACTGGCTGACGGAACACAAGGCATTTCCGCCGCCACACAGGAACAGCTTGCCTCAATGGAAGAAATAGCCAGTTCCAGCCAGACCCTTGCAAAATTAGCCGAAGAGCTGAAAACACAAATAGCTAAATTTCATCTGTAACAGCAGCATTCTGTCAAAAACGGACTATGCTCCGTTTCCTATTTATAGCACAGACAGGTGTTTACCAAACCAAACAAATAGTCTATACTATAAATGAATCTTTTGTACTGACAGCAGCTGTTTTACCGGATAAAACGTCCGTTTGTGCAAGCTTAGAAATATATTGATGCGGGCGATGGTCCGAAAATAATAAAAATATCAGAAAGTCGGTGTTATGCTTATGGAAACTATTGCTTTAATAGCTCATGATCAAAAAAAAGATGAGATGCTGTCTTTTGTCAACAATCATAAGGATCTGCTGAAAAAGTTTCATCTTGTCGCCACTAAAACTACGGGCACGCTGATAAATGAAAAATATCAGCTTAACGTAGAAACAATGATGTCAGGACCTTTGGGCGGTGATCAGCAGATTGGTGCTCTTGTAGCTACCGAAAAAATCAATTATGTCATATTTTTGCGCGATCCGCTGAACGCCCAGCCACATGAACCGGATATCAATGCTTTACTGAGAATTTGTGATGTACATAACATTCCTCTTGCTACCAACAGAAAAAGCGCCCATATTTTATTAAAATATATTTCCGCAAAAATGCAATAAAAAATGGTCCGCAAATATCTTTATCAGGTATTTGCGGACCATTTTCTATTCAAATTTTTTTATTGCATTTTCCAGAGTGTCCAGCATATTATCAATATTATTTTCGGTTATTATGAGAGGCGGCTGAAAAGCCAGAACATTCCTGAATATACCGTTTTTCCCTATAATAAAACCTCTGTCTTTCATTTCTTCAGCAATTTTATCCAATTTATCCGCAGCAGGGCTCTTGTCTTTGTTTACAAGCTCTGCTCCTACCATGAGACCCAAGCCTCTTACATCACCGATGAGCGGATGTCTTTTTTGGATATCCTGCAAGCCTTCTCTCAGCTGTACACCTCTTTTTTGAGCATTTTTCATAAGATCATGTTCCAGGATATACTTCAGCACTGCCATACCCGCAGCCGTCGATACAGGATTTCCACCAAGAGTGGATGCTCCCGGCTTAACATATATATCTGCGATTTTGGGGCTGGCAATAAAGGCGCTGATGGGGACACCATTGCCAAGAGCCTTGGCCATTGTCATAATATCCGGCTCCACACCAAAATTTTCTATCGCAAACATCTTGCCTGTACGTGCGAACCCGGTCTGCACTTCATCAATTATCATAAGGGTATTATGCTTTGCCAGAATTTCCCTGACACGTTTAAAATAATTCTTCGGCGGAACGACTATCCCGCCATTTCCTTGTATCGGTTCTGCAATGAAGGCAGCCACTTTATCCGAAGTAGCATAACTTATTATATCTTCTATCATATTGGCACATTCCAGATCGCATTCCGGATAACTTCTTTTCAAAGGACAGCGATAACAGTTTGGATTCGGTGCAAAGTGAATGCCGCCGACAGGATGTGGATCAGTGCGCCACATGCTTATGCCCGTCAGATTCATTGTAAGCTTTGTCCGTCCGTGCAAACCATGCCGCAGACCTATAAATTCATCATTGCCTGTATACAGCTGAGCAAGCAGCAGCGCACCTTCATTGGCTTCAGTTCCTGTCGAACAAAAAAAAGATTTTTGCAGAGCGCCCGGTGTGACTTCAGCTAGCTTTTCCGCTAAATTAACAAAATTTTCAGTAAGATATATATTGCACACATGCTGTAAATCATTTACCTGATCGCATACGGCTTTTGTGATCTCCGGATTGCAGTGACCACAGTTGATGACTGACACCCCTGCAAAAAAATCAACATATTCCCTTCCCGTATTATCATATAAATACTGCATTTTTCCTTTGACAAATTCAGGAGGATTCTGATAAAAATGTCCCAAACAAGGCATTATATATTTTTTTTTCTTTTCCAATATTTTTTCCGGACCAATATAACTCGTCATGAAACTACCTCTCATTCAAATATTTACAATATCAAATCCATTTGCATTAATAATCGGATTTTATAGAAGTGCCGCATTGCAGTGACACGACTTATATCTTCAAATAAATATACTGTTTATATAAATAATATATAAACAGTATATTTCAAAACCATAGAATAACCTATTCTTTATTTTGAAGTATCGTAACGATATACACCGTTGCCAATGCTGCGCGGACCAGTCTGCTCAATCTCCTCGATTATTTCATGAACATCGTACGCAGTATAATCATCTATCATCTGGCGGTAGATATTCACCAGCCTGCCGGTATACTCCGGTGAGTAATCCTGTGCCTCGATACAAAATGAAGCTGCTCCAGCCAAACTTTCCAAATACGGCATAAGGCAGATGTCATGAGAAAAAAGTACATGATTTCTATTATATTGTGTTCGCCTTACAGCATGTACTTCATCTGCCATATCAATAAATGCATAATGTTTTTCAAAAGCTTCGGGATCATCCAATTGATTTTTCCCTGTTTCTTCCATAATAAAATCAAAATCACATATCATAGCTTCGATTGATCCATGAACGACAACTTCTATCGGCAGTGTGCTTTTCCCGATAAGACCGATAGTTTGTTTATGTGCCAGTTCCAATGAAACGGCTGCCTGAACAGCTCCTTCGCTTTTTAGTAAAGCTGCCGCTTCACAATTGAAAAGACTAAAGGAAGAACCACAATATACCGGCAGATTCGTCAATTTTTTCGCCAGTGAAAAAGTTCCCATGTTGTGTACCAAAATACCATCCGGTTTAAAGCTGCCGAGTGTGCTGAATAATTGTTCCAGCTCACTTATTTCCCGTGTTCGTGTTATGCGTGGTGTAGTGATAATCAGCCTGCAGCCTTTTTCAGCTGTTATTTTTCTGGCTTCTGCAAATTCGGCTATAGTCCACGGTTTTAAAGGACGATAGACATCACCGCCGGCATATACTGCATCTGCTCCGTTAGCACAGGCTTCCTTTAAGTGTAGCAATGACGCACAGTGTACAGACAGATCAGGTTTTTTATGTTCCTTCGGCTTAAAAGGAACTGTTTTTTCTCTTTCAAATCCAGCCTCTTTCACTGCCTTGCTAAAAAAGCGTGGCTCATCTTCTCCCGTCAAACCAATATCCTTATATGTAGGTTTACTGACGGCAAAGCAGGTCGAAAAACCTCTTACCTTACTTTCAGAAAGCTTCTGCCAGTCATTATTATCCACACTATAGCCTGCAGGATCTGCTATGTATCGATCTATGGCACGGCGATATATACCAACAAGCTGGCTGACAAAAGCGGCATCTCTCATACGTCCTTCAATTTTAAACGAATATACTCCTGATTGAATCAATTCGGGAAGCGCACGATACATACACATATCCTTTAAAGCCATTTTATAAGAAAATTTTTGTTCAGATAAGAACCGCGGATCAGCAATCTTGGTCTCTTCACCAAATTTATACTGCCAGCGGCAAGCTTTCATGCAGCGTCCGCGATTGCTGCTGTTGCCGAATACAATTCCCGAATGCAGACATTGTCCGCCTTCCGCAATACACATGTCACCGTGAACAAAATATTCCAGCTCGATTCCCGTTTTCTGTTTTAGAATGCATATTTCACTGAGACTCATTTCACGGCTGGCTACAATACGGCTGATGCCATACTGCTTAAATTTTTCAATCATAAGCTCATTGTGCGTATTCATCATGATCGATGAATGAAGATTGAGCTTCAACCCAAGTTTTTTCACTATTTCTATTACAGCCAGATCCTGAATAATAAGTGCGGCGGGTTTAATATCACGGTCAAGACATTTCAGATACTCGACAAGCTGTGGAATTTCATCATCACTTATAAGATTATTTAAGGTTATATACAAATTCACGCCATGGGAATGAGTATATTCCACAGCTTTTTTTAATGATGCATTATCAAAGTTAAAATCATCACGAAACATCCGCATATTAAAAGCTTTACCGCCCATATAAACAGCATCAGCGCCTGCTTCTACCGCAGCCTCCAATGTTTCCCACTGACCGACAGGAGCCAAAAGCTCAACAGATTTTTTATTGAGTAACATATATTGCTAACTACCATCCTCGCTAAAATTATTTTATAGATTCCCTTGAAAATAAATAAATATTCAATTCAGCAGATAAATCTATTTATAATAATTATACAATATTCTCCTGAAAAATACATACTGTTTTAGTGAGTTTTTTATTATTCGTAGCGAAGTGCTTCGATTGGGTCCAATTTTGCCGCCTTTCTTGCCGGATAAATACCAAAAAACAAACCAATACCGACAGAAAAAAAGAAAGAAAGCAGAATCGGTTCCAACGTTATCACTGTATTAAATCCACCGAATTTGGAAATTGCCATCGCAGAGGCACAGCCGACAACAATGCCGATGAGCCCGCCGATGACACTGACAACAATGGATTCTATAAGAAACTGCATCATCACATTATTGAAAGTTGCCCCCAATGCTTTTCTTATACCTATTTCCCTTGTGCGTTCCGTCACAGAAACCATCATTATATTCATAATGCCAATGCCGCCGACTATCAGAGAAATAGCCGCAATACTCCCAAGAAGCATCGTTATCATAGTTGTGGTGCTGGTCATTGTTTCCATTATGCTTGTAAGATTTCTTACCTGGAAATCATCATTGACCGGATTTTCTATACGATGACGCTGACGAAGCAACGTCTCTATTTCACTTTGGACCTGATCAATTTTTTCAGCCGACGAAACCTGCACGTTTATAGTCCTTATGCTTGTCAAAGCCATTAATCGTTCCATCGCCGTTGTAACAGGTATCAAAACACAGTCATCCTGATCCTGCCCCATAGCTGACTGCCCTTTATTTTCCAAAACACCAATAATTTTATATGGATCATTATTAATACGGATATTTTTTCCGACCGGATTGGTGCTGCCGAATAAATTTGATGCAACAGTGGCGCCTATAACGGCAACACGTGCACGAGTCGTTATGTCATTTTCAGTAAGAAATGACCCGCTGTTGACCGTCAAAGACCGTATCGCCATATATTCTGATGTTATGCCGTAAACAGTCGTGTTCCAGTTTTGATTGCCGTTTACTACCTGATATGATTTTTGCACACTTGGTGCGACATAATCAATGTTTTTTATTTTTTTCTTTATAGCATCCGAATCATCAAGTTTTAGATTTTCACCGCTGCCGGCAGCCTGGCGCACTCCATTCACCCGAGGAGCACCGGCCTGAACAATGAGCATATTGCTGCCAAGACTGGCTATCGAATCCTGAACATTTTTCCTGACCCCCATGCCTATTGATACCATAGCGATTACTGCGCCGACGCCGATGATTATTCCCAGCATAGTCAGTATAGAACGCAGTTTATTGGCAATCAATGCTTTCAGGGCCATCATAACACTCTCATTAAACAACATCCATTTTTTCCCCCCTGCCGGCATCACGTGTTATTACGCCATCGCGTACCAGCAGCTGCCTTGATGCGCAGGCCGCGATTTCAGGTTCATGCGTGACAAGGATGATGGTCTTGCCCTGCTCATGCAAGTCAATAAATATTTTCATTATTTCTGTCGTCGACTTCGTATCCAGATTACCCGTAGGTTCATCTGCCATGATTATACTCGGATCATTCACCAAGGCTCTGGCAATCGCTACTCTTTGTCTTTGCCCTCCTGAAAGTTCATTTGGCTGATGGTTGGCTCTAGTATCCAGGCCTACTGCTTTTAAAAAATGATAGGCCCTCTCCGCACGTTCTCTGCGGCTTTTCCCCGCATATACCAGAGGCAGTGCTACATTATCCAATGCACTTATGCGCGACAATAAATTAAAATTTTGGAAAACGAAGCCTATCTTTTTATTGCGTGTCTTGGCCAGATCATCATCACCTAAATATGCTACTTCCTTACCATCAAGTTTATATGAACCAACTGTGGGCCTATCCAAGCATCCCAGAATATTCATAAGAGTCGATTTTCCGGAGCCTGAAGGACCCATTAGGGCAGCAAACTCTCCCTGTTTTATATGCAGATCAATACCATTTAAAGCGGCTACCTCTTGGGTACCTATCTGATATATCTTTTTTATCCCCTCAAGGTCGATTGTCATAAAATACCTGCTTTCTTAAAAACAAAAGATTCACAAGGACTAAAATAAAAACATCTGCTCGGCAGATACCTGCATTCTTAATGCATATTATTAAAAAGGAGGTCCGCCGCCCTGTTTTGATGATGATGTGCTGGTCTTAGGCGCCGTATATTCTATTGAAACTTTCTCACCTTCATTGAGTCCGTCAAGAATTTCCACATAATCGTCACTATATATCCCCGTCTTCACATAGCGATTTTCAGTTGTTTTATTGTCGTTTACAATGATTACATATGACCCGCTGCTGTCTGTTTTCAAAGCGGCAAGAGGTACAGCAACCGCATCAGCCTTATTGTCAGTGGTTATTTCTACACGAGCCGTCATTGCCGGTTTCAGTAATCCGTCAGGATCATCCACATCCAATGTCACATAGTAATATATAACAGAGGACGTGCTGGATGAAGATGTACTGTCTGAAGATGTATCCCAGCTGTTGCTGACATCAGTTTGAGATATTTTTGCCACTTTTCCTGTAAAGCTTTTGTCGGTATAAGCATCAACGGCAAATACCACAGACTGCCCGACCTTTATCTGCCCTATATCAGTTTCATCGACTTTGGCCAGTATCTGCTTCTGTGAAAGATCGGCGACACGCATTATCACAGTCGGATTGCTTGTTCCCTGAACAGCCATTGTACCGGGTGTCTTAGGTTCGCCGACAACTACTCCGTCCATCGGTGCCGTTATCACAGTTTCGTCGAGATCCGATTTTGTGACTTCCATATCACTCTGTGCGGTTTCATAATTATATTCCGCATCTTCGTAGTCTTCCTTTGACTTGGCTCCGATGGAATATAAATATTTAGCGCGATTATATTTGGAAAGTGTATTGCTGACTGTTTCCTGTGCTTTTATAAGTTCATTTTCCAAATCCTTGCCGTCAAGTACTGCCACAGTCTGACCTGCCTTGACAGAATCATTTTCTTTAACTAGTACGCTTTTTATGCGTGCCGTTATTTTCGAACTCACTTCTACTGATTCTACAGGTTTTATAGTTCCCGTTGCTGAGACTACGGATTTAAGATCCATTTTCTGCACTGTATAAGTCTCGCCGACTTGAGACGCATTATTTTTCTCCTGATAACTGCTCCAGTATTTATAGCCGGAGAACCCCAATACTGCTACTATTACTATTGCTGCAGCTATTTTTATAATAGATTTCTTTTTCATTTTCAGATATTCTCCCCATTAAGCCCCATGGCGTTTTTCAGCTGCGCCTTATATCTGGCGTAATCGTACTGAGCACTTATATGATTTGTTCTGGCCGTTGATAGTGCCAGCTGCGCATCAATGACATCGAGAATGATACCTGCTCCGACCCTGTATTTTTCCTGCGCGATGAAAAGATCCTCTTCTGCCTGTTTTATAGCAGTCTGCGTTAAATTAAATCTTTTTTCTGCGTCGCGCATATTAAGATATGCCTGCCTGACTTCAATATCTATGGAATCAGTTTCCTGCTGGAGAGTCAATTCTGCTTCATCGAGTGCTGATTCGGCAGCATCTACATTTGCCTTTGTGAGTCCGTTATCAAAAACATCCCAGCTGGCGGATATGCCGGCAGTATAAGAATGATCCCGTTCACTGGGCAGAGGCTGCTTGCTCCAGTTTGTTCCTAGTGAGGCACTTACTGTGGGTTTGTAATCAGCCTTTGCCAGATCGACATTCTTTTTTGCAATTTCATAATCCAGCTGTGTCTGTTCCAGATCTTTTCTATTATCAGATGCATATGACAAACAATAGTCCAATGTCTGGTCAAAAGGAATATATCTGAAATCATCCGTCAGATCAAGCAATTCATTTTTATCCATTTTTAGTATGTTTTTCAAAGTCAGTTCATTTATGACCAAAGTATTCTGTGCCTTTATCAGTGTCTGCTGGGCATCAGATAAAGCTACTTCTGAACGCAGCAGATCAGATTTCGGCACACTTCCCGCTGAATATAATTGCTGAACATTTTCCAGATGCTTACCATAATTATCCACAGATTCTTGATCAACACCGATGTTTTTATGTGCTTCCAAAATATCATAATACGCTTTTACCGTATTGTATGTTATATTTTCGGTAGTTCTTTGGGTATTAAGCATACTCTGCTGCAGCATCTGTTCCTTCACATCTGTATTCAACTGTGTTTTTCCTGCAGAATATAACGGATAATTAACAGATACACTTGTATTATTGCTGCGTTCAAAATTTTGGCTTACTCCGTCAGAAACACCATCAGATATCGAAAAATTACTTCCCAGAGAAACTGTCACACCCGCTTGGGCCTTGGTAGCCGCAAGATTTGCTTCAGCTTGATTTTCCTTTGTCGAAGCAATTTTTATATCCAGATTGTTTTGCAAAGCCATCGCTACCGCTTCATTAACGGAAAGGCTGGCACAAAGACCTGTTGTTTCCTGCAAAAATAATAATGCAAATGCTAAACTTGTTACTTTTTTTGTAAATTTCCCGCCCATAGTACTCCTTCTCTAGTAATCTGAATTTAAATCTTCTGTCCATATATTTGCCAGATGCTGTTTTTAGCATAGCAGATATTTGTGTCTTATTGTAGGCAATTCTTTTTTTTATTACAACGCTTTTCCAAATTCATTGTATATTATAGCATAATTTGTCATATATTAAAGAAAAACAATATCATCACAGAGAACGGTCAAATATTCATAAATTGCTTAAAGCAAAACATATTTTAAACAAATTTCTTTTCATATTCGACATTTGCTCAAATTTTTTACTTGACGCATATAATAGTGATAAACTAAAATGTTTAAAGAAACATGTATTTACATAAATATTTCTGGATGTAATTATTACTTCATCTGGATTTAGCAATTGACATCATCATTTAACGATTTTTTCACACTGCTTGCAACAAAAAACTCTGAAATGAATGAAGCCAATTTAAGATCCGTATTATTTTATTTCAATTAAAAGGGAGACTGGATATCATAATGAAAGTTTTAGTTGCTGACGGTGTATCGCAAAAAGCTGTTGATATACTGCAGAAGGATTTTGACGTAGTAGTCAAAGATAAATTACCGGCAGAAGAATTGCTTGAAATAATACCTGAATTTGACGGCGTTATTGTACGCAGTGCGTCAAAAATAACCAAAGAAGTCATTGATAAAGCGGCAAATCTGAAAGTAATCGGTCGTGCAGGCGTTGGAACCGATAATATAGATATTCCTGCGGCTACTGAACGAGGCATCATCGTGCTCAACGCACCAGAGGGCAATACTATTGCCGCTACAGAACATACCATGGCAATGATGCTCTCGATGAGCCGTATGATTCCCATTGCCAATGAAACACTGCATAAAGGTGAATGGAACAGAAAAAAATATGTAGGTGTTGAACTGAGAGGAAAAACACTCGGGGTTATCGGCTTGGGTCGCATAGGCTCAGGTGTTGCCAAAAGAGCTATGTCCTTTGATATGAAAATAATCGCTTACGACCCTTACCTGAACGAAGACAGAGCCCAGGCTCTCGGTGTTAAAATAGGAACTTTGGATGATGTAGTAAAAAATGCCGATTTTATTACCGTACATATGCCTCTTACGCCGCAGACAAAAAACATGCTGAACAAAGATAATATTGCCAAAATGAAAAAAGGCATCCGCCTTGTCAATTGTGCACGCGGCGGCATTATCAATGAACAGGATTTAGCTGACGGTTTAAAATCAGGTCAGATCGCCGCGGCAGCAATCGATGTATTTACTTCAGAACCTCTGGCTCAGGACAATCCTTTGGCCTCCACTCCCAATATTGTTTTGACACCTCATCTTGGTGCTTCAACAGTCGAAGCACAGATCGGCGTAGCTATAGACGCATCAAACGGCGTAGCAGCCGCATTAAAGGGAGAACCCGTCTCTACGGCTGTTAATATGGCACCTGTGTCAGCAGAAACCATGGGAAAAATCCGTCCTTATCTTACTTTGGCGGAAAGACTCGGCTGCACGGCACAATCCCTCTCCGATGGACCTATTCAAAGCCTGACAATACAATATAATGGCGACATCGCTGATATAGATACGAAAATGATGACTATTGCCGTTATAAAAGGTGTCCTCAATCCTATTCTCCAAACAGCCGTCAATTATGTAAACGCGCCTTCAATAGCCAAGCAGCGCAACATAAAAATTCAGGAAATCAAAAATAAAGATGTTGACAATTTTGCCAATTTGATAACTGTGACTTTAAAAACCTCCGGCGGCGAACAATCCGTTCAGGGCGCTCTTTTCGGCACAGAAGGAAGGATCGTGACAATAAACCAGCATCGAGTGGATGTAGATCCTCATGCAAGAATATTGATCTGCCCTCATATAAACCGCCCGGGCATGATAGGCCACGTCGGTTCTCTGCTGGCTAAATATAATATAAATATCTCCGGCATGCAGGTCGGAAAAACAGCGATAGCCGGCACCAGCATTATGGTTCTTACAATAGATGATGATATCACACAGGATATAATTGATCAGGTTTCTAAGATTGATGGCATCTTTGGTGCCAAATTAGTAAATTATTATACAGTCTGAACGATTTTTCGATAAGCCTGTTTCTATTTATTTAGAGACAGGCTTATTTTTTTATACATCATTGCTCTTGTCAATCTGAAGTATGGCACACTTATTGCAGCGCAAAACATTTCTGAGCATAAGAGTCGCTCTCCATGCGGAGAACGACTTCACCTTATAATATATTATTTCTCATTCTTTTCGGGAGTATAATGAATTATACTTAGTTGTCAGCAGATACAATCATATTATATATAGTTTTTATCGTTCAATAAACAAAGCACTTTACTTATAACATTGATTGTATTATACTTTTAATAAAGCTGAATTTAAATCCAAAAATTTGAGGAGGACTCTTGATATGAAGATTTCTGTTATTGGCGCTGGTAACGTAGGTGCTACCGCTGCTAACGTATTAGCTTTAAAAAACTTTGCTGATGAAGTGGTATTGCTCGATATTAAAGAAGGCGTTGCCGAAGGTAAGGCAATGGACATGATGCAGACTGCAAAAATGATGCACATTGATACAAAAATTGTCGGCATTACCAATGATTATTCTAAAACCGAAAATTCCAACATAGTTATTATAACTTCCGGTATCCCTCGTAAACCGGGTATGAGCCGCACTGACCTTATCGGTGTTAACTCTAAAATCGTAAAGTCTGTTATGGATGAATCTTTAAAGCATTCACCTGATGCTATTTTTATCATTATCTCAAATCCTGTAGACACGCTTACATATCTTGCGCTCAAAGACAGCGGCTTACCGCGTGAACGCGTGATCGGTATGAGCGGACTTTTGGACGGGAGCCGTTTCGAATATTATCTGGCACAGGCTATTGGCTGTCCGGTTGGCGACATTGATGCAATGGTTATCGGTGCCCACGGCGACCTTATGGTTCCTCTCACACGTTCAGCTACTTATAAAGGTGTACCTGTCAGTGAATATCTGTCCGAAGAAAAACTTGCTGAAATTGAACATGCTACGCAGGTAGGCGGCGGCACACTCACTAAATTGCTTGGCACTTCCGCATGGTATGCTCCTGGTACTACAGCAGCTACAATGGCAGAAGCTATTGCCAAAAACACAGGTAAAACATTGTCATGTATAGCTTTACTTGACGGTGAATACGGTGAAAAAGACGTATGCGCAGGTGTGCCCGTTGTTTTGGGCAAAAACGGCATCGAAAAAATTCTCGAACTGCCTCTCAGTGAAAAAGAAAAGGCAATGTTCCAGAGCAGCGTAGATAGCGCTAAAGACACAAACGCAAAATTAAAAGAAGCTCTTAAGTAATAGTCTTGATATAAAAAACAGGGTATTGTTCATTTTGAACAATACCCTGTTTTTTGTGCAGCAGATTTTTATAATCATTTTAATCTATGCAATAATCTGCGCCTGGATGTTATGATCGCAGCCCTATTCACAATATCATCACTTTTTCTCTTTCCCGAAAACACTTTTGCATATCTGCCAATATTTATCAAGACTCCAATGCTGGCCATATTCAAAATAAGCGATGTACCTCCATAGCTTATAAAAGGAAGCGGGACGCCAACAACAGGCAACAATCCTATAACCATATAAAGATTAGCCGCTGCCTGACCGACAATAAGCAGCATAATGCCGCATGCCAGCAACTTGCCGAATCCTTCATCAGCCCGTTTGGCTATCTTTCCGCAATATACTGCCAAGACTGCATACAGAAAAAAAACAAACAAAACAGCAAGCAACCCATTTTCTTGGCTGAAAACGGCGAAAGCAAAATCTGTATGCGCTTCCGGCAAATAAGAATACTTACTGACACCCTTGCCCAGCCCCATCCCCCATATACCGCCAGAACCTATGGCAGACAATGACTGTACTGTCTGATAACCGAATCCCTGAGCCTGCGACCAAGGGTCATACCAGCTTTTTATACGATCCAGACGATATGACTGAAAAGTGACGAGTACTGCAAAAAGAACCATCAACGCAACCGCAGCGTAACCTATCAATCTTGTTTTCATACCTGCTATGAAATGCAGCAAAACTGGTATTCCGCCAATTAAAACAGCAGTCCCCATATCCGGTTCCAGTTCAACCAATGCTGCCATTAAAAGTGTTATGCCAAAAGTGCGGTTGAATAAAGAAATTTGCCGGCCTTTATCTATCTTTGCACCCAAAAACGATGCGGTTATTATAATACATACTATTTTGGCTATCTCTGAGGGCTGAAATTGCATAAATCCTAAACTTATCCATCTTTTTGCTCCGTTAACACTAGTTCCTGTCAATAATACGAGCATAAGTGCCGCTAAAGTGAAAAACATCAGAAAAGGAACAAATGTCCGCAGCTTATGATAATCAAAATTTACCGCCAGCAGAAAAGCTGCCATGCCCACTGCTACACTTATCAAATGTCTGACAAGGAAAAAATACGGATTGTCAAAATTCATTTCCGCGGTTATAAAACTTGCACTGAAAACATTTATGGTTCCTATTATTATCAGCACCACCATGATCATAAATACTGCTTCCATATCATTGAGCCAAAATTTCTTCTTCACCGCGGAATCTCTGCCTGTTGCCATATTCACGGAAAAATAACCTCACATCGATTTATATTCTCACCAAAACCGCTGAATTTTTCTTCATATTCTGTCACGAAATCCTCACGCAGACAGCCTTCCTCATGCAGGTTATAGGTAAGTGCCTGCACATTGCATCCTGCCTCGTTAAATTGTCCCAGTGAAAAATCAAACAACGGTCTGTTATCTGTCTTAAAAAATAGTTCGCCGGAAGCATCAAGAAGGCGACGGTATTTCTCCAAAAATGAAACATGCGTCAGCCTCCTTTTTGCATGACGCTTTTTGGGCCACGGATCGCAAAAGTTTATGTAAAATCGTTTTACCTCATCAACATTAAATAAAGATTCTATACTATTGATATCAAAAACAGCCAGACGAACATTTTTCAGCTCTGCTTCCGACGTTTTCTTAGCAGCATAATAGATTATATCCTGTTGAAGCTCAATGCCAAGAAAATTGATCTCCGGATGCATCGCGGCAGCCTGACTGATAAATCCGCCCTTTCCTGTGCCAAGTTCGACAAAAAGAGGTGCCGTCCTGCTGAATATTTTACACCAATTGCCCTTCAGCTCTGCCGGATCAAATGTATCCTTCATAAATACAAAATCTTTAAAATCAAAAATGGCATCTGCTATCCACGGTCTCCTACGTAATCGCAAAAAAATTCTCCTTTATTTTCATACTTACTGTCTGATCTGCTCTATAAATCCGGAATCTGCCAATCAATTGGGGTCTGCCCTGTACTCTGCAGAAAGTCATTGACCTTAGAAAAAGGTCTGCTGCCAAAAAAACCATTAAAAGCAGACAAAGGACTGGGGTGAGCTGATTCCACAATAAAATGTTTTGAACTAGTTATCATTGTCTTTTTACGGCGGGCGGGACCTCCCCACAAAATAAAGGCAACAGGTTTGTCTCTTTCATTAAGCAGTGAAATAACTTTATCAGTAAAAGTTTCCCATCCTATTCCCTTATGTGAATTTGCCTGATGCTCACGTACAGTCAATACTGTATTCAAAAGGAGCACGCCCTGCTCTGCCCATGATTTCAGACAACCATTATTGGGAATGGTGCATCCCAAATCTTCATTCAGTTCCTTGAAAATATTTACAAGCGACGGTGGTGCCTTAACCCCCGGATTCACAGAAAAGCTTAATCCGTGAGCCTGCTGCGGTCCGTGATAGGGATCCTGTCCAAGAATTACCACCTTACATTCGTGATAGCTCGTATAATGCAGTGCATTAAAAATATCGTACATACTGGGATATACGACTTTCGTTCTATATTCTTCCTTCAAAAAATCTCTTAGTTTTAAATAATAATCCTCTTGAAACTCCGCGGACAGATATTCATTCCAATCATTTTTAAAAATCTGCATAATTTCTGATGCTCCTAAGCTTGCAGCCGATATTTTATAACTATTGCTTTCTACTATTATATATAAAAATCACAGATGTAACAAGTACTGCCCGGCTTCTGCGCATGAAAAAGGACACCAATCCGTGTGGTGCCCCCTATAAGTTAAATTTAGGTCTAACTTAGGGGACAGTTCACCGACGGGTGTCCTTTTCTCACCATATTAGGCAAAGCACTGACTCAAACAGCGTCATACCCCAGCTTCAAAGCTTTTATATTTTGTTCGATTGTATGAACCGGAACGCGCCCTTTAACGGACATTTCTGCGCTTTCAAAAGATATGAGCTTTGAAAGTTTTACAAGCACGCCTAAAGCAACAATATTGGTAAAAAGCATTTTTCCTACCTGCTCGGAGGCAATACGTGTAACAGGCACTTTTATTACATTGGCAAACACAGGAACATTCGGGACCAAATCTTCATCCACGACTAAAAGCCCCTCCGCATTATCCAGATCCTTATAGTATTTGTCAGCCGCCTTCTGCGTCAGAGACAAAACAATATCCGGCTTGATAATTTTGGGATGATATATAGGTGCATCGTCTATAATAACTTCCGCCTTTGAGGCACCGCCGCGGGCTTCCGGTCCGTAAGACTGTGACTGCACCACCTGCCGGCCTTCACTCATAGCAGCTTCAGCAAAAATAATAGCAGCTGTAATAACTCCCTGCCCCCCCGAACCGGACAAACGTAACTGTTTCATTATTTTCCGCCCTCCTGTGCCAGCGTAATAACTTCACTGTAAGCTTCTGTATATTCCACGGCCTGATGCCTGTGGAATACGCCGATAGGAAATTTATCCGCTTTCTTTTCCTCAGGCATTCTATCCCACGCTGTCTTCATAACCGCGTTATCGCGCATCCATTTCATCATTTCTGCGGGATCAGGCATCTTATTTTTTCGTCCGTAAGCTGTAGGACACTGAACCACTGTTTCTATAAAAGCGAAGCCCCGGCAGCTTATTCCTTCCGCTATCATATCAGTCATATGCTGAACATGAAATGCTGTACTGCGGGCAACATAAGAAGCACCGGCAGCCTGGGCAAGATTGCATGCATCAAAAGGACGGTCAACACTTCCGTAAGGCGCAGTGGTCGCTTTTTTATGCAGCGGCGTCATCGGTGAAGCCTGTCCGCCTGTCATTCCATAAATAGTATTATTAAAAAGCACCACTGTCAAATCTATATTGCGGCGCGCCCCATGGATAAAATGATTTCCTCCTATAGCCGTGCAGTCACCATCTCCTGTTATGACAATGACGTTCAATTCCGGATTGGCCAGCTTTATTCCTGTGGCAAAAGGAATAGCACGTCCATGTGCCGTATGAAGCGTATCAAAGTCCATATAGCCTGAAGCCCTTGACGAACAGCCTATACCGGACACTATAATCGTCTTGTCACGTGGCAGACCACGCATCTCCACAGCCTGAACAATAGCTTTCATTGCTATACCATTTCCACAGCCGGGACACCAGATATGGGGCAGTCGATTCTGTCGAAAATATTTTTCATAAGTACGTTCCTTCATTAAAGCCTGCCCCCCTTCAAAGCTTCTATGCCTTCGAGTATTTCACCCGGCACAAATATTTCCGTGTTATATTTGGCGAGCAATTTTACAGGACATTTTCCGCCGGCGGCTCGTTCCACCTCATATTTCAATTGACCGTAATTAAGCTCCGGAACTAATATGCCCTTCAAACTTTCGGCATTTCTGCGGATCACCTTATCGGCGAAAGGCCAGATCGTCATAAGACGTATCATTCCTGCCTTGATGCCCTTTGCACGGGCCTGCCGGACTGCTTCGTATGCCGTTCTTGCGACACCGCCGTACGAAACCACCGCATATTCCGCATCATCCATAAAAAATTCATCATAATGAGTTATCTCATCTTGTGCCAGCAGAATTTTTTTATGAAGCCGATCAATAAATTCTTCCGTCACAGCTGGACTGCCCGACGGGAAACCCGTGTAATCATGAACTAAACCTGTAACATGTATGCGATATCCAGTGCCAAAATCGGCAGGATTAGGAACCAGATCAGCCTCCGGTGCATATGGTTCATATCCTTGCAGACGTGTCTTTGAGGGACAGCGGCGCGGATAAATATCAATGTTCTCAGCAGCGGGCAGCTGTACATTCTCCCGTAAATGGCCAACGATTTCATCCATAAGCAAAATAACAGGTGTGCGGAACCGTTCCGCATAATTGACCGCCATTACCGCAGCATCAAAAGTTTCTCTGACAGTCCACGGCGACAAAGCTATCATCGGATGATCACCATGTGTGCCCCAGCGGGCCTGCATAACGTCTCCCTGCGCTGGTGAAGTGGGCTGCCCCGTAGAAGGTCCTACTCTCTGAACATTTACTATCACCACAGGTATTTCAGCACATGCGGCATAGCCGATAAGCTCCTGCTTGAGTGAAAATCCCGGTCCCGATGTAGCCGTCAAAACTTTTTTGCCGGCAAGGGACGCACCCAGTACCACACCCATACCGCCTATTTCATCTTCCATCTGAACAAAACAACCGCCAACAGAAGGTAATATTTTTGCCATTGTTTCCGCTATTTCTGTAGACGGTGTTATCGGATAACCGCCAAAAAAGCGCACACCCGCGGCCACTGCACCAGCTGCACAAGCTTCATTTCCCTGCATCAATTTCATATCCGTCATGCGCCCACCTTCTTGTCCACAAAAATCGCATAGTCCGGACAACGCAGCTCACATTGTCCGCAGGCAATACAAGCCTGTTCATTGATAACGCTGCAATGCCCCAGTGTATCAAGTCCAAGAACCTTTTTAGGACAAAAAGACACACAGATACCACAGCCTTTACAACGTTCAGATTTTAATAATATTTCTGTATTCATAGAGCTTCCTCCCCAACTCACCAGCATTTTATCCGGATCAACCAATTCTATTGAATATTTTTATGATATTAAAAAGCAAACCATCCGGACAGCAAACAAAAACATCCATCAATGAGTCATAAATTATATTATAGAGAGTATTGTTCTTTTTGACAATACTCAATAAATAAAACTTATATTACCTTGTCATGCATCACTGCCCAAGCAGCATAGTAAAATTTACATCTGTATATATTTCAAATGTTCTTGGCCACGGAAAAAAAGCATCTACTTTCATATTACGCAGGTAAATCTTTTTTATGCCATCGGAAGTTTTTATCGTGAGCGGAGTGCGTGAGGCCATACCATACGCCAACTTATCCAGCTGTCTTTGCAGTGAGAACGCCAGCATCCGATTGGCCCAAAGATAATTGTTCTCCAAATTCAAATCACTCACATTATTGATCCCGGCCTTACGCAAGGATATATTGACAGCATCAATCGTTCCCTTTAAATAAAAATAATCTTCAACAAAATGCTCATAAAGTACCGTTAGATTATTATAAGTAAGGCGTAAAACATCATCTGTATCTATTTTATTATTATCTGACAGGCAATATAACGCAGCCTGTGAAACTGCCGTGCCGACAGAGTTGCTCACTGTATTCCAGCCTGAATAAGCCAGCAGGCTATTAACCGGAACATCATTTGCCAACAGTACAGGGAACAATGCTTCATCCGCAGAAAAATGCCTGCTCAAATCCACAACAGCGACTTTTTTCCCATCTTTAAGCCATTCTTTTATTCTTTTTGCCCCGCAATACCGTGCTGATAAATTCTCATCGTCACCGATATGCAGATATAAAATAAAATCCGCCTCATCGGCTGTTGACACGATCCGACCTCCCGTCATAGCAATCTTCTCTTCTGTAATTTCTTCCACAGGAGCGGCCATGTAAGGCAGAATGGCCTGCGCAGAACTTTCTTCATTATATGCGACAAATATACGAGGATGATATTTATTGTCATTGAACTCCTGTGCCATGTTAAACAAGAGCGACATCCCCACTTCATCGGCACCATGTGTTATAAACACGGTACCATTATCCAGCTGTTCTGTAGCCGTATATTGCTGCAGACTTCTTCGCTCCATATTCGGAATGCCATATTTTTCTCCGTCGTCCTGTCCTATTACCACTTTAGTCAAAACTTTTTGAGCAGCCAGATCAATCAACTTTTTGTTGAGCTGCAAATTCCGAATATACAGGTCCATATACTGCGCCAAATGTCCCTCAGGGATTTTACCGCGCAGTTTTTCGATCTTCACCAGATCGTCTTCATCATAAAACTGACTGAGCTTATCAGTCAGCCTTGAATATTCCATGAGATTCTTTATATCCTGAACTGAATCTATATTTGCCGGAGGTGTTATACGCGGCAGTATATTAAAAGCATATATCGGCAGCTGCGGATTGCTTTCACGTATATCCTTGAGCATCTGCCATAAAGCACCTTCCTGCGCCTCCTTGCCAAAGGATTGACGAGAGGCAAGCAGCCCTCCATATAACAATTGATCTATCGATACTATAATACCATCGGCTGAGACAGCATTCTCTGCCAGCCATTTACGAAGAGCCGCAGTATTTCCCGGCTCCGTATAATAATCCATCATAGATTGAGGAGGCGTGATAACTTCTATATCCGCTATCCTGCCGGCATCAATGACAAACTTGGCGCATGGCGGACGACTGTCCAGCGGTATAAAAATGACTCGTTTAGTGTATTTCTGTGTAATAGTAATATTTTTGCCGACAGGAACATCCAGATAAAATCGCTGAAAAAAAACAGCAATAATTATTGCTGCCAATATAAAAAAAACACTGCGTTTATACAAATCCGTCATCCTTTTTGCAGGCTTTAATCAAAAAGCTGAATTTAAACAGAAAACAATACATGCCCTAAAAATATAAACATTGGTATTGATATACCGCTTAAAACCGTCGTATTCATCACTACCTGCGTAGCATACTCCGGACAATTATTAAATTCAATGGCAAATATGGCCGAATTTACAGGCGACGGCACCGCACAATAAATCAAAAACACCAGGGCCGCGACGGGTGTGAACCCACCGGGAGCAAAAACATTGCTCATATAAACTATCCCTAACCCCAAAACGGGCGCAACAATAAGCTTTAAAAAACTGGCGAGCCACACATCATAATTAAGCCACTGTATTTTAGTGCGTGAGAGCTGAACACCCATACTTATCATGGCAACGGGCAGCAGCATTTCACTGGAATGGGTAATAACCGGCCATAAAAAAAACTGAGTTGCATCCAGCTCAAAATATTTCGTCAAAATGACAAGGGGAAATACATAAACAATAGGCATATGTAAAATGACGCTGATCGCGTTTCTGGCGGACATTCTTCCTCTGCCTGCCTGATAGAGGCCGATAGTATTAAGCGTCACATTCTGCACTATAAGCAGCAATATCTGCACCACCATAGCCTCGCCAAGATATGGTGTCTTGCCGTCCACCAGAAAAGGCGGATGCGAAAAAACAAGTGCTACAAGTGCGACCCCAAGATTTCCGGAATTATTGAACATCGTGGCATTTCGCAGCGACTCCAGCATACAGCCGTCATACCCCTTGATCTTACTGATAACAGTGGCTATTATAAACATCAATGCCATAAGAGCAAAAGCTGCTGCCAAAATATTATAACTTGCCTCCGGAAATTGCGTTTCGTAAATATTTTCAAAAATAAAACTGGGTACGATTACATAAAACATTAATTTAGCCAATGTATTTATATCCAATCGAAACTTTCTGTCGAGCAGGAACCCAATCAAAATCAAACTGAATATAGGCAGCATTATATGTTCAATCAAATAAATAAACAGCATCGATATCATCCCTTGTATGTATAATAAAAAAATAATTTCACATATAACTATTGCAAATTATATATAACAGCATTATAATGATTTCGAACTAATTAATATCTTACTCAGCCTTACGCCTTTATGGTGTAAGGTCTTTTTTCTTTCAATCTGTATTTGCGGGATCATCCTGCAAACACCAAATATCATAATAATAGCACTTATATATTCATATAGAAAGAGTAAACATGGAAATTTTAAAATCGATCATCTATTTTATCATTGCCGGTATTTTCGAAATAGGCGGTGGTTATCTTATCTGGGAATACTTTAAAAATAACAAAGGCCCCCTTTACATGCTTCTGGGAGGCCTTGCGCTTATCCTGTACGGTATAATTCCCACCATGCAGACCGCCAGCTTTGGCAGAGTCTACGCTGCATACGGAGGAATATTTATTATTTTATCCATACTCTGGGGTTGGCTTATAGACGGTACGGCACCCGATCAATTTGATATCATAGGCTCGGTTGTTGCACTGACAGGAGTCCTTATTATAATGTACTGGCCGCGATAATGACACTTTATATTTACTTTCACTAAATTAATTCTATTTTTACAAGTCCGTGCGGTAAATTGGTTTCCTGATCTAAAAAAATGGCACTGTTGATTTCCTCATGAAATTTTGGGCTTTCAATAGAGTTCCGCAGACCTTTATATCCTCCCAATAAAAAAATATCATCACTGTCTTTTATAGCTGTTATTTTAAATTTAGCACAGTTTAAATGAAATAAAAAATGTTCTTTCTGTCTTTTGAGACTATCAAGATATACCAGCATTTGTTTTAATTTCTTCTTTGCAGAATCATTTGCTGACTTTATGAGTGATATCGCACAACTTTTATCTTTTACATAAATCTCACCAATTAATTCTGTATGTGCTTTTATCATTTCGACACCAACATTAGGGAAAAAAACAGCAAAATCAGCCTTTTGTTCATCATTAACATACTGTGCCTTATATAAATTGCGTAAAACAACATCATTATTACTGACTCTGATATCATCGACCATTATATTTCCAGTATCAGAGGAGCGCTTCTGGCACAAGGCTCCTTTGATGGAGCTACCAGGCAGATAATATTTTGCACTCTCAGGGACATATTTTGTATATTCACCATACTGATAAAATGGATAAATAATATTTAGTTTAGCTTTATCAAGATAGCCACCGCTAGTTGTTAGCTGATCCAGAAAAAACTCATCTAATTCCTTATATAGAGCTGTATTCATTCTGGGTGATACAATCAAACTGGACTGTGCAGTCAGTTTATATGTTATTTTTTGCATATCTGCACCTGTCTTTTCTGTATTGGCAGCGGGTATAAAAATGCATTGCCAAAGACGATATCCCTTTGAGGATTAAATGGTGATGGTATAGATTTTCCGGTGTTGTTTGCTCCAAGAGAAGCCGTGATGATGCTGCCCTCAGCAATAAAGCTGATATAGTATCTGGTGAAATTACTGTCCCAGCCACCGGGAATATTAAAAGGACGTCGTTCTGAGGTAAATAACTTTAAAGTTGAAGCTGTATAATCAATGTTCTCGGGCAATAGCATACCTGTATTAATAAAATGTTTTACGGATTCATAATGCATATTTTGCCTGCTGATATCCTGAAATTTAAAAGTATTCAATCCCTGTGAGGCTCTTTTTCCTAATATTACAGCCGCCGAACGCCGGACTGCTTCTTGTATCATATTTAGTAAATTGGTACAAATTTCGCTGTTATCTATGCGCAAATAAAAACAAAATTTATTTACGGTACTTTTTTGTTCTTTATTTTCTGTACTTTTTTCCTTTTGCATCAAACTTACTTCTGATATATTGATGGTAGGAACCGAATAGAGCTTGCTGTCTAACACCGGAATATCATAGAAGCTGCTTTCTATAGAAGCACGAAGCTGTTGTTTAGGGTCCAAATTGATATAAGGAAAAATATTTTCAATATCTGATTGCTTACCAAATGTTAGATCATTTAAAAGCTCCTTTAGTTTGCTTGTCAGTATATAGTTTCGCTTTTTTAGAGCCTTGCGTTTCTTTTTTAGGTTTTTATCCTTATCGCTCTGATCTTTGGATGGTTGAGAAGCTATACAGTCGATGATATAATCCAGTGGTGTAGGGATATACCCCTTCGGCATAAGATTTGACAGCGAAAAATAAATATCTTTATTTAAAAGACTTTTTGTCAGTATTGACGCAGATGTGTCACCATATTTTTCGGAATACATATAAACCAGAGCTCCGAAGAGTTTTTGAGAATCCGGAAGCTGTGTCAGGGGACCTGTTGACAGAAGCTGTACTTCATAAATGTCCATATTATTGCTCCTCATTCTCGATACTTACATGGATTTTTCCATATCCCCGGCTTTTGGAATTTCCAAGACGATAAATTCCTTCATTAAATTTTTTTAAGATATAAATAATATAATCCTTACACAGCTGTTCAGCACCTTTTCCCAAGGCATCTATTTTATGGAGACGAATTTCACCGGTAAAAATCAATCCATTTCGAGCGGCCTTGTAAGTGCGAGGATTGGACGTGAGTGTAGTACCGTTAACAGTAATAGAGTTTTTCATGTCAATAGAAAAACAGCTTTTTTCATCACGAAATTTTTCACACAAACGTAAATCACTAAACATTAATTTTGGTGTATTATTGAAACCGCTGATGCCAAAAAGGTATTCAGCAGATACCGCATTCTGTGCTTCTTTATATCTTTCCTGAACACGGGTTAACGCTTCAGCCTCTTTTACCAGTGTTTTTATTTTATCCCGATTTTTTATCTCTTCGGATTTTAAATACTCAGTATATAGATTAGTAATAGCTGTTTTTTTGGCGCTGTTATCCTCATGTACTATGCTGCGAACGCTACCTTTTTCAGAAGAAGCAGGGATGCAGGGATAGCCTTCCTGATCCAGCGCGGTCTGTTGGTCTATTCCCCCGATCTCAAAAGGAGGCGGTGCGCCCCCGATAAACAAATTAGACAATGTTTCTACTTCATATTTAACTATGTCTGACATAACGGATACTCCTTTTGTCTTTATGATTTTTACTATTGCCAGTAATAATTTTATATTTAATGACGGCCTCATTGTATTGATAAAATAACATTAAAGAATCAATGAAATCTGGGGTCCAATCGGTACTTGACCGAGTTTTTTCACAAAAACTTTCTGCATCAAATGGCATTCTGTAAGAAGGCTTATCTGGTTGCGATGCAGTAGTATTATCTAAATCATTATGATTGTTATTCATGGAAAGCATGATTGCAGCTTTACAAATGGGGATTTTTTCTGTATTGCGCAATCTAAAGAACATGGACTTTTCAACACGGACGGTCTTATAATAGGATATTATACGAGGTTTTTTATTACCCGCACGGGTATTGTCTGCAGGTATTGTGAACTTATCTTGTTTTACAAAGCAGCTTGTCAGAGTTTTATGTGAAATAGTCTCATATAAACAGTGACGGATCTTTGTCAGTAAATTTTTTCTGGCATTATCTATATTTTCTTTACTTAATAAAACTGTATCTGAAACTTGATTTTTAGCTATCTGAAAACGAGGATCAGAAAACAAAAGCATTAATCGCAGATACGTGTCCATACGGTGCTTTGCATAAGATGACTTATCGATTATAAATCCTTTTTTGGGAATTTTCCTGCATAACTGTCTTAATATGGCGGCATTTAATAGTAGTTCAGCTTGCCACAGACGTTCTTCAGTATTGCCTAAATAATTCGGCAGTAGATAGTATAATAAAAGATTTATATATTTTTTATCATCGCAACGAATAACTTCATCTGAAAGCCTTTCAAGCAGAGTATAAAAAAAGCTTGGTGTACCAAGAAGCTCTTTACAAGCAGCAGTATTTTTTATAAAAAGAAGTAAATTCATGTCGTTAATAAAAAACTGCCATATGGGCACAGAATTAATGGCACTATTAAGGTCTGATTTTCTTTCTTTGGAGGTACTCTTTTTACAATCCTTAAACTGAGCATAATCAATATCTAAAAAGGTGAGTCCACCGATTGATATTTTAGAATTGAGAAATGGTTTCAAGCTATTAATATGAGAGCTATTTTTATCGTTTTTGGCATTTTCCAGCTGATCTTCCACCCTATCAAGATAATAGCGTATGGGCTGCCTGTTGAAGGTGATTTCCACGCCGATGCTCATAGAGATTTTGTTAGAAATTTCCCCAAGGAGTTTTTCAGCGAGTTTATTTTTTATTTCTTTCAGTAAATATTGACATACATCAACACCTTTTATTATATTTGTCACCGATACCGCGAAAAATATGTCATCTCCAGCAATGTAAAAAGGAAAAAGCCAATCACCAGTTGTATATGATTGATTATCTGGTCGGCAAGACTTAGCAGCTTTATGCAGGCCACGTAAGGAAACAGTATCAGACAGCACCTCGCTTGTCGAAGTATATTCCTTATAATTTTTTATACTACTGAACATATCGCCCATTCCGTCAAGATCGGCTTTAATTACGGCTATACGAAAATGATTGCTGTTTCCGGTATCTTCACTATCAGTATCCTTGGCCTGATACAGTGCGTTGATATCCTTAACAAACATCGGATAATCTTTTTGATTAGCTGCAGAGGCGGTATCTGATTTTTCGATTTTACAAAAAGAGAACAGCGGATGGTCTTTTGGTTTCGCTGCAGAGGCGGTATCTGATTTTTCGATTTTACATTGTGATTTGTTTTTTTCTATTATTCGGGTAAAGTATTTGTTCTGCTTAAGACGCTTTTTAGCTTCTTGAATAGCCTCAATTTCTGTACGTCCGTCATTCTTAAAAAACACATAGTGTAATAGCTTATTTCCCTGCGAGATGTGATAATAGTGTAAAAATAATTCATTGAGCAGTTCCTCTAAAGCAGGCTCATCAGACTCAGCGATTGTACAGGAAAATATATATACTCCCGAACATGACATGAGTTTTTCAATTTCAATTTTATGCTCGTTAAATTTGTTCTCAATTGCAGTAAAAAAATCATCTGATATTTCTCTGGAAGAGTTCACGATGCTTTTTAAAGTGGCCTCCTCAGTCTGTTTTTCCTGTACATGAGCGTGAATTGCTTCCGTCAAATATGTTTGAATTTTATCAATGGAAAGCCCTGCAACATATTTATTTACCATTAACCTTATCCTCCGGTTTACATTTATTAAACATATCTGCGTATGCCCTGTGAGGGAAAAGTATAGGATTGTTAATGAGCATAAGTAGCTGATTCAGCTGCAAATTCAAGGTTAAGAGGGCTACAGGCTTTTCAGCTATTTCTACTTGATATTTGTCAAGTGATACATCTTTAAGCTTATAACTGTATGTTTCGTGGCTTCTTTTTTTATCGTCTCCTTCATCAGATTTTTCTGGTTGATTCCTATGATTTAAATCAAGATACCAATCGTATAAATTTTTTTTCGAATCATTTATATCTATTTGTAATCCTTGTCTTTTACCTTTTGATCGAATAATGAAATCAAAGGATTTTTCTCCAGAATGAAGTTTTTCATTACTTATGCGTTCTTTTAAACAGCATAAAATACGCAAAGGACGTGTGGAAGTTTGCGTTGGACTGGGAATCTCTTTACCAACAACAATCTGACTGATGGTTCTGGTATATGAATCGGATGATGTTTTCAATGCTGATACACGTTCTGCCCAACTCTTTAATTTTTTTGTCTTAATGGAATTACTTTTACATTCAATGACGACTGCTACAGCCTCAATAGGAATAAATTTTAATTTCCCGTAATGGAATATATAAGGGGTATAGGTCTCATCGAAAATCGCAAGATCGACTTCATTTGATACATTACCATTCGAATCAATAATGAATACCGATTGCTCAATAACAAATTTTTTAGGAATAATTTGTTCAAACATTCCCTTCCATATTTCTTCACGGAAGCCGCCGATAGTCGGTCCATGCGAAGTAGTAAAATATAGCTGATTTACAAGTGATTTTTCATTTTGAAGATAATTATTGATAATATTGCGGATAGTATCATTGGCGGGTAAATCAAAATTTTCTGTGCAATCCATATGCTATTCACTCCTTGTTTTTATCAAAATTTGAATTTAGTATATCCTTATAAAACAATTATACATCCAATTTAAATAAACTCTACTTCTATTTTCCCCATACCAAAAGTAGTATTGCGCCCGATGTGCAAAATTTGTGCGGCATACAGCCAAGGGACAAATGAAGTCAATACCCCTTCGCAACGAATACTGCCTAGCAAACCGCCAAAATCCATCTTTTCGCCAAGCCTATTTGAATATCGGGACATTTGTTTAAGCGCTAGATGGCTCTGAGTAACCGGGATTTCTGAAGCGAGTGTTTGAATACGCACTGCCTCTGTGGTATTCACCCAACCACCGTAGCGCTGGGTAATTGCTTCGATTCGATGTATGATATTGCGAATAATCGTCGGGAAATCTATGCTTTCAAGCAACATACCACTGCGGCGAATACGCAGCGGTGTCTGTATATTAATAGTTAATTGTTTGATATTGCTCAGGCAGCGATATGGAACAACGGCACTCTGAACAGCAGTTTCATAAAAAAGTCCTGACTGCCAGATCACTCGTTGATCTAAGCTATGAAATATCTTTTTTAAGATAAACGGATATCTTGAAGCCCCTAATTTAAAGTTCTCAAGGCTGCCCAGTGCATCTACAACTGATGGTGCATATTGTATAGCATCACCCAGCAGAATCATATAAAAACTGAGATCTTCTCCAGCCTGATAAGGTGTTTTATGCATTGCGGGAGGTATTATCATATACGGGTTTACAATGTCCTGTTTATTCCCGCTCAGTGAACGATTGTTATAAATATAATTGAAAGCCGTAATATCAGAATATAAGGCCTGCCCAATGGCTCCCCGAAGAGCAGATCCCAGATATTCCGGCAATACAGCTTTTTCTACAGATGTCAGTGATATCTTCATAGGTAAATACTTAATAAAAAAATCAGGCTGCGCCATCATCAATCCTCCACCAAGTTGCTTAAGATATTATTATTAATTTTAAAAATTTTTTTCACACTATTATTACGAGGTACCGCATTAAGTATCAATAATACCAACTCATAACACATCAGGCCGTATTCTTCATAAATATAAAGCTTAAGAAGAGTTAGCTGTTTTACCCGTCTATATATTCCGTCGATACAACTTTACTTTCGCCGCTCTTCTATGTTCAGTGCTTTTATTTTATTATACTCTTTTCATACCAATTTTCCACAATTTCAGTTATATTATCCATTCTCGCCGCCCATGTATGTGCTTCATCTGCCTTTTTATATGCCCGCATTGCTATTTTGTCTCTTAAATCTTGTTTCTGCAACAATAAATGGACAGCTGATTCTATTCTATCCATATTCTCCCAGTCAAATAATATTATATCCTGACCATTAACGAATACCTTATTCAGATAAGATCCATTTTCACTGATCACCACTGCTCCATTTAACATTGCACTAAAAATACGTTCATGAATCCCCCCGTTTATACCGGCATTATCCTGGATGATCAGCTTGCTTCTTCCATACAAATTTATTATCTCGGAATAAGGAAGAACTTCATGATGAACCGTTCCTGATGTATGGTATATATCAGGCCAATTTCCGCATATATGCGCAAAAAGTCCCTTGTCTATTACATATTTCATACATTTTAAACGTCTATAAGCTTTTATATAACTGAATAGATCTGCAAAATATGGATATAATTGATCCATAGAAAAGGTTCCCAGCAAATGCCTGCTTTTAATAATAACATAAACGGCTTCCGGCACTGCCGATGCATATGTCTCCATATAATCGGCCGTATCATTTAAAATCGATTTAACAAAAACAGGTATCATTTGTCTATTCCATTCACGAACTGGACTGCCCGCAAAACTTCCTGAAAAAATAATATCAATATCTTTATCCTGACTACTTTTTTCGCTCTTGACCCCGCCAAAGAAAAAAGGATGAGTTTTAAACTGTTCTTTTTCCGACTGCAGCTGCTTAATATAAAGATTATCTATTCTTTCCAAATGCAAAATAATATTATTACGATTATCGATTCCCGGCTCTGTTAAATATTTTGATAAAAAATGATAAGGCACTTCCGTCATTAAAGAAATATGCGGATAATTAAACAACTGACACAACAGTGTTCCATTCCCGCAAAGACCAATTCCAGCACTATTAAAACCTATAGAAAAATAAACTCTCTCTGATATAGCATTTTGTAAATCCTTTTGCCAATCCGTCATTCCAAAGTCAATTTTAATTGAAACATAATTTGCGTTTGCTAAATATTTTTCTATCTCTTTGACAATACACCCGAAAAAATCAATATCGGTTGAATTATAATAAATCAAAACAATGTTTTTATCCTTATGTGAATAAGTTTCCTTTTTCATTTACACGCTTTCACTATCCACTGCAGAGTATTATATTCATCACTGTCCGTTTTTGTTAATTTTGTTAATTTGTCTACAAACTTTTGATTAGCGAAATATCTATTACTTTCTATAGATATTTTATTATAGCTGGAGTCCGCAAATATATTCTCTATCTCATTTTTTGTGAAAAATCGCAAATGTGTTTTATCCAGAATACCGGCATCCTCATACTGCCAGTCAAGATTAAATAAATTTTTCAATGCTGTGCTGTGTTTAACATTTGGAATACTGGCTATCAAACAACCATCCTTTTTTAAGTAGTGCCATATATCACTTATGGTCTGCCATGGATCATACAAATGTTCCAATATATCGCCCGCGATCACATAATCAAATGACTGATTGCTAAACGGAAGTTTATTTTTTTCAACATTCATAACTTCGACAGTATTATTACCCAGTATAAGTTTGGAAATAGCAGCAGCCTTTTCATCGAGCTCTATTCCATGTATTTCGGTTTCACAGTTTCTGTTTAGAATTTCTAATAATGTGCCTCCGCAGGCAGATCCTATTTCCAGCACTGACAGATCTTGCTTATTTAAATCCATTTTATTTATCAATTCATATCTTACACCCAATGAATACACTGCTGAAAAACCCCATTTTTCCTTAAATAAATGCTGGGCATAATCAAATACAGTTTGAATATTAGGACATGTTTTAATAATTGTCGTGTGCATATTATGATAAACAAAAACTTCCATATTTACCAATAAACCATATCCCTTTTTCATCAAGCGAAATGAAAAATCTATATCTTCCATAAAACCATTCTTAAATATTTCATCAAACAATCCGATGTCATCAATAGCTGATTTTTTTATCAATACACAAAAATCATATAAAAAATTGGCAGCTTTAAACTTATTCTGATTTACCTCTGCGACTCTTGCGCAAAGTGTCTCAATATTTTCAGCATCATTTACAGGCATAAAATAGTGCTGAAAAATATTTTGAAAATATGGTGTTCTATTGCATATCGGACCAACAGCACCAACATGTTCATTTGAGTAGAGCAGCTTTTTCATACTACTCAACCAATTTGGACCTACAAGCACATCATTGTGCAAGATAGCACACTCTGTGCCAGCAGTATATCGCACAGCAAGATTACATGCCGTAAGAAATCCGTCATTAGTATTTCTTTGTATAACTTTTATATCATTTTGCCGCAATAACCATTCAGTAGTATTATCTGTCGATGCATTATTAACCACTATTATTTCATATGTATCTTTACGAGTAAATTTACGTATATGTTCTATGCAAGCAACAGTGCTGTCAAATTCATTATGCACAGGTATTATTATACTGGTTATTCCCATCAAATTGCCTCCAGATTTTATATACTTATTTAATAATTGACAATATATAACCGCATGTACCAAAATCCTGCATGTCATTTTCTGATGCCAAACCCGCTTTTATATACGGGCTCATAAAAACAGCACAATCCGTCTCCGCTTCCGCATCAGCTACATAAGCAATATTCTTTATCTTTAAATCAATTGAATCCAACATGCGGTACATAGATTTAATAGTAAAAAATTTGACATTTTCTTTTAACAGTAAATTCGATCCGCAATTTGTACTAAATTCTGCCTCAGAATGGTAATGCCATTTCCCCTCAAGCAAATTTTTAATGTTTCTAAAGTAGGCTACGTTATAAAAATTCATTACAATGATCCCATCCGGTTTAAGACATTTTTTTAATTTGACCAATATATTTTCCGGTCGCTGCCAATGCATTATATCATCGAATAAAACTATATAGTCAAAAATTTGGTCTGCCTGATCAAACAGTACTTCAGCAGGCTTTTCATTGGTAAGAGCCACAAAAATACTTTCTGAATCTATTTCATCCACATTCGAGTGTAATCTATACATTTTCATAGTAAACTTATCATATTTTAATCTGCTGAGAAGTATCTCTGTCTGACGGCTCACACAGCAGCATGTACAATTTTTATTCCTTTTTTTCAAGAAATCTTTTAAAAAGAACTGCATATTAGCTTCTATTGAACCATTTGTCAGTAACTGCTTCAGCTTGACAGCTTTCCCTGTCGCTTCTACAATTTTATTATTGTTTACAGCATTGTTTTTCTGTAGCATAATATTGCATTTGAGAATTTTTTCTGCTTTTGCATAATTTTTCAAGAATTCATCAACAATATCCTTATCATAAAACAAAGAAATATTAGGATCCGTCTTTCCTGTCAAATCAAACGGAGCATTTTTATGATTACTTATATAGAGCCATATTTTTATCATTCTGATGAATTCTTCTTCATTTTCAAAACCAAAAGAATGAGCAAAACTCAATGCATAAAATTTAAATAAATCATTTTTAAAAGCAAACCAAATAGAATTATCCTTTGTTTTTTGTCCTTTATGTACACGCATGTAACTCAATGAATCTTTCAAATAAGCCAGCCTGCCATGTTTCAAAGACTCAAACCATTGTGCCATATCATTTATACAATCGAAAGATGTACCGAAAAAAGTACCAAAATTATTATCTATATCACAGCGTCTTAGTAATGCAGTGGTCGGTTCTCCTATATAATTATCTGTTCCCAGTAATAATGCACGCACAGCAGTTTTTGCATCTATGATTTGATCGCATTTGACTTCAATACTGCTATATCCCGAAAAAATTTGTTCTTCTCCATTTTCATTTATAAAAATTCTATGAGATGACACGAGCGCTATATCATCATATTCTAAATAATAATTCATCATCCTGTTAATTTTTTCAGGATGAAATATATCATCATCATTTAAATAGTTTATATAAGTCCCATGACTTTTATGCAGTATTCTATTGTAATTGGCGTAGCTGCGTTCACTAACATTACTATACTCACTGCCATTTTTATGATAAAAAATATTATCGTATTTTTTTTGATATTTTTCCACGATTATCCTTGTATCATCATTGGTACTGTCATCACCTACAATAATTTCCGTATTCCTGTAGGACTGCGTCACTGCACTATGCAGAGCTTGTTCAAAAAAATGCGGTCGATTATATGTAGGAATCAGAATACTTACCAAAGGATATATATTTTTGGAATACTCGTCCAGAAATAAAGCATGCTCATTCTCACTATACGATATGTTAACCGATGCAATTTTACACCACGATTTCAAAGGTTGTTGTGCTGTTACCACCAAATAGTTTTGTCTTTGAAATTCTATACATTGGCTTATTTTTGCAAAATATTCTGAAACAAAAATATCCTCTCGCCATTTTATATCGTATTGTGTCGCCATGAAATAACTATCAATAACTTTAACTTTCTGATATGTATCTTTTATATCAGACCATGTCAATATATTATCATTGCCGATCATCACTTTACCAACACGATTTATAGCCTGTAAGCCTATTCCGTTGGTTGGCAGCACAGAAGCCCCACTTGCACCAACAATTCCTATAGCCCAGTTTTTTCTAAATATCTCTATTAATTCTGTCAAAAAATTTTCATTTACAAATACAGTACCCGCAGTTATATATATCTTATATTTAGCATTATTTTCCTGCAAAATTTCATTATATGATTCAGCTGTGTTATTTCCTACAAATGGATGTATCAGAATTTTATAATTATCAGGACAGATTAGCCTGGATATTGAACTGACTGTATTTTCATATTCTAAAAAATTAGTATTATTTATAATAAAACAAATTTCCTTTTCGTTCAAATTTGTAACAGCCATTTTATACTCCTTTTTATAATCCCAGTAATTTGCCATATTCTTTTATAAAAATTTTTTGTGCATCTTTATACCCTGCCAGATTTATTCCTGACTCATGAATACACCACGGTTCGCCCATATTGGGAATACCTATTTCATAGCCAAGTTTTATAAACTCCATGCATTGTGATAAATCATAATAATGCCATCCTTTAAAAATATCCTCTCGCCACAAAACATCATATTGTGTCATCATTAAAATGCCATCGACAGCCTCTACACTTTCATAGGCACCAGCCATTTTCACATTATTGGTAAAATCTGTAAATAATACTTTATCCTCATCTGGTAAATAATGATATACCTTTCCATATTTATCAGCCCCAGCTCCCCATACACAATTTGTCGGCAATAATTTTGTACCGGCTACACCTATCAACCCCAATTTAGAATGAAATTTAAATAACCTTAACATATCATAGATCATATTATGATTTATAATATAAACATCATTATGCAAATATACTTTATATTTGGCATCTGATATCTTCATTGCTGAATTATATCCTGATGCAATGGAAGAAGCGCCATGTACGGGAATTATTTCCCATTCATAGTTCTTTGGTAAATATATTTTCCTGATATATTGCAAACATTTACTATACTTTCTTTCGTCATTCGTGCAGACAATGAAGCTTATTTTTTTTTCATTTACATACTGATTTATCACCAAAGTGACCTCCGAACAAAGTCCTCGTTTATTCCAAAAAAAATTTCTAGATCACATGTTAATCAGTTACTAATTCTGCAAAAATCCTTGCTGTATCCATTTTGAAACGAACCTGTTCATTCCTGATACATTCTCTATATTTTTCAAAGGATTTACTATATTTCGGGTAATAGGCAAATATATCTTCTATTTTTTCTAAAATTTGATCACAATTATTTACATTATCTTCAAATTTAAATTCCTGTGGTATCGGAACATCCTCTTCAAATGCTGCCGCTCCTCTCAAGCTGGTTAGAATACAACAGCCGCTTATTGCTGCCTCACGCGGAATTCTATCTTTTCCAGGATGTTCGCCAAAATCTATATAAACTTTTGCACGGCGCAAAAGTTGTGCCATTTCTCTGGGCGTCATATTAAATAATGAAATCCACTTTATATGCGGAGCTCTTTGCATTAATAAAGCTGTATACTGATATCCCTTTTTAGGATTATACAAAACGATATTTTCACGTACTATTTCCGAATAATTGCTAGCCTTTCTGATAAAAATCGGATTAAGATAATCTGACAAATAATATATTTTCTTTTCATCTATACCCAGTTTTTTGCAATGCTTTAAGGCATATGCAGATTGAACAAAATGTACTACTCTATGATCAAAAAAGTTCCCATTTTGTTCAGATGCCTTTATAATCAATTGAATATCTATATTATGGTCTAATTTATTATTACACTTTTCTCTAAAATTATTTAGAAAAAAATTATAATAATTATCAACACTAAGCCACCAAAACACCTTTTTAGATAGTTTCAATATTTTCAACAAAGGATACATTGTCTCAGGAATAATTGCTATATTATTGATAGTATCCTCATAACAGATATTATATGGATTACGGTAGGCTTTAAACCTTTCTGCCACCGGCACTTGCTGCTTATTTTTATCAAAGCCTACATAAATCATTTGTGCATCGTATTTTAGCTTCCTTAATTCATAGCAAAGCTGATGCAATAATTCTGGTCCTCCTGAGGCAAGATAAGCCGGACAAAAAATAAAGACTCTCGACATCGAGACAGCTCCTTTTATGATTGATACTTGTGATATTATAGATCAGACATTACAGCCTTTAATGCCGAATTTATTACCTGATCCATATTATAATATTTATATTCAGCTAATCTGCCGCCGAATATTACATTACTCTCATCAGTGGTCAATACCTTATACTTATTATATAATTCTTGATTTTTTTCATCGTTGACTGGATAATATGCCTCCTGTCCTCTCGCATAGTCGCATGGATACTCGTATGTGACATAAGTAACTGGTTGAGTACCAAACTCAAAATGCTTATGTTCAATAACGCGCGTATATGGTACTTCTCTATCAGTAAAATTTGTTACAGCTACTCCTTGATAATTTTCTATGTCTAAACATTTTGTTTCAAAGCTGAGTCCCCTATATTCCAACTCACCCAATTTATAATCAAAATATTCATCAATAGGGCCTGTATAAATTATCTTTTTTGCCATCTTTCTATAGAAATCCCGTGTTTTATTAAAATCAGCATTTACCTCTATATCTGCGCCTAAAAGCATATGCCCTATTATCTTATTATACCCACCAATGGGAATTCCCTGATATCTGTCATTAAAATAATTATTATCATACCTATAACGTACCGGTAAACGCCGTATTATAAAGGCAGGCAATTCAGTACAATCTTTATTCCATTGCTTTTCCGTATATCCTTTAATTAGTTTTCTATATATATCTTCACCGACAAGATTTAATGCTTGTTCCTCAAGATTTTTAGGAACATGCCCGTTGCTTTGTCCTTTTTGCCTGTCTATTATGGCTTTTGCCTCAGAAGGTGTTCTGGATCCCCACATTTGATGAAAGGTATTCATATTAAAAGGTAAATTATAAAGCTCCCCCTTATAATTAGCCAGCGGAGAATTTATATATTGATTAAAATCTGCAAACTGATTCACATAACTCCATATCTTGCGATTGTTCGTATGAAAAATATGAGCACCATACATATGAATGTTTATACCGGATTTATTTTCGCAATAAACATTTCCGCCTACCTGCGGTCTTTTATCTATAATCAAACAATGTTTTCCAGATTTCATGGCTTCATATGCAAATACCGAACCGAACAAGCCAGCTCCTACAACAAGATAATCATACTTCATATTTTATTATACCCTCAATTTTATACCAGTGATATACATCAACGTGGCAATTCCGTCAAAATATCACCATAAGGTCGATTTTTGCCAAACAGTACCGTTGTTCCCAAAATGAAACCTTTAACTCCCATAGGTGCAAACTTCTTTATTTTATCCAGGCCACATGCTCCATCCCAATATACCTCAATATTATAATTATCTTTCATTGAAAGAAGTTTTTCTATTTTTTGTCCGATATATGGCAAATAAACCTGTCCTGCATGTCCGGGATTCACACTCATTATTAAAACACGATCAACAATATATAATAATTCCAGAATACTTTCAATGGATGTTCCCGGGTTAATAGCTATCCCCGGAATTATACCCGCCTCAATAATATGCTGCAATGTAGTAGACGGATGATAATCCGCCTCGGGATGTATGTAAATGGTATCTACATTCTTACTTGTAAAAAGAGTTAAATAACTATCAGGTTTTTTTATCATCATGTGAACTTCTACAGGTTTTTTTGTTGCACTGCGGATATACGTCAAATCCTGCAAACCCATTCCAAAATTGGGAACAAACTGCCCATCCATCATATCAATATGAAAACTGTCAATGCCACCCTTCTCCAGCATTTTCACTTCATCACGCAAACACGAAAAGTTTGCACACATCATCGATGCGCTGTAATGTATCTTGCCCATATCCTCAGCTCCTATTTATCAATAAACATTACTTTACAGTACGATTCCTTTTTTTCATGCATTAATGAAAACGCCTGCTTAAACTCCTTAAAATTGAACTTATGACTTATAAGCATTTCTACACTTATCCTGCCATCCTCCATAGCTTCCAAAGCTTCATGCCAGTCATTTTCACTATGACTGAAGCTGCTGTTCCATGTCCCCGTGACAGACACTTCTTTACGCAGAATTTTCCAATATGCATCTTGTGATAATCTGATATCACCCGTCGGATTACCCATGGCAACAACAATGCCAAAATTTTTTACACTGTACAAGCACTGTTCCAACGCTTCAGAATTACCTGTCCCTTCTATGCATGCATCGACTCCTTGTCCTTTAGTCTCCTGCATGATAAAATCCTGTGCATCTTCATTCTGAATATTTATTACTTTAGAAAAACCCACTTTTCCTGCAAGTGTTGCCTTTGCCGCACTTCGTCCTGCGAGTATTATATTTTCAACGCCAAATGAGCGGGCCCATTGAGCCGCGATAAGAGCAATCGGGCCAATTCCCCATATGAGCAAAGACTTCCCCGCTTTTATTCCAGACTTTTTAATAGCATGAAGTGCCACTGAAGCTGGTTCACACATAGCCGCAGCCTCATATGATATATTTGATGGCATCAGTGCCAAATTTTTTACTCTGACTGCCAGATATTCACTCATAGCACCATCACAGCGTGACCCATAATAATTGTAATTGCAGCACTGTGCGTACCTTTCCGATCGACAGGCAGTACATTTACCGCAAGGGATTAAAGGAAAAACAGCCGCTCCTCTACCAATTAGTTTCGCATCCTCAGCATCAATAATCTCCCCTGCAAACTCATGTCCGGGAATAGTGGGAAAATTGTATGTACCTTTCTCAAAGATCCGCGGAATATCGCTTCCGCATATTCCGACAGCCTTTATTTTTAGGAGAACTTCATCGGTTTTTGTTTTAGGTTTCGGCACTTCATCATAACGTAGATCACCTACACCATAAAGATTTAATGCCTTCATTTCAACCACTCATCCTTTGTCGTCTGAAGCAGAGCCTTAAATAATTCAATATCTTCAGTACGAGTAAGCTTTATATTTTTTTCTGATCCCTGCGCAAAATATACTTTCATTCCCAATGCTACCTGTAACTCCGAAATTGAATCAATTTTTATATTTTTTTCTTTTGCCATTGCGTACATAACTCTCATACGTTTTGCACACACAGCCTCGGGCGTTTGCCCGCGAACAAGTTCGCTGCGATTCATATTTGACGATGTACCCTCATGGTCACTTCTCATATACATTGTATCGGCACAATCCAAAACAGACATAGAATTACCAAACCGACGACATACGCAAATTGTTTCAGAAATAGACTGTTCGGTAACCATAGGTCTCACGGCATCATGGACAATAATAACATCTTCATCAGACATATTTTTTAAAGACATCATTCCATTGTAGGTAGATTCAAATCTTGTTGTTCCCCCGCAAATAATTCCGGTCAATTTACTTATGCCAAATTGGAGAGCATATCCCTGCAGAATCGCCTGCCAGCCATCTACACAAACAATACATATATTATCTATATCCCGGTGCTGTTGAAATTTTTTCAGAGTATAAATAATAATAGGCTTGTTATTCACATGAATAAATTGCTTAGGGATATCCTGTCCCATGCGGGAACCAAAACCGCCCGCTAAAATCAATGCTGTATTCATTTTCTCAACCTTCCAACTTATTTCCCACAGTCTTCCACTATTTGATAATACCTAATTAGTTATGTACACCTAGATATACGCATATAGCACTGTCCCACAGTTATTGAAGCTAGAATAATGCCTTACTTTAAATTTATATTCTGGTACGATTTTCTTTATCAACAATGGAATTTTCCATAAATCAGTATTTTTATGATATATGCAAATTGCTAGTTTAGGTTTATATTTTTCTAGAGTTTTTTGCGCACCCAAAATAGCATCATATTCAGCTCCTTCAATATCCATTTTTATAAAAGTGAACGCTTCATTAAATGAATCAACCGTACGGATTTCAATTTCACTATTTCCTCTATTATTACCCGAAAAATCCAAATGAGATCCCATAGTGTCTTCAGAAAAAAAACTTGCCTTTCCAACTGATTTTCCCAAACCAACATTAAAAACATCTACATGTTCGAATAATGATGTTTTTACCAGTAGTTTTTTATATGTAATAGCATCTGCTTCTATACAATAATATTTCTTCCATCCATTATTAACAGCATAATATTCTCCCATCGTATCTCCATTATACGCACCAGCATCAAGTACTATTTCATCTTGAGTAAAAGTAAGAATATCTTTATCCAGATATTGTATGTTTCCCTTCATTCTAAGATAATGAAATCTCTGTTTCATTTTTTCTGTAAAATCGTATTTTTGTTTTCTTATATGCATAATTTCTTCTATAATCTCTTTTGAAACATCATCATCCAAAATTTCTTTCATGCTTTCGATTTTACTTGTGTCATATATTTTTTCAAAATTTGCATATGGTTTTATTTCCCTTATTTCCTTTTCAATATAGAAATTCCAACTAACACAATTTATCCCCAATAATTTCAACTGTTTTTCTATGCCTAAAACACTATCAAGGCAATCTATAGCAATAATAATCCCTACCTTTTTATTTTGTCTATTGATTTTTTTTGAAAAAAATTCGGGAGAGATAATATCAAAACCGCATAAACACTTTCCCCATTTTTCACTGGAATTATCTAAAATTCCCTTAATTTTATTTGAATATTTAAATCTATTTAAAAAATTCTCTCCAGCTAGTCCTGCTCCCCAACAATATACATCACCAGTATCATATTTTAACATATCTATAATATTAAAAGTTTCCTGCATCATTTATTTCTCCTTATATTCATAATTACATTGTTAGATAAAATAAAAAGACTTATCAGCCTTCTTAATATAATAGGTTTACCACAACACGCACCACTTCGTAAAAGAAAACAAGCCAAAAGAGCAGTTGGTTTTACAAATAACTTTTACATCAAATTGCCCTTCACCATTGTCAATATACGGTACTATAGTTTTGTACCGTCGTTAAAGGGTTGAAACTTTATCTGATGTTTTTTTCTAAATATTTACACTGTCAAAATAATATTTGTCATATTAATATAAAAACATTTTTTCTGCGTATGCTATTTTCCAATTTCTTTTATTATAAAGGAAATATAGTCCAGTCAATTGTTCGGCACAAAATCCCGCATAACGATTATAATATGAATCTTCAAGTTCGCCAATACGTTTTTCAATTTCAAATAATATAGGAAACAACCATGAGAATAAATCATCCAAAACAGTTTTCCTGACAATCCACATATTATTAGCAATAAATATTTTTTTGTCATATATATTTAATGCACTGTCATAGTATTCTGGCGAATATTCATCTAAAACAGCTAACATAACCTTATAAACAGTAGGGGTATATTTCATCAAATGGTCTTTATATATGGATGTCTCATACAATGTAGGCAAAGGTAAAACAATATCAATATTTATTCTGTTTAACTTAGAAACTATTTTTCCCAAATCAACAAAATGACGCCGATAATGACATAACCCGATAAAATCTGCCTTACTGTGCTTCCATGCCCAATAAGCCGCTGTCATCTCAGAATATCGCCGATTTCGACTAGATATATTATCTCCTATGTCATCAGTCACTGTTGCAATTCGTTTATCAGTCAAGGCTGCACCTGCCTGTATTTGTATTACACATTGCGGCAGACTATTTGGAAAACTGACCAGAGGCTTGTCAACTATACATTTAGTCATGTATAATTCTACTTTATTTTCTTGAGTATATCCTTCATTATCCATCTCGTAAATATAGTTGAATCTTTCTCCTTGTTCCTCAAAGTACTTCGAAAAATATTCTTTTTTCAATTTATTATCCACAGCAGGTGTATAAAAAAATAAATTATGGAACCCCTTTTTATTTAAAAACAATTGAATTTGCCGATGCACTTTAACTGAAAAAGCAATAAATAATACAACATCATACTCTAATTTTTGCAAAAAATCATTGCATGAATCGAAATCAAATACATTATTGTCGGATTTATCTGTTACTAATGGGAATACAAATTTAACACACTTGATTTCATTATGATAAATTTGATCATAATAAGAACATACTCTTTTTACATAATCATCCTGTCCCATAACTATCAATTGGTGACTAGTCTCTATACTCAATTTATTCATTTTGATTCCTTTCAATATGAGTTGCATATTATTTTTAATTCCACTCCATACAATCACCTATAAATTGAAAAATAAATTTTTTGTAATATATGTACTGGCCTTCATCAAATCTATTAGCTTTCAATTGTGCTATCATTTCCGATTTGTATTTATCGCTGGCAACCAAAATTAATGTGTCTTGAGAAAATTTCGTCTTAAATTCATCAAGTCCTACTATTTTTTTATCATATAAACGCATTCCGTGTCTACATATGTCGTTATCAATAAAACAATCCAAATTCAATTTCTTTTTCAACAACATATTTGCCAAAATTTTACCTTCATCACCTGAGCCAAAAATAGCATAATTTCTACTGCTTATTATATCATTATCTATATTATTCCATAAAAGTTCCAATAATAAAAATTGCTTTATATTTAGAAAACGTTTTTTAATTTTCGTTAAATAAATATCTCTAATATGCCTGCCAGTATTTATATTCTCCACCGTATACAGCCAGACCTTTTCCCAACCTCTCCATAATTCCAACCGCTCTTCTACTGAATTATATTTGTGGCTGTGACTATCATCGTGGCATAAATAAGTACCTAAACACTTTTTGATAAAACCGCATTTATAATGATATGCCAATGGTAAAACCAACTGCACATCTTGAGTATAGCGGCTATTGTAAATCTGCATATCAGGAAAAATTTTATAAAAAGCCGCTGTCGAATATAAATAAAAAATAGGAAAAGCATTTATCTTATTATCAACCAGATCATCAAAAATCCAGGCTTCCTCTGTTGTTTCTTTATTGAGAAAATGCATTCTTTTATCTGGTTGATCTTCAGAAATCCGCCATACGTTAGACCGTACCAGACCACACTGAGGATGTTCCTTCAAAAATCGTACTCGTTCTTCAATACAATCTGGTTCTAATAAATCATCTATATCAAATAAACAAAAATATTCACCTGTCATATGACTGAGTCCAACATTTGTAGCTGCCGCTTGACCTTGATTTTTCTGATAAAAATATTTTAATACTATTCCCCTTTGGGTAAATTCACCAGCATGTTTTTTTATCTGTTCAGCTGAATTATCAGTAGACCCATCATTAATAAAAATTATTTCTATACTATCATAGGTTTGTGAAAGAACCGACCTTACATAATTCTCTATAAATCTTTCACCATTATAACAAGCCGTAATAATCGATACCATATCATTAATCATCTATCTATTCTCCATATATAAAAAACGACAACACACAACATGCTATCGTCCATAATTTTAATTCAATATATTTCAACTTATTTCACGGTGAACTTATTATCATTAAGATTCAAAAATTATTTCTTCCAGCGAAATAGTTGGGAAAGATACATATTTTTCTATTTCTCTTTTTATACTATCATATTGCCCATTTATCGTCACAATTATGATATCAACCCTTGGAAGTTCATATTGCAAGCTATAAATAGGATAAGCCACATTTAAAACTTCTGAACTTCTGTCTACAATATATTTGATATTAACGGGAGTTTCGCTCAACTCCTGTATTAAATGATTTCCCATAATACCTGATCCATAGATTGCAATATTATAATATTTTCTTTGCAATAAATACTTTGCAATGGATTTTTTTTCCTCTTTTAATATAAGCCATTGATTCAAAATATATGAATTTTTTTTAGAAATATATAAATCTCTATAAATCTTCTCTTTTTCATTTGAAAAACAATGGTTAGCACCTTTTTCCATATATTTAAGGTCAGGCATATCATTATACTTATCAATAATTTTTTTTATTACCTCCAGATATCCGTATTTATTATTTGTATCTGGTTCAAGATACATACCTTCCCCCCACTCGTTCCAAGCATTTAAGAAAACGTAATCATTGCCATAATCAATATTTTTTTTAACGAAAACATCAAAAAATTTCCCAAAATCTTTAACATTACTATTAGCTAAAACTATCCCTTTACAACCACGTCGTGGAGTCGTATCGTAATCTACCATCCCGCATAAATAAGTTTTTTTATTATTCAAAAAGTGATTTTTATTTAAAATAAATTTCCAACAATCATTATACTGATACACCTTTAATCCATTTTTTTTTGTACTCGAACTTATATTCTCAAATGCAGCATCAGGAAATCTTATTAAAACAGCATCCAAATTATCAGCAGATATGTAAGGTTCCCAGATCTCACCTATTAAATAGATACCATCAAAACCTTCTTTTCTTATTAGTTCATTCCAGCAAGTCATCATATCACTTAAACAATAAATAAATGCGGGTTTATAGAGAATAAGAATAGGTTTATTGTCTTTTTTTATATACCTTTTATCTTTAAAAAATGGCAGTAAATAATAAAAATGATCTATCCAATTTTTTTTGTCACCATATTTTTGTTCTAACAATATTCCGCTAGAATAATTAGATTTATTATCCACATTTTTTTCAAAGGTATCGGCCCAAGTGTTTTTCTGAGAAATCTTGCTCCAAGTCCTGGCCCAAGTATCATTTGCCCAAGTAAAACAAAAAGGCATATCGATATCTTTCCAGATAAGTAAATTTTCAGCCGGTTTTTCCAAAATTTTTTTACCATCTTTAAACCAGTAATGATAAAAACAAAATCCTCCTATATGATATTTCTTTGCCAGTTTTGCCTGCCAGTCCATAGTTTCCCTGTCCAATAAATTATAATAATTTTCATCTAAAGGTATCCTAGGTTGATTATGTCCTTCAAATAATTTTCCTCCACCTTTTACAGCAGTCCATTCTGTAAACCCCTTTCCCCACCACCGATCATTTTCAGGTATTTGATGAAATTGGGGTAAATATCTAACTAATACTGCTGGTGTTTTCATATAGATCTCCTTCAATATAGAATTACTACTTATAAATAATTTCTTAATTATACATATTATGTATGCAGCATATTTATATATTTTACAATAATTAACTTATTTTCTAAGCTCATGATAAATAAAATCTGAGACAACTATTGAACCTTTTTTATTATTCTATTTTTGTATTTAAAGCTTCTTGACCTATACCCGCTTTGCTAGACACCTAAAACACAGATATGCTTCAGCAGATTCACAAAATTCATAATGAGAACCATCGCACCTATGGTTCGACGGAACTCCACAATAATGGATATCCCGTGAATCACAAGCGCGTTGAACGTATCATGCGCGAAAATTGCCTTCGTGCCAAGGCTCGTCGTAAATTTAAGGCAACAACATACTCTGATCACGACCTGCCTGTTAACGAAAACCTGCTCGATCGCGACTTCGCAGCTGAACATACTGGCGAAAAAATGGTTAGCGACATCACGTACATTCCTACCGACGAAGGCTGGTTATATCTTTCCGGTATCATGGATCTTTGCGGACGCAAAATGATTGGCGTGGCTATGGGCAGCCGTATGACGAAGCAGCTCGTCATGGATGCTCTGCAAAATGCTATAAATCACACAAACAATGTCGAAGAATGCATCCTGCACTCAGATCGTGGCAGTTCAGTACTGCTCCAAGGCTTACCAGCAAAATGGTGTCCCAAAACCATCTTGTCAGCAGCATGAGCCGCAAAGGCAACTGCTGGGACAACGCCTCCCATGGAAAGCTTTTGGGGTACATTGAAGCAGGAATGGTTAAACGACCGACACTTCCGCACACGAGACGAAGCCAAGACCGCGATTTTCGAGTATATCTGGATTTTTTACAACTAGAAGCGGATTCACTCCAGCATTGGTTATACGACGCCGGAAAAATATTACGCCGCAAGGCTTGTACAGAAATTAGCAGCGTAGGTGAGAAATTAGGCATTTTTATGAAATCGAGAGATTCCTTTCGTTTTCGGTGTCTAACCGCGTGGGGAAAGGCCATCTAATCATATTTATACATAGTAGCTTGCTTATTAAAATAAAATATACATTACTAAAACCTAAATTGCCTTAAAAACTTTTCTGGCTGATAAAATAATTCTATATTATTTTCAATTTTTTCTGTAGTCCAGTTCCACCATTCTATTTTATTGAACATTTTTCTTTGTTCTTCATTAAATCTATATTTTATAAACTTCGCAGGTACGCCACCTACTATTGCATAATTATCTACGTCTTTAGTAATAACTGCACCCGCCGCTAATATAGCTCCATTTCCAATATTAACTCCTGGTAAAATAATAACATTTGCGCCTATCCAAACATCGTTACCTATACTTACCGGTCTATTATTACGTATCTCACTATTTTCAAAAGTAGCATTGTTTTTATATTTACCGTATTTATTAACAAAAGCCTGCCTCTCACCATATTTTTCAAATGAATAGAAAAATGGGTAATCTAGTATAGGACTTGTTGTTACACAATCTAATGAATGATTATTCCATATTCTTGCGGTTTCATTAATTGAACAGTATCTGCCAATTCTTGTTGCCAAGGGATAATTACTTAATAATTCTTCATATCCGTAAGTATATTTACCAACGCTACACCCTTTGTATAAAATATCTGTTTTATTAATAAATTGATAAATATACCACCAATCTTTATATGTATATCCATTTTTATACATATAGTCCATTATATCAACATCCATAGACATTAAACTAACGATTACATAGTCTTCTTTTGCATTTATATTCTCCTTTTTTATAATTGGATAACCTCTATAATTAGAATAATCATCCGCATTTTTATCAATAAATCCATTGATTTGTATTTTTTTTTCACTTAAAAAATTTAAAACTATAGCCCCACCAGTTCCTGCTCCCCATATATATAGCTTTCTATTATTTCTGTCACATTGTATTTTTTTAAACGCTATTTCACACATTTCTTTAAAAATAGCTTCCGTACATCTCACTTTTTTCTACTTTCCTTTATATTTATATATTATCAATATTTTCATTGTCCTAACGTCTAATGTCTTGAAAATAGACATTTTTCTTAAATCCTGATTTTTCTAACATAGGTATTATCTCTAGCTGTGATTCCAATGCCATTGTTACAATAATACCATCTATTTCACTTGATAACCTTCTTTTTCTAAATTGATACATAGGCAATCCACAAAAGCTAAAATTAACTGGGTTGTCGGTAACTAGAAAGCCTTTAATAGAGATATTCATATCTTTTAAACACTTATATAAATATTTAGCATTTTCTCCTGCCCCATAAAAATATATGTTATCAAATTTTTTAGCGAACTGAACAATTAATTCAATTTTTCTATTTATAATTTCTGTTTTTATTTTATCAAGTTTACTAATTGATGTATATAAAGCCAACTTATAAAACAATGTAAGATCAGGATATTTTTCAATATATGTCCAAATAGATGATAAATTCCACATTTTTTCATTGGAACAAGTTTGTCGATAATATAAAACAAAATCCAGAACTATTGTTGCTAGCTCTCTGTGAAGGATTTTATTTAATACACTTATTTCAAAACCACATTCACACCCAGTAATAAGCATTACCCTGCTAAATTCTTTAATCCAAGTATCATATACATCATATCCTACAGTAATATTTCCAGTTGCTGCTAAACAATTTCTTGTAATAATAATATATTTCCCATTCTTTTTCATTGTTCTCAATGCTATATGTGATAATAAAAGATTTCCACCATAATATTTTTCTTTATTACAAATTGACTGTACCAATTCAACATTAAAAATTAGAGAGCTTACAAAAGATATGTATATACCCACGTATTGTAAAAAAATATTTTTGTCTTCAATTTCAATTAAACCTTTTTCTACAAACCTTGGTTTACCATATTTTAAAGGATTCTGGGAAACAATTCCTGATGTATTCAAATGAATAAATACTGGTTCTCTTTTGATAGCTTTAAAAATATCTTCAGAAGCACCTGGTAGTAAATAATCATCATCACTCAATATAAAAAGATATTTCCCTTTTGCCTTATTAAAACAGTTCAAAAAGTTTCCATCAAGACCAAGATTTTTCTCATTTCGATAATATTTTATTTCCGGATAAATACTTCTAATCTCAGTCATATATTTCTGAGTCCCATCCGTGGATGCATTATCTGAAACAAAAACTTCTACATTTTTCTCTTTAAAATATTTTATTGCCAACTTTAAAGATTGCTTAAGACTATTTATTCTATTATAAGTGGGAATTGCAACTGTCAACTCAGGTTGCATATTAATAAACTTCCTTTTGATTAAATTGTCAATACTTGGTGGATTCTATAACACAACAACTGCATGCAATTAGATTCCAATAAATTAAACATTATAATAAACTTTTTTAACTGAAACTTAAATCAGCATAATTTCTCAATATATTTTTCATACGTAAAATGCTTATCGAACGTTTGGATTTAATACTAACATTGTTATGCCCAACATGAAGTAATTTGACTTATTAATGTCTGCTGCACAGGATATTCTATTTTTTAGAATGATTATTGATCAACTTTGCGATAAAATTATAAAATGATATGATCCAGTTAAACTTACATAGTTAAATATAATAAATCCAAAATATATTCAGAAAATCTTTTATAATACTATTATAATCTTATCTAGCGTATCATTAAATGAAGTTTTTATTAATAAAAATTTCTCCTCATCTGATATAGACAAAACATTCATGCTTAAAAAGTGGCTCATCGCTTTCAATAATAGATGTAACATTTCATTACAGGATACTTCATACGATTCAATACTATTATGCTTGCAGATTGCTTTATTCCTCATAATATCACGATACACAATGGTAATATCAATCAACAACCTACTATATAGTATATGTAATAATTTTTTCTGTATCAAAATTTGCATATCAAGCGTTTTTAAATGGCTCAAAAATAGATCAAAATAGCGCAAGCGTTCATTTGGGACAAAATACAAATTATTTTTTTCACTTGAATATGTGTATGACTTTGTTCTTTGCGCATCCTCCAACGTTTCTGTATATAAAAGAGGTGCATCATAAATCATCATATCTCCTTTAGTGGAAATTGAAGTTTGAAAAAAATCAAAGATGAACGCATTATTATCTACTTGGATATTCCCCTTATTACATTCCTGATAAACATCATTTAAGCAATCTTTTCGAAAGAAATATCCAGAAGGATGCCTACATGGGTATCCAAATTTTTTTATCTTTTCTTCTTCTTTGTCAATGATATTGATCTTTTTTGTACTTTTATATCTATTTTGCAAACAGTATCCACCACATATATAACTATAGGAATTAAGTATAAAAATAAAATAATCTAATTGTTTTCCGGTAATTAAATCCTTATCAAGAAGTAACATAACAAATCTCCCTGTACCATACGTTAAACAGTCTAAACAGTTTTTCGGTCCAGAAACGCTATCATTTCTTATTTTTACTTTTAATCTTGAATCGTCAATATTAATTGCATCATTGATATTATATGCAGATTGATTATCCAAAACAAAAATTTCAAAATCCTGTGACTTTGCCTGCAAAATATCAATTAAAGTTTTTTTCAATTTGTCATGCCGATTATAAGTTGGTATACAGATAGATAGAAGCATAATATTTCCTCCATTTTTATTACAGCTATATTTTTAAATTTAAATAAAATGCAAGTAGATATTGAATAAAAACCTGATCAAGAAATATTATTAATAATATATACTTTGTAGTAGTCAAGCATTTTTGTAACACTTGAGTCTACTTTTTTCTTTTTTAAATCTTGCCTCAAAAGGAATCATATTATGGTTATCGGAATGTGGCCTAATATGGTTATACCAAATATAGGCAAAATCACTGACCACTTGGTTCATTTCTTCGTCCGAATGATAATAATGTAGATTAAGCTTTTCATTTTTTAACGTATTATAATATCTCTCCATTGTTGCATTATCGTAAGGATATCCAGCTTTACTCATACTTTGAGTAATTTTCATTAATTTACAGAATTCAATGAATTCTGTTGAGGTGAATTGTGATCCTTGATCACTATGTAGCACTAATTTGTTTTTTATAGATGGTTGAGAAGTAAATGCCTTTTTGATGGTCTGAATCGCAAGCTCGCTGGTCATTTCTTTTCCATTCATACTGGCAACGATGCTGCGGTCATAAAAATCTATTATCGAGCAATTATAGCGTTTGATGCCATCTGTTAAAAATAAGTACGTAAAATCAGTACACCATTTGCTATTTCTAGATGTAGTAGTAAAATTTTGCTTAAGTAAATTAAGGAAGATTTTATGAGCTCTTCCTTTTACAAAACTTGGTTTTTTCCGCCTTACAATTGATTTTAAGCCTAATTCTTTATTCATGCATTTATGAACGGTTACTTTACTTAAATAAATATGTTTGCGTTCTAAGAACACAGACATTGTACAGTACCCGACCACACCATTCGTAGCATGATAGACTTTTGCTATTATCGCTAATATTCTCGATTTTTCGCAACGATACTTACTTTTTCTCTCTATAAGAAACGATTCTCCTTTTCCATTTCTTCCAGCTGTTTTCTTAGCTTCAGGTTTTCTTTCATATAATCTAATTCTGTTTGGCTGGCAGTATTTTCTTGGCATTCTTTGCGGTATGTTTTGATCCATTTTGAAATGACAGCTTTTGAAGCGCCATATTCGTCAGCTAAACTTTTTAAACTCCAGCCTTCTTCTAAATGCAGTCGAATAATTTTCTTCTTGAACTCCTCATCATATTACTCCATTTTATCCCTCTTTCTCTGATAGATTTATTGTAATCTATTAGACAGAGGTGTTACAACTTCACTATATCACTACATACCGTATTAATACTCTTTAGCTCTTACAATTTTAGCAATAGCATCATCTATTTTCCAATTTCTCTTCCAACCGATTGATTTTAGTTTTTTAGTATCCGCAAATGAGTTCATTATTTCATTTTCTTGGTAAGGAATTGCACCAAAATTTAATATTGTTTTACTGTTAGTCAATCGTTTTACTAATTTAACAAAATCCTGTATACAGATATTTTCTCCAGTTCCGATATCATATTCTTGATATTGCTCAAATGTTACTTTTTGATATTCCAAAATTTTCATATATGCATTCACAACATCTTCAATATAAATAAAGTCACGTTTCTGCTCCCCTTTAGTCAACTTCAACTCAGGAATGTTTTTCTTTAAAGACCTAACAATAAAAGGAACAAATTTCATCGCATTATCCATTTCTCCATATATATGCTCAAGCTTTGCATTAATAAAACGAATCTTTCCCTGCGCTGCTAATTGCCTACCCCATTCTACAAACTGCTTTTTCGACAACGCATACCAATTCAAATATTTTGAACAAATAATATCTGTATTGAAAAATGTATCTGTATTGAAAAATGTATCTGTATTGAAAAGTGATGCTGTTTCCAATAGTGCCAACGGAAATTCCAGGTTAGTCCGTGCAATTTGTTGTATACTTTCATTGTTCCTTCCATAACACGTAGCAGTGTGGATAATGATTTTTATATTGTTTTCGTCAAATACTAAATTAAGATTATTCAATTTATCAATATCATATGATTTTATCTCAGTCATTTCATTTTTAATACGCCAAATATTTGAAAAACTGCGTTTTAAAATAATGACACTTTTTCCATCATTTATTAATCGTTTGACTATATGACTACCTAAAAAACCAGTTGCACCTGTTACTAAGACATTTTCCTGTTCATTCATTTTTCACTACCTCTTTTATGCAGTCCGCCATACAATTTAACTTTTTATCTGTCATGCCTGGATAAACGCCAATCCAAAAAGTCCTATTCATAATTTCATCTGTGTTTTTTAATTCATCTACGATACGAAATCCTTTATTATTTTTTCTCATTTCATCAAAGCAGGGATGTTTAATTAAGTTGCCGGCAAAAAGCATTCTTGTTTGTATATTGTGTTCTTCTAAATATTTGACCAATTCATCGCGTGTAAAGTCGGCATCATTTTTTACTGTGATTAAAAAGCCAAACCAGCTTGGTTTAGAGTTATATGTGGGTTCTGGCAATATTAATTCATTTTCTAAAGCTTTTAGTTCGTTTTTAAGTGTTTGCCAGTTTTCACGTCGTTTCTCTATGAATTCGGGCAATTTTGCCAATTGTGCACACCCCACAGCTGCCTGCATATCAGTAATTTTTAGGTTAAAACCAAGATGTGAATAAACATATTTGTGGTCATATCCCAAAGGAAGCTCACCAAATTTTTGAGAGAATCTTTTGCTGCAAGTGTTGTCATAACCTGATGCACACCAACAGTCTCTTCCCCAATCCCGAAAGGAATTTACAATACGATACAGCTGTGTATTATTGGTATATACTGCCCCGCCTTCTCCCATTGTCATGTGATGCGGTGGATAAAAGCTGGACGTTCCAATATCTCCTATGGTTCCTGTATATTTCCATTCTCCGTTATATTTATATTGTGATCCTAACGCATCACAATTATCTTCTATAAGCCATAGTTGATATTTGTCACAAAAATCTTTTACTGCTTTTAAGTCAAATGGATTCCCCAATGTATGGGCAATCATGACTGCTTTTGTTTTTTTAGTGTATGCTTTTTCTAGTTTGTCTACGTCTATATTATATGTTGGAAGAGTCACGTCTATAAATACTGGTATTGCGCCATATTGAATAATAGGCGCTACTGTTGTGGGAAAACCAGCGGCTACTGTGATAACTTCATCTTCTTTTTTTATCCTGCGTTCACCTAATTTATATGATGTTAATGCCATAAAGGCTAGGAGATTGGCTGATGAACCTGAATTTGTCAGTGAACAATACTTAATATGTAAAAATTTAGCAAAATTTTTTTCGAATTTTTCGGTATAAGGCCCTGTTGTAAGCCAAAAATCTAGCGCGGAATCAATAAGATTTACAATTTCTTTTTCATCGAATATACGTCCAGCATATACGATTTTATCACCCGGTGTGAACCCTTTTTTGTCTTTATGTACTGCATTATAATATTTTATTGCTGCATCAAATACATTTTGTTTTAGCTGTTTTTCTTTTTCCACCGGTTTTCCTCACTTTTCGTATTCACAAATTTGCTTCAGACAAACTTCGCGCATATCTGCGTTTTTTTCATATGCTTTGGCCCATTCAATAGTTTTATCCAGCGCTTCTTGTAAATGCCATTTTGGCTGCCAATGTAATTTAAATTTAGCTTTTGTACAATCCAAATTTAAATATTTATTTTCATGTAAATGAATTTTATTTTCAATTCTATAAGATGACCCATTTTTTAGCTGACTACAAATATATTTTACTATCCATTCAACATTTCTTATATCTTTTCCATCGGGACCAAAATTCCATCCTTCTGCGTATTCACTACCTTCATTATATAATTTTTCCGCCAATGTGAGATATCCACTCAACGGTTCCAAAACATGCTGCCACGGTCTGATGGCATATGGGCTTCTTATATTAACCGGTTCTCCATTAAGCAAAGATTTTAGACAATCAGGAATTAATCGATCTTCTGCCCAATCACCACCACCTATAACATTTCCTGCTCGTGCTGTTGCTATTGCAGTCTTATGTTTTTCATATGTTTTTGAGCTAAAAAATGAATTGCGATATGCGGCCGTTACTAATTCGGAACAACCTTTACTATTTGAATATGGATCATATCCTCCCATGGGTTCATTTTCTCTATATCCCCATATCCATTCTCGATTTTCATAGCATTTGTCCGTAGTTACATTAACTACAGATTTTATATTACCTATAGTTCTCACAGCTTCTAGCAAATTAACTGTTCCCATAACATTTGTTTCATATGTCAATATTGGATATTTATATGATTTTCGCACTAATGGCTGTGCTGCCATATGAATCACTATTTCAGGCTGTACCTGCTGCATAGTATTCTTCAGATTTTCATAATTTCTAATATCTCCCTCCATAGAAATTATTAGTTCTTTTATAGCAGCAACATCAAATAGACTAGGATTAGTAGGTGGTTTTAAGGCATAGCCCGTAACCTCTGCTCCTAATTTTGCCAGCCATAATGACAGCCATGATCCCTTAAATCCTGTATGCCCCGTAACAAAAACCTTTTTATTTTTCCAGAACGATAGATTCATTTGTATTCACCACAACTTCCATGGAGCATTGCCCACATCCCACATCTCTTCAAGCTTATTCTTATCTCGCAGTGTATCCATGCATTGCCAAAATCCATTATGTTTATATGCCATTAATTCTCCATTTTGTGCTATTTCTTCTAATGGTTCTTGTTCAAATACAGTAGTATCATTTTTTATATATTTAAAAATCCCTGGTTCTAAAACCATATAACCACCATTAATATAACCTACATCATCTTGCCTTTTTTCCCGAAAAGAATTAATTTCATTATTGTTACTTATATCTAAAATTCCAAAACGACCTTCTGGTTTTACTGCTGTCATTGTACAAATTTTTTTATGTCTTTTATGAAATTCATATAATTTATCTATTGCTACATTACATACACCGTCACCGTAAGTAAGCATAAAAGTGTTATTTTCTATATAAGGTTCAATTCTTTTTATCCTTCCACCAGTCATAGTTTCAAATCCGGTATCGACAACAGTCACTATCCAAGGTTCCAAAAAACTATCATGTACTGTTATCTCCCTGCCATTTCTAAAGTCAAAGGTAATATTACTATTATGCAGATAATAGTTTGCAAAATATTCTTTAATGATATGTTGCTTATAACCCGCACAAATAATAAACTCATTAAATCCAAAGAAGGAGTATTCCTTCATAATATGCCAAAGAATAGGTTTCCCACCAATTTCTATCATAGGTTTTGGGTTAAACTGGGATTCTTCACTTATCCGCGTGCCAAAACCTCCTGCTAATATTACTACTTTCATATTACACTTGCCTCTGCCATTGATAAATACATTTCCCAGATTCTTGGTATTTTCTTTGCTTATTTTCATTATGTTGTTCAATTTGCCGTATAAAATCTTCTAATAAACCATCATATTTTTCAGTAGCAATCTTTTCTCCAATTCCAAAACAATCTTTTCTCCATTCTGTTATACGTTCTTCACCCATATTTACCACTACTGTTTTTTGTAAATACCCTTCATCATCATAAATATCAATTTGACCTTTGCAAATATCTAAAGCAAAAATATAATTTTTACGCGTTCTTCGCACCATCGCATATCCGCCATCATGAGAATTCACTCGTGTTATAGTCCCATCCTGTAATGAAACAGCCATAATCTCTTTAGCACCTTCATGCTCACAACATGGAAATAAAAGGATCTTATTTTCTGTATAAATAATATACACAAAATAGGGTAGTAACTTAGAAACTTTATCAGTCCATATATAATATTTTTCCAGTTGTTTATTTTCTGGTTGAAATGAATCAATAATTGCGCTATTTTCTAAAAGCCATAATTTTTCTCCATCTGATGTTACATGTACATAGCAAGTGGTCTCGTTTCCAGTAGATATAAGAACTGCCTTTTTCGTATAAAAATTGATTTCTAATAGTTGATTTGTTGCTAAGGGAATATAGAGTCGATCATTTTGTATACACGCAGCATCTTGAATCATCATTTTCTTAGTTTTACTTCCCAAATTTATCCATTCATTCCATAGACAAATCATTTTATTTTTCGGATTATAAACCCAAAGTTGCGGTGTACTATTCCACAAAAACAAACACTCATTGTACTCTATACTCCCCATAATCATCAAATTTAATTCTCTTATATCTGTGTTTATGTTCTCAATTTTATTTGTTTCGATATCATATATATAAAATAAATTTCCATGATATGGATAAATCAGTATTTGATTCTTGATTTTCTTTATTGAAATATTTGGCCATGATCCAACGCCCTTGCCACTAAATAAATCTTTTTTCAAGGGAACTTCATTATTAATAGATCCACTAGTTGAATCTATTGCATAAAGACATTCTGCTACCGGTGAGAGAAACCAAAAACAATCATGCTCAAAGTCTTCTACAACATCATAAAACCAATAGGGACTATATAAACTTCCCGGCAAATTTTGTAACAGTATCCCCTTCCCTGTTCGATTATACAAACATACTACCGAGCTCATATCGCCATAATAGGCATCTGACCACGCTATCGCTCGATGAAGATCTGCCGTATCATCGTATATTCCCCAGCCTTCATCCTTATAATTTTGTTCTATCTGCTGATACTCATAAAGTATTTCCGGATGCATTGATTTCATGCTGTCTTTCATCAAAGGATGCGGTCTCCACCAAAGGACAACATCATCACGTTTCTTAAACACAGAAAAAACATAGCGTAATTTAGCATTTGTCTTTGCCGCATTTTCAAATACAGCACCAAGACTGGTATTATATAATATAACTTTTTTACCATTTATTTTGTTCTTCCAGGTACTAGGTAAAATAAAATCTTTCTTTTCACTGCTGAGAACCTTATCAAATTTAGGTGAACCTAACGGTAAAAATTTATCTTTAGGTGGATTTCCACCGGGATAATACATTTCATATTGTTTTTTTATTTCTTCAGACTGAACAATAACCTTATCTGCATTAATTACTCCCGGCGTTTGGCAAAAATGTGATTCGATATTTTCCGTTACAACAAAATACGGGACATAGACAAGCATATTCGTATATTTTTTTAGTTCACTTGAATAATAATGCGAGTCGACAGAAGTTATACGATTTGCCCCATCATAAGGATTATGAATATAAATAACATCCGGATGACGGACAGCTATATCATATTTTTGAAAGTCAATAATAGGAACATAATCAGGAAACTGGTTCCCTTCATAGTACCATTTATTAACAGTTCCATCTGGATTTTTACCACAATATGGAATAGGAACAACATACGCATTACAATGTTGTTTATCTGCCTCTGCTGCTTTCCATATGCTTTCAAGACTATCCCACATTGAAGCCTTATATGGTAAAAAAAGGATTTCTTTCTTTATTTCCTTTTCTTCTTTTAATTCTTTTATTACAAAAACTAAAATATCAATACTAAGTTTAGAAATATCTCCTATATTTGTGGCATTGACATGATTAATTTCACTGTTTTGATATGCAGAAATAATTCCTTTAAAAATATCAATATAATAACCTGCCCTTACAGGTGAAAACTCTTTTTTCATAACTTCACAAAGAGATTGAAAGACAGTAATATCTTCACTTATTAAAGAATTTGCGGTTATCAGTGTCCAATGTGCCATCTTTTCTTTAATAACCGTCAATATTTCGACCACTTGATCACGTGTCTGCTTATCCATAGGTACCCTCTTTTCATACTGCTGGACTCAGTAAGCAGTATAATGCTTAACTACAAATCAAAATGATTATGCATTAATTTCCGATCTATTCAGTGTCCAAAAAATTTGCATATTCCCTCAGAAATATTTTTCTGGCAGATTCATAATCGTTTGCCAATTTTGTCAAGCCGCAATCGTGTATGTTCCAAGGAATATCTAAATCTGGAACTACCACTTTATACCCTTTTTTTATAAATTCAAGACACTGTGAAGTATCGTAAAAATGCCAACCAGAAAATAAATCTTGCCGCCATGGAAGATCATACTGGGTCATCATGATATTTCCATCAATAGCATTAAGTTCAGCATAAGGAGCTTGTATGCGAGCTTCTTCGAAACGCTGTTCAAAAAGAGATCCCCCATTAGGATTATGTATTATCAGTCCAACGCCAGCCTTAGCTTCCCACCATACCCCCTTTGAAGGTATCTTATACACGCCGGCGGTTCCGATCATTCCGATTTTTTTGTTCATCCTGAACAGATGCAGTATATCAAAAATAATTTTTTTATTAATAATCCTCACATCTTGATGCAAATATATTTTATATTTTGCATTCGTTTTTTTTAAAGCCTGATTATAACCCTGTGCCATAGAGACTGCATCTTTTATTGCCAATATCTCAACAGAGTACCCTACCGGAATTCTCAGATCATGTATACATTTTACACATGTATCATATACCATATCGTTATTAACACAAGTTATAAAACAAATTTTTTTTGGATTCGTTCCTTTTTCAATTTCCGGATTTATATTTTCTGCCTGTTTTTGCAAATGGATTACATATCGATCTGTTTTTAATTCCCATTTCTTTTTTTCTGAGATAAATGGTATAGACATTAACTGTCCTATTATACTGTTATCCTGTTCAATATCATCGCTGGTCTTCGTTAAGGCCTGACATTCTTTTATTGAAAGACCAGCATCAATTGACAATTTTTCTAAAGTTTTATAGCTAAAGAAACGCAGATGATTATGCGCAAGAGCTCCTCCAAAAAGATCATTTTCATAGCTCCACCCATCTGATAATATTTTTTTAAGATTATCATAGTGCATAATGTTACGGCAGCTTATAATAATTTCACCTGTGTTCTTTAGAAAAGGTTTTATTTTTCTGAGAACTGTCAGTGGTTCCTTTACACATGGCAATAAATCAGGTAATATAATATAATCGAAAAACTGCTTTGAATAAGGCAATTCCATTGTATCAATATCACCGCAGATAACAGGCACATATTTGCCTGCAACTGCTGCAGCTATTGGTGATTTTTCTATACCATAAAACTTTGCATTAGAATATTTCGCTGCAAGTTCCATAAGCCAAACACCACATGAACAGCCTATTTCCAAGAGACTTTCATTATCCGCAACCTTGAGTTTATTGTAAATATCAGACTGCAATGTCGGGTATATAGATACTATATGCCATTTATCAAAAAATCTTTGTTGATTTTCAATCAACACGTCGCAAAAATTTGTTTCATGTACACTAAAGGAAACGCTGCCAAAATGATGAATAAAAGTATCATTGCACTGTAATAAATCATATCCAGTTTGTATAAGCCGCAGAGAATAATCATCATCTTCAAAATTTCCCGGGAAAAACCGTTCATCCAGCAATCCTACTTTTTTTATCGCATCCGTTTTAATGAGCATACAAAAACCGACTAACTTAATTTTTTTCTGCCAGCCTTTGGAATCATTAATACTATTGTATTTTTTGCCAAACTCAATGATATCGTTCCAATTGTACGCCTTATAATCGACAGCTATGCTCTGCCAATTTGAAGAGTTGTTAGTAACAGGTCCCACAGCTCCTATTTTGGATGAGCTGTATAATGCCCGTTTCAAATTTTTCAGCCATCCCGGTACAACTATTGTATCATTATTGAGCAATAAAATTTCTGTCCCGGCAGCTATTATTATTCCTTGATTGCAGCCTCCGGCAAAGCCTTTATTCTCCACATTCAAAATATATTTTATATCATTTTGACGTTTCAGCCATTCAACGGTTCCGTCGTTGGATGCATTATCTACAATTATTATCTCAAACAATTCTGGCTTCGTATATTCTCTTATGCTTTTTATACAGAGCTTTGTATAGTCAAGATTATTATGTGTCAAGATTATTATACTGGTCATAAGCTCCATTTTATATCTCCCAAAAGAAATTTACGTATTGTAAAGTTAAATGAAAGTTGAGGACTCGTCAGCCCTTCTGGTACAATAGTTTTATCACAAACACTGTACCTCCCGAAAGGAGACGAGTCCTCATGACAAAATCATATCAGATTTGCTGTCCAAAATGCAACAATCATCAAAACTTTTATCGTTATGGCAAAGATAAAGATGGAAATCAAAAATATCTTTGCCGTGTATGCGGGCATCAATTTGTACCATATGCCAATACAACCGGCAAATCAGGAAGGCCACGCATACGTTCTTACCCAATTTGCCCTATCTGCGGGAAGGCCATGTTTCTTCATCATGAACACAAGTATTATTCAAACTACCAATGTGGTGACAAGAAATGCGGTCATTCCCTTTTTGTCCCAAAACAAGCTGCTATTACAGCACCTTCTATGTCGAAATTGTCAGGAAAAACCAATTTCAAGCGAATGCGTTATCCTATGCATGTTATTCTGACAGCATTGTCAATGTTTTATTTAGGCAAGAATTCTTTCCGCAATATTGCTCTTATTATGCGTACGGTCATGAATATTCAGCTTTCTCACACCACCATCAGCAACTGGTGTACGAAATTTGCACCTTTGTTTCACAACATTGCAGTTGAATTGATACCAACGCTCAATTTCGACTCCGATGAATGGCACGCGGACGAAACCGTGGTGAAAATCCGTGGCATGAAATATTATCTTTGGTTAATTGTGGACAGCGAAACACGTTTTGTCCTCGGCTTTCATCTTTCCAAACACCGGGATAGTCCTCAGGCTTTTTCCTTGCTTAATTCCGTTAAGCACCTTGGCAAACCCAGAGCCATTGTAACCGACCGTTACAGTGCCTACAAAGTTCCTGTAAAAGCAGTGCTGAACATCAAACATATCCGTGTCCACAGCTTCAGTGACGATATCACCAACAACCTGATCGAATGCTTTAACAAGCAGTTCAAAGCATGGTATAAAACCAAACAGGGATTTTCTTCTTTCAATTCCGCCAACAACCTTATCGCCGTTTTTCTCTTTTTTTACAATTTTGTCCGGCCTCATTCCGCTCTTAACAGTTTGACTCCGGCACAAGTTGCAGGGCTCAATCTTTCTGCCAGAAGTAAACACAAGCTTTTGTTCGTTGCTTGAAATATTTGGCTGTTTCTGTTTGTTAATCTTTCATGTTTACTTTACAAAGCCGAAATTTAAGCCTCTGTTAGAGATAATTATTCTCTAGAGAGGCTTTTATTATTCGGCGCATTTTTTTAGCAACTCACATACCATAAAATCTTTGCGGTTAACCGCCCGCAACACAGTAAAAGCCTTTTTAAACTCATTCTGTACGTAGAATACATAGCCTAAATTCTTTAAAATGAGATCATCTTGATCATCTATTTTCAATGCGTTTTTAAGCATAATTATAGTCTTTTCTTTTTCGTCCGTTTCATAATAGGCTGACGCCATAAAATTACACAGAAGAGCTTTCTTTTTCAAACTAACATTTAACTGATCAATTAAAGAAATAATAACTGCTGTATCTTTTTCAAGTAAAAAGGTTATCTCATTCTGCGAAAGTCCAGTTCCCGTAGACAGCTTCATCAGCATTTCTGCCAGGTCCAGTTCAGCAACAGGTTCATTCTGCGGAGAAATGCCATTATTTTCTTCAGATACACACTCAGATGGTATTTCTGCGATGCTGCTGTTATCTGTCTTGTATACCTGTTCATTAGGTATTTCATTTTTTTTATGGGGAATATCATCATTCATCCAGCGTGCTGCATTGGGAAATTTGTCGCTTATTTCATCAGCTTCATACGAGAGTTCAATATAAAACAATAAATCATCTATTATTTTCAGTTGCTCCTGTGAGAAATCTTCATATGGTTTTGCCAAAACAAGATTGATTGTTTCGGCCATTTCATTCATTTTGTCATCGGCTGAGTATACTCTGGCCAAAAACAATAATGCTTCCGTATTTCCATCATGGTTAAACGCATTAATTGCCCATGTAGCTGCTCGCGCATAATCCTGCGTATTATAATAAATTTGCGCCAGTTCCAGCATCAAGTCTGCATCGGTATGCCCCGCATTGAAAAGACTGATTATTTTTTCCATCATGGCATTGTATTTGCGTTCTTTTTTTAATTCTTTCAATTCCTGACGACATCTATTTACATCATCTTCAGTTTCAAATTCTTCAATATTCAAATCATCATATTCAGCCATTTTATTATCATCCTTGTTTTGTATTTTTATCGAATCCATCACGTTTATACATTGTTTTTTAACATTATGTTTTCTTTTTTTCTTTTGTTTCATCTTCATCACCTGCAAATCATTAATAGTTTATTAAAATGCATACCAAAAGACTAACAGTTAATAAATATATTTCGTTATCCAACAATAAAATACCTGCTCCAAACAACAGATTATACTCTTTTAACATATTTCCTCCATATAACCTTATATGCTCTTTCTACATCTTTCATATATGTATCGGCATTCATGACAGGAGAATCAATCATTTTCTTATATAAATTCAAATGGTATTTGTTGATCTTTTCACTATTCTTTGCCAGTGATACAGCATTATATACATATTCCTTAACTGAAAAGGCTATACATTCATCCATGCCGCCGATATTCTTTAAAAGACTAAAGCCGAACCGGCTGCCATGTCGTTTACCGACAAGTGTTATAACTGGTACTCCCATATAAAGAGCATCGCAGGTCGTCGCCCCTCCCGGATAGGGGAATGTATCGAGTGCTATATCAATGCGATAATATGATTTCATATAATTTAATGATGCCGGTTCAAATTCTATCCGTGACAGGTCTATCCCATTTTTTTGCCAATATTCTTTTACATGTTTCAATGCATATTCATATCCGGCGATTTTATCTTTAAGAAGAAGTCTGGAGCGTGGTACTTCATCCAATATTTTTTGCCATGTCTTTATAACATTGATATTTATTTTGCTGAAAAAATTCATACTGCCGAATGTAATATAGCCATTTTTCATACAAGGAGCCGGCTTTGCTGTTAAATGTGGATTCAATGGTGTATAGCAGAGATGTGAATGTGGCAGACGCAAAAGTTTTTCCGTAAAATAAGCATTATTTTCTCCCAGTGGATCACAATATATATCTGTCATAAAGTAATCCACTTGTTTTAGCCCTAAGGTATTGAAATAGCCTATTCCCGATACTTGAACAGGTGCTGGTTTTTGAACCAGCACTGCAACTGCATTATTATCGGTATGACCTGCCAGATCAACTAAAATATCAATTTTATCTTCATATATACGCTTGGCTGCTTCCTCATCAGTCATACCATATATACTAGTCCATTTTTCAGGAAATTGCTTTAACTGTGCACTTATCGGATCTTCTTTACAATTAGCATAACAATAAACCTCAAAGTCCTTTTTGTTATAATTGGCTATTAAGTGATATATAAACAAAGAAACTGCATGTTTATTAAAATTAGGAGAAATATACCCTATACGTATTTTGGCTGGCACCATTTCATTTGAGAATTTATGCTGATACTGGATTATTTGAGGGAAAAAATCTTGAATCCCCATACTTACTGCAAATAAGTGTTTTGCTTTAATAGACTTAAAATAGTGCAGCAAAAAAAGGAATTTACTGTAATCCCTATAATTTCTGCTTAATCGGCAACTTTTAATAGCATATTCCGCGGCCCTCCCTATACTGCCAATCAGAACATAATTGTCTCTGAGCAGTCTATATATCAAGCATTTCTTCTCATCACTCAAATCCGGCAATGTCAGCAATTTTTTAGCTGTTACAACCTTTCCAGCCGTCTGAGTATTTTTTAGTTGCAATTTCGCCAAATAATAAAGCGGTTCCCACTCGTTTGCTTCTGCAAGTACTTTCAATAAATGCTTGATCACTTTATGCGCTTTTTCTTTTCTATCGAGTCTGATATAACTTTTACTCAGGCAAAACAGCGTATTATAGTCATCAGGATTGATTTTTAATATCTTGACGGCCAGTGCTATAGCCTCAGAAAATTGCCCTGCCCTCATCACTTCATTTAGTTTACTTATCTGTTCAAGATAAATATCTTCATATTTATTCTGCATTCCTATGAGCCCTCAAAGTATCTTCTCTGCTTTCATTGATCATTTTTACATATCTATTTTCCAATTCATTTATATATCCTTTTTCATCCATTAAAGGAGATATTTCCATTACATGGCGAAGATTTTTATGCATACTGTCCAAGAGAGTTTTATCTCCTGCCAGTGCTGTAGCCTTATTCACGTACTCTTCAGTATTTCTGGCTACAAGTTCATCCATATTAATATTTGACAGAATGCTATGTCCCATGCGGCTGATTCTTGTTTGCCCACAGAGAGAAACCACCGGCACTCCCATGTAAAGAGCATCACAAGTAGTCGCGCCTCCATTATAAGGAAAAGTATCAAGTGCTATATCCATGTCCAAATAGCGATGCATATATACAGAATCAGCTGCCTCTAAATAAAATCGTTTTTCCTGTATACCAAGTTTTTTCATGCGCTTGCGGCAGGCTTTGCGCACATCCATGCTGACAAATGATTGGTTTTTCAGTATAATAACCGCCCCGGCGACCTGCGTCAATATCTTATTCCAAAGTAACAAAATATCGTCGGTTATTTTCACATAACTATTAAATGAACAAAAAGTAATTATTTCCGCTTTTCTGCACGGTGCTTCTGAAAGATATGGCAAATTGCTGTTTCTTTCATAACAAAACAGACTATGCCGTAGCAATTTTAATGGTTTTTCATAATGCCCAGCATACTCATCCACAGAAGTATTATATATATCAGTAAGATAATAATCAACAGTATTCAGGCCTATCGGTCCTACATAACCTATCCCTGAAATTTGTACTGGAGCTGGTTTATAGGCAAGCACAGGCAGTGCGTTGCCCAAGGTGTGACCTGTCAAGTCAAATAAAATATCTATTTTTCTATTATATATGTCCCCGGCAATTGTTTCATGCGATTGATTTTTGACATTATGCCATTCATCCACATGTTTTTTTAAAAAAAGTGTACTATCATCTTCATCATTCAAGCAATAGCAGATTACCTCAAAACGTTTTTTATCGTAAGCAGTCAGCATTGGTTGATAAAAATAATACATTACATGTTTTCTGAAATCCGCAGAAATGTAGGCTATCCGTATTTTCCCCGATCGGTTTACACATGGGTTAAATTGCTTTAGATCATAAAAGAACTGTTGATAATCTTCATGCTCCTTCTTTATTTTTTCATTATTTTTTTCATAATAGAGAAGTGCCAAAAGATATGCGCTATAAGCTGCGGCACGTTTTAAAGTGTCCGCGGCGCCGCCACAAGCCCGCAGATAATATTCGGCGGCCTTCTTAGCCCGCCCCAGTTTTATACAGCAGTTTGCCATTTCCTTATATAATCTGCTTTTATCTGCAGTCTGATCGATTACTTCCTGCAGAACAGTCAATTCTTCTTCATATTGGGCCGACTGAAAATATATTTCCGCATAGCGCATTTTGTCTTCAAGGGGACACTTTATTTTTTCAGCAGTATATTTCCGCCATAGAGAAAAGTATTTCTGTTCCAGATTCTGCATATATAAATGGCTGTTCATCAGGGGAGACAGTTCCATATGTTCCCGTAAAAACATATGAAAAAAATTAATTCTTCTTCTATTTCGTGCCAGTAAAACAGCCTTCTTTACATAATCTTCCAGCGAAAAAGCGATGCAATCATCCATACTGCCAATATTACTGAGCAAACTGAAACCGAAACGGGAACCATGTCTTTCTCCTGCCAGAGTAATGACCGGAATTCCCATGTACAAAGCATCGCAGGTCGTCGCCCCTCCGGGATAAGGAAAGGTGTCGAGGGCTATATCTATTTTATAGTAGTCTCTTAAATAATCGGCAGTCCATGGTTCAAAATCAACACGACTGATATCCAGGCCAGCTTTTTTCCATCTGGTTTTTATTTTTTCCAAAGCAACAGGCGTAGTTGCAGTTCTGTCTTTTAATAATAGGCGGGCATTTGGTATCTGCACTAAAATTTTCTGCCATGTTGCAGCTACAGTGGAATTTATTTTTGTAAAAAAATTCATACTGCCAAAAGTTATATATTTATTTTTCAGGCAAGGCGCCTGCTGCGGTTTCCATGGTATATCGACAGCAGTATAGCAAAAATGCGAGTGGGGCAGATAAATCAATTTTTCCGTAAAATATTTATCATTTTTCCCCGGTTCATCACAAAATTCATCTGTAAGAAAATTATCAACAGCCCTCAACCCAGTCGTATTGAAATATCCTATGCCGCAAAACTGTATCGGCGCAGGTTTACGCGCCAGAACTGCCAAGGAATTTGCCTTGGTATGCCCTGCCAAATCAAATAATATATCAACATCATCTTCATATATTTTCTTTGCCGTTTCCGTATCTGTCATATTTTTGATATTGCACCAACTGTCAACAAATTCTTTGATCTGTCTGCTTATCTCATCTTCCTCACATTTCGCATAGCAAAATACTTCAAAATATTTTTTATCATATTTATGCAGCATGGCATAAACAAAAAGCACTACAGCGTGACGATGAAAATCAGGGGAAATGTACCCTATCCTGATTTTGTCATGCCTTTTACTTTGCTTATGTTCATAAACCGGCACATCAAGGAAAAAGTTGTTAAATATCGTGTGTGCATTGTATAGATGTTCAGATTTTATATTATGGAGGTAATGCAGGCTGAATAAAAAATTGGTATATTCACTTCGCTTTCTCATTTCATTTGTGCAAAGTTTGACGCAAAGTTTACAATACTTTAAGCTCAGACCAATATCACCCGTCATCAAATAATTTCTATTCAGCAAATCATAAATTTCCAATCTTTTTTCTGCAGTCAAATCAGGAAGTTTAAGTAATTTTCTTGCCGGTTCACTATCTCCTAAGGTTAGCAAATTTTGAAATTTTGCTCTGGCAAGATTATACATTATATCCCAATCTTTTTTCCCATACAACCGTGTCATTCTTTCAAGTATTTTTATCGCTGTTTCTTCTTTTGCTCCTACAATATATACCTTGGCTATGCTTAAAAGCGCCTGGTAATCATCAGGCAGAAGACGAATAAGTGCCAAGGAGAGTTTTAATATTGCATTATAATCCTTTTTTGTATATGCTTCGCCGATTTTTTGCCGATAGCTTTTTATAGTATTTTGCATTTTAGTCATCCTGTCTTATATTAGGATATTTTGTTTTATTATTCTTATATTTTCACGGATTTCCTGTACTTTATGATTGATTATGCTTTCATCCGGCATATTTTCTTCTATAGCTGTCAGATATGCTGTCGGCAGAAAAGATATGAGCCGTCTTTTTTTTTCTCCAGCATTATCCGGTAAAGATGCACCGCTGATAACAAAATCATAACATTTTGCCAATTCATCAGCACTTTCACGTGAAGCATTATCATAATTTGCCGCAAGTAAAAAATCTTTTGTCAAATTTCGTTCTGTCCGTATATTATATTTTTTCAATAAAATTTGCCTGTAATATAAACTGATTTGGTCCGGCATATATGAATATAAAGTATTCAATATAAATTGAAGCTTCACGCTGTCATCTTTATAAATGCTGTATAATATATTTACTTTCTCTGTAACACTTTCATGCCGTATAAGCTTATATATTTTAAGCAAATTTTTCTCATTGAGCCCGCCTTCATCTATTATAGTCTTATGATGCTTTATTGCTGTTATCTTGTCACCCTTCAGCTCAGCTATAAAAGCCAGACAATTGTATATATATAATTTTTTCCCTTCTACTGTACTGGCATTAAATCCTTCTTTAGTCATATTGGCAAGCACCTCTTCAAAAAGTTCCTCTGCCTCATCATATTTTTTTAAACTATATGCATAGTCAGCTTTATAAAAAAGGATCTCACTGCTGCCTGGAAATTCTACCAAAGCCTTGTTAATAAGAAAAAAAGTTTTTTTCTTATCTTTTTTATAATTAAGAACAATTTCTATAAGCCGCGAATAAATATATAATCGCATACCGACTGCGTCATTTCTGCTTTGCAAGAACTTTTCGCAGCATAAAACAGCTCGATCATAGTCCTGCATAGCAGCATAGCATTCGGCAAAGTAAATATAATGCGTAGTGCGCAAACCATTTTCTCTAATATCTTTTTTAAGCAGGAATAAATTTCGCTTCAATTTTTCCTTGGCCATCTTGCCGGCATAGCCTGTATGCAAAATATATACATCAGCATCCATAAAAGCAGCATCAATCTTTTTCCCGCTTTTATTCACTAAATGTTCATGTACTGCACCTTCGTATCTGATAGATGAAAGGTTGCGGAAAGCACGTATATTAAAAAAACTGCTCTGTACATTACCATCATCATCAATATTTTTTATCTGGCACAAAAGGGCCTCAATATTATTGCCTGCGGCATACAGATATTTTTTTAGGCAATCAATAGTTTCATCAGGAAAGTATTCATCAGCATCAAGAAATAATATCCAATCTCCTGCTGCCTTTGACAATGCATAATTTTTCGCAGCAGAAAAATCATACTGCCATGAAAAATCATATACTTCAGCATCGGCAGCAAATGCAATATTTTTTGTCCGATCATTAGAACCTGTATCGACAATAATTATTTCATCAGCTATTTTTTTCATGCAGCCAAGCCATCTTGGCAAATTTTTTTCTTCATTTTTTACTATAGAACATGCTGTTATTTTCATATTTTACCAGTCATTCCAACTTAAATTTTTTCTTGGTCTGATTCAATACGGTTTTATATGCCTGCGGCAATAGTGCAGCTGTCCGTTCGTAGTTTTTACTGGGATTGTCTTCTAGTGATGCAAGCATAAGTTTTTTGTATAGTTCGGATAAATCTGCTGCGAGATCTGCTGCTAAATCAGAATACTTTTTTTGCCCCCAAAGCGTAAGTTCCCAATCTGTTTCTCCGCCTGCATAATGCAGAAAAATTTCTCCCTTATCATACTTTTTCAGCATTGATACGAGCCAATTGCGCTGTTTTTCGTTTTCGGCACAGAAATTATCCCAAAATTTTATTATCAATCTTTTAGGCCGATGTCTAAGCAGATTATATATTTTTACAAAATATTTTTCATCACAGTTCTTTTTATGCAATGCTCTGGTAAAATAATTTATTGCAGATGGCATATCTCCTTTTATCCGGGCCAAAGTACCGGCAGTACTATAAACAGCACTTTCTAAATGAGGCATAAGAGACATTGTTGCCTTTTTTTCACCTGTGCGCCATGCCGTAAAAGTTTTGTTCAAATACTCTTCAGCCTGTACATATTTTTTTTGCCGCAGTAAGAAAAAACATTTCATAAATAGAAATTCCGGCAAATCGGGGAATCTTGCAACTGCCAGATCAATTGCCGCTAAAACTTCATCATTTGTATGTCCGGAAAGAGAAAGTGCATCAATAAGACGTGTATAGATGCTTGTCTCCGCACCAATCATCGTTATTCCACTGTCAATAAATTTTTTACTATAGTATGCTGTTTTAGCATAATCATTAAGACTGTAATAGCAATCAGCAAGATAAGAGTAATATTCCGGACGTTCACCATTTTTTTCTATTTCTTTTTGAACTAGTGCTAAATTACGCAACGCCTTTTTTTTCATTATAGAAGATGAATAACCCGTATGCAAAATATACACGTCATCCGGTAAAACAGTCATGCCAATTTGTTTTCCGTCGTTGCGACGCAGAGATTCATGTATTCTACCCGCATAGTAAATGCTGTCTAGATTGCGAAAAACTCTTAATTGATAAAAACTGCTTATAAATTCATTATTTTTATCGGCATCTATATTTATTAATTTGCATATTAAAGCATCAGTATTATCATCAGTATTATATTTTTTTATATAGGTGATTAAATTTTTGCCTGCTTTTTGCGGGAAATATTCATCAGCATCAAGAAAAATTATCCATTTCCCCTGCGCTGCGGATAATGCATAATTTTTCGCGGCGGAAAAATCATCACACCATTTAAAATCACAAATTTTAGCTCCCGCTTTTTCGGCAGCAGCGCGGGTATTATCCTGCGACCCTGTATCAACTAAAATAATTTCATCTGCTATAGGACGGATATGTTCTAAATACTGCCCTATATTTTTTTCTTCGTTTTTAACAATAATGCATGCGGAAATAAAGACATCTTTTTTACTCACTGCTGAAGTTTTTACAAATTGCCCATTTATTAATTCTATGCCATATTGCGATAAAACATATATTATCTCTTTGTTACTTTTTCCGCTTAATCGCATAGCAGAAACAAGTGTATGATAAACTTGACTTTCTCCACCTAAGGCTGTTAAACCTGATTCAATAAATTTACGTGCAAATTCAGCGGCTTTTTCATATACTCCTAATCCATAATAGCAGTCCGCCAGTGCAGAATAATAACGAGAATTATCCCCATTCATACGAATATCGCGGCACATAAGCTGCAGATTGCGCCGCAACTTTTTTTCAACATTTTGTTCTGTATATCCCGTATGGTATACCTGTATATCGGGCATGGCAGCCATATTTGTTATCTCTTTATCATAATAAAAAAGCTGTTCATGGATAAGACCTTTATAACGCAGCCCTTGTTCATTCCTGAAACCTCTCACCATATAAATAGGGTCAGACAATTTTCCTTTTTCATCTTTATTTATCAGCTGACACATAAATATCTTTATCCCTGGTTCAATAGCTGCAATATTTTTCCTGACATTTTTAATTGAGGTTTCATCAAAATATTCGTCTGCATCAAGAAACAATATCCAGTCTCCCGATGCTTTATCTATGGCATAATTCTTCGCTGCAGCAAAATCATCCTGCCATCTGAAATCATAAACTGCCGCATCTGAGCTGGCGGCTATATTTTTCGTATCATCGTCAGATCCCGTATCTACGATTATCATTTCATCAGCAATCTGCCGCATGCAATTAAGCCAACGCGGCAGATTACGTTCCTCATTTTTCACGATCACACATGCGGATATTTTCATTTTCATTTTTCCTTTTTTACTTGCAATATCAGCAGCCATACGATAAGCTGCTTTTGCCAGATTTCGCATCAGTGACAATGGATCATTATTATGCCGCCATAGGAAGAACCCTTTATATAGAGTTTTTTCCGCTGCTTCATAATTATTCTCAGAAATATATATGGCAGTTTTAAAAAACCAAAAGTCAGGTATTGCTGGCATTCTTTTTATCACCAGATCAATAGCTGCCAATTGATACAGTGAAACATTGCGGCAGATTACCCTTCTCGTCTTTTACAATCACACATGTTGATATTTTTACCATTTGCCAATTTGTCTTTCTTCGATCCACTTCAAGTAAGCTTTAACCTCTTCTAAACGATAGTTATCTGCCAATGATTTTTTAAAAAATTGTTCTGCCTCAGCAAATTCTTTATTGTAATATAAGCATTGAGCCATTCTGAATAAGTATTCCTCACCTGGCAGGTCTTCTTCTTTTATCAATTTAAGCAAAAAGATATGTAATTCCTGCCATTTTTCGGAATTATAAAGTATATCCGCAACTTTTACAAGAATTTCTCTGGGGAACGCTACAGCCATTGCTACATATTTTTGATAAATATCATCTTCCGTTCGTGATATTACCACGGGCAGTAATGTCAAATAAGCATCATAGTCATCATTTCCCTGCAGCTCGTTCTGATTATAATAAGCACATAAGCAATTCCAAATTTTCTCGGGTAAAATCTGCTGATATTTTGCCGGCAATTCACCCATATTCAACAGGGAAATAACCAGCAACTGTATTCTTTCTACTGTACGTGCCAATAATTCTTCAAAGGCTTTTTCTTTATCATTACTCATAAGTATATTCCATGCTTTCCAATTTTCTGAATAAATGCCGTGTTTTTCGTACAAAATCTGATTGTAATAAGCAAACAGCTTCATATTGCCTGCCATGAAAGACTGGTCACTAATAAACAACATATCTTTTATTGTATTATTGTAATACTTCCCAACCAATCCAAAAGCTTTTTCATTCTCCATTTCATTTACTAATTTTATCAAAAGCCGCAGAGCCATATAATTGTATCTATAGCCGCTCAATGACTTATCAAGGCAGACAAACGTTTCTTCTTTATTATTTTCTTTCCAAAATATATATGCCAGATATCGATATACTTCCGGCACAATTGCTGTAAAATTATCCGTAAAAATTTCTTCGGGCCTATCCTGCATATCAAGTGCTGTCTGCAAATATTTTTTTGCTGTATCATAGTTTTTCAAAAGAAAGTTCAGTGCACCAAACTGTGCAGGAAACTCAGGCTGCTGAGGAAATTTTTCGCATGCTGTTTTTACGAGTGGAAAAACATCCTGTTTATGCGCTCTGCCTTTTATCATCACATCGATCAAATTAAAATAGATATCACTTTCATTACCCGCAGAACAAAGCCCTGTCCGCAAATGCTTATTATAATAAAAAATTGCTTTTTCATAATCATCAAATGCAGCGTAGCAGTCAGCCAGATATTTGTAATAGTATATATTTTCACCATTATGTTTTATATCATCCAGCATAATATCTAAATTACGTTTCATTTTTTCAGTACAGATCTTTTCAGAATATCCGGTATGATAAATCAGCATATCTTTCCGTGAAATGTTTTGCAGGGAACCATCCTTTTTCCAAAGCTGCTCATGTATTTTCCCTTTATAGAATATTTTTCTACTATTAATGAATATGCGTGTCTGAAAAAAACTATTTATTTCAGCGTTGTTATTATCAGTGTCTATATTTATCATCTTACAGGTGACAGTATCAATCATGTCTCCGAGATTTTCAAGAATATATTTCAGATGCCTGACTGTGTTTTCAGAAAAATACTCATCCGCATCAAGAAACACTATCCATTTTCCCTGTGCTTTATCAAGAGCATAATTTTTAGCCGCAGCAAAATCATTTTGCCATGTGTAAGGATAAACTGCAACATCAGAGTCTTTCAGGATGTCAATAGTCGAATCCTCACAGCCGGTATCAATTACTATTATCTCATCGCTGAAAAGCTTCACACAATTAAGCCAGGTTTTGATTTCTTTCTCGTTATTTTTTACGATAACACATGCGGATATAAATAATTCTTTTTTAGCCCGCTGTATCTCAGACATATATTTATCTATCTGAATTTGATCCGCAGCAAAGGCTGTACTGGTCATACCGATATGTTTATTTTTCATATAAATACTTTTTGCTTGTAAAAATTTATTTTCTGCCTGAATATATTTATTCTGCTGAAAATAAATATATCCGGCAAACGCGTAAAAATCAGCTATATCAGGAAATTTTTCGATCGCACTATCTATGACTTTCTTTATCTGCATGAACGGTTTTTTCAAAATAAACAGTGCATTTATATAATTGCGCCATACACTGCTTTCCATATTTATAACCTTATATCTATCCTGAGAAAAATAGTGCTCCGTACAAAAAACGGCTTTCTCAAAATCTTCCATTCCGTAATAACAGTCTGCCAAATAATGCCAGGGAATTGGTTCTTTTTCATCATATTTTTGGTTCAAAAGCAATTTGAGATTTCGTTCAGCCTTTTCTTTTCTCAAATTTGCGGAGTAACCGGTGTGATAGATGCATAGGCTATCATTTTGCCTCACTGTGAGATCAGTTTTGCTGTTGCGAAGCTGTTCATGTATTTTACCATGGTACCTCAAATGAGAGAGATTGCGGAAAATACATAAATCACAAAACCTGTTTATCTCATTGCCGGTACTTTTTTCTATATTTACTTTTACACACATAATCGCATCCGGTATTACAGAGGATATTTCCTCCTGTGCTATGATCATATGCAGTTTGCTTGCGGTATCTGTAAAATATTCATCTGCATCAAGAAAGACGATCCAGTCCCCATTTGCCTTATCTACAGCAAAATTTTTAGCTGCAGCAAAATCATCCTGCCATTTATAATGATATGGTGTCACTGCCATATCGCTCAAAAGAGAAAGTGTATTATCTGTTGACCCGGTATCTACAACAATTTGCTCATCGGTGTATTTTCTAATATTATCGAGATAATACTGAATGTTTTTTTCTTCATTTTTAACAATTACGCAAGCCGATATGCGTATTTTGGCAGCCAAAGCGATGACGTTCTGCCACTTTCGCAGAGAAATCTTCGCTATATCATAATTATCATTTTCAAATAAAGATCTCTCTTTTCCCCTATATGTTTTTTTCAGTATAAATGCTCTCTTCATAAATTTTACAGCTTTTACAAATTCATATTCTGCTGCTAAAATATTGGCATATTCTGCTGTAAAATCCGGTAATTCTGGAAAATCCCGTATAGCTGCTTCTATAGCCCTTTTTATAAAAACTGCATCCGTATTTTCTTTTTCCAATAAATTTATAAGCAATCGATATGGTCTGCTTTGAGGCGCAGCAGATACACTTTGAACAGTGATATCTTCTATTAACTTTTTTAAAATTTTCTTTTTTTCATCTTCCATATAAAGCATTTCCATACATTTATCCCAAAAGTCATCAGTTTTTTCGGCATCATTTTTTTTATGCAAAATATATCAGATCCATTCTTAATTTTATATCTAAGTCTAAAAATATTTTTAGACTTAGATATAAAATTAAGGCGGATGTAATTACATCCGCCTTAACGAAGCCAGATAACCAAATATCTGTGCAACTATTATTGCAGTAACTGCAATATATTCTGGCTGCTCTGATTAGCCTGTGCGAGCATAGCCTGTGAAGCCTGCATAAGAACATTGTTCTTGGTGTATTCGGTCATTTCTTTTGCCATGTCAGCATCGCGAATAGTGGATTCAGAAGCCTGAACATTTTCGCTCTGTGTCGTCAAGTTATCCTGCGTGTAATCCAAACGGCTTTCAACAGAACCTATTTTTGTCTGTTCTTTGAGAGCTTTCTGCACTGCATTATCAAGTACATTGATAGACGCATTAGCATTAGCACGAGTAGTGATATCAAGATTCTGGACACTGCCGTCAGTGGATACGCCCTGCAGACCAAGAGCCTGTGCACGCATGTCACTGAGTCCGACACGGATAGACTGATTAGCTTTTGTGCCGATCTGCATAGTTACAGCATTATCATTTGATTTATCCTGTGCGCTGATCTGTTCGCTCCATGAGTCAAGCTTGGAGTTTACAGATTTTTTAACATTGCCGTCTGTACCGGTTATGCTGATGGTGAAACCGGCAATATTACCGCCAACCCCCATGCTGCTTGAAGAAATTGACAATACGGACGTACCGTCAGCGGTATGCATCATGAGATTTTCAGCAGTTGTGCCGATCGTACTAGCAGCGTAGGAATTACCGAAAGATACGCCCTTAGCAAAATCACCATAGCCAGTCGCACTGGTAACACTTTTAAATACATCTTCAAGACTGCTGCTGCCGACCGAGAAGCTGGTTGTCATCGTTTTGCCGTTGACAACATAAGAAATAGAAACAGTATCTTTTTCTAAAATATTTAAAGAATTACCATTACGGTCTTTTAAACCTGTTAATCCAGAAGTAAAAGTAGTTGTCTTATCAAGGCTTTCATTACTGTATGTTACAGTAGCGCCTGTAGTCTGTTTGTTCATAGAACCATCAACGAGGAGCTTGCCGTTATAGGAAGCATTGGCATTGTCGTTGATCTGATCTATAGCCTGATTCATATAATCCTGAATGGTATTGCGGTCAAAAGTGGTGTTGGTATCATTAGCGGCATCAAGGACTTTTTCCTTTAATGTTTTTAAAATATCAACTGTGGAAGAAACAGAACCTTCTGCTGTCTTCAGCATGTTCTGACCGTTTTTGGCATTCTGATTATCCTGATCCAAGGAACGGATCTGAGTACGCATACGTTCAGAAATAGCATAACCTGCCGGATTATCAGCAGCGCTGTTGATCTTCATACCAGAAGATACTTTTTGCAGACTCTTTGACAAAGCACTGCTGTTTTTACCCATTATATTCAGCGTATTGATAGCTGACATATTATTTTTTACTACTAATCCCATAAGAAAATTCCTCCATGATTTAAATTGTTTTTATACCGTTACATCCTCAACGGTTTTATCTAAAAACCAGCTGCACTGCCGATCGCTCAGAACAACTGATTTCCGATTCTATTATTATTATCGGTAATATATAAAAAAACTTAATAGTTTTTTTATTTTTTTTACATTTTTCGATTAAACATAAAACCTAATGGCATCATATCGGAACTATCGTATGAATGGACCATATTATTTCTATTTCTTGTACGTATAAGCCACGACTGGGCCATTGAGTGTATTTTTGAATTCAACGGATTGATAGCAGCAATAACCGCACTTCCCTCAACAGTCTTGTGATACGTGTGATTATCCAACTTTTCTATTTGATCCTGAATCTCGATTCTTTGCCGTAAAAGCTCGAAAAACGTGTCAATATCATTTTTTTTGATAAAACGATACATTTCCTCTGTAAGAACAGAAAACTTTTTCCACAGGGCTGCTGCCCGCTGATCATCGTTGCCCATACTCTTATTCCTTAATTTTAATAAAAGTACAGCTTATACTGCATAGATAATCAGTCATTGGCTGCACCGCCGTCCATCTTTTCCTGTCCGGCTATTTTCATCGCCTGATGCCATGTGTCGCGAAGCTCTATCAGCAGAGTTTTCGCCTCTTCCAACTTCTCTATATTATTTTTCATATTTCCTTCTATCAAAATACGATAAATATAATTGTATAAAGGATACAGCTGACCTGCTATTTCATAATCCATATTGAGTGTAGCCATAAATTCTATCATTATATCCTGTGCTTTGAGCAAAGATGTATTAGATTTAATGCAGTTTTGCTCATTTATAGACTTTATTCCTTCATTTATGAATTTTATAGCGCCATTGTAGAGCATAAGTGTCAGCATCTCCGGGCTGGCAGTCAATATCTGCTGCTTTTTATACGCATCCGCCGTATAGGACGCATTTTGCATTAATGAATGCTCCCTTCAAAATGAAAAATCTAAGACTGGCCCTTTTCAGATAAAATATAGCACATCTAAAATATGCTATTATTCTAACATACTTCTTGTCAGCTGCCAAGGTAACTGGAAACGAAACTGTACTGCGAATTAAGATTTTGAATTGCTGTTTCCATGGCATCAAACTGGCTGTACAGGCTGTCTTGATACTTATCCATTGCATCCTGAAAATCAGACATCTTATTTTTCCAGTCAGTTATCTTTTTTCCCCAATAACTTTGATCAGCGTAGTTGCCCGAATCAGTAACACCTGCCATTCCCCGCAATCCGGTGGCAGTTTCGATGCTGCCTGTACCGATGGCTGATGTCATAGCCGTATTAAGTCGTTTAACAACACCAAATGTGCTGCTGTCATTTTTGTCAGAAGCCGGATTATTCAATACTTTGTAAGCTGCATCGGGATCTGCGGACAGAGCCTTCCTCAGCTTGTCTTCGTCAAGACTGAGCACCCCGCTGTTATCATCAGTCCAATCTGCTGAAATAGATATACCCAGATTTGCCAGACTGTTATATTGACCGCCTATGCCCGATACAGGCTGATTAACGGCAGAACGCATACTGCTTATGAGATCTGTAAGTGTACTGTCCTTATATAAAAGACCTTGTTTTGCCTTTTTTTCCCACGCCGTTACCTGATCATCGCTCATGGCTTTCTTTTCGTCATCCGTCAAAGGCGCATAATTATCATCCGGCTCTGTGTTCACAGCCGTCTTAATGCTGCCCAGCAATGTATTATAGTCATCCACAAATTGTTTCATATTTTTGATGATCGTATCTATATCGGAATTAACCGATACCGTAGAACTCGTATACGTGGTAACTCCCTCAGCAGTTGTGCTGGGACTCTGCGATACTAGATTATAGGTGACGCCGTCGACAGTCATCTGATTACTGCTGGTAGTATATGTTTTTCCGTCTATTTTGACACTGCCGTTTATGCCTTTATATGCATTGGTGCTGTATGCTGTATTTACATCGGCCGGATTTTCAGGTGTGTCGATAAATGCCGTACCAGCGATAGAGCTCCCCAGCGAATCTGTTGTCGAATTATATTGACCCAATTGCAATGCGCCTAACAGATTTCTGGTATTCGCATTACTATTATTGACACCCTTATTATTAAGATCAGCAGGAAGAGCTATACTGTCGACTGTCATATCAATCAGATTGCTTTCTCCGCCGGTTTTATTATAAATACTGAATGAATCATTAGCAGTATCGTACTGAGCATTTACATTTGTACCCGAATTATTTATCTTGGCCGCCAAATCATTAAGTGTTCCTTCTGCAAGATCACGATAACTGAAGGAAATTGTGTAGGTATTTTTAGTTTCTATACCGGTATCCGCATTTTTTGTTGTGCCGCCATCCCTGATAGTGAAACTGAGTGCAGTTTCATCCATGGCAGTGCCGTCAAGCTCATATGGCGTACCATTTACTTTATAGGTCAGCTTATCAGTTGTACTTGTGGTCCCATCCGCAGCCGCAAGGTTAATATCCGTTATGCCAAGAATATCGGATAATTTTATACTGCCGGAATCGACACCCGTAGGTCTTGTTATCGCGGCTGTAGATTTCAAATACGCATTTGAAGACATGCTGGTAACGGTCACCTGATGCGAAATAGCGGCTGCATTGCCGCTCGCGGTTGCCGTCACCACACTGCTGTTTGAGGTTGCCGCAGTTTTTGGCTGAGTACTGCCTGATAATGCATATTTATAAAGTGTATTATTCTGAAAATCACTTAACTTCTTATACCAGTCATTATAAGCGTCTTTTGTCCATTCGGCGGATTTTTCTTTTTTATACATTGAATCGTATTGCTTTTGTTTTGCAGACATAGCCTGCGTCACCAGTGAATCGACGTCAAGACCGGAAGAAAGCCCATATATCCCATTTACTCCCATGTTACTACCTCCTTATAATTTATGCATTCTCATCAAGAAATTTACCAACCCATTCTTTTGTTTTCATTAATGTTTTCATGACATCCTCCGGAGGAAATGACTTGATTGTTTTTTGTGTATTTATATCAACCATTTTTACGCCAAGCCTATCCAGCTCTTTATACCAGATAAATTTCAGCTGAAGATTCATATCATTCATATTGTCGTTTAGTTTATCAGTCATTTTTTTGACATCATCAGCAGAAAAAATTTTTTTATCATCTTTTTTCATATCATCAATAGTTGTATCAAGCAGATTCGTCACTTGATTTTTACCCGATAAAGCATTCTGACTGCCTGTCACTGCGAATGTACTGCCGGCATCGCTGCCATGAGGCACCTCAACTCCCGCAGTATTCATATTACCTGAACCAATATTCACCACATTATCAATCATAATTCATTCCCTCCATAGAAAATGTCATCCAGACCAACTTCCAAATCTGATTACAATGATCACTATTCCTTGATCAATTTTGATAAATCAGCATCCGGTGTCTGAGCCGCTGATTTTTTGTTTTCTTCCAATATGGCCTCATATATTTCACCACGATATATTTTTATGTTCTTTGGTGCATCTATAGCCATACGAACATTAGCTCCTTGAACATCCGAGATGTGGATGACAATATCATCACCTATTGTTATATATTGACCCGGGCGGCGTGTTAAAACTAACATTATTCATCATCCCCCGTCTTCTTCTCATCGTCAGCCAGTTTATGACGTGTTGTATACCCGGTATTTTCCAATATCAGCTGTATACCCTGACAATTATTTTGATTTATAATGATAGGGGCCAATAAATTCGCCGTAGTTTTTTTCACATCTCCATCATGCACGGTCAAAAAAGAAAAGGTGAGAATGTCTTCCTGCTTTTCTATTTTCAGTTTATCCAATACATCATCATCTATTGTAAACTCATAATCGCCAAAGAAAGAAAAAGGATCTACCATCAAAAACGCTAAACTTGGTGTTTTCACGGACTGCAAAAATAAAAAAGGAGTATCATTACTATAAGGAACTATCACAAATTCATGTTCCGTTTCAAAAGCAGGTATGCCTTCTAAAAAATTTATTATCTTATTTTCATCAATATCAATAGTACCAAATCTTGTAGTGTTTATATTTTTCAATTAAGAACCTCCTGTTATGCATAAGCATCATAGCTGCTTTGTGTGGTCCACATCCTTACAGATGCGTATTGTTTTACCGATATATCAACCTTCGCCGGAAGATATTGTAATTTATATTGTCCCGGAGTAATAACAATTTTTGAACTGCCGGGATCGATACTTCCTTCTATCCGGGAAGGCGTAACTGTGATTTGAGGTGCCGGCATCGATTTCACAGTCAAGCCTTTTTGTTTGGGCATCATATTGCTGCGGCTTATGTCAGCGATGGCGTTTGTGACAGGGCCATTATTACGGACCTCACGCCCTTCCCGCATTCGCCTGGCGATGCCCTCGCTTAGTTCAGTCTGTCCGCGTGATGCCAATTTTCTGCCTAACGCCGCTACCGTATATAAACCGACTGCTTCTCTTGAAGCTGTCGAATCTATTTTTACACTTACCGGCGTGACTTTCAAATTATTTTTCAGTGCTTTATATTCACCTTTGCTGGTCGGCTCAGGCATATTAGGGTCCACTTTACCCGGATCAGTCTTCATACCCAAAATAAAATTTGTAGTTCGTATGTTTAATTGCAGCATCCGTGCATCACACTCTCCTGTCCTTAAAGTTCAGAAAGCATCAGCTTAAATAGTCAGCTATTGATTTCGGCAGAACATTTTTCCCCATTGAAATAGAAATATTATATATGGTCTGTGCCGTAAGCAGCTTTGTCATTATCTCTGCCGTGTTTACACCATTTACATTATTTATATTATCCTTGATCACCACATTTTGATTTTGCATCGTATCAATGGCATTTGAATAGGCAAGCTGTCTGGAGGCAAGAGAGGTCTGTGCCTTTTGCAGCGTAGTCACGGCATTGTTTGCTAATGTAATACCATCACTTGAGAGCCATTTCTGGTTGCCGCCGTCCATTTCCGCCACGACTGTCAGCATATTATTCAGCGTAGCTGTCCCGTGTGACGCTCCAAAAATATCACTGTCTCCGAAAATATCACTGCCCGTAAGATTGACGCTGTCACGGGTTTCATCCGTACCGCCGCTGAGTTTGACCATTGATATTTTATTATCGTCTCCTGCATAGGAGACCACATACTGATTTATTGTATTAAAAGAAAAGGTAAGACTGGAACTATTGGACTCTGTTATAGCAGTACTACCCTTAACTGCACCATTATTGCTGCTGTCAAAATACTGGCTTGTAAAATTACTGCGCACATCTGCTGCCAATTTCTTGTAAGCCGTTTCATCAGTATATGAAGTAGGGATAAATGTACTATCACTCGCGTTTGCCGGCAGATCAGCCAATTTGGGGGCTGTCGTGTTCGGCGGCACTGCCGGTATCGTAATTCTTCCTACCGCGTCAGCTGCCGTAACGCTGGTCTGTCCTGCATTTATTTTATCTTTATAACCGTTCTGCACAAAATCCTGAGAAAAGATATACCCTGTGCTGGGATCAAGATAATATTCACCGCCGTCACTGCCCTTCAGGCTGAGCATCTGATTCAAAGTGCCGACCTGAGTACCGCCCTTCACATTGGTATTTACCCCGTCTATACTGACTGTCTTGCCAAAAAAGTTTGACTGGTTTTCATCAAGAGTTTTTGCCAGACCTCTTTCTACTTTTGTATCTGAAATCGTGAAGGGCTGTGTCTTATCCTTCTGACCGGAAAAAAGATACCTGTCACCAAGATCCTGATTTCCCTGACTGATCGTTTCCTGCAGGATAGCAAGCAGCTGACTGGCCGTAGCCGGATTATCAGTCGTGCCGTCATTTGTTCCGTTGGCCGCCTGATTTACCTGCTCTACAAAAGTATCAAATTGTGCCTTTATATTTGTCAGCGCATTATCGCTGGCCTTCATCCATGACACACCATTTTGGGCATTCTCCATATACTGCTGATTTTCAACATCATCATTCGTATATGACAGATATCGTGCGTATCCCACAGCATCGTCTGATGGCCTGTTCAGCCGCTGCTGTGTCGAGTTCTGTTCTGTGAGTTTTGCCTGTTGTTCATAATTGCCATTAACTGAATTCATATAATTTTGAAGCATCATTGTACTGCTTACACGCATCTAATCATCACCTTCCTACGGTTCCTGTGCTATTTATCAGTTTGTCGAGCATTTCATCCATAGTCGTGAGCACCCTGGCACAGGCTGAATATCCCTGCTGAAATTTTATCATATTAGTCAGCTCTTCATTCCAGTTTACACCTGACACCGCCTGCCTTGAATTATCGACCTGTGTCACCACGGACGTCATTTTAGTCACATTATCATCCGTAGTACTGGATGCCGTACCCAAAACAGCCATGGCGTCAGTGTAATAATCATTCAATGACAAATTGCCGGTTGAGCTTTGTTTTGTGGGATTACCACTGGCATCAAGTGCCATCCCCGCAGCGTTTTTAACAGTGTCATTGACCCCGGCGTTATTAATGGACGTATTAAACAGCGTGCTGAGTGTCACCGCATTAGAACCATCAGCCTCATTGGCTGTTCCATCTTTAGCTGGTATACGATCGGCATAAGCCAGTAAATTTCCGTCAGCATCAATATAATCCCCTGTCTTAACAGTTTTTCCATTACTATCAGTATAAGAATCCGTTTTTGTGTATTTATTTGCACCCTTTGCCGCTATATAATCTGTGCCGCCGCTGGCGGTAATCTTACTGTTGACAGATAATTCATTAATAAGATCTATACCGCGCAGTTGTTCTGTTCCGGCAGTGCTAGTCTTTTCAACGTAAGCTTTCTCATAACCTTCTGCCGGACTGCTTTTATCGTCGACCCATGTATAATTATTTGCCGTATCGCCAAAAAAATTAATATCAGTTGAGCCGTTGCCACCATTCGCACCATCTATACCATATCCTTCTTTATGCTGTGCGTTGAATGTCGTAAGAAAGAAGGCAGAATAATCAGCAAGTTTATCAATATAAGTTTTATCTTCCGCAACGCTATCCTGAGTGGCTTTCATCTGTCCGTCCGCCGGATCATAGATCGTACCGGTTTCCTGGAAAATCAAATTATAATCAGTCACTCCGTATTCAGAATTATTCTGTGCCTGAAGTCCCAGTGTTAATTTTCCTTTGCCGTCAACCAGAGTACTGCCATTGCTGGTAATAGAATATGAACCGTCACTTTGAATAGTAACATCTGTCTTCACATATTTTGACAAATCATCGACCAATTTATCTCTTTGGTCTCGCAGATCGTTAGCCATCCCGCCGTTAGCTTCAAGCTGAGTTATATTTTTATTCAATGCCAATATCTGAGTCGTAATTTTATTTACGTCTGTCACATCAGCCTGCAGCTGCCCATAATTGGAAGTAATCTGTGCCTGCACCTTAGATGCCATGTCCTTTATTTTATCAGACATTGTCACCGCCATATCACGCGCATTTATACGTGTATCATTGTCGCTTGCCGCAGTGGACAGCTTTTGCCACGAAGTCCAGAAATCACTTATCGAACTTTTCAGTCCGACGTCTTCACTATTTATTTGCGAGTCATTAAAAATTTGTTCCAATGTTGTGTAATTATTCTGGCGTTGTTCATAATATGATTTCGTAGAATTTTCACGCCAGAAATTTTTATCCGCAAAAATATCCCGTGCTCTCGTTATTGATGCAGCATCGACTCCTGTTCCCACATAGCTGGTTCCATACAATGTATTTTGATCCAGCGCTTTTGTCGCCACCAGGTTGACGCTTTGACGCGAATATCCTTCTGTGCTGTCATTGCTCAAATTCTGCCCTACGGTATCAAGAGCAAGCTGATGCGCCTGAATGCCGCTGGTTACTGTATTTAATCCTGAAAATGTTGATCTCACTGCTCATCATCCTTTGTTATATACTTTGATCAAACATCTTTATCTTTCGCGTACTGCCCGCTGTGTCTTCGGCATTCGGCTGATAAGCTGCCCCTGCTGTAGCCTGAGTCGCCACGTTTATATTAAACCTTATAAAATCCATCCTGTTTTTTAAGAGAACACCGTTGGATTCGTTGATCTTTTGAATATCCGCGGCTGCCAGCTTCACCTGGTTCAGCAATCTTTTTATTTTTTCGTCAGCCTTATTTTCTCCAAGTTTTTTTTGAATAGTACGTTCCCTGCTTTTTATTTCATTCATCAGGGATTCCATGCTGTACGCTTCTTTTTGAAACTTGTCATCTTCAAGATTCATAAGAAAATCTTGCTGTCGTTCAACACATTTTTTCAGTTTTTTATAACTACCAAGCTGTTCTTCAAATTGATCTATCATATCATTCATATTGTACCTCAGGCTTGGAAATCAAATTTTTTCTTTTGGGAAGAAAAGTTCTGATTTCCACTTTTTTCATATCCCGGATCGGCTTTTATTCCTGCAAGCGAATTTATATTCATATTGACAGCTGTAAGCGCCCCCTGCAGCAGAAGTCTGTTTGTCTCGTTTATAGAAGAAACTTTTTCCACATTTGCCGAGAGATCGTTATTTGCTTTTGAAAAGCTTTCCTTATACGTCTGCGGACAAAATGCCAAAAGTGTCTTTGCATTTGAATTCTCATTTATTCCTGAATTTTCAGCAGCCATTTGTTTTAAAATCTTTTGCCGTTTTTGCTCTGCCTTTATTACTGAACCTGTCAATTCTTGTTCAGTTTCCACTATTTTATTCAAAGCACTCATATCTATGTCTAAAACGGCTTTGCGTTTTTTTTCATTAAGAATAAAAAGACAATTATACATCTCCATGAGTTCAATTATAGTATCTATCAGATTTTGCCACATAGCAGACTCCCTTCAATGAATTCAGTCTATCAGAGTAAACTGCCATTTAAAATTTTTTCTGAAAGTTCATCCGTATTTATACGGTATTTATTATTGTTTATAAGATCACGGTAATTATCGACTATACCTGTCCTGACCTCCGGCATGTCTCTGAGTTTATTCAAATATGAAGAAAATTCCTGACTCTCACTGGATAACAAGATCTCATCGCCGGCATTGCTTGTTTCACCTGCTGCATCATTTTTCACAACCGACTTATCTATACTATTCATATACACATTTGTAATAGAATGTATATGATTGCTGTTTGAAATCATCATATATCCCCCCCTTAAAAAAAATTGCCGATACTTTCTTATAAAGTAATATCGGCAATTTCTCTATTTTAATTAAGGCACATTTTTTAAGGAATACAACGCTTTTTCTAAACAATTCTGTCGTTTACTGCGATTTTCATGCTCTTGAACAGGTTCTTATTTTATTTAAGGTACATACCGCGGCTTTTCAAAACGCCCTTATCCTTTTTAACTGCTTGTTTTTTCTGGTTTATAGCGTCACTCATCCGTTTCACATCAGCCTGCAGCTCCTGCGAACATTTGTGACAATAACGCCCTTCCTTTATCATAGTACCGCACCGTTCACACGGATAGCTGATATCTCCCTTGCCTATAAATCTGCCGGCACGCAGCATACGCATTATGGTTCTTTCCTTTATGCCCGTATCTTCATATATTTGTTTTATTGTACTGCCCGGATTATCACGCAAATAACTGCAAACAACAATTTCATTCTGCTCTTCCTTGCGCAGACAGTCATTGCACATGCCGGCTCCCGTATCAATGAATATTTTTCCGCATTCAGGACAATTTTTCATTTTATTAGCCATGGTCTTTTCCTCCTTCTATCAACCATTATTGCTATTATTATAACTTAGACAATAAAATTTAACAATCAATATTTTAACCACAGCACTAACCCGCTTCCGTACAAAAGCAGTTATTTCAATAATATTCAGGCATCACTGGCAAGAACAAGTCCGTACACCGCAGCAGCCCCTTTGGAACGCAAATGGCGGGCGCACGATTCCATTGTTGCGCCTGTAGTATAAATATCATCAAGCAGTAAAAAAACTTTTCCGGCGGCATTAAAATTTGTTTTCAGAGAAAAAGTATTTTGCATATTCTGGAATCTTTCCGTTCTGCTTAATTTATACTGTCGCTGCGTAAAATATGTCCGTTCAAGACAATCGACAAAATCTTTGCTGTTTTCGGCAATCCATTTTTTAAATATAAGTTCAGTTTGATTAAAGCCTCTCTGCTCCATCCTTTTTTTATGCAGGGGGACACAAACTGTTATATATTCACATGCAGGCAGCCGCAGAGATATTGTGGCTGCTGTTATATATTTATGTATGCTGCGCAATGCGCTCATTTTACCATTATATTTCAGATTTATTATCAGCCTGCGCATTGTCCCGTGATATCTTCCCAATGCCCAGACTTTTTCAAGAACAGAATCCGGCGGCAGTGCCACCGGATGTACCTGCACTGCCTTTTGCATACATGGCAGACACCAGTCGCCTTCGTGTTTCACATAGCTGCGGCATGACGGACAGCGCGGCGGATAAAGAAATTCCATAAACAAATCAAATATATGCATATTATTTCTGCCTCGTCATCAGCTGATCCCTTGTGTCAAACGTTCTGCCAGCAGTGTATATCTTTTTTGTGTGCGATTATTTTGAATTGCTGTGTATAGGGCTTTTTTGGAGCCAAGCAATATTACTTTTTCCTTTGCTCTGGTAACCGCTGTATACAAAAGATTGCGCTGCAGCATAATAAAATGTCCCGTTGTCAGCGGCAGGACAACAACTTTGTATTCGCTTCCCTGGCTTTTGTGAACACTCATGGCATAAGCAAGCATCAGTTGATTTACTTCAGCCGGCTGATAATCAACATTATTTTCCCCGAAATTGACCGTTATCTTCTGAGGTGATATTTCTTGCACGAAGCCTATATCGCCGTTGAAAATATTTTTTTCATAATTATTCTTTATCTGCATTACCTTATCGCCGACACGAAAGGTCTGGGCAGCTGTCTTATATTCTTTTTTTTCCGTTTTGGCGCAATTGAGTGCTTCCTGAAGTAATTTATTCAAATTGCTGACACCGCATGCAAGCCGATGCATGGGAGAGAGAACCTGTACATCCGCCAGCGGATCAAATCCCGCAGTAACCAGCTCTTTTCTGCACAGAGCGACTATTCTGTCAGCCGCTTCTTCATCATTGTCTATTTCCAGAAATGAAAAATCGCTGTTTGAACTGCAGTCCGGCATTCTGCCCGCATTTATTGCGTGTGCATTATGAATGATCATACTCTCTTGTGCCTGTCGAAAAACTTCATCAAGTTTCAAGGAAGAAACGGCACCGGAGCGCAGTATATCTTTGAGCACAGCCCCCGGTCCGACTGCCGGAAGCTGATCGACATCCCCTACAAGGACGACGCGGCAGCCGCTGGGAACGGCATTGAGAAAATGCTGCATGAGTACTATATCGACCATTGATACTTCATCAATGATTATCGCATCTGCCTCAAGGGGTTCATCACTGTCCCTGCCAAAAGCAGAATCCGCATCAGACCTTATACCTGTGGCTTCAAGGAGACGATGAATCGTACCGGCGCTCTGCCCGGTGGCTTCTGTCAAACGTTTAGCTGCCCGTCCTGTCGGTGCGCCAAGCAGCACTTTCAAACCAAAGTGCTGCAAAACAAAAAGTATCCCCTGAATAATTGTTGTCTTGCCTGTCCCCGGTCCTCCTGTCAGTACAAAGACCCCATTTTTTAACACAGCCTCTATAGCTTCTCTTTGTTTTTGAGCCAGATTTATATTGCTGCTCTTTTCCCACTCAGCTGTCATTTTAGCCGCATTTTCCAAAGGAAGAGGTTCTGCATTGTTATTCAATTCCAAAATTTTTCTGGCTGTCTGTTTTTCCGCAAAATAAAGATACGGCGGATAGATCAGCTGTTCGCCGCCCACATATTCAGTATAAAGCCTGTCATTTTCAATTTCTTTTTTCAGCTTTGCATAAATACTTTCTCTGTCTATATTCAAAAGCCTTGCCGTCTTATTAATGACGATTTCCTCAGGTACGCAGCAATGACCGCTGGCAGCTGTCTGCAAAAGGGCAAAATCTATCCCTGCTTCTATCCTGCTGTCGGCATTTTTTTCCACTCCCATCTGCGCGGCTACCTGATCTGCCGTCAGGAAACCAATACCTTCTATATCATGGGCAAGACGATACGGATCATTTTCCATTATTTCAACGGAAAATGATCCGTATTCCTGAAATATGCGCCCGGCATAAGTGGAAGAAAGCCCGTGTGTTTCCAGCCATATCATTACATCACGCAGCTCTCCCTGCTCATTATATGCCTGAAAGATTTTTTGTGCCGTTTTCTTGCCTATGCCGCTTACTTCACAAAGCCTGCCGGATTCTTTTTCTATGATCTGCAATGTGTCCTTGCCAAATTTGCTGACAATACGTTTAGCCATAGCCGGTCCTATACCTGCCAAAGCACCTGAAGCTAAAAATCTTTCTATTCCATCAGCACTGTCAGGCGCCGTAGTTTCCATCTTATCCGCCTTAAATTGCTGTCCGAATCTAGGATGAACTATCCATTTCCCTTCCACACATACATTTTGCCCGACCAAAGGTGCCGGAAAATTGCAGGTAACCGTAATTAAAGCATTCTGCTGTTCCGGCTTCAGACGAAATACACTGAAACTGCTGTCCGTACTGGCGAATATGACCGCCTGTATGCTGCCCTCAATTTTTTCCATAAATTTTACCTGCCCGTACTGCAATCTTTATTGCATGAGCTTATCCCATTCCTCATACTTTTTATCTATTTCCTCTTGTTTACCGGCATAAGTTTTTGCTATTTCTTCACTTTTCTGCGGATCCTGCTGAAAGGACGGATCATTCATATCATGTTCCAGCAATTTGAGTTCGGCTTCGAGCATAGCAATTTCCGCCTCACATTTTTTCATGAGCTGCTCTTTTCTGTCTTCGTTGAAAATAACAGTTTTTTTATTCTTTGCCGGCAGGCTTTTTTCTTTTATAACATGCTGGTGTTCTTTTTTCACCGGAAGCTGTTTTTCTTTCTCGGGTGGATTTTCCAGTAATTTTTTCTGACGATAATAACTGTAATTACCATCATATTGATTCAGCTTTCCGTTTTCCATTTCATAAGTACAATTTGTAACTTTATCCAAAAAATACCTATCATGAGAAATGACAAGGAAGGTCCCCGGAAAGGTCATCAATGCATTTTCTACTGCCTCTCTGGCAGGTATATCCAGATGATTTGTCGGTTCATCCAATATTATAAAATTAGCCCCGTCCATCATCAGTTTTAATAATGCCAAGCGTGATTTTTCCCCGCCGGACAATTCTGCCACTATTTTATAAACATTGTCACCACTGAATAAAAATGCCCCTAAATAATTTCGTGCCTGTTCATCGGCAATTCCATAATTATATGTAATTTCCGCCAATACTGTATTTTGACCGTTGAGCTCCTCATGATGCTGCGAAAAATATCCTATTTTAACACGGCTGCCAATTTTTATTCTTCCGCTGCCAGCTTCAAGTTCACCGACTATTAATTTGAGCAGTGTCGTCTTACCAGCACCATTCGGACCGACAAGCGCGATGCCGTCACCCTTGCGCACCGTCATTGTCAAATTTTCACAAATAACTGACGCTCCAAAGGAAAAAGAAAGTTCTTCTATTTCCAGTACTTTCTGAGCACATTCCATTGGCGGATTAAAAAGAAAATAATTAAATCCGGCAGGATCAGGAGGAAGAATGATCCTTTCCAGTCTTTTCAGCTGTTTTTCTCTGCCGCGCGCTTGTTTTGATTTTATACCGGCTTTATATTTACGGATATATTCTTCCGTTTTTTTTATATGATCCTGTTGTTTAACGAAAGCAGATTCCAAAGCGGCACGCCGGTCTGTTCTCACCCTCATGGCCTTTGTATAATTTCCGTCGTAAATATCTATTTTTTGATCAATCAATTCGATTATGGACGTAGTCACTCTGTCAAGAAAAAAACGGTCATGTGATATCATCAATATACCGCCTTTATAATTACGCAGAAACTCTTCCAGCCACTCTATCATCCCAACATCCAAATGATTTGTCGGTTCATCAAGAAAAAGAAAATCCGGTTCGCGTAAAAGAGCTTTAGCAAGACATATACGAGTCTTCTGTCCGCCGGAAAAATCCTGCGGTGATTTTAAAAAATCAATTTCACCGAAACCAAGTCCAAAAGCTATACGGCGAATTTTATTTTCATATTCATAGCCGCCAAGGCGTTCAAATTCCTCAGAAACCTTTGCATACTCGTGCATTATATCATCTGTCTTTTTTTGTGACCCGCTTTGTGCTGCTGCTTCTTCTAAAGATTTTTTTCTATCCGCCAGCTCCAGCAGATCAGCAAATGCAGTGAGCAGCTCCTCATGCAGCGTACTGCCTGTAAATACAGCCTGCTGCTCAACATAGCCAATCCTGTCTGCCGTATCTATCTTTACCTTGCCGCTGTCGTATTCTTCTCTATCCATAATACAGTTCATCAATGTCGTTTTTCCCGCACCGTTAGCACCTATAAGACCAATTTTGTTTTCTCTGTCTATATCAAAAGAAACACCACTGAATAATGCTCTTATTCCATATGATTTTGCAATATTTTCAACACGCAGCAAGCTCAATTCTCCACATCCCAATTATATATTTATCTGGCAGTCAATCCGTGCATCTTTTATCCTGAAGCTATTTCCTAAAATCTCTGCCAATGGTCAGTACAGCCTGTTTTGTCCCGCTGCCCGTCATTATAACACAGGGAAAGGGCATACCGTAAAAAAGACTGACAGCATCATCATTTGTCATTATTTTCGTGTTTTCATTAGAAGATGTACGTCCCGTTTCTACGCTTGATATCTTAAATCCTTTACGCATCAATGTATCTGCCGCTGCTGCACCTGCTCCGTTTATACCACTTGAATTAATCACCATAACAGTGATATCCTGCGGTTTTACCGGTATTGTCTTTTTTTCAGCCGAATCGGCATTATCTGCACTGTTTTCATCACTTTTTTTATTTAAATCCTCATTCAATACTTTCAGCCCTTTAGGCAGGGATTTTTCATATTCCGCAGCAGTTTCATCTGCATTCCGCTGCATCTGCTCTGTCACATTCAATGCCAGTGTCTCTGCTATATTCTGCCGCAATACTTTTATATCAGGAAGCCAATAGCTGATATCATCTATATAGGCAGGTTTTCCCGGGAGCATGGATGAATTTATCTGTCTGTCCTTCATTCCCGGAAGCATACCGGCAAATTTGAGCATATAGGCAAAAGACATATCTGTTTTTACTGTCGCGCTCACTTCCTTTATTATTTCAGGTAATTTGGGCAGTATGGACGGAGTCAATATCTTTTCCAGAACAGCCTTTATGAAATGCTGCTGTCTGGTAATTCTGCCGATATCACCTTCCCCGTCTCGAAACCGAACATATTCTATTGCTTTTTTGCCGTCCATATGCTGCATCCCAGGATAAAGATCTATATGAAGACCGCCATTATCATCCCACGGGTCATTATAATACATTCTTTTTTCCACATCGATATCCACGCCGCCTATGGCATCAATGATATTTTCAAATGATTTTATATCTATAAGCACATAGTAGTCAATCGGCACGCCAAGCAGATTCTGCACGGCATCCCTGCTGAGCTCGTGGCCGCCGTAAGCATAAGCATGGTTGATCTTATCATATTTATATCCTTTTATTTGCACTCTGGTATCACGCGGTATCGACATTACAGAGACATTGTCATTTTTCGTATCCACATTGAATATCATCATGGTATCGCTTCTGCCAACATCATCAGCACGGCTATCAATCCCCATTACCATGATTGTATATTTATCCTCAGAAGAAAAAGCTTTTTCGCCTTGTTTCTGTGACGCATTTTTCGAAAAACTGTAGGCCATTGCTGTAGCAGCAAAAACTAAAAATATCATACCTATTATAATAATACGCTTATAGCTTCTTTTATATTTTACTTTTTGGGGTTCCACTTTTACGTCTCCATAAATTATTTACTAAAAACAATGCTTTGCCTATGCTGCATATGGTTTTTAGTATAACAAAAAATTTTGCTATTTTCAATTTTATTACAAGCTTATTCATTTATACCGTATAGACCATTAGAGCAGAGGGAAGAATTCACCATTATTGCTAATCAATCCGTTTTATTGTAGAATATTACATATATTTATATTTATTTGTGAAAGGATTAATATTAATGGCAGTAAAGTTGATTGCTCTGGATATGGACGGTACCACGCTCAATGATGAACAGACAATATCTGACCAAAATCGTGCGGCAATAAATGAAGCTCTTAAAAGAGGCATAACGGTAACTGTCTGCACAGGACGCAGCAACACTGAATTAGCACCGATCATGGCTCTTCTCCCCGAACTGCGTTATTTCATAAACGGCAACGGCTGCAAAATTTATGACAAAAAGCTGGATAAAATTATATTATCCGATCCGCTGACATTTTCAGCTGCCAACACTATTTACAGAATAGTCCGCGAGTATCCTGTAATGCTTGAGGTATATACAAACAATCAGATTTATACCTCCCAATCCTGCTACGATCATGCTGCAAAATATGTGCCGGATCATTTTGTACAGCTCGTCCTCGATACTCGTACACCACTGGAAAATTTAAAAGCTCTTTTCCGGCCTGAATGGCAAAAATTGATTTATAAAATGAATATCTTTTATAATAATGCAGAAAATTTTGAAGCCATTCGTGAAAGATGCAAGGGTCTGCCGGCAGAAATGACAGGTTCTTCTGATGCCAACCTCGAATTCAACAGTCTGACCGCGACTAAAGGAAACGCAGTGCACATGCTTGCCAGCACTCTGAGCATCACTGCAGATGAAGTTATGGCTATAGGCGACGGAAGCAATGATATCTCTATGCTGAAATATGCCGGTTATTCGGTATCTATGGAAAATGCTATCACTGATGCAAAAAAAGCCGCCAAATATCAAACTTTGAATAATAATGAACATGGTGTGGCTGCCGCTATTAAAAAATATGCTCTTCTCTGATATATCCGGTACGGACAGCCGAATATATCATCCGTTCATATTAGGCAGTCCGTATTGGAAAGGAAATGCCCTGTGAAATATACTATTATCCTCATAGTTTTGATCAATATCTTTATTTTATCGGGAGATGCGTACAGTTATAAGCAGCTTTATCCCGCTCTTGAAATAACTACACATTACACTGAAGAAAACCCTGCTTCAGCAGCCCCGCTGCTGCGCTGGAACGAAAACACCGAGGCTGTTTACTATGAGCTTGAAGTTTTTGATAAAATTCCTGATAGATTAAGTACAAATTCTGTTTCGGCAGAACATATCTATTTTACAAACCAGGTATTTGTAAATGCCTTCAATCTTCCAATCGCGGAAATCACGGAAGGCTGTCATAAAAACCTATATTGGCGGGTACGGGCAATGGATTTTGACAACAAGCCTGTGACAAATTTTTCGGCATTGGAATTGCTTTATACTGACGGTCATCCGTCAGAAATCAATTCACCGGTTACCAACACCAATTATAATCATGGCAACGGGTCCGTTCTTTTATATCCTGTTTATCAATGGATTCCCAACGCAGGTGCTGTTAAATTTGAAGTAGAGGTCTTATCGGCTCCCCCGGAAAATCCTAATGGAACAGAGCCTTCAATGTATCGCATCTTTTCCAGCACTATAGACTTTTCCTGCGAGTATTACGATCCTCATTCGCGTATAGGTACCTATTATTGGCGGGTTCGCGGTATTGACAGCGATGGCCGGCCGATAGGAGTATATTCAAATGCAGAACGATTCAGTAATGAACCCTCCGCTGATTATCAGGTAGGCATTTTTGGTGACAGCATAAGCCACGGCGGCGGACATCTTTCTTACAGCCCCGCTGATTTTGAATTCAGCTATTCTTCCTATCTTAATTTTCCCTCAATAAATTTGTCGGAAAGCGGCGACACTATAGAAATGATGGTAAATCGTTTTGATAAAGATGTTCTCCCTTTTGCCCCCAGATATTTGATCATTATGGGAGCGAGCAACAGCCTGCGTGCCGGTGTTTCCGCCGATAAAATAATAATCGGCCTGAAAATCCTTCAGCAGAAATGTCAGGAAAATGACATTCAGCCTATATTGCTGACATTGCCTACGATAAACCCGCATAATATAAATAAAATTTTTACGGAAAGCACATCATCAAACTGGCCGTATGAATTTAACAAAGTAAACAATTATATCCGTACACGTGTTCATATTGATACCGCTGCAGAATTCCCTGTCCCACCGGAAATTCTGCCTACAGAATTTGCTCTTGACGGACTGCACCTTGATGATAACGGCAAGGCAATAATGGGACATACGATAAATGAAAATTGGAGCAATGTACTCGCACAGATCACTGAAGATAACGATGAAGACAAAGTAACCGTGACCGCAAAGGAAATGGAGCTTTTCAGAAGCATACCCGATGTATACGATCTATAAGCCATATTATAACTGTTTTCCGTTATTTCATAGAGCATACAGACACATAAATATTATTTCTGTGTCTGCACAAATACGGTTAATATTAATTGTGTCTATTTTTTACCAGTGATATAATAATGGTAGATTATTTTTAGAAAGGCAGGGACTATTATGCAGGCAGTTGAGATAAAAAAAGGAATCTATTGGGTTGGTGTTATTGATTGGAACTTGCGCAATTTTCATGGATATCGGACAGGCAGAGGATCTTCTTATAATGCTTATTTGATCATTGATGAGAAAATTACACTCATTGATACGGCAAAAATAAGCTTTAAGGATGAAATCTTAGAACGTATATCTTCTGTAATCGACCCATCAAAGATTGATTATATTATTTGCAACCATCTTGAACAGGATCATTCAGGATCTATTCCTGCGATAATGGAAAAATGCCCCTATGCACAAATTTTCACATGCATTCCAAACGGCTTAAAAAATATTCCCAAATTCTATGGCGATCTGAATTACAAAGGCGTAAAGGCCGGTGACTCCTTAAATATCGGCTCAAGGACTTTAAATTTTATTCCTGTTCCTATGCTTCACTGGCCTGACAGCATGTTCACCTACTGCCCGGAAGAGAAAATACTTTTTTCCAACGACGGTTTTGGTCAGCACTTTGCCGCTACTGAACGTTTTGACGATCAGGTGGATTTTGGTGTACTTATGTATGAAGCGAAAAAATATTATGCCAACATATTGATGTTGTATGGGCGTCAGGCCAAAATCGCTCTTTCTGCCTTAAAAGATTTGAGTGTTGAAATGATAGCCACGGGTCATGGAATAATCTGGAGAAAACATATACAGGAAATCATAGACAATTACAGCAAATGGGCAGAAGGGGAAACCAATGAAGAAGCTGTAGTAGTTTATGACAGCATGTGGCATTCTACCGAAACCATGGCCCGGACAATTACTGATGCATTTTCGTGCAGAAATATTCCTGTCTGCATGTACGACTTAAAGGAAAGTCATATATCAGATATAGTTACTGAAGTTCTCACAAAAAAATATCTGGCTGTCGGTTCACCCACTCTGAATAATAATATGATGCCTACAGTTGCGGCTTTTCTCTGCTACCTGAAAGGGCTGTCGCCAAAAGAACATAACAGACTTGCCTTTGCTTTTGGTTCTTATGGCTGGGGTGGGCAAAGTATAGGTCAGGTTGAGGATGAACTGAAAAGTTCCGGTTTTACCATTTGTCTGGATAAAATGAGTATAAAAAATATTCCTGCCAAGGAAGAATTGGAAAATATTACAAGGACAATGCTTCAAAAATTTTAACAATATATAATATTTCTGTACCGGATAAAAAGAGCTAGAGCTAAATAGCGATTATTCCAAAAATAAAAAGACTGCCAATGAAGAAAAAATTTCATTGGCAGTCTTTTTGTACTCTATTTACTTATGATCCCCATACGCTTCTGGATGATCCTAAGCGGAATAGTCAATATCAAATTAAAAAGCAAAATGACTATTATGAGCAGCGCACCTATCCCGTCAGCAATAAGCTCTCTATCCGGAACCAAACCCACTGACATCAGATACCACATATGCACAGCCAGAGTTTCTCCTGCTGCCGTGACATCAGTATCAAACATATGTCTTGATACCGTCGTGCCTGCAGTAAAAATCAAAATGGCTGTTTCACCCAAAGCACGACCTGCCGTCAGGATAATTCCCGTTATTATCCCGGCCAGCGACGACGGTAAAACGACCTTGTAAATAGTCTGCCATTTAGTTGCTCCCATTGCCAGGCTTGCTTCTCTATATGACTTAGGCACCAATTTAATAGATTCTTCTGTAACTCGCACTAAAAGAGGCAGATTCAAAAGAACTAACGTGAGTGTACCGCTTAATATGCTGAATCCCAATCCCATCATATTTACAAATATGATCATACCAAACAACCCCAGAACGATAGACGGCACAGTTGCCAAACTTTCTATACTGAGTCTGATAATTTTTGTGAGAATATTATCTTTTGCATATTCTGCCAGATATATTCCAGCGCCGAGTGCGATCGGTACAGATATTCCGAGCGATAAAAACAACAGATAAAACGAATTGAATAATTGCCCGCCGACTCCTCCGCCTGCAGTGATATCACTTGATTTATTAAAAATAAAATCAAAGGAAAGCACCGGAAGACCCTTATACAAAATATAACCAAGAAATACACACAGCAGAAGCAAAATAAAAAAACCGGTAAACCATAAAATACATATGGCTATTTTGTTCACAAGTTTAGCATTCATTATGCATACCTCCGGGCGCCTATTCGTTTTATGAGCAGTATCATCAGCAGCGATACCACCAGCAGGACCAGCGCCATTAAGAATAATGCATTCCCCCATGCTGACCCGAAGGGTGTATTGCCCATTTCTATGACTATATCACTTGTCAGCGTTGCCGTCGGTGAAAATAAAGATGTAGGCAGCAGCGGTGTGTTGCCTATGACCATTTGCACCGCCATCGTTTCCCCAACAGCTCTTGCCATTGCCAAAACTATGGCGGTCAATATCCCCGGTGCAGCCGACGGTATAATGACTTTGTATAAGGTCTGCCAATATGTGGCACCCAATGCCAGTGATGCTTCCTCAAGAGGTTTAGGTACACCATTGAGCGCATCTTCACTGATACTGATTATCGTCGGCAGAATCATTATGGACAGTATGAGCGATGTGACAAAAATACCATATCCCATACTTACGTTAAATACGATCCGTATGAACGGTATCATGACAGTTAAACCTATATAACCATATACCACAGAAGGAATAGCCACATAAAGATCCACTGCCGGACGCATCAGATCACGAAGTTTTTTTGGTGCTATTTTGGACATAAACACGGCACCCAAAAGGCCTATGGGAGTACCTATAATTATCGCCAGCAATGTCACGGCTACAGATCCCAATATAAAACTTAAAGCCCCATATTTATGCATACCGGGGTTCCATTTATCGGTGAAAAAAAATTCAGCAGGGCTGACGTCCTGAAACGTCATCAGCCCCTGCTTACCGACAAAAAATATAATGGAAAAAATTATTATGGTCATCAATGCCGCACAAGCGATAAACAAATACCGCACATATCGATCATATACTAATTTTCGTTGATGATTGAAATCTTTTTCCATATTTTTTACCTTTGTAAATTACTTTTTCATTTTATTGACTGGAATAAATCCTAATTTTTCAACCTGTGAATTTTGGAATTCATCACCCATTACATAATCAATGAATGCTTTTACCGCACCTTTAGGTTCACCTTTAGTGTACATGTGTTCATAACCGTAAACAGGATATTTACCGTCAATAACTGCCTGTGCAGAGAAAGCTACTCCATCAAGAGAAAATGTTTTTACACTTTTATCAGCATAAGCCCCATCCACATAACCGATAGATCCGGGAGTTGTCGCCACGCCTTTTAATACAGCACCGTTTGAATCCTGAATTGACGCATTATCAGTAAATTCCTGTCCCTTGAGGATAGTAGCGGTGATAATAGCGCGGGAACCGGAAGATTTAGCACGATGAATAATAGTGATGGGCTGATCATCTCCGCCGACTTCTTTCCAATTAGTGATTTTCCCAGTAAATATATCTGTTGCCTGCTGCATAGTCAGATTCGAAACTTTATTGTCCGTACTGGTTATCAATACAAAAGGTGCGACAGCAACTTTATGATCGACAAGACCTTTATCCTTATATTCATCTGGCAGATCAACGTCTGAATTACCTATATCAACTGCACCTTCAGATACCTGATTCATGCCGGTGAACGATCCACCGCCTGCAATATTTATAGTAACTTTTTCGTGTTCTTTTTCAAAAGCTTCCTGCGCAGGTTTCAACATTGGCAGCAATGCCGTAGAACCTGAAGCTGATACCTTGCCTTCAAGAGCAGTTTTATCACCGCTGCCTGAAGAAGCCGCGCTGTTGTCACTGCTGCCGCAGCCTGCAAACAGCATCGTACTTACCACCATAGTTCCAAGAACAGCCAACAATTTTTTCTTTCCGCTAAAAAGCATTTTAAAACCTCCAAAATAAATTTTATGTAAGATTTCAGCTGCAGCATATATCCGCCACGCATACATCTTCCGTGCTTTATGTTCATTCTATCGTATCCTTCGCGCCAGCTTGTTACGTATTTGTTAAGGTTTTGTTAAGTGTTGACGGAAATTATATTTCTCAATAGGATATCGGTAAAATTTAGCGAAGGTATTATGTAAGTTCAACACAAATTCAATGATAATGGAGAGTTTAAATGAAGATTTTAGTCGTTGATGATGAAGCACCTATTCGTGAGTTACTGGTTTTTAATCTAAAAAAGAATGGTTATGACACTGTTACCGCCGATAATGGTTTGACCGCCGTGGAACTTGCCCAATCGGAAAAGGACCTTTCATTGATCCTGCTGGATATTATGCTGCCGCAGATAGACGGTTTTGAAGTGTGCCGGCGTCTTAAACAGAATAAGGCAACATCAAAAATTCCTATAATCATGATAACTGCCAAAGATGAAGAAATAGATAAGGTACTTGGACTCGAACTTGGTGCGGACGATTACACAACAAAACCATTTGGCATGCGTGAACTGATTGCACGCGTCAAGGCTGTCCTGAGACGCAGCACAAAAGACCAGCCGGAGGGTGAGCTAATTATCGGGCCTTTAAAAATCAATTTCAATGCTTATACTGCTTCTCTCAACAATGAGCAGCTTATGCTTACACCCAAGGAATATGATCTGCTGAAATTATTTGTCACAAATGAAGGCAAAGCATTTTCACGCGATGAACTTCTGGAAAAGGTCTGGGGGTATGAATATTACGGTGACACAAGAACAGTGGATGTACATGTCCGTCATCTGCGGGCAAAGCTGCAATCCGAACCATCAATAAGTGACGGAATAAAAACGGTGCGCGGTGTCGGTTATCGTTTTACAAAATAATTTTTTCATTATCTAAAAAAATAATTTTCCCCTATTTTGAAAACAGTGAGGCGATCTTTAATGTATGCAGTAATAGATATCGGTTCCAATACCATCCGGCTTGTAATTTACAAGATAGAGAACGGTTCATATACGGTTCTCCTCAATAAAAAAGAAATGGCAGCGCTGGCTTCTTACGTCAATGATAATATGATGAGCGCTGCCGGCATAGATAAAGCATGCCACATCTTATTGATATTTAAAAAAATAGCCGGTGATCTGAATATAGAAGAAATCCATGCATTTGCCACTGCAGCTCTGAGAAATATTTCCAACAGTGAATATGCCGTAAAGGAAATAGAAGACAGAACAGGCTTAAAAATAAATGTTATCAGCGGAAAGACAGAAGCTACCTTGGATTTCATCGGTGCCGCAAGAACTGTCAGTCTCACCAGCGGCCTTTTGATCGACATAGGCGGTGCGAGTACAGAGCTGGTAGCCTATGAAGAAATGAAAATAAAACAGGCAATCAGTCTGCCTATAGGTTCACTGAGTGCTTATCGCAAATATGTTATGCATTTCTTCCCTAATAAGGATGAGCAGAAAAAGATCCGAGGGAAAGTTTTACAGCTTCTGGACAAACAGGAATCCCAAAGCTTTGCTCCGGATTATCCCGATATTTGCGGTGTAGGCGGAACTATCAGATCTACTAAGGATGTGTACAATTCTCTTTTTGGTCTGAGCCTGCAAAATAGAAATATGCGCGCGGAATATATAAACGGAATAATAAAACCGTTTTTAAGCAAAAAAAGTAAAACCCATATTGACCGCCGCACGCTGGATACACTGCTTGATATTGTTCCTGATCGCATCCGCACTATTTTACCGGGTATGATCATATTGGAAACCCTGATCACTCGTTTCAATGCAAAATCGATTCTTATAAGCCGGGCCGGTGTCCGTGAAGGTTATTTAACAAAAATGATATTAAAAGAATTCGATGATATTGAGGTGTAGCAAAATGATAAAAAAAATTAATCCTGTATATACTCAAAATCGTGAATTATCTTGGCTCAAATTTAATGAACGTGTTTTGGAAGAGGCTGAGGACGAAACAGTTCCCCTTTATGAGCGTTTGAAATTTTTAGCTATTTTTAATAGCAATCTGGATGAATTTTATATGATACGTGTCGGCAGCCTTTATGATCTCTCACTTGAAAACACATTGAAATTTGACAATAAAAGTTTTTTGACACCAAGTCAGCAGCTGGAAAAAATATTTGCAGCCACAAAGGTTTTATATAAAAAAAGGGCTGTACTTTCTGCAAAACTAGAACGTGCCTGTAATGCTGCCGGCATACAGCGTAAAAAATCCGGCAGACTCGGCAAAATTGAACAGGCCTTCGTAAAAGACTATTTTCAAACACAAATATTCCCTCTCCTGTCGCCGCTGGTAATAAATGTGCGCCATCCCTTTCCTCATTTAACAAATAAAGCTCTTTACATCGCCGTCTCTTTAAAGGAAAAGAAAAATAATATCCTGGGGATCATTCCTATTCCTCAAAATCTTCCCAAGCTGCTTTACCTGCCGGGCAGAAAAACAAAATATATATTGTTGGAAGATATTGTCCTTCATTACGCTGAAAAAATATTCAATCTTTATAATGTCGAGAAAAAAGCAATTATCAGCGTGACTCGCAATGCAGATATAAGTCTCGATGACGAAGAATTCGAGCTCGGTGAAGATTACTTGCAGCACATGCGCAAAAGCTTAAAGAAGCGGGGAAAACTTGCTGCGGTGCGTATGGAAATAAACGGAGAGACATCTCCGTCTATGCTCAATTATCTGATTGATCATTTGAACATAAAAAAAGAACAAATATTTTTCTGCCGTACACCTATAAATCTTTCTTATCTTCTCTCCTTTGCTGAAAAACTTACAGTCGAACAAAAAACGCTTTTTATGTATCCCCCGTTTACACCTTCTAATAAATGCTCTATACCACAAAATACCGGCATGATCGAATATATACGGCATAAGGACTTGCTTTTGAATTATCCCTACCAAAGTTTTGATTTATTTTTAAAACTGATAAAAGAAGCCGTTTATGATGATTCTGTTTTCGCCATAAAGATAACCATTTATCGTATAGGAAAAAGAAAAGCCAAGCTGATACAGCTGCTCGCAATAGCCGCTGAGCTTGGCAAAGAAGTCACCGTTTTAATGGAATTGCGCGCCCGCTTCGATGAAGCTAATAATATAAGCTGGGCAGAAATGCTCCAGGATGCCGGCTGCAAGGTAATATACGGCATAGAAGGTTATAAGGTTCATGCCAAAATATGTCTCATAATGCGCCGGGAAAACAGTAAAATAGAATACATCACCCAGATAGGCACCGGTAACTATAATGCTCAGACAGCCAGCCTTTACACGGATCTTGCTCTTTTCACCACATCAGACGATATAGGCCTTGATGCCGTCCAGTTTTTTCAAAATATGGGGACAGATAATCTCCATGGTAATTATAATTCCCTTTTATCTGCACCGAACAGTCTGAAACCAGATTTAATACGCCTTATCCATGAAGAACGGGACCGTGCTATAAATGGGCAAATATCTCATATATTGCTCAAAATGAATTCACTTACGGATCGTGAACTCATTGATGCTCTGGCAGAAGCTTCACAGGCGGGTGTCAAGATAAAAATGATCATCCGCGGCATCTGCTGCATTAAGCCTGGAATAAAGGACAAGACAGACAATATAAAAGTCATAAATATTGTAGGTAGATTTTTGGAACATTCACGGATATTTTGTTTTGGCAGCGGAGAAAATACTAAAATTTATATTTCTTCCGCTGATTGGATGACCAGGAATACAGAACACCGCGTGGAAATAGCATGTCCGATCTATGATGCGGATTTGAAAGAGACCATTTACCAGAGTATGCTCATCATGTGGCGCGACACTGTAAAAGCGCGCCAGCTTAATGCCGACGGCAATTATGAGAAACTTTCCGCAAAGCTTCCCCGGTTCGACAGCCAAACATTTTTTCTGAAGCAATATACAGAATAGGCTGCCTCATTCTGACTGTAAAATAAATAGAAACCAAACAAAAAGTCAATGCCGTTTTATCTTTTATTTACAATAATTTAACATTTAACTAACAATCAAAATTACTTTCCATGCTATATTTGTCATTAAGATGTATCAGGAGGAAATAAAATGCAATATAAAATGCAGGCCAAAAATTTGAATTTATATTACGGCAGCAAACAGGCTTTATTTAATATCTCACTTGATGTTCCGTCCAACAAGGTCGTTGCTCTGATCGGTCCTTCCGGCTGCGGCAAGTCTACTTTTCTGAAAACACTTAACCGTATGAATGATTTAATAGACAGTGTACATATTGACGGCGATATATTTTTGGACGGAAACGATATATATGCCCCTGATACAGACATCGTATATCTGCGCAAGCGTGTCGGTATGGTATTCCAGCGCCCTAATCCGTTTCCTATGTCCATATATGAAAATATAGCATATGGTCCCCGCATTCATGGCACAAGAAATAAAAACCAGCTGAACGAAATAGTGGAAAAAAGTCTTCGCAACGCTGCCTTATGGGATGAAGTGAAAGATCGTCTCAATGATTCTGCAATGGGAATGTCCGGTGGTCAGCAGCAGCGCCTCTGTATAGCGCGCGTACTTGCGGTCGAACCGGAAGTCATTCTCATGGATGAACCGTGTTCCGCACTTGATCCTATTTCCACTATGAAGATAGAAGAACTGGTAGCCGAATTGAAAAAAAATTACACTATCGTAATGGTAACCCATAACATGCAGCAGGCCGCACGTGTATCTGATTATACAGCATTTTTCCTCAACGGAAAATTAATCGAACACGACATAACAGATGTAATATTTACCAACCCTGCCGACAAACAAACTGAAGATTACATATCCGGACGTTTCGGCTAAGAAAGGAAGATCTTGCTAATGGAAAATCAAGTGACAAGAAAAGCTTATATTGAAGACCTTGCAAGGATACAGGAAAAAATTGTTGAAATGGGGATAGCGGCAGAAACAGCTGCTAAAAATTCAATAAAAGCTCTTTTAAATTTCGATAAAAAATTGGCAGCACAGGTAATGGAGAATGATGATATTATTGACCAGCTGCTTATCGAAACAGAGGACGCCTGCATCTTACTTATAGCCAAACAGCAGCCAATAGCCCATGATCTTAGAGTGATCGCTACATCTTTTAAAATTTCCACAGATTTAGAACGTATAGGTGATCATGCCTTTGATATAGCAAGAATTACCAGTAACCTAGAAAAACCTTTTAATTTTGACAAATCCCATATAAAAGCGTTATCTGACTGTGCCATATCAATGATCAACATGTCCATCAAGGCTTATAAAAATGCTGATGTGAATTTAGCCGAAAAAGTCTGCAACGAAGATGATAATGCGGATTCTCTTTTTGCCAAAACATTGACAGAAATCTCCGACCATACATTGGCAGGCGCTGTACCGGAATTTGTTTTTATATCGCGTTATCTTGAAAGAATAGGTGACCATGCCACCAATATTGCCGAATGGGTCATATATTTGGAAACAGCCGAACGTATGCGCAAGACAAAAAAAATTTAGAAAATAGTCTGTTTTTCTACACGTAACCCTCAGTATTATAATGTACTGAGGGCTTTTACATTTTCAGCATGAGTGATACAATAAAGCTGTTTCGTTATAAATGGAAAGGAATTTGCCGATGTTAAAATCAAGTATCAGCAGACGCCTGACAATATACTCACTAGTTCTGATAATTCTTCCTCTTCTGATATGCAGCATATATATGGTAGACTATTTCTATAAGATAAATATTCAGGATAAAACCAGTTCCTTAGAAAATCAGGCTAAAACTGTAGCTGCTATATCACATATATATTTTGAAAAAAAAGATAATGCCGATATGTCACTCCTGCAAGCCATCAGCTCTGATACAGGACTGCGGATAACATTGGTCAACACCTCTGGAGAGGTGGTCTATGATTCGTCCCATGACAGTGAATCAATGGATAATCATGAAGATCGTCCGGAAATCCAAAATGCACTGCATACTGGTATCGGTTCATCTATAAGGCACAGTGACACGCTGCAAAAAAATTTACTTTATGTTGCCGTTCCTGTATATGATAATGGTGTTTTGCTGGGAGTAAGCCGTACATCTTTAAGCATTACGCCTCTTGAAAAATCCTATGACAGTATGCGCAATAATATTTTGTTTATATTTTTCGCCGTGACTATCATCGCTATCAGCATAGGCATGATCCTTACACGCCGCTTCACCAATCCCATAAAGCAGATGACTCTGGACGCGCAAAAAATAATCAACGGGGATCTAAGTACCCGTATGAGAATAAACACCGCAGATGAATTAGAATTTCTCGCAGCTGCTATCAATAAACTTACCAGCCGCCTGCTTCGCAAAATCAATGATTCGCAGGCAAAAGCCCATACTTTATCCCTTATATTGGATAATATGGATAATGCAGTTATTTTATTGAATGAGAATGGTCTTATCACAGAGGCTAATAAACAGGCTAAGGATATGTTTAAAATAACACCTGATATTATCAAAACATACAGTATCAATTTTATAGGCAACACAGTCATCAGTGACACAGCCAAAACTTGCGCACAAGAAAATAAAAATAAAAAAATAACGCTCAGGATAAAATTAGGTGCCACAGAAAAAACTTTTATTGTATTTTTTGCACCATTCACCAGCGAAACAAAACAAAGCATAGTATGCGTGTTCCATGACATATCACTGATGCAGGAAATAACAGACAGACAAAATATTTTTGTTGCCAATGCGGCACATGAGCTTTCTACCCCCTTAACCTCTATTAAGGGCTTCAGTGAAACTTTGCTGGACAGTGACTTAACAGAAGCAGAAACTTCCCGGCATTTTTTGAAAATTATTTATGAAGAAAGCTGCCGCATGCAATATCTGGTAAAAAATCTTCTGCAATTGGCGAAATTGAACAGCAATGATTATAAAAAACAGGTTGCTACTACTAATATTGATTGTACAGATGCATTGAAAAAAATAATAAAAACCATGACACCATTTTTGGAACAAAAGGGGCAGTTTTTCGAAACTAATTTTTCATCTGAAAACTTAGTAATAAAAGCGAATCCAGATCTATTTACACAAATTTTTATTAATTTAATCGAAAATGCCGTAAAATACAGTCCTGATAAAGGTAAACTTCTTCTCGCATGCAGCCGGGACAAAGATAAAGCTGTATTTACCATAAAAGACAATGGTGTCGGTATCGCCAAGACAGATATTCCATTTATTTTCGATAGATTTTACCGAAGTGATAAATCACGTGCCAGACAGGATATTGGTGGGTCCGGGATTGGACTGTCCCTGGTAAAATTTCTCGTTGAATTGTTCAGTGGGAAAATATTTGCAAGCAGCGAATTGAACAAAGGTACCACATTCACAATAATATTTCCCCTGCAAAGAAATATTGATTCTTAATAGTTTTTCTATTTTAAAAGACTTTAGGACTGCTTCAATATGATCTGCCACTTTTCCTCCAGCATTTCCATTTTAAAACGGGCATTAGCCGGACTTGTAGATGGCAGAAGATAAATTATGTATTTATTGCTGTCAAGAATTTGTTTGTTATATTTTTTAAAACACTGATATGCCTTGCCTCCGTTAAAGCACAACATATTTATATTCCGATATCTTTGAAAAAACTCATTAAAATCATTTGGTGTTTCTTTCTGTATTGCTGAATCCAGACTGCCTTCCCTTTCACAAAATGCAATTGAATCCCATAAAGCAATATGCCTGTCCAAAATCATTTTCAACCTTTCCCCATAATCTACAGGTGTAATCTCATAACCCAGTAATTTAGCCATAAGGCGCCAAAATCTATTCTGTGGATGCGCATAATACTGTTTATGCGACAACGAAACAATGCTGGGCATTGATCCAAGGATCAAAAGCTTTGAGTGGCTGTTTACCACAGGAGTAAATCCCTTGCATTCTGACATACTATAATCTCCTCCCCGCAGAACATCTAACAATTTTATTACTTACCATACTATATAAGAATAATTGAAGCCGTTTTTCTAAGATGATTATTTCATTATACAGTAGTTAATATATTTTACAAGCTGCACTGATATTCACCCTAATTAGTTATCTAATCTATATAAAAAAACAACTAACTTAAAATATTAATCATGAAACAATAAATCAACCAAAATATTTATAAAAAGTCAAAAGGTCTAATTTTTTATTTGACTTTTTGACTTTTTGTTATTATAATAGCATTGTAATCAAAAATCAATACAACAATTATAAATTAGTAATCTGTCAAATTAGGAGGTACATATTATGCCAGAAGAAAAATATACACAAAAAGTTTTGACTGCATTGCAGAGTTCTCAGCAAAATGCGGCATTGCATTATCATCAGGAAATAACGTCTGCTCACGTTCTACTATCTCTTGTTAAGGAACCCGAAGGCCTCCTTGCAACTATATTTGATGAATGCAAAACGGATTTGCCCATGCTGAAAGTCCGTCTGGAGCAAAATCTTAACAAAATCCCTGCGGTAAAAGGACAGGATCGTCTTTCCATGAGCGTGGAACTGTCCCGGGTTTTAGGAAGAGCACGTCAAATTGCTGACAATATGAAGGATGAATATATCAGTACTGAACATTTGCTTTTGGCAATTATAGATGCCGCGGATGAAAGCTGCCAAAAGCTATGCAAAGATTTTGGTCTCAGTAAATCAAAAATACAAGCTATAGTTAAAACCAACAGAAAAAACAATGTTAACTCCGACAATCCTGAGAGCGAATATAAATCCTTGGAAAAATATGGCCGTGATCTGACTGATGCGGCACGCCGCGGCAAGCTGGACCCTGTGATAGGAAGAGATGAAGAAATTCGCCGCACTATAGAAATTCTCTCACGCCGCACAAAAAATAATCCTGTTCTCATCGGTGAACCTGGGGTGGGCAAAACGGCCATTGTCGAAGGACTGGCCAGACGCATAGTCGGCGGTGATGTTCCCGAATCTCTAAAAAATAAGAAATTATATTCGCTGGATCTTGGCTCTTTGGTAGCCGGAGCGAAATTCCGCGGCGAATTTGAAGAACGCCTGAAGGCAGTTTTAAATGAAATTGCTAAATCAGACGGACAAATTCTTCTTTTCATCGATGAAGTGCATACTGTTGTCGGTGCCGGTGCTGCCGAAGGTGCTATGGATGCCGGCAATATCTTAAAACCAATGCTGGCTCGCGGTGAACTGCGCTGCATCGGAGCGACTACATTAAATGAATATCGAAAATATATCGAAAAAGATACCGCTTTGGAACGGCGTTTTCAGCCTGTAATGGTGGGCGAACCAAATGTTGAAGATACTATTTCCATCCTGCGCGGCTTGAAGGAACGTTACGAAGTCCATCACGGTGTAAGAATACGTGACAATGCTCTTATCTCTGCGGCAGTTCTTTCCGATCGCTATATATCTGACAGATTTTTGCCCGATAAGGCAATCGATCTGGTAGATGAAGCAGCTGCAAAACTTCGTACTGAAATTGAATCCATGCCTGCTCCGCTTGATGAAATACGCAGAAAAATATTGCAGTTAAAAATAGAAGAACAGGCCTTAACCAAGGAAACGGATGAACCTTCAAGGGAACGTCTGCAAAAGCTTACCGAAGAAATAAAGGCTGCTGAAAATGAAGAAGCAGGCTGGAAAAAACAGTGGGAACACGAAAAGCAGCTAATCACGCGCACCCGCGGTATAAAACAGGAAATTGACAATATAAAGAATGAAATGGCTAAAGCCGAACGTGACGGTGATCTGCAAAAAGCATCAGAACTCAGATATGGCAAGCTGCCTTCTTTGCAGCAGGAACTTTTAGTTCAAGAAAAATCAATGGCGGAAAACAAGGATTCTCGTCTTCTCAAGGAAGAAGTCAGTGAAGAAGATATTGCTCAGGTCGTCAGCCGCTGGACAGGTATTCCTGTAGCCAAAATGATGACAGGAGAACGAGAAAAACTTATTCACTTGGAAGATGAACTGCATAAACGTGTCATTGGACAGGATGAGGCCGTGAAGGCCGTCAGCGAATCCATTCTGAGAGCTCGTGCCGGTATCAAAGATCCTGATCGGCCTATCGGCTCGTTTATTTTTCTCGGCCCTACAGGTGTAGGCAAGACCGAACTTGCCAAAACATTGGCAGAATCGTTGTTTGATGATGAACGCTCGATGATTCGTATAGATATGTCCGAATATATGGAAAAGCATTCTGTATCACGTCTTATCGGCGCTCCTCCGGGCTATGTGGGGTATGATGAAGGCGGGCAGCTTACAGAAGCCGTGCGCCGCCATCCGTACAGTGTTATATTACTTGATGAAATAGAAAAAGCTCATGCAGATATATTCAATATTCTCCTCCAGATACTTGATGATGGACGTCTCACTGACGGAAAAGGCCGTGTCGTAAATTTTAAAAATACCATCATTATTATGACATCCAATCTTGGATCTCATGAAATTCTGGAAGAAACAGATTTCACCAAGGCTAAAAAAGACGTACTTGAATTGCTGAAAAACTATTTTCGTCCGGAATTTCTTAATAGAATTGATGACATAATTGTATTCAAAGGTTTAGCAAAAAGCCAAGTTAAAAAAATTGCTGCAATATTGCTTGAAACATTGAATAAGCGTTTACAAAAGCAAGTTAAAATCAATATAGCATGGTCTGACGATGTTCTCACCAAGCTGGCAGAAAACGGTTTTGATCCTCAATTTGGTGCACGTCCCTTGCGTCGTTTATTGACGCATACAATTGAAACCGCACTCAGTAAGGAAATAATCAAGGGATCTGTCAAGGAAGGCAGCACGGCCAAAATAGGTCTTGAAAATGGTGAATTCACTTTTACAGCAGAATAGTTATTTTTTTCCAAAGAAAAAAACGGTCTTATGTAAGGCCGTTTTTTGTTCTTTATTTTTAAATGTCACAATAATGTCACACATTTTATTTTTGCAAATGCTATACTTTATCCATAAACAGTAAACAAATATTTACTAATAGAAAGAGTGATAAATATGCTGAGAAATAAAATGAAAAAAATAATTGCTTTTATTCTTTCGTCTTTTATGGTAATAACTGTATTGGGGACTACAATGGCAGAAGCACATCCGATGTACAATTCCCATCCGTCAACCAGACATGAAGAACGCCGTCATAACCCACCTTCACACAAAGATAACGATAAAGGACATTCTACTGGTGAAGTGACCACAGCTGCTATCATAGGTGCTGTGCTTGGTGCAGTAGTGGCTAAAAACACCTGATGTTTCATAATACTAAAAAATAAAGCTGCGCCGGAATAAAAATTTTTTATTTCTATTCTAGCACAGCTTATTTATTTTATCGCTCGAAAAAATTTTATATTAGTTTTATAATATTCTTATATTAGTTCATCAAAAAACCGATATTATAAATGTAACATATTAAAATCGTAAGGAGTGTAATAAAATGTTTATTTCTAAAACGTCCGCCAATAATTCATCTTATTCTGCAGCCTCCTCATCAGGTACTTCATCCGGATCGATTTCTCAGCTTGAAGCACAGAAAAGTCAATATCAGCAGGAGCTGCTCTCTATTCAAACAAATGCTTCGACTTCAGCAAAAACCTCAACTTCAGCTTCCACACAAGAAGCTCAGATTGAGAAAAAAATCGAGGCAATCAACGAAGAAATCGCTAAAGCCAAAAGCCAAAATACATCTAATACTTCAAAAAACCAAAAAACAAGTGAAACTAACAGTGATAACTCAAATGATCAGGATAACGATTTGCTGAATAAAATTGGCTCCGCTTATTCTACTTCTATTTCCGATGAAGGCTATACAGCCTTGACCAATTCACAATCCAACACCAATTCCATTGACAACTTATACAAATAAAAATAGTCATATTATAATCAGCTATACAATAATAGTCACAAGAAAAAACAGGATTTCCTGCTCTTTCTTGTGACTATTAATTAACTAAACGATGAGAAAAGAATGGGCATCATAAAATCCCATATTCTTTCAATGCTTCCATAGCAGCATGCTGTTCCGCTTCTTTTTTACTGCTGCCTATGCCAAAGCCTTTTTGTTTTCCGCTGACAACAGCAGCAAAACGAAAACATTTTGCATGATCGGGCCCTGTTTCATCTATCAGCTTATATTCGATACATTCGCCGTGACTTTGTACAACTTCCTGCAATATAGTTTTATAATCTTTTAAATTATATCCCTGTTCAACAGCAATAAGAGCACTATCCAATTTATCAAGAATATACATACGCGCCGTCTGCCAGCCTTGGTCTAGATATATGGCACCAATCACCGACTCAAAAGCATCCGCCAAGATAGAAGGTCTTTTATTCCCTCCCGTCATACGTTCACCCTTGCCCAGCAAAAGATATTTTCCCACACCAAGCCTGGCTGATAAATCAGCCAGGGTAGTTTCACAAACAACGGAAGCACGTGCTTTTGTCATTTCACCCTCCGGCATTTGCGGGAATTTATTAAACAAATATGTGCTGCATGCCAATTCCAGCACAGCGTCACCAAGGAATTCCAGTCGCTCATTATGGATTACACCGTTTTTGACTTCATTGGCATATGATGTATGGGTAAGAGCAGTATCCAACAAAGATAAATCCGCAAATTTCACGCCTAGACGTGAAGATAAAACTAATAAATTTTCCTTACGTTCTATTGAAAGACTCATTATAAAACCCGGCTTATTTAAATTTTTTCAAAAGTATCGCCGCATTATGTCCACCGAATCCCAAGGAATCGGAAATTGCTGCATTGACAACTTTTTTTCTGGCCTTATTAGGAACATAATCAAGGTCCAGTTCTTCATCGGGAGTTTCTAAATTTATAGTGGCCGGCATGATATCATTTTTAACAGTCAATGCGGTCGCTATACATTCAATACCACCCGCAGCGCCAAGCAGATGACCAATCATTGATTTGATTGAACTTACCGCCAGTTTATATGCATGATCACCAAAGGCTCTCTTTATAGCAGCGGTCTCTGTTCTTTCATTCAGTTGTGTGGACGTGCCGTGAGCGTTTATATAGTCAATATTTTCCGGCTCAAGCCCCGCATCTTTTATTGCCAGTGTAAAACATCTGGCCGGCTGAATAGCCGCCGGAGCAGGACTCGTTATATGATATGCGTCCGAAGTAGCTGCATAACCGGAAACTTCCGCATAGATTTCCGCATTACGTTTAACAGCATGCTCCAAACTTTCTAATATAACTATTCCTGATCCCTCACCCATTACAAATCCGCTGCGGTTTTTATCAAAAGGACGTGACGCTTTTTCCGGATTATCGTTCATATCCGTACACAGTGCCTTCATAGAAGCAAAGCCCGCTACCGGCAACGGAGATATACAAGCTTCCGTACCCCCTGCCACCATAACATCAGCTTCTCCTCTTTGAATCACTCGCATAGCATCGCCTATTGCGTTAGTTCCGGTGGCACATGCCGTTATCGGGCAGGAACTTGGTCCCTGAAGGCCAAAAGTAATGGATGTCTGACCCGTTGCCATATTCGCAATCATCATCGGCACACAAAAAGGACTTACTCTATTCGGCCCTTTTTCCAATATGACAGTATATTGTTCATGCATGGTTTCTATACCGCCGATACCCGTACCAATAAATACGCCTATACGTTCTTTATCTTCTTTCGTCAAATCCATTCCGGCATCTTCAAAAGCAAGCCTGGTAGCCGTAATAGCAAATTGCGTATACCGATCCATTCTTTTTGCTTCTTTTTTATCTATAAAGTCGGTCGGCTCAAAATCATTAATCTGCCCCGCAATCTGAGCTTTAAATTCAGCAGCATCAAAATGCGTAATTTTTCCGATGCCTGATTTTCCGGACAGCAACCCTTCCCAAAACTTATTTTTGCCAATACCAATAGGTGAAACTGCACCTAGACCGGTAATAACTACTCTGTCTGCCAAAATATACACCTCGCCTTTAATTCGCTTCAGCAGCCTGTTGTTTCAAGCGCGCAAATATTTCCCTGACTGGTAATATCTCCTGTATTTTATGAATATATTCACCAGCAAAAACCAATCCTGTTTCAACGTCTCCCTGCTGCGCTCTTTCCAAAGCCTTTATAATACAGAAATTATGCTTGCAATTTTTCAAACAATTATCACACTGCTTAATCGGAACAGGCCCCTGCATTATTTTTTCTGAAAACGGATTGCGCACGGCACGACCTGGAAGGCCCACCGGACTTTGTATTACAACTATATCCTTGGGATCAGCCTTCAAATAAAAATCCTTTAAAGCCGGTGCCGCATTTGATTCCTCACTAGCAGCAAACCTTGATCCCATCTGGACACCGTTAGCTCCCATTTTTATAAAATCAACAATATCCTGACCCGTGAGAACTCCCCCTGCCGCAATAATAGGCAGACTGACTGCATTGCGAATCTCAGGAATCAATGTCTTTATCGAAATATCTGTTCCCAAATGTCCGCCCGCTTCTTTGCCTTCCACCACGACAGCAGCAGCGCCAAGATGTTGTGAAATTTTCGCCAGTTTAGCGGAAGATACTATCGGTACAATAGGAGTAGCCGATTCCTTGCCGATTCCAAACATATCACGGGAAAAACCAGCTCCCGCAACGACAAGGTCTATACCTTCCTTAATAGCAGTCTTCATTAATTCACTAAATTTTTTAGCAGCTACCATTATATTGATACCAATAATCCCAGATGTTAAAGAACGGGCCAAGCGAATTTCATATCTCAATTCGTCATTTGTCATACCGGACGCAGCGATCAAACCAATACCGCCTTCATTTGCTACTGCTGCAGCAAGACGAGCTGTCGACAGTCTTATTGCCATGCCGCCCTGAATAACCGGTACTTTTGCGATCTTATCGCCAATCTTAAGCTCCGGAAGTATCAAAATAACTCCTCCTATCACTTTCGCTTTTATCAGTTAAGGAGGGCAGAAGCCCTCCTTCTGATTAAGAGTCTTATTTGTTCTGGTCTATATAGGTTACAACATCCTGAACGTTTTTGATTTTTTCAGCAGCTTCATCTGGAATTTCAATACCAAATTCTTCTTCAAAAGCCATGATCAATTCAACAATATCAAGTGAATCAGCCCCTAAATCATCAATGAAAGTGGAGTCAATATTAACATCGTCTGCTTCAACACCTAACTGTTCTACAACAATATCTCTAACTTTTTCAAATGTCGACATATGTTGCTCACCTCCTCCCATAAAGTCAACTTATCTAATTTAATATCACATCACCATGCCGCCATCAACGTTTATAACCTGACCTGTTATGTAAGCAGCTCTATCAGAAACTAAAAACAGCACAGTGTTTGCTACATCTTCCGGACTTCCCATTTTACCTAAAGGGATATCACTTAATATATTTTCTTTTGCTTTATCTGAAATTACTGATGTCATATCAGTAGAAATAAATCCCGGTGCCACAGCATTAACTGTTATGCCGCGTGCAGCCAGTTCACGGGCAAGAGATTTAGTAAAACCGATCACACCTGCCTTTGCGGCTGCATAATTGGCCTGTCCTATATTTCCTGTCATCCCGACAACAGATGCCATATTTATTATTCTTCCGGCACGTTTCTTCATCATGAGTTTGGCAACTATCTTTGTACAGTTAAAAACGCCTGTCAAATTTGTATTTATAACAGCATCCCAATCCTGTTTTTTCATTCTGGCCAGTAAAGTATCACGTGTGATCCCCGCATTATTGACCAAAATATCAAGTGTGCCATATTCAGCAATTACCGCATCAATCATTTTTCCAGCAGCTTCCTCATCGGAAACATCAGCCTTTACAATAATGGCTTTACCGCCGTTACCAATAATTTCTGCTTTTACTGCTTCCGCAGCTTTGGTATTGCCTGCGTAGTTAACAGCAACCAGCGCTCCGTTTGCTGCAAGAGATAATGCTATTGAGCGGCCTATACCTCGTGAAGCGCCCGTAACCAAAGCTACCTTGCCTTCTAAAAGCATTTTAGCGAACCTCCTGCAAATAATCAAGCGTTTTTTGTAAAGAAGCTATATTTTCTACATTGAGAGATGTCAACATTTTATCAATACGTTTATTGAATCCGCATAAAACTTTTCCCGGCCCGGCTTCCAAATATACGTCCGCACCGTATTTTTTCATCGTTTCTATACAATCTTCCCATTTTACAGGGCTTGCTGCCTGTTTGACAAGACTCTTCTTAATGTCCTCAGCCTTTACAATCGACGCGCCGGTAACATTAGCCGTAACAGGTATATGCGCATCGTGTATCGCTATCTTATCAAGCTCTGCCGCAAGTTTTTCTGCTGCCGGCTGCATGAGGTCACTGTGGAAAGGCGCGCTTACCGGTAAAAGTACGCATTTTTTAGCCCCGGCCTCTTTAAGTTTTACCACGGCAGCATTCACTCCCTCGGTAGTACCCGCAACGACAACCTGTCCCGGGCAGTTAAAGTTCACTGCCTGAACCAAGGCCGTTTTGCTTATCTGCCCGCAGATTTCAACAATGATGTTTCTGTCAAGACCAATTACAGCAGCCATGCTGCCTTCACCGACAGGAACAGCCTCCTGCATAAAACTGCCGCGTCTGTTTACCAAATAAACAGCATCGGCAAAGTTTAATGCCCCGGCAGTGACAAGAGCAGAATATTCACCCAAACTATGTCCGCCGACTATGTCCGGTTCTATTCCATGTTCCTGCAAAATAGCGGCAGCAATAGCACTCACTGTCAAAATAGCCGGTTGTGTATTAGCTGTAAGACGCAGTTTTTCTTCCGGTCCGTTAAAACACATATCCATTATGGAATAGCCCAACGCATCATCCGCTTCTTTGAACATCTTCTTTGCAAGATCATAGTGTTCAAATAAATCTTTTCCCATACCTACTGATTGAGAACCCTGTCCTGGAAAAACAAATGCAAGTTTATTCATAAAGAACTATGTCCTTTCATTATCTTACTAAAATAATTATAATGCATAACAATTATCCGGTGACCAATTAGCTTATTCATGTGTTCTTTGCATATGATAAAAGAATATATGAATAGCGATCAAATCAGCGGTTATAGTTTTCTATGATTCTGAAAAGAAAACACCTATGCTATTAGGGAATACATCCTTATTTACAGCTGTTTTCAACTCTGTTAAATTCATTATCCATATGTGAAACTATATCTATAATAATTTGTCTGACCGGTTTTATCTCATTCAGCATACCGCTTATCTGTCCGATCATAACAGACCCATTTTCTACATCGCCCTTGTGCGTGGCCAAATTAAGTTTCCCCGCACCGAGTTTTTCAAGTTCGTCAGGAGCAGCTCCCGATTTTTCCAGTTCTTCAAATTTCCTTGTCAGCTTGTTTGACAGGACGCGTACAGGATGCCCTGTAGCTCTTCCCGTTACTACAGTGGATCGATCTCTGGCTTTAAGTACTAATTTTTTATAATTTTCATGGGCGATACATTCGTCCGATAAAACAAATCTTGTTCCCATTTGAACTCCTGAAGCACCAAGAGAAAAAGCTGCCAAGACACCTCTGGCATCTCCTATTCCACCGGCCGCAATGACCGGAACATCAACCGCATCAACTATCTGCGGTACAAGTGACATAGTGGTTATTTCCCCTATATGACCGCCGCTTTCAAGCCCTTCCGCTATAACTGCATCCACACCAGTTCTCACCAGCCTCTTTGCCAAAGCTACCGAGGCAACAACAGGTATGACCTTGCTTCCTATTTCCTTCAACGCAGGTATATATTCTCCTGGGTTCCCCGCTCCGGTCGTTATCACAGGAATTTTTTCCTCTAAGACTACCTGCATGACTTCTTTCACGAATGGAGACATCAGCATAATATTAACACCAAAAGGTTTCTGCGTCCATTTCTTAGCTTTTTGAATCTCTGCCCGCAGCATATCCGGAGGCATATGCCCGGCTCCTATAATGCCAAGCCCGCCGGCATTGGAAACAGCTGCTGCCAGCTCGGCTGTACCGATCCATGCCATACCACCTTGAAATATCGGATATTGTATATTGAGCAATTTGCATAATCTATTTTTTTCAAACATACTATTCCTCCTTAGCCCATTTCATGATGCATGACGCCCATGTAAGCCCTGCACCAAATCCGGAAAAAGCTAATATATCGCCCTTTTTAAAAGTCTTATTATGAGCTGCCTCGGCCAGTGCTATAGGAATAGATGCCGCAGAAGTATTTCCATATTTACCTATATTTACAATGACCTTATCCATGGATAGCTGCAAACGTTTGGCCCCTGTCTGGATAATGCGGATATTGGCCTGATGCGGAATAAGCCAGTCAATATTCTCTTTTTGCAGGTTCGCTCTTTCCAATGAATTTAAAACGGTTTCTCCCATAATTTTCACGGAAAAACGGAAAACTTCCTTGCCATTCATATGAAGATAGTGCAGTCTGTCTTTTACCGTAGCTGCCGATGCCGGATGAAGACTGCCGCCGCCCGGAATGTCAAGGCTGTCGCCGCCGCTGCCGTCAGCGCCCAGATCAAAGGAAAGCATACCATAACCATCATCAACTCGCCCGTAGACTGCGGCTCCGGCTCCGTCACCAAAAATAACACATGTATTTCTATCCTGCCAATCAATGAATCTGGACAGTGTTTCAGCTCCTATGACCAAAATCTTTTTGTATACGCCTGACTGAATAAATTGAGCTGCAACAGACGAAGCGTATATAAAGCCTGAGCAGGCTGCCGTCAGGTCAAATGCACCTGCGTGACTGGCCCCAAGCATATCTTGCAATACACAAGCAGTAGAAGGTATTATCCTGTCCGAAGATATTGTTGCTACTATTATCAAATCCAATTCGTCAGGTTCGACACCTGCATCCTTCAATGCCATCTGCGCTGCCTTGAAGGCTATGTTCGAAGTGGCTGTTCCTTCAGATGCTATACGGCGTTCATGTATGCCTGTCCGCCCTACTATCCAATCATCATTGGTATTGACCATTTTTTCAAGGTCAAAATTCGTCAGCTTATCCTCCGGCAGACAAAAGCCCGTGCCGAGTATACCGGCGCTATTTTTCCCTGTCATCAGCCAGCATCTCCTCTTTCTTTATATTTTCCCTTATGCGGCTTACTACATCCTGTTTAACATATTCACAAGCCACACCGATGGCACTTTTTATTGCCTTTGCATTGGAGCTTCCATGTGCTATTATATAGCATCCGTCAATACCAAGCAAAGGTGCACCTCCATATTCGGCATAATCTATCTGCTGCGCAAACTTTTTCAATGTGGGGGACAGAAGCAAAGCACCTATCTTTGCCAACAGACCGCCCTTCAATATAGCTTCCTTCATTAATTTAAGCAGCGTTTTTGCCAGACCTTCAGCAAATTTCAAAACTATATTTCCCACAAAACCATCGCAGACAACCACATCAAAAGCTCCGTTTGTAATATCACGGCCCTCAGCATTGCCCTTGAAACTAATGGTATGCATTTTTTCCAAAAGCGGATATGTACTGAGAACTTGCTCATTTCCCTTAGTGGATTCTTCTCCGATATTCAAAAGACCTACACGCGGTTTTTCCACGCCGAAAACACATTCGGAGTAGATTGACCCCATAAGAGCACTTTGGACAAGATGCTTCGGCTTACTGTCCACATTAGCACCTGAATCCATAAGAAGCGTAACACCGTGCCCTGTGGGAATAGGTGTAGCTATCGTAGGCCTGTCAATTCCTGTGATACGTCCCAATATAAAAAGTGCTGAAGTGACAGCAGCACCTGTACTTCCTGCGGAAATAACAGCATCGCACTCTCCGCTTTTTGCAAGCTGTGCCGCTATCACCAAAGAAGAATTTTTCTTTTTTCGTACAGCAGCAACAGGATGTTCACCCATTTCTATAACCTCAGCAGCATGATGAATAGAAATGCACAGTCGATTCCAGTCAGGTGTTTTATCTAATTCTTTCTTTATTTTCTCTTGATCTCCGACAAGCACTATTTCACAGTCAAAGTTTCGGGCAGCATCAATCGCGCCAGCGACTATCTGTTCAGGGGCGTAATCTCCTCCCATTGCATCCAGCGCTATTCTCATATTCAGCCTCCCTGTTTGTTGCTTGCTAAAGTATAGTGAACGATTGAATCATTCGTTTTGTTATTATACTGGCTTTAAATTAAAATATCAAGTAAAAGCTTAAAAATGCCAGCAATATTTATTAATAAAATGCAGCTGTATTACATAATTCAGCTGCATCTGAAACACCAGATCATCATCCATAAACAGAATAGTTTTCTTTAAGTAAATTGGAAATCGTATATTAATATAAAAAATAGATAATTCCACATATATTGCCAATTGCTTAAAAACAAAGGTTTTGTATACTGTCCAGATAAAAATAATGAGCAAGATATAGACAACATTATACCTTGCTCGATAGAAATTATTATTCCGCAGAAATTACTTCCTTGCCATCATAATAACCACATTCAGGACAAACATGATGCGGCATTTTAGGCTCATGGCACTGCGGGCATGATACAAAGCCCGGAGCTTCCAACTTCCAATTAGCACGGCGCTTATCACGGCGGGCTTTAGACATTTTACGCTTTGGTACTGCCATCAAAAACACCTCCTTAAAAGATCCAATACTAAACTAATTCTTTTCCAGCAGCTTTTTCAATACTGCCAAACGTACATCAACCACTGTACGGTCACAGCTGCACTCACTTTTATTGAGATTTACACCACATTGAGGACACAACCCCTTACAATCAGGTTTGCAGACATTGCTTATCGGTTGCCCGGCAATAACAACATCACGCACCAAATCAGCGATATCTATAGAATCGCCGCTGAATAAGTTCGCGTCCTGCAAAGCAGAAACATCTTCCTTATAAATTTCATCAAAAGCATGAACCTGATCTTCCGCAACTTCTTCCAGACAATGATCGCAAACAAAGCACCTATGACAATCTATCCTGCCTTCAAAGTGATACCCCACACCTGTATTTTCAGCTGTGCCTCTCACTTTTATTGTGCCATCAATATGATAATCGTCAGCAGGAAAATCAAATTCGCCGGCGGGTATATCAAAAACAAATTCGTATCTCCCACCACTAGCATTGTTTACATCGGATAACTTTATTTTCATCATAAGATAACAACCTCAACTTATTATAGCGGGCACTATATATTTTGTCAAATCAGTTTCAATTTTTTTTGCAAAACTCATTTTTCATCATATAATATATACATTAAAAGCATTTGAAAGGATACCAATATGAAAGTATTTGCCATAATTGCTGAATTCAATCCGTTTCACAACGGACATAAATACCTCATTGAGACAATAAAAAATAATTACAATGATGCTTTCTGCATCGCTTTGATGAGCGGCAGTTTCACGCAGCGCGGTGATACTGCTATTTTTGATAAATGGCAGAGAGCCTCCCTGTCCGTACTCGGCGGCGCCGATCTTGTTCTTGAACTGCCGGCCGCCTTTGCCGTCAGAAGTGCCGAAGGATTTGCACAAGGGGCAGTATCACTGCTCTGTCGTCTCGGCTGCATTGACATGCTTTGCTTCGGCAGTGAAACCGCTGACATAAATGCCTTAAAGAAAGCCGCACATCTTCTCAATCATCAATTGGATGGTAAAAAACTGCGCGAAAGCTTGAGGAGTGGTATGACATATGCTGCAGCAGTGGAAAAAGCAATTGAAGAATACATACCGCAGATAAATTTTTCTCTAAAAGCGCCCAATACGATACTGGCCATAGAATACCTAAAAGCCATGGAAAAAGAACAAGCCAATTTTTCTGCTATAGCGATAAAGAGAAAAAAAGCCAATCATGGAAGCAGCGTTTTCACCGGTTCTTTTTCAAGCGCTTCTTCTATAAGAAAAATTCTTAAAAGCGACAGTACATCATTACAAAAAATACAGTGCGCCATCCCTGACAGCTGTTATTTTTATATGCAAAGCATATTAAAAAATACCGACAACATTTCTTTTACAGAAAATCTGGCGCGCAGTATGATGGCAAAGATCCGTACGTCCTCTGCTGACAGGCTCAGACAATTCAGCGGCATTGGCAGCGGTCTTGAATATAGAATACTCAAGGCAGCCTGCACCGCCGACAGCATTGACGCTATGCTCAGTATGATGAAAAGCAAACACCTGCATTACAGCAGACTGCAGCGCAGTCTGCTGCATATTTTGATGGATCTGGATAAAGCTTCTTTAACTGACTTTGACATATTTGGTGCAGCCTATGCACGCGTACTGGCATTTAATGCAAATGGAAGAAAAATATTAAAAAAAATAAAAACAGATTCTTCCATCCCTCCCATCTTAAAAACGACCAAATTCTTTTCACAAAGACAATTTTGGCAGAATTCAGATGACAAACTGCAGAGCCTGCTGCATTACGATATACTCGCTACAGACCTGCACGCTCTTTCCTTCAATAAAGTAGCACCGGCCGGAAAAGATTTTTATCTATCCCCTGTCTATATAGATACCGATAATGTAAGTCCGCTATAAGTCAAGCATTACATCTATAATCATCGGTAATCTTATTCGAAATCACTTTCTTCAATTTTTTCATAGACTTCTACAGCAGAGGTAAACTCTTCATCAGTAGGTGTTAGATATTCATCCTCACCGATTTTGTTTTTTACGACCTTGGCAATAGTGGTATCATTCTCATGAAAAACTTCTTCGCTGCCATCTGAATCATCTTCATCTGTATTAAAAAAACTTAAGACAGCATATTGAGTTCCCTTCGCCATAAACTTCATTTCTTCATAAAAATAGTGGATATTGCCATCTTCGTCTGTCATTTCAATAATATTATCATCATTGAATTCTGCTTCTGTCTCTTTAAATTTATCGTTCATTTTTTTCTCCTTTTAATTTATACCAAAATCTTTAAACATGCGCTTTACATATCGCCAGCCTTTTTCCGCCTGCCGTATTGCACTCTCCATAATTTGAGGATTTCTGACGACTGCCGAAAGCAGCTTTTTGCGCCAACGTCGATAATCTGCATCAAGCAGCTGCAAAAATTCTTCCATTTCTTTTTCGACAGCCACTTGCGGTATATCTGCGGGAATTATTTTGCAGCCAGTCTCATTTATATCTGCGGTATCAGCATAAAAAGGTGCATATACATTGCATTCATATGCCGTTTTTATTTTATTCTCCAGAGACTTTATTGCCATTGATTCACCATGCACCAAAAATACCTGCCTTGGTCCTTTCAAATTGATATGCTCCATCCATTCAAGTATCTGATTGCAATCTCCATGCGCGGAAAATCCATCCAATTGCGCAATTCTAGCCCGTACAGCAATGTCTTCTCCCAATATTTTTACTCTTTTAACTCCGTCTGTGAGGCGTCGTCCTAATGATCCTTCAGCCTGGTAGCCAACAAAAAGCACTGTCGATTCCGGACGCCAGAGATTATGCTTTAAATGATGAAGTATTCTTCCTGCATCGCACATACCGCTGGCCGAAATAATTATAGCAGAACCTTCACTGCTGTTCAAAACCTTCGATTCTTCAGCAGTCCTGCACATCTTGATCTGCGGCATCGCGGGAAGCTTCCCATTTTGCTGCAGCATAGCGATCGTTTCATCATCAAACAGCTTCATGTTTTCCGCAAAAACCTTTGTCGCCGCTATAGCAAGGGGACTGTCTATAATGATCGGCACATCATCAATGCGGTGCATTTTCCACAGACGATACAGATAATAAAGCAGCGTCTGTGTGCGCCCGACAGCAAATGCCGGAATAATAAGATTTCCGCCACGATCCATTGTATCATTAATTATTTCTGCAAGCGCAGTTTCCTTGTCATATATCTGATGGACTCTGTCACCATACGTTGATTCGACAATCAAACAATCCGCATCATATATAGGCTCAGGATCTTTTATTATTGGCTGGCCCGGTTGACCGATATCACCCGAAAAAACAAATTTAACAGCTTTTTTGCCATTTTCATGCACGTATACTTCAATGAAGGATGAGCCCAGAATATGCCCCGCATCACGAAATACAGCACTTATTTCATTTGTAAGCCTAATTTCTTCACCATAATCAAGCGAAACAAACTGAGCAAGCGATTTTTGCGCATCTTCCACTGTATATAAAGGAGCAGTCGGCACTCTCCCTGTACGCATACCCTTGCGATTTATTATTTCGGCATCACTTTCCTGAATATGAGCACTGTCAGGCAGCATGATTCCCGCCAGATCACAAGTAGCTTTAGTGGCATATATACTTCCCTTAAAACCTTCTCTGCAAAGTTTCGGGATAAGACCGCAATGATCTATATGAGCATGTGTAAGTAATAATGCATCTATTTGCCTTGCCGAAAAAACAAACGGTTTATAATTCATTTCCCTCAGCTGACGGCCACCTTGAAACATTCTGCAGTCAATCAGTATTTTTTTCCCATTTGCTTCCAATAAGTAGCATGATCCTGTAACAGTATGAGCCGCTCCCAAAAATTGTAAATTCACCTATATTCCCCCCTCGGCACATTATTTGATAAACTGACAATGAATATCAGCTTACTCTGACAGAATTTTTCCCCAGTAATCCCTCGATTTCACCGATTACTTCGTTACTGCCGTCGATCCAGTATTCTTCCTGTGCCTTTATTTTTTTATTATTAGTGACAAAATAGAAACAAACCATATGATCGCCATGATGATCTACCAATATATCTTTTAAATTTTTCAACACTTCTTCCTTTTCCTGCATGGCATTTATTTGAATCCAGAAAGTCTCCTTATAATCGGCAAGCGCACATAATTTTCCTGCTATTATCTTAAAACCACTGTCTAGCAGATTTATTTTACCGGAAACAATAATTGCCGTTTCCGGCATTATAATATTTACCGCTTCATAAAAAACATTCGGAAAAACAACTACTTCTACGGTTTTAGTAAAGTCTTCAACTTGCAGCACACACATGGTATCCCCCTTGCGTGTGGTCATTTTTTTCACGTTTGCTATCAAACCGGCTATTTTTACATAAGTGTTGTCCCTGACATTTTCCTCTGTCAGCTGCGCAAGAGATTTTATATTTTTTAATTTTTCTCTGTACAGATCAAGCGGATGTCCCGTGATATAAAAACCTGTTATTTCTTTTTCCGAATTAAGCAGTTCCATTAATGGCAATTCAGGAATATCAGGCAATATAATTTTTTCTGTGCCGGTAGTCTCACCAAACAATGACAGCTGACCACTGTCGGCATCTTTTCTTTTCAGCAGCGCTGTTTCTATAAACTGGTCAATAATTTTTAGCAGTTGTGATCTTTTATCTCCAAAAGAATCAAAAGCCCCCGCACGTATAAGATATTCAAGAACACGTTTATTGACAACGCGGCTGTCAACACGGCAGCAAAAATCCATAACCGAAGAAAAGGGACCGTCATTTTTGCGTATCTCAATAATATCGATCATTGCTGCCTCACCAACATTTTTTATAGCTGCCAAGCCAAATCTTATTCCATTTTTTTGGAGATCGGCGGTAAACCCCGCTCCGCTCAGATTTATATCAGGCGGCAGTATCTTTATCCCCATATGTTGGCATTGTTCTATATAATTTTTGATTTTATCAGAATTTGTCATGAAGCTGGTCAGCATGGCAGCCATATATTCATGCGGATAATGAGCCTTCAGATATGCCGTCTGATAAGCTACAAGCGCATATGCGGCGCTGTGGGATTTATTGAAACCATAATCAGCAAAATTAACCAGCAAATCAAAGATCTTTTCGGCAAGATTTTTATCTATATCTTTTTCAGCCGTACCGAGCAGAAAATTTTCTTTCTGAGCCATAAGAACATCATGCTTTTTCTTGCCCATTGCCCTGCGCAGTATGTCAGCCTGTCCAAGAGTGAATCCTGCCAGAACCTGTACTACCTGCATGACCTGTTCCTGATACAGGACGACACCAAATGTTTCTTTCAAAATAGGCTCCAGCAATGGATGCATATAGCTTACCTTTTTTTTCCCACGGCGGCCATCTATAAAATCCGTTACCATGCCGCTGCCCAAAGGTCCCGGCCGGTACAATGCTACAAGCGGAATAAGATCCACGAATCCATCCGGCTGCAAATCTCTTACCAAGGCAGTCATGCCCGGCGATTCCATCTGAAATACACCGCAGGTATCACCGGTGCGAAGCATTTTTGCGGTTGCCGCATCATTCAGCGGAATATCTCCTATATCGATATTATTTCCTGTATTTTCTCTTATATTCTTTACCGCATCACTTATTACCGTCAGAGTACGCAGACCCAAAAAATCCATTTTCAGCAGCCCAAGCTGTTCAACATAATCTTTATCATACTGTGTAACCAGTGTACCTTCAGATATCTGTACAGGCACATAATCAGTCAGTGGCTGTCTCGCAATCACTATGCCGGCAGCATGAGTTGACGAATGCCGCGGCATGCCCTCGATATCTCTGGCAAAATCTATCATCCGATGTATAACAGCATCATTTTCATAAATATGGTGCAGTTCCTTTGAATTTTTCAAAGCTTTATCAAGTGTCATCCCAAGTTCTGTCGGCACCATTTTTGCTACTTTATCAACATCATTGTAAGGTATATCCAGCACACGCCCTACGTCACGTATAGCGCCGCGTGCTGCCATTGTACCAAAAGTGATTATTTGCGCAACGTGATCTTCTCCATAGCGGCGTTTGACATATTCAATGACTTCTTCCCGTCTTATATAGCAGAAATCAATATCAATATCAGGCATTGTTACTCTTTCCGGATTTAAAAACCTTTCAAAAAGCAAATCATATGCCAGCGGATCGATATCCGTTATACTTAGTAAAAACGCTACTATGCTGCCGGCAGCCGAGCCTCGGCCCGGTCCGACTACTATCTTATTATTGCGGGCAAAGTTGATAAAATCCCAGACTATGAGGAAGTAGCTGTCATATCCCATGCGGTTAATTATGCTCAATTCATAGTCCAGCCGTTTCCGCACTTCATCAGTTATATCGCTATAGCGCAAGGGAAGATTTTTTTCACATAGATCACGCAAATACTGTTTGTCACTGACTCCCTCAGGCAAGGGAAATTGCGGTAAATGCAAATGACCGAATTCAAAATCGACGTTGCATCGCTCCGCTATTTTGAGAGAATTACAAATAGCTGACGGTACAGACGGAAAAAGTGCATTCATCTCCTCTGCCGATTTCAAATAATATTCATCACTCGAAAATTTCATACGATCGGTATCCGTTAAAATTTTTCCCATTTGAATACACAGCAATACATCATGAAATTCGCTGTCTTTTTTTTCCAAATAGTGAATATCATTTGTAGCTATAAGCTCCAAACCCTTTTTTTGAGCCAATTCAATCAATACTGCATTGACTTTTTGTTCTTCTGCAAGACCATGATTTTGCAATTCAAGAAAAAAATTATTCTTGCCGAAAATTTCTACATACTCATTTAAAATTTTTTCCGTATCATCCGGTTCGCCATACAATATAGCGTGAGGAATTTCACCGGCTATGCATGCGCTTAATGCTATTATCCCTGTATGATATTCACGCAGCAGATCTTTATCAACCCTCGGTTTATAATACATCCCCTCTATATTGGCCAGAGACACCAGCTTGACCAAATTTTTATAGCCTGTATCATTTTCTGCCAGTAAAATCAAATGATGATATCTCACACCATTTACTTCAAAATTATCATGGCGGTCATGCGGTGCCACATAAACCTCACACCCGATAACAGGTTTTATTCCCACAGCTTTGGCTGCCTTATAAAATTCCACTGCACCGTACATATTGCCGTGATCCGTTATAGCAACTGCAGGCATGCCCATTTTTTTTGCTTTTTCCACCAATTTCTTTATGCGGCTCGCACCGTCTAACAGGCTGTACTCCGTATGTACATGAAGATGTACAAATTGATCCTGTTCTTTTATTTCCTGCATTTACCCTATTACCTCTGATTCATTTATTGTCTGTATAAACATTTTATCATATCCCTTCATATTATAAAACTGCCTTTACAGTTATCTTGACTTTAGCAGAGTGAACCCTTATAATAGGGACCAGTTTTAAAAAATAACATTTAGCAGTCTATGATGCAGAATAGTAGACTCAGGTATATTTTACAGAAAGCCGATGGTTGATGCAAATCGGTATATATCTGTTTTGAACTCACTGTTGAGACTTCCGATAAAATCGGCGTTGATAGCGTTAATATTTTGAGTGGGCAGCACTGCTGCCAATCAGGGTGGTACCGCGATATTATCGTCCTTGGCTTTTGCGCCAGGGGCTTTTTTATTTTAAGGAGGATTTTCAATGGAAAAATATTGCCCCCAGGAAATTGAAAAAAAATGGCAGACTCAATGGGATAAGGATGGTATCTATACTACTGTTGATAATGTGCCGGATAAGAAAAAATATTATGTTCTCGAAATGTTTCCTTACCCATCAGGAAATTTGCATATGGGCCATGTTAGAAATTATTCCATAGGCGATGTACTAGCACGCTTCAAAAAAATGCAAGGGTTCAATGTTCTTCATCCAATGGGCTTTGACGCATTTGGTATGCCCGCAGAAAATGCTGCGATCAAGCACGGTGTAAAACCGGCTGACTGGACTTATGACAACATGGACAATATGATCCGTCAGCAAAAACAGATGGGACTTTCCTATGATTGGAACAGACTTGTCCAAACCTGCCATCCCGATTATTACCGATGGACTCAATACTTATTCGAGGTTTTCTATAAAAAAGGACTTGCCTACAGAAAAAAGGCTACCGCCAATTGGTGCGATTCCTGCAAAACAGTTCTTGCCAATGAGCAGGTAATCGAGGGCCGCTGCTGGCGCTGTGACTCCCCTGTAGTAAAAAAAGATCTCACTCAGTGGTTTCTTAAAATAACAGATTATGCCGATACTCTGCTTAAAGATCTGGATAAGCTGCCCGGCTGGCCAAACCGTGTCAAAACAATGCAGGATAACTGGATAGGGCGCAGTGAAGGCGCGGAAATCATTTTTGAAATTCCTGATTTCGCTGAGCAGGTCACTGTATATACAACACGTCCCGATACAGCGTTTGGTATAAGTTATATGGTTTTAGCGGCAGAACATCCGCTTGTAGATAAATTGATCAAAGGACGCAATGACGAATCTCTGATACGCAGCTTCATTGAACGTGTACATAATCAAAGTGAGCTTGACCGTACTTCGGACAAATCAGAAAAGGAAGGCGTGTTCACCGGCGCTTATGCGATCAATCCGTTCAACGGTGAAAAAGTTCCTATCTGGATAGCAAATTATGTGCTGTTTGAATACGGCACGGGCGCAGTAATGGGTGTCCCCACACATGACAGCCGTGACTGGATGTTCGCCGGCAAGTATAAACTCGGCAAAAAAATAGTCATAACTGATGCTGAAAATCAGCTGACCCTGGATAGAATGACAGATGCCTATGTGGATGACGGTATATTAGTAAATTCCGGTGAATTTACCGGAATGAATAATCGCAAGGCTATTCCTGCCATGATCGACTGGCTGGAAAAGAACGGCTGCGGAAAACGGCGTATAAACTATCGTCTGCGCGATTGGCTCATATCCCGCCAGCGTTATTGGGGCGCGCCGATACCTGTTATTTATTGTGAAAAGTGCGGCACCGTTCTGGTTCCCGAAAAAGACCTGCCCGTGAAACTGCCGGAGGACGTGAAATTCGATCCGGGTGTTGTATCCCCGCTTGCCCACAGCGAAGCATTTGTAAATTGCACCTGTCCTCAATGCGGCGGTCCCGCTAAGCGTGAAACGGATACCATGGATACATTTATATGCTCATCATGGTATTATATGCGTTATGCAGATGCCAAAAACACCAAAGCTCCCTTTGACAGAGCTCTGGTCAACAGCTGGCTTCCTGTTGACCAATATATCGGCGGTATCGAGCATGCCATTTTACATCTTTTATATTCAAGATTTTTTACTAAAGTATTGAAGGATGCCGGTCTTGTGGACTTTGATGAACCTTTCACAAACCTCCTAACACAGGGCATGGTCATAAAGGATGGCTCAAAAATGAGCAAATCAATCGGCAATGTAGTTTCACCTGAGGAAATAATAGGTAAATACGGCGCCGATACAGCCCGTCTTTTTATCCTATTTGCTGCCCCGCCGGAGCGTGATCTTGAATGGAGCGATCAAGGCGTTGAAGGAGCCTGGAGGTTTTTAAATCGCATTTGGCGTATAGTCCTCCATTTCTCAACAGAAATAAAAGAAAACAAACAAACTGATATTTCGCTTCTCACGGTAAAAGAAAAAGAATTGCGCCGCATTCTCCATGTTACAATAAAAAAAGTCACCGAAGATATAGCGGAACGTTCCAATTTCAACACAGCTATAAGTTCTATCATGGAACTCGTCAATGCATTTTATGCCGCCAGAGATGAATCTCTGCAGGCTGGTCTGATCAACGAAACAGCTACTGATCTTTTACTGCTGCTGGCACCTTTTTCACCCCATATAACAGAAGAACTCTGGCAGAAACTCGGAAAATCCGACAGTATTCATAAAGCTGCCTGGCCAGTGTATGATGTTGAAGCAACCATTGCCGATGAAGTTGAAATAGTAGTGCAGTTAAATGGTAAAGTGCGCGAAAAAATTACGGTAGCTTCACAAATAACCGCAGATGAACTCAAAAAACAAGCTCTTGAACTTCCGCGCATTAAGGAATTGACTGAAGGAAAAACTATTATTAAAACCATTTGTGTTCCAAAAAAACTTGTAAATATCGTCGTAAAATAATTTTATCCGGTTTTGAATCGCTTTTTCTTAAATAAAACTCCGGAGGTATGAACTCACTTCATAAATCAGATTTATAGCCGATTTATAAAAGTTTTTTCATGCCTCCGGAGCTTTTTTATGCACAGAATCAAGTATTAGTTGTGCTTTTTACAGCAGTGCCCATTTTTTATATCGGCATTGCCGATGATAAAAATATTATCGGTGTATTAATATACGTCATTAATCACTGATTTCTGAAAAATTATACATCTGCATTAATCAGTAAAATAGGCCTGCAGTTCAGCATTATTTTTAGAGGCTTTTAATGCCAGCATCAATTTGATGCGCGCCTTTTGTCCGCTGCTTTCCTCTGCCAGAATGACCCCCGAAGAAAGCAGTGAGCCAGCGCTTCCCTCATAGCTATATATCGGTGCCACCCGTCCTGCAGTTACCCGTGTCGCCAAAATCACGGGAATATCATGGCTGCGGGCAATTTCCATTGCTTTTTTTACGGCAGGTGGCACATTCCCGCAGCCGAAGGCTTCCACCACAATTCCTTTGACACCTTTCTTGATCAAACATTCTATGAGAAAACCATCCATTCCTGCGGCTGTTTTTAATAAATAAACATCATTTTCCAATGAATCAGTATAAATTTTCTGTTGAATAGCGCGATGCCGTTTTACAACTACCTGATCACCATAAACATAGCCTATCGGACCCCACCACGGAGAAGCAAACGTCGCCATATTTACTGAATGAGTCTTTGTAACTTCGCTTGCCGCATGTATCTGATCATTTAAAACCACCGTGACACCTTGACCAAACATCTTCTGACTTATCGCTGCCTGAACTGCAGCCAGAATATTTCCCGGCCCATCCCAGCTCATATCAGAAGCACCGCGCATTGCCCCGGTCAAGCAAACCGGTTTTTGTGTATGCGTTGCCAAATCAAGCATATAAGCCGTTTCTTCAATAGTATCTGTTCCATGCGTTATGACAATGCCTGCAACTTCATCATCGGCAGCTTTTTTATCGACCAGCTTGGCAAGTTCAAACATCATTGCCGGAGTTATGTGTCCGCTTGGCACATTTGAATATTCAACAACTTCTACCTGCGCTATACCTTTAAGCGGAGGTACCGCTTCTAAAAGATCTTCACCACTGACCGCCGGAACAAGCCCGTCCTTTTCTCTGTCATATTTCATGGCAATAGTTCCGCCGGTAGTGATAGCTATAACTTTTTTCATTGTAACTTTACCTTCTTGTTTTCAACATTTTTAATACACCTTTTATCCAAAACTATTTTCTATTTATAAATTTCGTTTTTAACATTTCTTATATGTTAAAGTAAAAATTACTCTTATTATACAAAAATTGTATCTTTATGTATAGAAATTGTTTGCAATTTATAATTATTGGCATCTATAAAGAATGACTTGTTTTGTATCCGCTTTATTAGCTATACTTCTGATCATGTTCTCGTATGATATAAAAAATTCTTCTAAATTAATAAATATTGACAGTACTTTGTTCAGCAATAGCAAAAATTTCCGTTATATAATAAAGCTCGCCGCTATAAATATTAATAAGTGGAAATATACAGTTCGGCAAATTGATTGCGGAGAGTTGGCGGTTAATGATCTTATTACACATCGCGCACCACTGACGAAACTCAAACAACTGTTCGATCCAGTAGCCATAGAAAAAACACCGCCAGTCCTTGTAAGTACAATACAGGATTAGCGGTATTTTTTCTATACACTGTTTGATTGTTTACGATGCACAGATTAGTAAGAGAGTTTGTGATTATGCTACACCATAAATTTTTACGTCCGGATCAGTACTCCAAAGTGGTTTAAGGCCGGCGAATACATCATTCTGGAACATCTCGCTGGATAAGTAAGCCTTGGCATGTTCTACACCGTCAAAACCGTGAAGAACCTGAACATCTTCATCGCGAACCAAAAGATCCTTTGTCAAAGCACCTTCAATTGTGTCCAGGAATGAATCACGATAATCGTTATAAACCTCAGCTGCAGCCGGACGATTGCTTTTTGCAATTTTCATTGTGATTTCCAAATAAGCGTTTACTTTCATGGTATTACCTCCAAATTTTTATGTGATTCTTTTCGTTTATTTGAGTCTGCTATCATTATATTTTAAATGCTCTAAGAGGAATAGATATCAATAAAATTATTAGTCACTAATAATTTTCATAGTTACTTGTTGGCATAGGGATTGCCGTCTATAATAGGGATAAACTTGTTTCATGTTAGAGGGGATAAAATGTCAATATCGGTATTTACAACAATGTTAGGCTATATGATCGTATGTTCTTTTAAACCTGGTCCGGGAAATATTCTGGCGCTGAACACGACAATACAATTGGGTTGGAAAAAAGGAAAACGATTAATTTGGGGTATTTGTACAGGTTATGCTGGTGTGCAAGTCCTTTGCACATTAGTGGTATATGAATTAAATGATTTTTTTTCACCCATGATTATTATTATGAAATATATAGTTGGAATGAAAATACAATGCATTTATCAACACTACTATAAAATAATCAATTTTGTATTAAGCTTGTTTTTGTTATATTTCGCTTTCAATATTATAAGGGGAGAGTTTAATGTATCAACATAAACTAGACGAGGATATTCGATGTCCGCTTGAATATGGGCTTGAAATTTTTGGTGGGAAATGGAAATCAAGAATTATATGTGTTTTAGCTGAAAAAGGCACTTTGAGATATAGTATTCTTCGCAAAGAAATGAGCAATATAACAGATGCCGTTTTAGCCGCTACATTAAAAAACTTAATTTTGGATGAGATTATACAAAGGAAGTCATTTGATGAAATTCCTCCTAAAGTAGAATATTGCCTTACCAAAAAAGGAATGTCTGTAATTCCAGTTTTACAAAGTATTTGTCGATGGTCTGGGGCTTATCATAGGGAAGATAATGAAAATACAATGACACAATGTAAAAAATGTGATTATAAAGAAGGATACGGTGATAATTTATGATGGAGATTACCTATACAGAAGAAAAAATTTTTACCCAAGATAAAATACAAGAATTGTTTTTATCTGTTGACTGGGTATCAGGACAGTACCCTGCTCGCTTATATAAAGCATTAAAGAATTCTTCTACTGTTTTGACTGCTTGGGATAAAGAGCGGTTAGTGGGGCTTGTTCGAGTATTAGATGATAGTGAAATGGTAGCTTATATTCATTACGTTTTAGTAAATCCAGCGTATCAAGGAAAGAAAATTGCTGCAACTATGATTAGAATGATTAAGGAAAAATATAAAGACTATTTATATATTGAAATTATGCCGGAGGAAAGAAAAAATGCGGGTTTTTACAAAAAATTTGGGTTTGAAATTATGGAAGATGGTATAGCGATGCAACTATGCAATTTTAATAATAAATATTAAATATTTATATATTTAGGAATAGATAGATCATGAAAAACGGATTAATTCAATATTGCTTTTAAATGTAATTTGTCGGGAGTAGGTCATAGATGCTGTTCCATAAAAGTAAGAATAATCTGCATTTTTATAGGTTATAGTTTTGCAATATGTCCACTTACTCGACGGTGTTCCAGAAAAAAATTTTGCCGGTAATAATATATTATTACCGACAAAATTTTTATCCTCTTTAATTACACAGATTGCTCCAGGTATACTATTTCCTTATTATCGTCATATTCGATAAGTTCAGCATATCTTTCCCAGCCGATAAGCAGCTCAAGCTGCTTTTGTCCTATTTCTTCTCCAAAGGTTTGACTCTGCAGTTCTTCAAAAAATTCAATATTCATTTGTTTATTGGATTTTGACCGCAGGATGTTTATCATTTTCTGAACGAAGGGAATATGTTCCAAAAGCTGCTGCCTGAAAAGTTTTTTTCTTTCCAGAACTGTTGCTCTGGCAAATTCTACTCCATGCTCGGTAAGTTCAATATCGCCTTCTGTGACCTTTGTAAAATGCAGTAGAGCGGATGCTTCTATCAAAGGCAAGAAATCTTCCATATCCATGAGAAATCGATCAGCAAGTTTATACAGATCTATTTTTTCATTGAGATCTTCCAGCAGCTCCAGAAAACCTGTCAACGCACCTGCCGAAACTGATGGAATGATCAAATCTTTCTTTGTCTGCACGAGCATTTCTGTCATCGGTATTTTTTTCTTTGTCATTATCGAATATATCTCATCTACATAAGACAAAAATTCCGGTGATTTTCTGTCTCGCCAGCGCGGCAGAGATATATCTATATTTTTAATTATTGTTGCCGGACCGGAAGATAAAATTATGGCTCTGTCGGCCATATAAACGGCTTCCTCTATTCCATGCGTGATCAATACTATTGATTTTGTCGGTATTTTTTTATCAAGCCACAGTTCCAAAAGATCGCGCCGCAAATTTTCTGCCGTCAGTACATCAAGCGCCGAAAAAGCTTCATCCATGAGCAGTATATCAGGTTCACTGACAAGTGCTCTGCCTATTCCAACACGCTGCCTCATACCACCGGAAAGTTCTTTCGGATAAGCATTTTCAAATCCATCCAAACCAACAATATCCAAGACCTGCATTGATTTTTCTCTTTTATACTCCACAGATATTTTTTTTCGTTCCAGCCCCAGCATAACATTTTCTAATACAGTCAGCCATGGGAATAAGGCAAAAGACTGAAAAACCATTGCCACTCCCGGATTAACGCCTTTAATTTCCTTGCCCAGATAGGAAACGGTACCGCTGGAGCTCGGAATAAGTCCTGCAATAATTCTCAAAAGAGTTGATTTTCCGGAACCAGAAGGTCCAAGAACAGCCAAAAATTCGCCTTCTTTTACATGCAGATTTATATTTTCTAAAATTGTAGAATCAGATGTACCTTTTATTTTAAAAGTTTTATTTATTTCTTTTAATTCCAATAAATTTTTCATTGCTTCACCCCTTTTAATCAACATGATATTTTGTCTGTGCCATATAATACAATCGATGCCATATAAAACGATTTATCAGCACTACTAAAATGCACATGACAGCTATCCCCACCAAAATCCCATTCCAGTCACCGGCAGAGGTTGCTGTGCTGATATATGCGCCTATACCTGAAGCAGTGAGTGTATATTTTTTCCAACTGACAAGCTCAGAGATTATACTCGCGTTCCATGCTCCTCCTGACGCGGTTATAAAACCTGTTACCAAATGCGGAAAAATACTCGGCAATATCAGTGATTTCCACTTTTTCCAGCCGCTCAATTCAAAAATCTCCGTAGCTTCGATCAAATCATTTGGTATACTCATTGCCCCGGCAATAACATTAAAAAGAATATACCATTGCGTCCCCATCATCATTAACAAAATAGAACCGTATTCAAAATTGACATGGTATTCAACAAATAATATTGTAAAGAAGGGAAAAAGCATATTGGCTGGAAAAGAAGCGGCTATCTGCACCAAAGGCTGCATTTTCGCAGAAAGTCTGGGATTAAGTCCTATTTTAACACCCACCGGTATAGTCCAGAGTGCACCCAGGAAAAGTGCTGCCAATACGCGTCCTCCTGTATATAATCCCATGATAAATGCCTGATACAGATCATTGAAGCCTATGTCATACAGCATAAATACAGCCTCTTTTGCCGGTGCATAAAGCTCATACAAAAGAAATAGTGCAATAAATACTTTACATCCCCTTTGCACAAAATAGCCGGCATTTATACTCACATATGTATGCGGTGCTTTTTCCAACCTATCAAAGAACCACAATATACATCTGTTAAAAAAAATACCAATTGGTGCAAATATATGACTGTACAGCCAGTACATTATGAAAGACCTGTATAAAACATTATAGACAAAAGAATCCGGCTGCTCTTTAGCCTCAGAAAACTCAAGTTTAAAGCGCTGCCCCCATACGATAAGCGGCCGCCAAAAAAGTTGATCCACCAAAAGTATCATAACAAGCATGACCAGCATAGCATACAGCATTGCCTGTACATTGCCGGATTCGACTGCAACAGCGAGATAAGAACCTATACCCGGTAAATGAATATCTTCACCTAAAACACTGATTGCCTCACTGGCTGCCAAAAAAAACCAGCCGCCGCCGAATGACATCATCCCATTCCATATAAGGCCGATAGCAGAAATAGGCAGCTCCAGGCTGATGAATCTGCGCCAGGGGTTAAAATGCAGCATTTGCCCGGCTTCTTCCAGATCCTTAGGAATAGTCATCAAGGAATGATAAAAACTAAATGTCATATTCCATGCCTGTCCTGTAAAAATAGCAAAAATGGAAGCACATTCAACCCCCATCAGGCTATTGGGAAAAGCCGCCATAAAAGCTATTATAGTGGCTGATAAAAAACCCAGAACAGGAATAGATTGCAAAATATCCAAAACAGGAACCATTACAGATCCTGCCGTTTTCACCTTTGCCGCTATATATCCGTATATAAAAGTAAATAAGAGAGAAAAGAAAAATGCTATAAACATGCGCAGCAAGGATCTTCCCGCATAATAAGGAAGCATCAGCGGGGAAAGGTCTATATTCAGATGATCTCCCTGAACAAAAGGAATATTCATCCCCGAACTGAGTTTTAGTATAATATACAGAATTATAAAAATAACAGCAATTATTATTATGTCTGTAAAGGAAAATCTTCTCTTAGTTAAAGATTTGGTAAATATTTCCATGGTTTCCTCCTAAAGCTGATTTTATTATTTTTTTTACTATACTCTCGCCATCGTCCATATTTACCACCTCCATAAATACTGCTTCATAACTAAAATAAACCCTCCTAAGAAAGGCAGGAGGGTTCGCAAGCGCAAAATATAAGCATATTTTAATCGTCCAAGCTTTAGCACTGCATAACGTAGAGTAAAATACTCAGCTATTTCGGGTAATACCTTATTTCGATAAAACCTGTCCTACCCATTGGCATCTCTCGATGTTTCCGGGCAATAGCCTATGTTTATTGCAGGAACCTCACCTAACAAAACTATATATAATTATTTACTGGAATATATTATCACTTAAAAATATAAAATGCAATGGTAATTCTCGTTTCATCAAAACATTAATATAAGTTTAACAAAAGTATGTTTTTTAATTTGATGCTTTTACCCCATGGCAATAATTTTTTGACATTGCCGACAATAACCATAAAGCTCCAAACGATGATTCACAACAGAGAAGTGTGTAGATTCTTCAACACTTTTTTCAAAATCCTCCAAAGGACAATGTTCAAGCAAAACGATTTTTTTGCAGCGCATACAAATAAGCTGATGCTGATGCGTTTTCGGATAAAGGGAATACACAGACTTGTCATCCAAAAAAGATGTTCGTATCGTTATATTTTTTTCTGTAAATTTTTCAAGAACTCTGTACACTGTGGACAGATTTATGGAAGAATCACTTTTTATAGCTTGCAAATAAAGTTTCTCTGCAGTCTGAGGAGTCTGAATTTTCGCGAGAATAGACAGCAGTAAATTCCGCTGTTTTGTACTTTTCATACCATGTTCATTTAAATAATTTTTATAATTACCGCAATCATCCACTTTAAATAACCCTCCCAGATCTTACTATGCGTTTATAAGAGAGAACACAAAGCAGCAGCAGTACTGCATTTATTGCTATTATTCCTCCTGGTGCGGCATTTATCCAATAGGAAATGATTATCCCGGAAAAAATGTCTATATAACTGAATATTACACCAAAAAGAAGCGTTTTTCTAAAACCCATTTCCAATTGAAGAGCTGCTGCAATAGGCAGCGCAATCAACGAGCTGATAACTAAAATACCGACAATGCGTATTGAGATAGAAATAGTAGCGGCCACTATAATAGCAAATAAATAGTTTATAAGCCTTACATTGACTCCGGCAATAGCCGCTCCCTCTTCATCAAAAACCATAAACATAAGCGCCGAATAAAATTTATAGACCAAAAATAAAGAGACAACACTAAAGAACAGTACCCAGTAAAAATCTGTAAGTGTAACAGTCAAAATACTGCCGAACATCAATGAATCAATATTAGCATGCACTAGCCCTGAGCTTAAAAGTGTAATAGCTATGCCGATGGAAAGAGAAAGAATAATAACAAGTATCAATTCTGCATACGTGCGAAAATGTTTTCTCAACCATTCAATAATAATACTAAAAAGAGAAACCATTAAAAAGGCACTCAAAACAGGATTTTGCTCAAAAAGCATCCCCACAGAAATACCGGCCAATGACGCATGTGACAATGTATCCCCCATCATTGAATATCGCCGCAAAACGAGAAACATGCCAATAACAGGACATAATGCCGCAATAAAAATAGAAATTAAAAATGCATTCTGCATAAAACTATAGGTAAACATTTCCTTTATTCTCTCCTAAATCACTTTTAATATATTCCTTTACATATTGCTCCGGCAGACAGATGTGGCCTTTACCCTTTTCTATGTGATAAAACGCTGTAGAATTTTTCAATGCTGCCTGTAGATTATGTTCAACACAAATGACTGTTGTTTTATCCTGTCGATTAAGATGCAAAAGGAAATTATATATCTCAGCCTGACTTTGTCTGTCTATCCCATTGGAAGGTTCATCTAAAATAAGCAGCTCAGGGTCGCTTAAAAGTGCTCTTGCGATGAATACTTTTTGACATTGTCCCCCGGAAAGCTGACCAATTAAAGTATTTTCTTCGTTTTCCATATGCAGTAAAGTCAAAACATCGTTTATTTTTTTATTGACATATTTCCTCCTCACATTTTTATAGCAATACAATATTTCTTTTACTGTTATGGGGAAGTGTGTATTAAGTTGATTAAAGCGCTGCGGTACGTAAGCCATATTGGCAAAAGAATTCTCTATCGTCCCCGATGATGGTTGTAATAATCCTAATATCAAACGTACCAGCGTACTTTTTCCTGATCCATTAGCCCCTATTATTGATATATAATCCCCTGTATTCACCGAAAAATTTATATCTTGCAGCAAATTGGGTTTATTGCTGTAAGAAAAATATAAATGCTCTATATTTAGCATTGCGTCCTCCATATTTTTTCATATCGACAATATACTCTTTTATATTATACTTGACATTTTCCTTTTCTTATTATATCTTTATATTGTCTTAAATGCAAATAGTTTGCATTTGCATATCACAAAATAAATCTATATTGGTATAATAACATTATCTATTTGAAAAGGATGGCGTTTTTATGAAAAGAATTTTTCTTATTCAGATTTTTTTATTGATTGCTTTATTATCCATGACCGGTTGCAAGACCGGCAGCGAAGAACAGCAAAGTGCCGGTGAACCAGCAAAAATAAAAATTGCTGCCTCATTTGAAGCTGTCAAAGCCATCACTGAAGCTGTCGGCGGTGAACACGTCGAAGTTTATTCTATCATCCCTGATGGCACTGAGCCTCACAATTTTGAACCCACTGCCAAGGACCTGATGAATCTGCAAAATGCCGACTTATTTGTTTATAACGGATTTGGACTGGAAAGTTCGTGGCTTGATAAAGCGCTTTCCTCAACAAATGAAGAAAAAAAACTTACTGTAGTAGAAGCCTCAAAAGGAGCTGACCCCTTACTTCTTGATGAAAAATCTGATGACGGCAAAGCTGTTACCGATCCTCATATATGGCTGAGCATCAACGGAGCTGAACTTGAAGCAGAAAACATAAAGAACGCCTTAAATAATGCAGATCCTGCTCATAAAGATGATTATGAGAAAAATTTTCAAGCCTTTAAAAATAGTCTAGATGGATTGAAAAAAGAATATACTGCTAAATTTGCTGATTCTCAAAGAAAAGATTTCGTAACAGGACACGCTGCATTCGGTTATTTGGCAAAGGATTTTGGCTTAAAGCAAAACAGCGTTTCAGATGCGCTGCTTTCTGGTGAACCGAGTGCAAAAAAATTGAAAGAGCTCACAGATTATTGCAAAGAAAACAATGTTACTACTATTTTTGTTGAAGATATGGTAAGCCCTAAAGTTTCTGAGACATTAGCCCGTGAAGTTGGTGCTAAAGCCGTCGAAATATATACACTGGAAAGCCTTCCTGAGGGTATGGACTACATTTCAGCACTGAAATACGATCTTGAAAAAATATACGAAAGTCTTAACTGATTAAAGTTATCACTGATCAACAAAGATGAAGGCTGGTATTTTGTCCAGTCTTCATTTTTGTTGATTTTTTCTGTTCTCTTTTTAATTCAGAAAATTTTCTGCCGATATTTTTGTACAGCCTTATAAACCACACTAAAAAAAATAATATTGATTGGCAGAAAGATAAGTCCTTTTATAAACCGGCTCAGTAAAAAAGTCATTGCTGCTTTATGATAAAGCATACTAAGCCAAAGGGTGTTAAAAAATAAATCAACAATAACGAATAAAAATATAAAAGTACAGAATATTCGTTTCATTGAAATATTTTTATTATAAAAGCAATAACCGTATACATATCCGCTAAAAAAAGCACTGAGAGTGAATCCCGGAAAATAAAATCCCGGAGAAAAAAGCATACAGCCGAGTAAATCGGCAGCAGCTCCTACCATACCTCCGTGTAAAGGTCCGCAAATAGCTGCGTAAACAGCCAATGGTAAAAAGCCAAAACTTATCCGCAGAAATGGTGTTTGCACCGCGAATATATGTGTAAAAAGAATTATCAAAGCAACAAATATACCATTCAGAACAACCATTTTAGCTTTAAAGTGATACAAAAAAAACACCTCCATATATTTTAGCATGACGTCACTGCATATCAAGATGTTTTTCTTTTGATGCAGCAGCGGGATGCAATGAATGTACCGCAAGCTTAAAAGCTTTTCGTTCGAATGACAACTCCCCGTTCATCCGACACTTAACGCACAGTCACTTACTCTGCTAAATATTGATTTTTTATAAAGCCATAGTTTAAATTTAGAGATATTCTTGTTCTATTTTTTTTATAATTAACTGAAATGCCCTTTCACACAGCTTATTCAGTCGTACCGTGTTATCTGTCAGCTGCAGATAGCCAATAATTGCCTCAATACCCGTGCTGGTATGATAATCAGCAATACTTGCCGCACGCGGAGCGTGCGACTTTGCATTATAGGCTCTGCGAAAGATATCCCTTTCCTGTAAAGTGAGCTCTTCTTTTAAATTTTTATATGCATAAGCCTGATATACTGCCGATACTATTTTTGCTCCAAAGTCGTTAAGAACCTGAACTTTATTTTTCTCAAAGAGAAGAAGTCTGGTACGCACAAAAAGATGAAAATATGCATCGCCTATATAAGCCAGAACAAGCGGTGGCAGCAGCTCAGCTTCAACACTGTTATAATGCTGCCTTATATTACCGGTATCATCTGTTTCAAACATATGTCTGCACAAATATTGATACTGAGAAAAACGCATTATTTTTTCCACCGCGCCCCTGTGGGCGAATCTTCAATGATAATGCCTATTTTTTTCAATTCATCTCTCAATTTATCGGCAACGGCCCAATTTTTATCTTTCCGGGCGTCCTGACGAATTGAGATTATTATGTTCATCAATGAGTCAACAAGACGGCTGCTTCCTTCATCATCAGACTGTATCTGCAAAATCCCCAGAATATCCGTCATATCCGTATAGACAGATAAAACCTCGTTCAGATTTTTCCTGTCAGCAGCTACTTCCCCTGCTGCCACAGCCTGGTAATACACATTTATTTTTTTTGCCAGATCAAACATATCGGCAAGCGCAAGAGCCGTATTAAAATCATCCTCCATTGCAGCATAAAAACTTTCTTTTGCTTTTTGGGCAAACTGTGCTAAAGAAGCTGCACTGTCAGAATCAGCTCCTGCCGCCGACAACAATTCTTTCAGTGTGTTTTTAGCATTACTCAGACGGGAAAGTCCTGCTTCTGCCTCCTTCAACCGTTCATCGCTGAAATCAAGCGGACTGCGGTAATGAGTTGCCACAAGGAAATAGCGAAGTACCTCTGCGGGATATTTTGCCAAAATGTCTTTCACGGTAAAGAAATTATTTAAAGATTTACTCATTTTTTCCTGATTTATGGTAATAAAACCATTATGCAGCCAGTATCTGGCAAAGGAATGTTCATCACAGCAGTAGGACTGTGACTGAGCTATCTCATTTTCATGGTGCGGAAATATAAGATCACTGCCGCCGCCATGAAAGTCAAAGGTTTTTCCTAAGTATTTCAAAGACATAGTAGAACATTCAATATGCCAGCCCGGACGGCCTTTTCCCCACGGGCTTTCCCATGATGGTTCACCAGGTTTTGCAGACTTCCATAAGGCAAAATCCATAGGGTGATGCTTTCTGTTATCTATTTCGACACGCGCACCCGCCTGCATATCGTCAAGCTTACGACCGCTCAGCTTACCGTAACCAGCAAATTTTTCCACGCTGAAATAAACATCGCCATCCAGAGGATAAGCTGCACCTTTTTCTACAAGACCTGTGATCATTTTTATAATATCTTCCATATTTTCCGAAACACGCGGATATACATCAGCTCGTCCAATATTGAGCTTATCCATAACATCAAAATAACTTGCTATGTATTTGTCAGAAACCTCCTTCCACGTGCGGCGGCTTTCATTGGCAGAGCGAATTATCTTATCATCTACATCAGTAAAATTCTGGATATGTTTCACCTTATATCCAAGTTTGTGGAAAAAACGTTTTATGACATCCCAGGTAACAAACGGACGGGCATTGCCAATGTGAGTATCATTGTACGGTGTTATACCACAGACGTAAATACTCACCTGCCCCGGAATGACTGGTTTAAACTCTTCTTTTGTTTTAGTTAATGTATTATATACTTTTAGCATTTTTCGTATTCACTTCTTTTTCTAGATTTATTACCTTTTCTTCGAGATTTTTAACTTTCTCCAAAAGCCCTTTTATCATATCGAGCTCGGGATCAGGCAGTTTATCATGCGCTAAATCTACATCCAGTTCTTCAGCCAGTTCTTTTTTCAATGCTTCAGAAACAGCCTGATTTTTCGCATTATCAACTAAGGTATATTTGTCTACACGCCTTCCCTTCATCAGCACAACACGCCCTGGAATACCAACCACAGTCGCATACGCCGGGACCTCTTTAAGGACTACAGACCCCGCCCCTATTTTTGCATGATCGCCGACCGAAAAAGAGCCAAGGATCTTTGCTCCCGAGGATACTACTACATTATTGCCAATGGTAGGATGACGCTTTCCCTTTTCTTTTCCCGTACCACCAAGTGTAACCCCCTGATACAGGGTAACATTGCGCCCAAGTTCAGCAGTTTCACCTATAACAATGCCGGTACCATGATCAATAAAAAGACCTGGCCCAATGGTAGCACCCGGATGAATTTCAACACCAGTTAAAAAACGGGCAAAATTAGATATAAGACGAGGAAAAAGTACAAAATTACGGCAATAAAACCAGTGAGCAATACGATAGAACCAAATAGCATGAAGCCCCTGATAGCATAAAACAACTTCCAGCACGCTCCTGGCAGCAGGATCGCGTTCAAAAACCACTCTAATATCTTTTTTTAATATATGCAATAATTTCATAGCATTCTCCTAAAGAAAAAGGTGTGCAAAAAAACACTGTAACCTGTTTTTAGGACACACCTTTAGGTTTCCACTAAAATAAATGAAAAACTACCATCGCTTCTTAACAATACCCATCTTTATAATATCCCGTATTAATGAGCCCAGCAATAAAATCATACAAATACATTATCGCATCAGAATACAAAAACCGTAATAATCATAAAGCGGGCAGTACTTTTTCAATACGGTCAAAAACTCTTTCACGTCCGAGCACTTCAATGATTCCCGCTAAATCCGGTCCATGCATCTGACCCGTCACAGAGATTCTCACCGGCATATATACTTTCTTACCGCCTACTTTTAATTCTTTTGTTATCTGTTTAAATATAGGCTGTATATGCTCCGCATCAAAATCAGCGATTCCGTTCAATTTTTCTTTAAAAAGACCTATGACGGAAGGCACTGTCTCATCAGTCAGGATTTGTTTAGATTCAGCATCTTCGACAACAATATCATCATTAAAATAAAGATCTGCAAAATCCAGAAATTGTGCACCGTAGCTCAGATGGTCACGAATGATTTCAGTGAACCGCACTAGTTTTGCCATTTCATCAGCGGCTATAGGTTCATTCAAATATCCTTTTTCCAACAAATGCGGCACAGCCATCATTGTAATTTTTTTTGTACTTAATTTTTTCATATACTGGGCATTGAGCCAATTCAATTTATCTATGTCAAATACTGCAGGATTTTTTGCTACATGGTCCATTGAAAAAGCTTTTATTAATTCATCTATGGAAAAAATTTCTTTTTCATCCTGAGGTGCCCATCCCAAAAGAGCCAGAAAATTCACTAGCGCTTCAGGCAGATAACCCAGATTTTTATACTGTTCAACAGAAGTAGCACCATGACGTTTGCTCATTTTCGAATGATCTTTGCCAAGTATAAGAGAAATGTGGGCAAATACAGGTACAGTAAAGCCAAGTGCATCATATAACACTACTTGCCGCGGTGTATTGGATAAATGTTCTTCTGCTCTTATAACATGAGTGATATTCATCAACGCATCATCTATGACCACCGCAAAGTTATATACAGGAATGCCATCTGCCTTAACAATAACAAAATCGCCCACTCCGTTTGAGTCAAACTGCATATGTCCCCGCACCATATCATCAAACTCAACTGTTTCATTTTCCGGTGTACGAAATCTTATCGTCGGTTTTCTGCCTTCAGATTTATATTTTTCTATTTGATCAGCTGTAAGATGTCTGCAGTGCCCTTGATAAATAGGCATTTTATTTTCTTTCATCAAGGCTTCGCGTTCTGCAGCAATTTCTTCTTCTGTACAATAGCAGTAGTACGCTTTCCCTTCATCTACAAGCTGCTGTGCATATTTTTTGTAAAGTTCAAGGCGCTCCATCTGATGATACGGTCCATATTCACCGCCTACATCGACACCTTCATCCCAATCAAGACCGAGCCATTTTAAAGATGCCTTTATATTTTCTTCCGACTCTTTGCTTGATCTTACTCTATCGGTGTCTTCTACACGCAGTACAAATTTCCCATTAGAGTACTTTCTTGCGAGCAGCCAGTTAAAAAGTGCACTGCGTGCCCCTCCGATATGAAAAGGACCTGTTGGGCTCGGAGCGAATCGAACCCGGATTTGTTCTGACATTTAACTATTACCTCCAAATAATACTTGTACAGTATATTTTAGCAGAAATACCATTACACTACAACGTCTTTCCGCCAGTTTCAATAAGTGCCACGGCGTTCGAAGATATTCCCTCACCCTTTCCCGTAACTCCTAATTTTTCTTCCGTAGTTGCCTTTACATTGATCTGGTCTTTGCCGATTTTTAAGACATTGGCAATATTGCTGCGCATCTCTTCAATATACGGCGCCATTTTAGGAGCCTGAGCCACTATAGTAGAATCAATATTGGAAATAGCGAATCCGTTTTCTCTTAAAAGTTCTCCCACTCTGCGCAAGAGAACCATGCTTGAAATGCCTTCATATTTTTTGTCATTATCAGGAAAATGATAACCTATATCACCAAGTGCAGCCGCTCCCAGCAAAGAGTCAGCAATAGCATGCAGTAAAACATCAGCGTCCGAGTGACCAAGCAATCCCTTTTCAAAAGGAATATCCACTCCGCCTATGATCAGCCTGCGATTATCGACTAACCTATGTACATCATAACCGGATCCTATTCTTATCATTTCAAATCCTCGTTTTGAATATTTTTGCTTTCATTTCTTCAAGCGCATTGGAGATGGCAACAGATACTCCATTTTTCACTTTTGAAACAGCCTTTTTGCCAAGAACAGCTTCCGCATATATAAGATCGTCGGGCGATGTTATTTTTATATTTTTGTAATCTCCCATGACAACCCTCACCGGATGTCCAATATGCTCGACCAGGCTGGCATCATCAGTGCCAAAATATTTATCCAGTCTGGCTCTTTCATGCGCTTCAAGCAGTAAATCTTTTCTAAATCCCTGAGGTGTCTGCATCATCCATAATTTATTTCTGTCCGGTGTATTCACGACTGTATTATCATCACCAATCACCTTTATCGTGTTTGTTACCGGGACAGCAGCCACAGCCGCACCTGAACACTTCACTTCATCTATAACATTTTTTATTACACCAGATGTAATAAGAGGTCTGGCAGCATCATGAACAAGAACTATATCTGTATCGGCAGAAACTTCCATCAAACCATTATAGACAGAGTATTGACGTTCCGTTCCTCCTGCCACCACCTTGCAAGGTTTTATTCCCGGCAGAGAATTCAATACCTTGGATACTGGTTCTACTTCTCCCGGTGCAGCCACAATAATAAAATTATCCACTAAATTACAGCGTGAAAAACTCAAAAGAGTATGTATAAGGATTGGTTTATCAGATAAAGCGGCAAAGACTTTATTGAAAGAGGCTCCCATACGCCTTCCCTTCCCTGCGGCCGGAAAAATAGCCGTGATCACTTCATATCACCCTTCTTATGCTTCCTAAATAGGCTGCGGTATCACCGCAGCCTATTTAATTCATGATATCATATAACAAAATCCTATTTTTACTAAAATGTATAAACTCCATAATTTTATATTTCCGAACAATTGTGCCGCTCACTTTGGTTTCGCAAAGATCATCCGACCTGCTGCTGTCTGCAAAACTGACGTCACTGCTACCGGAAGAGTAGTATTTATATATTTCCTACCCCCTTCAACAACAATCATTGTACCGTCATCAAGATATGCCACTCCCTGCCCTTGTTCCTTGCCATCCTTCACTATTGTAACAGTCATAGCTTCACCGGGTATTACCACTGGTTTCAGCGCATTAGCCAACTCATTGATATTTAGAACAGAGACTCCCTGTAAATCTGCTACCTTATTTAAATTATAATCATTAGTTATAATCTTCCCGCCGGCTACCTGAGCAAGTTTGATCAGCTTGGAATCCACTTCACTTATTTCGTCAAAATCACGTTCATCTATTTGAACAAACATATCAAACTCTGTCTGTATCCTTTTTAAGACGTCAAGACCGCGACGGCCACGAGTCCTTTTTAAAAGATCAGAAGAATCAGCAATATGCTGAAGCTCTTCCAAAACGAATACAGGAATAAGCAGCGTACCTTCAATGAAGCCGCTCTGACATATATCAGCAATACGTCCGTCAATTATCACACTTGTGTCAAGCAATTTATAATCTGTTCTTAATGCTGATTTTTCCTCTGCATTCTTTTTATCTTTTGGTTGTTCTCTAAACAGACGAGGAAATAACGCAACTATCTCATTACGTTTTTTTATTGTTATATGTATACCCAGATATCCCAATACTATACTAAATATGATAGGCAAATAACTGCCGACGATAGGTACTCCAGAAAAAGCAGCTCCCAAAAGATTGGCGATAACAAGACCAATTGCCAATCCGCACACTCCAGCAATAACATCATGAATCTTCATTTTATTAAGCTGCGTTTCCACCCACATGGAAAATCTTTTTAATAAAATCAATAAATATGGTGAAACCACGTAACCGACAATTCCACCACCGACTATACCGCACAAACCTATTATCAAATGTGCCAGAGTAATACCAAAAACATTGAGATTGATATTGAGATATTCAGAACTTATCACCAAAGCAATCAGCGGACTGACCAGCTGCATGAGTGCCAATCCGAATATAGCAGCAAGAAGAACTATCAAAACACGCAATATCTTTTCTAACACAGACATCATCTCCAAAATAATAAAATATAATTGCAAAAATTTAGATCCGTTATTTACTCGAAGAACGGATCCAGAGCGGCATCTGTAAAAAATGCCGATATAATTATGAATATAAGGACTAAACTAAAATCAAAAGGATTATAAAATATATGAATTAATAGACTTATAATACTAAATGAAAAAGCTTTTGTCAAAATAAATGCCTTTATAGTATTTTGATTCTGTTCATAAAACATAAATTTTTCAAGCCGTCTGTTCCTATAAAAAAGTTAAAGGCAGTATTTCAAAATACTGCCTTTAATGCTTCTTTTACAGTAGTAACTCCGATTACAGATACATTTTTCATATGACCTATTGAGCTGATGTTCTTTTGAGGTATGATAATATTTTTAAAGCCGAGCTTGCAGGCCTCCTTAATGCGTATATCCGCACCGTTAACTGCCCGTACCTCACCCGTCAATCCCACCTCGCCAAAAACAACGGTTCTTTCTTTTACAATCTTATTAGTAAAACTTGAGGCAAGTGCTATGCATAATGCCAAATCACAAGCCGGTTCATCTATTTTTATTCCGCCTGCTACTTTGACATAAACATCACAAGCTCCCATACTCAAATTTATTCTTTTTTCCAGTACAGCCAATAACAGTTGTATACGCTTGATATCCACAGAATCGGCTGTCCGCCGCGGTGGAATATAAGGTGTCGCAGCAACAAGGGCTTGTATTTCCACCAACAAGGGCCGTGTTCCTTCGACTGTAGGAACTATTACAATACCCGGACCAAGCACCGTCTCCGATAAAAATAAGCTAGAGGCATCAGGAACATCTTTAAGCCCTGTATCACGCATCTCAAATAAACCCAGTTCATTTGTGCTGCCAAACCGATTTTTAATGGCACGTAAGATCCGATACTGAGCATTGCGTTCACCCTCAAAATAAAGCACGGTGTCAACAATATGTTCCAAAACACGCGGCCCAGCCAGAGTTCCGTCCTTGGTGACATGCCCGATTATGAAAACTGCTATTCCTCTGCTTTTAGCTATACGCAAAAGCTCAACCGCACACTCGCGCACCTGGCTCACACTGCCCGGAGCACTCTGCACATCAGGCCGGAAAATGGTCTGTATAGAATCCACTATGAGCAGCTCGGGCTTTTCCGCATCCACATGTATTCCGATACGTTCCATATCTGTTTCGCTGAGCACTTTCATTGTATCAGACAGCGCATTTATTCTTTCGGCACGCATACGTATCTGCTGCAGACTCTCTTCACCTGTTATATAAAGAACTTTTTTGCTTTTGGAAACACAGGAGCACACCTGCAGATTAAGGCTGGACTTGCCGACACCAGGATCACCGACAACCAGCACCAGACTGCCAGGAATAATACCACCACCCAGAACCCGGTCTAGTTCGGAAGAACCTGTGGAAAAACGGGGCATTTTTGCCAGAGAAATATCCGAAAGGAGCTGTGCAGATTGCGGACGATCAGTCAGGCCAAGTGATAAACCGTGTCTCACATCAGTTTTTACCGTTTCCTCCACCATAGTATTCCAGGAGCCGCATCCCGGACATTTTCCCATCCATTTGGGTGAATCATATCCGCAGCTTTGACAAACAAATACATTTTTCTTTTTAGGCAACAACATCACCATTTCCTATTTCTAATAAAGCGTGAAATGATTTTATAAAATGACCGGCCAAGCCAGAGGACAGCAATCAGAAAATTCAATAGAAAATTCATCATCCTCTTTATGACCGGTTCATTTTTTTGTAAAAAATTCCTGTGCTTCATTCATCCTGCAGCTTTGCAGCACCGCTGCCAGTCGCAACATCAGCTGCAGCAGTCTTTGCTGGTTCATTTGACTCATTTATAGGCTCTGTTTCCTGCAATGAAAAAGAAAGCTTGTCATTTTTTTTATCATATGAAACTTTTATCGTATCTCCATCAGCAAACTGTTTTTGCAAGAGACTTTCTGCCAGTTCGTCTTCAAGATGTTTCTGAATAGCTCTTTTTAAAGGGCGAGCTCCAAATTTTATATCTGTCCCTTTATCAAGAAGAAATTTTTTTGACTCATTATCAACATTTATACTTATACCAATGTTTTTTAATCTTTTTGTCACATCCAGCAGAAGAATATCCACTATTTTCATCAAGCTGTCCTTATCAAGCGGGCTGAAAACAATCATTTCATCAATACGATTCAAGAACTCCGGTTTAAAAAGATTCTTTACTTCTTCCATTATCTTTTTTGAACGGACAGCAAAATCTTCTGATGCGGCAGATCCCGTATTAAAGCCCATGGTTGAGGTGTTTTTTCTCAGTAATGATGCTCCGACATTCGATGTCATGATAATGACCGTATTTTTAAAATCCACCGTTCTTCCCTGTCCATCAGTAAGACGTCCGTCTTCAAGTATCTGCAGCAGCAAATTGAAAACGTCGGGATGTGCTTTTTCAATTTCATCAAGTAAAATTACTGAATATGGCTTTCTCCTGACAACATCAGTCAGCTGACCGCCTTCCTCATATCCCACATAGCCGGGAGGCGCACCGACCATACGTGACACAGTATGTTTTTCCATGTACTCAGACATATCAAAACGGACCATGGCATTTTCATCTCCGAACAGCACTTCAGCCAGTGAACGGGCCAATTCTGTTTTACCGACGCCTGTGGGCCCCAAAAACATAAACGAACCAATTGGTCTTTTGGCATCTTTAAGCCCTGCCCGAGCCCTGCGCACTGCCTTTGCTACAGCGATAACAGCAGTATCCTGTCCGACTATGCGTTTATGGATTGTTTCTTCCATATGAAGGAGCCGCTTTGCCTCTTTATCAGCCATGCGTCTTGCAGGAATGCCAGTCCATGATGATAGTACATCTGCTATATCATCATCTGTAACAAGGATTTGTTTCTCTTCTTTTGCTTTCAACTCATCATTGGATTTTTTCAGAGCATCTTTTATTTTACTTTCTTCATCACGTATATTGGCCGCTTGTTCAAAATTCTGAGCATCTATAGCGGTCTTTTTCTCAGTATCCAATTTATCCAGTTGTTCTTTGAGCTGCTTTAATTCTTCAGGATAAGAAATAGTTGCCAGTCTTACTTTGGAGGCAGCTTCATCCATCAAATCTATTGCCTTGTCAGGAAGAAAACGGTCATTAATATAACGCGATGACAGTTTTACTGCCGCCTTGACAGCTTCATCCGTTATTTTTGCCTGATGAAACTCTTCATATTTACTGCGCAAACCAAGCAAAATACTTATGGCATCTTCTTCAGACGGTTCATCAAGCAAAATCGGCTGAAAACGTCTTTCGAGAGCGGTATCTTTTTCTATATATTTTTTATATTCATTAAGTGTAGTAGCACCTATAACCTGTATTTCGCCACGTGATAAAGCCGGCTTCAGAATATTAGCGGCATCAATTGACCCTTCGGCAGCACCTGCACCAATAAGAGTGTGCAATTCATCTATGAACAAAATAATATTGCCGGCCTGCATGATTTCATCAATAATATTCTTTAAACGTTCCTCAAATTCACCGCGATATTTAGCGCCGGCAACCAAAGAACTCATGCTCAGACTCATAATACGCTTATTAGCAAGTATTTTTGGCATTACACCTTCAGTCATTCTTTTTGCCAGACCTTCGGCAACAGCAGTTTTGCCGACACCGGGTTCGCCTATGAGAACAGGATTATTTTTTGTGCGCCGCAGCAAAATTTGAATGACCCGCTCTATTTCTTTAGCCCGGCCGATAACCGGATCTATCTTATTTTTGAGGACAAGATCTTTGAGATCACGGCAATATCGATTTAGAAAGGGAGTTTTCTTCACAGCATCGGCCTCACTGCCCGAAGTGCTGCCGTCATTTCCCTCTGTATCATGCTGTCCATTATTGATCATGTCCATTATGGTAGAATGGATTATGTCAAGATCGACTCCCAAGGATACAAGTATCTTCGATGCTATTGCCTCATCCTGCCGAATAAGTCCAAGTAAAATATGTTCAGTGCCGATATAATTATGCCCCAGCGCCGCCGCCTCATCTTCCGCAAAATTCATGACCATTTTGGCCAAGGGAGTATAAGACAATGGATCTCCTGCCATAATAGGCGGAATAATAATAATGTTGTTGAGCCTGCTTTTCACCATATCTCTGGTTATACCGAGAGATGTCAGCGCTTTTGCTGCCAACCCTTTTTCTTCTCTGGACAGACCAAGCAGAATATGCTCCGTACCTATATAACCGCAACGCTGTTTATTCGCTTCATAATTAGCAAGTTCCAATACCTTTTCAGCACTGAAAGTCAATTTATTGTTATTCATGAGATCACTTCCTTATCAGATGAGCTGTCAGAAATTATTTCGCGTGCAATGTCAGCTCTTTTTTTATCAATTTCCCTTTGTGACATGTTTTCCTTTTCCTGCAAATTTGTTAAATAATTTGTTCTACCAGCAATGATGAGTTTATTGAAAACATCAACATCAATACTTGTAATTATCTTTTCGTCAATTCCTATGCGGACATTGCTGACCAAGGATAAAAGTTCTCTTTCTGAAAGGCTGCGTGCGTATTTCAAAATGCCTAATGCTCTCCAGGCCTGATCACACACCTTATCTTCGGCATATGCTAAAAGTGCCCGTCTCGCCTCACGTTCATGAGATACGATTTCCTGAACTGCCCTTGAAAGATTTTCCGTTAATTCCTTTTCATTGAAGCCAAGTGAAAGTTGATTCGCAATCTGAAAAAGATTGCCCGGAGCATTACTGCCATAAAACCCCCGCACTGCCAGTCCCAACTGCGGAGATATGTTTATAATTTTAGCGATCTGATTAGTTGCTGCCAATCCCGGCAGGTGGAGCAGCACAGAGGCTCTCAATCCTGTCCCAAGATTTGTCGGACATGCTGTTAAATATCCCATATTATCATCAAAAGCTATATCATATTCTTCTTCAATGCAATTATCAGTATCAAAAGCCGTCATCATCGGATCTGAAAGATCAAGGCCGCTCTTCATGCATTGAATCCGAAGATGATCATCTTCATTGACCATTATTGATATGTCACTGTCAGCATTTACAATTAATGATCTTGAATCTGAATGCTTTGTAAAATTACCGCTTATAAGATGTTTTTCAACAAGCACTCTTTTTTGGAGATCAGTAAGTTTATCCATATCAAGGCATATATAATTAGTTTTGGTAGTTGCTGATATTTTATCTAGAACACTCAAAAGTCTGCTTCTGGCATCAGCCAATTGCTCTGTTGATGCCCTGTTTGGAAAAGGAAGATCTTTAAAATTTCTGGCAAGACGTATGCGGCTCAATAGAACGATGTCACTGTCTGTCCCCTTACCGTCCATCCATGTAATATTATTGTCTGTAAAAATATTCTGCAGCATCATCCTAAGACCTCCCTTCATTCAGATTCAATTCTTTTTCAAGCCTTCGAATACAGTCACGCACCTGAGCAGCCTTTTCATATTCTTCGCTGTCCACATATGTTTCTATCTGCTTACGAAGTAAAGCAAGTTCCTGCTGTATATTTAATGTTTTTCCTGCACGATGAGGAATTTTTCCTGTATGTTTACTTGAACCGTGGATACGTCTAAGCAAAGGTTCAAGTCTGTTTCTGAATGTATTATAACACGTGCCGCAGCCTATTTTCCCCGATCGTGTAAAATCCATATATGTCATACCGCAGGAAGGACAGGCATATTCTTCTCCCGCCGGAGGTGCATTAGCCGGCGTGGTCTGCTGATCATTAGGAGAATTATTAAAAATTCCAGAAAGGAAATCATTGACAGAGAATATTTCCGGCTGGTTCTCAGAATGCTCCTGCATTATAAAGTCACCATATTTAGCAGCACATTCCTCACAAAGATAACGGTCAATTTTATTATTGCCATTTATCTGAGTAATATGCATACAAGCATCATTTTTCTTGCAGTTATCACATAACATTTTTTATTCCTCCTCTGCAAAATCAGCCAAAGTTATAAATAAGGAACGGAGAAACTTTACCCTGTCTGATGACGAAAGTTTATCGTAAATATTATTGAATGCTTGATAAATCAATGCAGCCTCTCTGTTTTTTAGCAGATCATGCCTTAACATATAATCTATCATATTATGGAGGTCTTTTATAGTAGTTTCTCCATTTATTTTGTCGATCAGATCATTATAAACCAGCTCTTGCAGCGGTACCCGCGTTATTCTTATAAATCCGCCGAGGCCTCTGCGCGATTCCACCACAAACCCCTTATCAGAAGTAAAGCGTGTATTCAAAACGTAGCTTATCTGTGAAGGGGCACATTCTATAACACCAGCAATATCAGCACGTTTCAATATTACATTGCTATTCTGTTGTGCAGCTAAACGCTGCAATATATAATGTTCAATAAGATCCGCTATATTACTCATAATCACTCACCTTCAAATCTTACTTATATTATAGTATATTATATTTGACTTTTTGACTTTTTGCAAGCATTTATTTCTTTTTTCTAAGTAATTATTTGCCGCTTTGAATTAATTATTTTGAGTAACATCACTATATATTTCAATGCTCATTCCTAAATAAAAACAGTGCTGCCCGTCATTTAACAGGCAGCACTGTTTTTATTTCACATACAAAATAACCTTTTCACCATTTATATTCCATTCTTTAGAAAATCCTTCCAATTTACCGGATTCAATGGAATCAGCCAAGACTATTTTTTGTATATCAGTACAATTTCTTTTAAGAATGGAAGCAATTTTTTCATTGCCGTCCACACAAACTTTTATTCTATCTGTGACTTCAAAACCGTTTTCCTTGCGCATAGTCTGTATTTTGCTGATTATTTCACGCACAAAGCCTTCTTCAATCAGCTCAGGAGTGAGTGTCGTTTCAATGGCAACCACAACCTTATTATAAGTTTCAGTTGCGAATCCCTCAGTCTGTGTCACAGAAATTTCAACATCCTCACGAACAAGAGTGAAAGCTCCACCAGACAATGATATTTTCAGGCTGCCATTTTTATCCAGTTCTTCTTTTGCCGCATGTCCATTAAGCGATGCAAGGACTTTTTTTATTTCATTAATCTGTCTACCGGCTTTTGGTCCAAGAATTTTAAACTGAGGTTTAAAGCTATATGCCAAATATTTTTCCATATCATCTTTAAAATCTACATTTTTTATGTTAAGCTCATCAGCAACAATAGCTTTATAGAAAGCATCCAGCACAAAAGGAGCTTTTACAAACATCTGCCCTATAGGCTGACGATTTTTTATATTTGCCGTGTTGCGTGCAGCGCGTCCCAAAGAAACAATTTCCAGCACAAGCTGCATATTTTTTTCTAACTCTTCATCTATATATGCTTCATTGGCAGTAGGAAAATCGCATAGATGGACACTTTCATTAGCATCTGTATAAGAGTTTCTCACTAAATTTTGATAAATAGTATCCGTTATAAAAGGAATCATTGGCGCCGCAAGTTTTATAAATGTAGACAAAGCCATATAAAGCGTCATATAGGCATTAATTTTATCTTCGGTCATATCCTTGCCCCAGAAGCGTTCACGGCTGCGGCGAACATACCAGTTGGATAATTCATCCACAAAATCCTGCAGTGATTTGGCTGTCTCCGTTACACGATAAGCCGATAAATTTGCATCAACGGATTTTATCAGACTATTAAGACGTGAAAGCAGCCACTTGTCCATCACCGGCAGGTTTTCATAGTCCAGTTCATATTTTGAAGGATTAAATTTATCAATATTAGCATAAAGAATATAAAACGCATACGTATTCCATAATGTTCCCAGGAATTTCCGCTGTCCTTCCTGAACGGCATCATCATGAAAGCGATTTGGCAGCCACGGTGCGCTGTTTTCATAAAAATACCAGCGGATAGCATCTGCCCCATGCTTCTGCAAAGCTTCCATCGGTTCTACGGCATTGCCTTTTGACTTGCTCATTTTTTGGCCATTCTTGTCCTGAACATGACCGAGAACAATTACATTTTTATATGCCGGTTTATCAAAAAGCAATGTAGATATAGCAATCAAAGAATAAAACCAGCCGCGAGTCTGATCCACCGCTTCAGAAATAAAATCAGCCGGAAATGTTTTTTCAAACAGTTCCTTATTTTCAAACGGGTAATGCCACTGGGCAAACGGCATTGCTCCAGAGTCAAACCAACAGTCTATTACTTCTGGCACACGATGCATTTTCCCTCCGCACTTAGGACATTTTATGGTAACTGTGTCAAGAAACGGACGATGCAGTTCTATATTGTCAGGACAATTATCAGACATAGCTTTCAACTCATCTATTGAACCGATTGAATGTTGATGACCGCATTCACATTCCCAAATATTAAGAGGTGTCCCCCAATAACGATTACGACTGATGCCCCAATCCTGAACATGCTCGATCCAATCACCAAACCGGCCTTTTCCGATAGTCGGCGGTATCCAGTTGACTTTGTCGTTATTCCTTATCAACTTTTCACGCACAGCTGTCATTCTTATGAACCATGATTCGCGCGCATAATAAATCAGCGGTGTATCACAGCGCCAGCAATGAGGATAACTATGCTCAAAATTTGGTGCATCAAAAAGAAGTCCTTTTTCAGCAAGATCCTTCAAAATAAGAGGATCCGCTTTTTTGACAAAAACACCCGCCCAATCGGTTTCCTCTGTCAGACAACCCTTTGCATCAACGAACTGTACAAAGCCAATATCATATTTGCGGCAGACGCGGGAATCGTCTTCACCAAATGCCGGCGCCATATGAACAATACCTGTGCCATCTGCTGTGGTCACATAATCATCACATGTAACATAGAATGATTTTTTCTTTATCTTCCCAATGGCAAATGGATACAGCGGTTCATATTCCTTGTATTCCAGTTCTTTACCGGGAAGTTTTTCAAGAACAGAAAAATCTTCGCCGAGGACCTTAGATGCAAGTGTTTCAGCCAAATAATATGTGTAATCACCACTTTTGGCTTTTACATACATTACTTCCGGATTTACGCATAAAGCCAGATTTGAAGGCAGCGTCCATGGTGTTGTGGTCCATGCGAGAAAATAAGCGTTCTCTCCCTTGACTTTGAATCGAACTATTGCTGAACGTTCTTTTACATCCTTATAACCCTGTGCCACTTCATGTGAAGAAAGTGGTGTTCCGCATCGTGGACAATAGGGAACAATCTTATGCCCCTGATATAATAGGTCTTTTTCCCAGATGGTTTTCAATGCCCACCATACAGATTCAATATATTTGTTGTCATAGGTAACATAGGGATCATCCATATCTGCCCAATAACCGACAGTTCGTGAAAATTCCTCCCACATCCCCTTATATTTCCATACACTTTCTTTGCATTTCTTTACAAATGGCTCTATACCATATTTTTCGATCTGCTCCTTGCCGTCAAGACCCAACAGTTTTTCCACTTCCAGTTCCACCGGCAGACCGTGAGTATCCCAGCCTGCCTTGCGAACGGTTTGATATCCTTTCATTGCTTGAAAACGAGGTATCATATCTTTGATAACACGGGTCAAAACATGACCTATATGCGGTTTGCCGTTAGCCGTAGGCGGTCCATCATAGAAAGTGAACATATTATTTTTTTCGCGCTGGTCTATACTTTTTTGAAAAATATTGTTTTCCTGCCAAAATTTTTCAATATTCTTTTCTCGCTGCGTAAAGTTCAAACTTGTTTCCACTTTTTCATACATACGATAATTCCTCCAAAGTAAAAGTAATATTTCGCCGGATTGCTGCTATTTGATACAAAAAAAGCCCTCACCCTAAAACAGGATGAAGGCCGGACTGATCATCATACCACCTATTTCACATACCACCATATGCAACCCTTTTAACGGCAGGACCCGGCATAAGCCTAATAATTACCGCAACCAAGTGCCGCATAAGCGCCCTTTTATTGAAGAAAATTTTCAGCCAGCGGCTCAGGAGTGATCTGCAAAAATATATATCGGCACCGATCTCACACTGTCATCGGCTCGCTGCAGCTGTCTATATTCCGCCCGTCTCCTTCAAAGCCTTTATTAATATTATGCTTGCTATAATATCACAAAATTGTTTTAAATTCAAACATGATCTTTTTTTATTTTTGAGCTATCCTCAAATTTAAAAATATTTTTTCATATAAATATTCACCTTTGATATCAAGGTAAAGACTTGAATGAAAAACAAATTATCAGATAAATGCATAAATTCCAGCTTGCTTTTTTTTACAAATACTAGTAAAATATACAACATGAGTAAATTAAAAACCGAATCCAGCTCAGGAGCGGGGGAACCAATTTTGGGGTGAATGTTGTTTTTTACAAGGGCCGGTTTCTTCTTCTGTCCCTAATCCGACAGCTAACCTCGCAGGTAATAAAAAAAACAAAGAGAGGAGTGGCCTTTTGAGTAAGATATTGCGATTGATTGCGTTATCGGCGTTATTTATGTGCTGGTTTTCAGTTGCCAGTGCGGATGCTTTTCGTGCGGGTGATCAAGGTACACAGGTAGCGGAGATTCAAGGGGAACTTGCAAACTTAGGTTATGATGTTGCTGCTGACGGGGACTTCGGTCCGGCAACACAGGAAGCTGTGAAAGAATTTCAGGCTTCAGCGGGAATTAGTGCAGACGGATTGGTAGGACCGCAGACCTATCAGGCACTTATGGGCAGAGCTATGCCTCAGGTAAGCCGCGGCTCGAATTATTACGCTCGGAGAATAATTCAAACATCGCTTCAATACATAGGTGTTCCGTATGTATTTGGCGGTACCACACCGGGTGGATTTGACTGCTCGGGATTTACTCGTTACGTATTTGCCAACGCGGGCATTTCGCTGCCGCGCACGGCTGATGCACAATATGAATTAGGAACACCTGTCGCATATGACGATTTGATACCGGGTGATTTGGTATTCTTTTCAACTTATACGTATGGTGCCTCTCATGTAGGAGTTTATATGGGTGACGGTAAATTTATTGATGCCTCGACTAGTCGTGGTGTCACCATTGATTCGTTGAATAGCGGCTATTGGAGCTCTACATATATTGGAGCTCGCAGAGTAATATAATGTATTTTTCTTAGGCAGGGGAAACTTCGGGTTTCCTCTTTTTTTATTTGCTATGCAGATGATTTATTTGCTATAATGTTAAAAATAACATGACTTTAAAAATGAGCTGTTCCCCGGATAAAGGGAGCCTTGTTTGGAGCTGAAATTCAAAATATGACAGACAATAATTTACTTGAACTTTGCCGCACTAATACTAACCTTACCGCTATGCAGATAAATCTACTGCAGCGCATCAAAATGGCATTGCCGTTTACAGCCGATTTAGTTATGGCAAATATCGGTTTATATGTCTATGCAAAACAGAAAACTGAATTTTTAATAATAGATCATATCAAGCCCCACACGGCATATACACCTTTCAAGCACAGTAAAGCGGGCCGCCTGAGAAAAATTCAAGAAGAGCCGCTCATAAAATATACCATTGAAACAGGAAAAAGCATGAGCGGCAAACGGGAATGGAGCTGGGGGAAATTCATAGAAATGCACACAGAGGCAATTTTTGATTCTTCCGGTATTGTTGCTGTGGCAAGCTTTGAAATGCAGCCGGGTGTGTCAAAAGTAGAGGGATATTCATATCTTTATCGAACAGCCTGTTCTCTGCTCACATACTCCCACAAAAATCTTGATGCATACATGTTCAGAGCATTGACATCCAGTGATGGAATAATAATCGCTGACAAGAACAACCGCATCGTATTTGCCAATACCGCGGCCATGCGTATTTATAATATTTTAGGTGTTATAAATCTGATAGGCTATCACCTATTTGATCACCAGTTGTCGCGGCGAATAACAAAAGAAACCATTTCTATTGATAAACCTTACGAAAAAGAATTGACCGCTGACAGTATCACTATAGTCAGACGAGACATTCCTATAAAAGTAGGAGGTAGTCTCTTATACAGGATAATTATCGTATCTGATGTTACTGAAGTCAGAAAAAAGGATAAAGAACTTTTGATAAAATCAGCTGTTATACAAGAAATTCATCACAGAGTAAAAAATAATCTGCAAACAATAGCAAGTCTGCTGCGTTTACAGGCACGCCGCAGCCAATCACAAGAAGTAAAAGCAGCTCTTAAAGAAAGTGTCAACAGAATTCTCAGCATATCAGTTGTACACGAATTTTTATCGCAGCAGCAAGAAGAAATTATTGACGTAACTAAAGTAACAAGAAATATATTAAACCTTATTTCCCAGAATATGCTGCCTCCCGACTTTAAGCTGACAACAAAATTTTCCGGCGGCACTGTGATCCTGCCTTCGCAGCAAGCCAGCAATTTGGCGCTTATTGTAAATGAACTTATATTGAATTCACTTGAGCATGCTTTTGAAAATACCGCTTCGGGAACCATAGGTCTTACAATAACCAAAACCAGAGAAAAATATATATTAGACCTATATGATGACGGACCCGGTTTACCAATAGGTTTTGAAAAGCGGCAGTCCCGTTCGCTTGGTCTTCAAATAGTACGAACTTTGATAGAAGATGATATGGACGGAAAATTTGAATTGTACAATAATAACGGCACGCATGCCAGAATAACTATTCCGCGGGATATTAGGGGTGAATGATTAGATGGATAAGTTAAAAATAGTCATAGCAGACAATGAGTCGATTATAAGAATGGACCTCAAGGAAATACTGGAAGAAGCAGGTCATGATGTAGTGGGTGAGGCTATAAATGGTAAAAAAGCTGTAGAATTGGCTAGAAAATACCATCCTGATCTTGTTATTATGGATATAAAAATGCCGGAAATGGATGGAATAGCAGCCGCCAAAATAATTGATGATGAAAAAATCGCACCTGTACTTCTGCTCACCGCATTCAGCCAGGCTGATATTGTAGAAAAAGCAAAACATTCCGGTGTTCTTGCTTATCTTGTAAAACCGGTACGCGAAGATAATCTTTTTCCAGCCATGGAAATTGCTTTAACACGCTTCCGGGAAATACAACAGCTTGAACTTGAATTGAATGACGCAAAAAACTCTCTGGAAATGCGTAAATTACTGGATCGGGCAAAGGGAATTTTGATGGATGCATACAGCTTAAGTGAATCAGAAGCTTATCGCCGCATTCAACAATACAGTATGGCAAAACGCAGAACAATCAAGGATGTTGCCGAAGCGATAATACGCTCTACATTGAAAAATAAACCATAATATTATTGCTCGTAATTATTGCACAACTCGATACAATAAATAGTATTTATTGTATCGATAAATATTGTTAAAAAAATCACATTAACCAATTGACAAGACAAATAATAAAATCTATACTATATTTAGATTAATTCGTAAAAATTATTCTATTCGATCGTTGTTTTTGATGTCGGTTATTTTTCAAATAAATAATATCATGCAGCAGCTTTTTGATGCTGGCATTTTTATGTCTTGACATCTGATCGGATTTCTGATTAAATGAAAGCTTTCGCTCATAACGAAGGCAATGTTTTTGCGGATAAATAACAATGCTTATCACACTTTTAATTGCATATCATAAAAGGAGTTGTTTTATTAATTATGGCAAAAAAAGTTAAAATTACTGAAACAGTATTGCGCGATGGACATCAGTCTCTTTTAGCTACTCGTATGCGTCTTTCTCAGATGCTTCCCCAATTGGAAGCTCTTGATGCGATTGGTTACAAATCTCTTGAAGCATGGGGAGGAGCTACATTTGACAGCTGTCTCCGTTTTCTTGGTGAAGATCCGTGGGAACGTCTTGATACGCTGAAAGCTCATCTTAAAACACCGATCCAAATGTTGCTGCGTGGTCAGAATCTTTTAGGCTATAATCATTATCCCGACGATGTTGTACGTGCTTTTGTAAAAAAAGCGGCTCAGCACGGTATAGGCGTTTTCCGTATTTTTGATGCACTCAATGATACGCGTAATCTCAAGACTGCTATTGATGCAGCTAAAAAAGCAAAAAGTGAAGTAAAACATTCTGTCGAAGTGCAGGGCTGTTTGGTATATACCATCGGTGGCCCGCACACTACCAAAGAATTTGCAAATCTTGCTGTAGAACTTGATAAAATGGGTGTAGATTCTATTTGCATCAAGGATATGTCAGGTCTGCTGAAACCCTATACAGCTTCTGAACTTGTAAAAGAACTCAAAGCGGCAACCAAGCTTCCTATTCAACTTCATACACATTGTACCAGTGGTTTTGGCTTTATGACATATTTAAAAGCAATCGAAGCTGGAGTTGATGTTGTTGACTGTGCACTGTCGCCTTTCTCCATGGATACATCTCAGCCTTGTACTGAAACCATGGTAGCCACTCTTGAAGACACTGAGTATAACACTGGACTTGACCGCAAGGCAATGACACCTATTGCTAAACATTTTCTTGGCGTTAAAAAGGAAATTATTGACGAATTTGGTCTTAAAGGATATTTTGATGTCAATCCTAATGTGCTTGATTTCCAGATTCCGGGCGGAATGCTTTCTAATCTTGTTAATCAGCTGAAAGAACAAGGAATGGAAGATAAATACCAGGATTTGCTTGACGAAATGCCTAGAGTTCGTGCTGATGTCGGTTATCCGCCTCTCGTAACTCCATCCAGCCAAATAGTTGGTACTATGGCTACGATGAATGTTATGACGGGAGAACGTTACAAAATGGTCCCTAAAGAATTCAAAGATCTCGCCCGCGGCAAATTCGGACGTACACCTGCACCTGTCAGCCAGGAAATGCTTGACAAGATAGGCATAAAGAAAGAAGATCTTATCACCGGTCGTCCTGCAGATCAGCTTGAACCGGGTATGGATAAATTTAAGGCAGAACTTGCAGGAATAGGTTATCCTAATGCCAGCGAAGAAGATATTTTATCTTATGCTTTATTCCCTCAGGTTGCGGAAGAATTCTTCAAAAAACGTACCATAAAGAAACTTGCTGAACTTGGACGTGCTAATGCAAGCGATGAAGATGTATTGCTTTATAATCTCAATCCGCAGATAGCAGAAAAATTTTTCAAGGGTTAATTAGTTTAAATGATTTATAGCAGAATTGCTTTACTATCCAATAGTCAATAATTCTCTATATGATATTTATAAAAGGGGCTGTGAAATAACACTCCTATAAAAACAAAAGAGGATCGCTGGCTCGAAAGAGCCGGTGATCCTCTTTTTGTGGTAAAATTTTACGTGTCTAATGAAAAATTCAACCATCAATTATTTTAAAACAAAACAGGCAGTTTTGCCACTATTTATTTCGGATTTTCTGGATATTTGTGATCCTGTGCTGGTTTTCGACAGATTCATGGAGGGAATCGACTTGGAGAAGTACCTGAAAAATGTTCCGGAACACGTTACCGGACGCATCAGGTACAACCCGACCAGCATGTTGAAAACAATCTTATTTGGATTTATGACAAATGGATATATCTCGCTTCGCGAACTCGAAGATTGCTGTAAAGTCAATCTTCGCTTTATGTATCTCATGGAACACGAGACTCCATCTTATCGCACGTTCGGCTATTTTATCGAAACTATGCTCAAACCATCGGTTGAGGAATTGTTCAGCGAGATCAACAATAAAATTTTTGCCAAAGATCATGTGGATTTGAGCCATCTGTATATTGACGGTTCGAAATTTGAGGCAAATGCTAATAAATATAGCTGGGTATGGAAGAAAGCGACTGAAAAATCTAGATATAGACTTTTTGAAAAAGTCACGGGATTACTCGATGAAATCAACGACGATCTTGCCAGCTTTGGCATCAAAATTGATACGAATTCCGAATACGTTCCTGAGTACCTAAGTGAAGTAACGGATCGGTATGCCAAAATCTATGAAATAGATGAAACAAAATTTGTCCATGGAAAAGGCCATCGAAAAACACCCCAGCAGAGCTATTACGAACGGCTTCAGGAATATACAGCGAAACTCAAAGAATATGTTGAAAAGATAACCATTTGTGGTCCAGACCGGAACAGTTATTCCAAAACAGATCACTGTGCGACATTCATGCGGATCAAGACAGATTATATGGGCAACGACCAGCTCCTGCCAGCCTACAACATTCAATTTGGTATTGCAGATGAATACATAGCTGTAGCTGATGTAAATCAATACCGTGCAGACATGGATTGTTTTGTTCCCTTACTGGAGAAATTTCATAATACCTACGGATTTTATCCAAAGTATCCAGTTGCTGATGCAGGATATGGTTCATACAACAATTATATTTACTGTGAGCAACACGGTATGGAAAAGTATATGAAATTTACTATGTACAAGAAAGAAACTACTGACGCAAAGTATCGAGATAATCCGTTTCGGGCAGTGAATTTCAAGATTGACGAAAAAGGCACACTGCGTTGTCCGGCCGGACAGGCATTTCATCTGCAATACAGACAAAATGTAAAAGGGAATCGATACGGACGTCAGGAAGAAGTTTACCAGTGTGAAAATTGCAGGGATTGTCCGTATGCCTCCGAGTGCAAGACGACAGATAAAAATAGGACGATACGAGTTAATCAGGAACTAACTTCTATACACCAAGAAGTTGTGGATAACCTAGAAAGCATTCAAGGCGCGCTTCTTCGAATGAATCGCTCGATTCAATCTGAAGGCACTTTTGGCATCATGAAAAATAACCGCTGGTATAAAAGAATCGTTCGAAAAGGCATGAAACAAGTACGTTTAGAGATTTTCCTGGTTTCCATCGGGCACAATCTTTATAAATACCACAATAAAAGACTACGTTTGAAGAAAGCCGCATAAACTGTAGAAAAGCAGTTTTTATGGGGAAAGGGGTTGTATGCCCTTTTTTCAGTAATTGCCCGCTTGTTGCCTCAAACTGTGTAGAAAAAGAGGCTGTGGACAAAATGATTTCTCATTTTGTCACAGCCCCTTTTATTTTTACATTTTACTTATAATCTATCTTTTATAGAACATTTTTCATATAAAATAAAAAAGCCTGCCAGCTTGAAAAATACTTTTCCAAGTGACAGACCCCTTTATCAGCATCTTTATGAGAATATGCTACTTTCCGTTAGATGTCAAATTATAATCAAACTTTGGTTTCGGATTTACCGGACTTTCTTCAGTAGCAGTATCATCTGTTTTATCATGGGTTCCTACTGTTGATTCAGAAGAAGCTGTCTGTTCATCGGTAGTTTCTCCGGCAGATGATGGATTGTTATTATCACCATCGCTGCTATCATTATCTTCGCTGAGACCGCCCTTCTCCATAAGTTCCTTTAACTGTGATGCAGTCAACGTTTCATGTTCGATAAGTTTTGCAGCCAATAAATGAAGTCTATCAATATTTTCAATAATAAGTGTACGACATTCTTCATATGCCTCTTCAATATAACGGCGTACTTCCTTATCTATCTCACAGGCCACTTCTTCGCTGTAATTTCTTTGATTATTGAGATCCCGGCCGAGGAATACCTGATGATCATTGCCCTCGCCAAAGGAAATAGGCCCTAACACATCACTCATACCATATTGCATAATCATGTCACGAACAATACGTGAAGCCTGCTTAATATCATTTTGAGCACCTGTGCTGATTTCTTTTAAAATAACCTCTTCAGCAACACGTCCGCCGAGCGTGACCTTTAATTGATCAATCAATTCGCTGCGTGTGTGATAGGAGCGATCTTCTTTAGGAAGGCTAAGCGTATATCCCCCCGCACGGCCACGCGGTATAATCGTCACCTTATGAACAGGATCTGCATTTTTTAGCAGCAGCCCGGCCAGAGCGTGTCCGCCCTCATGATAAGCTGTCAAACGTTTATCTTTATCACTGATGACTTTTGATTTTCTTTCCGGTCCGACCATTACACGTTCAATAGATTCTTCAAGCTCCGTCATTCCAATGGTTTTCTTATCACGCCGTGCAGACAACAAAGCCCCCTCATTTATCAGATTGCTCAAATCAGCACCGGTGAATCCGGGAGTCTGTCTTGCCAATATCCCCAAATCAACGGACTTATCAATGGGCTTATTTTTAGCATGTACATTCAATATAGCTGTCCTTCCCTTAATATCGGGGCGGTCAACTACGATCTGCCGGTCAAAACGACCGGGACGCAAAAGCGCCGGATCTAGGATATCAGGACGATTGGTAGCGGCTATGATAATTATTCCTTCATTGGCAGCAAAACCATCCATTTCTACAAGCAACTGATTAAGTGTTTGTTCACGTTCATCGTGTCCGCCGCCAAGTCCTGCACCACGCTGCCTGCCAACAGCATCTATTTCATCAATAAATACTATGCATGGTGCATTTTTCTTTGCCTGATCAAACAGATCACGGACGCGCGAAGCACCCACGCCCACAAACATTTCCACAAAATCAGAACCGCTTATTGTGAAAAAAGGAACACCTGCTTCCCCAGCTACAGCTTTAGCCAAAAGAGTTTTGCCCGTGCCGGGAGGGCCAAAGAGCAAAACCCCCTTAGGGATACGAGCACCCAAGTCATTAAATTTCTTAGGATGTTTAAGGAATTCGACAACTTCTTCCAATTCCTGTTTGGCTTCATCGGCTCCGGCCACATCTTCAAAGGTAACCTTAACCTTATTAGTATTCATTTTTGCACGGCTTTTACCGAAAGACATAACACGATTGCCGCCGCCTTGAGTCTGCTGCATAATAAAAAACCAAACACCAATAAGCAGAATAATCGGCAGAATAGAAGTAAAGATACTTGTCCACAGAGGTGGGTCTGGAGGATTTTCTGCCTTTATTTCCACACCATTAGTTTGCAGTTTTGACAACAGTGAGGTGTCGTTATTTGGATAAGTAGGAGCAATGGTCGTAAATTCTGTTCCATCAGATAATGTGCCGCTTATAGTATTGTCAATGATAGTTACCTTTGAAATATTCTTCGCATCTACCTGTTGCAAAAACGCAGTATAGTTAATCTCTGGTTTTTTAGATGAGTTATTATAAAAATGATCTATCAACGAAACTGCTATCAGTATGATTAATACATAAAAGCCGGCATTTCGTAGAAATTTATTCAATATTTAATCCTCCTTATTGTAGTGCCATATTATGTAAAGCCTATGAGACAACATTATATCATCAAATATGGAAATTCTCAATTGCCAGGCTCAGGCATACACTGACTTTTTCAAAATACCTATGTAAGGAATATTGCGATATGTACTAGCATAATCCAGTCCATAGCCGACAATAAATTCATCAGGAACATCAAAACCTATATAATCGCCTTTAATATCAGTCCGTCTGCCTTCCGGTTTATTCAGCATTGCACACAGCTTCACACTTGCAGCTTTCCTATGTTCAAAATTTTCCTTCAGATACTTTAACGTAAGCCCAGAATCTATTATATCCTCAACTATTATTACATGTTTATTCTCTATATCTGTATCAATATCCTTCAATATTCTCACTGTTCCGCTGGTTTTTGTGCTGGCACCATAGCTGGATGCTGCCATGAAGTCAAATTTCACAGGAAGTTTTATTTCACGCACAAGATCAGCAAAAAACACTATAGCGCCTTTCAATATTCCAACAGCCACTATTTCTTTGCCGTCATAATCAGCTGTTATTTGTTTTCCTAATGCAACTACACGCTCGCGAATCTGTTCCTCAGTAAATAAAATTCTTTCTAAATCCTTATGCATAAAAAGAGCCGCCTTTCATTTTGGAACGTTTATTGTTTTATCCGATAATCCGGCTGCTCTAAATAATGATACCTTTCAAACGTTATTCAGATTTTACACCGTTGGATAATAATGCTGCTGAAAAACTCAATTATTAAAATTCAATATACTGTTATCATCTAACAATGAGAGCCTGATGAAAACTGTTGTCTTTTCGGTTGGGACACAGCGGCTGTCCTGTTGAATTCCTGCAACCCAGACAATACCACGATCATCAAAAAGCACAGGGATTTTATCACGGCTGGCACGGGGGATTTTATTATCAATAAATAAATCTTTCAATTTTTTATGTCCGTTCAATCCTTTAGGAGAAAATACATCGCCGTTTTTCCGCAAACGCACTTTCAATCGTCCCGCTAGTTTACTTTTGTCTATAAAGCACACTTTTCTTGTTTTAAGTTTCTGTGATGCATTTACCACTTCCGCATTTATAGTGATACCCTTGTCAAATATCTCTGTATTGCCGGGAATCCGGAGCAAAACATATAGATCACTGTTCATGGTATCAATCTGTTCCAGGAAAATAATCAATTTGCCATATTCCACTGACGCTTTTAGTGAATTAGGCAGATCTATAACAGAACCTGTTTTATTTTTTAGAGATAATTTTATTATATCATCAATATGTATGTTTTTTATGTCTTTTAGATCATTGCATAAATCTGATATGGCCAGACGGATGATTTTCCTCTTTATGGCAACATGCTGAAGCAAAAGCTCTTCTAGGGAAAATATACATTTATTGCCGCTCCTGACAGCAATTTTCCTGTAAATAATCTGTGAGTATGTTGTCAGAAAGTCGTTTTCCTCTGCGAGAAGATCAGCTGTTCGGCATAATGACGCTTCAACATTAAAATTATAATTTTTCAGATATGGCAGTAATTCTATTCTTATCCGATTGCGTGTATATGCAATATCTCCATTAGTAGCATCATAGCGGGGATGTAAATCATAACTGACACAATAGTTTTCTATTTCAGCGCGTGTACAGTCAAGCAGAGGACGTATTATGTTACCCGCTTTGGGACGAATACCGGAAAGTCCGTCAATTCCAGCACCGCGCAATATATGCATAAGAACCGTTTCCGCTTGATCTCCACGATGGTGTGCGACAGAAATAGCGGAACAACCAAGAAGCGCAGCTGTCTCCTGAAGAAAATCATACCGAAGCTCTCGTGCAGCGGTTTCAAGTGATATTTTATGTCTGTCGGCATATGCACAGGCATCTACACTTTTGGAATAAAAAGGGACATGCTGTATACAGCAAAATTTTTCAACAAATTGCGCATCTTCCACAGAAGCTTTTCCTCTTATTCCATGTTCAACGTGCGCTGCAAATATTTGCAAATTGTACTCTTCTGCCAGCCGCATGAAAAGGTGTACCATGCATAAAGAATCCGGTCCTCCTGAACAAGCGAGAAGTATACGATCTTCTGCATGAAAAAGATGATATTTTTTATTGAATTCTATAACACGTGTTAACATTGTTCTCCCTGCTTTTAGGCAGCTACATACAAAAAGCACCCCTTTAATAGAGTGCTTTTGGAAAATTATAAATTATTCATAATGGCGTGAACCACGACCGCCGCGCTTTGAATCAGTTTTTTTCCGCAAGTCCGTAAGTTTTTCATCACTGTCTTTTAAGAATTTAGAGAGTTTGTCTTCAAAGGTCGGAGCCCCTATACTATTCTGCCGGCGAAAATCGGTATTAAAATTTTTTCGTGGGACAAATTTTACCGGAGCTGTATTTACCCTCGGTGCTACAGGCTGCGGAGGTTTTTTTTCTTGAAGTTGCTTTATAGATAGCCCGATTTTATTGCCGTCTATGGTAAGAACTTTAACTTTTACCTTATCGCGCTCTTTAAGAAAATCCTTTACATCCTTAACATATACATCGGCAACCTCAGATATATGAATCAGACCTACTTTACCCCCGGGCAGTTCAACAAATGCGCCAAAATTTGTTATTCCCGTCACTGTGCCTTCGAGTACATTGCCAACTTCAATTGACATAAAATTATTGAATCCTCCTTAAAGTTAAGCCATTTTAATGGTATTATACCCTTAGATTATCAACAGTGTCAAGGGAATAAAAATCAAATAAGGCTGAGATATAATTTATTTTAGGGTTTCTGCGCTAAACAGGATAGAATGATCGCGACGCCGTTCTCTTCACTTATCCGATGCGACATAGGGAATCTCATCTTTTCTTGTCATCCCCAATTCTTCACGGGCAATCTTTTCAATATATGCCGGATCCTGCAATGCTTGTTTTTCTTCACTAAGCTCTTTATTCTTTGTCTGCTCTTCCTCAAAACGCGTTTGAATAGCAGCACGTTCTTGTTCTATATTACTTATATATATCTGCTGATTTACCGCAATATAAATGAAATACCCCAGAGCTGCAAAAAGAATAATAACAAAAATATCAAAACGACGTTTTTTGATACAGACCACTTCCTCGAAAATAAACAAAGATATTATATATTATTTCTCACAGACTCACACACTCTCTTGCCCGTATGTTTAATAAACAAAATATTTCAGTCCTCAGCCAAAAACCCAGACATTGCATCGACAATTTTTGAGGCAGCGTAAGGCTCTTTCAGATTTCTGGCATTTTGTTTCATCCATAAAAGCCTTTCCTTATCAGTGAGAATTTCTTTGACGGTCTCACTGATGTGCTCTTTTTTCTGTACCCATATGGCTACGCCGTTATCTGCCAGATAAGTAGCATTTTCCGATTCAGGTCCGGGAATAGGCGCATGCAATACCATTGGCAGCTCTCTTGCCATTGCTTCGCTGATAGTCAAAGCCCCCGGTTTGCTTATCAAGAGTGTAGAAATAGCCATTAATTCATTAATGTTGTGAGAATAACCCCAAACCTTTATCAAATGACGAGAGTGAGCAATATGGCAGTTCACCTCTGACCATAATGAAATATTGGCACCCGCCACCACAAGGATTTGCATGGGCATTGCCAGATTTTCCAAGGCCTCGAGAGCATATTTTACACTGCCGAGCCCAAGACCGCCACCCATGATCAATATAATAGGCGTGTTATTGTTTAATTCAAATTTTGTGAGCAGTGCATTTTTATCAAATTGTTCACTGAAAACCTTATTTATCGGTATTCCGGTCACAGCTACACGCTCCGCACCTATACCGCGCTCAAGCAATTCCTGCTTAAGTCCCTCATGTGCGATAAAATACATGTCAACATTTTTGTATATCCATATCTGATGCAGACAAAAATCAGTGACCACCGTAAAAAGCATGGCATCAGTCTTTTTTTTGCTCTTTAAATATGATGCGGCAGCACAGGGAAAAGGATGTGTGCAAATTATAATGTCTGCACGATACTTTTCAATTATTGATGCCATATTGTGCTTCATAAAGTAAGCCAGCAGTACTTGAATAGAAGACCCCTTCATACGGCCTGATGTAAAATTGTAGAGAAATTCATAAAGTGCCGGTATAAAATCCAGCATTTTAAGATAAATCTCTTTCAGCAAGTCATTTAAATATGCTGTTTCAGGTGACATGAAGTCAACAACATTAATCTTTGCGGAAGGGTAGCGATTCTTTAATTCATTGTTGACAGCCGCAGCTGCTTTATTATGACCTGAACCAATAGATGCTGTAACAATAAGAATATTTTTCTGTGTCATGTCTGACTGTTCCTCCAACCTGCAAATAAAAGCAGAATTGACGTATAGTAATTTTGATGAAAATTCTTTCTTTAGAAATAAAAAAGCATACATGCATATATAATGAAGTTGATTTATTTGCCCAAAGCCATTATATGCATTCTGTATTTTATCATATACTTTTGGTTGTGTACAGCTTTCTGTAAATTCATCATACTTTTAGAATCATTATATAATGATTTCAGGCTGTTATGAAATTACCAATATAGTCAAATTTATTTTTGAGATCCTCTTTAGAAAAAGGATTTTGGCAAATTTTAACGAAAATAAGAATTATACAAATATATTATGGGGGAAATTATTATGAAAACGCTAAATAAAATAGTAGTTGCGGCTGACGGGTCTGTAGATGGCTGCAAAGCTGTGGATACGGCGATTCATCTTGCTGAAAAAAGCGGAGCACAGCTGGATTTTGTTTATATCTCCAGCCACATAAATAAAGACATCCCCAGTGATTTGGTCTTTAATGCGATATGGGACAAATTACCGGCAGGAGTAAGCGCAAGAAAACATGTTGAGACCGGCTCAGTTCATAAAGCTGTCATCGAGTTGGCCAGAAGAGAAAATGCTGATCTTATAATAATGGGAAGCAGAGGACTTGGTCTTTTCAAAGGAGCATTCATAGGCAGCAAAAGCCAAAAAGTGGTTGAATATTCAGACATCCCAGTCATGGTTGTAAAATAAAGGAGGGAGCAATATGCCTATCATTCCATACAAAGGTAAAAGACCGCAAATCGGCAAAAATGTTTTCATCGCGCCTACCGCTGTTATAATCGGTGATGTAACGATTGGGGATAACTCAAGTATTTGGTATAATGCCGTATTGCGAGGCGATATGAACTCTATTATAATCGGCAGCTACACTAATATACAGGACAACACCACAATCCACGTAATGGAATGCAAACCCACTATTGTCGGCAGTTATGTTACAGTAGGTCATAATGTAGTAATGCATTGCGATAAAATCGGTGATAATTGCCTTGTCGGAATGGGGTCAATATTGCTTGGCATGTGCACCGTCGGAGACAACAGCATTATCGGTGCCGGAACTTTGGTTCCACATAAGACCAGGCTGCCTTCCAATTCTATGATCTTAGGATCTCCTTATAAAGTAAAAAGAGAACTGCATGATGACGAAATAGAGGCCATCCATCAATCGGCCCTTAATTATCATCTTCTTGCCGAAAATTACACAGCTGAAAAGCAGGAGTGAATATAATAAAAATGGCGGAAAAAACATTGATTTTAATAAAACCGGATGCTGTTAAAGTCGGTAACACAGGAAAGATTTTATCCATTTACGAAGCAAGCGGCTTAAAAATTGTTGCCCTGCGAATGCTTGTGATGACCAGAGAGCTGGCTGCAAAACATTATGAAGAGCACATCGGCAAGACCTTTTACAGCCGATTGGTTGATTTTATGACTTCCGGACCTCTGGCAGCTGCAGTGCTGGAAGGAGAAACCGCTGTTGCCAAGGCGCGTGCCGTCAACGGTGCCACCGATCCTTTACAGGCCGAAGCCGGAACGATCCGCAAATTATTTGCAGAAGATAAAACGCACAATGCTGTACATGCTTCTGACAGCGTGAAAAACGCTGAGAGAGAAATATCCATATTTTTTTCAGAAGCAGAAATTTTTGATATTTGACTGGAGGAATTTAGATGTCTATTTGCACAAAGACTGGTGATAAGGGTGAGACCAGTTTATATACGGGACAGCGTATTGCTAAAAACTCTCTGCGGGTAGAGAGCTACGGCAGTGTTGATGAAATAAACTCCGCTTTAGCGATGGCAAGAGCGTCATCAGGCAAACCTAGAATCAAGAAAATCATCAAAGACCTGCAGCAGATGAATATGACCCTTATGGCTGATCTGGCAAGCATAGATGCAAAACCGCGAATCACAGAAAAGGACGTCGGCATTTTAGAAGATTTGATTGCCGAGCTGGAAAAGGCTCTGCCGCCTCTGAAAGCTTTTATAATACCCGGTGATACATTGTGCGGTGCGTTCCTCGATTCGGCTCGTACAGCAGCAAGACGCGCCGAAAGGAGAGCATTGACATTATCCCAAAGTGATGAATCCGCTGTGGCTCTCCAAGACAAGCTATTTTTAAATAGATTATCCGATCTGTGTTTTTTATTAATGCGTTTTGAGGAAACAGAAAAATAATGGACTGCCGCGTTTAGCGCGGCAGTCCATTATTTTTTTGTTTCTTCAACCAGTTCATTTATAATTTCACCAGCTATAATCATACCTACAATAGGCGGAATAAATGAATTACTGGACGGGATCTGACGCCGCTGCGTACATTTTCTGGCTGTTCCCGGTGGACATACACAATGCGACCGGCAGCTGTTCGCCGGGTCATCGATCGGCACAGAAGGTTTTTCTTTTGAAAAAACCACTTTCAACTTTTCTATGCCTCGTTTTTTCAATTCCTTGCGCATCACCTTGGCAAGAGGACAAACAGAAGTTTTATATATATCTGTTATTTCAAAAAGCAGCGGATTTGTCTTGTTTCCCGCTCCCATTGCACTGATTATGTGAACATTGTTCTTCTGAGCTTGAACCGCAAGATCCACTTTCCCCGTCACAGTATCAATAGCATCAACTATATAATCAAATTCCTCAAAATTAAAATTCTCGGCACTCTGCGGCGAATAAAAGGTTTTTCTCGGTCTGACGACACATTCAGGATTTATCTGCCGAATCCTTTCAGCGGCAACGTCGACTTTATACCTTCCTATCGTCTCACGCAAAGCATAAATCTGACGATTTATGTTTGTCAGGCATATTTTATCATCATCAACAAGCTCAAGAGTCCCTATTCCGGCTCTGGCAAGTGCTTCAACTGTGTAGCCGCCCACTCCGCCTATCCCAAAAACAGCGATTTTAGCATCAGCCAGCCTTTCCAAAGCCTTCCTTCCATATAAGAGCTCTGTTCGTGAAAATTGATTTAACATAAGGTTGCTTCTGTCCTTTTCTTTGAAATTATAATCAGCAGGAAAATAAACATCCCTGCAATTCGTTTTTGTTTAGGAACGAATGCACTTTTTGAGTATGTCATTATTCCTGAAACTATAATAGCATAAGTAGACAAAATTCCCAAATATTTCTTACCGCTGTCTGTGAGATTATTCATTCAGGCTATAATAAAGACACATTTATCAAGCCCGCTCAAATAAATTTTATTCAGTTACGCCATCTTTCATTATGGCTATTTCGTGGAAATCCATATCCTCCGATTTTGTTGTCTCACCTGAAGCAATTTGGAGTATCTGCTTAAAAAGGCTATCTCTCATAGTTTCCATAGGTATATCCTGCAGAAGCTTACCGGCGTCAAAATCTATCCAGTTGACCTTGTGCCGAGCCAGACGGGAATTGGTAGAGATTTTTAAAACCGGCACAATAGTTCCCCACGGTGTACCTCTTCCTGTGGAAAAAAGTATGAGCTGACAGCCCGCTGCCGCCAATGCTGTGGTCGAAACAGAATCGTTCCCCGGTGCGTCAAGCAGCTGCAGTCCTTTATTTTTTATAGTGTCAGCATAATCCAGGACGGCAGTTACGGCTGCCCGTCCGCCTTTTTGAACGCAGCCAAGAGATTTGTCTTCAAGAGTAGTTATCCCGCCTGCCTTGTTGCCGGGAGACGGATTATCCGATATTATCTGCCCATAGCGTTTAAAATAATTTTTAAAATTATTTACCAGATCAACAATATCGTCAAAAACCTCTTTGGTTTCAGCACGATTCATCAAAAGTGTTTCAGCGCCAAACATTTCCGGTACCTCTGTCAAAAGTGCCGTACCACCGCTGCCGATAAGCAGATCCGAAAGAGCTCCGATAAGCGGATTAGCTGTTATTCCTGACAATCCATCTGAACCGCCGCATTTTAGTCCTATCTTCAGTGCGCTTAACGGACATTCTGTCCTTTCAAATTCTGCGGCATATTTTACCAGCTGCCGCAGCAAGTTTTCCCCTTCCGCATTTTCATCCTGCACCTCCTGTGTAATAAGAAATCGTATACGTTTTTCATCATATTTTCCTAAAGCCTTTTTAAACTCTGCTATATTATTATTTTCGCAGCCAAGGCCCACTACCAATACGGCACCGGCATTAGGATGGTTTACTATATCTGCCAGAATACGCTGTGTTCTGAGATAATCATCTCCTATCTGCGAACATCCATACGGGTGGCTCACAGCTATGCACCCGTCAATATTTGTATAATCCGCACATAATTTTCTGCCTATTTTCTCTAAAAAACGAATTGTGCCAGTGACACAATTTACTGTCGGTACAATAAAAACTTGGTTGCGGATGCCTACTGATCCATCATTGCGTTTAAATCCCATAAAGCTGCCTTGCGTCGAAGGCAGCTCGGATCGTATACCCGGCATATACTGATAAGTCAAAATTTCGCCAAGATTTGTTTGCACATTATGCGTGTGGATATGGAAACCGGCAGATATATTTTCACTGGCATGGCCTATAGGAAATCCATATTTGATAATATTTTCATTCTTTGCTATATCTTTCAGCGCAAATTTATGACCAAAGTGAATATCATCATGCAAAATTATCTCTCTTCCGCCTGCTCTTACCGTGCTTCCGGCAGAGAGATCTTCTAACGCAACAGCGGCATTATCAATTTTATTTATTTGCAGTGCCTGCATATGCTACACCCCTCACAACAGCGATTCCATGACGGAACGGCTGCCTTCCTTATCCAATCGATACAAATATGCGCCGACAGACTGAACAATATTAAGTTCTGCCAGATCTGCGTCCCAAAGGACAACGTCCTCTATAACAGCTGCTGCGGTTGCCTCAGCTCCTTCCGGGGTACCGTTATACAGCTTCCAGGCCGCATCAAGCTTTATTATATTCTCCTCATCATCTGTCAGTTCGTATTCTATACCATCACGTAGTCCATATAAATGATTCTTATCCACGCGCACAGGTTTATATACAAATATATAAGCCGCAAAAGCGAATAAAAGTTCCTGCGGAAATTCATCAAATTTACGGTGATAATCAAGCAGGGAAGGCAATACTCTGATTTTAAATTTAGATGTGGAATTTAGTAATATACTAAGCAAATAATGTTTGATAAATGGATTTTGAAAACGCTCAATTACAGCTTCGGCAAAATCCTCAAGCATTTTTTTATCCATATCCACAGACGGAAGAATAATTTCTCTGATAGTATGACAGGCAAAGCGGCCTGCTGTTTTATCCTGCATCATTTCTGCCACCGTATCCAATCCGGCCAGAAACGCAGCCGGTACATTGGCTGTGTGTCCGCCGTTCAAAAGCCGTACCTTTCTCTGTCTGTATTTTGTTATGTCACTTTCGACCGCAACATTCAGACCGACTTTTTGCAGCGGCAGCTTTTCCTTCAGACAGTCATCACCCTCAATGGCAAAAAAATGAAACGGTTCTCCGCATACCAACAGCTCATCTGCGTAACCAAGTTCTTTATTGAATTCTTCCGCTTCATCTTTTGGATAACCGCTGACTACCCTGTCCACAAGCGTATTATAAAATTTATTATGTTCATTGAGCCATTCACAGAAGCTTGCCGGCAGATTCCATTGCCGGGCATATTTCATAATAAGCTTTTTTAAAAGTATTCCGTTGTCTTCCAAAAGCTCACAGGGAATAATATACATACCCTTATCGGCGGCACCATTATAATACCTATATCTGTGATATAAATATAGTGTTAGTTTCCCCGGAAACGACTGCGGCGGTGTCATCTCTGCCTTATCTTCATTATTATAGGAAAGTCCTGCCTCAGTGGTGTTGGAAAAAACATATTCTATCGCTGGATCCTCTGCACATTTAAGTACCTTCTGCCAATCCGTATATGGATTTATCCCACGGCTGACCGAAGTAATGATTTCCTTTTCATTAACAGTCGCACCATTTTGTACACCTCTCAGCACAGTTGTATAAAGACCATCCTGCGCATTAAGTTTTCCTATCACGCGGCCATGCGGTGTCGGCTGTACTGCAACGATCCGTCCGTTAAAAATATTTTTTTTATTCAAACGATCGATCATCCAATCTATAAAACAACGTAAGAAATTTCCCTCACCAAACTGAATTATTTTTTCCGGCAGATCATTTTTCAATTCCGGATGTAACATAAGATTCAGTGTCTGCATATTGATCACTCCTAAAATTTTATTACTACTTTCAACATGGATGCGGCATTTTTGCTGAAATCATAAAAAGCCTTATCCGCCTTATCAAAATCATAAGTATTGGTAACTATCTTTTCAAGATCTACTTCCCCTGCCTTGACTAAACCTATCAAGGCAAGAAAATCTTTTTTCAGCGCATTGCGTGATCCGAAGACATTAAGCTCCTTTTTCTGTAAAAGCGTAAAGTCAAAATCATGCTTGTTTTTACCAACACCTATCTGGACCATGCGTCCGCCAAACGCAGCTGCATCAATGCAGTTTTGGAAAGTGGACGGCAGGCCCACTGCCTCGATCGTAACATCAAAAAGATTATTTGATGTTACATTGTTCACTTTTTTCAGAAAATCTTCCGGTCTGTCATTTAAAATACCGCCAGCCAAGTGAAATGTATTTACAGCATAATTCATTTTTTGTTCCGAAATATCGGCAATATAGACATTTGCCCCTGCGGCCTTTGCCGCTATGGATGCCAAAACGCCTATGGTCCCCGCCCCGACAACAAGGACATTGTCACCTTTTTTCACATGTGCACGGCTGACACCGTGATAGCTGATACAAAACGGTTCTATCAAAGCCAATGTTTTCGCTGGCAATCCTTTTCCATCATATATACGCTCCACCGGCATAGTTATATATTCTGAAAAAGCACCATCTCTTTGTGCTCCTAATGTTTCGTTCTCTGTACAGCAATTTACCAGTCCACGCTGGCAGGAATAACATCTCCCGCAGTTAAAATACGGATTGCAGGTTACTGTCATGCCTGCTTTCAGATTTTGATCATTTTTATCAATTTCAACTATTTCAGCAGAAAATTCATGACCGGGGATACGCGGATATGAGGCATAAGCAAAAGTCCCGCGATATGTCCCGAGATCACTGCCGCAGATTCCCCCGTAAAGTACTTTAAGCAGCGCTTCCCCCTGCCCGCGCATCGGTTTTGGCGTATCGATAATTTCTACCTGCCCCGGTGTAGGAATAATAATTGTTTTCATAAAAAACGCACCTCTATATTTTTTCTATTTTTTCATTTATCATAGAAAGCAAAAACCATGCCAATTATAGGTACTATATATAACAGCCGCAACAGATCGTCAATAATGTCAATGCTGAATTTTTTTGCAGCTCTAAGAATAGGATGCAAACTCAATGAATATAAGATTTTATTATATATAGTACAAGATAAATATATATAATGATCTAATATAAAATTTATATAAAAATTTTTGCTCACTACAACAAATGGAAAAATCATACTCTTGATATACTTATTTATTTCATATTTGCATTTAATATTTTTCAAATATGAAATATTAATATTATGTCAAGCAATCTTCAGAATAATAAAATTACCACACAAACTTTATGCTATACTATTGTAATATCCTATATGCTAAACGCAGAGGATAAAATTTTCCATCGGAGATTCTAGTGATGAGGAGCGCTGAAAAGCTTTTATGAAAAAAAAATGGAACATTTCCCCTGCTGACGCTGCCGGACAACGTCTTTGGGCTGAAAAATTAAATATATCTCCGGCAGCCGCGGGGGTTTTGCTAAAAAGAGGATGGACACTGCAAAATGCACAGGCATTTTTAAATGTCCAAGAGCAAAATTTTTACGATCCCTTTTTGCTGCCTAATATGCAGGCGGCAGTCGCACGAATAAAAGCTGCTATCTTTAAAAAAGATCTTATAACTATATTTGGTGATTATGATGTAGACGGCATAACAGCAACCGCCGTCCTGTATAAAACCTTAAAAGAGCTCGGTGCTCTGGTCGAATATTATTTGCCTGACAGGCAAAGTGAGGGCTACGGAGTACACAAACAATCCATCGACAAATTCATAGGACAGACAAATTTACTTATAACAGTGGATTGCGGTATCCGTTCGACGGAAGAAATGGAATATGCCGGAAATTACATGGATGTAATAGTAACCGATCATCATCTGCCGGGACCACAGCTGCCGGCAGCTGTGGCTGTCATAGATCCTAAAAGAGATGACAGCTGCTATCCCGATGAAAACCTTGCCGGAGTGGGCGTAGCCTTTAAGCTCTGCCAAGCTCTGTGGCAGAATGTAAAAAACGAAGAATTCACCAAATATCTGGACATTGTCGCTTTGGGAACAGTAGCGGACATAGTGCCTCTTTTAAATGAAAACAGAAAAATAGTCAAATCCGGTTTAACTGCCATAGAAAATACCGGTCTTATAGAATTAATAAAATTATGCGGATTGAAAAAAGAAAATATCACGGCAGGGCATATAGGCTTCGTACTGGGTCCGCGGCTCAATGCCGCGGGACGTCTTAAGCATGCCGGTATCGGTGTAGAACTGCTTTTGACAGAAGATAGAGAAAAGGCCTCAGAGCTGGCCAAATATCTCGATGATGAAAATAAAATTCGGCAAAGTTTGGTAGAAAGCACTTTTGCCGAGGCGGTAAAAACAGTACACGCCAATAATTATGATAAAACAACCGCTATAGTAGCTGCCGGTCAAAATTGGCATCCAGGGATCATTGGTATTGTCGCATCACGCTTAGTAGAAGAATTCTATCGTCCGACCGTAGTGATCAGTCTCAATGAAGAAGCCATAGGAAAGGGATCATGCAGAAGCATCAGAGGATTCAATATATGTGATGCTTTGTCCGCATCAGATGATGTACTTGAATCCTTCGGCGGACATGCAATGGCTGCCGGACTGACTATAAATAAAACCAAAGTAGAGCTTTTCCGAAAAAAATTCACACAATATGCCGACGACTTTTTGACGGAAGAAAATTTACAGCCTTTATTGGAAATAGCAGAAGTTCTGCATCCGGAAGAGGTGACTAAAAAACTTATTACGGATATAGCACAGCTGGAACCGTTTGGTGTTGGAAATCCCGCACCCCTTTTCCTATGCGGCGGAGTACAGGCGAAAAATCCCAAAAGGCTAGGAAAAAATGGGGAACATCTTAAATTTGTATTTTCCGTAAAAGATAGGCTCTATACTGCTCTAGGCTGGGGATTCGGCGAGTTTGCCGACAAATTGGCAAATAAAAATGCGATCTTCGTTTTTCACCCCGAAATAAACATTTGGAATGGCAAAGAGCAAATTCAGTTTAACATAAAAGATATAAAAATGGATGAACGAAAATATCCTTCTCATGATGAAATAGGCTTGTTTTATATTTTCTTGAAAAAGACGTTATCTGCGGGAAAAACAGCAAGGCTGGACACTGATACTATCAGAAAAGCTTACACTCATTTTTCGGCAAAAGCCATTACTGCAGAAGAAATAGAATATTGTCTGCAGGTATTATCGGAAATAAATATAATAAATTTTAACAAAACCGATCATAGCATAGAACTTTTACCCTTGCCAAAAGAGAAAAAAAATATAAATACATCAAAAACATTTCTTCAGCAGTACATATGATAATTTGATCATCTATTTTAAACATTTTTGTCGAATACAGAGGGATATCTATACTTTTTAATATTGACGTTGACAACCATTATCATTATCTGTATTATATTGATATAGCCAATATATGTATTATTTTAGGAAATACCAATCTAATAATAACCGACACGGTTGTTTTGACAGATTCAGTGTTCCTCAAGTGCTAATTCAACATTAATGGGAGTGATAATGATGGCAGTTGTTGTTGGGCAGGATAAGATGACTCTGAATCGTGTTCACGCTGGTAGCAGTGTGAAAGTAGAATATCTGGAAACATCGCCTCTGAAAGAACGGCTTATGAGTATGGGATTAGTTCCCGGAACGATTATAAAAGTGCTGCGAAGCGCTCCGTTAGGCGACCCTATGGCAATCAGCGTACGGTCTTATAATCTGGCCTTGCGTCTTAATGACGCCGAAAAAATTGTGGTATCACCCACAGCATGATTTTCTGTGTGCTTTTGCATTTATATAGTGGAGTGCAATATTAATCAGAGAAAACAGTTTGATTATATGGAGGAATTAGATGTCAACATTATCTGTAGCCTTAACAGGAAATCCGAACACGGGCAAATCTACAATATTCAATGAATTGACGGGCGCACGTCAGAAAATAGGCAATTGGCCCGGAGTTACAGTAGATAAAAAAATGGGATATGTCAGTCACGACAACAGGGCAATTTCCATAGTCGATCTGCCAGGGACATATAGTATAAATGCGCGCTCACCGGAAGAACAGATAGTAATCGATTATCTGCTTAATGAAGGCCCCGATATCGTGGTAGATGTGGTCGATTCTTCAAATATAGAACGCAATCTTTTTTTGACGCTCCAACTCTTGGAACATCGCATCCCGGTTCTCATCGATCTTAACATGATGGACGAAGCGGCTGCACATGGTCTCAAAATTTCTTCCAAGAAGCTTTCAGAAGCTCTCGGTATGCCGGTAGTGGAAACAGTGGGCAGGAGCAATAAAAGTACACGGAAGTTACTGGATATATTTACTTCTACAGTAATGAACAATTATAAAAACAGTGAACTTATCGAAAATCATATCAAAACTGTTGAAGCTGTACGTACCGGTGATTTGAATGACGAGTTAAAAGAGGAAAAAATCATTTCTCTTCGCTATGAATTAATAGATAAGATCTCTGCTGATGTTCTGGTGAGAAATGATCCCAAAAAGAATTTTTCAGAACATCTCGACCGCATTCTTGCCAATGGTTTTTTGGCGCTTCCTTTACTCTTAGTGATACTTTATCTGGTCTTTTCCATTTCTTTTACCTGGGTGGGCAAACCACTGCAGGATGCCTTGGGTGATTTTATCAGTGACACACTCTCTCCATGGGTAGCCGGCGGTTTGGAATCATTGCAGGTCGCCCCGTGGCTTGATTCACTGATATCCGATGGGATAATTAATGGTATGGGTTCCGTAATTGCCTTTGTACCGCTTATTTTCACACTGTTTTTCTGTCTGAGTTTTCTTGACGGCACTGGCTATATGGCACGTATCGCTTTTGTCATGGATCCGATTATGCGGCGGGCAGGACTTACAGGCAAGGGCATAATGCCTTTAGTCATGGGTTTTGGCTGTGGTGTTCCTGCTATTATGGGCGCACGTGCACTCGATTCGGAAAAAGACAGACTGATATCAATCCTTATTACACCATTTTTAACTTGCAGTGCAAAACTCCCCATTATGGCTTTGTTCGCTGCAATGTTTTTTCCCGATAATGCCGTGAATGTGGTATTCTCCATGTATATCGCCGGACTTGTCATGGCTATCGTCATGGCAAAAGTATTGAGTTTTACAACTTTTAAAAACGAACGTTCCAGCTTCTTTCTGGAATTGCCTCCATATCGCATGCCAGATATGAAAACCGTGCTTCTGGAAACTTGGGACAAGGGCAAGGGGTATCTGATAAAAGCTGGAACTATTATATTTTCAATGTCTATACTCATTTGGTTTTTGAGCAATTACAATTTGAGCGGCCCCACAGAAGACATGGATCAAAGCTTATTGGCATCAGTCGGCTCCGCAATGTCTGCCTTATTTACTCTTCACGGTTTTTCCAGCTGGGAAAGTGGTGCCGCAATCGTTACGGGTATTTTGGCAAAGGAATCTGTCGTTTCGACAATGGGTATTATTTACGGAGTAAGCGGTGTTTCAACCGAAGCATCTGATGCCGCAGAAACAGCATCACAGCTTATAGGCAGCATGGGCGGAGCATTTACTGCACTTTCTGCATTAAGCTTCATGATATTTTCCCAGCTTTATACACCTTGTGTCACGGCACTAGGAACTATAAAAAAAGAAACCGGTAAATGGAAATGGGTTGCCTTTGCGGCTCTTTATACTTTTGCGGCCGCCTGGATAGTCTCGCTTCTGGTTTACCAGGGCGGAAAATTATTGGGATTTGATTAATTACAGGAGGATTTGACAATGACACTCACAGGAACAATATCAACGTATGTTATATCAGCTTTACTGCTGGCGGCTTTTCTGTACGGACTCTACCATATATACCGTAATTTTTTCAAGGGAGAAAGTTCCTGCTGCAGTGAAGGAAAATCATCTTCGTGCGGTTGTTGCAGCTGCCATGAGGAAAAAGCCGATCATAAAACAGTTTGAGAAAAAACAGATGCCGCATTAATGCCCCTGTGGCAATAATGACGTTTGCAGGTTTTAATAGTTGCCGTAGGATTTTAAGTCCTACGGCTTTTCTCTTAGCCTAAACCTTGCCCACAAAGTTGAAATAGATATCGTCTTGGGTACAGTTTTTCTTCTTTCACGGCTCGGAACATTCATGTACTACGATCTTCTCGACAAACTCACGTACAATTTTTGGGGGTCAGCTTCTGAATATAGATGTACCTGTACCTGTCCATAACTGCCAGAAAGCGGTCGGCATTCAACATAGTGTCTTTTAGGACGGATTTCCTGCTTCAGCTTGCCCAAACGCTGGGTAAGTTTCTGCCGTTCTATTGTCATAGCTTCCAGTCAATGCCTTGGTCGTAGCAGGCAAAGAAAAAGCATGATGAATGCCACGAAAGTATCATCACGCTTAAGGAGTTGGAGAGATAAAAAGGATGACTACTTGTTGTAACAAAGTCGCCACAGTTAGCTTACAATATGCCACCCACACCTTTAAATTTTTCTATAAAAGCAGATATTTTTTGAAAAACGGTTTGTTTTTTCATTAAATATTTAGGGTTAAGTGGGCTCATTTTAGGAAGTACTTCATTTAGTTCTGTTCCGTTTTCGCTGGCGTATTCTTTTTTTAATGAAGTGAGGAGGTACCGCTTTGCGGCATCTTGGTTAAGCTCTTCGGCATGAATTAATTCTTCCGCCTCTCGTTTTTGTTCAGCTTGAGCAAACGAGAAAAAGGCATCTATGATACTTACCTTGTCTGAAAATTTATCTAAGTCTGTTTGATTAATAAAATCGACCATCAAACTTTCTTTTGCACGATTACCTACACTGGAGCGAATCAAACGACGAACATCTTCCACCAAGGTTTCTTTGTCTTGTGATTTTTTATTTTTCTCAAATATCAGTTCTAGAATATAATCCAGATTTATCTCTTGTGATTTTAAAAGATCAACCTCAAAGACAACATCATCCCAATCAACCGAAGATGTTTCCTTTTGCTTCCCGGCGCTTTCCCTGCGGAGCCAGTCACGAATATCATTATAGGTGGAACGATAATCTTGAATTGTTCTTTCTTCCGGCATTGCTATTTCTTGCATAGCGGCGATTTCTTCATCGCTTACATAGCGGGTAGCTTTGAATGTTTCAACGGCTTGAGGGTCTTCTAAATTAACCGATTGCAAAGCTTTCAAACTCGCAAACTCATCATAGTTTTGTAGTATGTTCTCAACTCGCAAATACTCTCCAAATAGCTTAGAAAAGTCTTTTTTATCCTTTTCAGTTACGATTTTATCAATATTAGGAAAACGTGTGCTTAACTCCTTGACCACTTCTACATAGCCGCGACGGGCTTCACCAGTGGTAATGTCGGTAAAACCTTGCATATACTCTTTATAGCTTTTTTCCAACACAACATTTTTTGTATTTGTATCTCCAAAGAGCGTAATGGCGTCAACAGTTGCTTTTTCCAAATCCCTAAAGGTAACAATGTTCCCAAAAGTCTTTGTTGAGTCGTATATGCGGTTGGTTCTTGAAAATGCTTGAATCAAGCCATGGTAACGAAGGTTTTTGTCGACAAATAGTGTGTTCAAAGTTGGGGCATCAAAACCTGTTAAAAACATTCCTACCACAATTAAAAGATCAATTTCCTGCCTTCTAACTCGGTTTGCAAGGTCACGATAATAGTTTTGAAACTCTTTGCTCTCCACTCCAAAATTAGTTTTAAACATAGCATTATAATTACTGATAGCGTAAGTTAGGAACTCCTTTGCGCTGCTATCCATGGCTGTGGGCTCAAATGTTTCATTAACGATTTCACCAATTGCATTTTGCTCTTCGTTGGCGGCAAAAGAAAAAATGGTTGCAATTTTTAAAGGTTTTTCGCCTTCCTTTTGCAAGCTGTTTAACGACTCATAGTAAAGCTTTGCTGCGTCAACACTACTTACAGCAAGCATGGCATTAAATCCTTTTGCCCCAGCATGGGAACGATGGGTCTTTACCCTGAAATTATTAAGAATGTACTGAGAAATCTCTTTGATTCTTTCAGGATGAAGTAACGCTTCTTTTGTTTCGGCGGCGGTCAGCTTTTTCTCATCTCGCTCCATTTCAATTAATTTGAACTTAGGGCGAACATCGTTATAATCTACTTTGAATTTAAGCACCTTTTCATCTCTGATTGCATCAGTGATAACATAGGAATGTAATTCACGCCCAAACACTGAAGCCGTAGTTTCAGCACCAAGAGCGTTTTCGGGAAAGATAGGAGTGCCGGTAAATCCAAACTGGTAATATTGCTTAAACTTCTTATGAATGTTTTTTTGAGCTTCGCCAAACTGTGAGCGATGCGCCTCGTCAAAAATGAAAACGACTTGCTTCTTGTAGATGGGTAAATCTGCTTCGTTTTTAATCAGATTATTTAGTTTTTGAATCGTAGTTACAATGATTTTATTATCATCTTTTTCAATGTTGCGTTTTAGCCCTGCGGTATTTTCAGAACCATTCACACTATCAGGCGAAAAACGCTGATATTCCTTCATCGTCTGATAATCCAAATCCTTTCTGTCTACTACAAAAAACACTTTGTCTATGAAATCTAGTTCAGTAGCAAGCCGTGCGGCTTTAAAGCTTGTAAGCGTTTTACCGCTGCCGGTGGTATGCCAGATATACCCGCCGCTTTCATTCGTTCGCCATTTTTTGGCGTAGTATGAACTTTTAATCTTCCACAAAATTCTTTCAGTTGCAGCAATCTGATACGGGCGCATAATAAGTAAATTGTCGCTGATATCAAAAACAGAATAGTGCAGCAGCACACTGAGCAATGTATTTTTTTGAAAGAAGGTTGCGGTAAAATCCTTCAAATCTTTAATCAAGGTATTGTCTGACTTTGCCCAGTTCATCGTAAAATCAAAACTGTTTTTATCTCGTTTCGTAGTGTTAGCAAAATAGCGGCTATCTGTTCCGTTGGAGATTACGAAGAGCTGCAGATACTTAAACAGAGAGTTTTCCGAATTAAAACTCTCTTTGCTGTACCTATTTACTTGATTAAACGCTTCTTTGATGGCAATTCCACGTTTCTTTAATTCCACTTGAACCAAAGGAAGGCCATTGACCAAAACGGTAACATCGTATCGGTTTGCATGGGTTCCTGTTTGTTCAAATTGTGAAATTACTTGCAGCTTATTTTTGGCGATATCTTTTTTGTTCACCAGATAAATGTTTTGAATATGTCCATCGTCAAAAACAAAGTCATAGATATAATCGTTATGAACTTTACGTGTTTTGTCAATATGGGTATCACTTGGTTTATCCAAGTATTCTTCGCAGAACCTTTTCCATTCTTCATCACTAAACACCACATCATTAAGTATTTGCAGCTGCACTCGTACATTCTCAAGCATTGTCGTAAGTGTTGTTAGTTTGGGTAAATACTCATACCCTTGACTAACTAAATCTTGTATAAATTCTCTCTCAAGAGATGACTCTGTCTGATAAACTGCAGCTACTTCACGTACAAGTGAATATTTTTCATATTTATCTAAAACAATAAAGTTATTCGATTCAGCAATAGGTTTATAATCCGTCATATATCTCCCTCCCAATTATGAAATTTGTGATTCTTCTTAATTTCCTTTAATAAGAATGCCAAAACTCTTTTGTCATTCTCTGTTAATTGTACAATCTCTTCAGCTGAGTGCTTGGAATGGCTGGAAATATTAATAATTCTACTCTCGTAGGGATCGGTTTTACCATCTGCTGTTTTAGGTAAAATTTCACCCCAGTTTTCGTAGCCCAAAAATGTTGAAGTTTTTTCCAAAATGTTTCTAAGAAAATTAAAATGATACTTTTGAACTTGTCCTGTTTTAATCGCTTTTTCAATCTCTGCTTTTAGAAATAGATGATAGGAAAATGGGGCATCGTTACTTTGAGACTCTAAGTTATATTGACCATCTTCATCTTTTTTTAGAAAGTATTTTTTAAACGCCGCCTTCTTGAACTCATTATGTAGTACGTTATAAAAGAGAGGATTGTGGGTGGTAATAAGGAACTTCAGGTCAGACTTACTATTTTTTATCAGCTGCGCCAAATTTACTGCCAGTTCTATCAAGTGGTTATCATCTAATGAGCTTACGGGGTCATCTATAAATATATATTCTAAATGGTCAAACTGATGTGTCTCCCTTTCGCTTGCATCGGGAACATTTAAAACATCAACAACTTGTTCAAGCAGTGAATAAAAAACACTCCAAACAAAACAGCTTTCTTCACCTTTGGAAATTTTAATATTATCTGAACGCTCGTCGTTACCTCGTTCATAGGAAAAAGTTACTTCTGTAAAAGCTGGTATTCTTCTTTCTCTCCCGCTGTCCTCAATGGTGTACGATGCATTAAAATGTGGAGTTAATTTAGCATCGGTGTAATGTTGGAAATTTTCAATGATACGACCATCTTGCCCTTGGTCTTCAAAAATCCATTTTGTGAAAATGTTGGGTTGTATAATTAGCTTCGGTTCAATATCATTTGTTAAATCATTGTCCCAATAGAACAAATCCTCGGTAAAAGCATTATAGTAAATGATTTTCTTACTAGCTAGCCCCGTATCCTCTGTTTCTGTATCGCTTTTAGGTGCAACCAATTCTTTAAACTCTCTGGAAAGCCTTGTTTTACCTGTTCCGTTAAAGGCATAAATCAATTGAACTTTTTTGTGATTATTTTTTAGATCCTGTGCGATTTCATTTAAAGTTTTCCTCATACTACACCTCTAATTCAACCCTTGGAAAGGTAAGCAGCTTATCACGGTAATATTCGTACTGGTGTTGCCGTGCTTTTATCTCGGCAGGTAGACCGTTTGAGATATCATTGCAAAGGGTATCAAAGCGGTCGAGGATGTCCACGATGCGTTGTTGCTCGGCTAGAGGTGGTAGAGGGATTTTTAACTTTTCAATATCGTTCATATGCAAAGCAACATTAGCGCCACCCTTCATCAATGGAACCAATGTATAATCTTTAGTCTGTTCAAAGTAATAATACAAATATTTGGATAAAACCTCTGTTTCGTTTTTTATAATTAGAGCACATAGTATATTTCCTAACGCAAATTTTCCTTCTTGATAATATACATGATTTAAACTTGCAACACCATGCCCCCTTGATGATACTAACGGAATACACACTGCCTTAGCATCAAACTGATATGAATCACAAGATTTCCTTTCAGTTGTGGTGACCACCATAGGGTACTCACCGGGGATAGCTTTTTGAATGGGGGTTTTACCTTTTTCAATATAGCAGACCTCTTTTATAGAACTAACGCCATTCGTTTTCGCATGATCGAATAGTAAAGTACTATAATACTGATATTGTTGTTTTCTCGCTGTAAGTTCCGCTGTAAGTTCCGCTGTAAGCTCTGTGAAATTGTCCAAAATACGGACAATTTCTTCTTGCACAGGTAGTGGGGGAAGGGGAATGCGAAATAACTTGACTTCTTTTCCTGTAATAGCTGGATAACTAGCTCCCTTTTGCATTGCTTCAACATACGTTTGGAAATCAGTTGTGCTAATGATATGGTAAATATAATGTGGTGTAATTTTATTTGTGATTGGCCGCAAAATACAAAAGCCAGTACTACATATCTGACCATCAAATTCTTTTGGTATCGAGCAAAATCTCTGTAAAGTGGGGCGAGTTGTAGCGAATATAACGTCATCAACCTGTACTATTTGCTGTGCTCTGCTTGGAGCACTTGAAGCATCGATTGTAGTGGTCTCGATTATTCGATGTTCTACACGATCAACAGAAGTTAAGTCAATATATTGAAAATCAGAATCTTGTTCGCCCCATTTAATGTTGTAAGTGGATTGACAGATTGATCCCAAATCAACAAACTCCACCCCATTGGGGCAAAGCTCATTGATAAGTTCCTCCAATTTGCTCATTTACCTCACCTCGATTTCTGCAATAATCTCATCAATCTCAGCACGAAGCTTATCAATTTTTGCTACTGTTGTTTTGATTTCTGCGTTTAACACGTTGATATCAATTACTTCTCTTGTGTCCTTTGCCTCTACATAAGAGCTTACAGAAAGATTATAATTTTCTTCAGCAATTTTATCCTTATCGACTGACTTTGCCACATAGTCAACATCTTCTTTGCGGTCAAACATTTCCAGTATTTTTTCAATATGATCTTCTGTTAAAATGTTGTTATTGGTCTCTTTTTTGAAAAAGTCTTCGCCGCTGGCATCAATAAACTGTGTTTTCGTATCGCTTTTGTGCTTTGAAAGGACCAAAATATTAACGGCGATTGACGTACCAAAAAACAAGTTTGGTGCGAGAGAAATAACCGTTTCTACAAAGTTATTGTCGATCAAATATTGTCTGATTTTTTGTTCTGCGCCGCCACGGTAAAAGATACCTGGGAAGCAAACGATAACCGCACGCCCTTTGCCGGAAAGATAGCTCAGTGCATGAAGCACAAAGGCAAAATCTGCTTTAGACTTTGGTGCCAGTACACCGGCCGGTGCAAAACGATCATCGTTGATAAGGGTCGGATCCTCACTGCCAATCCATTTAATAGAATATGGTGGATTGGATACAATGGCATCAAAAGGCTTCTCGTTGCCATATTGGGGGTTTCTTAAAGTATCTCCTAACGCAATATTAAATTTGTCGTAATTGACATTATGTAAAAACATATTCATACGGGCAAGATTATATGTTGTATGATTGATTTCCTGCCCAAAAAAACCGTCTTCAATGATATGAGCATCAAATTGTTTTTTCGCTTGTAACAAAAGCGAACCGGAACCGGCTGCCGGGTCATAAATCTTATTGATTGTCGTTTGCTTGTGGATTGCTAATCGAGCGATGAGTTTAGAAACACTCTGAGGGGTAAAAAATTCGCCTCCTGATTTACCTGCATTGGCAGCATAATTAGAAATTAAATACTCGTAAGCATCGCCAAAGAGGTCAATCTGGTTATCTTCAAACTTACCAAAATCAAGTTCAGCAACGCCTTTGATGACAGCGGCTAAACGATTGTTTTTATCTTTTACTGTATTTCCCAATCTGTTGCTTGTTGTGTCAAAATCAGCGAATAGACCTTTGATATCTAATTCAGAGGGATAACCATTTGCCGAGCTTTCGATAGCATCAAATATACCTTTTAATTCGGTATTTAAGCTCTCATTTGTATTGGCAGTTTGGGCAATTTTAGAAAATAATTGACTTGGGTATATAAAATAACCCTTGGTTTTGATTGCATCCTCTTTGATTTCTTTAATTATGATATTATCATCAAGTTCTGCATACTTGACGCTTTCGTCTCCACCTTCAATATAATTAGAAAAGTTTTCACTGATAAAACGATAAAAAAGTGTTCCTAAAACATATTGTTTAAAATCCCATCCATCTACAGAACCACGGACATCGTTCGCTATTTTCCAGATTTTAGATTGCAATTCTGCTCTTTGTGCTGCACTTGACATATTTATTCCTCCATACAGCTATAATATTTTCAAATTTCGTAAATATATCCAGGTTAATACCCGTTGCTTTCCTTTTTATTGCCTTATGATCAACCATTATAAACAAATAGATAAAAAACCGGAAAAACGACAACAAAAAAAATCGCCGTAGTAACCATGAATATAGCAGTCGATATATTCGTATTCAATTTATAAAGCTGACTTATAGCAATTGAATTTATTGCAGCAGGTGCGGCACTGATCAATGTCATTGTATTTACAAACATCTTATTATCGCTGATCCAGAAAAAAACTAAATATGCCATAAAAGGTAAAATTATAAATTTTATCGGCAGCATCATAATCGCTTCCCGTAAATAAATTTTCAGTGAGGAAAATTTAATAAGAAAACCGATTGGCAGCATACCAATCCATGCGCCTATATGAACCAGTGAATCGAAAACAGGAGAAAAGATATCCGGACGCGGCACATGAAATAACGAGAGAAAAAAACCGATTATTACTCCTATCAATGCCAATTGGTTCCAGCTGACAAGAATGTCTCTCCATTGCGGGCGAAAATGTATATTTGCTGAACGGGATCTGGAAAGCTGGTGATAATAACCGGCCATTGGGATGCAGACCAAGAGAGTGAATACATTTTGAAAAATGGCAACTGCCTGTACATAAGCAAACCCCATTTCACCATACAGGACAAATCCGCAAAGTCCAATAAGAGTACCAATATTGGAAAGATAGCCTGTGAGCAGAAAAGCTCCTTCGGAACGGGGATTTTTGATGTGTTTAGTCAATGGGTACGATAAAAATCCCGGAATAAGACAAACAACGATACCGTATATCGGTATAATCAAAAAGTCTGCACCAATATCCATAAGCCAAAAACTTCCAAGTGCCAAGATTGTGGCGACGACCCTGATATTGACTTTAAGAAGCATATTGCAGGTTTCCATGCTCATCCACTTTTTTTGATGCAGCAGATACCCAATCATAAGCGGGAGAATGAGATCAATAAAAATATAAATTATACGAATATTTGACTGCTCCATTTAAAGACCCTTCTAAAAAAATTTATCCGATACTAACCCGCTCTAAGACTCCCGCTTCTGCAAGCGGTAAGTAAAGAGCGGTTAAGACCCTGGATAATTTTGACTACTATTCAGGCGGCATCAAAACGCCGTCTGAATTAAGTCTCCATTTATATCTATTATCAATAATAATGGATACATCAATATTGTCTGCGCGATTTTTATTTTACACATTTAATTTTTTTTGCTTTAACGCCGGCTGTAACCTTCTTAAAGAAGCGATCATTTATTTCCATAATCTCATGATCTTCCTGTCCGTAAAAATTAACCCTTCCGGCAGCAATACTACGCCCCGGATGAACCGGTTTTTTTATTTCCTGCCAGTAAAAGGCTTTTTCATTTTCCTGGCCCTTATTATCATAATAAATTTTATCTTCATCATCAGGCTTTTCCGAACCATCACATGCACTGAAATTTTGTTTGATCTGCTCTATGAAAATCCTGCACATTTTCTCAGGCATGTCTAATGTTCCTTCTGTATCTGCGCTTTCACCGTTATAGGCTGCTATGAATATGGCTTTGCCAAATATAATATGCTTTTCATCAGGTGAAGGGAAACGACGGTTAGGTTTCATCCCAAGCACTATACTGAGATCGTTTATCAGAATGAATAAAGATATTCCCTCCTGTATCTTAAAAAATTCTATCGCCCCATAGTTTCCTTCAAGTACATCCCGTATTGCTTCCTCATGTTTCAGTCCTTCTGTCGGCAAAAGCAGTATTTCCGGTTCTTTTTCCGGTTCAATTAAAATGGCATGCATTCTATTCTCTTCCATGATGGCTCCTTTATAAAAATTTTGCAGGGACTGACAGCCCGTTATATGCTTCTTCCGCTCTTTTCAGAAAAAATTTGCATATAGCTTCACTTTCTCCCAAACCATGAAGATGCGTCTTTACTTCAAACCCTTCTTTTTCAAGAATTGCCTTGTGCGAGTTACCGCTTTCACCGGCCATATCCTGGCAAACATGTTCCCCCGCCACTATCATGAACGGAATAAGTAAGATTTTTTTATGACCTTTTTCCTTCAGCTTGGGAATAACCGCATCCAAATCAGGATAACCATCCACCGTATATATATATGCGTGATTTTTCCACAGTCGTTCAAGTCTGTCCTGAATTACAGAATAATAAGCATTTGCCGGGTGCAGTGTTCCGTGCGCAAAAACCAGAACAGCATCAAAATTCTTGGAATAAATTTTCTGCTCCGCAAAAAATTCCTGAAAAACATTCTTAACATCATCGGCATGCGTTTTCTGCCCCATCCAATATAAAAGCGGTACTGCCAGCGTTATCTTTTTAAATTTTTCTTTATAAAGCTCAAATACCTTCTGCTTATATGCATATTCAATTCCGGGAATGATATCAAGTGTTATGACAGCGACTCTGGTAAACCTTTCCTTTAAAAGTTTTTCCAGTGCTTCTTCCGGCGTGTCATAAAGAATTCCTTCCCTTTCTTTTATCCGGCGTATAACAATATGTGATGTAAACGCAACAACTATTTTTTCTCCATCATATGCGGCTCTTATTTTAGCCGCTATATTCTCAATTGCAGCCTTCCGAGCCTGTTCCTGTGTCGTGCCAAAAGCTATTATCAATATTGCATCTTTATCAGGCAGTTCCTGCAGTGCCTTTGTCTGATGCGTCATAATGCCTATTTCAGTGGACTGCCTGCGCGCCTGTGTCCCGCCATGATATGCTGTATCAGTTATCTTTTCTTTAACCAGAATAATGTTCCTCCTTGATAACTATTTATTTCTTATTGAAGCAAATGTATGATATCATTAAAAAAAAATCGTGTCAAACAGATGCTCATATCATTTTGATATATCTGCCATATCCTTTTTCCTGCATCTCTTCAACAGGAATAAATTTCAATGCAGCGCTGTTCATGCAATATCTGAGACCGCCGTGTTCCTGCGGTCCATCAGCAAACACATGTCCGAGATGGCTGCCGCCCTGCCGGCTGATGACCTCTCTTCGCTCCGCAGAAAGGCTTCTGTCTGCACGTTCGTCAACAGCGTTTTCCTCTATCGGTCTGGTAAAGCTTGGCCAGCCTGTACCCGAATCATATTTATCAGCAGAGCTGAACAACGGTTCGCCTGTCACGATATCCACATATATGCCTTTTTTATGACTGTTCCAATATTCATTATTAAACGGCGGTTCTGTTCCGCATGACTGTGTGACCGCATATTGTTCCGGCGTCAGCGTCCGCTTCAATTTTTCGTCAGAAGGCTTTTCATAATAATTCTGCCCTGCATTATTATGGCTCTTTCCGACGTC
>NZ_WIQM01000007.1 GCF_015732185.1 Pectinatus haikarae
TCCTGCTTCCGTCAGCTCGATATTTCTGCCGACTTTATGCATTAATTCTACACCTATTTCTTTTTCCATAACTTTTATTTGATGACTTAAAGGTGGCTGTGTAATATTAAGTTTTTTAGCGGCATTTGTTACATTTCCCTCATCAGCAATAGTGATAAAATAACGTAATTTTTTCAAGTCCAGCATTGTCTCCTCCATTTTACATCTTGCATAGCTATACTGATTGTAAAAGAATTTTCAGAATTGTTTTTAATGCACACTTTTTAGACCGCATACTTTCTATTATTTTATAATAACGATACTTTATTCTTTATATATAGTTATAGTATTTATTATTAAGTAGCTATTTAATAATAAATACTATAACTATTATAAAACAACTATTATTTTTTTAGTTTTATTATTGAAGTATACCTATTATCTATTTGACTGAAAACATGTGCGTATTTGCTCGTTATATTAATATCGCTGTGCCGCAATACTTGTTTAACAATCTGCAAGTCCTTCGTTTTACTATATAGCAGTGTACCACAGGTGTGCCGCAGCATATGGCAGCTTATGCCTCTCTTTTTATAGCCTGCCATTTCCAGCCAAGAGTCTATACTGCGCCTAATGCTGCGTCGATCCATCCGGCCTCCTTTATTGCGATTACCGATGGCAGTAAAAACAGCTTTTCCCATTTCATCAGTCTTATTTGTATCAAAGTAACGAAGATTTATGTATTTATACAAATATTCCAAAACGTCTCCGCGGGGATAAATAAAGTCATTATGCCCCTTACCATGTATATAGATAGTTTTTATTTTCCAATCTATGTCAGCTACTGACATTCTGTATACCTCTACAGTACGCAGCCCCTCCAAAGCCATAAGCAATATCATGGCTTTGTCTCTCATATTTTCAATATTTTCCCCATCATCAGGAATGACAGAAAGCAAGTGCTCCAGCTGAGGAAGATCCAAAAACTTCAACGGAGAAATATCATTTGCCTCATATGCTTTAATTCCTATATCTTTAGCCGGATTTTCTTTTATCAAATTTACTTTCAAAGCGATATTGTAAAATTGTTTTATAGCATTAAGTTTACTTTTTATACTGCTTTTTTTCATTTTCAGCTGAACAAGCATATCACGATAATAGGTAAATTCATATTCTGATATTTTCAACGGATGACGTTTATTATAATGGCACCATTCTATATATCCATCTACCGCTGAACAATAATTGCGCAAGGTATCTTCTGCAGGTTCTCCATGAGAAAGATAGCGTTCTAAAAATTTTTTATAATTTAATATAAAATTATCAGCATTTATTTCATGTTCCGGTATAAAATCAGGTATAGACATGAAGCGTTTTGGTATTGTTGCAATTTTTTTTGAAGAGTTCATTTTATACCTCTTTATTTGAATTTTGGGTATGGATCTATTTCTTAAGTCCTATTTTTAATGAAGTAGGACTTAGGAAAAATAAGCAGGAATAGTGTAGGAGAGCCGATGTGCACCATTTAGAAATAAGTAAAACTATAATATATAGTATATCATAGTTTTTACTAAAAGCGTTCTAAAAATCAGCAGATAATATTTTGAACGGCTCAATTAGAGCTTATTTAAGAAAAGAAAAAATAATTTTTGTATGTTTATATGGAAATATATATTTTACATGTAAAAAGCCAAATAAAGCTGTTTTAGACGATTTACGTCAAATTGGTTAATATATATTGGTTATATTTGAATATCTGTTGCCATAAATATACACATTAATATAATTAAAGAAACTTTATAATATTTAATTGTTCTAAGTAGATATTATTATTTTCTTTTATAACCAATAAGAGTATAAGCATTGAGTAACAATAGATATTATTAAATATCAGTAATTTTTAGAAAATCATTTTTATATTGTATATTTATTGTTCGAATTATTTCTGTCATGGGATTTTTATTTGCACACCACTTTTCAGCTGCTTTTCTCGCATCAAGTAAAATATTAACATCACTGAGCACATTCGCTATTTTTAGATCGGGAAGACCATGCTGCATGGCGCCAAAAAATTGTCCGGGCCCACGAAGCCGCAGATCCTCCTCTGCCAAAACAAAACCATCATTTATCTTTTCCATTAAGGAAAGGCGTTCGACAGTTTTGCTGCTTTTACTGTCAGACAGCAATATGCAGTAGGATTTATATTGTCCGCGGCCAATACGGCCTCTAAGCTGGTGAAGCTGGGCCAAGCCAAAACGATCAGCCCCTTCCACTACCATTATGGAAGCGTTGGGAACGTTGACACCTACCTCAATGACAGTGGTGCTTACGAGTAAATGTATTTTATTTGCGAAAAAATCCTGCATTATTTGTTCTTTTTCAATTGCAGAAAGCTTGCCATGTAAAAGTGCGCAATTTATATTTTTAAAAATACCGGTATTTAATTTTTCGAACATTTCCTCAGCTGAGACTGTTTTTATATTTTCAGAAATCTCTATTAAAGGACATACTACATATGCCTGCCTGCCTTCTTTGATTTCCTTTAATACAAATTGATAAATTTTTTCGCGTGCGCTTTTAGTACGTAGAAAGGTTCTTATATTTTTTCGGCCGGGAGGAAGATGACGTATCATGGACACATTTAAATCACCATATACAGTCAGGGTCATCGTCCGCGGTATCGGAGTGGCAGTCATTACCAATACATCCGGTATATGCACAGCTTTAGCTTCCAAATATGCTCTTTGAGCAACTCCGAAACGATGCTGCTCATCTGTAATAACTAAACCCAGATTTGCAAATTCCACCTTATCCTGTATAAGTGCATGAGTGCCTATTATTATCTGCCATTTTCCTGTTTTTATTTGCTGTAAAGCATCTCTGTGCTCTTTTGCAGAAAGACTGCCAAGCAAAAGGCCTGTTTTTATTCCCAATGGATCAAGCAATAGACAGAAATTGCGAAAATGCTGCCTGGCTAAAATTTCTGTAGGAACCATTAAAGCGCTCTGCCAGCCGTTTTCAACAGCTTTGACCAATGCCAGTACGGCAATTACTGTTTTTCCCGAACCTACGTCACCCTGTAAAAGCCGCTGCATAGGAGTAGATGATTGCATATCATTGCATATTTCTGACCATACTTTTTCCTGATCTGCTGTGAGCTTAAAGGGAAGAGCACTATATAGTTTTTTTACAAGAGTGCTGTTAAGCAAACAATGAATGCCATGCTTATTCTGAGTATGAATCTTACGCAGATGAATAAGCCCGCACTGAATCATAAAAAGTTCTTCAAAGATAAGCATTTTGCGAGAAGCTTCAATATCCTCCTCGCTTTTTGGAAAATGTATTTTTCGCAAAGCATCTGCTTTTGTCAAAAGTTTATATTCATTTCTTATCGATTCAGCCAAAGCACAAGGAATATTATGAAGATCACTGAGTGTATCTGTCAGTATACTGCGATAAAATTTTGGTTTTATAGTACCGGGAAGAATATATATAGGAAGAAATTCGCATTGCTCATTTTGCTCATCGTCCAATAAAAAATAGGAAATAATTTGTTTGATGCAGAATTGTCCACTGCCTCCATAAGCATAACTGATTTTTCCCTTGACAAACAAATTCATACCCTTTTTCAAAGATCTTGCTAAAAAGGGTTGATTGAACCATATTATTTGTAATGTACCTGTGTCATCACTCAATAATACGGTGATTATTTTCATTCCTTTATATGATATTTTTTCTTGAATACTTATTATATATCCTTTTACATTAACTGTTTCATCATATTCAATTTCGCTTATTGGCGTTATGTCACTTTGATCATTATAACGTTTTGGATAATATGTCAACAGGTTGTATTTGTTTTCTATTCCCAATTTATTTAATGCTTGTGCTTTTTTTGGTCCTATTCCTTTAACGTATTGTATATTTTCTTCAAAATTCATTTTATCACCTGCAAAGAAAAGCGTTAAAATAATAAGAGCACAATACAATTGCGTATTATGCTCTTATTTCACAGCAAGGTGAAACGCTCAATCTTCTTTATGTTTTTTTGCTGCGACAGTAGTTTTAATGGAAAGATCACGCAGCTGTTTATTATCTACATCGGACGGAGCCTGTGTCATCAAGCATGAAGCACTTTGTGTTTTAGGAAAAGCAATAACGTCACGAATAGAATCGCGTTTAGCCATTATCATAACCAGGCGATCAAGACCAAATGCCAATCCGCCGTGAGGGGGAGTACCATATTTGAATGCATCAAGCATAAAGCCAAATTTTGCATGAGCTTGCTCTGGTGTCAGGCCGATAGCTTCGAATACCTTTTCCTGAAGATCGCTGTTATATATGCGCAGACTGCCTCCGCCTATTTCTGTGCCATTTAAAACCATATCATAAGCTTTAGCTTTTACTCGGCCAGGATCTGATAAAAGATATTGAACATCTTCTTCACACGGTGCAGTAAATGGATGGTGCATTGCCTTCCAGCGTTTATCTTCTTCACCATATTCAAACATAGGAAAATCGACAACCCAGAGGAAAGATAATTTATCAGGATCTATAAGGTTTCTGCGGCGGGCCATTTCAAGACGAAGCTCACCAAGAGCCTGAGCTACGACCAAAGGTTTATCGGCAACTACTAATAATAAATCGCCGGTTTCAGCTCCTGCAGCTTCTTTGATCTTGAGAAAAGTTTCTTCTGAATAGAATTTTTTAAAGGGTGACTTTATTTCAGAATCAGTATACTGAATCCATGCCAGACCCTTTGCACCATAATTTTTTACATATTCCACAAGTCCGTCAAGTTCTCTGCGAGGAATGCCCGCATAAGCTTTAACGTTGATAACTTTAACCTGTCCTTTATTTTGCAGAACAGATTCAAATACCTTAAATTCAGAACCGCGGACATAATCGGATATATCCATAAGCTCCATACCAAAACGCAGGTCGGGTTTGTCCGAGCCAAATCGATCCATCGCGTCCTGCCATGTCATTCGTAAAAATGGTCCGGGAACTTTCGCGTCAACAGCCTTAGCAAAAAGCTCAACTACCATATTTTCCATAGTATTTAATATATATTCCTGATCGACAAAAGACATTTCTATATCCAGCTGAGTGAATTCAGGCTGACGATCTGCACGCAGATCTTCATCACGAAAACAGCGGACAATCTGAAAATATTTTTCATAACCAGCCAGCATGAGGATCTGCTTGAAAATTTGCGGAGATTGAGGAAGTGCATAAAACTTACCGGGATTGAGGCGGCTCGGGACAAGAAAATCACGTGCACCTTCCGGTGTGCTCTTTGTAAGCATAGGAGTTTCTATTTCCAAAAAATCATTTCTGTCAAAGTAATCCCGCATAATCTTTGTTACTCGATGACGCAAAATAATGTTTTTCTGCATTTCAGGGCGACGCAGATCCAAGTATCTATATTTCAAACGCAAGGTTTCATCCACATCAATATTATCCTGAATATAAAAGGGAGGCGTTTGAGCTGTATTTAATATACGAAGTTCCTCACAATAAATTTCAATTTCACCGGTTGGCATATGAGGATTGACAGTTTCTTCAGAACGCAGCGATACGCGGCCGCGTACAGCAATAACAAATTCAGAACGCAGGGACTCAGCTTTTGGAAAAGCTTCATTTCCGATCTTGTCTTCGGCAAAAACAGTCTGAACTAATCCTGATCTGTCTCTCAGATCAACAAAAATAAGTCCCCCATGATCACGGCGGCGTGATACCCAGCCGCATACTACAACTTCCCTGTCCACATCATTTTTGCTAAGTTGTCCGCAATGATGTGTGCGGGGCATTCCGTCTAATGTTTCCATTATTATTTATTCACCTCAAAAGTAATCTTATCTATCAATGATGCAAAAGGTACTGTTGTTTGCGCACTGTCTGTCATATTGCGTACAGTCGCACTTTCGTTGGCAAGTTCATCATCACCAATTATAACGGCATATTTCGCTCCATTTTTATTAGCCTGTTTCATTTGTGCTTTCATACTGCGCCCGGCATAATCCATAAGTGCAGACAGCTTTTTATCGCGCAGCTGCTGAAGTAATTTAAATGCAGGTTGTTCAGCCTTTTTTCCCATAGCAATAATAAATACGTCGCAATATGCATTTTTAGGCGGAAGTAATTTTTGCGTCTCAAGTGCAAGTAAAACACGTTCCAGGCCTGTGGCAAATCCTACTGCCGGTGTCGGATTACCGCCGCATTCTTCAATAAGTCCATCATAACGACCACCGCCAAGAATAGCGCTTTGAGCACCCAATGGCAGATATTTAAATTCAAATGCAGTTTTGGTATAATAATCCAAACCACGCACTAAATGCGAATCAAGAATATAATCAATTCCTAAATTTGTCAATGAATCCTGAAGTTTATCAAAATGATCGGCGCATTCCTCACAAAGGCAATCTGTAATTTTAGGTGCCCCCTCTGCGAGTTCTTTGCAATGAGGATTCTTACAATCAAGTATACGCAGAGGATTGCGTTCATAGCGTGACTGACAGTCATTGCACAGTTCAGTAAGTTTATCCTTAAAGAAAGACTGCAATTTTTCTCTGTAAACAGGGCGGCATTTCGGACAACCTACTGAATTTATTTTTAAAAGAACATCATTCAATCCCAGATCTTTTAAAAGAGCTGCGCCAAGGCTTATTACTTCAGCATCTATCAGCGAACTTTGTTCTCCGATGGCTTCTATGCCAAATTGATGAAATTCACGGTATCTGCCAGCTTGTGGTTTATCATACCGGAACATAGAACCGATATAAAATAATTTTGTGATGCCACCATCTGCATACAATTTATTTTGCAAATAGGACCTTACTGCAGAAGCTGTATTTTCAGGACGCAGTGTGATACTGCGTCCGCCTCTGTCAAGGAAGGTATACATTTCCTTTTCCACTACATCCGTGGTTTCTCCTATGCCGCGCATAAATAATTCTGTATGTTCAAACATAGGTGTTCTTATTTCATTAAAACCATATAACAAGCAAAGCTCTCGTATTTTATTTTCCAGATACTGCCACTCATGTACATTTTCTGGCAAAATATCTTTAGTTCCACGCGGAACAGTTGTCAGCATAAGTCTCTCTCCTTACTTCTCATAAACTTCCCGCATTAAAGAAAGGCGCCGCTCAATATAATCATCGACACTTTTCAAATAGGTCCCTAAATCCTTAGGATTAAATAAGGTTTTCAAATATGCAAAGGACGGCGCTACTATTTTAGTAGATGCGTTGCCCCCAATACCTAAGATAGTTTGTTTTTCACCCATTATCTGAATGTTATAAATACTTGCGGAACCCTGTCTGCAATAGCCCGTGTTTTCAAGCTGACCGCTCATATAACCCTGGCGATACAGGTAATATGGTGAATAGTCTGCCTGCAGCAGCAAATTTTCTGCGGTATAAGCCATTTCACGTGTTACTTTGTCATCGGGCAGTTGTACAGAATCCAGACAACTCTTAAGCGATGATCCTTTTTTTACAGCCAGTGCATGCACCGTTATATCATCAGGGGATAATTTAATAATTTTTTCTAATGTATCACGCACGTCAGCAGCTGTTTCTCCGGGCAAGCCTAAAATCAGATCCATATTTATCTTTGCAGGACTAATGAGACGGATATCATTATATACTTTCTCGATCTCCTGCGGAGTGTGTCTGCGACCTATTATTTTTAACGTTTTTTCCTGCATCGTCTGAGGATTTACGCTCATCCTGCTGACTTTATATGCTGTCATCAGTTTAATTTTTTCGAGTGTTATCGAATCAGGCCGTCCTGCTTCAACCGTATATTCCAAAATATCATTTGAATATAAACCCTGAACATAATCAAGAAGTAAAGCAAAATATTTTTCCGGCAGACTTGTAGGTGTACCGCCGCCGATATAAATATTTTGCACTTTTAGGTGATAAGCATCTATAATCTCTCTTAAAGATAATATCTCCTTATGCAAAGCAGCCATAAAAGCATTGAGTATGTCAGCTTCCGGCAGAAGATTGGATGGAAAAGAACAGTACAGGCAGCGAGTGAGACAAAATGGGATACCAATGTAAATGCTTATTGTATTATGATCTGATGCAGCGAGTACAGGCAGCTGTCCATAGGCAATATCAGTAAGCAATACTGCTTTTTTTCCTGATACTGCATAATCAGCCGTCAATCTTGCTGCGATAGCCGATTTATCCATTCCACTGCTTATATACCTATGAACAATTTTAGCGGGCCGCACCCCGTGCAATATTCCCCATGGAGCGACAATAGGACCTAAATTGTCCGTTAATAAATGATAAAGATTAAGCTTTATTAAACGATTTGCTGAAGCGCGAGGATTTTCATCCTGTCTTGCAAAATCTGTTCTTGTAAATAATTGGCTTTTACTATTCTTTACAAATCTGATTTTAGTAAAAACTTCAAATACGATATCTTTTTTCACATAATTTGATATCTCAATAATATCGTAATCAGCAGGAACGTCCTGGTGAACTTCTATTTTAAACAGCAGCAGAATCTCTTTTACTATTTTATGAACAATTTCTTTTTCGCTGTTTATTACGAGCTTATTTATAATCAAAGCTGCTTTTGGCATTTACTGCAATATCCATAAAAAGTTACTTGATGATCAAGAATTTTAAATTTGCTTTTTTCCATTATATCCACTTCAAGATCTTCAAGAAGATCGTCGGCAAATTCTGCTACTTTACCGCACTTCAGACATATCAAATGATGATGACGGTGAGCATCAGGATTAGCTGTATTAAGTTCATAACGACGGCATCCATCGCCAAAGTCATTTTTTTGCAATATTGCAAGTTCTGATAAAAGTTCCAGGCTGCGATAAACTGTTGCCAGACCTATATCATAGCCTTTATCGCGCAGAATATAGTGTACATCTTCTGCACTCAGATGTTCTCCGGGATTTTCTATAAAAACCTGCAAAACAATCTTTCGTTGTGGTGTGATTTTGTGATGAGGGCTCTGCAGTTTTTTTGTCAAATCATCAATGGTAATTTTTTTACCCATAATATAAGCCCCTTTCTCTGAGTAAGCTACCATAAATATTACTATCAACTAATTATTTTACCAAAAAACATTGTATAATACAAAGTATTTTTAAAGTTTCACAAAAACCACGTGCTGTATAAAAAAAGAGACTGCTATAAACTAATGCAAGTTTTAACAATCTCTGAACGGTCAATAAGTTCTCATTTCGGTTGGTACATTATCTCTTCTGAAATATAGAAATTATTACCCACAAGACTTAATCGTCCTCTATTGCCGTCCTCGAACTTAACACCTTACAGTTTCAATTTTGTTTTAATGCGTTCTACCGCTTTTATTGTACTTTCCCTATCACCAAAAGCAGTAAGACGGAAATAACCTTCACCGGAAGGACCAAAGCCGGCACCCGGAGTGCCCACTATGTTAGCTTCGTTTAAAAGTTTATCAAAAAATTCCCATGATTTCATGCTGTTTGGTGCCTTAAGCCATATATATGGTGCGTTTATTCCACCAAAATATTTTATGCCAACGGCATCCAGGCCCCTGCATATCGTTTTGGCATTATTCATATAATAGTCAATGGTCTGCATTATTTGTTTTTGTCCCTCATTACTGAGAACAGCTTCAGCAGCACGCTGGACAATATAAGCTGTACCATTGAATTTTGTAGTATGGCGGCGATTCCACATAGGATTTAAAGCCTGCTTCATTCCGCTTTTAGTATGTCCAAACACTGTTTTAGGAATAACGGTATATCCACAGCGCATTCCTGTAAAGCCTGCTGTTTTGGAGAACGATCTGAATTCGACAGCTACGTCTCTTGCCCCATCAATTTCATAAATAGTCCGGGGAACATCTTCTTGCGTAATATAATAAGAATATGCAGCATCATATAAAATGACAGAGTCATTTTCTTTTGCATATTTCACCCATGCAGACAATTGTTTCCTGGATAATGTAGTGCCTGTGGGATTATTTGGACAACATATATATATAATATCAACATGTTTTTTCGGAAAATCAGGAATAAAATTATTTTCTGCGGTACATGGCATATACACAACATTATCGAAAATGCCGGCAGCTTCATTATAAAGACCGGTTCTTCCCGCCATGACATTTGTATCAAGATACACAGGATAAACAGGATCTGTTATAGCTATGATATTATCATTGCCAAAGATTTCCTGTATATTTCCGCAGTCACTTTTAGCGCCGTCACTGACAAAAATTTCATCTGACTCTATCTGTGCTTTGCGTGGTGCGTAAATTGTGTTGACAATAGCTTCGCGCAAAAAGGCATACCCCTGTTCAGGACCATATCCCCGAAAAGTTTTTGCATCAGCCATTTCTTCTACTGCTTTGTGCAGTGCCTCAATGACCACAGGGGCTAAAGGCTGCGTTACATCGCCAATACCAAGGCTGATAACATCAGCTGAAGGGTTCTCTTTTTTAAAAGCACTGACACGACGCGCTATTTCAGCAAATAAATAACTGCCCTGCAGTTTTAAATAGTTCTCATTAACTAATGTCATTATTTTACTCTCCTTATACGAGGCTTATAAAAAAAGCTGCCATAATTCAAATATTATGTACAGCTTTTTTCAATATTATTTTACTGATTTTCCTTAGCTACAGCAACCAACTTGGTGAATGCTGCAGCATCATTTATAGCCAAATCAGCCAGCATTTTACGATTTACTTCCACATTTGCCTTGGTAAGTCCATAAATTAAGCGACTGTAAGAAATTCCGTTGATGCGGGAAGCAGCATTAATACGGGCAATCCATAATTTGCGAAAATCACCTTTTTTGGCGCGACGGTCCCTTCTAGCATAGTACAATGCTTTCATTACAGTTTCATTTGCTTTTTTAAATTGCTTGCTTTTAGAACCTTTATAACCCTTAGCTAATTTCAATATTTTTTTATGACGTGCATGCGCTGTAACGCCTGTTTTTACTCTTGGCATTTATTTTTCCTCCCGAATTTTTTTATTAAGCATATGGAAGCATTCTACTAACGCGTTTGTGATCAGCTGCAGTGATAATGGCAGCTTTTCTGAGATTGCGTTTGCGTTTAGGTGATTTCTTTTCTAATATATGACTTTTAAAAGATTTGTTGCGTTTATATTCACCTGTACCGGTGGCAGTGAAGCGTTTAGCTGCTGCGCGGCGTGTTTTCATTTTCGGCATTATTAATTTCCTCCCTTAATCTGTTTTGGTACCAGAATCATTATCATATTTTTGCCCTCAAGTTTTGGAGTACGTTCCACTATAACATACTCTGAAAGTGTGTCAGCAACTTTAAGCAGCAAGCTGCGACCAAGTTCTGGATGTGACAATTCCCTGCCACGGAACATGATCGTGACTTTTACTTTATTACCATCATTTATAAAACGTAAAGCATTCTTTGTTTTTACATCAAAATCATGTTGCTCAATATTGGGGCGAAGCTTTACTTCTTTTATCGTTATAACTTTTTGTTTTTTACGAGCTTCCTTTTCGCGTTTCTGCTGTTCATAGCGATATTTGCCAAAATCCATTATGCGACAGACCGGAGGTTTTCCCTTAGGCGCAACCTCAACCAAATCAAGATGAACTTCTTCAGCACGGGCCAAAGCATCTCTTATAGGCATTATACCCAACTGATTGCCATCTACATCAGTGACTCGCACTTCACGTACGCGTATTTCCCCGTTAATTCTTAAACTATCTTTACTAATATCTAATCACCTCTTTACTAAAAATATAAAACAAAAAAAGGGCGGCACGCCGCCACCCTTTTTCATGCGAAATATAAACCTGGATGACTTTTCATCATCAGGTGAGAAGCGGTGGCCTCTACTTGAATAATATACATATATTAACATATCAAATATTTATTGTCAAATATTTATTAAAAAAATTCTATAAGTATTTCCCATAAATATTTTTCATGATAAAAATGTTTTTATATGAGTATATTAACTGTATCATCAATAACAAATATTTATTTATTGGTAAATTATTTTTTGGGATTTATCTGCTTGGTTAAGCTGTTTCCATGTATTTTTATTACATATTATCTTCACAAAATATCTCTGGATAGCATAATATATTTATGCTATAATAAATGACATAAATATATTTACTATATTTAATAAATTTATATAATAAAAATGCACTGTGTCCTTAAACATAGACAGGCACCGTATATAAATTTTTTTAATTATTACTGTGTTTTGCAGGAGGAGTATAATGGAACTAAAACAACTGGAATATTTTCAAATGACCAGCCGCTTAAAAAATATTACAAGAGCGGCCAAAAGATTACGTGTATCACAGCCTAATATAACAGTAGCCATAAAAAAGCTTGAAGCAGAGCTTGGTATTCAACTCTTCGACAGAAGTCAAAAACAACTTTCTCTCACCCCTGAAGGGGTAGTTTTTTTGAACAGAATAGACCTAGCCCTGCGCAATATCCAGGATGCGGTTTTAGAAGTAAATGACTATAAAAAACTACAAAAAGGCACTATAAAAATAGGCATCCCATCTATGATAGGCGCTTTTTTGTTTCCCAAAATATTTTCCAGTTTTCAACAAAAATATTCGCATCTGGATATCTATCTTTATGAAGAAGGTTCTATGACTATCAGAGAACAAATCGAACGGGATGAACTGGATTTTGGGATTGTCATTCTCTCAGGAGCTTCTTCGAGTCTTGAACTTTTACCAATGTCAAAAAATCAATCTGTTGCCTGTCTGCCTCTGGATCATCCGTTGGCCAAGAAAAAATCAATTGCCATTAGTGATATTGAGAATGAAAATATTATAATGCTCAAGGATGGCTCATATTTGCGAAATCTTTTAATGCAAAAAATGAGTAAGGAAAACATAAAAGCTAATATTGTATTAGAATCAAATCAGATTGAGACTATCAAAGGACTTGTAGCGAGTAATGTCGGTATTGCTTTTCTACTGGATTTTGTTGTAAAAGATACACCAAACATAAAAGTTCTGCCTTTTGAAGATCCCATTTTTGTCGATGTAGGTCTCGCCTGGAAAAAAGATCGATATATATCAAAAGCGGCACAATCATTTATCGAATTTTGCCAGGATACTTTAAAATAAAGACTTATTTAGGAAAAGGGGCTGTGACAAAATGAGAAATCATTTTGTCCACAGTCTCTTTTTCTATACAATTTGAGGCAACAAGCGGGCAATTACTGAAAAAAGGGCATACAACCCCTTTCCCCATAAAAACTGCTTTTCTACAGTTTATGCGGCTTTCTTCAAACGTAGTCTTTTATTGTGGTATTTATAAAGATTGTGCCCGATGGAAACCAGGAAAATCTCTAAACGTACTTGTTTCATACCTTTTCGAACGATTCTTTTATACCAGCGGTTATTTTTCATGATGCCAAAAGTACCTTCAGATTGAATCGAGCGATTCATACGAAGAAGCGCTCCTTGAATGCTTTCTAGGTTATTCACAACTTCTTGGTGTATAGAAGTTAGTTCCTGGTTAAGATGAATCGTCCTGTTTTTATCCGTCTTTTTACACTCGGAGGCATAAGGACAATCTGTACAATTTTCGCACTGGTAGACCTCTTCCTGACGTCCGTATTGATTCCCTTTTACATTTCGTCTATATTGAAGATAAAATGCCTGTCCGGCCGGACAACGCAGTGTGCCTTCTTCGTCAATCTTGAAATTCACTGCCCGAAACGGATTATCTCGATACTTTGCGTCAGTAGTTTCTTTCTTGTACATAGTGAATTTCATATACTTTTCCATACCGTGCTGCTCACAGTAAATATAATTGTTGTATGAACCATATCCTGCGTCAGCAACGGGATACTTTGGATAAAATCCGTAGGTATTATGAAATTTCTCCAGTAAGGGAACAAAACAATCCATGTCTGCACGGTATTGATTTACATCAGCTACAGCTATGTATTCATCTGCAATACCAAATTGAACATTGTAGGCTGGCAGGAGCTGGTCGTTGCCCATATAATCTGTCTTGATCCGCATGAATGTCGCACAGTGATCTGTTTTGGAATAACTGTTCCGGTCTGGACCACAAATGGTTATCTTTTCAACATATTCTTTGAGTTTGGCTGTATATTCCTGAAGCCGTTCGTAATAGCTCTGCCGGGGTGTTTTTCGATGGCCTTTTCCATGGACAAATTTTGTTTCATCTATTTCATAGATTTTGGCATACCGATCTGTTACTTCATTCAGGTATTCAGGAACGTATTCGGAATTCGTATCAATTTTGATACCAAAGCCGGAAAGATCGTCGTTGATTTCATCAAGTAATCCCGTGACTTTTTCAAAAAGTCTATATCTAGACTTTTCAGTCGCTTTCTTCCATACCCAGCTATATTTATTAGCATTTGCCTCAAATTTCGAACCGTCAATATACAGATGGCTCAAATCCACATGATCTTTAGCAAAGATTTTCTTGTTGATCTCGCTGAACAATTCCTCGACGGATGGGTTGAGGATATTTTCGATAAAATAGCCGAACGTGCGATAAGATGGAGTCTCGTGTTCCATGAGATAGATAAAGCGAAGATTGACTTTACAGCAATCTTCGAGTTCGCGGAGCGAGATATATCCATTTGTCATAAATCCAAATAAGATTGTTTTCAACATGCTGGTCGGGTTGTACCTGATGCGTCCGGTAACGTGCTCCGGAACATTTTTCAGGTACTTCTCCAAGTCGATTCCCTCCATGAATCTGTCGAAAACCAGCACAGGATCACAAATATCCAGAAAATCCGAAATAAATAGTGGCAAAACTGCCTGTTTTGTTTTAGAATAATGTATGTTTGAATTTTTCATGTGGTATGTAAAATTTTAACACAAAAAGAGGATCACCGGCTCGTTCGAGCAAGCGATCCTCTTTTGTTTTTATAGGAGTGTTATTTCACAGCCCCTTTTCATTTTTTATTTTATCTGCCTGTCTATATTCAGATAATAATCGATACTATACCTGCCTGGTCCGATAAAAAATGCAGCGAAAAAGTTGAAACCATCTTCCAAGGATTGGGATGATTTAAAAAGACCTTTGTCCTGCAGCATCTGGCTGCTAAAAGCTACCAGTAAATTGCCAAAAAGTAAAATTGCCGCCAGTCGATAAAATAGTCCCAAGAATACCAGCAGACCACCGATGCATTCAGCAAAAGCGGAAAGGAATCCCCATAATGCAGGAACAAATGTTATCCCATATACTGACATAACCTGTCCGAGCTCAGCCCACTTTTCGGGCCCGCCGCTCAATTTTGGAAAACCATGCCACATAAACATCAATCCTAAAACAATACGAAAAATCAACAGGCCAAAATTTTTTTTGTCTGAAGCAAAATAATAAATATCATTTAAAAAATTGATCAATTAAGCACCCTCCCTTTTTTGAATAAAATCCCACTGGTCATGGAAATTCTTCATAAGAAAGCATATTTAGCTTTCCTATCTATTTTATAATATATTAAAAAAATTACCAGCATTTTTTTTATTTTAATATCCTTGAAGAAAAAAGCGATTAATGATAGAATTAAAAAAAGATTATCAAACTATATTAATTATTATTTAATGATCGTTTTATGGAGGTGTCTGCGATGTCAAATTTGGCAATATCTACTGTGGAAAAGTTGTTGAATAATGCTGATACATTATCTTCAGCAACTTCGGCAGAATCTTCTTCTGCTGCCGGCAGTTCGTCATCATCGAATAATGTTTTTACTGATTCGTCGGCAGCTGCTCCCGCATATAGTTTATCTCAGGGATTGGTCAATATAATAAACGGTTCCGCGTCTGCATCTTCTTCCGACCCATTGCTCAGTAATGTCTATTCTTCCTTAAGTACATTAAGCGCCGCTTCCAAACTGTCCGCAGCAAATTTTCAAAAAATGCAGGATATAAATTCTTCAAGCTCCGTACAGTCGATAACTTCACAAATGTCCACACTTCTTTTTTCTCTTAATGGTAATTCCGCAAAAAATACAAACACAGTTTATCAAACACTTCTAAACGGCGTTTCATCAGCCAAAAAACTTTCAGTCATGCTCAAATCTGACCCTTCGGGTGAAACTTTAAAAAATGCTGTATCTCAGATAAGGAGCAGTCAGAGTAATACTTAATCCTGTTCAAAAAAAGAGAAGCTTTCGCCTGTTTTGCGAAAGCTTCTCTTTTTTTTAGAGTATTAGTTCATAAAACTTGACATAATTTTATATACATATTGATTAATTTATATTAATTTTTCTGAAAATATAGTTAATTAATAAAAACTTATCCTTGCAGATATTCTGATCCTATTGGATGAAAAGCATGTACGCAATTGGTACACTCCTTGCAATCAAATCGATATTCGCATTCCTGTTTATAGCGAATTGTTTGAGCAGCATTAACCTGCTTATAATAACGTACAACGTTCACTTTTTTTTGGAGATTCAGACAAAATGGCTTTTCTTTTTTAAATTCAAGCTTAGTCATATAATATCACTTCTTTCTTCTATCAAATTTATATGATATTTATTTCGACAAGCTTGTTCTCTTTCCTTCTGAAAATCCTCTTTATAATAAATTTTTTTTAATTTATTATAAATATTTTTTATTATTAATTAATAGTATTTATAACAATATTGGATGATATAAATACTATTAATTAATTTGCCTTTATGTTCATTCTATTAAATTAAAAATCAATATATTATCGCCATGATATATTTCATGTGCAGGCTATTGTTTTAAGTGCCTGAAAGCTTTTTGAGCTATATCTTTGCGAAATTGCATATCGGCAAAGGTTATTAAAGCTGCATCCCTGTAAGTATTAGCTATTGCTTCTTTTATATCTTTGCCTGTAGATACAATGCCCAAAACTCTGCCTCCGTCGGTAACTATCTGCCCGTCAACCGCCCTGGTTCCGGCATGAAAAACTAGTGCACCTGCCTTGTCAGCATCTTCAAGTCCTTTTATGGGTTCACCTTTTTTATACTGACGAGGATACCCGCCTGCAGCAAGAACAACACAGACTGCCGTTTTTTTATCCCAGAGGATATCCTGCTTATGCAAAGTGCCGTTGGTGCACGAGATCATTATCTCAACAAGATCGCTTTTCAGTAACGGCAGAATCACTTGTGTTTCCGGATCACCGAAACGAGCATTAAATTCTATTACTTTAGGCCCTTTATCCGTTATTATCAATCCCGCATACAAGCATCCCTGATATTTTTTATTTTCTTTTTGCATTGCCGCTATAATTGGTTCAAGAACTTCTTTTTGCACTTGATTCATTATCTTTTCATCGATGACCGGTGCAGGTGCATAAGTCCCCATTCCTCCGGTGTTCGGACCTTTATCTCCGTCAAAAATTCGTTTGTGATCTTGAGCAGCAAGCATGGGTTTTATTATTTTTCCGTCAGTAAAGGCCAGTATTGAGGCTTCTTCTCCTTCAAGAAATTCTTCTATGACCACACAGTCTCCTGCATTGCCAAAAGCTTTGTCACACATGATTTCATCCACGGCCTCCAATGCCTGTTCAACTGTTTCTGCAACGATAACGCCTTTACCCGCAGCGAGACCATCTGCCTTGACTACTATCGGCGCGCCTTCCTCTTTTATATACTCTTTAGCTGCTGCCGCGCTTTTAAAGGTTTCATATTTGGCTGTAGGGATATTGTATTTTCTCATTATTTCCTTAGAAAAAGCTTTCGACCCTTCCAGCAGGGCTGCTGCTTTAACCGGACCAAAAACAGGAATATCAGCTTTTTGCAGATCATCTGCCAAACCGTTCATTAAGGGAATTTCAGGACCTATAACGATCAGCCCTATATTTTTTGCTTTTGCAAAATCAATAATTTTACTATTGTCTTCAATGCTGATACCGTCGACACATTCAGCAATATTTTTCATTCCCGGATTACCGGGCAGAGCATATATCTTTGCTGCTTTGCTGCTCTGCGATATTTTCCATACAAGAGTATGCTCCCGTCCGCCAGAACCAATTACTAATATATTCAAATATACTACCTCCTGCGTATTGTCAAAAAGCGCACTCAAATTTCAAGTGCGCTTTTGTAATTGATTTTTCCGATAATTAGTCTTATACTTATTTTTCTATTTTGCTGTCCAAATAACTCTGTATGCAATCATCATATTCAGCCGTATGTTTAAAGGCTTCCTGTGCCAGTTTCATTCTGAAGGTGGCAGCTACTTCACCCTTCTTGACCATAGCAGCTATTTCAGAATAATGATCAGGATTAACAACAACCGTTACATACTTAAAGTTTTTGGCAGCTGCCCTGATCATAGCCGGACCGCCTATATCTATATTTTCGATAGCTTCAGCAAGAGAAACATCAGCCCTGGCAATAGTTTCTCTAAATGGATAAAGATTGACAACAACCATGTCTATGCCTATTATGCTATGCTCCTGCATTGCTTTTTGATGTTCCGGGTTATCACGCACAGCCAGTATACCCCCATGAATATACGGATTCAATGTTTTTACACGCCCATCCATAATTTCAGGGAATCCAGTAACATCACTGACATATAAGACCGGTATTCCCGCTTTTTGCAAAGCCTTCATCGTGCCGCCGGTGGAAACTATTTCTATTCCGGAAGAATGCAAAGCTTTGGCTAAATCTACAATACCTGTTTTATCCGATACGCTGAGAAGTGCTCTCTTTATTTTCAAAAAATCCACCGCCTGATTTATTCTTTTAGTAGTACCTTGCGTCCCTTTATTTCCAAAGATCCGTTCAAGTATAATCCGACAGCCCTTGGATAGATTATATGTTCCTGTTGAAGAACACGTTCCGCCAGCGATTCTTCCGTGTCATTATCTAATACGGGAACAGCAGCCTGTATAATAATTGGTCCGCTGTCAGTTCCTTCATCGACAAAATGTACAGTGCATCCTGAAATTTTAACACCATAGGCAAGGACGTCTCTATGCGCATGAGCGCCGGTAAAGGCCGGCAAGAGAGCTGGATGAATATTTAATATTCGATTTTTATATTCCCGTATAAACAATGGACTCAATATACGCATAAATCCAGCCAGTAAAATATGTTCTACCTTATAATCCTTTAATACAGAAAGGAGTTCTTTTTCAAAAGCTTCTTTTGTATTATATTTACTGCGATCAATACATAAACTTGGTATGCCGGCCTTAGCTGCACGTTCAAGAGCACCGGCATGCGGTTTATCAGTTAGAACAATACCGATTTCTGCAGAAAACTGACCTCTGTTTATAGCATCAATTATTGATTGGAGATTGGTGCCGCGGCCTGATGCTAAAACAGCCAAAATCGGCTTATTCATTAAATACCCCGCCTTTTATGACTACGTTTTTATTCCCCGGAGTGACGGTTCCTATGATATAGGAAAGTTCATTCTGCGCGGCAAGCTGCTTTTGCACTGCCGGTGCGTCTTCAGCAGCAACAGCAATAATCATGCCAATGCCCATATTAAAAGTACGGTACATTTCCCGCCAATCAACATTCCCCCATTTTTGCAGCAGAGAAAATATAACAGGCATTTGCCAAGCAGATGCATCGATCAAAGCAGCGCATTTTTCCGGTAATATACGCGGAATATTATCATAAAAACCTCCGCCGGTGATATGTACCATGGCATGCAAATCAAACTTGTCAATAAGCGGCAGGCACACTTTAGGATAAAGCCTTGTCGGTTTAAGCAACTCTTCTGCTAAAGTCGTCCCCAGTTCATCTATATATTCCGTGCCTTTATAACCCATATGCTCAAAGCATATCTTGCGTACAAGAGAATACCCGTTAGAATGTATACCGGTCGAAGGCAAACCTATAAGAACATCACCGGAAGATAGTTTTTCACCGGTGATTATTTTTGATTTTTCCACAGCTCCTACGGTAAAACCAGCTATATCGTATTCACCATCAGAATAAAACCCCGCCATTTCAGCTGTTTCGCCACCGATCAGAGAACATCCTGATTCAGTGCAGGCTTTAGCGATTCCCTTAACGACAGCAGCGACTTTTTCTGGTTCAAGCTTGCCCACTGCCAGATAGTCAAGGAAAAAAAGCGGTTCAGCGCCCTGTACTAAGACATCATTGACACACATCGCTACAGCGTCCTGTCCAATAGTATCATGCTTATCAAGCATAAAGGCCAACTTCAATTTTGTGCCTACACCATCCGTGCCCGAAACTAAAACAGGCTCCTTATACTTAGCTGTATTCAAAGCAAATAAACCGCCGAATCCGCCCAAATCACCAAGGACTTCAGGACGGTAGGTGGCTTTTACGCTGTCTTTTATAAGTGATACCGAATAATTTCCTGCATCTATATCAACTCCGGCATTACGATATGTCAAACCGACGTTTTTTTTCTCAGACATTTTATCCCCCATTATAATAAATAAAAAAGTCCGTCTCAGCTGCCGCAAAAACATCTGAGACGAAAATCATATTCATTTTTTCAAATGCTCAAATACATATTTATCGGCACCAACCGTGTCAGCCTTAGGCGTTTCAACAGGATAGTAATTATTGAAACACGCATAACACATATCTTCGCTGTCGGCTGATTTTATACTTTCCTTCAAACCCTCAATTGATAAAAAGTGCAAAGCATCAGCCTTTATATACTCACAAATTTGGTCGACTGTTTTAGTTGAAGCAATCAGTTCTTTACGGATGGAAGTGTCTATTCCATAATAACAGGGAAACCCTATTGGCGGGGAGCTGACACACATGCGAACAGATTTTGCACCGGCACTGCGCAGCATACGGACAATTTTTCCGCTGGTAGTTCCTCTGACGATAGAATCATCTACCATTATTACGTCCTTATCCTTGACAGCCGAAACAATAGGACTGAGTTTAAGTTTGACCGCAGTATCGCGTTTTTTCTGCGTAGGCTGAATAAAAGTACGGCCTATATATCTGTTCTTTATGAGACCTTCTATAAAAGGAATACCCGATTCATAGGCAAATCCTGTAGCGGCTGTGGTCCCGGAATCGGGAACAGATATAACTACATCACCCTTAAAACCTGATTCTCTGGCCAGTATACGCCCCATCATAAAGCGGGCCTCATGGACACTTTGTCCGTCTATAACACTATCCGGACGGGCAAAATATATATATTCAAAGACACATGCTGCCTTTTTTTCGATGGCAGCAAATTTATAGGATTTCAATCCGTGTTTATCAATTACAACCATCTCACCTGGTTCTACATCTCTCACATAATGTACACCGGCAACAGCAAGTGCACAGGATTCAGAGGATAAGACCCATGCATCATCTGATTTGCCAATACATAACGGACGAAAACCATGCGGATCACGCGCCCCTATCAGTTTGTCCTCAGTCATGATAGTGAGGCAGTACGCGCCTTCAATCTTATTCATGCTTTCCATGATTTTATCTTCAATTGAAGCGGCTTTTGATCTGGCTATAAGATTAACAAAAACCTCAGAATCTATGGAGGTCTGGAAAATATTCCCTTGTTCTTCCATTTCCCGGCGTATTTCTGCAGCGTTGGTAAGATTGCCGTTATGTGCCAGACTGATTTTACCGCCTGCATAATTTACCATGAGGGGCTGTGTATTAGCCAACAGGCTGGATCCGGTAGTTGAATAACGAACATGGCCAATAGAAATATACTGATTATCCATATGGGGAATCTGATGCCGAAAAACTTCGTTCACCAGGCCCATACCACGGGAAACGTCCATCCATGCACCGTCAGTTACTGCTATACCGGCGCTTTCCTGACCGCGGTGCTGCAGAGCATAAAGACCAAGGTATGTCATCATCGAAACATCTTCAGTGTGCGAGTACGCGCCAAAAACACCGCATTCTTCATGCCACTTGCTTGATACGGAAATATCAGCCATCTTATTTATTTTCTCTCCTATGTTAAGCCTGCTCACCAGTCAGACGATGCAGAATTTCTTTGTAGGCATCTTCAACATTCCCCATATCTCTGCGGAAACGATCTTTATCAAGTTTTTCGTGAGTTGTGCTGTCCCAGAAACGGCAGTTATCAGGAGAAATTTCATCTCCTAGGATTACTTTGCCATGGTAACGTCCAAATTCAAGTTTAAAATCAATGAGATCTATATTTTTAGTCTTCAGATAATCCGTCATTATAGCATTGATCTTCAGACCAGTTTTTTCGATTTGAGCAAGTTCATCTTCTGCAGCCCAATCCATCGCTTTAATATGGAATTTATTAATCATCGGGTCGTTCAATTCGTCACATTTATAATAATATTCAAGGACAGGGAAAGTCAATTTTGTTCCTTCTTCAAGACCTAAACGTTTAGCAAGGCTTCCTGCCGCAACATTGCGGAGAACAACTTCCAGCGGAATTATATCAAGTTTTTTTACCAGCATTTCTCTTTCACTAGGCATGTTTATATAATGATGTTCAATCCCCTGCTTAGCAAGCATATCGAAAAAAAACGCGGAAATTTTATTGTTTAAAACTCCCTTTTCCATTATAGTACCTTTTTTTGCACCATTGCCGGCAGTGGCATCATCCTTATAATAAACTAAAAGTTCATCAGGATTATCTGTCGTATAAATGATTTTAGCTTTGCCTTCATATAATTTTTCTTTACTCATAATAACTCCCCCTGTAACAATCTTATTTCAATTCACTGGCAACTTTAGCTGCTTTTGCTTCTACCTCTTCAACCATCTTCAACCGATAGTCTGCAAGTTTCTTGCTTAAACCAGCATCGCTCAATGCGAAGATTTCCACCGCGAAAATTGCAGCGTTTTTAGCGCCGTTTATCGCCATTGTAGCAACAGGAATACCCGAAGGCATCTGTACCGTACTTAAAAGAGCATCCATCCCATTCAATGCAGTAGCATTTATGGGAACACCTATTACAGGAAGTGTTGTATAAGAAGCTATAACGCCTCCTAAATGAGCCGCCGCACCAGCTGCAGAAATAAAAGCGCCGATACCGCGGTCCTGAGCCGCCGAAACGATTTCACGCACTTTTGACGGAGTACGGTGCGCCGAGGCCACTATAACTTCCGTCTCAATATCGAAATCATGCAATAATTTAATTGCCGGCTTCAAGACCGGTAAATCGGAATCGCTGCCCATTACAACAGCAACTTTCATGAGATCTCCTCCTAAAAATAATATTCGTACCTTTCAATAATAGCAAAACAGACAGCAAACTGCAATATAATATGACAGTTTACTTACATTTTTAATATTATTTTCATCGCTTTATGCATAATCAGCTGCGGCAACGATTGATATTAAAAAAGATTGAACTTTAATACAATTATTTTCTTTTCCGGAGAGTAAAAATGCGGGTATCGTAAATTTTATGGGCAAATGGTAATATTTTTTGCTATAATATCTATACACAATATGAGGTTGTGTTGTATAATGTAACAGCTGTTACACTTAGCGGCAGCAGTGCCCATGAGGCAGGCTTTTGCTGAATAAGTAATTAGGGGGATAATGATGTCATTGATTGTAAAAAAATTTGGCGGCAGTTCTGTAGGCAGTACAGAAAAAATAATGAACGTCGCCAAGCGTATCGTTAACGAAAAAGGAAAAGATGATAAAGTTGTTGTTGTCGTATCGGCTATGGGTGACACGACTGATGAATTAATAAAGTTGGCTAATCAGATAGACAGTGACCCGTATAAATATACACGGGAAATGGATATGCTGCTTACCACGGGCGAACAGGTATCCATATCGCTTTTAACAATGGCGTTTAAATCAATTGGTCAAAAAGCTGTATCACTCACGGGATCCCTTGCGGGCATAAAGACCAATGATGTACATACAAAAGGAAAAATCATGGACATCAGACCACAGCGTGTTCTGGATGAATTGAATAATAATAATATCGTAATTGTTGCCGGTTTTCAGGGCTGTGATCAACTTGGTGATCCAGTAACTTTGGGACGCGGCGGTTCTGATACATCTGCTGTAGCTTTGGCAGGGGCATTGCACGCAGATTCCTGTGAAATATACACTGATGTTGACGGAATCTACTCGGCAGATCCAAGAATGGTAAAAAATGCCAGGAAAATGAAGGAAATAACTTATCACGAGATGCTGGAAATGGCTCGTCTGGGATCCGGTGTCATGCAGCCACGCTCAGTTGAAGTAGGCCAGCTGATGAATATACCTATACATGTCAGATCTACTTTTAATAATAAGCCCGGAACAATAATTAGGGAGGAATATACAATGGAAGAAAAAGGGTTCGTAATAAGAGGTGTAAGCCATGATAAAAAGGTTGCAAAAATAGCTGTATTGGGTGTTCCTAATAATCCGGGCATCGCTTACTCCATCTTCTCGGCCCTGGCTGAAAAAAACATCGATGTTGATATGATAGTGCAAAGTATCCGTAATATTGAAAAAAATGTCACGGACATGGTTTTCACTGTAGCTTCAGATGATCTCAGCACCGCTAAACCGGTGGTAGATAAGGCAGCAGGTGAACTCAATGCGATCGGTGTTCTGATTGAAAAAGATGTTGCAAAAGTTTCTGTGGTTGGTGTCGGTATGCTCGGCAATCCCGGCATAGCAGCCAGAATGTTTGGTGCACTTTCCAAGGCAGGAGTTAACATAGATGTTATAAGCACCTCCGAAATAAGCATATCCTGTCTCATAAAAAGTTCCTCCCTGCATGAAGCCGTGAATATAATTCATAATGAGTTTTTTCCTGAAGGTTGAGGAAGGATTGAAAATATGAAATATAACAGTACCCGTGATAAAAATAATCGAATCAGTGCTGCTCAAACTATTATTAAGGGAATAGCCGAAGACGGCGGTTTGTTTGTCCCCGAAAAAATTCCTCAAACAGATAATGCTTTTTTGTCCGAAATGCTTACCTGTTCTTACCAGGAACGTGCTTTTAAAATTCTGTCATTGTATTTGACGGATTACACTGATGAAGAAATAAAAGAATGTATCAAAAAAGCTTACACGGATCAAAAATTTGATGATGAATCGATCGCACCGCTTATCAAATTGTCAGATGAACAATATATTCTTGAGCTTTGGCACGGTCCGACAAGTGCCTTTAAAGATATGGCACTGCAGCTGCTGCCTCAGCTAATGTCTACAGCGCTGCAAAAAACAAAACAAAAAAATGACGTTGCAATTCTGGTAGCGACCTCTGGTGATACAGGGAAAGCTGCTTTGGAAGGTTTTCGTGATGTTGAAAAAATAAAAATCATTGTTTTTTATCCTCAGCAGGGTGTAAGCGATATACAACGCCGCCAGATGATAACTCAAAAAGGTGCCAATGTTGATGTAATTGCTATAGAAGGTAATTTTGACGATGCCCAATCAGGATTAAAAAAGATTTTCAATGATAAAGTATTTAATAAAGAACTGGCAGAAAAAGGCTATGAATTATCTTCAGCCAACTCAATAAATTGGGGACGGCTTTTGCCTCAAATTGTTTATTATTTCAGTGCATATTGTGATCTTGTCAATAAAAAGGTTATAAGACCTGGTGATAAGGTTGATTTTACTGTGCCTACCGGAAACTTCGGTGACATTTTGGCTGGTTATTATGCAAGGAAAATGGGACTGCCTATTAATAAGCTTATTTGCGCATCTAATACCAATAATGTTTTGACAGATTTTTTTGCGACGGGCACTTATAATAAAAATCGTAAATTTTTCAAAACTATTTCTCCGTCTATGGATATATTGATTTCCAGTAATTTAGAGCGTCTTTTATATCATGTTACCGAAGATGACCGTAAAATAGATGAATGGATGAATAAGCTCAGTGCAAACGGTCATTATACAATAGACAGCAGTTACTTATCACAGCTTCAGGAAATATTTATTGCTGACTGGGTAGATGAAAAAGAGACCTTAGCCACTATCAGGATTCTTCATGACACATATGGTTATACCGCCGATCCGCATACAGCAGTTGCTTGGCAGGCTGCTCAAAATTATAGGGAAACTGCCGATTACAAAAAAATACCTATGGTCGTTTTATCTACAGCAAGTCCTTATAAATTCAATGACAGTGTTTTGGCTGCGCTTGGTATTGATATAGGTGATGCAGATGAATTTACTCAGCTTGATATTCTTAAAAAGTATAATAAATCCGCTATTCCTGCGGGATTATCTTCATTAAAAACAGCTTCCATACTTCATAAAAAAATTTGCGCAAAGGAAAACATGGCTGTAGAAATAAGAAATTGTTTAAAATAGTACAGTATTTTCTTTTGATTAATATTCTATAGCAGATTCAATACGAAAAACAGACGCTTGATTTTCATATTAGCGCCTGTTTTTCGTATGTGACATATAAATAGATTAATACATCTTATCCTAAAGATAACAAGAAAAACAAATAAATTTCTTTAAAAATATAGAATAAAAAACTCAGTCCGCCGATAAATGGAAAATACATATGGGATATAGACAAAATTAATTTATGTGGTTAAACTATATAATAGTGTCGTGAGTAAAATATAATATTGCATCATTACAAGCATATATTGTAAAATAATTATTAATGCACTGTAAAATAATTGTTAATAATACGTATTTTCAGTGTAAAAACAATATTTATTGGTGCAACTTGGGAGGAAGTTTATGTTTCTTGTAAAAAAGAACACGGAATTTTATGATCTGTTCGTGCGAAGTGCTGAGTATTTTCATGAGGGTGCTCTGATTATCAATGAAGTAATGACTGATTACAGCAGTGCCGAAGAAAAGATGAAAACAATAACTGACTTAGAACATGCCGCGGATGATATCAATGATAAAATCATTGATAAGCTCAATCACACTTTTATTACTCCGATAGACAGAGAAGATATTTACGCTATTGCCAATGGTCTTGATGATGGCGTAGATTTTTTACAAGGAACCCTGCAGCGTGCTATCATGTACCGAATTGATGCCATACGTCCTACTGCATTGCAGATGTCGCAGCTTCTGATCGAAGCGACAATAGATATTGCAGAAGTTTTCAAATTGCTGCACAGACTGCAGCATAATGAGAAAAAAATTCTGGAATATACCGCAAGAATATCCAAGATAGAAAGTGCGGGAGATAAGCTTTACCGGGAGGAAGTCGCCCAGTTATTCGCTACCGTTAAAGATCCCATAGAGATAATAAAATGGAAGGATATTCTCGAATATCTGGAAAATACTCTTGACCACTGCGAATCGATAGGTGATATGATAAGAGGCGTGGTAATGAAATATGCATGAATTCCAGATATTGATTATACTTATTATTCTTCTGGCACTAATGTTTGATTTTATAAATGGTTTTCATGATACGGCAAATGCTATTGCCACGTCTGTTTCTACAAGAGCAATAAGTCCTCGTGCAGCAATAATAATGGCAGCTTTTCTTAACTTCTGCGGTGCCATGTATAGTACCGGTGTCGCCCACACGATAGGCGGCGACATAGTGAAATCGGCTGAACACGTTAATGAACTCATTTTGATTGCCGCTCTTGGCGGCGCTATTTTCTGGAATATTCTGACCTGGTGGTTTGCTTTGCCAAGCAGTTCATCACATGCACTTGTCGGCGGTATAATAGGCGCAGTATTAGTATCGGCCGGCAGCAGCGGTCTTAATTATTTTGGTATAGAAAAAATAGTACTTTCCTTGATTTTGTCACCGGTTATAGCTGCCATTACCGGTTGTGCGGTCATGACACTTTTGTTTATAATATTCGGCAGGTGTAAACCTTCCTCAATAAATAATAAATTCAAGAAAATGCAGATTTTTTCTGCGGCTATGATGGCATTTTCTCATGGGTCCAATGACGCGCAAAAATCAATGGGTATTATTACACTCGCTCTTTTAAGTGCGGGATACATACAGGTGTTTGATGTACCAACTTTTGTAAAAATTATGGCAGCTGTAGCTATGGCCTGCGGCACGGCTGTGGGTGGCTGGAAGATAATAAAGACAGTGGGCGGCAAGATATTTAAACTTGAACCTATCAGCGGCTTTGCTGCGGATTTGAATTCGTCAATTATAATTTTTTCTGCTACATTGATGGCTTTACCGGTGAGCACCACGCACGTTGTTTCAGGCTCCATAATGGGTGTTGGGACCGCAAAAAGGGTCAAGGCCGTGCGCTGGGGAGTTGCCAAGCAAATGTTCATAGCATGGGTTTTGACTATCCCCTCTACAGCTGCTGTCGCTGCAATTATTTACAAATTATTGAAATTATTTTTTTAAAAAAACATATTATTGTGATAAAAGTCTAAAAAGGTAAGTATTTGCGCTGATTTAGGCTTTTATTTATTATGAAAAGGAGCTGAAAGCAGTGTCTGCAAAACATATCAACAGCCGAATACGCCGGATAATAGACAGTATAAATAACAATTATATACTTCCCATAACGGCCGTAAAGATAAATAATACATTAAAAGATCTTCAGTCAGATATTAAGGATTACAGAACTCTGGAGCTGGTAGATATGAATTGTACAGAAGGAATAGCAATCTATAGGCGCAGCGTGCTTTTTCTTTTGATGGCAGCACTGAAAAAGATAGAGCCAAACGCTGAAGTGACAGTGGAGCATTCTATGAATAACGGTATATATTGCAGAATACTGCCCGTTTCTCTCGTCACAGCTCAAAACATAGAAAAATTATCCGCAAAAATGCAGGAAATGATTGATCAAAACTTACCTATAGTCAAGAAATCATTAAGAAAAAAGGAAGCCATTCGTTTCTTTAAAAATAATAAGCAGGATGCGAAAGCTGCCTTAATAAAATCGTTAAAACAAGATTTCGTGAGTATTTATTGCTGCGACGACTATTATGATTATTTGTATGGACCGATGCTGCCTGAAACAAGTGAATTAAAGCTCTTCGCTATAGATTGTTATTTGTCTGGTATAGTGGTCCGCACACCAGAGCTTTCCAGTCCGTGCGAGCTGCCGCCAAAACAAAATCAGGAAAAACTTTCTGCTCTTTTAGCAGAAGCTGGTAATTGGGCTGGTATACTGCATTGCGATTATGTCAATGAACTTAACAGTTATATAAAAAACCAGCATGCCGGTGAATTGATACGCATATCTGAAGCACTTCAAGAAAAAAAAATAGCCTATATAGCTGACATAATAGCCAAAAGCACTAAAAAAAGACGTGTTATTTTCATTGCAGGTCCTTCTTCTTCGGGGAAAACGACCTTTGCGCAACGCCTGCGCATACAGCTTTTGGTCAATGGGATGCGTCCTGTTTCTCTTTCAATGGACGATTACTTCCATGATCGCGAGCATACACCCTTCACCGAAAAAGGTGAATATGACTTTGAATCATTCGGAGCAATAGACAGTGACCTTCTCAATGAACAAATTCTGGCGCTCTTGGCAGGAAAAGAAATTGAAGTACCTAAATATAATTTCATCACGGGGAAAAAAGAATGGCCTGGACGCAGATTTTCTCTCTTAACTGATCAGCCTATTATAATTGAGGGCATACATGGCCTAAATCCAAATTTGACTAAATCTCTTCCTGAGGATAAAATATATAAAATCTACATAAGTGCTTTGACGCAGCTGGGGATAGACAGTCATAACAATATCCCGACTACGGTGGCCCGGCTTATACGCCGTATTGTCCGTGATTACCAATTTCGTGGATCATCCGCATTAAAGACAATCAAACAGTGGCCGGAGGTGCGTGCCGGAGAAGAAAAAAATATTTTCCCATATCAGGAAAATGCAGATATTATGTTTAATTCCGCACTTATTTATGAACTTGCCGTATTAAAAAAATATGCATATCCGCTGCTGGAAAAAATAAGCGATGAGGTTCCCGAATACAGTATGTCCAGAGAACTGCTGAATTTTTTAAGTTTTTTCCGTGATATCCGCACTGAAGATGATATTCCTAATAATTCCATTTTACGGGAATTTATCGGCAGATCATGCTTTTTTTAAACAGCAATACAACAGCTTATTCAGGAGGTCTGATTTTGGAAATTGATATTAGTCGGAAAGTAGGTCTCACTATAAAATTTGCGTTGCCGGCAGTGATTTTTATTGCTGTCCTGCTGAATATATGCATATGGCTGTATGGTCAGCATAATGCGTATATTGAATTTTACGACGCACGTGTCGTAGGAACATTTTTACAAACGAAAACGCTCACTGACGGCACACTGGAAAAATTACTGGTAAAAGACGGGGAAGATATTACCACAGGACAAGCTATGGCACAGATACGTCCAAATGTAACACAAAAGGACATTGATAATCTGCAGCAAGCCGTTGATCAGGCACAGCAGCAGTATGATAATATGGTCAGCCTGAGTAAGCAGGGCTCAACGCGGACAATAACACAACCGGCTGTATCAGGTACTTCTAATGTCGATGATGGTTCATACCAGGCAGCACTGGCTAATGAAAGCAAAATGAAGAATCTTTACGATCTCGGCGCTGTGAGCAGAGCCGAATATGACAATGCAGCCGCGGCTGTTGAATCAGCCAGAGCAGCTATGGCACCACGACCTTCAGTGCCCGCGTCCAGCAGTGTAATTACCACGCCCAGCGGTGTTACACAGGAAGATCTGCAGATGTCCCAGACAAGATTAAATCAAGCGAAAATGGCGCTTGACGAAGCACAAAAGAATACCGGGCTGACAGAATTACATGCGTCAGCCAGCGGAACCGCGTATTATACAGATGCACAAGAAGGTGCCGCTGTTAGTGCAGGACAAAATATTTTAAATATCGCTACATCAAATTATCTATGGCTGGAGATAAAAACCACAGAACAGCAGGCCGTGAAATTACAGGAAGGTTCATATGCTGAATGTAAAATCAACGGAGAAAGCATTGGCGGCACTGTTGCCCAGATAATTCCGCCAGCCGCCGATGAAAAGGAATATACAGTAAAAATATTTATCCCTTCAGATAAAATGGGGGGCATAAGTCCGAACATGCTTGCCACAGTGAAAATACCAATAAAAAAATAGTGAAGAATGACAGCAGGTGAATTTATTTGCTACTAAAAAGACTGGAAGCGTATGGCTTCAAATCATTTGCCGACAGAATAGAAATTGAATTTGACAAAGGCATTACGGCTGTGGTTGGTCCGAACGGAAGCGGTAAAAGCAACATAACAGATGCTGTAAGGTGGGTGCTTGGGGAGCAGAATATACGCAGTCTCCGCGGCAGCAAGGCAGAAGATATAATATTTGCCGGAAGTTCATCAAGAAAACCTTCTGGCGTTGCTCAGGTATCTTTGACATTTGATAACGAAGACGGTAGGCTGGCCCTTGACTTCCAGGAAATAACCATTTCCCGCCGGCTTTTCCGCACCGGTGAAAGCGAATTTTATATCAATAAATCCCGCTGCCGACTGAAAGATATATATAACTTGTTCGCTGATACAGGTCTTGGAAAAGATTCTATAAGCGTCATCAGTCAGAATAAAGTAGATGAAGTACTTAACGCCAAACCGGAAGATCGGCGGCTTTTATTTGAAGAATGCGCCGGCATCACAAAATATCGCGATCGAAAAAAAGAATCTGTAAAAAAACTGGAAAACACACAGCAAAACGTCTTACGCATAAATGACATCATAACAGAAATAGAAAAACAGCTCGAACCGCTGTCTCTTGAAGCCGAAAGGACCGTGCGCTACAATGAATTAAAAAGTAAAAACGATACTTATCAGCTGTCATATATTCTATGCAGTTATGAAAAATTTTCCAGTGATGAGAAAAACTGTACAGAACAATTTGAATTATTACAGCAAAAGCAATCGAATATGCAGGCAGCTATGGATGTGTTGGAAGCAGAAAGTTCTTCTCTTGAGGAAAATATTGCATCACTAGAAAAAAACATGAATGATGCCGAATTTCACAATCGCAAACTCACAGAGGAAATTAACCGCAACCGCAGTAAATGCACTGTTCTTGAGGAACGAATAAAACAGAACAGTCATTCTCTGTCCGGATTGAAAGCTTCTATGGAAAATATGCATACACAAAAAAGAGAAGCTGAAGAAAAGCTGGCAGTCTTAAAAAACGCTCTTGAAATAACAGCCAAAAACAAAGTGCTTACTCAAAAAGCTCTTTTTTCTACAAATGCATCTGTAAAAAGTATAGAAGAAAAAATATATTCCAAAGAAAATTCTCTGCGGAAATACAGGCTCCAGCTCGAAGAAAACAGGCGCCGTTTCGAAGAACAGGAGCATCGGCTGACACTCCTGCGCCACGATCTGACAGAAAAAGAAAAAGTGCTTAAGGAAAAAAAGCACAATACCTTAAAATTAAACGATGATCAAAAGCTGATTTCTGAAAAGCTCGAATATGTTTATAAAGAATTATCCGTGCTTAAATCATGCAGCAAGGACATCGAAGCAAAAACAGTATCTTTGCAAAAAGAGAAAGAAACGGCTCAAGGGAAATTGCGTTCCGCAGAGGAACACAGCAAAGATTTATCACAAAATATCAACAGGATCGAAGAGCGCATAAAAATTCTTGGCAACATGCAAAAAGCATATGAAGGCTTCGGCAACGGCGCAAAAAAAATACTGACAGCTGTTGATCATTTGTGGCATGAAGGGATATGCGGACCTGTGGCTGAACTGATCAGCGTTGATCAGCCATATATTACCGCAATACAAATTGCTTTAGGCAGCAATATTCAAAATATAGTCACGGATGATACAGATACTGCCAAAAAGGCCATAGAATTTTTAAAAAGGCTAAAATTAGGACGTGTTACATTTCTGCCCGTTTCTGTCATAAAACCGCACAAAAATATACGTGAAAATCTGTTTGACTGTCCCGGTTTTATAGATTATGCCGACAAACTGGTCAAAACAGATAAGAAATATGGCGGCATCATAGAAAATCTTTTGGGCCGCACGATCATTGTTGATAATATTGATCATGCATTGGCTTTAGCAAAAAGGAAAAATTATTCTTCCCGCATAGTCACTATTGAAGGTGAAATAATTCATGCCGGCGGTGCCATGTCCGGCGGCAGTTTTAGAAAAGAGCTAAGTTTTCTGAATCGAAGTGAAGAAATAAAGCAGCTTATTGCTAAAAATGAAGTTACTGTAAGTGAGCTTCTTTTAGCCAAAACAAATTTGACACAACTGATGGCACAATTATCTTTAATTGAAAACAAAATAGAAAAAAATCACAAACAAACCCAGCAGTATAAGTTAACTTGTGCGGAAAAGGACGCAACAGCAGCACATTTGCGCACGGATATTGACAAACTGAAGCTGACTCTGAAAGAAACCGCTGCAGCGGCTGACAGATTAGAAAATGAGATAAATTCACTGAAACTGCTCTGTGAGACAGAGTCCGCTCACAACATTGGAGAAAAAAATAATACCAACGATACAGCTTACTTCGAAAAACTGGAGCAGGAAATTGCGGAATACAAGACAAAACAAAAAAAATTGCAAATGCTGCTGCTCGAACAAACTTCATCATTTGCTTCTCTGGAGCAAACTTTAAAAGGCAGCAGAGAAAAAATTGATTTGATCGAACAGGAATCTAAACGCTGTGATATATCATTGAAAAATAATCTTGCTGAACAGACAGATCATCAGACAACAATTGACGAAAGTGTCCGAGAATTACAGGAACTGCAATTGTCAAGCAAAAACTTACAGCAGCTTCATTTTTCAGGCCGGCAGGAATACGATAAAATATATAAAATGCTTATGGATACCCGTGTAAAAAATAAAGAATTGGCAGATAAACGCAAAAAAAATGCAGGAGAGATGGCTTCCGTACAGGAAATTATCCACCAGGCTGATTTAAAACTAACCAAAATCTCTTTCGAATTGAGCCAATGCGAAAAAAAATTACAGGAAGAATATCAATTGTCGCCTCAGGCTGCGTTAACACATAAAGCAGATATACCGGAAGATGTGTTGCTGAAAGAAATAAAAAGGCTGCAAAATGAATTGGTGGATATGGGTGCTGTAAATCCTAATGCTGTGAAGGAATATGATGCCTTATACGAACGCTGCAAATTTATGAAAACGCAGCTTGAAGATCTTTTGGCAGCAAAAATAAACCTGCAAAGAATAATTGATCAAATGGATCTGACCATGACTAAACAGTTTAAGGAAGCTTTTACACTGATAGGGGAATACTTTGATGATATTTTCGAAAAACTGTTTGGCGGAGGCAAGGCCAGATTGTTGCTGACTGCGCCTGACGATGTTCTTTCATCCGGTGTAGAGATAGTAGTGCAGTCACCTGGCAAAAAAACACAGAATCTTGCTCTGCTTTCTGGCGGTGAAAGGACACTTACTGTCATAGCGCTATTATTTTCCTTTCTGCAATACAGTCCAGCCCCTTTTTCGGTACTCGATGAAATAGACGCACCTCTTGATGAAGCAAATATAAGGCGGTTTGGGGCTTTCCTGAGAGATTACGCGGCAAAGACACAGTTTATTATCGTTACACACCGCCGAGGCACTATGGAAGCCGCTGATGTCATGTATGGCGTTACTATAGAAGATGCGGGTATCTCTAAAATAATTTCCGTAAAAATGGAAGAAGGAGAAAATGAATAAATGGGATTTTTTAATAAATTGAAAAGCAGCCTGACAAAAACACGGAAATCTTTTACTGAAAAAATTGAACAATTGGTTATCGGATATGCTGATATAAATGATGAGTGCCTTGATGAATTGGAGGAAATACTTATTTCCGCCGATGTCGGTGTTCATACGACAATGAAGCTTATGGATGATGTCCGTTCTGGTATAAAAAAGAAAGAAATAAATTCTCCTCAGGATCTGCATCCTTTTTTGATAAAGCATATAAGCACCATTCTTTCTTCAGGAGAAAATAGCCCTGCAGCTGCGCTGACAGGACCCACGGTTATTCTTGTTATTGGCGTAAACGGAGTGGGAAAAACTACTACCATAGGAAAGCTTGCCAAGTATTACAAAAATGAAAATAAATCTGTAATTTTGGCGGCAGCTGACACTTTTCGTGCTGCGGCGATCGATCAGCTGCAAATATGGGGCAAACGTGCCAATGTAGATGTGATAGCACATGGAGAGGGAGCAGACCCTGCCGCCGTTGTTTTTGATGCTGTAAAGGCAGCCATATCACGGCAAACAGATATTCTTATTATTGATACGGCCGGTCGGCTTCATACCAAAACAAATCTTATGGATGAACTTAATAAAATGTATCGAGTCATCAAGCGTGAAATACCGGCAGCGCCGCACGAAACACTTCTTGTTCTTGATGCCACAACAGGGCAAAATGCCATACATCAGGCAGAGCTTTTCACAAAAGCTGCCCCTATATCAGGCGTCATCTTAACCAAACTTGATGGTACTGCAAAGGGCGGAGTTGTTGTGGGGATAAAGGAAGCACTGTCTATGCCTGTAAAATGGATTGGCGTAGGTGAAGGTGAGGATGATCTCCAACCCTTCAATGCAGAAGAGTTTGCTGCGGCACTATTTGAAAAGTGACACATATTAAAGAAGGCTCGCCGGAAATTTTCCGGCGAGCCTTCTTTAATATGTCATCAAGCTTCATCATCGGTAATGGCTTTCGTTCCCTGAGTACCGGTACGGATACGCATAGCATTATCAATAGTATAAACAAAAATTTTACCGTCACCAACCTGATCAGTACACAACACCTTTTGCGATACAGACAGTATCTGCTCTACAGGCACATCACAGACTACCGTTTCCAGCTTTATTTTGGGCACCAAATTTATAGAATATTCTCTTCCTCTGTAAACTTCCTTATGCCCTTTTTGCAATCCGCAGCCATAAACCTGGCTTACTGTCATTCCTTCTACACCAATGCTGTTCAAGGCACTCTTTAATTCTTCCAGTTTGTTGGCACGAGTGATAATCTCTATCTTTGTCATTTTAGACATTTGTTTTCCCTCCTAAAATTATAATTTTATATTTGTTTACTATTATAAAACAAAATCAGAAGCTTTGCAGAAAAAATTATAATTTAATCTATCTTAGTAAGGTCACTTTGAATGCCGAGAGATTCACCGGTCATGATGGACTGTGAATAAGCACGTTCACCATGTTCCACGATATCAATACCCGATACTTCTTCCGCTTCATCTGCTCTGAACGGAGTAATCGCATTGACAATTTTATATAGTATAAATGTACCGATACTGCCCAAAAGATAAGCCACAATTATAGATATAATCTGTGCCGTCAAAAGATTACCGTCACCATAAAACAGACCATTGGCACCGGCCGGATTAACTGCCGTAGTAGCCCATAAACCTGTTGCAATCGCTCCCCAGGTACCGCCTATGCCATGTACACCAAAAGCATCCAACGAATCATCGTAACCAAGTTTTGCTTTTAATACTGCCACAGCAAAGTAACATACAATACCTGCAATAAGACCTATGATTACAGCAGGCATCGGTGCGACAAAACCTGCCGCCGGTGTAATGGCCACCAGACCGGCTATACATCCGGATGCAGCACCCAGAATTGTCGGTTTTCCATTCTGAATCCATTCACAGACTACCCATGATATGGTAGCCATAGCTGCCGCAGCTTGTGTAGCTACAAATGCGCTGGCAGCCAATTCATTTGCACCCAGTGCACTGCCTGCATTAAAGCCGAACCACCCGAACCAAAGAAGTGCAGCGCCCAAAACAGTCATGGGTAAATGATGCGGCAAGATTGGCAGTTTCCCATAACCGCGTCTTTTACCTATCAAAATACAAAGTGTTAATCCTGATACCCCTGACAAAATATGAATTACAAGGCCGCCGGCAAAATCCAGCGCACCCAGTTCAAAAAGTTTACCGCCGCCCCAAACCATATGAGCCATCGGATTGTATATAAAAATAGCCCATAAGAGCATAAATAAAGCATAAGCTTTAAATTTTACTCTTTCAGCGAATGCTCCTGTAATAAGAGCAGGCGTGATAACCGCAAACATACATTGGAAGATGATAAAAGCCAATTCAGGAATAGATGTGCCCGTCCAGATTTGACCGGCCGTTCCTGCCAGACCTATTTTATCAAGAGATCCTATTATACCAGGAATTACTCCAGTCGCATCATCGCCGAATGCCATCGTGTAGCCCAGTATAATCCATTCTACGGATATAAGTCCTACAATAAAGAAGCTGTGCATAATTGTAGTCAACACATTTTTACTTCTTACCATACCGCCATAAAAGAAGCCGAGACCAGGTGTCATAATGAAAACCAATGCGGCACTGACAAGCACCCATGCCGTGTCTCCGCTGTCAAGCTTAGGAGCCTCTTCAGTGGCTGCAAAAGCTATCGGTGTTGTCATTAACAGCAACATAAATGTTGATAAAAACACAGACCAGAGTTTTTTCATATAAATCTTTCCTTCCTTTTTCTATTGCAATAAGAGCATGGTACAACATTAATATTTTCCAGAATTATGATACCTTTGTCATATGCTGCACCATAAATGTCCTTTTGCAAAAACATCCTATACAACAAAAAAAGCACAGCCCCCATAACAGATATTTTCTGTTATATAGGCTGCGCTGCCTTCATGTATGATGTTATTGATTATATATTCTTCATATTTTTTTGTCAAGTACTTTATTAACTTTTTTAAGTTAATTATTCATTTATCTATTAAATAATTTGGATATCAGCAAAAATATTCATAAAAATAAAGTCCTATAACACAATAATAAAATAGATGAGAAATATTAAGTATATTCAATGACTTCAGGACTTTGTAAAGTCTCTTTCTTTGCAAGATTTAAAATACTTTAGTGGTCGGTGAAATATTTAATAGTTTTTATAAATGACATAAAATAGAAAATTATATTGTAATGTATACATAATACAAAATTAAATTTATTGCATAATTCATGAAAAAATAATAAAATAATAACTTGTGAATTATAAGTATTTATATATATAAATGCAATTATATAAATGTAAAATCAGTTTTTTATTTATTTTGTTAATTTTAAATTACAAAATTACAAAATATTTTTTTTAGAATTACTGATTATATCTTGAAGGGAGTTTATTATGCATTCAGAAAAAAGATTACCTGGCTTGAGTACACAAATTCTGATCGGTCTTATTTTAGGTGCGGCCTTTGGCTATTTCTTCCCCGAAATAGGAAAACAGCTCAGACCCGTTGGTGACGGTTTCATACGTATGATAAAAATGATTATTGTGCCGCTTATTTTCAGCACATTAATAATGGGTATAGCCGGTACAGGTGATTTTAAAAAATTAGGACGTCTCGGAGGCAAGGCAATCATTTGGTTTGAACTTGCAACTACTGTTGCTTTGGCAATAGGTCTGATAGTCATCAACTTTACACAACCCGGTGTAGGTGTAAATATTGCAGTAAGTGCTGACGCGGGTGCCAAAGCAGCAGAGGCGGCACACAAATCCATCAGTATGATTGACTATGTGCTGCACATAATTCCGACTAATATAGTTGATGCTTTCGCCCGCAGTGACATGCTGCAGATAATTTTTTTCGCATGTTTTTTTGGTGTAGGGGTGGCACATATCGGCAAAGATGGTGAAAAAATTGTTTCACTGTGCCGCAGCGTGGCAGAAGCTATGTTCAAAGTGACCGGTTACGTTATGAACCTGGCTCCTATAGGTGTTTTTGCGATGATCGCATACACAGTTTCCAGTTTCGGGATAGCGATGCTGATTCCGCTGGGCAAGCTTATCCTATCAGTACTGCTTGCCACAGTTCTTTTCATAATTGTTTTAGTGACTGCTGCCAGTCTCATCACTCGTCTCAATTTTTTCCACGTATTGAAAGCCCTGAAGGAAGCACTGCTGCTTTCTTTTTCCACTGCGAGCAGTGAAGCTGCCTTGCCGATCGCCATGCAGCGTCTTGAACAGCTGGGCGTCCCCAAAAATATTGTAACGTTTGTTATGCCGACAGGTTATTCCTTTAATTTAGATGGTTCTACTTTATACAGCTCCGCTACTATTTTGTTTATTGCTCAAATATATGGCATACCGCTTTCTTTGGGACAGCAGCTTTTAATCATGCTTACATTAATGCTTTCCACAAAAGGAATTGCAGGAGTTCCCGGTGCCGGTTTTATTGTTGTGGCTGCAACAGCGACAGCTTTTAATCTTCCTGCCGAGGGGGTAGCTATTATTTTGGGGATTGACCGTATTCTTGATATGATACGGACAACCTGTAATGTTTGCGGAAACTGTGTAGCTACTGTACTTGTTGCATTTTGGGAAAATGACCTGACAAAAGAAACATTTGAAAAATCATATGTGGAAAATTTTCAGTTCAAAGCTTCGCCGAAACTTCATTCATGATTATTTGAATGAATCTATTTTCATACAGCATAAACATTTAAGGCAGACAGGAATTTTTTTATTTTCCTGCCTGCTTTAATTTTGTTTAAAATTTACTGATCCTGTCCTACTAATTCAATTTATTTTCTAAAACAGATATAAAAAGCTTAATGAATATGGTAATATTTTAGATAGAAAATACAAATCAAACGGAGGAAAAGAATGTTTACGCTTCATTTTAAAAGATATTTGCAAATTTTTATTGGCTGCCTTTTAAGCGGCGCTGCCGTAAATATTTTTCTTATACCATCACAGCTTTTGTCTTCCGGCATAAGCGGGATTGCCATTATTTTATATTATATGTTCAGTCTTCCCATAGGTGTTCAGCTGATAATATATAATCTTCCTATTGTTTATCTGGCCTATAGGGTTTTTGGCAGGCTTTATGCCATTGATACGATCATAGGCATGACCTTGTTTTCATTTTCTATTGATGCGACCAGTTTTTTAGGCAGCTATAATTTCATAGATAACCGAATGCTTGGTTCAATTTTCGGCGGAGTCCTTTCCGGTATAGGATTTGGTATTATTTTTCGGGCCGATTCCAATACAGGCGGGCTTGATGTAGTGGGCGCAGTGATAAAAAAATTTTATTCCTTTGATGTCGGTACAGCCATATTTACACTTAATCTGGTGGTAATTTTTATAGGTATGGTTATGTTCGATATAAACACCGGACTTTTTACTTTGATATGCACTTATGTCTCCGCAGAAATGACGAACAAAGTTGTTGCGGGCTTCAACAGAAAAAAATCCATTATGATAATATCCCCCCGTGCTGAGCAAATTGCTCCTTTAATAATGCAGTATTTAAACAGGGGTGTGACTTTTTTCCGCGGCGAAGGCGCTTTTACCAGACAGCCAAAAAATATAATGTTTGTCGTCGTAAGTCTAACACAGGTCGGTAAAATAAAATCTATAGTTCACGCACTTGATCCTGTTGCATTTATGATTGTTTCAGATGCATCAGAAGTAGCGGGACGAGGCTTCACGCTCAAAAATATTATTCCTCAGGAAATTATAGACAGACAAAACGATTATGAGGATAATGACAGCCAATACTGAAAATCAGAGAACTCATTATTTACAGTATTACATTTAACTGGTATAATTATTTTTTAGGCATATTTATATATTATTTATAAGGAGATGAATGATAAATCTCTGCAGAGATTTATCCATATATGAGAGAAAACTATTCAGTATATCTTCCTCAATACAGTGTTGGCCCGCAGTGTTATGATGAAATAGGCGCAGTCACGCGTTATTTTGGCAAAAAGGTCACTATTATCGGCGGCAAAACAGCTTTGCAGAAAGCTGAAGCCTCAATAAAGAAAGCAATAGACAAAACTGATCTCGAATATCTGGACACTGTTTGGTATGGAGGCAATTCTACCGAAAGCAACTTAAAAGCAATGCTGAATCATGAGGCTGTAAAAAATGCAGATATTATTTTTGGTGTCGGCGGGGGCAGGGCTGTAGATACTGCAAAAGCCGCAGCGGATACGCTTGATAAGGCTTATTTTTCTTTTCCTACCGTGGCATCAAATTGTGCTCCGACGTCGGCAATATCAGTTTTATATAACGATGATGGATCATTGTCAAGATATTATTTTACTAAAAAGTGTCCCTTGCATGTATTTATAAATACAAAAATCATTGCTGATTCTCCTGAGGAACTCTTATGGGCAGGCATAGGCGATGCTCTTTCCAAGGAATGTGAAGTTGAATTGGCTACACGAGGCAAAGCTTTATTCCATACCCCGCTTATCGGATTAAAAGCTGCAGCTGCCTGTACAGATCCTTTACTGGAATTTGGTGAGGAAGCACTCAGATCTATAAGGAAAAAACATCCCGGTTTTGAGTTTACACAGGTCATTTTAGATATTATAGTGAGCACAGGTATCGCATCCAATATGACATGTTCGGCTGTAAACAACAAAATTGAATATTATTATAATTCCTCATTGGCGCATTGTTTTTATAATGCTTACATGGCTCTCCCGCAGGGACATGATTACCGCCATGGCGCAGTCGTTTCCTATGGTGTGCTTGTATTGCTTACATACGACGGACAAATAGAAATGCGTGATAAGATCGCTGCTTTCAATAAAAAACTTGGTCTGCCGGTAACTTTGGAAGAAATCGGGATCAGTGAAGAACACGAAATTGATGTAATTATAGAAAAGGCTCCCGAAATAAATGAATGGACCTGCGTTCCCTACAAGGCAGATCAAAAGAAATACAAAGAAGCTATTTTAGCTGTCAATGAATACGGTAAAAGTCTATAAAGAATATTGCATAAAAAAGCTGCCCTCCGCCAGTTTAGATTTAAATCTAAACTGGCGGAGGGCAGCTTTTTTATGTAAAATCCATGCTTTTCAAATTAAATGTTCATATTTTTTATATAACTTGCCAAAACATCTACTCTCTGTTCACGCAGCCATTCGCCTATCTGTTTTCCTTTTAAGAGCGCCGGCCGTTTTTCCATATCTATGGAGTGAAACAATTCAAGTATCAAATGAATATTCTTCAGATAAGCAGGCAGCATTTTATTGTCTGCACTGATAATAGTGCAAAAGCCATCTGCACCGAGCGGATTTTTTTCTATTGCAATGAGCAGATCTACTATTTTTCCAAACTTAACCAATCGAGCTGCCCGCATATGTTCCCTTATTGTAAACGAAGCTCCATAATACCAATGTGAAGGCAGCGTCATTCGTTTATGCCATCGATCAAGGGCAATAATTCCGTTTTTTTCATGTCCATAATGGTGGGGCAGCATATTTTGAGGTGTAAGCCCTTTCCCCAAGTCATGACAAAGAGCTGCAAAACGTACGGCAGCATCATCTGTACTTGCCGCGACTGTATCAAGAATAAGCATTGTATGCTCAAAGCTGTCTCCTTCCGGATGATAAAAGCAAGGCTGAGTCTGTCCCGCCAGAGCAGCTATTTCAGGAAATACAATATCCAGCAATGCAGCCTTCTTCAAATAGCGAAAAAAAACAGAAGGAGTTTGCGCGGACAGCGCACGGGATAGTTCATTCATAATGCGTTCTGCAGGTTCTCCCCGCAATTCGGCACCGCATTCTTTCATTTGTTTTACAGTAGCTTCTTCTATAGTAAAATCAAATTCAGCAGCCTGTCGGGCAGCACGCAGTGCCCTGACAGGATCCTCCTGAAAATGTATTGATGTTGCACAGATAATTTTATTCTTGATATCTTCACCGCCGCTGAAAGGATCTATTATTATTTTTTCCGGCAGCTTAAAGGCAATGCTGTTCATACGGCTGTCACGCCGAAACAAATCATCCTCTATGGCAATATCTTCATTATAGCTGACTGTAAACCCCTTGTATCCATGCCCGTGTTTTAATTCTCTTCTGGCGAAAGCAATCTCACATTTTTTTCCGTCAACTTCGAGTAAATACACCGGAAAAGCTCTACCGACTTTTTTTGCATCAGGAAAAAGCATGCAAAAATCAATTTCCCGCATCTTGCATAAAACATAATCTTTATCCTTTGGCATTCTTCCTGCCAGCTTATCTCTTATCCATCCGCCTACTATATATATTTCACCGCCGTGTGCAGTTATATACTCGACCATTTGTTCTTCCGTCAAAACATATTGCCTCCAGAAATATATCCTTATCAGTTTATACGGCGTGCTCCCTTATTATCTATATCCAGAATAAGGTAATGTGAATCTACCTGATATTTACTGAAGGCAGCTACCATCGCCCTGCCTATCTGTTCTTCTTCATGCACGGCAAAAGCTATCAGCGAAGGTCCGGCGCCGCTTATGGCAGTGCCAAGCGCTCCTGCCGCTTTTGCAGCATCAAAAACTTCATACATGCCGGGAATCAGGTCTGCTCTGTACGGTTGATGCAATTTATCATTAAAAGAATGTGAGAGGACATCAACATTTCCCGTACACATAGCTGCTATAAGACTGGATACATGCGCTACATTGAATACTGCATCACTCATTGAAACAAATTCGGGAAGAGCTTTTCTGGCCTTTTTGGTAGAAAGAAAAAATTCCGGTACGGCTACTATCATTTTCAAATCAATTTTGGGCAGAAAGGAAAGCGTCTTCACCACATTTTGTTCACACAAGCTGACCGTCATTCCACCAAAAATTGCCGGTGCCACATTGTCCGGATGGCCCTCCAGTGCAGTAGCCATTTCCAGTACAGATTGCCGGTCAAAAGGTTCACCGAGTGCACAATTCGCTGCAGTAATACCGGCAACTATTGCAGCGGCGCTGCTCCCCAAGCCACGAGAAAGCGGAATATTATTATGCATCTTAATTTGTGCGCCTTCGTAAGCAGCGTCTGTTTTTTCGACTACACTTTTTACTACTTTCCATATGAGATTTTTATCATTTTCCGGTAGATATCCCGTGCCTTCACCGGATATTTCTATTTCCAGCTTATTTTCTCTGAAAAGAGTAAGTTCTAATTCATTATAAATATTGCAGGCTATTCCCAAGGCGTCAAATCCCGGACCACAGTTGGCCGTTGTCGCGGGGACCTGCACTTTTACGGTTTCACTTTTATTCAATATATTATGCCTCCTGACCTGTAGGTTCTTCTACACGGATCACGTTGCATATTTTATCAACTGCGGACAATTTATTAAGTACCTGCTCAGCTTGGCGGATTTTCGCTTCCTCCACTTTATGAGTTACAGCTACTATTTCCGCTTTACTCTTAACTTTCCTTTTTTGAATCACTGCACTCAGACTGACACCTGTCTGCCCGAATGCCATGGCAATCGCACCGAGAACTCCCGGCTGGTCATCAACCAGAAGACGTACATAATACGACGATAAAGTCTGCTCAATAGGGCAGAAAATTTTATGTTCATAACAGGTGCAGCGTATTCTGCCAAAACGGTCCTTCACTATATCTCTTGCCACATCCACAACATCTGCGATCACAGCCGAAGCGGTAGGCAATTGTCCTGCTCCGCGTCCATAAAACATCGTTTCCCCGACTGCATTGCCCTTTACAAAAATAGCATTGAATTCATTGCGGACAGCAGCAAGAGGATGGGACTGAGGCAAAAGAGCCGGATGAACTCTGACATCTATGCCCTTTTCATCATCTCGTGAAATTGATAACAATTTTATTGTGTAACCTAATTCCTTAGCATAAGCAATATCCTCAGGAGTTATTTTAGTTATTCCCTCAACATGGACTTTGTCTAAGCCGACTCTGCTGTTAAACGCTATGGAAGCTAAAATAGCTGTTTTGCGGGCTGCATCAAGGCCGCCCACATCGGCAGTCGGATCCGCCTCCGCATAACCTTTTTCCTGTGCCGCTTTTAAAACTTCATCGTAGCTCGCGCCTTCTTCACTCATTTTAGTGAGCATATAGTTGGTAGTCCCGTTGACAATACCTATTACCTCTGTCAGTTTATTTGCCGTAAGGCACTGCTTCAAAGGTGTGATGATAGGTATTCCTCCGCCGACACTGGCTTCAAACATAAAGTCAACATCGCTGGCTTCTGCGGCGGCAAACATATCTTTACCAAATTGAGCAACCACGTCTTTATTGGCTGTCACTACATTTTTGCCCGACTGCATAGCCCGCAGCATATATTCACGTGCCGGATGTATTCCGCCGAGCAGTTCAATAACAATCTTTATCTCAGGATCATTTAAAATATCCTCTATATTATCTGTAACAGAAATAGACTGAGGTAAATCACGCTTTTTTTGAGCATCCCGTACCAACACACGTGAAATGATAATTTGTGCACCGACCTTTGGTGTTATTTCTTCAGCATTTTCTGCCAAAACTTTAATAACACCCGTACCTACTGTACCGCAGCCTAAAAGACCGACTTTTATAATACCACTCATTTAGTAAATATCCTTTCAAACGGCTTATGCCTGTCCCACTATTTCCAGTCGTCTTACTCCTTCGACCACACGGAGCTTATCGAGCAGGGCTTCAAGATCAATGTTCATATTTTCTGTTTCAATAGATAAAGTAACGTTGGCCATTCCCTGCAAAGGCAGCCCTTGATTGATCGTCAGTATATTTGCCGAATCGGACGATATTATATTCAGCACTTTTGACAGTACACCTTTTTTATGATCCAGCATAAAGGAAATTGATACTATCTTATTAAGGCTGGCTTCATAAAAAGGAAATACAGAATCTTTGTATTTATAGTAAGCACTGCGTGATAAGCCTGTAGAAGCTATTGCTTCATTTATTGTAGCTGCATCACCACGCTTAAGCATTTCATTGACTTTGATGGTTTTCTTTATTGCAGTAGGCAGAATATCTTCCTTTACAAGGAAAAACCCTGTATTTTTATTATTGATAATCTGTTTTCTTTTTCGCATTTAAATCCTCCGTGTTTATAGAATGGATAATATTATTCTCAGGGAGGAATCTCCCCGTGCTATTATAACGTGTTTTCAATGTTTTTTCTACCCCCTAGACAATATAATCTTACTGTTTTTTATATAAAAAAATTATTATAAGCTAGTGAAATTTTTAAATTGTATAAAAATATACACTCATGATGGAATAAAAAAATTTTTTTGCATGCATAGTATAACTATTTTCTTTTGTAAAAATGTTCTGCATCTATATTAATGAACTTGAATCATTTCACAGCAATAGCTGAACGAAAAGACTCTGCCGGTGGCAGAGCCTTTTCGTTCAGCTATTGCTTATGTCAATGCAGCGGAAGTGTGGGGGAGACCTCACTTCAAATATGCATTTGAACCAAAATATGTTAGTAAAATCATTTCTTGGATACAAAAACTTTCATTAGGCCCGAGTCCGTATACTGCGATCGCAGCTTCAGCTCCAGCGGTTCAAGTACGTTCTCAAACCAGCGCGGTATATGAGTGCAGTTAATTTCAAGCACTTCAAAATTTCTCTTTTCCAAAAAAGGAATAAGCACATCGCTGGAATGAATATTATGATTTGACATTACTTCACAAATATCTATAAAATAATGACCTTTTCCCTTTGATACAGGATGATAGTCTGCCGCCGTCCGCAGTTTTTGGGCAGTTTTTTTCATGCCGCCGGCATGCTCCAATTCTGCGACCTGCCAAAGCACTTTTTCTGCGATACCTTCGAGACGCCAAAGATGGTAACCTGCATCTTCGAATATCATACGGTATATGGCCTTTCCGTCTTTTGCGAGCAGGATATGACAATCCGTGATAGTGCTGATATGTTTTCGTAAAATTTTTCTTATCTGTGCTGCATCAGTGATATTTATCAGAGAATATTCACATTTTTTTATTTCATGCCATGCTGCGTGTTTATCCTGTTCATACAAGATAAGGTTACCCGATTCATTCATAGCAATGGTTCTGCCGTCATTATCCACCAAAGCTGCTATTCTCACAATAATTCACCATTCCTTATGAAAATCGGTCAAATATCTACAAAGCAGCAACACCGGTTTCTTCTGTACGGATGCGTATTGATTCTTCAAGAGGCATGACAAAAATTTTCCCGTCACCTATGCCGTAGTTTGTGCGGTTTACTTTTATTATTGCCTGTACTACTTTATCAGCATCAGCATCAGACACCAAAACAATCACCACTCTGCAGGGAAATGTCCTGGCTCCATTGATAAATTCTGTCATCAGCAATTCTGATTTATTATCGGCAGGATCAACCTTGGCTATAGACATTTTCCTTTTCGCGAGCAGCGTCTCATCTGTCACCCGCTTGCCTCTGCCTACTGCCTTGAAAGCAGTGAAACCTGGTATACCTATCTCCAATAAAGCCTTTTTAGTAGGACCTATTTTTTCTATGCGAATGGCAGCTATTATTTCTTTCATCACAGTGCCTCCGTCATAAGCCTGGTTTTCCGCTGGAAACAGTATAAACCTGTTCTAAACGGCTGATAAAAATCTTTCCGTCACCGAAAGCTCCGCCATTGTCACTTTTCGCATACTTGATTATAATACCGACAACAGCTTCTCTGGCGGTATCTTCTACACCCAGCATCAGCATACATTTTGGTATTTCATCATAAATGCGTTCACCAAATTTTATCCCCTGCTGTTTACCGCGCCCAACAACATCGACAACAGTTACGGAATGGAAACCTGCTTTCGAAAGTTCTTCCAATAATAGCTCTTTCTTTTCCGGCCTGACAAATGCCTTAATCATTAACATAATGACACTTCCTTTCAAAATGGCTTGATCATGCAGCGATTATTTACTGTCACTTTATACTCTTAAACTCTGCTTTCGGACAAATTATCCAAAAATTTTTTCATATATTTTTGAATCGGTTCAAGCATAGGAATGTTATTCAAAATATATTCGGACGTTTGAACGTAATCACCGACAGTCATTTCGTCAGAGCAATGATGCAACAAATCTTTTATGGTATTTTCGCCGATCTCCAGATGAAATTGAAAGGCATAAACTGTCCCGCCATAGACAAAAGCCTGCTGTTTGCAGCCTTTACTCTGAGCAATGCTATAGGCATTGGGCGGCAATTGGCTGAATGTATCACCATGCCACTGAAATACAGTCATCTCTTCGGGAAAATCAGAGAATACCGATTCTTTTTTTATATTTTCATTGAATGTCACGGGCAGCCAGCCAATTTCTTTCTGCTCGTTTTTTGTTACTTTACCGCCCAAAACATCAGCTGCCAACTGAGCCCCCAGACATATTCCAATGACTATTTTACCGCTGTTTATACTTTGCAGAATAAATTCCTTTTCTTTTTTCAGCCAAGGATATTTATCTTCTTCGTAAATATTCATCGGACCGCCCATGACAATCAGCCAATCAAAATCTTTCTGAGCAGGAAAAGCATCCTCCTGATATATTTGCGTGTTGCTCAGCGGGTAACCATGTTCCTGCGCCCAATCCAAAATAATTCCCGGATGTTCAAAAGGAACATGCTGAATATAATGCAGTCTCATTAATGTTTTCCTCTCGGCAAAATGCATACATTTACTTACTGGACAGGTATTACCACATATTGAGAAGCCATTCCTTATTTTGGGTATATTCCATATCCGTAAACCATACATTAGCCATTTTTTCAGCCAGAAGCATGGCGCCTTCATATCCTACTGTAGCTTCTCTGTGATATCCGGCCCTGTCAAATACGGGGAAACCGACTCTCACCAACGGAACTTTATTATCCATTGCGATGAATCTTCCCTTGGAATGACCTAAAATAAGATCAAGCTTCAACCCTTTATTCTGCAAGCGATCTCCCAAATCCCATAAATCGGCATTGGTAACAATTTCCATATCGTAATCGACATTTTCCTGCAGCGCTTTAATACGGGAATCTTCACCATATTTGGTATTGTCATCCCCCAAAAGCAGCAGAACAGGTTTCATTTCTAAATCCAGGCAGAATTCTGCAAGACCTATAACAAGATCCGGATGACCATAGATAGCCACACGCTTATCCGCCAAAAACATATGTGCCACATCAGTAATCGCATCAATTGCAATGCCGCGTTCCTTTACAAGCGATGCCGGGATGGATTTGCCTGTAAGTTTTTTGACATTTTCCAAAAAAGTATCAGTGTTGCGTATACCGATAGGAGACGGTCCTATTACCGTAGGAATATCAAACTCATTTTCAAGATATTGTGCCGCTTTACCCACTTCATAACGATTAAGTGCTATCGTGCCTATTGCGCTGCCCGTATTTTCCAAGTCTTCCATAGTTGTGCTGCCATGTGCCACATGATTGCCGTCAGGCATGAGGGGTGCGTCAAATTCCTCAATATCAAAAATCACGTTAGCTTCTACATCCATTTCCGTCAGCAAATGCTTCAAGGTGCGTACATCGCCCGGATTCTGCCAGCCAGTCAGCAGATTCAGCTTTTTTGCTGCTTTATCTTTCTTGGCGAAATGTTTTATGATTTCTTCCACTGCTACATCATAGCCTGTCACATGACTGCCTTTAAAGCTTGGCGTATGAATAGGAATAAGATGCACTTCACGGCCGGCATACTTTTCTTTCAACAGTCCTTCATTAAGTTTCGTGACTACACCATCAACATCGTCACCGATTACTTCTGTTGAGCAGGTGGTTATTATGGGCACTATCTTAACATCCGGATAACGCATCAAGAGAACGTCGACTGCCTCTTCTACACGATGAACGCCTCCGAAAACAGCTGCATCTTCATGCAGAGAGGAAGATGCCAGCTCAAAGCTTTCCTTATAATGCTGGGAGAACCACAACCGCACGAACATTACACACCCTTGTCCACCATGCACGATCCCGATACAATCCTTTATACCAATACTGGCATATTGCGCGCCTGCCGGCTGACAGGTGAATATAGGATTTATTACACCTGTGCGCTCTTTTTCCTTTAATTCACAAGGCATTGCTGCGCCCCCCTTTTTCTTTGAACATACGTATGCAAATTTAACACAGCCAATACGGGATATGTCCGTTCCTGTCTGCCATTTCCAATCATTGCGGACAGGAGTGGACAATCCATCAGGCAAAATGATTTTTAATAATTAGGATTTTTCAGCTCTTCATTAAGCGAATTTGTAATCAGCTGGTAATCAAGTGTCTCTTTCAGCTTGCCCATCATGGCTTTTATATCATTGTCATTCATTTTCTGCAGCCAGGGAAAGCATTGCCATTCGTTTACCAATTCCTGTGCTTCAGCCCAGTAACAGCGATCCGCTAAAGTTTCTCTGCTGGTTTCTTCTTTGCAGAGTATCTGCGTAGCTTTGCCGATAATATTTTCGTTTTGTGATTTTCTATCCCACCCGCGGGAATTAAACTGCCAGAGGCAATTTTTCATAATATAATTCATCAGCGTATCTTTTCCGGCTTCTATAGTCATTTCCACGGTAATCTGCAACTCCTTTGTATAATTTAGACTGCCGCCTGTTTTCCCTTCATCGGATATTGTGGATATTCTCTGTCGCGCAGTCGTTTCAGGCTGTCGAATTCTCCCGTATATTCATGCATTTCTTTGGAATTCACAATAGATTCATCCAACTGCGTATCGGAAAACATTTGCCGTGTCATAAAGCCTTTATCTGTTTCTATTTCATCCTTGCTTATATCAACAAATGCCAATTGATGAATAGGTGAATATATTGCGTTATAAAGATCTCTGGCAAGTCGCACCCAACCTTCAAAACCTTTATACGGTCCGTTGTTATAAGCATGGACATTGACATAGGGAACCCGTATTTTTTTTGCTACTTCCCCCGGACGTTTCCCTGTGACTATAACATCCGGCTTTAACTTATACATTGCTTCAATACATTCAAGTTCGTTTGGATCATCAATTGCCAAAGCACCGACTTCGCACCGGGAAACACCTTTTTCCATGTCGCCCTGATGTCCGAATTTGGTATATACGGATACTACTTCCAATCCCATTTCTTCATGAATGACATGAGCCCAATGCCAGAGTTTTGACCCACCCGGCCACAAGCATATCTTTTTACCCTTAAGTCTTGCCGCATACCAATCAAGTTCGGGTTTCCAGCGTTTTGTTTCTTCTTCTATAATGGCCTCAGCTCTGTCCTCAATACCAAAGAATAAGCCAATTTTACGCAAAGAGCCTGACAATGACTTAAAGCCAAAACCGTCAATATCCATACGCGGAATACCATAGCGTTTACGCAGTTCATCGCAGATATACTCTGCGGACCGGGCACATTCCAGTACATTGAGCTTTGCTCTATGCATAGCCCTCAAATCATCATAGGAGCCGTTTCCCGTAAATGTTGAGAGAATCTGTATACCCATTCTTTTAAAGTAATCCTGCATAATCTGCTGATCACCCTGAATATTGTATTCTCCTACATAATTAATTACAAAATCGCTTGTAATTGTAGGCTCTACCTGACCTACTTTGTCATTCACCCATGCAATATTGATTTTATGATGGCCTCCTGACTGACTTGGTCCGGCAAATCCAGGAGAATTACATACAAAGATATCTACATCCGGCATTTCATCCATTACTTCCTGAGAGATTGCCTTGATATCATCTCCGATCAATGCAGAAGCGCAGGTCTGATAAATAGTCATCCGCTTTATTTTTGGAAAGGCTTTGAATGCTTCAAGAATATTATTTTTTAATACCTTTTCCGCACCAAAAACTATATGCTTTTCTTTCATATCGGAGGCAAAAGTATATTTTATCTGAAAATTATCATTATCACTTATATACCTTTTGGTCTGCCACGTATCATAGGTGCAGCCTATAGGCCCGTGGCTGAGGTGAATAACATCTTTCATCGGCGTACCTATAACATGTTTAGCACCACAATAAGCACATCCGCGTTCGGACAATGTACCAGGAATAGTATTAAGATATCCCAATGGCAGCGCATCAGATAAATTTTCATCTTTTCCTTTATCTACGGCGTGCTTTATTCTTTCCGGTATGCATTTGCTGCATTCAAACTCATGATATGGCATTTCTATTCCTCCCTGTATCAGTGATAAACCGTGTCAATCAGATATTCCGTATTTTACTACCATAGCTTCCAGGTCATCCATTTTTAAGGGATGCGGTATAACAAAATCCTTATTGTCTATGATTTTTTGAGCTAAGGTTCTATATTCATTGGCCTGATTGCACTCAGCATCATATTCTACAACGGTCTTTTTATTGAATTCTGCTTTCTGAACAACATTATCACGGGGCACAAAGTGTATCATTTTAGTCCCTATGGCCGAAGTAAATTCTTCTAAAAATTCTTTTTCTCTATCTACATTGCGGCTGTTGCAAATTATACCGCCCAAGCGGACTCCGCTTTGTTTAGCATATTTAAGCAACCCTTTGCAAATATTATTGGCCGCATAAATGGCCATCATTTCGCCTGAAGCGACAATATATACCTCTTGTGCTTTACCTTCACGTATAGGCATGGCAAAACCGCCGCAAACAACATCTCCTAATACATCAAAAAACACGAAATCAAGATCATCAGTATAAGCTCCATTTTTTTCCATCAGATCGATAGCAGTTATAACTCCGCGTCCTGCACAGCCAACTCCCGGTTCAGGACCGCCGGATTCAACACAGCGGATGCCACCGTATCCTTCCTTTACAACGCGGTCAACTGTGATTTTTTCTTCACCATCATCACGCAGCATATCCATCAATGTTTTCTGATTCATCCCGCCCAGTATCATGCGTGTAGAATCTGCCTTAGGGTCGCAGCCATGTATAAATACCTTCTTATCGAAAAAATGGGCCATAGCTCCTGCTGTATTTTGCTGCGTGGTTGATTTGCCAATGCCGCCTTTTCCATAAATTGCAATCTTTCTCATTCCAAACTGCCCCTCTCAAATTTATAATGTCACTTATAAAAATCCACCTATTCGGCTTGAAAAGTTTAAATTCATTTGTTATACTTAAAAACGGGCATATCAAATAATCTTCTTACCAGTTGAATAGGCGATTACCCATGCTCTATGAATATTGCAGTATTCATAGAGCTTTTTCTATAGGCAAAAATATTTGCCCTATTTTATTTCCCTCCCTTGTAAAAAAAAAGGCACTTTCATATTACCGAACGGCAATATCGAAAGCACCTTTGCTCTTTAATTTATAAGCATGATTCACTTTAACATATTTTTTTTATGAAGTCAATATAAATATATTAAATTTTTATCTGTGTTTGTATATAAGACAGAATTTTCAAAATAATTACGTAGACTATTAGTATAGCTGCTAGACAGCAGACCTGCTTGTAAAATATTTATATAAAACAACCCTCATTTAACTTATTTTTTCTTCAAAGAATCAACAAACATTTTTCTGGAATGGATTAATGGATTATGATACCTTTTTCTCCCAATAGAATCCTGTTTATATTCTATTGCTCCCACCGGACACCAATGCAGGCAGGCTAAACACTGTTCACAATTTTTTTTCCATACCGGCCTGCCATCTATGAAATACACATTTTTTGCCGGACATACCTTTGAACAAACAGCGCATCCTGTACATTTTTCATTCACCCAAAAATTATTACTGACAGTACTTGGTATAAATGCGTTGTACATTTTTTTGTCTTCTTCTAACTTTTCCAATATAGGCAGTGGATTTTCTGATTTACAATTGATCTTACCGGCGATAATTTTACATTTGCCAGGCTCCTCTTCAATTCTTTCAGAAAAATCTTTTTCTGGGTGAGGATAATACATAAACCACATATTACCCGGCATAAAGACACTAAAATTTGCGTTCAGCCCTGCTCCCTTCTCTTTAAGAATCCCGTCAATCTGCTGGAAACTCAAGGCCGCACTGCTTCCAAAATTGGCTACTGCAAAAAAATAAGCATTGCTGTTAACTTTCAGTTTTTTTATAAAACCTTCCAGCATGCGCGGTAAGCCTCTGAAATATACAGGGAACACAAAACCTATTTTCGCCGAGTCTTCATCAGCAGTTATATGCAGCGTATTATAGGCAACGCGTACTATTTTAGAATCACGCATGTTTGTACTCAGATCTTCGGCAATTTTTAAAGAATTTCCTGTGCCGCTGAAATAATAAATAGTAGTGTTTACTGCCATTGCCGCTTTCTCCTCCCATAAAAATCCCTTGTTATTATTTTATTATATAAATATCCTGCATATTACTTTTCCACAGCAGATCTGGAATAAAATTCAAGTTCTTCTGGCAAGCTTTACCCCCATGTCGAACGCCTGTTGGCAATCTTTGGGAAATTGTGTGTCCCTGACCATTCTTTTCTTCTTCTCATCAAATAAAGTTGCAACATATTTTGAATAATTATCAAATTGATATGTGTCATTGACCACCAGCGTTTCACATGAACCAAATATTTTTTCTATATAGATAGGAATTGATTTTAGTTCAGGTTCATACTCCACTTTAAATTGTTCAGAAGTCACATTCATTGTATAGATCAGCGCTACTGGAATTTTTCTCGGAAAAAGGCTTGAATGATCTTTATCATATACCAGATAAGGAAAAACCCATCTTTCCAAGAATGCTCTCGCAGAACTTGTGGGTGAATGTAAATAGATTGGAGAGCCAAGCACAATTGCATCCGCTGCGGCAGCCGCTTCAAGCACATTTGCCAAGTCATCCTTCACCACACATTTTCCATAGCTTTTTCCATCCTTTAGTTTGCAGGCAAAACAACTCAAGCAGCCCTTGTATTTAAGTTCATAAAGATTGATAAGCTGCGTTTTTGCACCACATGAAGCAGCGCCTTCTAAAGATTTGTCTAAAAGAGCCGCAGTATTTCCATTTTTTCTCGGACTTGCATTGATAGCTAATATATTCATTTCTACCTCCATTGAATATTATAAAAATCTATGTTATAAATTATATATTATTCTTATAAAAAAGTAAGTATGCACTTTTTAGGTATATACTCACTCAAAAGTAAGTATTGGAGGTTTATTTATGAATATATTTGAAAATAAATACGGGGATTGCGGCATGCGATATACAATATCCCTGATAGGCGGAAAGTGGAACTGGATTATTTTATGGGAAATATACAAATTAAAAATAATAAGATATAATCAATTGAAAAAAAACTTGAACCCTATCACACATAAAACATTAAGCGCTCAATTGAAATATCTGGAAACAAATAGTTTAATACATAGAGAGCAATATAATGAAGTACCGCCTAAAGTAGAATATTCCCTGACCGAAGAAGGAATATCGTTGATCCCGATATTGGAAAAAGTAGCAAAATGGGGAAATGAGCATAAAAACATTGAAATATAATCAAGTAATGGAGACAATTGTTTCAGCACCACCCGTCCCCTTAATGAAATCATGATATTCAAATGTTTAAATTTTACTGACCGAAATGTTTAAACCCGTTTTTTTTCATTTTTTTCTGTATTCCAATATTAAAAATTAAGGCTATGATCAATAAAAACAATGCAATCAACATAATATTGTGCAAACCACTATACATGATTATTCTCATTTCATATAGTAAAGTTCCCGGTAAATCTGTCATACTTTGTGAATTTCCCAGCTTATTCAGCATATCAATAGAAATTTCCCCACGAGACTCTTCAACCCCCTTCATTAAAGCATTATTTAAAACTACTCCATAGATAGAGGACATGAATGCTTGACTTAAAATACGCAATAAATATGCAAATGAGGTTGCAATTGGAATATCTCTTTTCTCGGCATCTTCCTGTACGCTAATTTGCAAAATATTAAAACATAAACCTAATCCGAGACCCTCAAAGGCCCCCATTAGCAATAAAAATCCAAAAGATGTATTAATAGGTGCCGCTGCCACACACAAAAAAGAAAATAAAAACGCTAAAGTTCCCAAAGTAACCATGCGATATTTTCCCACCTGTGCTTGTATTCTGGCGCCAATCACAGAACCCATAAAATTTGTAATAGAACCAGGAATCTGGGTCATACCTCCTATCAAGGCACTAAGGCCCAAGAGACTTTGAGCCCACATTGGTATATAAATATTGAACGCAATAAATGCCCCCCACAAAAGAGCAAATAAAAAAAAGTCCACTACCAAAGGAATATTTTTAAAAAGCCTGTTAGGAATTATGGGATCGGCCGCTTTTTTTTCAACTTGTAATAATAATGCCAATAAAATCAAACCAACCATCATAAAGCTGACAATAAGCACCAGTGAAGCTGTCCCTATCATTTGGATGCCTGTTAAAATTAAAACCAAAGAAGATATAAGCAGACAAGCACCTAAATAGTCTATTTTCTTACCTGCAGCATTTCGTATGGGCTCTTTGAAAAAAAATTGAACACTCAAAATTGAAAACATTGCAATAGGAACATTAATATAAAATACCCAATGCCAACTGAAAACATCTACAATCCAACCACCAATTAACGGACCGATGATAGAAGCTGCGCTAAAGCTTGCAGTAGCATATCCTATGACTTCACTTCTTTTTCTTAGATTTGTATACAAATCTGCATAAATAATAAATGGTAATGTATTCATTCCTCCTGCACCAATTCCCATAATAGCCCTTGCAATTAAGAAAAAAATAATATTACTGGATAATGCTTGAAATATTGACCCAAAAATAAATAATATCGTAGCTATCTGATAGGCTCTTTTATTCCCTATACGTTCGCCGAATTTACTCCATAGAGGTGTAACGACTGCCATTCCTAACAAAAAAACTGCAACAATCCAGCCAATATATTGAATTCCGTGTAAATCACTTATGATTGATGGCAAAGCCGTATTAATTATTGTTCCATCCAAACCTGCCATAGCATTCGACAATAAAAGCCCCATTGTTACAATAAAAAGTCTTTGTTTATTCATAAAAATCTCCTATAACTCCGCGGCTTTATGGTATGCAAATTTCTTATCGAGTCATTGAATAAAAGCATTACGGAAACTGCTAAATCATTATAAATACGATTATTCGCCTTGATATGCGAAGTAAGCTGTTATTCACAACCGCCCTGAGCTGCAAAGAATAAGACATAGTTTTAGTAAAATTCATTTTACCGGCTCCTTATTAATCAAATAGTTTTTTATATTCATTTCTGACAAAATAACTTTACTACATGGAGTGAACTCCATGTCAATCTTTTTATTCAATTTGGGTACAAGATTGCGATAAATATATTCCCAAAATAAAAAAAGAGGCTGTTGATTAGTTCTTCAGCCTCTCTCCTTATACCTAACTACTCAAATAAGATGAGTTATCGTCCGGCATGCCTTTTCCCATAATAATCCTCGCTGCAATACAGGAACTATAGTTACCAGTTCTGGAAATTAAAGATTTCTGCATAATATGACATTGCATCAATTTATAATCTCAGCGTGCCTATCAATCAGTTTGGTAAGTCCCCGACTATATTCTGCTACCTCATCATACATTGGTCAGCTCTCCTTCCAACTGCTGAGCCAGTCAACGAATAAAATTCGTGAAGGTAGTTTCTTCCTGTTCAGGCAATGCAACCCCATTTTTCAATCCAACTTCCTTGCATTTCAGGAAAAACGCCATATTTCGTCCCAGGATACGCATAACCTGCAAACCTTCAATATCCTGCTGGACATCTTCTGGTTTCGCACCATGCACCATATTCCAATAGCGAGAAGACACGATAGGCATCTGCATCAAACCAAAGTATTTATTCAGCTGATCATAGGTCGCTGTCGTCCCGGCCCTGCGGGCAGAAATGACTGCAGCTGCCGGTTTCAGGTAAAAGGAATTCCGTCCACCACAGAAATCTGCGTAAAAAACACGATCCAGGAAAGACGTAACAGCTCCACCTGCTGCAGCCCAATGCACAGGGGAGCCAAAGATAAATCCATCATATTTTCCGGCAATCTCCAGCAATTCATTCACCCGGTCATCAAATACGCATTTATGCAGTTGCACACATTTATGGCATCCCAGGCAGCCATTAAGTGCTTTATTGCGAATCCAGAAGAAGTCTGTCCCAACATTCTCTTCCTGTAAGGTTTTTGCGACCTCAGAAAGTGCAGTATACGTACATCCTTTTTCATGCGGACTTCCATTCACCAGTAAAACTTTCATTTTTTTCCTCCAAGTTTTCATTGTTTCATTTAGATTTCTTGTTTTTGCAAAATTTAGCCAAAGATTATTCAGCCAAACCTTTCTTCTTCATCCATTTTTCCATAGCATCTGCAACCTGTTCATTATTAAGATCTGCCATCATAAAATGCGTATTTCCTTTGATTCCGATATCCGGTAAAGAAACGACGGTCACATCACCGCCATATTTTTTCATCACAGCTTCCCACTTTTTCGCAAGCTTCAGGCGTACACGCCAGTTATCCTGTCCCCAGTTCTCTGTTGGCTCAGTTGGAATATTATCACCAAAATATACAACAATCGGTATTTTCGTGAGTTTCATAAATTCGTCCATTGGCACAGCTTCACCCGAAGCCGGGAATGGGCTGCTGGTCGCTTCCGTTGCTGGTACTTCTCCTTGCGGAAATGGGAATGTTCCTGGCTCTAACGCGATGATACCACGAACCTTAGCGGTTCTCATGGCAGTCGCCCAACCCGGTCCACCGCCAGCAGAATGCGTGACCAGCACACCATCCCCAGACTTTTCAAATACAGCTGCCATTGCATCGGCAACTACCTGTTCATTGAAGCTGCCTGTATCCGGCGTCATTTCACGGAAGAACTGATCCAGCGATTCTTTATCCTTGGGTACGGCTGCATTCTCATAATAATTGGGCCACTGGCCGATACGAAAGGTATTGAACCAAAGCTGATCATCCGGCTGTGCAGAAATCGTTGTGGGAACAGTAGATCGTCCTGCTTTGCCGCGACGTGGTTCATCGACCAGATAGGTTTTATATCCCTTTTCCAAGAATATATTCTGGAAGCCATCCCGGCCGTCCGGTGTACTTTCCCAGGTCTTTGATGATTGTCCATAGCCATGCAGAAATACCATACTGTTTTTGTGTGCTTTCACCGGCTTCTGATAAAATACATATGCATGGTCCCCATGCAAAGTTTCACCATCATGGCTCATCGGCTTTGTACCATCATAAGTTCCCGGGGATGTCACTACCGTACCGCCCGCCATAAAGCTGCCCTGATCCTCAATTGTTACCGGCTTACTCATCGCCATTGCCGAAGTGGTCAACAGACTCATGCAAATTGATGCAGCCAGGATAATTTTGTTTGCTCGTACCATTCTTGTTCATCCTCTCTCATGCTATTTTTTTCTGTATATGGCTATTTCCGATAATGATAATTTATTTTTCAATATGATGTCCACCAAACACTGGCAGCTCCATTTTTGACAATGCCTGATCAATATGCTGAATTTCGGAAATGGTCAGCATAATATCTGCCGATTCAGCATTTTCTTTCATACGCTCGATTTTACGGCTGCCCGGAATAGGCACAATCCAAGGTTTTTTATTCATCATCCATGCTAACGATATCTGTGCGTCTGTCGCGCCTTTTTCAGCTGCCAGATTCGATACGATTTTCATCAATTCAGCTCCGGCTGCCATACCTTCTTCTGTATACTGCGGCATTTCACTGCGAAAATCTCCTTTAGCAAACTTAGAATTCTTCGTATACTTCCCCGTCAAAAAACCATTTGCCATCGGCGAAAATGCAACAAAACCAATATTCAATTCCTCCAGCGTCAAGAACAGTGCTTCATGCCATCGAGCCATCATCGAATAACGATTTTCTATAGCCGTGACCGGGCATACTGCATATGCACGCCGTAAATATTCTTCATTTGCCTCAGAAATTCCCCAATAACGGATTTTCCCGTCCTTAATCAGCTCTGCCATAACGGCGGCAACTTCTTCGGGTTCCGTCTTTGGATCAATACGATGCTGATAATAAAGATCGATATACTCCACGCCCAGACGCTTTAAGCTGCTGTCTACCGATTTGCGAATCGTTGCCGGACTGCTGTCTGCCAGCAATGTGTCCCCCTGGTGCCTTACACCGAATTTTGTTGCAATAACAACTTGACTGCGTATATCAGCCAATGCCCTGCCGACGATTTCTTCATTATAAGAAATACTGCCATCTAGATTTTGTCCGATATAGCATTCTGCCGTATCAAAAAAATTATAGCCCAGATCATAAGCTGCTCTTATTTTCTGTACAGCTTCCTTTTTCTCAACCGCAGTACCATAAGCATGGGAAAATCCCATGCAGCCTAATCCTATAGCTGATACCTCTAAATCTCCAAGCCTTCTTTTTTTCATATTCCCTTGCTCCCCTCACAAAGCTTGATTATTTTCTTCATCAAGAACTGCCTGTCTATATGTTGCATCACTGACTTCTTCAAGCCAAGTAACAGCTTTCCCCTCTTTATCTCCGGTCAGTGCAATTTGCACCATCTCACCATTCATATCCGCACCATGCCAATGCTTAACATTCGGAGGACACCAGAGCATATCCCCCGCATGGAGGACAATCGTTTTCCTTCCCCATTCCTGTGCCAGCGCCGTTCCCGATTGAACAATCAACAATTGTCCTGCTGGGTGTATATGCCAATATGTCCTTGCACCTGGCTCAAAAGTGACTGCTCCTCCTGAAAATTTGGCCATCTCATTTTTATCAAAAACACGCGTCACAATGGCTCTTCCTGAAAAATAGGATGCCGGATAGAGGCATATGCTGCATAATAAAACGCAGCATTTCCATATTGTTGTTATATTTCTATGCTGCGTCTATATACTTTTATTTTTGTAATTGAAATTTTTCCTTAAATCAAGAAGATTTCACGATGCAATCGACATTTTTCCAATTAGCAGATATGATCATAAATGTTTTCCGTAGAATACAGTTAGTTTATCAACAGCTTGCTCAACATATTTGGGCACCCAATATGTCTGAATATGAGTTGCTCCCTCTATCAGGAATAATTCCTTGTCCTTTGTGCCAGTTGCCGCGGCAAAACACTGTTTCGTCATATAAAGAGTATCTGCTCTGCTGCCTGCCATCATCAGCAAGGGCTGGTTGATCAGATCCATATTATTAGCTGCATCAAACGTGAATAAATCAAGATTGCTGCTTACTGTATAGCGAAACGTGGAATTCGGATATGCGTGTGTTTTACCGTAATATTCATAGCCTTCACGATACAAATCAGGCATTTTGGCAAGCTGTTCCTCACTCAGATTCTGGTCCAGCATGTCCGGCGTATATTGTACTTCACCGCCGGCAACTTCCTGAGCTCTGGCCGCTGAGGCCTGCTGTAAACGTTCTTGAGTGGTATCTTTCTGCGAATCCATGAATCCATTGCGGCGGACGATGCCCGAATTAAACATACTGAGCGTTGCAACCGCTTTAAAACGTTTGTCCGTTTGCACCGCCTTCAACGTGTAACCGCCGCCACCGCATATTCCTAATGCGCCTATACGCTCCGCATCAACTCCCGGGTAAGAAGAGATCATATCTGCCATACCATGAATGTCTTCAACCCGATAGAAAGGTTTATCAACATTACGCGGAAACCCACCGCTTGCCCCCTGAAAAGAGGCATCTGCAGCAATTGTGATGTAACCATTTTCGGCCATACGCTGTGCATATAAGCCCGCAACTTGTTCCTTAACTCCTCCATTAGGATGTGCGACAACAAGTGCCGGATATTTTTTACTGCCTGCCTTATCATAGCCTGCTGGTGTATACACATTAGCCGAAATCTTTATGCCGTTCAAATCATAAGTGATTGGATGAATATTCACCTGTCCTGAGATATTCTGAGTAATTGCTCCCCGATAAACCAGACCAAACGGATTTTCATTTGGACTTTTAAATGTGCTTGGATCTACTTCCTGAAAAGTTCTTTCTTGCATTGCCACAACAGGATGACTGCCTCTCTCCGCTGACTGTGCACTGATCTGTCCGCCATCCCCAATACTCAGCAACCCTAATGCCAGCACTGCCAGACTTAGTTTCAATTTCAGGTTCATAAAAACTCCTCCTCAAATATTTAGACATAAATATAAGGCTGTTTATCATGTTATTATTATGCAGTAAAATCATCACTCAAGGATATAACGATTATCTCGTATTATTGCCTAATATTATCAAGATTGATTTCCCGAATAACCAAGTCGCATTTTCCCCCTGACTGCTCATATTGACATTTCTTCTTCATTATTAAATAACTGCCGTTTGCCAATCCATATCTATAATATTGCAAAAATTAACACCATTCTATTCTAAACAAAGCACAATTTTATAAAATAGTTCATAAATTATCCCATCATAAAAGTTTCGTTTAATCGGAGTAATCTGTAATAATACTATTCTTTTTCCACGCTTCTACCTGCGCGAGATCTGTGCTGAGAGCATCGCTGACCACCTTGACGGCATCACTTCCCAATATTAATAACTCAGGTGGCTCTAATGAACCAACAGCCTTAATAATTAATTCTGCGCCTTTCTCAGGATCGCCAATCTGATGCCCGTTGGTAACGTCATTGCCAATTCGACGAAGTCCGGCAGTGGCGGCATAATCGTTCATGGCTGTCCGCGACTGTCGCAGAGAACGCCCGGCGAAATCAGTTCTGAATGCGCCTGGTTCAACTATTATTACCGATATACCAAGGGAGGCACACTCTTTCTGAAGACCTCTTGATAATCCTTCAAGGGCACACTTTGTTGCTGCATAGTAACCAGACCCGGGTTCAGTAGTGCGGGCGGCTATAGAGGAGATATTCACGATAGTACCTTTATGTCTCATTCTCATGCCGGGCAGTACCGCTTTCATCAGTGCTACAGGGCCAAAAAAATTTGTAGCAAAAAGTTCCTCCACTTCATCAGCTTCTCCTTCTTCCACTGCGGCGCGATAACCATGTCCTGCATTATTGACAAGAACATCAATTCCACCAAACCGAGATTCACCTTGCCTTATCACTTGCGCAATCTGCTTGTGATTTGTCACGTCCAACTGAAGAGCCAGTGCCGTATCGGGGAAAGTACTGACAATCTCTTGAATTGCAAAAAGATCCCTTGCTGTTACGACTACATTATCTCCGTGTTTCAACACAGCCTGAGCAAGATTTCGGCCAAGGCCGCTCGAACAACCGGTAATCAACCAAGTAGACATAATAAAAAACCTCCTAATATTGTTAATAAGATGTGCGTTCTCTTGCCGATATTCAACTTGCTGAGTGAAAATTTACAATTTAGGTTCCCGCTCCGAATGCTGAAGACAGTTTATTTTCTGTTCGACAAAATGATATTTTTTATCAAACGCTGTTCAAATACGCATTTAAAACTGGATCAATTCCGTCCTTAGCATCACCACATTTTTTCTTTATAGCTTGTTTCGCAGTTACTTATAAACCACTACATTTTTAATTATAAAGTAAATAAAAATGGATCGTTATACCATTATTATCAAAAAATAACCTAATCCTCTCATATTTTCTAAACAAACTGCTGGTTTAGCTGATGCAACCAATATTTCTAACTTTAGTCAAAAAAGTCCCCACTCAAATAAATGTAGGATTAGCTATTGATTAAACAACTACATTAAATTAGCAGGAACTTTACTGCATATAAAATGAATTCATGAGATTTTTACAATTACTATGCCTTTTTTCAAGCATAATTAGTTTTTTGGAGATTATAATTGAGCATATTTTTCTCGTAGACGTTTTATCTCTTCCTTTGGTGGGAGGCCAAACATACGGGAATATTCACGACTGAATTGCGACGGACTTTCATATCCTACCCGAAACGCTGCATCAGCGGCATCTATTGTCTCCGACAATAAGAGTTGCCGTGCTTCCTGCAGCCTCAGTTGTTTTTGAAACTGAATAGGACTCATTGCCGTGATCTCTTTAAAATGTCTGTGAAGTGTAGGTACACTCATATTTGCTATTTTAGCCAGTTCTTCAATTCGAAGCGTCTGATCATAATTCTGCGTAATTTGCTTGACAATTTTTCTTACTTGATAGGCATAGCTTCCCTCTATGGCAAATTGCTTTAATATATTTCCATGCGCTCCCTGCAGAACTCGATAAAAAATCTCTTTTGTAAAGAGTGGTGCAAGTACCGGAATATCCTCAGGAGTGTCTACTAAACGGGCTAATCTGGCTACCGCATCCAACAAAGGCGCTTCAATACGGCAAACATACATAGCATGTTTGTTATCTTCCTTAAGACGAGTTTTTGCTTCGGAAGCATTTATAATTTCGACGATTTGATTAGGTGTAAATTCTAGCTTGAGCGATAAATACGGAACATTTGGCGATGCTTCGATGACTTGTCCAGTAACCGGCAAACCGACAGATGAAATAAGATAGTCAGCCGGACCATATCTAAATCGTTCTGCGGCAAGACAAATTTCTTTTCCTCCTTGAAAGATAATGCATAAGGAAGGTTGATGAAATATATGCCTTGGTTCATTTACCGACGACTGCCGAAAAAAGAACAGCGATGGAACGGCAGTCTCATAGGCACCGTCTTGGACAACGTAGCGTTCAATGAGTCTGGCAAGCTCAGACTGATATTTATTTATTTGTTCAGGCATAAATCTCCCTCCTGTGTCTGCATTTCTTCCAGCTTTATTATAATATTATTCCCCATCATGTAAAACCTATTTATTCTCACTCGGGTAATACTTCATTTATACAGCGCAGCGCATTAAGCGTGCGCGGGAAACCGATGTATGGCATACATTGAGTAGCGGCGGAGATAAGCGTTTTCTTGTCGTTGCCAACATTTATATTGCCCTGAATATGTCCTTTGAGCTGGCTTTCACAGCCGCCTAAGGAGGCAATAATGGCAAAAGTCAAAAGCTCACGCATACGGAGGTCAAGTCCATTACGCGTGTAGGTGTCGCCAAAACAGAAGGCAGAAAGATAATCCTGAATATGCTTTTGATCTTCCGGAGCAGCAGCACGCATTTTATCAATATAATCGCCATAAATTTTCTTTTGAACTGCAAGACCTTTCTCAAAACGATCTTCTTCTGTTACCGTTGTCTGGCTTTCAAGAGGCAGCTTAATTCTCTGCGCTTTTAAAACAGCATTTACGATATGAAGAGCATCAAGCGCCTTGGGAAAACCGACATACGGCGCTGACTGATAGACGGCCTCTTTAATTTCGACAGGCGTTATACCGATACGGAGCGCACCGCCAACATGCATCTTGAAAAGGGTTGTATTCTGAGTGGTTTCCAGTACTACGAGTGTAATAAGCTCACGTTGTTTATCTGTGAGGTTGCCTTGTTGTTCGACTTCACCATAAATAAAACGTTTCATAGTATTCGCAAAATCTGGATCGGTCATTTCCTCAGGAACTTTAGTATTACCAAAAAGTCGTTGATATTTTTCATCACCAGCCTGGACCCTGTCTATTGCTATCGGTGGCTCTTCCATGTTATTATCAGTCGGTTCCGCAGCAGCAGCGGCTGTTCCAATGAAAGTCAAGGTACTCAGGCTGATGGCCGCTATGCGTAAAAATCTCTTTAAAATTTTATAGTCTTTCATAAAAATCAACTCCTGCAATATTATTGAGTAATTTTACAATTAACGCATGCCTATTTTAGCCAACCATGCCTCAACTTCTTTAGGCTCATTAGCTCTAACACCTTCAAGTATTGTGGAATTGGGACAAAGACTCTGTATCGCCGGCATACTTTCCGAAAATTCACTGCTGGCACTCGTGCAAAATGGAATAACCGTCTTACCGGAAAAATTATAGGATTGCAGAAAGGTATAAATGGCCATCGGGGCCGTATGCCACCAAATGGGATACCCGACAAAAATCACATCATAACTGTCCATATTATCGATTTTTGTTGATAATACCGGTCTGGCATTCGTTTCCTTTTCCTGTTTTGCAACCTCAACGCATTCATTATAACCTGTCGGATAAGGCGTTACCGTCTTAATTTCCACAATGTCTCCGCCAACAAGATTATGGATTTGTTCAGCTGCTCTTCGCGTATTTCCTGTCTGAGAAAAATAGGTTACAAGAATTTTTTTACCATTAGTATTCATTGATTTATCTTCCGAAGTTTTTGCATTCGCTGAATCATTCTTATCTGTCACGGTTGATGCCATCTTCTGTTGCGAAGAGGGCGAATTTGCAGCATCACTGCTGCCGCAACCAGCCAGCAAAAAAATCATAAGGCTGGACACGGCCATAATAAACAGCTTCTTCATTTTGATCTCCTTTTTCCGTTATTTATAAGATTTTTTGTAGATTGCGATACAGTCTTCTTTTGCCAGTTGTACACGATCACAGGCGAAGAGTCCGCCCATCGGCCCCATAGCATTTTCCGCCATCTTCGGAAATTCATTTGGCGTAATGCCATAATCGCTCATTTTCAGATCTGCTGCACCGCACTCTTGCAATAGTCTTTCAAGCATTGTGATGAAATCCATAGGTGCTTTGGCATTTTCCATCCCCATAGCTTTAGCCATGCGGATGAAACGATCGTCGCATACATGGTGTTCGATGATATTTGTAAAATAAGCGCGGCTTAACATGATAAGACCTGCTCCGTGCGGTAAGTTTTCGTGATAAGCTGATAAAGCATGCTCTAAGGAGTGCTGGCTCGAAGTTGTGCCGACGCACATAACCGTACCAGACAGAATATTTCCAAATGCCACATGTTCTCTGGCTTTCATATCGCTGCCGTCTTTGACAGCACGTGATAAATAACGTCCGACATTTTCAATTGCAGTAATCGCATACATATCACTCATCAGATTTGCAAATTTTGAAACATAACCTTCGAGGCTGTGGCTTAATGCATCGAATCCTTGATAAGCTGTAAATGCTGCCGGGACACTTTTCATGAGTTCTGGATCCTCAATGCAAATCTTTGGAAAAAGCGCAGGCGTCTTAATACCGACTTTTTCATTTGTGTCCGGGTTGGTAACTACGCAGCCTGCATCAGCTTCTGAGCCGGTTCCCGCCGTTGTACTGATTGCAATAATTGGCAAAGGTTCATTGATAATTGGTTTTTTCTTGCCGGTGCCGCTGGCAACATAATCCCAAAGATCACCGTCATTCACTGCCATGATAGCAATTGCCTTGGCTGAATCAATACAACTGCCACCGCCAAGGGCTACTACGAAATCACAGTTATTTTTCTTTGCAAAAGCCGCACCTTCCATGACTGTCGCCTTTAACGGATTCGGCTGTATCTTATCAAACACATCTGATTTCACACCAGCCAGACGAAGCTGCTCTTCGGTCCGCGTTAAATAACCGTTGCTTCTTGTTGATTTTCCATTGGAAATAACAATGAGCGCTTTCTTGCCAGGTAACTTCTGTTTATGAAGTTCGTTGAGCATTCCGGCACCAAATAAGATTTTTGTAGGTACATACATCGTGAAACTCATAGTTTCAAACAACTCCCTTATCTTGTTTTTCATTAAATTTCAAAACTTTACTCATATTATCTCGCAAATAAAGAAGTAAACGATATATCATTTATCTCAAATCATTGCCCAATTATATCAATATTGCCTAATATTATTACAAAACCGAAAAGTATTCATGCTAATGGGTAAAAGACATCCACTTTATTTTTTATTGAATATATTTATCAGTGATAAATCAGTTTGACAGCCCCATAAATTTACACATCACTGTAAATATTTAATATTGACATCTACATGCTTTTTATGATAGACTTTTCTGGTATGAGTTTGTCTTTCAGGCATACTTAACAACCGCTCAGTGAGGTCAAATAGCGTTTGCTAACCACAACTGGCGAGTATATAATGAGGCAGGTGTAAATTAAATATGTACGCTATCTTTAAAACAGGCGGGAAACAGTACCGTGTGGCTGAAGGTGATACTGTTATAGTAGAAAAACTTGAGGCTGCGGAAGGAGACACTGTAACTTTTGACGAAGTTCTGACAGTGGTCAATGATGCAGATGTAAAAATTGGTACTCCTATAGTTTCTGGAGCCAAAATTACTGCAAAAGTAGAAAAACAAGATAAGGCAAAGAAAATTTTGATTTTCAAATATAAGGCAAAATCAAATTATCGCCGTCGTCAAGGACATCGTCAGCCGTATACTAAACTGACTATCGAAAAAATCGAAGCATAATGATTAAGATAACTGTTTTGCGCAATGCTGATCATAAAACTACGGGGCTGCTGATAACTGGACATGCCGAATTTGCTTCCCATGGCAGGGACATTGTCTGTGCGGCTGTTTCCGCTCTTGCTCAATCAGTTATTTTAAGTTTATTGGAACATGTACAGGCAAAAATTGATTTTAACGTTAAATCGGGACATTTAAATCTTATTTTGCAGGATCCACCGACAGAGCTCACTGAAGCTGTATTTTCAGTTGCTTTACTGGGATTCAGGGAAATAAAAAATGGTAATCCTAAAAACGTCACTATTTTAAACAGCAGGGGGTGAATTAGATGTTTAATTTTGATTTACAGCTTTTCGCTCATAAAAAAGGGGTCAGCAGTACCCGTAACGGACGTGACAGTGCAGCACAGCGCCTTGGTGTAAAAGAACAGGCAGGTACCTTGGTTACGGCAGGAAGTATTTTAGTCCGTCAGAGGGGCACTCATTTTCATCCCGGTCAAAATGTGGGGATTGGCAGAGACGATACCTTATTTGCTAAAATCAACGGTAAAGTTGCTTTTGAACGCAATGGTCGTTATAAAAGACAAATTAGTGTGTATGCAGCTGAATAAATAAAAAAGGCAGGGAAGTTTTCCTGCCTTTTTTATTTATTCAGCAAAAAAACAGTTGCCGCGCAAACGGCAACTGTTTTTTATAAATATATTATATCCTTTTAAATCTCTGTTATAAGTTCAGTAAAATTATGAATATCTTTTTCCGCACCACATTGCAATCCGGTCACGTAATCAAACATCTTTTGAGCAAAAGGCCCAATTTTTCCTTCATTAATGATCATATCCTCGCCCTTATAACTTAAAACACCCACAGGAGAAATAACCGCTGCTGTACCTGAACCGAAGACTTCTTCCAATGTTCCGGCCTTATAAGCAGCTTTAATTTCATCTATAGAGATACGGCGTTCGGATGTAGGATATCCCCATTCTTTTGCTACCTGAAGAACTGTACGGCGTGTGATGCCGCTTAAAATACTGCCGTCTAGTTCAGGAGTTACTATTTCGCCCTTTATCTTAAAAAGAATATTCATCGAACCGACTTCTTCTATATACTTGCGTTCTACCCCATCAAGCCAGAGCGTCTGATCATAACCCTTCTGATGAGCAACAAGACCGGCATGCAGACTTGCTGCATAATTGGCAGGAGTTTTTGCTTCACCAAGACCGCCCTTGGTCGCCCGCACATAAGTGTCTTCAACCATAATTTTCACAGGCGCAAATCCGTGTGCATAATAAGCAGCTACCGGTGACAATATGATATACAGCTTATACGATTTACCGACGCTTACGCCTAAAAAACCATCGTCAGCATAAATAAACGGACGTATATAAAGACTTTGACCGCGCTGATCCGGTACCCAGGCCTTTTCTATAGTAATCAGCTGTTTGAGAGCATTATGTACAAGATCTACATCAACCTGAGGAATATCAAGTATACGTGCAGAATTATTCAATCGATTGAGGTGATCCAGAGGACGAAAAACAACTACCTTATTTCCTTGTCTGAAGGCTTTCATTCCTTCAAAAATAGCCTGTCCGTAATGTATAGTAGCATTAGCCGGACTTACAGAAATATTATCATATGGTATAATCTGGGGATCATGCCATCCCATACCTTCAGTATAGGTCATTTCAAACATGTGATCCGTAAAATGCGTACCAAAACCGATTTTTGATACATCAGGTTTTTCTTTTAAAGCAGCTGCTTTTATAAATTTAACAGTACTCATATAATTATCTCCCATCATTATAGAATGAATACATTATACACCCCTCGTTTTTTAAACGCAAGATAAAAAATTACAAGGTTACATTTGTGCCAATCAACAAAACTGATAAAACAACTTTAAAATCATTAATTTGAACAGAATATTTATATCATTTTACCCGAAGAAAATGCACCAACAGCCAATTCGTCAAATAATCCGTATTTATGAACAATACAGATATCCATTCAGGATGTATATAGCAGAGCTGCACAGCAAAAAGACACTATGACTAAATGTCTTAGTGTCTCTTATAATGCACGGTCAGGCACGTTCGATATAATTGCCGGTGCGAGTATCAATACGCAGCTTATCATTTTCATTGACAAAAAGCGGTACCCGCACTTCATATCCTGTTTCTACTTTTGCCATTTTTGTAGCGCCAGTAGCGGTATCACCTTTTACACTGGGTTCACATTCAACAACTTCCAGCACTACAGAATTTGGTAAAGAAATACCGATTATTTTACCTTTAAAAGTCTGCAGACTTATATCCATATTTTCTTTCAGAAAGTTAAGAGCATCACCAAGCTGTTCCTTGCTGAGTTCGGTTTGTTCAAATGTTTCATTGTCCATGAAAGTATACATTCCGTCACTTTCATATAAAAATTGCATCTGATTGGTTTCAAGATGAGCTGCCGGTAATTTTTCATTGGGATTAAATGTACGTTCGACCACGGCCCCAGTCTGTACATTCTTTATTTTTGTACGCACAAAAGCCGCACCTTTTCCCGGTTTAACGTGTTGAAAATCAACAATCTGCCATACACCATTGTCTATTTCCAGTGTAAGACCTGTACGAAAATCACTGCTTGAAATCATTAAAAATAAACCTCCAAATTAATATTTTATATCTATTTTATCCAAATGTGATACACCGTCCATTAAAAATTTACAGCAGCCATGCACCAATATATTTTACTGCCATACCATCAAGTTTCTTAATGTATCTCTGAAGCTTTGGATAACTTCTTTCATATCAGTTCTAAAACGCCCTAAATTTCCATAAGTTCTTTGGTGCTTTTTGTCAGGATGACAGCTCCACGTTCACCAACCAATGTAGTATCTTCTATTCGTACACCGCCAAAATCAGGAATATATATTCCCGGTTCAACAGTTACAAGCATATCTTTTTTTATAATTACATCCTGAGCCAGCGGAGAAAGACGAGGAAGCTCATGAATTTCCAGACCGACCCCATGCCCAAGCCCGTGACCGTAATTACTGCCATAGCCTGCAGCTTTTATAAAATCCCGCGAAGGTGCATCTATGGTTTTCCCATCGGTTTCGGACTTGATGCTCTTTATCCCCAGGAGTTGTGCCTGCGCAACAATATCGTATATTTTCTTCTGCTTGTCTGATGCTCTGCCCACACATACAGTACGCGTAATATCCGAATGATAGCCTTTATAGACAGCGCCAAAGTCCATTGTAACAAATTCTCCGTCAAGAATCAACTTTTCAGTAGCTGTTCCGTGCGGAAGACTGCCTCTTTTACCGGAAGCAACAATTGTAGTGAAAGCAGGTCTTTCACTGCCAAGCCTGCGCATAGTATGTTCAAGTTCAGCCGCTATATCTATTTCAGAAAGTCCCGGTTTGATATACTCAATTATGTGCTCAAAAGCTTTGTCACTTATCGCGACAGCCTTTTTTATTAATTCTATTTCCTCCGGCTCCTTTTGTATACGCAAGCCGTCCAGATTAATCGGAACAGAGAAATTCACTCCCGGCAGCATCTGACGCAGAGCGTCATAAGATGCATACATAAGTGCATTTGTCTCAAATGCTAATGTTTTTATACCATCAGCACGAATCATCTCACTTATTTTTGTGAGGAGGCCTTTTCTTTGTTCCACAGCAGGAAACTTGCTCTGCTGTGCCGCCTGTTCCAGATAACGCGAATCGGTAATGAGATATTCTTTTTCACGTGTTATTACAAGTGCCGAATCATCCCCATAGAAGCCGCTGAAATAATGAACATTTTCATTTTTATTTACAACTACGGCATCGGCATTTTTTTCCGCCAGAAGTTTTCTTAAACGAAAAAGTCTGTTATTTTCCATTTTTTTTAGCCCCAGTCAGTTCCGTGATAATATATTGCAGTGCAGCAATGTAGCTGCCCACACCCAACCCGCAGATCTGCCCCACTGCCACGGGTGCGATGACCGAATTGCTGCGGAATGCTTCTCTTTTATGAATATTAGACAAATGCACTTCTATCACAGGAGTCCGCACAGAAGCAATAGCATCACGAATAGCAATACTATAATGTGTAAATGCACCGGCATTTAAAATAATATAGTCGTAATCCGACGACTGCTGAATTGCCTCTATCAACTCGCCTTCATAATTGCTTTGTTTAAAATTAATGCCGATACCGGCCTTATCGGCATCTTCCTTGAGTAAATTATTTATGTCTGCAAGAGTTGCCGAGCCATATATTTCGGGTTCCCGTGTACCCAAAAGATTAAGATTTGGACCATGCAGAACAAGAACTTTTTTCATAATAACCACTATCCATTTACGTATTTTATATATTGTTAATATTTTATATCAAAACCGCTGTCGCCGTCTACCATATTTATGGATTTTATATCTATAGCAGTAACTTTTATAAATATATTACCCTTTTTTATTTCAGAAAAAAAGGCATTCAAATGTACATTATCTCCCTGTACCTCCATTGTGACAGTGCCATCAGCCATATTCATTACCCAGCCCGACAGCCCATACTGCTTACCAATGGATTGAACAAAATAACGGAATCCCACCCCCTGCACCCGTCCGGATGCTTTGGCAAAGTATCTTTCCATACATTTCCTCTTTCTGCTGTACGATCTTTATGCCTGACAAGCTTTTTTTATCAGACAAAAGGTCTTGTGATATCACGCCGCAATATCGCACCGGATTCTACCGGATGCTCCATCTTCATTTTGATTATCTGCTGCGGATGTGGAGCCGTATCGATATTTTCTCCCTCATCATTTTTCATTATGTGGATATTCTGATAATATGACGGCCCATGTGGTTGAAATACCTCAATATACTGACCAAGCTTCATATTGTTTCGCTGTTCTATCGTTGCGAAGCTTGTTTCCTCATCATAAGATAAAACCATTCCGATAAAATCGGCTGTCTGTGTATAAGAAGATGTATCATATACATGTCCGTCATGATCCGGCTTAGCCAGAAGAAAGCCTGCCGTATATTGTCTGTGGGATATCTTAGCCAAGTCATTGCGCCATTTTTTCTGCATCTGCTTAAAAAGGATAGGATCTTTATAATAAGTATCTATGGCCTCTCTATACGCTTTAACGACACCCGCAACGTAATAAACACTTTTCATTCGCCCTTCTATTTTTAGACTGTTTACTCCGCTGTTAATTACTTTATCCAAATAGGGCAGCAGACACATATCCTTTGAATTGAAAATATAACTGCCTCTGCTGTCTTCTTCAACAGGATAATATTCTCCCGGTCTCTTTTCCTCAACAAGAGAATAATTCCAACGGCATGCCTGAGCACATGCCCCCTTATTTGAATCACGGCCGGTCATATAGTTGCTCATAACGCAACGGCCCGAATAGGAAATGCACATAGCGCCATGTACGAATATTTCAAGCTCAGCAGATGATTTTTGTCTTATAGTCTGTATTTCTCTTAGAGAAAGCTCTCTGGCGAGAACTACTCTGCCGGCTCCCATAGCTGACCACGCATTCACAGAAGCCCAATTTGTTGTATTAGCCTGTGTACTTACATGCAGCGGAATTTCCGGTATCGTTTGTCTGGCCATAGCAAACACTCCGGGATCGGAAATAAGAACACCATCCACAGCAAGTTCTGCCAGTTCGCGCAAATAATCCGGAATACCGGCTAAATCTTCATTATGGGCAAAGATATTGACTGTCACATACACTTTTTTACCCTTGTCATGAGCAAATTTTATGCCTTCGCTCATTTCCTGCACAGAAAAATTGCCGCCGTAGGAACGCAGTCCGAACTTCTTTCCGCCCAAATAAACCGCATCAGCACCATATAAAATGGCTATTTTCAATTTCTCCAGATTTCCTGCCGGAGCAAGCAATTCTGCTCTTCCGTTTAATTCAAATTTGTTTTTTTGAAACAGCAAGCCCATCCCCTTCATAATATATCGTAGTTTTGAAATATCTGTTAGCTTTTATTTCACAAATATATTCTCTAAGCCTTTTAACTATTGTTTTGTAACGGCGAGGCGGTTTTCCCACGCTTTCCACATAACCACGGAAAAGCACATTATCAGAAACTATCGTTCCACCCGCAGACAGCAACGGCAGAACAGCATGCAAATATCGAACATATTGGCCTTTAGCCGCATCAATAAAAATGAAATCAAACTTCCCCGATAATGTAGTGAGAGTCTCGGCCGCATCTCCTTTTAGCAAAGTTATATTATTGTGATAAGGCGATCTGGAAAAAAAACTCTCTGCTGTCTTTATTCGTTTATCATCTATTTCCAATGTAATAATCTCTGCATCAGCGGAAATACTATATGCCAAAAGAAGTGCCGAATAGCCGATAGCTGTTCCTATTTCTAAAATACGACGCGGCTTTTCCTCAGCTGCTGTTTTACACAAAATCCTGGCAGCCTGATCTCGTATGATAGGTACCTTATATGTTAAGGCATATTCGCGCATTTCATTCAATAAATTTTCCATTTTGAAAATCCAATCTAAAAATATCACTCAATATTGTTGACGTTAATAAGATGTTCCTGATATGTGCGGCTATAATGATTATGGCCCTCACTATCTGCCACAAAATACAGATAATCATTCATCTGCGGATACAAAACGGCTCTTACAGAGGCAATACCCGGATTATCCACAGCTCCCGGCGGCAATCCGTAATGTATATATGTATTATAAGGTGAATCTATTTTAGTATCCTTTATAGATACATTCTCTTTGCGTTCAATCATCGCATATTGAATAGTCGTATCAGACTGCAGAGGCATATTTATTTTCAACCTATTGAAAAAAACCTGGGCTATAAGCGGACGGTCCTCATTAAATTTAGCTTCCGCTTCAACAAGTGACGCCATGACCACCAGTTCATGCATGGAAAGATTCATCTGCTTTGCTCTTTCACGAAGACTTGCATCAATTTTTTTATCAAACTCACCTGTCATAGCATCTATTACCTTTTTTGCCGGAGTATCCTCAATAAATTCATATGTATCGGGAAAAAGATAACCTTCAAGTTTATACTTCACATTCGGGTCACTGTTTTGCATATATTCATAGGGAATATATTTTTTTGCCAAAGTCAGAAAATCCTGTTTCGAAGTAATTTTTTTTCTTTCCAAGAGATCTGCTATTTGCTCCACAGTATAACCTTCCGGAACAGTCACCCTTATTATTACAGTCTGCGGTCCCTTGATTAATTCATCCATCACTGCACTGCTGCTCATGCCGCGGTGCAGAACATATTCCCCGACCTTCATGCCTTTGTCGAGTCCTTTAAGCTGTGCCAGTATCTTAAAATATACATCATGATATATTATATTCTTATCCTTAAGCAATTCCGCTATTTGAGAGGTACGCATTCCCGGTTTGACATTAATGACAATCTGCTCCTGGTCATCTGCCGGAGTGATCGAATGAAAACCGATAAGTACAGTTAACATAAATAGAAAAAACACACCTATTACGTATTTTAAAGGAATACTAAATATTTTATCATTTTTTACATACAAAAAAATTCTTTTGCCATATTTTTCAATATTTTGCAGAATATCGGACAAAATTATCCCTCCGCACAGATTATCATTCTATTTAAATCAGCAAAGACCGCTTTTCATCAAAATGATCACCGCATTCTGCAGCAAGACATCACTTACTATCTGAATCTTTGCTGAATACATTATCCTATATAAAAAGATTTTATGCAAATTTTTATTTTGATCGCAGCACAAAGCTTTTTTATACATCTTTTTTGTATTTTGCCGGAATAGCATCCAAGAACCGGCTTACAGTATTTTTTCGACCATGCTCGCTGATTTTGCTTCTGCTTATATAAAGATGTTTTTTAGCACGTGTGAGTGCGACATAAAAAAGTCTTTTCTCTTCCTCAAGACTGCCTTCTTTTATTGCTAAATATGCCGGAAAAATCCCGTCCTGCATTCCGGCAAGAAAAACATAATCAAACTCGGAACCCTTGGCCTGATGCACGGTAATTATAGGTATTCGATCAATAGCAGAAATCATGCGGTCCATTTCACTATTGGACAATGCCGTTATTTTCAATAATTCTGCCAGACAATCACGCGGAGCCGTGCCAGCATTATCATTATATTTAGCTATAAGGTAAAATTCACGTATATGATCAATTTTCTCCGGTTGATTTTGATAAAATTCCTTTATTTTAGTCACGTTCATTATTTTGGCGATAAGTTCATATGGTCTCAAAATAAAACTATTTTCAATTAGCTCATTCAGCTTTACAGCCATCCAGCGAAATTGATCAACATGTTCTCTCAAATACTCTCTTCGCAGCGAAGCAGTTGGGATGATATCATTTTTTATAGCATGCATAAGCAGTGAAGCCGTTGCCATCACATCATCAAATGCATTGTGAGTCGGTTTTTCTTCTATAGAAAAATAATCGCTTAAAAAAGAGAGCTTATGGTTTGGTAAATTAGGATAGAATCTTCTATATATATCCAGAGTATCATAGCTGGTCAAAAATTCTGGTTTCGGTAAATTCATTCTATTCAGCTGACTGCCAAAAATACTTATATCATAGCTTACATTATGCCCTACTATCACTGCTCCGATAGAAAATTCCCGGAAAGCGGCAAGTATTTTTTCGGGAGGTTCGCCATTTTTTTCCAAATATTCATCAGAAAAGCCATGCACATAATATGATGTTCCGACCGTTTTTATTGGTTTTAATATATGGACAAATCGCTCTTTGATCTTCCCCTCATGATCCAGCCTGACCGCAGCGATTTGGATTATTTCATCCCTGCTGGTATCAGTTCCTGTGCTTTCAACATCAAAAACGATAATTTTTTCCTCTTGCACTGCCTGTAAAAGAAGACAGAAGGGATCATTGTCATCTTTGTATGTTCTTTCATCAATAAAATCCACCAGACTGATGCCAACTTTTCTATATGCAGCTGACTGTACCGTATCTATCGTCTTTTCACCGATCCCAACTGCGAATTTTTTCAAAATTCTTTGCAAACTGCTGCTGTCATATCTATTCATCAGTAATTTAAGGAACGCCATAACATCTTTTATTTCCTGACGCCTGAAAAACTTAAATTCATCGACCATTATAAAATCAATTCTTTTTTCTCGCTGCACATTTTCGTTTAAATTGTTTAAGTAGCGGCTCAATCGTTCATTATATTTATTGCTGCGTGTTAAAATACATATTCGACACCTGTCGGACTTACCCAGCTGCTGTATTTCATCGAATATCCATGCCGCTTCATTCTCGGCATTTTCAGCTTCTTTGACGGTTATTTTTTCACCCTGCAGCCCATTTGCTGATTTTACTGCCGATTTATATACTTTACGCACGCTTTTGCCGAATAAATTTTCCAGGCAGTCATATGATGCATTCAATAAAATTCTGGTTGAACGGTAGTTTTCATCAAAAGCGATTGTAACCGGTTTATAATCAATTTTATATTTGTGCAGAATTGATTCGGGATCAGACCCGCGCCATTCATAAATAGTTTGAAAATAATCACCGCACAGCAGGATATTGTTATGTACAAACAGACGGGATAAAATATCATATTCCAAGCTGCTGGTGTCCTGCATCTCGTCTATATTGATATATTTATATCTGTGCCGCCATATTTTTACTACTGCATCATCTTTAAATAATTCGTATGTCCGAACAATGAGGTCTGTAAAGTCAAGCCCATGCATATCAGCTAACTGCCTGTTATAATCAGTCACTATATCCGCACCATTTTGTTTCACTGCCTCCAGCATTCTTTCATCCTGATAATATTGGGCCGTTACACATATGTTGCTTATTTTATCAATTTGTTCAACGAATAAACGTTTTATTACATTGGCATAATCACTCTTCATATCATCTGTACAATAATCATAAACCGCCCGATATTGTTTGACCAAATCAATAAAATATTGCAATGCCTTATTTGAAGCTATCCCATAGAAATTTACTTTTCGCACAACTTCCTGGCAGTCATCTTCATCAAAAATGATAAAATCAGTAAATAAATCCGAATTTTTTTTCGCTTCAGCTTTAATTACATCATAGCAAAAACTATGAAAAGTACATATTTTTACTCCGGCACCTTTTTGGGCAAGTAGTATCGAGATACGTTCCTTTATCTCTCCGCAGGCCTTATTAGTAAAAGTAAGACACAATATTTCTTCCGGCAGCGCCTTTTCTTTATCTATTATGGCAGCTATTCTGTATATGAGCGTATTTGTTTTTCCTGTACCGGCAGAAGCACTGAGAAGTACATTATGCTCAAGCTCATTCACCACTTCCATCTGTTTATCATTTAATATTTTATCCATGTTGCTCCCATATTATCACTCTATGCATTTTACTGCTAAACAAATATATATTGTAATCTTCTGCCGGAAACATTGTGCAAAGCACTATTCTCATTAAAAAAGCTCCAGCTGCCCTCATATAAAACTCTTCAATCTTATACAGGGGTGAACCGGAGCTCGTGATACCATCCTTATTTACGTTCCTCCCCCGCCCAGCTATAATACGTTTACCGCACTATGAGCTCGTACACTTATTGTAAGCAAAAACGAGTTAATCGTCAACATTATCAATGCTTTCAATATTTTTAGTTCACGCAATCCACTGCTTTTCCATATTCATATCATCGTTCTTTACATCAGCAGCATAATATTTTGCTATCAATACCGTTATAACAATGACGCGTGCTCTCCGGGGATTATCATTCAAGCTTCTGTTCAAAACATTGCCTCTGGTCTGAAGTAATACTCTGTTCAACTAAATCTTTTGACATACGCGCATATTCTTTTTCTGATACGAAATCTCCGCTCACAGCATAATAAAAATAGAAAAAAAGGCAGAAAAAACTTCCTGCCAAAAGTATTATTAGTATATTAAGCAACCTCTTCATAAAATCAGCCTCTTTTTTGCAAAAATAACAGCAGATAATATGTCCCCGCAGAGCATCCTCCGAAAATTATCAAATAGTCAAATAAAAATCTCTCTAAAGACAGTTTTGCAGAAATAAAATCGTCAGAATGCTGGTATTTCAAACAATTTTTTAAAAGTTCAACCCTTGAAGCCATTTTTTGATATTATCGCTTTCTTTTGGTGCTGTATCATCCCAAACAGCAAGTCCTGCCAGGATATCTGCATCTGGCTGCAGCTCTTTAATTTTATTATCAATACCGGACAAGCCACTTCCTTTATGAGTGGTAAACGGAATAATCACCTTGCCCGATAAATCATGCTGCGTGAGAAATGTACGTATCGGCGGAGCGAAAGTATACCACCAAACCGGCGTGCCTATAAAAATTACATCATAATAATTCGTATCGATATCCTGTTTTAATTCGGGTGTATAGCCTGAATTTACTTCCTGTTTTGCTTGCGCTACAACAGTATCATAATCTGTGGGATACGGATTTTTGGGTTCGATCTCAAACAAATCTCCTCCCGTATTTTGCTGAATAATTTGGGCAAATTGCTGAGTATGCTTTGTATGAGAAAAATAAGCTATCAAAATCTTTTTCCCTCTCAAATTGCTTGTTTCACTATTTTCTGCTGATGCCGTTTCTTTTTCAGGCACAGTACCATTTACCGGCTCCTGCTGTACAGCTGCGGCTTTTTCGTCCGTTTGACTGCCGCAGCCTGAGACCAATAAAAACAGTCCAAGCATTATCATTAAATAAATTTTTTTTTGTTTCAAACGCATTATCTGCTCCTCCGTTTCAATTTGCCTTATTTTATTCGCATCAAAAATATATTGTAAATAAACCGATACTGTGCATTTAATCATTCAAGTTTGACTGGTATAATTTTTTTAATACTCTCCTGCTTTTCCTTATAGACACATTTTAAAAATAGCTTCAACATCTGCTGGTGTCAGCTTTTTATATCCTGACAGTATTCCATTGGAACAAGCTTTCTTTGCCATAATAGAAAAATTCTTATCATCAATGCCAAGATCAGATAATTTGCTTTTAAGACCCAATGTATCAAATAGAAAGTCTTTAAATTTCGCTATAGCTGCCTTTGCCCCAGCCATATCAGAGAGTGCAGCGTCAACACCAAAAACATTTACACCAAAATTTTTGAATTGCGGTGCTGTTGTCTCATCCAAAATATATTCCATCCAGCGCGGTGCAAGAATTGCCAGACCGTGTCCATGCGTTATATCATAAAATGCCGAAACTTCATGTTCGATCATATGACATGTTGGAGCCATAACCGTTCCTGTACCAAGAAAGCCATTAAGTGCCCATGAAGCCGCCCACATTAAATTAGCACGTGCTTCATAATCATCTGGTTTACTGATAGCAATAGGTGCATATTTTATCACAGTCTTAATGATTTCTTCCATAATACGATCAATCATATCCATTTTGCCTTCCGGATCGGCAAAATAGAAACAATCAAATATGTGCAAAAGTATATCTGCACTTCCGCAGGCAGTTTGATAAGCACTGACTGAAAAAGTATTGGCCGGATCAAGAAAAGAAACCTTCGGCTGAAGCAGCGGATGCACCAATCCCAGCTTTTCATTTGTTTCCATATTGCTGATAACACCGCCGCAGTCCATTTCCGAACCGGTCGCTGCGATCGTTAATACTGTAAATAGCGGAAGAGCTTGAGTTACTGGTACTTTTCCGCTGACAATATCCCAGCTGTCACCGTCATAATATCTCGCCGCAGCAATTGCCTTAGAGCAGTCAATAGTTGAACCTCCGCCCACGGCAAGAATAATATCAATTTGTTCTTTTTTACAAATCGCTGCCCCTTTATTTACAGTCGTATGCCTTGGATTCGGTTCAACGCCGGCCAACTCAAATACTGTCAATTTATTTTTCTTGAGCTCTTTCATGACACTATCATAAAGACCGATACGCTTAATTGACCCTCCTCCGTATACCAGCAGTATACGTGAACCATGTAATTTTATCTCCTCCCCTAAATGATTTAACTGATTCTGCCCAAAATAAATTTTAGTCGTGTTTTGAAAAACAAAATTTTTCATTTTAAATTATCCTTTCTTCTTATACGATGACTTCATTGCAGCATTTTCTCATGTAGACAGCGGTTTGAAATTCCTATAAAGTACGCCTCCTGTTTTTATATAATTATTCAGTTTTATTCTGGATTAATTTTATCGTATCACTTGAAGCTAACTCCATCGCAAGTGTTTTTAAAAAATAAAGGAAAAAATTCGAAAAATTATTTGCTTATGATATCAGTTGATGCTGCCAACTCTTCCTGTGCTTTATATTCATCAATTCGCTTTTCCAAACATTCAATAGTAGCTTTCAATGCCTGTGAACCAAATACAATACGAAGCGGCGCAGGGTTTTGTCCTGTACTTTCAATAATACGCGCAGCCATTTTTACAGGATCACCGGGTGCCAGATTCTTGGAAGCATCCAGCATATCTAAAAATGCATGAGAAGACTTATATTCCGGCATGAGATTTGCTATTTTTGCACTGCCGTAGCGGAACTCTGTACGTGCCCCACCCGGTTCAACAATAGTCATGCCTATGCCAAACTGGGCCATTTCCTGAGCTACCGATTCACAAAAACCTTCTATCCCGAATTTTGTCGCGTGATACATAGAATTCGCCGGATAAGCAACTTGCCCGCCGTATGATGATATCTGAATAATCCGTCCTCTCTGCTGCAGCCGCATATAGGGGAGTGCCGAACGGATTATCTGAATCGATCCGACAAGATTTGTCGCCAGAATATGATCAACTTGAGCATCTGAAAGCTCTTCGGCACAGCCAAAAAGTCCATAACCTGCATTGCTGATAACCACATCAATTTCTCCGTATTTTTCAAAGGCTTCAGAAACCGTACGATGTACTGCCGGAACATCGGTCACATCAAGCAGCTGACAATCAAAGGTATCCGGATATCTTACAATCAGGTCCTTCATTTTCTTCCGGCTGCGAACGGTGCCGATAACCCGGTCTCCCTGTGCCAATATCTGTCTTGTCATCTCATTGCCAAACCCGCTGGATACACCAGTGATAAACCAAGTACGCATTTTATATTTCCTCCAAATTTTTATTCATTCTGTATATCAACCTTTTTCCTATTTTTATTTTATGTGCCCTGATACTCTGAATCAATTCCGATTTTCCATACTTTCCATAAGAAAAACTTATTTATTTTGTTGTATAAAATTTGTTGACAATATTACTGAAAATGAATAATCTATTATCACTTGTCCGTTAAGTAAAAAACTATTAAATGACTGGGCCTCATATTAACGGAAATAGGCAAAACGCCTCCATTATTTCTGGAAGCGTTTTGCCTATTTTTATCTATCATAAGTGACTTTCCAATTTATTTTCTATCAGCAAATGTTCATTGCATGCTCGGACCTGTGCTCAATATATCATCAGCCATTTCTCCTCTAAATCTTTTTACATTTTTGGTAAACAACCCTACCAGTTTTGCAGCCTGACGTTTGTATGCACCCTTGTCAGTCCAAGTATTTGCCGGTTTTAAAATATCTGAAGGCACATCAGGACAATAATCCGGGACCTCGACTTTAAAAATTGAATCATTTGTCCAGCCTATATTATCGAGCTGTCCTTCCAGTGCCGCTGTAATCATGGCACGCGTATATTTCAACTTCATTCTGGAACCGATGCCGTAGGGCCCGCCCGTCCATCCTGTGTTCACTAAATATACCTTGGTATTATGTTCCTGTATTTTTTGTTCAAGAAGCCGGGCATATTTTAGAGGAGAAAGCGGCAGAAACGGTTCGCCAAAGCCTATGGAAAAAGTGGCCTGCGGGCCTATAATGCCGCGCTCCGTACCGGCTACTTTACTGGTGTACCCCGAAAGGAAATGATACATAGCCTGTTTGGGGTTGAGTCTGGAAATCGGCGGCAATACGCCAAAGGCATCGGCAGTGAGAAAGATAATGGCTGTAGGATGTCCTGCCATACTTGGGTGAATGGCATTAGGAATATATTCCAGCGGATATGCTACACGTGTGTTTTCTGTATATCTCGCATCATCATAATCTTCTTTTCGTGTTTTGGGATCAAGCACTACATTTTCAAGAACTGCACCATACTTTATGGCGCGATATATTTCAGGCTCAGTTTCTTCTGTAAGATGGATGCATTTTGCATAACAGCCGCCTTCAATATTAAAAATGCCATGTTCGCTCCACCCATGTTCGTCATCACCTATAAGCCTTCTATTGGGATCGGCCGATAAAGTAGTTTTCCCCGTTCCGCTCAACCCAAAGAAAATAGCGGTTTTACCATCTTTGCCCACATTGGCAGAACAATGCATGGACAATATTCCCTTTTGCGGCAGAATATAATTCATTACCGAGAAAATTGATTTTTTCATTTCTCCACAGTATTTCGTTCCGCCGATTATCACTATTTTATAGTCAAAATTTATTATTATAAAAGCTTCTGAATGAACGGAATCTTCAAGCGGGTTAGCTTTCACACTTGGGAAACAGACAAGTGTGAAATCCTCCGGTGCAGCAGGCGGTTTTTCCGGTTTTATAAACAATTCTTTAAGAAAAAGATGTTGTGCTGCATATTCTGTTATACATTTTATCTGCAGCCTATGCTCCGGATCGGCCCCTACATAGTTATCACTGACATACAGTTTATGATCTCTGGCAAAATTTTTCATTTTGGCGTACAAACGCTTAAAAGTCTCTTCTGTGCAAGGTGCATTATTCGACCAGCTTACAATATTATGAACAGATGTAGTATCCACAATGAATCTATCTTTTGGCGATCTGCCTGTATACTGTCCCGTATATATGCAAATTGCGCCTCTTCTCGACAATACAGCTTCTCTGTTTATTATAGCCTCTTCAAAAAGTTCTGAAACACTGAGATCCCGTGATATCATACGTGCATTGGACAAAATATCAGCTGCCGAAAATTTTTTGTTTTCCATGGGTGGTCAACTTCTTTCATTAATATGATATAGGCTCATTCGAATTTCTTAATATTTTATACTTCTATTTATTATTTTTATTTCCTTCTAATTTTTCAAATAATTTATATAAATTATTGTTTCATTCATTACAGTTATAGTAAGATGCTTTACTTTTTTTATAATATCACTGTTATTTTCCCCATAATTGACTTTGCAATAGTATTTTTATATAATGAAATATATTTGTGTGATTATACAATTTTGGAGGTAGAACAATTTGAAATACATGAGCGGCAATGAGCTGCGGGAAAAATTCTTGCAATATTTTGCACAAAGAGATCATCTTCGTTTACCGAGCTTCTCTTTGATACCTGAGAATGATCCTTCCTTGCTGATGATAGGAGCAGGCATGGCTCCTTTTAAACCATTTTTTACAGGTAAGATGAAACCGCCTCATACGCGCATAACTACAAGTCAGCGCTGCGTCCGCACTGGTGATATCGAAAACGTAGGACGTACTGCCCGCCACCAAACATACTTTGAAATGCTGGGTAACTTTTCCTTCGGTGATTATTTTAAGGAAGAGGTTATACCGTGGGCTTGGAATTTTCTTACTGAAGAACTTGAGCTGCCTGCTGATAAATTATGGGTAAGCATTTATCCGAAAGATGAAGAAGCTTATAAAATTTGGACAGAAAAAACATCTGTAAATCCCGAACAAATAGTTCGCATGGAAGATAATTTTTGGGAAATAGGCACCGGTCCCTGCGGTCCTGACTCAGAAATTTATATAGATCTTGGTGAAGAACGCGGCTGCGGCAGCCCTGATTGTGCTCCGGGCTGTGATTGTGATCGATATCTTGAAATATGGAATCTCGTATTTACACAGTATGACCGCACTGACAGTGGTGAATATCTACCATTGGTAAAAAAGAATATAGATACAGGAGCGGGCTTAGAACGTCTTGCATCGGTCGTACAGGAAAAACCAACCAATTTTGAGACAGATTTATTGTATCCAATTATTGAGTATGCGGCCAATATTTCCGGTGTAAAATATAATCAAGATAACAAAACCGATGTCTCTTTAAAAGTTATAGCTGACCATGCGCGCAGTATTACTGTAATGGTAATGGACGGCATTCTTCCTTCCAACGAGGGCAGAGGATATGTTTTGCGTCGCATATTGCGCAGGGCTGTACGCCACGGGCGTATGCTTGGTATAGAAAAATCTTTCCTGGCAGATGCTGTCGATGTGGTAGCCGAAATTTATAAAGGTGTTTATGAGGGTCTCACCGAACGCAGGGATTATATAAAAAAAGTCATCAGTATTGAAGAAAAAAGATTCCACCAAACACTCACACAGGGTATTTCTCTGTTAGATGAGGAAATCCAAAAACTTTCTGTTGCAGGAACTACGGTCCTTGATGGCGAAACAGGATTTAAGCTTTATGATACATATGGTTTTCCCTGTGAATTGACCGATGAAATACTTCATGAAAATAACCTTTCACTTGACAAAGATGGCTTTGATAGGGCTATGGAAGCACAAAGAGAACGTGCCAGACAAGCTCGTCAAGAAAATAAGCGTATAGACATACCAGATCTGCGTGACCTGGATGTAGAAAAACTTACCTGTGATCCTGCTGCTCGGACTGCCAAGATAGTCTGCATCTGGAAAAATGCCCAGGTAACCGATACTCTGCAGGATGGCGACGAGGCGGGAATAATTTTTGACACAACTCCCTTCTATGCTGAAGGCGGCGGGCAGATTGGTGACTGCGGCGAACTTGTCGGTGAAATGGGTAAGGCTCATGTAGTCAATACGAAAAAATTACCTAATGGAACAGTTTATCATATAGCTTATGTCACAGAGGGATTGATTCGTACTGGCGACACATTAACTTTAAACATTGACATAACTAGGAAATTAGCCTCAGCTCGCAACCATACAGCGACGCATTTATTGCAGGCGGCATTGAAGAAAGTTGTCGGCGAACAGGTAAATCAGGCTGGTTCATCAGTGACTGCCGAACATTTGCGATTCGATTTTTCCAACTTTGAACCTGTTTCGACAAAACAGCTTACAGAAGTTGAAAAAATTGTCAATGATGAGATCCTAAAAGCATTACCTGTCGAAATAACTCATATGGCACAAAAGGAAGCAAAAGAAAAAGGCGCTATGGCTTTATTCGGTGAAAAATATGGTGATATTGTGCGTGTAGTCACTGTTCCAGATTTCAGTATGGAACTTTGCGGCGGTAATCATGTTGAAAATATTGGTCAGATAGGACTTTTCAAAATTATTGCCGAAAGCGGTATAGCAGCAGGAATAAGACGTATTGAGGCTCTGACTGGTTCAGCTGCCTATTCCTATGTAAATGGGCAATTAAACATTCTTGATGAAGCGGCTGCGTCATTGAAGGCAGAGCGGACAAATTTAGTAGAAAAACTGGATACATTGATAAGCGAAAATAAAGAAATCAAGCATCAGCTCCATGTTGTAAAAGAAATGCAGGCCAAATTGGATTCGCAAAAACTTTTGATGGCTGTAAAACCGCATGGCAGTGTAAATGTTCTTACAGGAAAAGCTAACACGGACAATATGGATGAACTGCGCAATCTTGCGGACACTACTTGCGACAAAGTTGAAAATGGAGTGGTAATTCTCGCTTCAGTAATAGCTGATGATAAGGTCAATCTTGTCGTAAAAGCATCCAAGGAAGCTGTTGAGAGGGGTATTCATGCCGGAAGGATCATCAAAGAAAGCGCTCAGGTGCTTGGCGGCAATGGTGGCGGCCGTCCAAATATGGCACAGGCAGGAGGCAAATATGCCAACAAACTGCCTATGGCTTTTGAAAAAGCTCTGTCTGTCTTAGATGCACAGATTGGTAATCAGTGACTACGGCTTTTTCCCGGAAAGGAACGTGATTTTTATGTCCAATATGGAAGAAACGATGATGTTTAAGTTTGGTATTGACAAAAACAAAGCCGAAACAGTAATAAGAGATGTCTGCTCTGCTATGCAGGAAAAAGGATATAATCCCATAAATCAGCTGGTCGGTTATCTGTTGTCGGGTGATCCTGCATACATAACCAGCTATAAAGATGCCAGAAGCAAAATTCGTGGCATGGAGCGTGATGAACTTCTGGCTGAACTGGTGAAATTTTATTTGAATAAAAAAGAAACGTGACGCGGGAGGATGCTATGCGTATCATAGGCCTTGATGTTGGAGACAAGACAATAGGTATAGCAGTCAGTGATGCTTTAATGCTGACTGCGCAGGGAATTGAAACAATAAGGCGTGAATCATGGCAAAGTGACTTACAGCGTTTACAGGAGCTTATAGTTGAATATGATGTTGATAAAATAGTTATAGGTCTGCCGCGCAACATGAATGGCACTGAAGGCGAACGATGTGATATCGTAAGAGAGTTTGCTGATCATTTAAAAGAATCTATTGTCGACAAGGACATTATTTTTTGGGATGAACGACTTTCCACTGTTGCAGCTGAACGTTATCTGATTGCTGCGGACGTGAGCCGCGCAAAGCGCCGCAAAATAATTGATAAAATGGCTGCTGTATTTATATTACAGGGTTATTTGGACAGTAATCCGCAAAAGTTATAAAAGAAAAGGCTGAACCGAAAAATTGGTTTAGCCTTTTCTTTATAATTACTATTTTTCTGTAAAATATTTTTTTTCGCACAGGACAATAAGAATCATAGCGATACTAAAAAGCACAATATAAATCAAAGCCAGATAAAAGCTGGATGCCATTTCTAGTTCTCCTGCAAATATTGTTATCACTGCAACAATAATACCGGATAAAGAACCAAACACCGAACTGGCTGTGCCGGCGATGCTTTTAAAAATGGACATTGTTCTCACCAGCGAACACGGTACAATAAAGCCGCAGCAGCAAAAAATTGCACTGATACAGGGCAATAGCATAAATAAGGAATTTTTCACTATAAACGCCATTAAAAGCATTATAATAGAAATTCCTATTGCGGTCCATGTTGACCAATACATTATCTTTTGAACTGTAAAATATTTACCGGCAAAACGATTAAACATGCAGCCCATGAAATAAGCTGCTCCGAGCAGCAACGCGATATATCCGTAAATAATCACACCATATCCCATGATATTTTGTATAAGAAAAGGCCCTACAATATTAAAAATGACGATTATACTGTACCCTATTCCACCGACTATAGTCATAGACAAAAAAAGAGGATTAAAAAGTACATTTTTGATATTTTTCTCTATAGATACAAAATTCATTTTCGTGTAATTAAGATTGGTTTCAGGTATTTTATAAGTAGTAAAAAGATATATCCCCAACCCATAACAGGTAAAAAAGAAAAAGTCAGCTTTCCATCCAAGTAAATGTTGCAAATAACTTCCTATGAAGGGGCCAATGATAGGCCCCATTGACCAGCTGATGCCAAACCAGCCTGTAGCATTCATCAGTTTTTTTCCTGAAAAACTGTCAACGATCATGGCCCGTGCCACTGCAGCAAGGCCTGCAACACTCACGCCCTGGAGAAATCTGAAAAAATCCAGAACTAAAATATGTGGCGCATAAATACATATGAAACTTGAAACAGTGTATATTATGCTGCTGATTTGCAGAATTTTTTTTCTCCCTACAGAATCCGAACATATTCCAAAAACAATCTGTGCAACACCATAACCCAGCATATACAGGCTGATTCCCAGCTGAACCAGATTTTGCTGGGTTCCGAAATATTTTTCGATCACAGGCAGAGAAGGTACATATAAATCCACGCCTATTCCCATTAAAAAACCTATGGAAAATATAATAATCATAATTTGATCGTCTTTTTTATACAATGAATTTTTCACCCTCAGTATATTTTTTTGGAATATTCCGAGGTTCATTATATACTAAATTCCACAGTGAAGTAAGTACGCACTTTTTAGGAAGACACTCTACAATCAGGTAGTATTCACTCTGATTTTCCTTATATCATTTTAAGTAAAAAAATTTTTATGTATGAATATATGTCACAGTTCTTATAAATCTATTATGATCAGCTGCCTTCTGTTTTTTGCAAAACAAAAAGTCTGCACCTCTTAAAATAAAAGAGCTGCAGACTTTCTATACTACACCGGACCGATTGCCAGCGCAATAAATTTAAATCAAAATCATTTGTTGAAAATATTCTTTAAAGCCTGTTTATTAACATCACGATTGAGCTGTGCAAGATATGTTGTAAGTTTTATATCCTTAGGACATACTTCAACACAATTTTGACTGTTTCCGCAGCTCGTGATACCGCCTTTTTCCATTAAGGCATTAAGGCGCTTTTCTTTATCGAACTTTCCAAGAGGATTTAAATTGAACAGATATGCCTGAACAGTAGGAGCAGGTCCGATAAAATCAGACTGCGGGCCAACATTTGGACATGCTTCCAAACAACAGCCACAAGTCATGCAATGCGATATTTCATAAGCTGTAGCAGCTGTATATGGATTCTGAATAGGGGCCGTATTGACTTCCCAGCTTCCGTCTATTTCTACCCAGCCTTGAATGCGCTTAAGACTTTCAAACATAACTGAACGATCAATCTGCAAATCACGTATTACCGGAAAAGTACGTGCAGGTGCAAGACGTATAGGCTGCGGAATCTGATCAACAAGAGTTGCACAGGCTTGTCTTGCTTTACCATTTATTACCATCATGCAGGCACCGCAGACCTTTTCAAGACAATTACATTCCCATACTACGGGCGTAGTCTTTTTACCATCCTTTGTGACGGGTTTTTTCTGAATTTCCATCAAGGCAGCCACAACATTAAGAGCCGGACGATACGGCACTAAAAATTCTTCGGTATAAGGTTTACTGTCAGGACTATCCTGACGTTCTATAATAAAATGTACTGTTTTTTGTTCTGACATTATTATTATTTACCTCCCTTTGCAACATCATAACGACGCGGACGCGGTTTTATTAAAGAGTGGTCAAAATCTCTGTAGGAGATTTCTGGCTCATGCGTTTCCGTATTGTAGGAAGCGATGGTAGTTTTGAGGAATTTTTCATCATTACGATCCGGGAACTCAGGCTTATAATGAGCACCACGGCTTTCATCACGCATACGTGCAGCTTTGCAGATAACCATAGCATAAAGGATCATATTACGCAGCTGACGAACAAACATAGCTTCCTGATTAGCCCAATGCCCCTTATCACTCACACCTATATCATTCCAGCGGGCAAGTATCTTTTTCAATTCATCCATGCAATAATCAAGTTCTTTATTAACACGAACAATCGTACAATATTTATTCATCAAATCGCCCAATTCATGATGCAACTCATGGGCATTTTCTATACCATTCATACTAATAATACTTTCAAAATCATCAACACATGCCTGTTTAGCTGCGGCAAGCTGTACATCAGTGAGTTCATCGCCTATTTCATCACTTTCAGACCAACGGATAGCTTCGGGACCCGAAATAGTGCCGGAGTAAGCAGCTGAAAGCAGCGAATTGGCACCAAGACGATTTGCTCCATGATACTGATAATCACATTCGCCTGAAGCAAGAAGTGCAGGAATGTTTGTATTATGCTTTGTATCTACCCATATGCCACCCATCGAATAATGAACTGACGGATAGATCTGCATAGGAACTTTGCGAGGATCATCTCCAACAAATTCCGAATACATTTCCAGAATACCGCCTAATTTACGCTCAAGATATTCCGCCGGTATATGAGACAAATCCAAATATACTCTGTTTTCACCGTTAATACCCAGCCCCTGATTCACACAGACATCATAAATGGCACGGGCTGCAATATCACGCGGCACAAGATTGCCATATGCAGGATACATTGTTTCAAGAAAATACCACGGTTTGCCGTCTTTATATGTCCATACACGACCGCCTTCACCACGGCATGCTTCTGACATAAGACGATTTTTATCAGACCCGGGGATTGCTGTAGGATGTATCTGAATAAACTCACTGTTGCCTATTTCAGCACCCTGCTGGTAAACAGCCGATACTGCAGAACCGTTGCAGATAGTAGATGCTGTGCAGCGGCCAAATATGACACCAGGACCACCTGTAGCCAGTATAACCGCATCGGCAGAAAAAGCTTCAATTTCCATTGAATTCATATTCTGTGCAACAATACCGCGGCATACATTTTTGTCATTCTTTATAATTTTAATAAATTCCCAGAATTCATATTTCTTAACTTTACCTTTAACTTCCCATTTACGAACTTGTTCATCAAGTGCATAAAGAAGCTGTTGGCCTGTTGTTGAGCCAGCAAATACGGTACGTTTGTTCTTCTGTCCGCCAAAATTACGAAGATCAAGAACACCTTCAGCCGTACGCGTAAATGGAACACCCATGCGATCAAACATCTTTATAAGTTTAGGAGCAGTTTCACACATACCTTTTACAGCGGTCTGATCAGCTAAAAAATCACCGCCGTATACGGTATCATCAAAATGTTCCCAAGTTGTATCGTTTTGACCCTTAGTGTTCATGCAGGCATTGATACCGCCCTGTGCACACAAGGAATGCGAACGTTTTACAGGACAATACGAAAATAATTTCAATTCGCCGCCTGCTTCGCAAATTTTAATAGCTGCCATAAGACCTGATAATCCGCCGCCGACAACAATTATATTCTTTTTACTCACGTAGCTTCTCTCCTTATTTTTAATAAAAAACTAATCAATGCATTTTATATGCTGCCATGAATGCAATGGTAACAAGAGATAACAAAACACATACAAGCATCATTACTCTGCCAATGAATGTCTGAATGCGCGGCCCTTTAGCTATGCCCCATGTCATGCATAAAGTGGTAACACCATTGCAAAAATGGAATATAGCAGCAATCATGCCAGCAAGATAAAGAATAAACCATCCCATATTATTAAACATTTGATCAAGTAGAGCATATGAAATCGGGGTGCCTCCGCCTTTTGTGAAAATGCGCAGATCAACAACGTGGATAATTAAGAAAACAAAAAGAAAAATAGCCGTCCATCTTTGAAGTGCAAACTGCCAGTTCCGAGTGTAGCCATATTGTGACGGATTGTTTTTTGCCTGCAGAGCAATATATAATCCATAGATCATATGGAAAAGAAATGGAATAGCAAGACCAAAAATTTCGATTACAAGCATAATGTCATGCGGTATCAAAGCAATTTTGCCAATAGCCTCGTTAAAAGCTGCCGGGCCTCCAAGAGCCTCTGCATTGGTTAAAACATGTTCTAACAAGAATAATCCCATTGGAACGATCCCGCAAATGGAATGCAGGCGACGAATGTAAAATGTTACATGGAACATTATAACCCTCCTATTGTTAATCCCAACTCGGGAAAATTAAAATAAGGAAACTTCGTAACAAACTAAGTTAAAGAATATACACGGCTTGTTATCGGAGCTTTCCGAATCTCTAAAATTAAAGTTTACGATAAGGTTTTTGACCTATTTCGTAGAAATTATTTCCCTCTGAGTCAATAACAACAATAGCAGGGAAATCCTCAACAGTCAGTGCAGCCAGAGCTTCCGGACCAAGTTCCGGATACGCGATCACTTCATACTTTTTCACAGATTTCGCGATAAATGCAGCAGCTCCGCCGACAGCAGCAAAATATGTAGTGCCATTCTTTTTCATTGATTCTATAACTTCAGGTGTGCGGGAGCCCTTGCCAATCATTCCTTTAATGCCTTGTTCAAGCATCGTCGGTGTATACGCATCCATACGCCCCGCTGTTGTCGGTCCGCAGGAGCCAATGGGATCTCCGGGTTTTGCCGGTGTAGGACCAAGATAATAAACAATTTGATCATGCCAATCTATAGGAAGTTTTTCTCCTCTTGCCAAAGCTTCTGTCATGACCTTGTGAGCTGCATCACGCGCACTATAAATAACCCCGCTTATCAAAACACTGTCGCCAGCTTTAAGCTTGCGGGACTTTTCTTCCGTTAAAGGTGTAGTAATACGAATTTTTTCAGCCATTATTAACTTTCCTCCCCTAATTATTATAATACACGTTTACTGTGACGTGTAGCGTGACAACAGATAGTCACGGCAACCGGCAGCCCTGCTATATGGGTAGGACCCCATTCAATATTGACAGCTAATGCAGATGTCGTACCGCCAAGCTGAGGACCAATACCAGTTTTATTAACCATTTCCAAAAGCTCTTCTTCAAGTGCAGCATACTGAGGATGAGCATTGCGGACAGTTAAGGGGCGCAGTAAAGCCCGTTTTGAATAATAAGCGGCCTTATCCATTGTGCCGCCGATTCCAACGCCTATGACCATGGGCGGACAAGGATTACAGCTTGCATGCAGTATAATTTCCATGACAGCCTTCTTAACGCCTTCAACACCGTCTGCCGGAACAAGCATCTTTATACCTGATTTATTTTCACTGCCAAAACCCTTAGGTTCTATTTCAATTTTCAGTTTATCGCCCGGCACCACTTCGGTATAAATAATAGCCGGAGTATTGTTTTGGGTATTCTTTCTATCAAACAGTGGTTCAGCAACTACCGATTTTCTCAAAAAACCTTCCGTATATCCCTTGGCCACTCCAGCATTGATAGCGTCATTGAGACTGCCGCCTTCAATGTGAAGATCCTGACCTATTTCAACAAAAACAATGGTCATTCCTGTATCCTGACAAATAGGCCGATCTTCAGATCTGGCAATTTCAGAATTCTTGATGATCTGATCAAGAACATCCCGGCCTACTGGAGATTCTTCAGTTTCTCTGCCTTTCTTTAATGCTTCATAAACATCTTCAGGCAAATAGTAAGCAGCTTCTTTACACATCTGTGCAACTTCTTGTGTAATTTGTTCTACCTGTATAGTACGCATATAAACCCTCCTAGAATATAATGTCCCCAATGAAATAAATGTTATCACATTTTTAAAATGCTTTCAAGCCTTTAACAGCAAGTATTTACAGATTTAAAAAGGTGAAACTGATTCATTTTTCATTTTACAATATTTATGCTGCGGCTCATCAGTGATAAATATTAAATATTATCATATTGTATACCTGTTTACTTGGAATAAATTTTTATCCCCATAAAGTTCTAAAATTGCAAAGCTGCCTTCTTTTCCGTCACGAGGCAAAGAAATACTTCCGGGATTTAAAAATAATCTGTTTTTTTCATATTTTTCACAATAAACGTGGCTGTGTCCAAAGATAACTATATCTGCACGGTTTCTCCCTGCCAATTCACTCAGATAATCAATTCCCCATTTAACCTGATATTTGTGTCCATGTGTGAGCCAAATTTTTTTGTTCTCCAGCACAAAAAATTTATCTTCAGGAATAGCTGTATTATTCCAGTCACCGTTGCCAGCCACTTTTATAACGGGAACAGTGACCATTTTCTCCAAATATGCGGCGTCTTGCACATAGTCTCCCGCATGCAGCCATATGTCTACAAAAGGAGCTTTTTCAATTGCTTTTTTTACAGCCATCGTATTACCATGGCTGTCACTGATGACCCCCGCTATCATGCCAAATATTCAGCGAGTAATATTTTCATTCTTTTTACTGCTTTACCCCTATGGCTTATTTCATTTTTTTCCAAGGCAGATATTTCCGCCATGCTTTTTTTGCCTCCGCGGATATAAAAATACGGATCATAGCCAAAACCATTACTGCCCTTTGGTGACAATTTTATTTTTCCTTCACATTCACCCTCTGCCTGTAATATTCTTCCGTTTATATCAAAAAATGCCAGAACGCATTTATAACGGGCATTTGATGAATCAACCCCCGCTTTTTTCATCTCACTGATCATTTTTTTATTATTATCACCGTCACTCGCATTATCACCTGCGAATCTGGCCGAATATATACCCGGTCGTTTGTCAAGAATATCTATTTCCAGACCAGAATCATCGGCAAGACATGCCTGACCTGTCAATCTGGAATAAAAGGCCGCCTTTATACGTGCATTTTCCGCAAAAGTATGCCCGCTTTCTACTGCGTCGGGTAATTCGCCAAATTCGTCAAGTGCTCTTATAATCACCGGCAGCTCTGCGAATTCTTCTACCATTTCTCTTATTTTCCCTTTATTTTTTGTTGCAATAATAATTGTCTTCATTTTTACGGCTCTCTGCCTATCCTCCATCCAAGATGATTCCCTAAAATATTTTTTTGATATGAGATCAGTTCATTGATACCGATTTCAGCCTTCTGCAGCAGTGCGTCAAGCTGCCGCCTGGAAAAGGGATGTTCTTCTCCTGTTCCCTGTATTTCAACAAAATCGCCTCTGCCTGTCATAACTACATTCATATCGACCACTGCACGACTATCTTCCTCATAGCAGAGATCTAAAACTGCATCATTTTCATTTATTATTCCTACACTGGTTGCAGCCAAAAAATCTTTTACAGGAAATATGCTGTGTGTGTCGTAAATACTTTCCATCGCGTCAACAAGTGCAATAAAGGATCCTGTAATCGCTGCGGTACGTGTTCCTCCGTCAGCCTGAATGACATCACAATCAATAATTATATTTTTTTCACCCAAGGCCTTCAAATCCATTATGCTGCGCAGGCATCTGCCGATAAGACGCTGTATTTCCTGTGTTCTGCCGCTCATTCTGCCGCGGGCAGCTTCTCTGGCCGCCCGAGTCTGTGTCGATCCAGGAAGCAGCGAATATTCGGCGGAAAGCCAGCCGGTTCCTGTCCCTTTAAGAAATTTCGGTACTTGCTGAGCTATTGTGGCCGAACAAATCACCTTTGTATCGCCTGTTTCTATTAAAACAGAACCTGCTGGATTTTTTAAATAATGCCGCGTGATTTTTACATAGCGAAGTTCATTTTCGCTTCGTCCATCAATTCTTTTCATAAAGAACCCCCTATTATTTAAAAACATTAGCACTGATCCATCATGCTGTGTGTTTAAACAAGAGTAAATATTGTTATTTCCGGCGGGCAGCCTATCCTAAAAGGAAACCAGCTGCCCGCACCTGTACTTACATAGCCGTAACAGCTATCTTGAATAAACATTCCCCGGACATATTTAAATCCCGGAAAAAGAGGATGCCCGAATATTCCAAGCTGTCCACCGTGTGTATGTCCCGTAAGAGCCAGATCTATATGATTGGCAAACGCATTATCAATAAAATCAGAATGATGTGCCAGAAGAATTTTTACCGAATCGGACGGTACACCGTTCAACGCGTTTTTCATATAGGTTTCTCCAAGCATGGCAAAACGCTCACGATCCTGCGGATAGTCAACACCAATAACAGAAAGCTTATCATCACCTCTATTGATAATGATACTTTCATTTGTCAAAACATGTATATCCGTCTTCGCTAAATTTTTCTTGATAGCGGTCATATTTCTCATATATTCATGATTGCCCCAGCAATAATAAATACCATATCTGAATTTGCCGCAATATTGCCCGATAAGAGCAATGGCTTCTGCATTTATCTTATCATCGTCAAAAATATCGCCTGTAACTGCCAAAATATCCGGGTTTAGGGCAGCTAAGCGATCCATCGTAACTCTCAGTTTGTCAATGGAAAAATAACTCCCGATATGAACATCTGTCAGCTGTGCTATTTTTATGTCTTTCCACGCTCCTGCATTATGTACCTTAATATCATATTTATTCAACACCACATCATTTTTTTCTATGAGACTTCCATATAACACCATTCCCTCTATAGGAACCAATGCCGATTTCATTAAAAAATTACGTCTGGAAAGGTCAACAGAAGCATCCGTGATTATATCATATATTTTAATAATACAATTCACAATCAATGCAAAAGCAGAAAAAAATATCTCAGTCACAAAAACAATTATAAAAAACTGCTGAAAAACAGATATTACAGTTGATTCTCCCGGTATGAATTTACTGCAAAATAATGCAGCCAATAAAAAAATATTAAAAAGTAAAACTCTAAAATATATATTATTTCGACCAATACGAGGATAAAGCTGTCTGATCAGTCTGGCAGATAAAACTGAAAAAATAATAAGCACCGCAAACACACAGGTCAAAAAAATCATAAACATCTTTATCACCCTAATTTCAAAACTTACCGCAATAATAGTACAAATAACAATTTATTATAACACAAAAGTCACTAATGTCGAAAGAAAAGCACCGGACAAAATTTTCTTCTGCCACGGCGCTTTTTTCAATCAGCCTGATATTGTTTAAAGTTTTTTATTATAACTATAGGTGTTTTTTGCGAAGCATTGCCAAATGGATTATCAAGCAGCAGGCTGGCAACCTTGCTGCCGTCCACCCCGTCTGTCACTCCTACAATGCGCGATCGCTTCAGATCATTCACATCAGCAATGACTGCGCCAAAACAGCCCAGCCTTTTTTTTAACTTTTCTACAACTTCATTTGGTTTTTCAGGCCCGTAAACTATACATTTATCAAAAGGCGGCATCGTTCCTGTAACATCATCAATCAGCGCTGCCTGTTCTCCGCCCCATTTATAAAACCAGCCGCCCTGTCCGAAAAGTTTTGCAATGAAGCCAAAAAATAAAGCAAATGCGACCCGCCACTTTCCTTCCACATCCATAAGAGACTGCATACCATGGGGACTGGCCAGACTGCCGTAATCAGGTATAAAACGGCAGCAGAAAAGAGCTGTTTTAGATATTTTCAAGTCCTCAGGTCTTATAAATCGACCTTGTGTTATAGCAACAACACTTTCCGCTACAGAAATAACATCATTATCCGTTATTTTTCCCTTAGTGTACTTTTCTATAACGTTTATAATATCATCTTGTTCCGTCAATATCCTTGTCGGAACCGAAATTATTTGCACTTCACTCATTGTATCAATCCTCCACTGTTATATCAGTCGATAAGTTCTAAATCCAATAAAGATGCTATTTCTTTTGCAGACAACACAAGACGTTTTTTGGATAAAGCCGCCTCATGACGTGCTGTATGCTGATAAATGATGTCTACGGGTACATCAACCATATGGCGCAGTGTATTTCGTATATCTCCGCGATTCCTGTCAATAAGTTCAATTTTTACTGTCAGGTTTATTTTTTCAAATTTTTGAATAAGTACAGCCTCAAAGTAATCGTCCTCACGCGGTACACCTGCCAATTGGACTTTCCCTCTGACTTCAATGCCATCAAATTGCTCATACGGTAATTGCGAACGCACAAAGCAATCCATTATCGTGGCACATTGTTTCCCAGCATTCACTATTTCAAACTCCGCAGAAAAAACAACGCGGCTTTTTTCATTCTCTTCAACAATAAAAGGTGTATGCTTCTCAATACAAAATTGTATATCAGCATCACCAATTTGCCGCCATTTCAAATAAACCAGGATTATTACAATTATTAGCGCTATTAATATTATGCCTAAAACTTGCATCAATTTGCCTCCATAATCAGTTGAATTCACTTAAATCTATATTATTGATGAATGGATTTTCCAACCCCATAACAATTTTCACCATATGTGCAGCATGCTCAGGAGCTGAAGAAAAGAAAAATTCCATTTTCCCCCCAGTTTTTGCCGAATTTAACATCTGTCCATCCCGCAATATTTGCTCAGTCTTTTTAACAGTGCTTAGAGCAGGATTGATCAGACTGACATCAGTATCAAGATATTTCTTTAAAATATCACTTATTATAGGATAATGCGTACAGCCAAGAATAAGGGATTCAATGCTTTTCTCTTTAAATTTCAGCATATATGATCTTGCCGCATTTTCAAGAACCGCATCTTCAATATGCCCGCTTTCGATCAATGTCACAAAATCTGGACAGGCAACAGCATATACTTCTATGTTTTTATCGATCTTTGCCGCCATATCTGCATGGAATCCTTTTTTTACGGTGGCCTCGGTAGCTATGACACCAATTTTTTTATGCGGAGATACAGCTGCCGCTTCTGATACTGCCGTACTCATAGGTACTAACGGAAAAATTGTTCTGCCGACGGCCTTTTCATATCCCCATGAAGTCATTGTATTGCAGGCAAAAACAGCCATCTTTACATTTTTAGATGCGAAAAAATGTAAAAACTGATCCATAAATTTTATTATTTCTTCCGGTTTACGAGGTCCGTAAGGCATACGTTTCATATCACCAACATAGATGATGTTTTCCCCGGGCAAAATCTTGTGCAGCTGCCTTGCAACAGTCAAACCTCCCGAACCGGAATCAAAAACGCCAATTGGTGCGCAAGCTCGCATTTAATCCTCTCCCTAACATGTAGTGTAAATATTACTTCAATGCCTGCTGTAATTTAATATAGTATTTATCCGGCAAACGGGTAATTTTCCCGCTGTCTTTATGTGTAAAAACATTCTGCGTATACCCTTTCACCAAAAGAGCATCCGTATCGTCGCGAAATATTTCATAGCTAAATTCCATTTTCGCTTTAGTGAGCGCAACAGGTGTCGTCCTGATAAGCAGTACATCATCATACTGTCCTGATGATATGTACTGTGCACTTACATTAGTTATGGGAAACACATATCCATCATTCATCATTTCTGTCAATGTTATGCCTGCCTTGCGCAAAAAATCGACCCGACCTATTTCAAACCATTTTATATAGTTGGCATGATGCACAACTGCCATAGCATCCGTATCAAAAAAATTGACCCGATGAGTTATTGCCGTTACCATTCTTATTCCTCCCCCACATCGTCAGAGGTATATACATGAGATATTATTGCCCAAGGACATTAGGCACCAAAATATATAAACTACAACAAAGCGGCATGTTTCAATATATCACATAGTATGTAAAAAATAAAGAAATTTCATTATTTAATATTGAAAAGCCGATATGACAAAGTCATACCGGCTTTTTCACAAACTCAGGCTAAAACGCGTGCCAGACGAACAAGTTCCGGATCAAGTGTTTTAGTATTATTTACTGAATCGAACAAATCTATACTGACAACCTTACCGGAATTAAAACCAAACACTACATTGGAAACACCGGAAATAACGGCAAGAGCTGCACGTTCTCCAAGGATGCTGGCTTTTAATCTATCTTCCACACTAGGTGAGCCGCCCCTTTGAATATGGCCCAGAACTGATACACGTGTATCAATTCCTGTTTTCGCGCCGATCTGTTTGCCAATTTCAATTCCATTCCCGGCTCCTTCAGCAACAACAATTATACTATAGCGGCGCCCGTCAGTATATGATTCTTTCAATTCTCGACAAATCTGATCAAGATCAAATTTTGCCTCCGGTACCAATATGTATTCCGCGCCGCCGGCTATTCCCGACATCATAGCGAGCCAGCCTGATTTGCGTCCCATTACTTCTATGACGATTATCCTGCGGTGTGATGACGCTGTATCGCGAAGCTTATTTATAGCATCAAGGATAGTATTGACTGCTGTATCAGCTCCGATGGTATAATCAGTGCCCCATACATCATTGTCGATTGTTCCCGGCAGACCAACAATAGGCATTCCCCCCAGTTTGCTTAAAAGTGATCCGCCCGTGAGACTTCCATCACCGCCAATTATGACCAGACCTTCAATACCATGACTCTTCAAATTTTCCAGTGCTTTTTTACGGCCAGCCTCTGTTCTGAATTCATCACTTCGTGCCGTACCAAGGAAAGTACCGCCGCGTTGTATCACATCACTTACGCTGCGAGATGTCAGCTCATGGATTTCATCGTCGATCATCCCCTGATATCCATTATAAATGCCCCAGACCTTAACTCCCTCAAAAGCAGCAGTACGCACAACCGCTCTGGTAGCTGCATTCATCCCCGGGCTGTCTCCGCCGCTGGTCAATACCGCAATGGATTTTAACATTTTCCCACTCTCCCATTAATAATTGATAAAGCCGCAACACAATAATAAAACATACTGATACCCTTCTAATGAAAATTACTTCATTAAAAAGGACTCTATATATCCTAGATAATTACAGACAAAAAGTAAAGCCCTTTTACAAAAAGCAATCTTTTCGTTGTCTCATATCCTTTCCTGTTGAATTTTTATCTCATCAGGTTCCTCGCTCAATTCAGCACCGATCTTTACAAGAATGCGCGTAATACGAATATTTTCCACTTCTTCAACAAAAAAAGCATTAATCCCAAAAGTTGTTTTCTGTCCTACACGAGGCGGTGTATCTACCCTGGTAGCTAACCATCCGCCAACAGTATCAATATTTTCCGCATCAATTTTCACTTGCAGTATATCGTCCAGTTCATTCAGGAGCATTCGTCCGTCTATTGAATAAAGACGTGTTCCTTTTTTTTCAATAAATGGTCTTTCTTCATCAAATTCATCCTGTATTTCGCCGACAATTTCTTCTATTATATCCTCTATTGTAACCATTCCTGCCGTTCCGCCATATTCGTCTACAACAATGGCTAATTGCACTCTATGCTGCTGCATTGTATGCAGCAGATTGCTGATGGGCATAGTTTCAGGAACAAACGGAACAGGCCTTATAAATGACAAAAGCTCTGGCTTCTTGCCTATATAAAGAGATCGCAATAAATCCTTTATATGCAGAAAACCAACTATATTATCCTTATCATCCCGACAAATAGGATAACGAGTCAAATGCTGTTCCAGTGCTGTTTTTATATTTACATCTGATGAATCTTCAAGATAAAGACATACCATATCCGTGCGCGGTATCATAATTTCCCGTACATTCCTGTCTGCAAAATCAAATACATTATCCACAAATGTCAATTCGGTTTTGTCAATGTAGCCATGCCTGTGACTTTCTTCCATCAAAATACGAATCTCATCTTCCGTATGGGCAACATCTTCCTCGGCAGCCGGTTCAAATCCCAAATGCCGTATGACCCAATTAGCCACATGATTTAAAAACCATACAGCCGGATACATGACTTTATGAAAAATCAACATTGGCAGAGCTATTCCCAACACCACGGGTTCCACCCTTTGTATAGCCATAGATTTAGGTGCCAGTTCTCCCAAAACAATGTGAAGCGCCGTAATAATAAGAAACCCGACCACAAGTGAAATAGAATGTCCAAGCGGCGGATTTATGTCCAGCATTCTCATCAAAGGTTCCAGAAAAGCGGAAACAGCAGGTTCACCGATCCAGCCCAAACCAAGAGATGCTAAGGTTATCCCCAGCTGAGTGACCGAAAGCGATGCATCCATATGATCCGTAAGCATTTTCGCATATCGTGCCCGTTTATTTCCCCGCTGGATCAATATATCCAATTTTGTAGTTCTGATTTTCACTATAGCAAATTCGGCAGCGACAAAAAAACCATTCATAAATACTAAAAAACAGACCAGCAAAAATTTTAGGAAAACAGAAAAAATATCCAATAAGTACCCGCGTGCACGGGGTTCACCTCCAAGCCTATATGCTAATATATATCCTTTATTATTAATTCAAAACAAAATGCCAAAAATCCTGCCTGCTAAGATTAATCGGTCAAATTTGGTTTGCCATTATCATCGGCAAAATTGGCAGTACAATGCGGATAATTTGAGCATCCCCAAAAATAACCGTTTTTTCCTTTTATTCGCTTTAGTTGTCCTTCCTTGCAATATGTGCACAAGTAACTGTTCTTTTGGCTGTATACCTGTTCACTGTGACTTTTTTTCTCGCGCATAATCAGATCCCTTGCCGAAATCATACCTGCAGATATATTCTTACTGATTTCCGTTCTATCGTATTCCTGTTTTTTCTCATTGGTCACTTTAAAATCGGGAACACCGTTTTTATCATTGCATGTCATGCGGCAACGGGGATAATTTGAGCATCCCCAAAAGCAGCCATTTTTCCCATTGCGTTTTACCAGCACTCCTTTTTTACATCGCGGGCATATATGCTCTCCCTCGACAGGCATAGCAGCATCATACGCTTTATTGCAAAGCAATGTTGTAAAACTTTCCTGCTTGGTCAAAAAATCTTCCAGTGTTCCTTTTCCATTAGAAAGGTCATTCAAATATTCTTCCCAAACTGCGGTAAAGTCAGGATAGAGCAATTCGTCAGGAAGTGCATCCACAAGCATATAGGCACTTTGAGTAGGCTGCAGATACTTCTTTTTCCCTTGTGCTGACAAAAAGCCCCGCTTTATCAAATCATCTATTATAGAGGCCCGTGTTGCTTCTGTACCTATGCCATATATAGCCCGCAGTTTCTTTTTTACTGCTGCATCCTTTACATATTTGTGTATCTCCTTCATCCCCGCAAGCAATGTTGACGGTGTAAACCGTAACGGAGGTTTGGTAGCTTTTTTTTCGAGTGACGCGTTTAGATATGTCGCCGCATCTCCCTTGCACATTAAAGGAATAGTATTTTTTTCATCATCTTTTTCTTCTTCTGCAAGTTTGTTTTCAGTAATATAGAGCATTTTCCATCCATACTGCTTTTCCGTACGTCCCGTTGCCTGAAATTTTTCATTTGCAAACATAAGAATCAGTTTTATTTGATCATAAATATGCACAGGGTAAAACTGAGCTATATAGCATTGAGCTATTAAAAAATAAATATTTTTTTCCACTTCACTCAATGTAGAGAAATTCACCTTAGTCTGCGTGGGTATTATAGCATGATGAGCGGAAATCTTTTTATCATTCCACGCTTTGCTTTTTATCTTTGAATCTGCCCCATCTGCCCATTTTCCCAGCTGCTTTTCTCCGCATATCTTTAGATTATTCAATATGATCTTGGCATCGGCAAACTGGCTGATAGGCAAATACTCACAATCCGAACGCGGATATGTAGTCATTTTTTTTTCATAAAGTTTCTGTGCTGTATCAAGAACTTGCTGAGGTTCATAACCAAAATGTCTTCCCGCCAGGACCTGCAGCGCCGAGAGAGAAAACGGCAGGCACTGCACCTCTTTTTTCTCTGCTGTGTTATATGAACTTATCTGTCCCGGTTTATCAGCTTTATCAAAAATTTTTAACAATTCTCTCGCAATTTGTTCATCAACCAAACGACCTTCATTGTCAAGACCATTCTGCGTATCTTTAGCCTTCCAAATGCAGAAAAATTCCCCATTTTGATGTTCAAACTGTGCTTTTATCGTATAATAATCCACTGGTTTAAAAGCTGACAATTCTCTTTCTCTGCGGACTGTCAAAGCAAGTGTTGGTGTTTTCACGCGGCCTACCGGCAGAACTAATCTTCTGTGCCCTGCTCTTCTAGCAGCCAATGTATAAGCCCGCGAAAGATTCATCCCAATCAGCCAATCAGCTCTGGCTCTGGCCAAAGCTGATTTTTTCAACGGCAAAAATTGTTTATTGTCACAAAGTGAATCATTGGCCTTCTTTATGCTTTTTTCATCCAGGGCATTCAGTAATATACGTTTAACTGGTTTTTTGTTGCCGACATAATCCAATATCTCATCAATAAGCAGCTGCCCTTCGCGGTCCGGATCTCCTGCATGAACTATTTCATCAGCTTTTTCGATAAGTGACCGTATTATGTTAAACTGTTTTTTACTTGAAGCAGTGATAAGCACCTGCCATTTTTCAGGAATTATCGGCAGATCCTGTGACTTCCATATTTTATATTTTACATCATACTCGTCAGGCTCGGCCTGACGCAAAATATGTCCAAAAGCCCATGTTACGATCCCATCTGTCGTTTCCAGATAACCATCGTGCTTTTTCATCGGTCCCTTGAGGCACTTAGCGATTTCATTGCCCATACTGGGTTTTTCCGCTATATATAAACGCAAATATTAACGCTCCTGTTCATCTGAAATATTTCCACACTGTTTCAGCTATAAGCAAAAATATGATAACTGAAATAACTGCCATAACAGCCAGCACAATAGGTGCCTTTTTTATTATTGAATTGGCCCTGCATCCGCATATTTGTTTCACATTTTCCGGCAGTAACTTTATAACAGCTGTTAATATTGCTGAGCCCAATACTGCATCATCAAAAAAGCCTGCAATTGGTACACTGTCCGGTATCAAATCTATGGGACTGAACAAATATATTACAGCAAAAACAATAAGTCCTTTTTGATATTTTGGCGTAGTTTTATTAAGTACTGCCAATAACAGCACCAATAAATTATATCCGCATTTTTTAAAAACAAAAGATAATCGCATCTTGCTTTCCTTAAATGTAAATGAAACTTATTTATAGTTTCTAAAAAATTTTTCCACAAATTCATTAGGGTTCTGCGATATTTGAATGTCGGATTCAAATAATCTATTCCATGGGAAATTCACCTTTACTGCTTTAATATTTAAAAAAGGCATGTATTTGTCAAATAAGTTTTGTGTCATTTGCTCTGCATCGATCTGCGCAGGTTCAAGTTTATCACCGAGAGAAAGCTTTGAGCCCCTGCCCGGAAATATATTCAGCTTTCTTGCAACAGTCTGCCGGACATTAGCCTGATAAAACCAGTCATCAACATATCTGGTCAATAAAAGCATATTTTTATTTTCGTCAGTCATATGCAATGATAACAATCCCTGCCCGACTGACCAGCCGGTGCTGTTAGTCGCTGTGTTCCAGCCAGCATATGAAGTCAGCTTAAATAAAAGATTCCTTTGCAGTAAATTGTGCATAAGCGCATTGTCCGCACCATTGGCAAATGCAATATCCCCAATAGCAACAGGCGTTTTATCTCCCAGATAATGCTCGATCATATTGACAAAGGAATTCGTATTAGCCCGCGGATAAATTGAATTGAGATTTTCACCTGCTTCATATGTCATACCACTGACATTTGTATTTACCAGCAATATCATTGACGCTCCCTTTGCTGATGTTGTAGGGCGCCCTCCTGCCAAATCTATCTCCGAACGAACAGAATTATCTATTGGCTCATCCGAATAAGAAGGAATAGTAGCGCCACCATATCCGCTGGCATAACCAATTGCCACAACAGGCTCATAGCTATAGATCTTATTTATAGCTCTTGTTATAAGAAGAAGCCCCATCTCATCCACACCTGCAACAATGCGAAAATTGCTGCTTGACATTCCTTGTGCAGACTGGCTGAGTACAACACGCTCATTATGCGTTTGAGAAAACGGTGCGTTATCATCGCACCCCACAACTAAATAGTTGATTATATTATTGCGTGTCAATTCAACTAAGACTTTATTGGCATCAAAATTTTTGCGACGCCTGCCCATCCAATCATCAATCACATTTAGCGGTATATGCTGACGTAGCTGAACCATCTGATCTTCTTCGTTACTTGTAAGTCCCTGAGAAATATTTTTATCCAGCAATGCCGTATACTGGAAAATATAATCGCCATACGTTTGATAATATGAAGGCTCTTCTGTCCCTGATGCAGCAGCATTTTTAGGTGTGCGCATAATAGAAGAAAAAACATATACCGGAAGTTTAGGATACTTTTTATGAATAGAAATAAAGTAATCCGTCCTTTTCAAGATATCGGTCCTATCAAAACTATGCTTACGAGAAGCTACCAAGCTCCCATATAAAAGCGCATCAGAAGAAATAACAGCAGCATCCGCATCCTGTGCATTATTCATTACCCATTGATATAAACCATCTGGATCTCCCGGTGAAGTGCGAGTTCCCAATAATTGCTCAGGAGGAACCTTGATAACTACCCCTGCCTTTTCAGCTACTGCCACAGTTTGTTTGTCCGATATCGGACGATTATCATGAGGAACATATAAGATTACCTTAGCTTTTACCTTCTTTGCCGCTGCCGGCACACTTTGCAAATTTAATACAAACAACGATAGCATTACCATCGCAAGTATCTTTTTCCAACTGGGATATTTCAGTACAGATAAATAATAACCCAAAAAATCCACCTCAATACTATATTCTCTTAGTTATTAAGAATACCATAAAATATACCAAAAATAAATCAGTTGCTTAAAATTTGACAGAATATATACGGAGAATTGTTAAGTAAAGTGCGACACTTCATGTAAAAAAACTTCAATAATGGCTTTCATGCATCCCTCTATAAGTGTTTCAATCCACGCGCCCATAAGGGTGTGACCATTACGCTGCCAGCAGGCATATCATTCCTTGCGTTTCAATCCACGCACCCATGAAGGGTGCGACGTAATCCCATCCCGATATCGTACCGTTACTTTTACGTTTCAATCCACGCACCCATGAAGGGTGCGACGCGTATGGGAGCCGATCCGATGTTATTGATGCAGTTTCAATCCACGCACCCATAAAGGGTGCGACGAGATTAGCGGACATGACCAGTAGCGGAAATGAGAGTTTCAATCCACGCACCCATAAAGGGTGCGACTGATATCAAATTAGATATCATTAGTGACTATTATGTTTCAATCCACGCACCCATAAAGGGTGCGACGCAATATCGCCATACCCAACAGTGGTTGTTGTGACGTTTCAATCCACGCACCCATAAAGGGTGCGACGCAATATCGCCATACCCAACAGTGGTTGTTGTAACGTTTCAATCCACGCACCCATAAAGGGTGCGACTATTGCAGACGCACAGTCATATACAGAAATATTGAGTTTCAATCCACGCACCCATAAAGGGTGCGACTTGAAGATGAGCTCAATAAAGCACAGCTAATGAGTTTCAATCCACGCACCCATAAAGGGTGCGACCAAAGATGTCTTGACCGCTGCCGGATATGCTGAAGTTTCAATCCACGCACCCATAAAGGGTGCGACCAAAGATGTCTTGACCGCTGCCGGATATGCTGAAGTTTCAATCCACGCACCCATAAAGGGTGCGACCAGCTCCATGCGTGCAGCATAAGCCGGATCAATGTTTCAATCCACGCACCCATAAAGGGTGCGACTACCGCTGCAGTCGCTTCTTTTCGCGTTACACCGTTTCAATCCACGCACCCATAAAGGGTGCGACGGAACATTTTCAAAAGAAAAATGGCTTGATCATGTTTCAATCCACGCACCCATAAAGGGTGCGACGCTGGTATGCAGTTGACTATAATGGTAATATTTATGTTTCAATCCACGCACCCATAAAGGGTGCGACCTGCCGACTTATCATTATTATTGCAGCCAAGCATGTTTCAATCCACGCACCCATAAAGGGTGCGACGCGGTGGTAAGTATGATCTAAATACCAGCTATTTTGTTTCAATCCACGCACCCATAAAGGGTGCGACGTCTTGATTATCCTGAATAATAATCGGTATTTTTAGTTTCAATCCACGCACCCATAAAGGGTGCGACAATGGCAAGGCACAATAACCACGACAGCAGGTAAGTTTCAATCCACGCACCCATAAAGGGTGCGACTTTTTAGAGAGCAGTCCGAGAATGCGTTGTTTGATGTTTCAATCCACGCACCCATAAAGGGTGCGACTTATTAGACTATCATATAGTGCTTTCTTATCTGCGTTTCAATCCACGCACCCATAAAGGGTGCGACTTGGGTGACGGATGGCGTCAACCAAGAATATATCCGTTTCAATCCACGCACCCATAAAGGGTGCGACGATCTATGCACCGTCTTATTAATATCTACAGTGTGTTTCAATCCACGCACCCATAAAGGGTGCGACAAATATATGCTATAGAATGCAATACTACATTATTGTTTCAATCCACGCACCCATAAAGGGTGCGACTTTTCATAATGATCATTAATTTCTTCAATATCGTCGTTTCAATCCACGCACCCATAAAGGGTGCGACGCAGGTGCTATATTGCATCTAATACTAAACTCAGGTTTCAATCCACGCACCCATAAAGGGTGCGACTTAATAGCATTTTCTTCCACCAGATTATTAGGTGTTTCAATCCACGCACCCATAAAGGGTGCGACTAGAGAATTTATTTTTAGTAGTATTTCCTTCAATGTTTCAATCCACGCACCCATAAAGGGTGCGACGTTATAAGGCTATATAATAAAGTATATCCAAGACGTTTCAATCCACGCACCCATAAAGGGTGCGACATTCCCAACACAACGAGACTTAAAAATATATCTTGTTTCAATCCACGCACCCATAAAGGGTGCGACGTATACCTACTGACTGGCACAATCAACAGTATTAAGTTTCAATCCACGCACCCATAAAGGGTGCGACGAGATTGACCATTCTGCCATTAGTGAAATTATGTCGTTTCAATCCACGCACCCATAAAGGGTGCGACACGGTATAAATAGTTTTATCAACTCGTATGATGAAGTTTCAATCCACGCACCCATAAAGGGTGCGACGGAAAACAAATAATGGACTTTCATCACCGCAAGTTTCAATCCACGCACCCATAAAGGGTGCGACGATTTTAGCGACAGCATTCAATATCAGCAGAATTAGTTTCAATCCACGCACCCATAAAGGGTGCGACGCAAGAATCTGGTAAACGATTTAATCAATATTTAGTTTCAATCCACGCACCCATAAAGGGTGCGACTTTTGTGCGAAAGTAATTCCCTATTATGTTTGTCGTTTCAATCCACGCACCCATAAAGGGTGCGACGTTTCATGCCAGTCAGGGCGCGTAAATTCAACAGATGTTTCAATCCACGCACCCATAAAGGGTGCGACTAAGGGTGTTTTCGCATATCCCCGTTATTGTTTCGTTTCAATCCACGCACCCATAAAGGGTGCGACGTTGATCGGCGATTATCGCCGGGCGATGTCGGGTTTCAATCCACGCACCCATAAAGGGTGCGACACACTTTTGTAAGGTTTTTACCCCTAGCAGAATACGTTTCAATCCACGCACCCATAAAGGGTGCGACTAGTGCCATCAAGTACGATGTCACCTGTTATATTGTTTCAATCCACGCACCCATAAAGGGTGCGACGTGCCATTGATGTTTATTCCAGGAGCCGGTGAAGCGTTTCAATCCACGCACCCATAAAGGGTGCGACTAATGATGGGGGTGAGCAGATGAGCGATACATTAGTTTCAATCCACGCACCCATAAAGGGTGCGACTCCTCATTTCGTTGTTCTGCTTCGTACGTCATAGTTTCAATCCACGCACCCATAAAGGGTGCGACATCCTTTATATTTGGATCCTTTATGCCATACAACGTTTCAATCCACGCACCCATAAAGGGTGCGACGTGACGATGTTGACGGTAACGGGACACCACTTAATGTTTCAATCCACGCACCCATAAAGGGTGCGACGTAATTACTCCGCTGCTGTCAGCTGTTGCTGTATGTTTCAATCCACGCACCCATAAAGGGTGCGACTAGAGCTTTTCCAAAAAAAGTAATCTTGCTAATTGTTTCAATCCACGCACCCATAAAGGGTGCGACTGAAAACTATATTTGGGCGGTGCTACATAACGCGTTTCAATCCACGCACCCATAAAGGGTGCGACCTCCTGTGGGCGTCTCGTCATCTGTGACGAGTCGCGTTTCAATCCACGCACCCATAAAGGGTGCGACAAGACAATCTAGCATTTGTTGGGAAACCAGTGACGTTTCAATCCACGCACCCATAAAGGGTGCGACGCAATAGAGGTGTGCTCAACAGCTCCGTTACTAATGTTTCAATCCACGCACCCATAAAGGGTGCGACATGTTAACCGGATTTGTCGCTGCATTTAATCAGTGTTTCAATCCACGCACCCATAAAGGGTGCGACAAGACAATCTAGCATTTGTTGGGAAACCAGTGACGTTTCAATCCACGCACCCATAAAGGGTGCGACGCAATAGAGGTGTGCTCAACAGCTCCGTTACTAATGTTTCAATCCACGCACCCATAAAGGGTGCGACATGTTAACCGGATTTGTCGCTGCATTTAATCAGTGTTTCAATCCACGCACCCATAAAGGGTGCGACAAAGCCGTTTGTCTATGCACTTGATACTACTCTGCGTTTCAATCCACGCACCCATAAAGGGTGCGACGCCTCCTTTAAATCCGCTTCCGCCTTGAGTTTACGTTTCAATCCACGCACCCATAAAGGGTGCGACGTCGCTTATCTTGAAGTAGTGCCACTGGCTAATAGTTTCAATCCACGCACCCATAAAGGGTGCGACATGGGGGACTGGTACCCGGATCACGGTGCGAAGTTGTTTCAATCCACGCACCCATAAAGGGTGCGACTTGAGACGGTTATTTTTCCGGCCGGGGTAACTTTGTTTCAATCCACGCACCCATAAAGGGTGCGACGTGGGCACATGGATAAAAACCTATCTGGACGGTAAGTTTCAATCCACGCACCCATAAAGGGTGCGACGGGGAGACGCGAACGCGCCCAAAGCAGGCGATGCGTTTCAATCCACGCACCCATAAAGGGTGCGACGCAACAGCAATAAATATTACAACGACACTTAATATGTTTCAATCCACGCACCCATAAAGGGTGCGACGTGCAAAACGATCCGGAATATGATCGTAAAGAGCGTTTCAATCCACGCACCCATAAAGGGTGCGACGCGTCCATTTTACAGCCACCGAACACGGTCCGGCGTTTCAATCCACGCACCCATAAAGGGTGCGACTCCGCGATAGTCGGCAGCTCCGAAAAGAATTGGGGTTTCAATCCACGCACCCATAAAGGGTGCGACTACATGAAAACATAATCCCATCCGTAAGCCATGTGTTTCAATCCACGCACCCATAAAGGGTGCGACGTTTAGCAATTTTCCAGAGACTTTCCTGAGTACTAGTTTCAATCCACGCACCCATAAAGGGTGCGACTAGCTTGATAAGTTGATATTCCAATACCACCAAACGTTTCAATCCACGCACCCATAAAGGGTGCGACTTCAAGCACGAATCCGCATCCAGCATTTATCAAAGTTTCAATCCACGCACCCATAAAGGGTGCGACTTACTCCTTTAACCGTGAATAATCGTAACTTATGTTTCAATCCACGCACCCATAAAGGGTGCGACTCCGTGACAATTTTATGCTTTCCGGCTTCATACAAGTTTCAATCCACGCACCCATAAAGGGTGCGACGTACGCGGCTGTGTGCTGCCCCCGGTACTTGATGTTTCAATCCACGCACCCATAAAGGGTGCGACTTATTCCCAGATGCAGAATCTTGTTCACAAGGTGTTTCAATCCACGCACCCATAAAGGGTGCGACTTGCTCTGCACCATGCAGCAGGCAATAGAATTTGTGTTTCAATCCACGCACCCATAAAGGGTGCGACGTAGCGTTTCGGGCTTATGGTTCGGGCGACTATATGTTTCAATCCACGCACCCATAAAGGGTGCGACGGCAAGTGGCTTATAAATTCCGTCGTTGATACTGCGTTTCAATCCACGCACCCATAAAGGGTGCGACTCACAGACGGCGTAAATCAGGAATACATTCAAGTGTTTCAATCCACGCACCCATAAAGGGTGCGACGATGCACTTTTAGGATATATTGACGGCGGTGATGTTTCAATCCACGCACCCATAAAGGGTGCGACGAGTATTATCAGTCCCAGAAGATTTACTACCCATGTTTCAATCCACGCACCCATAAAGGGTGCGACTGTTCGTTCTTCTGAATATGCACCTATACGTACGTTTCAATCCACGCACCCATAAAGGGTGCGACGGAACGTACTACCTTTAATCGGCACGCAATAGGTGTTTCAATCCACGCACCCATAAAGGGTGCGACTATATGCTGATAACTTACTGTTTCAGGCTCATACGTTTCAATCCACGCACCCATAAAGGGTGCGACGTTCCATCCTCTGCAGCGGCATGTTTCTTTTTGCTGTTTCAATCCACGCACCCATAAAGGGTGCGACTTTATAATTCCACCATTTACGTTTGCCATAATTTGTTTCAATCCACGCACCCATAAAGGGTGCGACGAGGTGAGTTGATGGCTGAACGCAGGATGTTTACAGTTTCAATCCACGCACCCATAAAGGGTGCGACACCGAAAATCAAGTTTCAGACAACATTCCTGAACGTTTCAATCCACGCACCCATAAAGGGTGCGACTTTGCCCAGTCTGGTATTCTGCCGTCTCTATCTGCGTTTCAATCCACGCACCCATAAAGGGTGCGACGTCACACTTTTTTGCTTTCCGGTCGGGGATAAAATGTTTCAATCCACGCACCCATAAAGGGTGCGACGATTTTTCCATTTTAGTTGCAACGGCCTGACACAGTTTCAATCCACGCACCCATAAAGGGTGCGACGTTGATTATTTTTGTATTGCCATTTTTTGTAACGTTTCAATCCACGCACCCATAAAGGGTGCGACCAGACATTTTTACTTTTAGGCGGGTTAAATGAATGTTTCAATCCACGCACCCATAAAGGGTGCGACGGAAGCACCAAAAAAATAATCCGCTCCGATGGCAGTTTCAATCCACGCACCCATAAAGGGTGCGACAAATTCAATATACGCAGACCGGAAAGGCGGTAGCGTTTCAATCCACGCACCCATAAAGGGTGCGACGACGATCTTGAAGAATTAAAATCCGAACTTGCTAGTTTCAATCCACGCACCCATAAAGGGTGCGACGATTACAGAAAGCTTTAAAAGAAATTCCAGAAAAGTTTCAATCCACGCACCCATAAAGGGTGCGACACTAAACGGTATGTTGATGCTAAATTAAAATAGCGTTTCAATCCACGCACCCATAAAGGGTGCGACTATCACAAGGCAATATGTTAGAGAACATATAGAGTTTCAATCCACGCACCCATAAAGGGTGCGACTATATCGCGATATATCGCGCGCCAAGGACTTATAGTTTCAATCCACGCACCCATAAAGGGTGCGACTAGCTGCGGTAAACGCAGGAACAGCTGAAAGTGCGTTTCAATCCACGCACCCATAAAGGGTGCGACGTGGTCGCTGGCTTTACGATACACGGCAGTTGATGTTTCAATCCACGCACCCATAAAGGGTGCGACATGAGCCAAACGGCGGGAAAAAATCGGATGAAATGTTTCAATCCACGCACCCATAAAGGGTGCGACAAACAGCGCGTGTATTCGTTGGCTGTTGAAATACGTTTCAATCCACGCACCCATAAAGGGTGCGACGACGGCACCGACAGGCAGCCAGCAAGCCGGAAATGTTTCAATCCACGCACCCATAAAGGGTGCGACAGCAAAAAAATCGATTATTATCTTTTTTAATTATAACAAACTAATCTATAATTAGTATATACGAGATACTACAAGAAAAATTTAAATAATCAGCTTTTTTGCCCGAATTTATCGGATATAATCCTTTAAATTCGTAATATAGTTTTGAAAATGAATTTTGTAGAATCTAAAATTCATTTTTATGCTTAAAAAGCATGCGTTTTTTCTGTTTACTTACCTTTCGCACTAAATAATAATAGGGCCTTCAATATCATAAGAGACTCTAACTCCTATATGTTTCACTTTTGCTCCTTTTGAACTGCCCAAATAGTAAAATCGTAAACTATCCTGCTTGGGGTCTATAATTTTTTCGAGATCAATTTCGATTTTTTTGCACTGCGCGGGGTCAATTTTACATTCAAACACAGAATTTTGTACTCTTTGTCCAAAATTTACACATATCTTAGCTACTTTGCGCAAGCGTCTTTTACCTTTCTCATCTACAGTAGAAATATCGTATGTGATTAAGACAAACATAACTATTACCTACTTCCATAGAAATGGTGGATAAGTATCCAGGTCATTACGAATACACCTAGCAAGCAAAATTGCCTGTACATGTGGAACCAGTCCCCATTTTATTTTTTCCTCTAAAAAAGGATGCGTTATCTGTTCTTCTTTATGTGCATGCCATGCTTCAAGTACTAGCTTCCGTGCATCGTCTGTCATCAGAACAGCACCATTTTCTTTTTGTATAAAGCCATTTTCAGTAATTTTTTTCCTATTTACCATGGTTACTGCTACTCTATCTGCTAAAATTGGACGAAACTCTTCCATCATATCAAAGGCTAAAGACTGACGTCCCGGTCTGTCACGATGAAGAAAACCAACGTATGAATCAAGTCCGACACCTTCTAAAGCACTTGCAATATCATTTGCCAAAAGCGCATAAATGAAGGATAGTAAACAGTTCATATTATCTAACGGTGGCCTTTTATTTCTTTCCTTAAAGAAAAAATTTTCTTTTTGATTGAGAATCATGTCATCAAAAACAGAAAAATAAAGAACTGCTGCTTTGCCCTCTATTCCCCGTAATTCGTCCATATCTTTTGCCGCTAATATATGCTGCATTTGTTCTTGTATATGATCGATGGCCTTTTGTAATTTATCGACAGCTACCCGCATGGGATGGTCTCGCTTAGTCCGTTCCAAAACCCATTTACTATTATACAACTTTCCTGCGATAAAGCATTTTGCCAGATTCAGGCTGTTATCCTCACTATCTGCCCATCTGTACTGTTCCTTGCGCAGCAGCACATTTCCATTTGTTTTGCCGATTACTCTTGCCATAAAACGGCCTTCTGGTGTCATAAAATTCAAAGCAATATTTTTTTCTGCACATTTTTTCATTAATGCCGGACTAGCCCCAGTATAACCGAAAGTAGTGATTTGTTCAAAATTATGCAAGGGAAATCGCCCCAGTATTTTATCATCTTTTAATACTACAATATTCTCTCCATCAAGTGATAAATATGCTGTATCCTGGTTCACAAAAAGTGTGTTTAAGAGAGGCTTCATTCCTCCAGCCTCCTTTTTATATAAAATTGAGCTGATTTCTTTTTGTTCAATTTAGGTATACAGATATCCTTTACTGAGCAATTTGCACATCCCTTTCGTTTCTTTACCAGTGGCGTATAGCTGCGTTTAAGATAGTCCCTCATTTGCCGCAGCATCTCGCGAACATGTTCTTTTATTGTCTCATCGAATAAAACTTTCATACGACGACGAATCTCAGCATAATAGAAGAATCCAACGGGAATATCCACCGCCAGCATTTCTTCCAGACACATAGACTGTACTGTCAGCTGCAGCAAATCTTCTTCGCCTTCTTTTGGCCGTCCGCGTTTATACTCTATTGGTACTATCCGATATTTCCCCTGATAAGACGGAATTGATATCCCTGTTTTATCAGCTATGAACTCAACCACATCACAGGTACCACAAATACCCAGTTCACGCGACATGACTGGCATGCCACGGACTGTAATGCAATTTTTGCGTTTTTCCTTTATGCTTTCATCATGTGCCCTGTCATGCAATGCATGTCCTTCTACAGTTAAAACATTCTCCTGCCACTGGTTTTCCAAATAGGCAATTGCCCATTGCCGCGGACAATAGGCAAAATGTTGAATTTCAGCTATTTGGAGATACTTATCTTCTTCATAAACCATCATTTTTTAGCATGCCATCTTCATACATCTCAATTGTAATTCCATCTGTTTTGCGCAGGAATTCATCATTGATAATATAGTCTTCAAATTTTCTCGGTAATTCTACATTATCTTTCTTTTCTGTATACATACTCCTATGAACTTTTGCTGAGGACAATCTCCCAGTCTTATTATCATGCTGTATCCAATAAAATCTGGACATTTCAATACTGCCTTCTGGACGTGCAGACGAAGCGTCATTTTCAAATAATGTAACGAGTGCTTTTTTTATTTTTTCGGCATCTGCTTCACTAAATCCTGTTTTTTCAGCTAACTGCACATTTATGCTGCCCACAAGCTTATACAAGCCAAACTCAACTCGATGCTTCATACCCATGGTATCAGAACCCTTCTTATCGCCAGGTTCTCCATTGACGCTTTTGGTGATCTGCATACTTGTCGTAAGTACCGGGTCCAGGCTGACTGCCGTGTGTATAGATACCGGTCCGCGTACACCGACCGATACAGCATCGACATTCGTCCCTTTCTTTAGAGCAAACACTTGCCCGAAAGCCCGCACATCTATCCATATCTTGCATGCTTCATCGGCAAAAAGTCTCGTACGGTTTGCTTCTTTTTCTTTCATTTTTAAAATTTTTTCCATTGTCGGATTACCTTCCACGCGCGAACGAATACTGTCATAGCCATCATCATTGCGCTCATCAGACATAACAACGATTTTTTCTTTCATATCCTGCAGGCGGTTACGTACTTTTCGCTTGATGCATACATCCGAAATCTCCCCATAATTATCGTAATTAGTACGGGGCTGATTACCATTGATTGGGTCTCCGTTCGGATTTGCTCTCTGTACTGTGATAAATCCAATAAAATCAATTTTATTTGTTAATATCCCCATTATCATTCTCTCCTTTTACAATGTTTATATTCGATGACTGTGCATTTTTCTGCTGCTTTGCCAATATATTTGCTTCACGTTCTTTATCAAATACATAGCTTTGGCAATCAAAGCCTAATAAGAATTTGCTGTTTAGCGGTTCATTTGCTGCAAATTCATTAGGATCAAATAAATCTGCAATTTCATGCAGCAGTCGTATATCACGCTTATTATAACGCAAAGCTTTTTCTTGATAAGGGATCAGCTTCATCCGTATTGTTTTCCATATTTTAAACGGATTTTCGGCAAATGCACTCATATATTTTAATGCGTTCGTCAATCGTTCATTATTCTTTTCAAAGGTTGATCTTTCAATTTTATCTGCTACGGCCAGCAATCTTCCATAAAGATACGATCTGTCCCGGTTTTCGGTATCCAATGCCATTGTATATCCCGTCCTTTCTATTTCGATATTATCTGACCCTGTTGTTTTATTTTTTGACTCATACCAGCTGCGATTACGTATCATTGTACAGGCAGCCTGTATCAGCTGCTGCCAGTTATAATATTCATCACTCACCGCCATAACAGAACGTTTTAGTACACGGTTAACAGCAGAACGCATCATATCCAGCGGTATGATTTTGCCTTGAATAATACAGAAAAACAGTCGTTCTACCGACATTTTCATCTTGCTTTCACTAGTATTATCTCCGTAAGAGGCCTGTACCAGCTGTTTTGGCAGAGGCACACCTATATACCTCATTCTTTTTTTTGTTTCGCTGTCATATTTATTTTGTCTCCATGCCCCTGCGATATGCCATTCTTGTATACGCTGAATGAAGTCATTTTGAGCCATTTCATAATATAAGCAGATGGAAAGCCGTCCTGGTGTGGCAGCATCAAGCACCATGATATTGACTCTTTCCACTTCGGGAAGTTCGCTTTTATAACCGGCAAGTTCCGCATTGAGTTTCTCAGCAAACCCCTTCATCGTGTCTGAATATTTTTGGGTACCGCTGTATTTCCTGCGAGAAAGCAGTCTTTCCGTATCTGTAAAAATCTGCGGTAGTTCCTTTCTCCCCCAGGCAAGAAATATTCGTCCATTAATATTACTTCCCTGATTACGAATAAGCCAGTTAAGCGTATTCATTGCTTTTTGTGAAGTTTCGTATCCTACTGTTACACACTCTGCACCTGTTTCAAAACGTCCGCGAAAGGTGAATCCAGCATTATCGTTACTGGAAATAAGCTTTGCACCGTCACCGGGAAAGCGTATCCCCTTATTATGTTTTTCTGCACAAAACATTGATCTGCCCGTGACAAAACAAATGTCTTTTTTGTTCATAAGATACTCATTGCTAAATTTGATATATAGCCGCTGCAAACCCATATCCTTCCACAGATCCGGTTCAGTGTCACCCTCTATCAGTACACGAAAGCGGACAAAAGCCTTCAGTATATCGCCGGGGACAACCTGAAAAATCGGTGGTTTTTCTAAATCCTTGTATGGCCACTTTTGCATAATATTGCCGGTATCATCTTTGTAAAGTATTTTTTGTTCTAGCAAATCATTTATGAGATCGTGCTCTGATATATACTTATATACTGCCTGTATTTTAGGATGCGTATAAGGAGAAGTAACCCATGACTCCAATAATTTCAAATACAATGTGTATGGTTTTTCATCTTTTTTAGATGTTTTTTTACTATACTGATCGAAATCTCTGGCAATATAATGCAGATTATCATGCAGTGGATGTGGTGCGGGCTTTGATGTTCGAGATGCAGAATCCAATGTGCAAGGAATAAGTGTCGGCTGTTCTTCCTTGATGATTGTTTCTGCCCGACAAAGCTTTCCGGCTGCATCCACTGTAACTTCAATTTGAGCATTTTGGACCATATGCCCGATCGGGGGCAGGACAAATCTTTTCCCCTGCACATTATATGAACCAGCGAATGCAGCATTATCATCATAAGTTTTAACCAGTTCGTTCATCCAGCTCATAATCTGCCTCCTTCCATATCAGCATATTCCTCATCAACAAATCGTACATTGTTTTTATCAAAATGCTTTACTGCCGTTTTACGTATATTCTTTACTATAGTACATTTTTCCGGTCGTGGGAAATGGATGATCCCATCTTCCATAACAGCCTGCCACAGTCGCACCTGCAGTAAAGCTCCGCCAGTTTCGTCGATATAGTTGAAGCCATGAAACATTGTTCCCAAAGGAATGCTTCCCTTTTCTTCATAAAAGCTTTTCTTAACACCGTATGACACAGGTTCCACATATCCCTGACATTCACGTGTTCCAAGAAAGATATCTCTGCGCCCGCCATGCTCAACCATACGTTTAGCAATATTGTGATGCTTATTTTCGTTGCGATCCTGTGCCATATCCGTACGGTGCAGATTAAATTCAAGATGAGCCTTCACCTCGTATTCTACATCACTCAGATATTTATAAATTGCCAGATCATTGCCCGCCTCATTGTATTTGAGTGGTTTAACACCACGAGATTGAGTACATATCTCATTCATTATTCTGATTTCATCAATATACCAAATAATGGTAGGCTTCCAGTATATGCTTTCCGTAATTCCTTTTATAGCCTGATACGTAGGGACTGCGTAAGAAGCCTTTTCTCCTCCGACTTTAGTAAGCGGATCTGTAAATAATGCCATACGTCCATAAACTTTAAACTGAATTTCATTGCGCATTTTCTCACCTCCTTAAATAGAAATAAAATCATTTTTCTGCATTTCCAGTTTTACGCCGATTCCTTCATCGTAGAATTCATCACGCAAAATAAGCACACCGTATTCGGTCTGTCCGATTGCTCCGCAATCTGCCAGATGCCTTAATTCATACGAAAACAAATTAACCATATATTGCTGGGCTTCTTTCAGCTTATTATAAAATTCTGCCTTATCATAAAATTGGCTGTTCATCGACACTGCCAATTTATGACCTTTCTCACCGTATGGCACCAACACACCTATAGTCTGTGTATCAATTACCTGAAATGCTCTGCCGGCATCACGGAAAGCCTGCATATTACAAAGGTATTCAGTCCTATATTTTTCTTCGAGGCAATTATTCTTTCCGGCATTGTTGAAAGATAGGGCATCATATAAATTTTGGCCGGATTTTAAACGATAGCGCAGCTGTTCTTCTCTGCTATGATAATATGCCGCGAAATATTGCTTCATTATTTCAGGCGATAAAATGTCTTCGGCTTTTATTCGCTGCAGTAAATCCATAGCGGCTTGTGCACCTTTTCGGATATCCTCTAAATAAAGGAGCTGTTCACCTTGAATATTAAATATTTTAACAACACCATATGAGCTTTCACCATGGCGATTACATCGTCCTGCCGCTTGTGCGATCGAAGAAAAGCCTGCCAACGCCCGATACACTGTACTAAAGGAGATATCCACACCGGCTTCTATGAGCTGCGTACTTACACAAATCACTTTAAAATGGTCGGGTGAGTTCAGAGCTTTACGCAATTTATCCAAGAGCAATTTTCGATGAGCCGGACACATTTTTGTGCTCAGATGGACAAGCAGTATCGTCTCTTCACTTTCTTCTGCGTGCTTTTGCAGATGTTCATAAAGCAGCCTTGCCATAGAAGTGGTATTGGCTATACACAGCACTGTCCCGCGCTCAAGTGTGTCCTGCCAAATCATAGCAGCTATTTCCCCTATCTCATGACCTCCGGGAACACAGATATTCTCTAATCGTACCCGCTTAAAAGCAGCAAAAATACTATCTAAATTATCAACCATTTCCGGTGGCTTGGAATAGTGTATTGGAATTTCTATATTACCAAGTTCAGGCTGTGTAGCTGTACAAAGTACCACTGTGGTATTACAAAACCGATTTAAAAAATTCAAAGCTTCATTGAACAAAAAACTACACTTGACCGGCAGTGTCTGTATCTCATCAAAAATAATAATACTGTCCTCTAATGCATGCAGCCGTCTGATTGATTTTGTCCCTCCGGCAAATAATGTATTTAACAACTGCACCTGTGTCGTAAAAATCACTGGTACATCCCATCGCTCTGTCATTGAGCGCCGCAGCTCTGCCTGATCAGAATAGCCGTCGTCCTCATTCATGACAATTTTATCTTCTCTGGATTTATCAAGATCAACATTCTCTATTACATTTGAATGATGTTCTAGGATTGCATCATCCATCGCAAAAATGTTTCGTATCTCCCGCGCGTTTTGATCTATAATTGAAGTATACGGTATTACAACGAGAATACGCTTTTTATGCCATTTATGCGCATGTTCTAAGGCAAAGCGCATACTGGCCAGGGTTTTTCCACTGCCTGTAGGCACACTCAGCTTATAAATCCCCGGTTCATGTACGGCAAAGGCAATGCAGTCATCACTGATCTTTTGCCGCGCCTTAACGATCTGCTGTTTTTTGAGATCAGTTTCCCTGGGGATAGCATCCAGGTGTACTTGCAACCGCGCAGCAAATTCTTTCCATATGTTTTCAAGGTCCCAAGAACGTTCAAAATGCTTTTCTGCCATAAAATTCGCTGTATCCAGGCGATCCGCGTCAATCAGCATACTAAATATCATTTTTATCGCCATACCTGTATAAAAATAATATACTTCACCTTGACGTGCTTCATCTGTTTCTTCATCGGCAAAACCCGTGATTTTATTATTTAACGCAGCTATCTCATGTGCAGCATTTTGAAATAAAGCTTTGAATTTTTCTTCCGAAATTATTTCTTCAAAAAAATTACTCAATACTTCATCATAATACGGTAAATCTTTATTCAGTACACGATCCAAGAAGTGAGATGACCCGTTCTGCCCTATGAAATTTTCCAAACCGGTATGATGCGAAAGGAGTGCCATAGACAGCCATTCACTGGCTAAGCTTTCTTCATCTGAACCGTTATGATACTTAGCATATATATATTTTGCCGCGGCTGTTGAATGATCTATCTTTTGCCCACTTTTTAATGACGTGGTATTTTCGTGACTGACAATAATATATGCACGAAAGCTTTCGCATAATTTCCCCATATCATGCAGTATGCCCATAAGCCTGCCTGTCATTGACAGCCCCAGATTTGCAGCAAAATGTTCGGCAAAATCTGCCGTATTCCAACTGTGTTCACGTACACTCTGCATCTCATTATTTTCATTTCTAATATGTGCAATACTTTCCATTATTACCTCTATAATTATTTTTCAAAATGAATCAAATCTTTTTATCCAAAAATCAGCATTATAATGTTTATCATATAAATTTTATGTCTGCTATTAAAACTCCTTTTAAATTAAAAAATAACTTCCAAAAACATTTCTTTTGCATAAGTCCGGCAAATATTATAATATATAGAAACACAATTTATAAAGGATGAGTTTTCATGCTGAAGAAAAGTCTTATTGTTTTTTCGATCTGTCTTATATTTGCCGCAGGCTTTATCACCGGCTGCATTCAAAAAAATACTCCGGCTAAAAAGGTATCTGCCGGAAATTCTGCTGTCCTGCCGACAGAGCTGAGCCAGCCCAATACAGTAGAAGGAACGGGTACCATTGAGGTAGCATTCAGCCCGGGCGGCGGGGCGGCTGAAGCTGTGATAAAGACGATAAACAAAGCAAAAACTTCAATCAATGTTCAGGCTTACATTTTTACCAACAGTCAGATAGCCAGATCTCTGTTGAACGCAAAAAAACGTGGCATAGACGTAAAAGTCATTCTTGATAAAAGCCAGCGTACTGACAAATATTCCTCAGCAAAATTTTTTGCCGACAACTCCATCCCCGTCAAAATAGATAATGATTTTCAGATAGCTCACAGCAAAATAATGATTATCGATGACCAAACTGTCATTACCGGTTCATTTAATTTTACTAAGTCGGCGGAAGAAAAAAATGCAGAAAATCTCTTAATCATTCACGGAAACAAAGAGTTGACCGCACTTTATTTGAAAAACTGGCTCTGGCGCTGGGATGCCGCCCAGAATTACAATTCCTGAATATAAAGAAGAGAGGCTTCTGATGAAACTTTTATTAACGGCCATAAATGCTAAATATATACATTCTTCCCTTTCCATGCGTTATCTGAAAAGCTGCTGCAGCGATCTTCCCTTAAACATAGAACTATGTGAGTTTACAATAAATAATCATCTTCTGGATATAGCTGACCAAATTTTTGACAAAAGGCCCGATATTTTGGGTGTAGAATGCTATATATGGAACATAGAATTGATCAAAGAACTGCTGCCGTTAATCAAAAAGCTGCTGCCGCATGTGATAATAATCTGCGGCGGGCCCGAAATCTCTTATGGTACGAAAGAAATGATGGAACAGCTCCCTGCAATCGACTATGTGATCCGGGGAGAAGGAGAAGAAACACTGCATGAATTACTGTGCCGCCTTATTGCCGGAAAAAACACGACCGATATTCCCGGATTGGCGCAGAAAACATTAAACGGTATTGAAACAAGCCTCCCTGTAGTTTTTGCAGATATGGATAAATTGCCTTTTCCTTATGCGGACGAGGATATTAAAACGCTTGACAATCGGATAATATATTACGAAAGCTCCCGAGGCTGCCCGTTTTCCTGCAAATATTGTCTGTCCTGTGCTACAAAAGGTGTACGCTACCGTTCTCTGGATAAAGTATTGCCTGAGCTTGCTTTTTTTGTCAGGCATAACGTCCGCCAGATAAAATTTGTCGACAGAACATTCAATGCTGATAAAAAACACTTTTTACCGATTCTTGAATTTATCAGCAAACAAAATTGCCGCACAAATTTCCATTTTGAAACAGCTATTGATTATATTGATGATGACGTTTTGATTTTACTCCGGAAAATGCCGCCGGGACGCGTGCAGCTGGAAATCGGCATTCAATCCACTAATCCTCTGACATTGCAGCACGTAAGCCGCCATAATAACTGGCAGAAAATATCAACAAACATAAAGAGTATACTGTCCTTTGGCAATATTCATGTTCACACCGACTTGATAATAGGGCTCCCATATGAAGATGTAACTTCGCTTACCAAATCCTTCAATGATATGTACGCCCTGCATCCTGATATGCTGCAGGTAGGTTTTTTAAAACTTCTCAAGGGATCTGCAATGGAACATTTGGTTGACGCACACAAGTATTCTTTTATGGATACTGCTCCTTACCAGGTGCTTGCCAACTCGTATATATCTGCTGAAGAGATGCGTACTTTGCGTATCTTTGTTGACGTATTTGAACTTTATTACAATTCAGGCCGTTTTCCAAACAGCTTGAATTATCTTATAAACGGCTTCAGCAATGATGCTTTTTCTTTCTTTTCTAAATTCGCTTTGTTTTGGTATAATAAGGGGCTGGGCAAAGCCGCACATTCACCAAAATCACTTTATGCTTATTTGGCCGGCTTCGTCAATTCTCTTCCAAAAGTAAGTATAGAAATTTTATTCGAGCTTATGAAACTGGACGCGATTTGTTCCGATCATGGCAGATTCAAAGCAGACTTTCTGAATTGGAGTGAAAAAGAACACAGCAAAGAAATAGAAACTTTTTGGAAAAATTCTGCCGTAGTCCAAAAATATATTCCCGGTTATGAATTTATCAGCAGGCGTACAATAAAAAATAATTATCATATAGAACATTTTTCTATTGATATTCCTGTTTTTATAAATCAGCATTCCATCAAACAAAGCCATTGCATAGTCTTATTTATTTACGGCGAGGATCGTGTAAAAAAAATTTCAATAGATAAAGGTGACTTATTATAATGGTTTACTATGCATTTTCCGACTATCTGAAGCAGCGCTATGGTGAAAAAGTCTATAAGCTTCCTCTCGCTCTTCCCGTTACCTGCCCTAATCGTGACGGGACATGCGGAACAAACGGCTGTACATTCTGCGGTGCTATAGGAGCAGGTTATGAAAATCTGCCCGCTTCCATGTCCATTGCGCAGCAGCTTGCCAGCAATAAAGCTCACATCATCCCCAAATATAAGGCAAAAAAATTCATACCCTATATGCAGAATTTCAGCAATACATATCTGCCGGCAGAACAGCTGGAGAAATATACAAATGAAGCTGTGCAGGATGATGATGTTGTCGCTCTTTACATAGCTACCCGTCCTGACTGCATAAGTGAATATTATCTGGCGCGTCTCAGTGAAATAAAAAAACGTCGAAATATAGACATCTGCATTGAACTGGGCCTGCAAACAGTCAATTATCATTCTTTGCAGAAAATAAACCGCGGTCACACACTTGCTGAATTCATTGATGCGGTAATGAGAATAAAGCAGTATGATATGCAGACCTGCGCACATATTATACTGAACCTGCCCTGGGATGATATGACAGACGTGATAGAAAATGCCAAGATGATGTCTGCCCTGCAAATTGATCAGGTTAAACTTCATGCTCTTTATATAGTAAAAAATACTCAAATGAGCGAAGATTATCTGAACGGAAAAATAAATTTGATTTCTCTAGGAGAATATAAAGAACGTGTTGAATGTTTTTTGCAGTACCTTTCACCTTCCATTGTTTTGCAGAGATTAATCGGTCGCGCGCCTGAAAAGAACACACTTTTTTCGAACTGGCACACCGGCTGGTGGAAAATACGTGATGAAATAATTTCATATATGGAAAAAAATAATTTATATCAGGGCAAACTCTGTAATTACCTTAACGGTTCTGCTCTAAAAAAATTTAACAGTTATAATTGATAATAATTTTAAAAAGGTGTATTATAATCGTATGTTATTCTTATTCGTAGTGTATATTCAATCATAGATACAAGGGAGAGAATGTAATGAGTAAAAAAATGAAGACCATGGATGGTAACACAGCTGCCGCATACGTTTCCTATGCTTTTACAGATGTCGCTGCCATTTATCCTATAACGCCGTCTTCACCAATGGCAGAAGTCGTTGATGAAATGGCTGCAAAAGGCGTAAAGAACCTGTTTGGTCAAAAAGTTAATGTTGTCGAAATGCAGTCAGAAGCAGGCGCTGCCGGTACTGTCCACGGTGCTCTGCAGTCTGGTGCTTTGACAACGACATATACAGCATCGCAGGGTCTTTTGCTTATGATTCCTAATATGTACAAAATCTCCGGCGAACTTTTGCCCGGTGTCTTTCATGTGAGCGCACGCGCACTGGCGACATCATCCTTGAATATATTCGGTGACCATCAGGATGTTATGGCCGTTCGGCAGACTGGCTGTGCCATGCTTGCCGAAAGCAGTGTCCAGCAGGTAATGGATCTGAGTGCCATAGCTCATCTCACTGCCATAAAGGGGCGCATTCCTTTTGTAAACTTTTTTGATGGTTTCAGAACATCACACGAAATTCAAAAAATTGAACTGATAGATTACTCAGATCTCGGAAAAATGCTCGACTGGGATGCTGTGGAAGTTTTCCGGCACAATGCACTTAATCCTGACCATCCCGTAACACGCGGCACCAATCAGAACCCCGATGTTTATTTTCAGGAAAGAGAAGCAGTAAATAAATATTATGACGCTATACCTGACATGGTTGAAGACAGTATGAAACAGATCTCCAAACTGACGGGCCGTGAATATCATTTATTCAACTACCATGGTGCTTCTGATGCCGAACGTATAATTATAGCTATGGGTTCAGTATGTGAAACCGCTACCGAAGCTGTTGATTATTTGAATTCCCAGGGTGAAAAAACAGGCATTCTGACCGTACACCTCTATCGCCCATTTTCTATAAAGCATCTTCTGGCTGCTATTCCTAAGACAGTCAAGAAAATTGCTGTTCTTGACCGCACAAAAGAACCTGGTTCTCATGGCGAACCATTATACCTTGATGTAAAAACAGCTCTTTATGACAGCGATATTTCTCCTGTCATAGTAGGAGGCCGTTATGGTTTGGGCGGTAAAGACGTCACACCTGACCATGTCCTCTCAGTTTATGAAGAACTGAAAAAGGATGCTCCTAAAAATGGCTTTACCATCAGCATTGATGATGATGTAACGCACACTTCTCTGCCCAAATATCCTAAGGATCTTGATTTTACACCGGAAGGTACAACTGCATGTAAATTCTGGGGCCTCGGCTCGGACGGAACTGTAGGTGCAAATAAAAGCGCTGTCAAGATCATTGGCGACAATACAGATATGTATGCGCAAGCGTATTTTGCTTATGATTCTAAAAAATCAGGCGGGATAACAATGTCCCATCTTCGTTTCGGTAAGCTGCCAATAAAATCTCCATATCTTATCAATAAAGCTAATTTTATCTCCTGTTCGCAGGAATCTTATGTTCATAAATATGATCTTCTTGCTGGTCTCAAGCCGGGAGGCTCCTTCCTTTTAAACACACATTGGACGGAAGAAAATCTTTCCAGCGAACTTCCTGCTTATATGAGGAGATATATAGCAAAAAATAATATCAATTTCTATGTGGTAAATGCCGTAAAAATTGCTCAGGAATTAGGACTGGGCGGTCGCTTCAATATGGTAATGCAGTCAGCCTTCTTCAAACTTACCAATATAATTCCTATAGATAAGGCTGTAGGCTATTTAAAAGATGCTATTGTTAAATCCTACGGTAAAAAAGGTCAGAATATCGTAGATATGAACAACGGTGCCGTCGATAAAGGAATAGACGCCGTAGTTAAAATAAATGTTCCCGCTGACTGGGCTGACGCTCAGGACGAAAAGAAAGAAGAAAAGAAAGTTCCTGCATTCGTAAAAGATATTCTTATCCCCATGAATCGCCAGGAAGGTGACAAGCTGCCTGTAAGTGCGTTCAGCAGAGGCATGCAGGACGGTACATTCCCGAACGGAACAGCGGCATTTGAAAAACGCGGTATTGCTATAAATGTACCGGAATGGATTATGGATAATTGCATACAGTGTAATCAATGTGCATTTGTCTGCCCGCACGCAGTTATTCGTCCTGTTCTTATGAATGAAGAAGAAAAGAACAACGCACCTGCCGGCATGCAGATAAAACCGGCTGTCGGCGTCAAAGATGCATTTTTCAGTATCGTTGTATCTCCTTATGATTGCAGCGGCTGCGGCAATTGTGCTCAGATCTGTCCGGCTCCCAAGGCAAAAGCTTTGGAAATGAAGCCTTTTGATACTCAGGCTCCTAAGCAGCCTATTTTTGATTATGCCATGGATCCGGAAAAAGTTGCGCCGAAGAAAAATCCGCTCAATAAAAAAACTTTGAAGGGCAGCCAGTTTGAAAAACCCCTGCTCGAATTTTCCGGCGCATGCGCGGGCTGCGGTGAAACACCTTACGTAAAACTTGTGACACAGCTTTACGGTGACCGCATGATGATTTCCAATGCTACCGGCTGCTCCTCTATCTGGGGTGCTGCTGCTCCATCCATGCCTTATACGACAAATCATCTGGGACATGGTCCCGCATGGGCTAATTCCCTGTTTGAAGATAATGCTGAATATGGTCTGGGCATGCACCTTGGGACCAAAGCTGTCAGAAATACGCTGGCTGCTAATCTTAAGCTGGCTGTTGAAAAAGGTGTCAGTCCTGAACTGAAAGCTGCTGCTGAAGATTGGCTGGAAAAAATTGATGACGGAGAAGGCAGCAGAGACCGTGCGGATGCGCTGACCTCACTTTTGATAAAAGAAAAAGGCACTGATACTCTGCTTAACAGCATCTACGATCAGCGCGATTTCTTCGTAAAACGTTCGCAATGGATATTCGGCGGTGACGGCTGGGCTTACGATATCGGCTACGGCGGACTTGACCATGTTCTTGCTTCCGGTGAAGATATCAATGTCCTCGTTATGGATACTGAAGTATATTCCAATACCGGCGGTCAGTCCTCTAAGGCTACACCTACCGCAGCTATTGCTCAGTTCGCTGCCACAGGCAAAAAAACTAAGAAAAAAGACCTTGGTATGATGGCTATGTCTTACGGTTATGTATATGTTGCCCAAATTAACATGGGTGCCGACAAAAATCAAACTTTAAAGGCCATAGTAGAAGCCGAAAGCTACAAGGGCCCTTCCCTGATAATCGCCTATGCTCCATGTATAAATCATGGCATTAAAATAGGTATGGGCAAAAGCCAGCTTGAAGCAAAACGAGCCACTGAAGCTGGTTATTGGGCTAATTACCGTTATAACCCTGCTTTACGCGACGGTGAAAAGAATCCGTTCAATCTCGATTCCAAAGAACCTACTGCTGATTTTAGAGAATTCCTCATGGGTGAAGTTCGTTACAACTCTTTGAAACGGTCATTCCCTGAAACAGCTGATCTATTGTTCGAAAAAACAGAACAAGACGCTAAAGAACGTCTTGCTGGCTATAAAAAACTGGCCGGTAAATAATTGAATTGCATCTTTGTAGATCCCCTGTGAATATTTGCAGGGGATTTTTTCTTGACATATGCAGATCATTATCCATAATAAATCTAACTCACATACACATTCGTTCTTGCAATCTGATTTTTCACAAAAATACTTTTTTGCTTAGAGTATCGCTGATTCCTTACAAAACATACTGATACAGTCTTTAAAAAAAATTTCTGCTGCCGGCTTTTTCCTTTTTTTCTCCTCATCCGACCAACAAAAACAGTGTTATACTGTTTACTTTTATGCTATAATACAAGAATATCTTAATGAATAGGAGCAGTGCAGATGAAACTTGTAGTGACTATTGTAGGTAAGGACCGTGTGGGAATAATCGCCATGGTCAGCAATATTCTAGCCGAAAACAATGTTAATATTCTCAATATCAACCAAAATATCATGGAAGGCTTTTTCAACATGGTCATGATCGTCGAAATGACTGACAGCAAAATAAAGCTGCAGGAATTGCAAAATATTTTAAAAGAAAAAGGTAACGAAATAAATCTTGACATAAAAGTTCAGCATCAGGATATTTTCAATGTCATGCATAACGTCTAAATTGGAGGAAATATAGTGATCACCATCAACGACATAATAGAAACAAACCGCATGATCACGGAAAATAAGCTTGATGTAAGAACCATTACTATGGGAATCAGCTTGCGTGACTGCGCACACCCGAACATTGAACAATTCTGCCGCAACATTTATGATAAAATTACAAAATCAGCTGAATTTCTTGTAAAAACGGGGGAAGACATAGAAAGCGAATATGGCATCCCTATCATCCATAAGCGTGTATCAGTCACACCTATAGCAATCGCTGCTGAAGCCTGCAAGACAGATACATATGTTCCTGTGGCGGAGGCATTGGATAAGGCCGCAAAAGAAGTAGGCATAAACTTTATTGGCGGTTTCTCCGCACTTGTCGAAAAAGGCTATACAAACGGTGACAGGATCTTAATAAAATCCATTCCGCAAGCACTCGCTTCCACTGACATAGTCTGCTCTTCAGTGAATCTCGGCTCCACTAAAGCCGGTATAAATATGGACTGTGTGCGGGAAATGGGTGAAATCATCAAACGTACAGCTGAACTTACCCGTGACCGTGAAGCTATCGGCTGTGCTAAGCTCGTTGTATTTTCAAATGCTCCCGGAGATAATCCCTTCATGGCAGGTGCATTCCACGGTGTCAGTGAAGCTGAAAAAGTCGTCAGTGTTGGTGTAAGCGGTCCCGGTGTTGTCAAACATGCCCTTGAAGACATAAAAAGTGCTGACTTCAGCGAAGTAGCAGAAACAATCAAGAAAACTGCTTATAAAATAACACGTGTGGGGCAGCTCGTTGCCCGGGAAGCGTCCCAAAGGCTGGGTGTGCCGTTCGGTATTATTGATCTGTCACTGGCACCGACCCCCGCTGTTGGGGACAGTGTTGCCCATATATTGGAAGAAATGGGACTGGAAAGCTGCGGTGCACCCGGTACAACAGCAGCACTTGCTCTGCTGAACGATGCTGTAAAAAAAGGCGGGCTCATGGCATCTTCACACGTAGGCGGCCTGAGCGGAGCTTTCATTCCGGTAAGTGAAGATGCCGGTATGATAAATGCAGTAGAAAGGGGCAGCCTTTCTCTGGAAAAACTCGAAGCAATGACTTGCGTCTGTTCTGTAGGCCTCGATATGATAGCCGTAGAAGGAGAAGTCCCGGCAGCGACTATATCGGCTATCATAGCTGATGAAGCTGCCATAGGTATGATAAATAACAAAACTACGGCAGTAAGAATAATCCCTGTGCCCGGCAAAAAGATCGGTGATTCGGTCAATTTTGGCGGTTTACTGGGTCGCTGCCCAATAATACCCGTTAAAAGCCAGTACAGTTCTGAGGCATTTATCGCCAGAGGCGGCAGAATACCAGCACCTATACGAAGCCTTACCAACTAAAATAAATATATATAATGAGTACCGATTTCTGAAATGCCCTCCCCAAAAAATTTGACCTAATAAATCTAATTTTTTGATGGAGCATATTATTCAGATGAAATCGGTACTCATTTTTTACTTGCTGTTTATAACCTAAAATAAATTTATCATTCTGAGTATTACAATCCTATTTTCAACGACCTAAAAGACGCTTAAGATATCTTTTCTTTATCGCCTTCTGCAGATTTTTTTGTTCGGCCTCATGTATATATTTGCGTGCGAAAATATTGGGGATAGCCACTCCCACACCTATAGCCAATATGACAAGGCTTGCATTGACACCATTTTGAACGGCCTGCACCAATTTTGCCTCAGTCATAATATCCGTATTGATGATCGCAAACATAAGCCTGTACATAAAAACTCCAGGCATCAACGGAATCACAGAAGGTATCACCAGAACATGCGCTGGCACATGGAACCAATGAACAGCCTTTATAGCAATAAAACTTATAACCATCGCACCAACAAGGGTCCCGACCGGCTGACCCATTGTCAGATCAAAATTCAAAAAATTGCGTATGCAGACAGCTATACTGCCCCCCAGACCGACAACCCATAAAAACTGCGGCGGTACGTTGAACATAGTGGAAAATCCCGCAGCGGCAATAAATGCAGCCACTGCATAAACCCAATAAGCATTTTCCGAACTAAAAGCAATATCGGTAAAATCAGCGACATGACATATCTTTATTGCAAACACTATACCGAAACTCATGCTGCCTATCATCAAAACTGTATTTATTGCCCGCGTTGTACCGGCCGTAATATAATTATCGAGCAAATCGTCAATTGAATTTATCAGCGGAATACCCGGAACGATAAAAATAGCGCAGGTCAGCATGGGATGCCACGGCGTATCCGTATATGGAAGATAACTGGCAAAATACGCACAAACCGTTGCGGCAAAGGCGGCAATAGCGATCCCCATATAAGTATTTATCTGCCATCGATCACATTTTATCCGCAGATAAACACCTATAGCTGCACATACGGCAGTATAAAAAAATGCGGTCCAGTCACCGCCGAAAAGACGGCTTACCCCGCCGCAGGCCAGCGCCGCTCCTATGATTATTATCAAAGGCGTATATCTTGGATCGCGCGACTCCAGCTTATCCAAAGCTCTTTCATACCTGTCCAGCGAAAAATCCTCTTCGATTGCTCTCCACGACAATCTGCTTATGCCTGCAAGCAGTGCCATGTTCACATTATGCTGACAGCACTTTTGAAACTTCGTGATCGAATAGCCATCCATGCTCACATTTATCATCAAAGTCGTGTACGTAACATGGATATTGCAGTACTCATCAGCAATATCCATGTATCCGGCTGTCCGTTTCATTGTCTTCACTATTCTATTTGTATCGGCCGCGTTTTCCATCAGAAGCTGCCCTGTACGCAAAATCAGGCGTATCTTCTTATCCATATCCGCCTTTTTCAGCTTCATTTTTTCATTATCTTGCTCAGTCAAAGTATAACCACCTTTTTCCTTTTTATGCTTCATTCCCAATAAATTATTATTGCGGTAAAATTTCTATTAAATTCAAATATTGTCTTTTTCATATCACCGACAGACTAATTCTTGCAAAATCATCTATTAAACAGGCTTTTGATTGCCAGATAAAAATATGAATAGTATAATGAAATTATATATTAGATTTAGGAGGAAATGAATATGGCAAAAACTGAAAATAAAAAAGAAAGTAAGAAATCCATTTGGGAAAAATATAATAAAAAAGAAAAAAAAGACATGCAGGTTCTCTGCGATGATTACCGAAGCTTTCTGACCGCGGGAAAAACAGAACGGGAATGTGTAAAAGAAATAATCCGCCAGGCCGAACAAAAAGGCTATCGTGATCTCAACACAGTGATCATCAACAGAGAAGTTCTCAAACCCGGTGACAAAATTTATTCTGTATGTATGAAAAAATCTGTTGTCATGTTCAATATCGGCACAGAGCCGCTTGAAAACGGTTTGACCATACTGGGGGCGCATATTGACAGCCCGCGTCTCGATGTTAAGCAAAACCCTCTCTATGAAGAAGGCGGTCTGGCCTATCTGGACACGCACTATTATGGCGGCATAAAAAAATATCAGTGGGTGACTCTGCCCTTGGCTATACATGGTGTGGTTGTCAAAAAAGATAAAACCGTCATTGATATCGTTATCGGCGAAAAAGAAGATGATCCCGTATTTTGCGTGACAGATCTGCTCATCCATCTCGCACAAGAACAAATGACAAAAAAAGCCTCTGAAGTCATTACCGGCGAATCCCTGGATCTGCTCTTTGGTTCCCTGCCGCTGAAGGGAGAAGAAAAGGATTCCGTAAAGGCAAATATCCTGGATATATTAAAAACTGCTTATGCTATTGAAGAAGATGATCTGCTGTCTGCTGAACTTGAAATAGTACCCGCCGGCGGAGCAAGAGAGCTTGGTATTGACCGCAGCATGATAATCTCTTACGGTCAGGATGACCGCGTCTGCGCTTACACCTCTTTGGCTGCCATGCTGGAAACAGAAACCGTTGCCAAAACTGCCTGCTGTCTGCTGGTCGATAAAGAAGAGATCGGCAGTGTCGGCGCTACCGGCATGCAGTCAAAATTCTTTGAAAATGCACTGGCAGAACTGATGAATGCCCTTGGTGTATACAATGACCTGAATATGCGCCGCTGCCTCTCAAATTCTAAAATGCTTTCGTCAGATGTTACATCAGGCTATGATGCCTTGTACGCTTCATCCTTCGACAAAAAGAATATCGCCTACTTAGGAAAGGGAATGGCTTTCAACAAATTCACCGGATCGCGCGGCAAATCAGGTTCCAACGATGCGAATGCTGAATATTTGGGAGAAATACGCGCTATGATGGACAAGCATAAAGTAAATATCCAATTTTCCGAACTTGGGCGTGTAGATTTAGGCGGCGGCGGTACTATTGCCTATATCATGGCACTATACGGCATGCAGGTTATTGACAGCGGTGTAGCTGTGCTCAATATGCACGCACCATGGGAAGTAACAAGCAAAATTGATATTTACGAAACGAAAAAGGGCTACAGCGCCTTTTTAGCCGAAGCATAATCACTCTATCGATTACTTTGGTTATATTTCCTATATTTTTCCGAAATCATGCCAACAAAAATATATGCCTAAAATACCTTTTTCCACCTGAACTGTACATTCTTCGGTGCCTTGCAATATATTACTCACCGCATAAGGCATTTTTTGCAGCAATGTGACTTTATCCAAGGGCCATTTTGTCCCATTTATACTGACTCCCCTGCAAACATTGCTGAAAGGCAGCAGCGAAATGCTCAGAGGCCTTTGTCCGCATCGGAATGACATATGCCCATCCTTCAAATAGAACAGTGTTTCCTTATCATCAGCGGCGCACAGCCTCACGTTTTTATTTGAGAGCCCTGATAATGAAAACAAACTGCTGAACAGATGATCAAATCGCCCACCCCATACTCCTGTCAGGATTATATCCGCGCATATACAGCGCTCTGTTATTTTTTGCAGGGCCAGCTGTGTATCCGTTAGATCCTTATCAGAAGGAAAAGACATAAAAGGCACACCTGCTGATTTTGCCCATTGCCAGTTTGCCGTATCTGCACTGTCTCCGTCACCGAGTATGAAATCCGGCTTCAGGCCAGCTTTTATACATATATCCAAGCCATGATCAGCACAATATATTATTCTGTCTGCGGCTGCTCTTCGTATCCATGAAATATGAGGTGTCCTTCCCCCTGCGATAAGCAATATTTTTTTAAAGTCTCCAGCCATTTTCTTTTGGTCCGGAACCAGTTCAGGCATCAAAAATTTATCCGACATATTATTTGCTCCTTATATTTACAAAAAAGTCCCCGACTTTTTTTCTCTGTTATCCATGATTTATAGATTTATAATATTCTTGCCGCATCAACGGCAGATCGGAGGCCTACTATGATAAACTTCAAATTTTATGGTCATTCCTGCTTCTCTTTAAATACAGATAAGGAAACTATCCTTGTTGATCCTTTTTTTAAGGACAACCCACAGACCAATATAAATCCGCAGGATATAGATTGTCAATATATCCTGGTCAGCCATGCTCACTTTGATCATTTAGGGGATGCCGCTGTCATTGCCGAAAGAACCGGTGCCACACTGATAGCCATTCCTGAAGTACTCAATCTATGCCAAGGTGTAAAAAACGTCCGTCCTATGAATATAGGCGGATCGACGTCTCTCCCCTTCGGTTCAGTCCGGATGACCACCGCCATTCACAGCAGCGGTGTTGCCGGAGGACTGGCATGCGGCTTTGTTATAAGGTTTAACGCCGGACCTACTGTTTATTATTCCGGAGACACAGCCCTATTTTCCGATATGCAGATAATCGGTGCGAAAGAAAAAATAGAATATGCCATCCTGCCGATAGGAGATAATTTTACCATGGGCAAAGAAGACGCTGCTCGTGCCGCTCAAATGCTCAGAGCGCATAACGTCATCCCCATCCACTACAACACATGGCCCGCTATTGAACAGGATCCCAACGTCTTCAAACAAATTGCTGAAAGTTTGGCGGCAGTGAAAGTTCATATTGTCGCTCCCGGAGAATCCATGGAACTGATAAAATAATGGTCACAGAAAACCAAGAGAAAAAACGCGTCATTGTTATCCTCGGTCCGACTGCCGTGGGAAAAACTGAACTCAGCTTGATGCTGGCCAAGTATCTGCACACAGAAATCATTTCGGGCGATTCTATGCTGGTCTACAATGGACTTGATATTGGCACGGCGAAGCCCAGCAAGACAGAGCTGTGTGAAATCCGGCATCATCTCATAGATATTCTGCCTCCTCAAGCGGCCTTCAATGTCACTTCTTTTTGCGATAAGGCAGATGCGTTGATAAATAAACTTAACGCTCAGCATAAGATTCCCATAATAGCCGGCGGTACAGGTCTCTACATTAAATCACTGCTTGAAGGCTATAATTTCAATCAGGCACCGGAAAATCCTCCACTTCGTTCACAGCTGCAAACTCTTGCTGAAAAGTACGGCAGAGAACATGTTTTATCAATGTTAGCAAAAGTAGACCCAGACACGGCCTCCAGACTGCATATCAATAATTTTCGGCGTATAATCCGAGCGCTGGAAGTCTATGAATACAATAAAGATACTATCTCACGCGACAAATTCTCACCAGATGGAAACTCACGCTATAATGCTGTAATCATAGGACTCAATCGGCAGCGAAGCGATTTATACGAACGAATAAACAGACGGGTAGATGTAATGATGGAGTCTGGCTGGCTTTCCGAGGTAGACCGTTTGCTGAAAGACGGTGTTTCCCGCTCCAGCCAATCCATGCAGGCAATCGGTTATAAACAGCTGGCGGCATATCTGGCAGGAGAAAAAAATCTTTCCTGCACCATTGATGAAATAAAAAAATCAACACGCCATTTTGCAAAAAGACAGCTGACATGGTATCGTAAAATGCCTTATATCAACTGGTTTTGGACAGATAAAACTGCAACTGACGTCTTGGCCGAAGAAATTCACAAATTCATAATCCAAAAATTTGACTACGAATAAAAATTAAATTATAATATTCCTAAATTATCGTTGAATTCTGGGAGGAAAATTTATTGAAAGCTATTAATCTGCAGGATGCTTTTTTGAACCAGGCCCGCAAGGAAAATATAAGTGTCACCATTTATCTTGTCAATGGCTTCCAGCTGCGCGGCAACGTGACAGGCTTTGACAATTTTACCGTTATATTAGACAGCAACGGCAAGCAGCAATTGGTATATAAACATGCTATTTCCACAATTACGCCAATGCATCCCTTATCTATGAATTACACAACCGAAAAAAAAGATTCCGATACTCATATTTGAAGATCCGGTATACCATTTCATCGCGAAAATATCGCTGACCATATATTTGTGGCCAGCGATATTTTTTTTGTACAATCCTTTAAATCTTTTTGCATTTTCTGGAAATAATTAACACTCCCTCATTAATTCCCAGGAGTTTTTCCAACAAGGTGATCGTAATAGAACGTTTTTTTTCAAATATATCATCTTCCTCTTTTTGATGAACTGAATTTAAAAGTACGGAAAAAATATTCCAAAAAAATGATATAACCTCATCTATGTGAACAATACTCATAGTTTTTTCAAAAACTCCCTGTTTTAGAATATCCCGCAATATAGGATTCAACAAAATTTGTGATTTGTACCATAATTTTGTCGCAAGTTCTCCATGATCATCCTTTTCGAGATTGATGACTATATTATCAATAGAATGCGGCACAAAAAATTCATGCATTAAAAACTGCAGTTTATCCAAAGCTGATTTCTGAGAAAACTCTGTTTTTATGGCATCTGCCACCTGCATGAGATATTGTTCGACAATTGCAAACAATATAGATTCTTTAGTTGGAAAATAATAATAGAAAGTAGCCTTGGCAATATTGGCTTTTTTAGTAATATCAATAATCATTGTCTTCTCATAGCCAACTGTATCGAACAGTTCAAAAGCGGCATCTATCAATTGTCTTTTCCGTTTGGCAGACTCGTTTCTGATAATGAATTCCTCCTAAATGTCAAATTCAATTACACTCCACATAATATGGCAATAGTAAAATATATTCAAAGGAATACTACTATTATTTCAAAGAAAATGCAAGTACCATACCCTTCTGTTTAGTTATTCATTATACGATTTTTAAAGATATCTTGACATAGTCGACCCGGGTTGATAAAATATAATCAACCCGGGTCGACTAATAATCTTAATCAATAATATTAATAATATGATCAAAAACCTGAAAATTACTTTCTATTGTAAAGGTGGGAGTCAATGGTAAATATCCTGTTGGTGACTATAAGTAAAATTCTTTTTCATTTACCTGGTGAGAGCAAACTAAAATTTGGCAGCCTATTAGGAACATTTGCATGGTTTTTTCTCCCCAAACGCAAGAAAAAAATGATGGAACAAAATATTTGCGAGACATTATGCATGTCCTCAGAGCAGGCTCATGCAATAAGTAAAGCCAGTTTTGTAAGATTTGGCTGCATGCTTGTTGATTTTCTGCAATATCCCAGTTTTTCTGAAAAAAATATAGCAAGATCGGTAACATTTGAGGGACTGGAACATTTGAATGCCGCTCTAGCCGAAAAAAAAGGAGCTGTCATGGTTGCCGGACATTGCGGAAATTGGGAATTACTCGGTGCGGCACTCGCTTATAAAGGCTTCCCTATGGTCGCAGTGACAAAACGGCAAAAAAATAATAAATTCGAACGATTCCTCAATATGTATCGCAGTATGCCTTCAAAAGGAATAGTACTTTACAAGGAGGAACTGCGCAAAGTGATCAGAATGTTAAGAGGCAATAAAATACCCTTGATCTTTATCGATATTGACGGCAAGGATACCGGTGTATTTATCAAATTTCTCGGTCGCCGGACGTCCACTCCTCCGGGAGCAGCGATACTTGCCCAAATGTGCAGCTGTCCGATTATTCCGGCATTTATTAAACAGGACAGTAGAGGAATCCATCATATAAAAATTTGTGAACCTCTTTGGCTAGAAAAAAGGGAAGATACAGATACAGCTGTATATGATATGATGCAGCATATATCATTTTTATTGGAAAATCGTATAAGAAATTTTCCGGAAGACTGGTTCTGGCTCTATAATCGTTGGAAAACAAAAAATAGAAAATAAAAAGGCAGGTAAGTAAAATGAGCTACATAAATAAATTGACGATGGTCGCTTTTATCGCCGCAGTGCAATTTTCCTCTGGCACAGTTCATGCTTCAGCAGATACGAAAATTCACACAAACATCGACCCGGACAACAGCATCAGCTATCTCACAGAAAATAATACGTACAGTTCATTCCCTGGATCATCGCATGAAAATAACCTTCAATCAGGCAATAGGCAAAAACCTCAATATGATCGTGCAAAGGATAGAAACCGCAGGGATGAATATGAAAAACGCATGAGAAATGAAAATGAACGTCATGAAAGAGAAATGAGACGGCGTCCGCATGAAACACGGCATGAATGGAGAGAACGGCAAAAACGTGAAGACAAACGTCACAAACGCGAACTTGAACAGCTCAGATCAATTTTTACTCGTGTCATTTCCGATATTTTGGCGAACCGTCATAAATGACAGCACTAGCAAGAGATCTGCTATTCCCTGAAAATTTTTACGGAGGTTTTTATGCGTATACGAAAAATATTTTATACACTGGTACTGATAATGCTTTTTTACACATGCGCGGCATCTGCTTCGCCTAAAATCACCGCGGATAATACTAACTTTGATATTTTATCCGGGACATATAAACTAACTGGCAATGTACGTGTTGAGACTGACAAATTTCTCGTAACTGCCGGAGCGGCTCAGGTAAATCTTACGTCCTTTGAGGTATGGGCACAAAAAAATATAAAATGTGTTTACGGCGGCAATGACAGCGGTTCATCTGTAATAAATTTCAGTGGCAGCGACTTATACGGTTCATGGCGCACAAAAACTATAATCGTAAAAGGCGGAACCGATTTTTCCTGCGAAAATCTGTTTGTAAAAGCGGACCAGACTTCCTTCAACTGGGAAACTAAAATTGCTGATTTTTCCGGCAATGTAATAGTACAGCAGGATGGAAAAACTGAAAAATACGATGAAATCAAATATAATTTGAATGAAAAAAAATTTTTGGAGCATGATATTGATACTTCCGTCGTAAAGCAGAAAGCAAAAATATAACAATTATTAACAGTACCCTGATCTTCATTATCTTGACATGATTTTTAAATATATGGAAAAAAGAATTGCCTATAAAATTTAATCTTGTTCTCTGATAATCCCCTTAAACAGGAAATTATTTTCAACCAGTGAGCAAGTTTATTTATAAAAAGCCAATTTCTTCTTGGTAAACACATATTTTATGGCAGTTTTATGAAACTTCCTATGTTTTTTTATTTTAAATATTATTGTATAATAATAAATATATTATCCGATCAGTTTAGCTTTCTGCCGGCAATAAAAAGAGGATGTTCTTCCTGACTGCAGATATATTTCGATTATTCAAATCAGAAATTTGAAGCCTATTAAAAGAGAGGTAATGAGAAAATGAAGAAAAAATATTTCTTACAGACGGCCTTGTTTTTATTAGTGATAAGTTCTTTTTTTGTTGTTGGGAACGTATGCCGTGCGGAAAAGGCAGCTGCGGTAATTCCCGGAAATGCTTTTATTGCCAAGGGAACTGTATTGAATTTTGAACTAATGACTGAAATCAGCAGTAAAACAAGTAAAGCAGGAGACAGTGTACAAATAAAACTCTTAAAAGATCTGTCCATTGATAACACCATTTTGATTCCAAAGGATACACTGTTAACAGGCACGCTAAAAAAAGCACAAGCAAGTAAACTAGCCGGGCAAGGTGCTGTCATAAGAATACTGTTAGATAACTATGCATTGCCAAATGGTATAACCGTTACACTGAATAAAGAAGAGATAAAATTTAAAGGTGATCGCAGTTACACCGGCCTTGCCAGCAATATATTGCTTCCTTTTTCGGGAATCTTTTTTAAGGGAAAGCAGGTAAATTGCCCCGCAGGCATGAATTTCGAATATACAGTAAAAAATGATATAGACTTAGGAATCAGTCTGGACAGGCTGAATGACGCGGCAAAAGTACATATATAAATTCCATATCATAGATAATTATTGGACAAATATTGCCGTATGATCTATACTATACAGTATAAATATGGTAAGATTATATAATTTGTTCGGCTTGTTTTCATTCTGACAGTATTTGAGGAGGCATCATAGGCTGTGAAGAAAAAAATCGAAGTATTTGCTTATGCCAATGAAATCATGAAGGCACTCGGCACCGGTATTCTGCTGACTACAAAGGCGGAAGGTAAAATAAATTCGATGACGATAGGCTGGGGAAATCTCGGTATCGTCTGGGGAAAACCGACTTTTACAGTTTTTGTAAGAGAAAATCGATTTACGAACTCTCAGCTGGCAAAAAATCCGGAATTCACAATTAACATTCCATACGGCAATTTCAATAAAAAAATATCGGGATTCTGCGGCACGAAATCCGGCTATGAAGTTGATAAAATCGGAGATTTAAATTTGACTTTGGAACCGCCTGAAATTATAGCGGTTCCCGCCATCAAAGAGCTGCCCTTGACGCTTGAATGCAAAATCGTTTATAAACAAAAGCATAACGAGCATGCCATTGGAGAAGAAACTAAAAGGGAATACTATCCTCGGGATGTAGCCAGTAATTTCTATGGTGCAAATAAAGATTTTCACACCGTTTATTACGGAGAAATTGTCAGTGCTTACATTATAGAGTAAATAAAAAATTGTTATGCATATGCATTATAGAAAAGAGGTTGCATCAGCATGATCAAAGTTGTAGCAAAGCAGACAGTAAAACAGGATAAAATCAATAGTTTCCTAGCCTCTGCCAAAAAACTTGTGGAAGAAACACATCAAAAAGACTCCGGATGTATCAGTTACGATATATTTCAGGATCTGCAGCATGCCGAAGTATTGACGTTCATAGAAGAATGGGAAAACCAGGACGCGCTTGACAAGCATATGGCCTCTAAACACTTTAAGGAACTTTTCCCGTATCTCAATGGACTTCTTGAAAAACCCGGAGAAATCAATTGCTATAAAAAAGTGGTATAACACTATAATTCTTTTTCTTCGCTGTTATATTTAATAGTTCGTATAAAGTTCCCAATAAAAAAAGGCCTCCGAAAATTTCGGAAGCCTTCATTTTTTTTAAATGATTTAATTATAATCCATTTATAAACATCCAAGTTAATGTAAAATAAGAACATTAACTTGGATGTTTTGTTACAGAAAAAGAATGCCTATTTTCATTATTGCCTATATTCTAGCGCAATTAACTTATTTACACAAAACTGTCAGTTGATTACGATTAACTTCACCAGAAGATTATCCCATTATCTTTCACACAAAAACAGCACAGATAGGTTAATCGTGTCTTCAGCATCGTTCACTGCCAATGAGGTGACAGGGTTTACCATCTTCTGCAATATATATCATATGTGTCTGGTAAAAATTCTTGATCAACAGAATTATATTCTCAGCTGCCAAAATGCCACAGCGCTTGCGGCGGCCACATTGAGTGAATCTACCTGATGAGCCATGGGGATTTTTACTGCATAGTCACAAGCAGCTATAACAGCTGATGACAAACCATAGCCCTCGCTGCCAAAAATTAAGGCCAGCCGTTTTTCGGCGGCCAATTTTTTATCTTCTATGCCCACAGAATCTGGATTCAAGGCCATTGCAACTATTTTAAACCCCCAGGTCCTCAATATAGAAATATCCTCGCCTATGCGCGCCCATGGCAATTGAAAAATCGTTCCCATGCTGACACGCACCGACCGTCTGCATAAAGGATCGCAGCAGGACGGAGTGATAAGTATAGCATCCATACCCAAAGCTGCAGCAGAACGAAATATAGCTCCGACATTGGTGGAATCTGTAATACCATCAAGTACAGCTATTCGCCGAGCCTTGGTTATCAGATTTTCCGCTGCTGCCAATTTGGGACGAGTCAATGCGCATAAGATGCCGCGTGTGAGCTTATAGCCGGTCAACTTTGCCAGCAATTCGCGGTCCCCCGTGTAAATGGGAACATCTCCGCACTCTCTAATAATATCCTGTGCTTGTCCCGTGATGCGTTTACGTTCCATTAGGAAAGCTAGTGGTTTGCAGCCATATTTCAGAGCCAATTTTATTACTTTAGAACTTTCTGCGATAAATATCCCCTTTTCAGGATCTGACCGATTACGCAGCTGCGCTTCTGTTAAATGACTGAACAGCGTCAGCTCAGGAGCAGCCAGATCATGCACTTCTATAATGTTAGCCAAAAAAATATCATCTTCCTCACATTAATGTATTATTAAGGATGCTGTGCTATTACAGTAATTTTCAAACCGTGCCGATAATTTTATTTTTACTTCACAGAATTAATAGATCTGTCGTAAGGAACACGGTCCTGCCGCTAAAAGAACAATATATATACAAAAAATTATATTGCTGCCGTCTTCTAAAAAATTTTATCAAGCCCATTCCCCATAACTGGAATATACCGAAATAATTCTGCTGAGTTTACTGGGCAAAATATAAATTCAGCATTTTTCCACAGCCAATCTGTGATATAAATTTTCAGGATATATAAAAAACATCTTTAATAACATTTTTAGTATAGCAAGATAAATTACTTCTAGCAATTACTGTTCATAGAAAAATAGCTTATCAATTAATTACGGAAATATCTATTATTTTGCTCAATTATACAAATATTAAAATCTGAACAAGAATAATTAGTGCCAATAGTAGTTCGCAAAATACAAAGTAATTTCGAAGAGATTAAGAAATAAATTTTTTTTTGAATCTTGTTGTAATATATCCAATTTAACATAACAATGATTCAGTGACCAACTTTCTTTATATTTCGCTTGGGTACTATATAATCAACCGGATATAAAAATATATGCTCGGTAAAATTTCTACGATGATTATCTGGCGACAAATTTTTTGATTTAATCATTCCCTAGTATATTAATCGAATCAATTTTAATACAATCCATAGATGTAAGATCATAAAACCGCACTAAAAATTTCCCAAATTGTTTTCTAAAACAATTGTCTCTTTCAAACAGAATTTAATTTTTTCAAGTACAGCCTTGCAGATATTTGTAAATTATTCCTATATGAATTCAATAGTTAATACATTGCAAGATTCAGATTCTCCTACCCCATCCCGAATATTTCTCCGGGGATAAGTCAAAATAGGAAAAAACATAAAATTCCGGTTTCTTTTAGGTTTGCTTAATCAATTATCTTTTTGGGGAATTACCAATGGTTTTTCCTATTTTTTTTTGCGAACTTCACTATACATTATCTTTCTCTCAAAAAATATTATACAAAAAATGAATTTACTATTTTTTACATAAATGTAACTATTTTTAAATTATTCTGAACCATATACTATAAATGAGTTTAAATAAATATAATATAAAAGGGAGCGTTAGATATGAAATTTGCATTATTTTTTGGTAACAGAGGTTTTATGCCAGCAGAATTAATTGAAAGTGCTAGAAGAGATATGATAAAAGCGGTAACAGATGCTGGATATGATTATCTCATAATGAGTGAAGATGCAACGCGTTATGGTGCAGTGGAAACAAGGGCAGAGGGTTTTAAATATGCTGAATGGTTGAAGTCACATGAAGGGGAATATGACGGCGTTATTCTTTGCATGCCTATTTTTATTGATGAAAATGGTGCTATTACCGCCTTGCAAGATGCAAAAGTGCCTATTTTAATGCAGGCATATCCTGATGAAATAGGAAAGATGGATTTTGTTAATAGAAGAGATGCTTTTTGTGGTAAATTTTCTGTTACAGATGTATTTGAACAATACAAAGTACCATATACGGTACTTAAGCCACATGTTGTAAATCCGAGATCTGGAATATTTAGACAAAATCTGAATGATTTTGCTGCAATTTGCAGAGTAGTAAGAGGAATGAGAAAATTTAATCTTGGCTGTATCGGAGCAAGAACTACAGCATTTAAAACGGTGCGCTTTGATGAAGTAACGATGCAAAGACATGGTGTTAATGTAGAATCATTTGATTTATCTGATTTGTTTGAAAAAGTTCGCAATAAAAATAACAATGATGAAAAAGTACAGGAAAAAAAGAAAATTTTGAAAAAATATACAGATTTTTCCAAAGTCCCGGAAGATAGGAAAAATACGTTAGCAAAGATCAGTGTTGTCATTGATGAATATATTGATGAATATTATTTAGATGCTATTTCACTTCGTTGCTGGAATGAGATGGAGACATATTTAAGGGTTTGTCCTTGTGTGTTGATTAGTGAATTAAATGACAGAGGTATCGTAGCTGCCTGCGAAATAGATATGTGCTCTGCTATTACAATGCGTGCTTTGAGTCTTGCTAGTCAAGGCCCGGCAGCATGTTTAGATTGGAACAATAATTATGGAGATGATCCCGATAAAGTAATTTTATTCCACTGTGGCTCTACGGCTAAAGCTTTAATGCAGGGGGAAGGCACTGTTACTGAACATAAAATGTTTGCTAAAGGTGATCCTGGAAGTGGATGGGGTTCTAATGAGGGAAGAATTGCTGCATTCCCCATGACTTTTTCTAATTGTAAGACAGAAGATGGCAAAATTACTATTTATTTTAGTGAAGGCAAATTCACTGATGATAAAATTGAAACTGGATATTTTGGCTGTGCAGGTGTGGGAGAGATTCCAGATTTGCAAAATAAACTGATTTTTCTTGCTAGAGGTGGGTTCAAGCATCACACTACCATAGCTAAGGGCCATTACAAACAGGTATTGGAAGAAGCATTTAATACTTATTTGAAATATAATGTAGTCTCTATTGATAAATAATAGGGGAGTATAAATATGTTATTAGCGGGACTGGATATCGGAACAACTGGATGTAAAATTACCATATATGATAAAAAGGGGATTTACCAAAATCGTTTTTATAATGATAATCCTGTTTCAAGGAATACGAATGGACATGAAATTGATGCCGAAAATATATGGCAGGGCGTAAAAAAGGTTATTAAATCAGCTGCACATGAGTATCCTGATATCAGTGCGATAGGAGTTACCAGTTTTGGTGAAACCTGCGTGTTATTGGATGATAAGGATGAACCGATAAGAAATGCCATGCTTTACACTGACCCCAGAGGGACAGATGAATGTGGAGAATTAATAGCCAAATTAGGAAAGAGGAAAATTACGCGTATTTCAGGAGTCAGTCCGCACAGCATGTATAGTCTTCCTAAGGTGATGTGGATAAAAAAACATTTCCCTGATGAGTATGAAAGAACTAGACATATATTAATGATGGAAGACTATATAATTTATATGTTGACGGGTAAAACTGTGATTGATTATTCATTGGCAACAAGAAGCATGGGATTTGATATTAATAAATTGACTTGGAGTGATGAAATTTTTAGTGCAGCTGGTATTAATAAAAATTTATTTTCTGAGCCAATTACCAGCGGAACGATTGCTGGTGTGATAAGAAAAGATATAGTAGAAGAATTTGGCTTGAATGTGAATGTTTTTGTTGTCCCGGTAGGACATGACCAAGTAGCTGCTGCTGTTGGTTCAGGAATGATTGATAGCGGGTGTGCGGTCGATGGTGCTGGTACAGTGGAGTGTATTACGCCTGTTTTTGATAAGCTGCCAGAATTTAAGATAATGGAAAATAGCGGCTATGCGATTATACCATATTTGTTCCCTGATAAATATGTAACATATGCTTTTTTATTTACCGGAGGTGCATTGGTTTCGTGGTATATCAACAATTTAGCTAAAGCTGAAAAGTTAGAGGCTAAACGGTTAAATAAATCTGTATATGATGTTTTGGAAAAACAGATGAAAGATGAACCAACAGGGATTTTGATTCTCCCTCATTTTGCAGGAGCGGCAACTCCATATATGGATGAAAATTCTAAAGGAGCAATCGTTGGTCTTACTCTGGAGCATAGTACATCTGATCTATATCGTGCCATGATGGAAGGGATAGTATACGAAATGCGTTTAAATCTGGAAAAATTACAGCAAGCAGGAATTTATATTAAAAAATTGAGAGCTACAGGTGGAGGTGCGACTTCTCAAGTGTGGATGCAGATGAAAGCGGACATATTAGGTTTACCAGTCACTTCACTTGATAACACTGAAGCAGGAGCTGCAGGTTGTGTCATGATGGCTGGAATTGCTACAGGAGTATTCAAAGATTTGAAACACGCTGCAAAAAGAATGATTAAAGAGAGATGTACATTTTATCCACGAAAGGAACAACATAATGCTTATATGAAATATTATGAAAAATATAAAGAATTATACAAGGCTGTACGTCCACTAGTTTAAATAGAAAGAAGGATGTTGCGGAGTGAATAAATATATTGGACATGAAAGCCAGTTGTCAGGGATTGAAGAACATCGTTTGATAGGTGGAAAAGGTGATGGTATGCGATTATTTTTAGTAAAAAATGGTAAGGGATTAGAGTTTACTGTTTCAGCTGATCGATGTGCAGATATATCAAGGCTAAGTTTTCGCGGTATCAATATGGGATATTTTTCGCCTAATGGTTATGTAGCTCCATCATATTATGACGATAAAGACATTGGATTTTTGAAATCATTCACGGCCGGCTTTCTTACTACTTGCGGTTTAGCCGCCGTAGGTGTGCCATGCGAAGATGAAGGTGAACAATTACCACTTCATGGAACAGTTAGTAACACTCCGGTCGAATATATTTATTTTGAAAAGAATTGTGAAGAAATCAAAGTTCATGCGCTTATTAATGATGAACAGATTTTTTCTCATAAATTACTATTAAGGAGAGAAATTATCTGTTCATTGAAAGAAAATATAATTACCATTAAAGATTATGTGGAAAACAGGGGAGATAAAGATTATCCATTAATGATTTTATATCATATGAATATTGGTTATCCACTTTTGTCAGAAAAGACATTGATATATATTCCCTCTGATGAAGTACAACCAAGAAATGATCATGCAGAGAAAGATATTGGAAATTGGAACAAAATTATTTCTCCAACAATTGGATTTGAAGAACAATGTTATTTTCATCATTTTTCTAAAAAGGGATTGGCAGCCGTTTATAATTCTGATATTGATCAAGGCTTGTTAATCTCTTTTGATAAAAATAATTTAAATTGTTTCACAGAATGGAAAATGATGGGAGAGAGAGATTATGTTTTAGGTTTAGAACCGGGGAATTGTCATCCTGATGGAAGAAACAAAATGCGTCAGGAAGGTAATCTTAAAATTTTAAAACCTTATGAAAGTATATCTTATGAAGTAACAATTTCTATGCTAGCAGGGATTAAAGAATGGGAAAAAGTAATTTCATAAGGTTTATTTCTAAATATTAACTTATGGTTCATTATAAAATGAAAATGAACAGTTAGCAAAAAGTCCATAGTGATTTTTCATCAAATGGTAAAATGGAGTTCTCACAGCACCATTAACCAAAGAGGAGACAATCACTATGGACTGTCATAATTATATCACAGTAGCTCCTGAACGAAAACGTGGTCAGCACTTGGGACGGGAAGAACGCAGAGCAATCCAACAACTAAACAAGCAAGGATATTCTCTACGGGCAATCGCCCGAGAAATCAACTGTTCGCCAAGTACTATCCTTTATGAGCTGCGCCGCGGTACACCGCGGCGCAAAAGCTATAGAGGCCGTGCACCGGAGTACAGCGCCAAACGAGGCCTTGCAGTATATGAAATGAATCGAATGAAGTGCAAAAGGCCGCATTATATCACACATTGCTCAGATTTTGTTAAGTGGGTTGACCTATACCCGCTTTGCTAGACAGCTAAAATGAATGGTAAAATACATTCATGAGGTGAGAGTATTGACAAAATACAGCAACGAATTTAAAGAAGAAGCCGTTAAGCGGGTTTTGAGTGGCGTTCCTGCCAGCCAGGTCGCTAGAGAAATTGGCGTCAACGTCAACTCGTTATATACGTGGAAGACCAGATATCTGAAGCATCCAGAGCAGCCATTCGTTGGAAGCGGCAAGCTCCGTGCTGACGATGACGAGCTGCGCAAACTTCGTCAGCAGGTTAAGTATCTTCAGCAGGAGAATGAATTCTTAAAAAAAGCCAGTGCCTTCTTTGCCAAGAACCTGAAGTGATCCGATATTACTACATCCAAGCAAACCGCGACAAATATCCGATTGCGAAGATGGTGCGCTGGGCCAAGGTGTCCAGAAGCGGTTTCTACGCGTGGCTGCGGCGTAAGCCGAGCCTGCGTGATAAAACAAACGCAGATCTGCTTCAGCAGATTCATAAATTCATGATGAGAACTATCGCACCTATGGTTCGACGCGTATCACACGGGAACTCCGCAATAATGGATATCCCGTGAATCACAAGCGCGTTGAACGTATCATGCGCGAAAATTACCTTCGTGCCAAGGCTCGTCGTAAATTTAAGGCAACAACATACTCTGATCATGACCTGCCTGTTAACGAAAACCTGCTCGACCGCGACTTCGCAGCTGAACATCCTGGCGAAAAGATGGTCAGTGACATCACGTACATTCCTACCGACGAAGGCTGGCTATATCTTTCCGGTGTCATGGATCTGTGCGGACGTAAAATGGTCGGCGTAGCCATGGGAATCCGGATGACGAAGCAGCTCGTCATGGATGCTCTGCAAGATGCTATAAATCACACAAACAATGTCGAAGGATGCATCCTGCACTCAGATCGTGGCAGTCAGTACTGCTCCAAGGCTTACCAGCAAATGGTGTCCCAAAACCATCTTATCAGCAGCATGAGCCGCAAAGGTAACTGCTGGGACAACGCTCCCATGGAAAGCTTTTGGGGTACATTGAAGCAGGAATGGTTAAACGACCGACACTTCCGCACACGAGACGAAGCCAAGACCGCGATTTTCGAGTATATCTGGATTTTTTACAACCGGAAGCGGATTCACTCCAGCATTGGTTATACGACGCCGGAAAAATATTATGCCGCAAGGCTTGTACGGGAATCGGCAGCGTAGGTGATAAATCAAGCATTTTTACGAAATCGAGTGATTCCTTTCGTTTTCGGTGTCTAACCGCGTGGGGAAAGGCCAGGTGGTTGCGCAAGTTAGGGCAAAAAAGTGGTCGTTAGACGCTTGCGTCGGTCATGCGCGCCTGCACCAGCTCTTTGCTGATAAAGAAATGGTATGCACGAAGACCCTATATAACGAAATGCCTGCTGGTAATTTGCCGCTATCGCTGTTAGAGTTGCCTGAAATTCTCAAGCGAAAACAGAACAAAAAAGGAACCCGAAAGCATAAAAGTCTGAAAGGTGGCAGCATTGACGAGCGTCCTGACGTCGCAGATTTACGCACAGAATTCGGCCATTGGGAAGCTGACACGGTAATTGGCAGAAAAAAGGCAGAGAAGCTGCTGTTTTAACCCTGATTGAGCGTGTTACAAACAATTACTTGGCTAAATTGAATAGCCACCCGCGCAAGCGACTTGCCTACCAGACACCGGAAGAATTGTTTGACGCTTTTCTCGATAAACTTTATATTGCCTGAGATCATCGTCATTTTACCAAAGTGTT
>NZ_WIQM01000011.1 GCF_015732185.1 Pectinatus haikarae
TTTTATAAAGTGTATATTCTCAATCGCGAGAGAGTATATGCAGACAAAAGAATAAAGAGGTATTTAATATTGAGTTATTGCTGAAGGCAGCTTGTATGTACGTGTACAAGCTGCTTTTATTTTAATCTGCGATGAATAAAAAGGATGCCTGACAAAAATTTTGTCAGGCATCCTTTTTATGAAAACAATAAAGTTATTTTTTCCGACGAAGTTTTTTTACCAGATTGCGACCAGGCAAAAGATGGATAACTTTTACACCTGTATTTTGAATACGGCGTAAAGGCGCAATTTTGACCTTGATATGAGGTTTCATATCTGAAACAGTACCAAAATCTCCTCTGCACAAATAAGTCATTTTTGTTTCTTCAGGTTTTATAATTTTACGTAAAGCACGAACAGTTTTTTCAGGTGAATTATTTTCCTTGCAAACGAATAAATCAATTGCAGCGTATTTTAAAGCAGGGTACACATGAATGGTGAGGTGTCCTTCATCCAAAGGAATGAAGATGACAAAATGGTTCAGATCAAAAGATTTTACTTCAGTTTGTGAAGGAGTAAGACCATTTTTATGCAAAACATTCTTTAGAGAATCTGATAATAAAGAGGCATTGCTTAATTTTTCCGGATTGCAGTTATACATGTCAATAGCGAGCTGCCGTGCTAAAATTTTCACGCAAATACTCCTTTATTCGAGGAAATCTTTAAGTTTTTTGCTGCGGCTGGGATGGCGCAGTTTTCGTAGCGCTTTAGCTTCTATCTGACGAATACGCTCACGTGTTACACCAAAACTTTGGCCTACTTCTTCCAAGGTTCTGGCCCGTCCGTCATCCAAACCAAAACGAAGCCGTAATACTTTTTCTTCTCGCGGAGTAAGAGTCTTTAAAACATCTTCAAGCTGTTCTTTTAGAAGAACGAATGAAGCTGCCTCAGCTGGGGCAGGTGCATCATGGTCTTCAATAAAATCGCCAAGATGAGAATCTTCTTCTTCCCCTATAGGTGTTTCCAGAGAAACAGGTTCCTGAGCAATCTTCATTATTTCCCTGACACGTTCGACAGTTACTTCCATTTCATTGGCAATTTCTTCAGGGGTAGGATCACGCCCTAAAGATTGCAAGAGCTGCCGTGAAACGCGGATAAGCTTGTTGATTGTTTCCACCATATGAACAGGTATTCGAATTGTACGTGCCTGATCAGCAATGGCGCGAGTTATAGCTTGTCTTATCCACCAGGTAGCATAGGTGCTGAATTTATATCCTTTGTTGTAATCAAATTTTTCTACGGCTTTTATGAGACCTAGATTACCCTCTTGAATTAAATCGAGGAAGAGCATACCACGTCCTACATATCTTTTGGCAATGCTGACGACAAGACGCAAATTTGCCTCTGCCAGCCTTTTTTGAGCATTTATATCGCCATTTTCCATTTGTTTAGCCAATGCTATTTCTTCATCGGCATTCAGTAGAGGCACACGGCCAATTTCTTTGAGATACATACGGACAGGGTCATCAATGTTGATGCCCTCAGGTATGCTCAGATCAATATCATCATCAGTCTTACTGTCAGAATCGTTTTGACCCGCGTCATCAGATAACTTCTCACTTGAATTTTCATCAACAATGTCAATGCCTTTTTTGGTAAATTTTTCATACAGATCATCTATTTCCTCCGGCGAAAGGTCAACGCTTTGCAACGCTTCCATTACTTCACCATAAGTAAGAACGCCGCCTTTTTTCTTTCCCTTTGAAAGCAGGACTTTTATGAATTCGGCACTTTGTGAGATCGCAGCAGGTGTCTGTTTAGTTGTTTGTTGCATACACATGCCTCCTCCCCAATAGTATATAAGAGTACAAACCAGTCTGCATAATGCTCAATTAACTCCATCCATTTCTTTAATAATTCGCTGAATTTCTCTAAGTTCCTGCTGAAACCCATTATCGCCTTTTCGCTCCAGCTCATCAGCTCTTAAACTGTGTTCCAGATAACTTTTTTTCAAATATGATAGATGGATAGTTTTCAGATAATCATCCAATAAATCAGTTTCAGCATTATTTTCATTTTCTACGATACAGCGTGATAATTCGGTGTAAGCAGTATCACTTAAAAGTTCTGAAGCGGTTATGTCACTGACAGGTTCATGATCAGCAGCCTGTCTTACTGTGTAGGATAATATTTCACGGTGATTTTTATCGGTAAATTCATCCATAGAGATAGAAGCCATAATATAATCCACAATATCTGGTTCACGCCAGATTTTGCTGATTATGTATCTGCCGGCTTTGATAATGGCATCGTTACCAGTTCCGTCAATAGATTTCATAGATTTTATCACAGGCAAATTTGAGTGCTTACTTTTTCGTTGATGCTTTTGCAGCTCAGATCGCAGATCCGTTTCATCAATTCCCAGCGTTTGAGCCGTCCGGATTATATAACCATTAGACTCAACTGAATTGTCTACCGAAGCCAGAACGGGAAGGATGAGAGTCACTGCTTTTAATTTGCCTTCAAGTGCCGTATAATCAATAGTATGCACTATGTGATACAAATGAAAGTCAATAAAATTTAAAGCTTCATCAATAAGCTTGGTAAAAGCAGAGGCGCTGTGTTTGCGGATAAACTCATCAGGATCTTTTCCGTCGGGCAGGGTGATAACTTTTACGTTGGCACCACTGCCGTGTGCGATTGATAAAGCCCGTATAGTAGCCAGCTGTCCGGCTGCATCACTGTCATAGCAAAAATAAATATTGGGAGAATACCGCATAAGCTTTTTACATTGTTCAACTGTAAAGGCCGTACCCAATGAAGCAACTGTGTTGCAAATACCACTGCTTGCCAGAGCGATAGCATCCATATAACCTTCAACAACTATAGAATATTCTTGGTGGCGGATAAACTTTTTTGCCTCGTTTAGCCCAAATAATAAACGGCGTTTATTGAATAAAGCCGTTTCCGGTGAATTGAGGTATTTGGGCTGATCATTACCGAGGGTGCGGGCACCGAAGCCCACAGGCTGTCCCTTTTCATCAGCGATGGGAATAATCAAGCGTTCTCGGAACCGATCATAGTGACCTCCTGATTTTTTCTTTACGATTAGACCAACCTGCAGCAACAATTCTACATTGATACCGCGTTTTATAAATGCAGACGATAATTTGTCCCATCCAGGAGGTGCAAATCCCAAATGGAACTTTTCGATAATCTCCTTATTGATACCGCGTTTTTGAAGGTAAAGTATACCAGGTTTTCCATAGCCGGTTTTTGTAAGGCAATTATGAAAAAAGTTCTGAGCCATTTCATGAATTTTGTACAGGCTTTTTATTTCCTGTTCTTTTTTTACTTGTATTGCTGATTTCTTCTTTTGGGGAATAGGAATGTTAAGCCGTTCGGCTTGGAGTCTTATCGCTTCTCCGTAGGAGATATTTTCTATGAGCGATACAAATTTAAATACATTTCCCCCTTTATGGCAACCGAAGCAATAGAAAAAGCCTTCATCCGGTACTACGGAAAAGGAAGGTGTGTTTTCTCTATGAAATGGACAACAGCCCCAATAATTATGACCGCGTTTTTTCAATGAAACATAGGAAGATACAACTTTTAAGATATCGGATGAAGAATAGACTCTTTCCACGAAATCATTATATGAAGTATTGTCTAACATGATATTCACCCGTGTGCTTGAAAATTTAACGAGACAAATAAATAAGATTCTATGTTAATGTTAAATTTCCTTTAATAAAATTTGACTTAAACACAATAATTTGGAAATTGATGGTTTATAAAGAAAACAAAGCGGAAATAGCTTTTGTTTATTTTGTGCAGTTCTCCTATAAATCAGCGTATCCATAGTTTTCATTAATTTGTTTGTTATGAATTAAATTCAATAAAAATTCCTGATATCCTTTTTTTGTTGTAAATTCGTTGTTTTTTTATATCTAATTTGTTAGGATAAGAAATATAGCATTTAGGGGGAATTAATTTGGCTGAAAATATCATATTGGAAAAAGTTCTCAAAGAATTTGGCGAACTGGCGAAAATACCAAGACCGTCCGGGCATGAAAAAAATGTGAGCGATTATATTGTCACAAGGCTGAAGAGTATGGGGCTTGTGGTTTATCAGGATAAATATAACAATGTAATAGCCGAAAAAAAGGCGGCAGATGGTTTTGCTAATGTTCCTTTAGTCATGCTGCAAAGTCATATGGACATGGTTTGCATTGCTGAAGAAGGAATAACATACGATCCGCTTCATGATCCTATAAAAATAAAGAATGACGGGAAATTTTTATCTGCCGAGGGAACGAGTCTGGGAGCTGATGACGGTATAGGCATAGCCAGTATATTTTATCTTTTGGCGCAGAATTTTAAACATGGACCCTTGCGCGCTGTTTTCACAGTAGATGAAGAACAGGGAATGACGGGAGCCCGCGGTCTTGATAAAAAATATCTGCAGGATGTTTCTTACATTATAAATTGCGATTCTGAAGATTATGATGTGGTAACCATAGCCAGTGCGGGCAGCGTACGTGTCAGCTTTGAGAAGAACATTAGGTTTGGTCAGCCAAGGGAAGATTTTCACAGTGCGCATATAGGTATAAAAAATTTGCTTGGCGGTCATTCGGGGACGGAAATAAATAAAAACAGATGTAATGCAATCAAAATGCTGGCACTTGTTCTGTGCAGTCTGTATGAGGAAAGAATAGATTTTGCTCTTGCCGAAATAAAAGGCGGTAGGGCTGATAATGCTATTGCCTCGGAAGCTTTTGCAGATATAGTGTACAATGCAGATCATGAAGGTAAGATAAAGATGATCTTAGAAAGGCAGGAAAAAGAATTTGGTGAAGTATATGGGGCGATAGAAAAAAATGCCAAATTTATTTTTGAGGAAACAGCCATGCCGCCGGCAGTGATCGTGGAAGAAGATGCAAAAGCATTGATTGCGCTTCTTTGTGTTTTGCATAGTGGAGTATATGCTATGTCACAGACAGTGAATGCGCTGCCTGAATTATCTGCTAATATAGGCAGGCTGGGTGTTGCTGACAATAAAGTTTCTGTCCGCTTATTGGCAAGAAGCGCCACAAATGCCAATCTTTCTTTTATAAAAACCGCTTATAGAAATTTGTCTGAAATGAGTGGATTTACTGCTGTATTTGCACCGACTTCACCTGCATGGAAGGGGAACCCGGACAGCGCGCTGGCAGGCATTGCCGCGGAGATATTTAAAGAACAGAATAATAAACCGATGCAGCTTGAATTCATTCATGGCGGACTGGAGTGCAATTATTTTGCCGATAAAAAAAGCGATGCAGATATTATTTCGATAGGTCCTAATAATATTGACATCCACACTCCACAGGAAAAATTGCAGCTTGATACAGTGGTACCGCAGATACTGCTTATGATGGAAATTGTTTCAAGGATTGCAGGAAACGGCAGAAAGGCGGTATGATCGGCAATATGGCTTTGAAGAAACCGCGTATTAATGCTATTGAATATATGCGCGGAATATCTATGCTGGGCGTTATAGGCATTCATGTGGGGTCTCAGTATATAATAAACACCAATGCCAATATACAGCTTATAGCCGTTTTTGAAATAATGACGAGATTTTCTGTACCGATTTTCTTCTTTATTTCAGCTTTCGGGCTTTTTTATAATTTAGATATAAATGCAAAATTTGATTATTCGCAGTTTATGAAAAAACGTTTTAAGACGGTTTTGGTGCCATATTTTGTGTGGTCGTTTTTTTATACAGCTCTTTATGCGGTCAGATATAATGACCCTTCTGTATTGAACCCCTTCCATATGGTTTATTTGTTGTTTTTCGGGATCGCTTCTTATCAGTTATATTTTATGGTTATACTTATATGGTTTTACTTATTTATGCCGCTATGGATATATATGGTCAAGCACAGCAGCAGGAAGAGCCTTTTTCTCTTACTGCTTGCCCAGATAGTTTTTGATTACTATTCCAGCTTTATAATGAATCCCTACGGTATAATAAATCCTCTTATAAAAGATCTGCTTGTGTATCGGTTGAATTATTGGGTTGTTCATTATGTATTCATATTTATTTTAGGCGGGTTTCTGGCGGTACATTTTGAAAAATTTCGGGCATTTATGAAAGAAAGACGTAAATTTATAAGAATGTTTTTTATAGCTTCTCTTGCAGGACTTTTGGGATATTATTATTACTGCATTTTTGCGGAAGGTTATACAGCCTTGGAAGCAATCAATACGGCACATCAGCTTTCACCGGCAGGAATGATTTATACAATAGGGGCGGTTATATTTTTATTCAGTGAATTCTGCAATTGCAGATATCCTGAGTCTGTGAAAAGTTTTTTCTCTCTTTTGGGACAACATTCTTATTTTGCATATTTATGTCATCCCATATTTATATCTGTGCTTGCCGCCGTTATGGTCAAACTTAATCTTGTTATGACAGCGGTAAGCAGCATGATATTTTATGCAGCGGTGGTATTTTTGTCTATCATCGCGGCTGTTTTCTGCAGGTGTTTTTCAGAGAAATATTGTCCGTATATTAATTTCCTGACAATCGGTATATATCCCAAACATAAATAAAATCTTGCATTAGCAGTAAAGTTATGATATATTATTTCTATTGTGTGTTATTCAATGAGCTTATTAAGGAGGCGTATTATAGATGGCAAATGTTTGTGAAATTTGTGGTAAGGGTGAAATGGCGGGAATGAATGTCAGCCATTCTCATTTGAAGACAAAGCGTACATGGAAGCCTAATATTCAGCGTGTGCACGCGGTTGTAGATGGTGAAGTGAAGAGCATCAATGTCTGCACTCGGTGTATGCGTACCAACAGTAAAGTCCAGCGTGCTAATTAATTTGCGCTCTCTACTTTTATAGAGCCCTTATCCCAAAAGGATAGGGGTTTTTTCTATTTGATTTTAATCAGTCAGGAGAAAAAATGTTTTCAGAAAAGATATTACAAGCAAGAGATGAGGCATTGAAGGAATGCCAGCCGTATTTTGTCTGTCCTGATAAAATGGCAGAAAAAAATACGCTGAAGATTTTGAACGCAATGAGGAAAGTAAAAGTTTCTGAAGCCCATTTTAACACTTCCAGCGGTTATGCCTACGATGATATAGGCAGGGGAAAACTTGAGGAGCTTTATGCTTGGGTATTTAAGACTGAAGCGGCGCTTGTCAGAACACATTTTGTGTCTGGAACGCATACTTTGGCAACAGTTTTATTCGGAATTCTGCGGCCGGGAGATGAATTGACGGCGGTAATGGGCGCACCTTATGATACGATGCGAACTGTTATAGGACATGAAAAAGATATTCCGGGATCTTTAAAGGAATTCAACATTGGGTATAGACAGGCAGAATTAACTGAGGACGGACATGTGGATTATGAAGCGGTGAGAAGATGTATAAATGAAAAAACGAAAATGGTTTTAATACAGCGCTCACGCGGATATAGTATGAGACCCACATTGACAGTAAAGGATATAGAAAATATATGCGGTTTCGTGAAAAATGTAAAATCGGATTGTATATGTTTTGTGGATAATTGCTATGGTGAGTTTATTGAAGAAAGAGAACCGACAGAAGTTGGTGCTGATATAATAGGAGGGTCTTTAATAAAAAACCCCGGTGGGGGATTAGCGCCGACCGGAGGGTATATCGCAGGCCGGAAAAAATTGGTGGACCTGGCCTCTTATCGTCTTACCTCTCCGGGAATGGGGGCGGAGCTTGGCGCATCACTTTCAAATAATCGATTGCTTTTTCAAGGTTTGTTTCTGGCACCGCATGTGGTGGCGCAGGCAGTGAAAAGTGCTGTATTTGCTGCAGCTTTTTTCAGCAGGCTGGGATATAATGTACGGCCGGATATCAATGATAAGCGCGGTGATATAATACAGGCCATCGAATTAAAAACAAGAGAAAAACTTATTGCTTTTTGCCGCGGCATACAGAAATATTCACCGGTAGATTCTTTTGCCGCGCCTGAGCCGTGGGATATGCCGGGTTATACGGATCAAGTGATAATGGCAGCAGGAACCTTTATTCAGGGAGCGTCCATAGAACTGAGTGCGGACGGACCGATGCGCAGCCCGTATGCTGTATATATGCAAGGCGCACTTACTTTTGAACATGGGGTTATAGCTGCTATGGGGGCAGCACAAGAAATGGAAAATATAAAGAATGGAAAATAAAAGCATGACCCGGATTTTTTCCGGGTCATGCTTTTATTTTCCGTCAGGCAGTATAAAAAGTTCTTTGTGCTGATTGATTATAGCTGCCATCAGTTGTTTACCGATCAAATCAGGATGAAGTCCGTCCGGAGAGTATTTTTCGGATAGATTGCCATTTTCATCATAAAAATAAGGTTCAAGATCTATATAATATGGCAATGTACGAATGTAATCATTTACCTGTGTCATTTTTTCTTTCCATGCAGGATCGGTATCAACATTAAAAACAGTTTCTATATTTGCGGCATTTAAGGGGGTCAATGTCAGGAATATAGGACGTATATTATTTTTTTTACACTTTGCAAAAATAGCCTGCAGATCATTTATTATCATCTGAGCACTGATACTGCTGTCCCTCAGACTGTTTGTGCCAGCCATGATCAATAAATTGCGCGGAGCAAAGATAAGGACATCTTTGTCAAAGCGTTCGAGTGACATACGGGAAGTATCGCCGCTTTTGGCAAGATTCACTGTAGGAAAATCTAAATAGGTTTGATAATTGTATTCTAAATTAGCAGGAGAATAAGAGATATTGCCGCCTCCGTGGCTTATGCTGTCACCAAAGACGGCAACATCTCTGGTTCGTTCTGCTACGGACGAAACGGTTATTTTTTGAGAATCAGACCATGTACCTATTGGCTGATCTGCTTGATCAATCGCGCGTACACGCCAATAATAGGTGCCAGATTTGATCATTGGCTTCGGGTCATAAGCGCTGAAAAGATTATCAACAACAATGGATTCGAGACGATCAAGGGAGGCAGACGTATCATTTTCCCTTAAAGGTGGATGATCAAGCAGTTCCACTTCGTATCGGCTGGCATTATACATCGGCAGCCAATGATATACAGGATAAAGAGGGACAGGACTGTCAGGCAGAGTATCATAAGAGTCCGGCAATGGCTTTGACGGCGGGGTCAAGCTTTTATCAATATGTATCTGTTGTATTTCAGAGAAAATACCTATAGGATTTCCACGCGCATCCAGGCCTCTTACCCGCCAAAAAATATGAGGGTTATATAAATAGGGAGACAGATCAGCTTGATAGCCGTGTGTAAAAATACTGCGGCTGCTGAAAAGATGATTTACTTGCGAAAGTTCAATGCCATCGGGATCATCGGGAGGACCTGATAATAACTCAAGCTCATAATAAACAGCATCGGGTACCGTGTGCCATATAAGATATGGACGTATACTGGCTGGTGAATCTGATGTATAATTTGTTATAGGCGTGGGAATAAGAGGACTGCCCGTAAAAACAGGATCACCGACAAAAGAAGAATCGGATATGATACCAAATAACCCATGAGCCCTAACCCGGTAATATGTAGGATATATAGTGGGAGGAAGTTCATACTTGTTAGTAAATGAAAAATCTCTTTTTATAAGATGAAAGGGAGTTTTGACAGCGGGATTATCAGGATTCTTTGTAAAAATATCTATTTCATAATAACTGGGATAAGGAAGCCGCTGCCATAATATGAGGTTATTTTTTTCAAATTGTACATGCCAGGGGAAATTTTCCAGATTCATGATATCTGTTTTTTCTGCCAAGAAGATACATACCAAGGTAAAATATAGGATAATAACAGCAAAGGCTATGAATTTTTTCATTTTATCGGCCTCGATAGCTATTTATGTTTTCAAATAATAAGCATGAAAATATATTTTAGCATATTTTTATTAAAAAGTAATTATCAAAAAATTAGAATGTGAGAGAAAAAAATTCTTTAATAAAATATTATAGCGAAAAGATTCAAGAAGGTAAAGTGCAGAAACTTTCATAAGACGGTCTTACTTGACGATATGAAATTTAAATCTTATAATAAAAAAATGTGCTCAGGGACTGTCAGGGATAAATCCTTTTGATAGGTCCCTTTTTGGGTTTGCAGAAGGAGGTATTTATGGACGCGCTTTTTAAAAAGATATCATCTGATCCAAGTGTGGCAGAATTAATAAACTGCTATAACCGCAGCAAGGGTCAAGCATACATATATGGATTGTCCGGTTCACAAAAGCATGCGGCAGCTGCAGCCTGCTATATGCAAAAACCTATGACTATAGTTATTGTCTGCAGTAATAATGAAGCAGCAGGGGAATGGCTGATCGATATGAATGCGCTGCTGCCAAAAGATGCAGTTATAATGGAACTGCCGGTGCTTGATATGATGACTGTTTCTGCCACGGCTAAAAGTATGGAACTGACGGCTAAGCGGATGGAGGTGTTAGGGCGGCTGACACAGGAAGAGCCCTTGATCGTCATCGCCAGTACTGCGGCGGCTGTGCAGAAAAATTTGTCGAAGGCAGACTTCGATAAATACAGCTTGACGATAAAAATAGGCAATCAGATGGACAGGGAAATATTGCTTGCTAAGCTGACAGGACTGGGATACGAGAATATAGATCAGGTAGAGCATATGGGGCAGTTCAGTTCACGCGGCGGAATAGTTGATATTTTTCCAATCAATGCAGTTGATCCTTTTCGTATAGAATTTTTTGATAATACTGTTGAATCGATACGTATCTTTGGTCTAGATTCACAAAGATCGGTAGAAAATGTAGGCTCAGTCACGGTAATGCCATTGGCTCCAGATGAAAATAATGGCAAGAAATCAATATTTTTGTCATACTTGCCAGAAGATTCTGTTATAATTATAGATGAGCCATTGCGCATTCGTGAAGAAATTTCTACTTTGGTCAAAGAAATACCGGAAGTCAAAAATAATATTTTTTCTTGGGAACAGCTTTTGGCAGCAGCCTGCAAAAAAAACGTTATATATTCTTCATTGATGCTGCAAAAAATACAATTTGCCGAACCCGATAAATTGATAAGCATCACTGTAAAGGCAATGGTGCCTTTTCAGCGGCAGCTGGAGATGATGTGTGAAGAATTAAAAAATTGGCTTATCAATAAAAATGATATTATGATTTTAATGGATGATGAACAAAAGGCAGAATATATGCATGATATTCTTAATCAGCATAATATTCCTGCCAATTTTTCGCGCTCCGGAAAATTCACGAGCGGCCTCGTGTGTATAATGACGGGGGTATTGGGGAATGGTTTTGAACTGCCGCATGCTCATTTGGTCGTAATTACAGAAAAAGATATTATGGGAAGGCAGAAAAAACGTGCTGTTCTTCGTCAAAAGAATAAGGGAGAAAAAATAACACATTTCCGTGATATTAATGTAGGCGATTATGTGGTGCATATCAATCATGGCATCGGAAAGTATTTGGGAGTAAAAACAATAACGGTAAATGGTGTGCATCGTGATTATCTGCATATAAAATATGGCGGTGATGACAAGCTTTTTGTTCCCACTGATCAGGTGCATCTGCTGCAAAAATATATTGGCAGTGAGGGGGACGTACCGAGACTGAGCAAAATGGACGGAGTAGCCTGGGGAAAGGCAAAAGCAAAAGCTCAGGAGGCCGTTGAAAAGATAGCCAAGGAACTTGTTAAATTGTATGCAGAGAGGAAAGAAGGAAAGGGATATGCATTTCCGTCAGATACTCCATGGCAGCATGAGTTCGAAGATGCTTTCCCTTATGAGGAAACACCAGATCAGTTGGCATCTGTGAAAGAAATAAAGGCTGATATGGAAAAAGAGAAACCAATGGACAGACTTCTATGCGGCGATGTGGGATTCGGTAAAACAGAGGTGGCCATACGTGCCGCATTTAAGGCTGCCATGGATGGAAAACAGGTGGCTGTCCTTGTACCGACAACGGTGTTGGCACAGCAGCATTATCAGACTTTTTCCAGCAGATTTGAAGAGTTTGCGCCGATAATAGATGTAATATGCCGTTTTCGTACGCCTAAAGAACAAAAACAAACCTTGGAAAAAGTTATGACGGGACAGATCGATATTCTTATAGGCACACACGCTATTTTGAACAGCAAAAAGGTAAAATTCAGCAATCTCGGTTTGCTTATAGTAGATGAAGAGCAGAGGTTCGGTGTCAAGCAGAAAGAGAAGATAAAGCAGCTGAGCAAAAATCTGGATGTGCTTACTCTGAGTGCGACCCCTATTCCGCGTACACTGCATATGTCTTTGGTAGGTGCGAGGGATATGAGTATCATTGAAACTCCGCCAAAAGAGCGTTTTTCGATCCAAACCTACGTCATAGAAAATAATGATGAAATTATTCGTGACGCAATAAAAAGAGAACTGCGCCGTGGTGGACAGGTATATTTTATTTATAATCGTGTTGATACTATAGATAAAATGTATTTAAAACTAACGGACATGCTGCCAGAAGCTAGAATCAAAACTGCCCATGGACAAATGCCGGAAAGTATGCTGGAAAAGGCTATGATGGATTTTTATGAAGGTAAATACGATGTTTTACTGGCGACAAGCATTATCGAAAACGGGCTGGATATAGCTAATGCAAATACAATCATAATTTATGATGCTGATAAATTTGGTCTGTCTCAAATGTATCAAATGAGGGGCCGGGTAGGAAGATCAAAAAATATGGCATTCGCCTATTTTGTTTACCGAAAGAACAGAGTATTGACAGAAACAGCGGAAAAGCGATTGCAGGCTATAAAAGATTTTGCCGAATTGGGTTCTGGTTTTAAAATAGCTATGAGGGATCTTGAGATCCGGGGGGCCGGCAATTTGCTGGGGGCACGGCAGCATGGACATATAGCCAGCGTAGGTTTTGAAATGTACTGCAGACTGCTGGAGGAAGCTGTGGAGCAGATGCGTACGGGTGAAAAGATAAAAGTGCAGGATGAACCTCTGATTGAAATAAAGATTGATGCATATATTGATGGTGATTATATTGATGATGCCATGCATAAAATGGAGATTTATCAGAGAATTGCTGCGCTGCGCAACGATGGGCAAATAAAAGGATTAGAGGAAGAACTGGCTGATCGTTTCGGCAGGATGACTCCGCCTGTTGAAAATTTGCTGAGAATAGCAGAAATAAAAAATTATGCAAGAGATCTTGGGATAAAATCAATAGTAGAAAAGAAGGAGTATATTGATTTTACTTTGCAGCAGGCACATAGTATAAAGGCAGATAATCTGCTAGTCATGCGCAGATATATGGGAGGCCTGATAAAATTTTCTCAGGGAAAAAGCAATATAATACAGCTCAAACTCACGCCTAAGAATATGGCTGATCCATTAAATATAATCATGCGTACATTAAAAAGAATGGAAGGCGAGGATCTGCAGCAGTGAAAGGAGTATTAAAATGGGAAAAATAGAAATAGTGGGACTGGGGCCATCTGGGGCCGAACTGATTACCAGAGAAACATGGAGGGTGATGGCAGGAGCGGAGTTATTATGTCTGCGGACAAAATATCATCCTGCTGCAGACGAGCTGGAAAAAGAAGGAGTCAGCTTTATCACATATGATCGTCTGTACGAAGAAGCTGACTCTTTCGAAGATGTTTATGAACGAATAAGCAATGATATTGTGGAGCGTGCGAAAAGTACCAATGTGGTTTACGCTGTTCCGGGCAGTCCGATGGTAGCTGAACGTACAGTAGGTTTTATAAAAAAATTGGCCTTGGCAAAAAATATAGAATTAAAAATATATCCGGGTATGAGTTTTCTGGAACTAATTTACACGCAACTGGGAATAGATCCGATAAACGGACTGTTAATAACAGATGCTCTTGCCCTGAAAAAGCAGGAAGTAAATCTGGCATCAGGTGTTGTCATAACTCAGTTGTATGATATTCACACGGCCTCTGAGGTAAAGCTGACCTTGATGAATGAACTGCCTGATGATTATGAGGTGGTGCTGCTTTACAGGCTGGGACTGCCGGAGAAAAAAATTACTCGTTTGCCCCTGTTTGAACTTGACAGGCATAAAGAAATTGATTATTTAACAAGCCTTTATGTGCCGGCATTTCAAAGGCAGAAGGATCAGTTTACATTGTCGCCGTTAGAGGATATAATAAATAGACTGCGTGCCCCGGGCGGCTGTCCGTGGGATATTATCCAGACACATAAATCTCTTCGCCAGAATCTTATTGAAGAAGTCTATGAAGTCATTGAAGCCATTGATTTTCAAGATCCCAAGCTGTTGTGCGAAGAATTGGGCGATCTTTTAATGCAGATTGTTTTTCATGCGCGAATGGCAGAGGAAACCGGCTTTTTTTCTATGCAGGATGTTATTGACGGTGTGACAAAAAAATTGGTGCACCGCCATCCACATGTTTTTGGTGATATATCAGTCAGAGATGCCGGAGAGGTGCTGCTTAACTGGGAAGCCATAAAAAGACAGGAAAAAAGTGAGAGAAAATCGATCCTGGATGGAATACCAAAAGATCTGCCGGCACTTATGAGTGCCTACAAGCTCCAGAATAAGGCATCTAAAGCCGGGTTCGATTGGAAGAATGTGAAACCGGTGTGGCAGAAGCTCAGCGAGGAGATAAATGAGTTGAAAGAAGCTGAAGCATCAGGCGATAGGAAAAAAATAGAAGATGAGCTGGGCGATGTTTTATTCACAATAGTTAATTTATCACGTTTTTTGAAGGTCAACGCGGAAATAGCCATGCTAGGCAGCAACGAAAAATTCCGCCGACGGTTTTCTTACATAGAAAAAAAAATCAAGGCGGAAAAACGACAATGGGAGACATATGAAATGGAAGAATTGGATACATTGTGGGATGAAGCAAAAGATTTTGAAAATGCCAGAGCAAAATAAATATTATTAATGGTTATTGTTTGAAATATAAAAAATGGCTTTTATTATGCCGTATTTTGGAAAAAACTATAAATTTTTATAAATTTTATAGATAAAAAAAGGAAACGAGCAAGTTACAGCGAATTGAGAGTATCGTAACAAAATCAAAAGGAGGCTATATTCGTGAACAAATCCGAATTGGTGGCCAGCGTTGCTGAACAGGCTGGTTTAACAAAAAAAGACGCTGAAAAGGCAGTTAACGCTATTTTTGCTAGTGTACAGGATACCTTGGTAAAGGGAGAAAAAGTACAGATAATTGGCTTTGGTACATTTGAAGTAAGAGCACGTGCAGCTCGTAAGGGGCGCAATCCTCAAACTGGTGATACCATCGAAATCCCTGAATCTAAAAATCCTGTATTTAAAGCAGGCAAGGCATTGAAAGATGCTGTGAATTAATTTGTTTGAGGAATGGTCCGCGCTGTTGCTTTGCTTTTAACAAGTTGCAAGTAAAGAGCGGTCAGATTTCGTGCATAATAATTTCTGAATCCCGAATGTGATCTTTTGCACTGGAGATAGAACTTATTAATTGATTTTACTCGCAGAGCCTGGTGATCTACTATCAGGCTCTATATTTTTTTAGGAGAAGAAAAATTGCGGACGATAGTCATAACAGGGGGTACTTCAGGAATTGGGCTGGCTTTAGCAAAATTGTATTTGAAAAACGGGGATGTTGTCACAGCAGTGGGAAGGTCAAAAAGAAATTTTGACATGGCAAGGACATCTGTGCGGGAAGGAAAGGAACATTTCTATTTCATTCAAGCAGATGTGAGTGTATGCGCTCAGTGTGAAAATGCGTCGGAAATGATAGCTGCGCAATTCCCGGTCGTTGATGTACTGGTAAACTCAGCAGGAATATATCAGGAAAAGGCGATTACTGACGTCACAGAAGCAGAGTTTGATGCTGTTATGGGAATAAACATAAAGGGCACATATTTTATGTGCAAATATATTCTTCCTCTTTTGCAAAAAAGTGTTTCTGCGCCTTCCATTGTAAATGTTTCTTCGGATGCGGGGATAAACGGCAATTATTTTTGCAGTGCCTATTGTGCGTCCAAGGGTGCCGTAACTGTGTTTACTAAAGCATTGGCTCTTGAACTTTCTTGCTGTGGTATACGTGTTAATTGTGTATGCCCGGGTGATATAGACACTCCGCTTACGAGAAAACAATTCAAAGATGAAGATGATGCCCGTGCGGCTGCTTCTCTTTATCCGATCGGACGTATTGGTACGGCGCATGAGGCTGCCTCGGTAATATATTTTCTGGCATCGGCAGAGGCATCTTTTGTAACAGGTGCAGCATGGACGGTGGACGGAGGACTTACTTCTTGTTAAGATATACGTATATCAATATTCAGGTTTCTTTATTTTATATTGATTTTATCTATTAACTCAGGTATAATCAAGCTAAATGAAAGAAAGGCTGGTATTCAAATAAATGGAAAAAAATCAGGTTCTGGATAAAGATCAGGCCTTGGAAAATGCCTTAAAACAGATTGAGCGTGACTTTGGCAAAGGGGCAATCATGAAGCTGGGTGAAGCTTCAGTCAATATGAATATAGAAGTAATCCATTCGGGAAATTTGGCTCTTGATATAGCTCTCGGGGTAGGCGGTGTGCCGCGCGGAAGGATAGTTGAGATCTATGGGCCGGAATCTTCTGGGAAAACAACAGTAGCTCTGCATATAATAGCTGAAGCACAAAAAATAGGAGGAACAGCGGCCTTTATTGATGCGGAACATGCACTTGATCCTGTTTATGCAAAAAGGCTGGGTGTCAATATAGATGAACTGCTTATATCACAGCCTGATAATGGTGAACAGGCTTTGGAAATAGCCGATGCTTTGGTGCGGAGCGGAGCAGTTGATGTAGTGGTTGTTGATTCTGTTGCGGCACTTGTGCCTAAGGCTGAAATAGAAGGAGAAATGGGAGATTCGCATGTGGGGCTGCAGGCACGTCTTATGTCTCAGGCGATGCGTAAACTTACAGGCTATATCAGTAAATCAAGGACTACCGTTGTATTCATAAATCAGATAAGGGAAAAAGTTGGCGTTATGTTTGGCAGTCCTGAGACGACAACAGGGGGACGGGCGCTTAAGTTTTATGCTACCATACGCTTGGATGTACGTAAGATTGATACGATAAAACAGGGAAATGATATAGTAGGCAACAGGACACGTATAAAAGTAGTAAAAAATAAAGTGGCACCGCCATTTAAACAGGCCGAGTTTGATATTATGTATGGAGAAGGGATTTCCCGGGAGGGGAGTATCATCGACTTGGGTACCAATTTTGAAATAGTAGATAAGAGTGGTACCTGGTATTCATACAGCGGTACCAGATTGGGACAGGGAAAAGAAAATGCAAAGCTGTTCCTTAAGGAAAACCCGGAAATGAGTCAGGAAATCGAGGACAAGATCAGGGACAAGGTAATGCCGGAAGCTCAGACGGAGATTGAAAAAAACAAAAGCATGCAGAATAAAGAAAAAAATGCAGCAGGCGACAACAAGGTGATCACTGATGCAGACAAGAAACAGTAAGTCCGCACTGGCAAAAGCTATAGATTATTTGTCTGTGCAGGATTATTCCGTAAACCGGATCGTGGATAAACTTTTTCGCTGCGGCTATGAACAACAGGAGATTGATGCTGCTGTTGCCAGGCTTATTGAAAAAAGATACTTGGACGATGAACAGCTTTGCATCAGATATTGGTCTAGGTATCTTGCAGAAAAAAAATACAGTGTTTTGCAGATCAAGGCAAAGCTTAAAATGAAGGGCTTTTCAGCGAATGTTATTGATAGATGTACACCGCAGGAACTATCAGACTATGAAAAAATCACGGCATATAGTATCTGGCAAAGATATATGAAAAAAAATAAGGATATTGATAAATTTATGCAATATCTTTATCGCAAGGGTTTTTCTATGTCAAGTATCCGTTATGCAGCTGATGAATCCGCAAATAGTGAACTTATACAGAGCAATTAAGGCAGGATGGTTATTTTTTGCCTGTTTTTGCGGCAGCAGATATATATGTATAATGAAATGATTGTATAAATGTAAAACTTTATAAGCGCTGTCAGTGAACTGCTGTTGTCTATTGCGGCAGTTTTTTGCTATATATGGTTGACAAGTGCTGAATATACGTACTATCATTTATACTAATAAATTTAGGAAATGATTTAGGAAAAGGAGAATGTAACGTGGCATATTTTTTTGAAGAACCGTCTCATACCTTTGGCGAATATCTGTTAGTCCCAGGTTATTCATCAGATAGATGTATCCCTGTGAATGTTTCACTTCAAACCCCGTTGGTAAAATTTAAAAAGGGGGAAGAGTCAAAAATAAAGATTAATATACCCATGACATCGGCTATAATGCAGGCTGTATCAGATGATACAATGGCTATTGCACTTGCTAAAGAAGGCGGTGTTTCTTTTATATTCGGATCTCAGTCGATAGAACAGCAGGCAGAGATGGTTTCCCGCGTGAAAAATTATAAATCCGGTTTTGTAAGCAGTGATTCCAATATTAAACCGACTACCACTCTCGGTGAAATATTGGAACTTAAAGATGAGACCGGTCATTCCACTATGGCTGTGACGGATGATGGCACAGCTACGGGAAAACTGGTAGGGATAGTTACCAGCCGCGATTATCGCATCACACGTATGTCTATGGACCAAACTGCGGAAGAATTTATGACACCATTTGCTAAACTGGTTTATGCAGATGCTGATACCACGAATTTGTCGCAGGCTAATGATATGATATGGGACAATAAATTGAATATGCTGCCGCTGGTAGATAAAAATCAGCGTCTGCGTTATATGGTTTTTCGTAAAGATTATACAGATAACAAACAAAACAGAAATGAAGTTATCGATAACAAAAAACGTTATCTTGTCGGCGCGGGTATCAATACGCGCGACTACGCAGAACGTGTACCGGCTTTGCTGAATGCTGGTGCTGATGTTCTTTGTATAGACTCATCAGAGGGATTCAGTGAATGGCAGAGTATCACGTTAAAGTATATACATGAGGAATTCGGTGACGATGTCAAGGTCGGTGCGGGAAATGTTGTTGATGCGGAAGGTTTCAGATTTCTCGCCGAAGCGGGAGCAGATTTTATTAAAGTTGGCATCGGCGGCGGGTCAATATGTATTACACGTGAAACCAAGGGGATCGGCCGCGGACAAGCGACGGCTGTTATTGACGTCGCCAAGGCCAGGGATGAATATTATAGAGAAACCGGTGTCTATATACCTATCTGCTCAGATGGCGGCATTGTTCATGATTATCATATGACGCTGGCGTTGGCTATGGGTGCAGATTTTATGATGCTTGGCAGATATTTTTCACGGTTTGATGAAAGTCCTACCAATCGTGTACGTATAAATGGTACGTACTTAAAGGAATACTGGGGTGAAGGCTCAAATAGGGCCCGCAACTGGCAGCGCTATGATATGGGTGGTGATAAAAAATTATCTTTTGAAGAAGGCGTTGACTCATATGTGCCATATGCAGGTTCCTTAAAAGATAATGTTGAACTTTCTCTGAGTAAAATGAGGTCTACCATGTGCAACTGCGGTGCTTTGACGATAAAGGAATTTCAACAAAAATCAAAGCTGACATTGGTTTCTTCAACTAGCATAGTCGAGGGCGGTTCACATGATGTTATTCTGAAGGATAAATTTTCTCACGAATAATTCAGGAAAATGCTAATGATCAATAATTAATGGTATAATAAAAACAGCCATTGCGTTCTGGCAATGGCTGTTTTTTAAATGGAGGCCGAAGATGAAAGTAAAGCTCATAAAATATACATCTGAACCGGAACGGACAGTGGCGATGGCGGCGCGATTGTGTTATTCACCGGTGGGAGCCGAAGAGCTGGCAGAAAAGATGAGTGATGGACAGGTCGAAAAGCTTGTAAAAAAAATAGTGAAAATGGGGCATGCATCAACTCTGGAACATGTTAGTTTTACCTTTGCAATCGAAGGAATATCGCGTGTTCTGACTCATCAGCTTGTGAGACATCGCATTGCCTCATATTCACAGCAGTCTCAACGCTATGTTGCTGAACATGATTTTGAATATATACTGCCTCCGTCTATCCAAAAAAATGAAACGGCAGCAAAAAAATTTACTGATCTGATGCAAAAAATAAGGACAGCGTATGATGAATTAACACAAATGGGCATACCGAAAGAGGACGCCCGCTATGTTTTGGCGAATGCCGCAGAAACTAAGATAGTAGTTACTTTCAATGCAAGATCGCTGCAGCATTTTTTTTCTTTGCGCTGCTGTCATCGTGCTCAGTGGGAGATAAGAGCTATGGCCTATATGATGTTGAAAGAGGTAAAGAATGCGGCGCCTCTGCTTTTTAAAAATGCAGGGGCCTCGTGTGTTGCTACAGGAGTGTGCCCGGAGGGCGATATGACCTGTGGTATGTTTGACGAAATGATAAAATTACGTGAAGAATAATGAATGGAGAAAAAGATGCCTTTTAATAAAAAAAACTCATCGAGTATAAAAAAGAAAAGCACAGGATCTGCAGAGTCTTTTGGCAGAAGAAAAAATACTAAAACTAAGGACCGGGAGGAAAGAAAATTCACTGGCAGGACCGCTAAATTCAGAGATGCTCAAAAAACGGCAGAAGCTTCTGAACAGACACAAGAAATTTCTCCGGATATAATTGCCGGGCGTAATGCCGTAAGAGAGGCTTTGAAAAGCGGCAGACATATTAATAAAATACTGACGGCAGAAAATGCGCATGGCGGTTCAATGCAGGAAATAATATCAATGGCGAGAAATTCCAGAGTTATTATTCATACTGTCAGCCAAAATAAACTTGATGCTCTTTCAGGGGCAGAACATAACCAGGGTATAATTGCATATACGCCGCCTGTTGATTATGCTGAACTTGATGATGTTCTTGCCGGAATTGCCGAAAAAAATGAAGTACCGTTTTTAGTTTTGCTTGATGAATTGGAAGATCCTCATAATTTAGGTGCTGTGCTTAGAACGGCGGATGCTGCCGGTGCACACGGAGTCATAATTTCAAAACGGCGCAGCTGTCCTCTTTCATCCACCGTTGCCAAAGTATCGGCAGGCGCCATAGAATATGTGCCGGTCGTCAGAGTGAACAATATTGCCCAGACTATTGCTGAGCTTAAGACTAAGGGGTTTTGGGTAGCCGGGGCTGATGCTTCGGGTGAGACTTTCTTTTATGATGCCAATCTGACAGGACCATTACTTATTGTAGTTGGCAGTGAAGGAAAAGGAATAGGCCAGCTTGTGCGACAATCTTGTGATTTCTTGGTAAAGATACCCATGAGGGGAAAAATAAATTCGCTCAATGCTTCTAACGCGGCGGCCATACTCATGTATGAGGTCTTGAAGCAGCGTATGAAATAAGAAGGAGAATTTGGTATGAACGTCAAAATGTGCGCACATCTTATTGTCGATGGATATAATGTTATAAATTGCTGGCCGGAGCTGCTGAAGAAGAGCAATGATTTAGAACATGCCCGTGATAAGCTTATTCATATGCTAGTGGAATATGGTGCTTATGAAAAATATGATGTTACAGTTGTGTTTGATGCTTTATATACATCTTCAGTGCAATCATTTGAGCAAATGAATGATCATTTTGAAATTGTTTATACCAAAAAGAATGAAACGGCGGACAGTTACATTGAAAGATTGGCATACGAGCTGGTTCATGAAGGCAGAGATGTATTTGTAGCTACATCTGATGGTGCGGAACAGAACGCCGTTTTGGGTGCAGGGGCATATCGTATGACTGTAAAGGAATTGAGCAAAGCAATCACTGGAGTCAGAAAAAAATTGCGTAATCGTTGTTCAAGCAGTAAACTGACTTCTGCTGCGAGAAATGAGATCGCAGATAGAATTGAACCTGCTGTATTGAAACAACTTGATATAATGCGTAAAAAACATTATGATCGGTAAATATCTTTTTATCCAGTTTCAGCTTTTATTTCGGGCAGAGCACGAAGCTTATTGTCTGCAGATTTCAGCAATAGAAGAATGTTGTCTGCTGAAAAATCCGTGAATATTATTTGATTGTGCGTAGCTAAAGTACATCATGGTACTTTTTGCAGGATTTTTATTTTGCATCTAAATGTTCGGCGGCGCGGTTTACATTTATAATGTCTGGTGTTATAATAAAAATATCAACTTCAGCATGTATTTTAGAGAGTGGGTGCAAACCCACTCTTTAGTATTATAGGCGTTATTATTTTAGGAGGAACAATGGCCGGACGAATTGAGATTGAAGCGGAAAAACTGGTGTTAAATTTGCTTGCGGGTACTGAATACGAATTGGTTGATCTTGAATATGTAAAGGAACGGGATTGGTATCTGCGTATTTTTATAGATAAAAAAGACGGTGTTGATCTTGATGATTGTCAGGGAGTAAGCCGTATGATTGATGACGAATTGGAAAAGAGCGGTTTATTGAAGGAAAGCTATATATTGGAAGTTTCTTCACCAGGGATTGACAGGCCGTTAAAGAAGGATAGAGATTTTGAACGGGAAATGGGAAAACAGGTTGATGTGACAGCCTATAAAAAGATAAATGGAGCAAGGGAAATTATCGGCAGACTCAGTGCTTTTTCTGCCGATGCTATAACTCTTGATGATTCGCTGATAATACCTCGTGCACAGATAGCATCAGTGCGGTTGCATATTGAGTTTTAATATAATTTAGGAGGATATAGATTTGGCTACCAAGAATAAAGGCTTTTTAGAAGCCTTTCGTGAAGTTGGCAAAGAAAAAGGTATAGCATTAGAAGTCCTATTTGATGCTATTGAAGCAGCACTGATTTCCGCATATAAAAGAAATTTTAATTCAGCGCAGAATGTGAGGGTTTCGCTTGATCGCACCACAGGTGAATTTCATGTATACGCCATAAAGAATGTTGAGAGTGAAGTAAAAAATGATATCACTGATATTTCTCTGGAAGCAGCTCAAAAAATACATCCTGATTATCAGGTGGGAGATGTGATCGAAGAGGAAATCACGCCTGCCAACTTTGGACGTATTGCTGCTCAAACGGCTAAACAAGTGGTTGTACAGAGAATACGTGAAGCTGAAAGAGGTATCATTTACGAAGAATATTCCAATCGTTCTAATGATATTTTAACCGGCATAGTGCAGCGTGTTGAAGGTAAAAATGTGGTTGTTGATCTGGGCCGTACGGAAGCTATGCTTACACCTGCGGAAAAAATTTCATCGGAACATTATACACCTAATGGACGTATGAAATTTTATGTAGTAGAAGTCAAAAAAACCACAAAGGGGCCGCAGGTACTATTATCACGCACACATCCGGGGCTTTTAAAAAGACTTTTTGAATTGGAAGTGCCCGAAATAAGCGATGGTACTGTGGAAATAAAGTCTGTGGCAAGAGAGCCTGGAATGCGTTCTAAAATTGCTGTTTATTCAAAAGATGAGAACGTTGATCCGGTAGGATCATGTGTAGGACAAAAGGGACTTCGGGTACAGGCTGTCGTTGACGAATTGCACGGTGAAAAAATAGATATTGTTAAGTGGAATCAAGATCCGGCAAAATATATTGCAAATTCTTTAAGTCCTGCCAAAGTTATTTCTGTAGCAATAAAAGAAAATGAAAAAATATCAAAAGTGATTGTGCCGGATTATCAACTATCTCTGGCAATTGGCAAGGAAGGTCAAAATGCACGGCTGGCTGCGAAATTAACAGGCTGGAAAATAGATATCAAGAGTGAATCGCAGGCAGTTGAAGGCGGTCTTGCTGAAGGAATGGAAATAGTCACGGTGACAGGTGAAGACTCTTTTTCAGTGGATTGAGGTAAAGGGGCAGATTTATGACTGGCAAAAAAAAATTACCGGAACGTATGTGTGTTGGCTGCCAGCGAATTCGCAGCAAAAAAGATATGATAAGAGTAGTCAAAAACCCGGAAGGTGATTTTTCCATTGACCGTACAGGAAAAAAATCAGGCCGCGGAGCATATATATGTGCTGATATTCAATGTTTGGAAGCGGCTATAAAAGGACATCGTTTGGAAAAATCATTTAAAAGTCCGATAGACGCTGATATATATGAAAAATTAAGGACAGGATTTTTTGACACAAATGAAGGATAATATGCTGCAAAATTTGCTTAATTTATTAAGTATGGCATCACGTGCCAATAAGATAATCTCTGGAGATTTTGCTATAGGCAAGGCAGCGGCAGGCGGAAAAGTCAGACTGCTGCTGGTTGCCGGAGATACGGCGCAAAATACCAGTTTAGAATATAAAGAAATTGCATCTAAATATAGTATCCCGCTTATTTTTTTGACTACGACTAAGACCGATTTGGGACATTGTATCGGTAAAAATGAGCGAGCTGCGGTTGCTGTTTGCGATGAAGGTTTTATGAAAGCTGTGACTAAAATATTAAAATGACATCAAATAATGGGGGTGGATCGATGTCCAAATACAGAATATATGACCTGGCAAAAGAATTTGAAACTGACAGTAAGACAGTTTTGAATATGTTAAAAGTCCATAATGTAATAGTAAAAAGCCATGCTAGTACAGTGGGTGATGACGAACGAAAAATTATAGAAAAAAGTTTTCTGCGAAAGAAAAATATAATTGAGAAAAAAATTGAATCTGTGCGGGAGAATATATCAATAAAAGATAATCGGCAGAAAAATATAAAAAAAATTGATAATGACAGGTCTGATAATATAAATAATATTAATGAAAACCTCGCTTTGAAAAAGCAGGGTTATGAAAAAAAACAAGTATATAAAGGTAATGATAATATAAAAACTACAATACAAAAAACAGCAGACAGCAATGTATACAGTAATGAAAGTGCAAAGGTACCTATTGAGAGAACACATAAAAATCAGCAGGCGTCTGAACATGACAGTCAAAGAAATCTGATGCACGCCAGTCAGGCCGCTGCTATTAATAGCAATGACCATAAACCAGTTGACAGAGGAGATAACCGAACAGCTGCTGGTAACAGATCTGGACAAGGCAATGGGAGTGGTATGGGCCAAAATAGCAGACCAGGGCAGAGTGACAGTGCTGGGCGCAACAGCAGACCGGGACAAAATAATAGTACCAGTCAAAATAATAGACCTGGTCAGAACAACAGTGTCGGTCGCAGCAGACCAGCACAAAATAATAGTACTAGTCAAAACAGATCTGGTCAGAATAATAGTGCTGGTCGCAGCAGACCGGGACAAAATAATAGTACTAGTCAAAACAGACCCGGTCAGAGTAATAATGCTGGCCGCAACAGCAGACCGGGACAAAATAATAGTACCAGTCAAAATAGCAGACCAGGGCAGAACAACAGTGTCGGTCGCAGCAGACCAGGACAAAATACTACTACTGGACAAAATAGACCCGGTCAGAATAACAGTGCTGGTAGAAACAACAGACCAGGACAAAATAATAGTACTGGTCAAAATAGCAGTACTGGACAAAATAATAGACCCGGACAAAATAATAATGCAGGTCAAAATAATAGATATGGCAGCAGTCAAAATATAGGATCAAATAGAAACAGCAGAAAAAATTGGAGAAATAATAGAAATAACAGAAATCATCCTATACAGCAGAAACAGGAAATAGTGAGACCTAAGGTAATAAAAGTAGGAGAAACTATTTCTGTAAAAGAGTTGGCCAGTAAAATGACTTATACGGTCACCGATGTTATAAAGAAGCTTATGATGCTGGGAATAATGACAACTATCAATCAAGAAATAGATTTTGATACAGCTGTACTGGTCGCTGCAGAATTCAGCATAAACGTTGAAGAACTGCCGCCGGAAGTGGACTTGACGGAGATTCCCGAAGTTGAAGATGCAGAAAAAGATTTGTTGCCGCGTCCTCCTGTAGTTACGGTTATGGGACATGTTGACCATGGTAAGACATCTTTGCTCGATGTGATAAGAAAAACGTCTGTAACTTCGAGTGAAGCTGGCGGGATAACGCAGCACATCGGAGCTTATCAGGTTATGTGCAAGGATAAAAAAATTGTATTTCTTGATACACCAGGACATGAGGCTTTCACGGCAATGCGTGCGCGCGGAGCACAGGTTACAGATATAGCGATCCTTGTTGTGGCTGCCGACGACGGCGTTATGCCGCAGACATTGGAAGCTATAAATCATGCTAAGGCAGCCAAAGTTCCTATTGTAGTGGCAATAAATAAAATTGATAAACCGGGAGCAAATCCGGAACATGTTAAGCAGCAGCTCGCAGAGCATGAACTTGTTGCTGAAGACTGGGGTGGGGATATTATAATGGTTCCCGTCTCAGCTAAGAAAAAGATGGGTATAAATGATCTTCTGGAGATGATTTTACTAGTTGCGGAAATGCAGGAGCTGAAAGCAAATCCAAACAGAGAAGCCCGTGGTATAATCATAGAAGCTCAGCTTGATAAAGGCCGCGGTCCCGTAGCTACAGTGCTTGTTCAAAGCGGCACACTGCATGTAGGAGATTCTATTATTGCAGGTACTGCCTTTGGTAAAGTCCGTGCCATGATCAATGATCGCGGTGAAAAAGTGAAGAAGGCTGGACCATCTGTTCCAGTTGAGGTCTTGGGCTTGTCAGATGTACCTGCTGCCGGTGATGAAATGGCTGTTTTGGAAGAACATATGGTACGTACAATAGCGGAAAAGCGTATTGGCAAACAACGTACAGAACTTATCAATAATAAGAAAGTATCACTTGATGATTTATTCCAACAGATAAATGAAGGAAACATAAAGGATCTTAATATATTATTGAAGGCTGATGTGCAAGGGTCTCTGGAAGCATTGAAGACTTCGTTGCTTGGTCTTAATAAAAGTGATGAAGTGCGAGTGAGTATAATTCACTCAGGTGTTGGCGCAGTGAATGAATCAGATGTTATGCTGGCGTCTGCGGCAAATGCTCTGATCCTTGCTTTCAATGTGCGGCCGGATGGCAATGCAAGGAAACTTGCCGATACTGAAAGTATAGATATTCGTACTTATCGGGTAATATATGAAGCAATAAACGATATCGAAGCTGCCATGAAGGGTATGCTTGCACCGAAATATAAAGAAATTATTCAGGGAAAAGTAGAAATACGCCAAGTGATGAAATTCTCCAAGGCTCTCGTGGCAGGTTCCTACGTCCTTGAAGGGAAAATTTTTAACACATCGAAAATACGTATTCTTCGCGATAATGTGGTCGTGCATGAAGGACAGATTGAGTCGTTGCGCCGATTTAAAGATGATGTAAAAGAAGTGGCTGCGGGATATGAATGCGGTATAACTATCGAAAACTATCGTGACTTTAGAGAAAAAGATATAATCGAAGCTTACAGCATGGAAGAAATAGCTCCGCAGAGCTTATAAGAGCTGATACAGAAGGTTGTGAAAAAATGGGCGTTCGTGTTGAGAAGATACAAGAACAGATAAAACAGGAAGTCAGCGATATAATATTGAGAGGTCTTAAGGATCCGCGGATCGGTTTTGTCACAATCACGAAAGTAGATGTGTCAAGCGATCTGAAAAATGCCCGGATATATGTAAGCATTCTTGGCAGCCAGGAACAATTTAAGGGAACATGGGAAGGTTTAAAACATTCGACAGGTTATATCAGACAGGAACTTGCCAAGCGCATAAGAATAAAGTTTATTCCAGAGATAGCTTTTTATCCCGATACCAGTATTCAATATAGTGCTCATATTCAAGAGCTTATTAATAAGATACACAATGCAGGAGAAGGGAAATCTGAGAATGGAAATAACGATCAGTGAAGCCGCGGCAAAGATAAAAAAGGCAAACAGCATAATAATAGCACCGCATGTGAACCCTGATTGTGACGGACTTGGCTCTACACTTGGTCTCTATCATGCGCTGACTAAAAAAGGCCATAAAGTACGAATTTTCGTAGATGATGATATACCTGAAGCATACCATTTTCTGCCTGGATGGGAACTTTTTAAAAAACCTGATCAGAAAATAACCGGTGCAGATTTATTTATAGTTCTTGATGCTGAACCGGAACGTACGGGACGTGTAAATAAAATCACAGATGCACCTATTCTCAATTTTGACCATCATCGTTCAAACACAAGAACCGCCGATTTTTTATATTTAGCTCCATACAGGGCAGCAACAGGAGAAATTATTTATGAATTATTGGCAGAACTCGGCATAGAATTTGATTATAAGATGGCGGTGTCCGTTTATGCTGCTATAGCCACAGATTGCGGGTTCTTCCGTTATTCTAATACTACAGAATTTACGATGAAGGCTGCGGGAGATCTCCTTGGCTATGGCGTCCGCCCGAACATTATATCAGAAGCTTTGGAACAAAGAAAATATGCTGATGTAAAGGCGATTGCAGACGTTATTAATACAATAGAATTGTATAACGAAGGGAAAATAGCAGTAGCCGGCGCTGATAAAGATATTGTGGAAAAATGCAGCAGTACAGAAGGTTTTGTGGATCTTGTTCGTGTTATAGAAGGTGTTGATGTAGCTGTGCTGATAAAATATGCCGCTGATAATGTGACGCGTATAAGCATGCGATCAAAAAAAACCGATGTTGCTGCAGTAGCTGAAAAGCTGGGCGGAGGCGGTCATGTGAGAGCTTCCGGCTGTAATCTGGAGATGTCTTTTCACGAAGCAAGAAAAAAGGTTATTCAAGCATTGACCAGGGAAATGGCAGGGCAGGAAAATGCCGATTAACGGATTTGTGAATGTGCTTAAGCCTCCGGGGATGACATCACACGATGTAATAAGCTGCATGCGTCGTATTTATAGAACAAAAAAAATTGGTCATGCAGGTACGCTTGATCCGGCAGCGGCCGGAGTTCTGCCGGTTGCTGTCGGTCATGCCACACGCCTTTTGGAATATATGGCCGATACAGATAAAAGCTACAGAGCTGAAGTAGTGCTGGGAATAGGGACCGATACTGATGACGATACAGGCAGTATTCTCAGGCAGGAAAATTTCATTATGCCTGAGACAGCTTTGCTGAAGACTGTTTTGAAAAGCTTTTGCGGTGAGATAATGCAGGTCCCTCCGGCATATTCGGCTATTAAAATAAATGGACAAAAAGCGTATGAACTTGCGCGTCAAAATATAGAAGTGAAAATTGCGCCGCGTCGTATAAATATATATGGCATTGAACTTTTGGGATGTATGGAAAATGGATTTTCTATGGATGTGGATTGTTCCAAGGGAACATACATACGCTCTTTGTGCGCTGATATAGGCAAAGCCCTGAATATACCGGCTGTTATGGGATTTCTTCTGCGCACCAGGGCAGGAGCTTTTAGGCTTGCTGAAGCGAATACGCTTGAGGAGCTTTCTCAAGATCCGGCTGCCTTTGTACAGGGAATGGATATATTGCGGGGAACGATGGAAACCTGCGATATAAATGATGAAATGCTTGCTGATTTTTACCAGGGGCGGAAAATAGAATATAATGGTGAAATCAATGACGGTACGGCTCTGCTGATATATTGCGGTGATATATTCGCCGGCATAGGAAAAGTAAGCGATGGTGGAGCGGCTATAGCACCCCATAAGGTATTTAACAATAAATAAAAAGCTCGGCATTTTTGCCGAGCTTTTTATTTATTATTGCTGGTGAGCCGCATTATATTGTCAAAAATTTCTTCACAGGAGCATTTATCCTTTGTTAAAATAATTGTGTTATATAAATTAGGATCAGGAGCCCATTTAGCTATGTGTGCTCTGTCGAAGACGTAAAAAAGAGATAGGACAGGAATGCCGAGTGCCAATCCTAAATGCATGGTACCGGTATCAACACTTATAAGTCCCATACTCAGTTTTAAAACGGCAGCTAAGAGCGGGATAGATGTTCTGTTGGTCAAATCAATATATTTGTCGGTATAGCGCAGTAATTGGCTGCTGTAATCAGCAGCACGTGAGCCGGCTCCTAAAAATAATATCCGATAGCCGGCGGCATGCAATTTTTCAACGAGTGCCGCGCAGATCTGTACAGGCATATCTTTTTCAGTTCTTTTTGAAACGGTGCACAGGCAGATGTATTTTTTTGCAGCAGGAGATATAGAAAACTGCTGTAAAAGCGAAAATGCCTCCCGAAAAACTTGCTGTGGCGGTTTATACAGCATAGGTATATTTTTCAAAGGCAAGTCTGTATATTGCTCAAGTAAAACAGTGTTGCGTTCCTGGACACGCTGCAGGCCGTGATAATCAATTTTCTTGTTGGATAGGAAAATACGGAGCGGCCCATTGTTTTCTGCATACACTTTTTTTGCACCTAAAAGACGTGATAAAATTATACCGCGTTCATTACCGTAGATAACAAATGCGGCATTAAATCCTTCTGCAAAAAAAGTTTTGTATTCGTAATAGAATTTCAAGGCACCGGACACGCCGCGATGTTTTCCTTTTTTGTCATAAATAATAACTTTATCCACACCATCAAGATATAAGGCAGCATCCGCAAATGGTTTATTAGTGATAAATGTTATATGGCTGCGTGGGAAAATATTTTTTATATTGCGGCACAAGGGACTTGTTAACAATATATCACCAAAAAAGGATGTGTTGATAATTAGAAATTTTTCCATATGAAAATGTATTATCTCCTTAATTTTTTATATAGATATTTGCAATACCATTTCAGAGAATTGACCTTTTGACCTGAATAAAGCAAAGCTTTTGCATAAACTTTCATTTCTTTATAATTCAAGGGCATCTGCAAAGGCATATCAGCCCAGGGCGTTTCTTTTTCATATTGAGCATAAAGATCTTTACGAAAGACAGTGCTTGCTCTGCTTATAGGCCAGGCAATATTCCATGGTTTTGGATGTGCCGCAAAATGCAGAAAAACAATTTTTTCCTTGTCTTCGGCAAAACTGTCAATACAGTTATATCTTTTCGGCAAATAGATAATTTTGTTGTGCAAGGCTATGTTCAGAGCATCCTGGTCAAGATAGCGGAATCTGACCGGATCATTTTTAAATAATGCGAGGACCTTATCCATCACATGAAAAGAATTCCATTCTTTTATATTTATGATCAACATACCTGCGTTAAAATATGTATGTTCTTTTAAGGATAAAGCGCTGCAGCGTTTTTTGTTCATCCATTCCAAATCAGGTACGGCTGCAGCAATTGCATTCTCCAGATTGCAGCTGAAGATATATTCTATTGAACTGAGGCATATTATATCGGCATCAAGGTAACAGACACGTTCTTCTTCGTTTAAGATGGAAGGAAGTATAAAGCGAAAATATGTCGAAACCGGTAAATGAACAAAAGTAGGCAGCGTGTTGAAAAAAGAGGTGTCTATCTCGTAGAGTACAATATCGGTCTGTATAAGTTCTGCCAGGTTTCTCAGCTTTTTTTTATTATCAGCGGAAAGTGTTGATGTCAGAATGTGAAAACGAAGATGCAGATTAGGATTGTGGCGGCATATAGAAAGTACTGAAGCGGCTGTGCAGCGCATATAGTTATCATCTATACCATAACCGATATGGACAATATTTTCTTTGCTTTTGCTGAACAAGTGATCATATTTGTTGCATAGGGTATCTGTAAGCATGATTATTCCTGCCTTTTCATATCTTCTTGCGTAATTTCCAAAGACCATACAGGCAAGACCATTTCAGCCAGCCTTTGAAATTTCCCGTTTTTTTCATCGTTCTGGCCATGAATTTCGCCTGTTTGTACGTATTGGGATTTTGTATTGATACGGCTTTCCACGGAGACATCATTTGATATTTTATCCATAAGGATGTCAAGAAATGGAACTGTCCCCAGCTTTGCCAGGGTTTGACGCTTCCGGAGTAGTGGAGAAAAACGGTATCATCCGCCGGGTTTTCATTCATATCCGCAAGGTGGTAGATCATGTTATAACAGTGCGGAAGAAATAATATCTTATCGGCCAAAAGCATATTTAAGACATCCTGATCATAAAATTTAAAATTACTTTTTTGTTGCAGCATTGTAATAGATTGTTCAGAAATATGATTTTTATTCCATTCATCTACATTGATCAGCATCATACCGGAGTTAAAATATTTTTCTCCGGTAAAGCCGAGATTTTTTTTTGCATAACCAGTCATAAAATCATAATCGGCAGCAACTGCTGAAACCACACCGTCAAGATCAATTTGGAAAAGCTTCTTTAACGGTTGCAGACAAAGAATGTCAGAATCAAGATATAAACACTTGTCCGTTTTGTTCTGTAATTCACCGCAAATTATGAAACGATAGTAAATTGCTTTTGACCAGGTGAATAAGATAGGGAGATGGCTGAATTTATCTCCATCAATGTAATATATATAAACTGCAACAGTTTTATATTCCTGACCCAGTAGAGCAAGACAATTTATATCGGCACTGTTCAGCTTGTCGGTAAATATATGAAAGACTATATTTGTGCCGGGGTTGTTCTTCACAATAGACGTCATCAATACACCCATGCCGAGTGCAAATTCTGCATCTATACCAAAAGCGATATTCATGCCGGTTCTTATAGATACATCATTGGCTATATTTTTTTTTGCTTTGATAATATTGCTGAAAAAATCCATAATTTATTCCTTTGTCTTAAATTGTAAATACACAGAGCAGTATAATCAGGGTGAACTTGTGCTTTATTTTGCTTTACGTTAAAATAGTTAAAGAGGTGAATTATGAAGAATTTATTTATAGTAAATACGCCATTTCATTTGCTGACATCATTTATTTTGAGCAGGAGCATTTTTGCCGCTGATGATAATTATTTGGCACTTATTCATCCGCATGGTTATTCTAAATGGGCAGAGAACCCCTTGATGGCATATATGGCATCAGACAAGAGCGGATATGTGAAAGTATTTTATTTATTAAACTGGCTTTCACATAAAAATAAAGAAAAGAGTTATAAAAAACAAGCTGATGAAGTAAAAAACAGCATCGGTAAAATTGGCATAGAAAGAGCTTTCCTTGGCAGCGATATTGATCCGCAAAATCAATTACTGGTAGCGGCATTGGGAATGAAAGATTTTTATCGCTATGAAGACGGGCTTTTTTCCTATTATAATGAAGATCGCCGCAGACCTAAAACACATGAAATTTTTCATAAATTTAAAATATGGCTCTTAAAAAAATCAGCTGGCATAAAAAGCGATATGTATATTAATACAGCAACAGCAGGAGACAGTCATGCCGGTGTTGTAGATTATATGTACGCACCGGAGCTTCTCGGACGTTATTCACCCAAGACAGTAAAAATAACCGAGAATATGATACATACTGCTATAGCAGATCTAAAAATGCATGATCTTTTGCAGGAAACTTTTACAGCAAAATGTGTATTGTTTTTGAGCCAGCCGCTGGTTGAAAAAAAATGGTACACAATAGAGCAGGAATTGACATGTTTAAAAAAATTGATTCAACCATTCGATGATAAGGCAGTGCTTTTGTATAAACCTCATCCCAATGACAGTAAGTATAAGATAGATTATTATCGACAGAATTTTCCTCAGATGCGCATCTATGAGGGGATTGAACCGGCAGAACTGCTTTTCGCCCGCGAAAAAAAGCTCATTGCTGTGGCCAGCTATCAGTCAACTGCCTTAATGTATCCTGCTATGTTTTCCGGCAGGCCGTTCAAATCCATAAGTCTTGCTGATTTCGGGCAAAGCCCTGTTCTGCATGCATATAAAGAGATCATGGAAAAAGCGGGAATATTTTTTCCTCAAACGACAGATGAGCTGGTAAATTATATGCAAAAGTAAATAAATGGAGACTTAATTCAGACGGCGTTTTGACGCCGCCTGAATAGTAGTCGAAATTATCCAGGGAGTTAGCCGCTCTTTACTCACCGCTTGCAAAAGCGGGAGTATTAGAGCGGGTTAGTCATCGGATAAAATCAGGATTAGTGAAAAATAAGTTCAAGGATAAACAAATATCCCTGAACTTATTTTTGGGGCTGGGAACATTCGTTGTACAGAGAAATAATCTCATCAAACATTTTTTCAGGAGAAAAACGGGAAATAATATCGTTTCTGGCGGCTTGACCCATCTGAAGACGCAAGATAGTATTTGCTGCTAATAATTTGAGTTTGCTGTACAAGATCTCACAATTTCCGCTGGGGATGAGGTATCCTGTTTTACCATCGGTAATAACTTCACCTGTGCCGCCGACATCATAGGCGAGCGCGGGTTTTTTCATTGCCATTCCTTCAGCGAGGACCAGACCAAAGGTTTCAAAACGTGATGGCAGAACAATCACATCGGCAGCAGACAGATAATTTTCCACATCGGGTTTATGACCAAGAAAATGTACTCGGTCTGTCAATCCATTTTTCCATATTTGATAACGCAATTTCCACTTGCCCTTACCGGTACCGATAATCAGTAAATGCCAGTCTGCAGCACCGGTTTGTTCTGATAAAAGTTTGATAAGATGCTGATGGCCCTTATTGCGGAGATTTTTTATCCGGGCAGTAATTGCCAGGCAGAAAGTTTTGTCAGCTATATTTAATCTCTTGCGAAGATCATTACGATTATCGTGAGGAGAAAATTTTTCGGTATCAACACCATTATAAATAACTTTTACTTTTTCCGGTATGGCACCGTTTTCTAAAGCAATGTGGTATACATATTGACTCACGGCTATTATTTTATCACACTGCATAAGAATCCTTTCTTTTCTGCTGCCGAACAAGCCGTGTGCAGTATAAAGAACCGGCAGATCAGGCAAATATTTTAACTTGCATTTTACTGCCGTGATACCTGCAGCAGCAGAATGAGCATGGACAAGCTCTATATCATATTTTTTTATTATGAATTTGAGAAAAAATGCCGCAAGAGAAGTGTTCAGCCGCAATGGCAGGAATATCTGAGAAATTCCCTTGGCAGCCAGCTTATCGGCAAGCTGTCCGCCGCCGGAAACAACGATAACATTATGACCGTTTTTCTGAAGAAGGGGAGCAAGCATAGCAACGTGACTTTCGGCACCGCCTATATTCATTCTTGGTACAAGAAGAAGAATATTCATTTTTCAAAACTCGATTTTTCTGGCAGAATTTTTTCAAAGGAAGCGATAATATGTCTTTTTATATTGGCAAAATCAATATTATCATTATCGTTCACACAGAGCATAGGCATGTCTTGTGATTCAATAGCAGTATATAAATCAGCATTATCTGCTTCCTGTCCGTATATTTCAAATACCTGTCCCTTAGCGTGACGGCCTATGGGCTCAAAGTCGCCCTTTATAAGCTGCCAATATCGAATAAGCCATTGATCAACATCACTGCGGCTGCGGAATTTATTGCAGCTGCTTTCATCAAGTACATCATTTTCTGCAGACCAGATATCATTATAAGTACTTTTTAAAAATGAATAGGGCAGGTGATTGTTAGAAAAACCGCGAAAATGATGCTCTCCTGAGAAAATAAAATTGCGCAAAGCATTCCAGCCATATTTAGGGGATATCCATTTCCAAAAATGCTTGCGGACTTCTGCCTTTTTATCAAAATTAGCATTCAGTACAGCCATACTGTTAAATTTTATAAAAGGCATCATATCGCCTTTTACAGGAGAACTTATGGCAGTGACAATACAAAAATCTGTTGGCAGTCCGTTTTTGAAAAATAATTCTTTTGGTACCGGTTTTAGAATAAACATGTCGTCATTAAAAGATACAAAGCGTTCGGCAAGACCTTTTATACGATGTAAATTCAGCTCTAAAGGACTGGAACTGAAAGTAGGAAGATATTGTGGAAGAAGATAATTATCGTGGCGGACGATATTTAATTTGGGATGTTCAGTATTTAACCATGCCGGTAAATGTCCGCAGGTTATAAAATGGATTTTATTTACCCAGGGCGCAAACTTTTCTACACCACGGAACCAATATTGCAGATTGTCCCAATCGCGATACCGGCTGAGACGCTTATCTCCATTTATATCAGAAGAATAGGCATTCTTTTGTTTCTGCCAGGATGGATCATTGCCGTCCACCCAGCAAATAGTAAAATCTATTGGCTGATTATTTTCTTGCATTTTATTTGCCCTTTTCTGTATAAGTTTTTGTCGCTCGATGACGCTCTACCGATTTCCATCGATTGTGCAGCCAAAACCATTCCGCAGGATGTTTTATTATATGATCTTCTATTTGTTTTGTTATTATCATGGTAGCTGTGCGTATATCTTCATGTTTATTTTGGGTTTTCGCCACAAAGATAGGTTTATGGATAATTATTTGATGAGTGAGTCCGGGGCCTTTGACTATAAAAACAGGAATTATAGGAGCATTGTTGCGGCGGGCAATAGTCGCTGCTCCGTGAGCACATGAAGCATCTCTGCCTAAGAAAGGCATAACTATACCGTCTTCAGCAGCATCCTGATCCATTATGAGGCCAATGAGCCAGCCCTTAGAGATCATCTTGAACATGTTTCGGACATCATACTTATACATGACATATACACCTATCAAGGCACGGTATTCGTTCATAAAACGATCAGCGCCGCGATTGGATTGTTCCTGAGCTACACCGACAAGCTTATAGCCATTTTGAGATAAAGCGCCGCCTAAAAGTTCCCAGTTACCGCTGTGAGCAGCTGCAAGAATACCGCCGCGGCCAAGCTTCAAAGCCTCATCAAGATTTTCTGTACCGGATAAAGTGATATATTTATTCATATTATATTTCATGATAGGAAAACGCAGTACATCGATTATCATGGGACCAAATTTTGTCCAGCTTTTTTTTACGATTTGTACAGCTTTCTTATGAGATATATTAAGGCTGAGTACAGCATTTCTTACAGCCATATTTTTTCGTTTAGGCGGAATTAAAAACCATGTTATATGACCAATGGCCCTGCCTATCAGGTACGATATTTTTTCTGGCAATAAACAGAACAGTTTACTGAATAGTTTCAATACATAATAAAGAGCGATGAAAATCACCTTCCTGTTATTAGCTGGTCTGACTTTTGATAAGAAGGTTCAAAAGTGTGGGATGCCGCTGTCCGGCAAGTTTTACTGTGCTGAATAAATTAAAATCAGCGTAAAACTGCTGTCAATTTATTTATTACCTGCTGAGGCTCAATAGAGGCAAGACAATCACGGTTAAAGCGGCATTTCCGTTTCCAGCAGTGTCGGCAGTCATAGGCTACTTCAATATAATTGTTTTTTTGATTGTAGGGTCCGTTGCGATTGGCATCTGTAGGTCCCATGATCATAATAGCAGGTTTGCCAAGAGCAGCCGCCATATGAAGACTGCCAGTATCACCGCCGACGGTGGCAGAGGCATTTTTAATTATGAATGCCAATTCTTTTAAAGCTGTTTGTCCCACCAGGTCAACGGTGTTGTTTTGTGTCAGATTTTTTATTTTATCTGCGATAAGACGGTCTGTTTTTCCGGCACCGGCTAAAAGCGGAATTATTTTTTTACCGCAGCACCAATCAATTAATTCTGCGAAATAGGAAGCAGGCCAGCGTTTATTGGGCCAATTGGCACCGACCACCAAAACCACATAAGGATCGCTGAGATTCACTTTATTTTCAAACAGCAGAGAACGGGCTTTAGCAATATTGTCTTCTGTTATGCCCAGCGGAAATACTGGATTATCAGCATTCCCGCCTAATCGGCGGACAACATCCAAATATCTTTCCACTATATGACCATTATGGTTTTTTCCGCTCAGCGGTGTACTTATGATTCCGCTGCCTTCACGCATATCCGTGTAACCAACTTTTTCTGCAGCATGGGCCAGCCAAGCAATAAGAGCTGATTTTAAAAGTCCCTGCAGATCAATACTGATATCATAGCGGCGTTTATTGAGACGTGCAGAAAAAGGTTTCATATATTTAAGAAAATCAATAGGCGAATTTAATTTCTTCCGATCGAAAATAATAATTTCATCAATTGCCGGACAATCGTTGACTATGTCGGCAGCTACGGGAGAAACTACCCAAGTAAGATGACAGTCCGGCCAAGTTTTTTTTACAGCTGCCGCCACAGGCAACGCATGGATGACATCACCGATAGCACTGAGCTTTATTATAAGAATATTTTTCATGGTCAGCTGCAGATCTCTTGTACTTTCTTTATGATGTTTGTTGTGGAGCAGCCCGGCAATAATTTGATAAACTCGGCGTGGCCGCCATATTTTTGCAGGGTTTTTGCCTCGGGCAGGGTAGACAGAGAGTAATCGCTGCCTTTTACATAAATGTCCGGCCGTACCTTTTCTATAAGCTTTTCAGCGTTGGTTTCATCAAACAAAACCACATAAGTCACAGATTTTAGAGCATTTATCACAATGGCTCGTTCATTTTCGGGGACAATAGGTCTTTTATCGTTTTTCCAACGTTTTACGGAGGCATCGGTGTTCAGACCGACAATGAGGCAGTCACCATATGAAGCAGCCTTCTCCAGATATGTTATGTGTCCGGCATGGATAATATCAAAGCAACCGTTGGTTAAAACTATTTTTTGACCGGATTTTTTTAAAACAGAGCAAAGCATTGCTATATCATCATTTTTTATAATCATAAGCTCACTTTTCCAAAATATTTTTCAGTTCTTTTACCGCTACTGTGGCTGTACCCATCTTGCGTACAGCTATGCCGGCAGCATAATTGGATAATTTTGCTGCCAGAGAAGGATCATAGCCTGCCGCTACGGCCAAGATAAATGCGGCTACACAAGTATCACCGGCACCGGAAACATCGTAAACTTCACTTTTATCAGATACGGGGATGCGAGTTGCTTTGCCGTTTTCTTCAAATAAAACCATTCCTTTTTCACCGCAGGTTACTAAAATACCTTTAGCTTTTAATTTCTTCAACAAGAGAAATCCAGCATTATAAAGATCGGTCTCTGTATTTATTGCAGAATTTACGGCGCTGGCCAGCTCAGCATCATTTTGCTTCACGTAAGTGACACCTGCGAAGGATTCTATATCGTAGCGTGAATCGACTATGCAGGGAACATTGTTTTTCTGTGAATAATTTATGGCGAGTTCACGTACCGCGGGTGTAATTGTACCACTGCCATAATCACTGAGAACAATGCCGCCGATTTTTGGCAGCAGCATACGCAGTTTTTCTAAAAGCAGTGTCTCGTCAGAAGGGCTTATCGGTGTATTATTATCATGATCTATGCGTACTACCTGCTGACTGACGGTTGCTCTTCCTCCGGCAATTATCCTGGTTTTAGTTATAGTGGTGCCTTTAGCTGAAACCAACATACCGTCGATGCCGACACCGTTAACCGTCAAAATATTTTTAAGGCCTGCACCGGCGCTGTCACTGCCTAGTAATCCCACCGCGGAAACGCATCCGCCCAGTGTAGCAATATTATTTACTACATTGGCAGCGCCTCCGGCAACAATTTTCTCTTCTGCCTGTTTGAGAACTAAGACAGGTGCTTCACGAGAGATTCGGTCGATAGTACAGTGCAGGTATATATCTGCGACCATATCGCCGATGACGGCTATATGTTTATTTTGCATACCGCTCAGAACAGCGGATAATAAATTTTTTCTGTTTTCCATTTTGTATCACCAATGAACAAGATTGAATTTTATATGCCATGAATTTCTTTTTTCCCGGTATCTGAGTTCCATATCAAGGCAATGAAAGTCATGATACCAGTAATAATCCCTATCCATCACCTTCATACCGTCTCCGGCATCAAATTCGTTGGCAATGACAATTCTGTCCTTGTCAGTAAGCTCGTAGCTGAATCCGGCAGTGACTTTTTTTGAATAATCATCATAACCATAATCAAATAACGAGTTTTGTGTTGTTGACTGCGAATAATGATAAGCAGTATATGCTACAAGTTTGGGGCTTATATCAGCCATCACTGTAGCATTATAGTAGAAATTATTTGAGTTGCTTGAGTCATAGGATTCATAGATCCAGGAATAGCCTATGTTTGGATAAAGACGTATTTTGGGAGATCCAAGATTGATGGGGGCATGCGAAAGGCTGACAGAATGACTTCTGTGCCAGCTTGATTTTATATCATCGTCCCATTTGCCGTATTCCGTGGAAAAGCCAAAGCTAAGCGGTGTGTTGGCAATATGAGTATTATAATCAAAAATCATAGTTGGTTCTTTTTTTATCCATACATTGTTGCTGTCTTCGTAATAACCGTCTTCAAGACGTACAGAAGCTTTGCCGTCTGCCCATTGCAGTCCATAGACATTGCGAAGATCATGCTTGGTATAATAATTGAAATCAATATAGGCTTTGATTTTTTCATTAAGATTTTGGTCATAATAATAATTTATATGCAGGCCATCATCACTGTCATAATTTACATGCACGGGGATGGTACTGTTTTTGTCTGAAGCATTTTTCCCTATTGCTGTTATATAACGGTCTTTTTTATAGATTACCTGCCCTTTGATCCAAAATTTTGCATTATAGGCTATCATATGATCGTCCGGCCATATTTCAATCTTATCGGCAGACATATAGTAGTCCGGTTTTTTTGCCGGACAACGTGTGATGGAACCATCATATATGATCATCTCTTCGGGATAAAATTCCATTTTTTTCCCGGATACTTGTTCAGTATCTATGGATCCCTTTACATTTTCCATTTTGCCGAGTTTTGTATTGTAATTGTATGTGGTATTATAGCCATCCATGACAATATTCGGTTCACCGGCTGCAAGATCTCCGGATTGGGCCATGTGAGCCTTATCGGGAATAGCTGCATCACCGCTTTTGGCATTACCTGACATGGAGTCAGTGGTAATCCGCGAATAATCGTGGGTTATGCGGACATTCCCTTTAGCAAATACATCGCCTGTGCCGCTGTCATAAGAAATATCATTGCCTTCAAATATTATAGGTGCTGGTTTTGAAGGATCGAGTGGACGTATAAATTTTTCATTATCTATGTCAGCACGCAGTTCTTTAAGTTCTTTGTTTTCTCTATGCTGGCGGGCATAATCTTTCTGTTCTTGAATATAATTCAGCAGATCGATATCTGTATCATCTGCATAGGCATGAGTCTGTGCTGCATTGAAAACGGCAGCAAAGGCAGTTAATGCCGATAATAAATAAATTTTTTTGTGCATATAATTAAATTCTCCTAAAAATAATATCAACTGTTGTATATTCGTGAACAAAAATAAAACTCCTGCTTAATATGGTCAGTCATACCAGATAATATTAAGCAGGAATTCTATTTTGAAAATGAAATATATGTTACTGTCTTTTATATTTGCTGCTGAGTTCTGCCAGATACAAAGCTGTTTTTGGGTCTATGCGGTCGCTCGACAGCCGCCAAGTCCAATTTTTGCCAACTGTGCCGGGCAAATTCATTCGAGCTGATGAATCAAGCAAGAGTACATCCTGAAGAGGTAATATAACTATGCGGGCTTCACTGGCATAAGCGTACTCTATCAATTTTTGACAAAGCTGATCCGACGATGCGGCATACAGTTTCAACTGTGCTGATAAAATAGCTCGTGCTTCCGGTGTAAGATTTTTTTTCAGCCATCCTATGGTAGTATCATTATCGTGAGTGCCTGTGTATAAAATATTATTTTCTGCACAGGAAAAGCTTATATTTTTTTCTGTGCTTAAATGCAATTCAAACTGCAATACTTTCATCCCCGGAAAACCGCAGTCATTTTTTAACTTATCTGCATCTTCCGTTATAATACCAAGATCCTCTGCAATAATAGAAATTTTTCCCAGCTGTTTTTCCAGAGACTTAAAAAAAGACAAACCGGGACCTTTTTCCCAACAGCCCGTACGGGCTGTTGAGGCCTTGCTGTTTACAGACCAATAGGAAGCGAAACCGCGAAAATGATCAAGCCGAATTACATCCGTCATGAGAGAGAGAGTACGAAATCTTTCTACCCACCAGCAATAATCGTCCTCGGCCATTTTATCCCAGCGATAGTGTGGATTTCCCCAAAGCTGACCATCCTCAGTAAAATAGTCAGGCGGCACACCGGCAACCGTTAAGGGATTACCGGTTTCATCAAGATTGAACATAGCTTGATGTGCCCACACATCAGCACTGTCATGCGAAGGGAAAATAGGCATGTCACCGATGATTTTTATATTGTGTTTAGCCGCATAATTCTTTAATTCCCGCCATTGGCTGAAAAAAATATATTGAACGAATTTTATGTAGGCTATTTCTGTCCGATGTTTAGAAGAAGCCTCAGACAAGGCTTCCTGAGAATGATTTCTCAATGGAGCCGGCCATTTTATCCATGAGGCGTTATAATGTTTTTTCAGCGCACTGTAAATGGCATAATCTTCCAGCCAATATTTTTGTTCACGGCAAAATGAATAGAATTCCTCACAGGGAGAAAATAATGAAAAGGCTTTTCTGAGCAATGTATCCTTACTTGATTCTACAGAAGAAAAATCAACACTGTCAGAATCATCAATATGATAGATATCTTCCGGCATAAGTAATCCGTCACGGAGCAGACTGTCGGGAGAAATAAGCAATTTATTGCCGGCAAAAACAGAAGGTGACTGATAGGGAGAGGCACCGTAACCTACAGGATTTAATGGTAATATCTGCCAATATTTTTGGTTGCTGTTTTTCAACCAATCGATAAAAGAGAATGCGCTGCTGCCTATATCGCCGATCCCGTAAGGTGAATATAAGCAGCTGGGATGTAGAAGAAGACCGCAGCTGCGTTCATATTGGAGCGGTTTCGTTACCTGCCTTAGGACCATACCGGATAATTTTTCTATATCCAGTGTCAGGATATCATCCTTCAGCAATATTTCTTCAGCTTCAGATAATACATCTTTTACCGCGGTATGGCAAAAACCATGCAGATCAAGTGTGAGATGAGCGGTGTTCTCATAGCTGCGGTTGATTATTATAATAAAGCAGTCATTTTTGGCAGATTGTCCAAAAACATCACTGCCTGTACGGATACAACGTAAATAGACTATTACATCGTCTTGAGCATAAAGAAACAAAAGTTCGCCTGTTCTAAGGGCAATATGCTTATTCCTCAGCGCAATCAAGGTTTTGAACCATGCCCGTAATTCATTATTGCCCTCACTCCAGTTATAGGTACCGCGATTATATGGATCACGCAGTCCCTCCATCCCTATTTCGTCACCATAATATATAGACGGTACACCTGGATAAGTCATCTGCCATAAAACGGCAAGCTTGCTTCTGAGCATTCCCAGCCTGTAGTGAGCAGGATCAAGCTGGTAATTTCTTTGAGCTGCGGCAGATATAGTCTCATAATTGGAGGCTTCACCTAATAAACTGATGACGCGTTCAACATCATGGCTTCCTACTAAATTCATCATTGCATAGTAATTATGATAGGGGTAATTCTCTTTTTGACTGGACAGATAACAACAAGTCTTTTGGGCAGATATTCTGCAAAGCAGAAAATCCAGCACTGTCTTGCGAAATGGGTAATTCATGGCTGAATCCATTTCTCCGCCGCAAAGATATTCCCGCGAAATGCCATAACTGACTTTATTTGAGGCATCTTCCCAGACTTCACCGATAAGAATGGCATCCGACTTGATGCTTTTCATTGTTTTATAAAAGTGCCGTGAAAATTTTTGTGGTAATTCGTCAATGACATCAAGGCGCCACCCGTTTATACCATTTTTCAGCCAATGCCGCAGCACGCTGTTTTCACCGTCTATGATGAAATTCATATACGACGGTGAAATTTCGTCAACATTAGGCAGTGTATCAAATCCCCACCAACTGTCATATTCATGAGGATAGCTGCGGAACGTATACCAATCGTAATAAGGCGAGTTTTTGGATTGATAAGCGCCTATGGAAGAATACGTATTTTCTCTGTTGAAATATATACTGTCACTGCCAGTATGGCTGAAAACACCGTCAAGAATAATTCGTATGCCCATTTTCTGCGCTGAAGTACACAAGTCAATAAATTCTTCGTTAGAACCTAGAATTGGATCTATTTTGTGATAATCACCCGTATCATAATGGTGATTGCTGGCAGATTCAAAAACGGGATTAAGATAGATCACCGAAATACCTAATTCCTGTAAATAAGGCAGTTTGGCTTTGATACCGGCCAAGTTGCCGCCAAAAAAATCATAGGAAATGATATCTTTTGTGTCAACGTCTTTATAATAATAGGGCTTATCATGCCAATCAGCATGATAGACAGCGTTTTTTTTAGAAACAATGGCATTTCCGCAGCGGTAAAAACGATCAGGAAATATCTGGTACATTACAGCATTTTTGAACCATGCCGGAGTAGCGGCATCAGCCTGATAAACGGTTACCTGAAAAGAGGACGGAGAGCGTTGATAAATACATCCTTTTCCGCCGGTATTTTCGGTGCTGTTCCCATAAAACAGTGTCTCATCGGCAGTATCAATGATAAAATAATACCATAAAAGACACCCTTTATCTGGCAATGTCAGCTGAACCGTGTAATGCTTGGAATTTTGAAGAGAGTTGTGCAATGATATTATTTTTTCGCCGGATACTTCCTGCCATAAACGCAGAGATATTTTCAAAATCTTTGTTTCGGAGATAACATCGATCGACAGAAAAAGATCTGTACTTGTACGGCATGCTCCAAAGGGATAACGATAATAAGCATTATAGGAATCATGCAGCAGTAAAATTTCCTCAGGCAAGAAATCACCCTCTCAACTATTTATTTTTGAGCAGATTCGTATATACGTCTTTATATTGTTTGGCAGAATTAGTCCAGCTGTAATCCGATGACATGGCATTTTTTATAATGCGCCGGCGTAATATGATATCATCGTATTTTTCTAAGGAGCGTTTAATGGCAAAAAGCAGCTCATGAGCATTATAATTATCGAATACGAAGCCATTACCGTTGTTCGTATAACTGTCATAGGGGATAATAGTATCCTTCAATCCTCCAGTGGAGTGAACGATCGGAATACTGCCATAATGCAGTGCTATCATTTGTGAAATACCGCATGGTTCATATCTGGAGGGCATTAGAAAATGAGAAGATGCGGCATAAATTTGATGAGCCAGTTCATCGCTGAATACAGTATTGACGGAAACTTTTGTCGGAAAACGCCATTGGAGGCCGTGAAACCATTCCTGATATTTGTAGTCGCCTGTTCCGAGCAGAATAAATTGAATATTCTCATACTGCAGAAGTTCATCGAGAATTCTTGTGAGCAAATCTATTCCCTTTGCTTCAACAAACCGAGATATAAAAGAGAGGACCGGAACATTTCTGTCGATAGGTAAGCCCAGTTTTTCCTGCAGATTTACTTTGTTTTCTGTTTTTTTCTCCAAAGCGTTGACAGCAGTATAAGGAACAAAAATATGAGGATCTGTTGCGGGATTATACTCGCTTTGATCTATACCGTTGACGATGCCGCAGAGACAATTGCTGCGGCGGCGCAGTACGCCATCCATTTGTTCTCCAAAATAAGAATTTTGGATTTCTTCTGCATAAGAACGGCTGACCGTGGTCAGAGTATCGGAATACAAGAGTCCGCCCTTCATGAAATTGATATTATCATAGAACTCCAGATCACCGTTATCAAAATATTTTTCACTTAGCCCTAATACATCTGTCAGAAATGTTTTGGGAAATACACCTTGATATTTTAAATTGTGTACAGTATAAACTGTTTTTATATTACTATATCTGCTATCGTGTGTGTATCCCAATTTTAAAAATACATTGATAAGACTGGTTTGCCAATCGTTTGAATGAATGATGTCAGGCCAAAAGTCTATTTCGGGCAGCATTTTTAGAACAGCACGGCAGAAAAAGACAAAACGTTCCGCGTCATCATCATAGCCGTATATATTTTCTCTTTTAAAATAGTATTCGTTGTCTACAAAATAAAAGGTAACTCCGTTAAGCTTTAATTTTTCAATACCAAAATATTGTTCTCGCCAAGAAACATTGACTGTCCCCGCGTATATATTTTTCATCTTTGACTGATATTGCTTTGCTATCGCGCTATATTTAGGCAGCACTACCCTAACATCAATGCTCTGCTTATTAAGCGCCTGAGGAAGCGATCCGGCTACGTCACCTAATCCGCCGGTTTTTATGAAAGGGGCTGCTTCTGCAGCAGCATAAAGAATTTTCAACATGAGAACAATCCTCCATTCTATAATTATTGAATATATATTGATAATTTGCCAAAAGAGAGCAATCAGATAAAAAAATCAGTGAGATGTTTTTTGCAGTTTAGCTTTTATGCGGGCTATTTTTCTTTTATTGCATCCATGTGAATTTTTTGCAGGCGAAATCAGTGGATGTTTTTGGAAAAGTGTACTGTTACTCTTTTCCGATAAAAATAATTTGTAGGATTCATCACTAAGATGTAAATATACGCAGGCGAGCGGCGGTATGGTGAGCGAAATCGAAAAAGGGTGGCTATTCCACGGAATTGCTTCTGCCTGTATTATGTCTGTGTTGGTAATGCCTGAACCGCCGAAGACAGTGTCATCACTGTTGAATATCTCTGTGTAGCCGCCTTTTATGGGAATGCCGATTCGATAGCTATAATAGATCTGCGGAGTAAAATTGAAAACAGCAATTAAGAAGTCAGTGCAATTTGTCGTTTTGCGCATAAAAGCGACAATGCTGTTTTGCTTGTCATCGCAGCTAAGCCATGTAAAACCATTCCAATCAAAATCTATCTGCCACAGAGAAGGTGAATCAATATAAAGTTTGTTCAGAGTCTTCGAATAGTGCAAAAGCTTATTATGCATCGGGTATTTTTCAGTTAGATGCCAGTCAAGGCTGTCATCGTAATTCCATTCAATGAATTGACCGAATTCTCCGCCCATAAACAATAATTTTTTCCCTGGATGGGCGATCCAGTAGGCAAAAAATACTCTTAACCCGGCAAATTTTTGCCAATAATCTCCTGGCATTTTTTCGATGAGGGAACATTTGCCGTGTACTACTTCATCATGAGACAGTGGCAGAACAAAATTTTCAGAAAAGGCATACATTAAAGAGAAGGTGATCTTGTCGTGATGCCATTTGCGATATATGGAATCAAGACTTATATAACTGAGGATATCATTCATCCAGCCCATGTTCCATTTATAATTGAATCCCATACCTCCGCTGTGCACAGGGCTGCTCATTTGGGGCCAATCAGTAGATTCTTCCGCTATCATCAAGGCATCGGGATAATATTTAAAGACAGCTTGATTAAGCTTTTTTATAAATTCTATAGCTTCCAGATTTCCGTTTTCGCCATATTTATTGGGCTGCCAGCAGTCATCATGCCGCTCATAGTCAAGATACAGCATATTGGCAACAGCATCTATTCTCAGACCATCGATATGATATTCCGTCAGCCAGAATATAGCATTAGAAATAAGGAAACTGTGTACTTCAGTACGCCCATAGTCAAAATTAGTAGTGCCCCATTGTTTGTTCTCACTGCGCAGTTTATTATCAGATTCGTAAAGATTTTTCCCGTCAAAATTTTTCAAACCGTGTTCGTCATTGCAGAAATGTCCCGGAGCCCAATCCATGATCACGCCGATACCATTCTGATGGGCCGTATCTATTAAAAAGCGAAAATCATCAGGAGTTCCATAACGGCTGGTAGGTGCATAATAACCTGTTGCCTGATATCCCCAAGAACCATCAAAAGGGTGTTCATATAAAGGTAAAAATTCTATGTGTGTATAATGCATATCCCGTACATAATTTATCAGCTCCACAGCCGCATCCCTATAAGACAGATAATGATTGGCAGGAGCACGGCGCCATGATCCAAGATGCACTTCATAGATAAGCATTGGTTTTTCATATGATGAGTGCGCTGCCTTTTTTTCCTGCCATAAAATGTCATGCCATTCATATCTGCACATGTTATATAAGCAGGAAGCTGTGTTAGGTTTTTTTTCTGCATAGAATGCATAGGGGTCTGCCTTGTAGATAAGTCTGCCATCGGCAGTTTTTATAGCATATTTATATAGTGAATTTTCAGTCAGATGAGGAATGAATATATGCCAGATTTCTCCGTCAGATAATTTTTTCATGATATGTGAATTTTTATCCCAGCCGTTAAAATTACCTACAACACTAACTGACTCAGCATCAGGCGCCCATACGGTAAAGCGCACACCGGATATATTGCCGCTGTTTGTGAAATGGGCCCCGAAAAGTCCGTAGGAGTGATAATTGGTACCTTGATGATATAAATAAATATCATAAGGCTTTAAATCTGATATTATCATAATATATCCTCACTTTCTGTAACTTTTAATATATGCTTAATAGTTATAAAACAGGTTTTTTTGATAAAAAATAAAATTTGACTGGATGCAGACCAATTTATCAAGAAGGCAATTTTATCATATTCATTCCCCAAATATCATCGGCATATTCTTTTATCGTTCTGTCGCTGGAGAAAATGCCGGAGTGAGCAATATTGATAAGGCTGGATCTTTGCCAATTGAGAGTATCTATATATTTCTTTTCAATAATTTCATGGGCAGCGCAATAAGCGGGGAAATCTTTGAAAATAAAATACTCGTCATTGCTGCCAAAAAAATAGTTATATAGAGAATGAAAATCACCATTGCTGGTGAACGGACCGGATAAGAGCTGATCAATAACACAGTGAATGTCAGGATTGCTGTTATATTCATCCCATGCTGAGTAATGACCGTTTTGATAATAAGATAATATTTCATCGGCATTGAGACCGAAAATGACGCAATTATCATCACCAACTTCATCATGTATTTCTACATTTGCCCCATCCAGAGTCCCCAGTGTGATGGCGCCATTCATCATGAATTTCATATTGCCGGTGCCGGAGGCTTCCTTACCGGCGGTTGAGATTTGTTCGCTGACATTAGCCGCCGGAAATAATTTTTCAGCCAGTGAAATGCCGTAATTTTCCAGAAAAACTATTTTAAGTTTTTGGTTGACATTTTCATCGGAATTTACGATGGCCGCAACGGTATTGATAAGACGTATCGTTTCTTTTGCTATGTGATAACCCGGTGCGGCTTTTCCGCCAAAAATAAAAGTACGGGGAAATATATCAAGATGCGGATTTTGACAAAGCTTATTATAAAGATGCATCAAATGGAGTATGTTCATGAGCTGACGTTTGTAAGAATGTATACGCTTTACCTGAACATCGAATATGGACAGAGGATCAATAATTATGTTGTATTTGGTTTTTATAAGTTGTGCCAGTTCATTTTTATAGAATTGCTTGACATCAGTTAATTTTTTCAGCGCAGATGGATCATCAACATGTTTAAGAAGATCAATGAGCATATTTGGCGCAGTTTTCCATTTAGGCGATATGAGCTCATCTATAAGTGATGTAAGTTTTGGATTTGAAGCAATGAGCCAGCGCCGATGAGTTATACCATTGGTTTTATTGTTGAATTTATTAGGATAGTAATCACTGAATTGTTTCATACTATAATTTTTTAGAATATCCGAATGAATCTTGGCTACACCGTTGACGCTGTGGCTGCCTACTATCGCCAGCCTGGCCATATGGACGAGTCCATCCTGAAGTATAGAAAAAGTGTGGATGATATCTTCATTGCCCGGATAACGCCGGCGTACGCTTTCCAAAAAACGTCTGTTTATTTCTTCAATAATCATATAAATACGAGGCAAATGAGGGCGGAACATATCTATGGGCCATGTTTCCAAAGCCTCAGGCATGATAGTGTGATTGGTATATGCCATGGTCCGCATAGTTATATCCCATGCCTTTTCCCACGAAAGTTTCTCTGAGTCGATGAGAATGCGCATTAATTCGGCAACAGCCATAGCGGGATGGGTATCATTGATGTGTATGGCAACCTTTTGTGGAAAATCAAGCAAAGATAAGTTGCTCTTCTTATAATGGCGTACAATGCTTTGAATACCGGCAGAAACCAAAAAATATTCCTGCGTCAGGCGGAGCAGTTTTCCCTTATTTGAGCTGTCATCTGGATAGAGACAGCTGGTTATTGCCTTAAGGCGATATTGAAATTTCAATTTTTCCTGCAGTTGTTCATGTGTCAAAACACCGCTTTGAGCAAAGTCCTGACTGACTTCTGCGTTCCAAAGCCGCAAAGTGTTTACTATGCCGTTGTGATAGCCGACTATAGGAACATCATAGGGAACCGCTGAAACGGTAGTATAATTTTCATAGATAAGTTTCAGATTTCCGTCCGGCATTTCTTTCATGTAGGCATTGCCGCCGAAGGGAACGAGTATTTCCTTTTCAGCTTTGCGGTATTCCCAGGCAAAGCCATTTTTAAGCCAGTTATCAGGTATTTCGACCTGGTTATTATTGATGATTTTTTGTTCAAACAATCCATATTGATATCGAATACTGCAGCCGTGTCCGGCAATGCCCAATGATGCCATGGAATCAATAAAACAAGCTGCCAGACGTCCCAGACCTCCGTTGCCGAGGCCGGCGTCAGGTTCTTCATCAAACAGGTTATCTAAGTCGATGCCAAGATCGGCCATTGCAGAACGACAGATGGCACCAATGTCCAGATTGAGTATATTGTTATTGAGAAGCCGTCCCAATAAAAACTCTATGGAAAAATAGTATATCTGTTTTTCTTTATGTTCACTATAATATTTATTTGTCCTTATCCAGTTTTCGCTTATGTATTGCCGGATAGTATTAGCCAATGCCTGATAAAGATTTTCATTTGTAAGATCTTCCATATCGCGTCCAAACATTATATTTGCTGTCTGTAAAAATAAATGTTCAAATCTGTTTTTTTCTTCCAGAAGTTTATTAGTCAACATTCGCTTGACACCTCTCCTTTTTCTTTGAGCTAAAAATAAGATGCTCTTTCCGAAGAATATTTGAATAATCTGCTGTGCATCCTGCTAAAGAACTGAATATATTGCATCAGATATTCCAGTTATGCATTTTTGCAGCAAAGGCTATCTGAACAGCAATAAAGGTATTTATACTACTGTAAAGACAGCCCTGCTGCATCATATTACTGTATTTTTTTCTACAATCAATGGATAGCTTTCTGCTCCTTTTAAGTATTTTTCTGCTGAGATAGTGACATTTTTATCACATATAACATTTTCCAGACAAGAATTTTTATGGAGTTGGCAGCCTTGCATAATGATACTGTTTTTTATTTTAACGCCTTTTTCTATTCTTACATCACGAAAAAGAATGCTGTTTTCAACAAGCCCCTCTATTGTACAGCCATTGGAAATAAGAGAATTATGCACATTGGCTCTGGATTTATATTGAGCAGGGACATCATCTTTTGTTCTTGTATAAATGGGAGCGTTGTCAATGAAAAGTTCATTCCATATTTGAGGATTGAGCAGATCCATACTGGTTTGATAATATCCATATAGTGAGTTTATACATGAAACATAGCCATCATAACAACAACCATAAATATTGTAATGAGCTGTCATTCTCATTATTCCGTCCAATAAAAAGTCTGAACCGCCTCTTTCATATGAATGTTCTACTATTTCCAAAAACACTTTTCGTGACATGAGGTAAGTCCCCATGGAGACATCGGCGTCTTCTCCGGCAGCAGGGCAGTTGGCAATATCAGACACAAGTCCGTTCTCTTTGGTTTTGATAACAGTGCAGGGGGAGTGCAGTTTTCTGCCGGGACGGTAATAAAGCATTGTTATATCAGCATTTGTGTTTTGATGAAATCGGAGAACATTATTAAAGTCAATATTAAATACAGTATGTGCTCCGGACAAAAGAATATATTCTTGAGGACTGCGGCGCATAATATTGAGGTTTTGATAAAATGTCTTCAGTTCCGATTGACGAATGTCATCATCGTCATTTGAAGGCAGGAGATAAAACAATCCTTCATGGCGTCTTGCCAGATCCCAATCTTTGCCGGAACGCAAATGGTCAAGAATGGATGCGGCTTTATCAGGCAGCATAATACCAACGGATATGATCCCCGAATTAACCATACTGGATAAAATGAAATCTATAAGCCGATATCTCCCTGCAAAGGGAATAGTCGCAATGGGACGTTTCCTCGTTATCTCTTTGATCAGACGGTTGTCTTCATGCAAATTTATCAAACCCAATACATAATTCATTTATATTCTCCTGCGCTTTAACCTACTTGTTTATTATCACTGCCTATAGAAGTGATTGTTTCACCTTCTGCAATAACCGTAATGGAACCATTGTCGGAAAAAATGTGACAATCATTCATAATTTCACAATTCTCAGCTACAATTGCTTTTTCAACGACTGCACCTGCATGTATTATGCTGTATGGCATTATTACGGAATTGACAATCCTGGCTTTTTTCCCTATGTGAACACCAGGAAAAATAACGGAATTTTTTATACTTCCATCGATAACAGCTCCGCCGCTTACAAGGGAATTTGTTATTTTTGCATTTGCACCTATGAAGTGAGGCGGCAAAGGGTTGTGAGAAGAATAAATACGCCATGAACCGCCTAGATCAAAAGAAGGAGTTTCCTTGAGAAGATCCATATTTGCCTCCCAGAGACTTTCTATTGTACCAACGTCTTTCCAATACCCGTCAAATGAATAAGAAAATAAACGGACATGGTCAGCAAGCATTTTTGGAATTATATTTTTACCGAAATCATGTTCGGATAAGCAGTCTGCGTAATCTTCTTCTAAATAACGTTTTAGTAATCTCCAGTTGAAAATATATATGCCCATAGAAGCCAGTGTACTTTGCGGATTTTTAGGTTTTTCCTCAAAAGCGGTTATACGCCCATTGCGGTCTGTGGTCATTATGCCGAATCTCGAAGCTTCTTTGTGCGAAACTTTTATGACACTTATTGTCGCTTCAGCCTTATTCATCTTATGTTCTTCCAACATCCATGAATAGTCCATGGTATAGATATGGTCGCCTGAAAGTATCAGAACATAGTCGGGATCATATGTTTCGATGAAATTTATATTTTGATATATTGCATCGGCAGTGCCCTTATACCAATCTGCTTCCTTTTCACGCGCATACGGCGGTAAAATGTATACTCCGCCATTTTTTCTGTCCAAATTCCATGCTTCACCTGTACCAAGGTATGTATGCAGTTCCAAAGGCTTATATTGAGTAAGCACTCCGACTGTTTCTATACCTGAATTTGAACAGTTGCTGAGTGGAAAGTCGATGATGCGGTATTTTCCACCAAAATGGACAGCTGGCTTTGCAACTCTTTTTGTTAAAACACCGAGACGGCTGCCCTGACCACCTGCCAGAATCATTGCCAGGCATTCTGTTTTCATAAAAATCCCTCCTTAATAAATAGTATATGCTGCAAAATAGAGCCTGAAATATGAAAATGAAATAAAGCAAGAGATATTTATATTTTAAAATATTCACTTGTCTTAGAGTAAATATTTAAAATCAGTTTTAAGTTTATATTAAAAAATTTCCCATAATTAGAAATATAATAAAAATATCTTTAAAAACACTAATAATTAATAAAAATATGTGTAGAAAGAATCAATCATGCAGATAAAAGCAGTTTTATGGAAGTAATATACTCTCTTGCCAAGGTTGTTAAATCGATGCCGGCAGAGGCAGCATCATCCGGTGTCAGTTTTATGATATTTATATCGTCATAATAGATATAGATATTGCTGCCGTCACTGTCCAAAATATAATAATCAGGATTATAGGCAGGCTGCATAGATATTTTGTAGATATTACCGGCCAAAAAATAAGTCCTTTCAAGCTGGGAAAGCCCCTCAGCAGAAACTTTCAGTGGAGGTGTTTGTCCTGAAGCGTTGGCTATATATGCTGAAGAATCTGTCTCCTTTACCTGGACCGGAATTTTCAGGGTATCCAGATATTTTTTCATATTCTCTATTCGTTTCAGAATGCCGGGATGATCAGAGAAGAGATCGGTCTTTTCTCTGGGCGATATAGAATCCAGTTTCATAAGCCCAATCAGCATGCTGTAAGGGTTATAGCCAGCTGCCAGTGTTTCATCAAAGCCGATTCTATCAGCCTGTGATTCATCGCTGCGGCTGTATCCTGCTGTAATAGCGGATAAAATAGCTGGTTCTGCAGTTAAGCCGTTCTCTGTTTTGGCTAACAGGATCGTTGCCAGTATTGTCAAACCTATATTTTTTTGCAGCTGGTTGATGGAATGCCTTTTTACTATATGAGCAACTTCATGTCCGAGAATACCGGCAAGTTCATCATCTGTCTGCATCTTATCGGTAAGTCCCCGGAATACATAAATAAATCCTCCAGGCAGGGCAAAAGCGTTTACATCATCAGAATCAAGAACTTTGAAAGTGTATTTTAAATCTTTTCTGCCAGATACAGCGACAATATTCTGACCGATTTTATTGACACGTGCCTGGAGTGCAGCATCATCAACGAGTTTGTATTTTTCTTCAACATATTTTGCTGCATCTGTACCTATGGCTATCTCTTGACTGACAGATATCAGATTCGCAGATGCACTGCGGATGAAAATGAAATTGCAGAATAAAAAAGATAATACTGCGAAAGACATGAAAGAAGCAGCCATTCTTTTCATAATTCCAAACCACCCCGTGCTTTTAATATATAAAATCTTCTGTGCACTATATAATAAATCCTGCTTATATAAAAAATTTTTAATATTTTTCTTCAAATACAATTTTTTATTTTCAAACCTCTGGAAAATTTACTTTGCATAGACGGTTTTAAGTCAAAATGCGTTTTCAGAATCTCAGCAAGCGAGAGCACATCTTCTTTCCTGCCATACTTGAGCTCCAACTCTATTTCCTGTATCGGTTCAGTAATTGACAGTCCATATATATGACCTGTATCAATAGCAGCTTCCAGTTTTGATTGATTAAAAAATACAGTTGATTGTTGGCGTAAAAAAAAATTTTTTACGATAGGAATAAGTTGATCATCATAAATTAAATTTATTTTATCACGTATATTTTCTATATCGTCAAAAATTTTTAAATTGGGGCAGATTGAACCTACCTGACGATTAATTTCTAAACGGCGGGCAAGAAAATCACTGGATTGATTTTTCCCCTTTATAGTAGCGATATAAGTATTATTTTCTTTGCGTACCCGATAAACAATATGATTTTTTTGAAGAAAGGCATTTTCAGTATCATAATAGCATGCCGACATATGAAAAAATTTTGGAGGACCTGGTCGATAAAGTTCAGATATGAAATGACTGAGATAACGAAGATCTTTACTATTATTTATTTGCAATTTTACTTCAATTTCTTCATTTTTTGACATAATGCAACACATCCTAAAGTTTTTTGAAACAGAATGATAAGTATATTATTCCTGCATATCTTTGGCAGATGATAAATCAGCTCACAGCAATAACAGTATTATAGATCCGAAAAAGAGCGTCAGGCTAAGTGATCTCAGAAGTGAAACGACGGCCTGGCTATGCGCAGGGATCAGCCTGCATATAAAATACTGGAGCATCCATGTACAAAATGACATGCCGAAGAAGAAACCTGGTATATCCCAAGAAAAAATACTGTAAACGGAAATTACGGCCGCAATGAACAAGGCAGTGTACTGCCCTCTGCTGAGGGCATTTTTTGCAGGAACGGCAGGTACTTTGGGACGAATTTTCTGAGAGCAGCTGTTGTAAGCTTTTTCTGCTTCATCAAAATCTTTTTGGGAAAAATTTTTATATATCATCTCATCCTCCGCTGCATAAATTTTTTTAAGGATTTACGCGTTGTTCAAAACATAAAATTTATAATCACCATTTCCGCTGACATCAAGTCTGTATTCATGATGGGGCAGAAGTGTCGCACGATGACCTATACTTACTATTGTGATCTGCGGCAGTTCCTTTTTCAGGAGAGTGTACATATGATTTTCTGTGGCTTCATCTAATGCAGAAGTAGCTTCATCCAAAAATACCCATGCAGGTTTTTTTAAAAATATTCGCGCAAAAGCCAGACGCTGCTGTTCACCGAGAGAAAGAATGCTGCTCCAGTCATTTATTTCTTCAAGCTGGTCAGCAAGTTTGCTGAGTTTACATGATTTTAGCAGCTGATCAATATTTTTGGTGTCAATTGCCGGAACTGCCTGAGGATAGTATAATGATTGACGCAGTGTACCCAGAGGCAGATAAGGTTTTTGCGGTAAAAATAATATATTTTCCTGAGAGGGAATAGTGATTTTACCTTCGGCAAATGGCCAAATTCCGGCTAAGGTGCGAAGCAAAGTGCTCTTACCGCTGCCGGATGCCCCTGTTATTATCATACTTTTTTCTGCGGACAGCTTCATACAGAGATTTTTTATGATGGTTTCTCCGTGAGGAAGTCTGACCGTGAGCGCGCTTATGTCTAATTCATCATCCAAATTTACGTTGACATCCGCTTGAAGTGTATCGGCAGTTTCCATGTGTTCGGCAAAGGTGCTGAGACGGCGGATGACGGAAGACCACTGTGCTATGTCGGTATAAGAGCTGACCAAATAAGATAAGGCATCCTGCACCTTGCCAAAGGCGGTCAGAGTCTGAATGAGCCATCCTATCGGCAGCATTTCATTGAAGTAGCGAGGAGCAGCTATTAAAATAGGAAGAATGATTGCTATTTGGGAATAACTGACAGTTATTCCGGTAAGGATCTTTTGGCGATTCATTATTTGCTTAAAGTTACCTATGACAAACATAAAGCGCTTTTGAAAATTGATTTTTTCAGGTAATTCGCCGCGATAGAATGCGATGCATTCACTGTTTTCTCTCAGACGCACCAGAGAAAAACGAAAATCGGCTTCATATTTCTGTTGATTGAAATTCAAACTAATTAATTGATGTCCTGTTTTATGCGTTATAAAAGTTCCTATTATAGAATACAAAAGTGTTACCCATACCATAAAGCCGGGAATAGATATGGCTTGTTCGCCAAAGGAAACGGTGAAGCTGCCTGAGAGCTGCCACAACATGGCTATAAAAGATATCAATATCATGACTTGCTTGAAAAGTCCTATGCCGAGAGAAAGTGTGAGACTGACGAAAAGATTTATATCTTCTTGAATACGTTGATCAGGGTTGTCTGTATTGTTTTGACCTGTCTGCAGCTTATAATAAGTTTGCTTGTGCATCCATTTTTCTATGTATTGTTTAGTCATCCATGTACGCCATTTTATCTGCAGCATCTGCTGCAGATAAAATGCGTAAACCGCAAGCACAATGAGCAGCAGGGCGAGAATGCTGAATTTCCCAATAGAGTGCCAAAAAGCTTGATAGGAATAGTTTTGCAAAATAGTATAGAATTCGTTATACCAATCAGTGAGCTCCAGCATCAAATATATGGATATTAAATTAAATAGGACGACGGTAGCTAAAAGCCCTCTTGCTTTCCATTTTTCTTCTGATTGCCAGTAATCCTTAAATAGAAGCCAGAATATTCTTGAGGATTTTTTTATAGAATCAATCTGCATATGTATGCCCCCGATAACTTGAAATAAAGTATGGTTAAAAGTATAATAAAAAAATAGATTTATTGCAATGACAGAAGGCTGGCATGAGTATTTATCCGAGAAAACATTTGCAGGATAAAAATCGTTCAAAATAGGAGACTACAGATGAAACATGATCTTTTTTTTGCGGGAATAGGTATGTTTATTGTAATATTATTATTTGCCGGCTACCGTTATCTGCCGCAAAGACGAGTTTTTTATTTGTTTACAGCCATTGTTCTTTGCGGCACAGGAGCTGTTTTTTTATTTTGGAACGGACAGACACAGAATAATAATATGACTGAAGAACAGAGAATGCAGATTCTAAGTGAGCAGCCCTTTTTTATAACATGGTATGAAGAATATAAACAGTATGTTGAAGAAATAGATCGTATCTGGATGCGCTATAATAATGCGTTAGATGAATTTTCTGCCCAAAAAATTAGCATGGAAGATATGAATACAGATTTGCTGAAAATACAGGCCGATTCTGATGAACTGAGAAATGAGCTGGAAAAAAAATTGCCGCCGCAGGAATTGTCAGATGAAAATTATAGACTGGTGTATGAAGTCTTGGAAAAGACACGACAATATCTGGCTGCGGAAAATTCTACCATAAAAATGACTGTTCAAATGATGCAAATTCCTCAATTTAAAATGAAAGCAGTTGAGGAACAGTATAGGGAACTGGATAATATCCGCATTCTTAATTCGCCGGTCAACTTGAATGCAGCGGGAGATATTTCTTCAGTGAGGGATAATCTCAGTCTGCCGGATCTGTAAAATTACCTTCAAAATCAACATAATCTTTTATTTTATAAAGGAATAAGCTTTTTAATAAAGAATATACTAAAAGAATAAATAGAGAGAATTTTGTTCTTATGACCACCAAAAAGGGGGAAGTTTCTTTAAGTGGAATTTCATCATATAAGTGTTATGGCTGATGAAGTTATTGAAAACTTAAAAATAAAGCCAAATGGAATATATGTCGACTGCACTCTGGGCGGTGCCGGACATTCTTCCCGCATTGCCGGGGCACTGAATGAACAGGGTGTCTTATTGGGGATAGATCAGGATACTGAGGCAGTGAATGCCGCAAAGGAAAGACTGGCGCATTGTGTCTGCGATGTCAGGATCATACATGATAATTTTGCGCATCTTGAGCAAATACTTATTGATCAGGGAATAGAAAAGGCAGACGGTTTTTTGTTTGACCTGGGTGTTTCCTCACATCAAATTGACGATGCCGGGCGCGGTTTTTCTTATATGCATGACGCAATTTTGGATATGAGAATGGATAAAGATGCGAAACTCACGGCTCAAATTGTTGTCAATGAGTATAGTCAGGAACGGCTGACTGAAATAATAAAAAACTATGGTGAAGAAAGATGGGCAAAAAGAATAGCGGCATTTATAGCAGAAACCAGAAAAACAACTCCAATACAGACTACGGGACAGTTGGTGGATGTTATAAGGAGAGCAATCCCTGCCGCAGTTCGCAAAAATATGCAGGGGCATCCTGCTAAGAGAGTTTTTCAGGCTGTCAGAATAGAAGTCAACAATGAGTTGAATATTTTGGAAGAATCTTTTAAATGTGCTGTACGGCACTTAAATAAGAATGGCAGACTTGCTATAATAACTTTTCATTCATTAGAGGATAGAATTGCTAAAAATACCCTTAGGCTTATGGCCAGAGGCTGTATCTGTCCGCCGGAAGTTCCTTTTTGTGTATGCGGACATGAAAAACAGCTGAAGCTCTGCGGCAGGGCGGCCACTCCGTCTGAAACTGAAACAGACGATAACTCCAGAGCCAGAAGTGCTAAACTGCGCGTCGCGGAGAAAATAATATAAATGGAGACTTAATTCAGACGGCGTTTTGACGCCGCCTGAATAGTAGTCGAAATTATCCAGGAAGTTAGCCGCTCTTTACTCACCGCTTGCAGAAGCAGGAGTATTAGAGCGGGTTAGTCATCGGATAAAAAAGTATTTTGGGAAGAACATGCGGAGGAACGGGCAATGTCAAAGTATTATAATTATAGTAATTTAGCAGAGAAGCCGACTGATAAGAAAAGAAAATCGCCTACACGCAATTATATAAATTATTCTAAATCAAAAGCAGCGGGAACTAAGATACATTTAAATAACAAGCTGCGCTTGCGTTGCTTTTTCTTAGTTGTGATTGTATCTGCGATGGGGATGTTCATTACCTTTCGCAATGGAGTGGCAGCCAGCCAAGGGTATGAGCTTGTAAAAATGAAACAGTCTGTGTCTTCCCTTGAAAAGGAAAACTCAAGATTAAAGCTTGATATCGCTGGACTGAAATCGCCTGAGCGCATAAAGGGGATAGCAGTTAAAGACCTTGGCATGGTGCTGCCGCCTCAGATATATTTTGCTAACAAAAATCGTTGAGCTTGTGATTTAAGGGGCTGTTTTTTTACAGCTCCTTTTTAGTTTGCTGATTATCTGCTATAATATATTTGTTTTGGAAAAATAGGAGGTATTGTGATGCCAAAATCTATAAAGACATTGATAGAAAAGCTGGACAATGCTAAAATTACGAATGATGCAGAAGTTGATATCACTTCAGTCGAATGTGATTCGCGCAGGGTGAAAAAGGGTTCTCTTTTTTTCTGTGTAAAGGGGGCCACAGTGGACGGACATGAATTTGTTCCGGCTGCTTTGTCAAATGGTGCCGTGGCGGTCATAGCTGGAAGAGATGTCGATGTACCTGATAATATAGTCAAAATAATAGTTGATGATGTACATGCGGCAATGGAAAAAATTGTGCCGTTTTTTTATGACTATCCTGGCAAAAAAATGAGAATGATCGGTGTTACCGGTACCAACGGAAAGACAACGATAACGTATATCATACGGTCAATTTTGCGTAAGGCCGGATATAAGACAGGTCTTATAGGCACTATAAAAATAATGATAGAAGATGAAATACTGCCAATTCATAATACTACACCTGATATAATTGATCTGCAGCAGACGCTGTTCTGCATGGTAAAAGCCGGTATGGATTACGTTATTATGGAAGTATCGTCCCATGCGCTGGCACTGCATCGTGTTGCCGGGTGTGAATATGATACGGCAGTATTTACCAATCTTACGAGGGATCATTTAGATTTTCATAAAACATTTGAAAATTATGCTTTGGCAAAAGCCCGTTTGTTTTCTTCCTTGAGTGCGCCAGAAAACGAAAAAGGTAACAAGACTGCTGTGATAAATATAGATGATGGTGCTGCCGCGGTGATGCAGCAGCATGCAAAGTGCCGTACATTTACTTATGCGATCGATAAGCAGGCAGATATTAAGGCTGATAATATCAATATTCATGCTGATGGAGCATCTGTACATATAGGCGGTAGTTTGTGCAATATGGATTTGCTTTTGAATATAACGGGACTTTTTAATATATATAATGTCATGGGAGCTGTTGGCGCTGCCTTAGCGGAAAACGTAGCTCCTCATATCATAAAAGAGGCTTTGGCGGATTTTCACAGTGTTCCGGGAAGATTTGAATTGGTGCGCGCAGGGCAAGACTTTTCTGTTATAGTTGATTATGCGCATACACCTGACGGACTGGAAAATGTTTTAAAAACAGCCAGGCAGATAGCCAAAAAAAATATTATTACAGTATTTGGCTGCGGCGGGGACAGGGATCGCACTAAGAGACCAATAATGGGACGCATAGCTGCTGAAAGATCAGATATAGTTATTGCTACCTCTGATAATCCGCGTACGGAAGATCCTGAATTTATACTGGAAGAGGTTGAAAATGGTGTTCTGCCGTCTTTGCACGGTAACTTTCATGAAAAAATTACTGACAGAAAAACAGCAATTTACCGTGCCGTGGAATTAGCTCAAAAAGATGATATTGTCATAATAGCAGGAAAAGGGCATGAAAATTATCAGCTATTGAAAACGGGAACGATACACTTTGACGATAAGGAAGTAGCTGCCGCGGCTATAAAAAGGAAACTTTCGGAGGGAAAATAATTGCCGTCTTTTACATTGGAAGAAATAAAAGAATATACTGGCTGTGAAGTTATAGAAGAAAAAAGCACAAAATTTGATAATGTGTGCACTGACACCCGCAGTATAATGCCTGGGATGATTTTTCTGGCTATAAAAGGAGAAAAATTTGACGGACATGATTTTCTTGATAAGGCACTGGAAAAGGGAGCGGCGGGAATCATTCTGTCGGACAGAAATAAAGCTGAAAAAGTAAAAAATAAAAATGGCACAATTTTATATGTGCCTGATACATTAAAAGCGTATCTAGATATTGCCGGTGGATGGCGAAGTAAATTTTCTCTGCCTGTATTGGCTGTAACCGGTTCAAACGGAAAAACGACAACAAAAGATTTAACGGCGGCTGTGCTGTCGGAAAAATATAAGGTTTTAAAAACACAGAAAAACTTTAATTCAGAAGTGGGTATGGCTCTGACCTTATTAGCGTTGAAACCGGAACATGAAGTTGCCGTGATAGAAATGGGAATGAGGGGTCTGGGGCAGATACGGAACTTGGCTGAGGCGGCTAAGCCGAATATAGGAGTGATCCTCAATGTGGGAAACACCCATATGGAACTGCTGGGATCGATTGAAAATATTGCTAAGGCTAAAAGTGAGCTGGCAGAGGCGATAGAGTCTGACGGAATTGTTATTCTTAATGCTGACAATGAATACACTGCTTCTATGGCAGAAAAAACAAGAGCAGGAGTAATAACTTTCGGTATAAAAAAAGCTGCGGATGTAGCCGCAGTAAATATACATACTGAAGGTGCCGCAAGGACGATATTTACTTGTAAAACTGCAGAGGAAAGTGTTGAACTTTCCATACCGCTCATCGGTGATCATAATGTTTATGATGCCTTGGCAGCTATTGCTGCCGGCCGTGCCATGCATTTGAATTGGGAGATGATAGCTCGGGGCCTGAATAATTTTGTATCATCCGGCATGCGCTTTGAGATTTTTGCGCTGAATGATTATACGGTTATCAATGATGCATATAATGCCAGCCCGCTTTCGACAAAGGCTGCAATAGAAAATTTATCTGTCATACCGGCAAAAAGACGTATTTTTGTGTTTGGGGATATGAAAGAATTGGGTGCCGCGGCAAAGGCAGCGCATGAAGAAATAGGAAAGCTTTGCTTTTTAAAAAAAATAGATATATTGATAACTTTGGGTGCCCTGGCTGGATATGCCGCCGCTGCCGGCAGGCTGTATGGAATGGAAAATGTCAGCAGCTGCAGAACGCGAGAAGATATAGCCGTGCTTTTGAAGAGCATTTTAAAAAAAGGAGATGCTGTTTTGTTTAAGGGATCACACAGCATGCAAATGGAAAAAATAATAGAGTTATTGGGGAAAAGGCAATGATGATAATAGCTTATCCTGTTTTGGCTGCAATTTTTTCTGCGGCCATCGTTCTTTTCTGCGGACCGAAGCTTATTCCTGAGCTTCACAAATTGAAATTTGGACAGAGCATACGACAGGAAGGACCTAAAAGTCATCAGGCCAAATCAGGTACGCCTACTATGGGCGGTATTATGATTGTTATTGGGATTACTGCAGGTACAATGGCTTTTGCACATTTGAGTGTAGAAATATTGTTGGCATTATTAATAATGTTTGGTTATTTTATTATAGGATTTATAGACGATTATATAAAAGTGGTTTTAAAACGGAATCTTGGCCTAAAAGCCCGTCAAAAGTTTCTTGCACAGCTTTTTATTGCACTGCTCGCAACCTATTGGGGAATACACAGCGGTGTATTGGATACATCTCTTTGGCTGCCGATATTGAATATGAATATAAATATTGGGTTGTTATATTATGTATTGGTATGGTTGGTTTTTGTAGGTACCACAAACGCAATAAATTTAACGGATGGACTGGATGGTCTTGCGGCTGGATCTGTCGCCATTGCTTCTTTTATTTATGCACTGATATGCATTTATCTGGCAAAATATGATCTGGCGGTTTTTTGTCTGTCATGTACCGGCGCATTGGTAGCCTTTTTAAAATTCAATCAACATCCGGCCAGAATTTTCATGGGAGATACAGGATCCTTAGCACTGGGCGGTGTTATATCGGCAGTGGCTGTTTTGACACACACAGAAATACTTTTGATAATTATTGGCGGACTTTTTGTAATAGAAGCTCTTTCTGTTATAATTCAGGTTATTTCTTTTCGCTGCAGAAATGGCAAGAGAGTTTTTCTGATGAGTCCGCTTCATCATCATTTCGAATTGAAAGGGTGGCCTGAGATCAAGGTAGTGCGGAATTTCTGGCTGACTGGTGCATTATTCGGAATACTGGGTATGGCTGTTGTTCTATTAAGTTAAGAAAGAAGTAATAAAATGAATTTTACGGATAAAAATATTATAATTTTAGGGGCGGGAATAAGTGGCATAGGAGCTGCGAAGACAGCCCATAAATTGGGCGCGGAAGTGACACTGTGCGATGCAAAACCAGCAGAACAGATAAAATATGATTTGAGTGAACTAAGAAATATTAATATAAAATTAGTTTTAGGTCAGCAGAAAATAAATATTTTAAAAAATGCGGACATGGTAATATTGTCTCCGGCGGTAGCATTACATATTCCTCTTTTGGACGAAGTAAGGAAACTGGGAATAAAAATAATAAGTGAAATAGAATTTGCCTGGTATATTGCATCAGCTCCTATATATGCGGTAACGGGGACAAACGGAAAAACGACTACCACCGTGCTGCTGGGGTTGCTCATGAAAAAGATATATGAACGGGTCGGTGTGGGAGGCAATATAGGTGTACCATTGTGTGAAGAAGTGCAGCGTGTCGCTGATAAAGGCTGTACTGTGGCAGAAATATCAAGCTACCAGCTGGAAAGTTCACATGAATTTTGTCCGCATATAGCCGCTGTATTGAATATTACACCTGATCATATCGCGCGGCATGGATCAATGGAAATATATCAGCAGATGAAAGAGAAAATTTTTGTCAATCAGACAAAGCAGGATTTTCTTGTTCTGAATTATGATGATCTGCGTACACGCAATATGGCCGAACGGGCTAAAAGTACGGTTATGTTTTTCAGCAGGGCGATATCTCTTGAAGAGGGAGTATTTGCCCTGGATAGCAAATTGATGATAAAGTGGCGGGGGAGAGAATATCTTGTTTGCGGCGTGGATGAAATAGGAATAAAGGGCGGACATAATGTGGAAAATGCCTTAGCTGCCACGGCTACGGCTTTTTTGGCAGGTGTTTCGCCGGCTCAGATAGCTGATGTTTTGAGAAATTTTTCGGGAGTTGAGCATCGTATAGAGGCAGTAAAAGAGATCGCTGGCGTGAAATATTTCAATGATTCAAAGGCGACAAATACAGATGCTGCTATAAAAGCGTTAGAAACATTTGACGGGCATGTTGTTCTTATAGCCGGTGGACATGATAAGAAAACAGATTTGACAGAATTTATGCGGCTGGCCAGCCAGCGTGTCGATAAATTGATTTTGCTCGGTGAAGCTGCCGCAAGATTCAGAGAGGCTGCTATCCTCAATGGAATAAGAGAAAATAATATAGTGGAAGCGGGCTATTCAATGAAAAAGGCAGTATCATTGGCGCGGCAGTATGCTGTTGCACCGCAGGTAGTATTGCTTTCACCGGCTTGTTCGAGTTTTGATATGTATGATGGATATGAAGAACGAGGACGTGACTTTAAAAAAATAGTTAACGAATTGGAATAATAGGGTAAGCAGGTAATAGGAAAATGAAACTTATTTTTTCAGGGGGCGGGACCGGAGGACACATTTATCCTGCAATAACGCTGATTGAGAGTATAAAAGAGAGAAATCCTCAGGCGCAGATACTTTACGTCGGGACCTCCAGAGGGTTGGAAGCCGATATAGTGCCGAAAGAAAATATCCCATTTAAAACTATTGATATAGAGGGTTTTTCCAGGCACCTGACTGTAAAAAATATTGTTGTTTTTGGTAAGGCAGTCGCTGGAATGATAAAGGCTCGCACCATACTAAAAGAATATAAACCGGATGCTGTCATTGGAACGGGCGGATATGTGAGCGGACCAATCCTTCTTGCAGCTTCTTTTATGAATATTCCTACGCTTATTCAGGACCAGAACGCTATTCCGGGAATTACCAATAAAATTTTGTCAAAATTTGTCAATAAAATAGCATGCGGTTATGAATCAGCATGCAGCCATTTCCCTTCGCAAAAGACTGTCCTGACAGGAAATCCTGTACGAAAAGATGTTTTGATGTCTTCCCGCAGTGAGGCATTGTCTTCAATTGGATTGGACAATACAAGAAAGACAGTTCTCATTACAGGAGGAAGCAGAGGGGCAAGAAGAATAAATGAAGCTATGACGGATGTGTATGAGCAGTTTTTGAATGATACGGCAGTTCAATTCCTGCATATAACGGGGACAAATGAGTATCAGAAAGTGCTCGACAGTATAAAAGCTAAAGGCATCGATTTGGGGAGAGCAGATAATATATTTGTAAAACCGTATTTATATGATATGCCAAAAGCTTTGGCAGCCGCTGATATGGCAGTTGCCAGGGCAGGAGCCATAGGTTTGGCAGAAATAACAGCCTGTGGTATTCCTTCAATACTGATTCCCTATCCATATGCCGCGGAAAATCATCAGGAATTTAATGCCCGCGCACTTGTCGAAAAGGGTGCTGCAGTAATGATATTGAATTCAGAACTCACAGGCAAACGTCTGGCTCGGGAATTGACAGAATTGCTTGCATCAGAAAATAAAGTGCAAAAAATGGCTTTGGCCAGCAAAACTATGGGACATCCCGGAGCGGCAGGGGAAATTGCGGATATGATTTTAGAACTGATTTATAATAAAGGATAATCTATTTAAATTGCAGGAGGGAAATTTTTTGCTTAAAAATATAAAAAAAATTCATTTTATCGGTATAGGCGGAGTCGGCATGAGCGCTATAGCTGAAGTCTTGTTGGAAAAAGGATACATTGTGACCGGTTCGGATTTGAATGCATCAGATATTGTTGCAGGTCTGCAAAAACGCGGAGCTTTAATATATAAAGGGCATTGTCCATCAAATATTACTGATTGTGATGCTGTGGTAATCTCTTCGGCTATAGCTGAGGATAACCCTGAATTATTGACTGCCAAAAGCAAAAATATAAAAATATATCATCGCTCAGATATACTGGCTGAGCTGATAAATTCAGCTAAAGGGATAGCAGTGGCAGGATCACATGGCAAAACCACCACATCATCAATGCTGAGTGTGGTCCTGGATAATGCAGGTGTTGATCCCACCGTATTGATAGGTGGTGTAGTCGATTATTTTCACGGCAATGCCAGACTGGGAAAAAGTGAATATGTGATAGCTGAGGCTGATGAAAGTGATGGATCTTTTTTGAAGTTTAATCCTTATATTGCTCTTGTTACAAATGTTGAGGACGATCATATGGATCATTACGGAACAATGGAAAATATCATTGTGGCATTTCGCCATTTTTTGGCTAATACTGATCCGGCAGGAATAGCAGTTTTATGTTTTGATCATGAAAATGTGAGGAAGATAGCTGCGCTCACCGACAAACGTTTTATTTCATATGGAATTGTCAATGATGCTGACTATATGGCAGCTAACATGAACATGTCAAAATTAAAAACAAGCTTTGATGTAATTTATAAAAAAGAAAATATTGGTAAAATAGAGCTGAACATACCGGGACGGCATAATATTTTAAATGCTTTGGGAACCATAGCGGTATGCAGGTTTTTGGGCATATCTATGGAGAAGATCGCAGATGGATTTAAAATATTTCACGGTGCTGACCGCAGATTTCAAACAAAAAAAAGAACAAGTGACTTTTGGGTAGTAGATGATTATGCACATCATCCTACAGAAATAGAGACGACTTTGGAAGCGGCAAAGCAGACCAGCCCAAAGCGCCTTATTTGCATATTCCAGCCGCATAGATACAGCAGAACAAAAATTTTGGCGCAGGAATTCGGCAGCTGTTTTTCACAGGCTGATATTTTGATTTTTACGGACATATATTCTGCAGGTGAAAAACCTATTCCGGGTATATCTGGAAAAACTATTTTCGATGAAGTAGAAAAAAACGGGAAAAAAGCCATATATATAGAAAATATGGAAGAAATAAGCAGTTATGTGAAGTCTATAGTCAAGTCTGGTGATTTGATTATTACGATGGGAGCAGGTAATATATTCAGGTGCGGAGAAAAATTGGCACAGGAATTATAGCTGCTTAGCCAGTATAAAAACATATATGCATAAGCATAATTACAATCAGGCAGGAGAGTAAAATATGAAATATAATAAAATCGCAGTTGTCATGGGCGGACCATCTTCAGAGGCAAAAATATCGCGATTGACAGGAATGGCGGTAATGGAAGCTTTAAAAAGCAAGGGCCATGAGGTAATACCAGTCGAGCTTTGTCGGAACACTGTTGTGGATGATATAAAAAAAAGTGGCTGTGACGTGGTTTTTAATGCTGTTCACGGCAGGTATGGCGAGGACGGAATACTCCGTGCAGTTATGGAGATGATTGATATGCCATGTACAGGCTCAAATGTACTTGCAAGCGCGCTGACTATGAATAAGGCAGCCAGCAAACGCATATTCTTGTCGGCAGGTATAAGCACGCCGCGTACATTGTTTTTTAAAGATACAGATGCAGAAAACATTGATATAAAAGCGCAGGTAATGGAAGAATTTGATTTCCCGGTAGTCGTCAAGGCTGTGGATCAGGGATCAAGCATAGGCGTAGTTACTGTAAATAATGAAGAAATTTTTATTAAAGGAATGGAAGAGGCATTCCGATACAGTAAAGAGATTATTATAGAAGAATTTATAAAGGGCCGTGAATTGACAGTCGCAGTGTATGGCGGCAAGGAAAAAAAGGCCATGCCCATAATAGAAATAGTTGCAGCAGACGGTGTTTACGATTATCATAATAAATATACAAAAGGCTGTTCAAAGCATATAATTCCAGCTCCACTGTCGGCAGAATTAACAGAAAAAATCAAGCAGATATCTGTAGAGGCCTGCGAAATAACGGGCTGCAGCGGAGTGGCTCGTGTTGATTTGATTTTAAGCGAGGATAATGTGCCCTATGTGCTGGAAATTAATACGGTGCCGGGAATGACTGAAACATCATTAGTACCTGACGCAGCGGGGCACGCAGGTATAAAATTCCCCGAACTGTGTGAAATGATGATAGATATGATAGATTAAAAATGCGAAAGAATATGGGAAGGAGAGGGCGGCAGCCTGCGTATAGAATATGAAAAGAAGATTTTCCCGATATACGGCAAGAATATCTTTCCTGCTTCTTTTGTTAACAGGCGCTGTTTTTTTTCTGAATTCCCCCATATTGGCAGTGAGCAGCATAGCGGTGCAGGGAAATGAAGAATTGACCAAAGAACAGGTAATTCAAATAGCAGATATCAGAGAACCAGTAAATATTTTTGCGGTAAAAACAGATTATCTGCAAAAGCGTTTGGAAAGCGATCTGCGCATTGCAAAAGCTTCTGTAAGGAGAAGTTTCCCCAATGTTCTTCTTATTGATATAAAAGAACGAAAGCCTATTGCTACATTACGCTGCAATTATGGATATGTTGATATAGCGGGCAATGGAATTATTATGAACTCCTATCGGAATATGCAGACCATGAAATTTCCCATGATGACCGGTATCACACTGGGGGACGTTTATATTGGCGATAAAATAGATGATGCGAATGTCTTGAAAGCGGCAGCTTTTCTTGAGCAAATGGACAGCACCGCTTTAGCTCAGATATCGGAAATCAGCATCATATCACCTCAGAATATTGTGGCATACACTACAGGCGGTGTGAAAATAAAATTGGGTGATTTGTCATTTTCTGAGCAAGAGGCGAAGAAAACAGCTGTTTTTCTGAACGATTTAAAAACAATGAAAAAACCTGTCGAATATGTTGACTTTGGCTATATATCACCTGTACTTAAATTTAAACCCTGATCGAGGAGTAAATTATGCTGTCAAGAAAATATAACCGGATATCTATAATACTGGCCTGCTTCCTTCTGGGGTTTATGTTGGCAATTCAGTTCCATTCTACGCAGAATAGTCTGAAATATTCAACGCAGTATCAAAGGACGGAGGAGCTGTCACAGCGTCTTTTGGCAACAGAAAAAGAAAGGGATTCTTTGAAAAAACAGAATCAAAAATATACACAAGATAAAAATGGTGGACTGACAGATGCGCAGATCATTGAAGCTGGTGCCTCAGAGGTCAGCGGACCGGGTCTGGTGGTGACTGTTGAAGACAGCAGCAAAAAAACTGCCACCGATGAAAATGCTAATTTATATATAATACATGATGAAGATATGCTGCGGATCATAAATGAGCTTCGTGCGGCGGGAGCTGAGGCTATTTCCATTAATGGGCAAAGAGTGGTGGCTACGACCGAAATAAGATGCGCAGGACCTACTGTGTCTGTTAATAATGAACGTTCGGCACCTCCTTTTGTAATAAAAGCAATAGGTGATGCCGACACGCTGGAAAATGCAATGAAGATGCGCGGGGGCGTGATTGATACGTTGAGTGTATGGGGCATAAAGATTGATATTGCAAAAAAAACGCAAATACTGCTGCCTGCTTATAGCAAAGGTGTTGATTTTAAGTACACTGAATTGGTGGAGAAAGGCGGAGAAAAATGATTTTTGCTGTATTAAGTTTAACTGCAGGGGCAATAGTAGGGTATTTATGCAATGTAACAATACCCGGCGAATACAGCAAATTATTTTCTGTGGCGTTGCTTGCTGGATTTGATGCCATATTCGGCGGATTGAAGGCCGTTTCATTAAATAATTTTGATAATATCAATTTTTTGCTCGGCTTTTTTTTAAATACAATATTGGCAGTTTTTATGGTATTTATCGGTGACAATTTGTCAATTGAACTCTATTATGTTGTTCTATTTGTATTTGCTCTCAGAATTTTTAAGAATCTATCATACCTTAGACATCACCTGATTAGAAAATAATGAAACTATATAGAAAATTAAGATGGATTATTCACTGCATATGTTATATAATATAACTATTAATCTGACTGCTTATATGCCATGAACGGCATTTTATATGGAGTATATGGGGGTTGCTTCTATTGTTTGAATTAGATATGGACGTTGACCAATTTGCTAAGATAAAAGTTATTGGTGTTGGCGGTGGCGGTAACAACGCAGTCAACCGCATGATTGAGTCCGGTCTTAAGGGTGTTGATTTCATAGCGGTCAACACGGATGCACAGGCTTTATTGAATGCTAAGGCACAGAATCGCATACAGATCGGTGAAAAATTGACAAGAGGATTAGGGGCCGGTGCGAAACCGGAAATTGGTGAAAAAGCTGCTGAAGAAAGCAGAGAAGAACTGCTTGGAGCTCTCAGAGGCGCTGATATGATTTTTGTGACGGCTGGAATGGGCGGAGGAACAGGTACAGGAGCGGCACCCATAGTGGCAGAATGTGCACGCGAGATAGGTGCACTTACTGTTGGAGTTGTGACAAAGCCATTTACCTTTGAAGGACGCAAACGCTTTAAACAGGCTGAAATAGGTATTGTGAACTTGAAGACAAATGTCGATACACTCATAACTATACCTAATGACAGACTGTTGGATGTTGTTGATAAAAAAACATCCATGATGGATGCTTTCCGCATAGCTGATGATGTGTTGCGTCAGGGCGTGCAGGGGATTTCGGATTTGATAGCCATACCGGGACTGATCAATTTGGATTTTGCCGATGTCAAATCTGTTATGAATAATGCAGGTTCAGCGCTCATGGGTATAGGTGAGGCAACAGGGGAAAATGCTGCTGTGGATGCAGCTCGTGCGGCAGTGAACAGCCCTCTGCTGGAAACTTCTATTCAGGGTGCCCGTGGAGTGTTGCTCAATATAACAGGCGGTTCCAATTTGAGCCTTTTTCAAGTAAATGAAGCTTCCGCTATAATATCAGAAGCTGCGCACGAAGACGCGAATATAATTTTTGGTGCGGCTATTGATGAAAATATGCAGGACAATGTGCGGGTTACTGTTATTGCAACAGGATTTGATGACAGCACGGTAACTGTCGAGCTGGATGGTAAAAAAATGGATGTTAGTACTGTAACGCATAAGATAAATGACTTTAAAATGGACAGGGAAATTCCTGATATACCAATATGGATGCGGAAAAAATAGCAGAATGCAAAGAGAGCAATCGTTGCGGTTGGCGGCGGTTGCTTATTTTTTATAAAATGTTATACTTTAATGTAAAGTGAATTTTTGACAGAATAAGTGCATTGATTATTCGCTTCTGACAGTTGGGAGGCTGGTTATGCGGCGCTATATACCGTTGTTTTTTATCGTGTGCAGTATCTTGTTAATTTTGTTGGCGGTAAACACATATTGGATATATCATACAAGTGATAATCGGCAGATTACTGTTACAAGGAATAAAATAACTGTTTATACTACACTGCCTATGCAGGTAGCTGCTCCAATAGCGGCAGAATATGAAAAGCTTAACAAAGTAAAAGTGAATTTTGTTTTGCTTTCTGAAAAAGAATTGACAGATAAAATGCAAAATGGAACTATGCCTTTAAATGGACAGGCAGACATTATTCTTGCAGGGCAGGATGTTTTGAAACGGGCAGCTGCTTTAAATGTTTTGGCAGCGTTTTCGTCTGAGCAGGAGGATGTTGTAGCAAACATATTTAAAGATAAGAATAATTTATGGACGGGCATTTGGTACGATCCGATTATTTTTTGTGCTAATAGAGATTATCTGCAGGCTGCTCCTTATATACCTCGTACATGGGCTGCTTTAGTGAATGAGGAAAATATACGTATTGGACTCACAGACTTTTTGGCTTCTGATACTTCAGCAAATTTATTCTATGCGTTCATCAGGCATTATGGAAATGAACAGGCGTTTTCCTTTTTGCAAAAGCTGCATCCTAAAGTTCTGCAATATGCAAAATATCTGTCAACACCTGTCAGAATGGCTGGAATGGGTGAGGTAGATATTTCTATTGCAGTGCAAAGTGAGGCTGTTAAATATTTAAATAATAATTATCCTTTAGTGATAATTTATCCTGAAGACGGGACCTATTATCAGGTCACAGGAGCAGCACTTTTAAAAAATGCGCCCGATAAGGCTCAGGCATCCCGATTTATTCAATGGCTTCTCGGTGATGATATACAGCTTTGTCTGCAGCGAAACGGATTTTTTTTCGTACCAACAAATTATTCCACATTTGCTTATAAAACTTATGCGGGAAAGGGCTTGGTTCCCTTTTCAAATAATATAGAGATGCCTACTGAGGAGCAGAAAATGAGTCTGCTTGATGAGTGGGTAAAAAATATACGGCTGCAATAGACCGTATGTGCAATGATGGGTGGATGATTTGCTTTACAATATATATTTTGGAGGAACTAAATGCTTAGAGCTGGATTTGTAAGTCTTGGATGCTCAAAAAACCGTGTTGACACAGAGGTTATGTTGGGTATACTGAGTAAAAATGATATAAAAATCACTGCCGAACCATCTGAGGCAGATATATTGATAGTAAATACCTGCAGCTTTATTGAGTCAGCGAGAGAAGAATCAGTAACGACTATTTTGGATATGGCCGAATGTAAAAAGACGGGGAAATGCAGATCCCTGATTATCGCAGGCTGTTTAGGCCAGCGTTATGGACAGACATTACTGGATGAGATGCCGGAAGCTGACGCTGTTATCGGTACAGGCGCGTGGAACAGAATCATGGAGGCTGTGGATTCAACTTTGGCGGGGCGGCGTGTGGTAATAACCGGTGAGGCAGATACTATCTATGGGCAGGATACACCGCGCATCATTACAACACCTTCCTTCAGTACATATGTTAAAATTGCCGAAGGCTGCAACCACAGATGCGCTTTTTGTTCTATTCCTTTGGTGCGTGGCAATTACCGCAGTCGTACCATTGAAGATATAAAAGAAGAAACAGTGCGGCTTGTCAAAAATGGCGTAAAAGAAATAAATCTTGTTGCCCAGGATACGACAAATTATGGCAGTGACATCTATGGACGTGAAAATTTGGCTGGACTGCTTCGCGAATTGGTTAAAATCAAAGAACTGCAGTGGATAAGAGTACAATATACCTACCCGCATTCTTTCACCGATGAACTAATTAACGTGATGGCATCGGAAGAAAAAATCTGTAATTATGCAGATATTCCACTTCAGCATGCCCATAATGCCGTGTTGAAAAATATGCGCCGTTCTGATACGACTGAATATATTGAAGATGTGATAGGCAAGTTGAGAATGCGTATTCCGGGTATATCTCTGCGCACAACATTTATTGTTGGGTTTCCCGGTGAAACAGATTCACAATATCAATTTTTGCGGAATTTTGTGGAAAAATATCGTTTCGATAAAGTAGGGGTCTTTACTTTTTCAAAGGAAGAAAATACACCTGCGTACAGCATGTCCAATCAAGTGCCAGAAAATATAATGCAGGAAAGATACCACGATTTGATGAGTGTGCAGAGTAGAATTTCAGAAGACATAAATAAAAGCTTGGAAAATAAGATATTCGATGTGCTTGTTGAAGGCCGCGATGCAGAACAGAGCAATGTTGCATATGGCAGATCATATCGTGAGGCTCCTGATATAGATGGGCAGATATATATAGAGAATGATGAAGAAAGCAGTCCTGGGGATATTATAAAAGTAAAAATTCTTCAGGGATTTGCTTATGATCTCGTGGGCCAAAAGCATAATAAGGGGACTGAAAAATGCGAGTTGAATTAATTACTACGGGCAGTGAGCTTTTGCTGGGGCAAATTGTTAATACCAATAGTGCGTATATGGCCTCTCATTTGAATGATATAGGATTTGATGTGCTTTATCAAACCACTGTCGGGGATAATTATGACAGGATGAAAACTGTAATCAAAAATGCGCTTGAACGGGCAGATATAGTTATAACTACGGGTGGTTTGGGTCCTACTCAGGGAGATATAACTAAATATGTGTGTGCAGAAATAATGGGAAAAACCATGGTCACTCATGCCGAAAGTAAAAAAAGAATGGATGATCACTTTCGCGAAAAAAACATAGAAATGACTGAAAATAATTCTCGACAGGTGCTTGTTCCGGAGAGTGCACATGTTTTCATTAATTATAATGGTATTGCACCCGGTATCGTACAGGCCTGTGACGAAAAAGTTCTGATAAATCTGCCCGGACCACCGCGCGAAATGAAAGATATGTTTGACAGATCTTTGAAACCATTTTTACGAGATAAATTTGGTATAAAGCATGTTATTCATTCAGTGGTGCTTGATACTTTCGATATAGGCGAATCGTTTTTGGAAACAAAAATTCGTGATCTTATTCTTAAGCAGTATAATCCTACATTGGCACTGCTCGTTCGTCCCAGCGGAGTGATAATTCGTATAACAGCAAAAGCAGACAGTGTCGAAGAGGCAAAACAGCTTATTCAACCTGTAGAGGAGGAAATATATTCACGTGTCGGACAGTATGTTTATGCCGTTGATGATGAGCCAATGGAAAATGTAGTCGGGAGGCTTTTGGCGGCAAAAAAAATAACTGTTTCCTGCGCCGAATCTTGTACAGGCGGCCTGCTGACAAGCAGGCTTACGGATATAGCGGGCAGCTCAGAATATGTAATGGGTTCGATAGTCTCTTATTCCAATCTGGTAAAAGTAAAACATCTCCATGTGCCGGAATCAATTCTTGCCGAAAAAGGAGCTGTAAGTGAAGAAACAGCTCGTTATATGGCTGAAGGAGTGGCCAAATGCATGGGAACAGATATCGGTGTTGGAATAACGGGAATTGCAGGACCAGGCGGTGCAACGGAGCAAAAACCGGTGGGACTTGTTTATATATCTGTGACAGGAGATAGAGGCACATATGTCGTTAAAAATTTATTTTCGGGAAAAAGAGAAGAAATTAAATATCGTGCTACGCAAAAGGCACTAAATATGATACGATTATACTTAGAAGATAAATCAGTCTTATAATGGGCAGGTTTATTTTATTGCAATCTTTATTGAGGGAATGTTCTTTCGAGATAGTGTTTTATGTTGCACACTGCGGGGAGTATGGAGTAGATTGGAGTATCTCGCAAGTTCAATTTATAAAAGTCAGGAAGTTCAATCCGAAAATAAATGAGTTTATAAATTATAAATTAAGAAACAGGAGGATCTATTTTTGAAAAATGAAATAATGTCATTTGGTGATATTACTTTGAACAAAAAAATTGTTAATGCATTAAGTGATATGGGCTTTGAAGAACCATCACCAATTCAGGCAAAAACAATTCCCTTAGTTTTGCAGGGAAATGATGTACTTGGACAGGCACAGACCGGTACAGGTAAAACGGCTGCATTTGGTATACCTACTGTGGAAAAGATAGACGAAACTAACAGGCACATACAGGCACTTATTATAGCACCTACCAGAGAATTAGCCATTCAGGTAGCGGAAGAATTGAATAAAATAGGCAAATATAAAAAAATAAAAACGTTGCCTATTTACGGTGGGCAAATGATCGAACGCCAGATTCGTGCTTTAAAGAATGGTATTAAAATCATTGTTGGAACACCCGGACGTTTATTAGATCATATCAATCGAAAAACAATAAATCTTGATTATATTAAAACACTTGTCCTAGATGAAGCGGATGAGATGCTTGATATGGGCTTTATTGATGATATAAAGTCAATAATGTCTCATATTCCTAAAGAAGAAAGGCAGACATTGCTTTTTTCGGCTACAATGCCGGCTACTATTGAAAAATTAGCACAAAGTTATATGAATAAACCGCAAAAGGTTTTGATTAGCAGAGGACATCTGACGGTTCCGCTTATTGATCAGATTTATTATGAAACGCGGGATAAATTTGATGGCTTGTGCCGTATTCTTGATGTGGAGGAGACTGGCAAGTTCATTATTTTCTGTCGTACAAAAAAAGGAGTGGACGATCTTATTGCCTCGTTAGAGGCCAGAGGATATATGGCTGGCGGGCTGCATGGTGATATGAATCAGGCACAGCGGCAGAGAGTAATGAAAAAATTCCGTGAAGGTAAGCTGGATATTTTGATCGCTACGGATGTTGCGGCAAGAGGTATAGATATAGATGATATTACGCATGTTATCAACTATGATATTCCGCAGGATCATGAATCGTATGTTCACCGGATCGGCAGGACAGGCAGGGCAGGACGCAGCGGTATTGCCATAACCTTTATAGAACCGCGCGAATATAGGCAGCTGCGGCTTATTGAAAAGCTTATAAAACATAGTATGATTCGAGGTCAGCTGCCAACATCGGCGGATGTGCTCGAATTGCAGAAAGAAGCAATAAAGGAAAAACTAGTGAAGGTGTTGCAGACTAATAGTTATTCCGATTATCATATGATTGTATCGGATTTGGTGGCAGATAAATATGACTCTCTTGATATAGCCGCAGCCGCAGTAAAGTTATCGGTTGAAGGATTAAAAGAACGTAATGGGGCTGATGATGAAGGCGGCGGTAACTTAGAACAAAAATTTGATAACAGCGGCGGCGCTCCTGGTATGGTAAGACTGTTTATCAATATAGGCCGCAATCAGAAGATAAAACCGGAAGATATTGTACGCTTTATAGCCACGGAAGCAGATATCCCAGGCAATATTATCGGTGTTATCAATATATATGATAAGTTTACTTTTGTGGAGATTCCCCGCAATGTGACCGAACGAGTTATTTCTGTTATGCATAGAAATACTCTTAAAGGTTATAAAATCAATGTGGAACCGGCTAAGAGCCGCAATTAAGGGCTGGCTTATTAAAGAATAAAAAATATATCTTTAAGGATGCATGGAAATATCTTCTGTGCATCTTTTTTATATAAAAAGACTGCCACCAAAGCGTTTGACTTTGGTGGCAGTCTTTTCGGTTTGTGACTTTCAGCATTGCTGTTCCTGGATGACAGTACCTATAGATTGACAGATTATTTCCAGTTGTTTTTGATCCGGACCTTCTGCCATTACACGTATCAGCGGCTCTGTACCCGAAGGACGAACTAATATACGGCCATCACAGCCAAGTTCCTGTTCACCATCTTTTATAGCCTTTTTTATAAGTTCATTGGAATCCCAGCCGTTTTTAGAGGCTACACGTACATTAAAAAGCAGCTGGGGATAGGTTGTCATAACATCTACTATTTGAGACGATTTTATTTTATTTTCTGCAATATGGGCAAGAACTTGCAAAGCCGTTATAAGACCATCACCCGTAGTAGCAAAATCGGTAAAGATGACATGACCGGATTGCTCACCGCCCAAATTATAATTATTTTTTTTCATATTTTCGAGTACATAGCGATCTCCGACTGCTGTTACTTCTACATGGCAGCCGTTTTTTCTGAGTGCTTTATGAAAGCCGATATTGGCCATGACCGTTGAAACTACTGTGTTGTTGTTAAGCCTATTATTTTTTTTCATAGCAAGGGCACAAGCTACGATAATATGGTCACCATCTATAATGCGTCCCTTTTCATCAACACAAAGGCAGCGATCAGCATCCCCATCATGAGCTATACCGATATCCGCAGAGTGAGATAAGACTTCCTTTTGTAAATATTCCAAATGTGTAGATCCGCACTCTTCATTTATGTTGATTCCGTCCGGATTATCATTTATAACTATCAATTCTGCGCCAAGCCTGCGCAAAACTGCAGGCATTGATTCATATGCCGCACCGTTTGCACAATCAAGGATTATTTTCAGTCCGGTCAATTTTACTCTGACTGTTGATGCTACATAATCAATATAGTCATGAATAAGATCATGCCTGTATTCGATTGTTCCGATGTTTTTGCCGACTGCACGGGGAAAAACATCGTCAGTGTTGATTTTGACGACTATTTCAGCTAATTCATCCTCTACTTCATCGGGAAGCTTATACCCGTCTCCACCAAAAAATTTTATACCGTTGTCATGAAAAGGATTATGGGAAGCAGAAATTACGATACCAGCATTGGCACCATATTTTTTTGCTAAATAAGCCACTGCAGGAGTGGGAATAATACCGGTTATGATCACATGACCGCCCGCTGAGCAAATGCCGGCAGCAAGAGCCGATTCAAACATGGCACCCGAAATGCGAGGATCCCGTCCAATTAAAATTCTGCATGCATCGTTATCATCTTTGCCAAAATACAAGGCAGCAGCTCTGCCGAGTTTATAAGCCAGTTCTGCTGTAAGCTCTTTATTTGCTTCGCCGCGTACGCCGTCTGTGCCAAAAAGTCTAGTCATTAAAAAAATCTCTCCTTGAATTTATTTGGTGCAAATAATAATTTCTATCTTTTATATATATAACTTAGTGCAGCATTCATTCCATCAATGGCAGCACTCATTATACCACCTGCATAACCAGCGCCCTCACCAATAGGATAAAGACCGGCAATGCTGACGGATTTGAAGGTGTTTTTGTCCCGTATAATGCGGCAGGGTGCTGAAGAACGCATTTCGAGGCCAGTCATCACAACTGATTTATCAGCGAAACCAGGAATTTTTTTATCAAAATTTGGCAGAGCAAGTTCGATAGCCGCAGAAACTTTGGCAGGAAGAAGCTCATGCAGATCTGCCAGAGTGATACCCGGTTCGTAAGTAGGGATAGTCAGAAATTTATCAGAACCATGCTGATGAGTAAGAAAGTCGCCTACGGTCTGGACCGGAGCATGGTAATTTTTGCCGCCGGCAGAAAAAGCAAGATTTTCATAATGCCGTTGAAATTCCATTCCCGAAAGGATGTTCCCGCCAAAGTCCGCCGGTGTCACAGGTACCAGCAGCGCACTGTTAGCAATACCTGTGTTTCTGGCATAATAGCTCATACCGTTGGTAGTGAGCCTATTTTCCTCTGAAGATGCGGATACTACTTTACCTCCAGGACACATGCAAAAGGAATAGCAGGATAATGCTTTTTCCCGATTCTGCCACGTAAGTGCATAATCTGCAACGGGAAGATACGGGCTGCCTGCATCAGCACCATATTGTGAAGCATCTATTAAAGATTGGGGATGTTCAATGCGCACTCCTACAGCAAAAGATTTTGCTTCTATCTGTATTCCTTTTCTCAAAAGCATTTCATATGTGTCACGGGCACTATGTCCTATGCCTAAAAATAAATTTTCACAAGGAATAGATTCACCGGATGAAGTAGCAACACCTTTTAATTTGCTGTTGATTATTTGCAGATCTGTGAGCTGATTTAAAAAATATATTGATCCGCCGGCAGCCAGAATTTTTCTGCGGATGTTCTTAACTACGCTGTGTAATATATCTGTTCCGATATGCGGTTTATGCAGGTATAGAATTTCCTGAGGAGCACCTGCTTCTACAAAATCGCGAAGGACCTGAGTTATTTTAGCATCATTGATTCGTGTGGTCAATTTTCCGTCAGAAAAAGTGCCCGCACCGCCTTCACCGAATTGTACATTGGATAGGGGATCAAGAGTACCTGTTCGCCAAAAATTTTTTACATCTTCATGTCTTGTGTCAATATCGCGGCCTCGTTCAAGAATAATCGGACGATAACCGTAGCGGCATAATGTGAGAGCGCAGAACATACCGGACGGACCAAAACCGGCGATGACAGGACGCAAATTTTCAGAATTTCGCTTAAAGCCAGAGACAATGGGAATTACCTTTGGCAGTGGCTGTGCAGATAACTCGATATTTTTATTTGTTCGCAGACGTTTCATAAGTTTTTTTTTGTCTGCATTATCCGTTAAAAAAACGTCAAGTGTAAAAACGTTGAAAATGGGAGAATTTCTATATCGGCGTGCATCTATTGCTTTACGGACTATTACAGCTTTTTTTATATATTTATCACTGATTTTTAAATAAGCAGCAGCTATTTTTTCTAAAGGCTCAGTATTGTTAAAGGCTGTGTTCAAATTTTTTATGCGAATCAATTACGAAACCACCTTAGTTTTTATCAAGTTTTTTTTCGGAAATTTTGATGCTCACAGTAACTGTATTAGTGGAGGTAGTGACCCCTTGAGGAATCAGTAAGTTCACAGTCTGATCACCAGAAGAAGTTATTTTTCCCAAGGAAAATTTTTCCGTATCAAGATAATTTATGGTAGAAATTACCTGAGGATTGCCCGTTATTTCTATTTTATCGGGTGTTGCCTTTAAAGAATCAAGAGTATACTCCGCGGGCAAATCAGAGTTTGCCAATGGTTTTATAGTGACGATTTTGCGGGTGAGGCCGTGAGCCAGTGTTATACTGGCATTGACGGTGGAACTTAAGAGCGTGACATTGCTGACGTCTTTATTGTCGTCGTCAACAGCCCGAAGCGGCACGATGACAGTAAAATCATCTTTATTATTGTCAAGGCCTATATAGCCTATAGCTCTGCGCACAGCATCAACTTGTGTCCGCGGCCCTCTTACGACTATTGTGTCCGCGGATTGCTTTGTGCTGGCAACTACCATATCGTCAGCTGGTTTTCCGGAAAGAACAAGATCTACCGGAATCTGTTTTTGAACTATTTTATCAACAACGAATTTTATATTTTCGGGCGAGGAGCCCAAGAGTTCAAAACCTGCCGGAAGCTGGATATGAACAGGAAGCGTCTGTTCACCTTCCTTGACATCAGTCAGATCTACATATGCTTTAAAATCAGAGTTGTCAACAGAAGCAAATGCGGAACGCGGAGCTTTAAGTCTGATTTTTATTGTGTCATTGTCATGATGAATTTGATAACCGTCAGGAGCGTTAATAATACTGAGCTGTACAGAGACAGAATTTGTTATTGAAGGATTTTGTTCATTCATCACATAAAGCCACAATCCCAATGCCAAAAGCAATGAAATGCATTTTAAGAATAAATTCTGCTTTAGTAAATTTATCATTTTTTACCGTTCCTCCAGTTCCTGATAAAATCGCTGAATACAGAAGATTTTTGAGAAAACAGCGGTATCAGATACTGCCTGAGCTGATCTGAATCTAAATGTCTGTATATACGACCGTGTTCAGCCACTGATATTGTTCCTGTTTCTTCGCTGACAACGACTACGACCGCATCACACTGTTCGGATAAACCTATCGCAGCACGATGACGTGTACCGAGTTCAGTACTTAGTGTACGGTCATCTGTCAGCGGCAGAAGACAGCCGGAGGCAATAATGCGTTTGCCTCTTATAATTGTGGCACCGTCATGGAGTGGAGTGTTTGTAATAAAAATATTCATGAGCAGTTCAGCAGATACGACACCGTCTATGAAAATACCATTCGAAGCTATATCATCAAGTCCCATTTCTCTTTCTATAACAATAAGAGCACCTGTTTTTTTCTGAGCCATACGCATAACAGCAGAATCTATTTCACTCACAAGACTGCGGGCCTCATGGATATCAAGCAGGGCAGATCTGACGAAAAAGCGTCCCTGCCCGATATGCTCAAGGGCACGACGCAATTCTGGCTGAAAAACAATCGGCAGAGCCACAAAGAGCAGTGTAACAGTTTTTTGCAGGAGCCAGTAGATGACATGCAGTCCGAGCCAGTCACTTATTATAGTGAGCACGAGTAATACAATAATACCCTTGACAAGGGTTATAGCCCTTGTGTTTCTCAGCATTTCATATAATTTATATAAAATAATGGCAACAATAATAATGTCGGCAACATCAAGTGCATCGATAGTTGATAATAATCCCTTAATTTCTATTAACATTATGATTCTCCTCAGAAAAGGTATAAATAGCTATTCTATTTTTTAAATATAAAATCCTTGTACATCAGACAATTTATGCAAGTGTATAAAATATTATTTTTACTGATGGTAGACACAAATAATATTGCGTACAAAAAAAATATCAATTCAATACATATAATAGTATCATATTATTTATGCGTTGTGGAGGACCAATAAATAAAATCAATAGGAAAATGAAAAATTTATGGTAAAATATAGTTATAGTCATGTATTGAAAATATGATAAAATTATTTACAGAGTATTGATCAATGTGAAAATCTCAGCGAGGCGGGAATGTTTTGAGCCAAATAATGATTTGCTGAATCAAAAAGGAAAGAGGATAAAATGTGGAAAAGACAGTAAAAGTAACATATTTATATAACAGCGGCTTTGTAGTTGAATTGGGTACGAATGCATTAATTTTTGATTATTATACTGATAAAGCGGATTGTTTGTCCGACATTTTACAAAAATACAAAAGCGTTTATTTTTTTGTTTCGCACAGTCATTTTGATCATTGGAACCCAGCTATAGGCAAATTTTCGCAAAATGTGCGAAAATATTTTTTGAGCTATGATATACATAATATGGAGACCTTGCCTGGGGAAAAAACGGTTGTTATGAATGAATATGATGAATATAAGAGTGATATGATAACTGTAAAATCATATAGCTCCACAGATGCAGGCATATCTTTTCTTGTCAGCATTGAAGGCTGGAATATATTTCATGCCGGTGATTTTAATTGGTGGCATTGGAAGGGAGATACCGAAAAAAATAATGCTTTTGCCAAAAATGGTTTTTTAAAGCAGATGAAGAAAATTGCAGGAATGGAGGCTGATATCGCTTTCTTTCCGGTAGATAGGCGTTTGGAGGAATATTGCGATTGGGGTGTAAAAGAATTTTGCAGGCAGACCAATGTAGATAATATAATTGCTATGCATAATGCAGGACGTCAGGCCTGGCCTCTGAAGACAAATGCAAGTGATGGCAGGCATATAAATGTATGGTCACCGGAGCTGTCTGGTGAGACAATAATTATAAAAAAAGACAGATAATAATATTGAAAAAGGAGAATTTTAAATGGAAAAAAATAAGATTTTATTGTTCAAGACAAATCAGGGTGATTTTGAAGTAGAGCTGTTTGAGGATAAAGCACCAATAACGACTAAAAATTTTCTTGATTTGGCAGATAAGGGATTTTATGATGGTGTTATTTTTCATCGAGTTATTGATGGTTTTATGATTCAGGGAGGAGATCCCGACGGAACAGGAATGGGAGGACCTGGGTACACTATTCCTGATGAATTTGATGTAAGCCTTAAACATGACGTTGAGGGAATTCTTTCCATGGCTAATGCGGGACCAAATACCGGCGGTTCACAATTTTTTATAACATTAGCTCCCACACCGTGGCTTGATGGACATCATTCTGTTTTTGGCAGAGTTGTGAAAGGGATGGATACAGTTACTCAAATAGGTCATGCCGAAACAGATTTCCAGGACAGGCCGTGTGAAGAAATAGTAATTGAATCAGTTTTTCTGAAGGAAGATTAAAAAATGAATGCGTACACGTATATGCTTCATTGTAAAGATGGAAGCTTTTATACGGGCTGGACAAATGATTTGGCGAAGCGTCTGGCGGCACACAGTAATGGGAAGGGTGCAAAATATACGCGTATGCGCCTGCCAGTGAAGCTGGTATATTATGAGACGTATTCCAGTAAGTCAGCTGCAATGAGCAGAGAATATGAAATAAAACAGCTTACCCATAAAGAAAAAATCAGTTTGTGCGGTAACGTTGATGACAAATTTTTCTAAAAGTGATAACATATAGCTAATTATCCAGTAAATTAATAAGGAAGGTAATGAGTTAATAAAAGCACTAGTAGGAGAAAATATTTTTGTCTGCAGTAAAAGAATATGCGGAGACAGTGCTGCTTTGTTTTTTTATCCGGCGGGAAATGATATACTTTTGCTGTATGCTTTAAAGTTGATCATGATGTTCCTAAATACAAGGCAGGGGGATGAAGACTCTTATGCAGAAACTGATAACAGAGGTTTTGAATATTGAATATCCTATTATACAAGGCGGGATGGCTTGGATATCTGAATCAAAGCTTGCAGCGGCTGTTTCAAATGCCGGCGGTGCGGGAATTATTTCAAGCGGTGGTAGAACAACGGAGTTTGTACGCGAACAAATAAGGCTGGCAAAAAAATTAACTGAAAAACCTTTTGGTGTAAATATGATGTTAATGGCACCTAATAAAGAAGAGATTTTGGAGGTAATCTGTGAAGAAAAACCGGCTTTTGTCACCCTGGGAGCAGGAAATCCTGTTCCTTATTTTGAACGGCTGCATAAAGCTGGCATAAAGGCAGTGCCTGTAATACCAAATGTAAAGCTGGCTAAAAGAGTGGCAGCTGCGGGTGCGGATGCCTTGGTAGCTGAGGGGATGGAAGCAGGAGGACATATAGGAGTTCTTTCGACAATGGCTCTGATGGAACAGGTGATACCGGCTGTTAATATACCTGTTGTCATGGCAGGCGGTTTTGCGGATGGCAAAGGGTTGGCCGCCGCATTGCTGATGGGAGCCGCAGGCGTACAAATGGGAACGCGTTTTCTGGTGGCGGATGAATGCCAAGTGCATCAGAATGTTAAAGATATGCTCTTGTCTGCTAAAGATACAGATACCATCGTTACCGGTTATACATTGGGAGCTGCCGTCCGCGGTCTGAAAAATAAATTTTCACAGGATTTTGTCGAGAAAGAAAATAAGGGTGGCGCAACTAAAGAAGAACTTATAAAGATGGCTACAGGAACAAACAAGTTAGCCGCGGTGGAAGGCGATATCGAGTACGGAATGGTCCAAGCAGGGGAAAGTCTCACATTGCTGGAAAAGATAGAACCGGCAGCTGATATTATTAAATCAATTGTGATTGAGGCAAGAGCTGCACTGCGGCAGGCTGAACAGATACGTTTTTGATCTTTTTCGGTGGGCATTAGTTTTAGTAACAGGTATATAAAAAAATAATTTATATAGGATTTTCAGGATGCAGTATGGAATATATAGTAGGTCAGATCAATGCTTTTAATAGATGGATTTATTAATCCAGGGAGGAATTGAGCTTGGAAAAATCTACGCTTATAGGTTTAACTGCAGGTTTTTTATCTTTAGGGATAGGATATGTACTAAAGGGAGCGGATCCATCCATATTGGTCACTCCAGCAGCATATTTGATAATCTTGGGAGGGACTGTGTCGTGTTTGTTTACGGGTTTTACGCTTGAGCAGATGAAGACCTTTCCTAAACTTATCAAGAAAACTTTACAGTCCCCTGATAATAAACCTAAAGGTGAATTGCTTCACTTGTTTGTGGAATTATCCCAGATTGCACGCCGTGAAGGTATATTGGCATTGGAAAATCGTATCAATGAAATACAAGATCCTTTTTTCCGGTCAGGTTTGTCGATGGTTATTGATGGAATGGATCCTGAATTCGTCAGTGATGTATTGGAAGCGGAGCTGCAAGTTATGGAACATCGTCATGCTGAATGTATGTCGATATTTGTTCAGGCTGGTACATATGCACCGACACTTGGTGTTTTGGGGGCCGTTGTAGGTCTGATTGCGGCGCTGGGTAATTTAGGTGATATAGTTGCTTTGGGACATGCTATTTCTGCGGCATTTGTTGCTACCCTGCTTGGTATATTTACGGGTTATGTATTATGGCTGCCTATAGCTAATAAGCTGAAAATATTATCACAAATGGAAATAGCTCAGAAAAGAATGATAATTGAAGGCATTTTATCTTTGCAGGCTGGTGATTCACCGACAGCCATAGAAGCTAAGTTGATGATATTTATCCCTCAGACAGAAAGGGATTTATTGAAATCCGAAAAAGCGGGTGAATGAAATGGCACGAAAAAAGAGAGCGAAACCAAAGGAAGATCATCCGAGTGAAGCATGGCTTTTGCCTTATTCAGATCTTATGACATTACTGCTGGCCTTGTTCATAGTCCTTTATGCCATAAATGCAGCATCAAAGCAGACCACTTCAGAAGAAGTGACAGCTACCTTCAGGCATGGTTTTAATGCGGGAGGTATATCCTTTTTTGATAAGATGGGTACTCAAAGCGGATATACGGCTTATTTAACAGAAGATGAATCTAAAGATAAGTCTGTGAATAATTACGTGGCTGAAAATGATAAGCTGGAAAAAGAAAAACAGAAATTAGAAGCATATATAAAGGAAAAGAATCTGGAAAATGAAGTCAGTACACAGCTGACAGAACAGGGATTGATGATCCGTGTCAAGGAAAAAGCATTGTTCCCATCGGGCAGTGCCGACCTGACAAATGATTCTGATAAGATAACTACTATAGTTGCTTCTTTATTGGGAGCTGTAAAGGAAAATGTTGTGATATCCGGGCACACGGACAATGTGCCTATTTCGAACAGCAGGTATCCTTCAAATTGGGATTTGAGTTCACAGCGGGCGCTGAATTTTATGAAGAGTGTCCTGCAGAAAAATCCACAGCTGGACCCAATAAGATTTCAGGCCACAGGAAACAGCGAATACCGTCCTATTGTACCCAATGATACGCCTGAGCATCGCGCTCAAAACAGGCGTGTAGAAATTTTGATAGCACGCAGTTATAACTCATCGGGAATGCAGACAGTTAAGTAAAATTTATAATATAATTAATGCATATTAAATTTTTGTTGATAAAACAATCAGATTTAATATGCATTAATTATATCAAAAAGAATATAGTGCCGTTGTTCATTAGGACTGATAAATTTATTTAGTTTTTGGGGGAAGTCAATTGCGTATTGCAACAAAAGAAGAAATAAGACAGGTGGATAAGAAGGCTATTGAAGAGTACGGTATGGAAGAAATTGTCCTTATGGAAAATGCAGGGAGAAAGGTAGCTCAGGCTGTAGAAGATTTTTTTGACGATATAGGCAATAGATCTGTTTTTATAGCTGCAGGAACGGGCAACAATGGCGGTGATGCACTGGTAGCAGCCAGATATTTGCTTAATTATAGTGCCAGGGTCAAAGTTTTTCTTGTAGGTAATATTGATCATATGACAAAATCAGCCAGCTCTAATTATAATATATTGAAATATATGCATGCTGATCTTTATCATATAGGCACTGAATATGACTGGGATAAAGTAAGGCTGTCATTGGGGCTTGCTGATGCTGTGATAGATGGGATATGCGGAACGGGAATAGATCTGCCGCTTAGGTTTGATCAGCAGAAGATGGTTGCATGCATCAATAATGCACATAAGCCGGTCGTGGCAATTGATATACCGAGCGGTCTTGATGCTGATACAGGAAGTGTATATGAAGGGCAGGCTGTGAAGGCAGCATGTACTGTTACTATGGGTATTCCTAAGGTGGGCTTGCTGCTTTATCCAGGAGCCTATTATGTAGGGAAGCTTATTATTGATTCTATAGGAATTCCTTTGGCTTTACTAAATGATAAAGCTATACAGCAAAGAATGATAGATAGATGCTTAGTCAAAAAGTTTATCCCAGTTCGCTCTATGGAAGTGCACAAGGCAAATTGTGGCAGGGTTTTGGTGTTAGCGGGATCTATAGGCTATACGGGGGCTGCAGCTCTTTGCGCTCAAGCTGCTCTTCGGCTGGGGGCAGGTCTTGTAACGCTTGCGGCAGCCAAAAGCCTCTATCCTATTTTTGCTGAAAAATTAACAGAAGTTATTGTTATGCCCTTGCCCGAGGAAGAGAAAGGAATATTAGGGATGCAGGCAGCGGAAGTGCTTTTGCCCAGAGAAGAAAGTTACGATACTATTTTAATGGGACCGGGTCTGGGAAGATCTGAGAAAACTATGGAATTTGTCCGCAATTTCGCGGTAGCTGTGAAAAAGCCGCTTGTTCTTGATGCCGATGCAATTTTTGCTTTTGCCGGGCATGCGGAAGAATTGAAAAATTGTGCATTTATTCCGATATTGACACCACATTTGGGAGAAATGGCCAGCTTACTTCAGATAAAAGTAAAAGAATTGAAAAATGATTTATGGAAATATGCAAGAAATGCTGCCGCAAAATATAATTGTATATTCATATTGAAAAGTGAAAAAACAATTGTTGCCTGCCCTGATGGAAATATATTTTTAACGACTGTAGGTAATCCGGGTATGGCTACTGCCGGCTGCGGCGACGTTCTGGCAGGAGTGACAGCAGCTTTGCGAGCCGATAGGCTGGACGGGAAAAAAGCTGCTGTTTCAGCTGTTTTTCTGCATGGGACAGCAGGTGATATAGCAGCCGGGAAGGGAATGGCCGGGCTCACTGCCGGTGATATTTTAGACAGCATTCAGTCCGCCCGCAAGTATGTGGACGGCAAGTGATATGACGTTGTTGCTAAAAGGAAGAAAATGAACAGTGAATGCATAGATAGGTTACAAAGGTAAGGTATTTAACTAAGATAAAGCAAATTGACAACTGTTATTAAAAACCCTATACTATACATAATTATATCCTGTTTTATCGCAATATAGGAGGGGTTTTATTGTCCGCGTGTAGACGTATTGTTATTGACTTGCCTAACGATCTGGCTGGTGAATTGGAAAATCTGGCACAGGCGGAGCAGGCTAGTCATGAGGAATTATTGTGTAAAGCTGTTCAGTCATATATTGAGAATTGCAAACATAGAAACATTGTGGAACAGATGAAAAAAGGTTATAAAGAAATGGGGTCAATCAACATAACTATAGCGGAAGAAGGTTTATATGGAGGGATATCAAAAAGATGACCGCGGCATGATAAAACGCGGCGATATTTTTTATGCCAATCTCAGTCCGGTGATCGGGTCTGAGCAGGGAGGATCGCGCCCAGTCTTGATATTGCAGAACAATATAGGCAATAAATACAGTCCTACTATAATTGTTGCGGCAATAACTGCACAAATAAGTAAAGGAAAGCTGCCTACACATATAGAATTAAAGGCGGAAGAATGCAGACTGGACCGCGATTCCGTCGTACTGCTTGAACAACTGAGGACAATTGATAAAAAAAGACTTCGCAATAAGATTACCACGCTTGACAATGATATTATGAAAAGCGTGGACGAGGCTGTGAAAGTCAGTATGGGTTTGGTACAGCTCTAAAATAAAAAATAATTAATTGGGCGGCAGAATCAAGAAATAGTGGCAGATTTAGTATCATGCTTTAAAAAATGAGGACAATAACAGCTGATAGCGATATAAACAGATATTTTGTGATACATAGCAGAGCATTTGATTTTTCACGAAAATGATATCATTTGCATCTTGAATTATTGAGGAAGATTTTGCCGCTTTTTAGTGACATCAAAAGAGAAAATATGTTTTTACTGATAATGTAATTTTTGAGATAGGGATAATTATTGCTTGTATACGGTGTTTTTTCTGATCAGGCAGAAAAATAATCATCGGCTGTATGCAGACAATAGTAATATCAGAGTATTAATTATCTGATGGAAAGTGAGTATCAGCTTTGTTAAAAAGGACAGCTTTATTTTTTATTTTTCTAATGCTTCTCATTCAGACAGTTTGCTCGGCGGCTTCTTTTTCAACAGATGATTTTCGATATAGTGTTTTGAAGTCATCTGGAGCGGAGAATTATTTACATATGGAATTTAAACTGGGCAGTAAAGATTCTCAGTATATTTTACAGGTCAATCCTCAAAATAAGAAAGAATTATTGCTGACTTTTCCGGGCACAAAAATTAAGAACACCAGCCAAAGACCGATTACACTTGATGGTTCGCTTGCTAAAAGTGTGAAATTTACGAATGAAAATGGAAGCGGCAGGGCGGTCGTATCTCTGCCGTATGACGCGGATACAGTCAACTATAAGGCTTATATAATCAATAATGCTGACTCGCGACGCAGAAACAGCTCAGTTTTGGCAGTGGATATCAGTAAAAAAGCAGCGGTACTGTCCCGGTCACTGCAGGCAGTGGCCGGACATGTGATAGTCATTGATCCTGGACATGGCGGCAGTGATTCCGGAGCTGTAGGACCAGATGGGATCATGGAAAAAAATGTGACACTGGCTGTGGCAAAGAAAGTATATAACATTCTCGTCAATAACGGGGCGACGGTGATTATGACGCGTACTGTAGATAAGGATGTATATGCACCCAATGCAAGTGCGGTTCAGGAACTGCAGGCACGAGTCAATGTAGGAGAGTATACGAAAAACACAGATATTTTCCTGAGTGTGCATGCCAATTCTTTTACAAGTCCCTCTGCCAACGGTACAGAAACATATTATTACCAAAGTTCATCACAGGGAGAAAAGTTAGCTTCGCTGATACAGGATGAAATGGTGAAAAGCAGCGGACTGAATGACAGAGGAATAGCAGCCGCAAATTTTTATGTTTTAAAACATACGTCGATGCCATCAGCATTAGTGGAACTTGCCTTTATATCTAACTACAGAGAAGAAGGACTGCTGAATGCCGATGATTTTCAGGAAATGATGGCAGAAGCTATCTGCAGAGCCATAAGCAGGTATTTCCAGGCCGATTAAGGGGGAAATAATTTGGAACGGATAAGGACAATATTAGCAGCATTTTTTATTATCTCTACGGTTTTTATAGCGGGGTGCAGTGATAATTCCGGAAATAAAGCTCAGTCGGAACAACAAAATGGACAGATAACAACAAATGATCAGGCAAAAAATGAAAAGGAATCTTCTGATAAAAAAAATATTAAACAAGTCAAGGCTACAGTATATTTTCCGGATGAAAACGGACAAAAACTTATTGCCTCGGACAGGACTTTGAATACAGAAGTCGACGATAAATATCTTGCGGCGGTTAAAGTTTTACTGCAAGGACCTAAAAAAGGAGAAGGAATTGCTGTCATTCCCAAGCAGGCAAAACTTCTGGCGGTCAGCGTTGATAAAAATGGAATCGCATCAGTCAATTTTGATAATGCGCTTGTTAAAAATTTTTCGGGCGGTTCTACGGGCGAAATAATGCTTGTGGGATCTGTTACGGATACGCTTACTAATTTTCCTGAGGTAAAAGCTGTACGGTTTTTAGTTGACGGTAAACCGCTTGAAACATTAAGCGGACATCTTGATCTTACAGAACCTGTTAAACGAATGAAAAACATATTATAGAAAAACACACCGGAAGGATCATTTTTCCGGTGTGTTTTTTTTCCATATGCGATATAAGAGGGCATTGTTGTTTTTATAGATTTTTTCTAAATCTTCGGCAGAAAATTTATGACAATTTGGTCTGTTTTGTAAATCATGGAAAAAGCTATTGAATTTATCTATTAAAAAGGGGTGCCTCAGTAAATATATAGTTTTGCTGCAATTTCGCAAAAAAGATTTATTTTTCTTTAAATAGGCTGTTTTTGTATTGCTGTAATATGATAATTTGAAGGAATCGTCTTCGTTTTGCGGCTGCGATTCACTCAGCAAATGGATATTTATGGCAGGATTATTCCTCATGGATTTTATTAATTGCTGAAGCTGTGCTTCTCTTTCCTGGGCAGAAGCAATATAGTCTATTTCGCCATAAGTAAGCTGTCCGTTTTCTATATAGCGTATTATATTGGCCTCGGGAAGGATAAAATCAATATGTGAACTGCCAAATTGTTCTTCCCAGGTTATCTGCATGTTTTGAATGGTTTGTTGCATATCAGAGGAATATTTATAGTCACGTGAAGAACTAAGGAGCTTTTTGAAAGCCTGAGCGGGCAGAAAAAATTCAAAGCCTTTTGCACAGAAAAGTAAAAGATCGCTGTTCAAATAAAAAAATGAACGGAATTTAACAAGTTCTATATCATCTTTTGGTTCAAGGATACAGCAGTTAAAATCAAATTTTTCATATGTGCGTTCCCAAACTTCTTTTACCGTCTTTTTATCTGTTATATAAGTGCAGATATCTATTAAATTATCTTTGTGCATTGAGTAGTGCATGGTAAAATAATTTTTTACCGTTATTATATTTGATTTTGCAAAATTCTGGTCATCGTATATATAGAAGTTGATATTGATATATTTGTTGAGCATATTATATAATCTGGGAAGAAAGGAATCCGGAGATTGTTTGAGTTCATTTATGCAGCAGCCAAGATAAATATTGACATTTTCTGAAGAAAAATGACAGCAGTTTAAAAAATCAAGAAGCGCATTACGGGAAAGCAAAGAAACGATATCGCCTGTTATAAGAATACTGATGTCCTCTTGAGTGGTGCTGAATAATGAAGCAATTTTTGTGTTGAAAAATTTTTTTATATTGGTCCTTCCAACGATCGTTAAATAAGATGCCGCTGAAACAGCAGACTGACCATTGTCCTCCGGGATCGGTTCAGCTTGATTGTGATAATATACATCGTTCAGTAGATTATTTATTTCTGTTGTCAGACGGTCCTTTGTATTTTCTGCGGTCATTTTGACAGAAAGCCTTATATCAAATTCGTTGAAAAAAGGATAAATACGATCCTGCTTTATCAGTTCATCTGCTATAAATGTGGCTATGCGGCGATTGATACGTGTTATATATTTAGGAGAAGGATGATTGATACCGTTACACCATTTGCTCAGATAGGAAACATCATAACCTATGAAATCGGCAAGAGCACTAAGCTTTATGCCGGAAAATTTTGTAAGATGTTTTAATGTCTGTGAAAAATTTTTTTTCATTGCAGGTTAATTCCTTTTTATTTAATGAAAAACATTTTACTATAAACAAATACTAAGTATATTATACAATAATAATACTAAATATGAATAATAAAATTAATTTATTATATATAGAATGGAAATTATTGATTTTTTTTGAATAATATTATTCAAGATAAATCAAAGAAATTAGCGAAAAATCTGTAAATTGTACTATTATTATAGGCGTATTTTTTGAATAAAACAAGTTAATGGATATTCAAGAAAATAATCTATAGAAAAAATGATCATTAAAAGGCTTAAATAAAGTGATGTGCCGATTTGAATAATAATTCAAGTTAATTCGTAACACATTTTGCCTGCGTTGACTATGTACTGCATTTATTTGTATTATATATACATGGAATATGTTTATTGATTTTAAATATATATAATATTTCATAAATTTTAAATATTAATGAAATAACTTATGTCTTTCTTATATTACACACAGTCAGTATGATCGCAGTTTTGATAAGAGTGTAAAGTATCGCTGAACAGCAAAAGGAGAGAAGGTTGATGTTATGCAATGAAAACACAAGGTACCAGATGCAGATCGATTGCAGAAAATTGGAAATGGAATGTTGAGGTACTGCATGAAAAACAGAGAAAGAGCGTAAGTTTTTTTAGATTATTTTACGCAAGGAGAGAAGAAAATGTATATACAGAATTTTGATCCGCTAAATAATATGTTTCTATCAGCAGCATTGGCATTTTTACCTATTGTTTATTTCTTTGTAGTATTAATAGTGTTCAAAGTAAAAGGACACTGGGCGGCTATATCTACTACTGTTCTGGCTGTTGCACTGGCCGGCTGGGTTTATGATATGCCGATTGTTCTGTCGATTATGTCAGCTGTACATGGAGCATTATACGGACTTTTTCCTATAGGATGGATAGTTATAGGTGCTGTTTTTCTTTATAACATCAGTGTAAAAACAGGTCAGTTTGAAATCATAAAAAAATCAATAGTGTCTATAACCGATGACAGACGGCTCCAATTGCTGCTCATAGCCTTTTCCTTCGGAGCTTTTCTCGAAGGTGCAGCGGGATTTGGCACACCTGTGGCAATTACATCAGCCATGCTTATAGGCATGGGCTTCAAGGCAAAAAAGGCAGCGTGCCTCAGCTTATTGGCGAATACAGCCCCGGTAGCCTTTGGCGGCTTGGGAATTCCGGTATTGGTTGCAGCGCAGGTAACCGGTTTTTCGGGGGATTACATTGCTAAACTTTTGGCAATGATATGTCCGATAATAGGTTTTATCGTTCCGTTTTATCTCATAATTGTAATGACGGGCCTTAAAGGATTGAAAGAAGTTTGGCCGGCAGTTCTTGTTACTTCAATATCTTTTTCTATCCCGATGGCGCTTACCTCTTTTTTTCTGGGACCTATTCTTCCTGACATAATAGCATCACTGGCATCTATGATAGCCTTGGTATTGTTTTTAAAAGTATGGCAGCCAAAACATGTTTACCGTTTCGAAAATGAAGCAGATGTATCGGGCGAAAGCACAGCTGTACTCAGCAAAAAAATGATTATAAAGGCATGGAGTCCCTTTATTGTACTCATAATGTTTATAGCTGACTGGGGAATGAAAAGTGTCAGCAGTGTATTGGACACAGTGAATATATTAATACCGCTGCCTTTTTTGGACAAAGCTATAATGAACAGCACGACTAACAGTCTTTTGGCGGCGGTCTTTAATCTGAACTGGCTTTCCACAGCAGGAACAGGCATCATTCTGGCCGCATTTATGTCTTGTCTCATACTAAAGGTTTCTTTGAAAAAATCGATAGGGATTTTTGCTTCGACGATAAATGAATTGAAAATTGCTCTGCTTACCATAAGCGGTGTATTAGCTTATGCTTATGTGGCAAACAACAGCGGTATGACCACAACGATGGGACTGCTGGTTTCAAAAACGGGCGATATGTTTCCATTGTTTGCACCGATAGTAGGCTGGCTGGGAGTATTTGTGACGGGCTCGGATACTTCGGCAAACGCTCTCTTCGGTAAATTGCAGACAACAGCATTTTCTGCTGTAGGTATAATGCCTGTGATGGGAATAGGCGCCAATCTGGCAGGCGGGGCCGTCGGGAAAATGATATCGCCGCAATCCATAGCCATCGCAGCCGGGACGACCGGATTAACAGGCAGAGAAGGAGAAATATATAAATTCAGCATGAAACATTCGATGATCTTACTGGCTATAATATGCTGCATAATTTATTTTTATGAAGGTGTTTTTGTTTCCGTTCTTGCGGCAGAGGCCGGAACAGGTGCTGTGCAGGCAGCCGGCAGCAGTTCCGCCGGAGGCAGCGGTGTAATAATATTGCTGATTTCTTTCTGTGTTATTTTATTGGCCAGAACAATGCTGGCATCGTCTTCTGATAAAGGACTGCAGCATTATAAAACGCATTAAATTTACGGAGAGAAGAAAAATGAAAATACTAGTATGCATAAAGCAAGTACCGGGAACGAACAAGGTGGAAGTGGATGAAAAAACAGGAGTGCTGAAAAGGAACGGGACAGACAGCAAGATGAATCCGTATGATCTGTACGCGCTGGAGACGGGGCTGAGACTCAAGGAGAAGTACGGCGGTACAGTAAGCGTTATCACAATGGGTCCGCCGCAGGCGAAGGCTGTTTTGTACGAGGCTTTTGCGATGGGTGCGGATAACGGGGCGCTCATAACGGACAGGAAGTTTGGCGGAGCGGATGTGCTGGCAACGAGCCGGACGCTGTCGCAGGGTATAAGGAGGTTCGGCAGTTTTGATGTTATTTTGTGCGGGCTGCAGACGACAGACGGAGATACGGCACAGGTAGGACCGGAAGTGGCAGAGCTGCTGGATATACCGAGTGTCTGCAATGTCCAGAGGATCGAAAAGGCCGAACAAGGCAGTATCATAGTGGATATGGATATGCCGCATGATATAGAAACGATAAAGGCAGCTTTTCCCTGTCTGCTGACAGTAAAGAAGGATATCTGTCAGCCGCGGCTTCCTTCTTATCTTCGCAAGCAGCAGACAATGAAAAAGGATATAGATATATATACTTTCAGTGATATGGAAGATAAGGATGAAGAAAAGTACGGTCTGACGGGTTCGCCGACGAGTGTGCAGCGGATCTTTCCTCCGATAAGCGATAAGGTGCAGGAGCATTTGGAGGGAACAAGCAGGGAACTGGCGCAGAAGATATACGCCACCTTAAAGCAGAAAAAATTCATAGCGGGATAGAGGGAAAAACCATGGCAAAACTATTGATTCATCAGGAAAAGATAACGGATGCCAAAGCACTGGCAATGATCTGTCCGTTCGGCGCTATGCAGGAAAAAGACGGCCGGCTGAGCATAAATGCAGGCTGCCGCATGTGCAGGCTGTGTGAAAAGAAGGGCCCCAAAGGGGCAATAGAATATGTAGAAGATAAAAAGGCACCGCAGATCGATAAAACAAAATGGCGGGGCATAGCCGTCTACGTGGACCATGTGGACGGATCGATCCATCCCGTAACATATGAATTGCTGGGAAAAGCAAAAGAACTGGCAGGAAAAATAAAACAGCCTGTTTACGCGCTTTTCATAGGAAGCGGTATAAAGCATAAGGCCGAAGAGCTTCTGCACTACGGAGCGGATAAAGTATATATCTGTGATAAATCACAGCTGGAATACTTTAAAATCGAAGCATATACCAGTGTCTTTGAAGAATTCATCACCAAAATAAAACCCGCAGCCATTCTCGTGGGTGCCACACCGGTGGGAAGACAGCTGGCTCCGCGCGTAGCGGCACGTTTCGGCACAGGTCTTACGGCGGACTGCACCATCCTTGACATAAAAGAAAACACCGATCTTGTTCAGATACGTCCGGCCTTCGGCGGCAATATTATGGCCGAGATACTTACCCCGAACACAAGACCGCAGATGGCTACCGTGCGCTATAAGATAATGGACGCTCCCAAATGGAGCGACACGGCAACGGGAACGGTACATGAGCTTGCCATAAGCGACGAAAAACTGAAAAGCCGCATTCAGGTGCTCGGCGTCACCAAAAAACCAAAAGAAAAAACAATAGACGGAGCAGATGTCATTGTCGTTGCCGGACGCGGCATCAAAAAAAAGGACGACCTGAAAATGCTCGAAGAACTGGCCGACCTGCTGGGAGGACAGACAGCCTCCACAAGACCGCTGGTAGAGGCGGGCTGGATGGACCCCAAAAAGCAAATAGGACTCAGCGGACGCACAGTAAGACCAAAACTTATCATTACCTGCGGAGTATCCGGTTCAGTCCAGTTTGTGGCGGGCATGAACCATGCCGACACCATCTTTGCCATAAACAATGACCCTAAAGCTGCCATCTTCAAGACGGCAAACTATGCGGTAAAAGCAGATATTTACGACGTGATCCCCGAGCTGATCCAAAAAATAAAGACAGGGGGAAAAGCACTATGACACCTTATAAACAAATAACCGAAGAAGACCTCCGGAACCTGAGCGAAATAACGGGCAGAGAAAGAATCCTCTGGCAAAAAGAAATCAATGAAGAATACAGCCATGACGAACTGAGTGCGGGACGCCATTATCCGGAACTGGTCATAAAAGCCGCGGCTGCGGAAGAAATATCCAAGATCCTCGCCTACGCAAATAAAAACAACATCCCCGTGACCCCGAGAGGTGCCGGCACAGGACTTGTAGGCGCCGCGGTGGCTGTCGAGCAGGGTATCCTGCTCGACACCACCCTCATGAACCACTTCATAGAACTTGATGAGCAAAACCTCACCCTCACCGTAGAACCGGGAGTACTGCTCATGGAACTTGCCGAATACGTAGAAAAAAGAGGCTATTTCTACCCGCCGGACCCGGGAGAAAAATCAGCAACTATAGGCGGCAACATCAGCACCAATGCCGGAGGAATGCGAGCCGTCAAATTCGGCGTCACCCGCGACTATATCCGCGGCCTTGAAATAGTCCTTGCCGACGGAACAATAATGACACTGGGCGGCAAAACAGTAAAAAACAGCTCCGGCTATGCCTTAAAAGACCTTATAGTAGGCTCGGAAGGAACACTGGCGATCATCACCAAAGCGATCCTGCGGCTTTTGCCCCTGCCCAAAAAAAACGTCAGCCTGCTCGTCCCCTTCCCGACACTTGAACAAGCAATAAGCGCCGTCCCCCCCATCATAAAATCCAAAGCCATCCCCACCGCAATAGAATTCATGGAAAAAGAAGTAATAAAAGACGCCGAAGAATACCTCGGCAGAAAATTCCCGGACAACCAGGCGGACGCCTACCTGCTGCTCAAATTCGACGGAGGCACGATGGAAGAAATAGCCTCCTACTATGACTCTGTGGCACACATCTGCCTTGAACAGGGAGCCACCGACCTGCTCATAGCCGACACCGACGAAAGAGCCGAAGCCATCTGGAAAGCAAGAGGAGCATTCCTTGAAGCAATAAAAAGCTCCACCACGGCCATGGACGAAGTAGACGTAGTAGTACCGCGCAGCAGCGTCAACGACCTCGTCGAATACATCCACCAGCTGCAAAAACAAACAGGCACAAGAATAAAATGCTTCGGGCACGCAGGAGATGGCAACCTGCACGCCTACATCCTCAAAGATGACATGACAGAAGAACAATGGAAAAAAACCCTGGAAATGACAATGGGAAAAATGTACCAGAAAGCCCACAGCCTTAAAGGAAGCGTTTCAGGAGAACACGGCATAGGCTACGCAAAAAAAGAATACCTGAAAAAATCCATGCCGGAAGAAGCCATACAGATCATGAAAGGGATCAAAAAAGCTTTTGATCCGCTCAATATTTTGAATCCCTGCAAGGTTTGTCAGTAAAAAGTATCGGCATAATATGATATATATAGCAACGGAAAATTATTGAGGAGTGAATCAAAGTGAGAAAGGTAAGCCACGAATGGCAGAAATATTTGCAAAAAGGATTTATAGATAAAAAGTATTGGAATGATTTCAAAGAAAACGCACAGGCTGCCTCGGTGGAGTTAAAGGAAGTAAAAAATTATGAAGATGCGATGCCGATCATTGAAGATATAATAGCTGGAGCAGAAGCTTCCAGATTGGCTGCTGTCGGCGGTGGAGAATCTGAGGAGCTGAGCCGTATATATAAAAATCTGGGACAAAAATATCAGGTCTATACAGACAAGTTTGAAATAGCAAGAAATGCACCTTCTGTTGATATAGGTATTTCTACCGCGGAGTTTGGTGTGGGAGAAACAGGAAGCATTTGTGTTGATAATTATTCCTATGAAGCCAGAGTGGCTACTATGCTGCCTCCTATAAATATAGTATTTATGAATAAGAACAATGTAGTGGATACTATGACGGATGCCTTTGAGATATTGGAACAGGTTTTTGATAAAGGGTACACCGGTTTTGTTACAGGACCAAGCCGTACTTCGGACATAGAAAGAGTGCTGACTTTAGGTGTGCATGGTCCAAGCAGATTGATACTATTTGCAGTGGATGGGATGGAGTGATAAAAATGGAAAAACGTAATATAAAAATAGAAATAGAAGATAAACTGCATGATGAAATCCTGCGCAGCAACCTGGAAAGATTTTCGGAACAGTATCCCGCCGCCAGAGCAAAGGCTTATGCCAATGTTGAAAGTATAGAAGCTTTGCGGGATGACCTCAAGGAAATGAAAAGCTACTCTGTATCCCATATAGAAAAATTAGCTGATCAGTTTCAGGAATCCCTGGAAAAAAGAGGTGCCAAAGTTTTCAGAGCTAAAGACGGAGAAGCGCTTAAGCGGCAGCTGCTCGAAATATGCAGGGAAAATGATGTGCATAATATTGTAAAATCAAAGTCGATGGCAACGGAAGAAATAAGACTGAATGATTACTTGGAAGAGCAGGGACTGCATGTAAAGGAAACGGATTTGGGCGAATGGATGCTTTCTGTTGCGGGCCAGCACCCATCACATATGGTAATGCCGGCGATTCATTTGAACAGAAATCAATGTGCCAAGTTTTTTTCTGATGAGCTTAAGGAAGATATTCCGAGCGATATCCCCTTTATGGTGCAGACAGCCAGACGAGTGATGCGCAAGGAATTTCTGAAGGCAGATATGGGGATATCCGGAGCAAACTTCGGCATAGCTGAGAACGGTGCCATAGGTCTCGTTACGAATGAAGGCAATGCTCGTATAGTAACGACTATGCCGCCGATACATGTTATTATAATTGGCTATGAAAAGCTTATACCGAAGATAAGTGATGCTTCGAAGATAATGCGCCTTTTGCCGCGGAATGGTACGGGGCAGCGAATGGTAAGCTATCTGACGCTGGTTGATGGTCCTACACCGATAATTCATGAAAAAAACGGTAAGATGGTAGAAGAAAATAAAAAGGTGTATGCTATTCTGCTTGATAACGGAAGACTGAAAGCAGCGCATGATCCGGTAATGAAAGAAGTATATCAATGTGTGCGGTGTGCTTCATGTCTGAATGTCTGTCCCATATGGTCGACTGTTGGCGGTAACGTGTATGGACATATTTATTCGGGAGGCATAGGCGCTATTTTAACGGGGCTGCTGAACAGTATGGATGATTTTGCTCAGTTCAGTGATTTATGTATAGGGTGCCGCCGATGCACTACGGTGTGCCCGGGAAAAATAAATATTCCAGACCTTATTCAGGAATTACGCAATAGGCGGGTAGCGGAAAAAGGATTGTCACTGCCGGAAAAATTAATATTCCAAAAAATTATGACGAACAGAAAAATTTTTCATACACTGCTCAGAACGGCTTCAATAGGACAAAAGCCGGTGAAATCAGGAAAATTTATTCGTAATCTGCCATTGTTTTTTGCCAAAATGACAGAAGGACGCAGCTTGCCGGCGATAGCAGATAAACCATTCAGAGACAGGGCAAACGATCTCTTCAAAAATAATCCTTCCTCCGCAAAAATGAAGGTGGCCTTTTTCAGCGGCTGCAATTTAGATTTTGTTTTTCCCCAGACAGGTGAATCTGTGGTAAAAGTTTTGCAAGATATCGGTGCAGAGGTAATATATCCGCAGGATCAGAATTGCTGCGGTAAGCCGATCATAGGAGCAGGGGATCTTGAAACGGCACGCAAACTAGCAATGCAGAATATAGAAGCGCTGGAAAAAGCAAATGCCGACTATATAGTGGCAGCCTGTCCGACCTGCGCAGAAACTTTGAAACAGACATATAAAGAATTGTTTGCCCATGACAGGATATGGCTGGAGCGTGCTGAAAATCTGAGTAAAAAAATAAGAGAATTCACTTCGCTGGTAGAAATGTCATACGCAAAAAATAAACGTTTGAAAACCACCCATGGTGCGGAAAAAATAACTTATCATGATTCATGCCACATGAGGCGCAGCCTGGATATATATAAAGAACCGCGCAGACTGCTTGAAGCTGCTCCCGGCTACGATTACGTGGAAATGGACGGTGCCGATCAATGCTGCGGCATGGCAGGCTCCTTTGGTATGAAATATGCGGACTTATCCGTTCAGTTGCTGAACAGAAAGATCCATAATATCAAAGAAAGTGGTGCTCAGACTATTGCTGTAGCTTGTCCTGCATGCATGATGCAGATCGGCGGAGGTCTTGATAAAAACGCACCGGAAATAAAAATAAAACATATAGCTGATATTTTAGCAGAAAATATTTCTGATTAAATTGCCCACTCAACATTTTTAATATAGAGCCGCATGATAAGATTATGGTATTATAATCACAAATACTGTAATTTATCCTGCGGCTCCTTTTATATATTATTACATAGAATTACATCGATAATATACAGTATACATTCGATTATTATATTATATTTTTCATCAAAAGGTGGTATAGTTTCAATATGGAAAAGTTGAATATGACCAATTTAGAAAGAATGACTATTCCGGAAAAGATAAGCAATGATCTGCGCAGACAAATACTTGTCGGAAAATTAAAAGGCGGTGATCAGCTAAAGCAGGATGCTTTGGCGCAGGCATTCAATGTCAGTGTCAGTGCGTTCAGAGAAGGTCTGAAAATTTTGGAGGGAGAAGGTCTGGTTCGCTTTATGCCAAATCGCGGAGCTATGGTGACTGAATTGTCATCGGAAGCTGCTCTGGAAATTTATCAGATACGTATATTTTTGGAAATGGGCGCGTTAGAACTCGCCATTCCCCAAATGGATAAATATGTCATAAACAAGGCAGCGGAGTATCTCGAAGCTGAAAAAGACTGTACAGATCCAGCCTATTACAATGAAATAAATTCATTGTTTCATGAATGTCTTTATGAATCCGCCCAAAATGACAGATTGCTTGATATGATAAGAGTTCTTCATAATAATGTGGCAAGGTATTTGATCTTGTATTTAGGCGAAATGAATTACAGAGAATTTTCGCATGGAGAGCATGAAGCCTTGCTGAAAGCCTGTGAAGAAAAAAATACGGCAAAAGCAAAAAGAATTTTAAAAAAACACATGATGAGCGCTTGGAAACAGTTTGACAGATACATAAAAAGACATCAGACCACTCAATAAAAGGGGAATATTTATGTTAAGCCGGCGTATGGAATCTTTTAAAAGAAAATATATTGAAACAACACCTTCTATCAGCAGCAAGAGAGCGGAAATTTTTACGCGGTCTCATAAAAACACAGAAGGAGAACAGCTTATATTAAGAAGGGCAAAGGCCTTCCGTGCAGTATGTGAGGAAATAGATACACCCATATTTGAAGATGAATTGATCATAGGCAGCATCGGTGAATTTCGCCGCAGCGGCATCATCTGTCCTGAATATTCGTGGAGCTGGGTGGAAAAAGAAATGGATCATTTTTCTGATCGCCCTCAGGATCAGTATGAAATAAATCATGATACTAAAACAATATTGAGCGAAAAAGTATTTCCTTATTGGAAGGGAAAGTCACTTGAAGAAACATTTTTGGCCAGGCTTGACAAAAAAACGGCAAAATTGCTGGTTGATACTGGAATCGTTGACAATGATTCTAAGTGGAGAAGCGCTGTAGGCGAAATAACAGCCGATTATCAGGATCTTATATTTAAAAAAGGTTTTGGCGGTCTGAAAAAAGAGGCGCAGCAGAAGCTTGATGCATTGAGCAGTGTAATGGCTGAAGATATAAATAAAAAAGCATTTTATCAGTCTGAAATAATAGTTTGTGAAGGAATAATAACTTTATCCAGACGATATGCGCAGGAAGCTGCCAGATTGGCAGAAAAGGCTGATCCTGCCAGACAGGCTGAACTTATGGAAATTGCAGCTATATGTAAAAATATACCTGAAATGCCGCCAAAGAATTTCAAGGAGGCAATTCAATGTGTTTGGTTTACACAATTGGGATCAATTTTATCAGAAAATTCTCTGGCGCTGAATTTAGGGCGATTTGATCAGTATATGTATCCCTACTATAAGGAGGATATAGCCAAGGGTGCCATTACCCGGCAGGAAGCGTTGGAAAGGATAGAAGCTCTCTGGATTAAGCTGTCCGAATGGGTATGGGCAATATCAAGTAATACGGCACAATTTTTTGCAGGTTATAATTCTTTCCAAAATCTTACTGTAGGAGGAAGAAAACGCGACGGCAGCGACGCGACAAATGATATATCTTATCTCTGTCTTGAAGCAACAAGCAATATCAAAACACATCAACCGGGGCTCAGTGTACGTATTCATCCAAATTGTCCGCCGGAATTTCTGCGTGAAGTGTGCAAACTGGTAAGACTGGGAACGGGTTTTCCTGCTATCCATAACGATCGGGCCGGTTCACAGATGCTTGTGGCCGCGGGTCTTTCACCGGAAGATGCGAGAGATTGGAATAATTGCGGCTGCGTTGTACCTCATTTTCGCAAGATAGGCGAGTGGACGTCGGCAGTGAATATAAACTTGGCAGCTGCTATGGAATATGCGGTAAATGACGGATACAGCAATATGACACACAGTATCATGGGAATGAAAACTTCGATAAACGATATAAACACTTATGAAGAGTTTAAAAACCTGTTTTTTAAACAAATTGCGAACCTGATAAAAGCAGCGGTGACAGGTTCACTGATCTGTCAGGAGGTGCATAGGGAAATTGTGCCGCGTCCCTACATGTCTCTTCTGGTGGACGGATGTATGGAAAAAGGCCGTGATTTGAGTCAGGGCGGTGCCAAATATTGTCTGGGGCCTGTACTTACAGGTATAGGCCTGGCCGATACGGCTAATTCTCTGGCGGCAATAAAACAACTTGTTTTTGAAAAAAAATTATTTACCTTGCAGGATTTTGCCGAAGCTTTGCGTGCTGATTGGCAGGGTTTCGAAAAACTGCATGCGGCTGTGTTTTCTGCGCCTAAATACGGCAATGATGATAATTATGTGGACACCATTGCCACGGAAATATCTGATTTTTATCATACGGAAATTCATAAATACAAGGATATCTTCGATGCGCCATTTAATTCGGCTTTTATGGGCATATCCAATTATATACCGGCAGGCTCCGTCATAGGGGCAACACCGGATGGGCGCAAGGCGGGCGCACCGTTGACAGAAGGCGTGTCTCCACATGCCGGAACAGATATAACGAGTCCCACAGCAGCTATGCGGTCAGCTGCAAAAATAAATCATGATATTCATCAGGGAGGGACGCTTGTGAATGTAAAACTTTCTCCTGATTTGATAAAAACAGACAGAGGGCTCAATAATCTGGCTGCACTGATTAAAGGTTATTTTGCCTTGGGAGCATTCCATATACAGTTCAATGTAATATCTCCTGACATTCTTTATAAAGCACAGGAAAATCCTAAGGACTACCGTGATCTTTTAGTGAGAGTTGCCGGATACAGTACACAGTTTGTTAATTTATCAAGAAAAGCTCAGAACGCAATAATTGAAAGAACTACTTATGAAACAATGTGATTATATATTCCAAATGCAGCGGCTGTCTGTCAATGACGGAGAGGGCATACGCACCACTATTTTTCTCAAGGGATGCAGACTGCGCTGTCGTTGGTGTGCCAATCCCGAATCATGGAGAGATGTTCCGCAGGTAATGTTTTTCGCACATAAATGTATCAGCTGCGGAAAATGTATTACGGTATGCCCGTCTTTGGCTAATAATACGGACAGTGCGGGACGGATATTTTTTCATAATGAAAAATGTAAGACCTGCGGACATTGTCTGCAGGTCTGTCCGGTCAATGCCCGCCAGATGATGGGAACGTATTTTTCTGCCGATGAAGTAATGGATCAATTAAAAAAGGATATGATCTTTTTTGATGAATCAGGCGGCGGTGTTACGTTTTCAGGTGGCGAACCGTTCCTTCATACGGCATATTTACGTGCATTGATTAAAAGATGCGGGCAGTTGGGAATTTCTACCGCCGCGGAAAGCTGCGGATATTTTGATGCAGAAGCCTGTAAAGATATTATTGCGGCAATGGATATGATTTTTTTCGACATAAAGATGATGAATAGTATTCGGCACAAAAAATATACCGGCATAGGAAATGAAGAAATTCTTCATAATATAGCGGCTGCCGCACAAATTAATGACAATATAGTAATAAGAGTTCCCCTGATAAAAAACATAAATACAGATAAGCAGAATTTCGCAGCAATGATTGATTTTCTGCGGGAGAATTCTCTGAATAAAGTTGAACTGCTTCCCTATCATATATTAGGCTACGAAAAAATGCGGGCACTTGGCATGTCTCCAGAAAAATATTCCACACCGGTTGGAGCTGAAATAGAAGAGTTGGAATATTTACTGAAAAGCAATGATATAGAAGTCGTGAGTTATAAATAATCAAATATTTGTTTTTATGAAAAACAGCCAGAGAATATATTCCCTGGCTGTAAAAATTTTATATTATTTATTCTCCTCCTGATTAATGGCTGATAATATTAATTATCGTACATTAATATTTATTGCTGTCTTCAAAAGCATTCATTAAAAAAATTATGCTTGCTATTGTTGACTGCAGTGCAAAAACAGCAAAATATTCGGGAATATCGCTTGAAGGTTTTAATGGTTTGCTTTTTTTCAGTGAAGAAATATTAATTTTTAAGATATTAGATAAAGACGTATATTGAGTTTGCATATATCCGGGAATCAATTTGCTGTTGCAAATTATATTGATAAGTTTAGTCCCCGAATTTAAACTGACAATCCATTTTTTACTTATACAAATATATTTCATTGTATTATCAAGCGCCAATAATGAATTGCTGATGGTCTCTTGATAATTTTTCTTGCTGTAATATTCTTGTGCCTCAAGAATATTGTTTATCACGTCATTAAATTCATATTTAGTTAATATTTTTACGGCAGAAGCCATAAAAGTATGCTGCAAGTTAGTTTCCATTTTATTTCACCCGTAAATTTATGTTGATATAGTAGCTCAATAAGAATATGCACATTAAATATGGTACTATTTTATAGCACAAAAAAAGAACCCCCGACAAAAAAGGGCTCTCATGTATCCTAAACTTATAATAAGATTACTTTTAGTGTTACTTAATCATATCATCATACACCAATAAAGTCAAATCTGTCTACACTGCCAATGCATTTTTAGCTTGCTAGAGACATATAATGCATAGTAATTTGAGTCAGGCGGCTTTCTCAATTAGAGAAGAAACATTCGTGCTATATTATCAACAAAAAAAACAATAATCAGCGCAGGCAGTAAATTGATCGCATTGACAGATTTGAAATGTAATATATCCAGTCCTATTACAAGCGTAATAATGCCTCCCACAGAAATAAAATTCTCAATGGCTGTAGCGGTTATATATGGTGCCATAAATGTTGATAAAAAAAATAATGCTCCCAAAATGATGACTTGAGGGATAATAATGAGCAGCATTGGAAAACCTAATACAGTCGCAAAAGTAAAGGCACCAAAAATATCCATAACACTTTTAGCAATAAGTATGGTAGCGTCTCCATTTAAACCTTCTGTGATCGCGCCAAAAATATTGGTGCCACTAGCGCAGAATATCATAAGGACTAACAAGTATAAGGAAACATATTCTTCGCTTGATGTTTCTTTTTCTAAATGCAATAAAAAAAATATTTGCCGGGCTATTTTCTTTATGATTTCATATATTTGAAACTTTTCTCCTACGATGAGGCCTAATCCTAGTGAAAATAATACCACAGATATGTTTTCCTGCTTGATCAAAGAAATAATTCCTATGCAGATAGCAGACAGTCCTGAAAAGTTTATAAGAAATTGAAATTTTCCTTTTTGGTATTTTCCTTTCATCAGACTGCCGACAATTGTTGCTGCAAAAATCACGGAACAATCTATAATGATGCCGACGGGCATTGTAATATTTTCTGCCATAACTTCCACCTCAATGCAATGATATTCATAATAAGATAATATATATTCACATATGAAATTATTTTTGTCAAGTATAGTATGAGAGATTAATAAAAAGCACGGCATAAAGGATATTTTTCAATCCATATGATTTTATGAGAATAGACTGTAAATAATCTTCAAGCCAAGTACTTTTTTATTCATAGTCTGTTATAATGTATTTATATTAATTTTCTGATGATGGATGAAATATCAAGGAGGGCGGATTGTTATGAAGGAAAGACAGATTAAGCAGAAGGTTGTCGGCGAAAAGGCTGTTGATGGGGCCGGGGTAAGACTGGTACGTGTATTAGGAAATAATACAATAAGAAATTTTGATCCTTTTTTGATGCTGGACTCATTTGACTCTGTAAAGCCGGAGGATTATACAGCAGGATTTCCGATGCATCCGCATAGAGGAATCGAAACAATAACCTATTTAATAAAAGGGAAAATTGATCACGAGGACAGTCTTGGCAATAAGGGTGTTATTCGTGAAGGCGAGTGCCAGTGGATGACAGCCGGAAGCGGCATACTGCACCAGGAAATGCCGCGGGAGAGTGATCGAATGCTGGGATTTCAGCTTTGGCTGAATCTGCCGCAGAAAAATAAGATGACGGAACCGGCTTATATGAGTATCACTAAAGATATGATAACCAGGACAAAAGCCGGATCGGCAGAGATTGCAGTGCTGTCAGGAAGTTTCGGCGGGAAAAAGGGTGTTCTGCCAAAATATATACCGGCTAGTATATATGACATAATTTTGCCTAAAAATGAAGTAATAAAGCTGCCTACAAAGCAGGATGAAAATGTATTTGTCTTTACTATCTTAGGTGATATATTTGCGGCAGGAGAGCACATTGCTGAAAAGACAGCAGTGTTGTTTAAAGATGGTGATTACGTGAATATAACTGCTCCGGCGGAAAATGATGTGAGATTTATCTTTTTTTCGGCAAAAGCGTTGAATGAATCGGTAGCATGGGGCGGTCCTATCGTAATGAATACAAAAGAAGAACTGGCGGAAGCCTTTTCTGAACTTAACGAGGGAATATTTATCAAACATAAATAATAAAGATATAATTTCTCAGGTTTTTAAATAAATATTACTGAAAAAATATTGCTCAGCAGGATATTCTGCAAAATGCCGGTCATTCGAAAGATGACCGGCATTTTTTTACAATAATATTCCTTGGTCGCTGATATATAAGTATTTTTAATTTATCAGCTGATTATTATCTCATACTTGACAACTAATAAATAAAGTCGTATAGTTTTAATATACCCCATGGGGGTATAAGGAGGCGATAATATGGTATGTCAATGCAATAATAAGAATAACGATGGTATAAAATATAAAAGAAGAGATATGGAGGAAAAAAAGAACTTAATGACCAGGCTTAATAAAATCGAGGGTCAGGTCAGAGGGCTCAAAGCAATGGTCGATGAAGACCGTTATTGTGTAGATATCCTGATACAGGTTTCAGCCGTTCAATCAGCATTGAACAGTTTTAATAAAGAACTGCTGGCGCGGCATATAAAGACATGTGTGGCGGAAGATATAAGAAAAGGCAATGATGAGGCCATCAATGAGCTTTGCGAGCTTTTGAAAAAACAAATGAAGTAGGTGGGAAAAGTGAAGGAGAAGTTTGCGGTAACAGGAATGACTTGTTCTGCATGTTCATCGCATGTGGAAAAAAGCGTGGCAAAGGTGTCAGGTGTATCGTCGGTCAGTGTCAACTTGCTCACTAACAGCATGCAGGTAGATTTTGACAATAAGATTACGAAGACAGCAGAAATAGTGAATGCTGTTGAAAATGCCGGCTATGGTGCTTCTGTATATGGAAAAGCAGAAAAAAAACAGCTGCCGTCTCAAAATACGGGGATAGCTGCCATGAAGAAGCGACTCATAGTTTCGATTGTTTTTTTACTCCCCCTGCTGTATATCGCAATGGGGCATATGCTTTATGAAGCTCTTTCATGGGAAATGCCTGTTTTTATGGACAATTATTTTACCGGTGATGCAAATGCAGTCGCTTTCGCATTTACGCAGCTTATACTGTTGCTCCCAATAATGTTCGTCAACCGGAATTATTTCGAAAATGGTTTTAAGACGCTCTTTAAAGGCAGTCCCAATATGGACAGTTTGATTGCCATAGGCGCTGGTGCAGCCGCTGTGTATGGGATATTTGCTATTTATCGCATTGGTTATGGGCTGGGTCATGCTGATATGGCAGTTGTTGAACAGTATAGACTGAATCTTTATTTTGAATCGGCAGGAATGATTCTGACTTTGATAACGGTGGGGAAGTTTCTTGAGGCCAGATCAAAAGGAAAAACCAGTGAGGCAATTACCAAGCTGATGCAGCTTACACCGAAAACGGTGACCGTTATAAGAAATGACAGAGAAGAAGTTATTGATGCAGAACAGGTAGCCGCCGGTGATATCTACATTGTGAAACCGGGAGAGGCAGCGGCAGTGGACGGCATAGTTCTTGAAGGAAAATCTTTCTTTGATGAATCAGCAATAACAGGAGAAAGTATGCCTGCGGCAAAAGAAAAAGGTGACAAGCTGATTTCGGCGTCGATAAATAAAACTGGTTTAATAAAAGCCAAGGCGGTGAGGGTAGGCGAAGATACTACAATTGCTCAGATTATAAAGTTAGTGGAGGAAGCTTCATCAAGCAAGGCGCCGATTGCCAAATTGGCTGATAAAATAGCGGGCGTTTTTGTTCCAGTCGTCATAGGTTTAGCGATAGTTACCGCTGTTCTTTGGCTTAGTATGGGGGCAGGTGCAGAGTTTGCCGTTTCGACGGCGATTGCTGTTTTAGTCATTTCCTGTCCCTGTGCACTCGGACTTGCCACTCCGGTAGCTATTATGACCGGTACTGGCAGAGGCGCACAGCAGGGTGTCTTGATAAAATCGGGAGAAGCGTTGCAGACTGCGCATCAGATAGATACAATGGTCCTTGACAAGACCGGTACGATAACACAGGGAAAACCAAAAGTAACAGATATAATATGTGCTGAGGGCATAGCTGAAAAAGAACTGCTGATAATTGCCGGTTCCATAGAAAAAGGCAGCGAGCATCCACTGGCAGAAGCAGTAGTCAATAAATGCATACAGGAAGATATTGCCTTGCTGCCGGTGTCCGAATCTGCCGCATATTTTGGCCGCGGGACAGAAGGTATTTTAAACGGACATAAATATTATGCAGGCAATGAAAAACTGATGAAGGAAAAACAGATCGACTTCAAGGGCCGATTTTATGATCTTGTACAGACTCTTGCCGGTCAGGGCAAAACACCGTTGATATTTGCGGATGAGAAAAATGTTTTGGGTATAATAGCAGTGGCTGATACGATAAAAGCAACAAGCAGAAAAGCTGTAGAAAAGCTGAAATCATATGGAATAAATGTGATAATGCTGACGGGGGACAGTGAAGCCGCAGCGAAAGCCATCAGTAAACAGGCGGGGATAGAACATGTCATAGCCGGAGTACTGCCTGATCAAAAAGAAGCGCAGGTAAGTGCATTAAAACAAGAAGGGCATGTGGTGGCCATGGTCGGCGATGGAGTGAACGATGCTCCTGCGTTGGCCGCTGCTGACGTCGGTATCGCTATCGGCGCAGGGACCGACGTGGCTATAGACAGTGCGGATATTGTTTTAATGAAAAGCGATCTTCTCGATGCAGCAAAAGCAATCAGGCTCAGCAAGGCTGTAATACGCAATATAAAAGAAAATTTATTCTGGGCATTCTTTTACAATGTTATTGGTATTCCTTTGGCTGCCGGTGCTCTTTACTTGACTTGGGGCATACGCCTCAATCCGATGTTTGCCGCGGCGGCGATGAGTCTCAGCAGTGTATGTGTTGTCAGCAACGCTTTGCGGCTGAAAAGACTGCGGCTTGGCGACTCTGTCAATGAAGATGAATCGGTACCAAATTCAAATATAGATGTTTATAAAGGAAAAGAGGAAAATAATATGAAAACAACAACGATTATGATTGAAGGTATGAGCTGCGGGCACTGCACAGGCAGAGTGGAAAAAGCTTTGCAGCAGGTGGATGGTGTCGATTCCGTGAAGGTAAGCCTGGAAAATAAAAATGCTGTGGTTTCGGCAGGTGAAAATGTAACTGCGGATGTTTTGAAAAATGCGGTCACAAATGCTGGGTATGATGTGATAGGTGTAAAATAAGCCGTTAAACTTTGATAAAGGAATATTGAACCAATAAACACCGGTAAAGGAATATATATATTGTTTTATCGGTGTTTATTTTAGATTTGTGATTATATATAGCTTATTTGGCGGAGAAATTAATTTTATAGAAGGAAAATTATTCGCTGCAGAGAAATCTTATTATTTAGAAGGCTTTTTGTTAAATCTTTATAATTTTAGGAATAAAGTAAATAAAATATTATCAAGGAAAGAGGAGAATGGGAATGTATAATTTATTGATAGGCGGTGCAGCCGGGCAGGGGATTGATACGACTGCGGCAATTCTGGAAAAATTATTCAAAGCGTCAGGGTATAATGTTTTTAGTATCAAAGATTTTATGTCACGTGTCCGCGGCGGGCATAACTTTTCTTTGATGCGCTTTGGTGCGCAGCCCGTATATTCACACAGCGAAATTTTGGATGGGATAATAGCTCTTGATAATGATACAGTGAAGCTTCATAAAAACAGCTTAAAAGAAAAAGGTTTTATTCTCTGTGATACCGAATTGACGGCAGAAGATGAACGTATGCTTAAAATAAATATGAATGATATCGCTAAAAAAATAGGCAATCCGCGTGTAGCCGGAAGCATATCGGTGGGAGCGGTTCTTAAGTTGTTTGGAGAATCACTTCAGCATGTTGAAAAAATATTGAAAACTTCCGTAAAACCGGATTATTTTGCTATGAATATCGAGGCAGTGAAAGCGGGATATGACGCGGTTGAAAATCGATTCAGACATATAGACGGAAAATATGCAGACAATATGCTTATTTCAGGCACAGATGCCGTGGCGCTGGGAGCTGCCGCAGCCGGTGTAAAGTTTTATTCGGCATATCCGATGTCACCGTCAACAGGAATAATGGAATCCCTGGCGGCTAAAAGCAATAAAGCACAAATAGTAGTGGAACAGGCAGAAGACGAAATAGCCGCCGTGAATATGGCAATAGGAGCATCCTATGCGGGTGTGTGTGCAATGACAGGAACGTCCGGCGGAGGTTTTTCTTTAATGGTCGAAGCCTTGGGATTTTCCGGTATAGCAGAAATACCTTTAGTTGTCATTGATGTACAGAGGCCGGGACCTGCCACGGGCCTTCCCACAAGAACGGAACAAAGCGATCTCGATTTTGTAAGATCGGCATCACAAGGCGAATTTCCCCGTATGGTCATCGCTCTGCGCAGTGCGCAGGATGCATTTTATCAGACAATGAGAGCTGTTGATATTGCGGAAAGATATCAGATTCCGGTAATAGTGCTCAGCGATCAATATTTGGGTGATTCGCTGTCTACCGTTGAGCTTTTTGATCCGAAACGGATAAAACCGGCCAGACCAAGTTCATCATATACGGGAGAAGAATATCTGCGCTACAGATATTCTGAAAGCGGTGTATCACCGCGGTTGATACCGGGAAAAAGCGGACAGGCTGTGGTTATAGCAGACAGCGACGAGCATGATGAAAAAGGCCATATAACCGAATCTGCCGAGGTCAGGACAAAAATGGTCGATAAACGTATGAAAAAACTCATAAACCTGAGTAAGGAATTGGCAGAACCAGATTTTATAGGAGAAGAAAAATTCAATGTGCTGCTGCTGGGCTGGGGATCGTTATGGGGGCCAATAAAAGAAGCGGTGGAATTGTTGAATAAAGATGGTGATCGAAAATACGCAGCCTTGGTGTTCGGTGATATCTATCCTTTGCCGAAGAAAGTTTTGCAGGAAAAGGCAGAAACGGCTGAATATATTATAAATATTGAGCAGAATGCCACGGGACAGTTAGCCAAATTGATATGTGAAGAGACGAATATAGTATTTGACGGCAGTGTGCTTAAATATGACGGCAGGCAACTGTCGGGAGAAGAGATAGCTCTGCGGATAAGAAAAGGAGAGATAAAAAATGACTGAGAAATTTTGCACTTATGAAACAGCATGGTGCCCGGGCTGCGGAAATTTTCCGATTATAGACTGTTTGAAAACGGCATTGGAAGAATTGGATAAAGATCCTTCAACGGTTCTTGTGGCAGCCGGCATAGGACAGGCAGCCAAGACCCCTCAATATATAAATACAAATGCTTTCTGCGGGCTGCATGGCAGATCGCTGCCGGCCGCTGTTGCGGCTAAAATCGCCAACGAAAACTTGACAGTCATTGTCAATACCGGTGATGGTGACTCATATGGCGAGGGCGGCAATCATTTTCTGCATAACATCCGGCGTAATGTGGACATTACTCATTTTGTCCACGATAACCAAATTTATGGACTGACAAAAGGGCAGGCTTCGCCTACCTCTATGACAGGTCTTGTGACAGGGGTCCAGGTTGACGGTAATTTCAATGAACCATTAAATCCGGTACTGCTTGCTATTGCGGCAGGAGCTGGATTTGTTGCCAGAGCTTTTTCGGGGAAAAAAGAACATCTCATTAAAATAATGAAAAAAGCAATAAATTATAAAGGATATGCTTTAGTGGATATTTTGCAGCCATGCGTCAGCTTCAATAAATTGAATACTTTCGGCTGGTATAATAAAAGAGTTTATGAATTGCCGGAAGAATACGAAACAAATAATAAAATTGCCGCAATGTCCATGGCAATGGAATTTGGTGATAGAATTCCCATAGGAATAATCTATGAACAGGAAAAACCGGTATATCATAGTAAAAATAAAATACTGGCGAATGGAGGACCTCTTGTGGATAGGCAGACTGATACGGCAGTAATAGAGGAATTGCTGAAAAGCTATATATGATGTATTAAGTTTTTCTTTATTATTTTAGGCTATTGAATTTTATTAAAAGATAAAAAAAGCAGCTGTTGTCAAAATGACTATAGCGGGACTTCTTCATAGATTGTGTAAACCTTCAAGCTGATGTAATATAAAATCAGTTTGGAGGTTTTATTTATGAGCAGGAAAAATGAAAGTACCCAAAAAGCAGCAATGCGGGAAATGATGAAAAATTATTTAAAGGATACTAATACCAATGTTCGTGATGGTGCAGATGTTAAAAATGTCATGAGGGATATGATGTCTGTTTTATTGGAAGGTGCTCTTGATGGTGAATTGGATGAATCTCTTGGCTACAGTAAATATGACTATAAAAATAAAGAAACTGACAATTCCAGAAATGGACATTCCAATAAAACAATGCATACGAGTTATGGAGATATGAATCTTGCTGTTCCACGAGATCGTAATGGCGAATATGAACCACAGATTGTAAAGAAATATCAGAACACTGTCACTCAGGATATGGAAGAAAAAATTATTTCTATGTATGCCAAAGGAATGACTACCAGTGATATAGAATCTCATATGCAAAATTTATATGGCCTGGAAATATCTGACAGCACCATCAGTCGTATAACAGACAAGATAATGCCCTTAGTTAAAGAATGGCAGGAAAGACCATTAGCAGAGGTATATGCCGTTGTTTTTATGGATGCCATTCATTACCATGTTCGTTGTGATGGGCATATTGTAAAACGAGCTGTTTATATTGCTCTTGGCATAGATATGGACGGGCATAAAGATGTTTTAGGCATGTATGTTGGCGAAAATGAAAGTGCAAAATACTGGCTGTCCATAATGAACGGGTTGAAAAATCGTGGGGCAGAAGATATTCTAATAGCTTGTGTTGACGGTCTCAGTGGCTTCCCACAAGCTATTGAAGCAGTGTACCCTCAAACAGAAATACAGCAATGTGTAATTCATCAAATACGCAGTTCAACAAAATATGTATCTTACAAAGACATAAAAGCTCTGATGTCAGACTTAAAACTGGTATATGCTGCTCCAACAGAAGAAACAGCATTAGCTGAGCTTGATCATTTTAAAGAAACATGGGATAGTAAATATCCTAAAATTTATAAATCATGGCATGAAAAATGGGCTGTTTTAGCAACATATTTTAAATATCCACTCGCCGTTAGGCGACTCATTTATACTACAAATACCATAGAGGGCTTTAACAGGCAGCTTAGAAAAGTCACTAAATCCAGGACCATTTTCCCTTCAGACGACAGCCTCCTAAAAATGTTGTATTTAGCAATGATGGACATTACTAAAAAATGGACTGGACGGCGACAAGACTGGAGTCAAATAAGGGCACAGCTAGATATCTATTTTGAAGAACGCCTTTTAGAAAGAGATGTTTAAAGGGCATCACTTTTACAAGCAATACTCTTAAATTATATTACTATTAATTTTATATTAGCTTTTAGTGTTTACACAAAACTTGAAGAGCTCTCACTATAGCTGCTTTTTCTATCTTTTTCAACATATACAAACCTTGCCTCAATTGCCTGTTCACCGGCATGCCGCCGGAAATCAGCAGTGGGTATTTTGGCCGATAAGACCGATAAATCCGCCGTCTTTATCTATATTGCTTTCTGTATGCCCAATCAGCCATTTATTTACTGCGAACAGTAATCTGTTTTCACCGTCGGCGGAAGATCGTTTTGCCGGCAGAGGCATGTTGGTTCCCTTGGGTAATATTACGCCGCAGCGGAATTCTTCGTCGTTTTGACGGCATGGCGCATAATGGAGAGTCGTGGCATATAATTCTACCGCAGTTCCCTGCGGCACAAAGAAAAGTTCTATATTATCAGTTTCATAGGTATTGGTGCTGTAGTCAATATTCTGCTGGCGCCCTAGCATTAAAATGAGATCGGTGGCAGCTATATCGATTTCCGAAGTGCGATGGTACTCTACCGCATTTAATTTTGTATTACAGCCGCTGCAGTAACCGAATTCAATGTCGAGTCCGCCAAAGATTTCGTGCTGCATCTGTCCGAATAAAGGCAGATTTTCCAATTCTTTATCAGACGCTTCATATACTACACCTTGTTTTACAGCTGCTTTTGCCGTCATTGTTTTTATGAAGGCAGAGCTGTCTATTTGGAGTATCCTGCCATATTCTTTGAAAGAATTATCCGATATATTTTTCATTGTCACACCTCATAAATTTTCCAAAATTTTTATTTCATTTTTCATAATATGTTTAGTTTTATCAGGATCAATTCCATTTACCAGATATTCGAAAATAATCTGCATGGCGCGTTGTCCCTGTCGATATGGATGCTGATAAATTACAGCTTTTATGACATGATTTTTCATCATTTCTATAGTGGTAGGAACTGTATCAAAGGCCAGAATAGTCAGATTATCCTGTCTGTTAAGAGAAAGTACTGCCCTGCATGCGCCGTATACGCCCGCTGCTACTATAAATAAAGCATTTATCTCGGGATAGCGTATAATCATTTCTCTTGTCTTATCATATGAGCAAATATCATCATCATCATTTTCCTGAATATCAATTATTCTAAAATCATTATTTTTATTGATACTGTATTCAAAACCTTTTAAGCGCTGTCTGTGTCCCAATATTTTGGAGGACCCCATGATTATGCCTATATTGGCTTTGAGCGGGGCTATCATCTGCAACAATGCTCCCGCAGTTTCACCGCCATTTACATAATTGCTGCCAACATAACAGTGGCGATGAGATTCATCAGCGTCGTTATTCAGGGTTACTACAAAAATTCCCTCATCAACAAATTCATTTATTTTATTTATTATTAATGGATCATTAATGGGGCTGATTATCAGGGCGTTTATTTTATTTTTCAGTTCATCCAGAATTTGCAGCTGTGCCCTTATATTATAGCCGCGTGTAGTATGAAACAGAATATTCAAACCGTAAATCTCGTATTTTTCGGCAGCTGTTTTAATACCACGGATAACATCGTCAAAAAAAGGATTTCCCTCAGCGGGAATTAAAATGCCCACGACCGGATTGTTCTTGCGCGCCGACAATGCTTTACCGGCAGGATTTGGTCTGTATTCCAGCTTTTTTATAACATTCAAGACCAAATCACGTGTTTCTGTCTTTACATTTCCCCGCTCATTAATGACTCTGTCCACAGTACCCCGTGAAACTCCGCACAAATCTGCGATTTGTTTGATTGTAACCATCGAAAGGCCCCCTGCAATGCTATAATATAGAAAGATAGTTTAATGAAATCTGATTCAGCAAAAAGAATATTAACATAATTGGTTTATACTTAAGCTGAACGAGAATTTAGTTTATGAATATTATATCATCAAGGGAATTAAATTAGCTATTGTTTAGTTGGGGATTTAGCAGCCAATATCTTTTAATGTTTTGCCTTCCATTAAATTTTGTTCAATTTTTTCTAAAGATACTCCTTTTGTTTCTGGTACATAGCGTATTGTAAGATAAACAAACAGCGCATTTAATGCGGCATATAGCCAAAAAGTCATTGTAGATCCCAAAGTATCAAGCAAAGTCAGGAAGGTGGCGCCTATTAAAGTGCATGAAAGCCAATTTGTCATAGTTGAGCAGGCAATGCCGAAATCGCGGCTTTTCAATGGCTGGATTTCCGAACACAATATCCAAACTACGGGTCCTGCACCAAAGCCAAAACCAATAATGGCCAATATTGTCATACCGGCGGAAAGATATGGAATAAAAGGAAGAGTAGTACCGTTTTCGAGAGTAAAGAAACATATTCCTAATATAAACAAAGATACAGCCATGATGGCAAAGCATCTTTTTAAAGCCGGCTTGCGTCCGGATTTATCTACGGTTCCGACGGCAATAAGTGTCGCCAGAACAAATACAAGTCCGTTTATCACAGTACCTATCATTTGATCCTCTGTGGAAGAAAAACCGGCTATGCTTAATATTTTAGGAGAATAATACATGATTATGTTGAAGCCCGTGAGCTGCTGCATAAACTGAAGAAGAACACCCAGAAATACTACACGGCGCACATTTTTATTCGCCTTAAAAAGCTCCCAGCCGGCCTGCTTGAGTTTCAAGTTTTCTCTGATATCGTTTAATTCTGATCGCGCGATTGCGGGGTCTGTGTGCATGGAACTTAAAACCCTTGCCGAATCTTGAAAACGTCCTTTGGAAGCCAGCCAGCGGGGACTTTCCGGCAGAGCGATAACACATAAGATCAGTGCTGCCGCAGGGATGGAAATAATCATGAGCATGGAACGCCAATCTCCTGTATAACTAAAATAAGTATCAGATAAAAAAGCCGCCAGAATTCCTACGGTAACCATTAGCTGATATCCGGAAATGATACTTCCCCGGGCATCTTTATCAGACATTTCGGCCAGGTATAAAGGCGCAGTATACGAAGCAATGCCCACAGATAATCCCAAAATAAGTCTGGCGCCTATAAGAATAGTTACGCTGGCAGCAGATCCTGAGCTGATGCAGCCGATGATAAACAAAGCGGCACCTATCATCAGGGCACGTTTTCGGCCTATCCCGGCTGACAGTTTTGAAGCTATAACGGCACCTGCAGCAGCGCCTACCATCATGGAACTTACCACCCATTCCTGCAAATGGCTGTCAAGCTGCCACTCTTTGGCGATAAAGGGCAAGGCACCGGAAATAACACCCTGATCCAGGCCAAAAAGAAGCCCTGCCATGCCGGCAGCAACGAAAACAAAAATTCTGACAAATTTTACACGAGCCTCGGGAACAGACTGAAATACAATTTCTTTTCCGATATTTTCCATTTTATGCTCTCCTCAAAAAATATACACTTGATAAATTATGTTTTTGCGGGTATGATTGTGCGGAAAAATTTTATTTATAAGGCGGACAGATCATGATAACAGTCTTTAAGCTGTTTATATAGTTTCTTATAAAGCAGGTGTCCTTTTTCGTAATAATCTCTTTCTGCCGGTACGGGAGCACAGCTCGAACCGATCTGTATGAATTCATCGCAAGCCGACACCACGTCTTTAAATAGTCCGGCACCGACACCGGCTAATATTGCCACACCGAAAGCCGGTCCTTCTTCAGCGGTAAGTGTTTTAACTTCACAGTTGAACATATCGGCGAGCATTTGACGCCATACAGGGCTCTTTCCTCCTCCTCCGCATGCCATCATTTCGTTTACATTGACACCCATATCTTTTAATATATCATAACAATCACTCAACGAATAAGATACACCTTCCATGACTGAGCGTATCATATTGGCTTTTGAGTGGATAGCCGATAAACCAAAAAATACACCACGACATTCCGGATCCAAATGCGGTGTCCGTTCTCCCATCAGATAAGGCAGATAGATGAGTCTGTCGCTGCCGCAGGGAATTTTGGCAGCTGCTTCGTTCATTAATACATACGGATCTTTATTTTGCTTGTCGGCAAGCTCTTTATAATCATTTGCGATATTGTCGCGGAACCATTTTAATGACAAGCCGGCAGCGAGTGTTACACCCATGACATGCCAGCATCCGGGCACAGCACAGCAAAATGTGTGGACCCGTCCTTTCGGATCAATTTTTAAATTATCTGTATGTGCAAATACTACACCGCTTGTGCCGATTGTAGTAAAAGCACGGCCATTTTTTGTTATTCCTGTGCCGATTGCGGCAGCTGCGTTGTCACCGGCACCGCCTACTACGACAGTTTTAGTGGAAAGTCCCGAAGCTTTGGCAAAGGATTCGCTTATGTGACCGGTGACATCCGGTGATTCATAAACCTTGGCAAGGAGCTTTTTATCTATAGACAGCTTTTCCAGAATTTCATCTGACCAGCAACGGTTCGGTACGTCTAAAAGCTGCATACCGCTGGCATCAGAAACTTCTGTTGCATATTCTCCGGTCATGCAAAAACGTACATAATCCTTGGGCAATAAAATATGAGCGCATTTGGCATAATTTTCCGGTTCATGACGGCGGACCCATAAGATTTTGGATGCAGTAAATCCCGTAAGTGCAGGATTTGCGGTGATCTCAATCAAACGCTGTGCACCGATTTTTTTTGTTATTTCTTCGCATTCTTTTGCTGTGCGCTGGTCGCACCATATTATAGATGGACGTATAACAGCATTGTTCTTATCAAGCATGACTAATCCATGCATCTGTCCGGACAAGCCAATGCCTTTAATGGAATCTGGAGCAATTCCTGATTTTGCCAGAACGAGCTGAATTGTATGCAAGGATGCATTATACCAATCGGCAGGATTTTGCTCGGCCCATCCGTTTTGGGGTTGGTGCAGAGGGTAGTCTTCTGACGCAGCAGCCACAGTTTTCATATACTCGTCAAAAAGTACTGTTTTAGTAGCTGATGTGCCGATATCTAACCCTAATAAATAATTCATCATTAAGCCGCCTTTCTTCTCTCCGTTATTCAGCTAATGACTGATCAGGCTCAAAAAAGACAAAAACAATGTTTTTAACAGCAGAATTTTTGTCAAATAAGGTAATTTTATCATATAAATGGAGACTTAATTCAGAGGGCGTTTTGACGCCGCCTGAATAGTAGTCGAAATTATCCAGGGAGTTAGCCGCTCTTTACTCATCGCTTGCACAAGCGTGAGTATTAGAGCGGGTTAGTCATCGGATAAATAATATTTCTGATATTTCCACCTAATCAGCAATTTGCAAAATAGAATATGTGCTTAAGCACAATTTATGCGTTAAGTATATCGTTTGAAAATTTATTTGTCAATAAGCATTTTTGATATTTTTCAGATTTTTTCCATAAGTTATCGTATTAATACAAAAATATTCTTTTTCAATAAAAATTTATATTGGTAAAAACATTATTATAGCGCTAATAATTGATGAAGATTTATTTATACAAGTATTACAAATTTTTGTAAAAATCTATATTGACAAAACTGATTATAAAGTGTTATTCTTGATTCATAAAAAATGTGCACAAGCACATAAAAGATTGTTGATTAAAAAGGAGAGTATAGAAATGATGACAAATATTCCAGAAGTAAAATGTGGTATTATTTCAGTCAGCAGAGATTGTTTTATTATTTCACTTTCAGAAAATCGCCGTAAAGCTGTTGTACAGTCCTATACGAAAAAATATGGCTCCATCTATGAAGCAAAAACTGTAGTAGAAAATGAAAATGATATGCTGAAGGCCGTAAATGAAGTGAATGATGCAGGCTGTAATGCTCTGGTAGTCTTTCTGGGGAATTTCGGACCTGAAACACCGGAGACATTGATCGCTCAGAAATTTGACGGCCCGGTAATGTATATAGCTGCTGCGGAAGAAACCGGCAAGGATCTGATAAACGGACGCGGTGACGCATACTGCGGTATGCTTAATTGTTCATATAATTTAGGGCTCAGGAAGATAAAAGCATTTATTCCCGAATATCCTGTTGGGACTGCAGAAAATCTGGCAGATATGATAAATGAATTTCAGCCTGTAGCAAGAGCCTTGATAGGGGTGGCCAATTTAAAAATAATTACTTTTGGACCGCGTCCTCAGGATTTTTTTGCCTGCAATGCACCGATAAAACCACTTTACGATCTGGGTGTAGAAATAGAAGAAAATTCGGAACTGGATCTGCTTGTTTCTTATAAAGAACATGCTGGGGATGCTCGTATTGAAGGAATTATTGAAGACATGAAAAAAGAAATGGGAAAGGCTAATCCCTACCCCGATCTTTTGAAAAGAATGGCGCAATACGAACTCACACTGCTGGACTGGGCACAAAATCATAAAGGCTCACGCAAGTATATTGCGTTTGCAAACAAATGCTGGCCGGCATTCCCGTCTCAATTCGGCTTTGAACCTTGCTATGTAAACAGCCGCCTTGTGTCCCGAGGTATCCCTGTAGCATGTGAAGTCGATATTTACGGCGCGCTCAGTGAATATATAGGTACTTGTGTAAGTGGTGATGCAGTTACTTTGCTAGATATAAATAACTCAGTACCGAAAGATCTTTTTGATGAAGACATTGCAGCTAAGTACGGCGAATATACTCTTAGAGATACATTTATGGGGTTTCACTGCGGAAATACACCTATGTGCAAATTGGATAAAGGCGCTATAAAGTATCAGCTTATTCAAAATCGTCTGTTGGAAAATGGTGAAACTCCGGATATCACTCGTGGTACTCTGGAAGGAGATATCACGGCTGGAAAAATTACCTTTTATCGGCTGCAAAGCAATGCCGCCGGTGAAATTCGTGCTTATATTGCTCAAGGAGAAGTTTTGCCTGTAGCTACCCGTTCTTTTGGCGGGATCGGAATTTTTGCCATTCCTGAGATGGGCCGTTTCTATCGTCATGTTTTAATAGAAAAGCAATATCCTCATCATGGTGCAGTGGCATTTGGACATTATGGAAAGATTTTATTTGATATTTTTAAATTTCTTGATATCAAGGACATTGCTTTTAATCAGCCTAAAAATATGCTGTATCTTACGGAAAATCCTTTTGCATGAAAAATTTTCAAATCTGGGAAGCTTCATGTATAAAATTTAGAAAGCAGGAATAAAATGATCATTACAATTGGTCGTCAGTATGGAGCAGGCGGTCGGGAAATAGCTGAAAAGCTGGCCGGTAAGATGAAAATTCCATTGTATGACAGAAAATTGGTAGCATATATTTCAGCTCACTTGGAAAAAGGCGTGGGTCTTAATGAATTGGACTTGACCTATGATAATCTGTATGGAAATATATCACCATATGCTACAATGTTTGGAGATTTGGCCGTTGATGATGATAATTATCTATTTTCATCTCAAGCCAAAGCGATAGAAGCATTAGCGCAGAAATCGGACGGAATATTTATCGGACGCTGTTCAAATTTTATTCTAAAAAACTTTGGACAGGCCTATCACTTTTATATTGCGGCAGATGATGGTTTTCGTATGGACAGGGGTGTTTCTGTATATCATAAAACATTG
>NZ_WIQM01000009.1 GCF_015732185.1 Pectinatus haikarae
AAACTGATAAATCTTGTCGAGAAGTTGAAATACTTCGAGACTTTATCCAGGATTCTAATGCGTATTCTTTATCGGTTTGATATTTAACTGGTAATGGTAAATATTCTTCATTATATATTTTAATAATTTCTTTTATGCGGCCAGATATATTATTTATATTTAATTCTATTACAGGAATTTCTTTATCCATAAGTATAATTTCCATTTTATACCCTTAAAAATTAAAATTTCTTTATTAATCAAAAATTAAAAGATATCTATAAAAGTCATTGAGTATTATATACTCGCATATTTTTCATAGGATGTCCATAATGAACATCCTATTTTATATCACTCACCTCTAATACAATCATATTTCTATTAACTTAAGGAAGGAACTATTTTTTATGAAAGTTGCAATTTACGCAAGATATTCATCCAACAATCAAAGAGAAGAATCAATCACAGCTCAATTACGTGCGGCTAAAGCATATTGCTATAATAAGGGTTATAGTATCATTAATGAATATTGTGATGAAACCTTTAGCGGCACTAATGATCACAGGCCGGCTTTTCAAAAAACTTATAAAGATGCTAAGTCATGTATGTTTTCCGCAGTCATTTTTCATAAAATTGATCGTAATGCACGTAATGAATATGATTACTACTATAATAAGGCACAATTACAAAAATATGGAGTGCATTATGAATATGTCACTCAAAACATAGATAGCAGTCCAGAAGGTCAAATGATGGAAACTGTAATGGTCGGTATGGCTGCGTATTATAGCCGTAATCTAGCTAAGGAAGCATTGAAAGGGCAGAGGGAAAACGCATATAAGGCACGCCATAATGGTGGTACTCCACCTTTAGGTTATGACGTTGGGCCAGATCTTAAATATATTGTAAATGAAAAAGAAGCGCCTATTGTGCGCTTGATCTTTAAACTTCGAGCTGCCGGATTTGGATATAATCATATCCTTACAGAATTGAATCAAAATGGCTATTGAACTAAACGCGGTATCCATTTTGGCAAAAACAGTTTATATGACATTTTGCGTAATAAAAAATATATAGGAATATATACCTTTGGACGTGTTTCAGGTGGGAAATTGCATACAAGAAACAATCATATGAATGATTCAAGCGATATGATAGAAATTCCAAACGGTATGCCAGCTATTATTTCACAGGAAATATGGAATAAAGTTCAAACCCGCATGCTTACCGACAAACATGCAACGGCTAAATTTAAAGCTAAAATTCCTTATTATTTAACAGGTAAAGTATTTTGTGCAAAATGTGGATCACGAATGACTGGAGGTACATTTATATCAACCAAAGGAACTAAATATTCTTATTATCGCTGTTGCAATAACAATAAAACAATGAATGGATGCAAAGGAATAAGAATCAAAAAAGAGTGGCTTGAAACTGCCACTTTAAATTATATAAATATTCAATTATTAAATCCTAAACTAATCCCTCTGCTTACCACTGAAGTACAAAAACGAATCAATATAATATCTTCTGGAGATAATAGAGAAAAAAAATTACTCGAACAACAACGTAACGAAATAACAGGTAAAATTAACAATCTGCTTGATTTAGCTGAAGATGGACAAACCGGAGATATAATACGCGAGAGAATTTTAGCAAATAAAACGCGCCTTAATAATATTGACATGCAAATAAACAAATTTAAAAGTTCTGATAATTTTGTGCCAACAAAAAAACAAATAATTAATTTGGTAAGATCCTTTATTGAGAAAGGTAAAAAAGTTAGTCAGTTAAGAGAAATTATAGATACCTTTCTCGAGAGCATAATAGTATCAAAAAAAAATTTTATAATTAAAGGTTGATTGTAAAATGAAAATGAACAGTTAGCAAAAAGTCCACAGTGACTTTTCTTTAAATGGTAAAATGGAGTTCTCACAGCACCATTAACCAAAGAGGAGACAATCACTATGGACTGCCATAATTATATCACAGTATTCCCTGAACGAAAACGTGGTCAGCATTTGGGACGGGAAGAACGCGGAGCGATCCAGCAACTAAACAAGCAAGGATACTCTCTGCGGGCAATCGCCCGAGAAATCAATTGTTCGCCAAGTACTATCATGTATGAATTGCGCCGCGGTACACCGCTGCGCAAAAGCCATAGAGGACGTACACCAGAGTACAGCGCCAAACGAGGTCTTGCAGTATATGAAATGAATCGAATGAAGTGCAAAAGGCCGCATTATATCACACATTGCTCAGATTTTGTTAAGTGGGTGGTTGCGCAAGTTAGGGCAAAAAAGTGGTCGTTAGACGCTTGCGTCGGTCATGCGCGCCTGCACCAGCTCTTTGCTGATAAAGAAATGGTATGCACGAAGACCCTATATAACGAAATGGCTGCTGGTAATTTGCCGCTATCGCTGTTCGAGCTGCCTGAAATTCTAAAGCGAAAGCAAAACAAAAAAGGAACCCGAAAGCATAAACGTCTGAAAGGTCGCAGCATTGACGAACGTCCTGACATCGTAGATTTACGCACGGAATTCGGCCATTGGGAAGCTGACACGGTGATTGGCAGAAAAAAAGGCAGAGAAGCTGCTGTTTTAACTCTGATTGAGCGTGTTACAAACAATTACCTGGCTATTCGCATTCCTGGTAAAAACAGTGAGTCTGTCATGGCTGCGATGAAAGAACTACACGCTGAATATGGTGAGCGTTTCAGTTCTGTTTTCAAAACCATTACAACCGATAATGGCTCTGAATTCGAGGAATTTTCCAAGATTGAAGCCTGGGGTTCCAGTGTTTATTATGCACATCCTTACTCCTCTTGGGAGCGACCAGTAAATGAACGGCACAACGGCTTCTTGCGTCAATATATTCCAAAGGGCGTTTCGATTGAGAAATATACTTATGAAGATATATTACATTTTGCCGATGAATTGAATAGCCGTCCGCGCAAGCGACTTGCCTACCAGACACCGGAAGAATTGTTCGACGCTTTTCTCGATAAACTTTATATTGCCTGAGATCATCGGCATTTTACCAAAGTGTTCAATTTGCTATTGCAATTTACGTTTTATAATTAAAATACGCCTACCATACAGTAGAAATATTTGTCATACGACTGGTGGAGACGAGGAGAATCGAACTCCTGTCCGAAAACATTGTTGCACAAGTTTCTCCGAGCGCATTTTGTGTTTAATTTTCAGTCAACAAATCTACACAAACAAAGCTTCATTTTCCTATCTCGATAAAATTCCCCAACATCCTCCGAGAATTGGATACTGGGTATCTCGCAATTGTCCTCTTTTTGCTTCGCGCGAGAAAAGAAACAAAAGAGGTTAGCATTAAGCTGCTAAAGCGTAATCTTCGTTAGCTTTTATGTTTAATAAAAGTGTTCACCTTACTAACGGGTTGATGACCCCCCGGCTCGCTTCTTGTACATCATCTGCCCCCGTCGAAACCATTACGTCCCCGTTACATACTAGTACATTTATTACTATAGCATAAGATTTTTTGCTTGTCAAATAATACTGTTTTTTTAGTATAAATCATTATCTTCTATTGACCGCCTTATCGTTTCGGTAGATAACACCTGGGACATATTATAACATAATATGTTTATATTGTCCGTATACCTTGCAGTATTTGCAAGGATTTATTTTTTTGCCTATTTTTAAACACAAAAAACGCCCAACTACTTTACCATTTAATTGAACGGCGTCAATCTGCTGTTTAATTTCTTTATTTTACCATCTATTTTACCATCTATTTTTCCAAAAGATGGCAAGTGCAAATCATAGAAAATTACTGGAAGAAACCTACGGCCAACGCAATTTTTGATTCATGAGAAAGCATCAATCCTTTTGTTTCCCATCTTTCAATAAATCATAATGATATTTTATTACATCTTTTCTTGTTATAATTCCTATAAATTTTTCTCTGTCATCGATGACCGGAACAAAATTTTGATCCATAATACGCAGCAGAAGTTCATCCATGGTCGCATCAATTTTTACAGCAAGGTTCCATTTGCTTCGAAGTATATCTGAAATAAAATAGTTTTCCTGTGATTTCATAGCATAAGTTTCATTTACCAGGATATGCCATAAAAAATCCCCTTCGCTGACTGTTCCAACATAGGTTCCGTCTTTTTCAATGACGGGTATCGCTGAATACCCATGAAATCTCATTTTTTCAAGTCCCTGCCGCAAAGTACAATGAGCATCCAAAAGTGCCACAGATGCTTTAGGTATCAATAAATGAATGATACTTTTCCCCGTATTACATTTCAAGCTATCATTATTATCGGGATAGGAATCCCGATCTTTAAAAGAGTCTGAATCAAATGGCATACATCTGTCCCCCTGATAAATTTAAAATTTACATTAATTTTTATACGTCTGAAGCATCCATTGAATTTCCATCTGTATCATACGGTATGGCATTTTTCTCCGTAAATGGAGTGATCATTCCCAATTCTTATTATAATTTCTTTTTAATAAGAATAGTATAAAAATAAAATGGGCGGCATAAATATTACATCAAAATTAACCGGCCCCGCTGCCGCAGATATAAAAAGAAGCAACTTCATTTCGGTAAGCATATATTCTAGTATTTCATCATTCTTACAGCCATCCTAATGTAATCTTAACATTATTGATAAAGCCGTAATGCTATCCTAATTCTCTTTATGCTATACTTTTATATATAATCTTTATAAAAGAAGGGCGGATCTTTATGCCGATCAAACAAGCTGATTCGGAAGCATTGCCTGGACAGCCTGACGAAGCTTTTCCGGGGAAAAAACACGGCAGATTAAAGATATACCTGGGTTATGCCGCCGGAGTCGGAAAAACCTTTACTATGCTGAAAGATGCTCATGGGATAAAAAAGGATGGCATTGATATAATCGCCGGGTACATTGAACCCCATAGCCGTCCGGAAACTATGGCACTGTCAAATGAGTTAGAAATACTGCCTACCTTGCAAATATCCTATAAAGGCGTCACATTTAGGGAATTTGATCTGGATCGCGCTCTTGAGCGAAAACCTGATATCATTCTCGTTGATGAGCTGGCTCATACCAATGCGGAGGGATGCCGCCATAAAAAAAGATATCAGGATATTGACGAATTGCTGCGGGCAGGCATTGATGTTTTTACTACGATCAATATTCAGCATATTGAAAGCTTAAATGATATTGTAGCCTCTATTACCGGTATTTCCGTTCGGGAGACCATTCCTGACAATGTCTTCGACAGTGCTGATAAGATTGAACTTATAGATATCGAACCGGATGATCTGATAGACAGACTGCAAAGAGGAAAAATTTATCATAAGGAGCAGGCAAAGCGCGCGCTTGTTAATTTTTTCAAAAAGAACAATTTGATTGCCTTGCGTGAAATTGCTCTGCGCCGCACAGCAGATCAGGTCAATCGCACAGCAATACAAAACAGCGGACCTTTGAAAGACAGCAGTACCTATGTGCGTGAACACATTTTGGTTTGTCTGTCTTCAGCGCCTTCCAATGCCAAAGTCATCCGTACTGCGGCAAGAATGTCATCCGCTTTCCACGGTATATTTACAGCATTGTTTGTGGAAACATCCGGCACACAAAAATCAGGAAATAAAAACAAGGCTGCTTTGAGAAAAAATACCAGACTGGCTGAACAGCTGGGTGCGCAGATCGCAACAGTGTACGGAGATGATATTCCCGCTCATATTGCAGAATATGCCAAGGCAGGCCGGGTTTCAAAAATTGTCATGGGACGCTCCGGGCATCTGCAAAAATGGCTGAGAAAAACCAATTATGTGGACAGATTGACTTCTCTTGCTCCTGCGCTCGATATTTATATTATACCCGACACGCAGTCATCTTTCCGCATAAAATATCCCGGAATTGCAATGTCCATGAAAATATCATTTATTGATTCGGCTAAATCCGCCGCTGTTTTAATTTTTTGTACTTTAATAGGCTTATGGTTTGAATATCTTGGCTTCAGTAATGCAAATATCATCACAATTTATATTTTAGGTGTTCTGATCAATGCCATGATCACAAAAGGCCGTATATACAGTGTTTTATCATCGGTGTTTTGCGTACTTATATTTGATTTTCTATTTACTGAGCCTGTCTTTTCTTTCCAGGCTTATAGCTCCGGCTATCCTGTCACATTCATGGTTATGCTGTCAGCCGCCTTCATCACCGGTACACTGACCAAACGTGTAAAAAATCAGGCCCGCCAAGCCGCACAAAAAGCATATCGTACAGAGGTGCTTTTGGAAACAAGTAGGAAATTGCAACAGGCAAGAGATGAAACAGATATTTTACGTGAGACTGCATTGCAAATGTTAAAATTGCTGGACAGAACAGTGATCTTTTATTCTGTTCAGGGAAATATACTTTCAAAACCATTTGTTTTTCAAAAAGATGACTCATCGGATAACCCGCAGGTTTATTTCGGAGCTGATGAGCGTGCAGCGGCCGAATGGGTTTATAAAAACAACAAAAAAGCCGGTGCCACCACCGATACTTTTACCGCTGCAAAATGTCTGTACTTTGCAGTGCACGGAGATGACACAGTTCTTGCAGTGGTGGGAATAGCCATGGACAGTAAATTCCCCTTGGAGCCTTATGAAAATAATCTGATGATTGCCATGCTCGGAGAGTGCGCAATGGTTCTTGAGAAGGAACGGCTTAATGAAAAACAAAAACAAATCTCTATGCGGATACAGCAGGAACAGCTGCGTGCCAACCTGCTTCGGACCATTTCTCACGATTTGCGTACTCCGCTTACCAGTATTTCCGGTAATGCCGGCATTCTCATGAGAAACTCTGCAGTTCTGGCTGAAAGGCAGAAAAAAGCATTATATACCGATATATATGATGATTCAGCGTGGCTGATTAAGCTTGTGGAAAATATGCTTTCCATCACCAGAATTGACAATGATATGCTGAATTTAAATATGCAGCCGGAGCTTTTGGAAGAGGTTATCGCTGAAGCACTGCTCCATGTCAGCCGCAATAGTGCGGAGCATAATATCAAAATGATTTTGGATGATGAGCTGCTGATGGCAAAAATGGATTATCGCCTGATCATACAGGTTCTGATCAACATTATAGATAATGCCATTAAATATACACCGGCAGGATCTCACATTTTTATTTCCGCCAGACATGAAAAAGAAACAGCAGTCATAGAAGTTGCTGACGATGGCCCCGGCATACCCGATAAAGACAAAATCAATCTGTTTGACATGTTTTACACTGCCGGCAATATCCGCGGAGATGGTAGACGGGGACTGGGACTGGGGCTTTACCTCTGCAAATCCATCGTTGAAGCCCACAAAGGTGAGATTTTTGTAAAAAACAATATCCCGCAGGGTACTATATTCGGCTTTACTCTGCAGGTTGAGGAGGTGGATATGCATGAATAAACCTTTGATCCTTATTGTTGAGGATGACAGAGCCATCAGGAAACTGATATCTACAACGCTGAAAACACAGAATTATCAATACCATACAGCAGAAACAGGTGAGGGTGCTATTCTTGAAGCCGTTTCTAAAAAACCGGATATTATGATTTTGGATCTGGGACTTCCTGATATGGACGGCGTCAGTATTATCAAAAAAGTCAGGACATGGTCCAATATGCCTATTATCGTAGTCAGTGCCCGCAGCGAGGATCGGGATAAAATTGATGCGTTGGACGCCGGAGCAGATGACTATCTGACAAAACCCTTTAGCGTGGATGAATTTCTGGCAAGGCTGCGGGTCAGCCTTCGAAGGGTCCGCTATGATAATGAAAGACTGCAAAGCGATGCTTCATCCTTTATCAATGGGAATTTGAAAATTGATTATGCAGCAGGCTGCGTTTGGCTGGATAAAGAAGAAATACATTTGACTCCCATCGAGTATAAACTTATATGTTTGTTAGCCAAAAATATTGGAAAAGTACTGACACACAATTTCATTATAAATGAAATTTGGGGTAATTATGCCAATGATATTCCTGCCCTGCGTGTTTTCATGGCAACTTTGAGAAAAAAGATAGAAAAAGTACCATCCCAGCAGCCGAAGTATATTCAAACGCATATCGGTGTAGGGTACCGGATGCTGCGAGTTGGTGATGCCAACAGCCTTTCTGATTTCAATTCCTGAATTTCAGAATAAAATAGCTTGTTTTAAGGATGCTGACCTATGTCTCAAAAGGACAAAGGTCAGTATTTTTTTTGTCTAAATATATTGTAAAGGACAATCTTTATGTAATTTTAATCAGTCCACGAAAACCCTAACACTAAATCAACGTAAGAACTGGTAAACTAAGTAAACAATAAAGTAAAAGGAGGGTTTAAGTATGGATATTTTAATGGTCGGTATACTGGTAATCTGCTTTTTTTTGATCAAAATCTTTGCCGATTGGTGCGAACAGCAGGTCAGTAAATTATAAAGGAGACGGATAAAAAATGATAATTCTTGGAATTCTGATCGCAGGACTGGCTGTATACCTGTTTTATGCTTTGATCAATCCCGAAAAATTTTAGCAGGAAGGCGGAACGAAAAATGTTGCAGATACTCATATTTTTAGCAGTTTTTGTTGTTATTATTTTCCCGATGGGGAAATATATGTATCACATCACTGCCAGTCAGCATACTTTTGCCGATCCGATTTTTGACAGAGTGGATAACGTGATTTATCGGTTATGCAGTATCGACAGAAAAGGTATGCAATGGAAGCAGTATGCCATGGCCATGCTGACAACAAATGCAATCATGGTGTTGATCGGTTATCTGATTTTAAGAATACAAACCGTTCCTTTTTTCAACCCCAACAGCATTGGCGGCATGGAACCAGTTCTGTCGTTTAATACAGTAATCAGCTTTATTACAAATACTGATCTTCAGCATTATTCCGGAGAATCGGGACTTTCATATCTGAGTCAGATGCTGGTCATTACCTTCATGATGTTTACTTCCTCGGCTACCGGATTTTCTGTTGCCGCAGCCGTTATACGAGGCTTTGCCGCCAAAACAAAAACCGTGGGTAATTTTTATGCCGATATTATTCGCATCACTACACGTGTTTTTCTGCCGCTCTCTCTTGCAATTGGTTTGCTGCTGGTATCCCAGGGTGTTGTACAGAATCTGTCGCCCAATACAACTGTACAGACGATCGAAGGAAAATATCAGGACCTTTCAATGGGGCCTGTCGCTGCACTGGAGTCCATCAAGCATTTAGGAACCAACGGCGGCGGTTTTTTCGGTGCAAATTCAACGGCGCCTTTTGAAAATCCAAATGTATTGACAAATATGATAGAAATGCTTTCCATGATGATCCTGCCGGGAAGTGTCGTTGTAATGTTCGGTTTAATGGTCCGCAGCCGCGGAAAAAGCAGTGAAAAAGACATGGAAAGAAAGAGGTTGTTCAGCAGAGAGGCTAAGCCTGTTTTTGCGGTTATGTTCTTCCTCCTTGTCATAGGGATTGCCGTCTGTTTTTGGGCCGAACAGGCAGGCAACCCGGCATTACAGCAGGTGGGGCTAAATCAGAGCATGGGCAGCATGGAAGGCAAAGAAATGCGTTTTGGCATTGCCCAATCTGCCCTTTTTACTACTGTGACTACCGCTTTTACTACAGGCAGCATAAACAATATGCATGATACCCTGACGCCGATCGGCGGCATGGTAGCCTTGGTAAATATGATGCTTAATCTTGTGTTCGGCGGCAAAGGCGTAGGTCTGATAAATATGCTGATGTATGTAATTTTAACAGTATTCATCTGCGGGCTTATGGTCGGACGCACACCGGAATATCTGGCAAAAAAAATTGAGGGTCGGGAAATGAAGCTGACAGCTCTTGCTATCATTATCCATCCACTGCTGATTCTTTCCTTTTCTGCATTGGCCATAGCTCTGCCAGCCGGTCTGGCGGGTATCAGCAATCCCGGTCCCCATGGATTTACCCAGGTGCTGTATGAATTTTCTTCGGCGTCTGCCAACAACGGTTCAGGCTTTGAGGGCCTTGGTGACAATACCTATTTCTGGAATATTACAACAGGATTGGCTATGTTTTTCGGACGCTATCTGTCCATGATTATTATGCTGGCCGTCGCAGGCTCGCTGATGCTTAAGCGGCCTGTCAGTGAATCCATAGGTACTTTAAAGACTGATACCGGAACATTCACCATAGTTTTATTTATGGTCATTATCATCATTGCTGCATTGACATTTTTTCCGGCATTGATACTTGGCCCGATTACCGAGCATATGGTCTTGTGGAATTGAGGAGGATACTTTTATGAATAAAAAAACTAAAACAAATTTTATTACCGGAGATATTCTAAAAGCCTCTATTCTTGGGGCGTTTAAAAAACTGAATCCTCTATATATGATAAAAAATCCTGTCATGTTTGTAGTGGAATCAGGATTTATTATCACTCTGCTGCTTGGTTTTGTTCCCGATTTATTCGGCGATGAGGGAGCTGATCTTTATCTGTATAATTTTACTGTATCGGCCATTCTTTTGATTACAGTGCTGTTCGCCAATTTTGCAGAAGCAGTAGCTGAAGGGCGGGGAAAAGCACAGGCGCAAAGCCTGAAAAAAACACAGAAAGATATGCATGCCCGTATCCTGAAAGATAACGGAGAAGATGAAATCATAAGTGCCGATGGATTGAAAAAAGATGATATCGTTCTCGTGAAGTCAGGAGAACTCATCCCCAATGACGGCGAAGTGATCAAAGGGATTGCCTCGGTGGATGAATCTGCCATAACGGGAGAATCAGCTCCTGTGGTAAAGGAAAGCGGCGGTGATTTTGCCTCTGTCACAGGCGGAACAACAGTTGTCAGTGATTGGCTTAAAATACGGATCACATCTGATCCGGGGGAATCATTTCTTGATAAAATGATTTCTCTGGTAGAAGGGGCATCCCGCCAAAAGACACCAAACGAGATAGCCCTGAATACCCTGCTGGTCAGTCTGACTATTATTTTTTTAATCGTTATCGTCAGTCTCTACCCTATTGCTCTTTACAGCGGCATACATCTGCAAATCTCCACGCTGATTGCCCTGATCGTTTGCCTGATTCCCACAACCATCGGCGGATTGCTTTCGGCTATCGGAATTGCCGGTATGGACCGTGTTACACGTTTTAATGTTATAGCTATGTCGGGTAAAGCCGTAGAAGTTTGCGGAGACGTGGATACCATGATTCTTGATAAGACCGGCACTATTACTTACGGTAACCGCATGGCCGCAAAATTTATTCCTGTGGGGAATGCAAGTGAAGAAGAGCTTATTCGCTATTCTGTCATCAGCTCTTTAAAAGACGATACTCCTGAAGGGAAATCAATCGTAAGTCTGGGAGAAAGCCTGAGCGGAAAACGGCAACAGGAAATTCCCGGTATGAAATCAGTAGAGTTTACCGCCCAGACGCGCATGAGCGGTATCGACCTGCCTGACAGCATAAAAATACGCAAAGGAGCCTCCGATGCAATTCAGAAATATGTACGGGAACTTGGGAGTGTCATACCAACTGATCTGGAGGGCAGCGTCAATGAAGTTGCCAGACTCGGCGGTACGCCGCTTGTCGTATGTCTAAAGGAACAGATTCTGGGTGTCATCTACTTGAAAGATACCATCAAGCAAGGTCTGACAGAACGTTTTGCCAGACTCAGAGCCATTGGGATAAAAACTATCATGTGTACAGGCGACAATCCCCTGACCGCAGCAACCATCGCACAGGAAGCCGGCGTAGACAGCTTTATAGCTGAATGCAGACCGGAAGATAAAATTGCCGCTATCAAGGCAGAACAGGCAGAAGGCAAAATTGTTGCCATGACAGGAGACGGCACAAATGACGCACCTGCTCTTGCACAGGCCAATGTTGGTATTGCAATGAACAGCGGCACTGCTGCCGCAAAAGAAGCTGCAAATATGGTAGACCTTGACTCCGATCCCACCAAGATTCTGGATGTAGTTGAGATCGGCAAGCAGCTCCTTATCACGAGGGGGGCATTGACAACTTTCAGCATTGCAAACGACGTTGCCAAGTATTTTGCTATTATCCCCGCAATGTTTATGGCGGTTATACCACAAATGCAGATACTGAATATCATGGTATTATCCACTCCTTACAGTGCCATTCTCTCTGCTTTGATTTTTAATGCCATAATTATTCCGATACTGATTCCTCTGGCTATGAGAGGTGTAGAGTACAGACCAATGAGTGCAGAAAAAATGCTGACCCGCAATATGCTGATTTATGGTCTTGGCGGTATTATTGCACCATTTGCAGGTATTAAAATAATTGACTTGATCATAACTCCGCTGCTTACTGCCGCAGGATTATAATTACGTACTTGCTCTGCCGCTTTTGAATTAAAACAGGAGGCTAAATAATGAGTGCATTTTTAAAAGAAATAAAAACTCAATTCATGATAACAATAGTGCTGCTTTTGTTATGCGGTCTGGTCTATCCTTTGCTGCTCACTGGAATCAGCCAGCTTTTTTTCCCGAGTCAGGCAAATGGCAGCCTGATTGTCGAAAATGGCCATGCTGTCGGTTCTGAGCTTATAGGACAGGATTTTTCAGATCACCGGTTCATGAAAAATCGTCCTTCCGCCGTGAATTACAATACCTATACACAGGAGGAAAAAGACGGCGGTGATTACACAGGAGTCAGTTCAGGCTCCAAAAATTTTGCTCCGACCAATCCTGATCTCACCGAACGTGTGACAGCAGATATTATGAAATTTACGGCAGTCAATCCGACTATAAACAAAGAGGATATTCCCGCGGATCTGCTGACATCATCCGGTTCAGGCCTTGATCCGCATATCAGTCCGAAATCAGCTGCCATTCAGATACCGGCTTTAGTCCAATCGACCGGTTTATCCCGGGAAATATTGGAAAACATAGTCAAAAAAAACACTCAAAATAAATTATTGGGCATTTTCGGAGAAGAAACAGTCAACGTATTAAAAGTAAATCTGGAAATAGCTAAGGTTCTGAGGCTGTCCGGGCAGCATGCTGATTAAAACACGGTCATTTTTTACGGATAATATTGTATTATAAAATACAGAAACCGGATATCTGATTAAAGATGTCCGGTTTCTGTTTATTTCTGTCTATTTTTCTTTATTTGCCAGTATATATTTCTATTACGCTATATCATCCAAAAATTGTCATTGAATAATATATGGCGCCATTTTGTACAATCGAGCCACTTATTCCAAAAAGCAGCCTGATTTTTACCATCCGCATATTCTGCCCGGAATTTATCAAGTTCAGCCTGATCATTAACATTAATAGCAAAGCCGCGGGAGTCAATAAGCGGTGCGTTATACTGCACATCAAAACTATACTGTGCAAATGGCACAAAGTCTATTATTTTCCCGTTTCGTACACGGATAACTGCTTTTTCCGCAAAAGCAACAATATCTGTTTCTTTTGGATAGTTATAGGTTCTTCCCTTCAAGGGCAGTACATCGCCTATAGTGAATGTTTTATAATCTTTCTGAGCAGTATCTATTTTCATATCGCCCATATTATAATAATATTCATCAAAAAGAGTTGCCGATATTTTTGTATTGCCGCTGACAAAACTATAATCATCGTCAGTAACCTGCCGCGCTTTCCGGATAACACCGCATGCCGAGGTCATATTGCTCAGCCTGTCCACTAATATAAAACTGCCCAATACCGGATATGCAGTGAATTCAGCTGCCGTGATTCTGTCAGACAATGCGATCGTACAACTGGCAAGTTCATTTTTATGAAGAACAGAAGCAGTCAGCTCATTGCCCGTATTGACATCAGTTTTATAGTTTATTTCCTTTATCACGGCTATAGTGCTGCCAGAGCCAAGCTGGAATATATATTCGTGATCAAGGAGCAGCGGTTCATCATCCATCCAAAGGATATCAGATGTTATTGATTTTGTTATAACTGCTTTTATATCTTTAGTGATGACACAGCCGCGTGATACATCAATTTCTTTAGACAGCTCTATTGTCAACGCTTGACCGGCAGCAGCATTATCTGTTTTTGCACCGGCAGTATGAATGCTTTTCACATCAGCCGTTTCACCGCTTGGCAAAACAGTCACCGTATCGCCAGTATAAAGCTGCCCGCCTTCACACTGCCCCTGAAAACCGCGAAAGGTTCTGTCCGGTCGGCATACTCTCTGTACAGGCATATAAAAACCGCTGTCCTCAATATTGTCTTCTGCATCTACATTTTCCAGTGCAGGAAGCAGGGCATCGCCTTTATACCACGGCATATTCAATGATTTTACAGTTACATTGTCACCCTCGGTTGCAGATAACGGTATTATATCAACATTTTCCAAACCGATCTGCCCGACTAACTCATTTATCTGCGCTGTTATTTCCTGAAAACGCTTTTCGCTGTAATCAATAATATCCATTTTGTTGACAGCAAAAATAAAATGTTTTATTCCCATGAGATGACAAATGCGTGCATGACGTCTTGTTTGTACAAGAACACCTTTAGCAGCATCTGTTAAAATAACGGCAAGATCGGCGAATGACGCCCCTACCGCCATGTTTCTCGTATATTCTTCATGTCCCGGAGTATCCGCTACTATAAAGCTTCTTTTTTCGGTAGTAAAATATCTGTAAGCCACATCAATAGTTATACCTTGTTCATGTTCAGCCATAAGTCCGTCCAAAAGCAGAGAATAATCCAATTTGCCGCCGCGACTGCCAGCCTTGCTTTCAAGCTCCAGTGCTTTTTCCTGATCCGCATACAAAAGCTTGGAATCATATAATATATGGCCGATAAGTGTCGATTTGCCGTCATCAACACTGCCGCAGGTTATAAACTTCAATAGTCCGCTCATTAAAAATACCCCTCTCTCTTGCGCCGTTCCATGCTGCCAATTGAATCTTTATCTATAGCGCGGCTGGCTCTTTCGGAAGTGACTGCCTGCAAAGTTTCGGCAATTATTTTATCAAGAGTGTCTGCCTCAGAAGCAAAACCGCCGGTGAGCGGATAACAGCCGAGTGTGCGGAAGCGGACTTTCTCATTAATTATTTTTTCATCTGGGCGAAGCTTCAGCCTGTCATCATCAACCATGATGATCATGCCGTCCCGTTTTATGACAGGACGTACCTTTGCAAAATAGAGAGGAACTATTTCTATATTTTCCCGTTTTATGTACTGCCAGATATCCTTTTCTGTCCAATTGGAAATTGGAAAAACCCGCATGCTTTCCCCTTTTTTTATACGGGGATTGTACAGTTTCCACATTTCAGGTCTTTGGTTTTTCGGATCCCAGACCTGCGCCTCATTGCGGAAGGAAAATATTCGTTCCTTAGCCCGTGATTTTTCTTCATCTCGTCGTCCGCCGCCAAAGGCCGCCGTAAATTGATATTTTTTCAGAGCCTGTTTTAAAGCCTGTGTTTTCATTATATCAGTATAGGATGAACCGTGGTCAAATGGATTTATGCCGCGGGCGACACCATCCTTATTGGTATATTTAAGCATTGTTATGCCGTGTTCTTTGGCAACTCTATCACGAAAAGCAATCATATCGTGAAATTTCCAGGTTGTATCTATATGTAAAAAAGGAAAAGGCGGTTTTTCAGGATAAAAAGCCTTTAAGGCCAAATGCAGCATTACAGAGCTGTCCTTGCCTATAGAATAAAGCATCACCGGTTTTTCACAAACAGCAGCAACTTCACGTATAATATAAATTGCCTCTGCCTCAAGCTTATCCAAATGTGAAAGCATAAAAATCCTCCCTGTCGTGATCGAATTCATAATAAACCCGTCAACTATTTTTTTACGTAACTCAGTATTTATTTGCAGCCCTGCTGTCTGTTTCCAAAACGACAGGTATGCCGTCAGCTTTGGTGATGATCCATTGCGTTATACTGCCCGTTTTTTTTGCATGCATTACTGCACCGCGCCCGCCCATATCCGGTCCAAGAAAAAAACTGACCGCACCTGTCGGGCATTCCTTTAAGCAGGATGCGCAGCCCCAGCAGTCACGCGGATAAATCATAATCGCCTTATGCTGTTCAGTGAGCTCAATAAGTGTTCCCGGGCATATTTCACTGCAGCGCCCGCAGCCAATGCACAAATCCTTATTGATAGTTATGCTCATAGCGCACCCCTCTTTTTACGATTGGCCGATGAATGATCTTTATCTCTCCATCTTCTATACGGGAATTGATATACTCTTTAAAAACATCATCCTTATCCGGATAATCGGCATTTTCCGCAAAACTATGCCAGCGTGTCTCCTTACGAGCTTTCAGGTGCTCTATAAGGAAACGGCAGATATATAATCTGTCCTTAAGCTCGTGTATAAAGGTAAGCTCGTGCATGCTGCGGGCAGGAAGCTCATCCGTCAGCAGGCATAATTTGTCTATTTCTTTCCCTGCTATACTCAGACCGGCTTCATTATATTTATAGCCTGTTTTGATGCCGCCGGCATAATCGTCCATAATTTTTTGCATGGCTTCTTCCAAATCCTGGACGCAGAACTCTTTATCCGCAACATTAAGAAAATGTTCTTCCTGCTGCTTATATTGTTCTCCGTATTTATGATAGTCAATTTCTGTTTTATTATCGGCTGCCGATGAAAGATATTCCATAATTCCCATTGCTGCGATATCGGCCTCAGCCATAGCACCCGTCACATATTTCTGCGGACAGCCGCCCGCTGTGTCACCGGCAGCGAAAAGACCTCTTATTGTTGTGTGACGATCTGTCGATATCCAGAAACCGGCAGCAGCATGTCCGCCGACAATATAAGGCTCTGTTCCTTCTATCTCGACATTTCTTTCCTGAGGCGACCCCTGCTCGATCCATTTTAAGGTTTGTGAGGGAGCCATATTTAAATACGCTTTTTTCAGATCCAATTCCTGTTCATCGCTGATACCGACAGTTTTCAGGAAGCATGGACCTTTTCCCGCAGCGTTTTCTACCACTGTGCCATAGAGTCGATTCGGCGTGGATATACCATATTTCGTTTCATATACTTCGCCGTAAGAATTTATCTGCTTTGCTCCTACGCCTTGAGCTATAGTGCCTGTCGGCGCGATGGTATCCTTGCAGCGCAGGGCGATAAACCGCATTTCAAGTGTAGTCATTTCCGCTCCGTTACGCATACCCGCAGCCATGCCGGCACCGGTATTAAAAGGCGGATACCACATTTTATGCCGGGAAAAACCGGGATTGTTTGGTCTGTATAAGCCGGCTGCTCCGCCAGTAGCGCATAATACGGCGGAAGCTTTTATTATATAGAGAATTGGTTTATGGACATCGACAGCCGCCGCACCATAAATTCTATTGCCCACCACTATAAAATCTATAATATTTACATGATTATAAACTTTGATATTAGGCCGTTCATATACGGCAACAGCCAAAATAGGCTTTATATTTTCGCCGTTGATTTTTATGTTGCGTGTACCGCGTTCAGCATAGCTGCCGTCAGCGTTTTTTAAAATCACCAGTCCCAATTTTTCCAGATCTGCAGCACATTCATTAAGTCTTTCCGACATAGTCAGGAGAAGATCGCCTCTGGCAATACCCTCAGCATCACGTTCAGCGTAATCAACATAAAAATCCGGAGTCCGCCCTTTTGTTATATAAGCATTGAGAGCGTTGACTCCGGCGGCAAGGCAGCCGCTGCGCTTGATATTCGCCTTTTCGACGATCATAATATGCTTCGTTGCTTTTTCAGCGAGCTTCAGCGCGGCATAACAACCCGCTGTCCCTCCGCCGGCAATCAAAATATCCGTACTGAGATATTTTATCTCTAAATTTTCCATTGTGCCCGTCCTTAAATTATTACCGAATTATCTGCGATAAGTGCCTCGTTTTCTATTTCCCTGATATTGCCCCCATCTATCAAATACATTTTTTTCACAAGCACACCCACTTTTTCCTGGGAAATCAAAAGCTCTCTGTCCGTAGGCCATACAGCCTTCAATTCTATACCATGCAAGATGACAACTATCTCAAGATGAGAGCCGCGGAAGGTAACTGTTTTTACAACACCCGGTTCGGCAGTATAAGAATTTTGGTATTGTTCATTTTCCTTGAAAATAGAAATAAACTCAGGACGGATGACAGCCGTAGAAAATCCTTCCTGGCGGTAAAATCCTTTTAATTTGTCGTAATTATTTATCAGAGAATTTTCCCCGATAAATTGCGCTACAAACGGTGTGACCGGTTTTTTATAAACAGCCAGAGGAGAACCGCTCTGTTCAACACGCCCCTTATTGATAATCAGGATTTCATCAGCCACTTCACTGGCCTCGTCCTGATCATGCGTGACGAAAATACTGGTTATATTCAATTTTTTTATGGTATCCTTCAGCCATTGCCGAAGTTCTTTGCGTATTTTTGCATCTATTGCCGCAAACGGTTCATCAAGCAGGAGTACCTTTGGTTCAGGAGCTATGGCGCGGGCAAAAGCCACACGCTGTTTCTGTCCGCCGGAAAGCTGAGCGGGATACCTATTTTCTAGACCCTTTAATCCAATAAGTTCTGTAAGTTCCCCCACTCTTTTCTTAATTCTGTCGGCAGAGATTTTTTTTATTTTCATGCCAAAAGCAATATTATCAAAAACCGTCATATATCTGAAAAGTGCATAATTCTGAAAAACAAAACCTATGCCGCGTTTTGCGGGAGTAATATCATTGACACGCTGCCCATCAATAATAATATCACCGCTGTCAGGTGTTTCCAATCCCGCGAGAATGCGCAGAATAGTCGTTTTTCCACTGCCCGACGGACCCAAAAATGCAGAAAGAGAGCCAGCCGGCAGAGCAAAACTCACATCGTCTGAAGCCTTATATGTACCAAAACTCTTATTGATATTCTTCAATTCTATATACATTATACTACTCCTTTGCACTGTGCCATTTATATTCGACAATATTTTTCAAAATCAGCAATACCAGCGCAAGCAGTACAAGGATTGTAGAAACAGCAAAGGCATCCGCCATTTTAAAATCATTATACAGTATTTCCACCAGCAAAGGCAATGTATCCGTTTTTCCTCTTAAGTGACCTGATATTACCGACACAGCGCCAAATTCTCCCATTGCCCGTGCTGTACAAAGTATGATGCCATATAACAGGGCCCATTTGATATGAGGAAAAGTTATTTTGCGGAAAATAGTAAAACCGCCCGCGCCCATCAAAGCTGCCGCTTCCTCTTCCTCAGTACCGCGTGCATGTAATACTGGCATTACTGTTCTGGCTATGAAAGGCAGTGTAACAAAGATAGTTACTAAAACAATGCCTGTCACAGCAAAAACTATTTTCAGATGAAAATAGTTCAGGATCGGCTGGGCCCAGCCGATCCTGCCAAAAGTCAGCGAAAAAATAAGACCAGCGATGACGGGTGATATGGCGAAAGGAATATCGATAATTGTAGTCAGAATTTTACTGCGCTTATAATGAAAACGTGTTAAAGCCCACGCGGCAAACAGACCAAAAACCGTATTGCAGACAACTGCCGCAAAAGTAGCAAAAAGCGTCAGCTGCAAAGCATGCAGAGTAAAGCTGTCACTGAGCACATTCGCGTAGGCAGAAAATCCATTCTTGAAAGCTTCACTGAGTATAACGGCAAGCGGCATAATAAGCATGACGAAAACAAAAATGCTGCTGAGAGCTATCAAAAAATATTTGACGGGTGATTTCTTCCCCATTTATTTTGTACCTCCCTGCACAATTCGCTGCTGATATACCTGCAATGAATTTATAGCAAACATAATCAAGAAAGAAAACAAAAGCATGATAATAGCTATAGAAGTCGCTTCAGCATAATTGAACTGCTGGAGCTTTACCATTATGAGCAGCGGTACTATTTCACTCTTATAGGGCATGTTGCCTGCTATGAAAATTACGCTGCCGTATTCACCGATAGCTCGGGCAAAGGCAAGTCCGCCGCCGAGCAGCAAAGATGGTACGAGCTCTGGCAGAATGATCTGTCGGAATATCATAAACCTGCTGGCTCCGAGGGTATAGGCTGCTTCTTCAAACACAGGATCCATATTTTTTAATACAGGTTCAACGGTGCGTACTACAAACGGTATTGTAACAAAAATCAACGCTATAGTTATACCAATTTGCGAATAAGCTATCTTGATACCAAAAGGATCGAAAATCTGTCCTATAAAACCGGTAGGAGAATAAAGAGAAGCCAGAGATATACCCGCAACAGCTGTAGGAATAGCAAAAGGCAATTCGATAAGACCGTCGATAATCCCCTTGCCGGGGAACTCGTAACGAACCAATACCCATGCCAGCATGGTGCCAAAAAGACAGTTAACTGCTGCTGCTATAAAAGAGCAGAAAAAGCTTACCTTATATCCTGCCATAATACGACTGTCCAAGACCGTGTCCAAAAATCCCTGCCATGTTATACCGCTTGTAACCACTGCTATAGATATCAGAGGCAGCAGAATAATGAAACTGATATAAAAGATAGTTATTCCCATGGATAAATTAAATCCGGGTATAATACTGTTCGACTTTATTCTGCTCATTGCCTGCCCCCGCTTTTTCGATATTATATTTATCAATTTTTCTGATAGATTTGGTCAAAAATGCCGCCATCCTTAAAATGGGTTTCGTGAACCTTATTCCAGCCACCAAATAAAGGATCATTGATATTCGCCAATTTTATATTCAAATCAAATTTATCGGCATATTGTTTTAAAATATTTTCATCTGTCGGTCTGTAAAAGTTTTCTGCGGCTACTTTCTGTGCTTCCGGTGAATAAAGATAATTCAAATATTCACTAGCCAACTTGCTTGTACCCCGTTCTTCGGCTATCTTGTCAACGACGGCGACGGAAGGCTGTGCCAAAATACTGATAGACGGAGAAACTATTTCAAATTCATCAGGATGTTCTTTTAAGGATAAGTAAGCTTCATTTTCCCATGCCAGCAGGACATCTCCCTGCCCATTTTCTACAAATGTCGTTGTCGCACCGCGAGCTCCCGAATCAAGGACAAGAACATTGGCAAATAACTTTTTCATATAATCCTTCATCTGGTCTTCATTGCTCTGATATTTTTCGTTGGCATATGCCCAGGCTGCAAGATAATTCCAGCGTGCACCGCCTGATGTTTTAGGATTTGGCGTGATGATGCCAACACCCGGCTGAATCAAATCATTCCAATCTCTTATATTTTTCGGATTTCCCTTGCGTACAAGAAATACTATAGTCGAAGTGTAAGGAGCACTGTCATGAGGAAACTTATTCTGCCAGCCTTTATTGATAAGTCCGGCATTTTCAATGGCAGTCACATCATATTCCAATGCCAGCGTTACAACATCCGCGTCATTGCCTTCAATTACTGAGCGAGCCTGTGCACCGGAACCGCCATGCGATTGAGTAATAGTGACATCCTGCCCGGTCTGTTCTTTCCAATGTTTTGCAAATAACTCATTGTAATTCTTATAAAGTTCACGGGTCGGATCATAAGATACATTTACAAGCTGATTTGATGATGCTGATTCATTGTCATTTTTACAGCCTGTTATAACCGATAATGCAATAAGTGCGACAGCAAATAAAATAATTTTTTTGTTCATAACACAGCCTCCTGTTTCAAAATAAAAAAGGTCAGAGAGACAATTGCAGAATCACAATCAACCCTCTGACCTTTAGTTTTCTAATTAGCCAGCAAAATATCGAATATTTTTGCACTGCATGCTTTGCCATAAGGCAATACTTCGTGCTTGCAATAATTATTATGAAATTTATAATAACACATCAAAATTATATCGTCAATAAATAAAATAAAAAGGTATATATATTTCTTACTGCGAAAAAGATATTATAGATAAAAAAAACCGTTTTTTATAATATTTTTGAAAGGGAAATATATGAATCTTAAAAATTTTGATAAGCAGATAGAACCAGTAATCTTAAAAAGAGGAAAAGCATATTATCTTGAGGGCCGTGTTCAATCCCTGACAGAAACGGAGAACAATTATTACACCGCTGTCGTAAAAGGAACCGATACTTACAGGGTTCATGCGCACATTGATCGTTCAATATATATAGAAAATATAACATGCGATTGTCCATATACATATGCTCCATACTGCAAGCATATCGCTGCCGTATTATATGCATTGAGAGACCGTCTGCAAACGGGACAAGAGGATAATAAATTTTTAGTTCCCGCACAGAATGACGCCCCTGTATCTGACAAATACGACGACAAAAAAACTTGGATAAATTTAATGAGAGAAAATATACGCGATGCCAAGGGAAGAGATAACTTCATAAAATGGAATGAATGCTTCTCCGCGCTTAAGGGGACTTATAAAGTCCTCGAACGTATCGAAATCGCTATTGATTGCAAGGACTTTCTTCTGGCTGCAGACCTCATTTTATCGGTAATAAATGAAATGCTGAAAATGACCCAATTTACGGATGATTCAGATGGCGGAATCACAGACATACTGGAAAATGCCAAAGCACTGCTGACGATTAATATTCAGTCCGTAAAGGATAAAAGAGAGCGTAAACTGTTATTTAATAAAATCCTGACCGAATCAAAAAAGAAAATATACGATGGCTGGCCGGATGAACGTATAGCATTGCTCAAATCCTGCATTGATCTTGCCGATTCTCCAAGACAGGGCCATACGGTGGAAACCAACTTATTCATGCAGACTTGCCAAAGTGAAGAACCAGATATATTCAATAAATACGTATATGAAAAAGAATTGCTCTTAAAATATCAACTGCTGCAAAAATTTGACATGAAAAATACTGATTCTTTTCTGAAAGAAAATAAAGCCTTCGCAGAAATCAGAGAAATTCTTTTCAATAAGCTCCTATGCGCAAAAAAATATGATGAAGCGGAAAGCTTGGTCCTGGAAGGAGAAAAAAGTGATGCAAAATTCCTCGGTCTTGTCATAAAATGGAAACAGCTGCGCTTTAAAATTTATGAAACTGAAAAAATTACTGCCAAAATGCGTTTACTCGCATACGAATTGTTGATTGAGTATGATTGTTTTGAATATTATTCTAAGCTGAAATTGCTGTATGCACAAAAAGAATGGCAGAAAAAATATGTGCAAATCATTGCTGAAATAGAAAAAAGAGGCTACGCGGGACAGACATATTGTCAAATAGTTATCCAGGAGAATGACTGGCAAAGTCTTTTGAAATATACAAAGCATTTTCCTTATAGAATAATTGATTATCACAAATATTTGTTGAAAATATACCCTCGGGAAGTCCATGCCATATTTATGGACTTTATCATGCAATCAGCCGCCAGCAGCATCGGACGAAGCGATTATAAAAAACTCTGCCGCTATTTACAAATGCTTTGCAAAGCAGACGGCAGAGACACTGCATCATTGATCAAAAAACAGCTTTCTCTGAAATACCCCAGACGAAAAGCGCTTTTAGAAGAACTGGAAAACTTATCATCTATATAAATAAATGGTAAGAAAAATAAACTGGGAGGCGGTAAGACTTAATTCGAATAAGAGCTCAGCTGGATATCTATCTTGAAGAACGTCTTTCAGACAGATATATTGACTTTTAGCATTTATACAAAACTTGAAGAATTCTCCTCCAGATAACAGAAATACAAATAGAAAAAACTATACCCCATACTTTACCTTTAAATCCTTAATCCAAAATACATTCTTTTCATAATTGATCAAGCCATCTTTTTTCATTTTACTTAACTCGTTAGACATTGCACTTCTATCAACGCACAGATAATCGGCCAATTGTTGACGATTGAAGTTAATTTTAAAGCAAAAACTTTTTTGTTCAGTAGCTTGGAAAGAGAGAAAAGAAATAATTCGTTGACGCAATGATCTTGACGTTGTGTGACTAATTTTTCTTTTAAGTTTAATATTTTCAGTACCTAGAGACAAAAACATATTACGAATAACTTTTGAATGATAGGCACAAATTGCATGACAAGGATACAGTAACTTCTCAGTATATAGAAATAAAATTGTACTTGTTTCAGCAGCTACTGCATTTGTAAATAATATTTCATCACTACAGGCATTATTTTCAGCAAACATCTGTCCTCTTGTAACACGATTGAGTATATTCTCATTTCCCCAAGCATCATTGTAGACAATATGCACACCACCTAATAAAACAATGCAAATAGTATCAATTTTATTTCCTGAATGATATATATACTCTCCCTTTTGATAGTTTTTTATTTTAGCTTGAGAACAACTTAATACATGTTCTGTTTCAACTGCTGTCAAGCCAATAAACAGCTCAGTTTTTGAAATAAAAGAAAAATCCATTAATATCACCTTTTTGTTGTCAAAACAACATTATTATTTTGACAATTTTATTATAATGAATTTTGTAAGTCAAGAAATAATTTTATAAAAAGCTTATTCTAATAGAGGAGACAGATATTCAATGATTGTTAATAAAAATACCGCCCTTAATGATATCTTGTAATTATAAAAAAATATATATTACACGCTTCAGCAGAAAAAAAAGAATGAAATGCTCGTTGCTTTATTTACAGAAAATCTTTTAGAAATAAAATATAAGGAGAAAGTTATGATACACTACTTACCTGGATGCGATGTACAAAAAAATCATCCTAAAGCTATTTCAAAAATGAAGAATTATATGAAGACTAAAGAAATAATTATTGAACCTTGTTGCCGTGTAAAAAATAAATTTCTCAAATCTGGAGATACAATTATAAATAATTGTACTTTATGTAATCTTATAAATATGAGAGGTAAAAAGCTGCCACAATATAAGTAGAACAGGTTCTTAAAAAAACAACGGCTACCATTTGGCCATCCCCAATAAGGATGCACCAAATGATAGCCGTTATTCAGCGAAGATTTCTTTACGCTATTTTCTTGTAAGGCGGACACCCATCTCAAATGCTTTCTGGCAATCAATCGGAAACTGCTCTGCTTTTACATGAGCTTTCCACTTTTCATCGAACATGTTAGCTTCATATTTGGAATAGTCATCAAATTGATATGTGTCGTTGCTGATAAGAATTTCGGAAGGATCTCCCAATAATTTTTCCAACCAAGATTTATAATGATTAAATAGCACCTTGTATCCAAATTCCTTCATGACATCAAAGGAAACATTCATTGTATAGACAACTCCAGATGAAAGCTTTCCCTTAAAGGTAGAGGGAGTTCCAGTGTTATAGGTCATATTTGAAAACAGCAGTCGTTCAAGAAATGATAGCATTTCCCCCGTAATGTTTGAAAAATAGATTGGTGTTCCCAATAGAAGTACATCACAACAAGTGACCTTATTCAAGACTTCAGTCAAATCGTCTTTCATTGCACAGTGCCCCCAGTGTACCGTCTTTTCTTTTACAAGCAAAACAACTTGTGCAACCTCTATATTTCAAGTCGTATAAGTGAATTAACTCCGTTTGTGCCCCGACGGAAGCTGCACCGTCCAACGCTCGCTGTAACAAAACCGCGGTATTCCACTTCTTCCTCGGGCTTCCATTCAAAGCAAGCACCTTCATAAAATATCCTTCTTTCCAATCATTCTTTAATTAGCAATGCTTATATTTGCGTTCTTATTGATTTTTATTCATAGGTCGATAGAAATCACCTTGCCCGACGAGTAGAAAAGATTAAGTTTTGGTATAAATTCTTTGAAAGGATAAAAATTCATGAATTTTGTATTGCTGGTCAATGTTGGATGAGTCGTATGATTTTTGATATCACCAACAGATCCTCTGGAGGTACGGTAAAAATCATAGAACTCCTTCGCAATTGGCGATGTCGCTTCAGCAGCAGTACCCGGCGTACCGCTTACATATACCCGCTGACCGCCTGAGAATTCGATATCACGCTGATGGGACGCATCTTATCTAACTCAGGCGGCTGCTCCAGGGCTCTCCTTACAACTGTTTTATTTCAAATGCTCTTTAAAGAACTGTTCGAATTTATCAAAGGGGATTTTCTGGACATTATCATATAAATCTGTGTGGTTCGCACCGGGAACGATATATAACTCCTTATCCTTCGAACCTATTGCCTTATAGGCATCTTCGCTGAAATAACGGGAGTGAGCTTTTTCACCCGCCACAATCAGGGCAGGAGTACGCATTTCCCTGGCATATTCCATGATGGGCATATTGATGAAGGAAAGCGGCGTGGTATTCGCCCATGAACTGTTCGGATTGGAATTTACCGAACGCGGATGATAGCCGCGTTTTGTCCGATAGAAATCAGCATATTCAGCGATAAATTTCGGCGTTTCAGGCGTAATATCTTTTTCCGGGTCCAGATTATTGGCCGGGGCTAAGGCAGCATAATCCTGTTTTGAGCTTTCCCAGCGGGCATTATTCAGCTGCTCTTTCATCTTGTAACGTGCATCTGCACTTTGCGGTGCCACACGATCATATTGTCCTTTGGGATCCATTTTGATTTCATACCCATTCGCCATCACACGGGTCATATTATACATCGTACTGGTAGCCACCGCTTTGACGCGGGTATCCTGGATGGCATCATTCAAGGCAAAGCCACCCCAGCCGCAGATACCCAAGATGCCAATCTCGTCACGGTTTACCATATCCAGGGATCCTAAATAGTCTACAGCGGCACTGAAATCCTCCGTGTTGATATCCGGCGAGGCTGTGTTGTGCGGGTAGCCTGAACTTTCACCTGTAAACGACGGATCAAAGGCAAGGGTCACAAAGCCGCGTTCCGCTAAGGTCTGCGCATACAGCCCACTGGACTGTTCTTTCACAGCGCCGAACGGGCCGCTTACGGCAATAGCCGCTAATTTGCCTTGTGCATTTTTGGGCGCATATAAATCCCCCGCCAGGGTGAACCCGTAACGGTTTTTGAACGTTACTTTACGGTGATCTACTTTATCAGATTGAGGAAATATTTTATCCCATTTCTGTTCCAGCTGAATGGTTTGACCCGGTACAGAAATAGATGTGGCATTTTCAGGTAAAGCAGCAAAAGCAGTTGTGGCGAGTGTCGCAACAAAAAGTGCCGCAATAGAAGTAGTTTGAATGACCTTTTTCAGCATAGTATTATCTCCTTCATCGTACTAAATTATATTCATACTTATTTATTTTTCAAATGAGTATCCAAAAAATCAACGATAACCTTTTCGACCTCCGGCTTCTTTCCTTGTCGGTTTTACGAGTGATAAAAAAGAGTTGCGAAGTTCATCGGTTTTTCCACTTTTGGGACGCTCAATGCTAATAATGTTGACGGTGGTGGTTGTTGCTGTGTTCTCAATATTTTGTGCATTGTCTTTTGCTTCTGAGGAAACGGAAATCAATTTCCCAAAATGCGCATCATTTTTCCCATCCAAATAAACCATCAGCTTTACTCACAAAATCCTTTAAGTAGGGCTTTTAAAAATATTATAAAATGTAACTTTTTGCCCATCTACATTGTTGCTCTTGTAAAAGTTGTCTGCGTCACGAAACATATCGCCTGCTGGCAGGCTCTTATTCGCTTCAATCTGAGGTTGTTCCACATGCAGTGCCGCCGAAGCAGTCCCAGCGCCACTGCTCACGATAGTAAGTGCAACTACCACCATAGCAGCTTTTGCTAATTTATGATTGAAAAACTTCATTTTCACAATCTCCTCTTTCTTTTGTTAATTATTCTTTATTTTATGATTTATTATAATGTAGTTACTTAACTATTTAAAATACTTAAAACGAATACTTTATAATGCTTAGAAAGCATCATTTTAACTCAAGTAACTCGTATTTCCGACTTCCCATGCCAATCATTTCGGCAGAATAAAATATAACTTAGAAACTCCTTCTGCCGGTTGACTAAATCACAGCTTGTCTAAGCCAACAGACATTTCATATTTTTCAAAATTCATCCCGCTGATAAGTACACAAAAAATAATTCCAACTGTTATCAATACCTTCTTTCTCATTATGAACCTTCATTATAATTCTCAATATCTGTTAATCTGAAGCCGTCATCTAATACATTCTCTATATTCATAAAAGCCTTTCCGAATTTATGTTGCACCATCTTAAAGTCTAAATTTACATTTACTTCAATTTAGGATTTTTCTTAGACAACAATGATACCGCATAATGAGTTATTCCTGCATAACATCCCAAGAGTGCTGAATAATCTAAAAAAAATTTTAGCGCAGATGGAGGCGGCCCCCATCCAAAACCATGTTCCATAACTATCATGGACCAAATATGATTAGCAAAAGATGCATAAAAACCATAAAGAATAATACCGACTGCTAAAATATTGCCCAAAATTGAACATTCTTTATGGAAACGCTCCATTCCAAGCCGATTTTGCAAGCGAACCCATAACATCTTCCAATGAAGACCCAAATGAATTCCTATAAAAATAAAGCACACATAAGAGCTGCTTTGATGAACTTCATGAAGCCAAAGTGTATTTGTTCCCCGCAGTGCAATAAATGGCACTATTGATTGTGAAATCAATAAACCAGACAGCATTGATATACAAAAACTGATGGCAAACAAAAAATTTATTATCGCTATCAATGCACGCTGAAAATCCTGTTTTCCTTTGAAAAAGGATGTATACCAATGCAGATTTAGGCTATTATGCCAAAGCACTAATAAAAAAAGTATTACACCCAAAACCTCATGCGGCTTATTACCAGTAAAACGATAATTCATCACCAACAGAAAGACAATTGTCATTCCGATATTTAAAATATTTCTTTTCAACATTTTGCTCCTAAAAAGATTAAATAATTTTCTTTACTTCATGGGCTTTTTGTAATATAGGGCTGGTATTAATCCCTGCTTCCTGTGTTAAACCCATATCTGTCAGAACTCCTTTAAGTTCAGGTTCCCTAAATAGCCTCCATCAGACTTCAAGCCCATATAATTTATCATCGACGGCACATTCATAGAATCAGCTGCTGCAACTGGCAAATACATCCCATTAAAAATTTTTATTGTCCAAAGTAATTTTCTATTTCCTGCATGCGATCTTCGATATTAACATGAAATGGGCACCGTGGTTCACATTCGCCGCAACGCGCACAATCACGAGCTGTACGATTCAATTTAAAATAATGATCCTTTGCTAAGGCATCACCGGATTTTGCAAGATCATAATATTTACTGACAGAGGCAATATCTATGCCATATGGACATGGCTGGCAATGGTCACAATATATGCATACACCTTCCATATCCTGTTTACTCGCCGCAAAAACAGCTGAATAATCGCGCTCCTCGCGTGACGTGTTGTAAAAAGCCAGCGCTGCGTTGATGTCAGACATATTCCGCACACCAGGTATGCAGGATATTACTGCAGGACGATCCAGGGCATACTGAATGCATTGTGCCGTTGTCATGGCTTTGCCAAAAGGTGAACTGCTATCCGACAAAAGCCGTCCGCCACCATAAACCTTCATGACCGTAATTACTGCGCCGCGTTTTTGTGCTTCCTCATAAAGATTCTTGCGATCAGCAGCCAGTTTCAACACACCATTCTCTGGTACGAAATCGTAAGCCGGATTTAGACTAAACATAAAGACATCAATCAAGCCTGTCTCAAGAAATTTTTTACTGATATCTACAGAATGCGAAGAAAACCCAATATAGCGGATGGTGCCATCCTTTTTTAATTTTTGTGCATAATCTAAAAGTCCATTATCTATAACTTTCTGAAAATCTTCTGCTGTATCAACATAATGGATCATCCCTATATCACTATAATCAGTACCAAATCCCTTAAGCTGCTGCTCAAAACCGCTCTGAACCTGCTTCATATCGCGCGTTCTTGTATATGTTTCATTTGGATAATAAACACCAATATGCATTTGCGTAAGCATTTTGTCACGTCGACCTTTGATCCCCGCAGCCATTGCCTCCGACGGGCCAAAATTTGACATTACAGTATCCATGAGATTAATGCCATGCTCTGCTGCATAGGCAATCATGCGTTCGATATTTTTTGCTGAAGATTCATGAAGCGCACTTGCCCCAATAGCAAGCGTACTGATTTTTTCTCCTGAATGTGGAATTTGCCTATATTCAACAGTTCCGCTGAATTCAAAAGCATCAGCCTCTTGTTTTTGCTCTTCTTTCGTTGTAAACGGATCTTCAAAATCGCAGCCGCCAAGCATCAGACCTATAGCACCTAGTCCCAGTCCTCGTATAAAGCTCCTTCTTCTCACTTATTCCATCTCCCAATATAAATAGAAACTCACTTAATACCTTATAAAGGCCACTTGCACATCGCCTTTTCCCACAGACTCTTTCAATCCGTCAACGTCTGCAATATAATCTATCCTTACATAGCCGCTATAAGAATTACTGCACGTCGTATAAAAAGGTACTAAATAATTACTGGACCAATGCCTTTCTTTCATACAAACTCAAAATTCGTCTACAAGACAGTATTCTTTTTCTTTTTTTTCAGTATAATCCCTGGACTTGACTCCAATTCAAGTACTTTTTTCAAATTTAAACTATTTTTTTCTGTCAAACAGTTAATCTGAGCAAAAATTACTAATCCTGCAAGCGCAATAAAAGACAGTCCAACAAGAACAACATAAGGAGTACCCCATTCTGCAATAAATATTCCACCGGTGACAGTTCCCAAAGTTGTCCCTAAATTTGCCGAAGTCAAAAAAACCCCATTAGCCAAATCTGGAGCCTCAGGTGCTGCATGAGAAATCCAATACTGCGTGACATTTGCATTGATACCACCTAAAAGGCCCCAGAGAATCGTTAGTATTATCATTGGTATCAGGAACTGCCCTCCCAGAAATAACAAACTATACATGCCAAACAAAGTAATTATAAAAAAACGAACCGTATGCAAAGCGTTACGGGTAAGCAATTCCCCTGCCAGCATGCTGCCAAAAATATTCATCGCACCATAAATAAATAACATTACACTCGCTGTCGATAAAGATACCGTTGTGACACGCTCCAAATACTCTGCCAGATAATTAAATACACCAAAGACAGCTCCATTCATAAGAATGACCGCTAAAATTGATATCAGCAGCATCGGTTTTTTCAATACACTGATCTGTGATCCATAGGATAACCGCTGTTTCACCGGCATTGAAGGAACAAAAATCAGTGTCACCAAAAATACAAAAACGTTAATAAATGCAAAAAAACTTAATGCCATTTTCAAAGAAAATGCTCCTGCAATAAAATTACTGATTGGCACACCGATAACCATTCCAGCAGACACGCCAATCACAATCTTCGTTACAGCTTTCGGTGCCAACTCCGGTTTCACAGATGCCGCTGCTACGCTAAAGGCCAAAGAACAGTATATTGGATGAAAAAAGGCCGGGATGACTCTAGCAATTAATAAAATTGTAAAATTTGGTGCGAAAATTGATACAATATTTCCCAAAATAAAAATACCTAAAACCATCAACATAACCAATTTTCTATTAATACCGGAAAACAGCAGGGGCATTGTCGGACCGGCAATTGCAACTCCCAGCGCGAACAAACTCACGAGAGTTCCAGCCTCCATGATACTGACATCAAACTGCGAAGCAATAAATGGCAAGATACCGACAAACCCCATCTCCGTATTTAGGATACCAAATACACCAACCGCCAAAATATAAACCAACATATTATTTTTTTTTAACATAACACTCCCCATTCCGCAAACAATTAAAAAAATTTCAAGCTCCTTCGTCTATATATCTCCTTATGTTTCATTATAAAATCACTCTGGTATGATAACAAATGCCTATATTAAATGATAATTTATGCTTCAAAAGCATTATTTTAAATGTTATACTACAAATAAAACAGGTGTTAATCATGGAATTTAGAGTTTTATCCTATTTTTTAACCGTTGCTAAGGAAGAAAATATCTCCAAGGCTGCCGAGGCCCTCCATATTACTCAACCGACGTTATCCCGTCAACTTTCTGAACTTGAAGAAGAATTGGGCGTGCAGCTGCTTAACCGTGGCAAACGAAAAACTACTCTCACAGATGCAGGGCTTCTGCTACGTAAACGTGCTGAAGAAATCACCTCATTGACAGAGAAAACAAAACGGGAATTTCGCCAGTCAGATGCAATAGTTAATGGTGACATATACATTGGCTGCGGTGAAACGAACGCTATGCATCGTATGGCCCTGACCGCTAAAAAGCTCCAGACTGATTACCCGCATATACGCTATCACCTATTCAGCGCAAAAGCGGATGATGTAACCGAACGGTTAGATAAAGGATTACTTGATTTTGGCCTGCTCATTGAACCAGCCAACATCCGAAAATATCATTCTTTCGAACTACCAGATACTGATTTTTGGGGACTGCTGATGCGCAGGGATTCTTCGTTGTGCTGCAAGACACGAATTACTCCACACGATCTCTGGGATATTCCATTGCTGATTTCTCAACAATCACTGGATACCCATGAACTTTACCATTGGCTGCAAAAAGAACAAGGGGAACTAAATATTATTTCCACTTACAACTTGATTTTCAATGCTTCACTCATGGTAGAAGCTGGACTTGGTTATGCGTTATGTTTGGATAAACTAGTCCATACCGGACCAGATAGTTTATTACGTTTCCGCCCGCTACAACCGCAGCTTCCTGCACATGTTTATTTGATCTGGAAAAAACAACAACTTTTCTCCAAAGCAGCCGCATTATTTCTCGATAAACTGAAAGAACAAATTGATATACATTTAAGAAATTGATTACCATTTTTTCGATTATATAACCCAGCTACCAGAATTTCATGAACACTCGAGTAACTAATTTATTATATTGTTGATTTGAAGATTTCATTAATGCATTATTGTCAAGATTTTTATCGTAATATACTATCCATTTTTAACTGAATAACATTTCACAGAAAAATTAATATCTATTTAACATAAAGGTCCAATGTCTGTTATTTCGAAACAGGCATTGGACCTTTATTATAGAATGATATTTCTTAAATATGGCACGAATAAAAAATCAGCTTTAGCAAAGCACTAAGCATGATAATATTTGCCCAGGCTCATCCTAGTCAATGTAATTGAATGATTTTCTACCGCTCATTTTTTAAAGACCTCTTTCGCTCGCATCATATTCTGCCGCACTGGAACATGAAATGGACAGCGCTTCTCACAAGCACCGCAGTCAATGCATTCAAAAGCTGTATGTTTCAAGATGGCATAATGTTCACGCACAGTTTCTGGTATTTTTTCTTGCGCTTCAGCAAGATTGAGAAGTTTAGTGACCATAGCAACGTCAATACCTTTCGGACAAGGTGCGCAGTGACCGCAGTACATGCAGTGTCCTTTCCAATTGATTCGCGGGAAAGAAGTAAAGGCTGCTGCATAATCTTTTTCCTCCATAGAAGCGGTCTCATAGTGTACACTTATTTCTAATTCCTCTACAGTATGCGCTCCTGCTAAAACTGTTGCTACTGCCGGGCGTGTTAAAGCGTAGTGAAGGCACTGAACCGGAGCAAGTGCCATGCCCGCAGGAGACAATTTTGCATTTAAAAGATCACCACCGCCAAATGCTTTCATGACAGTAATGCCGACGCCACGGCGTTGACAGACTTCATAAAGTTTTTCTCGATCTGGATTCATATTGAGCAGCGACTTCTCGTAGCTTTTTCCGTTCCAAAGATCATCGCAATCCTCACTGGCCGGCTGAAGATCATAACAGGGGTTAATACTAAACATCAGCACGTCAATAAGTCCGCTTTCCACTGCCTCCAGAGCGACAATAGGATTATGGCTGCTAAGACCAAGATGACGTATTTTACCTGCTGCTTGCAATTCCTTCGCATACCGTATAATTGGACCGTTGGCAACCTGCCGCCAGTCATCAAGCGAATCTACATAATGGACCATGCCGACTTCTACTGAATCAATATTCAGGCGCCACAGCATATCCTCAAAACTCGGCCTAACTTCATCAATTTTACGTGTACGCTCATACTGCCCATTTTTCCAAACTGCGCAAAGATGTACCTGCAAAATAAATTTATTTCTCCTACCGGCAAGTGCCTGCCCCAGCCGGCTGCGCCAAACAGGATTTGGTGCGTAGAAATCAATATAATTAACGCCCACCCGTTCCGCAGTATCTAAAAAATCATCCATATATACACCGTTATGATCAATAAGACCTTCGCATCCAATACCAATTTCACTTACCTTAAGACCCGTTTGTCCAAGTTCACGATACTGCATTCCATGATTTCCTCCTATTTAGGCTTAAAATATTGTCACTTATTTTCTTATTATCGTACTCTATGGTCCAGACTCAAAGTCAAGTTGAATTTTTTAAAGAAAAAATTTTCCTGAACCATATTCACCTCGACTCAATTTAAAGTGTTAAACTCTAAGTGAATACAAATCATTTTCTGTTCTTAAATAAAAGAAAAATTATTTATAAATTGGAATGACAATTCCTTATCACGTCGTCTGCGCTTGCGATGCTCATAGTGCACTATCTACTTATAATGATATTGTTTTGGCATCAACATAATTGATATACCCATCAGGCATAAAAATCATCGTTACATAAAGCCTTTACCGCAGTTCCCTATGCTTTTCGTATTTCTTACGAGACCTACCTATTTTATCCCGTTTTTCTTTAACCAAGCTTCGACATCGCTGTCTTTAACTGAGCTGCCATAACTGGAGAACATGGAAAGTACCGTCGATTTTTTACAGGCCAGCTTTACATTTTTCTCAATATAGCCGGAGCCCCCACCGCCATGTGTGCAGAATGGAATAACTGTCTTGCTCGCTAAATCATATTCTGCAAGGAAGGTGGCAATAGGTGGTGCCATGGTACTCCACCAATTCGGAGTGCCCACGAAAACGCTGTCAAAGTCAGCAATGTTCTTAATTTTTGTCTTAAGCGGCGGGTGGTATCCAGCTTCAATTTCCTTTTTTGCCTGATCTACAACCGCAGTGTAATCACCTGGATAAGCTCTTTCCGGTTCTAATTCGTAGAGCATACCAGCGGTTTTTGCTGAAATCAGCTTTGCAAGCTTACGCGTGTTGGAAGAATGCGAATAGTAAACAATCAAAATTTTTCTACTCATTTTTAAAATTCCTCTCATTATAAATTGATTTATACTTTATACTGATCAGCAAAACTCACGCACATACCTAAAACAGCACCTGTCTTAACATACTCATAGGTCGGCATTTCAAAGAGAACTGGTTTTAAAACGTGATAATCAATTTTCCCTTCCTCATTCAGAATAGATTCTTCTGCATAGGTGTGTTCTATTTTCAACACAAAACTTTCGAATCCTTCTGTATCATAAACATCAACAACACTGCATTCCATCGTAAGCGGAGATGCATTCACAAGTGGTGCACCCAATTCACCAATGGAATGAGCAAATACTGTAGATTTATCAACCTTGCTGCCACTTACTTTACCAACATACGATGCCTCAGACAGCAATTTTTCATTTACAATATTTACTGAGAGAACTTTATTTTCCTTAATGCCTTTATTTGTATAATGAGGTTTTGCCAGACTTACCATAATTCGATCATGACCGATAATACCGACATGTCCGGCAATCAGCCAGTTGGGTTTATCTTGCACCATTGCACCTATAATCACCAACGGTGTTGGGTATAATCCTAAAACTGAACCAATATCTTTTTTCATATGAAAATTCTCCTATATATTTTTTTAAATGTAAGTGTATATTCTACATATTATCTGAGGTTCTTTTCTTTGCAATATCTGTAAGCGTTCTACCGCCAATTCCCCAATTATCCGCATAATTTTCTTTAATGAGCACATAAAATCCTGACGCTGGAATTCCTAATATTTTGCTCGCATCTTGCGTGATATCTGCAATAAGCTGTTTTTTCTGTTCGGTACTCACATGAGGACCTGCTTCTATCTGAATATATGGCATAAAAATCATCCTCTCTACTTTAAATTTGATATTATTATAAAACCTGAAGTCAGCTTAAGGTCAATACCATTTTTCTTTAAATATAATAATTTATTTATCACTAAGCTTGTTTTTTGTATGAAAAAGGGCACGTAATTTTTTAGTACACATCTGTTTATTAACCAAAATAAAGTAGCAGTATCTTCTTTTATTTCAGTTTATCATATTTATGTATTCTTTAAATCTATACTGTTAACGATAAGCACTGTTCTCTGTTTTTCCCAATATAGCGAAAGTTTCAAAATGCAGTATCGCTTACTATTCACTTGTTTGTTGCGCATTATCTTTACATGTGTGACAATATCCCAAAAAAATACGGGCTGCCTTGGAAAGGGCTTGTTGCTTTTTCCAAGCAAGAACTGCACCCACAGCTCCAATTCCCTTTAGCGGTATGAATCGCAGTCCTGGAGTCATCTGCTGATGAAAATCATAGCAAATTGCAACACCCAGCCCGCTCCTCACCATATAAACCGTATTTAACAAAAGATTATATGTCGCGACTTGATGAAGATTCTCGTACGTCTCACCAAACCAATGTTTCAGATGGGATTGTACCGATATACGTTCTGGCAAAATCAAAGGTACTTCCAAAAGATCGTCCGGATGTATATTTTCTTTTTCTGCTAATGCACTACTTTCCCGAACCAGAATCCCCCACCGCTCCAGCAATGGCATACGCAGGACTTCATATTTCATAACATCCACCGGTTCCATCAGCAGCCCAATATCCACCAGACCATTTTCAATTTGTTCTTGGACGACATCTGCCGTCTTACTTTGCACCCGGAACGTAATCAATGGATACTGCCTATGAAACTCCGCCATCCAAGCAGCCAGCACTGCCATATTCTGTGTATCACCACACCCGATGCGGATGTCTCCAGCCAACGTTCTACTGCCGATAAACTCCTGCTTCATTTTCTCTGCAAGATCCAGAATATCCTGTGCATGACGGCGTAACAATAAGCCATCCTCGGTTAGCCTGACATAATGACTATACCGTTCCAAAAGCTTAACATTTAGTTCCTCCTCCAAGGCACGAATCTGCCTGGACAGGGTTGGCTGCGTCATATGCAGCAGATTCGCTGCCTTGGTAATATTCTCTTCTCTGGCTACTGTCAAAAAATAGTGCAAAACGCGAAGTTCCAAGACAATCCCCCCTTTCGCTTTGGTGGTTACCCTTTCGTATCATCCAAGTCTTTTTTCATCTCATATTTCAAATAATCTATACGGGATATCATCTGTTCTTTCTTATGGATTTCTTCCAGCATATCATTTCGCTTTTCGTTCAGCAAATCCATACAATGACAGTATTTGCTGTCCTTTTTCATTTTCATATAGCTCATAATTTCGTCCCAAGAAAATCCGAAGTCTAATAAGCTCATGATAAAGCTCAGTTCCTTAAGTGCATAATCATCATATATGGTTGCAGCTCCTTCTGACTGTACTTTAGCGATTGAACTGCTTTCGTATTTTTTTAGCACCTCAAAAGGAATGCTGTACTTTTTATGAACTGCTTCGCGATTCATAATTACACCACCTTTATTTTGTAATGTATCAAAGATTTGCGCCAATTTTATATGCCTGATCGCCGAATTCAGATCTTTCTACCAGAGAACGAGCACCGCATCCAATTCCCAAAACCTTCCCAACATCATTCCATTCCATATATCGCACCAGGGTATCATAATGATCAACCAACGCACTCATCGTCCAATCGGCACTATTATAGGCAGTTGCCATCAATACAGATTTCTTGCCATGAAGTTTTCCTGTACGGGAGTAGAAGCGGTCTACTATAGTTTTAAGCTGTGCAGACATGCCGAAATAGTACAGCGGTGTTACCAATACCAATAAATCCGCATCCAGTATTTTGGGCATAAGTGTCTGTTCGATGGCATCCGACCAGATACAAGGTCCATCCATATGACACTTGTCACAGCCGCGACAGGGATGCGTTTCTTCATTAGCCGCATCAAAGGTGAATACTTCATGTCCGGCACTTTTTGCACCTTCCGTGAATTTCTCCGATAAATAAATCGATGTAGATTCATTTTTCGGATGCGGGCTGCTATTAATGACTACAATTTTCATATTCTTACCTCCTGATACGCTTCCTTTTTCCGGGATTTTACTTTTGTTCTCCGTTTCTCCAGCCAGTGCAGACAGTCCACAGCCGCTCAAAAAGAGCGTCAATGTGCCCATGCCGCTGACTTTCAGGAACTCCCGTCTGTTCATACAACCCCTCCCGTCTACTCCTTAGAAATAACCTCAACTTTTGCATCGAAATCACCGTTCATTCCAGCCAGATCTTCAAGCCCACTGATGAAATGCCCCATGGGGATAAGTCCCTTGGAATATCTGAAGTCTTTATAAAAAACAGAGATATTGCCCCACGGACCATAAACCGCCAGATCACCTGGCTTTGGCACAAATCCGTCCGGAGCATTTTCTTTCGACAGCGACTTCGGTGGATCAGCGATTTTTTCCGTTTCATTATAATCCTTGAAGTGAAGCGTCATTGGCATAGATTGGCGAAAATCCCGGCTGGTCGAGTTGTCTTCCAATTCTGCGATTGATTCCTTGCCATCAAAGGTAAATTTTACACGAACCTGCTTGGATTCCTTTGATTGCAACATCGTCTCATGTTCCTTTATGGTCTCGGCCTGTACATCTTCCCTGCTTCCATAGGCAGCTCCGACAACAGCAACAACGAATAAGAAGCCAATCCCTAAAAAGCACATCTTCTTCATGTTCATAATTCTGGTCTCCTTTACTTTTTTTGCCAGCTCTGCTCAACAATTTCCTGTGACATGCGAGCATAATCTTCTTGAGAAACATTATTTTGTTTTGCTATACAAGCCAGACAAAGCCAAGAATAAAATAAAACAGTGACTGTTACTACCGCGAAAATACTGATTAATTTACTTTTCATCTCCATCGCCCAATTCATTTGCCTGATTGGATATGATGACTTGAAAACCACTGCTCCAGTTCCTGTTTGGAGGTGTCTTTCGAGAAACGTTTGCCATCTACCCAGTCGGCAGAGGCAGAGCACAGATTATGAAGCGCGTCTGCACTAGAGCCTATATCGCTGCTGGCTGATGTGCAAAGCGGTATGATTTTCTTATCCGAAAAATCATAGCTTTCCAAGAAAGTATCAATAATACGCGGTGCCTGTCCCCACCAAATCGGGTAAGCAATTACGATTGTATCGTATTTTTCAAAAGAAGATATCTTCCCGTTAATGGCCGGGCGTGTACTGTTATCCTTCTGTTCCACTGTGGCACGCGTAGACTCATCATTATAGTTTAGATCTTCACTGGTATATTTTTTCTCTGGTACGATTTCATAAAGGTCTGCTTTGAGAACATCAGCTGTATTCTCTGCCAATGTTTTTGTATTGCCCGTACAGGAAAAATATACGACCAGTATTTTACTGTTTCCATCTGCCTTTTGCTCTTCTGCTTCCGGTGCAGATTTTTCTGCCACTCCATTTTGTGACTGCGGCGGGGAAGATGTCGTTGCCTCAGTACTGCCACATGCGGTAAGTGTCAACATCATACATACGGATAATAAGAAGAGTGTCACAAATTTTTTCATCTCAATTTCCCCTTTCTTTAGTACAAAATTCAACTTTGATTCAATCGTCCATGCTATGTTTTTACAAATGTCTTGTACTCCTTTTGATCATAAAACCCACTACAGCATACAAGCCAATGATACTCAGAAGCATCAATATGAACATCCCGAAAGAAGCCTTCGTTGCTGCCGTGGCAAAGATATGCTTCAGCTGTAACCGATCGCCAATCTGATTCATAAAAGAACCATAGATGCCGCCGGCAATCAACAGGGCCAGCATAAAATAGCATCCAACCCGATATTTCAACGATTGCAGATTCCAATGATTCCAGTTCGTAAAACGATGCCATAAAGGCGGCCAATGCAATCCCAGATGAAGTCCAATCAAAACGAGAAGAAAATAAGGCAAGGAAACATGCAATTGATGGACCATTATGTTTCTTTGCAAGTATATTCCAAAAATTTCCTTGAACAAATGATTCGAGATCATCATGCCTGTCGCTATAATACTTACCGCATTAATAATCAACAGGCAGTTAATCATTACAGACAAACTTCGTATGAAATACCACTTTCCTCTAAATAGCGAGGAAAACCATAGACGATTCCCAATAAGATGAAAAACGATTGCCAACAGCATAAGGATACCTAACACCTCATGCAGTATTTTAGGCAAAAATTGGAAACTGATTATTAAAAGGAACAGCACCAGCAAAACAATGTCTAGGAAAATCTGTTTCATATACAATTATTCCATCCTTTCCTAACAATAATGACCTATAGGAAGGATCTCCGCTTTACTTTTCTTCATAGACCTCTTTTGCCATACGAAATGCTGCCCAGGCTTTCGGCCAGCCTGCATAAAAACCAAGCTGCGTAAGCATCTCTACCATTTCATCTTTGGTCACGCCATTCTGTTTTGCTGTCTGGATATGGTATTTCAGTGAACTGTCCGTGACACCGCTTCCTATTAATGCGGATATCGTAATTAAACTACGGTCATGAAGTGAGAGCTTGTCATTGCGTGACCACACTTCACCAAACAGGATATCATCATTATATCGTGCAAAATCTGGAGCAAAATCTCCTAATACATCGTGTCCTGCCGTTTGTACAATCTTCTTTGCTGCTGGTTTTGTTGTTTCTTTTTCATTATTTGCCATATTTGCTGCCTCCACGCTTAAAAAATTTGTCATTATAATCCCTGTTGTCAAACCTAACACAATTAACTTTTTCCATGCCATTGCAATCCCCTCCTCAAACAGTAGCTGAATTAATTTCATCTATTGTTTTATTGTAAGTTGTAAAAACAAATTAAGCCAATGCTTAAAAATATGTACCGTCGATGCTTAAAAGGCATTTCATTTTTTGTTTTAAAAAAATTTTGATATTCTCCTACAATCTGCTCCTATGGCAAACATTTTTTTACAAAAGTTATCAAATTGATCCTGCATGCTCAATGCACCTTTTTCCTTCAGTAAGAAACCGCTGTCCGTATTGCCCATATTAATTTTTCATCCGCAGAAAATCGTTATTTTTTCTCTATAAAAACAGTTTTATTTCTCCAGATCTGCTTTTGCTGTAAAAATAGTAATAATCATCGCTATTGCCACAACCATGCCGTATCCGATAGAAATTTCATAGTATTCGCTGTTTCAAGTTGATCCAATGCAATAGAGAAACTAAAAGCTTGATAATTCTCATAAATCCCACCTTCCTCTATATAACTAAAACAATTAAAACTTGCCGTTTTGGTAAATTGAATCAAAATTTAATGTTAAATAAAAATAAACCACATCAAAATTACCAATTAATTGGAAATCTTGATATAGTTTATTTTTACTACTCATCTTTTTAACGTTAAAGCATAACTATGTTCTATCATCTCAAACAGTTCTTTTTCAGACACGTCTCCGTTTACTTTTACAGTATTCCAATACCTTTTATTCATATGAAATCCCGGTAAAATATCTTTATTGGATTCTCTTATTTCATCAATGTATTGAGGCTCACATTTCAGATTAATATATAAATTATCATCCCGTTCAAAAATCAGCGCAAAATTTTTTTATTCTTTTTATGTCGTATTGTAGTCCACAAAAGACTAGATTGTTTTCTACTAAAAGGATAATCTTCATAACTATTATCAAAACTCAAACATAAAGAAATATATGAATCCCATATGCTTATATGTGTCACGCATGGTAAATGTGTACAATGGGTCTATTTCGCACCTGTCACCTGTAATCCAGGGACCTTTCTACCCCTCCGTCCTGGTCAAGCTCACAATTTTGGACATGATGAAAACTGGGACGGCTGGATTATTTTATGTTGACCAAAATTTCTTCTCCCCACTTTATCGCCATCCAGCTTGGCTGCACAGAAAAAAGCCTGACTCGTGCAGCCACAGCGACAATAAGCATAAGTGCAGAAGACTTTATCTCTGGCCGCATCACTCTCGAAACAAAGCGTTTGCTAGCGCATACAGACTTCTCTATTGGCATTATTGCGGAGAAGCTCCACTCACTTCAGCAAATTCTTCAAGCGTGAAACAGATTCTACTCCGGCTCAGTTCCGACGACAAGAAATTGCTTTTGATATTGTCAAATAGACTAGCTGGAAAAGGACAAAACACATAAACAATTTCTCCCTCTCTGGCACACTTTACTTCCAGCTTTTAGCATTTTTTTATGATAATTTCGATCTTTTCCCCATCAAATTTCAAACTCAAAACACCTGCAATTATTCCAAAAATGTTAGCTGATTTGTAATTTTTTTGTTGTAAGTATATAATACGATTTTAGAAATGATAGTGAACTAAGCACATTATTAAGGAGCACGGATAATAGCATGGAAAAAACATTACCTGACTGCCCTGTAGAAACGACATTGATGTTAATCAGTGATAAATGGAAATTATTAATAATAAGAGATCTGTTGGATGGTAAAAAAAGGTTTGGCGAATTAAAAAAATCGGTTGGAAAAATATCGCAGAAAATTTTGACAGCTGATTTAAGATCAATGGAAAAAGATGGCCTGCTCAGCAGAAAGGTTTTTGCAGAAATGCCCCCACGTGTTGAATATACACTGACTCCGGCGGGACTTAGTCTAAAATCAGTGATTGAGGCAATGAGCAACTGGGGGCAATACTATCAAAAAAATCTATCAGCAAATAAATCTGGAAAATAGTTCATATTTTATTTTATTTGCCCATTTTCCCACAAGCCATTACTGAGATCATCAGCTATTTTTTTATATTTATTATCTGACAAACCATAAAAAATACTTATAATTACAGCAGCTATACCTAAAGCTACGCCTGGATACAATGTCATGGCAGCCTTTATCCCAGTCAGCGTTTCAGCTGACTGGACAGTATTTGATACATACCCTGTCAGCACAAGGATGCCAGAACTTACGATTGCGGCAAGGGCCTGTGCCATTTTGCGGGAAAAATTGAAAGCGGCATAAGTTATCCCTTCTTTTCTTATTCCATTATGCCATTCGCCATAATCAATAACATCGGATACAAAAGCCCACGTAATTCCATTAGGGATTGCCAGAGCAACATAACCTATTGTGACTAGGACAATAAAAGTGTAAATATTAGTGGCAATAACAAAATTCAGAATATTGGCGACAAATCCTATTAAAAGACCGCCTACAGCAGTTCTCTTTTTACCGAATAATTTAACCAACTTTGGAATCATAAGAATCCCCAGCACAGAACACCCCATCATAATTCCATTTACCAATGGCTGTAATCCCATATTGCCTAAATTATACTGACAAAAGAAAATCATCATCTGATTATTGGTGTTCATTGCTGAAATAGTAAATAAGGTCATCAGAATTATACAAAGCAGTGGCTTATTTGTAAATACTACTTTGAGATAATCCTTGAATCCTGCCTTTTTTTCTGCCTGTGTATTGCGCATGACCGGAACATTTTCTTTAGTATTTCTATAGCAAATATAAAAACCGACAATACCGATCACAGCCATGATCGCGGCAGCTATAAAAAAACCGTGATGCGGATTATCAAAAACAAGTACGATCGGTACAAACCCGATGCCTGTGATGAGCTGCGCTCCTATGGACCCTGCCTGCCTTGTAGTGGCCAGCTGGCTGCGTTCGTTTACATCGCGCGTCATGACACTGGCCAGTGAACCATAAGGTATATTTGTAAAGGAATAGACCAGCCCCCATGCCATATAAGCAGCATAAGCGAAAAGAATTTTTCCCGACAGTGATAATTCAGGCATTGTAAATGTGACCACTGTAAGTAAAGCCAGTAAAATACTGGATATCATCATCACGGGACGAAATTTTCCTCTGCTGCCGATATTTTTTCTTCTGTCTATCAGAGAACCCGCTATAGGGTCCATAAATGCATCAAAGATCTTTGTAAAAGCAAATATGCCCGCTACAGCAGCTGCCGGTATGGCACAAATATCAATCCAGTACTTCGTTAAATACGCCTGTCCTAAATCAAACATAAATCCATTGCCAAAATCACCAAATCCGTAAGAAATTTTTTCTTTCCAAGACAGCCTTTGAAAATGATTTATTTGATTATTGATATTTTGCGTGCCAGTAGGTTTTTTTGACGGCGCAGTGATAGGACCGGTAACATATTCCTGCATATATTTTCTCTCCTTTATAAAAAAACAAATTTTTAAAATATTCTATATATAATACGAATCATACTTTTTCAAATATTAAAAGGCAATCTGCATTAATTGCTAAATAACTGCAGTATCTTTCTTATCTCAGTGCCGCAGTTATTTAGCTGTATGCCTATGTTTAAAATAAATGACTATGCAGTAATTTTATTTCAGCTATCAAATTTAAAATACTCTTTAGCATTATTATAAGATATGTTTTGTACCAGTTTGCCCAAATATTGTATATCATTTGGGTACTCGCCGTTTTCTACCAAAGACCCAATAAAATTACAAAGGATGCGCCGATAATATTCATGGCGCGGATAAGAAAGAAATGATCTGGAATCTGTGACCATTCCCAAAATATTTCCCAGTACTGAAAGATTGGCAATATTTGTCAGCTGATCGATTATACCGGCCTTTGTGTCATTGAACCACCATGCACACCCCTGCTGAACTTTGCCTGCTATTCCTTTATCCTGAAAAGAACCGATAATAGAGGCAATCAATATATTATCCGCAGGATTAAGCGAATAAAAAATAGTTTTAGGCAATATGCCTTTAAATGTCAGTGCATCTAAAAATGCCGTTATTCCTTCTGCACAATTATATGTGGCAATGCAGTCGAAGCCGGTATCCGGTCCGAGAATTTTATACATTTTTGTATTATTATTGCGCAAAGCTGAGTAGTGAATCTGCATTGTCCAATCACGTTTACTATATTCTTCGGCAAGAAATACCAAAAGTGCAGTTTTATATTCTTCCACTTCCTGAATACTTATCGGTTCTTTTTGCAGCGCTTTAGTGATTATTTTATCTATTTCGGCATCATCGGCAGGACGGTAAAAAATATATTCAAGTGCATGATCAGTCAAGCGGCAGCCCATTTTTTCAAAAAAGTCCATTCTTTTATGCAAGGCCTGCCGTATATCATCTATCGTTCTTATGCTGATACCCGTATTTTCTCCCAATCGTGCAATGTACGTCTTATATCCTTCTGCATCGATGCGCATCACAGCATCAGGCCGCATAGCCGGGATTACTTTTGCTGTACAGGAGGAATCTGCTTTAATTTTCTGATGCCATTCAAGAGAATCTGCCGGATCATCAGTAGTGCAGATAACTTCTACATTGGATTTTGTAATAATTCCCTGAACAGCCATTTCAGGCTGTTTCAGCCGAAGATTGCAAGTATTCCATATTTCTTCGGCAGTGTCTTCGTTCAATGTCAGGTCACAATCAAAAAAACGTTTCAATTCCAAATGCGTCCAATGATACAGTGGATTGCCAACGGATTTTGGAAGTGCTTTCGCAAATTCTTGGAATTTTTCGCGGTCAGAAGAATTATTACCTGTAATTTTTTCTTCGGGTGTTCCGTTCGCGCGGATAAGCCGCCATTTATAGTGATCTCCGCCGAGCCAAGCCTGTGCCAAGTTTTCAAATTGGTAATTCTCAGCTATTTCTTTAGGCTGTATATGGCAATGGTAGTCTATGACAGGCATGCTTTTTGCATAATCGTAGAATAATATTTCTGCTGTTTTGGAATCAAGCAGAAAATTTTCGTCCATAAATTTTTTCATTTTTTCTACCTTCTTATATTTTCTTTTTTTATGTAAGCTCTTACATTTTATAGGAATAAAATACCACATGTTTAGCCACTTGTCAATATATATTTATTTTTCAATAAATTCAGTATATTTATGGCGCATAAAAATTTCACAGCTCACTCAATATTTTTCTATGCTATAATGTATTATATTTGGCAGGAAAAAGCCAACCAGATCTGGAGGCCCAACATATGACAATATACGACATCGCAGAAAAATGCGGCGTTTCAATAGCCACTGTTTCGCGCGTGCTAAACGGAAGCAGCAGAGTAAGCGCAAAAACTAAAGAAAAAATATTGCTGGTAATGAAAGAGCAAAACTATCAGCCCAATCCCTTTGCGCGCGGATTAGGCTTGAATAGCATGAAAATGATCGGTGTCCTATGCGAAGATGTTTCCGATTCCTTTTACGCCACAGCTATATCATTGATAGAAAGCTATTTAAGACTGATCGACTGGAATGTTATCCTTGGCTGTACAGGCAGAGGCTCCGGTCTCAAATACAAACACCTTCAATTTCTAATGGAAAAACATGTAGATGCCATTATAATTATCGGTACGCCGTTCAATCATACCAAGGATCTGGACTATCTGAAAAATGTTGCAAAAAAACGGCCTGTGATTATGGTAAACAGCTATATAAAGCATAATAATATTTATGGAATAATTTGTGATGAAGAAACAGGTATGAGTGATATTGTGGGAAAACTGGCAGAAAAAGGCTGCAAAAGTGTTCTTTATTTGTATGATTCACTGACCTATAGCGGCAGACAAAAATTGACAGGTTATAAAAAGGGAATAGCAACTCACAAATTAGATGAAAACCCGCTATTGCAGAACAAAATCAACAGATCCTTGGAAGATGTTGAACAAACAGTAAAAAAACTTATTGAGCAGAATGTTTATTTTGATGCGGTAGTGACCTCGGAAGACCTTTTGGCCATTGGTGCACAACGAGCCATATTGCAAATGGGAAAAAATATGCCAATTGTCGGCTGCAATAATTCACTTTTAGCCCAATGTGCCACTCCGATGATTACAAGTTTGGATAATCAGCTGGAAATTCTTTGCCGGGAAGCTGTCGAACTGCTTACTAAACTGATGAATGACAAAGAAGTTCCTTCAAAAATGATTTTCCCGGCAAAATTGTATCAAAGAGAAAGCTTCATATATGCTTAGACAAATGATGCCGATCAGCTGACTTTAGACATTTCCGTGAGATAGGGCCAGTATTTTTCCGGCATAAATGATCGCTGTAATTTAGGATTTCTTCTTTCCTCTATTGAAATATGTCTGTAGTATTGGCACCACATGCTGCGAAATTTCTTTTCAGTCGGACTGTATTTAATATTTTTTTCCTGTTCCGTGACATTGGCTGTGAGTATGCGCTCTTTATCATAATATACCACAATATGTCTGCCGAGATCGTGGACCGCCCACTCCTCCTCCGCCATACGTTTGGCAAAATGACCTGCTATGAGAGGTGCAATATTATGATCAGGGCGTATTTCCGCATAGAGAATTTTTTCTTCTAGTTCACTGAATCTCAGCAAACCAAGCATACGGTGGCACTCATTACTCGTCTTCAGAGACCAGCTTTCCACTTGTCCTATCCATGGATCTGCTTTTCCTTTTGCCAATGTGTCCGGATCGCGAAAAGCTGCACATATAAAATAGAAAAGCAGCATTTCCCGTTCCGGCTGCTCAGCCATAAAGGCATAGTAAAGAGTGTGTGCCGTCTGGGCTCCACATTTATGGTAAAGCCCGGTTAAAACCTTATCTGCTTTATCCAAATTTGCAGAAATTATTTTTTCTTCGTCAAAAAGATTTGTACCTGCACTTATATTTTCTATTCCCTCTACGTGGCTTGTACCATCATGATATGCTTCATAGATAACAGATAAGAAACCTGTAAAAGATCCATCATATTGGTAATACATGTTTTCATGCCTGCCCTTCAAATAGACTCATCTGCCGGAACATCTTTTGATATTTTGAAGAAATCAGCGACTTTTTTATGCGGTCAGGATTATCCAATCCCAAACCATAATAGTGTCCTCCGCAGGTAATGAAATGTCTGGCTCGTTTTAAAACAACGCCTGTGCGGCAAAGGCTGTCATAAGACAATGGAATAAAACGACGTGTTCTAATTATTCGTCTGGCAGATTGGATCCCTATTCCCGGTACGCGTAAAAGCATTTCATATTCTGCTTTGTTTATTTCTATAGGAAAAACACGCCAATTTTGCAGCGCCCAATTTGTTTTCGGGTCCACTTCCAAATCAAAATCAGGGTGTTGTTCAGGTAAAATCTCATCGGCAGAAAAATGATAATACCGAAGGAGCCAGTCCGCCTGATAAAGGCGATTTTCTCTTAAAAGAGGCGGCTGTTTTATTGCAGGGAGATTTTTTCCCGTCATCACCGGTACATACGCAGAATAATAAACACGCTTCAATGCCACTTTTTGGTAAAGAGCTTCGCTTAGTTTTAAAATATGCCTATCATGTTCCTTACTCGCACCCACGATCATTTGTGTCGTTTGCCCTGCAGGAATAAAGGGCTGCATATATTTTACCAGACGTTTTTCTTCACGGCGTTCGGTAAATTGTTCATGAATGAACTTCATAGGCGTTAGGATAGCTGTTCGTGTTTTCTGCGGCGCAAGAAGCTGCAGCGACTGTTCAGACGGCAGCTCCATATTTACGCTGAGACGGTCCACATAACGTCCAAGTTCTTTCAGCAGAACAGTATCCGTGCCGGGAATTCCTTTCATGTGTATATAACCGTTGAAATTTTCACGTATACGCAATAATTTTGCTATTTTTATCAAAAACTCCGTAGTGTGATCAGGCGAACCAATTATTCCCGAACTTAAAAAAAGCCCTTCTATATAATTTCTCCGATAAAATTGAATGGTAAGTGCAACAAGCTCTTCCGGGGTTAAAAAAACTCTTTTTATATCATTGCTGCGCCGATTCGCACAGTATTCACAATCATATATACAATTGTTCGTCATAAGAATTTTCAGCAGGGAAATGCAACGTCCGTCTGCCGACCAGCTATGGCAGATTCCGCTGCGAGCGCCATTACCGATACCGCCCGGTTTATTTTCCCTGCCGGAGCCGCTTGATGAACATGATACATCATATTTGGCCGCATCGGCCAGAACACCTAATTTACTCATCAAATCCATACACATCACCATATAAATAAATTTTATCGACAAAAATTATTAAGTAACCGCAGCTTTTCTTACTCTTGTCAGTAATAAAGTATATCATTTCGGTTCATAATTGTAAATATTATAGTTCGATTTACTGAACGAAAATATTATCAAATAAAAAAGGAAGTATAAATTATGCGCATATTGAAAGCAGCATTTCATATTGATGAAATAAATAAATGGCAGATGCTCTGTAATAATATTCGTAATCTCATCAGTGATATAAATACTCATAACTATGAAATCAAAGTTGTAGTGAACGGAGATGCTGTCAATATATTCAGCCAAAAGGACAGCAGCGATCTATTGCACGAACTGGAAAAACTCGTTCATGAAAAAGTCGAATTTCTTCTTTGCCGCAATGCTCTGCACGGCAATAATATCAATGAAGCCGCTCTGCCTCAAAGTGTAAAAGTAATTCCCGCCGGTGTAACAAAATTAGTGGAATTGCAAGTTAATGGATATGCTTACATAAAACCATAAAAAATATTTATGTAATTATAATCAAATTATTGACAATACCAGTTTTATATGCAATACTATTGTTTGTTATAATGTAATTTAATAATTGAGACAGGTGCTTTAGCTGAAAAGAGAAGTCCGGTATAAGCCGGCGCGGTCCCGCCACTGTAAGGGGAGTTACTCACAATTTATGTCACTGGATATAAAAATTATATCTGGGAAGGCGTGAGCTGACTATGAACCTGAGCCAGGAGAACTGCCTGTCTGACAATCACCGTTTTTTTACCTACGAATGATAGGGAGGCGATTTGCAAATTTTTTTTGCGATCTGCCTCCTTTTCTTTTTGAAAAGGAGGTTTTTATTATGTATGAATTATTGTAGCGGCAGCGGAAGCATATAAGGTTTTGAACAGAAAAATCTAAGATAAAAAGGAGCATCAATATTCATGAAGAAAAAAATTAAAATTACAACCGCTGTTTTCGCATATACTTTCATGCAGAGTATCAATTGTACGGCGTCCTATGCGGCTGATGATCCGAACAATACATATACACTGGAGGATAAAGATATTTATGCTGAAAGAGATAAAACAATCGTAAATCCTTATATAACCGGGGGCGATTTTAATATCATCAGCAGACAGGATATAGAAAATCATCATTACAGCAGTATACAGGATGCATTGAAGACTATCCCGGGAATACAGATATCGACTCCTGGTTATAGAGGCGGAGAATACGGGTACAGCAGTTATAATACGGAATTGAGCATAAACGGTGAAAACAGTATAGTAATACTCGTTGACGGGCGGCGTATCGATAATGACGCCAATTCCTACGGCGGTAACAAATCACGTGTTAATCTCAGCACATTGCCCGGAATGGATAATGTGGAGCAGATAGATATCATAAAGGGAGCCGGTGCTGCCATATACGGATCTGATGCAGCAGGCGGCGTAATAAATATCATTACGCGCAGGGGAACGATAAAACCCAAAACGACCGTCGATATCGCAACAGGTTCATGGCAGAGACACAACTATGCTTTGACACACACCGGTGCTTCAAATGACGGCAGTTTAAAATACGCATTGTCGCTGAGCAGACAATTAAGCGGTAACGCAAAATATAAAGATTCGTTCACGGGCAGTACAAAATCATTCGAAAACACGGGCTATCGTGAAGAAAACGCGTCATTCAACATTACAAAAGATTTTGATAAAAAACACAGCCTGACTGTTACATATGATCATTCCTATGAAAAAGCATATTATCCGATAACTGCACCTGATTTTCGTTACATAGAGTCATTTTATAACGGTACCATGGCATCAATAAACCCCGTAACCCACAGATATATAGGGTTGAACAGTTCCGCCGACGGCTATCGGAATATTTTTCTATATGATGCATGGCTCGGATCATATGATGAAACCCAGACAAATAATGCGGATTTAAAATATGTTTTTGATAAAACAGATGAAAATGCGGAAAGCTTTATACGTGTTTATAAAAATTATACCCGCTATAATATGAAAGATTTTTCTGATATATGGAATGTTCCTTATCCATATCTGGACGAATTTTGGAATACTGCCAGAAATTCCCTAAACGGGCATACTGATATTGAAAAGGCTGCGGGTACGGCAGTACAGTTCTCAAAACACGTAAAAAATCATAGTATGACCACAGGATTCAATTATCGCAAGAGCAGTTACGAAGGCTGGGACAATGATGACAGCTATGCATCGGTCCGCCGGTCATATAGTCTGTATTTGCAGGATAAAATCAAACTGGGCAATAAATTTACAATAACACCCGGAGTAAATTATTCATATTACAGCAGCGGCCATTATAACGATACCGATTTTGGCTCAACGGGAAAAACGACATTTTCCATTTATAGCAATTATGATTTCGACACAAAGACCAATATATATTTTTCAGCCAGCCAAATATTCAGACCTGTTACCGGGCTTGATTTTTCCAGGGCTTTCAGCAACGATCCGTTAAAAGATGAAAAAGGATATAATTATAATTTAGGGGTAGACAGAAAAATAACCAGTAAAGATCAAATTGGCATAAACTACGCTAATACATATATGGATAATGCCCTCGGGCGCTACAGCATTCTTAATACAGCTAAAGAAAAATGGGAAACAAAAACTGTCAACGCAGAAAGAAAAAAACAGGCATTGAATATTTCCTATACACATGCATTCAGTGATATATGGAAACTGTCATCTTCTTACAGCTGGGTAAATGAAAATTTTCATGCAAAAAATGTTTTCCTTAATCCTGACGGCAGTACTCCCGACAGTCTTATAAATGCCTACCGGCCTCGTAATATTTATAGGACAAGTCTGACCTATGAGAAGAAAAATTGGTTTGGTGATCTAGCTTATACGATTTATTCCGGTAATGACACACAATATTTTACAGACAGCAGATTCGGCGTACTGGATCTTGCATTAAATTACAAATTAAATGAATCGGCACAAATATATCTCAACATCAACAATATAACGAATGAGGCATATCAGACACGGGCTCTGTCCGGGTATGATGCCGGAGCGCTGCCCGAAAGCGGACGCAGTTTCATGCTGGGAGTAAAATATACTTTCTGAGTTTAAAAATATATTTGTTAATGAAGAATATTTCAGGATGGGGGAATAAAAATAAAATATGCCGCCATAGGAATACTGCTGTTTTTTATCTTTCTGGAAATAATAAAGCCGCCACCCGCGCAGTATCAGGATAATGTTGTATCCCCATTTTCTGCAGTAGATAATTATGATACGGAAATGCGGACGATGCAGCTGATCTTTGAACATCCGCCGCGGCGGGTGATCACTTTTTGGCAGAATTCAACGGAAACTTTACTGGCCCTGGGATTGCAGGATCGGATCGTTGCCGCTGTCGGTATTCCTTACCGCGGCTGCATAAAAGAAGAATATCAACAGGCATATGACAGTATTCCAATAAAACAAATGCAGATATTGGATAAGGAAAATATATTGATGCTCAGACCGGATTTCATACTGGGCTGGGGTTCTACCTTTAGACCTGAATATATTGGAACAACCGAGTTCTGGCGCAGCAGAGAAATAAATACTTATATTGCATCTTCGACTACGCGCAGCGCAAAAGCCAAAACCATTGAAGATGAATATAAATATATAATGGATATGGGCACTATTTTCGGCCGCAGAAAAAGAGCATCTGCTCTGGTAAAGCAGATGGAAAGAGAGCTGGCTTTTGTTGAAAACCGCACAGCGGGGCATAAAAAGCCACGGACCATCATTATGGAAAAACAGAAAGATATATTGAGATTATATGGCAGGAATACTCTGGCCGGAGATATATTGACAAAAGTGAACGGCGATATTATTGATATAGGCGCTACTATAAGCTATGAACAGCTCATTGCTGAAAATCCGGAAGTCATATTTCTGATTGTGAGTGAAAATGATTACCGCAATGCCTCTGTCATTACACAGCAAATTTATGAAAATCCAGCTTTGCAGGATATTATTGCTGTACGGGAGCACCGAATATATACGCTGCCGTTATTCATGGTATACAGCAGCGCGGTACGCACTTATGACGGGATACGCGAAATGGCACAGGACCTTTATCCTGAATTGTATGAAGAGGTGCCGCAAAATTGAAAAAGTTAAACAGTTATTCCTGGGTAATGATTTTCACAGGTATTCTGCTTGCAGAAATTTTTTTTGCCTTGGGTATGGGATCTGTAAAATTATCTGGTAACGAAATTTATGAAACTTTATTTCAGGGTATACAAAGTAATATGCCTGTTACTGCTCCCCGTCAGGGACCCGTACACGATATTGTCTGGCTGCTTCGCTTCCCGCGGCTGCTACTGGCCGCGGCCACCGGTGCAGGTCTTGCTGTATGCGGGACAGTGATACAGGCAGTGGTAAAAAACCCTTTAGCCGATCCATATATTCTAGGTATTTCCTCCGGGGCCTCTCTAGGAGCGGTATTATCGATTTTTCTTGGTGCAGGAATATTCTTTGGCCCGGATTTTATAGGCATATGCTCATTTGCAGGAGCTTTTTCCATATCCTTATTGGTGCTTATCATTTCTCAGATGGACGGTAAACCGGACACGACAAAGCTTCTTCTCACGGGCATGGCCGTAAATATGGCTTGTTCCTCAATATCCAGTTTTATAGTATATTTTGCCAATGACAAAGATGGTATCCAAACAATACTATTCTGGCTGATGGGCAGTTTTGCCGGTGCTCAATGGAGTACTCTGCAGATCATTATTCCTGTGGTATGTTTCGGTATAATATTTTTTTGGACTCAAAATCGCACTTTAGATATAATGCTGCTTGGTGATCATACGGCTGTCACTCTGGGAACAGATCTGAGTAAATACCGGCATGTATATCTTCTGATGAGTGCATTTATCGTCGGTTTCCTTGTATACTCGGCAGGTATGATAGGCTTTGTCGGTCTGATAATACCGCATATTGTACGAATTTTTACCGGAACAGGGCATAGATATTTACTGCCTTTGGCAGCATTGCTGGGAGCAGTGTTGCTGGTTGCAGCCGATGTTATCAGCAGAATTTTGATAACCGGTACAGATATTCCCGTCGGGATCATAGTATCTCTCCTCGGAGCGCCGGGATTTGTTTTTCTTACAGCAAAAAAATCATATTCTTTTGGAGGAAAAAATTGATGGATATATCAGTAAAAAATATTTCGTTTTCTATAAAAAATACTGTTATACTGTCAGACATTTCTGCGTCGATAGCCTCAATGGAATGTGTCGGCATCGTGGGCCCAAACGGAAGCGGCAAATCCACACTTTTAAAATGTATATACAGAGTTTTGCAGCCTGATGCCGGAGAAATATTTTTCGACGGCAGCAACATAAAAAATATGACTCTCAAGGAATCCGCACGTGCTGTCAGTGTTATGGCTCAGGATAATAGTTATGCTTTTGATTTTCTTGTGGAAGATATCGTCCTGCTGGGAAGAACGCCATACAAAAAAATGCTCCAATTTGATAATGAAGCTGACTATAAAATCGTCAAAAATGCTCTGAAAACCGTCGGATTGGCAGGCTTTGAAAAAAGAAATTTTTCTGCTATCTCAGGGGGTGAAAAACAGCGGGTTATCCTGGCAAGAGCCCTGGCTCAGAATACTTCCTGTCTGATAATGGATGAACCGACAAATCATTTAGATATAAAATACCAAATGCAAACTATGGAGATCGTAAAAAAACACAAATTCACCAGTATCATAGCCATACATGATCTCAATATCGCGGCTCTGTACTGTGATAGAATAATCGCATTAAAAGATGGGCAAATAGTTGGCAATGATGTTCCGGAAAAATTGCTGACGCCAGAGTTCATTTATTATCTATATGAAGTACTGTCCGAAGTTCACATGAATAAAAAAACAGGAAAAGTCAACATCATCTATATGCCCTCAGATTCAAATATTTGCAAATGATTTATACTAAAAAAATTATTTCTTATTTATACTCTTGCATGATAAAAACACAGCCAAAATAAAAGATGCCATGACTGGAATATGAATTTCAGTTATGGCATCTTTATCGATTATTCATTCTTATCAGCAGTTATCATTTTCTATCAATCCGGCAGCCAGCAAACTCATCCCATGGAAACACAGGCGTTCGAAGCTTATCGTATTAAATATAACATGAGCTTCTTTCATAGCTGTTTTTTGTTTTCTGCTCATATGCGTAAATGGGTATATCCCAAAGACATATATAAAAAATTCTGAACGAAAAGCTTTTTTGGTACGCATAGGTGTCGAAGGAAAAAATTTATCGATGCCCTGATAGAAAATTTTAAATATAACAGCTGCATTTTTCTTAAACTCTATTAATTTCTCAATGCGGCAATTATTTTCTATAGCAGTGAGATGGATAGACAAAAGACGCAGCATTTTTTCACGTTTTACTAAAGACCCTGTAAGAAACTGACAAAAATCATTTTTTGTCATTGACTCGGTATTTTCGAACTTCGTTTTTACCTCATCATACCAATCCATATATTCCTGCTGCATGAGATCCAAGAAAATTTCTTCTTTTGTTTTGTAATAATTATAAATGGATGAGCGGGTAAATGATGTTAATTCGGAAATAGCTTTGATAGTAACACTGTCAAAATTTGATTTGCCATAAAGTGCATCGCAGGCATCTATTATTTCTTTTTGACGATGTGTGATTTGTTCCTCCGTACGTGCTCTTTGAAAATCCATACTTTTCTCCTATTCCTATTATTTACTATTATACCGCAGCCTACAGTATATTTCTAACTTAAATTTCCTTTTATAGTTGACACCGCGTCAACTATTTGCTATATTTTAATTATTGACACTGTGTCAGCAATTTGTCAATCAAGTTTAAGGAGGAAATATAATGGATAAAATTGTCGATAAGAGCTATAGTTTATGGATTGACGGGAAGTGGACTCCTGCCAGGGATAATAAAACATACGAAACTATATCACCTGCCACCGGTGAAGTTTTAGCCGCTTGTGCAGAGGCCTCAAAAGAAGATGTTGACAAGGCTGTAAAAGCCGCATGGAAAGCTTTTCCCGAATGGAAAAAAACAAGTCCGGCGCAGCGTTCCGCTATTTTGTTGAAAATTGCTGATCTGATAGATGCAAATAAAGAAAAGCTGGCTTTGACAGAAAGCATGGACAACGGTAAACCTGTCCGTGAAACTCTCAACATCGATATTCCCGCGGCCAGCGATCATTTTCGCTATTTTGCAGGCGTACTCAGAGCAGAAGAAGGAACTGCAACATTTTTGGACAACGATACATTAAGCATCGTTACGGAAGAACCTCTCGGTGTAGTGGCGCAGATAGTGCCTTGGAATTTTCCTTTTCTGATGGCTGCATGGAAATTGGCACCTGCTTTGGCTGCGGGAAATTGTATAGTTTTCAAACCATCCAGCGAAACCTCGCTTAGTGTTCTGGAGCTTGCGAAAATTATTTCTGCTGAAAATATTTTACCGGCGGGTGTTTTAAATATTTTAACGGGAAAAGGATCGACCACCGGTAATTATATAATTCAACATCCTGATATCAAAAAACTTGCCTTTACGGGATCTACGGAAGTTGGTTATGACGTAGCTAAAGCAGCTGCCGACAAGCTTATTCCTGCTACGCTTGAACTTGGCGGAAAATCAGCTAATATTTTCTTTGATGACATGCCGTGGGATAAAGCTGTAGACGGTGTATGCCTGGGCATTTTATTTAATCAAGGACAGGTTTGCTGCGCAGGATCACGAGTATTTGTGCAGGATACTGTATATGATAAATTCGTTGCGGCGGTCAAGAAAAAATTTGAGACTGTAAAAATAGGTCTTCCCTGGGAAAAAGATACCATGCTCGGCAGTCAAATAAGTCAGCGACAATTGAAAAAGATCCTTTCATATATTGATATAGCTAAAGATGAAGGTGCCAGTATCGTCACCGGTGGCAAAAAAGTCAGTCTCCCGGGACTTGAAAACGGAGCTTATATGCAGCCTACAATACTTGGCAATGTGACCAATGATATGCGTGTTGCCCGTGAGGAAATCTTCGGACCTGTGGTATGCTTCATAAAATTCCATACAGAAGATGAAGTCATACGTCTGGCAAATGCAAATGAATATGGCTTAGGCGGAGCCGTATGGACGAAAGATATCAATAAAGCTTTCCGTGTGGCGCGGGCAGTTGAAACCGGAAGGATGTGGGTCAATGATTACAATAACTTACCGGCTCATGCGCCTTTTGGCGGATATAAAAAATCCGGTATTGGCAGAGAAACACATAAAATGATTTTAAAAAATTACACCCAGGTGAAAAATATCTTTATAAGTATGAAAGAAACACCATCCGGACTGTATTAAGATGCATTAAAAAAGCTGACAATCGGATTAAATCCTCAAACTGACTAATATAAAATCAGTTTGAGGGTTTTATTTTATGAGCAGGAAAAATAAAAGTTTATATAAAAGCAGCAATCCTTAAAACGCTGTTAAAAATATCATGAAGAATATGTGGATGTCTGTTTTATTGGAAGGTGCTTTTGACGGTAAATTGGATGAATTTCTTGTCTACAGTAAATATGACTATAAAAACAAAGCAACTGGCAAATTCGGAAATTTTATGTTTACAGAATTGCAGTTGGCTTGATATAATCGAATAGATACTGCACAAGGGGAAAAGCCTTAGCATACTACTATTAGGTCGATTGAGACTCAAAATCTGATATTTTTGAAATGTATTGAAAAATTGTTGACTTTTTTATATAATAGTATTATATAAGTGCGAATGATAAGTATATAAAAAGCAGTTTTGTTAAAATTATTTAGATAGAGGCGTTTTTCCGGTAATTTAAAGAATAAATGAGATACTTACTTCCAACAAATCTGTTTAGGGTTTCGCACTGTAGTAATAACGGGATAATTGTCTTAAATATATAAATTCAAGGATACCCTCAGTATAGTTTTGTGCTGATTCGCAAATTATACTCGGTAAACCTGCATTGCAAAAGGACTTTTTTGCGGTGCTCTTACAATCCCCACATACAGGGGAACTGAAACGCGATTGATGCGGCAGCTAGGACAATACCATGCACCTTACAATCCCCACATACAGGGGAACTGAAACGCACCGTCATATGCAACTGCTACTGCGTATATCACTTACAATCCCCACATACAGGGGAACTGAAACATTATCCCTTTTGAATCAGGTGTAATCGTTATAAACTTACAATCCCCACATACAGGGGAACTGAAACTGTCCTACGCTGCAAATCTGTCTGTCGCTCACTCAACTTACAATCCCCACATACAGGGGAACTGAAACTGCCTGAGCAATTGCCTGCTGGTACTCATTTTGCACCTTACAATCCCCACATACAGGGGAACTGAAACAAAAATTACTCATAATATTCGCTTGCGTCATAAGCTTACAATCCCCACATACAGGGGAACTGTAATTGCGCTCATAAAAGAATAGGGTACTGGGCTTGCTACTTACAATCCATGCTCTTCTGAGGGCGGACGAAGAGGAGTGTGTGTTGGGCAATTATTATCGGAAAAGATTTTAGATATTGTTTGTGAATATGTTTAACGGAATATTTTGCAAATGTCATAAAATAGTTAATAGTAATGCATTTTTTATTGATAATTTTAAAAAAAGTATAAAGAAAACCAGCTCCGGCATCACTTTGCCGGAGCTGGTTTTCTCTACAATAAAAACAAATATAATGCAGGTAAATGATAAATATAATCGAAGAATTAATAATAACTTAATGAATTATGCGGAAAAGGGTGTGTGTCTGCTAATGAAACTAACAAGAACTAAGAATTCTAGTAATGCAGTTTTTTATCGTGATACTCAAAAAGGAGGTTTATATATTAGCAATAATTTTGCTGAGGATAAAACTGAAAACATAATAAAAAAATTACCATTTGAAGCATCACTTACGACACGCATTCTATCTAACCCAAATAAAAGAAAATCGTATGATCAATCAAAGAATAATACTACAAAATTTGATCTTTCTAATTTTATTAATAAATTAATAAAATTAGGGAATGTATCACTCCCAGCTATAAAAGGCAATACCTTCGATCCATCAAAATATCTTTCCCTCTATGGATGCAATTTGACCATAGAAAAAGATGGTGAAACACTAGGAAATTTATTAAAAAGGCACTACGAAAAAAATGAGGATATAACAGAAGACTTAAAAATATGGCATTGTGCGCTGCAAGAAAGAATTGCATATAAACAAAAAAAGTTGAAAGAATCTATTAAAAATAATAATATACCTTTTACTGCTGAAACTGATAATAAGGGAGCCATACAAGGACTTAGAGTTCAATGGTTATATTACTTTATAAAAAAAGATGGTATTGATTTTGATTGCCTTAAAAAATACGAAGAATTATATGAGTATGAAAAACTTTATGCTAATTTATGTATTATATTAAATAATTATTACAAAAATAATCTTAATGCAGATAATGTAAGTATCAAAAGCCCCCAAAAATTGGGTGAAATCATATATAGAAATGTTAAAGAATATCATAAAAACTTGTACACAAAGCTGAAGGAAAATCTTTCTGCAAATGATTTGCAAGACTTTAATTTTTATTTAGATGAAATACAAGAATATTTTAGACATTATTTTGGAAGTAATAAAGCTAAAATCAGTCTAAATAAGAAATACAAGGTAGAAAATTTAATAGACAAAAACATTCAGGGAAGTTATCGTTATATATGGATTAAAACCCACTTAGTCAATAAAATAAATGCCTTATTAATTCAAAATGGCAAACTATCGTATTACCTTGATGATAAAAATCTTAATCCCACATCTAATGATCTTTCTGATATACAAATTAAAGAAGCATTTAAAAAACAATTTATTTTATCTATAACATGGGCAATAACTAGACTTAATTACTTTTTTGATTATGGCAGTAATAATTCTGATTTATTAGGAAAAAACGAAGCATCAACTGGTACAAAAATAGAAGGAGACATTCTTCAAGAATTTAATAAAAATTGTACACTAAAAGATATATACGAAAATATACAAAAGAATACTATTACCGATTTTACTGATATCACTTATATTAAATATTTTTTAAACGGATTAATTGAAAACAGAAATAATAATAAAACCATTTTACAAGAAAAATTATGTACATCTTTTCCTCTTAATGCGGAAAATGATATTCAGAATATAGATATAGGAAAACTTCTTGATATCCTTGATGCAGCAAAAGATAGTATCGAATATCTACGTAATAATATTATTCATTACAAAAAAGATTGTCTGTATACGTTAATACAGTCTAATGAAATAGTTAATAGAAACTATTTTTCTCAAATAAAAACATTATTTACAATTGATAAATCACATATAAATGACTATTTCAAAGCTCAATTCCGCAGTTCATTAATTGCTAATATTTTCCCTTTAAAAATTTTAAAACAATTATTTATTAATAATAGGCTTACTTTTCACATCTACGCGCCAAAGTATACGCTAATGCCATCTTTTCGCAATATATATAAACGAGGTGTAAATCTATGTAGCATGGATAAGAATAATATTAGGAAACTTAGTTGGTATAATACGCCGGATTTAATTGATAACGACATTTATAAAAAATGGCAAGCGTATAAAAATTTATTACAACTTATTTATGAGCACAGTTTTCTTCCTGCCATTAAAAATGAGAAAAATGGGGAAGCCCTAGTCACTAATTTTATAAATGAAACAATTACTATGAGTGAAAAAGTACTTAAATATAATGAAAACACACCTGGCATTAGCCAGCAAAACAAATATTCCCGCTATAGTAGTATGAATAAATACAGATGGGGACAAAGTTTAGCTAATTATATGGCGGAACTTCAAAGACTACAATCCACCAAAGAAAGTAATAAACATGACGATATAAATAATAGCCCGAAATTAAAAAAGTTACAATTAAGGGGAAAAAATAACAATGATAAAAATTATTATATAGATTTTGTACAAGACATTTTTGTACGTGCTTTTGATAATTATCTTGAAACCAGACTTGGCAGCAATGTAAAAAATGAATTGCAATCAATATTTAACAAGGATTTTATATTGCCTAAAGGAAATGAATCAGAGGACACTCTCAATGAACTTTTTAATAAACAAAATCCTATTCTGTATATGCAAAATGATTTATCTATAACAAATTATGAAGATAAAAAGCTTTGCTTATTATTTTATCCTTTCTTACGTATGCTAGAAAAAAGAGAATTAGCAAATCTCCAACATCAAGTTATCCGCTATCGCTGTTCATTAGATAAACGTGATAAAAATAAACTTAGTAAGGAGAAATGTGATGAATACAGGCAATCAGAAAAGCTTGAGCAATTAATAGCTATGCTAATTTTTACATTTCCAGACCATATAAATGAAGATAAATGTTATGAAGATATGGTTAACAGACATTTCAGCAGATTTATTGGTGGCAATATTAAAGATTATATTGATCTATACTATCAAAATGATTACAAAACGCCTATTCAACAAAAAAGTATGCTGGCACTTATGCGTTCAGGAGCATTGCCGCTTTACTCCGATATGTTTCGCATTAATGGCAAGCCTATATATGAAATTACTAAACAAAATTATGATAAATATAAAGAAGATTGTTTACTTGGTACTGATCTAATATCTCCTATTGAACAGGTACAAGAAACTTTAAGAAAACTTCATGACACATTATGCAAGTTAGGCCCGAAAAATACAAATAATCTTAAAACAATAAATGAATATAGGAATTCTTTAGCACTTCAAAGTAAATATATAAACTTGCGACGTAAAGTTACATTTGATTTACTATATGAAATACATATTGTCCATGTAGAAATACTAAGTCGGTTAGCAAGTTTTGCAATAGATTGGGAAAGAGATATGTATTTTCTATTGTATGGTCTAAATAATTTCGGTATAAAACGTGGAGAAAAAATACTGGATTTGAACAAAGATAATATCGACAGTATATATAATTATGAAGGCTCAAAAATACCTATATTTATAAAAACATTAAAAGAAAATGGTAGAAATATATTATCTCAATTTTACTGGTGTAATTCTTCTAAAAAGTTAACTAAAAATGATTTTTTAGTTATATTACGTCCGCGGAATGCTCTTGCGCATTTTAATCATATGACACAAATGAAACAAGGTAATGAAAACCAACCAAGCATTATTGAACTTTTACCCTTGTCTAGCAAATTACTACATTATGATTTAAAACGTAAAAACTCTATAACTAGAGTATTAAAAGAAGTTCTGAAAAAGCATCATATTACTATTTCTTTAAAAAAGTGTGATCTAAAAAATACTGAATTAGAAAAATATAATAGTGACGAATATAAACTTATTTCTGTTAAAAGTGATTCTATTAATTATCTAAAAAATCTTAATAAGAGTATTCCTATTCAAGCTAAAGATGACATTTTTATTGATTGTATTGAAAAATTATTAACATTTTCATATAGTGACAGTCAAAATAATAGTTAGTGCTGAAATAATTGTGTAAACCTCCAAAGGGTAGGTAAAATAAAACTAATATTGGAGAAAGTAAACATGAAAGATTAACAAACAGAACCAGCCAATTACTTCAAACAACGAACAAAAGCTTGTGCTTACTTCTGGCAGAAAGGTTGAGCCCTGCAACTTGTGCCGGAGTCAAACTGTTAAGAGCGCAATGAAGGCGGACAAAATTGTAAACTACGAATCCAAGCTTTTCAGCCAGTTCCGGGCGCACTGCCAATTTCGCGTGCGCTGCTATAACCCGGCATCAGGCTATAAAAAAGGAATATCGAGAGAAATGCTGGCTGCTATGCCCGCGCCAATCTCTTTGTTCCCGTACCAAAGTTCAACGACCGGGAAAAATATAATCGGCTTCTGTGTGCACATAAGATAAAAACTGCCGAACCCCATTACTAAAAAGGCGAGAGAACCCATATACTGTTTGCTGCTGATAAAGCCGCATTGCAGCCCTTGCCGGCAGACCCTTTCAATATTTTTCTTTATGAATAGCTGAAAGCGGATGGTTATGGCAAGATTTGCCTTGACGGGAAGCATTATTATTCCACCAGGATTGGTGAGTTTTTTAAAGAAGAAGGCACGCCCAAACAGGCAGAAATTCTCTTGTGCAGGTACTTTCGTGCGGTTTTTTCATCTATTTCGAATTCTCGGGCGATTTATTAATAAAAACGTTGATTTATGCAAAATAACATATTATATCTAAAAAATGTAAACCCCTAATTTTTGGGGGAGGTGATTTTATGTTTAATCAGAAAACACGGCCCATCATTATTATTGCACTCGTTACCGCAGTCTGTCTTATTGGAGATTCCATGCTTTATGTTGTCCTCCCAACGCATTGGCAAGATATGGGACTATCCTCACTATGGCAAATTGGAATTATTCTATCTGTTAATAGGTTAATCAGGTTACCTTTAAATCCTTTAGTTAGTTACCTATATCGAAAAATTAGTGCCCGAAACGGAATTTTAATTGCCCTTCTGCTTGCTATAAGCACCACTGCTGGTTATGGTATAGTAAATAATTTTTATATATTTATTCTATTACGTTGTATTTGGGGATTTGCTTGGACTTTTCTTCGCCTGGGTGCATATTTTACAATTATTGACTACTCTACTGACCAGAATCGTGGAAAATGTATGGGATTATATAATGGCTTATATAGACTCGGAAGTTTATTTGGCATGTTATTTGGTGGAATATCCGCCGATTTTTTTGGTGTTAAAATTACATCTTTTACCTTTGCATTTTGCTCACTAATCTGTATTCCTGTCATTTTTACTTATATTAAAAAGTCATCCAGAGGAATGGTTGCGGAACAAACTGAGAAAGAATCTAATTTTTCATTTTTTGAAAATACGCATATTCTCCCTACATTATGCATTGGTTTATTTATTTCTATGATTTATCAAGGGATGTTTACCTCAACGCTCAGCTACTTAATCGAATTGCATAATAATTCGAATATTTCTATAGGCTTTTTTATAATCGGAGCTGCATCTTTAGGGGGAATTATACAAGCTATTCGTTGGAGCTGGGAACCTTGGCTGGCTCCCTTATTAGGCAGTCTTACCGATCAAACACAAGGAAGATATTCTATATTGATTATTTCAACTGCAATAGCTTCTATATCTTTCTCCATTATTTCTTTCAATATGCCACTAGCGGTTTGGCTGGCACTCCTATTAATTTTGCAGATAACCGCCACCTCTTTAACTACGATTGCAGATGCTTTAGCCGCAGATATTGCCATAAATTCAGCAAAAATAAAAATCATGACGCTTTATTCTCTACTCATTGATTTAGGTGCAGCATTAGGACCAATGCTTGCTTATTTTATGAATCAATATTTTAACCCTTATGCTTCTTATTGGGGTGCCGCATGTATTTTATTGATTATCACATTAAAATATTCTACTAAGGCAGTATCCCTCAAGAAATTTTCTCATAGATAGCGATATTTAACCTGAAGATGTACTTGCAGCTCTCGAAATCTGAGGAAAATAAACCTTACTTAAATAGCTGAAAACTTCACCATAAATATTTTTATAATGGCCTCATAAATTAAAACATTTTTCGCACACGCTTATAATGAACCTGATATACTTCTGTCTACGATAGACGTTTTAAGGAAATGGACGGACCGGGTTCAGAATTGGGGACAAATACGGTTGCAGTTATCTGTTTTTTTCTCTGATAAAGTAAAATCGGCTTTATCTTAACTGGCAAAAACCACAAAACTATTTATAGGCCATAAATCTTTGTTCTGCATTAATTCTCCTATTATAGACAAATATATATCAACATGCTAAAATATAGTATAACTATGTGATAGATATTAAACATTGCTCATTAGGAGGGTTATTGTTTGAAATTAACTATTTTAATGATAATAGATGCAGTTATCGCAATCGGATTGATAGTTTCCGTCCTTATGCAGGAAGGAAAAAGCGCCGGTATGGGCGGTCTTTCCGGTGAGACAGATACGGTCTTCAGCAGCAAGGCCAGAGGACTTGACGCCTTCATGGCGAAAGTAACTGTATTATTTGCTATTTTATTCGGTATTATAACTATAATAATAGCTAAGATGACTGCATAAAAAATGTTCTCTATCAGTTGATAGAGAACATTTTTTATGCAGTTTAATTTCATTATACGCAAATATTATAAATTATTGGAGGCTAATTATGATTATGCGTGGTGCTGAGCCTTTTTTCCTTTCCGGAGGGAAACAGGGCATACTGCTTATACATGGCTTTACAGGCTCCCCCGCCGAGATGCTTCTGCTGGGGAAACATCTTCATCGCGTTGGTTATACCGTTATGGCTGTCCGTTTATGCGGACATGGAACTACACCAGACGATATGGCACGTACTGTCTGGAAAGATTGGTATCATTCTGTATGCGATGCATATTATCTGCTCAAAGGACAATGTGTTTCTGTTTCTGTCATTGGCATGTCAATGGGAGGCGCACTTGCACTCATTTTGAGTACTGAATTTCCCGTGAAAAAAGTTGTGTCTCTTAGTACCCCCATATTCATTTGCGCAGAAAGAGGCATCGATTTATTACCGCCGCGCAAAGCATCCAAAAACATATATTTTCCCAAGATGAGACGTCGCCGTTTTTCTTCAGTACCGTCATACTGTGACATAAGCTACAAAAAAATGCCGCTTATATGTATTCATGAATTACTGGATTGCATACAGCATTTAAAGAGAAATCTGGCGAGGGTAAGTGTTCCTGTTTTTATAGTCCAAAGTAAAAATGACCACACTGTCGATGAAAAAAGCGGCCGATATATTTATGATAAAATTAAAAGCAGCTCAAAAGAAATTTTACAGCTGGAAAAATCCGGTCATCTGGTAATACTTGACATGGAAAAAGAGACTGTTTTTAGCGAAATAGAAAAATTTATGCTCCGGCATTATTGATTTTAATAGAACTGAATTTAAGGAGATAATATGCAACTACAAGAACGAGTTTTGGATTATATGGAAAACAAGGCTTCCCGTCCGGTAAGCGAAGAAGATATAGCTACCGGTCTTCAGCTTAATAATGAAGAGCTTATACAATTGTTCACCGTTTTAGATAATTTGGAGCTGCAGGGGCTCATCGTCCGCAACCGCAATGATCTCTGCGGTATTCCGTCACAAATGAATCTGGTCATCGGCAGACTTTCCATGAACAGTAAGGGGTTCGGCTTTATCATACCGGATGACCCTGTTGAAGCAGAAAAGGGAGATGTATTTATTCCGCCGACATTGCTTAGCTGTGCCATGAATAATGACAAGGTAATCGCCCGCTTAAACGAGAGTACTCTTAGCGGACGTTCCCGTGAGGGAGAAATAATCAGAATTCTGGAACACTCCAACAGCCAGATAGTAGGGACATTTGAAAAAAGTACCTCTTTCGGTTTTGTTACTCCAGATGATAAAAAACTTACACAAGATATATTTATTCATAAACGTAATTTCAATGGTGCCTCAGTTGGAACGAAGGTAGTAGTTCAAATAACCAGATGGCCTAAAAAAAGGCAGAATCCTGAAGGGAAAATTATAAAAATACTAGGGAATATCAATGATCCCGGTATTGATATTCTTTCAGTGGTCCACCAATACGAACTGCCATTGGATTTCCCTGATGAAGTAAAATGTGCCGCTCAGAAAATTCCCTTGGCTGTTTCGGAAAAAGACTGCAAAAAAAGAACTGATCGCCGCATGTTAACAGTGGTCACTGTGGACGGCGAAGATGCCAAAGATCTTGACGATGGTGTTTATGCAAAAAAACTTGATAACGGCAATTTCTTTTTGGGTGTTTATATCGCTGATGTCAGCCATTATGTCCGCGAAAACTCGCCGCTTGATCTGGAAGCCAGAAAAAGAGGCACAAGTGTCTATTTGGCAGACAGGGTCATTCCCATGCTCCCGACACGCTTATCCAACGGTATATGCAGCTTGAATGCGGGAGAAGACAGGCTGTCGATGGCAGCTGAGATGGAGTTGGATATTAACGGCAGCATTGTCTCCTATGAGATTCTTCCTACTGTCATTCATGTGTACAAAAGATTGACTTACGATATTGTCAACGAAATTCTTGTGGATAAAAATACCGAAACGACAAAAAATAATGAAGATATACTGCCTCTCCTCAATACACTGCTGGAAGTGCGCAATATATTGAAAAAACGCCGTAATACGCGCGGATCAATAGATTTCAGTATTCCGGAAATAAAGGTAAAACTGGATGAAAAAGGTACTCCTGTTGCTTTATTGAAAAGAATGGGTTCGCTGGGGGAATCTATTATTGAAGAATGTATGCTTGCCGCCAATGAAACGGTAGCCAAACATATGTTTATGAAAAAAACACCATTCATTTACCGTATACATGAACAGCCGGACAAAGAAAAAATTGCTGCACTCAATGAGCTGCTGTCAGCTTTTGGGCTGCATATAAATAAAAATACAGAAACAGCTTCCATAGAACCAAAATCTATACAGCAGGTTTTAGCTAAGGTCGTCGGCGAAAAGGAAGAGAAAATAATTTCTTCCGTTGCCCTGCGCACAATGCAGCAGGCACGGTACTGCGATGAAAATTTTGGTCATTTTGGTCTTGCCGCAGAATATTACACACATTTTACATCACCAATACGCCGTTACCCTGATCTGATAGTGCATCGACTCCTCACAGAAATACTGCCGACCGGAAAAATTTCCGCATCACGCACAGAACAGTTGAAAAAGCTGCTTCCTGAAATCGCACTCAGTTCTTCTGTACGTGAGCGTATAGCGGCAGACGCGGAACGCGATACCATAGACATGAAAAAGATAGAATATATGACACGTTTTGTAGGAGATGAATTCCAAGGAGTAATAAGCAGTGTTACCTCCTTTGGCATATTTGTGGAACTGGATAACGGTGTAGAAGGATTGATACACGTTTCCAGTATGGCCAATGATTATTACGAATATGTTGAAAAAGAATATGCCCTCATAGGCAGGCGTACCAACACTATCTATAAACTGGGTGATATTGTAGAAGTCATTTTGATGCGTGCCGATGTAAAAGAACGCATGATAGATTTTGTCCTGAAAGATAATGGCGTTTATAATGATATAAAACATAAAACTGAGAAAACAGGCACTTCCGGCAGCAAATCTGTAAAAAATAATAAGAAAAACATTGGTCACGGACAACATAAAAATAACAGTGGAAATATTACAGCCCACGGGCACGGTATAAAAAAACGGAAAAGAAAACCGATACGCAAATAATACTCTGCTGTCGCAAACAAAAAATTAATAAATACTAATTCCTTAAGGAAAGGAATAACAATGGGACAGAAAAATACGAAAATGAAAATAGTCTGCGAAAACAGAAAAGCCCGCCATGACTATTTTATACAGGAAACATATGAAGCCGGCATAGCCTTGGTCGGTACAGAAGTAAAAGCTTTGAGGGAAGGAAAGGCAAATCTTAAGGATAGTTTTGCCTTAATAAGAAACGGCGAGGCATTTCTGGAAAATGTCCATATAAGTCCTTATGAACACGGAAATATTTTTAATCATGATCCGCTGCGCATAAGAAAATTACTTATGCACAAGGCTGAAATAGTAAAATTGTTCAGTAAAACACAGGAAAAGGGCCTTACACTTGTTCCTCTGAAAATATACTTTGTCAAGGGAAAGGCCAAGGTGGAACTGGCCCTAGCTTCCGGCAAAAAGAATTATGATAAACGGCAGTCCATAGCTGAAAAAACCGCTAAAAGAGAAATTGACAGAGCGCTGAAAGAACGGCAAAAATATTAATCAAACCTTGAAACTGCTGTTTTTTCAAATATTGAACAATAAGGGGCCCGCTTGGATGAATACACACGAATTATTGACAAAAGTAAAAAACGGGGAATTATCCGTGGACGCCGCGGAACAATTTTTTCGCCGCAAGCCATTTGAAGATATGGGTTATGCCAAACTGGATACTCACAGAAAACTGCGTATGGGATTTGCCGAGGTCGTTTTCTGCAGCGGTAAGGCAGATGATCATCTAAAAAATATATTTACCCGTCTGTACGAAAATGAAGGCGAGGTTTTTGGAACGAGAGCCTCAGAACAGCAATATGCGCTGATCAAAAAGCTTTATCCTCAGGCCGATTATGATCCTTTGTCTAAAGTGATAAAAATAGAGGACCGGATAAAACCGCACAAAGGAAAAATTGCTGTGTGCACTGCAGGAACAGCTGATATATCGGTGGCGGAAGAAGCCGCCCAGACGGCTGAATTTTTTGGGTCGCATGTAGAACGCATTTATGATGTTGGAGTGTCAGGTCTGCATCGTCTTCTGGCCCGCCTCGACATTATCCAAACGGCTAATTGTATAGTTGCTGTTGCCGGCATGGAGGGAGCTCTTGCCAGCGTACTCGGCGGGTTAGTTGATAAACCGGTTATCGCTGTTCCCACCTCTGTAGGCTATGGAGCCAATATGCATGGTCTTTCCGCTCTTTTGACAATGATCAATTCATGTGCCAACGGAGTCGCCGTGGTAAATATTGATAATGGTTACGGAGCAGGGTATTTATCAGCACAAATCAATAAAATTGCTTACACAAAATGATTTATCGTTTCAAGCAAACAGGCATCATAGAAAAGAACCGGTTCTTTTCTATGATGCCTGTTTGCTTTTAATTTTCTATTGTTCGGCTGAGCCTGCCAAAAAACTCATCCATATCTTCCGGGTACCAGCAGTGACCACTTATTTGCGGAATTATATGCACAGCCAGCCAATTTGACCGTTCATCCGCATTGTCATTATTATTTATCAGTTCTTTTTTCAGATCCACCGAAAAATCAGTCATCTCATCTGTCGGCTGTGCCGCATTAAATCGCTCGACCAATTCGTCTGCCAATGCTGCGGAAAACTCTTCCGGTGAGAGTTTTCCGGCACTAAGTTCTTCAGCTTTTACACTTTTTACGGCTGCGTCTATCAGATCACTGTAGTTTACTTTGCTTATGGATACTGTGGCAGATGCCTTATCCCCATCAATTTTTATATCACTTATTTGAATCTTTCGCTTTTTATTCATTACCAGTTCCGCTTCTATCAATTGATCTATTTTCTCATCAGACAATCTGCCGCGGAATTCATTCTTGAAATATTGTCTATTCAGATTCTGATAATTATCCTTCCATTCATTCTGAACAGTACTGCTGCCCATGCCGACCTTAGCGGCATCTGTGAAATCATTTTTCAAATTTATCTGCGTAAAAATCAACAGCGATTCCTGCACATCCGTATTAAAAAAAGTGTATCCCCTTGCCGAATAAAAAAATATACCACAAACAATGATGATAACGATCAGTAACATATTTCGTCTACTTTTATTCAAAATTCTGCCCCGCTTTTGTGATTAATATATACAGCAAAATACTAAAATCATTTTATCCGATGACTAACCCGCTCTAATACTCCCGCTTTTGCAAGCTATGAGTAAAGAGCGGCTGAGGCCCTGGATAATTTCGACTACTATTCAGGCGGCGTCAAAACGCCTTCTGCATTAAGTCTCCATTTATCATGTTGAAACGAGAAGCTAATTCGGATGTACTTTCTTCTCCTGATATCGGCCGGCATATATCCTGCGCACCCACATATAAATAGCCGTTTGATCCGACATATGCTTCCGGAGCGGATGTATTATTGTGATACACGGCTGACAGTGTGCCCCCTATAAGATAAGCTCGTTCTCTGGCACTCATCGTATCTGAATCCGCGGCGCGCATGAATTCCCGTCCGTTTATGAACACCGTTCCATCCTTGACGGTTACATGCTTATTGCTGTATTCAGTTAATTTTTTTGCATAATTATCGCGCCGATCTGCCTCTGCCGGATGATCCGATGGAGAAAAAATTTCTCCGACAAAATTTGAACGATCCTGTTTCATTTTTTCTATGAACCTTTGCCACACCGCAGCACCGGCCCCCGGATTATAACCTGCTCCGACGGCGTATTCAAAACCGCCGTTGTCAGCTTGCCATTCCTGCGGTTTGGTCACCATGTTCGCATCGGCCTGTTTTGCCAGAATGTCTATACCGACTACTCCAAGGGTGCTGCCGGTCTGAGATCCCCAAATGCTGGAAATAAGACTTATCGGTAAAGATTTCTGTATGCCTTTTTTTACATGGTTTTTCTGTCCGTGCGTCATCTCGTGTCCGACAACAAAAGCTATTTCACTTTCGTTATTGTCAAGCAAGTCAAAAAGCCCCGAATTGACACTAAGGTTATGCCCCAGAGAACAAAAAGCGTTGAACGATTTATCAGGATTGACAAAATAATTATACGGCTTTTCATTTATAGAAGAATCACTTTGCGCGATCGAGCTTGAAAGACGGCCCATAATATCATCTAAAATAGCATTCTTGGCAGGATCGTCATCAACACCATAGTGATCTCTCATCTGAGAAAAATATTCATGACGGCCTTCATTGTCACAATAGTTCACTGTGGCATCAAGCCTTGCATATTGAGCAGCGACACCTATAAGAGCGCCGCCGAGGCTGCCGAGATCAAGAGCGTGTGCTGCCGGCATCGCCGCAAAATTGCCGGTTAAAACCAGCGCTGCCGAAAAAATCAAAACGTTTCCTGTTTTTGACCATTTCTTCCATAGCATAATAAATTCCTCCCAACATTGCCAATCAAAACTCTTTAACAAAAATCGTATGCATAAACCTTACCGTTCAATAATATAATAATTATACATTCCTTTAATTTCCAATTCAATACATAGCGAAAAACTTAATTGCCCGTCTGAGAAATCAAAACAGAAAACACATGCACCAATAAGCGGAAAAATTTGGAATTTAGTTATGTATTTTATAATAGCATTATGTGTATTTTTTTTCATAATCTGGTATAATAATCCTTGCATAAGAATTTTTTGATCGACTGTTTTTAAATATAAATACAAGCAGAGGTGCCAATATATTGAACTTCGAAAATAATAAAATCTACCATGGCTTCAGACTCGTAAAATCTTCCCCCATAAAGGAATTAGATGCTGAATCCTATCAGTTTATTCATGAAAAAAGCGGTGCCCGTCTTTTATTTCTTGACACTGATGATGACAATAAAGTTTTTTCCATCAGTTTTCGCACGACGCCCACAGATGATACCGGTGTTGCCCATATAGTGGAACACTCTACCTTGTGCGGTTCAAGAAAATTTCGCACCAAAGAACCTTTTGTGGAGCTGCTCAAGGGATCTTTAAATACCTTCCTCAATGCCATGACCTTTCCCGATAAAACCATGTATCCTGTGGCAAGTCAAAATGACAAGGATTTTCAAAATCTTATTGACGTTTATCTGGATGCTGTTTTTTATCCGCTGATGACACAAATGCCGGAGATCCTTATGCAGGAAGGCTGGCATTATGAAATTGACAATACGGATGCGCCGCTTCGCTACAGCGGTGTCGTTTATAATGAAATGAAAGGTGCTCTTTCTTCACCGGAAAGTCTGCTAGAGCGCAGGCTGCTTAACAGTATGTTTCCCGATAACACTTATGCCTTCGAATCGGGCGGTGATCCTGAAAGTATTCCTTCTTTGACCCAAAAAGATTTCATTGAGTTCCATCAAAAATATTACCATCCTGCCAACAGTTATATTTATCTGTACGGTAAAATGGATATCATGCAAAAGCTTGCATTTTTAGATGATGAATATCTGAGCCATTTTGAGAAAATTGATATTGTTTCCCATATAGATATGCAGCTGCCTTTTAAAAAAGAAAAACGTTCCACTGACGTTTATCCTGTTTCTTCAGGAGAAGATAAAACAGGAAAGACCTTTTTAAGCTATAATTTTGTTTACGGGACTGCTCTTGATACACTGAAATGCTTTGCAGTCGATTTGCTGGATTATGTGCTTTTAAAATCACAGTCGGCTCCGCTGCGCAATGCATTGATCAAAGCAGGAATAGGGGCTGATGTTTCTTCATCCTTTGATACAGGCCTGCTGCAGCCATGGTGGAACATAACTGTCACCGGAGCTGAACCGGAAAACACTGATAAATTCCGTGATATATTCATTCATACAATAAAAGAATTGGTAGAAAAAGGCATTGATAAAAAACTTTTGCGGGCTGCATTCAATATTACTGAATTTAAGCTTCGTGAGGCGGATTTTGGTCAGGCACCCAAGGGGCTTATTTATAATATCCACCTGATGAAAAGCTGGCTTTATGACGGTGATCCTGTTTCACAGCTTCAATATGAATCCCTGCTGGCAGAAATTAAGGAAAAGATCGAAACTGATTATTTTGAAAAGCTTTTGCAGGAAGTCTTGCTTGACAATCAACATAAATTATTGTTTACCTTCATTCCTGATGATAAGATCGCTGCTGCCAATGAGAAAAAACTTACTGTATTGCTTCAAAAGAAAAAGGAAGCTCTTTCTGCCGAGGAAATAGAAACGATCATTGCCAATACAAAAAAATTGAAGCAGCGTCAGCAGACACCTGACTCACCCGAAGCCTTGCAAACGATTCCCATGCTGGCTCTTTCAGACATTGATAAAAAAGCCAGAAAGTTCATCATCGAAAAAAAGACTATTGATGGTATAGAAGTATTGGCTCACAATGTCAATACAAATGATATAGCTTATCTTGATCTGTATTTTGATGCTTCCTCCATCTCTTCCGCAAAGCTGCCTCTGGCCTTTTTACTCGTAGATATTCTCAGCAAGGTCGCTACAGAAAAATACAGCTACGAGGAATTGGCTAATGCCGTAAATCTCAATACAGGCGGCATTTCTTTTGATCTGTCGGCATACAGTAAAATAGGTGAACCGGATTCTGTCATACCAAAGCTTATAGTCAGAAGCAAAGCACTTACTGCTAAGCTCCCCGAACTCTTTGAACTATTGGAACAGCTCACTGTCAAAAGCTGTTTTACAGATAAAGCTCGTTTAAAGGAACTTGTTGTTCAATCAAAAGCCAATATGGAATTGGATCTGCTTAATTCTGCCCAGCAAGTGGTGGCTTCGCGTCTTTCCTCTTATTTCAGTCCTTCCGGCGCCTATAATGAACAAGGCGGCCTTACGTTTTATAGCTTTATAAAAGATTTGGCCGATAATTTTGATGAAAGATATGACTTGCTTCAACATGATCTTGCTAAACTGTTCTCATCCTCTTTTACGCGCAAAAATCTTCTGGTCAGCATTACACTCAAGGATACTCAATACGATGCTTTTTCCGCTGAATTCAGCAAATTTGCCGTTAAAATATCGGATAAGGCGTATCCGCTTCAGAAATTTTCTTTTGAAATCAATAAGAAAAACGAAGGTTTTCAATCTTCCAGTCAGGTACAATACGTCGGCCGCGGTGCCAATTTCATAAGAAACGGCTATCAATATACAGGAAAACTCGCAGTACTTTCGACTATCCTTCGTTGCACGTACTTCTGGAATAAAATACGTGTCCAAGGCGGTGCTTATGGTGCTTTTGTGCGATTTGGCAGAGACGGTGAGCTGTATTTCGGCTCGTACCGCGACCCAAATCTTATGGAAACGCTGCAGGCCTATGACGGTACCGTGGACTTTTTGAAAAATATGAATATCAGTGATCGGGAAATGACAAAATATATAATAGGCACTATAAGCAATTTAGATGTTCCTCTCACGCCGTCAGCAAAAGGCAAGAGTGCAGCGGCGGCCTATATATGCGGTATTACTGATCAATCCATCCAAAAAATTCGTGATGAGGTTTTATCCGCCAGCCAAGAAGAAATCAAAGATCTGAATAAAATGATCGATGCCTGCCTGAAGGACAGCGCAATCTGCGTTGTCGGCAATGAGGAAAAACTGAAAGAAAATCAAACTATTTTTAAATCAACATGCAATATTTTTGAAGCTTCAAATTAAATAATAGGAGTGTTAGTTTCTATGAAAAAAATAATATTCAAAGGTTCTGCAGTAGCTATAGCTACCCCATTCACTGCTGACGGCATTAATTACGATGAACTGAAAAATCTGATAGAATTCCATATCAGCAGCCATACAGACGCCATAGTTATTGCCGGAACTTCGGGCGAAGCTTCCACTATGACAGATGATGAACATAAGGAAATCATAAAGTTCACCGTCCAGCAGGTAAAAGGACGGATACCTGTAATCGCAGGGACCGGTTCCAATGATACGGCCTATGCTGTTCAGCTGTCTCAGTTTGCCGAAGAAGCAGGTGCAGACGCCATACTTTCAGTGACTCCTTATTATAATAAATGCACCCAAAAAGGATTGATAAAGCATTTTACACAAATTGCCGACAATACAAATATTCCTTTAGTTTTATATAATGTGCCTTCACGGACAGGTGTAAATATAAAACCGGAAACCTATGCCGAACTTGCAAAACATCCGCGGATCGCAGCGGTCAAAGAAGCTAACGGCGATATCACTTCTGTCTTGAAAACACGTGCCCTGTGCGGTGATGAGCTGGCTGTATATTCCGGAAACGATGACCAGATAATTCCTATATTATCTCTGGGCGGGCAGGGAGTTATATCTGTTCTCTCAAATATAGCACCAAAAACGACCCATGATATTTGTGAATTGTATTTCAACGGCAATGTGGAGGCGGCAGCAAAATTACAAATTGATTTTGAAGGACTTATTTCTGCCTTATTTTCCGAAGTAAACCCTATCCCTGTAAAGACGGCTTTAAAAATCATGGGCTATGATATGGGTGAACTCCGCATGCCTCTGACCGAGCTTGAACCGGCAAATTATAATGTGTTAAAAGCTTTGATGAAGAAGCATAATATTATTCGATAATTGTCTCCTTGCAATAGACAGCAGGCAATTATTCTTTTGATATGTTCTGATTAATTATTTTGGAACGATGGTCATTTACATTATATTCTTCTGCATTTTTATGCTGCCAAATAAAAAATAAGGATTGACGTTTATAAATTCTTATGATATCATTAGTCCATCATCAGCATAGACCGTACGGCAATGAAGCCAGAAAATCTTTATTTTCTGGCTTTTTTTATTGCCCGATTCAAAATCAAAAATGCATTTATTATTGGGGAGGGTTTTATTATGAAATGGAAAAAAATTGTATCTGCCTTAGCTGTAACTGTTTTTTCAGCTGCCCTGTTAGTCGGGTGCGGCAGCTCTGACAAGGCCGCATCATCTGATTCTGGTTCATCGTCCGCATCAGCCGATAAAGTTTATACTATCGCATGTGATGCAAAATATGCTCCTTTTTCAATGGAAATTGACGGTAAATACAAAGGAATAGATGTTGAAGTTCTGGATGCCATTGCCAATGCGGAAGGTTTTAAATATAATTTAAAACCAATGGATTTCAGCGGTATTATCCCCGGACTTGTATCCGGTCAGCTTGACGGTGCTATTGCAGGTATAACCATAACCGATGAACGCAAAAAAGCCGTAGATTTTTCTGATGCCTATATAGATTCAGGTTCATCAATAGTAATAAGCAAAAACAACAGTGACATCAATAAATTAGAAGATATTACAGGAAAAACCGTTGCCGTCAAAAAAGGCACCACTGGTTCCAAATTTGCTGAGGACAATAAGGACAAGTACAAACTGAACATAACATATTATGATGATTCTCCTGGAATGATGCTGGCCGTAGTCAATGGTAACGCAGATTTTCTGATTGAAGATTTTCCGGTTATTTCCTATCAAATAAAAATCGGTGAACAAGCCAATTTAAAAGTAGCTGTAAAGGATATCAACAGCACTCCTCCGCAGTATGGTTTTGCTGTGAAAAAAGGTGAAAATGCCGAACTTCTGAAAAAATTCAATGACGGTTTAAAGAAGATAAAAGATAATGGCACATATGATAAAATTATAGGACAATATCTGTAAATAGATTTTTATTCTGCTGTGGAATATTATTTTATCTGCAGACAAAGATTATTGTGAAAAAATGCATGCAATGGCGGATGGGAGTATCTATCCGCCAATTTTTTACGTATGAGGTAATCGATTATGAATGACTATTTTTCTTTATTGCTTGAATGCCTGCCTTCCTTGCTGGACGGATTGCAGACCACTGTCATAATGGCAGCTGCGTCACTTGTTCTGGCATTTGTGCTGGGCCTGATTCTGGCAATTTTTTCTCTGTCAAAAATCAAAATACTTACAGTTTTTTATACTGTTTATGTGTATATAGTGCGCGGCATACCCGTAATGATTTTTGGTCTTTTTCTTTTCTTCGGTGTTGGTGCTCTTCTCAATATAAAATTCAATCCGCTGCTGGCAAGTATTATCACGCTTACTATAAATGCCAGTGCCTATTTGGCTGAAATTTTCCGCGGCGGTATAAAGGCTGTGGATATAGGACAAGTGGAAGCGGCCCGCAGTCTTGGTTTGGGATATTTCCGTACGATGGCTCTCGTTATCATCCCACAGGCAGTAAAAATAATGATACCGCCGATAATAAACCAATTTATCACCACACTCAAGGATACTTCTATTCTTTCTGTAATCAGTGTGCGTGAACTTACTATGAATTCGCAAATAATAATCGCACGCAACTACAGACCATTCGAAGTATATTCATATGCAGCCGCGATGTATTTGATAATTATTATCATACTGTCTCTTTTTGCAAAATACATAGAAAGGAGATTACAGCATGGAAAAAGTAATTGAAGTAAGAAATCTGCACAAATCATTTGGCTCACTGGAAGTCCTCAAGGATATATCCTTCAATGTGGAAAAGGGTGAAGTGCTGTGCATAATTGGTCCCTCCGGTTCAGGAAAAAGCACTTTGCTGCGCTGTCTGAATCGTTTGGAAGAAATTCAGGCAGGCGATATTGAAGTTTTCAGCACAAATGTGACAAAAGTCAAAAATATAAATAAGTTTAGAGAAAAGATCGGCATGGTCTTTCAGTTATTCAATTTATTCCCCAATTACACCGTAGCGCAGAACATTATGCTTGCTCCTGTGCAGCTGGGTTTGATGAATAAAAAGCAGGCTGATGCCAAGGCTGTGGAATTATTGCAAAAAGTTGGTCTGGAAGAAAAAAAGGATGTGTACCCGGAAACACTTTCCGGCGGTCAGAAGCAGCGCATTGCCATAGCCAGAGCTCTTGCCATGAATCCGCAGATAATGCTTTTTGACGAGCCCACATCGGCGCTTGATCCCGAAATGGTCGGCGAAGTCCTTAAAGTAATGCGGTCCCTTGCTGATTCGGGAATGACCATGGTCGTAGTCACCCATGAAATGAATTTTGCCAGAGAAGTCGCTAACAGAGTCATCTTCATGGCTGATGGATATATTGTCGAAGAAGATTCTCCCAAAAAGCTTTTTACTAATCCATCCAATAAAAGGACACAGGCTTTTTTAAGTTCTGTACTGAAGCCGCTTGAAAGCTAGGTGATTTGGGATGATTTGCCAAAATTTATCATCAGCTGAGATATGTCAGATTATTTTCATAGAAATACCACATTCTTGTCACACACTGAAAAAGAGGCAATGTTATAATTAAATCAATAAATGGTAAACAAAGACTTACCATTACAGGTATTTGTTCTTTGCAACCATCACTGTCATGATTGGTATAGCATCCCCCTGATCCTATTTGTAATATCATGCGGTGAGATAACATAAAAGCGGTTTTTGCCATCACTTAAGATGACAAAAACCGCTTTATTATTGCAGTCATATTATTTTCCGTTGGCGGAAAGTGCCAGTAAAAACTCTCTCAGCAGCTTCAAGGCAACTGTATTAGACATACCGCTGAGATCGCACGGCGGGCTTAATTCCACCATATCAGTGCCGACTATATTCATCGCCGATACAGCATTCATCGCAAGCCGCAGCTCGTTAAAAGTGACACCGCCGGCTTCCGGTGTTCCTGTTCCGGGAAAAACTGACGGGTCAAGCACATCAAGGTCAACAGTAAAATATATCGGTACATCCGCAAGCGTTTTTATAATTTTTTCCAATCCGCTAAAATCAAACATGCGAGTGCGGACATGTTCTCTGCCCCATTCTATTTCAGCACGTTCCCCGCTTCTTATACCAAACTGAAATATCCTGCCGTCTCCCAAAATATCATGACAGCGATGCAGAACTGTAGCATGTGAAAATTTTGTTCCCAAAAACTCATCGCGCAGATCAGCATGTGCGTCAAAATGAATTATGTGCAGATCCGGATATTTTTCCGCAGCTGCCCTGACCGCCCCCAGAGTGACAAGATGTTCTCCGCCTATCATAAAAGGCAGTTTTTCATCCTTAAGCAAATTTTTAGTAAAATCATAAATCGTCTCAAGAGTTTTCTGCGTATTCCCCAGTGACAGTTCCAATTCTCCGGCATCGAATACAAGTGAATTCTCTTCAAGATCAAGTTCCAGATAAGGGCTGTACGTTTCCATATTATATGATTCGGCACGTATTGTTCGCGATGCGAAACGAGTGCCGGGCCGATAAGAGGCCGTAGAATCAAAAGGAGCACCGAAAACAACAATATCAGCATCAGCATATTCTTTCTCACAGCCAAGAATTGTTTCGATATTTTTATTCAACTTCACGTACTATATCCTCCACATAAGTTGGCAGAGCAAATGCGCCTGCGTGCAATTTGGGATTGTAATAACGAGTTTTTATAGCCAGCTTTTTCCATTCCTGCCATCTTGCATCAATTATTGGATGATATTTTTTTGACGCAAAGCCAAAAAGCCAATGACCGGAAGGATATGTCGGGATATGAGCCTGGTAGATCCTGCTTATAGGAAAAGAAGCGAAAATGCGCTTATGAGCTCTTTGCATCGCATATGAATCAGCCGGATAAAAAGGACTTTCATGCTGGTTCACCATTATTCCGTCATCCTTCAAAGCCTTGTAGCAATTTCCATAAAATTCCTTGGTAAATAATCCCTCACCGGGTCCGAACGGATCGGTAGAGTCAACTATTATCAGATCATACTCATTTTCATAATGCCTTATATATTTCAAGCCGTCTTCAAAATGACATTTTACACGAGGATCATCAAGACTTGCCGCCGTTTGGGGAATATACCTGCGGCAGGCATCAGCCACCATCTCATCTATATCGACAAGATCAATGCTTTCCACAGTTTTATAACGAAGTATTTCACGAGCCGTACCGCCGTCACCGCCGCCTATAATGAGTACCCTGTGCGCATGAGGCAAAACAGACATAGGTACATGCGTTATCATTTCATGATATATAAATTCATCTTTTTCCGTGAGCATCAAATAACCATCCAATGTTAAGATACGCCCAAATTCTCGTGATTCCAAAATATCGATGCGCTGAAATTCACTCTTACCGGCATAAAGCTGTTTTTCTATTTTTATTGAAAACTGTACATATGGTGTGTGTTTCTCCGTAAACCATAGTTCCATATATATCGCCTCATTTACAAATTTATTTTTCAGCCATAACATTAAGATGCTTTAGCTTCATATCCTCAGGTCCTGTCATTTGACAGCCCTTTTCCATCGCATAATGTATATATTCCAAAACTTGGGCTGTCACAAGTTCACCCGGAGCAAGAATGGGGATCCCCGGCGGATAGCACATGACAAATTCTGTACATATACGTCCCACTGATTCATCAAGCAGCACGGCTTCTTCTCTGTCAGTATAAAAAGCATCCTGCGGTGGTAAAACAACCTTGGGGCTTATGTATTCAGCTTCAAGCATACCAGAAGAATCCTTTTTATAAATGCGTCGTATTTCCGACAATGCACTTACCAGCCGCTCCATATCCCGCGGCCGGTCACCTATTGATACATAAGCAAGAAGATTGGCCAAATCACCGAATTCAGTCTGGATATCATATTCATCACGCAGGAGATCATAAACTTCTATACCAGCCAGCCCAATCGAACGTGTATAAACAGAAAGCTTAGTTATATCAAAATCATAAATAGAATCTCCGTTTATCTTTTCTCTCGAATAAGCATAATAGTCACCGATATTATTGATTTCACCACGGGCATATTCCACTAAATCTATTACAGAATCAATAACTTTCCTGCCGCTGAGAGCTAAATTGCGGCGTGAAATATCAAGACTGGCCATCAGCAGATATGACCCGCTGGTAGTTTGTGTAAGATTGATTATCTGGCGCACATAGCCTTCGGAGATTTTGTCATTGATAAACAGCATCGAACTTTGTGTCAGCGAACCGCCTGATTTATGAAGGCTTACAGCAGCCATATCAGCTCCGGCACGCATGGCTGCCGTCGGCAGTTTATCACTGAAATAAAAATGCGTGCCGTGCGCCTCATCGGCAAGTACGAACATATTGCCGGCATGAGCTGTTTTGATTATTTCCTTCAGATTAGAACATATTCCATAATAGGTAGGATTATTTACGAATACTGCTTTTGCATCAGGATTTTCCAGTATGGCTTTTTTCACATCAGCAATGCCCATGCCAAGAGATATACCAAGCATTTTGTCCATTTGCGGGTTTATATATACAGGCACAGCACCGCACAATATCATAGCATTTATAACACTCCTATGGACATTGCGCGGCAGGATTATTTTATCTCCCCTCTTGCATACAGTCAATATCATTGCCTGTACTGATGATGTTGTGCCGCCGACCATAAAAAAAGCATGTTCAGCACCAAAAGCCTTCGCCGCAAGATCTTCGGCATCTCTTATAACAGAGACAGGATGACAGAGATTATCAAGTGGTTTCATTGAATTTACATCAACAGAGAGACATTTTTCACCTAAAAAGTCTGTCAGTATTTTATTTCCCCGTCCCCGTTTATGTCCTGGAACATCGAAAGGAACAATGCGCATTTGCTTTAATTTTTCCAAGGCTTCCAAAACAGGTGCATTTTCCTGTGTTAGTTCTTTCACTTTTATTTCAGTTTCTCCTCCCAAAATTTACCGGCAGCAGTTGTTTTCTCGTCTGTATCACTAAAAAACGTTTGTTCCGCTGAATATTTCTATCATTTCGCGTCTGAGGCTGTTCATTATAGAAAGACGGGTTTTTGGCGGTATTTCATAGATATCTGTCTTAAATAAATAATTGCTGAGGTCACATTCTTTTATAAGCATTTTTGTATGAAAAAGATTGGCCTGGTACATATTTATATCCAGAGCATCATAATCTTCCAATGTTTTAGGATCAATAAAATCCTGAATAGAAGCTATCCGATGATCCATAAATAATTTTTTGCCGCTTACATCACGGGTAAAGCCGCGAACCCGATAATCCATAGTTATTATATCGGAATCGAAATTGCCGATAAGATAATTAAGGGTATTAAGCGGTGTTATCTCTCCGCAGGTGGAAACATCGATATCCACTCTAAAAGTAGCAATACAATTGTCGGGATGATATTCGGGATATGTATGCACTGTGACATGGCTTTTATCCAAATGGGCAACAAAGGCATTGCCCTGCACCAATTCGTCCTCTGTATCCACATAAGCTTCTTGAGACATACTTCTATTGGCAATAAGCATCGTCACACTGGCGCCTTGAGGATCATAGTCCTGCTTGGCAATATGGAGAACTTTGGCTCCGATCATTTCTGTGACATGTGTCAGAATTTTTGTCAGGCGCTCGGAATTGTATTGTTCGCCAATGTATTTCACATAATCTTTTTGTTCTCTCGATGTTTTAGCGTAGCAAACATCATAAATATTAAAGCTCAATGCCTTAGTAAGATTGTTAAAGCCGTATAATTTTAATTTTTCCTTCATATAACGACCTCTTTTCTGCAAAATAAAACTCAGATAAAACGCATATACTGCCGCTTACCTGAGTCTAGAAGAGAATATCCCTCTTGATATTCATAGTATGAGCCAGAGTCTTATATATCCGTTCTGTTTACGCTGGACTATGGCATAAACTTCCGTTTTCAATCGTATTTATTATAAAAGAAACTGCAAATAAAAGCAAGAATTTATATATACAGCCTCAAATTATTTTTTATATTTAATCATTGAAAATCTATGCGGCAGCGCATTGCGTTTCAGATTAAGAATTGTCCTGGTTATTTATTAAGTTCATTGTCAAATAATGACCATATATCCGCTGTTTCAAACCCTTTTCGCCAGCTCGCAGCTCCCGGCAGGTCATATTTTTTTATCAAGGTAAGTTTAAGCCGCAGCGATGCTGCATTTTCCTGCCACACACGATAACGCCCGGCACCTTTTCTGTATTCAAAATAAAACTGACCTTCATTCTGCAGCCATTCCGGCTGTATATCATACTGCATGATAAGTTCATCAGCTTCCTGCATGCTCAGAGTTTTTGCCGTTGTTTTGCCGTTCTCCTCTTTCCACAAGCGCATATACAGAGGAACACCTAAAATCAGCTTTTCTCTGGGCACTCCGGCATCAAGAGTCCTCCTGATGCCTTCCTCCACCCATGATAAAGATGCAATCGAACCACTCACAGGAGAAAGTCTGCTGTGCTCATCATATGCCATAAGTATAAGATAATCGACATGTTTAGCCAGCTCTTCTCTATTATAGCATTTTGACCATGCAGAGTTTTCCGAAGGCACCGTAACATCCATTGATATGCGCAGCCCCTCTTTCCGCAAGGCGGCAGATGCCTGTGCGATAAAAAGCGACAAAATATCTTTATCGCCTTCATAAATATTTTCAAAATCAAAATTATAACCGTCGAATTTATATTTCTGCGCATAAAACAGTAATTGCCTTATTATATATGCACGCGCTTTTTCATCATGCAAAAAAGCATGTGTCAAATCCTTATCAAAGTTATTGCTGACAAGCGGCCAGATTTCATAACCCTTTTCATGTGCATTTTTCATATAATTTTCATCAATATTATTTTTGATAAAACCATTAGCACTTGTCACTGCCAGCCACGATGGTGATATAATATTAATACCTTCTATTTTGGGCTGCATCGCAAAATTATTCTCCTGTTCAAAAACCGGCTGCCAAACCATGTTTATTTTTTTACCGGCGGATACGCCGCCCTTATTGTCGGCAGCACAAGCTGTGGAGACAAATATTGAACAAAAAAAGAAAAAAAGCAAAAATCTTTTCAAAAAAATCAATTCCCTTCACAGCATAATATAAATGGAGACTTAATTCAGACGGTGTTTCGACACCGCCTGAATAGTAGTCGAAATTATCCAGGGAGTATTAGAGCGGGTTAGTCATCGGATAAATCTTTTGGCAGTATTAAAATTTTCTGAAGGAGACATATATGGCAGTGGAAGCTATTACCTTAAAGTGCGGACATACGATCATGATCGATTTACCGAATGATACCAATCTGCGCGCAAAAATAATCCAAAATTATCATGAACAAAATTGTCTTGTGTGCCGAAAAAAGAAACAACAAGCTCTAGCCGCAAAAAAAATTGATCGTATGGCAGAAATAAAAAAACTGTGCGAACCGCTGCGGCATAAAAATAAAAAATTACAGGAGAAGGCCGAAAAAATAAAAGAATATAAGCTTTCTGTGCTGGATGATATGTTTGACAGGCTGACACGTCAGCATGATTTCAGCAGCGGCCAGGAAAAAGTCATTTTCAATCATTACCGCCAAAGAACGATACTGCGCTTTTGCCGTAAAAGCGATGCGGACTGGTGGATTGAGCAACAAAATACTCCTGTTGAGAACATAATTGATGAATTGAAAGAAAAAACCTTTATTATAGACGGAAAAATATTCCGTCAGCCAGATGAAGATTCTTTTGAGTAAAAATCAGGCAAGCGTATCTTGTTTATCTGGACGAGGGAGAAAATTTTTTCCGATATTTTTTTAATGCTCTTTCCCATTTACGCAGAGCAATAAAAATGATAAAAAGACGGCTTATCTTCAAATTAAATTCCCATTCGGACTGATGTGCCGGTATCGGTATGCGCGGTAAGGCAAACAGGTCCACGGTCTTCAAATTGACATTTTCAAAGATGGCGAAAGCGGCCTTATAGCCCGCCTTTTTTGCCGCGGCAATTACCGTTTTATCAAATTTCCCGTAGGGGTAGCACAAAAAGGACATTGCGGTATTCAAATTTTTTTCCAATGTTTTTTTACTGCCGCTGAGCTCTTTCTGCAATTGCCCACAGTCGGGCAAAAAGGGATGCGTTTCAGTATGTGAGGCGACTGTTTGCCCTCTGTCAAGCCAGTTCTGCAGATTTGCCCAATTCATTGTAGTAGTTTCCTGTTTGCCAAAATTTTCCCATTGATTTTTTCTGCCAACCCATTTTGTTATGGGAAAAACAACAGCCGTCATTGAATATTTTTCCAAAAGTGGTAAAGCTGCCGTGAAATTGTCCATATAACCGTCATCAAAAGTCAGCAGTATCGGATTTTTCGGCAGCGGCCTGCCCTCACTGTAAAAAGCATATAGCATATCAGGAGTTACTGTATGAAAATTATGCTCAAATAAATATTTTAGCTGCCATGCAAATTTTTCCGGAGACAGACTGTTTCTGTCATTTTCCACACAGGCTATGCGATGGTACATCAGTATAGGAATGTAATAAGGTATTTTTTTCCACCAAAAAATACCTCCCGCTAATATTAATACACCGGCTAAAAAATAAATTATCATTAAAAGCTCCGTTTTTATTTTAAAAAAGTACAACAATAGCGGCATGTATATGCCGCTATTGTTGTACCAAAATTCATCTGATCAAGACTTCAGCCCAATAACTTGAATACAGCCCATATCACCAAAATTGACAAAACCGCTATTGAAAGAAAAGGCAGTGCGACAAAAAATACAAATGCCGCTATTGCCAATATGCCAATACCAAAAATAAGACGCGACATCCAGCTGCCTCCTGTGACACGGAATGCTGTTCGTCCTTGTCTGCCTTTTGTCGACTGTGAATAGCCGCTGCCATGATGAACACGATCATTGTTTTCTTCTATGGTGACACCACCGTAATCAATTTTTTCCTGATCGGTCATTATTGTTATATTATTGTCCTGTCCGCAATACGGACAAACTTTGCTGTCATTGATTTCTCTGCCGCATTTATGACAAATCATAATTTTCTCCTCGGGTTCTCGCGATCATAATCTCAATTCTAATATATATTCTATCATAATTCACGCTTTTTCATAAGAAAAAATAATATTTTTTATCAGCCAGACAGTAATAGCAGCACTTTTTAAACATAAATAACATACTGATCATAGAGTACAACTACTTCTATCGCAGCTGTTCGAGAATAGAAATAAAATCTTCTCTGGTTTCTGCCAGATTGAACAGGCGTCTGAGCTCAGCACCACCTTCTATACCGCGTGTATACCAAGTGGCATGTTTTCGCATTTCCCGCGGTCCGACATAGCTTCCCTTTTTTTCTAAAAGCATATCCAGATGTTCCATAATGACTGCTTTTCTTTCGGCTGCGTTGACTTCAGGAACTACTTTCCCTGTCTTTAAAAATTCGGTAAATTCCCTGAATATCCATGGATTGCCCTGAGCGGCACGTCCTATCATTACAGCATCACAACCGGTCCTGCTGAAAATTTCTGTCAGATCACGGCAAGTCCGCACATCACCATTGCCGATCACCGGTATCCTTACTGCCTGTTTGACTGCCGCAATTATATTCCAATCGGCTCTGCCGCTGTAAAATTGTTCACGTGTTCTTCCATGTACTGCCAACGCATCCATACCGGCTGCCTCTGCCAGTTTGGCCATTTCAAGCACATTCACATGGTTGTCATCCCACCCCTTGCGCATTTTTACTGTCACCGGAAGAGAGACCGCTTTTTTCACTGCCGCCATTATGGCAAAAGCCCGTTTTGGATCCAGCATCAACGCTGAACCTTCATTATTTTTCACTATTTTGGGAGCCGGACATCCCATATTGATATCTATTATATCCGCACACCCCAGAGCTTCTACATATTTTGCAGCTTCGGACATGCTCTCCGGAGTTTCGCCGAAAAGCTGCATAGCTAACGGTCTTTCCGCAGCTTCTGTCTTCAGCATAAATAATGTATGTTCATTACGAAAATGAATTCCCTTATCGCTGACCATTTCCGAATAAACAAGCCCGCAGCCCATCCGCTGCGCTAAAATCCTGTAAGCCGCATCTGAAACTCCTGCCATCGGTGCAAGAAAAACAGGATTATTTACTTTCAAATTTCCAATAAACATATAACGCTGTTTTTCACTCCCTGTACATTTCGAATATTTAACTGTTTCTTTCGTATAATACCCGCAGACCGGTGAGTGTGAGAAAATGATCTGTTTTATCAATAGTTTTTGATTCCCTGGCTATCATATTAGCCAGACCGCCGGTAGCAACAACGTTCATATCCATATTCATTTCTTTTTTAATTCTGTTTACTATACCGTCTATTTGACCGACAGAGCCAAAAATTATCCCGGCTTGAATACCTGTTATAGTATTATGGCAAATGACAGATTTTGGCGTTACAAGCTCAATGCGCGGCAGCTTGGCCGCACGCTGAAATAAAGCTTCCGTGGAAATTCCTATCCCCGGAGCTATTGCACCGCCCAGAAAATCACCGGCTCCGCTTACTACATCAAAAGTCGTCGCTGTACCGATATCTATGACTATAAGAGGTCCGCCGTACTGTTCATAAGCACCTATCACATTTACTATACGGTCAGCGCCTATATCACGCGGATTTTCATATTTCAATTTGATTCCCGTTTTTATACCTGGGCCAACTATCAAAGGCCTCACTTTGAAATAGCGTTCACACATCTTTACAAGAGGCACTACGAGAGGCGGTACTACCGATGAAATAATGATTGCAGAAATATCAGACATAGAAATCCCATGAAAACGAAACAATTCATTTATCAGCATGCCATATTCATCACCTGTTTTCTGCCGATCAGTAGAAATACGCCAATGCCTCATTAATTTTCTGCCTTCATATGTACCCAGCACTATATTACTATTGCCTATATCAAATACTAGCAGCATTACTATGAACCTCCAGCTTAGTTTATTGCCTGTCCGGCCGGTCTTATTGATACATCTCCGGCTAATACCCGTTCAATTTTATTCCCTGTATCTACCAGCAACGCACCATAGTCATCAATATTCACAGCTTTTCCATGAAAAGTTTCATTTATGCCGATAACCTTTATTTCCTGTCCAAGTGTGACAGAAAATTTTTTCCACTCATCTAGAATAGGTGAAAAGCCTTTCTCTCTTATTATTACATATTCATTTTCTAATTCTGCCAAAATTGCACAAAGCAGTTCCACTCTGGATATTTTTTTACCGGTTATCTGTAGAAGTGAAGTCGCTGAATCTCTAATTTCTTCAGGTACTTCAGCATGAGTTATATTTACATTAATTCCCATGCCGATAATTATATAATTTATCCGCTCCATTTCAGCATTCATTTCCGTCAAAATGCCGACCAGTTTTTTGCCTTCATAAAGAATATCGTTAGGCCACTTGATTCCTACCTCTACTCCTGTCACCGAACGAATGGCCTTGCTTATTGCTACCGCGGCCATAAGTGTACACTTTGGTGCTTCCTGCGGCAGAAAATTCGGCCGCAAAATCAATGAAAACCATATACCCTTGCGAGAAGGAGAAAACCAGCCGCGGCTCAGTCGTCCTTTGCCGTTTTCCTGCTCCTCACTTATTAAAATAGTCCCTTCTTCAGCATTTTGCTGCGCCAGGAGCTTAGACACATTATTCGTTGAATCGACAGATTTGTAATATTTTATATTGTGTCCCAAAAACTCAGTAGACAGCACTGCGTTTATTTCACCCGGAGTCAACAAATCAGGAGAACTGATTATTCGATAGCCATTTCTTGATTTACTGTCTATATCATAACCGTCCTCTTTGAGAGCGCAGATATGTTTCCATATAGCAGTGCGTGATACTGACAGCCTTTCTGCCAGATAAGCACCTGAAACATATTCTTCACCTGCTTTTCGCAGTATCGTCAAAATTTCCGAACGCATTGTAACAACCTTCTTTATTCACTGATTAATAGCTAAAAAACAAATATTATATTTTCAACATAATATCAATTTTATCTTTCAAAATGAACATCTTACTTATAATACATTATGAATTTTATTTTCGCAAGAAAAATAAACTGGTAAAATCAAATTAAGCTTGTTATAATTATTCTGATAATCTGGCAAAATGAGAGGAGCAACAGAGAATCTAAAATGAAACACTCATTGATAAAAAAAATCGTTTTATTTATTTTTTTATGTTTTATACCTTTAACGCTTTCCAGTCCTCATGCGCTCACCGAAGGCAGTCAGGAATTGGAGAATACGGGACAGGATGGAATCATCGTTTTAAATTACCACAAAATCGACAATATGAATATCTCCCTGTCAGTCAGACCCGAAGACTTCGACAAACAACTGGCATATTTGAAAAATAATAATTATCATGTTATTACGCCTGATGATTTATATGATAATCTGGAAAAAGGCAAAGAACTGCCTCCTAATCCTGTTCTTATAACTTTTGATGATGGTTATGAAGATAATTATAAGAATGCCTATCCTATCCTCAAAAAATATGATTTTCCCGCAACAATTTTTGTCATATCCAGTTTCGTCGACAAATACCCCAACTATCTCACCTGGGATCAATGCCGCGAGATGAAAGCCAATGGCATTTCTATCCAGTCCCATACTGTCTCCCACAGATCCCTTACAGAATTGACAAATGAACAAATAAAAAATGAAATAACACAATCCAAACAAAAAATTGACAAAGAACTGGCTCAAAATACAATGTATTTTGCTTATCCGACAGGCACATACAATCTCTATATAGCACAAATGCTCAAGGATGCCGGCTATCGGGCAGCCTTTACTGTAAAATACGGCACAGCGGAAAACTCAAGCAATATTTTTGCCCTTGAACGCATACCGGTCTTTCATACAGAAAATACCTTCAATTCCTTTTACAGACGACTCAATTATATACCTTTGTTTGAAAAGCTCGGCTGGATAAAAAGCTGATTTTCCTGAGCGTATTGCCCAAAAAGGCGAAGTGATTAAAAATCACTTCGCCTTTTTCTATTTTTCCACACCATACTTCTTGATATAACGGTAAAGAGTTACGCGGCTTACGCCAAGTAAATTGGCTAATCGGCTGACATTGCCCCCTGCCGACTGCCATGCCCGTATAAATATGTCCTTATCTTCCTTCCATTTGCTGTCCGGTCTTATATTCCCCATCAAATTTATGCTGTCAGCGTTTATTGTATCGTCTTTTACAGTAAATACAGCATTTTCAATAACGCCCTGCAGCTGCTTAATATTTCCCGGCCAATCATATTCTGCCAGCATGTCAATAGCTTCGCCGGTAAGTTTTTTCATACATGTTTTATGCTGTGCGGTCAGTTCTGTCAATATACTTTCAGTCAATAAAGGTATATCTTCTCTGCGGCTGCGCAGAGGCGGTAGATGAATAATGCTGCGTGACACTATTTCAAAAAGTTTTTCATCAAAAAGATTTTTTTCGCAGAGACGGCGCAGATTACCGTCAGAAGATGCAATTATCCGCACATTAATCGTTCTTTCAACATCTTCACCAATACGCAGTATTTTTTTCATTTGGAGTGATTGAGCCAATTTTTCCGCGATCTGCGGTGGGAGTTTCTCTATTTCATCCATCAGCAAGGTACCGCCGCTGGCGAGTTCCAATTTACCGGGATGACTAATTTCCTGACCTATACGTGCACCGAATAATTCCTGTTCAAGCAGCTCAGGCGTGACATCACCGCAATTAATGGAAATAAGAGGGCCGTTAGAACGCGAACCTGCCATATGTATGCCGTGTGCCAAACGCTGCTTGCCGGTTCCCGGTTCACCCTGCAGCAGTATATGATTGTCTTTTTTAGCGGCCCGTACGGCACGTTCTTTCATCAGACTGCATGATGCGCTTATACCGACAATACTATCTAAACTGTATTTTGCGGTATATCCTGCGGCGTGTGCAACCAGCATCCGCAGATCCTCAATAGGCATTGTTACAGCAACAACACTTTTGACCTCATCATTTTCGCCGGCATCCTCCTCTTTTATAGGGACCACAGTAGTTATATCTTCATATGTTTTTACCTGTGTAGTCCATGTGACCTCTTGATTTATGCAGGATATCCCGCTGAACCCCTTATATATAGGTGTGTGTCGATAATTCAAGACCACCTCATTCAAGTTCAAAGTTTTCGCCTGTTCGTCTATGGCTCCTATTCCCGCGAGACGTGAAGCGCCAAGTTTATTGGTATATGCCACATCACCATTTTTCAGAATATGATATACCGCAAATGGTGTCGCATCTAAAATAGCCTCCTGTGCCTGCAAAAACATTTTTTGTTTAAGATGTATTTCCATAGCCGTTTTTATGGACATAAGCAAAGAAATAACCGCATCCTGAGGCAGTTTTTCGTAATCTCTGCTTAAAACAGTTATGAT
>NZ_WIQM01000012.1 GCF_015732185.1 Pectinatus haikarae
CCACCATATGAACCTGCGGAGGTGAAATATCTATTTTTTTATTAAAAATCTGAGACAGTGAAGTAGAAACCGAACCCATCATCTGGTTCATAGCCTCACTCACAGCACTCTGCCTTATCTCATCAAGCTCATCTGTGACGTTCGTTCCGTCACCGCCCATCATCAAATCAGCAATAATAGCCGCATCACCAGCCTGAATTGCCAGGATATTATTTCCAGTTATCCCTGTAGTATAACTGACTCCAACTATAAGATAAGGCATTGGGTAATGTGTTTTTATATCAGCCATTGTTTCTATACTTACATTTGGCGTTGTTATAGAAACTTTATGTCCCAGCAGCATTGACAGCGTAGTAGCTGCACTGCCCATTGATATATTGCCAATTTCTCCCAGAGTATCTTTTTCGACATCAGTAAGAGCTTCATTATTTTGTGTTTCGTCTGATGAACTTGATAAATCTGCCTGTGCAGCCGAATCTGTCTCCTGTGGTGTATCCGGAGCTATGCCTTTAGTCAAAGCATCGATTTCTTCTTGCGAAAGCATTCCGTCAGCCATCCCTTTTTTCCTCCTCTTCGTCTTCTGATTCTATTACTTTTGTTATTTGTACCGCTGATCTTTTTCCTATAATTCCGGGACGGCAATAAAATTTTGGCCTTTCACCGACTATGCAGACAAGCTCATCATCCACTTTTGTATTAAGCCGTAAAGTATCTCCCATACCCAATGTCAAAAACTCATTTATCGCGAGACTCAGTCTTCCCAATTCTACACTGACTGGAACTATTGCCCTGCGCAGCTTCCTTTTCAGCATATCAACTTCTTCAGGATGTTCCTGCCGTGCTGATGCGGCAGATACCCAAAAAGTCGTCGTCAATTTTGGAACGATAGGTTCTATAACAATATAAGGGATACAGATGTTTATGAGCCCTTCAACATTTCCTACCTTAAGCTGAAGAGTGATAATGACGACCATATCTCCTGAAGGAACGATCTGTGTAAACTGGGGATTAGATTCCATGCTTTCAATATTCAGTTCAAAATCCTGAACATTGTGCCATGCTTCCTGTAACCCTTCCATCATTTTGCTCATCATCTTTTTTATGACTGTCTCTTCAATGTCTGTCAGTGTTCTTGCCTTCATTTTACTTTCGTCGCCAACACCGCCAAAAAGACGATCAATGATCGAAAATACTACATTTGTATCCATCTCAAAAATTATATTTCCCTTGAGAGAGGACAATGACAAAACACTGATCACGCTCGGATTTGGTAATGAACGGATAAATTCTTCATATGTAAGCTGATCAACAGAGGCAACTTCCACTTTTACCAATACACGAAGGTGCGTAGACAAATAAGTGTTAAGAACACGGGCAAAATTTTCATGAAGCATGAACAAAGTCCTGATCTGATCCTTAGAAAATTTATCAGGTCTTTTAAAATCATATATCTTGATCTTCTTTTGCTCTTCAACTTTTACCTCATCAGCAGAAACAACACCGGTCGAAATAGCTGACAATAGTTTATCAATTTCAGATTGTGATAAAATGTCTCCTGCCAACCTTCATCCTCCTTTCTACTTATTCATAATAAATGACCATGTACTTTATAAAATAAATCAGCACAAAAATTATATAAGAATAAATATTGTTACTGCAGAACAAAGCTCGTTATATAGACATTGTAAACACTGCCATCACCAATAGCAGCATTAACTTCATTCTTTATAGCTTCCTTTAATTTATCTTCATTAGACGCTTCCAGCTGTTCTATGCCCTGTTTGCGAAAAGTACTCATAACCGCATCAAGCACTTTAGATTGTGCGGCATCCGTTATCTTATGTTCTTTAAAATTAACTTCGTCTGCTGGATTCATCTCCAAGACGATACCAACCTTCAGATATCTGCCCGATTTCACACCACCGACATTGACTATTATAGTGCCGTCCTTAGGATCTCCTATCTTCACAAAAACCCCAGGTTCCTTTTTTATAGGGGCACTAACATTAGATGTGCTAACTATTTTTGTAGTAACAAAATAAGATATCCCTCCAGCCAGCGCTAATCCCACCAAGACAAGCACGATAACGAGCAACATGGATTTTTTCTTTTTGGAACCGCCATTTTCACCACTGCCATTGCTTACAACTTCCTCTTCCGCCATATTCCCCACACCTTCCTTGTATGCAGTTATATATAAATACAATATCTTAGTTAAAAATATCGTGTAATTTTCCTGTATTAATACTTATGCAAAGCGCGGCGATAAGTCATTACCCTGCGCACTACCTCTTCCATTTTTTCATCGACTATCAATTTTTTTCCGTTCAGCAGTGTTATAACTGTATCCGGAGTTTGTTCTATAGTTTCTATTATTTCAGCATTAAGGATAAATTCTCCTTTTTTATTTGAATCCGAATTAAATTTTGTAAGTTTTATCATATTAATCTCCAAGTTTTTTTATTATATATCAATGAAGATATATTAAAACAGGTAAGGAAAAAAGGCAAGGGGAGAATATCTCCCCTCATCTTCATCCAAAAAATTTATCTCTTCATATTGACCAATGTTTCCAGCATTTCATCAGCCACTGTTATTATCTTTGAATTTGCCTGAAAACCGCGCTGTGTGACGATCATATCACTAAACTCATTGGATATATCAACATTTGACATTTCCAAGGCTCCCGGTGTGACCGAGACTCCCTGAGAATCGAACGTTCCTATCTTAGCGGATCCTGAATTATTCGAAGCCGTATATAGACTGCCGCCTGCCTTTTCCAATCCTGCTTCGTTGTTAAAGGTAGCAATGGCAACTTGTCCGCCCTGCTGCTTTTGTCCATTGGTATAAGTCAGTGTTATAACCCCATCCTGACCTATGGACATATCCTTATAAAAACCAGCAGCATAACCATCGGTTGCGGATGTATTAACATTTGAGCTACCGGAGTACTGTGTTATATTTGAAAAATCCAGCTTTATAGTCGCATTCAAATCAGCTCCATTTGGATATGGCACCGTGATAGGCACTGCCACATCAGTTGCATACGTACCTGTTGTATCAATTTTCCCGGTATCTCCGTTAAATCTTATGGTAGCCGTGGTCCCCGCAGTTTCCACTCCGTCATAGGTTCCCTTGGGAACACTGACAAGCCACTTATTTGTGTCTGTGGTCGCTACTGCATTTCCATCGGCATCGGTACTCCCCGTTGTTCTTTCATACATTACTGGAATTGCATGTGCCTTACCCAAGCTATCATAAACAGTCATCATACTTGTATAACTAGGAAAAGTATTATCTCCGAAACCATATCCCCCCGTATGACCATAGACACCAGAAGTAGTGGTACCATCAGCCAATGTTAACTGTACGTTTTTAATTGTACCACCCGTTATTGAAGGCATGCTGCCCCACTGCGTATATGAATCTCCTACAACATATTTATTTCCGTTTGTTCCAGCTGTGGTATCCGTGCTAGGAACAACAACTTGCTGCGTATTACCATCAGCATCTTCTACCGTCAAAGTAATAGCCGTCACTTTTGATGCTGCACTATCTGCTGATAAATTACTGCCAAAATTAACATAAGAAGTCGCTTTAGGCTGCATAGTAGAATCCATATCAATTTTTAAATTTTCTGTAGCCCCATTAGGATTAACTTTTCCATTAACCGCATTCCAACCTTGTACATGAAGACCACTGCCATTCATTACAAGATTTCCTTCATTATCAAGCGTAAAATTACCATTGCGGGTATAATACGTTTGATTACCATTTTTTACAACAAACAGCCCTGCATCCGTATCTATAGCCAAATCCGTGTTATTGCCGGTAGAGGACGCGCTGCCGTGCGTAAAGTTTGTATCTATGGAAGATACTGACATTCCCAAGCCGATTTGTTTTGCGTTGACCCCGCCAATATTATCATTTGCTGACGATGAACCTGATATAGTCTGGCTCAAAGTATCTGCGAATGTTACACGGCTTGATTTATAACCGGTCGTATTAACATTGGCCACATTATTACCTATTACATCCATTCTGGTCTGATGATTTTTCAAACCGGAAACGGCGGTATAAAGCGCTCTCATCATAATAAATCAAACTCCTTTGTGTGCGGCTGTCCGCCTCTGTCATTCAGCGGTCAAAGCCCCCCGAAGGTCCAGCCTATAATATAGCCGCACTATCAATATTTGTAAATATATTTTCTTTTGTACTTACGCCATCCATAGCGGTAATCACAGTTTTGTTGGTTATACTGACAACAAAAGCTGCTCCTTTTAAATAAATCAGCGCTTCCTTAGAGCCTTTTTGCGCCATCTTACACACAGTATCATTCATTTTGTCCATATCAGCATCACTTAATTTTATATTCCGCTCTGCCATCCTGCTCAATGCATGCTGAGAAAAACCAACCGTCTGACTTGTCTGTTTCAATATATCGGCAAAATTTGAGCTGCTGTTTTTCTTCTGGGAGGATACCTGCGCTGACGCATTATTCTGATTACCAACCGGCATAAGTGGCTGTAAATATATTCGCGAATTAACTGCCATACATATCTACTTCCCTTGCCGTAAATTTTTTAGCTTTCCAGTCCAGTCTTGCCTATAAGGGTAAGATCACTGACGCTGACGGTCGTTACACCCGAGCCTTCTTTCACTACCAGCGAAGGGGTTCCGTCACTGATGGTAACTCCCTGTGCGACACCGGTGTGCTGCACTTTATTAGTGGTAGTATTGCCTTTGCTGTCGGTAACAGAGCTTTCTGTTGACCATGTAACATTCTGGCCGATCATAGAGCTGAGCTGTCCGACTAAAACAGAGGTATTCAAATTGTCAACAATAGACGACATCGTATTCATAGCTGTTGCCATTTTTGATATCTGTTCGGTGGAGGTCAGCTGTGAAAGCTGCGAAACATATTGCGTTCCATCCAACGGATTTAAAGGATCCTGATTCTTCATCTGCGCCACCAAAAGCTGCATAAATGTGTCTTCATTCGCGAGCGTGTCCACGCTTGAGGTTTTAGTCGTAGAATTTGAGGAAGTTGAGGTCGTTCCCGTTGTGGGGTTCACTGCGCTTGTTGCCATAATAATCGCTCCTTATATTCTGTAATCAATCCCGTCACTTGTAAGACTTTGGTTCTGTCCACTTGACGATACTGCTGCACTGAGATTTTCCATCTGACCTGCAGCTTCAACCAATTGCCCAATTCTGTAGTCAGTTTTCTTTTGTTCTTTGCTGAACTGTCCTGAATTATGCTGTCCGTTTGACAGCATATCACTTAGACCGCTGTAAACATTTATATGGTCCACTTTTATTCCCTGATCCTGCAAGTCCTGCCGCAGCTGAACCACTGTCGACTGTATGAGATTGCGCACCTGTGCGTTGTCACTGTGAAAGGAAGCATTCACCGCACCGTCTGCCGCTACGCTGATTTTCAAGGCAAGTTCTCCCAAATGTTCCGGCTGCAGATTTATCGTGATCTGTGAGTTTTCATTTGCCTTTATCAACTGGGCATTTTTTATGATCTGACCTGCAATATTATAATTGTCCTGCGGCCTATTTTGCTGCGCTGTGTCTGACACTGATGCCATACTTTGAGCAGAGCTTTTCAGCGTATCATCTGACAACGATGCCACTGAAAAAATATGATTTAATTGATTAGTGTCAGCACCCTTATTTTGTTTTTCTGCCGCAGATTTTGACTCTCCCGTCAAAAGATTTTCCTGCTGTGTACTCTGTTCACTGAACGTCGTTCCCGAATTACCGTTTTCCTGCCTAGACGTTAAGTCAATAACATTAAGCTGTACCGTATTTTTATTTTTTACGGCTGCTTGATCAGCTGTTGTACTGCCATCAAGCTGTTTCGTGTTCCGCAGCAGTTCGGTGCTGACCTGATCAGGAACTTTGACCGACAGCACTGAAGAATTTTCTTTTGCCGGTGAAGCCAATGTTTCCGCGCCCAAAGCAGACCTTCCCTGGGCAGTCTGTACCTGCGATATAATATTTGCAGTTTTGCTCGTTTGATCCGCAGTAATTTTTTTACCTGCAGTATCGGTACCTTGCAATTTTATACTATTTCCAGCATTAAGAAACTGATTCAAAATCGTTTTTGGCTGCTCAGGACTTTTCCCTTCAGCTGAATTTACAACATCACTGTCAGACAACGTGCTTAACTGAATCTTTTCAGTATTATTTACTGCATTTAACTGAGTTTTCGCCGTTTTATCATCAGAAACTGTCGTTTTTACAAGACCGGTCAATTCAGCTAATGCTGTATTCAGCTTTGCGGGGATGCCGTTGTCTGTTGCCGCCTCAGTCTGCGGTGCTGTGACCAGTGCTGCCAGAACATTTATATCTGCAGCATTTGTTATAGCATCAATCGCCGTTGTCACTGCCGCAGCAGTCGTTTTATCATCAGCTGTTTTCTCTTTTTCTGACTTAGCACCTTTTTTTTGTGAAAGTGCATCATCAGGCTTATTCTCTTTGTCTGCAATTTTCTTGCCGATATCTGATACTTTATCGTTGAGTGTATCCTTTTTTACATCAGCATCAGCAGTGTCTTTTGCATTGTCCAAAGCACCGGAAAAACTGCTCGATGAGTTTTTTCTGACAGTAGTTTTTCTGTTTTTACTGCTGCTGTCTGACGAAGGAGCTGCCGTCTTAACTATTATTGTATTGTTATCCATATTCTCACCTCCTCTCGAAATCAATTGTAACACAACTGGCGCTTAAAGAAAAACAAATCTTATTGGTTCTGTACGGTTGTTGCTTTTTCCGCCTGATCAAGCTGCGGCAGTGTAGGCGGTACATTTATTATAAATGGAGCTGAGCGTGTCATAGTAAGTCAGCTGGTGCGCTCTCCTGGTGCTTATTACGGAGTGGCAACTGACTCAACTGGCAAACAGTTGTATAGTTCTACGCTTATTCCTAACCGCGGCGCGTGGATAGAGCTGGAAAATGATGCTAATGATGTGATTTCTGTGAGAATAGACCGGACGCGCAAACTTCCTGTTACTATTCTTATAAGAGCACTTGGCATCAGTTCCAACCCCGCTATTGCGGAGCTTTTTGATAACGATCCCCGTATCGTCAATACAATGGAACGTGACAGTGCTGTTTCAAAAGAAGAAGCACTCGTTGAGATATATAAAAGGCTGCGTCCCGGAGAACCGCCGACAATTGAGAATTCACAGGCCCTTCTGGACGGACTTTTCTTTGATCCTAAAAGATATGACCTTGCTACAGTTGGCCGTTATAAGGTCACAAAAAAGCTTGGCTGGAAACGACGCCTCACTGGGCATGAGCTCACACAGCCGCTTGTTGATCGTACGACCGGCGAAATAGTTGTTCCGGCGGATACCCTAATTGATATGTCTATGCTTGAATCTATAAACGTAGAACAAGAAAAGAATATTTTTGGTGACGGTGAAATGATATCTTTCTACGTAAAAAGCAAGACAGATAAGCCAATGAAAATGATCTGCTCACCGACACTTGAATATCATCACAGAACTATTACTATAGAGGATATAATGGCATCAATAAATTATCTTCTTAATCTGATGGACGGTATAGGCTCTACTGACGATATAGATCATCTGGGAAATCGTCGTGTGCGTTCTGTTGGTGAGCTTCTGCAAAACCAATTCCGTATTGGTCTTTCAAGAATGGAACGTGTTGTCAGAGAAAGAATGACTATTCAAGACAATGAAGTTATAACGCCCCAGGCGCTTATCAATATACGCCCTGTAGTTGCTGCGATAAAAGAATTTTTTGGTTCAAGTCAGCTGTCTCAGTTTATGGATCAGCACAATCCGCTCAGTGAATTGACGCATAAGCGCCGTCTAAGCGCATTGGGTCCTGGCGGACTATCACGAGAACGTGCAGGATTTGAAGTTCGTGATGTTCATAACTCACATTATGGACGCATGTGTCCTATTGAAACTCCTGAAGGACCTAATATCGGACTTATTGGTTCTCTATCCACATATGCTCGTGTGAATCGTTTTGGTTTTATGGAAACACCTTATCGTAAAGTTGATAAAATCAATAAAAAGGTCACAAATGAAGTATATTATCTCACTGCGGACGAGGAAGATGACATCGTCATCGCTCAGGCTAATGAAAAATTGAATGAAAATGATTGGTTTTTATCAAATCGTGTTACCGCTCGTTTTCATGAAGAAACAAGTCTCATGCCTGTTGATTCTGTTGATTATATGGATGTTTCACCTAAGCAGGTAGTTTCTATAGCAACCGCAATGATCCCTTTCCTTGAAAATGATGATGCCAATCGTGCCTTAATGGGCGCAAATATGCAGCGTCAAGCAGTACCACTGCTTCGTACGCAGGCACCTTTAGTCGGAACAGGAATGGAATATAAGGCCGCCTGTGATTCGGGTGTAATGGTTTTGGCTAAAAATGCAGGCACAATTTCAAAAGTCACTGCCGATCAGATCGTTGTCCGCAAGGAAAACGGCGATCATGATATATATAAACTCCAGAAATATCTGCGTTCCAATCAGGGCACCTGCATTAATCAGATGCCAATCGTTTACAAGGGTGATAGTGTATATAAGGGACAGCCTATTGCAGACGGACCGGCAACTGATCACGGTGAACTTGCTCTTGGCTACAACATAATAGTAGCATTTATGCCATGGGAAGGTTACAACTATGAAGATGCTATTCTTCTCAGCGAGAAATTGGTAAAAGAAGATATTTATACCTCTATTCATATCGAAGAATATGAATGCGATGCCCGTGATACAAAATTAGGTGCGGAAGAAATAACACGTGACATGCCTAATGTTGCCGAAGAAGCTCTCAAAGATCTTGATGAAAAAGGTATCATCCGCATAGGTGCTGAGGTTCGTCCTGGTGATATATGGGTTGGCAAGGTAACTCCTAAGGGAGAAACTGAGCTCACTGCAGAAGAAAGACTGCTGCGTGCCATATTTGGTGAAAAAGCACGAGAAGTCAGGGACACATCACTGCGCGTTCCGCATGGTGAAGCAGGCAAAATTGTCGATGTAAAAATTTTTCAGCAGAGAGAATAACGATGAATTACCACCCGGTGTAAACCAACTTGTTCGTGTATATATAGCCCAAAAGCGTAAAATAGCTGTCGGCGATAAAATGGCTGGCCGTCATGGCAATAAAGGGGTCGTATCACGTGTCATGCGTGAAGAAGATATGCCTTTCCTGCCAGATGGAACGCCTGTAAATATCGTTTTGAATCCTCTTGGTGTCCCTTCGCGTATGAACATAGGACAGGTGTTAGAAACGCATCTTGGCATGGCAGTACGTGAACTTGGCATGCAGATAAACGCGGGCGACCTTTCCGTGGAAAAACGATTGAGAGAAATCGGTTATGATTTTGATGCTTATGATATGCCTAAACCCGATACCGCTGGATTGCATATAGCAACGCCTGTATTTGATGGTGCAAAGGAAACTGAAGTATTTGAAACACTTCACGCATCAGGTTTTTCTAATGATGGCAAAACCATCCTCTATGACGGACGTACCGGTGAACCTTTCGAAAATCCTGTAACTGTCGGCTGCGTATATATGCTTAAACTTCATCATCTTGTTGATGATAAAATTCATGCCCGTTCCACAGGGCCGTATTCACTTGTAACTCAGCAGCCTCTCGGTGGTAAAGCTCAGTTTGGTGGACAGCGTTTTGGTGAAATGGAAGTTTGGGCTCTTGAAGCGTATGGAGCTGCATA
>NZ_WIQM01000013.1 GCF_015732185.1 Pectinatus haikarae
AGATACTGACATTCCCAAGCCGATTTGTTTTGCGTTGACCCCGCCAATATTATCATTTGCTGACGATGAACCTGATATAGTCTGGCTCAAAGTATCTGCGAATGTTACACGGCTTGATTTATAACCGGTCGTATTAACATTGGCCACATTATTACCTATTACATCCATTCTGGTCTGATGATTTTTCAAACCGGAAACGGCGGTATAAAGCGCTCTCATCATAATAAATCAAACTCCTTTGTGTGCGGCTGTCCGCCTCTGTCATTCAGCGGTCAAAGCCCCCCGAAGGTCCAGCCTATAATATAGCCGCACTATCAATATTTGTAAATATATTTTCTTTTGTACTTACGCCATCCATAGCGGTAATCACAGTTTTGTTGGTTATACTGACAACAAAAGCTGCTCCTTTTAAATAAATCAGCGCTTCCTTAGAGCCTTTTTGCGCCATCTTACACACAGTATCATTCATTTTGTCCATATCAGCATCACTTAATTTTATATTCCGCTCTGCCATCCTGCTCAATGCATGCTGAGAAAAACCAACCGTCTGACTTGTCTGTTTCAATATATCGGCAAAATTTGAGCTGCTGTTTTTCTTCTGGGAGGATACCTGCGCTGACGCATTATTCTGATTACCAACCGGCATAAGTGGCTGTAAATATATTCGCGAATTAACTGCCATACATATCTACTTCCCTTGCCGTAAATTTTTTAGCTTTCCAGTCCAGTCTTGCCTATAAGGGTAAGATCACTGACGCTGACGGTCGTTACACCCGAGCCTTCTTTCACTACCAGCGAAGGGGTTCCGTCACTGATGGTAACTCCCTGTGCGACACCGGTGTGCTGCACTTTATTAGTGGTAGTATTGCCTTTGCTGTCGGTAACAGAGCTTTCTGTTGACCATGTAACATTCTGGCCGATCATAGAGCTGAGCTGTCCGACTAAAACAGAGGTATTCAAATTGTCAACAATAGACGACATCGTATTCATAGCTGTTGCCATTTTTGATATCTGTTCGGTGGAGGTCAGCTGTGAAAGCTGCGAAACATATTGCGTTCCATCCAACGGATTTAAAGGATCCTGATTCTTCATCTGCGCCACCAAAAGCTGCATAAATGTGTCTTCATTCGCGAGCGTGTCCACGCTTGAGGTTTTAGTCGTAGAATTTGAGGAAGTTGAGGTCGTTCCCGTTGTGGGGTTCACTGCGCTTGTTGCCATAATAATCGCTCCTTATATTCTGTAATCAATCCCGTCACTTGTAAGACTTTGGTTCTGTCCACTTGACGATACTGCTGCACTGAGATTTTCCATCTGACCTGCAGCTTCAACCAATTGCCCAATTCTGTAGTCAGTTTTCTTTTGTTCTTTGCTGAACTGTCCTGAATTATGCTGTCCGTTTGACAGCATATCACTTAGACCGCTGTAAACATTTATATGGTCCACTTTTATTCCCTGATCCTGCAAGTCCTGCCGCAGCTGAACCACTGTCGACTGTATGAGATTGCGCACCTGTGCGTTGTCACTGTGAAAGGAAGCATTCACCGCACCGTCTGCCGCTACGCTGATTTTCAAGGCAAGTTCTCCCAAATGTTCCGGCTGCAGATTTATCGTGATCTGTGAGTTTTCATTTGCCTTTATCAACTGGGCATTTTTTATGATCTGACCTGCAATATTATAATTGTCCTGCGGCCTATTTTGCTGCGCTGTGTCTGACACTGATGCCATACTTTGAGCAGAGCTTTTCAGCGTATCATCTGACAACGATGCCACTGAAAAAATATGATTTAATTGATTAGTGTCAGCACCCTTATTTTGTTTTTCTGCCGCAGATTTTGACTCTCCCGTCAAAAGATTTTCCTGCTGTGTACTCTGTTCACTGAACGTCGTTCCCGAATTACCGTTTTCCTGCCTAGACGTTAAGTCAATAACATTAAGCTGTACCGTATTTTTATTTTTTACGGCTGCTTGATCAGCTGTTGTACTGCCATCAAGCTGTTTCGTGTTCCGCAGCAGTTCGGTGCTGACCTGATCAGGAACTTTGACCGACAGCACTGAAGAATTTTCTTTTGCCGGTGAAGCCAATGTTTCCGCGCCCAAAGCAGACCTTCCCTGGGCAGTCTGTACCTGCGATATAATATTTGCAGTTTTGCTCGTTTGATCCGCAGTAATTTTTTTACCTGCAGTATCGGTACCTTGCAATTTTATACTATTTCCAGCATTAAGAAACTGATTCAAAATCGTTTTTGGCTGCTCAGGACTTTTCCCTTCAGCTGAATTTACAACATCACTGTCAGACAACGTGCTTAACTGAATCTTTTCAGTATTATTTACTGCATTTAACTGAGTTTTCGCCGTTTTATCATCAGAAACTGTCGTTTTTACAAGACCGGTCAATTCAGCTAATGCTGTATTCAGCTTTGCGGGGATGCCGTTGTCTGTTGCCGCCTCAGTCTGCGGTGCTGTGACCAGTGCTGCCAGAACATTTATATCTGCAGCATTTGTTATAGCATCAATCGCCGTTGTCACTGCCGCAGCAGTCGTTTTATCATCAGCTGTTTTCTCTTTTTCTGACTTAGCACCTTTTTTTTGTGAAAGTGCATCATCAGGCTTATTCTCTTTGTCTGCAATTTTCTTGCCGATATCTGATACTTTATCGTTGAGTGTATCCTTTTTTACATCAGCATCAGCAGTGTCTTTTGCATTGTCCAAAGCACCGGAAAAACTGCTCGATGAGTTTTTTCTGACAGTAGTTTTTCTGTTTTTACTGCTGCTGTCTGACGAAGGAGCTGCCGTCTTAACTATTATTGTATTGTTATCCATATTCTCACCTCCTCTCGAAATCAATTGTAACACAACTGGCGCTTAAAGAAAAACAAATCTTATTGGTTCTGTACGGTTGTTGCTTTTTCCGCCTGATCAAGCTGCGGCAGTGTAGGCGGTGTGATACCGTTGTAAAGGAGCTGAGTAATCTGAGCGGCACGCGTTGTATCAAAGTTTTCCATTACTTTAGCCGAACGGGCATCATCCATCTTCTGCAGGATAGAACCCACAACGTTATCATCAAGAGGAGCTAAAATTGCTGCGGCCTTTTGAGGATCCATCTGTGCATATATGCGTGACAGTTTTCCCACTCGTTTATTTACCTCAGCTTCTCTGGTCTTTTTTTGTTCATCAAGCTGCTTTTTTGTTAAACTGACCGGTTTTGATTGTGCAGCTGCAGGATTTTCAGCCTGTGCGGCATTAGCTGCGCTGCTGCCCCCTTTTGACCCGACATCTACTTGTGTTTTTTCAGTCTGTGCAGCTTCCTCATCAGGTTTTACAAAATTTTGTCCTATTACGGGCCAATCATAAAGATGCAGTGATGTGTTTAATTTATTAGTATCCAATATCCGTAAATATATACCCAAAAAAAATCCACCAAACAATAGCAGAACAATCAAAATCACTATTAAAATTTTTTTCCACAAAGCTTTTTTAGGTTTTGTATTTTCTTGCGCGTTTTTCTGATCAGCGCGCTGATTTTTTACTGTCTGTTTGTTGACTGTGCCTGCAGTAGATTTTGCCATCAAGCTACCCACCTTGTTGAAAATTATATACTTTTAAAATATGTAAAAGCCGGTTTGCTTCTGCATCTACATCCATGAAAGAATAAATGTCCGCCTTTATTGATAAAGATCTAAAACGTGGCTCACATAATTCTGCGTTTCAGCATACGGCGGTACTCCCTGATATTTCTTCACCGCTTGAGGTCCTGCGTTATATGCTGCAACAGCTTCACGTACGTTGCCGCCAAAATCATTCAGCAATTCCTTTAAATACTTAGCGCCGCCTTCAATATTTTGCTGAGCATCATAGGGATTTGTTACACCCAGTTCTGATGCAGTATTAGGCATCAATTGCATAACGCCGACCGCGCCGGCAGATGAAACAGCCTCAGCATTATAGTTTGATTCGGTTTCCGCCACTGCTGAGAGGAGTTTCGCATCTACTCCATATTTTACGGCCGCTTTTTGGATCATCTCTTCAATCTGCTGTGGCGGAACATTATGTACGGCTGCAGCAGAAGGAGTCTGGCTGTTATTTTGACCGGCAGACTGTATCATATCTGCTGTCTGTTGACCGATACCACTGCCGCTGTCCGGTTTTACGTTCTTCATTTGCTTAGTAAGTGTCTGATCAAACGTCATTTTTTCAGGAGAAAAGTTCTTTATACTAAATTGACCTTCTATTTCTTTAATACGCTTCTGCACATTATTTATATCTGTCAGAAGATCGTTCTGTTTCATGACGGGGACAGTATTTATCTGCATAAGATTATTATTCCTCCATTCCAATCCTGCGCATATGCATCTGCAGACCGATTTCATCTATCTGCTTTTGTTCCTGAGCAAAGACTTCATAACGATATTCATCAAATCTTTTTTCACGAAGCTGTTCCAAGCTTTTAACCTTTTTCTGTGCTGCCAAAAGCACTTGCAGACACTGTTCCTTTTTAGAAACAGCATTTCGCACTGAGGTTTTCTGCAAATTTATCTGTCCTCTTTTCCAAGAGAAAAAGTTACCATACATTTGCATCATACTGACATTTACTTTTTTTTCAGCCAAAAATTCTTCATATTCCTTTAAGTTCGAATCCATTTCAAGTTTCAGTGAAATAAGAAATTTTTCCTGTTTTTGCAGATTCTGTACAGCTGCAGCCATGGATATTTCCGCTTTTTCTCTTTCGATAACTGATATTTTTAAAAAAGCTTCGAGTTTGAATATAAATTTTTTCAACTATCTTCCTCATTTTTCACAGCACGTCAACAGTAAACCTTAAATACAATTACGCCTTACCCACTATCGTGAGCAAATCGTTCACCGTGTCTTTATAGCTTGTAGTCTCAAAAACGTCTTGACATAAAAATTTGTTTATTGCCTCTATTTTTTCTATAGCCATATCTATGTTGGGATCTGAACCATTCACATAGGCACCTATTCTTATAAGATCGGCTGCCTCATTATAATTTGCAAGATAAGAACGTAAAAGCTGACCCGCTTTAAAGTGCCTTTGATCAGCAATATCGATCATTACTCGACTTACACTGGAAAGAATATCAATTGCAGGAAAATGATTCTGCGCTGCGATTTTTCTGGACAATACTATATGTCCGTCCAGTATACTGCGTACGGCATCGGCAACAGGTTCGTTCATGTCATCACCATCTACAAGCACAGTATATATACCGGTTATACTCCCCTTCTCACTGGTGCCCGCTCTTTCGAGCAAGCGCGGTAAAAGGGCGAATACAGACGGTGTATAACCTCTTGTTGCCGGGGGCTCACCGATAGTCAGCCCCACTTCACGCTGGGCCATGGCAAAGCGAGTGACTGAATCCATCATCAAAACGACTTTTTTCCCTTGATTGCGAAAATATTCAGCAATGGCTGTTGCTGTCATAGCACCCTTTATACGAACAAGTGCAGGTTGATCTGATGTAGCAACAACGACAACAGATTTTTTTAATCCTTCTTCGCCAAGATCACGTTCAATAAATTCTCTTACCTCTCTGCCGCGTTCGCCAATGAGGGCAATTATATTTATGTCTGCCTCCGTGTTTCTTGCTATCATACTTAAAAGAGTAGACTTGCCCACGCCGCTTCCCGCCATTATTCCTATTCGCTGACCTGACCCGATCGTTATCAGGCCATCGATGGCTCGCACGCCGACATAAAGAGAGTCATGGATTCTGGGTCGTGAAAGAGGAGAAGGCGGTGATGCCTGTAAGGGGTATTCTTCCATAACAAGCGGCAGCGCTGCTTTATTATCTATAGGGTTACCCAGCCCGTCAAGGATACGGCCCAAGAGCTCTTTTCCTACTCTTGCCTTTAATGTTTTCTGGGCAGCTATAACTTCACAGCCGGGACCGATCCCCTGCATTTCTCCTATAGGCATTAGAAGAATATGTCCGCTGCGAAAGCCAACGACTTCCGCGGGAACAGGCTTAATGCCGGAAAACTTTGAACAGACATAACAAAGTTCTCCTAAACTTACATTTGGCCCTATTGATTCGATTACCAGTCCTATTACCTGGACTACCTTTCCCGACATTTTCATAGGATCGCAGTTTTGAATAATTTCCCTGAATTTATCTACCATTAGCCTCATATTTACCAACGACTTCCTTCAGCATTTTTTGGATTTCGCTTAATTGAGACAAAAGTTTTGCATCTATACTTCCATCAGGTGTTTCAACCCAGCAGTCTCCATCTGTCAGACTTTCATCAGACTGTATCGTAAGTCTGGCATTTCCCTCAAGAATAGACTGCAGTTCTGGTCTGGCAGCCAATGCAAATTCATACGTGTTTGGTGAAACTCTTACCTCGACAGAAGTTTGATTTTTAACTTTTTTTAAGGCCTCCTGTACAACGGGCAACACCAATTGCGGCATATCGGCAAACTGCTGTGAAATAATCTTTAGAGACACTGCCATTACGATATCAGTCATATCTTTTTCAGCATCTTTATAGCAGGCATCCACTTGTTTTTCCGCTTCATCTATTATTCTGACAGCTTTTTCATTAGCCGTTTTGATCAGGTTTTCCTGCTCTGAACGAGATTGTTCCAGGCCTTCCTTATATCCCTGATCATGCCCTGCATTTTTTGCGTTTTGTGTTATTTCAATGACTTTGTCATTTGCTTCTTTGATCTTTTCAGCGGAAATTTTTTCAGCCTCACGAAGAATTTTTGTCTTGCCGTCTTGAGCTTCTTTCACTATTAAATCAGCTTTTTCACGCAGCGCCTCCATTTTCAGCTGCTTATCGTTCAATTCACTTTCCAGTTTTTTTATATTCTCTTCAATAGAACTTTTTTTTCGTTTTGCTTCATCAAGCTCGTATCGATAATCTTCCCTTAACTCGTTATTTTTATCGGCAGATGTGGCATCAGGAGAGGAATTGATAATAAACAACGGCTCAGGTGCTTTTACTACATGCGGTTCATTATCAAAAACAGCAGATTTAATAACTTTATACAATCATTTCATCGCCCTTTCCACGTGACACAACTATATCTCCTTTTTCTTCCAGTTTTCTGATTATGTTAACTACTTTCTGCTGGGATTCTTCCACATCACGAATACGGACAGGTCCCATGTATTCAAGTTCTTCTTTTAAAGCTGCAGCAGCACGTTTAGACATATTTTTATATATTTTCGCTGCTACATCATCAGACGTTCCCTTCATAGCAAGCGACAGATCCTTAGATTCGACTTCACGCAGCACTAACTGCAAAGATCTGTCGTCAAGCATGACAAGATCTTCAAAAACAAACATAAGCCGTTTGATTTCTTCTGTGAGTTCAGGATTTTCAATTTCCAGATTATCAAGTATAGACCGTTCCGTGCCGCGATCGACACGATTGAGCATTTCCACGACGACCTGTATTCCACCGGCATCCGTAAAGTCTTGAGAAGACATAGTAGAAAGTTTCTTTTCCAGGACACGTTCTACTTCACGCAGTACATCGGGTGAGGTGCGATCCATTACGGCAACTCTTCTCGCAACGTCTGCCTGACTTTCAGCAGGCAGCGCCGCAAGAACGCTGGCTGACTGTTCAGGATTTAAATACGCCAAAATCATTGCTATAGTCTGCGGATGTTCGTTCTGGATGAAATTAAGCAGCTGTGATGGATCCGTTTTCCGCAAAAAATCAAACGGACGAACCTGCAGGCTTGCAGTAAGCCTGTTGATGATAGTGGCAGCCTTATCGGACCCGAGAGCTTTTTCCAAAACTTTCTGTGCATAATCAAGGCCGCCATGAGAAATATATGATTTTGCCATTATGAGCTGGTAGAACTCACCTATTACCGTCTGTTTCTGTTCCTGAGTAACCTGTTGCTGACTGGCTATCTCCAATGTCAGTTTTTCGATTTCTTCATCATCAAGGTGCTTGAATAATTTGGCCGAATACTCCGGCCCCAATGATATCAGCAAAATAGCTGCCTTCTGCTGACCGCTTAATTCGCTTGTGCTGGATTCATACATCTATTTCACCTACTATTGTATTTTACTCTTCAGCCAGCCATGTTTTCACTAATTCTGCCACTTGCTCCGGCTCATCATCTATCATTTTTTCCAAAGTCTGTCTTTCAGTCAAATGTGCCTGCTCTTCCTCTGACATTTCTTCTGGTGCAGTTTCTGATGTTTCTGATTGCTGCATTGCTAAACGCTGCTGTTCCAACTCTGCCTGACGCTGCATTTCTTCCTGAGCGGCCTCCTCTTCAAGCCGTTTTTTCCGTCTGTACAGATAGTATGCTGCTGCCAAAAGCAATAGTGGTAAAAGGACTGCCGCTATTTCAAGATAAAGTGTCCTGTTAGCAGCATCGCGGGCGTCTTGTTCTTCCCTTGCCCTTCTGTCCGAGGCTTCCGTACTAAACGGCACAGGTTCCACAGAAACAGTATCACCCCTGTCAGTATCCACTCCTACAGCAGACGCTACCGCCCTTGATATGGAATCCTGCTGCTGGGCAGTGAGTCTGTCGCTGACCAATACCGCAATATTCAATCGTTTTATAGAACCGGGTGAAGCGATTGTTTTTTGATTTTCTTCATTTATCTCGTAATTTCTGGTCGACTGCTGTTTTGAATACTGTGCATTTGTATTATTGGCGGCAACATACCCCGGTGTATTAGCAGTTATGCCGGCGGGTCCGCCCGGTGTAACTGAAGTTCCATTATAAGCTTCCTGGCTCTCCTGTGTACTGCGCAAGATCCCTGCATCATCAACTACAGGAGAAAAAGTCTGCCTGTCTGTTTGTTTTTGATCAAAATCCAGTGCTACATTTAAACGTACAAAAGCATTTCCTTCACCCAAGGCATTATCAAGAAGAGTCTGTACTTCTGCCTGCATTTGCTGGCGTACTTTCTGTGTCATCTTTATTTGGGTAAGAGTAATATTGCCAAGAGTATTTTTATTGTCATCCTGCTGACTGTCAGGATCGTTTAAAATTTTTCCTTCGTTATCAATAATGGTGACGTTTTCCGCCTGTAATCCCTGTACACTATGTGCCGTCAAATTAACAATGCCCTTAATTTCCTTGCTGTTCAATTCTTTATCAGGTTTCAGCTTTAATAATATTGATGCTGTAGCCGGTTTTTCATTTTTTTTATAGAGGCTGTCTTCCGGCAACACTATATGTACTCGAGCACTTTCAACGGCATCTATTTGTTCTATAGTTCTAGTCAGTTCGCCCTGCAGGGCCTGCAGATAATTAACTTTATTCTGAAAATCGGTTACTCCCAATTTACTGTCATCAAAAATTTCAAAGCCTTTTGTGCCGCGTGGTAATCCCTGTGCTGCCAAATCCAAACGCAGTTTGTGAACATCCTTCGCAGGAACAAGTATAGTTGTTCCTTCCTTATTCTCCTGTATTGAATAATCGACCTTGGATTCTTTAAGTTTAGCAGCGACCTCTCCGGCATCCTTTGTTTCCATGTTAGTAAATAAAGGCTGCATTTCAGGCTTGCTGCCATATAAATAGCTGACACCTATTATGGCAAAGATTAAGAGCGCACCAACTCCGGCCAAAGCATATTTCTGTCTCTTATCCATCTTTTGCCAAAACTGCAGATACCGTTCCTTCCAGCCTGCCATTATCTCAATCCCTTCACCTATGATTGTATTCTTTTTTAATTTGTCGGCCTGCAAGTTGTTAAAATAACTTGCACCGACAGACAATTATGTTGCGGTGCAGAAGTGATTTTCTGCGTGTTTTTGAGACAATCTATCATAATATTCAGCAAATCAAACCTGCATGCGCATTATTTCCTGATATGCATCAACCGCTTTATTGCGCAAACTCATTGTGAGATTCAAAGCAATCTGAGCTTTTTCAGAGGCCACTACGACCTTTGATATATCGTCTACTTTGCCTGCAGCCAAAGCCATATCCATTTGCTCAGAATTTTTTTGCAGAGCATTGGTCTCCTTTAATGCATCGGTCAAAAACTGACCAAACGATTTCGCTGTTTTTGTCTCATCAACAACCTTGCTGCCGGCATCACCTATTTGTCCCAAAAGTTTCACCGGTGTCATTTGCAACGTACCGATATTCATATTATTACCCCGCTACTTTCCGATATCCAATGTTTTCATAGCCATACTTTTAGCAGAATTAACAGCCGTAACGTTAGCTTCGTAGGCACGTGAAGCAGTGATCATATCCGTCATCTCTGCAACAATATTTACATTAGGCATCTGTACATACCCCTGCTGATTAGCGTCCGGGTTTCCCGGATCATACTTCAGCTTAAAAGGACTGTCATCATCCTGTATGCTGACAGCTCGCACACCGTTCCCCGGCTTTTGCAGTTCGTTAGAAAAGGCCGCAAAAAAAGATGCGGATTGTTCCGTATCCGTCCGTGGTTCAAAAACCACATATTTCCGTCGGTATGCGTTTCCCTGAGCAGTTCTGGTAGTATTAACGTTGGCTATATTATTGCTGATGACATCCATCCTCAGTCTTTCGGCAGTCATACCGGATGCTGAAGTATCAATAGAATCAAACATTCCCAAACTATATACCCCCTAATTATTGCCCTTTTATGACATTGCTCAGTTTTGTAATATTTACATTCATCTCTCTGACCAATGCATTATAATAAAGCGTATTTTTAGCCAAAGCCGACATCTCAATATCAGGGTCTACATTATTTCCGTCAGCCCTCATAGTAGTGCTATTATCTGTTCTGAGAACAGGCTGCACAGACTCTTCTCCTGTATTATCATTAGGAAAATGTTTTTCATTGGTTTTCGCCAATTGCAGTGTTTCGTCATCATCTTCTGGATATAACGCTTTTGCCAAAAGGCTTTCAAAAGCCAATTCGTTTCTTTTAAAATTTGGTGTATTAACATTAGCAATATTATTGCTGATCACCTGCTGTCTCATGTTCGCAGCCTGCATAGCCATTTCTAATACACCAAAAACCGGTGTGTTCACAACATTGCCAAGCATCACATTACTCCTTCTTTATTATTTATCAAACAAAGAAAAGGAATCCGAAAGATTCAAGATCCTTTTAAATCTTTTAAATTCCTCCTATTTAACAAACTCTCATTAATATGCTGATAATATATTTTCTATATATAAAAAAAATATCCTTTTATTTTTTCTTATTAAGTGTTATTTTTTTATTAACGGGAACAAAAAGTTAGAAATAATAAAAAGGATCTGCTGCCAGAAACTATTTCCTTTTGCGGACAAATATTGTTTTAACTGCATATGATATCTTTTATAATACAGCAAAATAAAATAAGTCTAAGGATAAGGCTCTGCAGCCTGTCCCTAGACCTTTTGCAATATATATGTTTTTAATGTAAAAAGTGTCTTGAAGCATCATCTTTTTAATTTTTGAACTTCATCAAGCAAATGTTCGTTGAGAACTCTTATATAGGTCCCCTTCATTCCCAAAGATTTTGATTCAATAAGACCTGCCGATTCAAATTTTCTCAGTGCATTAACGATAACAGATCTTGTGATACCCACTCTGTCCGCTATTTTAGACGCAACCAAAAGTCCTTCTATACCGTTGAGTTCTCCAAGTATATTAACGGCAGCTTCCTGTTCAGAAAATGACAATGTAGACAGTGCAATCTTTACGGTAGCCTGTTTGCGCATATCGTCTTCCAGTTTTTCAGTATGATCACGAAGTATTTCCATCCCGACAACTGTAGCCCCATATTCGGCAAGGAGAAGATCGTCATCTGTGAACTCTTCATCAAATTTTGCGATTATCAATGTTCCCTTGCGTTCACCGATCCCATAAATAGGAACAATAGTAGTATTTTTACCGTTGAAAAGACACTTTGTTTTATCAGTAAAAGCACACATGCCTGTCTTTGATTTTATATTGGCAGACGTTTCATCCATTTTCAACAGCCAATTAACATAATGTTTTGGGAACTGTCCCTGGCTTACCACTTTATCAAGCATAATATCGCATTCAAAATCATCTATAAACGCGTAACCGTATATTTTTCCAGTTGTGGATACGATATAGACATTTGCATCAAGCACGTTGCTGAGCACACATGAAATGCCGTCATATTCCACACTGTCAGATTTCTGCAACAGTCTGTTGATCTTTCTTGTTTTTTCTAATAATGTTGTCATTGTTAAATCCCTTTCTTTTGTAACTGTATTACTTTCCTATTGTAACATATATGTATAAAAAAATACAGTTTTTTTGCAATTTTATAAATTAATATATTTTTCAACCTAATTCCTGATCCCACCGTAGTTAATGCTTTTTTTATGTCAGGAGGCAAATAAGGAGCATGCATTCTGTACCTCTGCATATTGTTTTTGCAGAAAAGTACAGGCAGTGCAAGCTCCATCAAGACAAACCCTGCCAACTCACAGAATAAATCTGCTTAAATCCCTGTTGGCTATTATTTCTCCCAGTTTTTCGTCTATATAGGCAGGATCTATAACAACATTTTTTTTATTAAGCTCAGGTGCTTCAAAAGAAAGATCTTCCAACACTTTTTCCATAATCGTATGAAGACGCCGTGCTCCTATATTTTCTGTTTGTGCATTTACCTCACAGGCAATTTGCGCCAGACGATCTATCGCATCATCGGTGAAGCTTATGGATACTCCTTCAGTATTCAATAATGCTGTATATTGTTTCAGCAAAGCATTTGCCGGTTCTGTCAATATCCTTCTAAAATCATCATGAGTCAATGACGTCAGTTCAACTCGTATCGGAAACCGTCCCTGTAATTCTGGTATCAGATCAGAAGGTTTAGCTATATGAAATGCCCCTGCGGCTATGAAAAGCACATGTTCGGTTTTTAATGGACCATACTTTGTAACTACTGTAGAACCTTCGACGATAGGCAGTATATCTCTCTGAACGCCCTCACGCGAGACATCCGGCCCGGAAGTACCGCCCTTAACGGCAATCTTATCTATTTCATCCAGAAAAATTATACCGGCATTTTCTGCATTCTCTATTCCTTCCTTGGCCACTTCTTCCATATCTATCAACTTTTGAGCCTCTTCCTGCTCAAAAATCTTTCTCGCCGTTTCAATAGCTACCTTACGCTTTTTACGTTTTTTAGGCAATATGCTGCCCAGCATATCCTGGATATTATTTGTCATATCCTCCATCCCGGCTCCGGCCAGCATGCCTATCATGGGAGTACTGCTGTCTTCTGTATCTATTTCAATCATTTGCTTTTCCAAAGCACCAGCCAGCAGACGTTTGCGGCAGAATTCCCTGCCGGCCTCATATTTAGGTTTTGGGTCTTCTTTTTCATTATCTGCATTATTTGACGAAAATATTGCACCTATTGGGTTAACCGACGTCGATTTTTGCTGAGGCACAAGCACATCCAGGATACGCTCTTCCGCCAATTTTTTAGCTTTATCAATAACAGCAGCCATTTTTTCCTGCTTGACCATACGGACTGAAATTTCAGCCAGATCACGCACCATTGATTCCACATCTCTGCCCACATAACCGACTTCGGTAAACTTGGTGGCTTCAATTTTTATAAAAGGAGCCTTAACCAATTTGGCAAGTCTGCGTGCTATTTCTGTTTTGCCTACACCGGTAGCGCCTATCATCAAAATATTTTTAGGTATGACCTCATCCTTCATCGCTTCCGGCAGACGGTGTGCGCGCCATCTATTGCGCAAAGCAACCGCGACAGCACGTTTAGCCTTATTTTGGCCAACTATATATTTATCAAGCTCATCTACTATCTGGCGTGGCGTTTGTTCGTTCAAAGTAAATCCTCCTACTTCAATTCTTCCACTATTATATTATGGTTAGTATAAACGCATATATCCGCTGCTATTGATAAAGATTCCCTTGCAATATCTGCAGCCGGCATTTCTGTATGTCCTGACATGGCCCTAGCCGCCGCCAAAGCGTAAAACCCGCCGGAACCGATGGCTGCCACATCTCCGTCAGGTTCAATAACTTCGCCGTTGCCCGATAAAAGCAGCATCGTGTTCGCATCTGCCACTAAAAGTAATGCTTCCAATTTTCGCAAAACCCTGTCAGTCCGCCATTCTTTAGCCAATTCTACGGCAGCCCTCGTAAGACTGCCATTAAATTCTTCTAATTTTGTTTCGAATTTTTCAAATAATGTAAACGCATCCGCTACTGAACCGGCAAATCCCGCCAAAACTTTATCATGGTAAATACGCCGCACCTTGCGGGCATTCCCCTTCATTATTGTATTTTGTCCAAAGGTGACCTGTCCGTCACCCGCAATAGCAGTAGTTCCATTCTTTTTTACCGCCACTATTGTTGTCGCTCTAAACATCTGTTTCCCTCCCAAAAGAAAAACCATAAACGCCAATTATTATTTGCGGCTAAGGTACTATTATATCATTAATATAAAATCATTCAATATCTTGTTTGAATTTTTTTATTTTTTCTAATGCTCTTTCTGCCAATTTTTGTTTCTTTATTTTCTTATCACGTATTCTTTCAAAAAGGGGCGGCAGTAATCCAAAATTTATATTCATGGGTTGAAAGTGCTTTGCCGGAGCAGCAGTAATATAGCGGCACAATGCGCCGTGTGCCGTTACATCGGGAAAACAGACCGGCTCTTCGCCAATAGCAAGACGTGCTGCGTTTATGCCCGCTACAAGTCCTGATGACGCGGATTCCACGTAACCCTCCACGCCTGTAATTTGTCCGGCAAAAAGAATATTACTATTCTTTTTTAATTGCAGGGTAGGATATAAGATTTCAGGTGAATTTATAAAAGTATTGCGATGCATAACACCCAATCTGGCAAATTCTGCTTTTTCCAAGCCAGGGATCAAAGAGAATACCCTTTTTTGTTCCGGCCACTTCAAATGTGTCTGAAAGCCAACTATGTTGTACAAGCTATCCGCTGCATTATCCTGCCGAAGTTGTACGACGGCGTAGGGACGCTCCCCGCTTTCAGGGATCTCCAGACCCACAGGCTTAAGCGGACCAAATAAAAGAGTATCCTCACCACGTGATGCCATAACCTCCACAGGCATACAACCTTCAAAAAATATTTCCTTTTCAAAATCTTTTGTCTGCGTTTTCTCGGCGTTCACCAACTCATGCCAGAATAATTCATATTCCTCTTTATTCATAGGACAATTTATGTAATCAGCCGTGCCCTTGCCATAACGTGACGCCCGGTATGCTCTGTCCATATTTACAGAATCCTTGATCACCAAGGGCGCAGCAGCATCATAAAAATAGAAATAATCAGAGCCGGCTAATTTTTCAATGTCAGCTGCCAGCAGGCCTGCGGTAAGCGGACCTGAAGCAATAACTACTACAGTGTCCTCCGACATAGGTATGTCTTTTACTTCCTCGTTGACAATATGCACATTTTTATTGTTCCTCAGCTTTTCAGTGATATAACGTGAAAAACCGTGACGATCAACCGCAAGCGCGCCTCCTGCCGGAACAGTATTATTGTCTGCCGCTTCCATTATGAGTGATTTCATATCACGCATCTCTTCTTTGAGAATACCCACAGCATTTTCGATGCCGGCAGCACGTAAGGAATTGCTGCAGACAAGTTCTGCAAATTCATCTGTCTTATGGGCAGCCGAAGATTTTTTCGGGCGCATTTCATAAAGCATCACATTTATATTTTTTTTGGCAAGCTGCCATGCAGTTTCGCTTCCTGCAAGACCTGCTCCAATAACAATAACTTTTTTCTGCTGCATAGCAATCATTTTCTCCGTTCGTCCATTTGTAGTTTAAGTCCGGGCAGTCGCTTTTACTGCAGTTGATTTACTGACAGTTGACTTCGTCTTGATTTCTTTCAACTCAGCATTTATCGGATGGTCTTTCCTTGTTTCACAATTTTCATTGCCGCAATAAAAAAGGACCTTACCATTTTTGTACCGATGCTGGAACATATTGGCTCCGCATTTTTCGCAGATTTTATCAGCAGCGGGCATATCCCAGCTGACAAAATCGCAGTCAGGGTAATTTTCGCAACCATAAAAAATCCGTCCCCTCTTTGTTTTTCGCTCAACCACCCGTCCATTGCATTTTGGACACTTTGCTCCCGTATCCTTTAATATTGGTTTAGTATTACGGCACTCCGGGAATCCCGGGCATGCCAAAAACTTACTGAAGCGTCCCTGCTTGATAACCATAAGTCGTCCGCATTTTTCACATCTTACATCTGATACTTCTTCGGGGATATCTACATGTCCTATTTCTGCATCGGCTTTTTCCATAGTTTTTTCAAAGGGACCGTAAAATTCTTCAAGCAGTTTATTTTTATCCATAGTACCTTCCGCAACTTTGTCCAGCCTTCCCTCAAGATCAGCCGTAAATTTTGCATCAACGATGTCTCTGAAATATTCCTCCAGCATGTCCAGCACAATAAACCCAAGCTCTGTAGGCTCAAATTTTTTCTCACGCCTAACCACATAGCCGCGTGCCAGAATAGTTTCAATGATGGGGGCATATGTACTTGGCCGGCCAATACCTTTTTCTTCGAGAGTTTTCACTATTGAAGCATCATTGTAACGGGCAGGCGGTTCGGTAAAATGCTGTTCCGGCAGAATTTTTTGCAAATGTACCGGACTGCCGACAGAAACATCCGGAAGTATTACATCTTTTTCTTTCTTTTTATCATTTTCATCATAAACAGCGGTAAAACCAGCAAATTTCAAAACAGAACCTACTGCCTTAGCTGTATAAATACCAGCTTTTATGAGTATACTCATAGTATCATAAAGTGCCGGTGTCATTTGACTGGCCAAAAATCTCTGCCAAACAAGACGATACAATTTCAGCTGTTCTTTTGATAAAAATTCTTCCAGCAGTGACGGAGTAAGTGAACAATCTGTGGGGCGTACAGCTTCATGTGCATCCTGGGCATCTTTTTTTGCCGCATAAATAGGAGGTTTTGCAGGAAGGTATTTATCGCCAAAATTATCCGTTATATATACTCTGGCATCTTTCTGCGCCAGCTCAGAAATACGGGTAGAATCTGTACGCATGTAGGTTATTAAACCGGTAGGTCCCTTTTTCCCTATATTTATGCCTTCATATAACTGCTGAGCTATCATCATTGTCCGTCTTGAAGTAAATCCCAGCTTTCTTGCTGAATCCTGCTGCAATGAACTCGTAGTAAAAGGTGCAGGTGCCTTCCTGCGCCTTTCACTTTTTTTGACATCGGCAATATTAAAAGTTTGTTTTCGCAGCTCTTTTTCAATTTTTTTTGCATCCTGCTCAGAGGTTATATTTATTTTCTTATCATCAATCAAAGAGAGTTCCGCATTAAGCACAGCCTTTTTGTCATCGAGTTTGAATTTTAACTCTACCGTCCAATACTCTTCCGGTATAAAAGCACGTATTTCCTTTTCCCTGTCGCATATTATTTTAACAGCTACCGATTGAACACGGCCTGCACTCAATCCTTTTTTTATCTTACGCCAGAGCAGCGGACTGAGTTTGTACCCGACTATCCGGTCCAACATACGCCTTGCCTGTTGTGCATCTACCAAATCAATATTCACCGTTCGCGGAGTTTTTATTGCCTCATTAATAGCCGGCTTAGTTATTTCATTAAAAACAATGCGGCATTTTTCCGTTTCACTTACTCCCAACAGATATGCCAAATGCCATGAGATTGCCTCACCCTCGCGATCAGGGTCAGATGCCAAATAAATTTTATCCGCATTCTTAGCTTCTTTTTTCAGAGATTTTATCAAATCTCCCTTGCCGCGTATATTTATATACTTAGGTGTAAAATTATTTTCAGTATCAATGCCAAACTGGCTTTTGGGCAGATCTCTCAAATGTCCCATAGAAGCCAGCACCTCGTATTTTCTATTGCCAAGATATTTTTCTATAGTTTTAGCCTTAGCTGGTGATTCCACTATTACTAAAGTTTTTTTTAACGCAGTCTTTTTTTTTCTTGTTTTAGTTTTTAATATTTTTTTTGATTCTTCTACCTTTTTGTTCAATGAATTCTCCCCTTAGCAGAGCGTACGTACATCCCCGGCAGCGTTTCTTCAACTATTTTTTTTAATTTCATCTGCAATAAAATGAAACTTATATTGGAAACATCTGTACGCAATTTATATATTATTTCATCGACACCGAGAGCCTGCTCATATGCTAAAATATCATATACTTTTTTTTCTTCCAGCGACATGGGCAATACGCTCTCCGATCTTTTTACCAAGACCGCTTTTTCCCTGCTGATGCCATATTCTTCTATAATATCCCCGGCGCAGACAACAAGTTTTGCACCTTGCTGAATCAAATGATTGCATCCTTCACTCTGTTCAGAATAAACACTGCCCGGAACAGCAAAAACATCCCGGCCTTCGCTGATTGCCATTTCAGCTGTTATCAAAGAACCGCTGCGTTTTGCCGCTTCAACGACAACAGTACCCAAAGATATCCCGCTTATTATTCTGTTTCGTGCCGGAAAAAAAGCTGCAAGAGGCTGTGTGCCCGGTGCATACTCAGAAATCACCGCACCTTTTTCAGCAATTTCATCTAATATCTTTTTATTTTCTCTGGGATAGGCTACATCTATGCCACATCCCAGTACAGCAACTGTTTTACCCTTGCTCAGTGCGCCGCGATGGGCAAAAGTATCAATTCCATGTGCGGCACCGCTTACTATTATAAAATCTTCACCAGCTAAATCAGCAGCAAATGTTTCCGCAAGACTTTTGCCGTACACAGAAAATTTTCGTGACCCGACAACAGCCAAATGTTTTTTTTCATTATGCAGGCATCCTCTGCAAAAAAGTACTGCAGGCGGATTATATATATTTTTTAATAATTCTGGGTACTCCGATTCAGCAGCTGTCAAAAGCTTTATATTCTTTGACTCCCAATTGGCCGCGGCTGTATCTACATCGAAAGACTTCCGATGTCTGAATAATTTTTTGCACAGCGGTTCGGCTAGAGTTTTGCTTGCCTCTATATCATTGTCTGAAGCATTCCATGCATTAACAGCACTGCCAAAATAGTCAACAATTCGTTTCAGACTGGCATTGCCTATACCTGAAACCATTTGCAACGCTGCTAAAAAATATTTTTCCATTCAAGTCCACCTGTAAAATAAAAATATACCAGAGTCATAATAAATATATCATGTATACTAAAATCAAGGCAGTTCAACTATCACATAAACTTCTTATGATTATAATTAAGTTTTTTCTGTCCGTCAACAATAAATTGACCACCATGCAGCAAAAAATCCTTTATACAAAAGAAAAACCAGCAAAAAGCTTCCCCTTTAAAGAGAATATTTCCACTGGTTTGCTTCAATATATAATTAATTCATTTCACCTGATAATAAATTCATGATCATTAGACTAGTTTTGTCTTTAACAGTGTATTTACTGTTCCAGGATTTGCTTTACCTTTGCTGGCTTTCATCACCTGCCCTACTAAAAAGCCGATTGATTTAACATTACCGCCCTTATAATCGGCAACAGGTTTCGGATTATCGGCTATAACAGTATCTACTATTTTTTCGATAGCTGCTGTATCTGTTATTTGAACAAGTCCTTTTTCTTTGACTATAGCTTCCGGTTCAGCCCCTGTTTTCCACATTTCACCGAAAACTTCTTTGGCTATTTTAGAAGATATTACCCCTTTTTCTACCAGTTTTATCATTTTCCCAAGATATTTTGCTGATACAGGAGAATTTTGAATATCCTTGTTTTCCGCATGGAGCTGTTTTGAAAGATCACCCATCAGCCAATTGGCCGCCAGCTTAACATCGGCACCATCGCATATAATGTCATCAAAATATTCAGCCATCGCTCTTGAATTGGTTATGATGCCTGCATCATATGCCGAAAGTCCATGCTCTTCCATTAATTTCGTTTTTCGGGCATCCGGCAGCATTGGTAAAGATTGCTTTAACACTTCTATTTGTTCATCCGTAGTAATAATCGGCACAAGATCAGGTTCCGGCATGTAACGATAATCCTGCGCCTGTTCCTTTGTTCTCATGGAAAGTGTCATGCCCTTATTGTCATCCCAGGTTCTGGTTTCCTGTACAATATGTCCGCCGTCCTCTAAGATTTCCCGCTGCCGATCTATTTCATATTCGAGTGCATTTTCAGCCATTTTAAAAGAATTGATGTTTTTCATTTCTGCTTTTGTTCCCAATTTTTCTGTACCTTCAGGACGCAGAGAAACATTGACGTCAGCCCGCAGATTTCCCTCTTCCATTTTACAGTTTGAAACATCTATGTATTCTAATATTGATTTAACTTTTTCCATGTAGACGCGTGCTTCCTCCGGAGTACGCATATCCGGTTCCGATACAATTTCGATCAAAGGTACGCCTGTACGGTTGTAATCGACATTTGAGCTTGCCGAATCTTTTATCGTATTTCCTGAATGAACAAGCTTGCCCGCATCTTCTTCCATATGGATGCGCGTTACACGAATGCGTTTTGTTCTTCCGTCCACATTGATATCAACATATCCATGTTCGGCTATGGGCAAATCAAATTGCGAGGTCTGAAAATTTTTCGGTAAATCAGGATAATAGTAATTTTTTCTGTCGAATTTACTGAATTTATTAATGGTACAGTTAAGAGCAATACCTGCCTTAATAGCAAATTCCACGACTCTTTTGTTAACTACCGGCAGCACTCCGGGCAGTCCGAGGCAGACCGGGCAGACATGCGTATTCTGTTCGGCGCCAAAACTTGTTTCGCAACCGCAGAAAATTTTAGTTTTAGTTTTCAGTTCGCTGTGTATTTCCAGCCCAATTACCGCTTCATATTCCATTATTCAGTCACCTCCGCAATATTTTTATAGAAACCCTTGCTTTGCTCATAGGTATACGCAGCCTTGATTATTCCTTCTTCATCAAGCGGTTTGCCGATAATCTGCATCCCTATAGGCAGTCCGCTGCTGCTCACACCGCATGGCAGAGATATGCCGGGCAGCCCTGCCAGATTCAAAGGAACTGTACATGCATCCTGTAGATACATCTGCAGAGGATCATTGATCATCGAACCGATTTTAAAAGCTGTAGTAGGAGCTGTAGGTGTGAGAATAACATCCACTTTTTCAAAAGCCCTATCATAATCCTCTTTTACCAATGTACGTATTTTTAGAGCCTTTAAATAATATGCATCGTAATAACCAGCACTGAGTGCATAGTTGCCCATCATAATGCGCCGTTTCACTTCGCTGCCGAATTTTTCCGTGCGTGTATTTGTCATCATGGAAACTATGTCATCTCCATTAACACGTTCCCCATAGCTGACTCCGTCATATCTGGAAAGATTGGTCGTGGCTTCGGCAGGAGCAAGGAGATAATACGCCGCAACAGCATATTTTGTATGAGGTAGTGAAATATCTATTATTTCAGCTCCCATAGCTTTAAAATCATTAATAGCCATATGAATACTTTCCGCAACTTCCTTATCCATACCATCGACAAAGTATTCGGCCGGAATCCCTATCCTTAGTCCCTTTACATCCTGTATCAATGATTTTGTGTAATCCGGGGATGATGCCTTAACGGAAGTAGAATCTTTTTCATCGTATCCTGTTATCACATTTAAAATATTTGCGCAGTCTGTGACATCTTTTGTCAACGGTCCTATCTGGTCAAGAGATGATGCATACGCAACTAAACCATAACGTGATACCCTTCCATAAGTCGGTTTCAGTCCGACTATACCGCAGAAAGAAGCCGGCTGGCGGATAGATCCGCCCGTATCGGAACCAAGTGCCCACGCTGCTAAACCCCCTGCCACAGCGGCTGCCGACCCTCCGCTTGATCCGCCGGGAACATACTCCGCGTTATGAGGATTATGTGTAGGGAAAAATGCCGAGTTTTCCGTAGATCCACCCATGGCAAATTCATCCATGTTGGTCTTTCCTAATATGACGGCATTTTCTTTTTGTATTTTGTCCATTACTGCAGCATTATAAGGCGGCACAAAATTGTCCAGCATTTTTGATGCACATGTTGTTCTTATCCCCAGAGTGCAGATATTATCCTTAACGGCCCCAGGAATACCTGTTAAAAAAGGAATTTTACCCTCCGCTGCTATTTTCTTATCAGCTTTTTTGGCCGCCTCCATAGCTGTATCTGCTGTTTTTGTAATATATGCGTGCAATTTACTATCTATACTGTCAATACGCTCCAAAAATGCATCTGCAAGTTCAACCGCAGTTACTTCCTTTTTTTCAAGCAGATCATGCAGATCATGTGCCGATTTTTTATATAATTCCACTTAAATCCTCCTCATATAATCGCTTATAATACCTCAAGCCTGACTTAAAATTCACTCGATAATACGTGGCACTTTGAAATAACCATTCTCTTTTTCCGGTGCATTGGACAGTGCCATATCCCTGTCTAATGATGGTTTTATTTCGTCTTCACGAAAAACATTTTGCAGCGGCAGTACATGTGCCGTCGGTTCTACATTTTCCGTATCCACTTTTTGCAGCATGTCAACATACTCCAAAAAATCATTGAATTCTATAAGATATTTATCCATTTTATCCTCGGTTATTCTAAGGCGTGATAATCCTGCTACATTTTCTACATCTTTTCCTGAAACCTTCATTATACTCCACCATCCTACATTTATTTCGCAGATAATGTCAATTATAGCACATAACCATTCGCTGTATAAATACGTTCCTGTTGCGCTTATGCATGCAAATGCTATTTTATCCGATGACTACCCGCTCTGATACTCCCGCTTCTGCAAGCAGTGAGTAAAGAGCGGTTAAGTCTCCATTTATTGTGCAAGCAATATTTTCAATTCATCTTCAGACAATATTTTTATTGCCAATTTCTGTGCTTTAACAAGCTTACCGCCGGCATTTTCTCCCGCAACTACATAATCTGTCTTAGGCGAAACAGAAGATGATATCCTGCCGCCTGCATTTTCAATAGCTGCTGCAGCTTCCGTCCTGCTCCACATGGGTAAGGTGCCCGTCAGCACAAAGGTCCTGCCATTTAAATTGTTGCTTTCTTTATCGGCAGTTGCCTTTTCTGCCATATTTACGCCGGCTTTTTTTAGTTTTTCCAATACTGCAGCATTTTCCCCGCTGCGAAAAAACTCAAAAATCATTTTTGCGCTTATTCCTCCCATATCAGCTACCTGCTCAATATCTTCCTGTTCTGCACCAGCCAGAGCATCTATAGTCTGAAAATGTATCGTCAGCGATTTGGCCGCAGCTTTGCCTATATTTTGAATGCCAAGTCCCGACAGCAGCCTCCAGGGAGCATTTTTCTTAGATTCCTCAATTTTTTCCAGTAATTTATCAGTGTTTTTTTCTTTGCCGATCAGCCCTTTTTCTATCAATTCCTCACGATATTTATGCAAATAATAAATATCGGCGATATCTCCCAGATATTTATCATCGATAAGTTTTTTTATATATTTTTCACCAAAACCTTTTATATCCATAGCATTCCGTCCGACAAAATTCACCAGCCGGCCTTCAAGCTGTGCCGGACAGCTGCTGTTGGTACATCTTACATCAGCTGTATTTTCGTCACGCACGGCAGGTGCTCCGCATACAGGACATTCGTTGCCTATTATAAAAGGTTTCAAATCTGCGGTTCTTCGCTCTTTCAAAACACATCTTATTTTAGGAATGATCTCACCTGATTTGTAGACTCTGACAATGTCGCCGATTCTTATATCCAGCGTATCTATAAAATCCTGATTATGCAGCGTCGCTCTTTCCACAGTCGTGCCGCACAGTCTTACCGGTTCAAAAACTGCCGTCGGTGTGATCCTGCCCGTCCGGCCCACCGACAGATTTATGTTCAGGAGTTTTGTATCTTTTTCCTCGGGAGGATATTTATAAGCTACAGCCCATCGCGGCACCTTGGAAGTGGACCCAAGCTGCTCCCTTTGGGCAAGAGTATTTACTTTTACAACTGCCCCGTCAATATCATAAGGCAGATGTCCCCGTCTTGCCGCAATGTTTTCTATTGCCTTCCATACGTCTTCTTTTGTCTTGCAAAGCACATAATCATGAATGACAGGTATTCCCTGATCTTTAAAATATTGTAAGGTCTCATCGTGTTTTACAAATATCCTGCCCTTTGCTTTCTGCAAATTGAAGGCAAAAAGAGAAAGTCCTCTTTTTTTGATAACACTGCTGTCGAGCTGCCGCAATGTACCGGCAGCACAATTGCGTGGATTAGCAAAAAGTTTTTTATCATTTGCAGCTTGTTCGCTATTTACCTTTTCAAAAGCCTCACGCGGCATATATACTTCACCGCGCACTTCAAGATATGGAAGTTTATCCATCAGTACTTTTTTTACTCCATGCAGATTAAGCGCATTGGCTGTTACATCTTCGCCCTCCACTATGCCGTCACCGCGTGTCACTGCTGTTTTTAATATTCCATTATAATAACGCAGAGAAAGCGACAAGCCATCTATTTTTTCTTCTACTACAAATTCGCAGTCCGGCATATTCGAAAGCACAGAGCTGACAAATTCATCCACTTCTTCTTTGGAAAATACGTCCTGCAGACTGAGCATAGGGACATCATGCCTGACAAGTATGCCTGCTGTTCTTTTTGCAATCCCGCCTACTCGCTGCGTTGGAGAGTCGGCAGTTATCAATTGAGGATTTTCCTTTTCAATTCTTTTTAATTCCAGCATAAGCTGATCATATTGATAATCGGTTATTTCCGGGGAGTCATCATCATAATACAAATCATTATGGTGAAGTATCTCCCCGCGAAGCTCATTCAGCCTTTTTTTTATATTCTCAGCCAATTTATTCTCCCTGCCTCATATGAATATCCTATACTTTTTCCAAGGGTGCATATTTTTGCATCAATTTTTTTATACCAAGCTCCGGAAAAGCTATCGTGAGCTGAATTTCCTCCCCGCTTCCTTTCACCGACACAATAGTGCCTGTTCCCCATTTACTGTGTTTTGCCTTATCGCCTGCCTTCCATTCCACACTCATATCCGGTTTTACTCCGGGCCGCGCCGCAGCCGATGAAGTGCTGTAAGGAGATTTTTTTATATAATCTTTCGCACTGCGCATATGCTCATTCTTTAAAGGTGAAGCAACAAATGCATTAGTCAAAATCTTTGACTGCTCCTGTTCTATATATTGAACAGGAATTTCCTTCAAAAATCTGGACGGCGGATACATCACTGTTCTTCCATATATCATGCGGCTTTTCGCATTGGTGAGGTACAGCTTTCTTTGCGCTCTGGTTATTCCGACATAGCATGTACGCCTTTCTTCTTCTATTTCCTCTTCATTCATTAATGTACGCGAATGAGGAAAAATTCCTTCTTCCATACCGGCCATAAAGACTACAGGAAATTCCAGACCTTTTGCCGCATGGAGTGTCATCAGTGTTACCCTGTCTTCATCAAAATCCGCATTATCTATATCAGCAACAAGGGAAACTGAATTAAGAAAATTTTCCAGACTGGGATTTTCTTCATTTTCTTTTTCAAAATCCTTGGCAACGCTCAGCAATTCTTTCAAGTTTTCAATGCGTGTCTCATTTTCTATTTTCTGTTCAGCCTGAAGCTCAATCATATAGCCAGACTCATCCATAACCAGCTGGATAAACTCATGTACTGTCATATCCGTCTGTGCTGTCATCATTCTAAAAATAAGTTCGGCAAAAGAAGCAAGTGACGTTTTTGCCTTGGCTGACAACCCAGGGATCGCATCAGTACTTGAAACAGCATCAAAAATCCCCATATTATTAGCTGATGCAAATTCACCTATTTTGCTTAAGGTGGTCGCTCCCAAGCCTCTTTTAGGCACATTGATTATACGCATAAGACTTACTTGATCATCCGGATTAAAGATGACTTTTAAGTACGCCATTATATCTTTTATTTCTTTTCTGTCATAAAATTTCAGGCCGCCTACCATAGTATAAGGCACCCCTGCCCGCATGAACCCTTCTTCCAATGAGCGAGACTGCGCGTTCGTTCTATATAAAACGGCCATGTCATTATAAGAAGTGTTATAAATAGTATTCTGCTTGATCGCGTTTTCTGCTATATAGCGTGCCTCATCCCGTTCATTGAAAGATTCATAAATGGCTATCTTGTCACCTTGCGGATTTTCCGTCCAAAGCTCTTTTGGTTTACGGTTCAGGTTATTTTCAATAACTGCATTTGCCGCAGCCAAAATATTCTGTGTTGATCTATAATTTTGTTCCAATTTTATAACGGCGGCTTCCTGATAATCCTTTTCAAAATCCATAATATTTCTTATATCGGCACCGCGCCAGCCATATATTGATTGATCCGCATCACCAACAACGCATAAATTGCGATACTTAGCGGCAAGTATTTTTGTAAGACGGTATTGTGCCCCATTTGTATCTTGATATTCATCAACTAATACATAATGAAATCTTTCCTGATATTTTTCTCTCACTTCTTTGTTTTGCTCGAGAAGCTCAACAGCTATCATCAGCAGATCGTCAAAGTCAAGCGCATTATTATCCACCAAATGTTTTTGATACATTGTATAAATTTCTGCTGTTTTTTGTTCAAAAAAATCTCCTGCCTGTCCGGCAAAATCCGCTGGTGCAAGCATTATATTTTTGGCATTGGAAATAGCCGACTGGATACCATAAGGAGCATATTGCTTTTCATCAAGATTCAATTCCTTTAAGCAATTTTTTATAAGTGTCTGCGAATCCGCAGTATCATAGATGGTAAAGTTCTTTTTATACTTACCGGTATGTTCTATTTCCATTCTAAGCAGACGGGCACAAAAAGAATGAAACGTACTGAGCCAGACATTTTTAGCGGTATCACCGATCATTGTATCAGCGCGGTCGCGCATTTCAGCAGCCGCCTTATTAGTAAAAGTTATCGCCAGAATATGATACGGTGAAATGCCTTTTTGCAGAAGATATGCTATTTTGCATGTCAGCACTCTTGTTTTGCCGGAACCTGCACCCGCCATTATCAGCAATGCCCCTTCTGTATGTTCCACGGCTTTTTTCTGCGCCGGATTGAGTCCGTCAAATATATTCAAAATATCCTCCTGCAATTTTTATTTTATAATAATGCCAAACAAAGAAATGCTGCCGCATTAATTAGCTAACACAGCAGCATTTATCCGATCAACTCTTTGTATATTTTTTGGCCGCCTCGGTAAGCTGCGGTATTATCTGTTTTTTGCGCGACATTACTCCGGGCAGATAAATTATATTATCTGATGCATCATTTTTGAATGCCTCTCCTATAAGAGTTTTTGGTTCTCCCACAAACAATAGGTTTGTCGCCTCTTCAAGGATATTTGTGATCATGACGAGACACATATCATAGTTGTCTTTTTCACACACCTGCTTCATATTTTTCAGCAGTTCGTCTTTTCTTTTTAATATATCCTCACTATCCATAACGGAAGTCTGACTTACGATCACCCGCCGGTCACCTATCTGAAATTCCTTCATATCATTTTTTACGATCTCCAGAGCCGTCATACCGGCAACGTCAGAGCCTGCCTTAAGAAGCTCCATACCATATTTATTAACATCAACTTCAGCAATTTGTGCCAAGGCTTCCGCCGTTTCTTTGTCATGAGGCGTACAGGTCGGTGATTTGAAAAGCACTGTATCCGATATTATGGCAGAAAGCATCAATCCCGCTATTTGCTTTGGTATTTCCACATTATACTGAAAATACATATCTGTCACTATCGTGCTTGTGCAGCCTACACGATCCTGTCTGGTAAATATTGGTTCACCTGTCTGCAATCCGCCCAGCCTGTGATGATCTATTATTTCAAGGATGCGTGCCTCTTCAATACCTTCAACAGCTTGTGTCCGTTCATTGTGATCTACCAAAATCAATTCTGTCTTCTCCGGTTCCATCATTTTGTCGGCACTTACCATACCCACTACCTGATCATTTTCTACTACCGGATAATTGCGGAATTTCTTTTTTTCCATTATGCCTTTTATATCACTGAGCATATCAGTAGGTTTAAAATATGTAACATCAGTCTGCATGATGCGTGATATCGGAACACACTGATTGATAAGCCGGGCGCATGTATATGTATCATACGGTGTCAATAGAACAATGACGCCTCTGTGCCGGGCTTCCTCTATCACTTCCGCAGGGACTTTCCCGTTGCCGGTGATTATAAGACATGTTATTTTCTTTTCAAGGCAGGCCTTCAGCGTAGCTGCCATCCTGTCGCCCACCAGTACTACATCATTCTCTTCGATTATTTCCTCTATCATCCGCAGGCTGCCTGCAGCTATACGGACATCACCGTCAATTACCTTATTTTCATCGCCGTCAACCATCACCGTCCCGTCAATAATTGAAAGCACGTCCTTCACAGTTACCCTGGTATCTGAAAAGCTTTGCATCCCAAGATCATCAAAATAGCGCTTGGCAAGATCACTTACTGTGACTATTCCCACTAAGGCACTTTTTCCAGCCACAACTGGAATAGATTTAACGTCAGTTTCCCGCATCAGCTTTCCCAGACTGCGAAGGTTATCATTTTCGCTTATTACAGTATGATTTTCCGGCATTATATCGCTTACACGCGGATATATGTCAGTAACCAATTCGGGACTTTTCATATTAAAATAGTTCAGTGCGAATTCGGTCTCTTTATTTATCTTGCCCGCACGTGCGGCAACGGCATCAGTCCCCAGAGATCTTTTAAAATTAGCATAGCTGATGGCAGAGCAGATAGAATCCGTGTCGGGGTTCCTGTGTCCTATAACATATATCGGTTTTTTTTCATGCATTAAAAATACTACCTCCAGATCATTTCATATCATCTAAGTATATCTTGGATAATATTATACATCAAATACCATTCACACAAAAGATTTACATAGTATTTTTTATATCTGCTTCAGTTTTTGCAGCAAATTTTCCTTTACGGTGACGTATAACGTTTTATTATTGGTAAAAATGACAAACCCGGGCTTTGCTCCTGACGGTTTTTTTACATATCTGCACATTGTGTAGTCAACAGGCACTTTTGATGAATTTCTGGCTTTTGAATAATAAGCGGCCAGCATTGCAGCCTCTTCTATACTTTGTTGTTCCGGCAGCCTGCCCGCTGTCCGTATTATTACATGCGAACCCGGTATGTTTTTTGTATGCAGCCATATATCATCCGGCTGTGCTGTCTTCAGCGTAAGTCTGTCATTCTGGAAATTATTTTTCCCCACAAGGACCTCACTTCCGTCCGACAGAATAAATTTAAACGGAGTTGACACAGGAAGTGCCATTCGTTTGCGTTTTTCTTCTTGAATATAGCCATTTTTTACAAGTTCTGCCCTTATATCGGCAATCTCTGAAAGGGCAGAAGACGACTCAAGAGAAAGTTCTATAGTGGTCAGATATTCTATATCATCGGAACAGCAGGCTAGCTGTTCCTTTAATATTTTTTCCGCACGGCGCAGCTTATCATATTTATTGTAATATTTTTGCATATTTTGAATGACTGTCAGCTTTTTATCCATTGCAATCTTTAATAGTGTCCCATTTTCATCATATATATCGGGTACTGCAATCATATCATCCATATGATCCTTAAATTGATATTGATAAGTCATGATATTATCTGCTTTGTTTTTTTGTTCCTGAGCATTTTGGGCAGCCTGAAGTTCCTTGATCAATTTTTCCTTTTTATTTTTCTGACGAGTCAGCTCATTTACTGCTACTTTACGGAGCTGCTCCTTCTCCGGCGATATATAATCATCAATCAAAACATATGCCGCTTCCAGCATCATGCTCATTGTCGGAAACTTTTTTACCTGCTGCTGATAATTATGCAACGGAAAAGCAGCCATCGCTATCACTTTATTTCCATCATTTTGTATAAATAAAGGCATAAATTGCTTTTCTTTATAAAGAGAAATGATTTCCTGCAGTGCTCCTGTCAGAGAAGAAAAATCATCATCATTCAATTTGCTCACTGATATATCAGCAGGTAATCCCGCTAAAAACAATAATTCTCTGACTGTCACCGGACCAAATCCTGCGCCCAGCTGCAAAACAGCCTTATATATACTTTTATCGCTCTGCTCTCTCACACGGGAAATAAAATTCTCCTCGGTTGTCAACAGTACATTGATGCTCTCCTGAGGAGGCGGCGGCAGATATGTCTGCTGAGGCAAAACTGTACGCACCCGGCTGCTGTTAACACCTACACGCCTCAGAGAATCAATAACAATGTCATTTTGCACCAATATCACGTTGCTGTACTTTCCCATCAGCTCCACATAAAGTTTTTTTGTAATTATCAGCGCGCCGGCACCCAAAGTATCTATTTCAAACACCATTACCCGATCCAATCCCAGCTGAGATACCCCTGCTATCCGTCCGCCTTCAAACTGTTTTCGCAAAAGCATACAAAAAGTCGGCGGTTCCGGAGGATTCTCAGGCTGCTCCGCCGCTATAGCCGCAAAAGCCATACGCGGGTCCGTACAGAGATGCAGTATATACGTTTTTCCCGGCAGACGTACAGAAATATATATATCAGCTTTGCGTGGCTGACAAATTTTATCAACACGCCCGCCAGTCAATATTTTATTCAGTTCATATACAGATGCATAAAGAGAAAACCCATCGAGACCCATTATTCTTCTCCTTCACTTCATAAAAGCTTTTACCGTAAAATAAATTTAAATTTCAGCTGATCAGCTGAAATTTTCTTGCAATTAAATCATTATATAAAGGATCAATAGTTTGCAGTTCATTAAAGATGAACACACACCCAAACTGATCCAATCACGGGACAAAAATAATAGACTGAGTATATCATCTATGTATATTGCGGTCAAATTATTGCAATAATCCCGTCTCGACGTTACAATACTAAGTAATCTTTATAAAAACACAAGGGGATTTGATAAAAAATGCAAACCATTAAAAAAGCTGCCCATAAAACTTATGAACGTACCCCCGAGCTTATCCACAGTGTGGAATCAATAATAAAAAGCGTAAAAGAAAAAGGTGATGACGCATTAAAAACATTGAGTGAAAAATTCGATGGCATACCTCTAAAGAATATCAAAGTTTCCCGGCAGGACATTGAAGAAGCTTATAAGCTGATCAGTCCGGAGACTATAAGGCATTTAAAATTTGCCGCCAGTCAAATAGAATTTTACGCGAAGAAGCAGCTTGAATGTTTGAAAGAACTTGAAATCCCCAGCAAAGTGGACGGAGTGACATTAGGTCACAGGCTTATACCTGTGGATGCATGCGGGGCATACGTGCCCGGCGGCAGATATCCTCTGCCGAGTACAGCATTGATGCTGGCAATACCGGCAAAGGTCGCCGGTGTGAAGAGAATAGCCGCAGTAAGTCCCGCTTCAAAGAAATATGGAAAAATCCATCCCGCAGTACTGGTGGCTATGGATATAGCCGGTGTCAATGAAATATATTGCGTAGGCGGAGCACAGGCAGTCGGTGCACTGACCTATGGTACATCGACAATAACACCGGTCGATATGATAGTAGGTCCCGGCAACAGATACGTCACAGAAGCCAAAAGACAGGTCCTCGGTGAAGTAGGGATAGACAGTCTTGCAGGACCCAGTGAGGTACTGATAATAGCTGACGGCACTACACATGCCGATTATACAGCAATGGATATTCTTGCGCAGAGCGAACATGATCCGAACGCAAGAGCAATTTTAATTACAACGGATAAAAAATATGCCGAAGAAGTAGAAGAAAAAATAAAAAAATATGTAAAAGAATTGCCCACAGGTGAAACAGCCTATAAATCATGGGAAGATAACGGCATTATCCTTCTCGCCGAAAATGAAAACGAAATGGTGGCCGCGGCAAATAAACTGGCTCCTGAACACCTTGAAATACATACCGCAGACTCTGTCAAACTCAGCGGCCGACTCAAAAATTATGGATCACTATTTATCGGGGAATATACGCCGGTGGCTTTTGGTGACTATTGCTCAGGGACTAATCACACTCTGCCGACGATGCGCACAGCCAGATATTCAAATGGTGTTTATGTGGGAACCTTCATTAAAACATCCTTTTATCAGCATATAACTCAGACAGGCTGCAAAAACCTTGCCGATACCTGTATGCATCTGGCAGAAGTAGAGGGACTTATGGCACACCAAAAATCTGTTTCCATACGACTCGAATAATATTCGGATATTCTTTTCTTTTTTCAATATAGTTGCATTAAATGCAAATAGATATTACAATTATTATGTATTACTATAAGGTCTGGAGGGTTTATTATGCAATTAAAATTTTCCAAATGGCATGGCTGCGGTAATGATTTTGTCCTTGTCAATGGGTTCAATGAGAATATAAATGATATCCAGGAACATTCTGCCGCCATCTGTGACAGGCATTTTGGCGTAGGCGCGGATGGTGTTATTCTCACACTGCCTTCTAAAACATGTGATTTTCGGATGCAGATATTTAATTCTGACGGCACTGAAGCCGAGATGTGCGGCAATGGTATACGCTGTTTTGCCCTTGATGCCTATAAATCCGGTCTCACCGATAAACTTTCTTTTACTGTAGAAACCAAAGCCGGTATTATGCGCCCGCGGCTGACAGCTGACAATAAAGCATCTGTATGCGTAAATATGGGAGAACCAGTACTGGCTGGCGAACAGATTCCTATAAAAGGCTGTGGCAGTGAACATATAATCAATAAACAAATAACCGTTGATGACAATCAATTCTATATTACCTGTGTTTCCATGGGTAATCCTCATTGTGTTATTTTTGTTGATGATATTAAAAAAATCGATATTAATAAATGGGGCCCCGTACTGGAAAAATACGAAATTTTCCCCAATAAGACCAATGTGGAGTTCGTTCAGGTCATCAATCGCACTCATCTCCGTATGCGTGTATGGGAACGGGGCGCTGCCATAACCTTGGCCTGCGGCACCGGTGCCTGCGCGTCACTTGTTGCTTCCGTCTTAAATGATCTATGTGACCGAAAAGCACGGCTCGAACTTGACGGCGGCGATCTTGCCATCGCTTGGGACGAGACAGACAATAATGTATACATGACCGGTCCGGCGAAAAAAGTATTTGAAGGTATATATTACAGTGAATAAAATAAAAAATCTGACTGTGCGAAGTATGACAGGCTTTGGTACAGCTGCCTGCGATAAAGAAAATTACAAAATAACCATAGAAATAAAGTCAGTCAATAACAGGTACAAAGATGTATCTGCTCATCTGCCAATGGGACTGAGATCCTTGGAGCAGGTCATCAATGATTGCCTGAACAAATACTCGCTGCGCGGTAAAATCGACATATATGTCAACTTTATTGATAAGACTGGTGATAGCAACAGTATTACCGTCGACCGGAATCTTGTTTCTTCTTATCAAAAAGCGTTGACGAAAATCGCTGGCATTATCAATTCAGAACCGCTCTCCGGCAATATGTCAATACATGAACTCATTGCTTTATCAGCCTATCCCGGCATACTGACAAGAGAAGATAAAATTCCTGACATTGAAAGTCTGCGGGATGATTTTATAAATACGCTGGAAGGAGCATTGGCAGTCTTTTTACAGATGAAATTGACGGAAGGAAAAAATCTTTGCCATGATATACTATATCGCATCGACATAATCCGAAAAAAGACCGGCTGTCTGTGCGAGCTTAATCCGGCAATAGTAGAAAAATACCGTCAGAATCTTATAACTACCCTTGGAGAATATCTTAATGCTAATGATATAGACCAGACGCGCATAATTCAGGAAGCAGCTATTTACGCGGAAAAAACCAATTATACAGAAGAAACTACCAGATTAAAAAGCCATCTAGATCAATTTGAACAGACTCTTAAAGCCTGCGGCAATATCGGCAGGAAGCTGGATTTCATTGTTCAGGAAATGAACCGGGAAATAAATACCATAGCTTCAAAGGCAAATTCTTCTCAGGCAGGTCAGCTTGTTGTTGATGTCAAAGGAGAAATAGAAAAAATCCGCGAACAAATACAAAATATAGAATAGATGCGCAGCTGCATTTATTTTAAGGAAAGGCTGGATCATATGAGTATTAAATTGATCAATATAGGCTTCGGAAATATTGTATCGGCAAACAGAGTAATTGCTATAGTCAGCCCGGAATCGGCACCCATAAAACGGATTATTCAGGAAGCCAGAGAAGCCGGTCAACTGATTGATGCTACTTACGGACGCCGCACACGCGCTGTCATCATAGTCGACAGCGATCACGTGATTTTGTCTGCCATCCAACCAGAAACAGTAGCCAATCGTATAATTGACGATAATAATGACATAGCAAAGGATAAAGATAAATAAATGCCCATCAAAGGAAATCTGATCATTCTGTCCGGTCCTTCCGGCACAGGCAAGGGTACTGTCTGCAAAAAACTTTTGACGCTGAATAAAAATATTTTTTATTCTATTTCAGCCACCACGCGTCTGCCCCGCCCCGGTGAAAGAAACGGGCGTGAATACTGGTTTTTGAATAAAAAAGACTTTGAGAGAATGATAAAAGGAAATAAACTTTTGGAGTGGGCGAAAGTTTATGACAATTATTATGGAACTCCTCTGGAAAAAATCAACAGCCTCAGAGAGCAGGGCAAAGATGTTCTGCTGGAGATAGACACTCAGGGTGCCCTGTCTGTCATGGAGAAAGCTGCTGACGGTATTTTCATCTTCCTCTTGCCGCCGTCTTTGCATGAATTGGAAAAAAGGATACGCGGCCGCGGCACAGAAACACAGGAAGTTATCCAAAAACGCCTTGATGCGGCTGTCGGTGAAATATCCCTTGGTACAAGATACCATTATCTAGTTGTCAACAGAAATGTGACGGAGGCTGTCAGTCAGCTCAATGCTATAATTACAGCCGAACATTGCCGCACAGAACGAAATATCGAAATTTTAGATAAAGTAAAAAATGAGGAGATATAATTATGGATATAGTAAATCCTTCGATCGATGAATTGATGCCCAAAGTAGACAGTAAATATACGCTTGTCGTTCTTGCGTCCAAGCGTGCACGTGAAATTCTTGATGGTTCAAAAATCAGAGCATCAAAGGTTTCTACAAAAAATGTCACGAATGCTTTGGAAGAAGTAGCAGAAAATAAAATTACCTTTCAACGCATAAAAAATGGTATAAAATAATGTTAAAGGGAAAGAATATCCTGCTCGGTGTCTGCGGGGGAATTGCAGCCTATAAAGCCGTGGAAATTGCCAGCAGATTTCGCAAGCTCGGTGCTGAAGTCAATGTAATAATGACTGCAGCGGCTGCCAAGTTTGTTGCTCCGCTTACTTTTCAGGAAATAACAGGCAATCCTGTAAGCAGCGGCATGTGGGAAAAAGTTCATACCTGGAATGTTGAACATATCGCTCTGGCTCAAAAAGCCGATATTGCTCTTATTGCACCAGCCACTGCCGATATTATAGGCAAGCTTACTGCCGGTATTGCGGACGATATGCTGTCCACTACCTTGATGGCAACTACGGCTCCCATTTTCCTGTCACCGGCAATGAATACAAATATGTATAAAAACCCGGTTTTACAGCGTAATCTTCATGCATTATCCGCTTTGGGACATCATATCATTACGCCCACCAGCGGCCGTCTGGCCTGCGGTACAGATGGTATTGGCCGGCTTCCCGAGCCATCTGAAATTGTTGATGCAATAGCAAAATTTTTTTCTGAAAAACAGGATCTGTCCGGCAGACGTATTCTTATCAGTGCGGGAGGAACCAGGGAACCGATCGATCCCGTCCGTTATATAGGCAATCGCTCCAGCGGAAAAATGGGGTATGCTCTGGCAGAAGAAGCAGCCAGAAGAGGAGCTGATGTCAGCCTCATTTCCGGACAAACATCGCTTACTGCCCCCGCGTGCGTCAACATTATAAAAGTAGAAACTGCAAAACAAATGCAATGCCGCATAGAGGAAAAATTTCCCAACAGCGAAATAATTATAATGGCTGCTGCCGTGGCTGATTATCGCGTAGAAGACATTGCTGACCAGAAAATCAAAAAAACTGCGGAGACCTTAACGATTACGCTCAGGAAAAACCCTGATATCCTCTTTAGTCTGGGGCAGAAGAAAAAAAATGGGCAATTTCTTGTTGGTTTTGCTGCCGAAACACAGAAGCTGCTTGCTTTTGCACAGGACAAATTAGAACGCAAAAATCTGGACATGATAATTGCTAATGATGTCAGTAAAAAAAATGCTGGTTTTAATACTGATACAAACATTGTAAAAATCATTACAAAGGATAAGAATGTGGAAGATGTTCCCCTGATGACGAAAACTGCTCTTGCCGCAGTCATCTTGGATAGAATAATCCTATATTTTGATCGTTAGTTTTTTCGAGTGCTGATTAATTAACTAGAAACAGAATAGCATATCAACCGCTGCAAAAATCTGAAAATAAAAGAAGTTGACATTTATTATCAGCTGGCGTATTATATATGCATAAATAAATATTGAGCTCATCAAGAGCAGTGGAGGGACGGGCCCTGTGAAACTGCGGCAACCATTGATATTATCAAACGGTGCTAATTCCTTTAGGTTTTTCCTATGAGATGAGAGTAGGCTTTTACGCTCTCTATCTTGTATAGAGAGCTTTTTTATTTACAATTTATCGATGCTGCCCGTCAGCAATGAGCTGTGTATAAAGCCTGTTAACTCTGGCACAGCTCGTCGAAATAACTCAAAGACGGAGGAAAAATATGGCTCAGAAGCGTGTATTATTTACATCAGAGTCAGTTACAGAAGGTCATCCCGATAAAATTGCTGATCAAATTTCTGACAGTATTCTTGATGCTATTCTGGAACAAGACCCGCAGGGCCGCGTTGCCTGTGAAACTCTTATAACCACAGGTCAGGTTCATATTGCCGGTGAAATATCTACAAAATGCTATGTGGATATACCCAAAATCGTTCGTGAAAAAATAAAGCAGATCGGTTACACAAGAGCAAAATACGGTTTTGATGCTCAAACCTGCGGTATATCTGTATCTATTGACGAACAATCTGCCGATATCGCACTTGGTGTCGATAAAGCTCTCGAAGCAAAAAAAGGTATCATGAACGTACAGGATGATGATGCTATTGGTGCAGGTGACCAGGGCATGATGTTTGGTTATGCGACAAACGAAACTCCCGAATTCATGCCATTTCCTATTGCCATAGCTCATCGCCTTTCACGGCGCCTGACAGAAGTTCGCAAAAAAGGTGAACTTGATTATCTGCGTCCTGATGGCAAAACACAGGTCACTGTCGCTTATGAGAACGGCAAACCTGTTCATATCGAAGCCATTGTCGTTTCTACCCAGCACGGTCCTGAAATTTCTCTTGAAACTATTGAAAAAGACATCAAAGAAAAAGTAATTGCGCCTGTTGTTCCTTCTGACATGGTCGATGACAAAACCAAATATTATATAAACCCCACCGGCAAATTTGTCATCGGCGGACCCCAGGGAGACTGCGGTCTGACAGGACGAAAAATAATCGTTGACACTTATGGCGGCATGGCCCGTCACGGCGGCGGTGCATTTTCCGGAAAAGATCCAACAAAAGTTGACCGTTCTGCGGCTTATGCCGCACGCTATGTAGCCAAAAATGTGGTTGCTGCCGGTCTGGCCGATAAATGTGAAATTCAGCTGGCTTATGCCATTGGTGTAGCTCATCCTGTATCCATTATGGTGGATACTTTCGGTACTGCCAAAATAGATGAAGAAAAGATCGCTGAATTAATCAGTAAGCATTTTGATCTGCGGCCTGCCGGAATAATAAAAATGCTTGACTTACGCCGGCCCATTTATGCTCAGACTGCCGCGTATGGACATTTTGGCCGAACAGATGTGGACCTTCCATGGGAACATACTGACAAGGCTGCTCTTTTAAAACAGCAGGCTGCCTTGTAATCTGGCATATACTTACTTTTGCTCCAATGCCTCCGGGGATAACTATTGCTGACATGTTATTCTTTGGAGGCATTTTTTATGCTATAATCAAAGTGGTGATTATTTTGAAACGACAGGCTGACGTCTTTATAAACATATCGGTAAAAACTATTGCCGAGAGCTATACTTATATTATTCCCGAAAAATTTAAATTTTTAAAAACTGGCTGCCGCGTCGTTGTTTCTTTCGGAGCCAGAAAAATGGAAGGCTTCATCGTACGTATTTTTTCTGCCGAAGATGATGATAAACGGCCTTTAAAGGAAATTGCAGATATAATTGACACTGAACCTTATTTTACCGATAAAGTAATGCAAACAGCACACTTTATTTCTGAATTTTATCTTTGCTCTCTGGGTGAGGCATTACGCCTGTTCATTCCTGGAAAAAACAGCATAAAACTTCGCAGTATATATAGTGTTACTGATAATTATCCGGCTGCCTTAACACTTTCTGAGCATGCTGTGTATGAATTTATTGCAGCCAATCCTGATTGTGATCTCAATCAAATACGATCGGTTGCAAAGGATAATACACCGGAAATACTGAAAAAACTCCAGTCCAAAAAGGCCATTTTCCAAGATTACTTCTGCTCCAGACGCGCTCATCTCGTTTATGATACCTATGTGCAGATAAACAGTGATACTGTCACAGAATCTGTATTGCAGAATATGACACGAAAAAGGACCCAAAAACGTCTGCTGGAATTTTTAGCGGATGGTAAAATTCACAGTATAGCTGAGCTTACCGCACACAAATTTTCTCGAAATATATTAAATCTATTGGCTGCCAGCAATTATATACTGCTGACAAAGAAGCGTGCTTTCCGCAACAGCTACAATAATATAAACCCGGAAAAATCAGCTCCTGTCCTCCTGACTTCTGATCAGCAGTCCGCTTTATCCCAGATAATACCTTTTATACAGCGACAGGAACCGCATACTTTTTTACTGTACGGAGTCACGGGCAGCGGTAAAACTCAGCTTTATATAGAAGCCGCAAAATATGCCTTGAAAACTGTCAGACAATCATTGATTCTTGTTCCCGAGATCGTATTGACAGGACAGCTTGTTGTTTCCCTGAAAAATTTTTTTGCAGAAAACGTCGTTGTGATCCACAGCCGGCTTACAGTCAGCGAACGTAGTGACGCCTTTATGCGTATTCGAACAAATGATGCCAAGATCATTATTGGTGCCCGGTCAGCCATATTTGCTCCTTTTTTTGATCTAGGCCTTATTGTTATGGATGAAGAGCATGACTCATCATACAAACAGGATGAATCACCGCGCTATCATACTCGCGATATAGCACAGAAAATGTCTTTACTTTACAATGCTGCACTCATTCTTGGCAGTGCTACACCGTCCATAGAAAGCTATTTTTATGCTCAAAAAAAAATATATACGCTTCTGAAAATGCCTCACAGGATAGACAATCATCCTCTTCCTCATATAGAATATGTTGATATGCGTGAAGAGCTGCATTTGGGCAACCGTCATATTTTATCACGTGCGCTTTCAACCCTTATCAGCAAAACATTGGAAAAAAAACAGCAGATCATCATCATGCTTAATCGCCGCGGATATTCTACATTTGTAATGTGCCGTTCCTGCGGACTCGTTATAAAATGTCCGCAGTGCGGTCTGCCTCTCGTCTATCATAAGGGAAATTACCTGCAATGCCATCATTGCGATATCAAAGAAGATGTCCCTGATATATGCCCCTCCTGCAACAGTCGATACATAAAATTTTTTGGCTCAGGCACTGAAAAACTGGAACAGGAACTGCAGGAGTCCTTTCCGACAGCCAGAATTATCCGGCTCGACCGGGACACTACCGGCCGGAAATTTGCCCATCAGGAAATTTTGCGCAATTTTAAATCTGGAGCTTATGATATTCTTCTCGGCACTCAAATGGTCGCCAAAGGTCACGATATTCCTTCAGTGACAGCCGTTGGTATAATAAGCGCCGATTCCAGTCTTAATATGCCTGATTTCCGTTCGGCTGAACGCTGTTTCAGCCTTATAACACAGACCGCAGGCCGGGCAGGACGCGGTACGCTGAAAGGCAATGTCATTGTCCAAGGGTACAATCCCGAGCATTATGCTGTCGTATTCGGTATAGCACAGGACTATGACGCTTTTTACAGGCAGGAACTAATCTTGCGGAAGGAACTCTTTTATCCGCCTTATGCCAGCCTTGTAAAACTAACTGTCCAACATGAAAATGAGTCAACGGCATTACAAAAAGCTCTATCGCTGCGAGAGTCGTTCAAAGAAAATTTTACTGATACCCGCGTGCATCAGCTGATTGGTCCCGCCCCCTCTGTTATAGCAAATTTTCGTGGCATATATCGTTTCAATATCTTACTGAAAACCGCCGATCTTGCCTGTGTTAACAAATTTTTATGCTCCATCGGTCTTGATACGGACAAAGACGTTAAGATAGATGTAAATCCTTTAAATACTATGTAATTTGAATTTTTTTGTCGACAATGATAATATTATTATAAAGAAGGGAAGATGATAGATTAATGGCATTACTGGATATAAAAAAAATTGGTGATCCTATATTAAAACAAAAATCCTCTCCTGTGGAAAAAATAGACAGTACTATAAGGAAATTACTTGATAATATGGCTGAAACCATGTATGAAGCAGAAGGTGTCGGCCTTGCCGCACCGCAGATCGGCGTCTTAAAACGCATTGTTGTGATCGATGTAGGCGAAGGTCTTATAGAGCTCATAAATCCTGAAATAGTTCGCTGCGAAGGTAGTATGCAGGGTATTGAAGGTTGTCTCAGTGTTCCTCAAATGAACGGCGAAGTTGATCGTTACGAAAATGTATCCGTTAAATTTCTTAATCGTCAGGGCAAAGCCCAGCGCATATTGGCAAAGGGAACTTTACTTTCCCGCTGTCTGCAGCACGAAATAGACCATTTGGACGGCATTCTTTTTGTTGATAAGGCCAAAACACTTGTCCGCCTGGAGGACAGCAATGAATAATTTGAAAGCTGTATTTATGGGAACACCGGATTTTGCTGTTCCCTGCCTAAAAAGACTGAACGAAATCTCTGAAGTCATAGCCGTAGTAACTCAGCCTGACAAAAAACGCGGGCGGGGTCAGAAGCTGACTCCATCTCCCATAAAAGCTTTTGCCCTGGACAACCAGCTGCCGGTTTTTCAACCAGCAAAAGTAAAGTCTCCGGATTTTGTCGAACAATTATCTCGGCTGAATCCTGACATAATTATTGTCGTTGCCTTCGGACAGATCTTATCTCAGGACATTTTAAATATCCCTCCGAAAGGCTGCATAAATGTCCATGCCTCGCTCTTACCTGCATATAGGGGCGCGGCGCCTATTCATTGGTCAATTATACGCGGTGAAACTCTCACAGGCGTCACGACCATGTATATGGACGCCGGGCTGGATACAGGCGACATGATTTTAAAAACAGCTGTTTCTATAACCGACGATATGACTACCGAAGAACTGCACGATAAACTTATGGCCGCCGGTGCAGATCTGCTTGCCGAAACTATAGAACAAATCCAAAAAGGTACTGTTCTGCATGAAAAACAAAATAATGAACTGTCCTCCTATTCACCTATGTTGAATGATGATATCTGCCGCATTGACTGGAATAAATCAGCCCGGGACATACATAATCTTGTCCGGGGGCTCAATTCATGGCCAGGAGCTTACAGTATTATCGATGGTCAGAAAATGAAAATATGGCGAACATCGGTTGTTGATTCTTTAGCCGATTCTACTCCCGGCAAAGTAACCGCACTTACAAAAAACGGCTTGCTTGTAGCTGCCGGAGAAAACTCTGTAGAAATTTTAGAACTGCAGACACCAAATAAAAAAAAGATGTCAGCTAAAGCCTATATCAATGGTCATAAATTACAGCTGCCCCTGCAATTTGAATGACTGCAAATAAAAAAACCGCCCCCATGATTAGATTTTTAAGTCTAATTATGGGGGTGGTTTTTTATCTATACTCTTGGCCTCGAATCAATCATCCTGAAACATGGATGCCACCATCGCAACCAAGCGAAGAATTTCTATATAAAGCCACACAAGTGTTATCAATAATCCAAATGCAGTAAAATATTCCATATATTTCGGCATACCGTTGGTTACTGCTTTTTCTATATTATCAAAGTCCAGCAAAAGATTAAAAGCAGCAACAGCTGAAATAATAAGTGACACGACAATACCCAATATGCCGGTTCTTGGCATAAAATCAGCGCCAAAGAAAGAAGCGATAAAGCTGGCAAAATAGAATATGGCAATTGCAGCTGTCATGCTGATTATTGCTGAACGAACTTTTTCGGTCACTGTTATCACACCGGTCTTCCATAACACAAGCATGGAAATCATCACGGCAAAGGTTATACCGACAGCTATGGCTGATATACCAAAATAAAGATGTTCAAATTGCATTGAGATAATTCCCAGCGCCATACCTTCAAATATAGCGTATCCCGGCGAAGTGTACTCAGAAATACTTGGTTTGAAACAAGTCACTAATGCCAAAATAAGCCCTCCAATGAAACCTGCTCCTATTCCTACAATCGCTAAAGAGGTATCCGCCAGAAAGTTTGCCGATACTGCCGCCGATATTATCGTCAATACTACAAGTCCGATACTTTTTTTAATTGAACCGGATAATGTAGCTGTTTGGCCGAAGCTTATTGCTGCATTTTCATTTTCTTTTTCCATAACACGAATAACGGGATTAGCCATTTAAAACATCCTTTCAAAATTAATACTACACACTCTGTGACTCTCGGGAAAATGATTGTTCATCCCGAAAAAACCCAGATGAATTAAGTTAATTATACCATTTTACTAATAAAAACACAATTTTAAACGCAGTCAGACCCATACTATATTGAACCACCTGTTTTAATTATTATAAAAATAATGTATTAGCAGCAGAACTGTGATAAAATAAAGCAATAGTTAATTCAATACAAGGGAGTATTATAAGTGAACTCGGAAAAAAAGATAAAAATAGCGGGATATGCACTGATCATTATTTTAGTAGGCAGTATCTATATAATTTCGCCAAATTTTTATAACGATCTTTTTCGTGTGATACTCAGCGGCGATATGAAGGAAATAGCTGCTTATATAGATTCTTTTGGTACTTTGGCTATTTTCTTCGGCTTCATGCTGGTCTTGCTCATTAATATAGTAGGTCTGCCTTCTATTTTTGCCATTACAGCCAACGGGCTGCTTTTCGGACCGGCTGTCGGCATCATAATCTCCTGGATTGCTGAAACAGTCGGTGTAATTCTTGGTTTTTTACTTATGCGTACTATTTTGCGCCCGTCTGCGGAAAAACTTATACATAAAAGCACCCGGCTGAGTAAAATAGATGATCTCAGCGGAAAAAATGGTTTTAAACTCATGCTCGTTCTGAGATCACTTCCTTATTTTCCTTCAGGAGTGCTGACTGCTTTTGGTGCTATCAGTAAAATATCATTAAAAGATTATTCATTATCCAGCTTGATTGGTAAACTTCCGGCTACTGCATTGGAAGTAATGATCGGACATGACATTTTTACATACAATCAGAACTTAAACAGACTCGCCATTGTAATAGCAATATCAGTAATTGTCTATGGAGGACTATGGTTTTTTAATAAAAAATACATAAATGGTAAAAAATAATACTTTTGTTCTTTTTCTCTTGATTTTCTCTTTATTTTTAGTATAATATAGCAAGACTTACCTAAATGTTAAGCTTACTAATATTGAGTTTTCTGATCAGCACTTTTTTACAGCATTAAATAACATTGCACTATCTCAGGGAGGGTTTTTTTTGATTAAAGTTATAGTAAACGGCGCATACGGCAAGATGGGACGTGCCGTATTGAAAGCTGTGTCTGATGACAAAGAGCTTGAATTAGTCGGCGCATCTGATATAAAAGGCGGAATGGATGTCGGTGATCTTATCGGCAGCAAAAAAACGGGCATCATTGTAAATGAAAATCTGCAATCCGTTATCGATACTGCTTATCCTGATGTGATGGTGGATTTTACAAAACCGGATGCGGTATTTTCCAACGCTTGTCTGGCACTCAAAAATCATGTATCTCCTGTCATCGGTACTACCGGCTTATCTGACGAAGCAAAGGATAAATTAAATCAGCTTGCCCTGGCACAAAATACTCCGGCTTTTATAGCAGCCAATTTTGCAATAGGTGCTGTTTTAATGATGATGTTTGCGAAGGAAGCCGCAAAATATCTGCCCAATGTAGAAATCATCGAACTGCACCACGACCAAAAGCTCGACGCACCTTCCGGTACAGCAATAACCACGGCGGAAATTATCAGCGAAGTTCGCCGCCCCATGAAGCAGGGACATCCTGACGAAAAAGAAAAACTGCCGGGAGCACGCGGTGCCGAAATAAACGGCATTCCAATTCACAGCGTCAGATTGCCCGGTTATGTGGCACATCAGGAAGTTATTTTCGGTGGTCTCGGACAGACACTCACGATACGTCATGATTCTATAGATCGTACCTCGTTCATGCCTGGAGTGGTTCTCGCCTGTAAAAAGATTTCCGGTTTAAAAGGCCTTGTAAGAAATCTTGATAAAATAATGTGATAAGAAAGGTCGCGTTTTAATGAAAAAATATAATGTGGCTATTCTTGGTGCGACCGGTGCCGTCGGCCAGGAATTTCTCAATTTGATAGAAGAACGCAATTTCCCCTTTGCAAAACTCAGTCTATTGGCTTCAAAACGTTCTGCCGGCAAAAAAATAATTTTCATGGGCAAGGAATATACTGTCGAAGAAGCGACTAATAATTCCTTTGAAAATATTGATATAGCATTATTTGCCGGCGGAGCAGCCAGCAAAACTTTTGCACCCGCAGCTGTTCAGGCCGGTGCTGTTGTCATTGATAATTCGAGCGCATTTCGGATGGATCCCGAGGTTCCTTTGATCGTGCCCGAAGTAAATCCTGAATGCATTAAAAAACACAAAGGCATCATTGCTAATCCGAATTGTTCAACTATAATCATGGTAATGGCATTAAAACCGCTTTATAACAAAAGCAAGATCAAACGTATCGTAGTGTCCACATATCAGGCTGTTTCCGGCGGCGGCAAAGAGGCTATGGCTGAACTCCAGCAGCAGGCAGAAGATATAGCTGCCGGCCGCCCTGTAAAGGCAGAAATTCTGCCCGGTGCATCATTGCCAAAGCATTATCAGATTGCTTTCAACCTAATCCCCCAGATTGATATTTTCAAGGATAATCTTTACACAAAAGAGGAAATGAAAATGATCAACGAAACTCACAAAATATTAAAGGATGAAACGATCGGCATCACTGCCACAACTGTGCGCGTACCTGTATTCAGAAGTCATGCCGAATCTGTAAATATAGAGTTTGAAGACAACGTAAGTGTAGAAGAGGCAAAAAATCTTCTTTCTGCATTTCCTGGTGTTATCGTCCAAGACAATCCTGCTGAAATGGATTATCCCATGCCCCTGATGACCTCGGGTAAAAATGACGTATATGTCGGACGCATACGTCAGGATTATTCTATAAAACATGGTTTAAATTTATGGGTAGTTGGTGATCAGATAAGAAAAGGTGCTGCCCTTAACGCCCTGCAAATCGCTGAATATATGATATCACATGATATGAATTAAATAATTTAAAAAACTTTCTGTTGAGGTTTAATAACTCAATAGAAAGTTTTTTTATTGAACAACTTTTTAGTGTTTATCCAAAACGATGAATTTCTTTATATTTGCAAATCACTGAATTATCAAACCTATACGTACGTATACTTCCTATTTAGACGAATATCGCTGATCCGCCCGACGAATCAATGTTCCATAAATTTTTTTCAATTCATTAAAAGCATTTTCCACTTCAGCTGGTATATCTACGTGTATTATATAGTTTTTCCCCATTGGTCCATATCCGCTTTTATTATCTGTCAAGCGCGGTATTTCTCCCATTAAGAGAGTGATATAATCTTTCATTTTCCACATACCGGATATATCTTCGATAAATATCAATTCGCCATCCCGGACCGCAGCAGTTGCACTGTAAGCAGCAAAATTTATTACAGAAATTTCCGGCATATATTTTTTTAATACAGTTTCCATACGATACTGCATCGCAGCATCCTGAGAAATTAAAATATTACTGAATTTTATATTTTGCCTTTTAAGAAGCTTCAGCAGATAGGAAATATTATTGCCGCAATTTGTCGATTCTGTTTCTAAAAAGTCAGGATTTAAATTATATTTTTCTTTCAAATATGCCGCAAAAATCTCCGCTTCCGATAAATTTGCTGTTATCACAGCGGGATACACTTCATGCATTTCTTTGCGCAGATATTCGGTTGTATGTCCCATGCCGCCAACGACAATATACTTTTCGGCAATTCCTTTTTTCATAGCGTCTGCCAATACATCACCGCCTGCTATAATACTGCCGCCAAACAAAACCATTATATCGGTCTTGTCTATTTTATATTTATTTTTAAGTTCATCAGCATTCAGAATCTTGATATCACGTTTTCCGCAGAATCTTCCCAAAATATTTATATATTCTGCAATTTTCTCTTCTATTGGATACTTTTTATAAGTTTTATCCATACTTTTCACCTCTGATAGCAGCATAAACCGTATCAGCCCGATTACACTGCACGGTCTGACACAGCAAACCATTCCGATATTTTAACAAAAGCAAATCAGCTCACGCTGATTTGCTTTTGTCCATATTGATTAAAATTATCCCGCCTTTTTGTTCGTAGCCGCTGTCCCAGAGCTGATCTAATGACAACCAATGAATACTTCCATATGTTATCACTTTCACCATAAAGGCATTATTAAATTCTTCATAGCCCGCCAGCCAAAACCAATGCCACACATAATCTCTCAAACGCGGGTCTCTATGTTTAAGGTTCAAATAGGGTACCGGCATTTTCTTATCCAGCTGATTTCGTACGGCATCCTTAAAATTTTGTAAAGGACAATTGCTGTAAATTCCATCTAAATGTATATCTTTTTTCTTTTTATCATAAAGATACGCATTGAATCCCTCAATAAATATTTCCAGCTTATTTATTCCATGCACTCGGGGAGCCAAATATGGTTTCATTATGTTGGAAAAATTTATATAGTCCTCTTTGGTTATCTTTTCCACCGCATAGGGATATAATTTTTTCTCTCTGAAAACCATTGCAAAATAAATGCAAAGATCACAAGCTGTCACTGCTCCGCAGCCTCCTATTTTCATCCAGTAATCAGTAAACCAATCTTGATTCCCACCAATAAAATTTTCTATTTTAAAAAGCTGTAATTCACTCATAATGCTTCTCCTGCAAATTATTATTATGATAATTGTTTTAGTAATAATTAATTCTCTATATTATACCATTTCAATTCAATTTTTCCACAATTATTCGAAATAA